>JADCER010000009.1 GCA_020249925.1 Roseomonas sp. | reverse complement strand
CTATCCGCGTCATTGCCGCCACGGAGAATCGTGAACTGCGTGTTCAGCGCAACCAGCGTGTCATTGCCGTTGTCGCCAGAGCCATTGCCACTGGCCAAAATACTATCCGCGCCAGAACCACCAAAAAGATGGGAGCCCAAGCCAGACACCGCAATCAGCGTGTCTTGACCCGCATCGCCGTAAAGCGATTGTGCACCGACAGAACCGACCCACAGCCAGTCATTACCCTCACCACCCAGGGCACCCTGCGACACGCCACTACCCAGCACCAGCGTGTCATTGCCAAGCTCGCCCAAAAGCGTCTGGTTAGGGGCTGCGCCAGCAACCAGGCTATCCGCGTCATTGCCGCCACGGAGAATCGTGAACTGCGTGTTCAGCGCCACCAGCGTGTCATTGCCGTCGTCGCCAGAGCCATTGCCACTGGCCAAAATACTATCCGCGCCAGAACCACCAAAAAGATGGGAGCCTAAGCCAGACACCGCAATCAGCGTGTCTTGACCCGCATCGCCGTAAAGGGACTGTGCACCGACAGAACCGACCTGTAGCCAGTCATTACCCTCACCACCCAGGGCACCCTGCGACACGCCACTACCCAGCACCAGCGTGTCATCGCCGCCACCACCATTAAGGCTATCGGATCCGGCATCGCCGATCAGCGTGTCGCGGCCATTGCCGCCCCAAAGTGAGTCGGATCCAGCGCCACCAATCAGGCTGTCATTATGTTCCCCGCCATCCAGCGTATCATTGCCGCCAAGGCCACGGATTGTATCATTGCCATCAAAACCCCGGATCAGTTCGGCGAGGTCTTCACCGATCAGAAGCTGGTCATTAGGGCCTGTGGTAGCCGCGATATTGACGCTTTCCCATCCGCGCACAAAAACCGTGGTGCCAAGCGCGCTATAGGTGGTCCAATCACCGCTGGTGCCCTGCACCCAACCTTCACTGCCAAGATTGAGCGTATCGGCGCCATTGCCGCCATCCAGCGTATCATTGCCGGTGCCGAAGATATAGCTGTGCTGGTCATCGGCGCCGCGGAAATCGAGCCAGTCATTGCCCGCACCGCCAACCAGGCTATCGGGGCCGGACACGCCATTGCCGCCGAGCAACGTATCGTCGCCCGCGCCGCCGATCAAACTATTGTCGTAAGAATTGAGGCTGGCTTCGATGGAATCATTACCCGCGCCACCTTCGAGCCATTGCTGCGCGAAGCCGCCAGTCAGCGTGTCCTGGCCTTCACCACCGTAAAGAAATTGCCGGGCACCGGCACCGGCGCGCAACTCATCATCGCCGTCTTCGCCAAAAAGCTCCTGGAAGATACCATCACCGGCATAAAGGCTATCCGCACCACCCCCACCGTAGAATTCCTGGGAAATGCCGGTGGTGCCGGCCAGGGTATCATTACCATCCTGGCCGCCAGATTGCTGAATGTTATCCCCATAGAGCACCTGATCATTGCCGGTGCCGGCCAGCAGGCTATCGGCCCCTCCCTCGCCATAGAGCCTCGCGGCGAATTGCCCATTCACCGTGCTGCCAACAATGGTGTCAGCACCATCTCCGCCCAGCAGCCTTAAGCCGCCCCCATTCCCGTCAGTTCCCCAAAGGCTGTCATTGCCGGCATCACCGCTCAGCACTTGATCAATGCCATCGCCGGCAATCAGCGAGTCATCATCCGCACCACCAGAAAGTTGCTGCCGACTACCGGTGCCCCCAACCAATAGGTCATTCCCGGCTTCGCCATAGAAGCGCTGCCAACCGCCACCACCACCCGCGAGCGTATCCGCGCCGCTCAGGGTATCGAAGGGATTCCCTCCCCCGTCACCAAAGAAATCTTGGAAAACTTCGCCGCCCAGGTTGTTGTCGGCGCCCCGCAAGGAGTCGTCAGCCGCATTGCCGTAGAGGGTTTGTCCCGCGCCGGTGCCGCCGAGTAGAAGGTCATTCCCATCGCCACCATGGAATGCCTGCATGGTGCCTTCGCCACCAACCAAGGTATCGGCACCACCCCGATAATTGAAGGAGGGACCGGCATCATCGCCGTAGAAAATCTGGGGGGCCCCACCAACCGGGTCTATGTGGACACCGCCAACCAAACAGTCATTGCCGGCGTTGCCATACAGCATTTGCCCAGCACCCGCGCCGCCCTGGATTACGTCATCGCCTTCGCCGCCATCGAGCCGTTGGTTGGTGCCGCTACCGCCAATCAAAAGGTCGTTGCCGGCGTTGCCGTAGAGAATTTGCCCCGCGCCAGAACCGGCCCGAAGAATGTCATCATTGTCGCCGCCGCGCAGAGCTTGGTTCGCGCCAGAACCGCCCAGAATACTGTCGTTGCCGTTGCCGCCATCCCATTCATTAGAGCCAAACAAGGAACTAGCCCCGGCCGCGATCGTATCATCGCCATCATCGCCATAGAGAAGTTCAATATGTTGAGTCCCGCTATTGCCAAGCAGGCAATCATTACCGATGCCGCCGCGAAGCTGAAAAAGGGAGCCCGGCGCGGATATGCCATCGGCAGCGGAGAGCGTGTCATGGCCGTTCTCGCCAGCCAGCAGTTCAACCCGGTCAATCACGCCCGTCAGCAGCAGATCATTGTGGCCGCTACCGTAAACCGCATCTACATTGACCAGACTGTCATTGCCCGCCGCACCTGAGCTTCTACGCGTGCCCAGATTGACCGTGACGCCGCCTGAGGCTCCGTCGTAGCTGACGCGGTCGTACCCAGCGCCGGAGTTATCAGCAACAATCGTATCATCGCCGCCGCCACCAATAATGAAGTCATCGCCGCCAAGACCAAGAATGCTGTCATCACCATCACCAGGAAAGCCGCCAGTCACGCCACCGGTGACGGAATCAGGCGTGATCGTATCGTTGCCATTGGCGCCGATGATGGTGGGCATGAAGACAACCCTAGGTTGAGAGAAATCAAGCGTCGCAAAATGTAAATGAAAACTTAGCCGGTTGGAACAGGAATTTTAAATCATATGACGCGGCGGATCGTTTCGCGAAGGTGGCCCGGCTGGGGCGCCCCGGACGATGCCTCAGCCGCGCATAAGCGCGCCCCAAAAAGCCGCCGCCGCCGCGATGGCCATGACGCTAAAACTCCCCATCATGCCAAAGACACGAGAGCGATAATCCTCAGGGTCTTGCACCATGCCCATGCCATGGGAAAGGCGTGCGCCGACCAGCAGCGCCCCCAGCGCGTGCAAAAGCCATGGCCAGGCGCCGCCCCATTCCGCCAGGATCAACAGCAGCACCGCAAAGGGCACAAATTCTGCGAAATTGGCATGCGCCCGGATGGCGCGTTCCAGAGCGGCATTGCCCCCTGACCCGAGCGGGATACGCTCGGCCCGCCGATAGCGGATGACGCGAAAGCTGAGCCAGAGGAAGATCAGCGTCAAAGGCAGGGTCCAGAAGGCGATGATCATGGCGGGGGGCGCTCCTTTTGGCCTTGGGCGGGACGGTTCCTCGCCGCGCATTGGCCAGACAAAGGCGGTTTGCCCCTCACGGGTTGAGAAAACAAGCATTCCCATCCCTCGCCCAAACCGGCATAGGTTAACGCCATGGCAAGTCAGAAAACCGCCCTGGTCCTTGGCGCCGGCATTATGGGGCTTTGCAGCGCCTGGGCGCTGGCCCGTGCCGGATGGCAGGTGCGCGTGATTGAACAGGCGCCCATCCCCAATCCGCGCGGTGCATCCGTGGATCAGCACCGCCTGATCCGCCACGCCTATGGCGCGCAGGCCGGCTATATGCGCATGGTTGATCCCGCCTATGCCGCTTGGAGGATGATCTGGGCCACACTCGGCGCCCGGCATTATGTCGAAACCGGCGTGCTGGCGCTGGCCAATCATCAGGGCGGGTGGCTGGCGGAAAGCCGTGTTGCGCTGCGGGCCGATGGCCATGCTTGCGCCGATGTGCCGCCGGATCAGATCACCACGCGCTTCCCCATGCTGTCCGATGCCGGCATCGCCGCTGCCTTCACCCTGCCGCGTGGCGGCGTTTTGCTGGCGGAACGGATTGTCGCGGGGCTCGCCGCGCATCTCGCCGCGCGGGGTGTGGTGTTCGAAGCGGCCGAGGTCGCTAGCGCCCAACCGGCGCGCAAAACGCTGCGCCTGGTGAATGGCGCGGAACGCAGCGCCGATCTGCTGGTACTCGCCGCCGGACCCTGGGGGCCAAGGCTACTCGGCACCGGCCTTGCCGGGCGCGTGGTTCCTTCCCGGCAAATCCTGGTGCGGCTTGAAGCCCCGGCTGGCTTCCGCGCCGCCTGGGAAGCGGCACCCATGCTGCTTGATCTGGCCGAGGATGGTGGGTTTTACGCCGTGCCGCCGGTGGCGGGCACCGCGCTCAAGATCGGGGATCATCGCTTTTCCCGCCAGGGCGATGCCGGGGCTGATCCGCGCGCGGCAACGCCCTCGGAAATCGAGGAAATCCTGGCGCTGGCCCGCCCGCGCCTGATCAATGCGGAAGCCTATCGCGTCTTGGGTGCCCAGGCCTGCTACTATGATGTGGAAGACCGGGAGGAATTCATCCTGGAAGCCGCCGCCCCTGGCTGCTTTGTCATGTCCGGCTTTTCCGGCCATGGCTTCAAATTCGCGCCGCTTTTGGGTCTGGCCCTGGCCGCCGCGGCAGAGGATAATGGCTTCGCCCGCGCCCTGCCGGGATGGGCCGCCGGGCGGGATGCGCCCGCGCCTGGTTTGCTTGCTGCCTTGGAGTCCACCCCATGACCACAACTGCCGCTGATGATCTGATTTTCGGCCTGACGCGCCTGGTTGACCTGCCGGGCCTGACCAGCGCCGCCGGCGCGCCACTTTCCGCCGATGACATTGCGCAAATCGTGAATGAGGCAAACCGCTTCTGCACCGAAGCGCTGCAACCAAAAGCCCAGGAAGCCGATAAGCAGGGTGCCCGCTATGCCAATGGCACAGTGACCACGCCGGCGCATTACCCGGCGCTGTACGATCAATGGCGCGAAGGTGGCTGGCAGGGGCTGGCCGCACCGGCTGAACATGGCGGGCAGGGGCTGCCGCTCAGCCTTTGGACCGCCATGACGGAATTGGGCATGGCGGCCGATACCTCCTTCATGCTTGGACCGCTGCTGACAGCCGGCGCGATTGATCTGCTGCGCCACCACGCCACGCCGGATCAGGCGGCCCGTTGGTTGCCGCCCATGATCGCGGGTGAATGGACCGGCGCCATGTGCCTGACCGAACCGCAAGCCGGCAGTGATTTGGGCATGCTGCGTACACGCGCGGAACCGCTCGGCAATGGGCGCTATGCCCTGCACGGGCAGAAGATTTTCATCACCTGGGGCGAGCATGATTGCGCCGGCAATATCCTGCATCTGGTGCTGGCGCGCCTGCCGGATGCGCCGCCGGGCTCGCGCGGGATTTCGCTGTTCGCCGCACCAAAAATCCTGTCCGATGGTGCGCGCAATGCCTTCCGCTGCGGTGGCATTGAACGCAAAATGGGCATCCATGGCAGCCCCACCTGCATCATGTTGTATGAGGGTGCGGAGGCTGAGATGGTCGGCGAACCCCATCGCGGCCTGCAAGCCATGTTCGCCATGATGAATAACGCGAGGCTTGGCGTTGGCACCCAGGGTGTGGCGCATGGCGCGGCGGCGCTCAGGCTCGCGGAAGCCTATGCCGCGCAGCGCGTGCAGAATGGGCGGGCCATCGCGCAACACCCCGATGTGGCGCGCATGTTGATGGAAATGCGCGCGACCACGCTCGCTGCCCGGCTGATCATGCTGGAAGCGGCGGTGGCGGCAGACCGCGCGGAGCTTTTGGGCGATACCGCTGCCGGCACGCGGCTTGCGCTGCTGATCCCGGTACTGAAGGCTTGGGCCACGGATCGCGGGGTAGAAACCGCCTCCCTCGGCGTGCAGGTCCATGGCGGCATGGGCTTCATTGAGGATACCGGCGCGGCCCAGGTGCTGCGCGATGCCCGCATTGCCCCGATTTATGAGGGCACCAACGGCATCCAGGCGATTGACCTGCTGACCCGCAAGCTCGCCCGCGATGGCGGGGCGGAGATGCGGAAGCTGATCGCGGAGATTGCGGCGCTCCCCGATGCCCGGCTGCGCGCGGCGGCTGAAGGACTGGCCCGCACCACGGAAGCGGTACTTTCCGAACAAGGTCGCGATGCAGAGGCTGGTCAAGCGCTGGCGACTGCCTATTTGGATGCGGTGGGCTGGGTGCTGGGGGGTGCTCTTCTCGCGCGGGCGGCTGCGGCAGATGGCGCGGCCTATGGGGCGGTGGCGGATTTCTTTCTGCGGCGGCTTCTTCCGCGTGCTGGGGCGCGCTTCGCGGAAATTGAGGGGGCCATGGCGGCTTAGGCTTGCCGAACCCTTCAGGCCGGCCTGGTTTGTAATTGCTTTTGGACATTTGGTACCTTTAGAGCGGTTTCGCTTCACTTCAGTTCGCGGGAACCGCTCTAAAGCTTTGTTTGATCGCATTTTCCGAGTCGCCAAGTGATTTCACTTGGCTTGAAAATGCTCTAAGCCGTAAAGATAGAACGCCGGATGAACGCATCACCACCCTCCCTTTCGCAAACCCGCCCCCATGTCGCCGTGATCGGCGCCGGACCCGGGGGGCTGGCGGCTGCCATGCTGCTCGCTTCCTCCGGCGTGCGGGTTACGGTGTTTGAAAAGGATGGCGTGGTTGGCGGGCGCACGCGCACCGTGACGGCGCCTGGCGGCTATCGCTTCGATATCGGGCCGACCTTCTTCCTGTATCCGCGCATCCTGGCGGAAATCTTCGAAGCCTGCGGCGCGCGGCTTGAGGATGAGGTGGATTTGATCCGCCTTGATCCGCAATACCGGCTGATTTTCGAAGGGGCCAATCCCGTCACAATAGATGCGTCGCCCGATCTGGCGCGCATGGAAGCGGAAGTGGCCAAGATCAACCCTGCCGATGCGCCAGGCGTGCGCAGCTTCATGGCGGAAAACCGCGTGAAGCTGGAAGCCTTCCGCCCGGTGCTGGAACGGCCCTTTCATGGCGTAATGACCTATCTGGCGCCGGAAGTGATGAATGGGCTCAAGCATCTGCGGCCCTGGCTTTCGCTGGATCAGGAATTGCAAAGACACTTCTCTGATCCGCGCACGCGCTTGGCGTTTTCCTTCCAGTCCAAATACCTGGGCATGAGTCCCTTTCGCTGCCCGAGCATGTTCTCCATCCTGTCCTTCCTGGAATATGAACATGGCGTGTTTCATCCGCGCGGCGGTTGCGGTGTGGTATCGGAAGCCATGGCGCGGGTTGCTGAAAGTGTCGGCGTGGATATCCGCCTGAATACCAAGGTGGATCGCATTGTCTTTGAAGGTCGCCGCGCCGTGGGTGTGGAAGCGGGCGGGCGGCTGCATGCCGCCGATGCGGTGGTGGTGAATGCCGATTTCGCCCATGCCATCCCGGGGCTGATGGAAGAAGAACAGCGCCCGCAATGGCCCGATAAGAAAATCGCCGAGGCGCGGTATTCCTGTTCCACCTTCATGCTTTATCTGGGCATTGAAGGGCCGCTTGATCTGGCGCATCACACGGTGCTGCTGGCGGAAGATTATGAGAATAATCTGGCGCAGATTGAATCTGGCATCATTCCGCAAAATCCTTCGCTTTATGTGCAGGCGGCGGCCAGCACCGATCCCTCACTCGCGCCGCCTGGGCATTCCACGCTTTATATGCTGGTGCCGGTGCCGAATTTATTGGGCGGCGCTGATTGGGCCGCTGAGGCGCCGCGTTACCGGCGGCTGGCGCTGGATCGGCTGAAGGCGCTTGGCCTGACCGATATCGAAAGCCGCATCCGGTATGAGAAAATCCTCTCGCCCCAAGGCTGGCAGGATGAATATGCGGTTGGCTATGGGGCCACCTTCAACCTTGCGCATAATGTGCGCCAGATGATGCATTTCCGCCCGCGCAATCGCTTCGGCAAGGCGAAGGGCGTCTATCTGGTGGGTGGCGGCACGCATCCGGGTAGTGGCTTGCCGGTGATTTATGAAGGTGCGCGCATCAGCACCGATTTGTTGTTGCAGGATCTGGGCCTGGCGCGGAGCGAGCGCAGCCCACGCCATATGCGGGCAAATGCGTCCGTAGCTGGCGACTGAGAAGGAGAGGGCGCGATGGGTGCCAAGGTAGTTGTCATCGGCAGCGGTTTGGGTGGGCTTGCGGCGGCCGCCACCGCGCAAGCGCGTGGGCATCAGGTCACGGTCCTTGAGCGTAATTCCTGGCTGGGCGGCAAGGCGGCGGTGCTGAACCTGCCATCACCGGATGGGCGGGGGAATTTCCGCTTCGATATGGGCCCTACCATCCTGACCGTGCCGCGCGTGCTGCGTCGCATTTTCGCTGAAGCGGGGCGCAATCAGCAGCAGGAAATGCCGCTGATGAGGCTTGATCCGCAGTGGCGCTGCTTTTTCGATGGCAGCAAGCAGATTGATCTGATTGAAAATGTGCAGGACATGGCGCGGCTGATGGATGATTTCGCGCCGGGTGGGGTGAATGGCGCGGGGTATGAGCGCTTTCAGCGCGTCGCGCGCCATTTGCACAAGGTTTCCGAAAAATTCTTCTTCTGGAAGCCGGTGGAAGGTATTGGCGATACGCTGAACCTTGGCGATAATTTCAAGCCCGATGTGCTGCGCGATGTCATGGCTTTGCGCATGGGCCAAACGGTGGCGAAGGTCATTCGCGGCCATGTGCCGAATGAGCAATTGGCGCAGATGCTTGATCACTTTACGCAATATGTCGGATCAAGCCCCTATCTGGCGCCTGCCGTGCTGTGCAGCATCGGCGATATGCAGGCATCCGAAGGTGTGTGGTATCCGGTGGGTGGCACGCGCGCCACGGCGGAAGGGCTGGCCAATCTGGCGGCCTCACTCGGCGCTGATCTGCGCACCAATGCCGAGGTGACGGATATTGAGATTGTCGGCGGTGCCGTGCGCAGCGTGACCGCCAATGGCGAACGCATTGCCTGTGATGCGCTGATTTCCAACATGGATGCGATCCGCACCTATACCGAATTGGTGAAGGGCAATGCGTCGCAGCGCTATGCCAAGAAGTATGAGCCCGCCTGTTCCGGCGTGGTGCTCTATCTCGGGCTCAATCGCCGTTATGAACATTTGGCGCATCATGATTTTGTCTTCTCCCGCGATGCGGAAGAAGAATTCGATGCGATCTATCGCAAGGGTGAACCGGCGCCCGATCCCACCGCATACCTCGCCGCACCATCGGGCACTGATCCTTCGGTCGCGCCGGAAGGTGGAGAAGCGCTTTATGTGCTGGTGCACACGCCTTACCTTCGCCCGCATCATGATTGGTCGAAGATGTTCCCGGCCTATCGCCAGAAGATCCTGGATAAGCTGAAGCGTACGGCGGGCATGGAAGATATCGAAAGCCGGATTGTTTGCGAAAGCCAATTGACGCCGGTTGATATCCATAACCGCTACAAAGTTTTGAATGGCGCGATTTATGGCCTGGCATCGCATGGTTCCTTCACCGGCGCCTTCAAGCCGAGCAATCGCAGCAAGGCGATCAAGGGGCTCTATTTGGCCGGCGGTGCCGCACATCCTGGCCCGGGCATGCCGATGGTGATGATGTCCGGCTGGATCGCGGCCGATGCCTTGGATCGTGATCTTGGCGGGCGGGGCATGTCGCCCGAAGCGGAATTGGCCGGCCGGCGAGAGGCCGAATTGCCAGCCGCGGCGGAATGACGAAGAAGCCGGGACAAGAAATGCCTGATCCGGTGGCGCTGCGTTCGCCGCGCCACCTGGCTTTTTTTGATTTCATGTTCACGCGTTTCTTCGCGAAACACATGCGCGCGCTGCGTGTGGCGCGTTGGGGCCTGCCTGAATTGCCGGAAGGCAAGCCAGCGGTGATCTTCGCCAATCATCCCTCCTGGTGGGATGGCGTGGCCTTCATGCTGCTCTATCGTCGGCTTTTGCCAGAGCGGCCGCTTTTTACGCCGATGGATGCGGCGGCGCTGGAAAAATATCGCTTCATGAAGCGGCTTGGCGTTTTTGGGATCGAGACCGGCTCGGCGCGCGGGTCGGTCGCGTTTCTGCGTGTGGTGGAAAAGGTGCTGGCGAATCCCGCGCATATTCTTTGGATCAACGCGCCAGGGCGTTTCAGTGATCCGCGCGAAAGGCCCGTGCCGATTGCGCCTGGCATGATCCGCCTGCCGGAAATGGCGCCGGAGGCGGTGTTCGTGCCACTCGCGCTGGATTACCCGTTCTGGACTGAGCGCAAGGCAGAAATGCTCGCCGCTTTCGGTACGCCCATCCCCGCTGCGACGCTGCTGGAAGCACCACGAGAGGCGCGTAGCGCCATGCTGTCTGATGCCTTGGCGGGCGTGATGGAAAAGCTCAGCGCCGATGCCATTGCGCGTGATCCCACCGCCTTTCAAACCCTGGTGCAGGGGCGCGAAGGCATGGGCGGCATTTATCAAGCCTGGCGCCGCGCCAAGGCCCTGCTGCGCGGTGAACGCTTCGACCCCCGACATGAACAACGCGCGGAGACAGCGCCATGACAGATTTCCTGCCCTGGATTGCGCTTGCCTTGGCGCTGATGCCGGTCGGTTTCGCCATAGATAACCTCCGCCGCATGGCGAAGGCGCGCGGGCCGGCGCCGAAGGATGCGCTGGTGTCCATCCTGATCCCTGCACGTAATGAGGAAGCGCATATCAGCGATTGCCTTGATGCCGCTCTCGCGCAACAAGGTGTCGCGATTGAAGTGCTGGTAATGGATGATGGGTCAAGCGATCGCACGGCGGAAATCGTCAACGCCTATGCCGCGCGCGATGCGCGGGTGCGGCTGCTGGCCTGCCCGCCCTTGCCGCAGGGCTGGACCGGCAAGGTGCATGCCTGTGCGCGCTTGGCAGAAGCGGCGCGGGGCACGCATTTCCTGTTCATTGATGCCGATGTGCGCCTTGCGCGTGATGCGGCTGCCCACATGGCCGGCCATGCCGCGCGGCAAAAGCTTGCCATGGTAACCGGGGTGCCGCGCCAGATCATCGGCACTTTGGGTGAGGCGCTGACCGTGCCCATGATCAACCTGCTGCTGATCGGCTATTTGCCCGGCGGCGGGCGGGCGGAGACTGAACGTGCGGAGCTTGGCGCCGCTTGCGGGCAATTGATCCTGTTTGAACGCGGCGCCTATGAATCCATTGGCGGGCATGGCGCCATCCGCACGCTGTTGCATGATGGCTTGCAACTTTCGCGCAAGCTGCGCGGTGCCGGTTTCCGGACCGAAATGGTGGAAGGCGTGAAGCTTGCCGAATGCCGCATGTATGATGGGCTGCGCGCAAGCTGGAATGGCTTCATCAAGAATGCGCATGAAGGCATGGCCACCCCCATCGGCCTGCCGATCTGGACCACGCTTCTGGCGGGCGCGCATATCTGGCCCTTCTTTCTGCTGCCGGAATGGCAGGCAGCGCTGGCCATTGTGCTTGTGTTTGCACTGCGCGCCGCCATTACCTTCAAGACCGGCGAAGCCTGGTGGACCGTGCCGCTGCATCCCCTCGCCGTGCTGGTCGGGCTCGCCATTCAATGGACCGCGCTGGTGCGGGTGCTGATCGGGCGCCCAGCCGGTTGGAAGGGCCGCGCCTATTCCGCCAGCGGCACGGCATGATTGCCGAAAGCGCTGCCTCCCGCGCGCCGACACGTGACGCGGGGTCTGAGAATTTCCCTGTCGCGTCCCGGCTGCTGGCGCCGGAAATCCGCCCGAAGGTGCTCGGCTTTTATCGCTTTGTGCGCGCCGCCGATGATATTGCCGATGACCCAGCACTAGACCCGCCGGAAAAGCTGCGCCGCCTGGCCGCACTTGAAGCCGCGCTTGATGACCCCGCAACGGCGGAACCAGCAGCAACAGCATTGCATCAGGCAAGCAGTGGCACGGATGAAGCGCGCCTCATGCTCTCGGCCTTTCGGCAGGATGCGACCCAAGCGCGTTACGCGGATTGGGCCGGGTTGGAAGATTACTGCGCGCGCTCAGCCAATCCCGTCGGGCGCATGTTGCTCCGCCTGCATCATGAGACAAAGCCTGAGGCCATCGCGGCCGCCGATGCGCTCTGCACCGCCTTGCAAATCCTCAATCACCTGCAGGATCTCGTGCCGGATCGGCGCGATATCGGGCGCGTCTATCTGCCCGAAGCCTGGATGGATTTGGCCGGCGGTGAGGCGCGCTTCTTCGACCCCGCCAATACCGAGGCGCGGCGCGCCGTGCTGGATGCTGCGCTTGATCAGGTGGAAGAAAGGCTGGATGCCGCTGCCGCCTTGCCGCGGCTGATCGCAGCCAAGCGTCTGGCGCGCGAAAGTGCCGTGACCATCGCTCTCGGGCGGCGACTATTGGCGCGGCTGCGTGCAGCGGATCCGGTTTTGGGGCGTGTTGCCCTATCGCGGCTGGATTTCTTGCAGGGCTTTCGCGCGGCGCTTGGCACAGGCCCAAACGATGCGACGCTGGTCAGTGCGAGGGTTGGGCGCGCGGGGTCTTCCTTCGCGCGCGGCATGTCGGCGCTCAAGGGCGAAAGGCGCCGCGCGCTTTGGGCTGTATATGCCTTTTGCCGCGCGGTGGATGACATCGCTGATGGCGCCATGCCGGAAGCGGAAAAGCGCCGCTTCCTGGCGGATTGGCGCGGCAAGCTCCGCGCGCCGGATTGTGCGCTTTCGCGCGAATTGGCGCTGGCGCGCGAAAATTTCGCGCTGCCCATCCAGGAATGCGAATCGATGATTGCGGGCATGGAAACCGATTCCACGCCAAGCCTCCGCATCGCTGATACTGACGCTTTGAACCTTTATTGCCGCCGCGTGGCCGGCAGTGTTGGCGCCATGGCGGTGCGGATTTTCGGCGCACCGGAAGCGGCTGATTTCGGCCTTGGCCTTGGGCGCACGCTGCAATTGGTGAATATCTTGCGCGACCTGGATGAAGATGCGCTGCGCGATCGCGTCTATCTGCCGCTTGATCTGCTGGCGGCGGAAGGTGTGGCTGATGCGCCCGCCGCAACGCTGATCGCAAGCCCAGGCTTTGCCCGCGCAGCGGCGCATTTGGCACAGCAAGCCGAAGCAGGCTTCGCGCAAGCGGCGGCGGAGTTGCGCCATTTGGATCAGCGCGCGCTTTTGCCGGCGCGCATCATGATGTGGGGCTATCAGCGGCTGTTTGATCGCCTGATGGCGCGCGGCTTTGGCCTACCGCGACCACGTCCGCGCCTGACGCGGGGCGAGAAACTGCAAATGGCAGCCTATGCCATGGGAATCATGCCCATGCCGCAAGCCAGCACCAGCCGCGCGTGACCAGCGCCGCCACATGCCATGTCATTGGCGCCGGAGTCGCGGGCCTGGCGGCGGCGCTGCGCCTCGCACAGCGTGGCCGCGCTGTGATGCTGCATGAAGCAACACCGGTGGCCGGCGGGCGCTGCCGCGCCTTGCCCGATGGCACCGATAACGGCACGCATGCGCTGATGGGCGCCAATCACGCCGCGCTCCGCTTCCTCACGGATATCGGCGCGCGCGAGGGCTGGGTGGAGGCCGAACCGGAAGGCCTGCCGGTATTTGACCTGGCCGATGGCAGCGCGCGGCGCATCGCGGCAAGCCCGCTTGATTGGCGTGATCCCGCCAAACGCCCGCCGGGGCTGAGTACCGCTGCCTTCGGTACATTGCTGCGCCTCGCGCTGCCGATTGGGGATCGTCCAGTGGCCGAGGTGATGGCGGCGCATCCCGCGCTGTATCGCGCATTGATCGAACCCCTCACCGTCGCGGCACTTAATACGCCGGGGCATGAGGCATCATCCGCGCGGCTTGGCGTGGTGCTGCGCCGGCTGGGGCGGCCAGGGGCGGGCGCGGTGTTGGTGGCGCGTGAAGGGCTTGGGCCGGATTTGATTGCGCCTGCGCTGCGTGCCTTACAGCAAGCGGGAGTCACTACGCGGTTCGGGGCGCGGCTGCGCGCCATGACGGAAGCGGAAGGGCGCATCATTGCGCTGCATTTTGGCGATGACAGCATATCACTTGATCCGCGCGATCAGATTGTGCTGGCGCTGCCGCCCTGGGAAGTGGCACGGCTGATCCCGAAGCTGCGCGTGCCGGAACGCCATGCGCCCATTCTCAATCTGCATTTCGCGCATCAAACGGCAGGGCCGGTGCGCTTCATCGGCGTGCTGGGCGGGCTGACGCAATGGATCCTGGTGCGCCCAACTGGTGTCAGCATCACCGTGAGTGCAGCGGATGCGGAGGTCGAGGAACAGGCGCCGGATTTGGCGCCGCGCGCCTGGGCGGAAATTCGCGCCGCAGCCACGGCGTTCGGCTTGCCCGGTGATTGGCCGGAAACGCCACCGGCGATGCGCGCGGTGAAGGAACGCCGCGCCACGCCGCGCCATGCGGTGGGCATGCCGCCGCAACCACCGCGGCAGGTGCATCGCAATCTGGTGCTGGCTGGCGATTGGACCTGGCCACGCCTGCCCGCCACCATTGAAGCTGCGGTGCTGTCTGGTGAAGCTGCCGCGAAGGCTGTTCCGGCATGACCCCCGCTGAAGCCCTTGCCGCCTTGCGCGCCGCTGAAGCGCGTGATGGCGCGCCCAATCTCAAGCAACGTCGCGTGCTATTGGCAGCGCTGGCGCGTACCGTGATGGCGCGCTCACATGAAATCATGGCGGTGCTCGATGCCGAATATGAAGGCCGCGCACCGATTGAAACCCTGCTCGCGGATGTGCTGCTGGTTGCGGATATGGCGCGTTATGCGCGGCGCAATTTGTGGCATTGGATGCGCCCGCGCCGCGTGACGGTCCCCTATCCCTTCTGGCCGGCGCGCGCGCGGGAAGAATTCGTCCCGAAAGGCGTGGTCGGCATCATGGCGCCGTGGAATTACCCGGTGCAATTGGCGCTGCTGCCCGCGATTGATGCCATTGCCGCCGGCAATCGTGTGTGCGTGAAACCATCGGAAGCGCTGCCGCGCACCGCTGCGCTAATCGCCGATATCTTGCACGAAGCCTGGGGCGATGACATGGCGCTTTGCGTGCAAGGCGGCGCTGAGGTGGGGGCGGATTTCGCGGCGCAGCCCTGGGATCATCTGGTCTTCACCGGCAGCACCGCGACTGGGCGGAAGATCATGGCCGCCGCCGCGCCGAATCTTACGCCAGTCACGCTGGAACTTGGCGGCAAATGCCCGGTGCTGGTGTTGCCGGGCGCGGACCTAAAACGCGCCGCGCGCGATATTCTGGCGGGCAAGGCCTTCAATGCGGGGCAGACCTGTGTGGCGCCGGATACGGTGCTGCTGGTTGGCCACAAAAAGGAAGCCTTCATGGCGGCCTGCAAGGCTACCGGCATCGGCCTGCCCGATACGGGTGTGATCAATGCCGCCCAGATCACGCGGTTGCAAAGGCTGATGGCGGGTGCATCCTTGACCCCATTGGCTGAGGACGGCCCGGGGCGCCGCATGGCGCTGCGCCTGGCAGAGGCCCCATCGGATGCGGCGATCTGCCATGAGGAAATCTTCGGCCCGATACTACTTCTGCGCGAAGAAGAATCTCTCAAGACAGCACTCGCCTGGGTTGCAGAACGCCCCTCGCCGCTGGCCATCTATCTGTTTGGTGCAACGTCTGAGGAAGAAAAGCAGATTGCTGCCATGGCGCGGGGCAGCGCCATGATCGCCGGGCGCACCGTTGAATTTGCTGGGTTTCAGGCCCTTGGCTTTGGCGGATCTGGGGAATCCGGCTTCGGGCGACGCAATGGGCTGGCCGGTTTTCTGGAATTCTCCCACCGCCGTGCGCGCGTGCATCATGGGAAATTTTCCCTGTCACGCCTATTCGATCAACCTCGCGGAAAAGCTGTAGAAAAGTTAAAGAAATTTCTGGCCAAATAGATTTTCTCGGTCTATATACATCCTATGGTTGTTTTTCTCCCATCTGCTCCCGTAGCAGAAACGCCTCGCCTTCGGTTGCGCTGCGCCGAAGGCCGCGATGCCCCGGCGATTGCGGAGATGATGACGGAAGCGATCAGCAAGCGCCTTGCATCCTGGCCAGTGCCCTTCTCGCCCCCGATGGCGGAGGAGAAGATTACCTCGGCCCGCGGCGCGGCAGCGGAGAGGCGGTCCCTGCCGCTGGTGCTGGAACGGAAATCCGATGGCGCGATTTGCGGCTGGGTCAGCCTGATTTGCCCACCCGGGAATGATCGGGTGGCGCTGACCACCTATTGGCTGGGGGAACAATACCAGGGCCAAGGGCTGATGCGCGAAGCAGGGCCGGTCGCGGTAGAGCTTGCCTTCAAGCATCTGGATATTGATTGTCTGCGCGCGGCGGTACAGCCCGATAATGCGGCCTCGCTCGCGGTTATTCGCCTGCTGGGCTTCGGCCCGCTTGGCGAAGGGCGCATCTGGTGCCCGGCGCGGGGCATTGAGGAAACCTGCTTCTGGTTCGAAAAACCCCGGCCCCTTGTGCCGGCCTGGGCGGCGGGGGCAGCACTCGCCAAGCGGGACCTGGTGCGGCAGGTTTCGGCCTGAAAATACACCGCCGCTGGCCTGCAGATGCGCATGGACGGCGGCTCTACCCCTGCGGTACTCTCCCGTTGAAGTGCTGGCGATTTGATGCCCAGCACAACCAAAACCAACAGGAGAGGGTTATCATGACAGCATCGCTTTCGCGGCGCCGGGTTCTGCTGGGTGGCGCCGGATTAATTGGGGTTGGCGCCTCGGGCAGCGCTTTGGCGCAAAGCAATTGGCCGGATCGCCCGGTGCGGCTGGTTGTCGGCTTCACTGCCGGCAGCGCCACGGATGTGACCGGGCGCATTTTCGCGCAGAGATTTTCTGAAGCCTGGGGCCAGCCGGTGGTGGTGGAAAATGTCGCCGGCAATTCGGGCGCGATTGGTGTTGATCGTGTCGCGAAATCGGCGCCTGATGGCTATACGTTGATGTGGGCCGCGAGTGCGGCGCTGACCCTTCTGCCAAACCTGCAACGCCTGCCTTTCGATCCCGTGAAGGATTTGGCGCCGATACATCTTGCCTTCGCCATGCCATCGCTTTTCGTATCGAACCGGGATTTCCCACCGCGCACGATCCAGGAATTGGTCGCTTACGCCAAGGCCAATCCCGGCAAGGTATCCTATGGCACGCCAGGCGTGGGCACGCCGCAGCATGCCGCCGGCGAAATGTTCTGCAGCCAGGCCGGCATCAAGATGGAACATATCCCCTATCGCGGTGCGAATATGGCGGATGTGCTGAATGGCTCTGTGCAGCTTGGCATCCAGAATATCGGCGCCGTGCTGCCCATGGTGCGCGATGGCCAGCTGCGCAGTCTTGGCATCACCACCTTGGCACGTTCGGCCAATGCGCCAGAGATACCAACGCTGGTGGAACAAGGCTTCCCCGGCTTTGAAGCGAGTTCCTGGTTCGGCACCATGGCGCCGACCGGTACGCCGCAGCCCATCCTGAACCGTGTACAGGCCACATCGCGGGCCATTTTGGCGGACCCAGCCATGCGCCAGCGCTTTACCGGCCTTGGACTTGATATTGTGGATGGCGATAGCGAACAGATGCGCGCCCGGATTGCTGATGATCTTGCCAAATGGGCGCGGGTGATCCGCGATTCCGGCATCAAGCTGCAAAGCTGATACGCCCTTCATGGCGTGATCCGTCCTGACGGGTCACGCCATGGTTTTTGCCCGTACTGGCTGTAAGCCGTTTTTGCAAAGCTTTCGGCGTTTTTGTTTCAGTCCTGCACCGGTTTGCGGAGCGCCCAGAAAACCAAAGCCCCCATCGCATAGGCGGCGATGGCAAGCATGAAACCAAGCTGATAGCTGCCGGTCAGATCAAACAGGAAACCCGCACCCCAGGCGCCAAGCCCGGCCCCAAGGCCCGAGCCGATGGTGATCAGGCCCAGAATGGTGCCAAGCCTGGGGCCGCCAAAAAGATCCGCTGTTTTGGCGGTAATCGCCGGCCCGCGTGCGCCCCAGGTAATGCCAAAGAAACACGCATGCACCCAGAACAGCAAATGCTGATCGGCATTATCAATCATCAGCGCTGCCGCCACACCAATGATGGAAATGGCATAGGCAAGTATCGCCGCGCCTTCGCGCCCGATATAATCTGAAATCGTGCCGGTCAGGATAACGCCTGGCAGTGCAAGCAAGCTACCCATCCCTACCACAAAGGCTGCGTAAAGCGGATCAAAGCCGCGATCCACAGCAAAGGCCAATTGATGAAGCGCCACCAGAAAACTGCCAATGCTTGTCAGGCCATAGACAATCAGCAGCAACCAAAAATGGCGCGTGCGCATCGCCTCGGCCACTGACCAATCGCGCGCGGGCGCGCTATCGGCGGTTGGCTTGGCGATGGGCGTTTGCTCGGCGCCACGAAACAGCGCGGCCAATGGCAGAACCAATGCCGCCATGATGCCAGCCTGCATCAGATAAGCGTGGCGCCAGCCCACTTCACTGACCATGAGCTGCGCAATCGGCGCAGAAATCGCGCGGCCAAAGCCATTGGCCGATTGCAGCATGGACATGGCCATGCCGCGCCGCGCGACAAATAGGCGCGAAATCAGCGGCGCAAACACCACCATGCTGATGCAATTGGCGCCCAGCGTCATCACCACGCCATAGAGCAGCACAATTTGCCAAAGCGATGTCGCGAAGGCGCTACCCAGCAACCCAAGCGCCAGCAGGCAGCCACCCAGCAGCACCATGCGCCGTGCGCCAAGCCGGTCCACCATGCCGCCCACCAGCGGCGATGAAATGCCGCCCACCACCTGCCCGACCGAATAGGCGAGTGAACTTTCTGCGCGGCTCCAGCGAAATTCCGCAATGAAGGCAAGCAGAAAAACACTATAGGCATGCATCAGGCTGGCGCTGATGGTGAAGGCCAAAAAGCCGCCGGCAAGGATGAACCAGGCGCGGCGAGACGGCGTTTCCTTCATGCCTGACCTGCCCCTGGTGGCGCGCCCTTCTGCTGCACCCGATAACGCCCCCGGCCTGATGTTGCGTGAGCTGCAGCATGGCCTTGGCGCGTGCCCTGCGCAATCCCGCCCCTTGGCGACCGGCGCCTGCCGGTTCATGCTGTGCCGGAAAGTGATTTCGGAGGAAACATGAAGCCGCGTATTGTTGTTGTCACGCAATCCATGGTGGATGAGGCGGTGATCCAGGAAATGGCGCCCGATGGTTTTGATCTGCGCATCGCCAAGCCCGGCGGCGCGGATTGGAAGGATGCGATGGCTGAAGCTGAATATCTGGTTGGCTTCGTGGATATGCTGGTCAAGGATGAGCTTTACGCCATCGCCCCCAAGCTGAAGCTGATCCAGGTATTGAGCGCGGGGTATGACCGCGCGGATATCGCCGCCGCGCGGCGTGGCGGTGTGCCCTTTGCGAATAATGGCGGCGCAAATTCCACCGCCGTTTCGGAACATGCGGTGCTGCTGATGCTGGCGGTATCACGGCAATTGATCCGTCAGCATGCCAATGTTGCCGCCGGCCGTTGGCGCGGCAATCAAACGCCGAAGCTGTATGAACTGCGTGGGCGTACCCTTGGCATTGTGGGTCTGGGCACCATCGGCAAGAAGACCGCGCGTCTGGCCCAGGCCTTCGGTATGACGGTTCATTACTACGATATCGCGCGGCTGCGTGAAGAAACCGAAGACGCGCTGAATGTGCGCTTCCGTCTTTATCGGGAATTGCTGCGGACGTCCGATATCGTCTCGCTTCATGTACCACTCAATGCCAGCACCAAGGGGTTGTTGGGGGAAGCCGAACTGGCGCTGATGAAGCCAACCGCCTTCCTGATCAATACCAGCCGTGGCCCGGTGGTGGATGAGGCGGCACTCTATCGCGCACTATCATCGGGGCAGATCGCGGGTGCCGGGCTTGATGTGTTTGATCAGGAACCGCCGCCGCCCGATAATCCGCTATTTGGCCTGGATAATGTCGTACTGACCGCGCATATGGCCGGCCCAACGCAGGACAGTAATATCGCCCGGCTGCGCAATGCTTTTGACAATGTGCAGCGCGTGGCGCGCGGTGAGGCGCCGCTTTGGGTCATTCCCGAATTGAATGAATAGGAAAGCCGATCATGTCATCTGAAACCATCACGCGCGCGATTGAAAAGCTTGTCGCGGTGCATAAAGGCGGCGCGCCGATTGCCAATCTCGGCGATGCCGCACCAGGCAATGAGGCTGAGATCTTCGCCATTCAACGCGGTGTATTGAAGGCGCTGGGTGGCGCCATTGGCGGCTGGAAATGCGCGACCCCGCCTGGCAAGCCCACCAATTTCGGCATCATGGGCACGAGCGGCGCGCGCCAATCGGGCGGGCGCTGGGGGGTGGCGAATACGCGCCCCATCGGCCTTGAAACCGAAGTCGCTTTCCGCCTGAAGCGCGACCTGCCGCCGCGTGGCAGTGCCTATAGCCGTGACGAGGTGCTGGATGCGGTGGATGCCGCCTTCCCGCTGCTGGAATTGGTGCAATCGCGCTATGTCGATCACAAGGTGGTATCACCTGCTGAGGGCATGGCCGATAACATCGCGCATCTGGGCTATGTGGTGGGCGCCGATGTCGCGGATTGGCGGCGTTTTGATCTGCCCAATCTTGCTGTGCGGCAATCCTATGCGGGCACTGTGCAGGTGGACCAAAAGGGCGGCAATCCTTCTGGCGATCCCGTGCTGCCTTTGGTGTGGCTTACCAATCATCTGCACGGGCTTGGCGAGCATTTGCGCGCCGGTCAGGTGGTGACGACCGGCACTTATACGGGCTGCATCTTTGTCCCGCCCGGCCAGCGCGTGCAGGCCGGGTTTGCGGGATTTGGGGAGATTACTTTCGATCTTAGCTGACGCGATCTACAATCCAAGCTTGCCGGCCACCCCCAATTCGCCGGCGAGCTTGGTCAATACCTCAATCGTCTTATCCTCGATCTCAATGCCATTGGCGCGGCGATCCGCCTCCCGCATTGCTTCAAGCTCTCCGGGGTAGAAGACACCCTGGCTGCCTTCCGCGGGCGGTGTATCCTTCAGATAGCGTGCGAAATCCGCGACTTCCTGCTTGAATTGCGCAAGTGGGCGGAAGGCATCCACCTTGAACACCGCCATGAAGCAGCCGTCATTATGCCGGCCTGTGGGTTCCACACCAAAGCCAAGCCCGGTCAGTAAGCCGCAGAGAATCTCCACCATCGCGGCCAGGCCGAAGCCCTTATAGCCTTCCGTACCACCCAACGGCAGCAAGGCACCGCCCTTCTTCAATTGCGAAGGATCGCGCGTTGGCTTGCCATCAGCGCCAATCACCCAACCATCCGGCACTTCCTGCCCGCGTGCTTGCGCCAGAAACACCTTGCCGGCGGCGGCGGCCGAGGTTGCCATATCCAGCACGAAAGGCCCGGCCAAATCCGAAGGTACCGCAATGGAAATCGGGTTGGTGCCAAGCCGTGCTTCACGCCCGCCGAAAGGCGCCACCGCCTTGGGGGAGCGTCCGGAGTCTGCCGTGCAAATGCCAATCATACCGGCTTCTGCGGCCATCAGCGGATAACTCGCCAGCCGGCCAATATGCCCCTGCCGAAACACGGTGGCAGCGGCGACATTGGATTTCTGCGCCTTTTCGATGGTGTAGCGCATGGCCTTTTCATTGGCGACGTAACCAAAGCCCCAATGCCCATCAATCACCGATGTGGTCGCACTTTCCTGCACAATCTTCCAGGGCGCGCCGGGGACGATATGCCCCACCTTGATGCGTTCGATATAGCCCGGGATCATGATGATCCCATGCGAATCATGGCCCACCAGATTGGCGCTGGTGCAATGCCGCGCGACGGTTTCTGCCTCATCTGCCGGCGCGCCAGCAGCGATCAGAAGTGTGCGGCCGATTTCCTTGACGCGATCGGCACTGAGTTTCGGCATGGTATTCCCCTTCTCCATCGCGCAGTCCACGCTGGGCAAGCAAGGCTAAGCCCGCCCGAGCATCATCGGCAAGCCTCGGGCCGCAAGGCTTGAAAGCGCTGCCGCTTCGGATCAGGCTGTCTTCACCAAGGCAGAAGGAAAACACGCCATGACCGATCTACCAAAAGCCGATGCCGCAACGCGCGCCTGGTTTGATGCCTGGCTGGATCGCTTCGCCGGTTTTGTGCGTGAAGTTGATTACGCTTCCGCGCGCCCGCTATTCCATCCTGATGTGCTGGCCTTTGGCACACATCGTGATGTTATCCCTGGGCTCGCTGCCTGGCAGGCGACGCAATGGGATAATGTCTGGCCAAAGACCGAGGATTTTCGTTTCACCCTTTCGGAAACCCATGTGCTGGCCTCGGACGACAAATCCATGGTGATCGTCGTGGCACCCTGGACCAGTACGGGCTTTCACCCGGATGGTACGCGCTTTGAAAGGCCAGGGCGTGCCACCATGATTTTCCATGGTGCGCCCAATGCGTGGCTTTGCGTGCATTCGCATATGTCACTTAATCGCGGTGTGCCGCAATCAAGCCACGCCAATCGTCCCGTGAAGGCGCCCTAAATTCGCCGTTTTGATGCATGCTCAATCAATCGCCTCGTTCGTCGGAGCCAACCCCATGCGTCGCTTGAGCCTTGCCCTTACGTTGATTGCCCCGGCAGCATTTGCGGCGGAAATGCCGATCCGTGGCGTGACACTTTCCTCGGCCGGCATTGCGCAGATTGAACGCGCTGGCGAAGTCGCGGCGAATGCGCCGGTGGTGTTTCGCGCCCCGCTTGGCGATGTGGATGATCTGCTGCGATCGCTGATAATCCTTGATCCCGCCGGGCGTGTTGAGGGCCTCAGCCTGCCGGCGCGGGATTTGCTGAATGAGGCGTTTCGCGGCCTGCCGCTTCGTCCCGCAGATTTCGAAAACCGCGCAAGCCTGTTGAATGCTTTGCGCGGCCAGGAGGCCGAGGCCGCCGGTGCGCGCGGGCGCATTGCGGCAGCAGCGGAGACGGATGCGGGACTGAATCTCTCACTCATTGGGCCGCGTGGTTTGCTTTCGGTACTGCTGAAATCGGGTGATGAAGTCACGCTGACCGACCCTGGGCTGGCTGCGCGTGTGGCGCGCGCGGCGGAGGCGCTGGCAGCCGCGCGCAGCGATGATGAAAGGCGCATCGAAATCCGCCTGAGGTCTGATCGCGCGCGGCAGGTGGCGGTGATCTATATCGCCGGCGCGCCGCTTTGGAAGCCATCCTATCGGCTGATGGCGCCGGCGCTTGGTGCAACGGGCGCTCAGGCGCGGCTGATGGGCTGGGCAGTGGTGGAAAATGCCTCGGGCAGTGATTGGGAAGGGGTACGAATTTCGCTGGTGTCGGACGACGCTGCGGCATTTCGTCAGCCCATCTTTGAACCCATCACCGTGCCGCGCCCTGAATTGCCGGTGCGCATTGCGGAAGCCATTCGCGTGACGCCTGATACCGGCCCTCAGCCTATGGCAGCGGCGGCCGCACCAATGATGGCACCGCCGCCCGCACCCGCAGCGCGTTCCGCCATGCGTGCGGAAGCTGCGCCAGCGCCGCTCGCCGTCAGTGTTGCGGCGGAAGCGGCCGCCGGGCGCGTGGCTTTCACGCTGGAACAGCCTGTGACGATTCGCAGCGGCGAAACGGCGAACCTGCCTTTCCTTGATCTCAACCTGCCGGCAGAACGGCTTTGGTGGGTGCAGGATTTGGCAGCGACGCGTCCCCTGCACGCGCTGCGATTCCGCAACACGTCAAACCATGTGCTGCCCGATGGGCTGGTCACTGTTTATGGCGGGCCAGATGCGCCAAGCTTTCTGGGCGATGCGGAATTACGCGCGCTATCGCCCGGCGATCAGCGCCTGATCGCCTTTGCGCGTGATCGTGATCTGCACCTGACCAGCCAAAGCAGCAATAGGGATGACATTACGCGGATCACGCTGCGGCGTGGGTTCGTCACTATTGAATCGAAACGCATCGAAGAAACGGCGCTGGCGATTGATCCTCGCGGTGCGCGCGGGTTGATGGTGATTGACCTGCCGCGCCGGCCCGGTGCCGCACCGCGCTTCCCCGTCGCCGCTGAAGGCGAATTCGGCCTGCGGCATGAAACGCAATTGGAAGCCGTGCCCAAAACCATTCGGCTTGGCTTTGAACGTGATCAGCGCCAGGATGTGCCGCTCTGGGATCAGGGGCTGGGCGAACCACTTCTATTGCAGCCGGCGCAGTTCGACCTTGAGGCCTCGCTCCGCCGCATTCCCGGCGGGCCAGGATCGGTCGAGCGGTTGCAGGAAATCCTGGCGCGCACCGGCGCCGATGTGCCGGGGCGTGAAGCGCTGGCCAACACCATTACGGCGCTGCAGCAAATCCGCGTCTTGCTCGACGCCGCGCGCATTGCAGCGCGGGAGGCACGCTCCGCCGATCAGGCGCTGGCCCGCGCCCGTCAGGCGGTGGAAGATCGCACCGGCGGGGAACAGCAGGCCGCGCGTCAGCGGTTGAATGCCGCCAGCCGAGAGGCTGAGGTGAAAGGCGCCGCATCAAGCCGCGCCTTTGAAGCCTGGCGACGCGCGGTGATCGCGCTGCTGCAACAGGGCGACTGATTGGCTGCTGATCTGAATATGATCAAGCAGAACGATAATGCCGCGTTACGCGCGCCAATGCCTCAGCACGCAGCGCCAGCCGCCCATGGATTTCATCCAGCTTCAAGCCCTGGCGCAGCACCGGCAGGCAAGCCATGTGGTCATATTCGCCATTCGAACGGACACCTTCGAAATCCAGGAACAACCCAGTCAGCGCCGTATTGTTGAAGGCATGGCGATTGCCATCATCCAGATAGCTTTCAGACCACGTGCCTTCAGATAACAACAACCCATGCGCTTCCAATTCCAGGTGGAAGTAGCGCACGCGACGGCACCAGATTTCCTGCACAATGCTTTCACCATTCACCAGATGCTTCGCCGGGATCAGATGCCCATCAACTTCTAACGCATGATCCGGGCTAACCCGCAAATCACGCGCCGGCATGCCGGGGGCGATGGCGCCGGCCTTGATCAGGATGGGTGCCGTTTTCGCCGCCATCACCGCATTGCGCGGCACGGCGATATCCATGAAGCCAACCCAGCGGAGTGCTTCAAACCCCGCCTGACCATTGCGCATGGCCAGCACCATGTCACCGGCGCGGAGGTTTTCCACCAGGTCTTCGCCATCGGGTGTGACAATGCGTGTACCTGCGACGAAGCAGACCACCTGTTCCCAGCCCTGGGCGTAAATCGTATCGGTCTGATCCCGATAGAGTGAGAACCCGCCTTCTTGGCTGAGATATGACCAATTCAATCCAAGATCGAGCGTATCATTGCCCAAACCACCAACCAGCGTGTCATTGCCGGTTTCGGACGCAGACCTTAGGAAGCTTTCGTCTCCAGCGCCGAAATCCAAAAAATCGTTGCCAGCACCACCGGAAAGCGTGTCATTATCGCTGCCGCCCTCAAGCCTATCGGCAATGGATGAACCCAAAAGGCTATCCTGCCCGCCATCGCCGTAAAGAATTTGCGCAGCACCCCCACCGGCAACCAGCGTGTCCTGCCCACCCCCCCCATAAAGCCTTTGGCCAGTGCCTGTTCCACCGACGATACTGTCATTATCGTCTGTAGACCCGGCTTCCGGATGACCATAAATAATCTGTGAATCGCCGCTGCCGCCGACAATCGTATCATCACCTTGGCCGCCATAGACGATCTGTCCTGTGGCAGAGGCAGTCAGGCTATCGGCGCCACCTTGGCCGTCAATGATACCGGAAAGGCCGGCGCCACCAAGAATGGTGTCATTTCCATCGCCCCCTGTCAGATATTGGTAATCCCCGATGCCCCCGAAAATGAGGTCATTATCCTCCCTACCATCAACGCTCGCATATTCACCGTTACTGAAAAGCGTGTCATTGCCCGCACCACCGTCGAGCGCGGTGGTCATATTGTCATGACCGACAATACTGTCATCGCCGTTGCCGCCCCAGGCGATATCCTGGGTGGACACCAAGTCATCCGACTCACCGGCAAAAATGGTATCATTGCCGTCGCCGCCAACCAGTCTTTCACCCGCGGCGGAACCTACCAGGCTGTCATCGCCTGAATTGCCGATCAGGCTGTCGCGGCCGCCTTGGCCCAGAATTGTGTCGTCACCAACCAAGCCATCGATGGTTTCGTTGGCGGCGGTACCATTAATGAAATCATTGCCTGTTGTGGCCGACATTCAAATCATTCCCCGGCATGAATATGAGGGGCTCTCATCAAAACACCTGTCGCGGCGCGGATGATCCCTGCAATTTCGAATGATATGCGCCGCAGGTTGCTGAAGACCTAACGGATGATCTCAACGGAACGCCTGGTGTACCGACAGTCTCTTGGTCACAAATGTAGTTATGGCAGCGATTCATTTTTTCTTTAAACATAATGAGTTCGTAATCAAAAAATTAACGTACAGCCAATTCTATGCTCGCACGGCGAAGGGAAATGAACCGGCAAGAAAAGCGGCCCACATGCGCAAGACAGCATGCGCCAACAGGACATCGCCGCCTAAAGGCGATTCACGGCAACGTTATGGTACCCGACGAAAGATGAGCGATAGATTATTCGCCGGCATGGCTTCCACTGCGGGCGCGGCGAAACCCGCTGCTCTGGCGGCGCGCGTTACCTCCTCCAGGTCTCGCACGCCCCAGCGCTCATCCTGGGCGCGCAGGCTGTCATCAAACGCCGCATTGCTGGGCGCGGTATGCTCGCCACCCCGTTTGAAAGGACCATAGAGAAACAGGATGCCATTGGACCGCAAAATCCTTGCCGCACCGCTGATCAATGCCAGCGTCGCTTCCCAGGGCGCGATATGGATCATGTTGATGCAGAGCACGGCATCAGCCGTCTGGATCGGCCAGGCATCGGCCATCACATCCAGCATCCAGGGTGGCAAAAGGTTGGGCAGCCGTGCCTCCTCCCGCCAGGCGGCAATGCTCGCAAGGGCAGCAGCATCAGGATCACTTGGCTGAAAACTCAGTGCCGGAAAATGCGCTGCAAATTGCAGCGCGTGTTCGCCCGAACCACTTGCGATTTCGAGCACCAAGCCCGTTGGAGGCAGATGGCGCGCCAGAACCTCCGTGATGGGCGCCTTGTTGCGCGCGACTGCGGGTGCGAAACGGCGAGCGTCTTCGGACACAAATCACGCTGCGCGCGCACGAAACCGCGCCAGCGTCCCGCCGCGCAGCACCGCACTTGGCAGGCGCCGATCCAGGATGCGTTCCGCAAGCCTGCCCGCTTCCACCAGCGCTTCCAGATCAATGCCGGTTGCAATGCCAAGTTCGGCGCAGAGCAGCGCCAATTCCTCGGTCGCGATATTACCGGGCGCGCCCGGCTGGCCGGCGAAGGGACAACCGCCAAGGCCGCCCACGGCGGCATCAAAACGCGCCACCCCCAACCGCAGCCCCGCCATGGCATTGGCAATGCCAAGGCCGCGCGTGTCGTGCAAATGCAGCGCAAGGCGTAATTCCGGCCAGCGATTGCGTACCTCACCAATCACGGTTTCGATCTGATGCGGATTGGCCCAACCCATGGTATCCGCCAATGTCAAATCACGGATGCTCACCCCAGCTTCCCCTGCAATTGCCAAGCCATCCGTGATTGCTGTCACCACCTGCGCAGGCGCGACATCGCCGGCGTAATTGCAGCCAAAGGCGGCTTGCAGCCCTATGCGCGTCACCGGCACGCCGGCGGCGATATGCGCGGCGGTTTGCTTGCGCATGGCCTCAATCTGCCCAGCACGATCGCGGTTCAGATTCTTGAGCGAAAACGCCTCAGACGCGGCAAGGCTGATGGAACCAAAAAGATGCAGCCGATCCTTGAAGGCCAGCGCGCGATCCAGCCCCGCCGCATTGAACCAGAGTGCGGTGTAGTGAATATCGGGGGTGGGCGTGAAACCCGCGACAACTGCTTCAGCATCAGCCCAGCCCGGCACCAGCTTGGGCGAGACAAAGGACGCCACCTGAATATGCTTGAGGCCAGTTGCCGAAAGCGCATCAATCAGCGCGATCTTATCCGTGCTTGGGATGGGGGTTTTTTCGATCTGAAAACCCTCACGCGGGCCTTCTTCGGCGATATCCACCTGGCGCGGCAAATCGGACATGGGCTGCTTCCTTATGCTGCGTGAAGTCTATCGCAGCATCTCGCAGCCGTGAATGCTGCGCGGTTCAGGCCGCGTCCTCACCCTCACCAGTGCCAAGGGCGGTCAATGCGCCTTCATTCAGGACTTCAATGCCGCTTTGCCCATGCAGGCGGATCAGATTGCGGCGACGGAAGCTGGAGATGGCGCGACTCACGGTCTCAAGCGTCAGGCCCAGGAATTCGCCGATATCGGCGCGTGTCGCCGGCAGGTCGAAGACCGGTCCCTTATGGCCGCGGCGGCGCTGCGCATCCACCAACGAAAGCAGAAAGGCAGCCACGCGTTCTTCCGCCGTGAAGCGGCCCAGCGCCATGATGTGTTCCTGGCTTTGCGCCAATTCCCGCGTGCATAGGTCCAGGAAGCGGCGTTCCAACAACGGGTAGCGGCGGAATAATTGTTCCAGCCGGCGCCGTTCCATGCGGCAGACCCGCCCACCGGTCAGCATCTCGGCACCGAAGGCGTGTTCCTGCGATGGCGTGAAACCCAGAATATCGCCGGCAAAGCGAAAACCGATCGCGGCCTGCCTGCCATCCGGTAGCACGCGCATCAGCCGCGCCATGCCTTCCGTCAGCGTATAGACATAGCGCGCATCATCGCCTTGGTGGAAAATCGGCGCACGCGGTTCCAGCGTGACCCTTTCACTATCCGCCGCCATGTCATCCAGGGCAGCGGCATCCAAGGGCGCGCATAACCCGAGGGAGCGTGATCCGCATTTCATGCAGACATCGCCTTCGGCCCCAAGGCCATCCATCATCGAACGTGTGACGTCAAGCGGGTTCATGCCTGCCTGCCTTGTCGCTTTGCCTTCGGCGGCGGTCTTTGCGTGGACCTGCGCCCTTAAGGGTATTCTCCTACTCTTTTTATCCTTTATCAATAGAAATCGGTTTGGGCTGCCCCAGGCTGGACAAAACTTAACTACAGTACAAGGCTAGCGCCCTGGGGCCGCAGTGCCCGGAGGATAGAGAAATGGCCTTATCCGTCAGGGTTTGCGGCGCGGCGCGCACGGTGACCGGCTATTGCCTGCTGTTTGAAACTGGCCGCGCCCGTTTCCTGGTGGATTGCGGCATGTTCCAGGGGCCTAAGACGCTGAAATCCCTGAATTGGGAGGAATTTCCCTTCAATCCGCGCGATATTGATGCCGTTTTGCTGACCCATGCGCATATTGACCATTCCGGACTGCTGCCCAAGCTGAAGGCAGCCGGCTTTCGCGGCGTGATCCACGCTACCGCCGCCACGGCCGATCTTTGCGCAGTGATGCTGCCGGATTCCGGCCATGTGCAGGAAATGGAGGTGGCGCAGCTCAATCGCCGCAACCGCCGCAAGGGCCGCGCGCCAGTTTACCCCATCTACACGGTTGCGGATGCGGCGGCGGTACTTTCGGCCTTTCGCGCGGTGCCTTTCGGGCGCTGGGTTGAACCCGTGCCTGGCGTGCGCGCGCGCTGGTGGAATGCAGGGCATATGCTGGGCTCGGCTTCGGTCGAAATCGAATGCGCTGATGGCAAGGATGCGCCGGTGCGCGTGCTGGTATCGGGTGATTTGGGGCCGGATTGTTCGGTGTTTCATCATGAATCCGAAGCACCAGCCGCGCTGGATCACGTGTTCATCGAAAGCACCTATGGTGATGAGGATAAGCCCTGCGTTGATCATGTGGAACGGCGCGCAAAGCTTGCAGCCATTGTGCAGGAAGCGGCGAAGCCGGATGGCGTGCTGCTGATCCCGGCCTTTGCCGTGGAACGGACCCAGGAAATCTGTTGGGATTTGGTGACGCTGATGCAGGCCGGCACCATCCCTCAAGTGCCGATTTTCATGGATAGCCCGCTTGCGATCCGCGCGACGGAAGTATTTTTGGAACATGCGGCAGCGCTGGAAAATGGTTCCTCCATCGAACATGCGCTGCGTTCGCCGCTGATCCGCCCGACCGAAAGCGGGGAGGCAAGCCGCCGCATCGCGGAAGCCGAAGGCTTTCACATCATCATCGCGGGTTCTGGCATGTGCGATGCCGGGCGCATTCGGCATCATTTGAAGCGTTGGCTCTGGAGCCCCGCCGCCACGGTCATGCTGACAGGTTATCAGGCGGAAGGCACACTCGGGCGGCTATTGCAGGAAGGCAAGCGCGAAGTCCGCATTCAGGGTGAGACGATCCGTGTGGAAGCGCACATCACGGAAATTCGCGATTTCTCTGGCCATGCGGATGCAACGGAATTGGCGCGCTGGCTGGCGGCGCGCGGACGTATCTCAGGTGGCGTATTTCTGATGCACGGCGAAGCACCGGCGATGGAAGCGCTCGCGAGGCGCCTGACCGAGGGCGGCGTTGCCACGGCCGATCAGGTGATCATGCCCGTTTTGGATGAAGGCTGGACATTGCCGCAGGGCGGAAGGCCTAGGCGCCAGGATGCCAAGGGGCGGCGCGCCGATCCGGCGCGTAGCATGCGCCCAGATTGGCATAATCAGCGCGCGGCGTTGATGCTGGCGATTGAAACGGCAACCGAAAGCGCGCGTGATGACGCCGCGCGCGAAGCCTTGCTGCACAGGCTACGCGCGGTGCTGGACGAAAGGTAAAGTCTCAGCTTGGTGCGTTGCGCAGCGATCGGCGCCAATTCAGTAACAGCACCGGCAGCGCGATGACGACGCCGGCCATGGTCATGGGCACATTGGGGGAGATCATCAGCAGGGCCGAAATCACCAGAATGACTTTTGAAGCCGCGCCCATATGGGTGAAGGCATAGCCTGTCATGCCAATGCCCAGCACCAAAACGCCAATGGCGCAGCTGATGGTGGTAAAAAGGAAATCGCCCCAGGTGAAACCATCCACCATGATCAGCATGGCCGGTGAATAGGCAAAAACAAAAGGCACGGTTGCTTTCGCAAGCCCTAGCCGAAACGCGGTGAGCCCCGTTCGGAAAGGGTTTGATCCCGCAATACCCGCCGCCGCATAGGCCGCAACGCAGACAGGCGGGGTTAGGTCAGCGAGAATCCCATAGTAGAGAATGAAAAGATGCGCGGCGAGCGGTGGCACGCCAAGCTGCTGCACCGCAGGTGCGGCAATCGCTGCCAGCACAATGTAAAGCGCCGTGGTTGGAATACCGCAGCCCATGGCGATGCAGACCAGCGCCACAAATACCAGCGTCAGGAACAGCGTGAGACCCTGCATGGAAGCCATGCCGGCAGGCAGTATTTCTACAATCGGCCGGAAGAATTCAGCCGTTTGCGCGGCTGCCTGCGTTACCATGAAGGAAATCCGAAAGCCCGCGCCGGTGAGTGTCACGACACCCACCACAATCCCAACCGCCGCCGCAGCAGCGCCGACGGCCAGCGCATAGCGTGACCCAATATCAAACGCATCCCACAAATCGCGCAGCGTGAGGCGCTGGCGTGGGTTGAGGAAACCGACCACGATGCAGGCGGTGATGCCGGTGAACGCCGCGAGATAGGGCGTAAAGCCTTCGATGATAACGCCCACCAGCAGAACAAGCGGAATAACGGTGGGCCAGCCATGCTTGATCGTAGGCCACAGCTTCGGAATCTCCGATTCCGGCATGCCGCGCAAGCCAAGCCGCTTGGCCTCAAAATGCACCTGCACAAAGACACCCCAGAAATGCATGAAGGCCGGAATCGCGGCGGCAATCAGCAGGGTTGTCAGCGGGATATTGAGGAATTCAATCATCACAAAGGCCGCAGCCCCCATGATGGGTGGCGTGATCTGCCCGCCTGCACTGGCGGCCGCTTCCACCGCGCCCGCGAAATGCGGCTTATAGCCAATGCGCTTCATGGCAGGGATGGTGAGCGATCCCGTAGTGACGGTATTCGCAATTGAAGAACCGCTGATAGTGCCGAACATGGCGGAAGAAACCACCGCCACCTTGGCCGGACCGCCCGGATAGCGCCCGGCGGCAATCGACGCCAGATCAATGAAGAATTGCCCAAGCCCCATGCGCGTGGCGAGCACGCCAAACAGCACAAAGTGGAAGACGAAGGTCGCCACCACCTTCACGGGAATGCCGAAAATGCCTTCCTGCGTCAGATAGACATGGCTGATGAAGCCTTCCCAACTGGCGCCCGGATGCGCCAGCACGCCGGTCAGGTGATTGCCGTAAAGCCCATAAAGAATGAACACAATTACGATGGCCGGCAGCACCCAGCCCATGGCGCGGCGTGTCGCTTCAAGCAGCAGCACCACCATGATGGTGCCCATCACCATATCGGCGGTATTGGGCATGCCGATACGGAACGTCAGCTCATCAAAAATGATCGGCAAATAAAGACAAGCCGCGGCCACCAATAGCGCGAAGGTCCAATCATAAAGCGGAATGCCGCCTATTGTGGGGCCGAAATTGCGCTTGGTGGGGAACATCAGGAAAATCAGGCCAAGCACGGCGGCGACATGGATCGCCTTATGCCAATGCTCGGTCAGGATACCGAAACCTGCTGTATAATAGTGAAAGATTGAAAGGGCGACGAGCAGCGCCGGCACCAGCCGGGCGGCGAAGCCCGACAGGTTCCGGAACTGCATTTCACTGTCATATTTCTTTTCAAGCTCGGCCGCTGCATCAAGGTCGAGCTTGGCTTGGGCGGCCGCGCCGCCTTCATTCTTTACGGTCACGGCCAATTACCCTTGGTTCAGCGCAGAATGCCGGCTTCCCGATAGAAACGCTCGGCCCCCGGATGGAAGGGCACAACGCCACGGCCTTGCAGCGCGTTTTCCTTCACGATTTCACGGCCCTTGGCATGGCCACGATCAAGCAGACCGCGCGTCACATCAGACCACAAAGAGCGCGTGACGTTATAGACAAGCTCATCGGAAAGACTGTCACGCACCACCAGCACGGCGCCCACGGTCAGCGTTGGCACATCGGCATCCAAACCTTCATAGGCGCTGCGGGGAATGACGCCCTGGCCATAGAAGGGGGCGCGTTCAATCACGCGCGCTGCCTGGGCGGGCGGAATGGGCAGGAAGCGGCAGCCGGTGCGGCTGCAAAACTCCGTGAAGGCCGCTGCCGGATAGCCCACCACAGTAATCGTCGCATCAAGGCCGCGATCCTGCATGCGTTCTGTGCCTTGTGCCTGGTTCAGATACTCGGCGGTGAATTCACGCCCAGCATTCAGGCCAAAGGCAGAAAGGATCAGTTCTGACCCGATGCGCGCGCCAGACGCCTGCAGGCCGATGGCGATGCGCCGCCCACGCAATTCCTCAAAACTGCGGATCGGACTGTCACGGCGGACAGCGGCGTGAATATGTTCCGGGAACAAATGCGCAACAAAGCGGAGGCGATCTGTCTTGGGCCGGCCTTCAAACAGGCCCGTGCCAGTGAAGGCCCAGTGGGAGACATCGGATTGCGTGAAGCCTGCTTCCGCATTGCCCGCCTGCACCATGGCGACATTCTGCACGGAGCCTTGGGTTGCCTGTGCGACGGCAACCATGCCGGGCACACCGGCGGTGCCGCCCGCTTGGCCACAAGGCGCACCGGGCGGGCAGGAAATGGCATTCGCGATGATGCCGCCCACAGGATAATAGGTGCCGCCGGCGCTGCCCGTGCCGATGCGGAAGAATTGCGGCGCCTGGGCCTGAGCAAATCCCGGCAAGGCCAGGCCAATGGCCGCGGCGGCGGCGAGTAGGTGTTTGCGGTTCAGCATGAAGGTTTCCCGTTGAATGTAAAACTTTGTAGATGCTAGACGCACCAGCGGCGCGCGTAAACCAAGCGCGATCAGGCTGTTGTTACCCCGCGCCTTGAGCGCAGCAACAGAAAGACAATCAGGGCAAACTGCACCAGATTAAAGCCAATCCCTACCCACCAGGCAGCAGCGTAGAAGCCAAGCCAGTCATAGATATACCCCGCAAGCCAGGCGCCGGCCGCCATGCCGGATAGGCTCAGGAACAGCAGCGTCGGCACGCGCCAATGCGCCTCGGCCGCCGGGAACAGCGCGCGGAGCGTCAGCACATAGGCTGGGATGATGCCGCTAAAGCCAAGCCCATAGGCGGCGGCAACGAAGAACAACCCGGCCTCATCTTGCGTCGCCAGAAAACCGAGCATGCCCAGGATTTGCGCGAGTGAGCCAAAGACAATCGTCCATAGCCCGCCGATCTTATCCGAAAGCCAGCCCCAGAATTGCCGCGCCATAAAGGCAGCGAAGGTCAGCACGGAAAGCATCAGCGCACCGCGGGATGCGCTGATCCCCAGATCACCGCAAAACGCGACAAGATGCGCCGCTGGCATGGCCATGGGGATGCAACACAAGAAGGAACAGAAGGCCAACAGGAAAAACGCCAGATTGCCATTCATGCCAAGCACACGCGCGCCGGGCTGCATTTTCTCGGCGAAATTGCCTGTGGTGGGTTGCGCCGGCGGCGGACGCAGCACCGAAGCGGCCAAGGGCACCGCAATGGCCGCCACCAATATCCCATAGCCAAACATGGTGCGCTGCCAGCCGAAGGTTGCGATGGCGCGCTCGAAAATCGGCGGCCACACAAACCCCGCGACATATTGCCCGGAAGCCACCAGCGCCAATGCCGTACCGCGACGCCGGTCAAACCAAAGGGAGACATAAGCGAGCATCGGCGGAAACAAGGCGCCATTGCCAAACAGCCCAACGCCAAGCCCAAGCCCCACCAGCAATGCCCAGCTTTCACCAAAGGAAGCGAGCATCAAGCCAAGCGCGACCGCGATGCCGCCAATCATCGCGACCAGCCTTTGGCCAAACCGCGCCACCATCACGCCGCAGACCATGCCACCAATGGCCGTGCCGAAATAGGCAAGCGAATTGGCGAGCGATGGCAGGGAACGCCCGCCACCAAAATCCTTGGCGATTTGGACCAGCCCCACCACCACAGTGATAGGTCCGCCGGCCGCGAGTGAGAGCATGGTAACGGCCGTGATGGCGACCAGCCAGGAATAGCGCGACTCGATACTGCCTTGATGCGTTCCGGCCACGCGCTGTTTCTCCGCTGCTTCTGGCGATACACTCCCTGAGAAAGCGCCGAACTGCAAGCCCGCTTTGCCGCCGAAGGCCAGTTTCAAAACCGTTGTCAGCAGCGCGCGGCGCCGCTATTTGAATCGAGAAGACCTCTGTGGTTTGACTTCGCCGGGTAATCAGAAATCAAGATCAACCGCTGTTGGGACGTGACCGGATGACGATTGTCTCAGAATTTGTTGCTCGGGTTAAGGCCATTCACGCGACAGGCAACGCAACGGAACATTCCTACAGATCGGCCTTCGAACGCCTATTTGCCGATCTTGGCGTCACAGCATTGAATGAGCCAAGGCGCATCCGCTGCGGCGCACCCGACTTCATTGTCTCCCACGGTGAGATCGTAATTGGGCATCTGGAAGCCAAGGATTTACCCGTTTCGATCCGCAGCATGAAGGACAATAACAAGGAACAACAGGAACGCTATCGTGCGGCGCTGCCCAACCTGATCTATTCGAATGGGCTTGAGTGGGATTTCTACCGTGACGGCGCGCTTCTGGCATCCGTGACCATCGCTGATTTTTTGATGGGCATCCAGCCGCGCCCTGATCAATATGCAGCGCTTGAAAATCTACTGCGAGACTTCATAGCGCAGAGACCTCAATCCATCACCTCGCCCAAGGAACTTGCCGCAAGGATGGCCGGCAAGGCCAATCTGATCAAGGATGTGCTGCGCAGGACGCTGCGCGAAGACGCGGATTTCCAGACCGAACTTGCCGCGCAGTATCACGCTTTCAAGGAACACCTGATCCACGACATTACGCCGGAGGATTTTGCCGATATCTACGCCGAAACCATCGCCTATGGCATGTTTGCGGCGCGGTTGCATGATGCAACGCTTGACACCTTCAGCCGGCAAGAAGCGCTGGAGCTTCTGCCGAAGTCGAACCCCTTCCTGCGCGCATTATTCGGCTATGTTGCCGGCCATGACCTTGATGACCGGATCGCCTGGATCATTGACGATCTGGCGCGGGTTTTTCAAGCCTCTGATATTGCCAGCATCATGCGCGGCTTCGGCAAATTGACCGGCCAGAATGACCCATTCCTGCATTTCTATGAAACCTTCCTTGCCGCCTATAACCCCGCCAAGCGCAAGGCGCGCGGCGTTTGGTATACGCCCGAACCCGTAGTGAATTTTATCGTCCGCGCCGTAGATGAAGTGCTGCAAACCGAATTCGGCCTGCCCGATGGCTTTGCCGATACATCCAAGGTCACAATTGCCTGGGATAGCGGCCAGACCGACAAGAAGGGCAAGCCGATTATCAACCGTAAGGAAGTGCATCGCGTTCAAATCCTTGACCCCGCTACCGGCACTGGTACCTTCCTGGCCGAAGTCATCAAGCAAATCGCGCCCAAGGTGAAGGGTGTCGCCCCCGGCATGTGGTCTGGGTATATTGAGGCTGATCTGATTCCGCGGTTGCATGGATTTGAATTGCTGATGGCGTCTTACGCCATGTGTCACATGAAGCTGGATATGATCCTAACCGAATTGGGCTATAAGCCCACGGGCAACCCGCCGCGCCTTTCGGTTTATTTGACGAATAGCCTGGAAGAAGGGGAACCGGTGAACCAGACCCTGCCCTTCACGCAGTGGCTTTCGCGTGAGGCGAAGGGGGCCAATAGCATCAAGCGCGATACGCCCATCATGTGCGTGATTGGTAACCCGCCTTATCTGGGGGAGGGCGGCGTATCCGAGGGTTGGCTGGGTACCCTGATGGATGATTATAAGAAGGAACCGGGTGGGCACGAAAAGCTGAAAGAGCGTAACCCGAAATGGATCAATGATCTTTATGTCAAATTCATCCGCCTATCATCACACCTTATCGAAAAGAATGGTGAAGGCGTGCTCGGCTTCATCACCAATCACGGCTATCTGGACAACCCGACATTTCGCGGTATGCGCTGGCACCTATTGAATACCTTTGACAAGATTTATGTGCTTGACCTGCACGGTAACGCGAAGAAAAAAGAGGTCACGCCTGCCGGGATGCCCGACAAGAACGTGTTCGATATTCAGCAGGGTGTTTCGATTATCATCGCCGTGAAACGCAAGGGTAAGCGTAAAGGGCTGGCGGAAGTCATGCACGGCGACTTGTGGGGAGAACGCAAGGTAAAATATGAGGTGTTGGTAGAGGCGGGCTTGACTGCCCCAATATTTCAGACGCTGGCAAGCTCTGCGCCTCAATATCCGCTGGTGAGACGAGACTTCAAGATTCAAGGTCAATATGATGAAGGTTTTTTGATTCGTGATTTCATGCCTATTAGCACATTAGGATTTCAAAGTCATCGTGACAGTTTTTCAATAGATATAGAGAAATCGGTTCTCCAATCTCGTCTAGATGTGATGCGTAACGATAAGATTTCTGATCAAGAGTTGGCCCAGCAATTCTCGGTTAAGGATAACCGTGATTGGAAGGTAATGAGTGCGCGAAAAAAAGCCAAAGAACGCCGGGATGATGCTTTGATCAAGCTTTGCGCCTACCGACCTTTTGATAACAGGTGGGCAATTCTCAGCGAAGTTGCGATGGATTATCCGCGACCGGATTTCAATTCACACATCACTGACCGCGATAATTTAACTCTCACCATCCCAAGGCAAATCTCATTCATTGGCTATCGCCATGTCTTTGTTACCCATCTTCCCGCAGAAAGTTGCCTGATATCTAACAAAACAAGGGAGGGAAATGTAAATTTTCCCTTATACCAATACGACAATATTGATCAGTCACGGCGAATCAATTTTAATCCCAAACTCTACGCCAAGCTGCAAAAGCTGGCCGCACACCCCAGCCACGGTACCCCTGATGAAGTCCAGGTCTTCGACTATATCTATGGCGTACTGCATTGCCCCGCCTATCGCGCAACCTATACGGAATTCCTGAAAATTGACTTCCCCCGTATCCCCTGGCCCGCCAGCCCGGATGAATTCTGGGATATCTCCGCCAAAGGCACACAACTCCGCAAACTCCATTTGATGGACCCCGCCACCATCGGCCCCACCCCCTATCCCTTCATGGGTGAAGGCGACAATCTGGTGGACAAGCCGGATTTCCGCGATGGCAAGGTCTGGATCAACAAGACGCAGTATTTTGATGCCGCGCCCAAAATCTCATGGGACTTTTATATCGGCGGCTACCAGCCCGCCCAGAAATGGTTGAAAGACCGCAAGGGCCGGGCGCTCAGCTTCGATGACGTCAAACATTATCAGCGCATCCTGAAAATCCTGGCCGAGACGGACCGGATCATGAAAACAATAACCATGACGCTGCGAACCACTTAATGGCGCCATGGCGGGAATTTCTTGCCCAATGCGGCATCGGCGCTGCATAGTCGCGGCAACTGTCCTTGAGCGTAGCCCGTTCACGTTCGTTCACGGGCTGCGCTCTAAACCTTTGTTTGGTCGCATTTTCCGAGTCGCCAAGTGATTCCACTTGGCTTGAAAATGCTCCGAGGAGGCTACCATGCTGATCATGCTCGCCCTGCTTGCATTTGGTCCCTGCCTTGAGGCGCCGGTATTCTCCGCGCCTCAGCAAAGCGAAAACCCGGCGCCGCCGCGGCCGGACCAGCCCTTTCCGCGCCCGCCGCAAAGCTGCTCTCCACCAGCGCCACCCACAAGCTGATGGCGCCCCCGATTGTGATTCTGACCGGGGCGGGGATTTCCCGCGAATCCGGCCTGGCTACCTTTCGCGATGCCGATGGCATCTGGGCGCGCCATAGGATTGAGGATGTGGCAACGCCGCAAGCCTTCGCGCGCAATCCTGATCTGGTGCAGGGGTTTTACAATGCGCGGCGCGCGCAGTTGCGTGATCCCGCCATTCAGCCAAACGCAGCACATCATGCCCTGGCACGGCTTGAAGCGGCTTGGCCCGCGCCAGTGACGCTGATCACACAGAACATAGATGGCCTGCATCCCCGTGCAGGATCGCGCAATGTCATTCCCATGCATGGCGAATTGCTGAAGGCGCGCTGCCTTGCCTGTCATGCTGTGAGTGTTTGGGAAGATGACATCACCGCGCATGCCGCCTGCCCGGCCTGTGATGCACCAGGGCGGCTGCGGCCCCATGTTGTCTGGTTTGGCGAAATCCCGCTGGAGATGGAACGTATCGAAGCCGCCTTGAATGCTTGCGGAGTCTTTGTTGCCATCGGTACCTCGGGCCAGGTTTATCCCGCGGCTGGTTTTGTGCAGGCAGTGCGGCGGCATGCGCGCTGCATGGAATTGAACCTTGAAGAAACTGAAGGCACGGCGCTTTTCCATGAGGCGCTGCACGGCCCCGCCACTGAGATCGTGCCGAAATTTGTGGAGCGTTTGCTCGCTTCATGCGGCTGATCCTCACGTTACTGCTGCTCTGTCTGGCGGGGCCAGCCTTGGCGCAGATTGCGGGGATGAATCCTGGGCCCGATCCGCGCCTGCCCGCGCCGGCAGCGCATCCGCCCTGGCATGCAGTGGCCCTGATTGAAGCCGAAGGTGCCGGGCTTTGCACCGGGGCGATGGTGGCACCCGCAATCGTGCTGACGGCCGCGCATTGCCTGAAGGATGAACCAGGCACGGCGCTGCTGCCACCCGCGCGGATTCGCGTTTCCATCGGCGGGGCCGAAGCGCGCGGTGTGGCGCTGCGCGTTGGTGCCGGTTTTGATCCGGTACGGGAAGCACCCTGGGCTTCCGATTGGGCATTGGTTTCGCTGGATGCGCCGATTGGCGCTGGCCGGGTCTTGCCCATGCTCCGTGAAACACCGCCAGAGCGCAGCATCCTCGCCCTGCCCGGCTTTCAGCGTGATGCGCCCGGCGCCCTGCTGGTGGACCCGGCCTGCCGCTATTTGGGATTGCGCCGGGTTGATGGGGAAGGCGTGATGCTCGCGCATGATTGCGCTGGCACCACGGGTTCTTCCGGCGGGCCCTTGCTGCTGCGCGGCGCCGATGGCGGCTTCGCCATCATTGGTGTGCAGAGCAAGGGAATTCTTGGCCGTGCCGGAGGACTTGCCGTACCGGCGCTCGTTATCCCTTCTCCCTAACGCAGCGCTCCCGCCGGCTTGGGCGATGCCCCGGCGGCATTGCCCGCTGAACGCCCGGCATCAACGGGCAGCGTCACACCCGTAATCCAGCGGGCGGCAGGTGATGCCAAAAAGCACGCGGCTTCCGCAACATCCCAGGCGCTGCCTTCAAACTTCAACATGCCCGATTGGGCGCGCTGCTGGCGCAGTTCTTCGGTCATGCCGCGCGATGCCACCATGGGCGTATAGACATAGCCAGGTGCTACGGCATTGACACGGATATTGTCGGCCCCGTGATGCCCGGCCATGGCGCGCGTCATTTGCACAATGGCCCCCTTGGTGGTGGCATAGAGCAGGCCCGGATGCCCCGCGCGAAGGCCAGCTACCGAGGAAAGATTCACAATCGCGCCGCCGCCCGATTTGCGCATCTCCGGTACGGCATATTTCGCCATCAGCATGACGGATTTCACATTAACCTGCATGGCGTAATCCCAGGCATCAGGATCAACACCCTCTGCATTGCCGGTCGGGCCGCTAATGCCGACATTATTCACCAGAATATCCACGCGCCCCCAAAGCCTGATCGCTTCCGCGACAACCGCCGCGCAATCATCGGCCTTTGAGACATCCGCCTCGGCCAGCGCGCAGACGCCACCTTCTGCAGCAATCAGACGCGCGGTTTCTTCCAAGGCAGCACGGTCCACATCCAGCAGCAGCACCTTGGCGCCACGGGCGGCCATCAGCACCGCAATGGCGCGGCCATTACCGATGGTGGTGGCGCCGGCACCAGGATTGCGCGAACCAGCGCCGGTGACGATGGCGACCTTGCCGGTCAGGCGGGTATTGTCTTGCATGGCTGGGCCACTCCTTTTGCTTGAAAGAGTGCACCTGAAGGAAACAGGTGGAAAGGGGGGCACGCATTATACGATATCGGGCATGAAATTTCGTCGCCAAGCGCCACGCCGCGCACCGGGTGATTGTGGTTTTTATTCCACTATCCGAACAGTTTCTGCGCCAATCAAAACCCCGCGCAGCCCGCGCGAAATACCGTCAGCACCGATTCCTGCGCAAAGCGCGCCTTCCAGGCCGCGGTCACCGCGGCAAGCCGCGCGGAAGCCGCCGCCGGATCCTGCCCGGGCAGCACCAGCAGCAGCACCTTGCTGTCTTCGCGGCTGATCCGCCCGGCTGCATTGCGCCATTGCCCAACGCCATCCAGCACGGTCAGGCCATCGGGGAAGGCGGGGGTGACCACTTCTTCCATGAAGCGCGCCCATTCGGCTTGCGTCACTGGCGCACGGCCCCGCACATTTCGCCCGAAATAGGCTTCCGCAATCGTCGCCGGCCCTGCGCCGACGGGGCAGGATGGCGGCACCGTGGCGCAGCCCGCCAACAACAATAACAAGCCAAGCGCCGCCTTCACGCTGTGGTCGCCAGCAGCGCCACGCCAGCGGCAATCAATGCAATGGCAGCGATTTTCTGCACGCCCAAGGTTTCGCCAAACACAGCCCAGCCAATCACGGCAATGGCGATATAGGATGCCGCAGTGCAGGGCAGCGCCACGCTCATTGGAATGCGGCGGAGCGCGATGATGTAAAGCAGCGCCGCGCCGCCATAACACACCAGCCCCACCATAGTCGGCAGGCGAAAGAGCTGATCGAAAAACCCGCCCTCGGAAGCGACAGAACTCGCCGCGCCGGATTTCAACAGGACCTGCCCGATCAGCGATGTCGAAATCGCCGCCGCCAGCGCCAGCCAATAGATCGTCATGGCGCGCGCTCCTCATCACGCGCCGGCAGAACCTCGCGCACCACGCCTTGCGGCTTGCCATTGGCCGACATGAAGGACCGCCCGACATATTCGCCAAGCACACCAAGGATCAGGAATTGCACGCCGGCAATCAGTAGCGTGACGGTCATGAGTGACGCCCAGCCCGAAGGCGTGTGTCCCATCATTCCTTCAATAATCACATAAAGCGCCGCCAGCAGCCCCAGCACACCCATGCCCACACCGGCCAGGATCGCCATCCGCAAAGGCAGTACGGAAAAATTCGTCGCCAAATTCATCCAAAGCCGGATGAGGCGCCGCATGGTGTAATTGGAACGCCCCTCAGCGCGCGCGAAGTGCTTCACCTCAATCGAATCAAGCCGCTGCGTCACCTGCATCAGCAGCCCGTCCACATACGGATAGGGGCCGCGATATTTCACCACCTCGGCAACCGCCAAGGCCGACATGCAGCGAAAGGACGACAGATAAAGCCCCTTCGGCTTATCCATCAATTGATCCGCGACCCAATTGGCAAAGGCGCTGCCCAGGTTGCGCCAGCCTTCATGTTCCTTCACGGCATAGCGCGTATAGACCACATCGAAATTGCCCAAGCGCGCATGATCATAAAGCCGGATCACCTCTTCCGGCGGGTTCTGCAAATCATCATCCATGGTGATCACGTAAGCACCGCGCGCATGGCGCAGCCCCGTCATCACCGCATTATGCTCCCCGAAATTGCGGGCATGTTCGATGTAGGTAAGTGGCACCGTCGCGCTTTGCTGCAAGGCACGGCAGACATCACCGGAATTATCCGGGCTGCCATCATTCACCAGCACAATTTCGATCCCGCCTTCGGGGCGCAGCGCCGATAGCGCTTCCACCAGCGCGCCCACCGTGGCCGCGCCGCGATAGACCGGCACCACAATGGAAAGACCAACAGGATATTCCTTGCCGGCCGATATCAGGGACATTCAAACCTCTCCATTCTCAGGGCCGGGTTGCGATGACCAGGACCGAACCGCCCGCAGGGTAGCGCAGGCCGATCCGGGCCATGAACCGTTCAAGCCCCGTTACCGCGTAGAGCATGGCATCCAACCATGGCGGGAAGGGGGCGACATCGCTTTTGGCCTGATCATCCGATTTCAGGATCTTGCGTTGCAGCACCATGAGCGGCAGCAGCAGCGCATTCCAATAGTGGGCTTCAATGGCGGTAAAACCCGCCTCAGCCAGCAGCGCGCGGGCCTGGGCCGCCGTGAAGCGGCGCGCATTATGCACCCGGATATCATGGGCCGAATGCAACCATTCAAAGGCCGGCAGGTTCAGCACCAGGGCGCCGCCTGGCTTCAGCACGCGGTGAAACTCGGCCAAAGCGATCCCCGGTTCCACGGCGCGGTGGCCAAGCACATCCAGGCTCACCAGCGCGCCAAAGCTGGCATCGGCGAAGGGCAGGCGATTGGCATCCCCCCCGGTGGTGAGCGCGCCGGATTTGGCCCCGGCGCGCCGCGCGGCTTCCGGGTTGAAATCCAGCCCGACCAAGGCGCGCGTGGACTTCCCGGCCAGGCGCCGGAGCAGCCCACCTGTGCCGCAGCCGGCATCGAGCAACGGCCCCGGCGCCCCTGGGCGGCGTTGCAAGGCATCAAGGACGCGAAGGTGGAGCGCGCGGTACCACCACATGCGCTCCTCCACCGCATCCATCAGATCATATTCGGCGGCTTCCACGGACGGATGTTTCGCATTGCGCCACGGCGGGAACAAGGCGCGGCGCGCTTAAGCCTGCCTTATTTGGCTTGCATACGCCCCCATCTGAGCCGAGACTGCGCCCAATAATCATGCAATCGCCATCACCTAAGCCCGCGCCACGATGCGCGGGCGCCCTTGCCGGGGCCTCGCCGCACCAAGCCGCCGCAAGCTGCCTTTCGCATGGCTGAGGCGCCCAAAACCGCGCTCAGCGTGCCGACCGGGGCCGAGACTTTGCGCGGCATTGGCATTATTCTGGTGGCGTATATCGTCATCACCGGCGCCGATGCGGCCATCAAATGGGCGCTGCCGGAAGTGGGCGCGGCCATGGCCATGATCTGGCGCGGCGTGGTGGGCGGCATCACGGTGGTGATCCTCACGCGCGGGCGGGGGCTTTTCCCGAATAACCGCCGGCTGCTCGCCTGGCGCGGGCTGCTGCATTGCTGCGTTTCCGCCACCTGGTATTGGGCCTGGGCGCGGGGCATGCCTTTGGTGGATTCCTATGCAGTGGCTTGCGCGACACCTTTGCTCATGACGCTGTTTGCCATTCCCTTGCTCGGCGAAAAGGTAGGCTGGCGGCGCTGGACTTCCACCATGATCGGTTTTGGTGGCGTGCTGATCATGTTGCAGCCCTCGGGCGATTTGTGGCGCATCGAAGCGGCGGCGCTGCTAGGTGCGGTGGTGTTGATGGCGGTGACGCGCATCTGGACACGGATGCTTTCGGTCAGTGATGGGCCGGCGGCGATCGCCTTTTGGCTGATGATGGCGCATATCCCGATGGGTTTGCTTTTCCTGCCGGCCTTCCCGCCGCCATCCTTGCTGCCTTCCACCAATACCATGCTGCTGCTGGTGCTGTTTGGAATTTTCAACGGCATGGCGCATTTGATGTTCGCGCGCGCCTTTGCGCTGGCGCCGGTTTCCGTGCTCGCGCCCTTTGAATATTCGCCCCTGTTGATTGGCGGCGTGATCGGCTTTTTGATTTGGGCCGAGGTGCCGGGTTGGACCACCCTCGCCGGCGCGTCCCTGGTGGTGGCGGCGGGGCTTTACAATGTGCATCGCGAACAGGTGCGCCGTGCGGCGGAGCGTGCGCGCATGAAGGACAACGCCTGATGGCGCTCCGCCACGATATCCGCCGCGGCGCGCTTCTGATGCTGGGGGCAACCGCGCTCTTCACCATCATGTCAGCCATGATCAAGGATGTTGCGGAGAGCATTTCCTTTATCGAGATCATGTTCTTCCGATCCGCCTTCGCGCTGCCGGTGATTTTCGTGATCGTGGCGCGGGGCCGGCAATGGGGCATTTTGCGCACGCGGCGCTTTCCATCCCACCTTTTGCGCGCCTTCACCGGCACCATGGCGCAGGGCTGTTCCTTCTTTGCGCTGACGGTGCTGCCCTTGGCGGAGCAAACCGCGCTTACCTACACCACGCCGCTATTCGTGACCCTGCTTTCCATCCCGCTATTGGGGGAGAAGGTTGGCATCCATCGCTGGTCCGCGGTGATATTGGGCTTTGTCGGCATTATGGTGATTGCGCTGGGTCAGGGCGCATTCCAGGGCGGTAGCTGGCCGGAAAAAGCGGTCATGATCGGCATGGCCGTCGCGGTTTCCCAAGGTGTCTGGTCCGCGCTCACCACGCTTTTGGTGCGCAACCTCTCAGCCACAGAAAGCTCCACCACCATTGTGCTGTGGCAATCGCTGTTGATGACAGCCTTTACCGCCGCGGCGCTGCCGTTCTTCTGGACCACGCCCAATGCTTGGGAATTGCTGATCCTGATCCTGGTGGGGCTAGTCGGTGGTCTCGCGCAGGTGATGCTGACGGAAGCCTATGCCTCGGCCGAGGTATCCTCGCTTGGGCCTTATTCCTATACCTCCATCCTCTGGGCTGTTGGATTTGGCTGGCTGATCTGGGGGGATATGCCAACCATCGCCACCATTCTTGGCGCGGTGCTGATTGTGATTTCCGGGTTGTATATCCTGCACCGGGAATTGGTGCGCGGGCGGATGAAGCGACAAGGGCAATAGGCAGGGCTTGCAGACCGGCAGGCCTCGCCGCACCCTATGCCCAACAATGAGGCGCCGAAGATGAGCATTCCCTTCCTGAAAAATGACAGCCTGGCCCCGAGCGCGGTGGAACAGACGGCGCCGGGCGTGCGCCGTGTGCTCTGCAATAATCCCGGCGCCTTCACCTTTCGCGGCACGAATAGCTGGATCATCGGGCAGGGCAATTCCGTGGCGATCCTGGACCCCGGCCCGGTAGATGCGGCGCATCTGGGTGCCTTGCTGGCGGCGACCGAGGGTGAGCGTGTCACGCATATCCTGGTATCCCACACGCATCGGGACCATTCACCAGGCGTGGCCGCGCTGAAGGCCGCAACCGGCGCGCCGAGCTATGGTTTCGGCCCGCATATGACACCGCCGGAACAGGGCGGCGAAGGCGGTGATCATACCTTCCGCCCGGATGTGACGCTCGCGGATGGCGCCACGGTGGCGGGCGCCGATTGGCGCGTGACAGCGCTGCACACGCCTGGCCATTGCGCGAATCACCTTTGCTTTGCCTTGGAAAATTCCAGCACGAACCGCACGCTGTTCAGCGCGGATCATGTCATGTCCTGGTCCACCAGCGTGGTCAGCCCGCCGGATGGCGATATGGCGGCCTATATGAATTCGCTCGGCAAACTTCAGGCACGCGGCGATGACGCGCTTTATCTGCCAGGCCATGGTCCGCCGCTGCCCAACCCCCAGCCCTTTGTGGCCGCCCTGGCCGCGCATCGGCGGGAGAGAGAGGCGCGTATTCTGGAAGAACTCCGCCGCGCCGGGCGGGCAAGCGCTGAGGCTTTGGTCCCGCCGGTTTATGGTGCGGCACTTGATGCCAGGCTGATCCCGGCGGCAGCGCGCAGCCTGACCGCGCATCTGATCAAGCTGGCGGCGGAAGGTGCGGTGCGGCAGGAAGCCGGCGCATGGGTGGTGTCATGAAATTGCGGCACGGCATTCTAGCGTTGCCACTCGCCGCGCTGATCGGCTGCGGCCCGCCGGATTACACCCCAGTGCGCGATTGGGCGAATGTGGCGGGCAACGCCGCCATCTATCCGGAATTGGTGACGCGCCCGGGCGCGGCGCCTTCTGTCTCGCCCGCCGCTGACGCCATCAACGCCATGCAGCAGGCACTCGCCACCTATCTGAAGGCGCTAGATACCCTCGCCGCCGATGGGCTTTTGATGATTCGCGAAGACCCGCTGGCGGCTTATGCGCCGCGTGTTGCGCCCACCAGCCCCAAAGGCGCTGAGGCGATCCAGACGCTTGGCGCGCTGCTGCGAGACCGCGGGCGTTCCCTGGCCCGCGCCCCGCAACTCCGCGCCACCATCCGCGAAGCCGATGCGCCCGTGCAGGCGCTGATCGCCGCCATGCAGGAAGCCATCACCACGCTTGAACCAGCTGAGACAGCCGCAGCGGATCAGGCCCGCGCACGCTATCAGCGCCTGCTGCGCGAAGCGCGTGATGAGGCAAGCCGACAAATCCTGCGCGACCTTTCGGCGCTGCATGAAGCCGCTGCCGCCAATCGTGCCGCCGCGATCCGGAATTACCAGACCGTGCTGGCCGATATCGCCCGCGGCCATGCGCTGTTGAAGGAGCGCGTTTCCCACCTCACGCAGGAAGAAACCGCGCGCCAGATCCGCGCTGCCGAGGCCGAGCTCCGCCGCGCCGGCGCGCGCCTGCCCCGCGATGGGCTTGGCATTGCCGTGCCGGTAATGGGCGCTCCACGCTGAACCATTTTTTCCGCACGCCGGGGGGGGTGACAAGCCGCCCCGGCGCTGCTTCCATTCCGCTACCAAGATCGAGGAGGATAAACGCCGCTTATGAGTACCAATGGCAAGGGCTATATCGTGGGCGCCTTTGAGCACCCGACGCGCAAGGCCGACAATACATCCGTGGCCCAGCTTCACGCCGAAGTCGCCTATGGCGCGCTACAGGATGCCGGGCTTTCCAAGGATGATGTGGATGGGTTTTTCTGCACCGGCGCCGCGCCGGGGCTCGGCCCGCTCAATATGGCGGATTATCTGGGGCTGACGAAACTCAAGCACCTCGATTCCACCGATATGGGCGGCTGTTCCTATGTGATGCATGTCGGCCATGCGGTGGAAGCGATCGCGTTGGGTAAGTGCAATATCGCGCTGATCACGCTGGCGGGGCGGCCTCGCGCAGAGGCGATGGCCACCGGCACCGCGCCGCGTTCCTGGGGCGTGAATGTGCCGGATGATCCGTTTGAGATTGTCTATGGCCGCACGGTCGCCAATGCCTATGCCATGTGCGCCATGCGCCACATGCATGAATATGGCACCACGTCTGAACAGCTCGCCTGGATCAAGGTGGCGGCTTCGCATCATGCGCAGCACAACCCGCATGCCATGTTGCCCAAGGTGGTGACGGTGGAAGATGTGGTGAATTCGCCCATGGTGTCAGACCCGCTGCACCGGCTGGATTGCTGCGTCATTTCCGATGGCGGCGGCGCCTTGATTGTGACGCGGCCTGAGATCGCCAAATCGCTGAAGCGGCCTTTGGTGAAGGTAAAGGGCCATGGCGAGGCAACCAAGAACCAGAATGCCGGCTATACGGATTTGACCTATTCAGGCGCTGTCTGGTCTGGCCCGCGTGCTTTTGAAGAAGCCGGTGTGACGCCGAAAGATATTCAATACGCTTCCATCTATGACAGCTTCACCATCACGGTGCTGATCCAGTTGGAAGACCTTGGCTTCTGCAAAAAGGGTGAAGGCGGAAAGTTTGTTGCCGATGGCAATCTGATTTCCGGCGTGGGCAAGCTGCCCTTCAACACCGATGGCGGCGGGCTTTGCAACAACCACCCAGCCAATCGTGGCGGCATGACCAAGGTTATCGAAGCCGTCAGGCAATTGCGCCATGAAGCGCATCCCAAGGTGCAGGTGCCTGGCTGCACTTTGGCACTCGCGCATGGCACGGGCGGCTTGCTTGGCACGCGCCATGGCAGCGCCACCGTCATTCTGGAAAGGGAGTAAGCGATATGGCCACCATGGCATTCAACAGGGCCCTGCCGGAAATCAAGACGGACCCGACCAATCAGCCGTTTTTTGATGGCGCGCGCGCCGGCAAGCTGCTGATCGGCAAATGCAATGATACCGGCAAATTCTTCTGGTATCCGCGCGGCTGTTCGCCCTTTACGCTGTCCAACAATATCGAATTAGTGGAAGCCAAGGGCACGGGCAGCATCTATACCTTCACCGTAATGCGCACCAAGGAACCCTATTGCGTCGCTTACGTGGAACTGGATGAAGGCATCCGCGTTTTCACCAATATCGTGGATTGTGATCTGGATAGCTTGAAGATCGGCCAGAAGGTGAAGCTGGTCTTCAAGCCGACCCAGGGGGATGGCCCGCCGGCCTTCATGTTCACCCCGGTGTGATCGCTGGGTTTTTCTGAAGGAGCGCCCCTTTGGGGGGCGCCCTTTTTCATTGCGCGATTTTCAGTGCAAATCGCGGTGGTTTTGGTAGAATTCCAATCGGGGAAATTAAGGGGGTTCGCGATCATGCGCCGCATGGTCACGATGGGGTTGTTATTCGCACTCGCCGGCTGTGCTTCCGGGCGCATGGGCGCGCGGTCTGGCGTACCTGGCTATGCTGGCGGAGATATGTCCTGCGTGCCCTTCGCGCGGGAACGTTCGGGTCTGCGCATCAACGGCGATGCTTGGCAATGGTGGCAGGCGGCAGCGGGGCAATATGAACGGTCCAGGGCACCGCTGCCGGGCAGCGTTCTGGTCTTCCAGCGGACCAGCCGGAACCCGCAGGGGCATTTGGCGGTGGTTTCCCGCGTGGTCTCCGCCCGCGAAATCCGAGTGGATCACGCCAATTGGTCCAGCGGCCGGGCGCGGGGACAGATCGCGCGTGATCAGCCGGTGCTGGATGTCTCGCCCCGAGGCGATTGGTCCCTTGTGCGGGTTTGGTATCCGCCGGCGGATGATTTCGGGGGCACGCAATTCCCGACCTATGGGTTCATCCATAGCCGCACCATGATGGCCGCCGCCGGCTGAGGGGCTGGACAAAACCGCCCCGGGCGGTATGTAGCGCGCCTTGGTCGCGCCGGGGTTGTCCCTGGCCGCCGGGCGCATAGCTCAGTTGGTAGAGCAGCTGACTCTTAATCAGCGGGTCCAAGGTTCGAATCCTTGTGCGCCCACCAATGAAATCAATACCTTACGAAATAGTCGCCGATAGGCCGTACGCTCGTGCGCTTGATGCGGACCCAAAGCAGCACCCCCAGGACCGAAAAGGGCGCTGATAAGTCACGTGCAAGTACCAAGCCTTGGAGCGCGGAAACGCCAAAATCAGGCCTGGCATGGGCACCCCGTTCAGACTGGTGGCCTAAGCTGCGCCCAAGGCCGCGCTGTTTCCTGAATGGCCGCAAGCCGCATCATACCTGTCTCATCCCCCCATCGCCCCACGATGTGGAGCGCCGTCGGCAATCCATCTGTGGCGAAGCCTGAGGGTAGGGTGATGGCCGGATGGCCGGCCAAATTGAACGGGTACAAGGCGGAATGCCAACCCAGCCTTGTATTGCCGCATTTCACGCCATCCACTTCAACCTCGTCATTGGCGGCATCGAAGCCAACATCAAGGGCCGTGCGTGTCATGGTTGGCATCACCAACGCCTCGTAGCGCGCAAGCAGGTCCTGAATGGCGCGATACAACCGCCCCCGTGCGCATTGCGCCTTGCGAAAATCAGCAACTGAATATTGCCCGTCGTCAAATTATTTGAGACCGCTTGGCGCGCTGACTAACGGAGTATCTGGCTCATGCGGGGTTAGGGTCAACCTGCGTTTTGTCGATGCATCAAGCGGCGGCGCTGGCAGCCTTCTGGGGCGCCCTTATGCGCGGCTCAGCGCTTGTGCGATGACCCGGAATGCGGCCTATGATGATCCTTCATTTGGGGAGAAATGATCCATGACCCCACCCCTCGCACCCCACCCCGCCGACCTCGTCCCCGAGCTTTCGGTGCGCGACCTTGCCAAAAGCCTTGCCTTCTGGTGCGGGGCTTGTGGCTTCGCCGTGATCTACGACCGGCCAGAGCACGCCTTCGCCTGCATTCAGCGCGGCTCGGCGCGGGTGATGCTGGACCAGCTGGGCACGGATCGGGACTGGGTGACGGGCCCGCTTGAGCCGCCGCTGGGACGGGGCATCAATCTTGAGATCGCGGTCGAGGATATTGCGCCAATCCTGGTGGCCTTGGCCGCGGTGGGTTGGCCGCTTTTTCTCGACGCTGAGGAGAAGACCTACCGCGTCGGCGAAGGTACGGTGACGGTGCGGCAATTCCTGGTGCAGGACCCGGACGGCTACCTGTTGCGCTTCTCCGAGAGGATTGGCGATGGCGCTTGAATTCGAGACCTGAGATATCTGCTTTCGGCAGCACTTCGGACGTGATCCTACGTGGCCGAACGCTTGTGTGATTAGTGTGAATGCTGCCTATGATGCGCCTTCATTCTCGGAGAAATGACCCATGACCTTGACCGTCCAACAAATGCTGGCCGCCGCGGAAGCCGTGGTGCCGCGCATCAGCGCCGATGAAGCAAAGGGCCTGGTCGGCCGCGCCGATGTTGTGTTTCTGGATGTGCGCGAACCTGCAGAAGTCGCGGCCTCCGGCAAGGTGCCGGGCGCATTGACCATTCCGCGTGGTCTGGTTGAATTCCGCGCTGATCCCTCATCCGCTTTGCATGATGCGAATTTCGATCGCGCCAAGACCATTGTCGCCTATTGCGCCTCAGGCGGGCGTTCCGCGCTGGTGCTGAAGACGCTGCATGACATGGGCTATGCCAATGTGCGCAATCTGGGCGGCTTCAAGAATTGGGTGGATGGCGGGGGTGAGATTGAAAAGGCCTGACGCTGCAATGGGGATCGCGCCCGTATGCGATCCCCTTGTTATGCGCAGATTCTATTGCGGCTGAATGCCCGCCGCGCGCGCAGCATCGCCCCATTTCTTCATCTCCGCTTCCGTGAAGGCGCGCATTTCCTCAGGCGTATTGGACACGATCTCAGCACCCAGCGTCTTGTGGCGTTCCACCACGCTTGGCACTTGCAGCGCAGCGCGGATATCGGCGTTGAGCTTGGCCAGAATGGGTGCGGGAATGCCGGCGGGGCCAATCACCATGCCCCAGGTTGAAGCTTCAAAGCCGGGCAGGAAGGCCTCACCAATCGTTGGCACATCGGGCAATTGCGGGCTGCGCCGTGCGCCGGTGGTGGCAAGGGCCTTGAGCGTGCCGGCCTGAATATGCGGCAGCGCAGCCGGCACCGTATCGAACATGATGTTCACGCGATTGGCGATGAGGTCCGGATGCGCCTGGGTGCTGCCGCGATAGGGCACGTTTTCCAGCTTGATCCCGGTGCGCTCGGCAAAGAGCACGGGCGCAAGGCGCACCACGCCGCCCGTGCCGGCAAAGGTCACGCCGGGGTTACGCTTGGCATATTCCACCAATTCGGCCGGTGTATTGGGTGCGAAGGCTTTCGGCGCACACAACACCAAAGGCGTCGCCGTGGTCTGCGTGATAAAGGTGAAATCGCGCATGGTATCGAAGGGCAGCCGATAAAAGGCCGCATTCACGGGATGCGCCACGGATACCAGGGCAAGAGTGTGCCCATCTGGCGCGCTGCGCGCCAGCACTTCCGTGCCGATCACGCCATCCGCCCCGGCGCGGTTTTCCACCGGCACCGGCTGGCCCCAGGCGGCTGCCAATGGCTCGGCGATCAGGCGCGCAGTGATGTCCGAAACGCCACCGGGCGTATAAGGCACAATCATGCGCACGGCGCGATTGGGAAAGCCGCCCTGCGCCTTGGCGCGGGCAGCAAGCAGCAAAGCGGGCGCGGCCAAGGCAGCGCGGCGGGTAAGCTTCATGGCGTTTCTCCCTTTGGTATTTGGGGAAGTCTGCATGATTGCGCGGATTGCGCCAATGGCCGTGAAGCGGCTTAGCTGCGGCGCAGCGGCAGCACTACCTCCACGCGAAGCCCGCCAAGCGCGCTATCGGCCAAATCAACCTCACCACCATAGGCAAGGGCGATGTCGCGCGCCACGGCAAGGCCAAGGCCCGTGCCGCTCTTGTCGCTATTGAGCTGCACGCCGCGGGTCAAGGCCGCACGACGATCCTGGGGTGGAATGCCAGGCCCATCATCTTCCACCGAAAGCCGCACCACCCCTTGGGCCAGATGCAGGCCAATGCCGATCCTGCCGGATGCCCATTTCGTTGCATTATCAAGCAGCACGCCCAGCAATTCGACAAAATCGCCTTCCTCAATCTCCGCCGTCACGTCCTGCGGGATATCCTGCTGCCAGGTCAGGGTTTCGCCGCGGCTGGTGCGCGCAAAGGCGCGCGCGACACGTTCAATCACCGGGCGCAGCGCCAGCGGTACAGAGTGTGTTTTTGGCCCTTCGATATAGGCGCGGGCCAATTCGCGGGCCATGCGCTGTTCAATGCTGGTGGAAATGGCCTCCAGCGCTTGCGCCATTTCGCCATCACCACGATCACGCAATTCCCTGATGCGCGCATTCAGCAAGGCCAGTGCGGTGCGCAGCCCATGCGCCAGATCGGCGGTGCGTTCCCGCGCCAATCGCGCGCCGCGGCGCTGTTCATCCAATAGCGCATCGAAGCGGGTCGCCAGTGCTTGCAATTCGCTTGGCAGCGCCCCGCCAATCCCTTCCCGCTTGCCTTCAGCCAATTCCTGCAAGGCGCGCCTGGCACGCGCTATCGGGCCCAGCGCAAGGCTGCCCTGCAAGGTGAACGCAAGCAACATGCCCGCCCCAATCAGCCCCAGCAGCGGCAACAGGTCAAGCAGAAAGGCGCGATTGGCCGCTTCAAGCAGTTTGCGGTCCACGGCCACCGCCACGCGGTAGCTCGCTGCCGGCTCGCTCGGGTCCTCGATCCGGCGCTCAAGCACAATCAACTTGGTGCCTTCGGGCCCGAAGACGATGTGGCGATGACGCTCACCAAGCGCCAAGCGATCATGCTCAAGCGGGAAGCTGGCACCAGCGAGCGAGGGGGAGCGCAAGATCGCCCCGGTGCGGTCATTCCTGACTTGCCAATACAGCCCCGAAAGCGGCTCCTGAAAGCGCGGATCAGCCAAGGGCTGCACACTCAGCGTCGCAACGCCATTATCCAGCACAAGGCTGCGCGCCAGGAAGCGCAAATCGGCATCCAATTCCGCCAAGACTTCCCGTTCATTATGGCGTTCGAACATGCCCTGCACTGCCATGCCGATCGCCCCGATCACGATCAGCACCGTGGCAATACCCACAATCGCAAAACGCGCGCGGACGGAATTCGTCACGCATCACCGCCAATCACATAGCCATGGCCGCGCCGGGTACGAATGGTATCCGGCCCGATCTTGCGCCTGAGGCGTGCCATCAGCGCTTCAATCGCATTATCGCCGCGATCCGCTTCCCCGGCATAAAGATGTTCCGAAAGCTCGGTCTGATGAATGGCGCGCCCGGCATGGTGCATCAAATAGGCCAGCAGCCGGAATTCCAGCAACGTCAATTCAACCGGCACCCCTGCGCGTGAAAGCCGCCTTGCGCGCAGATCAAGCAGCAAATCCCCAATTGCCAGGATGTTTTGGCTGCGCCCGGCAGCACGCCTCAGGATGGCGCGCAGCCGCGCCAACAGCTCCTCCATGGCGAAGGGTTTTATCAGATAATCATCCGCGCCGGCATCTATCGCTTCCACGCGTGTGGTCCAGGTACTGCGCGCGGAAAGTACCAGGATCGGAAAGGCCACCCCTTCCGCGCGCCAGCGGCGGATCAGCGAAAGCCCATCCATGCGCGGCAGGCCAAGATCAAGCACCGCAGCATCAAAGGCTTCAATGCCGCCACGCTGCCAGGCGGTATCGCCATCGGCGGCATGTTCCGCGGCGAAGCCGGCCGATGCCAGCGCGCCCAGCACATCCCGCGCGATCCCTGGCTCATCTTCAACCACCAAAATCCGCATCGCGGCCCGATTCTCCTGCAGCCCAGAAAATAGTCCCCGTTAGCTGACATCAAGCTGACAGGCCCCGTCAGCCTGCCGAAGCCCTGCCCAGGCTAACCCGCCCCCGTCAAGGAGGCGTCCATGCAGATCGGGCATCGTTTTTCGGCTGATCCTTGCGGCCTATGCGGCGGCTTGGAGCGTGAGGTGCTGGCAACGCGTGGCCGGGGGCATCAGCCGCTGACAACGGCTATTTGCTGCGGCTGCGGGCTGGTCAGCCATCATCCGCTGCCGAGTGCCGCAGAAATGGCTGCCTTCTACGCCAAGGAATACCGCGTGGCGTATAAGGGCGGCTTTGAACCAAAGCGCAAACATTCGCTGCGCGCCCTGCGGGGGGGATTATATCTCGCCAATCGGCTCATGCCCTTCCTGCATAGTGGCGCGCGCATTCTGGATATTGGCGCGTCTTCGGGCGAATTCGTCTATGTCATGGCACGCAGCGGCTTTGATGCGCGCGGCATAGAACCGAATGAAGCCTATGCGGATTTCGCGCGGCGGAGCTACGGCGTTGCCATGCAAACCGGCGGCTTCGAACAGGCCGCACCGGCTGAAGCCAGCCTTCATCTGGTGACCATGAACCATGTGCTGGAACATGTGGTTGATCCCTGGCAGGCGCTGCGGCGCATTCATGCCTGGCTTGCCGAAGATGGCGTTTTGTTTCTTGAGGTGCCCAATCTTTCCGCCACCCATAAGCAGGTGGGGAATATCTTTCACCGGGCGCATATCTGGAATTTCACCCCGGAGACACTGTTGCTGCTGGCTTGGCAATGCGGCTTTGTGCCGATGGAGCGTGAGGATACACGCCATACTTCCGTGGTCCTGCGCAAGCGCCGCGATGGCGATGTCGCCCCTATCGGCGCCGGGTCCGCTTTGGCGGAACGTCTGGTGCAGCACATGGCGACCGAAGCGCAGCCAATTGCCTATATTGTCTCGGGCAGGCCGTTTACGCGCCGCTGGGCAAGGCTGCGGCGGAATATTGGCGAATGGCTGATCTGCCGGCGCCACGCATCGGTGCGCGATATGGCGGATGCGCTGCTGGCATCCACGCCCGCGCCAGGGCTTCGTGTGATGCATCAGGACAGGGCCACACCCGTCGGCAGTCTGGCAGGCTGAGGGATAGGCGCGGGGAAGCGCCGGTCTACTCCGGCTTATCCGTGCCAGACCCTGAACCAGGTGCCACAAAGCGCCGACTATCCATGGTGACGCTCACCGCGCGGCCCTCGCGGCAATTGCTCATGCAGGCATTGTTTTCCGTATCGGGCCGCCCTTCTAGCACAAAGCCGTCGCGATTGGGCATGGCAAGCTTGGGCAGGCTTGTTGCGTCCATCTTGTCGTCTTCGCCAATCAGCTCATTCAGGTACAGCACATAGGCGGTGATGGCGTAGTATTCGTCATTCGTTAGGCTCTGCGGTGCGGCATAGGGCATGGCGCGGCGGATATAATCGAAAACACTCGGCGCATGCTGCCAGAAGGATCCAATGGTGCGCCTTGGCTGGTCCGACCGCAGGCTGCCGCGCCCGCCCATCAGCGCAGGCCATCGTTCCAGCCCTTCACCGAAATCGCCATGGCAGGCAGCGCAATGCGTGACGTAAAGTTCCTCGCCTTCTTTCGCGGTGCCGCTGCCGGGCGGCAGGTTATGGCCATCGCCACGCACGGCGATATCCCAGCCGGCGATTTCCGCATTTGTTGCAGGGCGGCCAATGCCGGGGATGGGGGAGGGCAGTGCAACCGTACCCGCAGGCCAGGCGATATCGGCGCGGGTTCTCTCACCCGGCGGGGCAGTAAAGGGCTGATAGAGGTCACTGATCGCAGCGGTTGGACCAGGCGCCTGCTGCGCCTGCACAAGCCCGGCAATCAGCATGACGGCAGCAGCGTATCCCGCAACCTTAAGCATCAATCTGGACATTCACCACCGTCCCGTCCCGATCAACCAGCCAGGTATGGATGCTGTTCTTGTGATAAATGCTCTCCACCCCGCGTGCACGCCTTAGTGCCGTGATGGTCGGCTGCACGCGCCCGGTTTCATCCATGGCGCGGCTTTGCAGATAGGCGGTCTGGCCTTCCGCCCATTCCCAGGGAATGCGAAACCGCGTCAGCGCCTTGGGCAGCACGGGGTCCTGCAAGGTCGCACTCCGCCAATTATCGCCGCCATCCACACTGACATCCACGCGCGTAATGCGCCCGGCGCCTGACCAGGCGAGGCCAGAAATTTCAACAAAGCCCGGGCGTCCGCGCAGCGGCTTTTCGGGGCAGGGCGCGGTGATCACTGAATTCACCTCATTCACAAAAGTGAATTGGCGGGACAGGCCATCAGGCATCAAATCCGTATAGGTGCGCGTTTCCCAACGCGTGAACCAAGGCCGATCGCCGATTTCGATGCGGCGCAACCATTTGATCCACATATTGCCCTCATAGCCCGGCAGCACCAGCCGCACGGGATAGCCCTGTTGCGGCCGCACTGCTTCGCCATTCTGGCCAAAGGCAATGATCGCATCATCCAGCGCTTTGGATAGCGGGATGGACCGCGCCAGATGCGCCGCATCCGATGCTTCCGCCAACAACCAGGAAGCCCCCGCACGCAAGCCGGTTTGCGCGAGCAAAACCTTCAAGGGCACGCCAGTCCATTCCGAACAGGACAGCATGCCATGCGTGAATTGCACGCCAGACATTTGCGCGCCGCGCCATTCCATGCCGCCATTGGCCGGGCATTCGATGAAATGAATGCGCGAAACCGATGGCAGGCGCTTCAGATCTTCCAGCGTGAAGATCAGCGGGCGTTCCACCATGCCATGGATCATCAGCCGATAATCCGCAGGGTCTACATCCGGCACGCCGCCATGATGGCGTTCGAAATGCAGCCCGGATGGCGTGATGATGCCATGCATATCCGCAAGCGGCGTAAAGGAAACTGACGAAACCCGATCCGGCGTCAGCCAGGGCACGTAGCGGCGTACCGCGGTTTCATGCCGGCTGCGCGTACCATAGGTTTCCTCAATCACGCCGGGGCCAAGGCTGCGCGACCATTCCGGCAAATTGGGCGGTTGGTTTTCCGCATTGCCGGCCGCTTGCGCGATGCCGCCCGCACTCGCCAGGCTGGCCGCGCCAGCACCGGCGGCGCGCAGCAAGCCGCGCCTGGAGGATGATGCTGGGTCTTTTCCAAGCTTCACGATGGCCTCCCTGGCAGAAAGCTTCTCACCGCCAACTGGCCCCTGACCATCGCTTGGATGGTCAGGGCTTTGCCCCTTGCCCGATTTCAGCCGAACATCTCACCCGTGATGCTGTAGTACCACCCATCGGCATAAAGCGCTTCAAGCTGACGATGTTCGCGCCGGCGCTCTGCGGTCAGTGCTGCATTGCGCGGGCTGACGCCACCTGAACCTTCAACCTCGGCAAAGCCATTGGCGCCGGGGCGGAAGACGCCGACAATGGAAATGCCGTAATCAGGCCCGACGTGGCTGTAGCAGGTATTGAAGAAGGTCGCGGATGGCGGAGCGCGCCCCGCCAGCGATGCCGCGATGCAGGCCACCGCATGCTTGGCATGCGATGACGCGACAAAGCCCGATTTCGGCATGGGCGCGGCGATGGTCGCATCGCCCAGCACATGGATGCCTTCCACCTGCGTACTTTCGAGCGTTGCTGGCTTGATGGGGCACCAGCCGGATTGATTGGCAAGCCCCGCATCGCGCGCGATCTTCGCGGCCATTTGCGGCGGAATGACATTGATCACGGCGCCCTTGAGCTTTTCGCCGAATTCCGTTTCCACTTCCATGGCGGCGGCATTCACCCGCGTCACGCGACCATCATTGGAAGCGCCGCGCCATTCGATGATGCCGGGGTAAAGCTCTGCCCAGGCATCCTGGAATAGCGGCTGCTTGGAAAAGCCGTTCTTCGCATCAAGCGCAATCAGCTTGCTGCGCGGCTTCGCGCGCTTCAGATATTCCGCGACCATGCTGATCCGCTCATAAGGGCCGGGCGGGCAGCGGAAGGGATTATCGGGAATGACCATCATGAAATTGCCGCCATCTGGCATGGCTTCAAGCTGGCGGCGCAGCAGGGAAATCGGCTGCAGCGATGGCACCCAGCCATGCGGCATGCGTTCACTCGCCGCTTCATCATAGCCTTCGATGGCACCCCACCTCAGGTCGATGCCAGGCGACATGATCAGCCGGTCATAAGGCACCTGCGCCCCATCCGCGAGGCGCACCTGCTTCGCCGCCGCATCCACCGCGACCACGCTTTGATGCACCACGCGCACACCGCGCGCGGCGAGTTTTTCATAGCCGAAGGTGATGCTGTTCATGTCCCGCCGGCCGGCGAGAACCAGATTGCCATAGGGGCAGGTGGTGAAACTCCGGCTCCGTTCAATCAGCGTAATGTCAAGGGTGGGGAAATTGTCGCGCGCGAAACGCGCGGCGGAAGCGCCGCCGAAGCCGCCGCCGATAATGACAACGCGCCCGGCACCGGCCTGGGCATGGGCGATGCGTGGCGCGGCAAGGGCCGCGGGCAGTGCGGCAGCGGCCAGGAAGGCGCGGCGGGAAAGGGCCATGATCTTTTTCCTCCGGCTTATTGCGGGCGCGCGTAATGCGCGGACAGAATCGCGATCTGTTCGGCGGTATAGCCGCGGCTGATGCGCCCCATCACGGTGGCGGGCCGTTCATTGGCGCTGAAGGCGCGCATCATGGCGATGAATTCATCGCGGCTATGGGCGGCCTGGATGGAGGGGATACCATGCCCCCCTTGGCCGTTTACACCATGGCAACCCTGGCAGCCGCCGATCAGCAGGGCCGTATCTGTCGCCTGCGCGAAAGCCGGCCCGCCCGAGAAAAGTAACAGGCACAGCGCGAACCTGATCCTCATGGTCATACGTCCCCCAAAAAGCCGCTTGCATGCGCGCTCTTCATTGATGATAAGGCAAGCCTAGCCAGCGGGTTTTCGGCGGTCAACAAGAAAAGCCCCGAAACCCGACTTGCTCGAATCCTTTGCCGGGAGAATAGGAGAATGAAATTTCGTATCGCCATGCTTGCAGCACCCTTGCTGATGGCGCCCAGCTTTGCCTCGGCGCAGGACGCTGAGGCCGGGCAGCGCGTCTTCAACCAATGCCGCGCCTGCCATACGGTTGAACAAGGCGGGCGCAATGGCGTCGGCCCCAATCTTTATGGCGTTTTTGATCGCCGTGCGGGCGCTGTGGAAGGCTTCCGTTACTCAGCCCCGATGCGCGCCAAAGCAGAAGAGGGGCTGACGTGGAATGAGGCGAATCTGCGCGCCTATATCACCAACCCCAAGGCGGTGGTTCCCGCCGGTTCCATGGCCTATGCGGGGCTGCGCAATGAACAGCAGATGAATGATCTGATCGCCTATCTGCGTCGCGCCACGGGCGCCAATTGATGCAATGATGCGGCGTGCCGTTCCAGGTAATGCTGGAACGGCAGCTTCACATCAATCGCCCCGATATCAGCAGGGCACGGCCGAATAGCCCGTGCCGCGTTGTCACACCCCGCGCAATTCAATGTCCTGGCGCGGCGTTACATTCAGCGGCCCCTTGGCCAAATGGCGGAATACCAAATCCCAGATGGGCGGGCCTTCCACGCCTTCATTGATGCTGGCCCAGCCGGCCACCACGTAATCGCGTGAGGCTTCAATCGCCTGGCCGCTCTGCTTCAGCCGCAAATTGGAAATGCGCTGACCCGCGCCTGCTGCGACATCCAGGGTGAAGCTGATCCCGCCGCTCCTCACCATATCCCCGCCCTGCTGATAGAAGGGGTCGGGGTGAAACAGGTTATCGGCGATATCTTCCAGCAAGGCCTTGATCGCCGCCCCCTTCATCATGCTGCGATAGGCCGCCGGATAGGTGATGGCGGTTTGTGCCCAGACATCTTCGGCGGTGATATCGGTATCCGGCAGCAGCGTGGTACCCCAGCGAAAGCCGGGGGAAAGCGCAATTTCGGCATCACGCTGTTCAAGCAGCGCATCGCAGATCACATCATCCCAGGTGCCGGCGGTATTGCCGCGCCGCCAAAGCAGGCTTTCCGTGCGGCCCACGACGCGCGCCAAATCCGCCGCATAGGGTTCACGCAAGCCGCGCACCAAGGTCGCCATTTCAGCATCCGGCGTAATCGAGTTGCTAAAGACCGGGATCAGCGCATGGCGATATCCGGCCACGCGCCCGCCCTGCACATCAAGATCAAGCCGGCTGATGAATTTGCCGGACGCACCCGTCGCAATCAGCAGCGTGCGCCCAATTTGCACGGGGCGCGGCAGCGCATCATGCGTATGGCCGGTCAGGATCACATCAATCCCCGGCACGCGCGCGGCGAGCTTCCGATCCACCTCAAACCCATTATGCGATAGCAGCACGACCAAGCCAGCGCCCTCATCCCGCGCAGCCTGCACGCGGGCGGCGATTTTTTCTTCCTTGATGCCGAATTCCCAATCGGGAAACATCCAGCGCGGATTGGCAATCGGCGTATAGGGAAAGGCCTGGCCGATCACCGCAATCTTGACCCCGCCGCGGTCAAACATGGCATGTGTGGGGAAGACATCCTCATTCCATTCGCGGTCCTGGATATTGCCGCCCAGGAAGGGAAAGCCGAGCCCCTTGGCCAATTCCGTCACACGATCCGCGCCATAGGTGAATTCCCAATGGCCGACCATGGCTTCAACGCCCAAGGCTTTTTGCACCGTTACCATATCAGCAGCCTTGGTCTGCAAATTGGTCCAGGCGCCTTGCCAGGTATCGCCGCCATCCAGCAGCAGGCAGCGCCCGGGGCGTTCTGCACGGATGGCCTTGATGATGGTCGCCATGCGATCCACCCCACCCATGGGCCCGAAGCGCCTGGCGAGGTCAGCGAAATCAAGATCCGTCAGCGCATGGGCGAACGGCGTTCCGCGCGAAAGGCCGAATTCAGTAAGGAAGGCCTCTCCCGTAATGTGGGGCACCCGGCCGCGCGCTTCCCCCACGCCGATCTTGGCCGAGGCTTCACGAAAGAACATCGGCATCAATTGGCCGTGCAAATCCGTCATATGGATCAGCGTAACCTGGCCAAGCGGCGCAAAGCGCAACAGTTCATTCTGGCTTGGCGGTTCAGCATGGGCGCGCGCCAAAGGCCCAAGCGCCGCAGCGGCTGCCAATAGGTCGCGCCGCGTGATCATGCCGCGCCGCTAAACATGAACACCGCCCGCATGGCAGCGGCGCCTGTCACCCAAGCTTCAATTCGGCATTGGCGCGTCGTGTTTCGCCGGCATCATTGGTCCAGGTCATTTCAAACCGGCCCGCGCGCTCCACGCGGAAGGGAAAGGCGATATAGGGGTTGGCCGCAATCGCCGGCGCCAAATCCATGGCGAAGACCAATTCGCCTTCAAAACGCGCCTCAAAACGGCGGATGATGTCGCGCGGGATTTCCTGGCCTTCTGGCGTGCGGCGCTGGCCGGTTTCCATCACATGCGTGATCAGGGTGCGGATTTCGATGACATCGCCAGCCCGGACCTGCGCGGGAAGACGAAGCCGGGGCTGACCCATGGGTGAGGACATGATGCGCTCTCCTCCTGCCTTAGCCGCCGCAGCCGCCGATGGTGACCTTCACCTCGGCGCGCGCCATGAATAGGCGCCCGTCAGCCATTTCCGCGAAGGCTACCACATCCTGAGTTTGCCCCAGGCGGATGCGCGTATCCACCGTGGCGCGGCCCATCGCCGGCGTCAGGTGAAACACCGCGATTTCCGGCGTTGGGTTGCCGGTGGCGAAAACATGGATCGCCTTCACATGATCCGCCGCCGTCATGGGACTTTCCACCATGACATTCAGCGGCACGGCATTGCCATTTTCCGCAATCGCCGGCAGGCGAAGCGTCATGCGCCCTTCCTCAGCGCTGCGCCCGGCGCGGAGCTTGTCTATGGCCGCTTGCACCTTATCCGGCAGGTTGGCGAGGCCTTGTCGCGGCACCAGCACCACCCCGGCCAGGGCCAGCGCCAACAAACTGCGGCGAGAAGCTTGGTCTTGGAGCAGCATTGCGATCCTCCATTTTGCGGTTCGCATAGCATATCTTGCTGCTGAATTGCCAGTATTTGGAAAGAAGCTGATACCGGATTTCCCGATCAGTGTTTGCGCGCGCCGAGCCTTGCGCGCATCCGCCCCCAAGCGTCCAAAAACCGCTCCACCGTCTCAGCCCCCGCATTCCAGGGCAGTGAAACGCGGATCGCACAGGCGGCTTCCGCCCCATATCCCATCGCTGCCAGCACATGGGATTGCCGCACCTTGCCCGATGAACAGGCGGCACCGGCTGAGACCGCCACCCCTGCCAGATCAAGCGCAATCACCTGGGTTTCCGCCGCCACGCCGGGCAGGATCAGGCTGGTGGTATTGGGCAGGCGCGGCGCGGCGAAGCCAGCGATCATCGCCTCTGGCGCCAGGGCCTGCACGCCGGCTTCAATCGCATCACGCAGCGCGGCCAGGCCTTCGGGCGGCGGGCAGGCAATGGCGGCGGCGAAGCCGGCGATGGCGGGCAGCGCTTCGGTCCCGCCGCGCCGGCCGGATTCCTGCCCGCCGCCGGTCAAAATTGGTGCGGGGTCCAAACCGGGGCGCAGCAACAAGGCGCCAACGCCCTTGGGGCCGCCGAGCTTATGGGCAGAAAGCGCCATGGAATCGGCAGGACCAAGCGTGAAGGGCAAGCGCCCCGGCATCTGCACCGCGTCCAGATGCAAGACCGCGCCATGCGCTTGGCAAAGCGCGGCGATGGCTTCAATGGGATGCAGCACGCCGGTTTCATTATTGGCGGCCATCACCGCAACCAAGGCCGGCCCACCCGCCTGTAACGCCGCTTCCAGCGCCGCCAAATCAAGCGTGCCGTCGGCAAGCACGGGGATCACCCCAGCGTCTGGACCTGTCGCAGCCAGCACGGCTGGGTGTTCGGTCGCGCCCACCAGCACGCGCCGCCCGCCCGCCAGTCCGCGAATGGCCAAGGCATTGGCCTCTGTCCCGCCGGAGGTGAACACCACATCCCGCCCACGCGCCCCGAAGCGCGCCGCAATCGCCTCTCGCGCTTCTTCGAGAATGCGCCGCGCCGCCCGCCCCTCGGCATGGACCGAGGATGGGTTGCCAGGCACAGCCATCGCCTCCGCCATGGCGGCGATGGCTTCCGGGCGCATCGGCTCGGTCGCATTGGCGTCCAGGTAAAGCCGGGCCATGGCGCTTCAGCCGGGGGGTAAGGGGGAGGCGGCGCGGCCCAAAACCCGCCCGGCCAGCACATCCGCCAGCGTTACCCCGGCCAGGAAAAGCCTGATCTGCCCGCCCAGCTCCGCCCAAAGATCATGGGTGTCGCAGCGCTGCCCCGCCAGACACCCCGGATTGCCTTCCTCACACCTGGTGGCCGAGATGGGTTCTTCCACCGCATCGATGATGGCGGCGATGGTGATACGCTCGGGCGCGGGCAGCAGCCGATAGCCCCCCCCGGGTCCACGGGCCGATTCCACCAGCCCGGCACGGCGGAGTCGGCCAAAAAGCTGCTCCAGATAGGCCGGCGAGAGGTGCTGGGCGGCGGCGATATCGGCGATGGAAGCCGGCCGCACCTCAAGCGGGTGCGTCTGCGCCGCCTCTCGCCGCGCCATTTCGGCGAGCGCCATGACCGCATATCGACCACGGGTTGAGAGCCTCATCTGTCAGCCCAACCTGACGCCCGAAAGGGGGGGCAAAAAAATCGCGACGCCCGGCATGAAAACATTAGGAATTTCCAGTCTTGGTCACTATATTGCGTCTTCCTCTGAGGGACGGGAAACCCCTCTGAGGCATCGGGGTGGCGGCTAAGGCAGCGCCTCGGCGATTAGGATACCGCGGCGCTCCCGTGGCAATGAAAGCTAGGTTTGCCGATCTTGGCGGTCAAGATTTCCGCGGTCGGTGAGTGGGCGATCAACGCGTATCCTGGTCGTGGGCTTTGGTTTCCCGGAAATGCGGCGCCGGTGCCGCCGGGTTCGCATCGCTCATCCCCCATGGGCGATGATGCGTGAACCCCGCATCGGCCAAGAATGGAATGGACACGAGAAGACCATGCCAGAAGTAATGTTCGCCGGGCCTGATGGACGGCTTGAAGGGCGCTATCACCATTCCAAGCGCCCGAATGCCCCCACAGCGCTACTGTTGCACCCGCACCCGCTGCATGGCGGCACCATGAATAACCGCGTGATCCATGCGCTGTATCAGCGCATGCAGGCGCTCGGCTTTTCCGTGCTGCGCTTCAATATGCGTGGCGTCGGCCGCAGCCAGGGCCGCTATGATGGCGGCATTGGCGAAATCTCTGACGCCTGCGCGGGCCTGGATTTCCTGCAAACCGTCAATCCCAACGCGTCTTCCCAATGGGTGCTGGGCTATTCCTTCGGCGCCTATGTCGGCATGCAGGTGCTGATGCGCCGGCCGGAAATGGGCGGCTTTGTTTCCATCAGCGCGCCGGCTTCGCATTATGATTTCGGCTTCCTTGCCCCCTGCCCCTGCGGCGGGCTGATCCTGCATGGCGCGGATGATGAATTGGTGCCGGAAGTATCCGTGAAGAAGCTGGTGGAAAAGCTCAATACGCAAAAGGGCGTCAGCATTGATTATCGCGTCATGGCCGGCGCCGGCCATGTCTTCACGCCGGAACAGACCGAAAAGGTCGTGGACGCCGCGGAAGATCACGTGATGGGCATTCTGAACCGCAACCGCATGGCGCTGGCGGCCGACTGAGCCTGGCACCATGCCTCATGAAAAGGCCGCGCGGATCATTCCGGGCGGCCTTTTTCATGCGCACCGCTTGTGCTTTCATGATGCGAACACCCGGGAGGTCACCATGAAACTATCGCGTCGCGCGCTGATCGCCAGCGCCCTTGCCACCCCCGCCATTGCGCGCGCGCAAGGCGGTTGGCGGCCCGATCGGCAAATCACCATGATTGTCGCCTTTGCCGCGGGTGGCGGCACGGACCTTGCGGCACGCACCATTGCGCGCTTCATGGAAGCCGATCTTGGGCAATCCGTTGTGGTCTTGAACCGCCCCGGCGCGGGTGGCGAAATCGGCTTTACCGAATTGGCGCGCGCCAGGCCCGATGGCTATACGATCGGCTTCATCAATACGCCGACCATCGTCACCATCCCGATCGAAAGGCGTGCGCGTTTTTCGCTCGATGATTTTTCGCTGATCGGGAATATCGTGGATGATCCGGGCGGCATGTGGGTGCTGCCTGACAGCCCCTATAGGACGCTTGCTGATCTGCTCGCGGCGGCGCGCGCCAATCCGGGCACGATTGGCTATGGCACCACTGGCATTGGTTCTGATGATCATTTGGCGATGCTGGCGCTGGAACGCGCTTCCGGCACCAAATTCCTCCATATCCCCTTCGCCGGATCATCGCTGGTGAAGCAGAATGTGTTTTCGCGCACCATTCCGCTTGCGGTGATGAATGTTGCCGAAGGGCTGAATGATTTGCGCCAGGGCACGCTGCATCCGCTGGCGCAAATGGGTGAAACCCGCTGGGACCGCGCGCCCAATATCCCGACCTTGCGCGAATTGGGCTTTGATGTGGTGGAAGGGTCCATGCGCGGCATGGCCGCCCCGGCGGGAATGCCTGCGGAAATCATCACGCGGCTTGCGGATTCCGTGAAGAAAACTGTCGAGAATCCCGAATTCCAGCGCCTTGCCGATCAGCAATTCCTGCCGCTGCGCTTCCTGGCCCCCGATGCCTATCGGGCGGAGCTTTTGGCGCTGCGTACCCGTTATCAGGCGCTGTGGAATCAGCACCCCTGGCGGGAGTGAGGGTGGGGGCATGGGGAAGCTTTCAATCTTTCTTGAAGACGTGATGTCGAGCCTATCTGATTATCGAAGCGCGAAGCCATGACAGAAAAGCCTGGCCAGCAAACCCAAGTGCCGAGCTTGGCTTACGTTACTCGGCCAGGTCTTGAGCGTTTGGTGGTCCAAAACCTTGGACTCAATCTGGTCACCCTATGGTTCTACCGCTTTTGGGCAAAGACACGTTGGCGGCGCCACATCTGGTCCAATGTTTCCCTGCTGGGTGATCCAATCGAATACACGGGTACCGGCGCAGAAATGTTCAAGGGTTTTCTGGTTGCGCTGGCGGTCTTGGCGCCGGTATTCATCATCTTTAATCTCTGGCAATTCGCTGTTTCGGATAGTGCGATAGGGTTGTTCATTGAACAAATCTTCTACTTCGCGACCCTATACTTCTTGATCGTTGCAGCGCGCTTTTATGCCCGACGCTACCGCCTTTCCCGTACACGCTGGCGCGGCGTACCCTTGGCTTTGGACGCGCGCTTCCTGGACTATGTAAAGGTTCATTTAACCCAACACGGGCTCGCATTACTCACGCTTTTTCTACTTTGGCCGCGCGCTTCTCTAAATGTCGAAGCATGGCTCATGTCCAGAACTCGCCTTGGGGATAGGCATTTTGATTGCAAAATCGAATGGCGTCCGGCTTTTTGGCCATGGATCACCTTTCTGTTTGCTGGACTCCTGGCCCTGGTTATCATCCTTGGCAAACTCGCTGCAATAATGCCGCAGGTTTTCGGTGATCTTGGTTTGCCAGGCATGTCATCATGGTGGGCCTTTTTCGCGGTGCTTTTTGCGGCGGCTTCCTATACGGCCTATCGGGTCAGGTCGCTGCGCCAGACGATTGCCGGTCTAAACTTGGGTGACGTGAGATTCGCATGTGAGGCGCGGGCTGCCCCCATCATCACCTTTATCGTCGTTGGTATCGCCACCTTGCTGGCGATCGGCACGCTTGGTGCACTCATGGCGATTGGGGCAGGTAGTGTGTTCGTGATTTTTGTAGTCCCCATCGCCTTACTGGTGGCGCATGCCATCATCCGTGACGCCTGGGTGGCGCCTTGGATTGTCGATCACGTCGTGAATTCCGTGACTATCATTAATCCCTTATCGCTCAACGCCATCGCAAATGCCGCCCATGACAGCATGACGCGGGGCGAAGGGCTCGCCGATTCCTTTGATGTCGGAATCGCCTGAGACAGTTTCCTGGCAGATAGGCCTGAGCGAAGGTGGAACGGCTCAGGTTCCTGGGCTCGCGCGCATCAATGGTAATGACCTTGATCTGGTAACGCAGGATGGGATGCAGCGCCAATACCCGATATCGGATTTGACAATTCTGGTGCTACCTCATCACCACGGGACACGCGGCTTGATTGCGCCGATCCCGGGAAGCACCGCACGCCTTGCCTTTGCAGAGCTTTCCCTGGTGACTGCCCTGCGTCAGCATCCGAAATTCAATCTCAGCGCTGGGCGTGGTAAGGCCCAGGAACGGCGCCAAATAATGTATTGGCTGATCGGCGCTACCATGAGCCTTGTATTCATTTTTCTCGTTGTAATTCCAATTTTTTCGGAGCGGATCGCGGCCGGCATTCCCCCCGACTATGAACGCCGTTTCGGTGCCATCGTGGCGGAGCGGGTGGCAAGCAATCTGGCGCCCTCGCAGGCGGGAACCACCTGCCAAAACTCATTGGGCCGCGAAGCTCTTGATGGCCTGATCGCCCGTCTTGAAGCAGCAGCAAAAGCCCCACACCCTATCGTGATCCGCATATCGGAAGCGCCCGCGGTAAACGCCTTTGCCGTCCCCGGGGGCCAAATCATCCTGCTTGCCGGGCTCATTGGTTTCAGCGAAACAGCAGAAGAGCTTGCCGGTGTGCTCGCGCATGAAATCGCCCATGTCGTGCGGCGGGACCCAGCGCGCGGCATGATACGAAGCATGGCCGTGGGGGCTGTGTCGGGCCTGTTGTTTGGCGATGCGCTCACTTTCTCAACGCTTGGGATTCTGGCCGCCTCACTTCTGCAAACCTCCTACTCGCGTGATGTGGAAACCAAGACCGATATGCTCGCCTTCGAGATTTTGGCCAAGGCAAAAATAGATACCAAAGGCTTCGCCACGTTCCTCGAACGCTTGCAAAAAGCGGAGGGTGATCGCTCAACGGGGGCTATGGCCTATCTATCTACTCATCCGCCTACGGCCGAGCGCGCAGCCTTGGCGCGTGCTGCGTCGCAGCCAAATTTTGTAAAGCCAGCCTTGCCACTCGAGGCTTGGCGGGCGATCAAGCGCGATTGCGGACAAGGGAGTGATGTCGGAGTACGGCTGCCCTGATTTTTCAGAAAGAAACATAAAACTGCATGCTGTTCAGAAGAAGAAAATCACCTCACCCCGACCATTTGTCGCAAAACGCCGCGACATCTTCCTGCTGGAAATCCTGAAGCCGGGCCATGATCACCTCAAAGGGCCAATCCCACCAGGCGATGGCTTGCAGCCTGGCGGCGATGTCGCGCGGAAAGCGCGCCTTGATCATGCGCGCGGGTACGCCGCCCACAATCGCGTAAGGCGCGACATCGCGCGCCACCACCGCACCTGCGGCCAGCACGGCGCCATCACCCACCGTCACGCCGGCCAATACCGTGACGCCATGGCCAATCCAGACATCATTGCCAATCTTCACACGCGCCGCGCGCCGTTCGGCAAAAAACGCGCTGTCGCGCTGCTTCGTCGCATCATAATATTCCGGCACATAAGTGAAGCGATGCTGCGCCGGGCGCCCCATGGGATGATTGGGCGGCCCAATCCTGACGCAAGCGGCAATGGCGCAGAATTTGCCAATCTCGGCATCCGCCACCTGACAGTCATGACCAAGATAGGATGCATCGCCAAGCGTCGCATATTCCAGCGAGGACCTTTCCAGAATCTCGCAGCGCGCGCCAATCTGCGCCTCTCGCAGCTTTACGCTCGGATGGATGAAGGTCTCCGCGATTTTTGGCCTTTGCGGGGTCATGGCACCGCTCCCCTTTCATGACGCTCGGCAAAACGCCCCAATGCTAAAGTCCGGTCAATCGGATGGGCGCGCCACCTATCCAGGGCAACAGCTCTTTCTTGATCTTTCTCAATATAAGCGCCCTGCCCCTTGGCATGATGCCGAAGCCGGGCTTCAAGTGCGGCGCAACAATGTCGCCGCGCAGCACCATCAGGCGCGGCTTTGGGGGTAACATGGCTGAGATTGATCATCTTGTGATTGGCGCCGCAACGCTGGAAGCCGGCGCCGCTTGGCTGGAACGCCATTTGGGCTCACGCCCGGTTCCCGGCGGCGCGCATCCTGGCGTTGGCACGCATAACATGCTGCTGGGTCTTGGGCCGGAGCAGTATGTCGAAATCATCGCCCCTGATCCCGCCCAGGGCACCCCCGCCCATCCCCGCCCCTTTGATCTGGATGACGCGGCGCTGAAGCTGGCGCTGGAGGCCGAACCCCAACTGATTGCCTATGTCGCCGCGACGCCAGCGATTGAAGCGGTGGTCGGGCGGCTTGGTGCCTCCCATGGCGGTGAGGTGCGCGCCATGCGCCGGGGCGCGCTTTCCTGGCGGATGGCCTTCCCACCGCAGCGCCAGGATATGGGCAATCTGATCCCGCCCCTGATCCAATGGGATGGCGCGCGCGCCGCCGCACAAATCCCCGATTCCGGTTGGCGCCTGACAGCGTTTGAGGCACAGCACCCGGATATGGATGCGCTGCGCCAAGCCATCGCGGCCCGGGGGCTGGAAGAGGCCGTGAAGCTCCGCCAAAGCCCAAGTGCCAGGCTAATCGCGCATTTGCGCCATCAGGATGGGCGGGAAGCCGTGCTGGCGAGCGCCTGAGGCGGACGGGCAAGACCCCTTGACCGCACTATCCTTCCGCGTGGTTTCGGGACATATTTCCCGCATGGGAAGAAGTCCTGGCCCTGATCGCCACCGCCATTTTGGCGCGCTATCGGTTTTTCCATTTTTACAAATGGAAAGACGCTGCCTTGCCGTGCCTGGTGGCCTGCCGTTGCGTAAGGACCCGGCATGACGGCGAGGGTCCTGGTGGTTGATGACAGCCTGCCCAACCGCAAGCTGCTCGAAGCCCGTCTGCAAGACGAGTATTTTGAGGTTCTGGGTGCCACCTCCGGCGCTGAGGCCATTACCCTCGCGCAGCGCTGGTCACCCGACATCATCCTTCTGGACGTGCTGATGCCGGTGATGGATGGGTTTGAGGCCTGCCGGCGCCTGAAGGCCCAGCCGGCCACGGCACATATCCCGGTGGTCATGGTCACCTCCCTCAATGATCAAACCGAGCGGGTGCGCGGCCTTGATGCCGGGGCGGATGATTTTCTGGTCAAGCCGGTGGATCAGGCGACGCTTTTCGCCAGGCTCCGCGCCCTGTTGCGCGTGAAGCAGGTGCTGGATGCCTGGCGCCTTCGGGCGGAGACCGTGCGCGATCTGGGCTTCGAACCGCCAAGCGCGCCGCCCGAGGATTTTGAGGGTGCGAAGGTGCTGCTGCTTTCGGATAACGCGGCTGAAGCCGCGGCCCTTTCTGCCGCGCTCGCCGCCGATGGCATGACGCTGGAGCAATCCCAGGACGAGAAGGCGGTCTGGGCCAGGCTGCAGGACCCGAAGGCACATTATGATCTGGTGCTGACCTCACTCCCCATGCCGGAGGGTGATCCGCTGCGCCTTGCGTCACGACTGCGCGCAGAGGCTGAGACGCGTGATTTGCCGCTGATGCTGATTGCCGATGATGCACAGCGTGACCTGGTGCTGCGGGCCTTTGAATTGGGTGCCTCAGACCATGTGCTGCGCCCGATCAATGAGGAGGAACTGCGCGCGCGCGTGCGCAATCAGGTGCGGCGCCGGCGCTATCAGCTTCGCTTGCGGGCGGAGTTTGATCGCTCACTTGAATTGGCGGTGACCGATGGGCTGACTGGCTTGCGCAATCGCCGTTATGTCTTTCGCCATCTGGAATCGCTGCTGCGCGCGGGCACGGCCTGCGGCGTGCTGATGATTGATGTGGATCGTTTCAAGCCGCTGAACGACTATTACGGCCATGCGGCGGGTGATGCCGCCTTGCGCGAAGTGGCGGCGCGGCTGCGTGAGCATGTGCGCGCTTCCGATATTGTCGCGCGCTATGGCGGGGAGGAGTTTCTGGTGGTGATGTCGGGCGCCGGGGCTGAGGAGACCGCTGTCATTGCTGAGCGGCTGCGCGCCGCCATTGCCGATCGGCCGATTGATCTGGGCCAGGCCAAATTGCCGGTCACGGTGAGCATCGGCAGTGCCTTGGCCGCCAATATGACAGATGCCGAGGCACTGATCGCGGCCGCAGATGTGGCCATGTATCGTGCGAAATCGCTGGGACGCAACCGCGTTGAAGCGGCCATTGAGGCTGATTGGCGAGCTTAGAGCGTGTTGCGTTCACATGGGTTCACGCAACCCGCTCTACGTCGCTGTTTTTTCGAGCATCTTTTGAAGCCCAGCGGATTGCGGAAGGATTGGCGCGCAACCGCCGCATTGAATTGAGCCTGACGGATCGCTGAGGCGCGGCGCTTTCACCCTGCCTTCAGTAAAGATTGGCCTTCATCCGCGCTGGTGCCGCCTGATCAAAGGCCGCCGCATCCAACGCGCCTTTTTTATGAGCAGAGATCAATTGCCCCATGCTCGGCACCTCAGCCGGGCGAGCATGGCCGCCCCAAAGGGCTGAGCGCATCAGCGCCTTCGGGCATTGCATGAAGATTTCGCGGATTTTGATGATCAGCACGGTGGCCGGTTCCTTGCCCTGCGCCAGGCAACGCGCGCGCAAGGCAGGGTCTTTGGAAATTGTGGCGGCGCCATGCAGGCGGAGTGTCTCATTCACGCCGGGAATCAGGAACAGCAGCGATACGCGATTATCCTCAATGATATCGCGCAGCCCATCAAGCCGATTATTCCCCTTGCGGTCAGGCAGCAGCACATGCTGGTCATCCAGCACCTGGACAAAACCGGGTGCATCGCCGCGCGGCGTGATGTGATTGCCCCGCGCGCCCTGCGTGCCGAGCAGCGCAAAGGGGCAGGCGGCGATGAAAGCACGCGTGGGCGCATCCAGCCTGTCGGTGGATTTGTTTGCGGCGGTCTCTGAGACCTGATCATACAGGGCTTCAAGTTCCGCGATGGTGGTGATGGCGAATTGATCCATGGCTGGCACCGTCGCAGAACACAGGGCCGCGCGCAAGAAAAAGGGGAGTGGCGCCGCCTGGCTGGGTGCGCTTAAGCTGGTGTCTTCACCCTTGAAGGAGACCCCACCATGATCATTGATCTTCGCATCTATACCTGCCTACCGAATAAGGTCGCTGATTTCGTCGCGCTTTATGAAAAGGAAGGCTGGGACATCCAGAAAAAGCACCTTGGCCGCTGCTATGGCTGGTTCACCACCATCGAAGGTGAGCTCAATACCATTGTCCATATGTGGGCCTATGATGATCAGGCGGATCGTGAACGCCGCCGCAGCGCCATGGCGGCAGACCCCGCCTGGGCAGCTTATCTCAAGAAGGTTGCGGATACCGGCGCGCTGGTGAAGATGCAGAATCGTATCGTCAAGCCGACCGCCTTCTTTGAAGCCTTCCAGGCCACGCAAAAGGGCTGACGCCCATGGTCGGGCCGGCAGTACCGATTGAGGTTGATCCCGAAACCGGGATCTGGCGCACCGATGGGCTGCCGATGATCTACCTGCCGCGCCATTTTCTGGTGAATATTCAGAAAAGCGTGGAGGAAGCGATCGGCGCTGATCGCTTCCGCGGCATCATGTATGGCTCGGCTGATCTTTCCGCGCTGCAATGGTGCCGCGCGGAAGCCAAGACGCATGGGCTGAGCCCGGTTGAGACATTCCGCCATTACCTGAAGCGCCTATCCCAGCGCGGCTATGGCTTGTTTGAGATCACGGCGTTGGATGAAGTTGCCGGCACCGCCGCCGTCACGGTGCGCCATTCGGCCTATGCGCTCGCTTACGGGCAGGTTGGGCGCCCGGTCTGCTATATGTTTGAAGGCAGTTTTGGCGGTGCGATGCGCTTCGTCATGGAACAGGCCGGGCGGGCCGCCGAGCCCACCTGCCGGGAAGTTGCCTGTGCCGCGCATGGTGCCAGCGAATGCCGTTTTGAACTCCGCTGCGATCCGGTGTGAGCCGCGCTGCGTTAAACCAGCCGCGCCTCAAAAGGCGGCTGCAAATCCGGCGCATCGAATTCCACCACCCAAAGATCGGGATCGCGCTGTACCTGCCGCGCGACATAGGCATCCGCGGTTTCCTGATCCACCGCGCCTGGGCCGGTCGCGCGCAGCCAGGCCGGCCGGCCCTCAGCGTCGCGGATTTGGCTGAGTACCTGCACCCCCGCCCGTCCGCGCAGCACGCACAGAATGCCGCCGCTATCGGGGTCCCCCTTGCGCAGCACGGCAGCGGCCCGCCCGGCCATATCGGAAAGCCGGATCGCCATGGAAACCCAAATGCCGGCCTTTACTTTCGCGTCCATGGCGGTGCTTTTGCCACTTCTTGCCCCTTGCCGGAAGCCGCGCGGCGCGCCATTCAGGCGCCGGTAAAGAGGTACTGATCATGGCCGACCGGAAATTGACCGAAGCGCAACGCGCCTATGAAGCCAAACGCGCCGCCAAGGCAGGCATGAGCCTGGAAAAATGGCTGGCCGAGAAGGAAAAGCGCGCCGCCGCCGAAGCCAAGGCCGCCGCTGAGGCCACCAAGCCGGCCGCCGAGGCGAAGAAGCCAGGCTTCCTCGGCCGTTTGCTCGAAAAGGCGCAAAAGCCGCTCTGAAAAGGGCGCTTGGGCTTGGACAGCGCTTCGCCCGGGCCTAAGCTTTCCGCCCAAACGGTATCGAAGCTACGCATGAGCAAGATCATCTGGCGCGCCGAGGATGGCAGCGCGGAATTGCACCCGGCCCTTGTCCCCTTGGCGGCCTCAGCGCGCGTGGCGGAAACCCCCTGCGGTTCTGGTAGCATGGTCTGGCGGGCCTGGGGGGATGGCGCGCCGCTCGTGATGCTGCATGGCGGTTCCGGTTCCTGGCGGCATTGGGCGCGCAATATCGGCCCCCTTGGCGCGGGGCGCATGGTGATTGCGCCAGACCTGCCCGGGCTTGGCGATAGCGCCATGCCGGAAGGTGTCTCAACGCCCGAAGGGGTCGCGGCAATTCTGGCGCGCGGCTTGGATCACATCCTGCCCGCCGGCAGCCGCTATGATCTGGCGGGGTTTTCCTTTGGCGCACTCTGTTCCGGGCATCTGGCCGCTTTGGATCAGGACAGGGTTCGAAGCCTGACCATTATCGGCGCCGGTGCGCTTGGCTTTCAACGCAGCCCAACACAGTTGGTAAAGGTGCGCGCACTGGCCGGCGCAGAACGGGTCGCTTCGCATCGGCACAACCTTGCTGAGTTGATGTTCGCCGATGCCAGCAGGATTGATGATGTGGCGCTCGCGATTCAGGAAGCCTCCACGCGCGGTGCGCGCTTCAAAAGCCGCGGCTTTGCCAGCACGGATTCGCTGAAACAGGCGCTGATGCGCGGGCGCGGGCAACTCAACGCGATCTATGGGGAATGGGATGCAATTGTGCGGCCCCATGTGCAATTACGGCTTGATCTGGTGCATGGGCTGCGCCCTGGTGCACGCGCGCATGCCATTCCCGGCGCCGGCCATTGGGTGGCCTATGAAGCGGCCGAGGCATTCAACGCCACGCTGCTGCGTTTTTTGACAGAACAGCCATGAATCAGACCTCCGCGGCACCCCGGAATGCGGTGCTGCGCGGCATGGCCTTCATTGCAATTGCTGGCCTGCTGTTCACGCTGCTGAACACCATCATGCGGCAAATGACCTATGAGCTTGATCCCTTGCAGGTACAGTTTCTGCGCTACCTGATGGGCATTGTGGTGATGCTGCCCTTCATGCTGCGCGGCGGTATCCTGGCCTGGATGCCGCATAATCTGCGCGGGCAAATCTGGCGCGGCCTGGTGCATACGCTTGGCCTCATGCTGTGGTTCCTCGCTTTGCCGCATGTTGCCATGGCGGATATGACTGCCATGGGCTTCACCGGACCCATCTTCATCATGGCCGGCGCGGTATTGTTCTTGGGCGAGCCGATGATCCGCGCGCGCTGGATTGCCGCCGGCATCGGCTTCATTGGCGTACTGATTGTGGTCGCCCCCGGCCTCAGCGGCGATGGCGGCTATTGGAATCTGGTGATGCTTTCCAGCACGCCCTTATTCGCCGCATCCTTCCTGATCACCAAGGCACTCACGCGCCACGACAAGCCAGAGGTAATTGTTGCCTGGCAATCCATCATGGTCACGCTATTCACCCTGCCCTTCGCAGTGGCGGTCTGGACCTGGCCCACTGCCGAGCAATGGGGCTGGTTTGTGCTGACGGGCATTCTGGGCAGTGTCGGCCATTGGTTCCTGACCGAAGCCTTCCGCCTGGCTGATATGTCGGCGACCCAGCCGGTGAAGTTTCTTGATCTGGTCTGGGCCAGCCTGATGGGCTGGCTGGTCTTCAGCGAGGAACCGGCGCTGACCACCTATGCCGGCGCCTTGGTGATTTTCGCGGCCACCACCTGGATTGCGCGGCGCGAAGCGCGGCGCAAACCCTGATCAGCCCAGCAACAAATCCCGCGCGGCATTGATGCGCGCGGCAAGCCACGCACTGCCACCCTGGTCAGGATGCGCCGTTTTCATCAGGCGGCGATGCGCGGCGCGGATTGCATCCTCATCAGCACCTTCCGCAAGGCCCAGGATATCAAGCGCTTCTTCCCGCGTCATGGCCGCGCTGCGCGGCGCGGCGGCGGGTTCAGTGCGCCAATCGGGATGCGCGCGATCAAGCCAGGCTTCCAGCAGCGCCACGGAATCAACATCCGCCATTTGGCATTCTTCCAGCAACGCCAACAGCTCTGGCAGGTCAAGCGTTGCCAGATCACGCCCGGCGAATTGCCCTGCCTTCACACTGCCCGTCATGCGCCCGCTATCATGATCAAGCGTCATGGTCAGGAAGGCAGTCTCCACACTATTCGCCGCGCCGGTTTGCGGCGCCGGGCCGCCGAAGCGCTTATTGGTGCGCCAACGCTGCGCCCATTGCAGCAACAAGGGCAGAAAGAAAGCCAGCGCGAAAATCGCCTGCTGCCCGCGCGCGGTGAAAAGCCCCAGCAGCAGGATCACCGCGCCTATCGCACCCAACACCACCGCGCCGAATTGCTTCACACGCGCGACCGGCGCATTCGCAAAAGCCCATAGCAACAGGAAAAGCAAAAACAGCGCGCCCGCGCCAAGGGCAAGCCAGGTCATGCGCCAGCCTTGGGTTTGGGCAGCAAGCCCGCCACCTGCCGCGCTGCCGCACCCGGCAGCCGCGCCAAGGCGCCCTGCCCACCCGCCGCATAAACCGCAATGGCGCGCAGCAAATCGCGCAATTGCCCAATCGCCGCCGAATCAAAGGGCAGATAGGCACCCCCCGTCAGCCGCGCGATTTGCCGAAAAACTGCCCCCGCCACGGGATCAGCACCTTCATGGAAAATGAAAGCCTGCGTGCCGCGCAGGCCGAGCTCACCAGCCGTGTGGCAAAGCGCATCGGCATCTTCTTCCACGGCATCGCCGATGAAAATCAGCGCCCTGATCCTGTCGCGTTTCGTTTCCGCAAGTGCATGATCCAGCACGGCCTGAATTTGCGTCTTGCCACCCAGGCAGGCAACGCCCGAAAGCCGCCGCGCCAAATCCGCCGCATCCTTCAGGAAAGGTGTCGCACGGAACTCACCAAAGCCGCGGTAATAGGCAAGCGAAACGGCAAGCCCACCAATGCCCTGCGCCGCTTGCAACATCTCCGCCGTCAGCCCTGCCGCCTGATCCCAGGTGCGTTCCCGCGATGCCGTGGCATCTATCGCAAAAATCAGCCGCGCTACCGTCGCGGGCGCCGTCCGCAACGCCGGCACACGCGCCGCCTGATCCAGAAAGGCGGCCACGGCAGCGGAAGGGGCGCGCGGGGTGGGGGGTTTGCTCATGAGGCGGATGTGGGGGTGGGGCGAGCCGGTTAAAGGCCACAAGAGGCTTTGCCCCTGGCGCGCGGATCAGGGGAGTGGGCTCCGCACCCAGGCGGCGTCAGTCGCCACCGTCTCCCGGCGCAAGCGCGCCACGACCGCGTCCAGCTCCTCCGGCCGGGCGGAGCTGCTGACCAGAGTTGCCAGAATCTCCACCTGCCCGTCCTGCCGCGCATGCTGTTCCCACCCCGCCACCGGGAAGCCACCCGCCGAGAGCGCCTTGCCCAGCGCCTCCCGCGCTTCTGCCACCGCAGGTTCGGGCACGGTAACGGCCACCTGGTAGCGCGCCTCGGCCGCTTGGTCGCTGACCGGCAGACGATCAATCAACTTGCCGAGCGGCCGCAACGCGGTATTGCAGACCAGCACAAAGACCGCGATCGCAACCGCCTGTGCCGGCAGGTTAGCCCCCGCCGCTGCGCCGACAGCCGCCGAACACCAAACGGTCGCCGCCGTATTCAGCCCGCGGATCGTCCCGCCTTCCCTCAGGATCAACCCAGCACCAAGAAAGCCAACCCCGGTGACGACATTCGCCAGCACCCGCATCGCGCCATCGCCGCCGGCCATCTGAATGCCCAAATCCACAAAGGCCGCCGCACCAAGCGCGACCAGCACATTGGTGCGGAGCGAGGCTATCCGTTCCCGATACTGACGCTCCGCCCCGATCACCGCGCCAAGCAGCAAGGCAAGCGCCAGGCTGCCGGCAGTGTCGGCGATGCCGGCAAGACTATCGGGGATCATGCGGCTGTCTGCGGCGGGTTGTGGGTCGCCACCGCCTTCTTATCCCGGAAGCTGAGCCTGTTTTTCATGTGTGTTTGTTACCCAGCCTGGACTGCTGCCACCATGCCCCTGTTGCGCCGATATTGCCAATTCTGGCACCCGGTCCCGGCGGGGTCCGGGGTGGCACGGCCACCCCGGTGGGGGTTAGGGGGCAAAGCCCCCGGCCTCACCCCTTCCCATTCGCCTCAGCTACTGCGAGCGCGGTCAGGTTCAGAATGCCCCGCGCGGTCACGCTTGGCACCAGCACATGCACGGGTTTTTTCATGCCGAGCAGGAGTGGCCCCAATTGCAGGCCGTCAGTGGCGGCCTTGGCCAGGTTGAAGGCGATATTGGCGGCGTCAATGCCGGGCATGACCAGCAGATTGGCCGCGCCGGTCAGCCTGCCATCGGGCACGGCGCGGTCGCGAATGGCCGGCACCAGCGCAGCATCGGCGTGCATTTCGCCATCCACTTCCAAAGCGGGGTCGCGCGCCTGGATCAGCGCGAGTGCTTCGCGCATCCGCCGGGCTGAGGGCGCGTGGGAAGCGCCGAAGGAAGAATGCGAAAGCAACGCCACTTTCGGCTGCAAGCCAAAGCCGCGTACCTGTTCGGCGGCCAGCAGCGTCATTTCCGCGATCTGCGCGGCAGAGGGTTCCACGCAAAGATGCGTGTCCACCACGAATAGATGTTCGCCATTGCGGGTGATCAGGCCGGAGACAGCGTAGACCCGCCCGACATCATCGCGCTTGCCGATAATGTCCAGCACGTGGTGCCATTGATCCATCCAATCCTGCGTGCCGCCGCAAAGCGCGGCATCCACCAGCCCGGCTTCGAGCAGCAGGGAAGCCGCAACGGCAGTGCGGGTGGCCACGCGCCGCGCCGCGGCATCGGGAGGCACACCGCGACGAGAGACCTTGCGGCGATAAAGTTCCACCAACGGGCTGAAGGTTTCTGTGTCGCGCGTGGGGTCCAAAACCTTCACGCTTTCACCAACCGACATGCGCAAGCCCAGCGCTTCGCAGCGCGCGGCAATCACATCGGCGCGGCCGATCAGGAAGGGCTCGGCAATGCCTTCATCCAACACGGATTGTACGGCGCGGAGCGTACGTTCATCCTCACCTTCCGCATAGGCGATGCGGCGTGGGCGTTTGCGCGCGGCTTCAAACACCGGGCGCATGAGGTTGCCGGAACGGAAGACATTACGCTCAAGCTTGCGGCGATAGGCGGCGAAATCATCAATCGGGCGTGTGGCGACACCGCTTGCCATGGCGGCGCGCGCGACGGCGGGTGCGACTTCCAAAATCAGGCGCGGATCAAAGGGTTTCGGGATGATGTAATCGGCGCCAAAAATCGGCGCCTGCCCGCCATAGGCGGCGGCCACAACTTCGGATGCTTCAACGCGGGCGAGTGCGGCAATGGCATCCGCTGCCGCAACCTTCATGTCTTCATTGATGGTGGTTGCACCGACATCAAGGGCGCCACGGAAGATGAAGGGAAAGCAGAGGACATTATTGACCTGGTTCGGATAATCAGTGCGGCCCGTCGCCACAATCGCATCAGGGCGCGCGGCGCGCACCGCTTCGGGCAGGATTTCGGGTTCGGGATTGGCCAGCGCCAGTACCATGGGGTTGGGCGCCAGCAGCTTTAGCCATTCCGGCTTCAAGACGCGCGGCGCGGAAAGGCCAAGGAAGATATCCGCGCCGGGCAGCGCATCCTGCAGGGTTCGCGCATTCGTCTCAATCGCCCATTTGGCTTTGTAGGGGTCAAGATCCTCGCGCCCCTTATGCACCACACCGCCAATATCGCAGATGGTGACGTTTTCGCGCTTGAGGCCCATGGCGACCAGCAGATCAAGGCAGGCCAAGGCCGCGGCACCGCCGCCGGTATTGACCAGGCGCACATCTTCCAGCCGCTTGCCTTGCAGCAAAAGCCCGTTGCGCACGGCGGCGGCAACGATGATTGCCGTGCCATGCTGGTCATCATGAAAAACCGGGATGCGCATGCGTTCGCGCAGCCGCCGTTCCACTTCAAAGCATTCGGGGGCCTTGATGTCTTCCAGGTTGATCGCGCCGAAGGAGGGTTCCAGCGCGGCAATCACCTCGATCAGCTTGTCGGGGTCGCGTTCGTCAATTTCGATATCAATCGAATCAATGCCGGCGAATTTCTGGAATAGAACGGCTTTGCCTTCCATGACGGGCTTGGACGCCAACGCGCCGATGGCGCCAAGGCCGAGCACCGCCGTGCCATTGGAAATCACCGCTACCAGATTGCCGCGCGCGGTGTAATCGAAGGCAGCGCTTGGGTCGGCGGCTATCGCCTCACAGGCGGCAGCCACGCCGGGGGAATAGGCCAGGCCAAGGTCGCGTTGGGTTTCCATCCGCTTCGTCGGCGTGATGGAAAGCTTCCCGGGGCGGGGCAGCCGGTGGTAATCCAGTGCGGCTTTGCGGAAATCATCATCCATGAGGGAAACCTTACCCGGCAGCGCCCAAAAAAGGGGTGAATGGTGCGGCCAAGAAGATTCGAACTTCCACGGGGTTTCCCCCACCAGCACCTCAAGCTGGCGCGTCTACCATTCCGCCATGGCCGCAAACCAGGTAGAAGGCGGGCGCTATAGCCGATGAATGCGCTGCCATCAACGCCCGCCCTTGAATGGGAAACCCTGCCGGGCCTTACCCCCTATGCCGAGACGCTCTCGCGCATGGAAAGCCGCGCCGCGGCCATTCGCGCCGGCACGGCCGCTGAGGCTGTTTGGCTGGTGGAACACCCGCCCAGCTACACTGCTGGCACCTCGGCCCGCGCCGAGGATTTGCGCGACGCCCGCTTTCCGGTGTTTGAGGCTGGGCGCGGCGGGCAATGGACCTATCACGGGCCGGGGCAGCGTACGGGGTATGTGATGCTTGATCTGCATCGCCCCCATGGCGGTATCCCTGCGCGGGATGTGCGCGCCTTTGTCGCCGGGCTGGAAGATTGGATGATCCGCACATTGGCGCATTTCGGCGTGCAGGGCGAAAGGCGCGAAGGGCGCGTTGGGATTTGGGTGGCGGATCGCGCGACCGGGCAGGAAGCCAAGATCGGCGCCATTGGGGTGCGCGTGACGCGCTGGGTGTCCTGGCACGGCGTGGCCCTGAATGTGGCGCCTGATCTGGCGCATTTCGGCGGCATCGTGCCCTGCGGGATAGCGGAACATGGCGTCACCAGCCTGCACGCCTTGGGCATTCCGGCCAGCATGGCGCAGGTGGATCAGGCGCTGCGCAGCGCTTGGGGTCAGGTTTTCGGCTGAAACCCGGGCTGCGAATCGTGCGGTTTTCCTTTAAGGCGATATCTCCTGGCCAATGGAGCGCCCCGCCATGCCCATCCCCATCGCGTCTGACCATGCGGGCCTGCCGCTCAAACAGGCGCTGAAATCAGCGCTGGAGGCTGAGGGGCTGGCGTTTGATGACCTAGGCACCCATGGCCCTGAATCGGTGGATTACCCGGATTTCGCCCATGCGGTCTGCGACCGCGTGGCGGGGACTGACGGCTTCGGCATTCTGGTCTGCGGCACCGGGATTGGCATGGCGATGGCGGCCAATCGCCACCCCGGCATTCGCGCTGCCGTCCTGCATAACGCGACCGAGGCGCGGCTGACGCGCGCCCATAACAACGCCAATATCGCCTGCCTCGGCGCCCGCACCACGGGGATTGAGGTCGCGCTGGATGCCATCCGCGCCTTTCTGGCCTCACCCTTCGACGGTGGGCGGCATGTTGGGCGGGTGGAAAAGCTTGATACAATGCTTGCCAAGCAGGGGGCGGCGGGCGCAAAACCATGAGCATGAAAACCCCCCTCCCCGCCCTGGTCCGTGCGCCGGAAGGCCTCGGCGCCGCCCCGCCCCCCGCCGGCTTCTTCACCGCGAGCCTCGCTGCATCCGATCCAGAAATTGCCGCCGCCGTGGCGCAGGAATTGGAACGCGAACAGGATGGGATTGAGCTGATCGCCTCAGAAAACATCGTCTCCCGCGCCGTGATGGAAGCGCAGGGGTCGGTGATGACGAACAAATACGCCGAGGGCTATCCGGGTCGGCGCTATTATGGCGGGTGTGAGGCGGTGGATATTGCCGAAAGGCTCGCGATTGAACGCGCCTGCAAGCTGTTCGATTGCGGCTTCGCCAATGTGCAGCCGCATTCGGGCGCGCAGGCCAATCAGGCGGTGTTCCTGGCACTGTTGCAGCCTGGTGATTGCTTCATGGGGCTTGATCTGGCGGCCGGTGGGCATTTGACGCATGGGTCACTCGCGAACCTATCGGGCAAATGGTTCAAGCCGGTGCCCTATACGGTGCGGCGCGAAGACCAGCAGATTGATATGGCGGAAGTGGCGCGCATTGCGCGTGAAGCGAAGCCGAAGCTGATCATCGCCGGCGGCAGCGCCTATGCGCGCATTTGGGATTTCGCTGCCTTCCGCGCCATTGCCGATGAGGTCGGTGCCTATTTCATGGTGGATATGGCGCATTTCGCGGGGCTGGTGGCGGGTGGCGCACATCCCTCGCCCTTCCCCCATGCGCATGTCGCGACCACCACCACGCATAAGACTTTGCGTGGCCCGCGTGGCGGCATGATTCTGACGAATGATGAGGCGCTGGCGAAGAAGTTCAACAGCGCCGTTTTCCCCGGCCTGCAAGGTGGGCCGCTGATGCATGTGATCGCGGCCAAGGCCGTTGCGTTCGGGGAAGCGCTGCGCCCGGAATTCCGTACCTATTCGCGCCAGATCGTCGCCAATGCCAAGGCGCTGGCGGGCGAATTGCAGGCACAAGGCTTGGATCTGGTGACGGGTGGCACGGATAATCACCTGTTGCTGGTTGATCTGCGGCCCAAGAAGCTCACCGGGAAGGTCGCGGAAGCCGCGCTTAATCGCGCGCATCTGACCTGCAACAAGAACGCCATTCCCTTTGATCCCGAAAAGCCGATGGTGACTTCAGGCGTGCGCCTCGGCACGCCCGCCGGCACCACGCGCGGCTTTGGTGAGGCGGAATTTCGCCAGATTGGCAAGCTGATCGGCGAAGTGCTGGATGGCGCGGCGCGGGCCAATGATGAAGCCGGCAATAGCGCGGTGGAAGCTTCGGTGAAGGCGCGGGTGATGGAACTCTGCCATCGCTTCCCGATCTATCCGGCATGAAGTGCCCCTTCTGCGGATTTGAGGATACGCAGGTCAAGGATAGCCGCCCGGCGGAAGACAGCGCGGCCATTCGCCGCCGCCGCGCCTGCCCGGAATGCGGCGCGCGCTTCACGACCTTTGAACGTGTGCAGCTGCGCGAGATTACCATCATCAAGACCGATGGGCGGCGCGTGCCGTTTGAACGTGAAAAGCTCGCGCGGTCCATCCGCGTTGCCTTGCGCAAGCGCCCGGTGGATGAGGATCGGATCGAAAAACTGGTGAATTCCATCCAACGCCGGCTGGAAACCGAAGGCGAAAGCGATATCCCCTCCCACAAGATCGGGGAGATTGTGATGGAAACGCTGAAGGAATTGGACCAGGTGGCCTATGTGCGCTTCGCCAGCGTCTACCGCAATTTTGGCGAGGCGAAGGATTTTCAGGCTTTTCTCGGTGAATTGGGGCGGAAGGAATAGCGCCCGCGCGGCGCTGCCCCAGATGATGCCGCGATGACGGATGATTTGCTGCATATGCGCGTGGCGCTTGCCCTGGCGCGGCGTGGCTTGGGCAATGCCTGGCCGAACCCGGCCGTGGGCTGCGTGCTGGTGAAGGATGGCCGCGTGATTGGCCGTGGCTGGACGCAGCCGGGCGGCAGACCCCATGCGGAAACCGAAGCGCTGCGCCGTGCTGGTGATGCAGCGCGCGGCGCCACCGCTTACGTGACGCTTGAGCCCTGTTCCCATCACGGCCGTACGCCCCCCTGTTGTGAGGCTTTGGCTGAGGCCGGCATTGCCCGCGTGGTGATGGCGATGCGTGATCCCGACCCGCGCGTGAATGGCCGCGGGCTTGCCATGCTGCGAGGTGCCGGAATTGCCGTGGAAGAGGGGCTTTTGGAAGCCGAAGCCCGCGCGCTCAATGCCGGGTTTTTCCGCCGCATTCAGGCGGGCATGCCGGTAGTGACACTGAAGCTTGCTTCCACACTTGATGGCCGCATCGCGACGGCTTCCGGTGAAAGCCGCTGGATCACGGGGCAAGCAGCACGGCGCGAAGTGCATGCGCTGCGCGCGCGGCATGATGCGGTCCTGGTTGGGTCCGGCACGGTGCTGGCCGATGACCCGGACCTGACCTGCCGCATTCCAGGCATGGAGCGTGTGCCGATGCTCCGCGTGGTGGCTGATGCCAGGCTGCGCACGCCGCCCGCTGCCCGGCTGGTGCAGGGCGCGCAGCTGGCGCCGGTGCTGATCATCACCGCGCCCGGCCATCCGCCGGCGGCGCAGGCGCCCTTTATCGCCGCCGGGGCGGATATTGTGACGGTGCCGGCCCATGCGGCTGGCGGGCTTGATCTGCCTTCCCTGCTCCGCGCCCTTGGCCGGCGCGGGGTGACGCGCGTGTTGGCCGAAGGCGGCGCAGGGCTGGCGGCGGCGCTGCTCCGCCAGGGCCTCGTGGATCGGCTGGTTTGGTTCCATGCGCCCGCCGTGATGGGCGGCGATGGGCATCCGGCGCTAGAGGGCTTGCGTCTTGCCGCGCTCAGCGCCATGCCTCGTTTTCGTCGCGCGGCGCAAAGGGCGCTGGGCGATGATATGCTCTCTGAATTCGAACGGATCGAGGATTAGCGCCATGTTCACCGGTATCGTCACCGCCCTTGGCACGGTCAGAGAGGTGCAGCCGATTGGCGGCGGGCATGATTTGCGCCTGGTGATGGGCGTGACCCCGGATTTCCTGCTGCAACCAACACCGGCCGTGCTTGGCGCTTCCATTTGCTGTTCGGGCGCGTGCCTGACGGTGGTGCAGTTGTCAGCCGATTCCTTCAGCGTGGATGCCTCGGCCGAGACGGTCGCCAAAACCACTTTGGGTGGCTGGAAGAAAGGCGCAAAGGTCAATCTGGAACGGGCACTGCGCCTTGGCGATGAATTGGGCGGGCATTTGGTATCCGGCCATGTGGATGGGGTGGCGGAGGTGATTTCCGCGACACCCGAAAATGCCTCGGTCCGCTGGCGCTTTCGCGCGCCGCAGGCGCTGGCGCCCTTCATCGCGCCCAAGGGATCGGTCGCCCTTGATGGCGTTTCACTGACGGTGAATGAGGTTGACGGCGCGACCTTTGGCGTCAACATCATCCCCCATACCGCCGCGATGACGGGCTTTGGCACGCTCCAGCCCGGTGATCGCGTCAATATCGAAATAGACACGCTGGCCCGTTACGTCGCCCGCATGATGGAGTTCAGGGCATGACTTCCAATACAGCGCAAACCGCCATCCGTACGTCCTTCTCGGAATTCATCTCACCGACTGAGGAATTGCTGGAAGAAGCGCGCCGCGGGCGCATGTTCATCCTGGTGGATGACGAGGACCGCGAGAATGAGGGCGACCTGGTGATCCCCGCGCAATTCGCGACACCGGATGCGATCAATTTCATGGCGCGTTATGCGCGCGGCCTGATCTGCCTTTCCATGACGCGCGCGCGGGTTGATCAATTGGGCCTGCCGCTGATGGCGCAATCCAATGGCACGCGGCATCAAACCGCCTTCACCGTTTCCATCGAAGCGCGTGATGGCGTTACCACGGGGATTTCCGCGGCGGATCGCGCGCGCACGGTCGCGGTTGCGATCAATCCTGAATTGGGGCGCGAGCATATCGTGACCCCAGGTCATGTCTTTCCGCTGGTGGCGCGCGAAGGCGGGACTTTGGTGCGCGCGGGCCATACCGAAGCGGCGGTGGATTTCGCACGGCTTGCAGGGCTCAATCCCTCCGGCGTGATTTGTGAGATCATGAATGATGATGGCAGCATGGCGCGCATGCCGGATCTGGTGGCCTTTGCGCAGCATCATGGGCTGAAGCTTGGCACCATTGCCGATCTGATCGCGCATCGTCGCCGCACAGAAAAGCTGGTGCGCCGTGTTGAAGAAGGTGAGGTTGAACAGGCCATCGGCGGCACCTGGCGCGCCGTTGTTTATGAAAGCACGGCATCACCCGGTGAGCATCTGGCGCTGGTGAAGGGTGATGTCAGCGGCGATGCGCCGGTGCTGGTGCGCATGCATGCGGCGTCGCTGTTCCGGGAAATTGTCTCGGGCCGCGGGCTTGGTGATTTGCATGCGGCGATGCGCATGATTGATGCGGCGGGGCGCGGTGTGGTGGTGCTGCTGCGCGATCCGCGGCCGGATGCGCTTTCCATTCGCCTGAAGCGCGGGCCGAGCCATGCGATTGCACCCGAGATTCGCGATTACGGCATTGGCGCGCAGATCCTGGATGATCTGGGTGTGAAGCGCATCATCCGGCTTTCCAATAACCCGCGCCCGCTGATCGGGCTTGAAGGCTATGGGTTGCAAGTGCTGGAAACCCGTCCCATCCCCTCGGAGAAAACACCATGAGCACGATTGATTCCCCTGCCCGGGGCCGCGCGCATCTTGCCGGCGAAGCGCCGCGTATTCTGGTGATTCAGGCGCCCTATTACCGCAATGTTGTCGAAGGCATGCGGATTGGCGCCATGGCAGTGTTCCAGGATTTGAAGGCCGAGTTGGAGACTGTGGAAGTCGCCGGCGGTTTTGAATTGCCGGCAGCGCTGCGCATGGCGATGAAAGCGAGGCGCCGCTGGGATGGATACTTGCTGCTCGGCTGCGTGGTGAAGGGTGAGACGGATCACTACACCTTCATCTGTGACGCCATCTGCAAGGGTATCATGGATATCGCGGTGGAAACCGGCGCGCCGATCGGTCTTGGCTTGCTGACGGTGGATACACTGGCGCAGGCAGAAGCACGTTCGCGCCCTGATCGCATGAATAAGGGCATCGAAGCCGCCCATGCGCTTGTCGCGCAAATCGCCCTGGCGCGAGGTTGGGGGCTGGCATGAAAGCCGAAAGGCGCGCACCCGCGCGCCCACGTACCGGCGCCCGCGTTGCCGCGGTGCAGGCCCTGTTTCAGAGTGAGCATACCGGTGAGAGTGTTGAAACGGTCGCGGATCAATTCATCCGCCATCGTATCGGCGCGCCCAGCGGCCCGATTGAATTCGAAGAAGGCGGCGTGCCGGAAGCGCATATTCCGCTGTTTCAGGCAATCCTGAAGCAAGTCGCGGATAACGCCGAAGCCGCTGATGCCGCCATCATGGATTGTCTGCAAAAGGGCTGGACCCTTGACCGGCTTGATCCGGTGCTGCGCGCCCTGCTGCGGGCTGCGACCGGTGAGTTGATGCAGGCGCATGAACCGCCAGCGCGTGTGGTGATCAACGAATATCTGGATATCGCGGCGGGTTTTTTGGATGAGGAAGCAACCCGCTTCGCCAATGGCATGCTGGATACGCTGGCGCATCGGCTGCGCCCGGCGGATTTCGCGCCAGGCGCCTGAAGCGCGCCATGGGCCTGCCCCGCGAATTCGACCTGATCGCGCGGCATTTCCGACCGCTGGCGGGTGATGGCGCGCTTGATCTCAGTGACGATGCCGCGCTGCTAACGCCGCCCGCGGGTCAGCAATTGGTGCTGGCCGCCGATGCGTTGGTGGAGGGCGTGCATTTCCTGCCCGATGATCCGCCCGGCATGATCGCGCGCAAATTGCTGCGGGTGAATCTGTCTGACCTTGCAGCGATGGGCGCGGCGCCGCTGGGTTATTTGATGACCACGGCGTTTACGCGCGGCACGCCTGATACCTGGATTGCGGATTTCGTTGCGGGATTGGCGGAGGATCAGCAGCGTTACGGCCTTCAGGTGCTGGGCGGTGATACGGTGGCCACTCCCGGCCCCGCCTGTTTTTCGCTGACCATCATTGGGACCGTGCCACCGGGGCAGGCTTTGCATCGGCGCGGTGCGCGTATTGGTGATGAGATTTGGGTCTCAGGCAGTATTGGCGATGGCGCGCTGGGGTTGCGGGTGCTGCAAGGGAAACTCCCTGCCGATGCGGAAGGGCATTTGGCGCGGCGCTACCGGTTGCCGGAACCGCGTTTGTTCTTGGGGCAAGCGTTGCGCGGTGTGGCGCGGGCGGCGATGGATGTCTCGGATGGGTTGGTGCAGGATTTGGGGCATCTCTGCCGCGCTGCAGGATGCGGGGCAGAGATTATCGCTGATGCTGTACCGCTTTCCGCCGCTGCGCGCGCCGCGCTTGCTACCGATGCCGCGCTGCTGCCGCTGATCCTGACCGGCGGCGATGATTATGAATTGCTTTTCGCCGCCGCGCCGGAAGATGCGGAAGCCGTGCAGGCCGCCAGCATCAAGGTCGGCGCGCCGGTGGCGCGGCTTGGGCGCTTTGTGGCGGGCGAAGGCGTTGTGGTGCGTGATGGCTCAGGTGCTGCCATCACGCTGCCGCAAGGCGGCTGGAGCCATTTCTGACGTGAACTACTTGTCCCGCTGCCCCGGCGCGTAACCACCGCCATCGGTGGGGCGCAGCGCTTCGAACATTTCCGTCACTGCCGCGTAATCGCGATAACCGCAGCGCGCGAGCGGTTGCGCCTTTGCCGTGTCAAATCGGCCATTGGTGATATAGGCCTCATCTATGTGAACGCCGACCACCTGGCCGATGATGATCCAGCCCTTGAGCGGCGCGCCATTCACGTCCTGCAACTGCATGGAATGCGTCACCTTGCATTCCAAGGCGGCTGGTGCGGCGGCCACGCGCGGTGCCTTCACAATGCGGCAGGGCGCCGTGGCAAGCCCGGCGGCTTCGAATTCACTCACACCTTCAGGCAGCGTGTCTGAGGAGATGTTCATCGCATCAAACAAGGGCCGGGTGCAAAGGTTGAAGACGAATTCCCCGGTGGCAATCGCGTTCGCTGCGCTGTGCTTCATGCTTTCGCTGGTGAAGGCCAGCATGGGCGGGCTGGAATGCACGGCGTTGAAAAAGCTGTAGGGCGCGAGGTTGGGCCGGCCTTGCTGATCCAGGCTGGAAATCCAGCCAATCGGGCGCGGCGCGATAATGGCCTTGAAGGGGTCATGCGGCAGGCCATGGCCCAGATGCGGTTCGTAGAACATGCGAAAGCCTTTCTTGCGGTTGTGCCTGCTGTAACCCTGGCGGCGGATTGAGGGAAGCGTTCAGGATTTCCGACCAAGCACCTGGGTGATCCAGCTAGGCTGTGCCTCGTTCACATTTTTGCCAAGGTGCAAATGGTGACAAAGGGGACCTCTCCCCCTAGCTCTACAGTCATGAGCGCCCAAATCCTTCTCATCCGCCACGGACAATCCACTTTCAACGCCATATTCGATCAGACCAATGTCGACCCGATACACTTCGATGCGCCGCTCTCGCCCCATGGCCGGCAGCAGGTGGATCTTGCACGACAAAAACTGGCAATGCTGCCGCTACCAGACTTGGTCATCTGCTCGCCACTCACGCGGGCAATAGAAACTACGCTCAGGCTTTTCGGGGATTCTAAAATACCCGTCACCGTAACCTGCCGCCATCGGGAGCGATTGGGGAATAGCTGTGATGTCGGGCGCCCGCCTGGCGTGCTGGCCGCCGCGTTTCCGATGCTATCCTTCCAGCATTTGCGTGACCCATGGTGGCATCAAGGCGAACCAGATAAGCGGGGAGTACCCGTCGAGCCCGAGGAGATTTTTTTGCGTCGTGTAGAAGAATTCCGGACTTGGATGGGCGCCCAGCATGGGCGCCTCGCGGTTGTCGGACATGGGACGTTTTTCCATCGGCTCACTGGACTGCATTTTGAGAACTGCGAGATGGTCGACTGGGTTGCAACCGCCTAACTGTCCGATCCAGCCGCTTTTTCGCACTTTGACCCGGCAGACTGACTAAACCACCTCAACTGATCGTATTTCTCGTACTCATGAACGATTTTGCATGGCTTGAAATTGCTCAAGGGTGCAAAGGGGGGCGATGAACCCGAAACTCATCCTGGGGCTGGCCTTTGGCCTTGCTTCCGCCCTGATCTGGGGTGGCCATGCGGTGGTGGCGCGCCCCGTATTGGCGGATGGCAGCTTCGGCAGTTTTGACCTCGCGGCGTTTCGCTACGGTGTCGGCATGATGGCGCTGCTGCCCTTCGCCTGGGCCGCGCGGGCCACGCTGCTGCGGTTGGGGCTCAGGCGTATCCTGTTGCTGACGCTGTTTGGCGGGGCGCCCAATCTGCTGCTGTTCCTGGTGGCGCTGGTTTATGCGCCCGCTTCGCATGGCGGGACGATTGCGCCCATGACCTCACCCATTGTGGGGGCGATTCTGGCGATACCGCTGCTGAAGGAATGGCCCACGCGCGGGCGAGCGCTCGCGCTGAGTATCATGGTGATGGGCGTCCTGATGATCGGTTGGGATGGCGTGATGGGGGATTACCCCGGCGCCTGGCGCGGTGATTTGCTGCTGATGGCCTCTGGCGCCACCTGGGCGGTGTTCACCCTGCTGCTGCGCCGCTGGCAGGTGCCGGCCATTCCCGCCACTGCGGCCATCACCATTGTCTCGGGCCTTGCGATCCTGCCCTTTTGGCTGCCGCTACGCGCGGCCGAGGTATTCGCCATGCCGGCGGGGCTCGTGCTGTTCCACATGATCGCTCAGGGTCTGGTGCTGGGCTGTGTGGCGATGTTCTTCTTCGCCCGCGCGGTGGAACTGCTGGGCGCGACGCGGGCGGCCACGCTTTCCGTCATGGTGCCGGTGGTGGCGCTGCTGCTGGCGGGGCTTTGGTTGCGCGAACCGCTATCCCTGCTGCAAATTCTGGGGGCGGGCTTGGCGGTTGCCGGGATGCTCGCAGCGGTGCTGTTCACCGGAAGGAAAAGCGCATGAATGCCATCTCCCCCCCGATGCCCCCCAGCCTTTGGGCCGCCACCGCGCCCGCGCCCCCCGCAACAGAACCGCTGCTGGGCGAGGCACGCACGGGCGTTGCGGTGGTGGGCGCTGGCTTCACCGGGCTATCCGCCGCGCTGCATTTGGCCGAAGCCGGCGTGCCGGTGACGGTGTTGGAGGGCGCGGAGATCGGCTGGGGCGCTTCCGGGCGGAATAACGGCCAGGTGATCCCCAATATGTCGCGCCTTGATCCCGACGCCATTGTAGCGAGTGTCGCGCGCGAACACGGCGGGCGCGACAAGGGCGAGGAATTGGTCGGGCTGATCCGTGACAGCGCGTCCCTGGTGTTTGACCTGATCCGCAAGCACGATATCGCGGCCGAGGCAGTGCAAAACGGTTGGATCCAACCGGCGCATCGGCCTTCACGCATGAAGCTTGCGGCATCGCGCGTGGAACAATGGGGCCGCCGTGGTGCGCCAGTGCGCATGGTGGATCGCGCGGAAATGGCCTCCCTCGCGGGCACGGATTATTGGCATGGCGGGTGGGAGAATAAGACCGGCGGGCGAATCAATCCCCTTGGCTATGCGCGCGGCCTGGCGGCGGCGGCGATGCGCGCAGGGGCGGTGGTGCATACCGGCAGCCCCGTGCGCGCGATCCGGCAGGTGCCGGGCGGCTGGGCGGTGGAAACGCCGCGCGGGGTTTTACATGCGGAACGCGTTATCATCGCAACCCATGCCTATACCGGCGATTTCTGGCCGGGGCTGAAGCAAAGCATTGTGCCCGTGCGGTCCTATCAAATGGGTACCTCGGTACTGTCGGATAATGTGCGCAAATCCATCCTGCCGCAGGGGCATGCGCTATCGGATACGCAGGGCGATCTTTACTTCTATCGCTTCGATGCGAATGGAAGGCTGGTGACGGGGGGCGGCTTGATCGTGCCCTTTGGCTGGGAAGGGCGCATTCGCGCGCGCATTACGGAACGGGTGAAGCGCGTTTTTCCGCAGATTGGTGATGTGCAATTCGATTACATCTGGTGGGGCTATGTGGCGGCGACCGATGACAAGATGCCGCATATCTATGAATTGGCCCCCGGCGTGCTGACCTGGACCGGCTGCAATGGCCGTGGCGTGGCCTTGGCGACCGCACTCGGGCGCGAATTGGCCAAGGCGAGCAATGGCACGGCCTTGGCCGATATTGCCGCACCGATCGAAAAGAAGCTCCGCCGCATTGCCGGCCATGAATTCCGCGCCTTTGGCATTGCCTGGACCATGGCGCAGAATCGCTTGCGTGATGCCCGGGATTGAAGGTTTGGCGGTTTTCCGCCGCTGCTGGTAATAGGGTTTCCGAAAAAGCGGCCTTCGCGCCGCGAGAAAATTGCTGGTTGGAGAATAGGCCAATGACACCGCCGCTTGATGCCGCCGCCCCGGCGCGCCCGGAAAATTTCCGCTATTCACCCATGTTCCCACTCGGCGCCGATACCACGCCTTGGCGCAAGCTGCCGATTGATGGTGTTTCCACCATGCAGGTGGATGGCAAGACCGTGCTGAAGGTGAAGCCCGCCGCGCTGGAAGCGCTTGCTTTCCAAGCCTGCAAGGATGTGTCCCATCTGCTGCGCCCGGCGCATCTGGCGCAGCTTGCGAAGATTTTGCAGGACCCGGAAGCGAGTGCGAATGATCGCTTCGTGGCACTCGACCTTTTGAAAAACGCGAATATCGCCGCCGGCGGTGTGCTGCCCATGTGCCAGGATACCGGCACCGCGATTGTCTTCGGCAAGAAGGGTCAGCGCGTTTGGGTGGAAGGCGATGAGGAAGAAGCGCTGTCTTACGGCGTGCATCGTACCTATACGGAAACCAATCTGCGCTATTCGCAAATGGCGCCGATCACCATGTATGAGGAAAAGAACACCGGCAATAATCTGCCGGTTGAATTTTCCATCATGGCGCAGCCCGGCGAACACCACGCCGATGAAATGCATCTGATGTTCGTGCTGAAGGGTGGTGGTTCCGCGAACAAGACCTTTCTGTTTCAGCAAACGCGCGCCGTGCTGAACAAGCCGAAGCTGCTCGCGTTTTTAGAAGAGAAGATCAAGACGCTGGGCACCAGCGCCTGCCCGCCTTATCATTTGGCGATTGTCATTGGCGGCACCAGCGCGGAAGCGACACTCAAGACCGTGAAGCTCGCCAGCACGAAATGGCTGGATGCGTTGCCCACCTCGGGCGATCTTTCCGGCCATGCCTTCCGCGATACGGAGCTGGAAGCGGAGGTGCATAAGCTCACGCAGAACCTTGGCATTGGCGCGCAATTCGGCGGCAAGTATTTCTGCCATGATGTGCGCGTGGTGCGGCTGGCGCGGCATGGCGCGAGCCTGCCGATTGGCATTGGTGTTTCCTGTTCTGCTGACCGCCAGATCAAGGCGAAGATCACGCCGGAAGGCGTTTTCGTCGAAGACCTGGAACATGACCCGGCGAAATATTTGCCGGAAGCGACCACAGATATTCTGAATGGAGAGGTGGTGAAGATAGACCTGTCCCGCCCCATGAGCGATATCCGCGCGACCCTTTCCAAATACCCGGTGAAAACGCGCGTCAGCCTGACCGGCACCATGGTGGTCGCACGTGACATTGCGCATGCGAAATTGCAGGAACGCCTGGATGCCGGGCAGGGTCTGCCGCAATATATGAAGGATCACCCGGTTTATTACGCGGGGCCTGCCAAGACGCCGACCGGCATGGCCACCGGTTCCTTCGGCCCCACCACGGCGGGGCGGATGGATTCCTATGTGGAAGCCTTCCAAAGCGCCGGCGGTTCCATGGTGATGCTGGCCAAGGGCAATCGTTCCAAAGCCGTGTTGAATGCCTGCAAGAAATATGGCGGTTTCTACCTGGGTTCGGTGGGCGGCCCCGCCGCGCGGCTCGCGCAGGACTGCATCAAGAAGGTTGAGGTGCTGGAATACCCCGAACTCGGCATGGAGGCTGTCTGGCGGATTGAGGTTGAGGATTTTCCGGCCTTCATCGTCATGGATGACAAGGGCAATGATTTCTATGAGGGGCTGGAGTGAGCGCCACCGAGGATCGCCGCCTGCCGGCGCGCTTCACGCTGCCGGTGACGGGCTTCATCCTGTCCGGGATCATGACCATCATCATTTCCGGCATCTCAACGCTGCTGGCTTTGGGGCCGGGGGCAGAGTTTCTCCTGCGCTGGCCGATTGCTTGGATTTCCTCCTGGATCATCGCCTTTCCAACCGTGCTGGTGGTGCTGCCCATCGTGCGACGCATTGTCGCGCGCATTGTCGCGCCGCCCTGAAAGGATCAAGCAGATGCTGGCATTGAGACCCAATTGCGAATGCTGCGGGCGTGATCTGTCGCCCGAAAGCCGCGATGCGCTGATTTGTTCCTTTGAATGCACCTGGTGCGTGGATTGCGCGCGCACAAAGCTGGCGGGCGGGCTTTGCCCGAATTGCGGCGGGGAATTGGTCCGCCGCCCGATCAGGCCAGCGGAAAAACTAACCAAGTTTCCAGCCTCCACCGAACGCAAATTCCGCCCGGAAAAATGCGGCGGGCCAATCACCGCGTGACAGGGACATAAAACCATGAATGAACGCCGCCTGATTTCTTCCGGTTCCAAATTCGAAGCGGAAATTGGCTATTCCCGCGCGGTGGTTGATGGCGATTATGTTTGGGTGTCCGGCACCACGGGCTATGATTACGCCACCATGACCATCGCACCCGATGTGGTGGCGCAGGCCGAACAATGCTTCGCCAATATCAGCCGCGCCTTGGCAGAGGCCGGCTGCAGCTTGGATGATGTTGTGCGCGTACTGACCATTGTGCCGCGGCGGGAAGATTGGGAGCCTTGCTGGCCCGTCTTCCGCAAGCATTTCGGCAAGGCACGCCCGGCTTCCACGCTGATCCATGCCGGGCTGCAAACCGATATCATGCGCATTGAAATCGAAGTGACGGCGCGTTTGCCGAAGAAAGGCTGAACATCATGCGTTTCGCCGTGGACCGCCTGGATCATCTGGTCATTACCTGCCGCGATGTGGAAATCTCTGCCTCCTGGTATCAGCGGGTTTTGGGGATGGAGCGGGAGGAATTCGGCCCGCATCGGCGCACGTCACTCCGCTTCGGCGGGCAGAAGATCAATCTGCGCCCGGTGAACGCGACGCAGGAAGAATGGTTCACGGGTGCCGCGGGCGGTGTGCCGGGGACGGATGATCTTTGCTTTGTGGTGACGATGAAATCGGATCAGGTGGCGGAATATCTGCGCGCCTGTGGCGTTGCGGTGGAAGTGGGACCGGTCGCGAAGGCCGGTGCACTTGGGCCGATCATGTCGGTTTATTGTCGCGATCCCGATGGCAATTTGATCGAGATCGCGAGTTATTCAGGCTGAACCAAGCAAGGGCGTCATCGCCCCTATGCGCTTAGACCTCCACCACCACGTAATCGGCTTCAACCTTCACCGGAAAAGTCTCGGCATGATACGGCCCTTCTACTGCACCACCATCCATCGGCATGGATGGTGGTGCAGAGTCTTTTTGAGCGGCTGATTCACCGCTTCGGGCATGCGCCCTTCGCGGATCAGACGCTAGCCTGGCCCCCGCTTCCACATGCGTCGGAAAGGCACGCACCTTGGTCCGGCGCGGATCGAACCAGCTTTTCCCGGTGCGGATATCAAATTCCCAATTATGCCAGGGGCAGCGCAGCATCTCCCCGGCGCGGGAGAAATGATAGCGCCCCGGCTCATCGCTCAATGTGAGGCCGCACAAAATGCCGCCCGAAAGCGCGCTGCCCTGGTGCGGGCAACGATCGAGCAGCGCGAAGAACTCACCACCCAGATTGAACACCACAATCTTCTTGCCATCCGCTTCCACCAGCTTCCGGCCACCGGGCGGGATTTCATCCACCGCCGCAACGATATGCCGCGCCATTACAGCCGATAGAAGCCGCGCGCATTGCCGCCAAAAATCGCGGCGCGCTTTTCTGCCGGAATGAAGGACGGAATGGCAATGCGCGGATCGTCAAAATCCCAATGCGGATAATCGCTGGCATAGAGAATGCGATCCCAGCCGATCCATTCCATCGCATCCAGCAAATGCTCACCCTTGGCTGGTTCTTCAATCGGCTGGGTCGAGACATAGACATGTTCACGCATATATTCGGAAGGTGCCCGCTTCAGATGCGGCACCTCATCACGCAGCCGCTTCCAATTATTGTCGAGCCGCCAGCCGAGGGAAGGCATCCAGCCAAAGCCGCATTCGATCATCACGATCTTGAGGCTTGGGAAGCGTTCAAACACGCCTTCCACCACGAAGGACGCGACTTGTGCCTGCGCGCTGGTCGCGTGTTCCTGCACTTCTTCCACATAGAAGGAAGGCCAGCCGCCATTGGTCATGGCATTGCCGGAAAAGCCAAAGGCGTGGATGCCGATCGGCAGGCCCACTTCCGCCGCTGCCTCATAAATCGGCCAATAGCGCTTGCGGCCAAGCGGTTCGGAAGTGCGGCTCATCAACAGCACCTGGCAGAAGCGGCCATCACCTGCACGCCTGCGGATTTCAGCGGCTGATGCAACCGCATCCTCATAAGGCACCACAATGGAAGCGCGCAGACGCGCATCATGATCCACCCAATGCGCCAATTGCCATTCATTCACGGCATGGGCGAGCGCGCCTGAAAGCTCATCATTCACATCGCCCTGGCCCGATGGCTGCAAGGGGTTGAGCACGCCAATATCCAGCCCGTAATGATCCAGAAATTGCTTTTGCACAAAGCCAAGATCGGAGGCGGGCGGCTGGCCCTGCGACCCCCAGGCATCGCGCCGGCTGGCGAGCGGTGCCGCCTTCGGAAAGGGATAGCCCTTATGGAAGCCGTGCCGCGCATGAATGCCGTAGGTGGTGAGGCGATGCCACATGGCATCGCTTATGAAGGGGCGATACTCGCCCAAATCGGCGCAGCGCGGATGGATATCGCAATCCACCAGGCCAAGCGTGGCGGCGGCGGGCCGACCAGGGGCGGCGATGGGGCGGATGATGTTCATGCCGGGACTCCCTCCCTAAGCCTGTTATAAGTCGCGCGCGGGTTATCCACCATGATTTTCTTAAGCAAGCCAACATCAAGCCCCTTGGGCACGGTCGCGTCCCCTTCAAAATGCGCATGCGGCCAATCGGAAGACCACAGCAGCAATTCATCCGACCCCAAATGATCCATCAGCCGCGCCATGGTATCGGCTTCTTCCGGCACATCCAGCGGGCGGATGGAAAGCCGCACATGATCGCGCACGTAATCCGATGGCGGACGATCCAGCCAGGGCACTTCAAAGCGCACACCCTTCCAGGATTTCACCAGCCGCCACAGGAAGGATGGCAGCCAGGATACGCCGCTTTCGAGCAGCACCACCTTGAGCTTCGGGAATTTCACAAACACGCCTTCCGTGATCAGCGACGCCAGTGAGGATTGGAACCCCATCGAATTCGCCGTGTATTCCTCAAGATAATAGGAAGGCCAGCCGACCGAGGTCACAGGGTGGCGCCAATTGCTGCCGGCATGAATCGCAAGCGGCATATCGTGACGGCTGAGTGCCTCATAGACCGGCCACCATTCGCGCCGGCCCAGCGGGATTTCACCCATGCAAAGCGTCATGGCCTGCACAAAACGGTGATCGGGGGCGAGGCGTTCAATCTCCGCCACTGATTCCTCAATGGCATTGGGCAGCAGGATGGCAGCGCGCAGGCGCTTATCGCCATCCAGCCATTCGGCGCGGATCCAATCATTCACCGCGCGCGCAAAGGCGGCTGAGAGATCGCGGCTGAAGGGAAGCTGCGCCGGAAAAAGCGGGTTGAGGATACCCGTGCCAACGCCCCAGCGATCCAGCACCTGTGCTTGCAGGGTTTCCAGCTTGCAGGGGGCTTCACCCTTCGGGCCGCGCCAATCGGCACGCACGGTGGAAGGGGCGGCGGGCGGCCAGGACGCGCTTTCAAGCTGGGAAACACCGCGTTCCTTGAGGCTCGTGCGCCAATGCTGATCCATATAGGGGAACAGGCTTGCCATGGAAGGCAGGCCCGGATGCAGATCGCAATCTATTGCCGCTTCGGTCACGGTTCCTCCTGCGCGCCGGTTTAACGGCGCGGGCGGAGCATCCTCCCTTTTCCTGGGGTGATCAATGGGGCGCGAGTGCCGCCCGGGCCAAACGGTAGGTCAGAGAAAAACCCGCCCGGCAATCACCGGGCGGGCGTCTTTCGCATCAGGCGTTACTGCCCCTGACGCACAAAGCGAAGCTGGATGTAATTATCCGCCGTCTGCACCACATTCCAGCCCTGGCGCACCGCCCAGACAATCTGCTGCTGATGCAGCGGAATATAGCCGACATCATTCTGAATGACCCGGCCCGCTTCGGTGATCAGCCCTTGGCGCGCGGCCTGATTGGTTTCCACCGCAATGCGGCTGATCAGCTCATCCAGCCGGGGGTTGGAATAGCCGCCATTGTTGAAAATACCGCGCGTGCCATCACGCGTGCCGGCCAGGTTGAACAGCGCGTTATGCGCATCCGATGTCGCCGGCGTCCAACCCAGCAGATAGAAGCTGGTATTGTAGCCCGGCGCATTCACCTCGGCGAAGAAGCGCGCGCGGGTCTGCGCATTCAGCGTCACGCGGATATTGATGCGCGCCAGCATCGCAACCACGGCGGTGCAGATCGCCTCATCATTCACATAGCGGTCATTCGGGCAATCCAGCGTCACGCCAAAGCCATTGGGATAGCCCGCTTCGGTCAGCAGGCGACGCGCTTCGTTCAGGTCAACGCGCGGGCGCTGGTCATCTTCCTCACGGAAGCCATTCACGCCCGGACCATAGATCAGATTGGTCGGGCGGGATTGGCCGCGCATCACGCTCCGCTGGATGGCCGTGGTATCAATGGCAAGCTGCATGGCGCGGCGCACGCGCACATCCTGGAAGGGATTCTTGCCCTGCACATCGGATCTCAGAAGCTGCGGGCGCATCTGATCCAGCCCAAGATAGATGGTGCGCAATTCCGGCCCCTGGATGATGCGCACCCCTGGTGAGCGTGAAATCCGGTCCACATCCTGCGGCGGAACCGTATAGACAAAATCCATCTCGCCCGAGAGCAGCGCGGCCACGCGCGTTGCGTCATTGGAAATGATGTTTAATTCTGCTCGCGTCAGATTATGCACGGGCCTGTCCCACCAATTGGGATTTGGCGCGACCACCGTGCGACGGTCCGGTTCACGCGACACCAGAATGAAAGGGCCGGTGCCCATGGCGTTGCGCGTGGCGAAATTTTCCTGCCGCGTCGTCAAATCTGCGGGGCGTGTTGCGTTGTTGCGCTCAGCCCAGGCGCGGCTGAATATGCCCCAATTGGTGATTTCCTGCAGCAGGATCGGGTTAGGCACCGTGGTTTCGAAATCCACCGTATGATCATCAATCTTGCGCACTTCCTTCACGGAAGCGAGCACACCTTGCACATTGGAACCAGGTGCGCGGGCGCGCTGCACGCTGAAGACAACATCATCAGCGGTGAAGGGCGTGCCATCCGAAAACCGCACACCGCGGCGCAGATGGAAGCGCCAAATAGTCGGCTGCGGCTGCTCCCAGCGTTCGGCAAGCGCGGCTTCCACCTTGCCTTCATGATCACGCCGCACCAGCGGCTCATAGAAATTGGACCCGAAGGCGAGCAGGAAGGTTTCCTGCCGCGTATAGGGGTCCATGGAATTCACATCGCCATCATTGGCCCAGCGGAAGACATTGGCCTCCGCAGACAGGGCGGAGCCAGCCAGCAGGGCGGCGGCAAGGGTAAGGCGGCGCAACATCAGGTTTCTCTCCCATCAAAACGCGATGGCCAAGCTTAGGGCTTTTGGCCGCGATGAAAAAGCGGATTCAGCAGGCAAGAAAAAAGCCCCTCTTCCGGCGGAAAAGGGGCTTTGATCGGGGAATACTGTTGCGCTCAGGCGACGCGCAGCGCTCGCGGCAAATCCGCCACGCTCCGGTCAATCATGGCACCATCGGCCGCGGCATCCATGGTTTCAGCCAGTACGGCACGCGCCGCAGAGGCAGCAATATCAGCCGCCATGTTGCGCACCTCGGCAATCGCGCTTGCCTCTGCCGCGGCAATACGCTGCATGGCAAGCTGCTTGCGCCGTTCAGCGGAGGCTTCGGCCTCGGCAGCGGCGGCAGTGGCAATGCGTGCCGCTTCAGTCCTGGCGCGCGCCAGAAGCTCAGCGGCTTCCTTCACCGCCTCAGCCCGCGCGGCTTCGGCTTCCTTCAGCTTGGCTTCTGCTTCAAGACGAAGCCTATTCGCCTCATCAATCCGCTTTCGAATGTCATCGGCGCGGGAATCGAGCGCACCGGTGCCGGCCTTCCAAAGCTTGCTGCCAAGCAGCACGAAAAACAGGACAAAGGAAACCGCGACCCAGAATTTCGGATCAGCGAAAAAAGAAGCAGAGCCTTGCATCAGGAAATCCCCCTGGCTGCGGCTTCACGCTGCACCGCTGCCTGCACCTTGCCGGCATCAGAGCTTGCGCCAAGCTTGGAAAGCAGGGCTTCAACAGTTTCACCAGCCACCTGACGCACCGCACCAAGTGCCGATTTGCGGCCCTGATCAATGCGGGCTTCGGCTTCCGAGATTTGCTTGGCAAGCGCTGCGTTCAAGGCTTCCGCCTTCGCGTCCATTTCCTGCTGGGCGGCTTGCATCGCAGCATTGACTGCGGCTTGCGCTTCAGCACGGGCGGTTTGCGTCGCTTCACGCTGCGCGGCAATCGCCGCTTCGGCGGATTGCATGGCAGCGCGGGCCGCTTCCAGATCACTTTCAATGCGCTGACGGCGATTTTCGATCACCGCACCCAGCCGCGGCAGGGCCACGAAGGACAACAGCAGGAAAAGCGCAAAGAAAATGATGACTTGCCAAACAACTTGGCCGATCAGCAATGGCCCCTGGACCGGATGGCCAAAGGCAAGCTGGGGCATCCCTTCCACCGGCGGACCACCGGAAGAACTGGCTGCCCAGGCCAGCGCAGGCATGGCACTGAGCGTCATCGCAAGCAGTATTCGGCGCATCGGCTTACCCTCTCGCGGCCAAAGAACGTCGGGCCGGGGCATGGCACAAGGCCGGCCCCGAAACCAAACGGCCCCAGCCCAAACCGGCTAGGGCCCCAGCCATCACGCGAACAGGATAAGGAAGGCGATGAGCAGCGCGAAAAGCGCCACAGCTTCCGTCAGCGCGAAGCCCAGAATGCCGATCGGGAACACGGCATCACGGGCGGCCGGGTTGCGGGCAACGCTGGTGATCAGCGCGGAGAAGATATTGCCAATCCCGAGACCCACGCCGAACAGCGCAATAACGGCAATACCGGCACCAAGGGCCTTCGCAGCAGCAACTTCCATGACACATTCCTTCCGTTTGACTTCAACAGATTTCCGAAAAATACCCAGCGTTCGTCAGTGCAGATGCACCGCGTCGTGGAGATAGATGCTCGTCAAGATGGCGAACACATAGGCCTGGAGGAAAGCCACCAGGAACTCAAACCCTACAAGGGCGATGTTCACGCTAAGGGGTAACACCGCCACGAAGGGGCCAACCGCGCCAAGGCTACCCAGCAGGACCACGAAGGTAGCAAACACCTTCAGCATCACGTGCCCCGCCACCATATTCGCGAATAGGCGGACGGAAAGGCTGACAACGCGGGAGAAATAGGAAATCACTTCAACCGGGATGATGATCGGCGCCAGCCAGATAGGCGCACCTTCCGGGAAGAAGTAACTGAAAAAATGCATGCCGTGGCGCATCAGCGCAATCACCGTCACGGTCACGAAGACAATCACCGCCAGCGTCAGCGTCACCGCGATGTGAGAGGTGAAGGTGAAGGAATACGGCAGCATGCCAAGCAGGTTGCCAAACAACACGAACATGAAAATGGCGAAGACGAAGGGGAAATACTTTTTCCCTTCACTGCCGATCTGTTCAGTCACCATGCCTTGGATGAATTCGTAACTGGCTTCGCCGAGCGATTGCAGCCGCCCCGGGATCATCGCGCCGCGCGCAGCAGCCGCCATAACGAACAGCGTGATCAGGCCAAGGGCCAATAGCATGAATGCATTGGACTGGCTGAAGCCGACGGACTGCCCGAAGAAGCCCAAAAAGGGCGTCAATTCGAACTGACTCAGCGCGTCAATCGTCTTGCCTTCCTTTGCCACCGGCAAACCCCTCGTCTCTCAAATCATGTCACGCGCTAACGGCGACGCGGGTTGAAAAGGCGATACACATTCAACACCCCGGCGACGCTGCCCATGACGAAAAACACCAGGAAGAGCCAAGGCCAAGTGCCGAGCCAGCGATCGAGTACCCACCCGATGCCAATCCCAACCACAAGGGCCGAGACAACCTCAACCCCTGCGCGCAGCCCGATTCCCCATGGCCCTGTTGGCAAGCCTTTTTGGCCGTTCGGGCCAATTTCAAGCCCTTCGCGAGCCCGTGCTTGCCTTAACCGTTCATGAAGGTCCGGCTGATTAGTCACCTTTTGCTCCCCAGGCGTACCGCGCCAGAAGGCGTCGGGGCTTTACGGGGGGGGGCTGCCACTGTCAAGCATGTGCGGCGCAGCAAAAGCCCATTTTCGTGGCCTGTTACAAGCATTATTCGCCCTCCCTGGGCGCCCTTTAGCGCGGTGGCGCGGGTGGCCGCGGTGAAGCGGTGGCCGGGCGTGATGCGGGGCGCGGGGCGGGGCGTGATGCCGTGCTCGGCCTTGGTGGCGGCGGGGGCGGCGGCGGGCGGCGGATAGCGAAGCGCTGCTTGGCCGGCGGCAGCGCGTTCCATTGGCGTAGGACTGCCTCCTCACTTGAGGTGTCATAGCCAAGACGCCGCATGGCGTCCCGGGCGCGGCGCTTCTGGTCTTCATTCAGCCTATCCCAGGCGATGGGGCCGGGGGCGAAAACCTGCTCCGGCTCCTCCGCCGGGGGCGCGGCGGTCACGGGCGGGGCTTGGTTCGGCTGGGCACAGGCAGCCGGCAGCAGGGCCAGCAGGAAAAAACGGCGTTTCATGGCTGAAGCTCCACCAGCACGGGCACATGGTCAGAGGCTTGCGGCCAATCCCGTGCATCCTTCAGCACCAGATGGCGCTTGAGGCCGCCCGCCAGATCATCACTGACCCAAACATGATCAAGCCGCCGGCCACGATCCGCCGCGCGCCAATCCCGCGCGCGATAGGACCACCACGTGTAAAGCTTCTGATCTTCCGGCACGAAATGGCGCAAAGCATCATGCCAGCCCGCCGCCTTCTGCCAACCCAAAAGCCCTTCAACCTCGATCGGTGTGTGGGATACCACATCCAATAATTGCTTATGGGACCAGACATCATGCTCAAGCGGGGCGATGTTCAAATCGCCCACCAGCACAGCGCGCCGCGCGCCTCGGCCCGCAAACCAGCGCGTGGCTTCGGCGACGAAATCAAGCTTGTGGCCGAATTTCGGGTTGGCGGCGCGGTCCGGAATGTCGCCGCCTGCGGGGACATAGAAGTTGTGCAGTTCAACCGGACCGCCTGGTGCATCCAGCATCACGCCCAGATGCCGGCAATCACCCTTGGCGCACCAATCGGGATCATCCTCGCGCAGCGTGATCGGCAGGCGGGAGAGCACGGCAACACCATTATAGCCCTTCATGCCGCGCACCAGCCGATGCGTGAAGCCAAGCGCTGCAATGCCTTCATGCGGAAACACCTCATCCGGGCATTTGGTTTCCTGCAGGCAGATCACATCCGGGGCCAGATCAGCGACCAGGTTTTGCAGCAAGGGTAAGCGCAGCCGCACGCTATTGATGTTCCAGGTCGCGATACGAAGAGCCTGCCGCGATGCGCCGCGTTTCGCCATGGGTTTTCCTGTCGTCACTGCTGGGAAAGGGTTTCAAACACGTCGCCCGCGGGCGCCGCACCTTGGATATGGCGCCGATGCCAGAGCGCATAGAACAGCAAATGCCAGGCAGCGAAGCCCTCCCGCTTGCTGCCGGCCGCGCGAAACAGCGGCAGGATGCGATCCGGCTTGGCGATTTCCGCAACGCCCGGCTGGCGCGCCACCAAAGGCGCCAGCTTGTCCGCGACATCGGCAATCCAGGCGCCAACTGGCACGGTGAAGCCCTGCTTGGCGCGGAAGGGTTCGCTGGCCGGGAAATTCTTCGCGAGCCATTGGCGCAGCAGATATTTGCCCCGCCCATCACGAATCTTGAGCTTGTCGGGCAGACGAAAGGCCGCGGCGGCGATGCCAGGGTCAAGAAAGGGTGTGCGGCCTTCCACGCCATGCGCCATCAGGCAGCGATCAAGCTTGATCAGCAAATCATGCGCGAGCCAATCGGCGCAGTCAGTTGCTTGCGCCACTTGCAACCGGGACCGCCCCGGCAGCGCGGCGGCGGCTTCGGCGGCGGCAATGCCGTCGCGCCATCCCGTCAGCGATTCGCGCAGCACATCCAACCGATCAAAAGCGCCATGGCCGCGCATGGTCTTGCCGCCCAGCCACCAGGGGCGCATCGCCGCGCGGTAGCGACCATAGCCGCCGAATAACTCATCGCCGCCTTCGCCGGAAAGCACCACCTTCACTTCCTGCCGCGCCGCGCGCGCCAAGAACCAGGTGGGGATGATGGCGTAATCAGCGGCGGGATCATCCATGCAGGCAATGATATCCGGCAAGTGGCGCCAAACCATATCGCGGGTGATGTCAACGCGGACATGCCGCGCGCCGGCCGCACGTGCTGCGGTGGCAGCGGCTTCGCGTTCATCGGCAGCACCGGCCACATCAAAGCCGGCCGTAAAGGCCAATACCGGCGCGGTATTGATGCGCGCCATGGCGGCCAGCACGGCCGCGGAATCCGTCCCGCCCGAGAGGAACATGCCATAAGGCACATCGCTTCGCTGATGCAGGTCAACGCTTTCCATCAGCGCGGCATCCAGCCGCGCGAGCGCCGCTTCTTCCGAGATCGCTTCCGGCCCTTCCGCCGGCAAGGCAGCGCGGCGCGCGCGGGCGATGATGCGGCCATCGGCGATGGTGATGGTCTCACCTGGCAAAACGCGGCTGATGCCCTGGAAGATCGTCTCTGGCCCGCTGGTGAATTGCAGTTGCAGCAATTCATGTAAGGCAGGGCGATGCAGTTGCGGCGTGACCAGACCAGCGGCGACCAGCGCCTGCGGTTCGGAGGCAAAGGCGATGCCATCGGCGGTGTCAGCGATATAGAGCGGCTTGATGCCGAAAGGGTCGCGCGCCAGCAGCACTTGCCGCGCGGCGCGGTCATGAATCGCAATGGCATACATGCCGCGCAGAAGCTCAGCGAAGCCTGCGCCATCGCGGCGATACAAATGCAAGGGCGGTTCGCAATCCGAAGCGGTGGCGGCAGGCAGCGCGTGATCGCTGCGCAATTCACGGTAATTATAGATTTCACCATTCGCCACCAGCGCGGCGGCGCCCGCGAAGAAGGGTTGATCGCCGGTCGCCAGATCAATGATCGCAAGGCGGGCTTGCGCGAGAGCGACATTGCCCGAAAGATGATGCCCAGCACCATCCGGTCCGCGATGCGCCAACGCGCGCGTCAGCGCTTCCAATACCGTGGCGGAGGCTGAAGCACCGTGGCGGAGCGCAAGACCTGCTATGCCGCACATGGCGCTAGGCCCGTCCCGCCGGCGTGAGTTCTGCCAGCAAGCGCCGCCAGCGGGCGATCACGGGTGCCTCCGCGAAAGTACTCACAAAATGCGCGCGGCCTGCCGCGGCGATGGCAGCCGCGCGATCAGGGTTTTCGGCCAGTGCTGCAATGGCCGCCGCAAGCGCCGCCGCATTTTCGCGCGGTACCAGCACGCCATCCTTGCCATTAGTGATCAATTCGCTCGGGCCTTGCGCGGCGGCGGCAATCACCGGCTTCGTCGCAGACCAGGCTTCCAGCACAATATTGCCAAGCGGTTCCTGGCGTGATGAGCAAATGAAAACATCCGCTGCCGCCAGAAGCGCGCCAATATCGCGCCGCCAGCCGAGAAAACTCACACGCTCCGTGATGCCAAGCTCAGCTGCCAAGGCGCGCAAGGCAGCTTCTTCCGGTCCTGCACCTGCCAGATATACATGCCCGCGCGGCAGTAGCGCGATTGCGCGCAGCAGCACATCAAAGCCCTTATTCGGATGCAGCCGCCCCATCGCCAAAAGCCGAGGCGCGCTACTGGCGGCGGGCAAATCGGCGGGCGCGCTGCCCGCAAACTCCTCAACAAAATTGGGCAAATAATGCACGCGCGCTGCCGGCCAGGGGGCGGCGGTGATCATGCGCACCAGATCATGCGTATTGGCAACCAGATGATCGCAATGGCGGAAATACTTCACATCATAATAGCCGCCGAAACGCCCCACCAAGACCCAAGGCCCTTGTGGCGTGAAGCGCGCGGCGCGCTGCATCCAGGCCATGACCAGATCGGGTTTGAAATCCTGCAAGGCGCGCCGCACACGCGGCTTGGTGAACAAATCAAGCGCACCGCCAAAGGCCAATTCCACCGGCTGCAAACCGGCTTCGCGCAGGCGTTCGGCACGCCCAGCATCACGCCGGATAATGGGCAGCACGATATCCCCCGCGTGATGCAGGGCAATCGTGGCGCGCTCAAAAAAAGCCTCTGCCCCACCAATCGGCGCGCCGGCCATGACCTGCGCAATCCTCATGGCTTCCGCCCGCCATGGCGCTCCGGTTCCAACCGCGCCTTCAGATAGGACAGCAACGGAAAAGCACCGGTGCAAAACGCCAGCAGCACACCCCAAGCACCTTCGCGATAGCCCTTGCGCGAGACATAGGATTTGAAGGCGCGGCTGACAAAGCGGCGCAGGTTGGCGCGCAGCGTGCCGATATCGCCGGACGCGATCAGATCAGCCGCTTTGGCCGAGGAATATTTATCCAACCGCCGCAGCATGTCGGAAATATCGCGATCCACCAGATGCACCAGCGCGCCCGTTTTGATCGGCGGGCCTTGCTTGCCCTGCCAATCCAGCCCCGGATGCACGCGCTGCGCGCGCCAGCGTTTCGCGCCACGCTGAAACAGCCGGGGGACCGAGGTGGTGCCGAAACTCCCCGCCCAACCATGCCGCAGCAGCCGATCACCCACGTAATTATCCACCGGCACCTGATGCCAGGCGAAGCTGCTCGTTCCGATCACGCGGCGGATTTCAGCGGCCAAAGCGCCATCCACGCGTTCATCCGCATCCAATTCCAGAATCCAATCGCCGGTGCAGGCGGCGATGCCGGCATTGCGCCGATCACCTTCCAATTCCCAAGCGCCTTCCAGCACGAGGGCGCCCGCTGCGCGGGCAAGGTCGGCGCTGGCATCCGTGGTGCGATCCAGCACCACCACAATCTCATCGGCAAACGCGGCCGAGGCCAGGCAATCAGGCAGCCGCGCTTCCTCATTCCGTGCGACGATCAGGATGGAGAGTTTTGGGGTCACGCCGGCACCCGCGCGGCTTGGCCAAGCAGGGCCTCGGCAGCTTCCAACACGCGCGCCACCGGCAAATCTTCCATCGCGCCCTGGCCGGGTGGGCCATCGGCCAGAACGGCGCTCGCCTTGGGGCCGGCCGGGCCATATTCATCCGACGGGGTTGGGCCAAACAGGCCAAGTGTGGGCGCGCCAGCGGCGGCGGCCAGATGCATCAGGCCGGAATCATTGCCGATGAACATCGCGGCGCGCGCCAACACTGCCGCCACTTCGGGCAGCTCAAGCTTGCCCACCAGATCCAGCGCCTGGGGCAAGGCGGTCAGAACCGGGGTCGCCATGCTGCGTTCCTGATCCCCCGGCCCGCCCAGAATGGCAATCCCCGCGCCGGGGAAAGCCCCGTCAGGCGCAGTCAGCCGCAAGGCGAGTTCGGCGAAGTGCTCCGCCGGCCAAACCTTACGGTGCCAATTCGCCGTCGGCCCCAGCACCAGCCAAGGCTGTCCTTCCGGCAGCAGCGCGGCAGCGCGGGCGGTGTCTTCCGGCGCGGTCCAGATCACCGGCAGCGGCGGGGGGGTCACGCCCAAAAGTGCGGCCAGATGCGTCAGCCGATGGCCGGGCCGGCGCCCGCCCTGGATCACCCGGCGTTCCCGCGCCCAGAGCAGCCAGACAATGGCCGAGGCGCGCAAATCCACCACCAAATCCCAGCGCGTGAAGGCCACGGCACCCCAAATCTCCAGCCAATGCAGCGAATAGCGGCGCTTTTCCACGGTAATCAGGCGCTCAAGCTGCGGCATGCGGCGGAACACGCCCTCCGCCACCCGCCCGCAAACAATAGTGAAGCGCGCTTCCGGATGCGCCCGCATCAGGTGATCAAGCAGGCCTGTGGACAGCACCGCATCGCCAATGCGGGTGGAGGAGATGAAAAGAATGCGCACCGGGCGCCCTTACCACTTCCCGCGCCGGAGGGGGAGGTTGCAGCCGCGCCCCCGCCGACACAGGTTTAGGGCATGAAGATCGCAGCCTTGCCGGACCGTGCCGTTCTGGAAATCTCGGGGGAGGACCGTGTCGCCTTCCTGCAGGGGTTGGTTTCTAATGATGTGACCAAGGCGCGGGCCGATCAGGCGCTATGGGCTGCGCTGCTGACGCCGCAGGGCAAGTGGCTCGCGGATTTCTTTGTCATTACAACGAATGATGTGCTGCTGCTGGATGTGGAAGCGGCGCAGCTTGCCATGCTGATCCAGCGCCTTTCGCGCTTCAAACTGCGCGCCAAGGTGGCTCTGCGCGATGCCTCGGCCGATTGGCGGGTGCATGCGGCTTGGGGGGAGGGGGCGCCACCCGAAGGCTTGGCCGCGCGCGATCCGCGTCTGCCGGAAGCGGGCTGGCGGGTGCTGGCGGGCACAATCCTGCCCACCAATGCCAGCGCGACGGATTACGCGGCGCATCGGCTTTCCCTTGGCCTGCCCGATGGGTCGCAGGATATGGAATCCGAAAAATCCGTGCTGCTGGAAGGCGGCTTTGATGAGCTGCACGGCATTTCCTGGACCAAGGGCTGCTATATGGGCCAGGAACTGACGGCGCGGACGCGCTATCGCGGCTTGCTCAAGCGCCGGCTGGTGCCGGTCACGATTGACGGCCTAGCGCCCGAGCGCGGCACCCCGATTTTGGCGGCGGATGGCGCTGAAGCCGGGGAAATGCGCTCCAGCCAGGGCGCGCAGGGCTTGGCGCTCTTGCGGTTGGAATGGCTGGATAAGGGGGCGCTGATGGCGGGCGGGGCGCGCCTGACGCCGCAACCGCCCCCCTGGATGAAACTGCCGGAGGATAAGCCATGACCGAAGCTGATCACGGCCCCGGCGTACGTCTGCCGCCGCCCGTGCTGGTGGGCGGTGTGCTGGCGGTGGCCTGGTTCGCGCATCTTTTCTTCCCCGTGCTGCTCGGCCCGCCTTTACCCGATTACGGCGTGCTGGTGATTTTTCTGGGTGTGGCGCTGATCGGCTGGGCACTGCTGGCGCTGGTGCAGGCCGGGAATGACCCAAGGCCGGATCGGCCGGATGCCGAATTGGTCACGGCAGGGCCTTTCCGCTTCAGCCGCAACCCGATCTATCTCGGCTTTCTGGTGGTGGTGCTGGGCTTTGCCCTGCGCTGGGGCGATTTATGGGGCTGGCTTGCCTTGCTCGCCTGCCATTTGGCGCTGGATCGGCTGGTGGTGGTGAAGGAGGAAGCCTACCTCAGCACGCGCTTCGGCGCGGCTTATGAGGCTTACCGCGGTCGCGTCCGGCGCTGGGTTTAACCCCGGCCCGCCAAGCCGCGCGCCAACCTGTCGAATTCGGCGACGGTCAGGGTTTCCCCGCGCCGATCCCCGGCGATGCCGGCCTGTTCCAACAGGGCTTCGGCACCACCGAGTGACTTCAACGCCCCGCGCAGCATCTTGCGCCTTTGCCCGAAGGCCGCGGCGGTCAGTTTTTCCATGGCGGCGAATAACGCGGGCGGCGGGTTTTCCGCATGGGGCACAAAACCGACCACAGCAGACCAGACCTTCGGCGGCGGGCTGAAGGCACCCGGCGGCAGGCGCAGCAGCAAATCGCAGCGGCAGCGCCATTGGGACAACACGGCAAGCCGGCCATAGGCGGGTGTTGCGGGGGCGGCGGTGATGCGTTCCGCCACTTCAAGCTGGAACATCAGCGTCATGCCCTCCAGCGCTGCGGCGCTGCGCAGCCAGCGCACCAGCAAGGGGCTCGCGACATTATACGGCAGGTTGGCGATGATGCGCCGCGGCGCGGGCAAAGCCTCGGCCGGGTCAACGCCAAGCGCATCGGCTTCCAGCACGCGAAGCCGCCCAGGATAGGCAGCCACCAATTCCTGCAGTGCGATCACGGCACGCGCATCAAGTTCCACTGCCAAGACCGATGCGGCAGGGCTTGCCAATAGCGCGCGCGTCAGCCCGCCGGGCCCTGGCCCCACTTCCAGCACATGCCGTCCTGCAAGATCACCCGCCAAGGATGCAATCCGCGCGCAGATACTGGGATCAAGCAGGAAATGCTGACCAAGCGCCTTGCGCGCATCAAGACCATGCCGCGCGATAGTCTCGCTCAGGCTGGGTAGTGCGATTTTGGTCACGCCTTCAGCCTGGGCGCGCGGCGTTATTCGTGCGGATATCGATCTGTGCGCGGCGACGCAAATCACGCTGCAATTGGCGGGAGAGCAGTTCAACCCGATCACGCAACAGGATCTCGCGCGCCTGTTGCGGATTGGCTTCCGCCATGTTGCGGGTCTCACGCGCGCAGACCATGAAAATCAGGGCGCCATCCACGGAAATAATCGGCTGCGTCGCGCGCCCAATCGGCAAGCTGCCCAGCAGATCACGCAATTCGGGCGGGGTGATATTGTCCAGCCGCACCGGGCCGGGATCGGCAGGGCGCGGGCTGCCACGCGCGGCGGCATCCATGGCTTCACACCCGCGCGCCTGGTCGGACAGGGATTGCGCCCGCTGCAACTGCGCCAATTGCTGCGCGGTGGGCGCTTGCGGATTCACCTGACCTTCAAAGGGCAGGAAGACCTGGCGCATGGTCATGATGGTAGCCATGTCGCGCCCTGAAACACGCTTGTCGCGCAGCAAGACAATTTCAAACCCGCCAGGCACGCGAATGGGGTTGCTGATGGCGCCTTCCGGCATTTGACGCAGGATATTCGCAACCGCCGGATCAAAGCGATCCGCCGTCATCCAATCCATCGCGCCGCCTTGGATCGCGGATTGGGATTGGCTGAATTGCGCCGCCACCATGGGGAAGGGCACACCTTGGCGCAGGCGCTGAATGACATCAGTCACAAAGCGGCGCACTTGGGCTTCCTGGCCGGGATTTTCGACCGGAATGAAGATTTCTGAGACTAGGAATTCGGGTTCACCCAGCCGCGCGCGTTGGGCGGCGAGGAATTCATTCACCTCAGCATCCGAAATATTCGCCTGTTCGCCCAGCATCCCGCGCAAAAGCCGCGCCCAGCCGATCTGCGCGCGGATTTGGTCATACAAAACGCGCGGCTCGATCCCGGCGCGTCGCAGATTCTGCACCACACCACCAGGCGGAAGGCCATTGCGGCTTTCGATATTGGCGACGGAACTCGCGATATCCTGATCTGTCACCAGGATGCGCCGGCGGCTGAGTTCCTGAATACGCAACCGCTCATCAACCAGCAGGCGCAGGATTTGGTCCCCGCTTTGTGCACCCGTATCGCCTGCCATGCCGGCGGAAAGCGCCAGCAGGCGCCGGCGGCTTTCGATTTCGCTTCGTGTCACGACATCGCCATTCACGACAGCGACGATACTGTTGACGCTACCGCCCGAGGCTTGCGCCAAGGCAGGGCTTGGGGCGCCGTGCATCAACAAGGCCGCCAGCAGCACCAGCGCCAGAAGGGGCTTTCGGGAAAAGGTCACGGCGCGCATCATCGCTTCCTTAAAGCATTTTCAAGCCAAGTGGAATCACTTGGCGGCTCGGAAAATGCGACCAAACAAAACTTTGGCAGGCAGGGCAGCGCAATAGCTCATAGAGCCCTCAATCCGAAATCGCCGATGGTCTTGAAGCCAAAGCGGAACAGCAACACCGTCGCCCCTGGATAGAAATCGCCTGTCGCGGGGTCTTCAGCATAGCGCTTGACGAAACGGGTTTCAAAAATGAAACACTCATCCTCATACATGGCCGATACGCCAAGCGCCACCGGGCGATTGAGTTGGATATCCTGCCGGCCAAAGGCGCTGACTTGCCAAAAGCCAAGGCGCTGTCTTGCGCCCAAATAGACTTCCTCGCGCTGCGCCACGGGGTTGAGAAAGGGCATGGGTGGCGCCTGCAAATAGCCCAGGGTGAAGCCGGTATCCTGGGTGGGTCGCAGCGTGGCGCTGACATCATAGGCGCGGGCCGCAAAGCTTTCTCCGCCGCGCCGGGCGCGGCCGGTCAGGTCAAGCCAGGAGCTTGGCCTGAAGGTCAGTCGGCTGACCCAATCAGAGGCACGATTTTCGAGGCCGCTATAGGGGTAAAAGGGCCCGCCATTTTCCTGAACGCGGAAGGATCGGCCGACAATGGCTTCAAGCTGGCGATCTTCCGGCAGGAACCAGGCGCCGCGCAACGCCATATCGGCGCGCGTGCCGCCTTCCTGCCGATCCCGCCCGGTAAAGCGGTTGAGCGAAAACAGATTGGCATCGGTGAAGTCGAAGACAATGCTGTCTTCATTCGGGATGCGATATTGGCTGCCGGTCATCGGGCCGGTCACCAATTGGACGCGCGGTTCAATCACCTGGCGACCCCAATCACCTCCGTCACGCAAAAAGGGCATCCGCCAATCAAGCGCCGTGCGGATATTCGCCGCGGCACTTTGCCCGCTGGGGCTGCCGGTCGCGAAATTCGGCGCAAGGTTGATATTCTCAAAATCATACGCCGCCAGATCGCTCTGCGCGCGCAAGGTCCAGATGCCGCCCAGATCATCCATGCGCGGCAGCGTATAACCAATACGCGATGCAGCGCGCCGTGTGCTTGTGCCGGTACCGCGAAAGATAGCGAAATTCCAGGTATCCAGCGTGAAACGCCCACCCAGCGAGTCTTCGGGCGATTCCCAATCGGCATAGATATTGGGCAGTACGAGTGGGATGCGGCTGATGTCATCGGTCCGCCGCAGCCCCTGATAGGCGCGAGCATCAAATCTTGCGAAACCCTCAGGCCCCCAAAAACCTTCAGTGAAAAGCGTTGTCGGCAGGACGCGCTGTGCACCATAGCGATAGATGCGAAGGTATTGTTCGGAACTCGCGCGGTTCAGGTCAAACCCGGCGCGCCAGGTTTCATCCAGGGAAAAGCGGCCCTTGGCGAAGATATGGCCAGCGAAGCCTTCTTCGGTGCCTTCGCTGCCGTCCAGATAGCCGGCAGAGCTGAAAACCTCGACTTCGCCATTGTTGAACCTGCGGCGGTAATCCAGCCCAAGATTGGGAGCGCTATTGGTGGCGATGGTGGGACGCAGCACCAATTCCTGGCTCTCATCAATTGCCCAGTAATAGGGCGTTTCAATGAAGCCGCCGAGAAACCTCGTGACGCCGAAGCTTGGGCTGAGAAAGCCAGATTGCCGTGCGGCAGATCCATCCGGATGCTGGAAATAGGGCAACCATATCACCGGCACACCAGCCATATCGAGCGAGGCACCGCGATAGCGCACCTGTTGTTCCGTGCGATCCAGGGTGGCGGTACGCGCGCGCAGCTGCCAGATGGGCGGTGCCAGCGGATCATCCTTGCAAGGGTCGCAGACCGAATAGACCACACGTGAAAGATCAAAGATGGAACCGCCTGTGCGCCGTGCGCCAGTGGCAGCGATGCGCCCATTTTGCAGCAAATGTCCGCGCAACCCTTCCAGGACGCCATCGCGCATTTGATTGGACAGGACCGCGCTTTCCGCGAACATCACCTGGCCATCAGCTTCGATCAACTGGACATTGCCGCGTGCGGTGGCGACACCGGTATTGCGATTATAGGTCAGTTCATCAGCACGCAGGATGCGCCCGCCCTGGAAGGCTTCCACCCGGCCGCGCGCCACTACCAGGGCGGCGTTCTGGTCGTATTGCACTTCATCGGCGGTGAAGGTGACTGGCGCGTTCTGGGCGGGGGCGGCCGGCGCGGGGGCAGCCGGCACGGCGGCACCTGCGGGTAGGCTTGGCGCCACCGAAGCAGGCGGGGCGATCGGCGGCAGCAGCGGGGCCTGCGCTAATGCCTCGCGTGAGGCCAGCACCAAGACCATAAAGCCAAGAATGCGCCCAGCCCCGCGTAGCATCCTAACCATCCTCAAGATGCAGCAGCAGCGCTGCCGCCAACAGGAACCCGGCACCTGCTGGCGCCCAGGCCGCCAATACCACAGGCAGCGTGCCCGCTTCACCAAATTCGCCGGTGACCTTATCCAAAACAAATAACGCAAAGCCAGCGCTGACCCCGCCCGCGATCATACGCGCCACGCCGCCGCGTCGGGCCGAGCGCATGGAAAACCCCGCCGCGAGCAGCGCCATGGCAATGGCAAGCAAAGGTAGCGCCAGCAGGGATTGGAAATACAGCCGATGGCGAATGGCGGAAAAACCGGCATTTTCCAGAACCGTGATGAATTCCGGCAAGGCCCAAAGGCTGAGCGTATCGGGGCTGGCGAAGGAATTCTCAATCCTCTCAGGGGTCAATTCGGTCGGGAAATCGAGGCTTTGCGGCGCGCCCGCGACGCGGTCCGCACCAAAAACCATGGCGCCATCAAAGCGCCAACGCCCAGGCTGGAGCAAGGCCGATGTGGCTTCGATGCGCGCCAGGGGGCGATCTTCTGCCGAAAGGCGCCAGACGGTGACCTCGGCCAGGCGCAGCGCCTCACCGGGGCGCAATTCCCGCGTGGCAATGGGGCGGCCGGAAATGATTGCAACACCCTGCGGTTGCAAACCGTCATCGGCCTGCCGCAGCCAAAGCCGGCCACCGGCCAGCGCCGTGATACCCCCAACATTGCGGAGATAGAGTTGATCAAGCCGTTCAGCGCGCGCCAACATGGCGGAGGAGAGCGGCGAAAGCGCCATGCTGGCGCCAAGCCCAAGCAATAGCGCCACCAATACAGGTCCAGCCAGGAAGCCCCAGGCGGAAATGCCCGCCGCGCGCGCCACCACCAATTCGGAAAACCGCGTCAGCCGCCAAAAGGCGATAATCCCCCCGAGCAACACCGCGAAGGGCAGGATTTGCATCGCAACATAAGGCACGCGGAGTGCTGCGATTTGCGAGACCAGGGCGAAATTCGCCTCTGGCCGCGTTGCCGCGCGGCGCAGCAATTCGATCAGGTCAAATAGCGCAACCAAGGCGGATAGCGCCAAGACCATCAGCAGCGCCATGGCGGCAAAACGCCGCGCCACATAGGTCATGAGCGTGATGGGCAGCGTCATGGCAGCGCCTCACGCGGCGGGGGCCGGCGCGGCAGGCCTGGGGCGCCGCCCAACCACCAGGCGGAAATCACCCCCGGCAGGATGGCATGCAGCCAAATCAGCCAGATCAGCCCATCGCGCCGCGTTGCCGCATTGCTGATGGTCAGGCCAAGCGCCAGCAACGCAACCATGATGCCGATGCCAAGCACAACGCCGAAGCCGCCGCCATGGCGACGGAATTGCCCGGTCAGCGCCACCGCTAGGCCGACCAGCGCGAAGGAAAGCGCCGTGATTGGGCTGGCCATGCGCTGATGCGCCTCTGCCCGGAAGCGCCTGATTTCGCGCGGGCGCAGCCCTTCGGCGGGATCGGGGTTCAGCAATTCAGTGACGGATCTTTCCCGACTATCGCGGTTGCGCGTTTCCTCATTGCGCGCCACGCGGGCCAGATCAACGCTGTTTTCGGAAAAGCTCAACACCGTCAGGCGTGGCGGCGCGCCCGATGCACCGCGTTCCATCTGCTGGCGCACACCATCGTAAAGCGTCACGCGCGGGCCTTCCGGCCCCTGCCCGATGCGCCCGGCTTGCGCCAGGATGGTCACCGCCCCGCCGGCTTCGCGTTGGTCATGCACCAAAATGCCACGCAACGTGCCATCGGCTTCGCGCTTGCGGGCATAGACGGTCAGATCATTGCCGAGCGTGGAAAAAACCCCCTCCTGCAACAAGACGCCCACCAATTGATTACGGATTTCAAACTGCCATTGCCGGAAGGCGGTATGGCTGAGCGGCACCAGCCAGAAATTGAGCAGCGCCATCACGGCCACGACCAGCAGCCCAAGCGCCAAGGCCGGGCGCGCGATTTGCCAATTGGAAAGCCCCGCCGCGCGCATCACCACCAATTCGCGGTCCCCGGCCAGGCGCAAATGCACAAACAGCATCACGATGAAGGTCGTGATCGGCAAAATGACCGAAAAGAAGGATGGCAATAAAAGGCTGGTCAATTCGAAAAACACCGCAAGCGACAGCCCGCGATCCAGCACCAATTCGATGAAGCGCAGCGATTGCGTCAGCCAGACAAGCGCTGCCAGCCCCACCGTGACGGCAAGCAGGGCCAGCGCAAGCTGGCGGAACAAATAGCGGTCGAGCAGGGTCATCGGCCTTGCCACCCTAACCGCTTGGCGCCCATGCCGAAAGCGGCAACGGCTTCAGGGCAGCACCTTGCCGGGATTCATCAAGCCCTTGGGGTCCAGCGCGGCCTTGATCCGGCGCATCACGGCAAGCTCCGCGCCCCCGCGCCATGCTTCCATCATATCGGTCTTGAGCTGCCCGATGCCATGTTCCGCGCTGAAGGACCCGTCCAAATCCCGCACTACCTCATTCACGCAATCCATGATGTCGTGGCTGCGTGCCAGGAAGGTGGCTGGATCGGCGCCTTCGGGCTGCACCAGATTCACATGGATATTGCCATCGCCCATATGGCCGAAGGGCATGGGGCGGATGCCCGGCATCAGCTTGCGGCAGGCTTCCGAAGCACGTTCGATCAATTCCGGCACGCGGGAGACAGGGACCGAGACATCATTCTTCACCGAAGCGCCCGCCTTGCGCTGCGCTTCCGTGTGTTCTTCACGTATGCGCCAAATGGCGGCGCGCTGCGCTTCGCTTTCCGCGAGTACCGCATCCAGCACTTCGCCCTGCTCCATCGCTGGTGCCAGCACAAGCTCCGCGAGGCCCCGCAAATCCGCATCAGGCCGCGTTGAGGCCAGATCAATCAGCACGTAATGGGCCGCGCGTTCCGCAAGTGGCAGGGTGACGCCGGGGATCAATTGCACCGTCAGGTCAACGCCATCGCCCGACATATATTCAAAGGCGCGGATCGCGCTTTCATCATTGTCGCGAAAACGCCGAAACAGGCCAAGGGCGGCTTCGGCATCGCGCACCGCGGCGAAAATCACCTCATTGGCGCGGGGGCGGGCGAAAAGCTTGAGCACGGCGGCAGTGATGATGCCAAGCGTGCCCTCCGCACCCACAAAAACATGGCGCAGCGCATAGCCGGTATTGTCTTTGCGCAAGCGCCTCAGGCCATGCCAGATGCTGCCATCGGGCAGCACCACTTCCAGCCCCAGCATCAATTCCCGCGCATTACCGTAACGCACTGTATTGGTGCCGCCGGCATTGGTGGAAAGCACGCCGCCAATCATGGCAGTACCCTCACCCCCGAAGCTGAGCGGGAAAAGGCAACCGGCAGAAGCAGCGGCTTCCTGCGCGGTTTTCACCACCACGCCTGCCTCAGCCGTCATGGTCATATCCACCGGGTCAAGATCACGAATGCGGTTCATGCGGGCGAGCGAGACAATCACGGCACGCCCGGAAGCATCGGGCGTCGCGCCACCCACCATGGAGGTATTGCCCCCCTGCGGCACAATGGCGATGCCGGCGCCAGCGCAAACCCTGACAGCTTCGGCCAATTCGGCGGTATTGGCGGGACGAAGCAGCGCCATGGCGCGGCCCTGATAGAGGCTCCGCCAATCCGCCAGCGCGGGCGCGAGGTCTGAGGCTTCGGTCAGCAGCCCGGCGGGGCCAAGCAGGCTGGCAAGCGCGGGCAGGAGAGGGGGTGAATCGGCCATAAGCCGTTCAAACCCCCCTGCCCGGCGCGGTCAAGTTCTTCTACTCGACCTTGATCTCGGCCGCCGTGATCAGCGCCTGCCAGCGGGTGATCTCGGTAGCGTTGAAGCGGGCCAGTTCCGCCGCATTGCCGGGCATGGGTTCAAAGCCCAGCGTGGAGAGGCGTTCCACCACGGCGCGATCCGCCAGCACCCGCGCCAAGGCGGCTTCCATGCCGCGCACCGCCTCGGCCGGGGTATTGGTGGGGGCATAGACGCCCATCCAGGCGGCAATGTCATAACCGGCAAGCCCCGCTTCCTGGAGGGTTGGCAGATTGGGCAGCAGGGCGCTCCGCTGCGCGCCCGTCACCGCCAAAGCGCGCACCTCATTCCCGCGCGCCAGTGGAATGCCGATAGTGAGGTCCACAATGGCAAAGGAAATCCGCCCTGCCACCAAATCGGTCATGGTATTGGCGGAGGAGCGATAAGGCACATCCAGCACCTCGGCCCCAATCTGGCGTACAAAACTTTTGCCAGCGGCGAGATAAACCGCCGACCAATGACCGAAGCTGAATTTGCCGGGTTCGGCCTTCAGCGCGGTGATGAAGGCGCCGATGGTCTCGGCCTTCACGCTTGGATGTACGGCAAGCATCAAGGGAAAAACGCCAATGCGCCCAACCGGGGTGAAATCGCGCAGCGGATCATAGGGCAGGCTGCGATAGAGCGCGGGGTTGATCGCCTGGGTGGTGCCGGTGGTGAAGAAGAAGCTGTAGCCATCGGGCCTGGCGCGCGCGGCAGCGACCGCGCCGATATTGCCATTCGCACCGCCGCGATTTTCGATCACCACCGCCTGGCCCAGATTGCGCCCAAGATGTTCGGCCAGGATGCGCGCCACGCCATCCGTGCCGCCGCCGGCGGCGAAGGGAACAATGGCGGTGATGGGTCTTTCCGGCCAGGCGGCAAGTGTCGGCTGTGATGCCAGCGCCATGACGGCGCCGATGATGATGGCAAGAAGGCGCATTTTCCTCTCCTGATCCTGCGCGGTTGATCCGCGCTTTGGTCCTGCGCCGATATACTGTGATGTTGTGCGGCAGAGGTCCAGTGCCTTTGCGCTGCTTGACAGATTTTGGTGCAATGCCGAGGCTTTTGTGATCCGAAAAAGCACAGCCTTTCTTCTGGAGTGATGCGCAATGCCCTTGGTCACGATCACACTGGCGCGCCGCGCGGCGCCGACATCACCGGAAAAGAAGGCCGAAATCATCGCCGGAGTCACGGAGTTGCTGGTGGAAACCCTGGACAAGCGCGCCGAGGATGTTGTTGTGCTTATCGAAGAACTTGACCCGGATAATTGGGGCCAGGGCGGCATCACTGCCTCGGAAATACGGCGCCGGCGCGTCGCGACGATGGCCAAGCATGAAGGAGAGAAAACATCGTGACCGCTGCGCTGGATGGGCTGATAGTTCTGGACCTCACGAATTTTCTCTCCGGCCCCTATTGCACCATGCTGCTGGGTGATCTGGGCGCTGATATCATCAAGGTGGAACGCCCCGATGGCGGCGATGATGCGCGGCGCATGCCGCCCTTTGTGGATGGGCGCAGCCAGCCCTTCGCGGTCTGGAACCGCAACAAGCGCAGCATCACCGCGGATTTGAAACAGCCCGAGGATATTGAACTGGTGCGCCAATTGGCGCTCCGCGCCGATGTGCTGGTGGAAAATTTCCGCCCCGGCACTTTGGCCCGGCTTGGGCTGGGGTGGGAGGCGCTGAGAGCCGCCAATTCGCGCCTGATCTGGTGCGCGATTTCAGGCTTTGGCCAGACCGGGCCTTGGGCGGATCATGGCGGCTTGGATATGATGGCGCAGGGCATGTCGGGCCTGATGGCCGGCAATGGCCCGCCGGATGGCGAACCCTATCGTCTGCCGATCGCCATTACCGATGTCACGGCGGGGATGTTCTCCGCCCTTTCGGTGCTCGCTGCCTTGCAGGCGCGGGAAAAAACCGGGCTGGGTCAGCGCATTGATCAATCCCTATTCGAAGCCGGTGTGGCGCTTGGCGTTTATGAAGCAGCGCATGTTTTCGCCCATGGCACGCGCCCTTCGCGGCTTGGGCAATTGCATCGCGGATCAGCACCCTATCGCGTGTTTCAGACCGCTGATGGCTATATCACGCTTGGCGCTTCCAAGGAGAAATTCTGGCAGGCGCTATGCGGCATTATCGGCCGGTCGGAATTGGCGAGCGATCCGCGCTTCAAGACCAATGCGGACCGGGTGGCGAACAACAACGCGCTGATCGCGATTTTGCAGGAAATTCTGGCAACACGCGGCAGTGCCGAATGGCTATCCGTGCTTGGCAAGGCCGGCATCCCATCTGAGCCCGTGCTATCCTATGATGAGGCGCTGGCGCATCCGCAGGGTCAGGCGCGTTGCCTGGTCAGCACCTTTGCGGACCCCGAACGGGGCCCGATCCAGCATTTGGCTTCACCCTTGCGGCTGGAAGCCACGCCGGCACGCATTGCCCGCCGCGCCCCGGATTTGGGCGAGCATAATGCGGAAATCCGCGCCTGGCTGGCCGGGGATAAACCCGGCTGATGGGCGGCCTTGGCAGCTCCGCGCGCAAAATCAACGACCCTTACTGAAAAAACTTGACGTAACCCCAGCGAAAATTGTCTGATTTTGCGGGATTTTCGTGCCGTGCCTTGCCGAGTGGTCGGGATTGCGACCGCTATCGGGCCCGTCCGGGAAAACCGGAAAGAAGCGGCAGGGCATCTGCTGCGATAACAAAAGGGGCTCGCGTCATGCCGAATGGTACCGTGAAATGGTTCAACGCCACCAAGGGCTTTGGCTTCATCCTGCCTGATGGCGGCGGCAAGGATGTGTTTGTGCATATCACCGCCGTACAGAAGGCAGGAATGCAAGGGCTCAAGGAAAATCAGAAGGTCAGCTTTGACGTGGCCGAGGAACGCGGCAAGCCGGCAGCAATCAATCTGAAGGTATTGTAGCGCCCGCCCCAATCGGGCCTTAGAGCATATCACGTTCAGATGGAATCATCTGAACGTGTGAAGATGCTCGAAAAACAAAGATATAGAGCGGGTTGCGTGAACCCATGTGAACGCAACACGCTCTAGGCCAGAAGGGCAAGGCCCAATAAGACGGGCGCGGTCACGGGATGCCCTTGCGCGTTCAGGCAGAAGCGTCAGGCCCTGCCTTCAACCAATGCCGTGGCGGCGAAGCTCCGCGCCAAGCCGCCCGGTGATGAAAAAGAAGAACATGCGAAAATCCGCGATCAGCGACCAGAACGGATGGCGGAAGGTGGCGGGGCGATTTTTCTCGACAAAGAAATGCCCAATCCAGGCGGGGCCATAGCCGCAAACCAGCGCCACCAGCAGCAGCCAGTAATTGCCGGAAACCAGCCCTAACATGAACAGCAAAAGCCCCGCACCCGTGCCCGCGAAATGCAGCGCGCGCGTTGTGGGCTTGGCATGTTCGCTCAGGTAATAGGGCCAGAATTCAGCGAAATTCCTGAAATTGTCGCTCATCCCATTGCCACCCTTGCCTCAAGCTCTGGCGGCACCAGGGCAGCTTCCAACGCCGCACGCAGCCCGGCCAGTTTGCGTTCGTTTTCAACCTTCAGCCCAAAAACATCCTTCACATAGAAAACGTCAATCGCGCGCACCCCATAGGTGGTGATATGGGCGGAGGCGATTTGCATGCCCTGATCGCTCATGGCCGCGGTCACATCATGCAAAAGCCCAGGCCGGTCGCGGCCATTCACCTCAATGACGGTGTGGGTATTGGAGGCGTGATTATCCACCACCACACGCGGCGGCACGGTGACAGCGCGCAGCCTGGCGGGTTCGCGCTTCAGCTTGCGGATTTCATCGCGTAGCCTGAGGCGGCCAGAAAGCGCCTGTTCCACCAGCACGGAAAGCCGCGCGAGGCGATGCGGCGCATCCAGCGCGCCCCCCTGATAATCCTGCACCCAGAAGGTATCCAGCGCCATGCCATCCGTCATGGTATGGATGCGCGCATCAACAATGCTCGCCCCCGCGACCGCCAGGGCGCCGGCAATCTTGCTGAAAAGCCCTGGATGGTCGGTGCAATAGACCGTAACCTCGGTCACGGCGCGATTTTCCAAAACCCGGGTCTGGACTGTCAGCGGCGCCTTGGTCACGCGCGCTTCCTGGATCATGGCCGCATGGCGCGCATGGGTTTCAGGATCAAAGGAAAGCCAATAGCCGGGATAACCAAGACCCAGGAAATGATCCACCTCCGCACGCGGATGCGCGGCCAGCAGCTTCGCCGCCGCTTCCTTGGCGCGTGCCACACGCACATCGCGTTCCGGCACGGAAAGCCCGCCTGCCAGCACTTCGGCGACACGCCAATAAAGTTCGCGCAGCAGCGTTGCCTTCCAGCCATTCCAGACCTTGGCGCTCACCGCGCGCATATCGGCAACCGTCAGCACCAGCAGCAGCCTGAGGCGTTCCGGGCTTTGCACAATCTCGGCAATATCCAGGATCGTCTTCGGGTCTTCGATATCGCGGCGGAAGGCGGTTTCGCTGATCAGCAAATGATGCAGCACCAGCCAGGAAACCGTCTCGGTCTCCTCAGGTGTCAGGCCAAGGGCGGGGCAGACATGCAGCGCCAATTCGGCGCCCAATTCGGAATGATCACCGCCGCGCCCCTTGGCGGCATCATGCAGCAGCATCGCAACATAAAGCGCGCGGCGGGATTGCACCTGGCCGATCAATTCACTCGCGACTGGGGCGATTTCCGTGAGTTCACCGCGCTCCATCGCGCCGAGCACGCCAATCGCCTCGATGGTATGCTCATCCACGGTGAATACGTGATAGGTATCAAATTGCATCAGCCCGACCACGCGCTGCCAATCCGGCAAAAGCGCTGCGATCAGCCCGGCCTCGTTCAACATCCTCAGCCAAATATGCGGGTCCCTGCCAGATAGGATATCAAGGAACTCCGCACTCGCCGCCGGGTCGCCGCGCAGCCGAGCAAGCTGGCGCGCATGGCGAATAATGGCGCGGAAGGCGAGAGGGTGAATTTCCAACCCGCGGTCCCGCGCCAGACGAAAGATGCGCAGCATCAGGACAGGTTCAACCGTGAAATCAAAGCCGGGCGCGGCGATGATCTTGCCGTCCGCCAGCGCGAAGCCGGCTTCGGTCAGTGCCTTGTCGGGTGCGGGCAGCACAGCCGGGCGACCAAGTGCGGCGCGCATGATGGCCGGTTCCAGAATGCGCGTGAAACGCGCCACATCGCGCACAGTCAGAAAGAAATGCTTCATGAAGCGTTCAACGCCATCCTGAAGCCCGCGCCGCGTATAGCCCATGCGGGCGCCAACTACCGGCTGCAAATCGAATGTCAGGCGTTCTTCCGCGCGGCCCGTGACCAGATGCAAATGAAAGCGCACCGTCCACAAAAAATCCCAGGCACGACGAATGGCGCGCGCTTCACTTGCCGTCAGCAACCCACCGCCCGGGCTATTGGGCCCCACCAATTCCGGCATGCGCTGCACATTGAAGGCATAGCGCGCCAGCCAATAAAGCGTTTGCAGGTCGCGCAGCGCGCCGCGGCCTTCCTTCACATGGGGTTCCACCACGTAAGGGCTATCGCCATAACGGCGATGGCGCTTCTGCCGTTCCGCGAGTTTCGCTTCCAAAAAGGGCTTGAGGCCAATGCGTGCACGCGCGGTGCGAAACGCCTCATCAAATCTGGCAAAAATCGCCGGCTCACCAGCGACCAGCCGCGCATCCAAAAGCGCGGTCATTACGGTTGCGTCGCGTTTGGCTTCCTGCAGGCATTCACTGCGCGAACGCGTGGCATGCCCAACCTTCAGCCCCAGATCCCAGAGCAGATAGAGCATGAATTCAACCGCCTTCTTGCCGCGCGCGCCCATGCTGCCATCGGTCAGGAACAGCAGATCAATATCGGAAAACGGCGCCAGCACACCGCGGCCGTAACCGCCGGTTGCGACCAGCGCATGGGGGGTATCGCCACGCTCGGGCGGGTGCATTGCTTCGGTATAGCGATGAATGCCGACCATCAGCGTATCGGTCAGCGCGGCCAACCAGCGCGCTGCGGCTAGGCCCGATAATTCGCGCGCTTCAAAGGCTTCCTGCACGCGGGCCTGGATGCGCCCCAAATGGCGGCGCAACAGCGCCAGCGCCGCATCGCGCGGGATCGGTTGGCCCGCCGGCAGCAATTCCGCCAGCAGATCATCAAGCACCAGCGGCTGTTCAGTGACCACGCCAGGATGCGCGGCCCCGCGCCGCTGCGGTGCCGGAAGGTTTTCGGGGCTTGTCTTGGTCAGACTCATTACTGTCACATTATCGTGTCCGGCGGCGATGCGACAGTCTCCAAAAGCGATTTAACGCGGTAGAGAAACTCCTGCGCTTCTCGCGGGCTGAGTGTATCGGGATCAAGCCCTGCAAGCGCTTCCAAGGCGGGGTGGGCAGGCGGTGCAGCCGGGCCGGGGCGTGCGAAAAGCGGCATTTCCTCAGACATGGGGTCAAGCCCTTTGGCGCGTGCCTCAAGTGAGGCCAGCACTGCCTCCGCGCGCCGCAGCACCTCACGCGGGACACCGGCGAGCTTCGCCACATGCAGGCCCCAGGATTTCTCGGCGGCACCGGGGCCGACGCTATGGCGGAAAATCACCTGCCCGCGCCATTCGCGCACCTGCATGGTGGCCAGCGTCAGTTCCGGCAATTTGGCCGCGAGTGACGTCAATTCATGGAAATGCGTGGCGAAAATCGTGCGGCAGCGGATGCGGTCATGGAGCGCTTCAAGCACCGACCAGGCAATGGCAAGGCCATCCCAGGTCGCGGTGCCGCGCCCGACCTCATCCAACACCACCAGGGATTGCGCGCTGGCCTGGTTCAGGATCGCCGCCGTTTCGGCCATTTCGACCATGAAGGTGGACCGCCCGCCGGCAATATCATCCGCGGCACCAACGCGGGAGAAAAGCCGATCCACGAGGCCAAGCCGCGCGGCCTCCGCAGGCAGGAAAAGCCCCGCCTGCGCCAAAATCACAAACAGCGCGTTTTGCCGCAAATAGGTTGATTTACCGGCCATATTGGGGCCGGTCAGCAAACAAAGCCGCTGCCCCGCCGAAAGATCGCAATCGTTGGGCACAAAGGCCGGGCCGCGCGCACGGGCAAGGGCCGCTTCCACCACCGGATGCCGCCCGGCCTTGATGGCGAAATCCGGCTTTTCGGTGATTTCCGGCCGGCACCAGCCACCCCCCGCCGCCAATTCCGCCGCTGCCGCATGCACATCCAATTCCGCCATGGCGGTGGCAGCGGCAGCAATGTTGGGCGCGGTATTCAGGCAAAGCCGGCGCAAATGCTGCGCGACCATGCGTTCCCGCCGCGCCGCCTGATCGCCCGCTTCCGCCACCTTGCGGTCAAGCTCAGCCAAGGCGGGGCAGGTGAAGCGCATGGCATTCGACATGGTCTGGCGATGGATCGGGCAATTGGGGCCTTCGGCGATGGCGGCGCGCAGCAATTTCTCGCCGGCGGCCAAAGGCATTTCCGCAAGAAAGCCGAATTGCTGATGATGGCGGATCCGCAAAGCCGCGACCCCCCAGGCCTGCGCCAAATCCAATTGCAGCGCAGCGATTTGATCCCGCCCGCCATCCCTGAGCCGCCGCAGCGCATCCAATTCGCCGTCATAGCCAGCCGCTATCAGCCCACCATCTTCAAGGCGCGCCGGCAGGTTTTCGGCAAGTGCCCGCTGCAATTCCGCCTGTGGCGAGGCTTCCGGCACCAGCGCGCCGCGCGCGGCTTCAATCAGCGCGGGTTGCAGCCCGCCGGCGGCATCAAGCGCTGCGGCCATGGCTTCCGCCCGCGCCAGCCCATCGCGAATGGCGGCCAAGTCTCGCGGCGCAAAGCGATCAAGCGACAGCCGCGCCAAGGCGCGCGCCATATCGGGCGAGCCTTTCAGCGCTGCCCTTAACGCCGCACGTTCGGAAGCGGCGGCGAGCATCCAGCCCACCGCCTCATGCCGCGCCAGGATGGGGGCCGCTTCGGCAAGTGGCGAGGCAAGGCGCGCGGCCAATTCCCGCGCCCCGGCGGCAGTCACGGTGCGATCCACGGCAGCAAGCAGGGAATGCCGCGCCTCCCCCCTCTCGCTTTTCAGGATTTCCAGGGATCGCCGCGTCGCCGCATCCATCTGCAATAGCCCGCGCCCACCCATGGGGCTGGGCGGGGCAAGCCGCGGCAGGGCGCCCGCCTGGGTTGCGCGCACATAATCGAGCGCCATGGCCGCGGCGGCGAGTTCTTCCGCGCTGAAACTGCCAAACCCATCCAGGGTTGAGACATCAAACGCCTCGGCAAGGCGCCGCTCGGCATCGCGGGGCGGGTCAAGCGGTGTGATCCGCGCGGCCACGTCGCCTTCAAAAACCCCTTCCGGGGCAAGGATTTCGGCCGGCTCCAACCGCGCCAGCAGGGCCTGGATATCCGCACGCGGCAGGGTTTCCGTGCCAAAGGCCCCGGTCGAGACATCCAGCCAGGCCGCCCCGACCCGGTCTTCCAGGGGGGCGAGGGCCAAAAGCCAGGCCGGGCGCGCCGCTTCCAGCAGGGTTTCTTCCGTGACGGTGCCAGCGGTGACCAGCCGCGTGATGTCGCGCCGAATGGTCGGCGCCTTGCGTGCCTTGGCCTGTTCCGGCGTTTCCATCTGATCGCAAATGGCGACCCGAAAGCCCTGGCGGATCAGCCGGGCCAAATAGGTTTCATGCGCATGGGCCGGCACGCCACACATGGCGACCTTCTGGCCGCGATGCTCCCCCCGAAAGGACAGCGCTATATCAAGCGCGGCGGCGGCGGCTTCGGCATCGGCGAAGAACAGCTCATAAAAATCGCCCATGCGGAAGAAGACCAGCGCATCCGGATGCGCGGCCTTGGCGGCGAACCATTGCGCCATGGCCGGCGTGGCGCCAGCGGCATCGGGAATCGGGCCTGAGGGGGCTTGGTTGGCGGGCATTGCGTCGCAAGATACAGGCGGGCCGCGCCGGCGCCAAACACCGGGCTGGCGCAAAGGCGCCATAGGCTCCACACTGCAAGGAAGAAAAACCGAGGGCGGAGGAGGTTCCCATGACACAACCCGGCATTGGCCGCAGATCAATCCTTGCCATGGGGGCGGCGGCGGCGCTGCCCGCGCCCGTGGTGGCGCAGGATATGCGCGCGCAAACGCTGCGCTTCGTGCCGCAGGCCAATCTCAGCGTGCTTGATCCGGTCTTCACCACGGCCACCGTCACCGGCAATCATGGTTGGCATGTTTATGACACGCTTTATGGCGTGGATGCGGCCCTGAAACCCAAGCCACAAATGGCCGAAGGGGCCGAGGTTTTGGATGATGGCAGGCGCTGGCGCATCACGCTGCGCCCTGGGCTGCGCTTCCATGATGGCGAACCGGTCCGCGCACGCGATTGCATCGCCAGCATCAAGCGCTGGTGCGCACGCGAACCTTTTGGCCAATTGCTGATACGCCAGGTTGATGAATGGCGCGCGGTGGATGACCGCACCATCGAAATCCGCCTGAAGCGCCCCTTCCCGTTGTTGCTGGATGCTTTGGCAAAGCCCGATTCCGCCGTACCCTTCATCATGCCCGAACGTCTGGCTGAGACCGATCCCAATCGCGGCGTGACCGAGATGATCGGATCCGGCCCCTATCGCTTCATCGCGGGCGAATATAATTCCGGCAGCCGCGTGGTTTATGAGAAGTTTGATGGCTACCAGCCGCGCCAGGAAGCGCCTTCCTGGACATCGGGCGCCAAGATCGCGCATTTCCGCCGCATTGAATGGCATATCCTGCCAGACCCGGCGACAGCCGCGGCCGCCTTGCAAAATGGTGAGGTTGATTGGTGGGAAAGGCCGCATCCGGATTTGCAGCCGCTATTGGCCCGCGCGCGCGATGTGCGCCGCGAAGTGTCTGATACGGGCGGGCGGATGGCCGTGATGCGTATGAATAACCTGCACCCGCCCTTTGATGATGTGCGCATCCGCCGCGCCGTCAGGCTTTCTGTTTTGCAGGAAGATTATATGCGCGCGTCACGCGGAGATGACCGGACCGATTGGGATCTCTGCCGTAGCCTTTGGCCGCGTGAGACGCCCTATTACGAAGACCTGGGTGAGGCGATGATGCCGGGCAGCCTTGACCGCGCCCGCGCCGCGCTTCGTGAAGCGGGCTATGCCAATCAGCGCGTGGTTGTGATCAATCCCACGGATTTCCCGGATATCGGCCCGCTTGGGCAAGTGACCGCGGATCGGCTGAAGCGGATCGGCATGAATATTGACCTGGCTGAGAGCGATTGGGGCACGGTGGTGCAGCGGCGGAGCAATCGCGAAACGGTAGAGCGCGGTGGCTGGTCCATCCTGCATACCACGGGGGGTGCTACCGCCTGGGCCAATCCCGCCGTTTCCTTCCTGGTGCGCGGCCAGGGTACGGGCGGCTGGTTTGGCTGGTGGAAAAGTGATGAGGCTGAGGCCCTGGCCGAATCCTGGCTTTTCGCGCCGAGCGAGGCTGAACAGAAGCAAATCGCTTCCCGCCTTGGGCGCTTGGCGCTGGAAGATGCGGCCTTCATTCCGCTTGGCCAATTCAGGATCAGAACCGCTTTCCGGCGCAATATCACTGGGATTTTGCAGGGATCATCGCCCTATCCCTGGAATGTCAGGCGGGTCTAAGGGCGTGCTTTGCTGCGCCTGCGAAGCTGGGGCCTCGCGGCGCGGTGCACAAAACGGCATGATGCGATTGGTTTGAGGAGTAGTGACAAGAATGGATGACGCGAAAAAAACGCCGGTTGAGGATACGCGCACGGCGCGCGTCACCGCCGAAGAAGCGCTGGCAATGCACCGGGAAGGCCGGCCCGGCAAGCTTGAAATCCGCCTGACCAAGCCCTTGATCACGGCGCGGGATTTGAGCCTCGCCTATTCGCCAGGTGTGGCGGAACCCTGCCTGCATATTCATCGCGATGCGACGCTTGCTTATGACTATACGGCCAAGGGCAATTTCGTGGCCGTGATTTCCAATGGCACGGCGGTGCTCGGGTTGGGCAATCTGGGTGCGCTTGCTTCGAAGCCCGTGATGGAAGGCAAGGCCGCCTTGTTTAAGCGCTTTGCCGATGTGGATTCGATTGATCTTTGCGTGGATACGGAAGACCCGGACGCTTTCATCAATGCCGTGCGCTATCTGGGCCCGACTTTTGGCGGCATCAATCTGGAAGATATCAAGGCGCCGGAATGCTTCGTGATTGAACAGCGTTTGCGCGAATTGATGGATATTCCGGTCTTTCACGATGATCAGCATGGCACCGCCATTGTCGCCGCTGCCGGCCTGATCAATGCCTGCCATCTGACCGGGCGCGATTTGAAAACCACCAAGCTTGTCATCAATGGCGCGGGTGCCGCTTCGATTGCCTGTGCCGAGCTGGTCAAGGCCATGGGCATGCGGCCCGAAAATGTCATTCTGTGTGACACCAAGGGTGTGATCTGGCGCGGCCGCCAGGAAGGGATGAATCAGTGGAAATCCGCCCATGCAGTGACCACTTCCGCGCGCACGCTGACACAAGCGCTTGATGGCGCGGATGTGTTCTTTGGCCTTTCGGTGAAGGGCGCGCTGACGCCCGAAATGATCAGGGCCATGGCACCCCGGCCCATCATTTTCGCCATGGCCAATCCCGATCCGGAAATCACCCCGGATGAGGCGCGCGCCGCGCGGCCCGATTGCATCATCGCCACGGGGCGTTCGGATTACCCGAACCAGGTCAATAATGTGCTGGGCTTTCCCTTCATTTTTCGCGGTGCGCTTGATGTGCGCGCTTCCACCATCAATGACGCGATGAAAATCGCAGCCGCTGAATCGCTCGCCATGCTGGCGCGGGAAGATGTGCCGGAGGAGGTTTCGGGCGCCGGTGCCGGCAAGGCCCTGCGCTTCGGCCCCGAATACATCATCCCCAATGCCTTTGATCCGCGGCTGATTTCGCGCGTGTCTCCGGCAGTTGCGAAAGCCGCGATGGATAGTGGTGTGGCGCGCAAGCCCTTGCCGGATTTGCAGCGCTATGCGCGGGATTTGGCGAATAGGCTGGATGCCACCGTGGGCGCCTTGGAAGCCATTGCGGAAAGCGTGCGGCAGAACCCGAAGCGCGTCGTGTTTGCGGAAGGCGAGGAAGAAAAGGTGATCCGCGCCGCCATTGGCTTCCGCAATGCGGGCTATGGCACGCCCATTCTGGTGGGGCGGGAGGATCGGATTACCGCAGTCGCCAATGCCATTGGCATTCCCTTGCCTGACGGCATTGAAATCCAGAATGCGCGCATATCGGAATCGACGCGCCGCTATGCGGAATTCCTCTATGGCAAGCGGCAACGCGATGGCTTTCTGCAACGCGATTGCCAGCGCCTGGTCAATCAGGATCGCAATGTCTTCGCCGCCTGCATGGTCGCAACCGGAGAGGCAGATGCGGTGGTCACGGGCACCACGCGTTCCTATTCGGCAGCGCTTGAGGGCATCAGCATGGCGATAGACCCGGTGCCCGGTCGTGTTGCCTTTGGCGTTTCCATCATCATTTCGCGCCAGGCGGGAACGGTGCTGGTTGCCGATACCGCCATTCACGAAAGGCCGGATGCGGCGACACTGGCCAGTATTGCGCGCGGATCGGCGGCTGCTGCGCGGCGCCTTGGGCTGGAACCGCGCGTGGCATTTCTTTCCTTCTCGACCTTTGGTGACCCGCGCGGCACCATCCCCGGCAGCATTCGTGAAGCGGTAAAGCTGCTGACAGAACGCGGCGCGGATTTTGAGTTTGATGGCGAAATGTCTGCCGATGTCGCGCTTGATCCGGCGCTGCGGGCGGCGCTTTATCCCTTCTGCCGCCTGACCGGGCCGGCCAATGTGCTGATCATGCCGGGCATTCACGCGGCGCATATCCTGACACGTGCCGTGCCACGCCTCACCAGCAGCACGGTCATCGGGCCGCTGCTGACCGGGCTTTCGCATTCGGCGCAAATCGTGCCCATGCAGGCGGGCGTCAATCAGATTGTGGATGTGGCCTGCCTGGCCGCACATGCCGCCGTGCCACGCGGATAGGGCTACGCGCGGTTTTTTCTTGACCTTGGCCCGGATTCGGGCAGCCTTGCCCCTGAAAGCTGCGGCGCAAAACCCGCATCCTTCAGGGGAGAACGCCAATGTCCAAATCGCGATTTTCGCGCCGCGCCATCCTGGCCGGCACCAGCCTTGTGGCAATGCCAAACATTGCCCGCGCGCAGGCGGGTGATTGGCCGCGCCGGGCGGTGCGCTACATCAACCCCTTCCCCGCTGGCGGTTCCACCGATGTGCTTTCGCGCATTTATTGCGCGCGCATGACGGAAATCACGGGGCAGAGCTTTGTGGTGGAAAACCGCGCCGGTGCGGGTGGCAATGTCGGTGTGGATGCCATCGCGAAATCCGCGCCTGATGGCTATACGATCGGGATGGGGGGCATCGCCTCCCACGCGATTGCGCCAACGCTTTACAGCAGCCTGAATTTCGATCCCGAGAAGGATTTCACCTTCATCACCGGGCTTTGGCAATTGCCCAATCTGCTGGGCGTCAATCTCGATCTGCCGGCGCGCAGCGTGCCGGAATTGATTGCGCTGCTGAAGGCCAATCCGGGCAGGTATTCCTTTGGGTCTGCGGGGTCGGGCACTACGCTCCATCTCTCGGGTGAGATGTTCAAGCAATTGGCGGGCGTGAATATGGAACACGTGCCCTATCGCGGTGCGGCGCCTGGGCTTGTTGATCTGATGGCCGGGCGCATTCACATGATGTTCGATAATATGCCTTCCATGCTTGCGCTTGCGCGTCAGGGCAAGGTGCGGGCCTTGGCGGTGACAAGCGAAAAGCGCAGCCCGATCGAGCCTGACTTGCCCGCCATTGCGGAATTCCTGCCGGGGTTTGACGTGATTTCATGGACCTGCCTTTGCACGCCCGCCGGCCTGCCCAAGGATATCGCAGATCGGATGTCGCATTTCAGCAGGCAGGCCTTGGAACATCCTGATCTGGTGCGATCCTTCCGTGAGCAAGGTGCAACCGCCTGGTTTACCAGCATGGCGGAAATCAGCGCCTTTCGCGCGGCACAGCAAGCGAAGCTTGCGCCGGTGATCCGCGCTTCAGGCGCGCGGGTGGATTGAAGCGCGGCCCTTGCCGGCGGCGCGCCTGATCTGCGACAAGGGGTCAGTATCCCTCTGTCGGAAACGGTATGACCATCACGCCGCCTGAAATTGCCTATGCACCCAAGGATGCGGAGCGGCTTGACCATTTCATGGCGCGCGCCGCGGCGGCCTATTACGCCGCGCGTGATCCGTTTCAGGATTTCGCCACTTCGCCCGAAATATCTCAGGCTTTTGGGGAATGCCTTGGGCTTTGGGCAGCGGTAACCTGGCAGGCCATGGGGCGGCCTGATCCGGTATTGCTGGTGGAATGCGGGCCTGGGCGCGGTAGCCTGATGGCGGATGCGCTGCGTGCCATTGCCGAAATGATGCCGGCATTTCGTGCGGCCTTGCAGGTGCATTTGGTGGAAACATCACCGCGTTTGCGTGAAGCGCAGGCGGCGAAGTTGGGTGATGCGGGTGTCACCTGGCATGAGGATGTGGCAGCGCTGCCGGAAGCGCCGATGATCCTTTTGGCAAATGAATTTCTGGATGCGCTGCCCATTCGCCAATTCATTCGCCGAGGTAGTGTTTGGCATGAACGCTTCGTATTGGATGGTGCATTCGTTGAAGTGCCAAGCGATGCCTCCCTGCCGGAAGACGCACCGCACGGGGCGGTGCAGGAAGTGAATGAAGCGGCGCTGCGTTTTGCGGGCTGGCTTGGTGCGCGCTTGAAGCGCCATGGCGGCGCAGCGCTATTGATTGATTATGGCCCGGCGGAAAGCGCCTTTGGTGATAGCCTGCAAGCCATGCGCGCGGGCCAACCGGTTGATCCTCTCAGCGCCCCCGGAGAGGTGGATATCACCGCCCATGTGGATTTCGCGGCCTTTGCCAACGCCGCACGCGCTGCCGGTGCCGTAGCGCATGGCCCGCTGCCGCAAGGCGTTTTTCTGCAACGCCTTGGCTTCATGACACGCGCTGCAATGCTCGCCCGGCTTGATCCCGCCCGCGCCCAGGCACAGCTTGCCGCCGCACATCGGCTGACGGCGCCAGAGGCGATGGGGCGGCTATTCAAGGCGCTGGCGCTATGCGATTCAAGCCTGCCGATACCTGCTGGATTCGAAACCGCATGAGCGCTGAATTCCTGACCGCCAATCCCTTGCAGCACCCGGGCCTGAAGCACGGGTTTTTTACGCGCAATGGCGGCGTTTCAACGGGGGCTTTTGCCTCCTTGAATTGCTCGCTCACAGGCAAGGATGATGCCGCAGCGGTACGGGAGAATCGCACCCGTGCGGCGGCGGCGCTTGGGCTGCAACATCACGCGCTTTGTGGACTGACGCAGGTGCATGGCAAGCGCGTGGTGGTGGCGGACGAAGCCTGGCCGGAAGACCAACGCCCGGAAGCGGATGGCGTGGTGACACGACGCGCGGGAATTGCACTTGGCATCATCACCGGCGATTGCGCGCCAGTGCTTTTCGCCGATCGCCACGCCGGCGTGATTGGTGGTGCCCATGCCGGCTGGCGTGGTGCGGTGCTTGGGGTGCTGGAAGAAACCATCTTCGCCATGGAAGGGCTTGGCGCGGCGCGGCGCGATATTGTCGCGGTAGTCGGCCCCTGTATCCATCAGGCTTCCTATGAAGTGGCGGCTGATTTGCGCGATGCAGTATTGGCGCGTGATCCTGCCGATGCGCGATTTTTCGCAACCGGCAAGCGCGATGGGCGCTGGCAGTTTGACCTGCCCGGCTATTGCACCGCGCGGCTTGTAGCGCTTGGTGTTGCGGTTAGCATTCTGGCGCATGACACGCTGGCTGATGAGGCGCGGTTCTTCAGCCATCGCCGCAATACGCTGGCCGGTGGCGGGCCGATTGGCCATCAATTATCCGCCATTGCGATAGCGGATTGATATCGCGAACGGTACGGAGCAAAGCCCATGGATCAAACCTTCATCCCCGCTGTTTTCATGCGCGGCGGTTCCAGCAAGGGCGTGTTCTTTCATGCGCGCGATCTGCCAGCCGATCGCGCGAAGCAGGATGCGATTTTCCTTGCGGTGCTTGGCAGTCCTGATCCCTATGGGCGGCAATTGGATGGTATGGGTGGCGGTATTTCCTCGCTTTCCAAGGCCGTGATCATTGGCCCGCCAACACATCCCGATGCGGATGTGGATTATCTTTTTGCGCAAGTTGCGGTGGATAAGCCCGTCGTGGATTGGTCCGGCAATTGCGGCAATCTTTCCTCCGCTGTGGGTCCCTTTGCAGTGGATGAGGGGCTGGTGCGGCTGGCGGATGGGGAAGCGCTGGTGCGCATCCATCAGGTCAACACCAAGCGCATCATCCATGCGCGTTTTCCCGTGCTTAGTGGCAAAGCGGTGACCGCCGGCGATTTTACCATGGCAGGTGTTTCAGGTTCCGGCGCGCGCATCAGGCTTGATTTTCTGGCGCCCGGCGGTGGCGCAACCGGGCGCCTTCTGCCCACGGGAAAGCCTTATGATACGCTGCACCATGAAGGGCGCGCTTATGCCGTGAGCCTAATAGATGCTGCCAATGCCTGCGCCTTCTTCGACGCGCGCGATTTGGGACTGACCGGCACGGAAAGCCCTGATGCGATTGAAGCAGACCCCGCGCGCATGGCGCTACTTGATGCGCTGCGCCGCAAGGCAGGTGTGATGATGGGCCTCGCCGCAACGCCGGAGCAAGTTGGCCTTGCCTTACCGAAGATCGCCGTGGTCGCATCGCCCGCGGCTTACCGCGCGCTTGATGGCGCGGCCTTCGCCGCAGATACCCATGATATCGCGGTGCGCATGATTTCCATGGAACGCGCCCATCGTGCCGTGCCGCTGACCGGTGCGATGTGCCTTGGTGTCGCGAGCCGCATCACGGGCAGCGTGCCGCATCAATTGGCCGGGCCACCAGCGCGCACGGATGAAACGCGCGTGGCCAATCCTTCTGGCATTCTCTCGGTGGGCGCTGAAGTACGCCAAGGTAGCGCCGGCTGGCACGCGGAAAGCGCTGTGGTTTATCGCAGCGCAAGGCGCCTGATGCAGGGGAAGGTTGCTGTGGCGGCGGCGCTGGTTTGACCTTCGCGCTTGCTGTGCAATGCTCGCGTGCAGCCGCCTGAGGGAAAGGCCGTATGACCATGGGGACGATGCGCAAACCTGCTTTTCTGCTGCCGCGCGGCGCCTGCGATACGCATGTGCATATCTGGGGGCCTTTTGATCGTTTCCCTTTGGCCAAGGGCGCACCCTATACGCCGCCGGAACGCACCAGCGATGATCTGCTTGCCTTGCATGAAAGGCTTGGCGTGGATCGCGCCGTGATTGTGCAAACCACTGTCTATAAGGCCGATAATCGCGCCATGCTGGATGGTATTGCGCGGAGCAATGGCCGCTGGCGCGGCGTGGCGCTGATTGATGAAAGTTTTGAAGATGCCGCGTTTCGTGCCCTGCATGAAGGCGGCGTGCGCGGGGTGCGCTTTGGCTTTGTGAAGCATTTGGGCGGCGTGCCGGATTTGGCGCTGGTGCGGCGCACCGCGGCGCGCATTGCGCCGATGGGTTGGCATTTGGTGCTGCATTTGGATGCCGGGAACATTCCGGATTTTCTTGAATTTTTTGGCGAATTCTCTCTGCCGGTGGTGGTGGACCATATGGGGCGCGTGCCGGTGCGCGATGGTTTGGACCAAACCCCCTTCCGCTTATTGCTGGAATTGCTGAGGCGCCCGAATTGGTGGGTGAAGGTATCCGGTGCGGAGCGTATTTCCGAAACTGGCCCGCCCTTTACGGATGCGATTCCCTTCGCGCAACGCTTGATCGCGGCGGCACCTGATCGCGTATTGTGGGGCACGGATTGGCCGCACCCAAATGTGCGCTGGGAACCGGATGAGGCTGATCTGGTGGATTTGCTGCCACGCTTTGCCGATGCAGCCGCGCTGCAGCAGCTTTTGGTGGATAACCCCGCGCGGCTTTATGGGTTTTCATGACTGGGACAGAAACATTGCAAGAAGGAATGATCGGACCACTCGCGGGTATTCGCGTGCTTGATCTTTCCTCGGTCGTTGTCGGGCCTGTCTGCACTGGCGTATTGGCGGAGCATGGCGCAGAGGTCATCAAGCTTGAAAGCCCAGGCGGCGATTTGCTGCGCCAGCTTGCCGGCAAGGGCCGCTCGCCCGGCATGAATGGCAAATTCCTCAATTTCAATCGCGGCAAAAAATCCATCGCACTTGATCTGAAGGCGCCGGCGGGGCTGGCGGCGCTGCATCGTCTGGCGGCAACGGTGGATGTCTTTGTCAGCAATATCCGCCCGGATGCGCAGGCGCGGCTTGGTGTGGATGCCGCAAGCCTGCACGCCATCGCCCCCCGCCTGATCCATTGCGCCATCACGGGTTTCGGCTCCGGCGGGCCTTATGCCGGCAGGCCGGCCTATGATACGGTGATCCAAGGTGCCGCAGGTGTTGCGGGCTGTTTTGAAGCCTCCACCGGGGAACCGCGCTATGTGCCGATGCTGGTCGCAGACCACACGGTTGGGTTGATCGCCGCGCAGATGATTGGCTTCGCACTTTATCGGCGCGAGAAAACTGGCGTGGGTGAGGCGATTGAAGTGCCGATGTTCGAAAACATGGCCGCCTATGTGATGATGGAACACCTTGGCGCCATGTCCTTCCGCCCTGCACTCGGCCCGCCTGGTGATCACCGCGTGTTGAGCCCCGATGCGCGGCCCTTGCCAACTTCTGATGGCTATATCTGCATTTCCGCCAATACAGATGCGCAGGCACATGCGTTTTTTGAGGCGATTGGCCGGCCTGAATTGAAGACCGATCCGCGCTTTGCGACGATTGCCGGGCGCACCGCCAATACGCGCGATTATTTCGCCATTCGCGCTGGCGGGTTAAAGGGCAAGACTTCAGCCGAATGGCTCGAGATTTTTGACAGGCTCGATGTGCCGGCCTCACCCTACAATACCATCGCGGGCTTGCTGGATGATCCGCATTTGCGCGCGGTTGGCATGGTGCAGGACGAAGAACACCCGACTGAGGGTGCCACCTACGCGATTGGTCAGCCAAATCGCTTTTCCGGTGGCAATGCACCGCCCGGTCGGCCAGCACCACGGCTTGGGCAGGATGGCGCAGCGTTGCTGGCCGCGGCTGGCATGACCGAAGATGAAATTGCCGTACTCAAGCGCGATGGCGTACTGCTTGAAGCGCCATCATAAAGACCTGAGGAATCGCCAATGACCCGCCCCTTCGAAGGCATCCGCATCATTGATGCAACCCATGTTTTGGCCGGCCCCTTCGCGGCCTATCAGCTCGGCCTATTGGGTGCGGATGTGATCAAGATTGAGCATCCGGGTGATCCTGATCAAAGCCGCGTCAATGGCAGTGATATGCCCTTGAACGAAGCCGGTATGGGCTGCCAATATCTGACGCAGGGGTCAAACAAGCGCAGCCTGACGCTTGACCTGAAGCAGGAAGCCGCGCGCGAGATTTTCCGCAAGCTGATCGCGGGCGCCGATGTGCTGGTGGAGAATTTCCGCCCCGGTGCCTTCGCGGCTTTGGGCCTGGGCTATGAGGATTTGCTGAAGATCAATCCGCGGCTGATCTATTGCTCGATCTCGGCCTTTGGTCATGGTGGGCCGCGCGGTGAACAAACCGCTTATGATCACGTGATCCAGGCAACATCCGGCATCATGGCCTGCACCGGCACGCCGGAGGTGAACCCAATCAAATTCGGTGCGCCAGCGATTGATTACGCCACCGGCACCATGGGCGCCTTCGCGCTATCGGCGGCCTTGTTCCAGCGTGAGAAAACCGGACGCGGCCAGCATATTGATCTTGCCATGCTGGATGTCGCGATCATGATGATGGCAAGCCATGTCACATCCTATGCGCGCAGCGGCAAACCCCCGCGCCCGCGCGGCAATGATCATGAATATGCGACCAATAGCTGCTATGAAACGGCAGATGGGCTGGTGATGATTGGCGCGAGCAATCTTCGCCAACAGCGGCGTCTGTGGCATGCGCTCGGTCGGCCCGATATGGCGAAGGACAGCAATGAAGCGCGCCATGCCGATCGCGCCAATGAAACGGCGACGCTGGCCGAGTTGTTGCGGGCCAAGACTGCCGCCGAATGGGAAAGCTATTTGCAGGCGCGTCATGTGCCGGCAGGACGCGTGCGCAATTTGGCGGAATCGCTCGCTGATCCGCAGATCAAGGGGCGCGGCGTGGTGCATCGCTTCGAAGCCGCGCCTGGCGTGACGGGACCATTCTCGGTCCCCGTCGCTGCGTTTGGCTTTGCGCATGGCGGCCCGCGCGTGGATACGCCGCCGCCACCGCTTGGCGCCGACAATGATGCCATCCTGGCCGAGCTTGGCTATGATGCCGCCGCGCGCGATAAACTCCGCGCCGCTGGCGTGATTTGAAATAGGGGGAAACCATGGCCCAATTCACCTTCGACCACATCCATCTGCGCAGCCCCGATCCGGAAGCAACGGCGGTGTTTTACGAACGCATGTTCGGGGCTGAGGTTTTGCGCTCCACCCAGCAGGGCGAGCCGCGCGTGGATATCAGGCTTGGCGGGCAAATCATTTTCATTGCACCCATCAAGGGCGACAACACGGCACCACCGCCCAGCATGCCGTATCGTGGCTTGGAACATATCGGCCTGGCCGTGACGGGGCTTGATCAGGTGGTTGCCGAATTGAAGGCCAAGGGCGCTGAATTCACCATGGAACCCACCGCGATCCGTCCCGGTATTCGCATTTGCTTTGTGCGCGGGCCGGAGAATGTCGCGATTGAATTGCTGGAACGCAGCGCCTGAGCGTTCTGGTTATTGGCGCGGGCCCCGCCGGCCTCATGGCGGCGGAAGCCGCGGCGCAGGCGGGGGCCTCAGTGCTGGTGGCAGATCACATGCCGTCGCCCGCGCGCAAACTGCTGATTGCCGGGCGCGGCGGGCTTAATCTGACGCATTCGGAAGCGCTGCCATGTTTTCTGAAGCATTATGGCGCGGCAGAACCACATCTCGCGCCGCATATCCGCGCCTTCCCGCCCGAGGCCTTGATCGCCTGGGCTGAGGGGCTTGGGCAGCCTTGTTTCATCGGCTCCTCCGGTCGGGTTTTTCCGCGTGCCATGAAGGCATCGCCGCTGCTGCGCGCCTGGATGGCGCGGCTATCTGCGCTTGGTGTGCAACTGCTCACGCGCCATCGCTGGCTCGGTTTTGCGGCTGATGGTGCGGCGCGTTTCGCCACACCGGATGGTGAAACCCAAATCAAGGCTTCGGCGACCATTCTGGCTTTGGGTGGTGCTTCCTGGCCGCGGCTTGGGTCGGATGGTACCTGGCCGGCGCTTTTGCCGGGTATCGCCACGCGCCCCTTCGCGCCATCCAATATGGGCTTTGCCATTCCCTGGTCCCCGCATTTGCGTCAACGCTTCGCCGGCACACCGCTCAAGCGCATTGCGCTGTCGTTCGGCGGCATCACGCAACGTGGTGAGGCAATGATCACCGAAGCAGGCATTGAAGGTGGTGCGGTTTATGCCCTGAGTGCGGCGATCCGCGATGCTTTGGAAGGGCAGCACAGCGTCACGTTGCATCTCGATCTTCGGCCTGATGTTGGTTTGGCCGATCTGGCAGCAAGCTTGGCGGGAAGACGCGGCAGCCTCTCGCTTTCCAATCATTTGCGGCGCAATGCGGGGCTGGCGCCGGTTGGGATTACGCTGGTGCAGGAAGCGCTGAAATCCAGTGCCGTAACGCCCGATCTCGCCGCCCTGATCAAGGCATTGCCGTTGCAGGTGACGGGCGCCTTCCCAATCGCGCGCGCCATTTCCTCGGCCGGCGGGCTTGCCTGGTCTGAGGTGGATGAAAACCTCATGCTCCGCCGCTTGCCGGGTGTTTTCGCCTGTGGCGAAATGCTTGACTGGGAAGCGCCAACGGGCGGCTATTTGCTGCAAGCCTGTTTCAGCACGGGCCGCGCTGCTGGCTTGGCGGCCGGGCGCTTGGATGTTCAGTAGTTTTAACAACAGGGGATGACCATGGCGGAATTCGATCTGGTGGTGCGTGGCGGAGAGGTTGCAACCGGCTTCGGCACCACGCGTTGCGATATTGGCGTAAAGGATGGGCGCATTGTGGCGCTTGGCGAAAAGCTTTCCGATGGCGCACGCGTGGTGGATGCTACCGGCACGCTGGTGCTGCCCGGCGGCGTGGATAGCCATTGCCATATCGAAGAACCCTCACGCGGCGGCTATGCGAGCACCGGCCTCGCGGAACCACCGATCACGGTGAATGAGGAAAGCTTCGCCACCGCCTCCACCGCCGCCTTCGCCGGTGGTACCACTTCCGTTGTGTGCTTCATTCCACAATGGAAGGGCTATGGCGTTTGGGAACGCTATACGGATTACCGCGCCCGCGCCGCCCGCGGCATGATTGACCATTCCTTCCACCAGATCATCAGCGATCCGACCGATACCGTGATGGATCAGGAAGTACCAAAGCTTGTCGCGGAAGGGGTGCGCAGCCTCAAGGTCTTCCTCACCTACGAACCTTTGCATTTGAATGATGCGCAGTATCTCCGTGTTCTCACCAAGGCGCGCACGCTCGGCTGTCTTGTGACGGTGCATTGCGAGAATTATGAGGCGATCAATTGGCGCACCCATGAATTGCTGAAGCATGGCATGACAGCGCCGAAATACCATGCCTGGGCGCGCCCGCCGGTGGTGGAACGTGAAGCGACGCATCGCGCCATTGCGCTCGCGGAATTGGTGGATCAGCCGATCCAAATCTTCCATGTCTCCTGCGAAGAAGCCGCCGAGGAAATCGCGCGCGCCCAGGCGCGTGGCGTGAAGGTATGGGGTGAAACCTGCCCGCAATACATCAGCCTGACCGCTGCCGATATGGATCGCCCGGGCTTTGAGGGTGCGAAATTCATGTGCAGCCCAGCACCGCGCAGCCGCGCGGAACATGAACGCGTGTGGGAAATGATCCGGCGCGGCACCTTGGATGTGATTTCATCCGACCACTGCGCCTTTTCCTTCGAAGGTGATCGCGGCAAGCGCCAGAATGGTTCGGATGCGGTATTCCGCGATATCCCAAATGGCATTCCGGGCTTCACCGCGCGCCTGCCGATCATTTTCAGCGAAGGTGTTTCCAAGGGCCGCATCAGCCTGGATGAATTCGTTCGCCTGACCAGCACCAACCCCGCGCGGCTGATGGGCCTCGCGCCGCGTAAGGGCGCGATTGCTGTCGGTGCGGATGCCGATCTGGCGCTCTGGGATCCGAAGAAGAAAGTCACCATCACCAATGCGCTGATGCAGCACGCGATTGATTACACCCCTTATGAGGGGATGGAGGTCACCGGCTGGCCCGTCATGACCATCCGTCGCGGCGAAGTGGTGATGCGTGATGGCAAGGTGCAGGCAGAACCCGGCACTGGCCGCTTCCTGCCGCGCGGGCCTTACGCCATGATCAGGCCGCGCGGCATCACGCCTGATGGGTTTGATCCGGCGCCGCCGCCAGCGATTTAGCGCCCCTGGTATTCAAGCCGCGTGGGTTCACGCGGCTTGAAACCACATCAATCCACAATGAATAGCTTGGCGCCGATGGTGGTGCGCGACATATGCGGCTCTGCCCCATCCGCCACCTGATAGGACATGCCAGGCTTCAGCATGAAGACGCGCCCATCAACCAGTGTGGTTTCCAATTCGCCTTCCAGCACCAGCAGCACATGGCCTTTCTGACACCAATGATCGGCGACATAGCCGGGTGAATATTCCACCATGCGCACGCGGATCGGGTTTTCCGCCGGCCCAACATGGCGCGTGCGCCATAGCGCTTCGCCGGTCACGCCAGCATGGCGTGTCGGTTGCACCTGCGCCCAATCGGTGGTGTCGAAGGGAATGGCTGACATGTGCATGGATCAAGAACCCTCACGCATGCCCGGCCGCGGAAGAAAGCCAGGCCGGATGCACCTTGAGCTTCGCCAGCGCCGCTTGCCAAGCGGTGCTGGCATCCTCCTGGAACAAAAGCGCCTCATCGGCCGGCACGCTCAGCCAGGAATTGCGCTGGATTTCCTCTTCCAATTGGCCGGGCGCCCAGCCGGCATAGCCAAGCGCGAGCAAGCCCTGGCGCGGCCCACCGCCGCTTGCAATCGCGCTCAAGATATCAACGCTCGCGGTCAGGGCGAGGCCTTCGCCAAAGGTCAGGCTTCCCTCGGCGGACCAATCATCCGTATGCAGCACAAAGCCGCGCCCAGCTTCCACCGGCCCGCCGGAGACAAGGCGGATCTGCCGCTGCGAAGGCACGGGCTTCAGGCCGAGCTGCTTCAGCAATTTGTCGAAGCCCAGGCCCTCGATCGGGCGGTTCACCATCAGCCCCATGGCGCCTTCGGCGGAATGGTTGCACAAACACACCACGCTTTGCGCAAAGCGCGGGTCTTCCATGCCGGGCATCGCAATCAGCAAATGCCCGGTCAGATAATCGCCAGCCCTGCGGGTGGCGGCTTTGCCCTTTCTGGCCATGGGTGAAATGTGGCGCTGCCCGCGGCCCCCTGCAAGCCTTGTCTTTCGGGGCTTGACCGGGGGATCATTCCGGCGCATCGCGATTCCAAGGAAATCACCTTCCCTGGCCACAACTATCGCAACCGTGAGTTTACAAGAGGTCCCGTGCTCGCCCTTCGTGTCATTCCCTGCCTGGATGTGAAAGATGGTCGCGTCGTGAAGGGCGTGAACTTCGTGGAGTTGCGCGATGCCGGGGACCCGGTGGAACAGGCGCGCAATTATGATCGCGAAGGCGCCGATGAGATCACCTTCCTTGACATCACGGCGTCCGCCGAAAACCGCGATACGATCCTGGATGTGGTCTCCCGCACGGCGGCCGAGGTCTTCATTCCGCTGACCGTTGGTGGCGGCGTGCGCAGCGTTGATGATGCGCGTCGCCTTTTGCTGGCGGGTGCTGACAAGGTTTCCATCAATTCGGCCGCGGTTGCCGATCCTGATCTGGTGCGCCGTGCGGCTGAGGCTTTTGGCAGCCAAGCCATCGTGGTCGCGATTGATGCGCGGCGGCGTGACGTGGGCGGTGGTTGGGAGGTTTTTACCCATGGCGGGCGGCGCGGCACGGGCATGGATGCCATTGCCTGGGCGAAGCGGGTCGAGGCTCTTGGCGCAGGAGAAATTCTGCTGACCTCAATGGACCGCGATGGCACCAAGCAGGGCTTTGATCTTGAATTGACCGCAGCCGTGCGTGCCGCCACGCGGCTGCCGATTGTGGCATCCGGCGGTGTCGGTGAATTAAGCCATTTTGTCGAAGGCGCGCGCGCTGGTGCCACGGGCCTGCTCGCCGCCAGTGTTTTCCATTACGGGGTACTTCGGATTGCCGAAGCCAAGGCCGCGCTTGCCGCAGCGGGTTTGCCGATCCGCCCCGTCCCGAATCGTCAGGAGGCCGCGTAATGGCCAAGGCCACAAAGCCCGCCAAGGTGAAGGCGGCGAATAAGATCAAGCCTGCCGGCAAGGTGAAGAAAAAGCCAAGCGCCAAGCTGAAGGCTGCGAAGGCCGGGAAGAAGAAGGCAGCGCTGCCGCTGCCCGGCGGGCTCAAGGTGAAAGGCGCCAAACTCCCCAAGCGCATTCGAAAGGTGGAAGCGCGGGTGCTGGAACCGCTCAGCGTTTCACCGACGGGCGCTGATGCCACGATCCTTGATCAGCTTTGGCAAACCGTGGAACAGCGGCGCCTTGCGGGTGACATCGCGTCTTCGCATTCCGCGCGGCTGATTGCGCGCGGCACCGCCAAGGTTGCGCAGAAATTCGGCGAAGAAGCGGTGGAATGCGTCATTGAAGCCACCATCGGCAATCGCGCTGCCACGGTGTTGGAATCAGCCGATGTGCTCTATCACCTGATGGTGGTTTGGGTGGATGCCGGAATCCGGCCCGCGGAAGTCTGGGCCGAATTGGCGCGCCGCCAGGGCATTAGCGGCATCGCTGAGAAGGCTGCGCGGCCTGAGGGCATTATCCGCGCTGCCGGCACCAGCAAGCTGCCGTAAAACCCCGGCAGATTACCCAAGCGCCTTGGCTGCAGCCAGCACTTCCGCCGCATGGGCTTCCGGCTTCACCTTGCGCCAGATTTTCGCGATCTTGCCATCGGCGCCGACCAGAAAACTGGATCGCTCCATGCCCATGTATTTCTTGCCATACATGGATTTTTCTACCCACACGCCATAGGCCTCGGCCGTCTTATGTTCCGGGTCTGACGCCAGCGGAAATTCCAGCCCGTATTTCTTGGCGAATTTTTCAATCGGCGGCATGGCATCGGGCGAAACGCCAATCACCGTCAGGCCAAGCTTGCCAAGCTGGGGCAGCGCTTCCTGCACGCCGCAAGCCTGCTTGGTGCAGCCGGGCGTATCCGCCTTGGGATAGAAATACAGCAAATAGGGCTTGCCCTTCAGGCTGGCTGAGGAGACTTCCCGCCCGCCGCTCGCCGCCATTTTGAAGGCGGGAGCCTTTTTGCCTTCGGCCAATTCGCTCATGATTGATTCCCCTGATCCAGCCGGCCAAGCCGGGCTTCGAAAACCTTGCGCACCAAGGCAGCGCTGGCTTCCATCTGTGCGCGCAGGCCCGGAAGGTCAACGGGCGGTGTGGCGCAAAGCGGGCCCGCGACGCGCAGCACGGCAGAGGCAGCGGGTTCTGGCAGGGTTTCCTCCCGCCAGGGGCCAAGGGTCAGGCGCAGAATGCCGCTGATACCGCGCCAGAGCCGTTCGGCGGCAATCAGCCCTTCGGCCTCAGCGCTGCCTAGCGCGCCGATCTTGGCCAGATTGGCGATGGCGATGCGCGTGGTGGTCGCCAGCGCTTCCGGGTGACGCGGCGCGTGGTGCAATTGCAGCGCCTGGGCGATGAATTCCACCTCCACCAACCCGCCGGGGCTCAGCTTCACATCCCATGGCCCAGCGGCGGGCAATTCGCGCAGCATGCGCTGGCGCATGGCCAGCGCATCGGCAATGGCGGTCTTGGCCTTTTCGGGGTTGGACAAGGCAGCGCGGATGGCCGCAGCAATGCGCCTTGATAGTGCGGGTGGCCCGGCTACCACGCGCGCGCGCGTCAGCGCCATGCGTTCCCAGCTCCAGGCATCTTCTGCCTGGTAGCGCTGAAATGCCCCGAGCGAGACCGCGACCGGCCCCTTCGATCCCGAAGGCCTGAGGCGCATATCCACCTCATACAACTTGCCTTCAGCGCCGGGCGCGGTAATGGCGCCAACCATTTGATGCGCCAGACGCGTGAAATATTGACTCGTCGGCAAGGGGCGGATCGGTGGCGCGCCACGCTTGGCCTTGGCTTCGCTGGCTTCAGCTTCGGTGGCGTGATCATAAACCAGGATCAGATCAAGATCGGATCCGGGCAGCATTTCCCGCCCACCAAGCTTGCCAAGCGCCACCACCGCAAGCTGCCCGCCCTTCACCACGCCATGCCGCGCGGCGAATTCCGCGGTCACGTGCGGCAGCAGCGCTGCAATGGCGGCATCCGCGAGTGCGCTGCGCGCCTCCCCCGCTGCATCGGGGTCTATGGCGCCTTCAAGCGTCGCGGCATCAATATCGAATTTGCCTTCTTGTACCAGGCGTCGTGAAGCCTCCATGGCTTCTTCGAAATAGCGCGCTTCCTTGACCAGTGCGGGCAAGGCGGAAGCCGCGCTGCCAATGCCGCCACCCGCCCCCACCAGCAGCCCTTCCAGCGCTGCGGTGTGATGCGCCAAATGATCGGCCAATTGCGGCGCGGCGCCCAGAATGCCGGCAAGACGGTCCAGCATGGGCGGGTTGCGATGCAACAGGCTCAAGACCTGCACGCCCGTCGTCAGCCGGCCAAATAGCGCATCCAGGCGCATCAGCGCCGCATCCGGATCACGCTGCTTGCCGAAAGCCGCGAGCAGGCTTGGCATCAGCGCGGTCAGCAATTCGCGCGCGCGTTCGCTGCGAATGGCGCGCGCATGGCCGTGATGCCAGCCGCGCACCGTGGCGGCGATGCTGCCCGGATTGGCGTAGCCCATGGCGCGCAGGGTTGCGATGGTGGCGGGATCATCCTCCACACCGGTAAAAACCAAATCACCCTGCACCGTATCGGCGGCGAGCGTCGGTTCCGCTTCAAACATGCGCCCGTAATGCTGTTCCACACGGCGCAAATGATAGGCGAAATCTTCGGCAAAACCGGCCGTATCCGCGTAGCCGAGGAAGGAGGCGATGCGCGCAATCCCTTCCTCATCTTCTGGCAGGCGATGCGTCTGCCGATCCGCCACCATTTGCAGCCGGTGTTCAAGCCGGCGCAGGAAACCATAGGCATCGGCCAGATCAGCAGCGGCGCGCCGTTCGATCTTGCCCGCGCCAGCAAGGGCGGAAAGCCCGCCCAGCGTGGTCGGGTCGCGCAAGGCGGGATCACGCCCGCCCCAGATCAATTGCAGCACCTGCACGGTGAATTCGATTTCGCGAATGCCGCCGCGGCCAAGCTTCACATCATGCCCGGCCAATTGCACCGTATCATGCGCGCCCTTCGCCCCCTTATGGGCGTGGATTTGCCGCTTGATGGAATGGATATCCGCGACCGCCGCGAAATCCAGATAACGGCGCCAGACAAAGGGCCGGATTTCGCGCAGGAATGCATCCCCCGCCGCACGATCTGCCGCGACAGGCCGCGCCTTGATCATGGCAGCGCGTTCCCAATTCTGACCCATGCTTTCATAATAGGCGATGGCAGCGGGGATGGAGACCGCGAGCGGCGTCGCCGCTGGATCAGGCCGCAGGCGCAAATCGGTGCGAAACACATAGCCATCGGCGGTGCGTTCTTCCATCAGCCGCACCAGGTCGCGCGCGATGCGGACATAAATCGCCTGGGCGCGATCCGGGTCCTGCACAGCGGCTGGATCGTAAAGCACCATCAAATCAACATCGGATGAGTAATTCAGTTCCCGCGCGCCTAGCTTGCCCATGCCCAGAATGACCAGGCCCGATTGCCGCCCGATGGATTTCGCATCCGTCCGGCTGCCACCGGTATGGCGCAAATCGCCCCGCGCCGCGGCATCGCGCAGCAAATGGGCGCAGGCGGTATCTATGCTGAGTTCCGCCAATTCGGATAAAGCGCCGGTGACGCGATCCAACCCCCAAAGCCCGCGGATATCGGCAAGCCCCGCCACCAAAGCGCCCTGTCGCTTGGCCTGGCGGAGCAGCGTTGCCAAGGCCGGGCGCGGTGTGGCGGGGTCAAGGCGCAGCAGCGGGTCTATGGCGCGGGCAAAAGCCTCATCCGGGCCTCGTTCGGCCATCAAAAGCAGGGTGGGTGACTCCCGCACCGCCAAATCGGCTAAATAGGGGCTATGACCGCCCAGCGCTTCCAATATCGCCGCGCCCTCAGCGCCTTCGGCAAAGCGCCGTTCCGCATCCCCCTTATCGGCGAAATGCGCCTGGGCGAGGGCTGCGGCGGCCTTGTCGAATCCGCGGGGCAGGGGGAAAGCTGCTGGGGCAAGGGTCATGGGAGCCTAGGGAAAGAGTGAGGCGGGTCGCAGGTCAAGCGGGGCGGGGGCTGAAACTGCTCGCCAGGGTCTGCCTGACCCTGGCGTTGCTGGCCGGGCTTGCGCTTGGCGGCATTGTCTGGCGGCTGGAACAGGGCCCGCTCAGCCTGCCCTGGCTGGCGCGTGAGGCGCAAAGCATCGCCAATCAGGCCCTTACCGGGCAGAGCGTTGAGATTGCCTCGGCAGAGATTTCCTGGGCGGGCTGGCGGGAAGGGCATCGTTCACCGATTGCCGTGCGCTTTGCCGATATCCGGCTTTCGGACACGGAAAATGGGCTGATTGCCGTGCTGCCGCAGGTGGATGCATCACTTTCGGCGGGCAGCCTGCTGCGCGGGCATATTGCATTGCGCGGGTTGGAATTGCGCGGGCTCAGCCTGCTTGCGAATCGGGATAGGGCGGGGGCGCTCTCCCTCGGGCTTGCGCCCCCCAAAGCCGAAGCCAGCGCGACACAAGCGGCCGAGTTTGATGGGCTTGCCGACATCATCACCGCCTGGCTGGCGCCCCCAAATGAGGAAACGGCGCTTTCGGCGATCCGGCGCATCGCGCTTTTGGATACCAGCCTGGCCTTGACCGATGAGGCATCAGGGCGGGTGGCGCGCGCCAATCTTGCATCCCTTGTGCTGCAACGCCGCGCGGCGGGTGGGCTTGAACTCACGGGACAGGCGCTGCTTGATCTGCCCGAGCAGCGCATTCCCGTGACCATCGCGGGCAATCTGGACCGTGGGCTTTGGCGGGGGGAGGCTTCGCTCTCCGCGCGCGGCATCCGCCCGGCGGTACTGGCGAAGGCGAGTGCGGAATTGGCGCCCCTGGCCGCGCTGGATGCGGAGGCGGAAATCACCCTGATCGCGCGCTTCGCCGGCGCGCCGCGGCCGGATTTGTTGATGGGCCGGCTGCGCACCGGGGCAGGCATGCTGCATTTGCCCAATGATCGCGGGGATTTGCCCTTCGCTTCCCTGTTGCTGGATGCGACCATGGCTGAGGATGTGGTGCGCGTGGAACGCCTGGCCTTCGCGCCGCAGCCATCGCCGCGCCCGGGCGCTGCCCCGCCGCCCAGCATCCGCGCCAGCGGCGAGGCCCGCTTGCGGGATGGCACCTGGCAGACGGAAGCCGAGGTAAATCTGCGCGGCCTGGATATTGCCGATCTGGCACATTATTGGCCGCCGAGCATCGCACCCAAGCAACGCGAATGGCTCGCCGAAAACCTGACAGCGGGCATGCTGCGAGAGGGCCAGTGGCGGCTTGCGGCGCGGATCGGGGCGGATGGCAATGGTGCGGAAATCACCGCACTCAGCGGGATCGCGCGGGCAGAGGGCGCCACGGTGCATTGGCTACGCCCCATCCCGCCCTTTCAGAACGCGGTGGCCGAAGCGCGCTTTGCCCTGGATGGCATTGATATCAAGATTGCCAGTGGGCAGCAGGCGGAAAGCAGTATTGTCACGGATGGCGCCACGGTTTCGATCAGCTTCGCGACCAGTCCCGAGACAGCGCGGATCGAAGCCAAGCTGCGCGGCCCCTTGGCGGAGGCGTGGAGTATTGTGCGCCATCCTCGACTGAAGATTTTCGAAAGGCGCCCGCCGCCGATCAATGACCCGACCGGTACGCTTGATTCGGCGACCCTGAAACTGAGCTTTCCGCTGATCAAGGCTTTGGATATCGAACAGATTGATATCCAGGCAGAGCTTGAAGTGCGCGATCTGCGCATTCCGCGCATTGCCTTCGACCGCGATTTGGAACGCGGCGTGGCAAGCGTTTCCCTGCGCAATGCCGGGCTGACCGCCACCGGTACCGGCGTGCTTGGCGATATTGAAGCGCGCATCCGGCAAGAAACCGATTTTCGATCCGGCGCGGGGGGCGATATCGTCTCACGCGAAATCATTTCCGCCCGCGCTGATGCCAAACAATTGGCGGCACTTGGCCTGGATGGCCAGCCGCTACTTGAAGGGCCAGTGCAGATTGATCTGCGCAATGAAACGCGCCGCAATGGGCAATCCAGGCTTGCCGTGCGGGCGGATTTGCGCGCCGCGACCCTCAGCCTTGACCCCCTGGCCTGGTCCAAGCCGCCGGGGGTCGCCGGCAGTGCAGAGGCGATGGTGCTGATGCAGGGCGGTCAGGTGACGCTGATTGAAAGCTTCCGCGTTGAAACACCTGATTCACTCATTCGCGGCCGCGCGAGTGAGCTGCGCCAAAACATCCCGCAACGCATCGATTTGACGAGTGTGAGCCTGGGGCGATCCCGTTTCACTGGTGAGCTGCGTCCGCCAGCGACCCGCGGCGGCGGGCAATGGGTGATCAATCTGCGGGGTTCGGTCTTGGATATGGCGCCGGCGCTCGGCGCCCATATGGCGCCCGACAAGCCCGCCGAAGACGGCGCTGCGGCGCGGATTGAGGCGCGTTTCGATCGTGTGCTGCTGCCCCACGGGAAGGAGATTGCAGGGCTGGAAGCCGCGCTTAGGGTCAATGCGCTAGGTGTCACGCAGCAGGCCAATATCAGCGCGCGCCTGCCAGAACGCGGCAGCTTCGCCTTGACCATCACGCCGGAAGGCCAGCGCCGTGCCTTCAACCTGACCAGCGATAATGGCGGCGAATTGCTGCGCGCCTTTGACGTGCTGAAAACCATCCAGGGCGGCAAACTGACCGTGACGGGCAAATACGAGAATACACGCCCCGGCGCGACACTTTCTGGCGATGCGGTGCTGGAGGATTTCGCGGTGCGTGATGCGCCGGGGCTTGGCAAGCTGCTGCAGGCCATGACGCTTTATGGCCTGGTGGATGCGCTGAGCGGCCCCGGGTTGAATTTCACACGCGCCACCATCCCCTTCAGCCTAAGCCCGGAGGCGCTGATCTTGCAGGATGCGCGGGCCTTTTCATCCTCACTTGGGCTTACGGCCAAGGGGCGCATTGATCGCGTGCGCGATAGCATGGACATGGAAGGCACCATCGTGCCGGCCTATATTTTCAACACGCTGCTCGGGCGTATTCCAATTTTTGGGCGGCTCTTCAGCCCGGAAGAAGGCGGGGGGCTATTCGCCGTTTCTTATCGCATGCGTGGGCCGCTCAATGATCCGCAAACCTCCATCAACCCCTTGGCGGCGCTGACACCGGGTTTCCTGCGCGGCATATTCGGAATTGGCCAGGAACCGGCAGGCCAGGCGCCGCGGCAGTAAGGGCGGTTAGGGCGTTATTCACCGCTCCACGCATTCCCGCTTGATCAGCCCCCTTCCCAGGCGTAACCAGGGTGCGGGCCACGCCCCCCCACCGGGGCGCATCCGCTTCTGGAAGGGAGCCGCATCATGGCAGCAGCCACCAAGCCGGGGATTCGCCCGGCCAATCCTCGTTTTTCCTCTGGTCCTTGCGCCAAGCGGCCTGGCTGGACATTGGCCGCTTTGGAAGGCGCGCTGCTCGGCCGCAGCCACCGCGCCGCGACACCCAAGGCGAAGCTGGCCGAGGTGATTACGCTTTCCAAATCTATCCTGGGCATGCCGGCCGATTGGCGGCTTGGCATTGTGCCGGCGTCTGATACGGGCGCGGTGGAAATGGCGATGTGGTCCATGCTCGGCGCGCGCGGGGTGGATGTGCTGGTGTGGGAATCCTTCTCGAAGGATTGGGCGACCGATATCCTGAAGCAATTGAAGCTGGCCGATGCGCGCGTGCTTGATGCGCCCTACGGCAAGCTACCTGATCTTGGCGCGGTTGATCCCAAGCGCGATGTGGTTTTTGTCTGGAATGGCACGACCAGCGGCGTGCGCCTGAAGAATGCGGATTTCATCAGCGCCGATCGCGAAGGGCTTGCAATTTGTGATGCAACCAGCGCGGCCTTCGCGATGGATTTGCCGTGGGCGAAACTCGATGTGGTGACCTGGTCCTGGCAGAAGGTGCTGGGCGGGGAAGCGGCGCATGGCATGTTGGCGCTATCGCCCCGCGCGGTGGCTCGGTTGGAAAGCTACTCGCCGCCCTGGCCAATGCCGAAGATTTTCCGCCTGTCCAGTGGCGGCAAGCTGAGCGAGGGTATTTTCAAGGGCGAAACCATCAATACGCCTTCCATGCTCTGTGTGGAGGATGCGCTTGATGGGCTCCGTTGGGCGGAAAGCATTGGCGGGTTGCAGGGGCTGATTGCGCGGAGCGAAGCCAATCTTGCCGCGATTGCGGACTGGGTCGCGGCTGGCAGTGGTTATGGTTTTCTGGCGCAGGATGCGGCGACGCGTTCCTGCACTTCCATCTGCCTGACCATCACCACGCCCTGGTTCACGGCCTTGGCGCCTGATGTCCAGGCCGCGGCGGCGAAGAAGATTGCCTCCCTGCTTGAGGCGGAAGGTGTCGCGCTTGATGCGGGCGCCTATCGCGATGCACCGCCGGGCCTGCGCATCTGGGGTGGTGCCACGGTGGAAACCGCTGACATCAAGGCGCTGCTGCCGTGGTTGGATTGGGCGCTGGCCTCCGTGCAAGCCGAAATGGCGGGGGCCTGAGGCTCATGGCGCGCGTTCTGATCTCCGACAAACTCAGCCCCGCCGCGGTCGCGATTTTTCGTGAGCGTGGCATTGAAGCCGATGTTAAAACCGGCCTGACGCCCGCCGAACTCCGCGCCATTATTGGCGAGTATGATGGGCTTGCGGTGCGCTCCGCCACCAAGGTGACGCGGGAAGTGCTGGAAGCCGCGCCGCGCCTGAAGGTGGTGGGTCGCGCTGGCATCGGCGTGGATAATGTGGATGTCACCAGCGCCACCGCGCGCGGTGTTGTTGTGATGAATACGCCCTTCGGCAATGCCATCACCACGGCTGAGCACGCCATGGCGATGATGTTCGCCTTGGCGCGGCAGTTGCCGGAAGCCTCGGCCTCCACCAAGGCGGGCAAATGGGAAAAGAACCGCTTCATGGGGGTGGAGCTTTTTGCGAAAACCCTTGGCCTGATCGGCTGCGGCAATATCGGCGGCATTGTCGCTGATCGCGCCAATGGGCTGAAGATGAAGGTGATTGCCTTCGATCCTTTCCTTTCCGAAAAACGCGCCGTGGAAATTGGTGTGGAGAAGGTGGAACTGCCCGAATTGCTGGCGCGTGCCGATTTCATCACGCTGCATGCGCCCATGACAGAACAGACGCGCAATATCCTCTCGCGCGAGAATATCGCGCGCATGAAGAAGGGCGCACGGCTGATCAATTGCGCGCGCGGCGGCCTGGTGGATGAAGTGGCGCTGGCCGAAGCACTGCAATCCGGCCATCTGGCTGGCGCTGCCTTGGATGTGTTTGAGGTCGAGCCCGCGACCGACAGCCCGCTTTTCGCGCTTGAGAATGTTGTCTGCACCCCGCATCTTGGCGCGGCGACGAATGAGGCGCAGGAAAATGTGGCGCTGCAAGTCGCCGAACAAATGTCGGATTTCCTGCTGACCGGCGCGGTTTCCAACGCCATCAATATGCCAAGCGTCACCGCGGAAGAGGCGCCGCGCCTCAAACCCTATATGGAACTGGCGCGCTTGCTCGGTTCCATGGCGGGGCAGCTTAGCGCCGGGCAGGATGATGCGATCAAGGCGATCCGCATTGAATATGAAGGCCATGCTGCGGAGCTGAACCGACGCCCGCTGACGGCAGCCGCTTTGGCTGGCGTGCTGACGCCGCAAATGGGCGCGGTGAATATGGTGAATGCGCCAGTGCTGGCAAAGGAACGCGGCATTGACGTGGCGGAAACCATCATGGAACGGCGGGGCGAATATCAGACGCTGCTCACCATCACTGTCACCACCCATCAGGGGCAGCGTTCAATCGCGGGCACTTTGCTTGCCGAAAACAAGCCGCGCCTGGTCGCGATCAAGGGCATTGCGGTGGAGGCCGATTTCGCGCCGCATATGCTTTATGTGACCAATCAGGATAAGCCCGGCTTCATCGGGCGCTTTGGCACGGCGCTGGCGGAAGCGGGCATCAATATCGGCACGCTGCATCTGGGCCGCGCGGCACCAGGTGGCGACGCGATCTGCCTGGTCGGGCTGGATGGCCCGATGCCCGAAGCGGTGCTGGCGGAAGTGCGGCGCCTGCCCTTGGTTGTGCGGGCGACGCCACTAAGCTTCTAGTTTCTATCCACCAAAGACGCGCGCGAAAATGGTCTCCACATGGCCAAAATCGCGCGCGGGATCCATGGCGCGATCAAGCGCCGCGCCATCCATCAGCGCGGCTACGCCGGCATCTTCCAAAAGATTGGTGCGGAAATCCTTGGCCCCCGCGCTGCCCAAAGCCTGCCAGGTTGCCATGGCGCAGCGCTGCACGGTGGCATAGGCATCTTCCCGGCTCATGCCCGCCTGAGTCAGCGCCAGCAGCACCTTCTGGCTATGCACCACACCGCCCAGGCTTTCCAGATTGGCCTGCATGCGCGGGGGATAGATGGTGAGCTTTTCCATCATGCCGGTCAGGCGCATCAGCGCGAAATCAAGCGCGATCGTCGCATCCGGGCCGATCACGCGTTCCACCGATGAATGGCTGATATCGCGTTCATGCCAAAGCGCCACATTTTCCAGCGCCGGCACCACATAGCCGCGCACCAGCCGCGCAAGCCCAGTCAGGTTTTCACTCAGCACCGGGTTGCGCTTATGCGGCATGGCGGAAGACCCCTTCTGCCCGGCATGGAAAAACTCCTCGGCTTCCCGCACTTCGCTTCTTTGCAAATGGCGCACTTCGGTGGCCAGCCTTTCAATGCCGCTTGCCACCACTGCCAAAGCGGCGAAAAACGCCGCATGACGGTCACGCGGGATCACTTGCGTTGAAACCGGCTCCACCGAAAGGCCAAGCTTGGCCGCGACAAAGGCCTCAACGCGCGGGTCAACGCTCGCAAAAGTGCCGACAGGGCCGGAAATGGCGCAGGTGGCGACCTCGGCCCGCGCCGCCACCAGCCTTGCGCGGTTGCGGGCGAATTCGGCGTAATGCCCGGCGAGCTTAAGGCCGAAAGTGGTCGGTTCGGCATGGATGGCATGGCTGCGGCCGATGGTGGGGGTGAATTTATGCTCCATCGCCCGCGCCTTGAGCGCCGCCAACAGCGCATCAACATCCGCAATCAGCAAATCCGCCGCCTGGGTCATTTGCACGGCCAGGCAGGTATCCAGCACATCGGAAGATGTCATGCCCTGATGCATGAAGCGCGCTTCCGGGCCGATGCCTTCCCCCATCCAGGTCAGGAAGGCGATCACATCATGGCGGGTGACGCGTTCAATCTCATCGATCCGGGCGATATCGGCATCCGTAATCCCCGCCGCACGCGGCGCGCCTTTTTCACGAATGATGCGCGCGGCCTCAACCGGGATGGTGCCGATGCGGCCCATTTCCTCGGCGGCCAGGGCTTCAATCTCGAACCAGATGCGGTAGCGATTGGCGGGGGCCCAGATGGCTTCCATTTGCGGGCGGGAATAGCGCGGGACCATGGCGGAGACTCCGGAAAGGCCTTGTTCCTGTGGCCCCATAAAGCTTGGAAGGCAAGCAGTGGGCCCGGGCTTGCGGCCTCGGCAAGGCCTCGCTATTGGTTTTGTAACAGAATGCAACCCCCTGCCGGATAAAAATCAAAATGTTGGAAATGTTCCCTGAATGGCTTCAGCCACTTCTTCTGGTCCTGTTCATTGACGTGGTGCTTGCGGGCGATAACGCCATCGTGGTCGGCATGGCAGCAGCAGGATTGCCGGCAGATCAACGGAAGAAGGCGATTTTCTGGGGCATTATCGCCGCGACGCTCATGCGTATCGGCTTCGCTTCCATCACCGTGCAATTGCTGCAAATCGTGGGGATTGTGCTCGCCGGCGGCGTCTTGCTGCTCTGGGTTTGTTGGAAAATGTATCGCGAATTGCGCGATGGCGGCAGCCATGGCGACCCCGCTGTTACAGAACAGCATGAAGGGGTGGAGGCGCTGGAAAACGGCGCTGTCCCAGGCGCGCCGAAAAAGACACTGCGTCAGGCCATCACCCAAATCCTAGTGGCCGATGTTTCCATGTCGCTTGATAACGTGCTGGCAGTGGCGGGCGCGGCCAAGGATCACCCCTATGTTCTGATCATTGGCCTTGCGGTTTCCGTGGTTCTGATGGGCGTTGCGGCGACCTTCATTGCCCGCTTGCTCGATAAGCATCGCTGGATTGCCTGGGTCGGGCTGTTCATCATCCTGTATGTGGCTGGCCAGATGATTTATGAGGGCACCCAGCAGGTCACGCAGCAGGTGGCCGAGGCCTATGCCTATCTGTTCCTGCCTTTGGGCTTCCTCGCCCTGCCGGGGGTTTTCCCGGTCTGGCTTTGGGTGGGCGTCACCTTCCTGCAATTGGTTGTCTATACCGGTATCGCCGCCTTTGTGTCCGATGTGGTTCGGCAAGCGCGGCGCGGGTCTTCTACGGCCCATGGCTGAGCTGCGGGGCTTCACGCCCCGCCGCATTCTGGGTACTGTTTGGGTCGCCGGGGCAGGTAACGGCGACGCATAGTTTTTATGCGTGGCAGCGGGCCTGCGTGTCCGGAGCTGCGTTATGGATTTTTCGACTATCCTGGGAAACTTCAACCTGGCCACTTTTGGCCAGATCATGTTCGCCAATATCGTTCTGTCAGGCGATAATGCGGTCTTGATTGGCTTGGCGGCAGCCGGCCTGCCCGCCGCGCAACGTTCCCGCGCCATCCTGTTTGGCATGATCTTCGCCACCGTGCTCAGGGTGATTTTCTCCATCTTTGCCGTCTATTTGCTGGAAGTGCCGGGGCTGATGCTGATCGGCGGGCTTTTGCTGCTCTGGATTGCCTATGGCTTCTTCAAGGAATTGCGTGAGGAAAAGGCCGAGGAAGAGGACCCTGAGGGCCATGAGGATGGCGCCGGCGGCAAGACCATGGCCGCGGCGCTGAAGCAGATCGTGATCGCGGATGTGTCCATGTCGCTTGATAACGTGCTGGCGATTGCGGGCATTGCGCGCGGCAATCTGCCCATGCTGATCCTGGGGCTTGGGGTTTCCATCATTCTGATGGGGGTGGCCGCTTCCATCATCGCCCGGCTGCTCGCGCGGTTTCGCTGGATTGCCTATGCCGGCGTTGCGTTGATTGCCTGGATCGGCATTGAAATGACCTATGAGGGTGCGCATCAGCTTTACGGCTATTTGACCGGTTCGGGCCATGGCCATGCGGAAATGCTGAGCCCCGGTCGAGCGGGCGATTTCACCCGAACGGGTTAGGGCAGCGTATGGGGCTTGCCGAGCCGCGCGGCCCCTGCCAAACCCTGCCCCTGTTCATGACCGAAGATTTGCCCAATCCTGCCCTGTTGCCTGCCGGCTTCGCCGATCTGCTGCCGCCCGATGCGGCGCGGGAAGCCGCCTTGGTGGAAGCCATGATGGCCGCCTTCGCGCAGCATGGCTATGAACGCGTCAAGCCGCCGCTGCTGGAATTTGAAGACAGTCTGCTGACGGGTTCTGGCGCCGCAGTAGCGGATCAGACCTTTCGCCTGATGGACCCGGTCAGCCAGCGCATGATGGGGCTGCGCGCCGATACCACGCCGCAAGTGGCGCGCATTGCCGCAACCCGGCTGGCTGCTGAACCGCGCCCCCTGCGGCTTTGCTATGCAGGGCAGGTGCTGCGCGTGCGCGGCACGCAATTGGCGCCCGAACGCCAGCTTCCCCAGGCCGGGATTGAAGTCATTGGCAGTGATGCGATTGAAGCCGATGCCGAAGTGGCGATTGTGGCGGTGGAAGCCCTTGCTGCGATTGGTGTCGCACCCGTCAGCCTGGATGTCATGCTGCCCAGCCTGACACCCGCCTTGCTGGACGCCGCGGGGCTTGCGCCGGCTTTGCGCGCCAGCCTGGCCCGCGCTTTGGATCGCAAGGATAGCGCAGCGGTGGCGGCTTCGGTGCGCGATTCAGGCGTCGCCGTATTGCAAGCCCTGCCTGCGCTGATGGCGGCTTCGGGCCCGGCAGCCGCTGCGCTGGCCGCCTTGCAACAGGCAGCACTGCCCGCTGCCGCGCGCGCCCTGGCCCAGGCTGCGGCCGCCGTGATCGCTGCCATTGCACGCCGCGCGCCGGGGCTCAGCATCACACTCGATCCCGTGGAGTTTCGTGGCCTTCGCTACCATACCGGTGTGGCCTTCACGCTTTATGGGCCGGGGCTTGGCGGAGAATTGGCGCGTGGCGGGCGCTACGTTTCCCATAATGGCGAACCGGCCACGGGCATGACGCTTTACCCGGATGCCGTGCTGCGCGCCGCACCCCGCAGCGCGGAACCGGCCCGGCTTTTCATTCCGCTTGGCGCGGATGGCGCTGCCTTCCGCGCGCAGGGCTTTGTCACTGTCGCAGCGTTATCGGCTTCGGATACGCCCGAATCGCTTCGCTGCACCCACTCACTTCAAGACGGGCGCGCTGTGGCGCTGCCTCGGAAAGGTTGAAACCATGGCCAATGTCGCCGTGATCGGTGCCCAATGGGGCGATGAAGGCAAGGGCAAGGTTGTTGATTGGCTTGCCTCCCGCGCGGATATCGTGGTGCGCTTTCAGGGCGGGCATAATGCCGGCCATACGCTGGTGGTGGGTGATCAGACCTATAGGCTTTCGCTGCTGCCATCCGGTGTGGTGCGTGGCAAGCTTGGCATTATCGGCAATGGCGTGGTGCTGGACCCGGAAGCGCTGCTTTCCGAAATCGCCAAAGTGACCGCGCAGGGGCTTTCCGTGACGCCTGAGAATTTGCGCATTGCCGATAATGTGCCGCTGATCCTGCCGCTGCATCCCGCATTGGACAAGGCACGCGAAGCGGCGCGGGGCGATGCGAAAATCGGCACCACCGGGCGCGGTATTGGCCCTGCCTATGAGGACAAGGTGGCGCGGCGGGCGATCCGTTTGTGTGATCTGGCGGAACCTGAGACGCTTTCCGACAAGCTTGATGAATTGCTCCGCCATCACAATACGCTGCTGCGCGGCCTTGGCGCGCCGGAATTCGAAAAACAGGCGCTGCTGGATAATTTGCTCGCGCTCGCGCCAAAGCTGCTGCCCTTTGCCGAGGCCATCTGGGAACGCCTGGATGAGGCACGCACTACCGGCAAGCGCGTATTGTTCGAAGGCGCGCAGGCGGTGATGCTGGATGTGGATCACGGCACCTATCCTTACGTCACCAGCAGCAATACGGTGGCCGGCAGCGCCGCCGCTGGCGCGGGTATTGGGCCGGATGCGATTGGCTTCGTACTCGGCATTGCCAAGGCCTATTCCACGCGCGTTGGTTCCGGGCCTTTCCCCACTGAATTGCACGATGAAATCGGCAAGCGCTTGGGTGAGCGCGGCCATGAATTCGGCACCGTCACGGGGCGTCCCCGCCGCTGCGGCTGGTTTGATGCCTGCATGGTGCGGCAGGCGGTGAAGGTGGGCGGCGTGCAGGGCCTGGTGCTGACCAAGCTTGATGTGCTGGATGGCCTGGCTGAACTGAAGATCTGCACCGGCTATAAGGTGAATGGCGAAGTCATGAAGCGCCTGCCCACCGGGCAACGCGCGCAAGCGGCGGCGGAACCGATTTTTGAGGTCATGCCCGGCTGGCCAGGTTCCACCCGCGGTGCCCGTTCCTATGCCGAATTGCCGGCCGAGGCGGTGAAGTATATCCGCCGGATTGAGGAATTGGTCGAAGCCCCCGTGGTGCTGCTTTCCACCAGCCCCGAACGTGACGACACCATCATGATGCGTGACCCCTTCGCGGGGTAGCTGATGGCCGCACCCCCGCTTCTGATCCTGCAGGATATCCGCCTGGGTTTTGGTACTACGAGGTTGCTGGATGGCGCCTCGCTTTCCGTGGCGCCTGGTGAAAGGCTGGCGCTGGTCGGGCGGAATGGCTCGGGCAAGTCAACGCTGCTGAAGATCGCTGCCGGGTTGATCGAGCCGGAATCGGGCACGCGTTTTCTGCAACCGGGCGCGACGCTCCGCGTATTGGATCAGGAACCTGATCTTTCAGGTTTTGCCGATGTCATGTCCTATGTCGAAGCGGGGCTTGGGCCGGCGGATGATGCGCATCGTGCGCGCTATTTGCTGGAAAGCCTGGGGATGACTGGCGCCGAAGCACCCGCGGCGCTTTCGGGCGGAGAGGCGCGGCGTGCGGCGCTGGCGCGCGCTTTGGCACCTTCGCCCGATATCTTGCTGCTGGATGAACCCACCAATCACCTCGATCTGCCGGCGATTGAATGGCTGGAAGCGGAGTTGGCCGCCAGCAGCGCTGCGCTGGTGCTCATCAGCCATGATCGGCGCTTTCTGGAAAGCCTTTCACGCGCCATGGTCTGGCTGGATCGCGGCACAACGCGCCGGCTGGAACAGGGCTTTGGCGCCTTTGAAGCCTGGCGTGATCAGGTGCTGGAAGAAGAAGAACGCGATGCGCATAAGCTGGCGCGCAAGATCGTCCGCGAAGAACATTGGCTGCGCTATGGCGTGACCGCGCGGCGCAAGCGCAATGTGCGGCGGCTCGAAAACCTGCAAACCTTGCGCGCGCGGCGGCGTGAAAGAACAACCGCGCCGGGGCGCGTGAGCATGGCCGCGACTGAGGCCGCTTCTTCCGGCAATCTGGTGATCGCTGTCGATGGCATCAGCAAATCCTTCGGCGGCCGCCCGATCATCACCGGGTTTTCGACGCGCATCATGCGTGGTGATCGCGTGGGTATTCTGGGGCCCAATGGCGCGGGCAAGACCACACTGCTTAATATGCTGATCGGCACGCTGGCGCCTGATGCGGGCCAGGTATTGCTCGGCGCCGGAATTGAAATGGTCGGGCTGGATCAGCGCCGCGCCGCGCTGGACCCCGCCGTGACGCTTGCGGAAGCGCTGACCGAAGGACGCGGGGATATGGTGCATATCGGCGGCGCACCGCGCCATGTGCTTGGCTATATGAAGGATTTTTTGTTCACACCAGAACAGGCGCGCACGCCACTTGGCGCGCTTTCTGGCGGTGAACGCGGCCGGCTGATGCTGGCGCGCGCCTTCGCCAAACCATCCAACCTGCTGGTATTGGATGAACCGACGAATGATCTGGATCTTGAGACGCTTGATCTATTGCAGGAATTGATCGCGGATTACGCCGGCACGGTGCTGCTGGTGAGCCATGACCGTGACTTCCTCGACCGCTGCGTCACCAGCGTGATTGCCTTTGAAGAAGCCGGGCGCTGGCAGGAATATGCCGGCGGCTATAGCGACATGGTGGCGCAGCGCGGCCATGGCGTGCGGGCGCGGGCTGCTGAAAAACAGGCACCAGCGCCGAAGCGAGAGGCGGCAGTTTCAGCGAAACCCGCGCCTCGAAAGAAGGGCCTTGGCGCGGTGGAGCAGCATGAATTGAAAACCCTGCCCGCCAAGATGGAAAAGCTCTCGGCGGAGATCAGCGCGCTTGAAAAACGCATCGCCGATCCAGCGTTTTATGTGCGCGATGCTGCTGGTTTCGCCAAGGCGACCGGCGCTTTGGGCGCAGCGCAGGCGGCCTTGCAGCAGGCGGAGACTCGCTGGCTGGAATTGGAAATCCTGCGGGAGGAAAGCGGCGGTTGAAGCTGCGTTTTCAGCAGCGTTCCAATAGCCCCAGCGCGGCAAGGCGCTGACAAAAGGGCAGCGCGCCCGCGCCCAGGTTGGCCGGCGTGGCACCTTCCGCCAATTGCGTGAGCCAGGCGCATTCCGTGGCGTTCAGCATTTCAACACCACCATACCAGCGCAGCGCACCACCCCCTTCAGGCAGCGGCACCAGATGATGATGCATCGCATCCGAAAGCCGCAGCCTATCCTCAGCACCAATTGGGCGATGCGTGAGGCTTCGTTGCGATAACGGCAGCCGATCCCGCGTAATGCGATCCATGGCGGCAAGTGCCATCCGATCAAGCGCTGCGTCCGATGATAGCGCGGCCAAGGCGGGCGCAAGCCGCGCTGCGATGGCGGTGGCGCCATCCGCCTCAGCAAGCCGCCAGGATGGGATGCTGGCGCGCAGGGCAGAGTTTTCCGCCTCCAGGATTTCCAAAAGCTCCCGCAACATATCGGCGATGGACGCTTCCAAAAATCCGATGGTGATATGAAGTGATGGCGCATCGCCCGATTGCGCTACCGCTTCATGCATCACGCCACGCGGCAGATAAAGCGCATCACCGGGATTGAGCGTCAGCGCATGCGCGACCCCGGCAGGGCTTTGCTTATTCGCCCAAGGTGTCGCGCGGCTCGGCGAAGGAAAAGGGATGTCATCCCAAACGCGCCAGGATTTGCTGCCCGATACCTGCAGCACCAGCACGTCATGCGTATCGAAATGCGCGCGAAAGCCCTGCGCGCCGGGCGGCGTCAGATAGATATTGGCCTGCACCGGATGGAGAAACACTTTTTCGAGGCCACGGCAGAACCGCGCAAGTGGCGCATGCAATTCATGAAATTGCGAAACAATCAGGCTGCCCCCCGCATCATAGCGGGCAAACAAGCGCGGCAGATCAACGCGGCTGCTATCAGCCTGCAGATATTCATCAGGTGGTATCGCGGCGCTGCCCTGTCTTCCGCCATCGGCCATGCTCACGCGCGGATGGCGCGCGGCATCGGTGCGCAGAAACGCATCCAGATCGGCAATAGAAAGCAGCCCTGCATAGCGATCCGTAGTATCATCAGGCAGCCTTCGCCACGCTGTCCCTTCACGCAGGGCAAAGACCTGTGCTGGCGTCAGATCACCAAAGGCAAGGCGCCAGGCAGCGTCAGTGGGGGTATCGGTCATGGCGCACTTGCTGTTTCAGGCAGATTGATGATCCCGGGCAGCCTGGATGGCGCCTTGGGGCATCGGCCGGAACGCTTTCTGCAATAGGCGGCGGGATCTTGAAAGGCCGTTGCGTTTCCTTCCCCAGGCTGCGCCGCCCGCCCAAGAAGCCAGAGACACCCGTGACGCACGCGACAAAAGCCCAATCGTCAAGCGTTTTTGCTGCGCCGCAACATCATGCGTGACAACGACCTGGAAACGCATGTTAGGCATCCCCCCATGCCTGCCTGCCGCAAGCCTTGGCGTATACGCCGATTTGCGGGTGAGACTGAATGATGATTTGGCGGATTGGCATGTCAGGCATCATGTTTCGAAAACATGACGCATATCAAGATCGTTCATTGTTGGTTAACAGTAACAGTATAAAATTAAGCGGATTTTCAATCACCTGAATTGATATCTGGATGATGAACCCTCACATAGCAGGCCTGTATTGAAACCGCGCCTTGGTGGTGCCGGAAAGGGAAAGATTGATGGCTGAAGTCGCGCCAGTTGAAGGGGTCTCTTCGCGGCCATTGCACGCAATTTGCGCCGAGGATCTGCCAGGGTTCCTTGCCGGCCTGCCTGAGGTTTCTGCGGCGTTTCTGCGTGCTTCCGGCTTTGCCGCGAAGCCTGGGGAAATCGCCTTGCTGCCCGGGGAAAACGGATTGGCCGGTGCGGTGATCGGTATCGGAAAGGAAGCTTCGCCTTGGCATTTCGGTGGCGCAGCCTGGTCACTGCCAGCGGGAAGCCGCTGGCATCTTGCCGGGTCCATCCCCAATGCCACGGATGCCGTTCTGGGTTGGCATTTGGGCGCTTATCGTTGGTTGCATCACAAGCGCCAGGAACGCGCCCCGGCTGAGTTGATTGCCCCTTCCGGCACCGAAAATGCGGTGATGATGGCTGAGGCGATCTGCGCCGCACGGAACCTTATCAATATGCCGGCGGCTGAATTGGGCCCGCAGCAATTGGCGGAAGCTGCGGCCGGTCTGGCGCAGCGCCATGATGGCCGCGCGGAAATCATCACGGGTCAAGCCTTGTTGGATGGCTTTCCATGCATGGCAGCGGTTGGCGCGGGAAGTCCCCGCGCACCGCATTTGGCTATCTTGCATTGGGAAGGTGATGCCAATGGCCCATTGGTAGCGCTTTGCGGCAAAGGGGTTTGCTTTGATACTGGTGGGCTCGATATCAAGCCTTCTGCCGCCATGCTCCGTATGAAGAAGGATATGGGTGGGGCAGCGATAATGTTGGCCGTTGCAGAAATGGTCATGCGCGCAAGATTGCCGATCCGCCTGCTGGTGCTGATTGGCGCGGTGGAAAATGCTGTGTCCGGTAATGCCATGCGGCCGATGGATGTCTTGCATACGCGCAAGGGACTAAGGGTTGAAATCGGCAATACCGATGCGGAAGGAAGATTGGTCCTGTGTGATCTGTTACAATTTGCAACCGAGCAGCAACCCGCACTGATCCTGGATGCTGCTACACTTACTGGCGCTGCCCGTGTGGCGCTGGGCCCTGATCTGCCTGCTCTTTTCAGTAACGATGATGCTTTGGCTGAAGGGCTTTTGCGTGCCGGACAGGCGGTTCAGGACCCGCTTTGGCGCCTGCCTTTGCATGATGGATATGATTCCTGGCTTGATACGCCCTTCGCCGACCTTAGCAATGTTTCACAAAAGCCCATGGCCGGCGCGGTGACGGCCGCGCTTTTCCTGCGCCGTTTTCTGCCGAAGGGGCAGCCATGGGCGCATATTGATGTCTATGCCTGGAACGATTCAACGCGCCCAGGAAGACCGGAGGGTGGCGAAGCGCAGGCGGCGCGCGCCATGTTTAAAATGTTACAAGATTTTTCAGGGAGATTGTGATATGACATTTCAGTGAAACCTGTGTATGACGATATCAGGTCCAGCTAGTTTATGGCCCTTCAATGAGAATCAGTGGCCGGAAAGGCCGCATTTGTCGCACGGAAAGGAAAATCAAATGGCCAGCAATAATAATGGCTCAGATCACATGATACGCGTTTTGCAGGAAACGATCGTTGCACTCGTGCGCCGGGATGCGCATGATCTTTCCTCTCGCCAACTTGGTGTCATGCTCATCAGCTATCTTTCGGATGGCCCGCATACGGTGCGCGGCCTGGCCGCAAAGCTGAATGTATCCAAGCCGGCGATCACGCGCGCCCTTGATCGTTTGGGTGATCATGATCTTGCCCGGCGCAAGCCTGATCCATCCGATCGTCGGTCGGTACTGGTGCAGCGCACGCCCAAGGGCAACGCCTTCATGCGCGAATTGCGCAATACCATCCTTGCCGCTGATCAGCGCGTGACCGAAGCTGCCAAGGCCGAAGCTGGCCGCAAGTAACTGAACGGACGGCGCCGGGCTTGATTGAGCCCGGCCGCCGCTTCGCTTGACAGGCCACGGCGACGCTGCTTTGCGCAATCCTCGCGCGGTTTGGACCCTGTCATGACGGATATTGCCTATATAGTCTCAAAGATATTGTGGTTTCCGGCACGGCCGGGACATTTTGCCCTGCTGGTTGGTGCCATTGGGCTTGCCATGATCTGGCGCGGGCTACGCTCTGGCCGCTGGCTTGTCCTGGCTTGTCTTGCGTTCTTTTTCCTGCTCATCGCAACCCCCATCAGCCAATTCATTCTGCTGCCGCTGGAAGATCGCTTTGCGCGCCCGGCTGAGCCGCTCACGCGGGTTGATGGCATCGTTGTGCTGGGTGGCGCGGTGGATCAGAACATCACTGATGAACGCGGCATCCCTGCCATCAATGGCGCCGCGGAACGCATGACAGAAACCGTTGCGCTGGCGCGGCGTTTCCCCGATGCGCGTATCGTCTTCACCGGTGGCCAGGGTTCACTGGTGCATGGCGGGCTGACTGAAGCCGATGTGGCGCGGAAGTTCTTTGAAGGCCTCGGCCTTTCGGGGCCGCGCGTGATTTATGAGGCGGCGGCACGCAATACGCATCAGAATGCGGTGCTGACACACGCCCTGGTGCAGCCAAAACCGGATGAGGTTTGGCTGCTGGTCACCTCGGCCAGCCATATGCCGCGCGCCATGGGGGTGTTCCGCAAGGCCGGCTGGCAAGGGATCATCGCCTGGCCAGTGAATTATCGCACCGGCCATACCCTGGCTGTGCTTTACGATGCGCCTTTCCCGGAAAGGCTCGGTCAATTCGAATGGGGTTTTCGGGAATGGCTCGGGCTTATTGCCTATCGCCTCATGGGTCGCACGGATGCGCTTTTGCCGGCGCCTTGAACCGAAAAGCCCGCCATAATCGCGCCTTGGAGTATTGCCAAACATGGCTAGATTGACGCCAAAAGCCCAGCAGGTTTGCGGCGGGCCTTGCTGCCTAGCCGATCCAAGGCTGAGTCTATCATCCTGATTGAGGAGACACTCTGATGCTTCTTCGCCTGTCCATCATCCTTCTGCTATTTGGCGTTGCTGCCTGCGCGCCGGCGACGAACACAACCGTGGAACGCCAAGCATTGGGCATCCAAGGCACTGTCTATCGCGGCACCATCATCGCCATGCGCCCCGTGGCCGTAAGCGGCGCACGCAGCGGCGTGGGTGCCACGGCCGGTGCTGTTGGCGGGGGCTTCCTGGGTAGCACCATCGGCGGTGATTGGCGCGCGCGGACTGTGGGCGGCGTGGTTGGCGCGCTGGCTGGCGGTGCGGCTGGCGCTGCCATTGAAGAAGGCGCCACGCGTGGTGAGGCGATGGAATTCATCATCCGCCCTGATTCCGGCGGCGAACGCGTGATTACCCAAACCAATGAGCTTGGGCTGCAGGTCGGTGACCGTGTGACGGTGACGGAAACGGACCGCGCACGCATTTCCCGCGAAGTGCCCGGCACCGCGCCGCCCCGGCGCTGAAGCCAGCATTGGCCTAAACCCGCATTTTGGGTTTAGGCTTCCCCCCGGCGCCAGACCAAGCGCCGAATGGGGGTATCACCATGGATCTTGTGATCAAGGGCAATTGCGTCGTCACGCCCTATGCCATTGGGCCGGCTGAAATTGGCATAGCGGGCGAGAAAATCGTCGCCATTGCCGCACCGGGTACCCTGCCCATACCGCCTGGTGTGCGGGTGGTGGAAGCGGGCGATAGCATCGTGATGCCGGGCGGGATTGACCCGCATACGCATTGCCTTTGGCCGATCCCGGGGCCAGATGGAAAGATTGATCAAACCCAGGGCGCTTCGGTCGTCGGCAAAGCCGCGCTTTATGGCGGCACCACCAGCATTCTGGATTTCGTGCGCTGGACCCATGGCAAAACCATTGAAGGCGCCATCGCTGAACGCCACGCCGCCTGGAAGGCCGATGGCTGCCCTTGCGATTACGCTTTTCACATCATGGTGGAAGGCGATTTGCCGCCCGATATCCCCGCGCAGTTGGGGGAGGCGATTGAAGCCGGCCACGCCACCACGAAAATCTTCACCACCGACATCACCCCTTCCCGCAAGGGCCGCATGGTGGATTTCGGCGATATCTGGGAAGTGTTTCAGGTGCTTTCCACCAAGGGTGGGCTTGGCGTGATCCATGCCGAAGACAATGACATTGTCATGCATATGTACGCCAAACTCTTCCGCGAAAACCGCGCCGGGTTTGAGAATATGGCGGAGGTGCATAATACACTTTCGGAAGATCTGTCCTTCCGCCGCGTCATGCGTCTCGCGGAACATGTGCCCGGCACCGCGCTTTACATGATGCATGTCTCAGCCGGGAATGGTGTGCGCGCCATTCGCGATGCGCGCGCCAAGGACCTGCCGATTTATGGTGAGTCGCTCCATCAATACATGCTCTACACCAGTGAGGATTATAAGCGCCCGAATGGGCAGATCTATCACACCTACCCATCGCTGAAGTCTCAGGCGGATCAGGATGAGCTTTGGGCCGGGGCGCGTGATGGCTCGATTTCCTGTGTCGCGACCGACGAACTTTGCTGTTCCTTGGCAGTGAAAACGCAAGGCAAGCGGGTGGATGACACAACTGGCGGAAGTTCAGGTGTGGAGCCTCGTGTCGCGGTGATGTATACGGAAATGGTCGGCAAGCGCGGCTTTACGCTCCGGCAATTCGTTGATGCGGTTTCCACCAATGCCGCGAAGATCATGGGGATGTATCCGCGCAAGGGCGCGATTGCCACGGGCGCGGATGCGGATATCTGCATCCTTGACCCGAAGCTTAGGCGCATGGTGCGCGCCGAAGCCTTGCATGAAAGCGACTATACGCCCTGGGAAGGCCGCCAGGTGGATGCCTGGCCTGCCATGACCATTTTGCGTGGCAAGATCATGGTCGAAAATGATCGCTGGGTCGGTGATGCGGCTGGTGGGCAATGGCTGCCGCGGCGCATCCCGCAGGAAATCCGCACCGCGCCCGCCGTATGAACCCACCCGCGCTGCGCGCCTTGCTTGCTGATAGCCTGACCCTTTGGGGCGTGACCGGGCGCGTGGATATTGCTGATGCCGGCGTGAAAGTTACCGTGGGCGATCAGGTGCTGCATGTGGCGCCAGCTGCGCCGGCAGAGGCGCCGATGCGCTGGTGGCTGATCAGTGAAACCCGGCGCCGTCCGGCGGCTTCCATGCTCGGGCTATTGCGGAGCCTGCGTTATGCGCTGAACGCAACCAGTACGGAACCGGCCCGCGCGCGGGTTGCGGCGCCATTGTGATTCCCGTTTCGGTCATCACGGGATTTCTGGGTAGCGGCAAGACCACGCTGCTGCGTTCTGTGCTGCGTGATCCCGCCTATGCCGGCAGTGCGGTGATCGTCAATGAATGGGGCGATATCGGGCTTGACCATGAATTGCTTGAAACGTCGGAAGAAAACCTGCTCGGCCTTGCCAATGGGTGCCTTTGCTGCGCGACGCGCGGCGATCTCGCACGCACGCTGATCGATCTGGCGGCGCGGCACCGATCAGGCGCTGTCACCTATCACCGCGTGCTGATTGAAACATCGGGCCTCGCTGATCCCGCGCCTATTCTGCACACGCTGCTGATGGACCCAAGCATTGCGGAGGACCATCGCGTGGAAGCGGTGGTGACGGTGGTGGATGCGCTGTTAGGTGCCGAGACAATTACGCGCCATCCGGAAGCCGCGCAGCAGGCCATGCTCGCGGATAGGCTGCTGCTCAGCAAAACCGATCTTGCGCCCGATACAACGGCCTTGGAAGCAAAGCTTGCGTCGCTTAATCCCGGCGCGCCAATCCTGCGCGCGGTGCAGGGTGCCATTCCACCGGATATGCTTTTCGCTTCCGCCGCAGGGCCAGAAACCTTGCAGCATTGGTTGGAAGCCATTGCCACGCCCAGCGCCCGCCATAGCGCGGGGGTGGAGACCATTTCCATCCTGCGTGAAGAACCGCTCCCCGCCGTGGTGTTGCCGCTATTCCTGGAAGCGCTCGCCGAACATGCCGGGGAGAAATTGCTGCGCATGAAGGGCATCATCCGCGTCGCGGAAGCACCAGAAAAACCCGCCGTGCTGCATGGCGTGCGCCATGTGCTGCATCCCATTCAATGGCTGGAAGATTGGCCATCAGCGGATCGGCGATCGCGCCTGGTACTGATCGGCCAGGGCATTCCGCAATGGTGGCCGGCGCGGCTTTTGGAAGCCTTGGAAGAAGAAGCGCGCGCCTAACCGGCGTTGCGAATAGCGGCCCAGATACGCTCCGGCGTTGCGGGCATTTCGATATGGCGAATGCCAAGCGGGCGCAGCGCATCCACCACTGCATTGATCAGCACCGGCAAGGCGCCTACAGTACCGGCCTCTCCAGCGCCTTTCACGCCAAGCGGATTGGTCTTGGTTGGCACCGGGTTGCTTTTCACCACCATATCCGGGAAATCCGCCGCACGCGGCATCAGGTAATCCATGAAGCTTGCAGTCAGAAGTTGGCCATTGGCGTCATAGCGAATATCCTCGCCAAACACCTGCCCCAGCCCCTGCGCAATGCCGCCATGAATTTGCCCCTTCAGCAGCAGCGGATTGATCACGGTGCCGACATCATCCACCACCACATAGGCGACAGTTTCAGCCTCTCCGGTATCAGGGTCTATTTCCACTTCGGCGATATGGCAGCCATTGGGGAAGGTCGCGTCACCTGGGCGCGTGATGAGCAAGGCGGAAAGCCCAAGTTCTTCGCCCATTGGCAATTGCCCGGGGATGTAGCTGCGGCGCGCAAGGGCTTCGATACCGATGCCGCGATCCGTCCCCGCGATGCGGAATTGCCCCTCGCTGAATTCAATATCGGCTTCCGCCGCTTCCAAGAAATGCGCGGAAATCTTCTTGCCGCGCGCGATAATACGCTCCGCCGCACCCACCAGCGCGCCACCTGCGGCCATCATGGAACGCGACCCGATCGTACCACGCCCATGCGTTACGATATCAGTGTCCCCATTGATGAAGCGGATACGCTCGGCCGGAATCCCCAAGCGTTCTGAGGCGATCTGGCGAAACACCGTTTCATGCCCCTGGCCGTGATTATGGCTGCCCATCAGCAAGGTCACGCTGCCGCCGGAATCGAAGCGGATTTCAGCGGATTCTTCCAAAGGCCCACGATGCGGCCCGCCGGCACTTTCGATCGCATTGGCAATGCCAATCCCGCGCAGCTTGCCGCGCGCCTTGGCCTCCGCACGCCGCGCCTCAAACCCTGCCCAATCTGCAGCTTTCAGGGCAAGCGCCATATTCTTCGGAAAATCGCCGCTGTCATAGGTGTAATCAAGCCCGGTACGAAACGGCATCGCTTCCGGTTGGATCAGGTTCTTTTCGCGTAGCGCAATCCGGTCCATGCCCATTTCATCCGCGGCCAGATCAATGATACGCTCAATCGCGTAAATCGCTTCTGGCCGCCCTGCCCCGCGATAGGGCGCGGTCGGCTGCGTATGCGTGAAAATACAGCGCACTTCGGTAAAAATATGCGGCGTGCGGTAAACCCCCGCGAGCCCGCCGACGTTATTGGTAGCGGAAACCGGCCCTTGCCAGGCGAGATAGGCGCCAACATTGCACAAAGTATGCACGCGAAAGCCGAGGAAAGTACCATCCGCCGCCAGCGCCAATTCTGCGGTTGAGACATTGTCCCGCGCATGCGTATCGGCCAAAAAACTTTCCGTGCGCGTCGCTGTCCAGCGCACCGGCCGACCAAGCCGCTTCGCGCCATGCAGCGCCAGCACATATTCCTGAAACGGGCTTTCCTTCATGCCGAAACCGCCACCAACATCGGGCGAGATGATGCGCAGCCTATTCGTTGGTATCTTCAGCGCGAATTCAGCAATTTCATTGCGCATCACATGCGGCAATTGCGTGCCAGTCGTCAGCGTATAGCGATCCTCCACGGGATCATAACTCGCCAGCGCATTGCGCGGTTCCATGGGATTGGCGGAAACGCGCGTGATGCGGAAATCAAGCCGCGTGACATGCGCCGCGCGCGCAAAGGCAGCCTCCACCGCCGCCGCATCGCCCAGGCGGAACAGGACGCTTTCATTTTCTTGTGCCAAATCGGGCCAAACCTGCGGTGCACCGGGCCTGATCGCCTCTGCCACATCCGTCACCACGGGCAGGGGTTCATATTCAACAATGATCGCTTCTGCCGCATCCTGCGCCGCCGCGCGCGATGTCGCGATCACCGCGGCCACAGCATCACCCACATAACGCACCTGCCCCATCGCCAACATACGCCAAGGCGTTTGCGCCAAAGGTGATCCATTTCTTTGCAGCCGTGGCGTGATGCAGCGCAGCACACCGAGTTCTTCAATATCCTCGGGCGTCAATACCAATAGCACACCTGGTATGCCGCGCGCCTTGCTGACATCCAACCTCGTGACGCGCGCCGAGGCATGAGGGGAACGCAGCATCACAAGCTGCGCGACATCACTGCCACCCAGATCATCCACATAACGCCCCTGCCCGCGCAGGAAACGCATATCCTCAACGCGACGCACGGGGGCGCCGATGCCGGTTCCTCTCATGGTGGCGGGCACATGGTTCATGGTCTGGCCTTTCCTTGCCCTGTAAGCTCATAGACGCGGCGGCGCTTCGTCAATCCCAAGGATTTCTTGACGCGCGGGCAAGCATTCTCCCTAATGAGGTTCATGCGCAAACATCCGGGGGTCATCATGCAAAGGCGCCATATCCTGCTTGGCCTCACCAGCGCAGCTTTGGCCAGCCCCGCCATCGCCCAAGGTGTCTGGCCCAATCGCCCCTTGCGCATGATTGTGCCCTTCACACCTGGCGCGGCGACGGATGCCATGTCTCGGCTGGCGGCGAGCAAGCTTGCTGATGCGCTAGGCGTGACTGTTGTGGTGGAAAACCGGGCTGGAGCGAATGGCGCGATTGGCAGCCAGGCCGTGCTGCAATCAGCAGCCGATGGCTATACGCTGCTCGGCTCTGCTTCCATCCATCCCATGGCGCGGCATGTGATGCGCAATGCGCCCTATGATCCGGTGCAGGATTTCGTGGCGGTCGCCCGCACCGCGCGCGGGCCCTTGGTGCTGGTGATGAACCCGCGCTTGCCGCAAACCACCATCCCCGCCGTGGTGGATGCCGCGAAGCGGGAACCTGCCAAATGGTCCTTCGCCACATCCTCCCTTGGGGCGGCGGGGCATTTGGGCAGCATTGAATTCAATCGCCTGACCGGGGCGAATATCGAAATCGTCGGCTATCGCGGCTCTGCCCCGGCGCTCACGGATGTCGCGGCCGGCAATGCGCAACTGATGTTCGATCCGGTGCTGGCGACCTTGCCCATGGTGCGCGCGGGGCAATTGCGCGGGCTTGGTGTGGCCACCGCCGCACGCACGCCCTTGGCGCCAGATTTGCCGACCCTGACGGAAGCAGGGCTGCCCGGTTTTGAATTCTATTCCTGGTATGGCGTTTGGGCGCCGCGCGGCGTACCGGTTGAAATCCTGCAGCGGCTTAACCGCATTTTGGTTGATGGCATGCGTGAAGTTGCAACGGTGCAGCGCCTGAGCGGGCTTGGGTTTGAGCCCGTGGCGGAAACCGTTGAGGAAGCCGAGGCCTTCATCCGCGCTGATGTGGCCCGCAATGCCGAATTGCTGCGGCTCGCGAATTTCCAGCCTGAGTAACGGGCGCGCAACCATATGCCGCTTGCAGCCCGCGCCGCCTGACGCCATTGTGAGGGTGCATTCTTACCGGGCACCATTCCATGAATAGCTTCCATCGCCGCTCCCTTTTGGCGCTGAGCGCCGGGCTTGCCGCAAGCCCGGGCGCTCTGCGCGCGCAAGCCGCCTGGCCGGATCGGCCGGTGCGGATCATTTGTGCTTTTCCGGGCGGGTCCACGCCGGACCTCGCGGCACGGGCCATTGCGCCGCATTTGCAGCAGGTGCTGGGCCAGCCGGTGATTGTGGAAAATCGCGCTGGCGGTGGCGGGCATATCGGCACGGAAGCCGTGGCGCGCGCGACCGATGGCCATACTTTGGGGGTGACAATTGGCGGGCCGGGCAGCACGGCGAAAATCCTGAACCCGGCGTTGGGCTATGATCCCGCAACAGATTTGGCGCCGATCAGCCTTCTGGCGCGGCTGCCCTTTGTGCTGGTGGTGCATCCTTCGGTACCCGCACGCAACGCTGCCGAGTTTGTTGCCTTCGCCAAGGCCAATCCGGGCAAGATCAGCTATGCCTCCACCGGGCCCGGCACACTTTCCCACCTGGTGATGGAAGATTTGGCGGCATCGCAGGGTTTTGAGGCGGTGCATGTGCCCTATCGTGCGGTCGGCCAAGCGGTGTTGGATTTGGTCGCCGGGCGCATCCAGGCGTTTTTCGCTGCAACCGGCGGTGTGCTTGGCCAGGTGCGCGATGGTTCCGTGCGGGCGCTGGCGGTGACAAGTGCGGAACGTTTCCCGGCTTTGCCTGAAGTGCCGACCATGGCGGAAGCCGGCGTGCCTTCCGATCCGGCGATTGCCTGGATTGGGCTTTTTGCGCCGGCGGGCTTCCCGGCGGATCGTATCGCGCGACTGGCGGAGGAAACCGGCAAGGCGCTTGCGGTGCCTGATCAACGTCGCGCTTTGGAAACCGCGGGCTTTACCGTGGTGGGGAGTGATACGGAGGCCTTCCGCGCGCTGCTTGCTTCCGATATTGCGCGCTGGGGCGGCCTGATTCGCCGGCTTGGGCTGAAGCCGGAAAGCTGAATCAAAAAATTCCGGTAGCAAGCCCGGCAGAGAATGCGGCGCCGAGTTCTTCGCAACGCGCAAGGTCTTCTCTGCTGATGATCTTTGGCGCAGCAATGGCTTCCGGTGTTTGCGCGCCCGTGATCACAATCAGCGGCTCCGCAATCGGCTTCAACCGCCAGCCGGTCGCAATGCGCGCAATCTGCCGCGCCGCACCCGTGCCATCCGATCCGGCGCAGATCATCGTCGCGTAAGGTCGGCCCTGGATTTGATCGAGCAGCGGATAGTAGCAGCGATCAAAAAAATCCTTCATCACGCCGGCCATGCTGGCCAGGTTTTCCGGTGTGGCGAAGATATAGCCATCGGCGGCCAGCAAATCCTCTGGCGCCGCTTCGGTGGCATGCAGCCCACCAACGGCGGTATGGCCTTCCGCCATGGCGCCTTCCAACGCGGCTTGCGCCATCTGCCGCGCGCCATCGGTCATGGAATGGTGAATAACGAGAAGTGTCTTCATGCCGGCTCAGCGTAAGCACCCCGTTCCTGCGGCAGCAAGAGCGTAATTGCCCAACATAACCCGAGCATCACCGCCGCCCCCGCCAAGACGCCCATGATGCCCGCCATTTGATAGAGCAAACCTGACAACAACGTGCCGGCAAAGCGCCCAGCAGCATTGGCGGCGTAGTAGAAGCCTACATCCTCGGCGGCTTTTTTGGAGCCTGCATAGGCAAGGATCAGGTAGGAATGCAGTGAGGAATTCACGGCAAAGGCAAAGCCAAACACCAAAAGCCCGAGCACGAGCACCAGATCAGCGCGACCCACATCAAGCCAAAGCGCGGCCATCAGCGCGGGTGGTATCACCGCCAGGCCAAGGCACCATAGCCGCGCCGCCGGCACCTCGGCGCTCAGCCCATCGGCGCTACGCTGGATCAAGGATGGCGCCACCGCCTGCACCAACCCATAACCGATGGTCCAGATGGCGAGGAAACCGCCCACCGCCGCAAAGCTCCAGCCCGAGGCATAGAGAAACACGGGAAGGGCCACGACAAACCAGACATCGCGCGCGCCAAACAGCAAAACACGCGCGGCCGCCAGCAGATTGACGCCGCGATCCCGCGCCATGAATTCGCGCATGGAGGCTGACGCCTTGGCCTTGCCCATCATCGGCGGCAGGGAAGCCAAAACGCCCAGCAATACCAGCCCGAGCAGCGCGGCCATCAACCAAAGCGCGCCCTGAAAACCGAGCGCTTCCAGCAGCACACCGCCCAAGAAGAACCCAACGCCTTTCATGGCGTTCTTACTGCCGGTGAACCAGGCAACCCAACGAAACAAACGGCCCGAGGCATCGCCGGCTGTCAGTTTGATGGCGGATTTGGACGCGGTTTTGGTGATGTCCTTCGCAATGCCGCAAATGCCTTGCGCGACCACCACCCAAACCAGCGCCATGGCTGGCACCCAATGCGGCGATAACGCTGACAAAATCAGGAAACCCACGATTTGTGCGCCAAGCCCCACCGCCAACATGCGCGCAATGCCGAAGCGCGTGGCAAGCCAGCCGCCGATAAGATTCGCACCAATCCCCGCCGCTTCATACAGCAGGAACAGAAACGCCAGCGCAAAAGGCGAATAGCCAAGCTTGTGGAAATGCAGCAGCACCAGCATGCGCAAGGCGCCATCGGTCAGCGTAAACCCCCAATAGGCGGCGGTGACGATGGCGTAGTTGCGCATGTCAGATGCCGCGCGCTTGCATGATGCAGGCCAGATCCACCATGCGGCAGGCATAGCCCATTTCATTGTCATACCAGGCATAGATTTTCGCCATGGTGCCATCCGTCACCAGGGTGGATGGCGCATCAATAATGGAACTCCGCGTATCCCGCGCATAATCGGCGGAAACCAGCGGCCGATCCTCATAACCCAAAATGCCTGCTAGCGGGCCAACGGCCGCGGCACGGAACAGCGCATTCAATTCCTCGGCGCTTGTGGCGCGCTGCACTTCAAAGACGCAATCAGTGAGGGAAGCATTCAAGACCGGTGCCCGCACCGCATGGCCATTCAGCTTGCCCTTCAATTCGGGATAGATCAGCGCAATCGCCGTTGCACTTCCTGTGGTGGTGGGCTGGAGTGACAGCATGGCCGAACGCGCGCGGCGCAAATCCTTATGCGGCGCATCCGTCACCACATTGGTATTGGTGGGATCATGAATGGTGGTGATCTGCCCATGTCTGATCCCAATCGCCTCATGCACCACCTTCACCACGGGGGCGAGGCAATTGGTGGTGCAGGATGCAGCAGTCACAATCGGGTGGCGCGCGGGATCATAGAGCGCATCATTCACACCCACCACGATATTGAGCACTGAAGGCTCCTTGACCGGTGCCGCGACAATCACGCGCTTCGCCCCGCGGTCGAGATGACCGCGCAAACTCGCTTCGGTCAGAAACTTGCCGCTGCATTCCAGCACCAGATCAACACCCAAATCACCCCAGGGGATCGCTGCCGGTGTCGTGTGTTCCGTAAAGCCGATGCGCTTGTCGCCAATGCGAAACCCATCCGCGCCTTCCGCCGCGATGGGCGCGCGCCAACGGCCCTGCACACTATCGAAAGTCAGCAAATGCGCGGTGGCTGCCGCGCCGCCCTTCACTTCATTCACATGCACAATATTCAGCCGATTGGCGCGGCGCGGATCATCCTCACCCCGTTCTGCCGCGCCGAAAGCGCCACGAAATGCCAGGCGGCCAATGCGGCCCATGCCATTGATGCCAACCCTCATGCCCGTGCTCCCGCCATTGGATTGCCCAAAGCTTCAACGCGTGCCTGCAACGCCATGCGATCGAGCGTGGTGAAGGGTAGGCTGATAAAAATTTCGAGCCGGCGCCGCAGCGCCGCATAAAGCTCATTTAGTAGCGTCGCGCGTTCGGCGCCGCCGCCCGAAAACTTCGCCGGGTCCGGCAAGGGCCAGGCCGCGCTGGTGATGGTATCGCCAAAATCCGGGCAGCGCTGACCCTCCAGCGTATCGCAAAGCGCGATGACGAAATCAAAACGCGGTGCATCGGGGCCGGTAAATTCCTGCCAGGATTTGGACCGCAGCGGCGCCACATCATGCCCAAGCGCCTGAAGCTGCGCGAGCACTTCCGGCAGCGGCCCATCGGGCGCGGGTTCCGACCCGGCGGAATAGGCGCGGAAACGCCCCGCACCGATGCGGTTCAGAATGGCTTCCGCCATGATGGAACGCGCCGAATTGCGTGTGCAGAGAAACAGCACCCGCATGGCCCGGCCCGGGGCGGTGATGGGCGCCGTTGCCCCACCCAGAAACCCGACCAGCGCAGCAAAGGCCGCCGGGGCGCTGGCGTAGAGCACCTGGCGCCCCTGGCGCTGCGGCGTGATCAGCCCGGCATCTTCCAGCGCGCGCAAGTGGAATGAAAGCGTGGAAGGCGGCACACCGAGCGCTTCGGCCAGGTCGCCTGCCGGCAGGCCCTCAGGCCCCGCGCTTTGCAGGTTTTGGATCAGGGCCAGCCGGGTGGGCTGGCCCAAGGCGGCAAATGCCGCAGCAGCGGATTCTGTTTCCATTTTTCCAGTATAGTGGAAACATGACCTGATGCACGTGAAGCTTTCATGACAGGGCGGGCGCCCTACCAGCCATTCACCCGATCCCAGACGGCAATCACCTCATCCCCGCCATCCACCACGTAATAGCGGTCATGCGCGGCAACGGTCAGGCAGGTATGGTTCGGCGCCACACGCACCAAGGCACCGACGGGAAGTTCCGCAAAAGGTAGCGGACCTGCGCCGCGCACTTCGCCATGTTCCTGATGGGTGCGCACGACAATGGCCTCCCCAAAGGACCATTTGCCGTGGCGGTCCAGCATGACGCCAAAGCCAAGATCCTTCGGCGCCGCCTGAGTGCTGCGATCCTTGGACAACGCAATGCCGCCTGCATCAATCAGCACCGCATTGCGGTCCTGCTTGCGAGAGGTGACGGCGGACAACACCGTCACCGCGATATCTTCCATGCCATGTGTGCCGATCTGGCCCTGGAACAAATCGCCGAACATATAAACACCCGCGCGAATATCCGTGATGCCGGCCATGGATTTCCCGTAAAGCGCGGTGGGTGAAGACCCGGCCGAGACAACCCGCGGCGTGATGCCCATGCCGCGCAAACGCTCGGCCGCCAATACGGCGCCGGCACGCTCGGCTTCCGCCACCTTGCGCATGCCCTCATTGCTGCGTTCCGCATAGGAATGCCCGGCATGAGTCATGATGCCGGCGCATTTTGTGCCAAGGCGCTGAGCGATTTCAGCAAGCTTGTCCGACTTAGGCGCAATGCCACCGCGACCTTCACCGCAATCAACTTCGATCAAGGTGGGCAGAACGCCCGGATGGGCAGCGATGGCAGTCGCGACATCCGCATCATCGGTGATGATCTTCACGTCATTGCCCTGCGCGTTGATTGCCGCGATGGCATCAAGCTTTTGTGGCGTGATGCCCACCGCGTAGATCTGATCGCGATAGCCACCACCGGCGAAATAACGCGCCTCCGCGACTGTGCTGACGGTGATCGGCCCATGATCTGGCGCGGCCAGCGCCGCAACCGCCAGGCTTTTCGCTGTTTTCATATGTGGGCGCAGCTTCAAGCCAGGATGCCGCGCCACAGCATCGGCCATGCGCGCCAGATTGCGCTTCAAAATGCCAAGTTCCAGCACCAGGCAAGGGGTGTGCAGATCATCCAGCTTCATGGCCAGCGCGCTTCCTTATCAATCGGCAAAACAGGTCTTGGCATATGCTTCCAGTCAAACCGCGTCAGGATCGGCGAGGTGAGGCCGGGGCAATCAACCTCGACAATCTGTTCATGCTTGAAGAATTCATCAAAGCCGCCACGGAAATGCCCGCGGGATTTCACCACAACGGCGCGTGCCTTCCCGACATCCAAGCCGAGATGTTCGAAGAAGGCGGGATCGGCGCATTGCGTGCGAATGGAAATCACCACGACGGTGATGCCGCCAAGCTTCAAGGCAGCCGTAGCGCCAAGCGTCATCGCGGTACCGGCGAAAATGCCGCGCCGGCCGGTCACACGCCCATCGGAAAGCGCCACCACCTCCGCTTCCGCACTGAAGGGCTTGCTGAAGGGATCATCGGCGGCGACATCGCGGTTGAAGCGCGCGGTGAAGCGCGCACCCTTACCCAGCTTATGGGCTTCCGCTGCCAAAGCCGGGTCATGGATCACACCCACCAGACAATCCTGCACGCCGGCGCGATGGAAGGCTTCCAGAATCCACATGGTATTGCCGCGCCCGCCACCGCCCGGATTATCGGCAACATCGGCAAAAGCCAGTGGCACAGGGCTATGCAGCGCCTTCTGCGTGGCGTCTTCCAACGCGGTCAGATTGGCAATGAAGCGCCCGCGCCTTTCCCAAATGGCCGCCGCCAGCCGATCCGCCAGCGCTTCCGCAGCTGCCTTGTCTGTCGCGGTAATGATCACCGCCATGCCATTGAAGGGCGTGTCGCCATAGGCAAAGCCGCCCATGATGGAGACATTGGCAATGCGTTGATCTTGCGCCGCCCATTCCTGGCCGAGATTGATCACCTCGGCATAGGGCCCCTGCGCAGTGAGCATGGAAACGGTGGGCGCCACAATCGGCAAGCGGCGGAAGGCGCGATGGAAACGCTCACCGGCCAAAAGCCTGCGCATGAGTGCGGCACTTTCCGCGCCGCGTTCACGCATATCCAGATGCGGATTGGTGCGATAGCCGACAAAGGCATCCGTGAGCGCCACCATGCGGTCTGATACATTCGCGTGCAGGTCGTAGGAACACACCAGCGGCACATCGCCCAGGATATCGCGAATCAGCGCCTGCAAATTGCCTTCCGGGTCAAGATCCGCGGTGGCGAGACCCGCGCCATGCAGCACGCAGTAAACGCCATCCACGCGGCCTTTCAGCGCCGTCAAGCCGTCGCGCCATTGCTGCATGAAGCCATCGAAAACGCTTTGTTCCACCGGGCCATTTGGTTCCGCCATGGCGAGCAAAATGGGGCAGGGTTCCCAAGCGCCGCTGGTATCCATGGCAGTAACAAAGCCCGGCATTTCGCCCAAGGCGGCCGGGGCGGCGGAACGCGCATCAGTCACGATCTTATCGCCCGCAATCAGGCAGCGCGTTTCAAAATCCCGCAAGGTCGCCGGGGGTGCAAAGCGGTTGCATTCAATGGAAAAGCCCAAAAGGGCAATGCGCGGCCCGGCCATCAGATGGCTACCCCCAAAAGTTCCGCAATACGCGGCGTGGATTTCAGCCCTGTGCCGGTCAGTACCACCACGGTGGTTTCATCGGCGCGGATCGCACCAGCTTCCAACAATTTCACGAATGCCGCTGCAGCCTGCGCGCAAGTCGGTTCCACATAAATGCCGGTACGCGCCAGGTCGAGTGTGGCCGCGCCAATTTCAGCCTCGCTCAACATCACCGCACCGCCCTGGCTTTCCTGCAAAACGGCCATGACTTCTGGCGTGCGAATGGGCTGCGCGATGGCAGTGCCTTCCGCAATGGTCGGCACCGCCGCCACCGCCGGCTGCTTCAGGAAAGCGCGCGCAATCGGCGCACAATTTTCCGGCTGCGCGGCGAAGATACGCGGCAGCTTCTTGATCTCACCCGCACGCTGCAATTCAGCAAAGCCAATCCCACAACCCAGCACATTGGACCCCGCGCCGCAGGGCACAATCACATTATCGGGCGCGACAAAGCCCAAATCCTCCCACAGCTCATAGGCGAGAGTTTTCGTGCCATGCAGGAAAAAAGGGTGCCAATTATGGCTGGCGTAGAAGATATCCTTGGCCTGGCGCAACGCCTCATCCGCACAATCCTGCCGGCTGCCGGGCACCAATTCAATCTCGGCACCCGAAGCGCGCGATTGCACGGTCTTGGCGGGAGAGGTTGATGCCGGCACCAGAATCTTCGCGCGCATCCCGCCCGCGGCGGCATAGGCCGCAACGGCAGCGCCTCCATTGCCCGAAGAATCCTCCAGCACATTTGTCACCCCTTGGGCACGCAGCAGGGACAGCATCACCGATGCGCCACGATCCTTAAAGGACCCGGTCGGCATGAACCATTCGCATTTCACGAGCGCCGAGGCACCGCCAATGACGCGCGGCACCAGGGGCGAACAGCCCTCCCCCATGGTAATGGGATCATCCGGCAGGAAGGGCAGCGCAGCGCCATAGCGCCAGAGCGAACGATCCTCCGTGCGGATCGCGGCGCGCGTCATGCCGGGGAGTGGCGTCAGCATCAGGGGGGCTTGGCCGTCGCCACACCAGCGCGGCGTGGCAAGTGGATAGGTGGCCCCGCTGCGGGGGTCCAGGTAGGCAATTTCTGTCATGAGCATAACATGATCCGTTTTGACGGATCATGCCATGCCCATGATTTGAGCGGCTGATTCACGGCTCCGGCGATGCCGCCTCCGCCGATCAGACGCTTGTTTTGAGCGGCTGATTCACGGCTCCGGCGATGCCGCCTCCGCCGATCAGACGCTTGTTTTGAGCGGCTGATTCACGGCTCCGGCGATCAGACGCTAACCTCGCTTGCCCTGCGCCGCGCCGCAAGGGATGCTGGGGGCATGAGCCAAGAAGCCGAAGCCCTTACCCGCCTCGCCGCCGATCTGGTGGCGATTGATAGCCGTTCCGCTGTCTCCAACCTGCCACTGGCCAATCAGATCGAAGCCGAATTGGCGGGGTTTGAGATTGAACGGCTGGATTACACAGACCCGCAAGGTGTGGCAAAGCGCGCCCTTGTCGCACATCGCGGCCCGCGCCGCGGTTACGCGCTATCCGGCCATATGGATACGGTGCCAGAAACCGGCTGGACAGACCCTCCCTGGACACCGCGCATCGCGGATGGCGTGCTGCATGGCCTTGGCAGCGCGGATATGAAAGGCCCGGTCGCGGCCTGCATCATCGCCGCGCGCGGCCTGCCTGCCCATGTGCCGGCAACGCTGCTGCTGACAGCGGATGAGGAAACCAGCAAGCAAGGGGCGCGCATTATCGCCGCGCAATCAAAGCTCGCGGCATCGCTTGGCTTGCAGGGGATTGTGGTGGCGGAACCAACAGCGCTGGCGCCCGTGCGCGGGCATCGCAGCCATATCGAATATACGGCCATTGCACGCGGCGTGCAGGCGCATTCCTCCACCGGCAAGGGGTTGAATGCGAATTGGGCGCTGATTCCCTTCATGGCGGAAATGAAGGCCATTTATGAAAAGCTGCGCTTTGACCCGGCCTATCACGATGCGGCCTATGACCCGCCCTTTTCCGATTTCAATATGGTGATTGATAATCACGGCACGGCGGTGAATGTGACGGTAGCGCAAGCAAGCGTGCGGATAAAATTCCGCCGCAGCCGGCGCATTGACGTGAGCGGCATTGAAGCCGCGGTGCGCGCAGCGGCAGACCGCGCGGGAGTGGAGTTGACCGAAAGGCGCGAAGGCACGCCACCGGAATTGCCCACGGATCACCCGCTGATCCGCCTTGCGGAAAATGTTACCGGCAAGCCCGCCGCCACCGCCCCTTACGGCACCGATGCCAGCGAATTGCAGGATATCGCGCCCTGTGTGATTTTGGGCCCTGGCACCATCGCCACCGCCCATACGCCACGCGAATGCGTCGCCTTGGCTGATCTGGCGGCGGCAGTGTCGATCTTCCGGCGGATGCTCTCCGCCGCCGGTACTTGAGGGAGCATAGCCATGTTGCGCAGCATTCTGCTGGCCCTGGATGATACGGAAGGCGCCATCGCCGCGCGGGATTACGCCCTCGCGCTCGCGCGCCATACTGGTGCGGCGCTGACGGCAGCGATCCTGATGGATCGCCCTGGCCTCACCGGCGCGCATGAAGCCGTGCCGCCTGGCGCTGCGGCCTTCAAGGAAAGGCGTGACGCTGCCTTGCTCCGCCAGGCTGAGGCCGCGGCGGCTGAGGCCGTGGCCGCTTTGCATCAGGCCGCTGATGGCGTGCCCTATTCCCTGGAAACCCTGGATTCCTCCCCGGCCGAAGCCCTGCTTGGGGCCGCTGGCGCGCATGACATGCTGGTTGTGGGGCGCGATTCAACCTTGGGGCGCGAAGAAGCCGAAGACGGGCTTTCCCCCACGATTGAGGCGCTGTTGCATGACCGCACGCGCCCGCTGCTGGTGGTGCCCCCCGGCGCGCGTTTTGATCCCGCGGCCGCCGCCTTGGTCGCTTTTGATGGCTCCCCCGGGGCGCTGCGTGCCGTACAGCTTTTCGCGCTACTTGGTCTTGGGCGCGGCGGTGCCACGGTGTTGAGTGTCGCGGATGATGAGGCGAAAGCCGCTGCCCTGGCCGGCACCGCGGCGGGTTTCCTGCAGCGCCATGATGTACATGCGAAGCCCCTGCCCGTGATCGGCTCGCATCCGGTGGAAGCGCTTTTGGCGGAAGCCTCTGCCATGCCGGCGGGGATGTTGGTGATGGGCGCTTATGAACATACGGGGCTCCGCGCCCTATTCACCGGTTCCGCCACCAAGCATCTCTTGCGCCGGGCACCCTGCGCGATTTTCGCGGCGCATTAATTGGCGTGTAATTCCTCGGGCAGCGCGCAAATGCGCTGCCTGACCAGCCAGGCAGAAAACCGCGCATCGGCGGTCAGCATGGCAAAGGGAATAACGCCAAGCAGGCTGATCAGGACGGGTGCGGCGATGAGCAGCGCGGTGAAGGATACCGCCGCAAAAACGAAGGTCAGCACCAAGCCTGCAAGCGTCGGCGCCCAGAATTGCTTGAGCGCATCCGCAAACCCAATGCCGCGTTCGCTGCGATTTTGCGGCGCCCAGCCCATGCGCATACCGAAGGGCATCGCGAGCAGAAACAGGCATTGGCTCATCAACCGCGCCGGTTCCATGAAGGCGGTGAAGACCATTTCCGTCAAAGCGCCGCGCAGGAATTGCGCACGCCCGCCATAGCGTGCGGCAAGATCGGGCTTCAGCAGAACCTCGGCGTAACCAGCAAGCTTTGCGGCATAATGGCAGCACCAACCTGCGATGAGCAGCGCGAGCAAGGCGCCAATCGGCGTGGTATCACCCCCACCGCCAAGGCCATTCCACGCCGCGAGCAAGAGGATCGCGACATAAAACGGCGCGCTCAAAAACAACAGAATTGCCTGGATCAATTGCCAGCGCGCCATCGGGGTCAGGCCCGGCAGGCGCAGCAGCGCCAGATACTGCATATTGCCCGCAGCCCAACGCAGATCACGCGTGATGAAATCACTATAGCTTGGCGGATTGCCTTCGCTGCTGCCGGCATCATCGGGCAGCACGCGCACCTTCCAGCCGGCGGCGTGCAAGCGCGTTGCCTCCACCTGATCATGCGAGAGAATATGCGACCCATCGGGCAGGGTTTCCAGCCGCGCATGGGTGCGAAAGGGCGCGATGCGGATGACAGCGTTATGCCCCCAATAGGGCCCCTCATCCCCCTGCCACCAGGCTTGTCCCATGGCCCAGGCGCGCATGCCGTGGCGCATGCCGAATTGAAACAGTCGCGGAAATCCTGCCTTGGTCGGCCTGCCATGAATAAGCTGTTGCAGGATCGCGAGCTTCGGGTCCGCTTCCATGCAAGCAACCAGGCGCAGCACGGCATCCGCCGTCATTTCCGAATCTGCATCCAGGCACAGCATGAATTCATGCCCAGCCGCGTGTTGGTCCAGAAACTCCATCACATTGCCGGATTTGAAGCCGGTATTTTGCGCGCGGCGCCGGTAATGGGTCGCAATCGGCTGCGCGGCGGCAAAGGCGCGGCAGGCGGCTTCTTCGGCCAGCGCATCAGCGCCTTCGGGCGTGTCCGACAGGAACCAGAGCGAAAACCGCTCCGCCGCACCGGCGGCCGCAAGGCCCGACAGCAAACGCGCCAGTGGCGGCAGCACCAGCGCCATGTCTTCGCGCCGGATGCAGATGGCAATGGCGGTGCGGCCTCGCGGGATGCCAGGCCGCGCGGCGGCAAGCGCGGGCAAGACAGCGGCGACAGGATCGCGCGTGAACAGCAATAGGCCAAGCCCGATCAGCGCATTGCCGGCCGACAGCGCGGCCCAGGGCAAAGTGCCCGCAATACAGATCAGGATCAGGATTTCAGGCAGTGTCCAGCCACCGGGCGCGAGCGTTGCCCAGGCAAGCCAGAACAGCCCGGCCATGATGGCCAAGGCCAAGGCAAGAAAGGCGATGCGTCGCGGCAGGGTGGGCGCTTCGGTCACGGCGCCCGCTTATGCCGTGCCCAAAGCGGCTTGGCGATACTGCCGTGTGGCTAGTCTATCTGCGCCCCGGAAGCGCGCACCACCGGCGCCCAGATTTCAACCTCTCGGCGCATGAAGGCATCGTATTCTGCGGGGCCGAGCGGCCAGGGCTCCGCCCCATAATCGCGCACGCGCTGCGCAATGGCGGGATCATTGAGCGCGGCCACCACCTCTGCCCCCAGCCTTTCGCGAATGGCGGCCGGCACGGCGGCGGGCGCTGCAATGCCATACCAGGAAGCAACATCGAAATTCGGCACGCCCTGTTCCTGCAGGCTTGGCACTTCCGGCATGGTGCTGGAACGCGCAGCAGTTGAAACGCCAAGCGCTTTCAGCAAGCCCCCCAATACCTGCTGGCGCGATGCCGGCGCGTTATCAATCGCGAATAGCGTTTCGCCATTCATCACCGCCGCCATGGAAGGCGCGGTGCCACGATACGGCACATGCGTCACCTCAATCCCCATGCGCATGCCAAACAGCAACCCGGAAAGATGCGAAGATGTGCCCGACCCGGCCGAGGAAAAATTCGCCCGCGCCGGATTGGCCTTGCAGAAGGCGACCAGTTCCGCGACCGATCTGATCGGGCTGTCACCCTTGATGATCAGCACATTCGGCATGGCGGCAATGCGCGCAACCCCTGGCAAATCCCTGAGCGGATCAAAGGAAAGCCGCCGATACAGTGTGGGCCCAATCCCGTGTGAGGCGATGTGATTGACGTAATAGGTATAGCCGTCTGGTGCGGCACGCGCCGCGACTTCCGCCCCCACCATGCCGCCCGCCCCGGGGCGCGGGTCGATGATCATGGGCTGGCCGAGCCTTTCGCGCAGCCGGTTTTCCATCATGCGGAGAAAAATATCGGAAACCCCGCCCGCTGCGCCGCCGATCACAAAGCGCAAGGGCTTATCCGGCCAGCTCCCCTGCGCCCGTACCGCGGGTGCGGCCAGCGCTACTGCCCCCGCCGCCATCATGCTTCTGCGCGTGATCATGCCTTGACCCTCCCGTTATTGGTTTCTTGTCGGGAAGCCTAACATGAAAGCCTGGTCTGGGAAGCGGAATCAGCCGGCTGGCAGCAGCACCGTAAAGCGCGCACCGGTGACGGCACCGCTCGCGTCCCGGATATTCTCGGCTGAAATCCGCCCGCGCAGGCCCTCCACAATCTGCCGGCTGATGGAAAGCCCAAGACCGGAATGCTGGCCGAAGCGTTCACCGCTTGGGCGTTCGGAATAGAAACGCTCAAAAATGCTCTCAAGCTTCTGTTCGGGAATGCCAGGACCTTGGTCTTCCACCACAATTTCTATCATCGGGCCGGCATGGCGCGCGCTGACCTTCACCGTGCCATGCGGCGGGCTGAAGGAAAGCGCATTACCCAGAAGGTTGCGGAATACCTGCACAATGCGCCCTTCCACACCGCGCACCACCAGCGGCCCCGCTTCCGCTTCCAGCAGCACCACCGGGTCATCCTCGGCCCGTGTTGCGCCGTGCAGATCGGCAAGCGCGGAGAGGATCGGCGCGATATCGACCGGCGTTGAAATGGTGCGCGACAATTCCGCATCCACGCGCGATGAATCGCTGATATCGCCAATCAGCCGATCCATGCGCACCGCATCATCGGCAATGATCGCAAGCAAGCGGTTGCGGCTGGCGGGGTCTTCCACACGGCGGAGGGTTTCAATGGCGCTCCGCACACTCGTCAGCGGATTGCGCAATTCATGCGCCACATCGGCGGCGAAGCGTTCATTGGCGTCAATGCGCGACCAAAGCGCGCGCGCGGAATTTTGTAAGTCCCGCGCCAACACGCCGATCTCATCATTGCGCTTCAGCAGCGCATCCGGCACGGATTGCGCGCGGCCTTCACCTTCGCGGATGCGTTGCGTGGCGCGCGCCAGGTCAAGCATTGGCGTGGCGATGGTGCGGGACAGATAAAGCGAAAGTGCCACCGTCAGGATCAGCGCGGTCGCAAAAAGCAGCAGCACGGAAGCGCGGATTTCAAAGAGCCGCCGATCCACTTCGCGCGCTTCACGCGTCAGCAGCACAATGCCGACACTCTGCGTACCGCGCCGCGCCGGTTCCGCGACACTCACCAGCAGGCGGCCATCGGCGCTGCGGCGGATATAGGGGGTGACGCCGCCTTCCAGCGCCATGCGCAATTCTTCGCGCCGATCAGGGCCAAGATCGGGCTGCCAATCGAAATCCGGCGCATCGGGCGCGCTATCCACCACCATGCCCGGGCCACCGCGCCCGCGCAGCAGCGCGGGGAACATGCCGACCATCCTTTCGTAAATGCCTGCCACGGTGGAGGTCAGCGCGCCGCGCGGTTCCGGCGGCGGCAAGGGTTCGGCAATAACGGCGCCGCCTACACCATCACGAATCCGGCTATCGGCGACCAGCAGGCCGGCCGTGTCCAATAACCGCGCCTGGGTATTGGGCGAAGGGTCCACCAGGCGCCTGAGCAAGGGCCGCGCCGCTTCCAATTGCAGCACATAGCGTTCGCCTTCCGGCCGCACCGCGGCTTCGGCAATGGCGCCGGCATAGATGCGCGCTTGGGTACGCATGGCCTCAACCTCCGCGCCCAAAAGCGCGTTCTGATATTGGTCGAGGTAGAGCAGGGACGCCGCCAGCAAGGCCGGCGGCAGCGCATTCAGCAGCAGAATGCGCCTGAGCAGCGGGGAGAAGCCGCGCTTTGCCTGTTCCGGCTGAGCCTCAGCTTCGGAAAGGCGATCGAGCGGCGGAGAGGTATCGGGCACGCGGACTCCTTAACGCGGAAAGCGCGCCAGGGAAATCGCGCTGCGCGGTTCAGCCCCGGCGGATGGGCGGCACGCTGCCGCCGCCCTGAGGCGGCGGAGGCGGTGCGCCCCAACCCCCAGAAGGCGGCGGCGGGGGGCCTTGCGGCTGCCATCCCCCCGGCGCCTGCGGTGGATAGGGCGGCTGATAGCCACCGCCATAGCCTCCGGGAGGAAGCTCCGGCGCCAGCGGGTCAGGGCCGAAGCGATTATAGCCAGGCGTGCCGCGCAGAAAGCCCGCGACGATGAAGGACCAAAGCCAGCCGATCAGGGGGATGAAATAGACCAAGACCCACCAGGCGGATTTGTCCCGGTCATGCCAACGCTTCGCCTGTCCGGCCAGGGTCACCCAAAGCCCGCCCACAGCGGCGATGATGCCAATGGGCCCCATGCCCATACTGCCCATGCCCGCATGGTCCGGCACGGCATCCCCGAAGCCCAGGAATTGCGCCTCGATCGCGGTGGCGGCGATGTTGATGCCGATCGGGATGAGGAAATAGAAAATCCACCAGGTCTTGCGGCTGATGCGGCCATTGAAGCTGAACCATTGCGCCAGGGTCATGGGCCTTCCTCTTCAAACTTATCGGACAAGTTTATCGCGTATTCCGCAGCCGGGGAATCACCGCTCATCCCCCCAACAACAACCCCGGCAGCGCCGCCATATCCGCAAATGGCTCCGCCCCATGCGCCGCCAGCACCGCAGCCGGGCTTTCATGGCAAAAACCCAGCACGCGGCATCCCGCCGCACGGCCCGCGCGCACGCCGGGCACGCTGTCTTCAATCACCACGCAATCCTCAGGCGCCGCACCGCAAGCCGCCGCCGCCGCCAGATAGATATCCGGCCAGGGTTTCGGGCGCGGCACATCCTCAAAGGAAAACACCCGCCCGGCGAAAATCTGCGCCAAGCCTAGGCTCCGCATCTTCGCCGCCAATTCAAACCGCGAGGAATTCGAAGCCACCGCCACCGGCACACCCGCCGCAGCAAAGGCACGCACCGCGTCTATCGCGCCAGGAATGGCCAGCGTTTCTTCCGCCATGCGCCGCGCGATCAGGGTCGAGATTTCCTGCGCCCAATCGGGCGGCAGCAGCCCAACGCGCGCTTCAATACGCGGCAGCATATCGGGCAGCGCGAGCCCCAAAAATGTCTCCCGCGCTTCGGCCGCTGTCATGGGCCAGCCGCGCCAGGTCATTTCCTCCGCCACAATCTTATTCACTACCCATTCGGTGTCGGCGAGTACACCATCGCAATCAAACAGGATGGCGGCGGGGCGCTTCATGCCTCGGCTTTGGCGCGTGTCAGGTTTTCCACGCGCAGCTTTTCATGCGGGCAATCGCGATGCTGCTTCGGGCATTGCCGCCCGCCGGCAAAGGAACACAGGCTGCGCCCGGATTGCAAGGCACCGCGCACCAGATGCGCGAGGGATGCGATAAAGGCCGGATCACTATTCTGCGCCGGCACGCGGAAATAGCCGGGAATGCCAAGATGCTCAGCCTCTTCCCGATATTCCACATCCAATTCCACCAGGGTTTCGGAATGCTCCGACACAAAGGCGATGGGGCAGATCAGGATCGCCACCTTTTCTTCCGCCGCGCGTTCAATCTCGCCTTCCGTGGAAGGCCCGATCCAGACCTGAGGTGTGACGCGCGATTGATAGCAGACAATGTGATCAAGCTCCGGCATCGCCAATTCAGCGACCACGGCAGCGACTGTCTGTTCCACCTGCCATTGATAGGGATCGCCCGCCTTCACAATCGATTCCGGCAGGCCATGGGCGGAAAACAATACGCGGAGCGGCACTTCAGCCGGCAATTCCGCGCGCGCCTTGGCATAGGCTTCACGCACCAGCCGCGCGGTGGCCGCCGCAAAGCCCTGATCCGAATGCCAGCAACACAGCGCCGTGGTCGGCACATCCAGCCCAATCTTGCGCGTGGCATCCTGCCAGGCCACCAGGCTTGAACCCGTGGTGGTGGTGGAAAATTGCGGATAGAGCGGCACCAGCAAAATGCGATCCGGCGCCCAATCCTTCACGGCGCGGGCGCATTCATCGCTCATCGGGTGCCAATAGCGCATGGCAACAAAGCAGCGCGTCTCGGTCCCGGCTTCATCAGCCAGGGCCACTTCCAGGCTGCGCGCCTGTTCTTCCGTCAGTTCCAAAAGCGGCGAACGCCCGCCCAGCACGGCATAGTTTTCCTGCGCCGGCTTGGTGCGGCGCCAGGCGATCAGCCGGCCAAGCCAGGGGCGGATAAAGCCAGGCACGCGCAGAATGGCCGGGTCGGTGAACAGGTTCACCAGGAATGGCCGCACGCTCTCCGGCGCATCGGGTCCGCCGAGGTTGAACAGCACAATGGCCAGGCGCTGGCGGCGCTGCGGTGCGGGCATCATCTGATCCATGCGCCCGCACATGACATGCGCGGGCCGGGGGTCAAGGGTTCAAAGCGCCCAAGGGAGCGTTTTTTCGCCCCCAAGCGGCAGATTCAGGCATTTCCTTGGGCAGGGGCGGCGGCGACCTGCTGCTGCGCGCGGCGATTCTGCCAAAGTGCGACGAAATCAATCGGCGCCAACATCACGGGCGGGAAGCCGCCATCGCGGGTGACCTCGGCCAGGATATTGCGCGCGAAGGGGAAGAGCAGGCGCGGGCATTCCACCAGCAGCACGGGTTCCATCATCTCGGGCGCGATGCCGTTCAGGGTGAAAATGCCGCAATAGACCAGCTCCGCAATGAAAGCCGGGGTTTCGGTGCCGATCTTGGCTTCGCAGCGGATTTGCAGCGTAACCTCAAAATTCTCCTGGCCTTCCTGCAGGCGGCGGGCCTGGACATCAAGGGCAATGTCAACCTTGGGCGCTTCGCGCAGGTTGATGAAAATCTGCGGCGCGCCCGGCACTTCGAAGGATAGGTCCTTGGTGTATTGCAGATTGAGCGTAATGGGGCTGGGCGCCATTTGCCCGGGGCCATTGGCGGGCCGAGGGGCGGCGGTTTGTTCGGACATGACAAAGCCTTTCGAAGCGGGGGCGGGCAAAGCCGCCTGATTGCGCCGGGCGGTAGCACGCGGGGGGCGGGGCGGCAAACGAGGCGATTACGGCCTTCCCCCAGCCCCGCCCGGTTCAAAAAACTGCGGATGGTTGAACTGGAACATGCGCGCATTTAGCGGCATCCCGGTTTCAACCTGCGTCAGCGTCACCCGGGTCTCGCGCCCCTGGGCATCCACAACCGCCCATTGGCGCAATTCCAGCGGTTCCGGCTGGAACACCAGGGTCAGCGTCCCCTCGCGCGGGTCATTGGTGCGGAACAGGGTAATGCGCAGAAACCCGCCATCGCGCTGGATGCGGCTGATGGTGACATCGCCCGAAAGCCGGATTTCGGGGCGGAGCAGCATCCCAAGCGGCGTGGCGCTGGTGGGCAGGGTGGTGGGCGCCTTCAATTCCCGGTCATAGAGCAGGAATTGGTTGCCATCCGCCACCAGCAGCAGCGGCTCGGGCGGGTCATAATCAAACCGCATCCGCCCGGGGCGAGAGATATAGGCCCAGCCCTGCGCGGACGCTCCATTCTGCGCAATTTGCAGAAACCGCGCGCGGAGCGTGGTCAGCCGGTTCAAATACGCCTCAACGGCGGCGATATCGCGCCGATCACGCTCGGAAAGCGCCGCAGCCTGGTTCTGGGCCAGGGCGGGAAGCGGCAGCAAAAGCGGGGCGGCAAGCAAGGCGCGGCGGAACATGCCCCCTCATGTGGACCGTCACGGGCTCCAGGGGAAGGCCCCCGGCGCTTGCCTGATCCTCGGCGGGCGTTAGCTTGCCCCCGCAGGCCGCCCCCGCGCGGCCCATGGGGGCATTGGATGAAGGATCGAGAGGATTTGAACCGCACCGGCGCAGCCCTGCGCGCCGAGATTTTTGGCGCGGGTGAAGCGGCGCTCGCCAATGGCGCCCTTGGCTTTGGCGATCTGATGGCCGAACTTGTCTATGGCAATATCTGGAACCGCCCCGGCCTTTCGCGCCAGGACCGCATGGCGGTGACGCTGGCGGTGCTTTGTTCCCTGCAAAACCAGGCGCAGCTTCGCCGCCATGTCGCCGCTGCCTTGAAGCTTGGCCTGGCGCCCCGCGCCATAGTGGAGATTTTGATCCAGATCGGCATTTATCGCGGCTTTGCGGCATCAGAAACCGCACTGGAAACCGCGCTCACCGTCTTTGCGGAGCAAGGCATCACGCTTGAACCCGAAGCGCCGCGCCATGATGCGCTGGAAGCGCTGATGGAACGCGGGCGGGATTTACAAGGCGCACTGCATGCCGAACGCCGGCATGAAGGCCATGCTTCGCCGGATAACCCCGCCACAGGCAGCATTTATCCGCTGGTGGTGCAGTATTGCTATGGCGAGATCTGGGACCGCCCAGGGCTTGATCGGCGGCTCCGCGCGCTTTGCGCCGTGGCGTCCTTCGCGGCCTTGGATCATGATATTTTGCTGCGCAAATTCATCCTCTCCGCGCTCAATATCGGGGCCAGTCGGAATGACATTATTGAAGCGCTGATCCAGGGCGGGCCTTACAATGGCTTTGCTTTCATGCTGAAGGCGCTGAATATCGCGCAGGAAGCCTTTGCTTCGTTGGATAGGGCTTGAACACAAGCATGCTGAAGGCCCGGCTTTATCTGGCATTGCTGCTGACCGTGCTGCTCTCGGCCTGCGCGGTCGCGCCGCCAGCGCCCAAGGAACCACCGCTTTCCTACCCGCCACTGGCGCGCGAAAGAATGCTCCGCATCGCCATCGCGGAATGGGAAGAATGGGGGCGGCAAGTGTCAGACCGGCGGCCAGGGCCGGCGCAGGAATCGGACCCCACCGGCTTTCCGCGCCTGCAAGCCTATTGGCAGGCCGTGCCGGAAGGCCGAGGCATCATCACGCGCAATCGCGCGCTTTTCCGCGCGGGCTATGAAGGGCAATGGCAGCAGGATGCCTGGTCCGCCGCCTTCATTTCCTTCGTCATGCGCAGCGCCGGGATTGATCCGCGGGAATTCCCGCCCTCTGCCGCCCATGGCACCAGCATTGATGGCATGATCGCCGATGCGCGAGAATTTCCGCGCGAGGCGCCCTTCATTCCACATCGCGTACAGGACCGCGTTGCGGCACCAGGGGATTTGCTCTGCGCCGATCGGTCGCGCGCGCCCCTGGCCCATTGGCAGGACCGTGCCGGGGATCAGGGGCGGTTCCGGCCGATGCATTGCGATATTGTCATCCGCAACCATCACGGCATAGTGGAAGCCATTGGCGGCAATATCCGCGATGCGGTGACCAAGGCCCGCTTCCCCACCGACCGGCGCGGCATTTTGCTGCCCGCCCCCCCTGGCGCGCCGCAATGGTTCGCCATATTCGAAAACCGCTTGGGGCGGCTGCCGCCCTGGACCACTTCGCCCAACCCGGAGGCTTCCCGCCCGTGACTGATCTGTTTTCACCGCTGACGCTGCGCGGCGTTACCTTTTCCAACCGCATCGGCGTCGCACCCATGTGCCAGTATTCCTGCCATGATGATGGCATCCCAACCGAATGGCATCTGGTGCATTTGGGGTCACGCGCGGCCGGGGGTGCCGGCATGGTGATGGTGGAAGCCACCGCCGTGGTGGCGGAAGGCCGCATCAGCCCCGGCGATGTCGGCATTTGGTCTGACGCGCATCTGGCAAGCCACACGCAATTGGCATCTGCCCTTGCCGCGCTTGGCACGGTGCCAGCCATTCAATTGGCCCATGCCGGGCGCAAGGCATCGCGCAAGCAGGCCTGGTTGCCCGGCCCGGCCGAGCCTTCCTGGGAAACCCTTGGCCCCTCGGCTGAGGCCTTTGGCGATTTCATCCCGCCACGCGCCATGTCGGAAGCCGATATTGCCGCGACCATTGAAGCCTTTGTCGCGGCCACCAGGCGTTCCATCAAGGCCGGCTATCGGCTGATCGAATTGCATGCCGCGCATGGTTATTTGCTGCATCAATTCCTGAGCCCGCTCACGAATAAGCGCAATGACCGTTGGGGCGGGGATTTTGAAGGCCGCGCACGCCTGCCGCTGGAAATCGCCGCCGCCATGCGCGCTGCCATGCCATCCGATGCCGTGCTTGGCGTGCGCGTTTCGCATACGGATTGGGTGGATGGCGGCTGGACCACGGAAGAAACCGTGGAACTGTCGCGCCGCTTCAAGGCGATTGGCGTGGATTTCATGGATGTGTCGTCCGGCGGCAATGATCCGCGCCAGCAAATCCCGCTTGGGCCTGGCTATCAGGTGCCGGGCGCGGCTGCGGTGAAAAAGGGCGCTGGCATCGTCACCGCAGCGGTTGGCCTGATCACGGAAGCGAAGCAGGCGCAGGCCATTCTGGATGAAGGCCATGCCGATTGGATCTATCTGGCGCGCGTGCTGCTGCGCGACCCCTATTGGCCCTTGCATGCGGCAGCCGAGCTTGGCCGCACGGAAGCCGTGCCGACGCCCCCGCAATATGATCGTGGTTGGAATGCGCTGGGCAAGACGAAAATGGCCATGCCCATCGCCAACCCCATGCCGCGTTTGGGATGAGCACGCGCTTTTCCTTCGACAATAGCTATGCCCGCCTGCCGGAGCGCTTTTATATCCGGCAGGAACCCATTGCTGTCGCCGCACCTCGGCTGGTGTTTTTCAACGCACCGCTTGCCGAAGCGCTTGGCCTGGATGCGGCAGCGCTTGCGGGCGCCGAGGGCGCGGCAATCTTCGCCGGCAATCTGGTGCCCGATGGTGCTGACCCCTTGGCGATGGCCTATGCGGGCCATCAATTCGGCGGTTTCAGCCCACGCCTTGGTGATGGTCGCGCGCTGTTATTGGGTGAGGTGATTGGTCGCGATGGGCAGCGCCGCGATATCCACCTAAAGGGCAGCGGGCGTACGCCTTTTTCGCGCGGTGGAGATGGCCGCGCCGTGCTGGGGCCGATGCTGCGCGAAGCCATTATCAGCGAAGCCATGGCAACGCTTGGCGTGCCGACCACGCGCGCGCTGGCGGTGGCGATGACAGGCGAGGCGGTGCTGCGCGAAAGGCTGCAACCCGGCGCGGTGCTGGCGCGCGTGGCGGCCAGCCATATCCGCGTTGGCAGCTTTCAGTATTTCGCCGCGCGGGATGATCAGGAAGCGCTAAAGCTGCTCGCGGATTTTGCCATTGCGCGGCATGATACGCCGGCAGCTGAGGCAGAAAACCCCTATGCCGCGCTGCTGTCTGGCGTGATTGCGCGGCAGGCAAAGCTGATCGCGCAATGGCTGCATATCGGCTTCATCCATGGCGTGATGAATACCGACAATATGACCATCAGCGGTGAGACGATTGATTACGGCCCCTGCGCCTTCATGGATGCCTATGATCCCGGCACGGTGTTGAGTTCGATTGATCATGGCGGGCGCTACGCCTATGCCAATCAGCCGCGCATGGCGCAGTGGAATCTGGCGCGGCTCGCGGAGACACTGCTGCCGCTTTTGGCTGAGCAGGAAGAAGCGGCGCTTGAGATTGCCCAAGCCGCGCTCGGCGCCTTCGCCCCGGCTTTTGAGACCGCCTATTTCGATGGCTTTGCACGCAAGATCGGCATTGCGGCGCGCATGCCGGAAGATACCGCGCTGATCGAGGATTTGCTCCGCCGCATGGCAGAACAGGGCGCTGATTTCACGCTGACCTTCCGCGCTTTGGCCGCAGCGGCTGAGGGTGATGCGGGCGCGGCGCGGGCGCAGTTTACCGACACGGTAGCTTTCGATAGCTGGGCAGAGGTCTGGCGCGCGCGGATCACGCGCGAAGAGGCCCCCGCAGGGATGATGCGCGCCACCAACCCGGCCTTCATCCCGCGCAATCATTTGGTGGAGGCCGCGATCCGCGCCGCCGAAGACCGCGATGATTTCCGCCCCTTTGAGGCGCTGATGGCCGTATTGGCGCGGCCCTTTGAAGACCAGCCGGAAAACGCCGCTTATGCCAGCCCACCCAAGCCGGAAGAGCGCGTGCTGGCCACCTTCTGCGGGACCTGAGCCTGTTGCCTTTCAGGGGAAAAAGGACCAGATAGGTCCGGAAACCCCCTCCCATTCAAAGGGCCAAGCCATGTTCATCGAAACCGAAGCCACCCCCAACCCCGCCACGCTGAAATTCCTCCCAGGCCGGGATGTATTGGGTGATCGGGGCACGGCAGATTTCACGAGCGCCGAGGAAGCCGCGGGCCGCTCCCCCCTTGCTGAGCGGCTGTTCGGCCTTGGCGATGTCGCGCGGGTCTTTTTCGGCTCGGATTTCGTGACCGTGACCAAGACGCTGGATGCCGATTGGCAAATGCTCCGCCCGCAGGTGCTGGGCGCCATCATGGAACATTATCTGGCCGGCTTGCCCATTCTGGAAGGTGCCGCGGCCGAAGAACATGCCGAGGATTTTGAGCCGGCTGATCAGGAAATCGTTCTGCAAATCAAGGAATTGCTGGACACCCGCGTGCGCCCGGCGGTGGCGAGCGATGGCGGCGATATCGTGTTCCGCGGCTTCCGCGATGGCATTGTGCGGCTGCGCATGCAGGGCGCCTGTTCCGGCTGCCCATCTTCCCGCGCCACGCTGAAGCATGGCGTGGAAAACATGCTGCGCCACTACGTGCCGGAAGTGGTGGCGGTGGAGCAGGTGGAAGCCTGACGCTATAGAGCCCCCTCTGTTTTCACTGCCCTGACGGAGCCAAACCATGTCCGAAACTGCCGCGCCCCTTGATGATCGGGCGCTTGATCAGCTTTTTCGCGCCGCGCGCACCCAGAATAAGTGGCAGGACCGGCCCGTGCCGGATGCCAAGCTGCAGGAACTTTATGAGCTGCTGAAATGGGGGCCGACTTCGGCCAATTCCTCACCCGCGCGCTTTGTCTTTGTGCGCACGGCGGAAGGCAAGGCAAAGCTCAAGGAAGCGCTATCCGCCGGCAATCTGGAAAAGACCATGGCGGCGCCGGTTACGGTGATTGTCTGCTACGACAGCTATTTCTACGACAAGCTCGGCCAGCTTTTCCCGCATGCGGATGCCAAGCCCTGGTTCACGTCCAGCCCGGAATTCGCGGAAAAGACCGCGTTTCGGAATGGGTCCTTGCAGGGCGCTTATCTGATGCTGGCGGCGCGCGCCATCGGGCTTGATGTCGGCGCCATGAGCGGCTTCGACAATGCCAAGGTGGATGAGCTGTTCCTGTTCGGCACCGGCTGGAAGTCCAATTTCCTGGTCAATCTGGGCTATGGCGACCCCGCCGGGCTGTTCCCGCGCAGCCCGCGGCTTTCCTTTGATGAGGCGGCGCGGCTGGAATAGGCGCGCCCCACCCGCCGGGTTTGACCCCGGCGGGTTCTGGCTTAAAGAGGCAGCTAAACCAGCAATTTGAGAGACTGCCTTGAACAAGCCGCTGCCCAATTCCTTCCGCCAGGGGCCTGACGCCCGTGGCCGCTTCGGCCCTTATGGCGGGCGTTTCGTCGCCGAGACGCTGATGCCGCTGATCCTTGAGGTTGAAAAAGCCTATGAGGAAGCGAAGCGCGACCCGGCCTTCATGAATGAATGGCGCCGCCTGCTGACCCATTATGTGGGTCGGCCCAGCCCGCTATGGTTTGCCGAACGCCTGACGCAGAAGCTCGGCGGCGCGAAAATCTACTTCAAGCGGGATGAGCTGAACCATACCGGCGCGCATAAGATCAATGCCGTGCTGGGGCAGATCATGCTGGCCAAGCGCATGGGCAAAACACGCATCATCGCGGAAACCGGCGCCGGGCAGCATGGTGTTGCGACCGCGACCGCTTGCGCGTTGTTCGACCTGCCCTGCACCGTGTTTATGGGTGCGACCGATGTGGAACGCCAGCAGCCCAATGTGTTTCGTATGAAGCTTTTGGGGGCAGAGGTTGTGCCCGTCACCTCCGGCGCGGCGACGCTGAAGGATGCAATGAATGAAGGCTTGCGTGATTGGGTCGCCAATGTGCGCGATACCTATTACTGCATTGGCACGGTGGCTGGTCCGCATCCCTTCCCGATGATGGTGCGCGATTTCCAATCCGTGATCGGCACGGAAGCGCGCGAACAGATGCTGGCGGCGGAAGGGCGTTTGCCGGATTTGCTGGTGGCGGCGATTGGCGGCGGTTCCAATGCCATGGGGCTATTCTACCCCTTCCTGGATGACGCCAGCGTTGCCATGCACGGCGTGGAAGCCGCCGGCAAGGGCGTGGATACGGAAGAACATGCGGCGTCGCTGACCAAGGGCCGCCCGGGCGTGCTGCATGGCAATCGCACCTATTTGTTGCAGGATGAATTCGGCCAGATCCTGGAAGCGCATTCCATCAGCGCGGGGCTGGATTATCCTGGTGTGGGCCCCGAACATGCCTGGCTGCATGACATCAAGCGCGTGGAATATGTGAGTGCCACGGATGATGAGGCGCTGTCGGCCTTCCAGCTTTGTTCGCGGATGGAAGGCATTATCCCAGCCTTGGAACCCGCCCATGCGCTGGCGCATGTGATCAAGGTGGCGCCGACCATGCCCAAGGATAAGCTGATCATCATGAATATGTGCGGGCGCGGGGATAAGGATATCTTCACCGTGGCGCGCGCCCTTGGCGTTTCGATGTGAGTGTCATGACCCAGTCTTCCCGCATTGCCGCGCGCTTCGCTTCCCTTCGCGCCGAAGGGCGCGGCGCCTTGATCCCCTTTCTGGAAGCCTTTGATCCGGACCGCGCGACGGCTATGGAAATCCTGCGTGGCTTTCCGGGTGCGGGTGCTGATCTGATCGAAATCGGCTGCCCCTTCACTGACCCTATGGCCGATGGCCCGACCATTCAGCGCGCCGGTCAGCGCGGCTTGAAGGCCGGCGCCACGCTTGCCGGCACGCTGCAAATGGTGCGCGAATTTCGCGCCGGAGATGCGGCAACGCCGATCATTCTGATGGGTTATTACAACCCCATCCTGTCCTATGGCGCGAATTTCTGCGCCGATGCGGCCGCCGCGGGTGTGGATGGCTTGATCATTGTGGATGTGCCACCCGAAGAAGCGGATGAGATCGAACCCCGGGCGCGCGCCGCCGGGCTTGATATGATCCGCCTGATCGCGCCTACCACGGATGATGCGCGGCTGCCAAAGGTTTTGGCTGCAACATCGGGCTTTGTCTATTACGTTTCCATCACCGGCATTACCGGCACACGCAGCGCCAGCGGTGCTGAATTGGCTGATGCCATTCCGCGCATCCGCAAACACACCAATTTGCCCATCGCGATTGGCTTTGGCGTGCGTACGCCCGAACAGGCGGCAGAGGCCGCGCGCATTGCCGATGGCGCGGTGGTGGCCTCCGCACTCATTGATGTGCTGGCCGGCGATCTGGATGCCGAAGGCCGCGCCAAGCCTGGCACGGCGCGGAAGGTGCTGGATCAGGTCGCGGCGCTGGCCGCTGCCGTGCGCAAGGTAAAGAAAGGCGCCTGAAGGCGCAGCGTGAATTGCTGAGAGGATAAAGTCTGATGACCGCCCCCATTGGTCCCCTTTCTGGGCTGCGTGTGCTTGATCTGACGCGCGTTCTGGCCGGCCCCACCTGCACGCAAATGCTGGGTGATCTTGGCGCCGAAGTGATCAAGATTGAACGCCCCGAAGCGGGCGATGATACGCGCGGCTTCGCCCCACCCTTCGTGCCGAATACGAAGGAGAGTGCGTATTTCGTTGGCGTCAATCGCAACAAGAAATCCGTCACTTTGGATATCGCAAAGCCCGAAGGCCAGGCGATCATCCACAAATTGCTGGACCATTGCGATATCCTGGTGGAGAACTTCAAGGTCGGCGCTTTGGCGAAATACGGCCTGGGCTATGAGCAATTGGCGAAGACCCATCCGCGGCTGATCTATTGTTCCATCACCGGCTTCGGCCAGACCGGCCCTTACGCACCGCGCCCGGGCTATGATGCACTGATCCAGGCCATGGGTGGTGTCATGTCACTCACGGGCGAACCCAATGGCTCACCGCAAAAGGTTGGTGTGCCGGTCGCTGATCTTTTCGCGGGGCTTTATGGCTGCATTGGCATTCTGGCAGCGGTGAACCATCGCAACAACACGGGGCAGGGCCAACAGATTGATATCGGCATGCTGGACACGCATGTGGCCTGGCTTGCCAATCAGGGCATGAATTATCTGGCGACGGGCGAAAATCCGCCGCGGCTTGGCAATCAACACCCCAATATCGCGCCCTATCAGGAATTCCCAACCAAGGATGGCTATATCATCCTCGCGGTCGGCAATGACCCGACTTTTGAGCGCTTCTGCAAAGCCTTTGGCCAGGAAGCACTGCTGGCCGATCCGCGCTTCGCCACCAATCCCATCCGCGTGCAAAACCGCCAATTGGTGACGGATACACTCACCCCCGTGATGAAATCCAAAACTACGGCGGAATGGATTGAGGCTTTGGAAGCGCTCAAGATCGGCTGTGGCCCGATCAATACGCTGGAACAGGTTTTCGCTGACCCGCATGTGCAAGCGCGGGAGATGGTGGTGGAAATGGCGCATGGCAGTGGCGAGACGGTGAAGGTGATTGCCAATCCGGTGAAGCTTTCCGCCACACCAACAAGCTATCGAAGCGCGCCGCCGGTGCTGGGTGAGCATACGCAGGATGTGCTGACTGCCGTGCTGAAGATGAGCGCCGCTGACATCGCCGCACTCAAGGAAAAGGGCATCGTGTGACGCCGCTTCCAGCCGAGGCGCGTGCCGGAGCACTCCGCTGGCTTTCGCCGGCGGGTTTCTTCACGCTGCGTTGGTTGGAATGGGGGCCGGTGACTGGTGCCCCGGTCGTTTGCGTGCATGGGCTGACGCGCTCAGGGCGGGATTTCGATGCTTTGGCCCGTGCACTTGCGGCTTCTGGGCGACGCGTTTTCTGCCCTGATCTGCCGGGGCGCGGCGCTTCGGATTGGTTGCCCAATCCCGCGCTCTATCAACCGCCCATCTATTCGCAGGCTTTGGCGCATCTGCTGGCGCGCATGGATGGGCCGGTGGATTGGGTGGGTACGTCCTTGGGTGGCATTTGCGGCATGGGCATTGCCGCAACACCTGGCAATGCGCTCCGGCGTATGGTGCTGAATGATATCGGCGCTGTCATCCCAGCCGCCGCCGTTCAGCGCATTCGCGACTACATCAATCGCCCCGCCCCCGCCTTTGCCGATATCGCCGCGCTTGAAGCCTATTTGCGCGATGTGCATGCGCCTTTTGGCAAGCTCGGCGATGCTGAATGGCGCCATTTGGCCGAAACCTCTGCCAGGCGCGATGCGAATGGCGCGCTCAGGCTGCATTATGATCCTGCCATCACGCAGGCCTTCAGCGCGGGCGATACCGCCGATATTGATCTTTCGCCATTTTGGACCGCCATCGCCATTCCCGTGCTGATTTTGCGCGGTGTCACCAGCGATATCCTGCCTGCTGAAGTCGCGGCCGATATGGCGCGCAAGCCAAATGCGCGGCTGCTTGAGATTGCCGATGCCGGCCATGCGCCGGCGCTGATGGCGCAGGACCAGATCAGCGCCATCATGGATTTCCTGAACAGGCCATGAGCGACGAAGCCTCGCCCCCACGCAAGGAAGGGCTGATCGGCTTTGTGGTGGCGCTGTGGGATGGGCTTTACAGCTTTGTCTTTCGCGTGGTGCCTTTGTTATTGGCGGCCGCCTTTGTGCTGCTCTTGCTGCGCGAAATGCGGCGGCAGGATATCGAAATCGCGCCCATCCAGGTGCCTGTCAGACTGGCGGAAGCCGGGCTCTCGCCGGATGTGGTGGCGCTGCGCCTGCTTGATCAGGTGGTGCTGGTGCAGAATACCGTCACGGCAGAAAGGCTGGGTCAGCAGAGATTGGAACTGGCCGGCGATCAGCCTGATTTCAATGTGCCAATCGCGGGGCTTTCGCTGCGTGCGTTGGCGACATTGCTGCGCAGCGTTTTCGGCACGCCCAGCCGGCGCATCACCGGTGAGATTGTGTTGGAAAAGGAACAGCTGAAGCTCCGTCTTCGGCTTGCAGGGCATGGGCTGATTGCCGATATTGATGGTGTCTCGGCCGATGCCGTTGATCAATTGCTGGCGCGCGCGGCGCCGGAAATTTGGCGCGTGATCCAGCCAAGGCTTTACGCCTGGCATGTGGCACAGAACGAACCGGATCAGGCCATTGTGCGTGACAAGCTGCGTGTCTTGTTGCGCAGCGCGGGCGGCGATACCGCCACCGAAACCACTGCGCGCGGCCTGATGGGGCGGAGCTATTTGCGCGAAGGCCGTGCGCGCGATGCCTTCGATGTTGCTGAGATCATCATCAACGCCAATCCTGATCAAGGCGCGGCCTGGTATCTGCGCGGCCTTGCACAATTTCGCCTGGGGCGCGTGGAAGCAGCGCTTGAGGATTATCGCCGCGCGCAACAACTCGACCCCCGCGCGGTATGGGTGCATGTCGCCCTGGCAGAGGTCTACATACAGGCTGGGCGATTGGATGATGCACTCAGTGAAATCCGCAAGGCGCTCGCGGTGCAACCGCGCGACCCCTGGGCGCTTTTGCATGAAGGCAATGTACTGCTGGCCATGAACCGCACGCGCGAAGCGATGCTCGCGACACGGCGCGGGCTGGATCAGGACCCGAATAGTGCCGATCTGCGCCATTTGCTCGGGCGTGTTTGGCTGAAGCTCGGCAATACGGCGGAAGCAGCCAATGCCTTGCAGCAGGCCATGCGGTTAGCGCCCGCCATGGCGGAACCCGTGCTTGATCTTGCTGAATTGCAGATCAGCACGGGAAAAACAACCGAGGCGCGCAATGCCCTGACCGCGCTGCTGGCGCGTGAGGATCTGCCGGCATTACAGCGTGCGCGGGCCGAAGCGCTGATGGCCCGCTGAACAATAACGCCAGGAGTTTGCAGCCATGTATGATGTGATCGTGGTCGGCGCAGGTTCATCAGGGGCCACCTTGGCAGCACGGCTATCTGAGGATTCGCATCGGCGCGTTCTGCTCCTGGAAGCGGGGCGTGATTGGCGCGCGGCGGAGGCGCCGGCCGCTTTGCGCAGCCCAAATATCGTGCCCTTCATGCATGACCCCGCGCATCAGGCCGCCTGGCAATGGCCTGGGCTGATGACGCGGCGCACCCGCGCGCAGGCACCGAAATTCTATTGGCGCGGCAAGGCGCTTGGTGGTTCTTCCGCGGTCAATGCGCAAATCGCCATTCGTGGCGTGCCAGCCGCTTTCGATGCCTGGGCTGAGGCAGGGTGTGAAGGCTGGTCGGCTGCTGATGTCATGCCGATTTTCGATGCCATCGAAGATGATGCGAATTACGGCGTGCCTGGCAAGCGCCAGGGCGGCCCCATCCCGGTTTGGCGCATGCCGGAAGAAAACTGGGGCGCGGTTGATTGCGCGCTGCGCGATGCCGCGCGCATCGCGGGCTATCCCGTGAAGCCCGATTTGAATGCGCCGGAAGGCGAAGGGCTTTCCTGCAACCCGATCAATCTGCGCCACGGCCTGCGCGTCACCACCAATGATGGCTATCTGGAACCGGCACGTGGGCGCCCGAACCTGACCATTCGCGGTGATGCGCTGGTGGACCGCGTGATCTTCGAAGGGCGTCGCGCCGCTGGTGTACGCGTACGCTTCGGCGCCGGCACCTTTGAGGATATTGCCGCGCGAGAAGTGGTGCTTTGCGCCGGCGCGATCCATAGCCCATGCATTTTGATGCGAAGCGGCATCGGCCCGGCTGCTGCCTTGCGCGGCTTGGGTATTGAAGTTTTGCATGATGCACCTGCCGTTGGGCAGCATTTCATGGATCACCCGATCCTGCGCGCCAGCCTGGCACTGAAGCCGCGCTTTCGCGCGCAAGGTGCCGATGCGCGCCACACCAATTGCTGCCTGACCTATAGCAGCAAGCTCGGCGGTGGCGGTGAACGTGATATGATCATCATCGCCTATAATCACCGAGGCCTGGCGGAAGGCGGTGTGGCACCCAATGGCGGCATTGGCGTGGCACTTTATGATGCGCTGTCGCGTGGTGAAGTACGTTTGACCTCAGCCGATCCGGATGCACAGCCGGTCGTGGAGGAAAACATGCTGGACCATCCCGCCGATCGGCTGCGCATGCGCGATGGGGTGCGGCGGTTGGCGAAGCTTTGCGCGCTGCCGCCGATCGCAGATATTGCGGATGCCATTACCTTTGGCGAAACGGCGCTAACCATGACAGAGGCTGCCGCATTGGCCGATGACGCGCTGGATCAGCTTATGTTCGATCAGGCGGGCGATATCCAGCACGCCGCCGGCACCTGCCGCATGACCGCGCATGAAGACCCGCGCGGCGTGGTGGACCCGGATTTGAAGGTGCGCGGTGTGGAAGGCTTGCGCGTGGTGGATGCTTCCATCATGCCCTCCGATTGTCGCGCCAATCTGCATTTCACCTGTGTGATGATTGGCGAAGCCGCAGCGCGCAGGATTCGCGCCATCCCTTGACCGCGCTCAGTGATGGTCTTTTTCCACAAGCCGGCCATCTTCCATACGCAGAACCCTGCCATGGAAACGCGCCACTGCCGGGCGATGCGCGATGGAAAGCATCGTCACACCAAGCAGGATGCGTTGCAGGCTTTCATGCAAAGCATCCTCGGCTTCCGGATCAAGGCTGGCGGTCGCCTCATCCAGGAATAACCAATCAGGGCGCAGCAGAAAGGCGCGCGCAAAGGAAAGCCGTTGCTGTTCACCGCCTGAAAGCCGTTGGCCCCAGCTATCGCTGTCGGCAAGCCGCGGCGCAAGGTGACCAAGCCCTGCTTCGTCAAGCGCGGCCACAACATCAGCATCGGTGAAGTGCGCTTCATCTTCCGGGTAGCATACGGCACGCTTCAGGGTCCCAAGCGGCAAGTATGGGCGCTGCGGCAGGAATAGCGCGCGCGCATCCTGCGGCAGAGAAATCGTGCCGCTGCCAAAGGGCCAAATGCCGGCGATGGCGCGAAACAGGGTTGATTTGCCGGAGCCCGAAGGCCCATTGATCAACACGGCCTCACCTGGGGTCACATTCATCTCAGCGCCGCTCAGCAACACACGCCCATCCGGCAGCTTGAGCGTGACATCGCGCATGGCAAGACCATCTGCACTTCCCTTGCTGGCTTGCGGCCCCGCACCAGCCTCACGCGCTTTCGTGATGGCCTGGGTAAAGCCTGTCAGGCGCTGCACAGTCGCGCGCCATTCCGTCAGCTTCCCGTAATTATCGACAAACCAGGAAAGCGCGCCCTGTACTTGGCCAAAGGCGCTGCTGGTTTGGATCAGGCCACCAAGCGGCAGGCGGCCGGAAAAATAGGCCGGCGCAGCGACAACAATCGGGAAGATGGAAGCCACCTGCCCATAGCCTGCGGTGAAGAAGGTCAGGCGCTTGGTAGCGCGCATGATGTCCCACCAATTCACCATCAGCTTGGTAAAGCGCTGCGTGAGGCCGCGCTTTTCATCAGCCTCCCCACCATAAAGCGCGATGCCTTCGGTGTTCTCCCTCAGCCGCACCAGCGCATAACGAAAATCCGCTTCCAGCCGTTGTTGCGAGAAATTGAGCGCGATCAGCGGCCGCCCGATCAAATGCGCAAGCCAAGTACCCAGCAGCGCATAGATCAACGCCACCCAGACCATATAGCCAGGAATTTCAACGCCCAGCACCGTAACCGGCCCAGACAGCGACCACAGCACCAGAATGAAAGACCCCAGCGTGACAATGGAATTGAGCAAGCCAATACCAAGCCCGAGCGTGTCTTCCACAAATAGCCGCGCATCATCGGCAATGCGCTGATCGGGATTATCCGTATAGGGATCGGTCAAGGCCATGTGATAATAGGCGCGATCAGAAAGCCATTGCGCCAGATAGACATCTGTCAGCCAACGCCGCCAGCGCATTTGCAGGGCCTGGCGCAGATAAAGCTGATACACGGCGATCAAAATATAGAGCACTGCCACCATTACAAAGCCCGGCAGCAGCCCTTCCGCTTCAGTGCGATGCCAGGTGAAAAGCAACGCGATAAAGCCATCCCAATCCTTATTCTCCAGCGTATTGTAGAAGGCGCGCTGCCAATAGGTGAGCAGCACGGTCATGCCGACCAGTGATAGGTTGAGCGTGATCACCACCGCCAGCAGCAGCCGCGCGCGCCAGCGTTCCTCGCTCCGCCAAAAGGGGGCGATCAGCGCCCAGGCTTCGGCGATAAAGGTGATGATCCAGCGCATGAAGTAGCGCCTAGCCCGCGCGCAGCGCCGCTTCCAGCGCTTCAAGCCAGGCCATGACGCGCGCGCGATTGACGCCAAGATCAGACCAGCCAATCAGGCTCCGCGAATACAGCCAAAGCCCGGTGCCACCTTCAACCGGCGCGGCTTCCGCCACCACGATATCCGGGTAATTCATCAGCGCGCTGCGCACGACCCATTGTGCCTGGTTGCGCGCCGGAAAGCGCGCGAGTGGAAAGGTGCGCGGCATGCCGGCCGCCACGCGATCCAATGCTGCCATTACAGCTTCCGGTGAAGCCGGCAGAGGGTCTCGGTGCAAATGCCCCTGCCCGGGTGCCACACTTGGCGTCAGCAGGCAGGTATTGGGTGAGGCCGGCAATTGCAGCGTGGCGAAATCAAGCGGCGTAGGTGCGGGAATACCCGCAGCACCGCGGGAAAACAGGGCAGAGATCATGATGTGGCCCTCAAGCGAATGACGCCCCGTATTTCATCGGGGCTGATGGGTTTGCCCTTGCGCAGGATTTCAATCTTGCCCTGGCGTGCGAGTTCTGCAGCCACTTGCCGTACTGCGCCCAATAATGGGCGCCAATTCTCGGCGGAGACGGCGCGCGCCACATCGGTGGGGCACATGCTTTTTTCCGGGCCGCGTTCGGCGGCGATGCGGAGCATGGTGGTGGTGATGGCTTCGATATTCATGGCGCGATCCAATCGGCGGTAAGCTGGCCCGCTTCATCCCAGATGAAGCGCGCGCGTTGATGCCCGGCGGCGGCAAGCCAGAGCCATTCCAGCCGATGAAAGCCTATCACCACCGCGGCGAAATGCGGGCGACCGATTTCCGCATCCTGCGGCGCGGCGGGCGGGGCAGGTACAACGGCGCCAGAGGCATCGGGCGCGGCATAGCACATGCGGCTGCTGGATCGGCTGCCTTCCCAGGCGGCATCCGCCACCGCATCATCCAGATGAAGCGCCGCGTGACCCGCGACGCGCAATTGAATATGCAGGGCAGCGTCATAGAAATGCATCATCACGCGCGGATCTCGCCCAATGCCGCGCGCCTTGTCACTGCGCCGATCCGTGTGAAAGCGCAGGCGGCGCGCTTCGGCATCAAAGCCGCGCAGCACCACGGTGCGCAGGCTCGGCGCGCCGGTATCATCCAGGCTGGCGATGGTTGGCGTGTGGAAGGGACTGCGCCGGTTCGGGACAGCATCAGCCAGCAGGCGAAAGGCTTCGTGCAGGCTTGCCGTGATGTCGCCGGCGAAAGCGGGCCGAGCGGGTTTCATGCCAGCACCCGCGCGGCAAGCGCCGCACCGCTTTGCCACGCCGCTTCAGCACGCCCGCCGATGCAGCCATCACTGGCATAGCCGATGCGCGTTGTGGCATCCCAAAGGCAGGGCTCACCCAAAGGCGCTTCCAGCAGCGAATAGCGCCAGCGATGCGCCACCGCCATGAAGGGCGCCGGCAGTGGTGCAGCACTGAAGCCGGCCAGTTCCGCCAATAACGGTGCCGCGATATCTTCCGCGGTCAATTCCAGATGCGCACGCGTCCAGGCGGGGCCGGCCTGTATCACCCAGTTTTCCTGGCTTGCATCGCGGCCTGGCTTGGCGGAATCGCGCGCCGCCCAGCCAATCGCATGCGCTTCGGGGCGGAGCGTCTCCGGCAGGGCTAGCGGCGCGTTGAAGGCCGCCATTACTGTCCAGCAGGGCGCGTAGCGAATGGCGGCAAGTGCTTCATGCAGCCTTGGCGCGTGTTGCCCCAGCACCTCCCGCGCTTGTGTCGCCGGCATGGTCAGCAGCACCGCAGCAAAAGGCCCGGCTTCTTCCGGCGCGGTATCCGGCAAGGGTTTGCCCGGGCGCACCAGCCGCGCATCCCAATGGCGCAGCATCCAGGCGCCGGGGCTCCCGGTGATTTGCCCAACATGGCGTGAGGCAACACAAGGAATGTCACCAAGCAAGGCGCGCGGCACTGCCGACATGGAAGGCACACCAACGCGCCGCGCCGCATCAGGCCAGGGTGCGGTTCCAGCTTCCACCAAGGCAGAAGCGAAATCCGCACTTTCGGCACGCAAATACTGCGCACCGTGATCGAATTGCAGCTTGCGCCCTTCCGCTTCAATCCGCCGTGTCGCGAGGCGCCCGCCCGGGCCGCGGCCCTTGTCAAACATCACTACTTTATGGCCGCGCGCGATCAAAGTACGCGCCGCCGCAATGCCGGCAAGCCCGGCGCCAATGATGGCAATCGGTAGCGCCATCAGAAGCCGCCCCCGGCAGCGAGCCAGGCCTCTTCCGCGGGCGTTGACACTCGCCCAAGTGCGGCATTGCGATGCGGGAAACGTCCGAATTCCTGGATCACCACGCGATGCCGCCAGGCATAGTCAATCGCACCTTTTTCGCGCGCATGATGCGGGATGTCGCGCAAGCCTTCGAATAGCGCCACAGACAAATCCTGATCCGCCATCGCCTCACTGTGTTCAAAGGGCAAATAGAGAAAGGGCTTTTCGAAAGGGCCAAGCTGCAGATCAAAGCGCTTTTCCAGCACAACCTGGCGCGCGATGGCGCGGGCATGCGCATCACTCGCAAAGGCCTCTGCGCTGCCGCGCAAGACATTACGCGGGAATTGATCCAGCAGGATCAGCAGCGCAAGCGCACCTGCCGGAGAGGCCGCCCAGGAATCGAACGCCCCTTCCCGTGCTGGGCGGATCAGCGCGCCGAAACGCTCACGGATTTCTCCGTCGAAAGCATCGTTCTTCTGAAACCAGATCGGGCGATAGGTGTCGCGCCCTTCGGCATACCAGAAGGCGCGGATGGCTTCGGCGTCACTCATGACAAGGCGCGGTCCAGCAACCGCACGGAATGAATGGCATCTCGCCCGCCCAAATCACCGATCTGATGTCGGCAGGATGTGCCATCGGCGATGATGAAATCATTGGCGGCAGCAGCCCGCACCGCCGGCAGCAGCGACAATTCCGCCATGGCCTTGGATGCTTCCAGGCTTTCCGCCTGATAGCCAAAAGCCCCCGCCATGCCGCAGCAGGAAGATGTGATGGGCTTCACGGTCACCCCAGGGATGCGCTTCAACAAAGCCACTGCCGCTGGAAAGGCACCAAAAGCCTTTTGGTGGCAATGGCCGTGGATATGAACAGTTGCGTCCAATGGCTTGAAGGCCAGCGCCGGCTTGTCGCGTTCCAGCAATTCGCTCAGCAGCAAGGCGCGCTGGGAGAGGGCGCGGCTTTCTTCGCTTGGCAGCAGCACCAGGAATTCATCGCGCAAGGTTGTGAGTGATGAAGGTTCAATGCCCACTACCGGCGATGCGAAGGGCGCCAGGGCCGCGATGACGCGGCGCGCTTCAGCACGCGCTTCCTCCACCATCCCAGCAGCCAGCAAGGTGCGCCCTTCATCGAGTGGGCGCATGCCGCGTGGCGGCCGCGCCACCGCAGGATCATAGCCCGCCGCACGCAAAACGCGGATGGCGGCGCGCAGATTCTCCGGCTCAAAATACCGGTTGAAGGCATCGGGCAGCAGAATCACCTCGCCTACCCTGCCGTCCGGGGCACGCAATTCCCAATCATGGAAGGCATCACCGCGAAAGCGCGGCAGGGGCCTGTCAGCCGCCAGGCCCAGCATGCTTTGCGTCAGCGCTGGCAGGCCGGGGATCATATCACGCAGATTGAACAGAATGGGCGCCATGGAAGCAAAGCGCGCAATGCGCGGCAGCCGCGCGATCAGGCGTTCGCGCAAAGGCACGCCATGGCGCTTGGCGCGCGCGGCCAAAGCCTCAATCTTCATGCGCGCCATATCCACGCCGGTTGGGCATTCGCGCTTGCAACCCTTGCAGGAAACGCACAGCGCCATGGCGGCGGCGACCTCATCCCCCGCCAGCGCATCCGGGCCTAATTGACCGGTCAGCGCCAAGCGTAGCGTATTCGCCCGCCCGCGCGTCAGGTGCTGCTCATCGCGCGTCGCGCGATAGGATGGGCACATGACATTGGCGTCAAACTTCCGGCAGGTGCCGTTATTGTTGCACATCTCCACCGCGCTCAGCAGACCACCAAGCGGGCCTGGATAATCGGACCAATCCAGTACCGGTGTGATCGCCGCATCTGCCGCATAGTCAGGCCCATAGCGGAACAGGCTGCGATCATCCATGCGCGGCGGGCGCGTCACACGGTTGGGGTTCAACAGCCCGCGTGGATCAAACGCGTCCTTCACTTCCTCAAAGGCAGTAACAATCCTATCCCCAAACATCGGGCGATGGAATTCGGACCGCACAATGCCATCACCATGTTCACCGGAATGGCTGCCCTTGTATGCGCGCACCAGCGCGAAGCATTCCTCAGCGATGGCGCGCATTTTCGCAACTTCCGCACCATCCTTCATGTTTAAGACGGGGCGCACATGCAAGCAGCCGACAGAAGCATGCGCATACCAGGTGCCCTTGGTGCCGTGCTTGGCGAAAACCTCATTCAGCCTTTCAGTGTAATCAGCCAGATCATCCAAACCGACCGCGCAATCCTCAATGAAGGAAACCGGCTTCCCATCACCCTTCATGGACATCATGATATTCAGGCCCGCTTCACGCACCTCAGCAATCGCGGCCTGAAAGCCCGCATCGGTCGCGCGCACTACCTGGCCGGGATGGCCCAGATCCGCCATCATTTCATCCAGCCGCGCCAAATCGCGCAGCAGCGGGCCATCTTCCTGCCCATGGAATTCCACGATCAGCAGGCTATCCGGTTCGCCGATCAGCATCTTGTCAATCGTCGCGCGATAGATCGGGATGGAGCGCCCCAGATCAATCATGGTGCGATCTACCAGCTCCACCGCTTCCGGCATCAGCGAAACCAGATGCTTCGATGCTTCCATTGCCTTGCGGAAGCTCGGGAATTGGCAAATGCCCAAAACCTTGCGCGGCTTGATCGGCCATAGCTTCAAATCAAGCGCCGCCGAGAAAGCCAAAGTGCCTTCCGATCCCACCAGCAAGCGCGCCAGATTGCCGCGCCCAGCAGCGCGCGCCGCCGGTGTCAGCGCTTCGATGTTATAGCCACCCACACGACGAAGCTGTTCGGGGAAGCGGGCGGCGATTTCCTCAGCCTCCCGCGCGCCGAGCGCGCGCAAGCGCTGGATCAGATCAGCAATGCCGCCCGGCAGTTCGGCGCCCAAATTGTCGGGCAGATCGCCAAAGCGAAACCGCGTGCCATCCGCCAGCAGCGCATCAATCGCCAGCACATTATCGGCCATCAGCCCATAGCGGATGGATTTGGATCCGCAGGAATTATTCCCCGCCATGCCGCCAATGGTGCAGCGCTGCCAGGTGGAAGGGTCCACCGGATAGAACAGCCCATGGGCCTTCAGCGCATCATTCAAGGCGCCCAAGGTAATGCCGGGTTCCACCCGCGCCACCCCCGCCTTGGCATCAACCTCCAGCACGCGCCTCAGGTACTTCGTGCAATCCAGCACCAGGGCGCGGTTGACCGTCTGCCCGCATTGGCTGGTGCCGCCGCCCCGGGGCAGGATCGGCACGCCTTCTTCCCGGCAAATCGCCAAGGCCGCTTCCACATCGGCTATGCTGCGCGGCACCATCACCCCGATCGGTTCCTGCTGATAGATGGAAGCATCCGTGGCATAGCGGCCGCGATCTGCGGGGCGGAACAGCACCTCGGCACCGGTCTCGCGGCGGAGGCGCGCGGCCAGGCGGGGGTCTCCGGGGGTGATCCGGCCAGGGGGCAGGGCATTCATTCTTTAGGGTCCAAAAACGGCTTCTGCAGGGGTGGTCTTGGCATGAATGGGGGGTTTCGCCCATGTAGGGGCCTCAAACAAGGATTCCATCATGGCTTACTTCCAATCCAAGCCCACCGCCGGGCGCCATTTCCTGCAAATCCCAGGGCCGAGCAATGTGCCGGACCGCGTGCTGCGCGCGATGGACAACCCCACCATGGACCATCGCGGGCCGGATTTCGGCATCTTCGGCAAGGGGGTGCTTGAGAAAATCCGCCATGTTTTCAAGACCAAAGGCCCGGTGGTGATCTACCCCGCCAGCGGTACCGGCGCCTGGGAAGCGGCGCTGGCCAATACACTTTCCCCCGGCGACCGGGTGCTGATGTGCGAAACCGGCTGGTTTGCGCATCTTTGGCATGAAATGGCATCGCGCCTTGGGATCGTCACGGATTACGTGCGCACCGATTGGCGCCGCGGCGCGGATGTCGAAGCGATTGAGGCAAAGCTCCGCGAAGACAAGGCCCACACCATCAAGGCAGTGGCCGTTGTGCATAATGAAACCAGCACCGGTGCGACTTCCCGCATTGGCGAAGTGCGTCGTGCGATGGATGCTGCCGGCCACCCCGCCCTTTTGCTGGTGGATACCATTTCCTCACTCGGGTCCATGGATTACCGACATGATGAATGGGGCGTGGATGTCACCGTATCGGGCTCGCAAAAGGGGCTGATGCTGCCGCCCGGGCTGTCCTTCAACGCGATCAGCGCCAAGGCGCTGAAGGCGAGTGAAACCGCCAAGCTGCCGCGCAGCTTTTGGGATTGGCAGCCAATGATCGCTTCCAACGCGACAGGCTATTTCCCTTACACACCTGCGACCAATCTTTTGTACGGGCTGGATGCGGCGGTGGATATGCTGCTGGAAGAGGGCCTGGATAACGTCTTCGCCCGGCATGATCGCCATGCAGAGGCCGCGCGCCGCGCCGTGCGCCATTGGGGCTTTGAAATTCAATGCGCCGATCCGCGCCATTACTCATCCGTGCTGACGGCGGTGCGCCTGCCGGAAGGCCATAGCGCGAATGCGCTCCGCGCCACCATCCTGGAACGCTTCAACATGAGCCTGGGCAATGGGCTTGGCCAATTGAATGACCGCGTTTTCCGCATTGGCCATTTGGGCGATTTCGGTGATCTGCAATTGATCGGCACCTTGGGCGGGGTTGAAATGGGGCTGCGCGCTGCCGGCGTGCCGCATCAATCGGGTGGCGTGCAGGTGGCGATGGCGTATTTGAGCGGGAATGCGTGAAGGCCTGGCGGCGTGACTCGTCGTCACGGGTCCCGCCCTACACTGAAGGCGCTGCATGAGCGCTGAAGCACCCGATGTGCTGATCATTGGCGCTGGCGTCGCCGGCATTGCCGCGGCGCGCGCATTGCGCTCACGCGGGCTGTCCTGCCTGGTGCTGGAAGCGAAGAACCGCATCGGTGGCCGCGCCTATACCGATGCGACAGGCTTTGATCATGGCGCTTCCTGGCTGCATCAGGCCAATGACAATCCGCTGACCGCCTTTGTTGAGGCACTCGGTTTTGAAACAGTGGACCACGATCTGCTGCGCCAGCGCCTGCTGTTTACCGAAGGCCGCTTCGCCACCACCGATGAACGCCGCGCCTTCGCGGCGGCCGAGGATCGCTTCTGGCGCGTGGTTGAAGCCGCCGCCGCGGATGGCGCGCCGGATCGCCCGGCTTCAGACGCAGCACCTGAAGGCGAGCGCTTTGATCCGCTGGTGGCGCATTGGGAAGGGGCGCAGATTTGCGCCGCTGAGCTTGCGCGGATGAGCCTGCATGATTTCGCCGCTACCGCGCTGGATGGCCCAAATCTTTTGCTCCGCCGCGGTCTTGGCACCTTGGTCAGCACCTTGGCTGAAGGGTTACCGATCCAACTAAATGCGCCCGTGACGCAGCTCGATTGGCGCGGCAAGGATGTTGAAGTGGGCGGCGCTTTCGGGCGCATCCGCGCGCGCGCCGCCATCATCACGGTATCAACCGGCGTACTGGCGCAAGGCGGCATCACCTTCACGCCTGATCTGCCCGAGGAAAAGCATGAGGCGATCAAGGCGCTGCCGCTTGGCTTGCTGAGCAAGCTCGCCTTCCCCATCCCGCCTGGCGTGCTGCCGGAATTCGGTGCTTTTGCGAGCCTCAGGCGCGATATCGCCGCGCCTGGTGATCGGCCCATTTCCTGGATCGCGCGGCCCTTTGGCGCGCCGGTGATGCTTGCCTTCATCGGTGGTTCCCTCGCTTGGGAATTATCCCGCGCCGGCAAGCGCGCGACCGAAGCACATGCGCGTGCAGAATTCGCCCGCGTCTTTGGCGTGGAAGCCGCAGCCGCACTCGGCCCGCCCATCATCACCGAATGGGGCGAGGACCCGCATTTCCTTGGCAGCTATAGCCACGCCATCCCAGGCGGGCAGGCGGCGCGGCGCGTGCTGGGCGAGCCACTTGGCAATGGCCGGCTGATCTTTGCGGGTGAGGCCTGCCACCCGCGCTATGCCGCCACCGTTGCGGGTGCCTGGTTGAGTGGGGAGGCTGCGGCACAACTGGTGCTGCCCTGATACCACGCCCAATCCACAAATACTTTCAGCGCTGGCAAGGATTTTCTTGGACAAGCCCATAGCTTCGGGCGTAAGCCTTCGCCCCGCGCCGCGTGACAAACATAGCGCGCATCCTTGGGGAGACATGCCATGACCATTCATCTCGCGCGCCGGGGTTTTCTGGCGGCTGGGCTTGCTGCTGCGGGGGTATTTGCCTCAGCGCGAAAGCCTCTTTTCGCGCAAACACCGGATGGTCCCTTCCGCCTTCCGGCCTTGCCCTATGCCGCCAATGCCAATGAAGCGGCGATTGATGCCATGACCATGGAATTGCATCACGGCCGCCACCATGCCGCCGCCGTTGCCGCGCTCAACACTATCGCGCGCGACTATCCGGCGCTTGCCACCATGCAGATTGATGACGCGCTGATGCGGCTTTCCCAGGCGCCTGATGCTGTGCGTACAGCGCTGCGCAACAATGCGGGCAGCCATGCGAATCACAGCATGTTCTGGGAAATCATGGGCGGTCAGGGTGGTGAGCCCAGCGGCGATCTGAAAGCCGCGATTGACCGAGACCTTGGCGGCGTCGCCAAGATGCAAACGGATTTCAACGCCGCTGGCATGCGCGTATTTGGCTCAGGCTGGGTGTTCGTGGTGGTGACACCGGCGGGCGGGCTTTCCATCGCCATTCGGCCCAATCAGGATAATCCGCTCATGGATGGGCAGCGCGTGTTGATGGGCAATGATGTCTGGGAACACGCCTATTATCTGCGCTATCAGAATCGCCGCGCGGAATATCTGACCAATTGGTGGAAAGTGCTTAACTGGGAAAAGATCGCCGCGCGCTATGAAGCAGCGCGCAACGGCACCTTGCGGATGTGAGAACCGGTCAGCGCCCGCCTCAACAATTCGTGGGCGGGCGCGCCGCAGTCGCGAAATTCAGCAAGCACGCCCCGTAGCGAGCATTGAAGGCGGAACTGGCACCCGCACTATGGCCAATCAGGCCCTCAGGGCGGTCAATCAACAGGAACCCGGCAAAGCGCTGGCCATATTGCCGCATCAGGGCGGCACGCCGTTCCGGTTCAGCATCATAAGGATCGTCGCGAAAATTCGCCGCCGCCAGCCGCGCCTGGGATGATGCCTGGCCGGCGGCAAGGATCGCTTCCAATTGGCTTATCTGTTGCCACTGCGGATCGTTTCTGGCGTCAGCACCACGGCCATGTGCGGCTGAGGCAATGGCGATCACCACATCGGCAAGTCCTGGCTGATCCAACACCATCATGGCGTTCCACCCGCCGCGAGATTGCCCCGCCACAATGATATGCCGATATCCGCGGCGGCGCAGCTCCGCCAAATCGGTTCGCAGCCAGCGCGCTGCGCGCGCGGTTTCATCCGAATTCGGATGGCGATCAAAGCGCCAAATATCATAACCGGCATTATTGAAGTGCCGGGTCCAGCTTTGCGGTTGGGAACCCCGCGAATCATCCATGCCCACGCCCCTTCCGGCGCGCTCACCCCGCCCATGGGCAAAAACCAAAACCCCACGCGCCTGCTGCGGCCCCCACCAGATAAAGCGATTATCCGGCACCGTATCATGCGCCATGGAGGAGATGCCGATATTGGCGGGCGGCGGGGCCGGTGCCCATTCGCGCCCTGGCCGCACAATTGCCAGATCACGCAGCACGACGGCGCAATTGCCGGCGCCAGCGCGTCTTTCACAACTGGCTATGGCCCTTTGTTCGACAAAGGCCGCGTCACCACCACCGGCCTGCCAACCCATGGCGCCATTCGGTCCCACGGCAAAGGCACGCGGCGTATTCAGGCGCAGAAAACGCTCAAGATCCGCATTGTTGGAAGCCGGCAGGCCCAGAACGCGCGCGGCATCCAGAATGGGCGCGCTCTGCGCCAAGGCAAGCCGCATGGGCGCCAGGATCAGCACCAGCAGGCAGCAGATCAGGCCTGAAGACCAACGCATGTTTCCCCCTGGAAATGCATGATTTGCACAGCAGACTGCAACAAACACCAAGTCGCGGGCAAGCGTTCATTGCGCAGAACAAGCAGCGCAACCGGACCATATCAGATGAAACGGAAGATTGATCCCGGCCTCAACAACTCACAGGCGGGCGCGGCGCGGTTGCGAAGCGCAGCAGACACGCCCCGTAACGATCATTGAAGGCCGTGGTGCCGCCCGCGCCATGGCCGGTCACACCTTCAGGCCGGTCAATCAACAAAAGCGCGGCGAAACGCTCCCGCTGGCGTCGCAAAATCTCGGCGCGCCGATCCGGTTCCGCCATGAAAGGATCGTCGCGAAAATCTGCCACCGCAAGCCGCGCGCGGCTGGCGCCGGCAGCCTCGGTCATCAGCGCCTCCAACTCCGCCAACTGCGCGTGCAGGCGGTTATCTTCCTCGCTCAAGCGCCCATGCGCGGCGGCGGCAATCGCAATCGCCACATCGGCAAGGCCGGGGCGGTTCAGCACCATCAGCGCATTCCAACCACCGCGCGATTGCCCCGCGACAACCACTTGGCGGTAGCCACGCCGGCGGAGCTCTACCAAATCCGCGCGCAACCAGGCCGCGGCGCGGCGCGCGCTATCGGCATTGGGTTCCCGGTCAAAACGCCAGACATCGAAGCCGGCATTGTTGAAATGCCGCGTCCAGCTTTGCGGTTGCCGTCCGCGCAAATCCTGCAACGCTTCCTTGCCATGCCCAAACACCAGCACGCCGCGCGCCTGTTCCGGTCCCCACCAGATGAAGCGTTCATCCGGCAGCGTCGCGTGATGGGCGGAGGTAATGGCCACCCCCTCCGGCGGCGGGCTCGGCGCCCATTCCCGCCCGGGCTTCACGATCGAAAGATCACGCAGCGCAATGGTGCAGGCGCCAGGCCCCGCGCGTCTTTCGCAATTGGCCAGCGCGGTTTGCTCAACAAAGGCCGCATCGCCCCCGCCCGCCTGCCAGCCGAAGGTGCCATTCGGCCCAAAGGCCAGCACCCGCGGTGTATTCAGGTTCAGAAAGCGGCGGACACTCGGATGGCTGGTCTCGGGCAGGCCGAGAATGGTCGGGGCTTCCAGAATGGGCACGGCCGGCGCCTGAGCATGGCTGAGCGGCGCCAGGGCCAGCCCCACCAGCCCCGCAACCGCCGCGACAAGGCCCTTCCAGGCCGCCATGCCGAACTCCCCATGAAAGCGCCGGCATTTTCGCGAAGCCGGGACGCCGCCGCAAGCCCCGCTTGCCCTGGCTGCGCGCGGGGGGCATATCGCCCCCCTATCTTGCACTTCCCAAGGGAAAGATCATGCGCGTCAAAGATGTGAAGAAGGTCGTGCTCGCCTATTCGGGCGGCTTGGATACCAGCGTCATCCTGAAATGGCTGCAAACCACCTATAAATGCGAAGTCATCACCTTTACCGCCGATCTCGGCCAGGGTGAGGAATTGGGCCCGGCGCGCGACAAGGCGCTGCTGCTTGGCATCAAGCCGGAAAATATTTTCATGGATGATCTGCGGGAGGAATTCATCCGCGATTTCGTCTTTCCCATGTTCCGCGCCAATGCGCTGTATGAGGGGATGTATCTGTTGGGTACCTCCATCGCGCGCCCGCTGATCGCCAAGCGCCAGATCGAAATCGCCGAAGCCATGGGCGCGGATGCCGTGGCGCATGGCGCAACCGGCAAGGGCAATGACCAGGTGCGCTTTGAACTCAGCTATTACGCGTTGAAGCCGGATGTGAAGGTGATCGCCCCCTGGCGCGAGTGGGACCTGACAAGCCGCACGCGCCTGATCCAATTTGCGGAAGAACACCAGATCCCCATCGCCAAGGACAAGCGCGGCGAAGCGCCCTTCAGCGTGGATGCCAACCTTCTGCACAGCAGCAGCGAAGGCAAGATCCTGGAAGAACCTTGGGACGCGCCGGATGAAATGGTCTGGCAGCGCACCATCAGCCCGATGGATGCGCCGGACCGCGCCACCGATATCACCATTGAATTCGAACGCGGCGATGCGGTTGGCATCAATGGTGAGCGTCTGTCACCCGCAACCTTGCTCACGAAGCTGAATGCGCTTGGTAAGGAAAACGGCATTGGCCGGCTTGATCTTGTCGAAAACCGCTTTGTCGGCATGAAGTCCCGCGGCTGCTATGAAACGCCCGGCGGCACCATCCTTTATGTCGCGCATCGCGCCATGGAAAGCATCACGCTGGACCGCGAAGCGGCGCATCTGAAAGACAGCCTGATGCCGCGCTATGCGGAGCTGATCTATAACGGCTTCTGGTTCGCGCCCGAAAGGCGCATGCTGCAAGCGCTCATTGATGAAAGCCAACACAGCGTCTCAGGCACGGTGCGGCTCAAGCTCTATAAGGGCAATACCATCGTCACCGGGCGGCAATCGCCCAATAGCCTCTATTCCATGAAGCATGTGACGTTCGAGGATGACCAGGGCGCTTATGATCAGTTCGATGCGCAGGGCTTCATCAAGCTGAATGCGCTGCGCCTGCGCCTTGGTGCCATGGCTGGCCGCAAGGGCGGGCAGTTGTAAAGCCTTTCCAAGCCAAGCTGACCCGCACAAAAAAGCCCAGGAGGTTCAGCCTCCTGGGCTTTTTGTTGGGGCGGCAGCGCCGCCACAACAGGCTTAGCTATGCGCCAACATCGCGAGCAGCAGCAACGCGACAATGTTGGTGATTTTGATCATCGGGTTCACCGCCGGGCCCGCCGTATCCTTGTACGGGTCGCCAACAGTATCACCGGTCACGGCTGCCTTATGGGCTTCAGAGCCCTTGCCGCCATGATGACCATCTTCAATGTACTTCTTCGCATTGTCCCAGGCGCCACCACCGGTGGTCATGGACACCGCAACGAAGAAGCCGGTCACAATCACACCAAGCAGCATCGCCCCCAGCGCTTCAAAGCCAGCAGCCTTGCCGGCAATGGCGCTGATGCCGAAATACACCACCAGCGGTGAAAGCACCGGCAACAAGGAAGGGATGATCATTTCCTTGATCGCCGCCTTGGTCAGCATATCCACCGCACGGCCGTAATCCGGCTTGTCGGTGCCTTGCATGATGCCCGGCTTTTCCTTGAACTGGCGCCGCACTTCTTCAACCACGCTCATCGCCGCGCGGCCCACCGCTGTCATGGCCATGCCGCCAAACAGGTAAGGCAGCAAACCACCGAACAGCAGACCCACCACAACATATGGGCTGGAAAGCGAGAAGGTCAGATTACCCACGCCCTGGAAATACGGGTACTGCGCCGCATTCTGCACGAAGTAGTTCAGATCCTGCGTATAGGCGGCAAACAGCACCAGCGCACCAAGCCCGGCTGAACCAATGGCATAGCCCTTGGTCACCGCCTTGGTCGTATTGCCAACGGCATCCAACGCATCCGTGGTCTGGCGGATTTCCTTGGGCAGGCCGGCCATTTCGGCAATGCCACCCGCGTTATCCGTAACAGGACCGAAAGCGTCCAAGGCCACCACAAAACCGGCCAGCGCCAGCATGGTCGTCACCGCAATGGCAATGCCGTAAAGCCCCGCCAGCGCATAGGTGATCAGCACACCCGCGATGATGATCAGCGCGGGGATCGCGGTGCTTTCCATGGAAACCGCAAGCCCGCGGATCACGTTCGTGCCATGGCCCGTGACCGAGCTTTCGGCAATCGCCTGCACCGGGCGGAAGCCCGTGCCGGTGTAGTATTCGGTGATCCAAACGATCAGCCCGGTCACCGCCAGCCCGACCACGCCGCACAGGAACAGGTCGAAGGAAGTGAAGCTGGTGCCCGCCGCCGTCATGGAACCGAAGCCAAAGACCAGATAGGTCAGCGGCAGCAGCACCACCAAGGAAAGCAGGCCCGTCACGATGAAGCCGCGATACATGGCCCCCATGATGGAATTATTCGCCGGCAGCTTCACGAAGTAAGTGCCAATAATGGAGGTCACGACGCACACCGCCCCAATCGCAAGCGGATAGATCATGCCGCGCACCATATTGCCCGGATCGGCGAAGGCGATTGCCGCCAAAACCATCGTGGCCACCATGGTCACCGCATAGGTCTCGAACAAGTCAGCGGCCATGCCGGCGCAATCGCCGACATTATCGCCCACATTGTCGGCGATGGTGGCGGGGTTGCGGGGGTCATCCTCAGGGATGCCGGCTTCAACCTTGCCCACCATATCGCCGCCCACATCCGCACCCTTGGTGAAGATGCCGCCGCCCAAGCGCGCAAAAATCGAAATCAGCGAAGCGCCGAAGCCAAGGGCCACCAGCGCATCAATCACCGTGCGGCTATTGGGCGCGAAACCGCCCAGCACGCTCAGGATGAAGAAGTAAACCGCAACGCCAAGCAGCGCGAGGCCCGCGACCAGCATCCCAGTGATGGCGCCCGATTTGAACGCAACATCAAGGCCAGCGGCGAGTGATTGCGTGGAAGCCTGCGCGGTCCGCAGATTGGCGCGCACGGAGACATTCATGCCGATGAAGCCCGCCACACCCGACAGGATGGCGCCGATGGCAAAGCCGATCGCCACCGCAAAGCCAAGCCGCCAGGCGACAAGCGCAAAAAGCACCACGCCCACAATGGCGATAGTACCGTATTGCCGCTTCAGATAGGCCGAGGCGCCTTCCTGAATGGCGAGAGCAATTTCCTGCATCCGCGGCGTACCGGGATCGCGCGAAAGCACATCCTTGGCAGTGATCACACCATAGGCGATGGACAACGCCCCAAGCGCGATCACCAGGATCAGCGATAAGGTCAGCAAGGCTTAGACTCCCCCTTCGTGGCGCGGTTAAGGCCGCCGCGCGCCGGCATGGAGACCGGCGCGGAATCTCTCCCGCATCGGCCCTGATGGGGCGCTTCCTTAAAAGGGGCAGGGCAGGGGCGCAACGGGGGGCAGGGCTTTCTGGCAGAAAACCCGGCCATTTCGCGTGAAGTCAGGCCTTTCTGGCCCGTTCAATCGCTTCCTGGATCAGTCGGCGCGCCTCCGCGGCATCGCCCCAGCCGATGAATTTCACCCATTTGCCGGGCTCCAGGTCCTTATAATGCTCGAAAAAATGCTGGATCTGCTCAATGGTGATCTTGGGCAGGTCCGTGTGGTTATGCACATGCACATAGCGCTGGGTCAGCTTGGGGGATGGCACGGCGATGATCTTCTCATCCCCACCGCCATCATCTTCCATCTTCATCACGCCAACGGGGCGCACATTCAAAACGGCGCCGGGCACGATGGGGCGGGTATTGGCCACCAGCACGTCAATCGGGTCGCCATCTTCGGAAAGTGTGTGCGGCACAAAGCCATAATTCCCCGGATAGCGCATGGGTGTGTGCAGAAAGCGGTCCACGAATAGCGTGCCGGCGGCCTTGTCCATCTCGTATTTGATGGGCTCGCCACCGATCGGGACTTCAACGATCACATTCACATCATTCGGCGGGTCCTTGCCGATGGGAATGGCATCTATGCGCATGGGGGGTTCTCCAGGGGGGCGAGGCAGCCCCTGCGGCAGCCCGGCCATCACCCGATGGGGCGGGATATGCCCGCGCGGGCCAATATTGCAAGCGTGGCACGGCTTGCCAGCTTTTACGCAGCCCCGCAGGGTAGCCCCTATGAATGCCTCCGCCCGCGCCGCTTTCGCCACCGCCGCCGCCCGCCGCGCGCCAGAGGTGGTGGCGCTGACGCAACGCCTGACCGCCATCGCCTCCCCCAACCCACCCGGCGATGTGCGCGCCGCTGCCCAAGAAGCCGCCGCCATGCTCCGCGCTTTGGCCCCCGCGGCCGAGATATCCCTGCATGAAACCGACCCGCAGGTGACCAATCTGGTGGCGCGCATCAAAGGCGCCGGGCCGGGCCGCTTGCTCGCCTATAACGGCCATCTGGACACCTACCCGGTGAATGAGGCCTTGCCCTGGACCGTGCCCCCCTTGGGCGGGCTCCTGCGTGATGGCCGTCTTTATGGGCGCGGTGTCGCCGATATGAAGGGCGGCATCGCCGCTTCCATGCTGGCCTTCGCCTTGCTTGCCGAACACCGCGACACTTGGCGCGGGGAAGCGCTGCTGACGCTGGCGGGCGATGAGGAAAGCATGGGCCCGCTTGGCACCAAATGGCTGCTGGATAATGTGCCGGGGCTCGCCCAGGCGGATGGCGTCATCATCGGCGATGCTGGCAGCCCGCGCGTACTGCGCTTTGGCGAAAAGGGCTTTGTTTGGATCGAGATTGAGGCAACGGGCCGCGCTTCCCATGGCGCGCATGTGCATTTGGGCGATAACGCCATTGACCGGCTGCGCGCTGCCCTGGATGCGGTGGCCGCACTGCGCACCATGGTACCGGAAGCGCCGCCCGCCGTCACCGCTGCCATTGCCGCCGCGCGGGGCATCAGTGAAGCGCTCTCGGGCGCCGGAGAAGCCGCGGTGCTGGGCAGCGTCACAGTGAATATCGGGCGGATCGAAGGCGGCGCCTCGCCCAATCTGGTGCCGGCCTCAGCGCGAGCAGCCTGCGATATCCGCCTGCCGGTCGGCGTGCCTAGCGCCCGGTTGCTGGGCGCTTTGCATCAGGCGCTTGATGCGCTGCCCGGCATTACCTGGCGTGTGCTGCGCTGCTTTGAACCCAACCACACCGACCCGGCCTTGCCCATCAGCCGCCATGTGCATCAGGTGGCCGAGGAAGTGCTGCATGAGCCCGTGGCCGTGAATATGCGCGTCGGCGGTTCCGATGCGCGCTGGTTCCGCATGGCCGGCCTGCCCACCGTAGTCTATGGCCCAACCCCGCATAATATGGGCGGCGCGGATGAATGGGTTTCGGTCGCTGAATTGGAAGCCATCGCCCAAATCCATGCCCTGGCCGGGTTTGATTTCCTGAGCGTGGAGAATGCCGCATGATGGTCCTACTCGCCGAAATCCTCGCCTTCAGCCTGTTTGCCTTTTGGTTGCTGTTTTTTCTGGTGCAATGGCTGGCCCAGGCGCTGGGCGCCTGGCTTGGCCGCCGCCATACGGCACGCGGTACCGCGCCGGCGGAAGGGGTTGGCGTGGTGGTGGGCGGCATGCTCGGCCTGCTCGCCTTTGTGCTGGCGCTGACGCTTTCCTTCGCCACCACACGTTTTGAGGAACGCCGCCAAGGCACGCTGATGGAAGCCAATGCCATTGGTACCGCCTGGCTGCGCGCCAAGGCGATAGGCCATCCGCGCGGTGAGGAATTGGCCAAGCTATTCGAAGAATACACGAAGCTCCGTGCTGACTTCATCACGGCGCCGCTGGACCGCGATGTGGTGCGCAGCATCAATGAAAAGACCTCGGCACTGCAAAACCGCATTTGGGACCATGTCACTGCCATTGTGCGCGAAAGGCCGGATCCGATTTCATCTGCCCTGATGGCCGCCACGAATGAGGTATTCGACAGTTCAACCGCCGAACGCTTCGCCTTCAACCAAAGCATGCCCGTGCAAATGGTCTGGCTGCTGATGGGCATTGCGGTGCTGAGCATTGGTGCGCTGGGCTATCAGTTGGGCATGCGCGGGCTTTCGCTGCCGATCCTTTCTGTGCTGCTGATCGGCATGTGGACATCGGTGATTGTGGTGATCCTGGATTTGAGCGCGCCGCGCATCGGCAGCATGCGGTCCAGCGCCGCCGCCTATTACTGGACGCTAGATGGCTTCAACCCAGGCAGCACGCCGGCCCGAAGATAGGCCAGCACCTCGCCCGCCGGGGCTGCCCGTGATAGGGGAAGGGCGCCCATGACCCGCGCCGCATCCCCAGCCGAAGCCCCCATACCTGTCCGGCGCCGCAGCCCGGCCTGGGCTTGGGGTTCCTTGCTGGTTGCCTGTGCCATGGCAACGCCGATTCTGGCCGTGCTGGTCACCGCCGCCGCCCCAGGCGGCGAGGTCTGGCGGCATATCCTGGCGACCACGCTGCCGGAAATGCTGGCCACTTCGGCGCTTTTGGCCCTGCTGGTCGCGGCCATGGCGGGCAGTGCGGGCGCCATTACCGCCTGGCTGGTGGTGGCCTGTGAGTTTCGCGGCCGGCGCTTTCTGGAAGTGGCCTTGCTGCTGCCGATTGCCATGCCGGCCTATCTTTGCGGCTATGTCTATACATGGCTGTTGGATGTGGCGGGGCCGGTGCAAAGCACTTTGCGCGCCGCCACCGGGCTTTCCTTCGGGCAATATTGGTTCCCGGAGATCCGGAGCCTGCCTGGTGCGGCGCTCATGCTCGCCATGGTTCTATATCCCTATGTTTACATGCTCTGCCGCGCGGCCTTCTTGCAGCAAAGCGTGTGTCTGATTGAGGCTTCGCGCACGCTCGGCCACGGACTGGCGCGCAGCTTCCTGCATGTTGCGCTGCCTTTGGCGCGCCCTGCCTTGGCTGCCGGCATAGCGCTGGCGCTGATGGAAACCCTCGCGGATTTTGGCACGGTGCAGCATTTCGCGGTGCGAAGTTTCACCACCGGCATTTATGAAGCCTGGTTCGGCATGGATAACCGCCCGGCGGCGGCGCAGCTTGCGGTGGCCTTGCTTGGATGTGTCGGGCTGTTGCTGGCGCTTGAGCATTTTTCGCGTGGCGGGCGGCGCTTTCACCCCACCACCACGCGCCACCCGGCGCTTCGCCCGGTGCGGCTTTCCGGCTGGCGGGAAGCAATGGTGCTGCTTGCCTGTGCGCTGCCACTTGTGATCGGTTTTGTCATCCCGGCTGGCGCGCTTTTGTGGCTGATGGTGCAAGCGGGCGATCCCTTCAGCCCAGGGCGCTATCTGCCCTATGCCCGCAATTCCCTGGTGCTGTCGGGCATCACTGCTGTGCTTGCGGTGCTGCTCGCCGCCGGCATGGCCTGGGCGGCGCGGCTTTATCCATCGCCGGCGCGCAGCATCGCCAATCGTGTCGCATCGCTTGGCTATGCACTGCCAGGTTCGGTGATTGCGGTCGGTGTGCTGGTGCCGTTCGGGTTATTCGACAATGCGCTCGATTCCTGGCTGCGCGCGCGGTTTGGCGTTTCATCCGGGTTGTTGCTGTCCGGCACCATGGCAGCACTGGTCTTTGCCTATCTGGTGCGGTTCTTGGCGGTGGCGCTGTCCACGGTGGAATCGGGCCTCGCGCGGCTCAAGCCATCCTATACGGATGCGGCGCGGGTACTGGGCCGCCGGCCCGGACAGGCCGTGCGCGAAGTGGAAGTGCCACTGGCGCGCGGTGCGCTGCTGACCGCGGGGCTTTTGGTATTTGTGGATACCATGAAGGAATTGCCGGCGACGCTGATCGTGCGGCCCTTTGACCTCGATACGCTTGCGGTGCGGGTTTATAATCTGGCGTCGGATGAAAGACTGGCCGAGGCATCAACCGCGGCTGTCTTGATTGTGTTGGTGGGGCTGCTGCCGGTGGCGGCGCTTACGCGCATGATGCGGCGGGAATGATCAGTAGAGCTTGAGCGCAGCGGCGGCATCAGCCGCTTCGTGCAGCGCATCTATCGCTTGCATCAGCGCATCGATCCTGTCGTCCGGCAGAATACCCGCAAAACACGCCCTGACCTTGGCGATTTGCGCCGCGCGCGGCAGAGGATTTTCCGGGCTGCCCAAAGCGGCCTCCACAAGCTGATCGAGCTTCTTCCCGTTACGCAATTCGATCTCCACGCGCTGCGGCACCACGGCGTTTTCATCGGCATTGCCATCGCCGAGCAAGGCAACCCGCGCCGCCAAAGCGTGGGTTGCAGGGTCGCGCAGCAAAGCCTCACTGAAATCACCAAGCCCGACACTGCCCGAAAGCAGCGTGCGCGCCACCACATAGGGCAGGCAAAGCCGCGCGTAATTCCCTGTCAGATCAGGCTTGATGGGGCGACCCACCAAGCGCATCGCGAGCGGCGGCAAATAGAGCCTCACCGCCGCCACATCTTCAGCGCCTATCCCATGCGCCGCCATCAAGCGCTGCACACCATCAATCGCGGGATGCGTCAGCCGGCCTGAGGGAAAGGGTTTATGTGCCAGCCGCGTCACCTGCCAGATGGTGCCGAGTGCGGCGAGGCCAGGCGCCAGATCATGCTCCGGTTCCGTCAGTTTCAAAAAACCAAATGGCCCGGTGAGCCATTGCGCTGGCCCTGCAGCACCCGCCGCCGCCAAATCCGCCGCGCGCAGCCCGGCCATGGCGGCGAAGCCCATTTGCACCGGCAGCGCCATGGACCCTTCCGAATGCGCTTGCATGGTGCCGGGTATCTGCCCGAGCAATAGCCCCGCGCCCGCCGATGCTGTGGCGAGGTCAAACCCGCGCAGCCGCGCCGCCGCGCCATAGGCGCCGAACATCCCCGCCGTTGCGGGCCGGAAGAAGCGCATCGGGCCACGCGCTGCCGCACCAATGGTGCAGGCCAGATCAAGCCCCAGGATCACTGCCGCCATGAAGCGCGCGCCAGACACGGGGCGGCCCAGGCGGCTTTGCCTTTCCGATTCGGCCAGGGCGGCGGAAACGGTGGGCGTCATGGCATGCACCACGGCGGCTTCATGGATGGCGTCGAATTCCAGCGCGTGCGCCTGAAACGCATTCATGAAGGCTGCCTGAGACGCCGGCAGCAGCACGCCATCGCCCCAAAGCCTCGCTTCCTCCCCCGCGCCCCAGCCGCGCGCTGCCGCGAGCAAGCCCGGCCGCGCCGCATGCGCCATGCCCGCCACGCCAACCGCGAGCCCATCCAGCAGGAAGATTCGCGCAGCCTCCCGCGCTGCTTCAGGAATGGCGGCTTCCGGCGTTTCCAGAAGGTGGCGAAGCAGGATGGTTTCAGCACTGTCTGTCATGCCGCCCATGCTGCCTGTGTGCCGCTTGGCGTCAAGCACCATGGCGCGCGCCGCCGCTTCGTGCTGCGATAGCCCAAATTGGAGGATCCCACATGGCCAGGATCAAAGGCATTGTCGTTTGCCCACAACCGCGCGCCGCAGATGTTGGGGCAGAGATTCTGCGCCGCGGCGGCAATGCCTTTGACGCCGCCGTTGCGACAGCTTTCTGCCAAATGGTGCAAGACCCTTTCATGTGCGGCATTGGCGGCATGGGCACGCTGCAATTCCGCAACGCGAAAACCGGTCGCCAAGGCATGATTGATTTCCACGCCCGCGCTGGCGCCAAGGTCAGCGCCGATATGTGGGCCGCCGATAGCAAGGGCAAATCCGAAATCTCTGGCTATGCGCTGTTTGACGATCACCGGGCGGAGCTTGGCTATAGCGCCATCATGACCCCCGGCACGGTGGCGGGATTCGCACATTTCCACGCGCAGTTTTGCTCCATGGATTGGGCCGATCTGCTGGCGCCCGCGATCGCCATGGCGCGGGATGGCGTGCTGGTGACGCCCTTTTTTCGCGATTTCCTGGAACGCAAACCCCAGCCCGGCCTGCCCAGCGGCATGCAACGCGTGACGAAAACCAAAGCCTGCGCCGCGCTCTATTTGAACCAGGCGGGGCAATTGCATGAGGTGGGCGATAGGCTGGTGCATGCCGAGATGGCGCGCACGCTGGAACGCCTTGCCGCCAAGGGGGCGCAGGATTTTTATACAGGCGAGATCGCCGGTCAGATCATCAATGATTTCACGCAAAACGGCGCCTTCATCACCGCCGATGATTTGCGCGATTATCGCGTGCGTGAAAGCGCCCCCGTGATCGGCACCTATCGCGGCTACAAGATATCATCGAACCCGCCGCCGGGATCGGGCGCGGTGCTGATCGCCATGCTGAATATCCTGGAGCAATTCGATCTTGGCGCTTTGCCCGCCGGCAGTGCCGGGCATTATGATCTGGTCGCGCGCGCCATGGCGGCAGCGCATCACGACCGTGACGAAGCACTGGGCGATCCGGATTTTGTTAGCGTGCCAACTGAATCGCTCATGTCAAAGGACCGCGCCGCTGCCTGGGCCAAGCGCATCCGGGATGGCTGGCTGCCTGGCGGGCGGATTGGCGAACCCCCTTCCTGCACCACGCATCTTTCTGTCTGGGATGCGGCGGGGAATTGCGTTTCGGTCACGCATACGCTCGGCACTGGTGCGGGCGTTGTGACACCTGGCCTTGGCTTCAATTGGAACAATGCCATGAAGCTGTTTGATATGCGCCCGGGCCGTGCCAATAGCATCGCGCCGGGCAAGGCGCGCATCACCGGCATGGTGCCAACCATTGTTTATAGGGATGATGAGCCCTGGATGATTGTCGGCGCGCCTGGGGGCAGCGTGATCATCTCCGCCGTGCTCACCACCATCATCAATGCGATTGATTTCGGCATGTCGGCGGTGGAAGCGGTTTCCTTCCCGCGTATCCATTGCGAAAGCGGGCCGGTTTTCTGCGAAGCGCGCGTGCAGGGCGATGTGGTGGCAGCGCTCAAAGCCCTGGGGCATGAGGTGCGCCATTCCCCCATTTCCTATGACCCGACCATGAGCCGTGCGCATGCCATCCTGCTGCGTGATGGCAAGCCCGCCGGTGGTGCCGATCCGCGCGGTGGTGGCGGTGTGGCCGTGGCCTGGTAGGCGCTATTCCGGTGCTGCCATAGCGGGTGTAAAACCCAGCAACATCATCTTCTGAAAGACGCAAACATGACCACGCAACGCAAGACCGCCTTGATCACCGGCGCCGGCCGCAATATCGGCCGCGCCATCGCGCTTGATCTGGCGCGCATGGGTTTCAACGTCGTCATCAATGGATCGCGCAATCGCGACGCCTGCGAAAAGGTTGCCGCTGAGGCCCGGGCGCTTGGCGTAGAGGCTTTGGTGGCCATGGCCGATGTTGGTGTACAGGAAGAATGCGCACGCATCGCACGCGACGCCATTGCCAGCTTCGGTGCGGTGGATGTGCTGGTGAATAATGCTGCGCTCCGCCCCGATGGTCGCTTCCTGGAAATGAGCGATGCAGATTGGCGCCGCGTGATTTCGGTTGATCTTGATTCCAGCGTTTGGCTTTCCCGCGCCTGTCTGCCGGGGATGCTCGATCGCGGCTGGGGGCGGATTGTGAACCTGCTCGGCATGAATGCCATCCATGGCTATAATGGCCGCGCGGCGGTTTCGGTTTCCAAGCATGGGCTTTGGGGGCTGACCAAGGCGCTGGCGAAAGAATTCGGCGCCAAGGGCATCACCACCAATGCAGTCTCACCTGGTCCCATCGCGGGTGAGCGTGATGATGAAGCGGCGCATCACCACATCGCCAGCATGGTATCGCGCGTGCCGGTGGGAAGGCTTGGGCAGCCGCATGAAGTGGCAGCCGTGGTGTCCATGCTGGTTTCCGAAGGTGGCGCCTTCGTCAATGGCCAGATGATCCAGGTGAATGGCGGCGCGGAGACATGATGGGGTTTTGGCGCAGGCAGGCGGTGGAGGCCAACCAACTTCACCGCGCCTCATAGCCCGGCGGCGGCAAAGCCGTGCCGCGCGGGCCGAAGGCGCCTTGGTTTTCGCTTTTCTCGCAGGCGGCCAGCGCCAGGGCCAGGAAGATCACAAACCGCAGGGCCATGCCGAACTCTCCTTAACATGCGCGCCGGGGTTAGCATGAAAGCGCCGTCTGCGCTAAAGGCGCCGCCAACCAAGCCTTGAACGGAATGCCCGCCATGACCCAGACCGAACCCAGCATCCAACCCATGATCGGCCTGATCGGCGGTTCCGGGCTTTATGACATGGAAGGGCTGGAAGATCGCCGCTGGGTGAAGGTGCGCACCCCTTGGGGTGATCCTTCGGATGAAATCCTGACCGGCCGGCTGCATGGCGTGCCCTGCGCCTTTCTGCCGCGCCATGGCCGCGGCCATCCCACGCCGCCCTCAGCGCTCAATTACCGGGCCAATATTGATGCGTTGAAGCGGATTGGCTGCACGGAAATCATCTCCCTTTCCGCCGTGGGATCGCTGCGGGAGGATTTGCCGCCCGGCCATTTCGTGATTGTGGACCAATTCATTGACCGCAGTTTTGCGCGCGAAAAATCCTTCTTCGGCACGGGCTGTGTGGCGCATGTCTCAGTCGCGCATCCGGTCTGCCCGCGCTTGGGTGACGCGCTGGAAGCCGCTGCGCGCAAATTGGCGCTGCCCGTGACGCGCGGTGGCACCTATCTTGTCATGGAAGGCCCGCAATTCAGCACCAAGGCGGAAAGTGAGCTTTACCGCGCCTGGGGCTGCAGCGTGATCGGCATGACCAATATGCCCGAAGCGAAACTCGCCCGCGAGGCTGAGCTTTGCTACGCGACCGTTGCCATGGTGACGGATTTCGATTGCTGGCACCCTGATCATGATGCGGTGACGGTGGATCAGGTGGTGAAGGTGCTGTTCTCCAACGCCGATAAGGCGCGCGCTTTGGTGCAGCATGTGGTGCCAAGCCTTGGCGCCAAGCGCGGCCCCTGCCCGGCCGGCTGTGATCGCGCGCTTGAACATGCGCTGATTACAGCACCCGAAAAGCGCGACCCTGATCTGCTCGCGAAGCTGGATGTGGTGGCGAAGCGGGTTTTGGGTTGAGGCGCGGCTCAGCCCACCTCCATCGGCAGGCTTTCATCCTTCGCCCATTCATTCAGGGAGGCATCATAAACCCCGATATCCTCATGCCCCAGCTGATACAGCAGAAAAGCATCAAGGGTCGCGGCAATGCCGCCGCCGCAATAGATCAGCTTGCGCTTGGCCTTATCCGCGCCAATCGCGGCAAAGGCAGCCGCCATCTGGTCCGGCGCCTTCAGCTTGAAGCTGCCCGCTTCAAACAAGGATGCCGCCGGCAGATTGACGCTGCCTGGGATGCGCCCCGGCCGGCCATAGCGCGGATTTTCCCCGCTATGCAGATCAGGCGCCAAAGCATTGATGGAACATGTGCCGCCATCACCAATCGCCGCCAGCATTTCATCCCGCCCGACAAACAAACCGGGCCGCGGCTTGGCGCGGAGCGTCGCGGGGGCGTAACGCGTCTCAGTGGCGGCAATGGCGCGGCCTTCCGCCATCCAGGCATCAATGCCGCCATCCAATATCGCGGCATTGTCAAAGCCAATCGCGCGCATCATCCACCAAACGCGCGTCGCCCATTGCGGGGTCTTGCGGGAATAGAGCACCACGCGTGTACCATCGCCAATGCCGTGCGCCGCGAGCCGCGCCGCCAGATCATCGGGTGCCGGCATGGTGAAGTTGAAGCGGCTTGAACGATCGGAAAGCTCACCCTGCAAATCAAGAAACCCGGCGCCGGGGATATGGCCGGCATCGTAATCCTCTCGCCCGCTTTTGATGGAATAGGGGCGACCGGTGCCAGTTTCATACAAAAGATAGGTGGTGCAATCGAAGATGCGAAGGTTCGGGTCGCCGAGATTGGCCGCAAGCCATGCGGTACTGACAATCGCTTCGGGGTGTGCATAAGCGGCCATGGGTTCCTCCTGAATGTTGCAGCAAGCCTGCAACGATAGCGGCGCACACCGCAAGCGCATCAGGCAAGCAGGCGATGGATGGTGACCTCTCGCGTTTCACGATCTTCCAATTCGCGCGTGGTCGGCACGGTATAGCGCGCGATGGGATCAAGTCCGGCTTTGGGCAAATAGGCGCGGCCCGGATCGGCGATCAGCACATCCGCCCCCGCCGCTACAAGACCACGCAGCCAGGGCAGGATATGCGCGGTCATCGGCGCTTCGTAGCAGACATCGCCTGCGAAAATCACATCCCAGCGGCAGGGCGCGCCCACCACATCGCCGGGCGGGGTTGCCACCGCAACGCCATTCAACCCGGCATTCAGCCGCACGGCGGCCAGCGCCAGAGGGTCAATTTCCGCTGCTTCCACCAACACCGCGCCGGCTTGCGCGGCGGCAATGGCGGCAATGCCGCAGCCGGCGGCGAAATCCAGCACGCGCTTGCCGGCGACCAGCTTCGGATCATCCAGCACCGCCCGCGCCAGCGCCTGCCCGCCCGGCCAGGCAAAGGCCCAAAAGGGCGGTTCAATGTTTTGTTCCGCGAGCCAGGCTTCGGTTGCCTGCCAGATCGGTGTGATTTCAGTCGCCAAATGCAGCGCAATTTCCGGCACCAAGGGCGCGCGAGAAATCGCTGTTTGCGCCGCGACGAATTCCTCTGGCGTCACAGCCGGCCCAGCAGGAAGGCCGCGGCAATGGCAAGCCCGACATCTCGATTGGCCTTGAACAGGCGAAGGCAAAGCGCCGGGTCAGCAATATCAAGCTGTATCACCTGCCGCGCCAACATGGTGCCTGGAAGCGCGAGCCCCAGCAAATACCAAGGCGCCAGCCCCGCCAGCCACCCGGCAAGCACTAGCAAGCCCATGGTCAGCCCGTAGCAAAGGATCAGAAAAGGCCGGGTTTTCTCCCCAAGCCGCAGCGCGGAGGAACGAATGCCAACCAGTGCATCATCTTCCCGGTCCTGATGCGCATAGATCGTATCGTAACCCAAAATCCAGAAGAACCCCGCGGCCCAAAGCGCGAGTGCCGCCGCATCCAGCCGGCCCATCACCGCCACATACCCCATGGGCGCGGCCCAGGAGAATATCACCCCAAGCACCGCTTGCGGCCAATCCGTCACGCGCTTCGCCAAAGGGTAAAGCACCACCGGCAGCAGGGATGCGACACCAAGCACCTGCGCCGTGCGGTTCAATTGCAGCAGGATCAGCAAGGCCACCGCCAGCACCAGCGCCAGAAACACCAAGGCATGCCGTGGCCGCAGCGCGCCGGAAGCGAGCGGGCGCCCCGCCGTGCGTTCCACCTGCCGGTCCAAATCCCGATCCCACAGATCATTCACCACGCAACCCGCGCCGCGCATCAGCACCGCGCCCAGACCGAACAAGGCGGTCAGCCAAAGCCCCTGGCGCCAATCCGGCGCCACCACGGCAAAGGCCCAAAGCCCCGGCAGAAACAGCAGCCAGGACCCGATGGGCCGATCCAGGCGCATCAGCAGCGCATAGGGGCGCCAAGCCTGCGGCAGGCGCGCCACCCAACCTGTGGTGCGGATATCGGTATGGCCACTCATGGGTCTATAAGGACTGGGGAACCCCGCCATGTCCACCCCGCGCCTATATATCGAAACCCACCTCGCCGCCGGCCTTGAGATAGAGGCTGAGCCCGGCCAGGCGCATCATCTGGGCGCCGTGCTGCGCCGTGGCGTGGGCGATGCCGTGGCCGTGTTCAACGCGCGGGATGGCGAATGGGCGGGGCAGATCACGGCACTCCGCAAGGATCGCTGCCGCATCGCGCTGGAAGCGCAAAGCCGCATACCAGCGCCAGAGCCTGATCTTCGTCTGATGGTTGCCACCCTGAAACGCGATGCCATGGAATGGCTGGTGGAAAAGGCGACCGAATTGGGCGTTGCTGCCATTCATCCCGTTATCACGCGCCGGTCCGTCGCGGATCGGGTGAACCAGGCGCGGCTTGCCGCCATTGCCCGCGGCGCGGCCGAGCAATGTGAAAGGCTCAGCCTGCCCGTGATCCACGCCGCCGCGCCTTTGCGTGCGGCGCTTGGTTCCTGGGATGGCACGCCGATCTTCATGGCGGCCGAGCGCGCCGGCGCGCCCGCCTTGCCGCAAGCCCTTGCTGGGCAGCGCCTGCCGCTTGCGCTATTGATTGGCCCGGAAGGTGGCTTTGACCGCGCTGAACTTGACGCCGCCCGAAGCTACCCCTTTGTTAAGACCATCGGCCTTGGCCCCCGCATCCTGCGGGCGGAAACGGCGGCGGTTGCGGGGCTTGCGGTCCTTGCCGCCCTGGCGGGTGACTGGTCCTGATTACGTTTCGCGCCGTCCCGGCGGCGCCCCTGGAAGGTTTTGATGTCCAATCCCGGCGAGTCCGATCCCACCCCTATCACCTCCACCCGCCAAATGGCGGATTGGTTCGCCGCCGGCTGCAAGCCCAAATCCGCCTGGCGCATCGGGACCGAGCATGAAAAATTTGGTTTCCGCCTGACGGATTACGCGCCACCGCCCTACGAACCCCAGGGCATCCGCGCCATGCTGGAAGGGCTGATGGCGAAAGGGTGGGAACCCATTCTGGATCGCGGTAACCCGATTGGCCTGAAGCGCGGTGCGGCTTCCGTGAGCCTGGAACCGGGCGGGCAATTTGAGCTTTCCGGCGCGGCCTTGCCCAATCTGCACGAAGTGGCTGCCGAGCTGTTCCAGCATTTGGATGAGGTACGCGAAGTCGCTGCCCCCTTGGGCCTTGGCTTCGCGCCGATTGGCTTTCATCCGCTGGCCAAGCGCGAAGACATGCCCTGGATGCCGAAGGGCCGCTACGCGATCATGCGCCAATACATGCCGCGTGTCGGCGCCATGGGCCTTGATATGATGCTGCGCACCTGCACGGTGCAGGTGAACCTCGATTTCGGGGATGAAGCCGATATGGTGGAAAAGCTGCGCGTCTCGCTCGCGCTGCAACCACTCGCCACCGCGCTATTCGCCAATTCACCGATTTCTGAAGGCAAGAAGAACGGCTACCGGAGCCTGCGCGCCCGGGTCTGGACGGATACGGACCCTGACCGCACCGGCATTCCTGCCGTGGTGTTTGAAGATGGCTTCGGCTTTGAACGCTTTGCCGAATGGGTGCTGGATGTGCCCATGTATTTCATCATGCGCGATGGCCAATGGCTGGATGCGGCGGGGCAGAGCTTCCGCGCCTTTCTGGAAGGGCGCGCGGAGAAACTCGCCGGCCAATCCGCCACCATGGGCGATTGGGCGGATCATGTGACGACCGTGTTCACCGATGTGCGGCTAAAACGCTTTCTGGAAATGCGCGGCGCGGATGCGGGCGCGCCTTCCATGCTGAATGCGCTGCCGGCCTTTTGGGTGGGCCTGATCTATGATGACGCTGCGCAAAAGGCAGCGCGCGCGCTGACGCGGGGTTGGAGTGTCGCCGAAATCCGCGCGCTGCGCGAAGCCGTGCCGCAGCAGGGCCTGACCGCGACCATTCAGGGCCGCAGCTTGCGCGATGTCGGGCGCGATGTGCTGGCGATTGCGCGTGATGGGCTGAATGCCCGCGGTTTGGATGAGGCGCTATTTCTTGACCCGCTTGATGCAATTTTAGCCAGCGGAGAGACCCAGGCGGATCGTTGGCTGCAACGATTTGATAAGTTTTGGCATGGCGATGCACGCATGATGCTGCGCGAAGCGGCGATTTAGCTAAATTATAGGCAATCTTCGGCGCGCATCACAGAACTGAAACTTTTTCTTCACCCCCTCCGGCGAAACTCGCGCGACGTTGGTTGGAGGAAATCCCATGGCTATTGCTGCGCGTCGTTTTGCGGGGTTGCGCCCCCGTTTGCTCATGCTCGCTCTCGTACCTGCGATTTTCGCGGCCCTGCTCGCGGCCTTCGGGGCCTTCTGGGCGGTGCAGAATGATCATAAAGCGCAAATGCAGCAGGCGCTGACGCGCGCGATTGGCCTTGCGGAGCGTGATTTGCAGGATGCCGCGCAACGCATGGCCGGCTATTCGGCAAGCTTCGCGCAGCGGCCTGATCTGATTGCGGCACTCGCCGCCGGTGACGCCGCCAAGCTGCGCGATATTCTGGTCCCTGGATTGGCCGCCATGCGCGCGGTCGACCTCACGGTTTCCGTACTTGAAATCACGGATAAATCAGGACGCGTCGTCATGCGCGGGCATGATCCGAACCGTTCCGGCGATGACAAATCACGCCTGCCGGACGTGGCTGCCGCACTGAAGGGCAATGCCATGCTGGGCAGTGAGGTTTCGCCCTCATCCGGTCAATTCGCGACTGGCGCGGCGCTGCCGGTGAAGGATCAGGCGGGCCAGATCATTGGCACGCTCAAGGTCGCAACGCGCCTGACGCCAGCGGTGGTTGCCGAACTCGGCAAGGTCGTGGGCGGTGAGGCTGCGTTATTCGGTGCAGGCCGGCTGGTGACGTCCACCGTTGAAGGTCTCACCTTGGAAGCCCTGCCTCAGGCCGTGGTCACCGCGCAGCGTGATGGCCAGGCTATCATCGGGCTTGATCTTGTGCTCGCAAGTCGTGGTACGCATGTGCTTGCCGTGCAACCGCTTAGGGATTTGAGCGGCAATGCCGCCGGCGCCATGATGATTGCCCTGCCCCGCGCTGCTTTCGATGCGGCGATGGACAAGGTGCTGTCCATCATCGGCTTTGCTGCCCTTGCAGTCCTTGGGCTGACAATTCCAATCTCCCTGATTGCGGCGCGACGTATTGCCAATCCGCTCACGGAAATGGCTGATGCCATGGGCCGTTTGGCCAAGGGCAATACGGCGCTGGAAATCCCCGGGCGTGGCCGCAGTGATGAGGTCGGCGCCATGGCTGAAGCGCTGGAGAAATTCCGCCAGCAGGCGGAAGCCAATGCCGCCTTTGAAGCCGCCGCCGCGATTGAACGCACCGCGCGGGATCGGCGCCAGGCCATGGTAGAAGGTCTGACGCAGGAATTCGGTGGCTCGGTCGCGTCCATCATGGATCGGCTGCGCGATTCTGCCGGGGGCATGCGTGATGCTTCGGTATCCATGGCATCCGCCACGGAACAGACGCGCAATCGCGTGGCCGATACGGCGGATGGGGCTCAGCAGAATTCCAGCAATCTTGCCGCGGTCGCCGCCGCGACTGAGGAAATGACCGCCTCAGTTACCGAAATATCGCGTCAGGTGGCGGAAGCGGCACGCGCGGCGCAGGATGCGGTGGAACGTGCCAATGCCACCGGGGCAACGGTGCGGGGCTTGGCCGAATCCGCTGATCAAATCGGCGATGTGGTGCGGCTGATCACGGATATCGCGGGCCAGACCAATCTTCTGGCCCTGAACGCCACGATTGAAGCGGCGCGTGCTGGCGATGCCGGCAAGGGCTTCGCGGTGGTGGCATCCGAAGTGAAAACGCTAGCATCACAAACCGCCCGCGCGACGGAACAGATCAGCGCGCAGATCAGTGCCATTCAGGCCGCAACCGGCGATGCGGTGGGTGCGGTGCAGGAAGTGGCCAATGCCATTGAACGTGTGAATGGCGTAGCCGGTGCGATTGCCGCCGCCGTTGAAGAACAGGATGCGGTGACGCGTGATATCTCGGCCAGCGTGCAATCTGTTGCGAAGCAGAATGACGAAGCTGCGCGCGCGATGCGTGAGGTTTCCGATGTGGCCGAAGGGGCGCGCGCCTCCAGCGGTACGGTGAAAGCCGCGGCCGAGACGGTTGCAGATGTGACGGGCCGATTGGGTGAGCAGGTGGATGGCTTCCTGAACGGCATGCGGACCGATTGGGAAAGGGTGGATGGTGCGGGCACACCGATGCTGATCGCCGCCAAAGGTGGCAAGGCGGAAGAAGCCGCACTGATCGAAATCGCGCGCGATGGCGCAAGCCTGAAGGGCGATGGCGCCTTCAAGCCCGGCACTATGGTGGAGCTTGCCCGGCCGGGCGCGGGCGCTGCCTTACCAGCGCGCGTGGTGCTCGCGGAAGGCGGGCGCATCGGCCTTGCCTTTGCGCAGAATGCGGAAAGCGTCGCCGCCGTGGATCGGCTGATCGCGGCGGTACGTGGCGCGATAAATTCAGCCGCGCAGGATGTGAAGCGCGCAGCCTGATTGCCGCTGCAGCGAATTGGCGTGATCCGCTATCGGGCGGATCACGCCAGCGCATTTTCAAGCAGAATGCGGACCGTCCGAAATGCCCGCCAACGCCAGCAATTTCCGCATGACACTCGGCAGGGCCTGCGCCGCTTCCTCGGGCGCCAGCCATTCGCCCTCAGGCCGCTTGGCACGTTTCGGTAGCCGCGCATGATAAAGTTGCATCGTCAGCGCGAAATGCGTGAAGACATGCCGCGCTTCTCCCGCCACTGGCTCCCAATCAAGCGCGATGGGCGCTTGCGCCAAGGCCTCTGCCGCAGTCCAAACCTCATCCCGCCAAGACGTACCAGGGATTTCCAGCATGCCGCCCAAAAGCCCGCGCGGCGGGCGGCGCCTTAGCCAAACCCGGCCTTCCGCATCCATCAGCAGAAAATGTACACCATGGCGTGTCGGGCGCTCGGGCTTCGGCGCCTTGCGCGGCAGAGCTTCCGCCAGACCAAGCTTTTGCGCCCGACACGCCTTCTGCCAGGGGCAAAGCGCACAGGCCGGTTTGCGCGGCGTGCAAATCCCCGCCCCCAGATCAAACAAAGCCTGGGTGAAATCGCCGGGGCGCGCGCTGGCGGCCTTATCGGCCAGAAAACCCTGCGCCAGCCCATCAAGCCGGGGCTTGGCGGCGGGCAGCGCTTCCTCCACCGCGAAAATCCGCGCAGTGACGCGTTCCACATTGCCATCAAGGGGCACCACGGGCGCATTAAAAGCAATGGCGGCAATGGCGGCGGCGGTATAGGGGCCAATGCCGGGCAGGGCGGCCAGACCCTCCCGCGTTTCCGGAAAGCGGCCCAAGGCCAGGATTTGCCGCGCCGCCGCATGCAGGTTGCGCGCCCGGGCATAATAGCCAAGCCCGGCCCATTCGGCGGCCACATCCTCCCAAGGCGCTGCAGCCAAAGCGGGCAAGTCGGGGAAGCGGGCCAGAAACCGCGCGAAGCGCGGCCCTACCGTTGCCACGGTTGTCTGTTGCAGCATGATTTCTGAAAGCCAGACGTGATAGGGTTCTGCCCGCTCCCCCGGCGGGGCGCGCCATGGCAAAATGCGGCGGTGCCTGTCATACCAGTGCAGCAGATCGGCGGCGGAAGGCGGTTTCACGGCATGTCCCGGAATGAGGATGAAAGGCGGTTCTTCGGGGGGCCTAGACCCCTCGGCGCCCTGATTCCAGCCCTGACGCGCCCAGCCTTCAAACGCAAGAGCCCCGCCGCCGCCCAAATCATGGCGGATTGGCCCGCCCTGGTCGGCCCGGCCCTGGCCGCCGTGACCCAGCCGCTGCGGCTCGCCTCCGGCAGCCTGACCATTGCCTGTTCGGGGCCGATTGCCTTGGAACTCAGCCATTTGGCGCCGGAACTCATGGCGCGGATCAATGGCGGGCTGGGGCGCGTAGCGGTGGAGCGGCTGCGCTTCGTGCAGACCAATCAGCCGACCCGGACAGGGGCCAAACCCGCCCTGCCGCCGCGCCCCGTGGCGCTGCCAAAGCGTGTGACCAGCGCCTTGGAAGGGTTACCCACAGGGGATTTGCGCGAAGCGCTGGAAAGATTGGCGCGCGGCGTCTATCGAAAACAAGGCTGAGGGGGCCGAGTCGCCCCCTGCCAGCCAAATCGGTCCGGCCGCTTCCCCCCGCAAAGGCGCGCCGATTCCGGAGGAGAGAAATTGATGCTCGACCGTCGTGCGCTGTTCCTGTTGCCCCCCGCCATGCTGCTGGCCGCGCCCGCACTGCATGCGCAATCCGATGATCCCAGGCTTGCCGAACGCAGCCTTGGCCGCGCCGATGCGCCCGTGACGGCGATTGAATATTTCTCCCTGACATGCAGCCATTGCGGTGCCTTCCACCGGGATACCTGGCCGCGGGTGCGGCGCGAATTGGTGGAGCCCGGGCGCGTGCGCATGGTGTTCCGCGATTTTCCGCTGGATCAGGTTTCGCTCCGCGCCCATGCCGTGGCGCGCAGCTTCCCGCCCGATCGATATGAGCCTTTCATCTCGGCGCTATTCGCCACACAGGATCGCTGGGCCTATGCGCGCGGCGTGGATCACAAGGCGGAAATCGGCAAGATCGCCGCCATGGCCGGCATGGGCGCGGAAGCCTTCAACGCCGCCTGGGGAGATGACGCGCTGGCGCGCGCCATTCTGGAAGCACGCCAAAGGGGAGAGGCGGAACATCAGGTCAACGCCACGCCCACCTTCATCATCGGTACGCAAAAACTGCCCGGCGCGATTTCCTTTGATCGCTTCGAAGCCGCCGTGCGGGAAGCGACGCCGCGGTGATGGAAGAAGTGATCCCCCCCGCGCCGGCCGAGACCGAAGCGGAAATCAGCACAGCCGAAGCGGAATCCGCGCGCAGCGAAGAACAGGCGCGCGCCGCCCATAACGCCAAGCTGTCGCGCATCCGCATCGCCGGCTTCAAATCCTTCGCCGAAGCCACCACGGTTGAAGTGCTGCCGGGCCTGACTGGTATTGTCGGGCCCAATGGCTGCGGCAAATCCAATGTTGTCGAAGCGCTGCGCTGGGCCATGGGCGAAACCTCGCCCAAGGCGATGCGCGGCGGCGAAATGGATGATGTGATTTTCGCCGGCACCGCCACACGGCCCGGGCGCAATGTCGCGGAAGTGATGCTGTTTTTGGAAGATGCGGCAGGGCTGGCGCCCGCACCCAATAATGACATCGCCGAATTGGAAGTGACGCGCCGGATTTCGCGTGGCGAGGGCAGCAATTTCCGTGTCAATGGCAAGGAATTGCGCGCGCGTGATGTGCAGACCATGTTCGCTGATATCGGTTCCGGTGCGCGGTCTTCCGCGCTGGTCAGCCAGGGCCGTGTTGCCGCGCTGATCCAGGCCAAGCCCGATGATCGTCGTGGCGTTTTGGAAGAAGCCGCCGGCATTGCCGGGCTGCGTGCGCGCCGCCATGAAGCGGAACTCAAGCTGCGTCAGGCGGAAACCAATCTGTCGCGTGCAGAGGATTTGCTTGGCCAATTGGATGCGCAGCGCCAGGGGCTGCAACGCCAGGCGCGGCAGGCCAATCGATATCGCAATATCTCGGGCCTGGTGCGGCAGGCGGAAGGCGAATGGCTGGCGTTGCTTGCCGCGCGCGCCACTACAGCACTGACCGCCGCCGCAACCGCGCTGGAAGCGGCGCGGGCTGCCACCAGCGCCGCCGAACAGGAAGCCGAAGCGGCGGCGATTGCATTGCATGAAGCTGAACAAGGCCTTGCCGCACCGCGCGCCGATGAAGCCGCCGCGCGCACCGCACTGGAACGCCGCCGCGTTGAAGCGGAAGGCATGGAAGCGGAAGAAAGCCGCGCCCGCGCAGCACTTGAAGCCGCCGAAGCGCGCCTGGCTGAACTCCGCCAGGATTTGTCGCATGCCGAGGCTTTGGCTCAGGATGCCGAAGCCGCGCGCACGCGCATCGCGGAAGAAGATGCAGGGCTGGTTGAACGCGAAACGGCGCTGCCCGCGCGGCGCGACGCTGCCGCCGCAGCGCTTGTGGAAGCGAGCGAAGCGGTGCGTGAGGCGGAACGCGCTGCCAATCAAGCCACCGAAGCCGCCGCCGCCGGTGCCGCGCAATTGCAGGCCGCCGAAGCCGAATTGGCCGCAGCGGAAACGCGGCTCCGCCGTGCGCGCGAAGCCCATGCGGCGCTGAGCGCGGATCACGAAGCCGCCCTTGCGCGCGCAGTTTCGGATACGGAAAAGCAAGCCGCTGCACAACAGGTGACCGAGGCGGAAGCAGCCTTCACCGCCGCGCGTGAGGCTTTGGAACAGGCAGAAGCGCGCCGTACTGAAGCTGTTGCCACGCATGCCGAAGCGCGCCGCAGTGCCGAGGAAGCGAGCGCCGAAGCCGCGCGTCGCGAAGCCGCGCTGCAAGCCGCTGACGACCGCCATCGGCGCATTGTCGCGCAATATACGGCCCTGTCCGTCGAACGCGATGCCGCGCTGGCTGAGCGCATTCCGGAAACTGCGCGTGATGCGGCGCTGTCTTCCGCGCGGCTTGCGGAAGCGACCCTGATCGGCAGCGCGGCGCGGCTCCGTGAAGCGGAAGCAGCTCGCGCCACAGCATCCGAAGCGCTGGTGCAAGCGCGCCGTAAGGCCGCCGAAGCGGGTGCTGCACGGGCACGTATCGCCGCTGAAGTCGCAGCGTTGACGGAAGTCTTGGAAGCGCGCGGCACGGCCTCTGCCCAGCCCATTCTTGATCAGGTGCGCGTGCCGCCCGGCCTGGAAGCCGCCCTTGGCGCAGCCCTGGGTGAGGCTTTGGAAAGCCCCGCGGATGCCTCGGCTGCGCGGCATTGGCGCAATCTGCCGCCGCTCAGCATGGCGCAACCCTTGCCCGATGGCGCGGTGCCGCTTTCGCGCTTGGTGGAAGCGCCGGCGGCGCTGGCGCGTGCACTATCGCAGGTTGGCTTGCTCGCGCGCGGGATGGATGGTGCGGCGCTGCAAGCGGGGCTGCGGCCTGGCCAAGCTTTGGTGACGGAAGAAGGCGCGGTCTGGCGCTGGGATGGCCATACGCATCACGCCGGCGCACCAACGCCAGGTGCCGTGCGACTTGCGCAACGCAATGCGCTGCGCGCCGCCGAAGCGCGGTTGGATCAGGCGGAAGTCACCGCAGCGGAAACAGAAGCCGCGCGCATTGCCGCAGAAGCCGCGGAGGCGGAAGCCGCCAGCGCCGAAGCCGCCGCCCGTACGGCGCGCAGCGCTGCCGAAGCGGCTGCCTCTGCCGCGCGCCGGGCTGAGGGCGAATTAGCCGCGCGTGATGCCCGCGCCGAAAGCCGCATCGCCGCGCTTGAACCGCAATTGGCACGGCTTGCCGAAGACCGCGCCGAAGCGGATGCCGCGCGGCTGGAAGCCGAGGCACTTTTCACCATCCGCCCCGATGTCGCCCTGCTGCGTCAGGCAGAACAGGCCGCTGCCAGCGCTGAAGCCGAAGCACGCAGCGCCGAGACCAATGCGCGGGAAGCGCGTCGGCGCGCGGAAATGGCTTTGGCGGAATCGCGCCAATCGCAAGCCGCGCTGCTGAACCGTGCGTCTGAGGTGGAAAACCGCCTCGCCGCACTTGCCCCGCAATTGGAGCGCATCGGCGCGGAACTGACTGAGGCGGAAGCAACGCGGGCCAGCGCGGTGCAGGCGCGCGAAGCCGCACCTGATCTGGCAGAGCTTCGCGAAACCGTTGAAGCAGCGCGCGCGAAGCTCTCGGAACAGCGCGCGCTTGAGGCTGCTGCGCGTGATGCGCAAGGCGCCTTGGCGGCCGAAGCTGGTTCCATCGCCGCGCGCCGCGCAAGCCTGGCCAATGAAGCAAGCCTTTGGGCCGCGCGGGCTGAAGATGCCGCAGCACGTGTTGCTGATCTCCGCCGCCGTGATGCGGAAGCGGAAGCCGAACGTGATGCGCTGGCCGCAGCACCGGAAGCCGCCGCGCTCCGCCGCGCGGAAGCTGCGCGGTTGCTGGAACAGGCCAGCGAAGCCCATGCCACCGCCGCTGCCGCACTGATGGCCGCGGAACGGCGCGTGAGTGACGGCAGCCAGGCGCGCCGCAACGCCGATACCGCCTTTGCGCTGGCGCGTGAGGAACAGGTGCGCGCGCAAGCCGCGACGGAAGCGGCGGAAACCGCCTCAGCCGCTGTGGCCGCGCGCATTGCCGAAAGACTTGGTGAGGGCGCGGAATTGCCGCCAGCGCCTGAAGAACTCTCCGACGTTGCTGAAGACAAGGCGCGGCGCAAGGTGGAACGCCTGGTGCGTGAGCGCGACGAAATGGGCCCGGTCAATCTGCGCGCCGATATCGAAATTGCCGAGATTGAAGAACGCATCAGCCAGATCACTACTGACCGTGATGAGGTAATGAATGCCATCGCCAAGCTACGCGGTTCCATCGGCCATTTGAACCGGGAAGGCCGTGAGCGTCTGCGGGAGGTGTTTGACCGTGTGGACAATGAATTCCGCAGCCTGTTCACACGGCTTTTCGGCGGTGGCCGCGCGCATCTGGCGCTTGTGGGTTCCGATGATCCCCTGGAAGCCGGGCTTGAAATTTACGCCGAACCGCCGGGCAAGAAACTGTCCACCCTGTCCCTGCTATCCGGTGGCGAACAGGCGCTGACAGCGCTTTCCCTGATTTTCGCCGTCTTCCGCTGCCATCCCGCGCCGGTCTGCGTGCTGGACGAAGTGGACGCGCCCTTGGATGATGCGAATGTGGAACGCCTATGCGATTTGCTGGACGCGATGGCCGCCGAAAGCGGCACGCGCTTCCTGATCGTGACGCACCACCCGCTGACCATGGGGCGGATGCATCGGCTTTATGGCGTGACGATGCAGGAACGCGGCGTATCACGCTTGTTGAGCGTTGACCTTGGCCGCGCGATTGAATTGGCGGAGACGTCTTTGCTGTAGTGGCTCGGCAAAAGGGTTCGTCTGCTACCGGGACCCCTCCGGCAAGCCGAGGATAGTAGTGATTGTACAAGGGTATAATTTGGAGGCGGCTGTGGCGAATTTCTTGATGGACTCGGCCGCCTTCGGACCATGGCGGAGCTGGTCGGTCATGATGATGCGGCACTGCTCTATATCATCGTGTCGCACCGCGGCAGCCTAAACCGGTATTGGCGTGATCCGCCATACCATATTTGGCGAAGCGATAGACGTACAGAAAAGCACCACAATTGCGCCGTTTGCTCACTTTTTCGCACAGCTGGCGACCGCGGCGTGTAGGCAGCGTTTTGCATTTTTTCGTGCCGGCGGCTTGCAATGCCGCACCCTAGCCCTGCCCCTTGGGCACAGAACCAATGATTTCTAAGGTCAGCACATGCTTCCCAACCGAGAAAACGATGTTGCCGCACTGTGGATTGCTGCGCTAAGCTGAATATGTGGGTTAGGTGTTTTGCCTTCTGGACTCCCTTCAGTCGGAGAATTTTATATGGCGTCGATCCTTGCATCATCTGCTTTCCAGATGAATAATCTCAATTTTTACGAGGTCACCGCTGGCGCAGATGACAGTCAATTCCTGGACAATATTTATCTTCCGGCGGGGGGAACGATATTTGAAGATATGTATACTGTTTTTTGGTTCGATGGAACGGATCGGTCAAGCACCTATCTCGGAAGCGGCTTTGTTCTGAACTCACAAGGAAGTGTTGTTGCAGGTACCGTAACCGCTTATGGTGCTCTCATGTGGTATGGTTCCAATTTCAGCGAGCATTGGGAAATTTCAAACTTTTCCATCAGCGCAAGTAGCCTTTACAATGCCCACGTGACGCGAAGCACAAGTGATGATTTCGCAATCATGCAAAGCGTACTCTCTGGCGCCGATAGCCTAACCGGCAGCCCACAATCAGATTTCCTGATGGGTTACGCCGGCAATGACACTTTCCTTGGAAATTCAGGCGCGGATACATTGGATGGTGGAGCGGGCAATGATACGCTTGATGGCGGCGCTGGTGCCGACAGCCTGGCCGGCGGGGCAGGTAATGATCACTATATCGTCAACCACGCGCTCGATTTGATGATTGAAGCAGCTGGTGGTGGTACTGACGTCATTGTTACCTCGGCTAGCATCACCGTCCCCCTGAATATGGAAGAAATCCGGATAGCAACCGGGTCAAGTGCCCTGACAATAACGGGCGGCCTTGGCAGCGAAACGATCATTGGGAATGGCCTATCGAACAACCTTTATGGTGGCGCAGGCGATGATGTGCTGCTGGCCTCTCCTATGAATTCAATCGATATCTTGGCTCTTTTCAATGGCTGGCCGGCCATTTAGGGCGTTTTCCATTCGCCCAGGTTCACCGCAACCGCCGCACCGCCACCCGAAACGCCAAATTCGCCACCATGGTCAGCGCGAATAGCGCTGCCGCCAGCAGCAACGCATCCTGCGCCGCGCCGGAACGATCCACGAGCCAACCCGCAAGCGCCGGCGCTGGTGCGGTGATGGCGTAATAGATGGTGGAAAATACCCCCATGCCAAAGGCGCGCCGCGCCGGTGACATCGCCTGTCCCGTCAGGGCCATGATCACCCCCGCCGGCCCCATGCCGACCAGGCCGAACAGCACACAGGCCAAAACGGCGAAAGGCGCATAGGGCAGCGCCAAAAGGCAGACCACACCGACAGCGCTGCACAGATAAAGCACCGCATCAGGCCTGTTGGTACGATCCGCGATAAAGCCACTGAGCGGAATGGAGATCATCATTAGCGCGCTCGCGGCACTCACCATCGGGATCGCCTGCTGCGCGGCAAAGCCGCTATCCTGTAGCGCCCGTGGCGCGAAACTGAGAAAAACCAGATAGCCTGCATTGAAAAACGCCCAGACGCTGGCCGCCAGCAACGTAAGCCATAATTCGCGCCGCGGCAGCCCAGCCGGTGCGGCAGCGCCTCGTGGGGCAGCCGCACCGGGTGGCGCGCGATAGCCAAGCCAAAGCGCCAGCGCCGCCGTCATGCAATAGGCGCTGGCTATCGCGAAGGGCAGGCGCCAATGGAATTGCGTCATCAGCCAATCATGCGCGACCTGGCCAATGGCGATGCCGAAGGGCCAGCTCACCACCAAAATGCCCATGGCGGTCGCCAATTCCTTGCCGGCGAACCAATCCTGCACCATTTTCGCGAAATAGATCGTGCCAATCACAAAGCCGATGCCGCATAGGATGCGCCCCAGCGCCAGCATCCCGAACCCTGCCGCCACCGCCGCCGTCGCGCCGCCAAGCCCCATCACCAATAGGCCGAGCACGAGCAAGCCCCGGTCGCTCATGTAGCGCGCCGCATAGCCGCTTGGGATGGAAAGAAACACGCCCGGCAGCATGAACAGCCCGATCAGCGTGCCGATTTCCGTGAGGCTGAGGCCAATCTCTGCCGTGACCCCAGGTGCTGCCGATCCCATGGTCTGGAATTGAAAGCCAAGGCTGGTACGGCAGAAGAACAGCAACGCCAGGATGGCCCAGCGCAAGCGGCCTTCCTCGTCCACGTTCCTCTGTCCTGAACCCTGTTGCGGCGCCATGGCCTGGCCCTATCTTGTTGCAGTAGCGCATTGAGCAAGGCAGGGCTGGCCCTGTCAATCACGCGGGCAAAACCGCGTGTTCCGTTGCAGCGCAATCCGCTCTAGAATCCGCCCCATGAAAATCAACGGCATCCCCTTTCGCAGCATCCGCCTTGATGAGGCTGATGGCTGGTCTGTCCGCATCCTCGATCAAACCAGGCTGCCTTGGCAGGTGGAATGGCTGCGCCTGACAGATGAGGATCAGGTCGCGCATGCGATCCGTTCCATGCAGGTACGCGGCGCGCCGCTGATTGGCGCGGTCGCGGCCTATGGCCTGGCGCTGGCGATGCGGCGCAACCCGGATTCACTTGAACCCGTGGCGGCGATGCTGGCCGAAACCCGCCCGACCGCGATCAATCTGCGCTGGGCGCTCGAAAAAATGCTCGCCGTGCTGCGCCCGCTGCCTGCCACCGCGCGCGAAGCCGCTGCCTATGCCGAAGCGGCGGCGATTTGCGATGATGATGCCGCAACCTGCGAAGCCATTGGCCGCCATGGCCTGCCCCTGTTGCAGGAGATCGCCGCCCGTAAGCCCGGCAAGCGCGTCAATATCCTGACCCATTGCAATGCCGGCTGGATCGCGACGGTGGATTGGGGCACCGCACTCGCGCCGATTTACATGGCGCATGATGCCGGCATTCCGGTGCATGTCTGGGTGGATGAAACCCGCCCGCGCAATCAGGGCGCAGCGTTGACCGCCTGGGAATTGGGCGCGCATGGCGTGCCGCATACCGTGATTGCCGATAATGCCGGCGGGCATCTGATGCAGCATGGCGAAGTGGATATCGTGATTGTGGGCACGGATCGCGTCACGCGCTGCGGCGATGTCGCGAATAAGATCGGCACCTATCTGAAGGCACTCGCCGCGCAGGATAATGGCGTGCCCTTCTGGGTGGCGCTGCCGCATTCCACGCTGGATATGCGCGTTGCCGATGGCGTGCGCGATATCCCAATCGAAGAACGCGCGGCCGAGGAAGTGACCGACATCACCGGTCAGGATCAGCAGGGCCGGATCACGCGCATCAGGGTGGCAGCGGCTGGCAGCCCAGCCGCCAATCCCGCCTTTGATGTAACGCCTGCGCGCCTGGTCACGGGGCTGATCACCGAACGCGGGCGCGTTGCTGCGACGGAAGCCGCGCTGGCTGCACTTTACCCGGAAAAAGTCGCAAGCTAGCCGCCATGTGCGGGCGCTATTTCCAACATCGCTCCAGTGGAGAGATCGCGCGCTATGTCCGCGCGGTGAATGCGCCGCCCAATCTGCTGCCGTCCTTCAACCGCGCACCAACGCAGGATGGGTTGGTGCTGCGTCGCCATCCGGAAACTGGCGCGCGGCATTTGGATGCGCTGCGTTGGGGGCTTATTCCGCGCTGGGCAGATGATCCTGCGATCGGCAGCCGCATGATGAATGCACGGTCTGAATCCATCACGGAGAAACCATCCTTCCGCGAGGCTTTCGTGAAGCGCCGCGCCATTGCTTTTGCTGATGGATTCTATGAATGGCAGCGGCTGGGCGAAGGCCCCAAGGCGCCCAAACAAGCCTTTGCTGTCGCCATGGCCGATGGCACGCCCATGCCACTCGCGGCACTGTGGGAAGGCTGGCGCAGCAAGGATGGTGAGATCATCCGGAGCTACACCATCATCACCACCAATGCCGCGCCGGAATTGGCGCCCTTGCATGACCGCATGCCGGTGATCCTGCCGCCCGAGGATTGGGATGAATGGCTCGGTGAAACCCCGGCAGAACCGGTGCGGTTGAAAGCGCTGCTGCGCCCCTTCGCGCGCCAGGGGCTTACGGTGTGGCCGGTATCCTCACGCGTCAATCGGATTGCGGAAAATGATGCCGCGCTATTGGAACGCGATCCGCTGGCACAGCCGCCAACTGGACTGGATGATCCGCCACCTTGGTAGGACAAGGCCCCTGACCCGTGCCGCTTTCCGCCCGCAGGGCTTCTGCGCTATTCACACCCCATGTCGGACCATGACCCGGATGCAGCCCTTCGCCTGACGCTCAAGCGTCATCGCGCCTTTGCGACTGCCCTGCTGGTGGCCATGGCTGCGCTTATTCTGTTCAGCTATCAATTGCCGCCAGGCTATTGGACCGAAATGCTGCAAGCCGCAGCCAAGGCCGGGCTGGTGGGCGGGCTTGCCGATTGGTTCGCGGTCACGGCGCTGTTTCGCCGCCCGCTTGGCCTGCCCATTCCGCATACTGCCATCATCCCCAATCAGAAGGACCGGCTGGGCCGCGGCTTGGGGCGCTTTGTGGCCGGCCATGTCTTTACCGAAAGCGAAGTGCGCCGCGTGCTGGCCAAGCTTGATCTGGCGCGCGTCCTGGAGAGGTTCCTGCGCGACCCTGAAGCCTCCCGCCGCGCTGCCATGGCGCTTTCCGCAAGCCTGCCCCGCATCCTGGCCAGCCTGGAAGATGGCCGGGCGCGGCGGCTGCTCGCACGGCTATTGCCGCGGATCGTTTCCGGCCCCGCCGGCGCGCGTTTGCTGGCGCGCATTCTGCGTGCTGCGGTGGCATCAGGTCAGCATCAGGAGGTCTTCAGCCTCGCCATCAGCCAGTTGAAGCTGCTGCTCGCTGCGCGAGAGGAAAACCTGCGCAGCGCCATTGAAGCGCGCGTGCGCGCCGAAGGTGGCGCCCTCGTTGGCTGGCTCGCCGGGGCGACGATTGCACGGCGCATTTTGAACGCCATCAATGCCGAATTGGAAAAGATCGGCCCCGATGATTCCGATTTGCGCGCTGCCTTCGCCGAATGGCTGGCGCGCGAGATCGAAAGGCTGGAAACCGATCCAGAACGCGCCGCTGCGATTGGCCGCCTGATGCGCGAAGCGCTGTCCCATCCCTCTGTTGCCGCTTGGCTCATGGATGTCTGGGACAGGCTGAAACTTGCCTTGGCGGCCGATGCCGCGCGGCCGGATGGGCGGAGTGTCGCTTTGCTGTCCGGCATTTTCGCCAATGCCGGCAGCTTGCTCGCGGAAGATGAAGGCGCGCGTGAGCGGCTCAATCGCGCGGCTGAGGGCGTATTGATGACGCTATTGCCCTCAGCCCAGGCGCAGCTTGCGGATTTCATCGCCGGCGTGGTGACGAATTGGGATGCGGCAACGGTGACCGAAAAGATCGAGCTGCGTGTCGGGCGCGACCTGCAATATGTGCGCATCAATGGGACGCTGGTCGGCTTTCTGGCGGGGGGCGTGCTGTTTGCGGTGCTGACGGCGTTGTTTGGGCGCGTCGCGCATTAATACGGCACCTTATCCGGCTTGGCCTGCCATAGCCGAAAGGCGCTCAGCGCTTCTTCCGCCAAAACACGCCGCAGCGGCAAGCGGCGCGCCTCCGGCGGGGCAGCGACTTCGGCGTAAATCGCCGCATCATCAAAGCCGATCGCCGCCGCATCTGCGCGGTCATTGCCATAGACCACCAAGCCAATGCGCGACCACCAAATGGCGCCAAGGCACATCGGGCAAGGCTCACAGGAGGAGACAATGACGGCGCCGGAAAGGTCATGCGTGCCAAGCTTGGCGCAGGCGGCGCGAATGGCGACAACCTCCGCATGCGCGGTCGGGTCTGCATGGGGGACCACCCGGTTCATGCCCTCCCCAATAATCTCACCGTCTTTAACCACCACGGCACCAAAGGGTCCGCCGCCGGTCTCAACCCCCTGGCAGGACAGGGCGATGGCGCGGCGCATGAAGCTTTCATACATCGGCTTTTGTCCTTGGCGCGGTTTGCGCTAACCTTACCCCCATGTCCGGCTTCATCCTTTCCGTTCTTGATCAATCCTCGGTCGCCTCGGGCCGCAGCCCGGCAGCCGCCGTGCAGGAAACCCTGGCCCTGGCCCGTCATGTGGAGGCTTTGGGCTTCCACCGCTACTGGTGCGCCGAACATCACAATAGCGCATCGCATGCCGGCAGCGCGCCGGAAATCCTGCTCGCTGCCATTGGCGCCACCACCAGCCGGATTCGCATTGGTTCCGCCGGCATCATGCTGCCGCATTACAGCGCGCTGAAAGTGGCCGAGCAATTCCGCATGCTGGAAGCGATTGCGCCTGGCCGGGTGGATTTGGGCGTTGGTCGCGCACCGGGGTCTGATGGCCGCACGGCTTTCGCGCTCAACCCCGATGCGGCGCGGGCGGCGGAACGCTTCCCCAATCAGATCATGGAAATCCTTGGCTGGCATGGTGATGGCCTGCCGGAAGGCCACCCCTTCGCCAGCATCATTGCCCAGCCTGTCACCGCGACGCGCCCGCAAATGTGGGTGCTGGGCAGTTCGGATTACGGCGCGCAGGTCGCGGGCTATTTCGGCCTGCCCTATTGCTTCGCGCATTTCTTCTCCGATGGCGGCGGCAGCGAACAGGTGATTGAGATCTACCGCCAAAGCTTCCAACCCAAGCCCGATCTGCCCGCGCGCCTTGCCGCGCCCTATCCCGCGCTTGGCGTGTTTTGCCTGGTCGCCGATACGGAGGCCGAGGCGCGGCGCCTGTTCCGTTCCCGCGAATTATGGCGGCTCAAGCGTGACCGCGGCCTATTCCTGCCGCTGCCGAGTGTCGAGGAAGCCGAAGCCTATCCCTATTCCGATCTGGAATTGGCGCGGCTTGAGCAAATCCGCGCCCAGGCCATGGTCGGCACGCCCGAACAGGTGCGCGCCAAGCTTGAAGCGCTTTCTGCCGCGCATGGCGGTGTTTCCGAATTCGCCGTGATCACCCATTGTCATGATGCGGCAGCGCGGCGGCGTTCCTATACGCTGCTCGCGGAGGCCTTCGGCATGAAGGGCGAGGTGGTGCCTGCCTTGGCGGCGGAATAGGCCTTCAGCCTTGGCGCCGATCAATATGCGTGATGATGATGGTGCTTTCACCGCGCGCGCGCGCCTTGCGCATGCGCCACCAAAGCGTGATGGCGCCAATGGCGCCGGCCGCCAGCACGATGGGCAGCAATATCCCAATCGCGAGTAGCGCCACCGCCGCCAGCAAGAGCCCGCCGGCGGCAAGCGCCACCAGCATCGCAGCACCGCCAAGCCGCGCCAAAACCCCCTCAAACCCGCGCGGCGCCGGGGGCGGCGGCGGGTCGCGGAATTCGCCCTCGGGCGTCATGTCAATAATGATGGGCGGGCGCTTGTCGCTCATGGGGTAAGACATGGGGCGCGGCCCGCCCTGGGGTCAAGCCGAGAATTGTTACAGATGGTGTCGCAAGGCATCCAGCCGGGCAAAAACATCGGCATGGGGCAGGCTGGTCAGGTCGTGATGGTCTTCCCGCAGCACGGCCTGGCGCGCGGGGCCTGGCAGATGCGCCATGATTGCCTGGGCCACCGGCGCCGGGGCGATGATGGCAAGGCTATCCATTTCCTTGGCGGCGAATGCGGCTGCCAGATCATGGGCAAGCGCTTCCAGGAAATCCCGCTTGGCGTGTTCCTTTGGGCTGTCATCCTTGCCATCGCGTTCCATGGCGCTCCGGTGCATGGCCCCGGCGCCGGCAAAGGCACGGCCTGGCTTGTCCTCACCCAGTTCAGCGTCACGCATACGCGCTTCCGGCGCATCCCAGGCGCGGAGCTGGTCATAGCCTGAATCCTGCGTGCGTTTCACATAGGCCTGGGCGCGGCTGCCATTGGCCAGAATGAACCAATGGCGCGACGTGGGGGCTTCACCCGACGGGTTTGGCATGGGGGGTCTCCGTAAACTTCACGGCAATCCATTACCAAACACCGCCCGATCGAGCTTTGCGCCGAATCAAGGGACCGCCTTGCGGCAAGCCAAGCACCATGATCCCAGAGAGTGTGAACTCAGAAGTTCAGAACCTCCGTTTGGATGATCAGGAACTCCGTGCTGACAATCGTACCGCTGACGCCGGTCAGGGTTGCGAACTGCACTGCGGCTGCCTCTTCGCCGGATCCATCTGCATCGTAGAAGAGCGCGCCGGTCGTGGCGTTATAGATGATCCGATGCTCCGTGGTGGTTGCCGCAGTACCAATGGCGAAGGCGCTTGCCGCCAGTGTGCCAACCTCCCCGACATTATCGAAGATCGAGTTATCCAACAGGATTGTATCATCCGCGACGCTGTAGCCTTGGATGGTATCCACATTGGTGGCACCCAGCTCGGCATCGAAGATGAACTGGTCACTCCCAGCCCCACCAATCAGGAGGTCATTGCCAAGGAAGCCAGTCAGCGTGTCATTGCCACTGCCACCTGAGAGGCTGTCATTGCCATCGAAGCCATCAAGCATATTGGCAAGACCATTACCCAGTAGGCTGTCATTGCCAAAGCCGCCCTCCACATTCTCAATACCCGCAAGCGTATCAGACCCAGCCGCCCCTGTCGCACGGCCCGTGGTAAGATTCACCGTCACGCTCTGGCCCGCCACCAGCTCGCGATAGATGGCCCAATCCAGGCCATCGCCGCCAACCAGGCTGTCATCGCCAAGACCACCCTGCAGGTAGTCATCACCGCCGCCGCCAGCCAGCACATTGGCGGAACTGTTACCGATTAGCTCGTCATTGCCCGCACCACCGAGGACATTCTCAATGCCGCTCAGCGTGTCAGAACCAAACTCACTGATCGCGACACCCTGGCCAAGATCCACATACACACTCCGCGTCGCCGTCAGTTCCGCATAGCTGGCCCAATCCGACCCATTGCCACCCAGCAGGCTGTCATCGCCAAAAACACCCTGCAGCGTGTCATCGCCATTGCCGCCAGCGAGCACATTATTAGAATTGTTACCCACTAGGCCGTCATTGCCCGCACCAGACAGCACATTCTCAATGCCGCTCAGCGTGTCAGACCCAGCCGCACCCATCGCACGACCCGTGGCAAGGTTCACCGTCACACCCTGGCTTGCCGCCGTCAGCTCGCCATAGCTGGCCCAATCCAGACCTTCACCACCCAGCAGGCTGTCATCGCCAAGACCACCCTGCATCGTGTCAGCGCCAAGGCCGCCATCCAGACGGTCGCCGTCAGCACCACCCATCAGGCTGTCATCGCCACCACCACCCCGCAGCGTGTCACTGCCCG
>JADCER010000008.1 GCA_020249925.1 Roseomonas sp. | reverse complement strand
GTTGGCGGCGCCGGGTTCGATCACGCCGCACACGAAATTCAAGGCGGAAGCCTATGTGCTGACGAAGGAAGAAGGCGGGCGTCATACGCCGTTCTTCACGAATTATCGTCCGCAATTCTATTTCCGCACGACGGATGTGACCGGTGTTGTGTCTCTGCCGGAAGGCGTTGAGATGGTGATGCCGGGTGACAATGTGTCGCTGGATGTGGAGCTGATTGCGCCGATCGCGATGGATGAAGGCTTGCGCTTTGCCATTCGTGAAGGTGGCCGCACCGTCGGCGCCGGCGTTGTCGCGAAGATCACGGCGTAAGAACAGGGTATCGGGTTCCAGATCATGGACAGCCAAAATATCCGCATCCGCCTCAAGGCGTTCGATCACCGCGTGCTGGATGGCAGCACGCGGGAAATCGTGAATACCGCGAAGCGGACAGGTGCGCGCGTGCGGGGCCCGATTCCGCTGCCGACGCATATTGAGCGTTTCACCGTCAACCGCTCGCCGCATGTCGACAAGAAAAGCCGCGAGCAGTTCGAAATCCGTACGCATCGCCGTCTTCTTGATATCGTTGACCCCACGCCGCAAACGGTGGACGCGCTGATGAAGCTCGATCTCGCCGCTGGCGTGGATGTCGAAATCAAGATCTGAAGGGCCGGGGGAGTTTACCATCATGGCCGCGAAAAATGGCCGCACTGGCCTGATCGCCAAAAAGCTGGGCATGTCCCGGCTGTTCAATGAGGATGGCTCGACCGTCCCCGTCACGCTGCTGCATGTTGACAATGTGCGCGTGGTGGCAAAGCGCAGCGCCGATAAGGATGGCTATGAAGCCGTTCAGCTTGGCATTGGCATTGCGAAGCCCAAGAACGTCTCCAAGGCGAATAAGGGCCATTTCGCGAAGGCTGGTGTGGAAGCGCCGCGCAAGGTTGTCGAATTCCGTGTGGCGTCTGACGCCATGTTGGAACCTGGCGCCGTGCTTTCGTCTGCGCATTTCGTTGCCGGACAGAAGGTGGATGTGACCGGTGTCACGGTCGGTAAGGGCTTCGCGGGTGCGATGAAGCGCTGGAACTTCTCGGGGCTTGAAGCCTCGCACGGGGTGTCCGTCAGCCACCGCTCGCATGGTTCTACCGGTAACCGTCAGGATCCGGGCAAGACCTTCAAGAACAAGAAGATGGCGGGCCATCTCGGTGTTGAACGCGTGACCACTCAGAATTTGGAAGTGGCGGGCGTGGATGCCGAAAAGGGCCTGTTGTTGATCAAGGGCGCCGTGCCGGGTTCCAAGGGTGGCTATGTGTTGGTGCGCGATGCGGTGAAGCGCGCGCGCCATGCTGATGCGCCCTTCCCAGCGGCCATCGCGTGAACGAGGCGAAGATGCAAACTCCTGTCATCACCCTCGAGAACACCCAAGCTGGTGAGATCGAATTGCCGGAAGCGCTGTTTGGCGCGACGCCGCGCGCTGATATCATGGCGCGTGTGGTGCATTGGCAATTGGCCAAGCGCCGCGCCGGCACGCATAAGGCCAAAGGCATGGCCGAGGTTTCGGGCACGACCAAGAAGCCCTATCGTCAGAAGGGCACTGGCAATGCGCGCCAGGGTTCCTTGCGTTCGCCGCAATTCCGCAAGGGTGGCGTGGTGCATGGGCCGGTGGTGCGTGACCATGGCTATAGCCTGAACAAGAAGGTGCGTCGCCTTGGTCTGATCAGTGCGCTCAGCCAAAAGGCCGCCGAAGGCAAGCTGGTGGTGTTGGAAAACGCTGCACTCGGCGCCGATGCCAAGACCAGCGCTGTCGCCGCCAAGGTGAAGGCGCTCGGCTGGAAGAGTGTGTTGGTGGTGGATGCCGCGGCGGATGAGAATTTCGCCCGTTGCATTCGCAACCTGCCCAAAGTGCAGGTGCTGCCGACCATTGGCGCCAATGTCTATGACATTCTGAACCACGAAGTGCTCGCGGTGACGCGCGCCGGCGTGGAAGCCCTGAAGGAGCGGCTGGCATGAGCGAGAACGCCGCGAAGCCGAAGAAGCCGGTGATCAGCAAGGAAAGGATGTATCAGACCATCCTGTCCCCGCTGGTGACCGAAAAGGCGACCGTGAATAGCGAACGTGGCCAGGTCACCTTCAAGGTGGCGGGCGATGCGACCAAGCCTGAAATCAAGGCGGCGGTTGAAGGCCTGTTCGGGGTGAAGGTGCTTGCCGTGAACACCATTGTGGTGAAGGGCAAGACGAAGCGTTTCCGCGGCCGTCCTGGCATGCGGTCTGACTGGAAGAAGGCGATGGTGCGGCTTGCTGAAGGCCAGAGCATCGACCTCACGACGGGGCTCGCTTAAGCCATGGCGCTCAAGAATTTCAATCCGATCACGCCTTCGCTGCGTGGCACGATTCTGATTGACCGTTCCGAATTGTGGAAGGGCAAGCCCGTGAAGGGGCTCACCCAGGGCAAGACGCATTCGGGTGGCCGCAATAATCACGGGCGCATCACCTCGCGCTTCCGCGGCGGCGGACATAAGCAGTCCTATCGCATCGTGGACTTCAAGCGCCGCGACAAGTTTGGCGTGCCAGCGACGGTTGAGCGTTTGGAATATGACCCGAACCGCACGGCCTTTATCGCGCTGGTGAAGTATGAGGATGGGGAGCTTTCCTACATCATCGCGCCGCAGCGCCTGAAGGCGGGTGATACGGTGGTGGCGGCGGAACGCGCGGATATCAAGCCGGGCAATGCGATGCCGATGGCGGCCATTCCGGTGGGTACCATCATCCACAATATCGAAATGAAGCCGGGTGCTGGCGGCAAGATCGCGCGCTCTGCCGGCACTTTTGCGCAGTTGGTCGGCAAGGATGCCGGCTATGCGCAGGTGAAGCTGATGTCTGGTGAACTGCGCCTGATCCGTGCGGAATGCATGGCATCCATCGGTGCGGTGTCCAACCCCGACAATAGCAACCAGCAGCTGGGCAAGGCTGGCCGTAATCGTTGGCTGGGCCGCAAGCCGCATAACCGCGGCGTTGCCATGAACCCGATTGACCACCCGCATGGTGGTGGTGAAGGCCGTACCTCTGGTGGTCGCCATCCGGTGACGCCATGGGGCAAGCCGACCAAGGGTGCGAAGACGCGCCATAACAAGCGGTCCGATGGATTTATTGTCCGTCGCCGCAACGCGACGAAGGGCTGATCGCGATGCCGCGCAGCGTATGGAAAGGTCCGTTTGTTGACGGTTACCTGCTGAACAAGGCGGAAGCCGCTCGTGCTTCGACCCGCAATGAGATCATCAAGATCTGGTCGCGGCGCAGCACGATCCTGCCGCAATTCGTTGGCCTGACTTTCGGTGTCTATAACGGCAAGAAGTTCTTGCCGGTGCAGGTGACCGAGAACATGGTCGGCCATAAATTCGGTGAATTCTCTCCGACGCGGACCTTCACGGGCCATGCGGCGGATAAGAAGACGAAGCGGGGCTGATAGCAATGAGCAAGCCGAAACACCCGCGCGGCCTGGCCGATAGTGAAGCCCAGGCTGTGACCTTCAATATCCGCGTGAGCCCGCGCAAGCTGAACCTGGTTGCCGCAATGATCCGCGGCAAGAAGGCGCAGGATGCCGTGGCGCAGCTTACCTTCAGCAAGCGCCGCATCGCCGGCACGGTGAAGAAGACGCTGGAAAGCGCCATTGCGAACGCTGAAAACAACCACAGCCTGGATGTGGATCGCCTTGTTGTCTCCCGCGCCGAAGTTGGTCGCGCGTCGGTGATGAAGCGCTTCCATGCACGTGGCCGTGGCCGGTCCGCAACCATCGAAAAATGGTTCAGCCATTTGAAGATCGTCGTGGCCGAACAGGTTGTGGCGGAAGCCGCTGAAGCTCAGGAGGCCGCGTAATATGGGCCAGAAAGTCAATCCCGTCGGGCTTCGGCTTGGCATCAATCGCACCTGGGATAGCCGCTGGTTCGCTGCCGCGGATTATTCCAAGATGCTGCATGAAGATTTCAAGCTGCGTGAAAAGCTGCGTGATCGCCTGAAAGGCGCTGGCGTGAGCCGCGTGGTGATTGAACGCCCGGCGAAGAAGCCGCGCGTGACCATTCATGCTGCCCGCCCCGGTGTTGTGATCGGCAAGAAGGGCGCGGATATCGAAGTGCTGCGCAAGGATTTGCAGAAGATGGCGGGTGCCGAAGTGGCGCTCAACATCGTCGAAATCCGCAAGCCAGAAATCGATGCCGTGCTGGTTGCCGAAAGCATTGCGCAGCAGCTGGAACGCCGTGTGGCTTTCCGTCGTGCCATGAAGCGTGCGGTGCAATCTGCGATGCGTCTTGGTGCGCTCGGCATCCGGATCAATTGCTCGGGCCGTCTGGGCGGTGCGGAAATCGCGCGCATGGAATGGTATCGCGAAGGTCGCGTGCCGCTGCATACGCTGCGTGCCGATATTGATTACGGCACGGCGACGGCGAAGACCACCTATGGCACTTGCGGTGTGAAGGTTTGGGTCTTCAAGGGTGAGATCATGGCGCATGATCCGATGGCGCAAGACAAGCGCGCCGCCGAACAGGCGCCGCAGCGCTAAAGGTATAGGACAATGCTGCAACCTAAGCGCACTAAATTCCGCAAGGCCCATAAGGGGCGCATCCATGGCCTGGCCAAGGGTGGGTTTTCCTTGTCCTTCGGTGGCTTCGGCCTCAAGGCGTTGGAGCCTGAACGTGTGACCGCGCGGCAGATTGAAGCCGCGCGTCGTGCGATCACCCGCGCCATGAAGCGTCAGGGCCGTGTGTGGATTCGTATTTTTCCGGATGTGCCGGTTTCCACCAAGCCTGCCGAAGTCCGCATGGGCTCCGGCAAAGGCTCACCGGAATATTGGGTGGCCCGGGTGAAGCCCGGCCGCATCATGTTCGAGATCGACGGCGTGAGCAACGAAGTGGCGCGTGAAGCGCTCAGCCTCGGTGCCGCCAAGCTGCCGATCAAGACGAAGTTCGTGACCCGTCTGGGTCTGGAGGCTTGATCATGGCCATGACCAAGATCGGCGATGTTCGCGCCAAATCGGCTGATGAGCTGAACACGATGTTGCTTGATTTGCGCAAGGAGCAGTTCAATCTGCGTTTCCAACGCGCAACCGGGCAGCTTGAAGCTCTTAGCCGCATTCGCCAGGTCCGTCGGGACATTGCGCGGGTGAAGACCATCATCGGTGAGCGCAGCCGCGCCGCCGCAACCAAAGCCTGAGAGGAGACCGACGGCGATGCCGAAGCGCGTCCTCACCGGGCGGGTCGTCAGCGACAAGATGGACAAGACCGTTACGGTCTTGGTCGAACGTCGCGTGATGCATCCGCTCTATAAGAAATTCATCCGCAAATCTAAGAAGTATGCGGCGCATGACGGTGCCAACCTGTGCAAGGAAGGCGATGTGGTGCAGATCGAAGAATGCCCGCCGATTTCCAAGCGCAAGGTTTGGACGGTAGTGGCGCGCAACGGTGAAACCGTGGCGCCGGCGGCGGGGGGCTGATCCATGATTCAAGTGGAAAGCAATCTGGAAGTCGCTGACAATTCCGGCGCGCGGCGCGTTCAGTGCATCAAGGTGCTGGGCGGTTCCAAGCGCAAGACCGCGGGTGTGGGCGACGTGATCGTCGTTTCCATCAAGGAAGCCATTCCGCGCGGTAAGGTGAAGAAAGGTACGGTGGAACGCGCGGTGATCGTGCGGACTTCCTTCCCTGTGCGCCGTAATGATGGTTCTGTGATCCGCTTCGACCGCAATGCGGCCGTGCTGATCAACAAGCAGAATGAACCTATCGGCACGCGTATCTTTGGCCCGGTGGTGCGTGAACTTCGCGCGAAGAAGTTCATGAAGATCATCTCTCTGGCGCCGGAGGTGTTGTAAGCCATGGCTCAGAAGATCAGGAAGGGCGACCGCGTTCAGGTCCTGACCGGCCGTGACAAGGGCCGCCAGGGCGAGGTGATTCGCGTGATGCCGACCGAAGATCGTGCGCTGGTGCAGGGCATCAATCTGGTGAAGCGTCACCAGAAGCCGACCGGTATCGGCAATCCCGGCGGGATCAATGAAAAGGAATCGCCGATTCATCTTTCCAATCTGGCGCTGCTGGATCCGAAATCCGGCAAGCCGACGCGGGTTGGTTTCAAGATGCTGGAAGATGGCAAGAAGGTCCGGGTGGCGCGCGCCTCCGGCGAGGTGCTTGACGCATGAGCGACGTGAAGGAACAGCCCCGGCTGCGCCAGCACTACGATACCGTGGTGCGCAAGCAGCTTTCTGAGGAATTCGGTTACACGAATCCGATGGAAGTGCCGAAGCTTGAAAAGATCGTGATCAATATGGGCGTCGGCGAAGCCGCCGGCGACCAGAAGAAGCTTGATGCCGCGGTGGCCGATCTGACCCTGATTTCGGGTCAGAAGCCGGTGAAGACCAAGGCAAAGAAGGCGATCGCGGGCTTCAAGATCCGCGAAGGTCAGGCGATTGGCTGCAAGGTCACGCTGCGCAAGGAGCGCATGTATGAATTCCTTGACCGGCTTGTGACCATTGCGCTGCCGCGCGTGCGCGATTTTCGCGGCATTCCCGGCAATCGCGGCTTTGATGGTCGGGGCAATTACGCCCTTGGCCTGAAGGAGCAGATCGTGTTCCCCGAAATCATCTATGACAAGGTGGATACGGTGCGCGGCATGGACATTGTTTTCGTCACCACGGCGAAGACCGACAAGGAAGCGAAGGCGCTGCTCAAGGCGTTCCAGCTTCCTTTCCAGAACTGAGTTTTTTGGAAAACCGCCGGGTAATCCCGGCAGGTTCCGGAGGGTTATGACGTATGGCTAAGACATCGTCTGTTGAAAAGAACAAGCGCCGGGAGCGGCTTTCAAAGCTGCACTCCGCCAAGCGCGCTGCGTTGAAGGCTGCGGTGATGAATCGCGAGCTGCCGATGGAAGATCGCTTCGAAGCGACGCTGAAACTGGCGCAATTGCCCCGCAATGGCGCCAAGAATCGCGTGCGTCTGCGTTGCGAGCTTACTGGGCGGCCGCGCGGCAATTACCGCAAATTCAAGCTCTGCCGTAACGCGTTCCGTGATTTGGCCAATCAGGGCCAGATTCCGGGCGTCGTGAAGGCCAGCTGGTAAGGAAGCCCGGCATGTCCATGTCCGATCCGCTGGGCGATCTGCTCACCCGCATCCGCAATGCGCAGTCTGCGCGCCAGTCACGCTGCAAGGCGCCGGCGTCCAAGCTGCGTGAAAACGTGCTTGATGTGCTGAAGCGCGAAGGTTTCATCCGCGCCTGGCGCACCGAAGAACTCCGCCCTGGGGTGAAGTTCATCGATATCGAATTGAAGTATTCCGAAGGTGAGCCCGCCATCCGCGAAATCACGCGCGTGTCGAAGCCTGGCCGTCGCGTCTATTCGAAGATCGCTGAACTGCCCAAGTTCTATAACGGGCTTGGCATGTCCATCCTTTCCACGCCGCGTGGCGTGATGAGCGAAAATGAGGCCCGCGCTGCCAATGTCGGCGGCGAGGTTCTCTGCCGCGTATTCTGACGGAGGGTTTGGCAATGTCTCGCGTCGGAAAATATCCGGTTCAGGTGCCATCGGGGGTGCAGCTTGCGCTTTCCGGCCGCACGCTGGTGGCGAAGGGCAAGCTTGGCGAATTGAAGCTTGACCTGACGGATGATGTAGATGTGGAAATCAGCGCTCAGCAGGTGGCGGTGAAGCCGCGCCGTGATGATCGCCGGGCGCGCACCATGTGGGGCACCACGCGCAGCCTGATCAACAGCATGGTAACGGGCGTTTCCACGGGCTTCGTGAAGTCCATGGAAATCAACGGCACGGGTTATCGCGCTGCGGTGCAGGGCAAGGACCTTGTGCTGAGCCTCGGCTATAGCCACGAAATCCGCTACCCGATCCCGGCTGGCATCAAGATCACCTGTGAACGCCCAACCGCGATCAAGGTTGAAGGGTCTGACAAGCGCCAGGTCGGTCAGGTCGCCGCTGAAATCCGCGCCTATCGCGGGCCGGAGCCCTATAAGGGCAAGGGCGTCAAGTACGAGAATGAGCAGATCCTCCGGAAGGAGGGGAAGAAGAAGTAATGGCCAGCAAGCTCGATCTTCAGGAACGGCGCAAGCGTCGTCTCCGTTACCAGATCCGGATGAAGTCCGGTGGGCGTCCGCGCCTTTCTGTCTTCCGTTCCGGCAAGCATATCTATGCGCAGGTCATTGATGATGCCGCGGGCCGCACGGTCGCAGCCGCGTCTTCGCTGGAAAAGACCATGCGTGAAGCCTTGAAGACCGGTGCCGATACCTCGGCCGCGTCGGCGGTTGGCAAGTTGATTGCCGAACGCGCCATGGCGGCGGGTGTGACGGCGGTGGTCTTTGATCGCGGACCTTATCTTTATCACGGGCGCGTCAAGGCGCTCGCGGACGGCGCCCGCGAGGGCGGGCTGTCGTTCTGAAGGATTGAACAAGATGGCACGTGAACCAAGGGGCGGTGGCGAAGGCGGCGAGGGCGGGGAACGTCGTCGTCGCGGTGGCCGCGATCGTGAGCGGGAACAGCGCACGGAACGTCAGGAAGGCGATGAGCTGAAGGACAAGCTCGTTACCATCAATCGCGTGGCGAAGGTGGTGAAGGGCGGTCGTCGCTTCAGCTTCGCGGCTCTGGTTGTTGTTGGCGATGAAAAGGGCCGTGTTGGCTGGGGCGCTGGCAAGGCGCGCGAAGTGCCGGAAGCCATCCGCAAGGCGACAGAACGCGCCAAGCGCGGCATGATCCGCGTGCCAATGCGTGAAGGCCGCACGCTGCATCATGATGTGGTGGGCGAATTCGGCGCGGGCCGCGTGATTTTGCGTGCGGCGCCGGCGGGTACGGGCATCATTGCCGGTGGCCCGATGCGCGCCGTGTTTGAAACGCTCGGCATGGGCGATGTTGTCGCCAAGTGCACGGGTTCCGCCAATCCGCACAACATGGTGAAGGCCACTTTTGCCGCGTTGCAGCGTTGCACCAGCCCGCGTGCTGTTGCGTCACGCCGTGGCAAGAAGGTGGCTGATATCCTCGGTCCGCGGAAGGAAGTCGCCGCTGAGGCGCAGGAGGCCGCGAATGGCTGAGAAAAAGACAGTGAAGGTGACCCAGCTTGGGTCACCCATCGGGCGCAAGCCCGGCCAGAAGGAAACCTTGATCGGCCTTGGTCTGAACAAGCGCCATCGTACGCGTGAACTTGAAGACACGCCTGCGGTGCGCGGCATGATTCGCAAGGTCGCCCACCTGGTGAAGGTGGAGGATTAAGTCATGAAGTTGAATGAAATCCGCGACAATGCGGGCGCGCGTCCAAAGTTCAAGCGCATCGGCCGTGGGATTGGCTCTGGCAAGGGCAAGACCGGCGGGCGTGGCGTGAAGGGGCAGAAGGCGCGCACTGGCGTTTCGCTGAACGGGTTTGAAGGCGGTCAGTTGCCGATTTATCGGCGCCTGCCCAAGCGCGGCTTCGTGAACACCTTCCGTAAGCTCTATGCCACGCTGAATATCGGCACATTGGATGCGGCGATTGAAGCGGGCCGCCTGCCGGCGGGTCAGGATCTGGATGAAGCGGCGCTGCGCGCAGCCGGCGTTGTTCGTTCCAGCTCCAAATTCATCGGCGTGCGTTTGCTCGGCAAGGGTGAGATCAAGCGCGCAGTGCGGATTTCCGTCTCCGGCGCTTCGGCCGCGGCCATTGCGGCGGTGGAAGCCGCGGGCGGCAGCGTAACCGTCACCGCGCCGGCCGCGCCCGCTGAGGCTGGCTGAGACTTGTCGGCACCGCGCCGCCTGATCGCGATGCGGTAAGATTCTTGGCGGCGCGCGGGGTTACTCGGGCGCCGCTTTCATTCTGGCGCAGCGCGCTTGTCTTGTTGGGGCGCGGCGCCACATAGGGCTTGAAGACAGGGGCACGACCCAAGGGCGCCCTGCAGGCATTGGGAGAATGCGCATGGCGTCCGCCATGGAACAGGCGATGTCCAATCTGAACCTCGGCGTGCTCTCCAAGGCGACCGAGCTCAAGAAGCGTATCTGGTTCACGCTTGGCGCGCTGATTGTCTACCGCATCGGTACCTATATCCCTGTGCCGGGTGTGGATGCGGCGGTGATGGGTGAGATTCTCGCCCAGCATGGCGGCGGCATTCTTGGCATGTTCGACATGTTCTCGGGCGGCGCGCTTGGGCGCATGACGGTCTTTGCGCTGAACATCATGCCTTACATCAGCGCGAGCATCATTGTGCAGTTGATGACTGCCGCGATTCCCGCCTGGGAAGCCCTGAAGAAGGAAGGCGAATCGGGGCGGAAGAAGCTCAATCAATATACGCGCTACCTCACGGTCGCGATTGCGATCTTCCAGGCCTATGGCATCGCGATTGGTCTAGAATCCATGCGCGGTCAGTTTGGTGCTGCGGTTTATGATCCAGGGCTGTTCTTCCGGCTTTCCTGCGTGATCACGCTGGTGGGCGGCACCATGTTCCTGATGTGGCTTGGGGAACAGATTACGGCGCGCGGTGTGGGCAATGGCATCAGCCTGATCATTTTCGCGGGCATTGTGGCGAATCTGCCATCGGCGCTGATCAGCACCTTGGAATTGGGCCGCACAGGTGCGCTTTCCACGATCTTTATCATCGCCTTCCTGATCATCGCGCTTCTGGTAATTGTTTTCGTGGTGTTCATTGAGCGTGCGCAGCGCCGCATTCCGGTGCAATACCCAAAGCGCCAGGTGGGCAACCGCATGTTCGGTGGTGAGGCAACGCATCTCCCGCTCAAGCTGAATACCGCGGGCGTCATTCCGCCGATCTTTGCGTCATCGCTGCTGTTGTTGCCGGCAACGATTGCGGGCTTTTCGCAGGATATGGCGGATGGCTGGTTGCAGACCATCTCCGCCATGCTGGCGCATGGCCGGCCCGCCTATATGATCCTGTATATGGCTATGATCATTTTCTTCGCCTTCTTCTATACGGCGATTGTCTTCAACCCGACCGAAACGGCCGATAACCTCAAGAAATATGGCGGCTTCATTCCGGGGATCCGCCCGGGGCAGAATACCTCCGAATATCTTGATCGGGTGCTGACGCGGCTTACGGTTCTGGGTGCGGCTTATCTCTGCCTGGTTTGCATCATTCCTGAAATCCTGATCAGCCAATATGGCGTGCCATTCTACTTCGGCGGCACGTCCCTGCTGATCATTGTCTCGGTGACCATGGATACGGTGGCGCAGGTGCAATCGCATCTTTTTGCCCATCAGTATGAAGGCTTGATCAAGAAAGCGCGTCTTGGCGGCCGTGGGCAGCCGCGCGGGCGTTGAACGGAGGAAACGGATGAACCTTATCCTTCTCGGCCCGCCTGGCGCGGGCAAGGGCACCCAGGCCAAGATGCTGGAAGAGAAATTCGGCATCGCCCAGATTTCCACCGGCGACATGCTGCGCGCTGAGGTGAAATCGGGCAGCGAGATCGGCCTGAAGGCCAAGGGCATCATGGAACGTGGTGAACTGGTGCCGGATGAGGTGATCACCGCCATGCTCAAGGCACGTGTGGCGCGGCCGGATTGCGCCAAGGGGTTCATCCTGGATGGCTTTCCGCGCACCGCCCCCCAGGCGGCTTCGCTCGACGCCATGCTGACGGAAAGCGGCCTCAAGCTTGATCACGTGATTGAGCTCAAGGTGGATGATGCCGCGCTGGTGGGGCGCATTTCCGGGCGTTATAGCTGCGCGAAATGTGGCGCGGGCTATCACGATACATTCAAGCAGCCGGCCAAGGCCGGGGTTTGCGATAGCTGCGGCGGGACCGAATTTTCCCGGCGGGCGGATGACAAGGCGGAAACCGTGGCAGCACGGCTTGAAGCCTATCATCGCCAGACTGCCCCCTTGCTTCCCTATTACGCGGGGCAAGGGAAGTTGAAGGCCGTTGACGGCATGGCTTCCATGGCGGAAGTCGCACGCCAGATCGGTGAAATTTTGTCAGGAAAGGCTTGACGGGGAAGGGTACTGGGGCTAATCCCGCTGCTCCCGCGGCGGGGGGTAACTCCGGCCGCTCTTTGTCGTTGCAAAATCATTCGGAACACTCCGCCGGCAGGGCCCCATGGGCTACCGCGGCGGTATCGCGGGGCTCGGCCCCAGGAGAGGCACTGTGGCGCGCATCGCCGGCGTGAATATTCCGACCAATAAGCGAGTCCTGGTCTCGCTTCGCTATATCTATGGCATTGGCCCGCAGAACGCGAAGGTCATCTGCGATCAGTTGAGCATCCCGGCCGAACGCCGCGTGAATCAGCTGACCGATGATGAAATCATGCGCATCCGCGAATTGATCGACCGCGAATACCGCGTGGAAGGCGATTTGCGGCGTGAGCAGGCGATGAACATCAAGCGCCTGATGGATCTTGGTTCCTATCGTGGGCTGCGCCACCGCAAGGGCCTGCCGGTGCGCGGCCAGCGTACCCATACCAATGCGCGTACCCGCAAGGGCAAGGCGGTTGCGATCGCCGGCAAGAAGAAGGTGACGAAGTAAGATGGCTCGTGAACCCCGCGGCGGTGCCGCTCGTGGCCCAGTGAAGCGCAAGGAACGGAAGAATATTTCTTCTGGCGTGGCGCATGTGCTGTCCACCTTCAACAACACCATCGTGACCATCACGGATGCGCAGGGCAATGCGATTGCCTGGTCTTCCGCCGGGTCGCAGGGTTTCAAGGGCAGCCGTAAATCCACCCCCTATGCGGCGCAGGTCGCTGCTGAGGATGCCGGCCGCAAGGCGCGTGAGCATGGGATGGAAGTGCTGGATATCATGGTGAGCGGCCCTGGTTCGGGTCGTGAATCCGCGCTGCGTGCCCTGCAGGCTGTTGGCTTTCAGGTGACCGCCATTCGCGATGTGACCCCCATTCCCCACAACGGTTGCCGCCCGCGCAAGCGCCGCCGCGTCTGATACGCGCGCCACGCCTGACCGCCGCAGCCCGATAGGAGAGACATGAACGTGCTTGACCGCAACTGGCGTTCCCTGATCGAAACGCAGAAGCATATCGAGCCGACGATCAACCCGCTGCGCAGCGCCACCCTGGTGCTGGAGCCGCTGGAACGCGGCTTTGGGATGACGCTTGGCAATGCGCTGCGCCGCGTGCTGCTTTCCTCGCTGCTCGGCGCCGCGGTGAAGGCAATTCGCATTGATGGCGTGCTGCATGAATTCAGCAGCATCCCCGGCGTGCGCGAAGACGTCACCGATATCGTTCTGAATGTGAAGCAGCTTGCGCTTCGCTATCAGGGTGAAGGTGAAAAGCGCCTGGCCCTGATGGCGACCGGCCCGGGTGAAGTCACCGCAGGGCAGATCCAGACCACGGGCGATATCGAAATCGCCAATCCTGATCTGGTGATCTGCACGCTGGATGATGGCGCGAAGCTTTCGATGGAATTGATTATCGATTCCGGCAAGGGCTATGTGCCGGCGTCTGAAAATCGCCCGGAAGATGCGCCGATCGGTCTGATCCCGGTGGATGCGATTTATTCTCCGGTTCGCCGCGTGGCCTATCGCGTGGAACCGACCCGCGTTGGCCAGCGCACGGATTATGACAAGCTGATCCTGTCGGTGGAAACCGATGGCACGCTGGCGCCGGAAGATGCCGTGGGTGTTGCCGCGCGCATCATTCAGGAACAGCTGCAAATCCTGATCAATTTCGACGAACCGCGCCCTGAACTCGGTGCGGAAATGCAGGATGATCTGCCGTTCAACCGCAATCTGCTCCGCAAGGTGGATGAACTTGAATTGTCCGTCCGCAGCGCGAATTGCCTGAAGAACGACAACATCGTCTATATCGGCGATCTGGTGCAGAAGACCGAACAGGAAATGCTGCGCACGCCGAATTTCGGCCGCAAGTCGCTGAACGAAATCAAGGAAGTCCTTGGGACCATGGGGCTCAGCCTCGGCATGACGGTGCCGGAATGGCCGCCTGAGAATATCGAGGATTTGGCGAAAAGGGCAGATGAGCCGTTCTGATCGGCTCGTTCTGAAGGGTAAGAAAGATGCGTCACGGATTGTCTGGGCGGAAGCTCAATGTCACGTCAAGCCATCGTGCGGCGATGTTCCGCAATATGGCGACCTCTCTGCTCAAGCATGAGCAGATCACGACCACGCTGCCCAAGGCCAAGGAATTGCGCCCGTATGTTGAGCGGATGATCACGCTCGGCAAGCGCGGTGGCCTGCATGCGCGCCGTCAGGCGCTGTCGCAGATCCGCGATGAAGCGGTGGTGGCGAAGCTGTTTGGCGAAATCGCTGAGCGCTACAAGGCGCGGCCCGGCGGCTATTGCCGCGTGCTGAAGGCCGGCATGCGCTATGGTGATGCGGCCGATATGGCGGTGATTGAATTGGTGGATCGCAACCCGGCCGCGAAGGGCCTGGATAGCGGGCCGAAGCCGGAAGTGGCTGAAGAAGAAGCGGCAAGCTGAACGGCTTGCTCCCCACAAAAGGGCGGTCCCAAGCAGGGGCCGCCCTTTTTCATTTCATCTTTTGCCGATGGCTTCCGAAAGCGCCGGCGAAAAGCCTGCCAATGGCGCGGCCAATTCGCGCGGCCAGGCGCGCGGGTCAGGCGGGATGGAGGCCCTCACGCGGCCTTCTTCCGTCACCAGCATGAACATCCTATCGCCCTTCAAATCCCAGGCGAGGAAAATACCCCGCACGCGGCAGCCTTCCCGGTTGCAGCCATGGCCGTGCAGATATTGACCATCCAGAAGGGCAACGCCGGGGCCGGGTTCGCGCAACGCCTCGGCAATCACGCTGCGATGCCCGCCGCTGGCCGGGCGCAAAACCGCGCCCACTTCCGGGCGCTGCGCCAGGGCGAGCACGGGCTGGCCGATCACGCTCATGATATCGGGGTCCATGGCACGGGCGGGGGCGGCGCCAAGCAGCGCCAGCAGCGCGAGGGACGCCCTTCTATTCCACACGGATATTGGCTTCGCGGACCAGCACGGTCATGGCGGCGCGGCCTTCGGTGACGAAGCGCGTGAAGGCCTCGGGCGCGCTGCCGACCGGCACGGCGCCAAGCTGGGCAAGGCGCGCGCGTACCTCAGGCTCGGCCAGGCTGGCGGCCAAAACCTCATGCAGGCGGGCGATCATGGGGGCAGGGGTGCCGGCGGGGGCGAAAAGCCCGACCCATTCGCTAACATCGAAGCCCGGGAAGCCACTTTCGGCGATGGTCGGTACGTCGGGCCGCGCGGCCAGCCTTGCGGCGCTGGCGACGGCCAGGAAGCGCGCGCGGCCACTATCCACCACCGGGCCGGCGGAAAGGGCGGTGATGAAGACGCCATCCAGATTGCCGCCCGCAAGGTCACGCGCCGCATCCGCCCCGCCGCGATAGGGGGCGTGGATCACCTCAATCCCCGCAGCGCGGGTGAATTGCACCAGGCCGAGATGCCCCGCCGTGGCATTGCCCTGCGTGCCCATGCTGATGGCGCCAGGCCGCGCCTTGGCGGCGGCGATAAAGGCCGCGAGGTCGCGCGCCGGGAAATCCGCCTTGACGGCAATCACCTGCGGGAAGCTGGTTGCCATGCTGATCGGCGTGAAGGCCGTGGCGTAATCGAAGGAAAGACCGCGCAGCAGCGCGTGGTTCACGATGTGTGACGACGCATCCCAGAGCAGCGTGTTGCCATCAGGGGCCGCACGCGCGACTTCAGCGCCGCCAATCGAACCACCAGCCCCGGTGCGGTTTTCCACCACAATCGTCGCCCCCAGCTTTTCCGCCATGCGGGGTGCCAAGGTGCGCGCCGCCGAATCCGCCGCCCCACCGGCAGCAAAGGGCACCACAAGCCGGATGCTGCGCGCCTGCGCCAAGGCAGGCATGGGCAGGGCAGCGGCGGCGAAAAGCGCTCGGCGAGACAATTTCATGGGCGGCATTCCTTTTCTTCGCGCCGCATGTGCGGGCGCGGGCAGGGCGCGTCAAGCCAGGGGTGATGCGCCGCCCCGCTTGGGGCTAGACTGCCGCCATGAAGACTCCACCGCGCTATGATGACCTCCCGCGTCCCGAGGGCGATCCCACCGGCCTGCCGCTTTCCTGGGGCGTTTGGGGCGCAGATGACCAGATCGGCACGCTGAACCGCATCACAGACGCCACCGTCGCCGCCGCCCGCGATGAAATCCGCACAGGGCAGCGCTTCAACGTGAACCTGCCTTTGGACGAGCCCTTCGGCGCCGCGCATGAAGGCGCCCATCGCCGCCGCGCCGCCCCCACCCCGGTAATGGTGAGTGAAGACCACCCCGGCCGCATCACGCGCGATGACAGACTGGATGGCTTCTGGCTGCAGGGCAGCACGCAATGGGATGGGCTTTCGCATTTTGCTGACGCCACCCATGGTTTCTACAATCACGCGCCGCTGTCTTCCATTGTGCACGGCCCGCAAAGCCGCAACGGCATAGACAAGGCACTTGCACACGGCATCGCCGGGCGCGCCGTGCTGGCCGACCTCGCGCGGCATTTCGCCCGCACCGGGCGCGATTGGGGCGCCATGGGAGGCCAGCGCGCCACTGCCGAGGACCTTGCCGCCTGCCTCACCGCGCAGGGTGTCACGCTCCGCCCCGGCGATATCCTGCTGGTGCGGACCGGCTGGCTGACGGCCTTCCGCGCCGCGCCGGACGCCGATGCACGCCATTTGCTGATCCAGGGCGAAGCCGGCGCGCGCGATTATTCCGGCCTGGATGGCGGGGAAGGCATGTGGCGCTTCCTCTGGGACCAGGGCATTGCCGCTGTCGCCGCCGATAACCCCACAGTCGAAGCCTGGCCGATCTTCCCCTGGAAGCCCGCGCTCCATCTCGCCATCGCCCGGCTTGGCTTGTGCCTTGGCGAGTTCTTCGATTTCGAAGCCCTCGCCGAGGACAGCGCCGCGACCGGCCGCTACACCGCGTTTTTTACCGCCGCCCCCCTGAACCATCGCGGCGGCATTGGCAGCCCCGGCAATGCGCTGGCGATCCGCTGAACCGCCCCATGGCCCGCGCCCCCGCCACCCCTGACCTGTTCGGCGCGCCAGAGCCCGCCGCCGCGCCCAGCGAAGGCGCGCGCCCGCTGGCCGATAGGCTCCGCCCCGCCAGCTTGGCCGAGGTCGTGGGGCAGGATCATCTGCTGGGGGCGGAAGGCAGCCTTTCGCGCATGTTGGCGCGAGGTTCCTTGGCATCCCTGATCCTATGGGGGCCGCCAGGTGTCGGCAAAACCACCATTGCGCGCTTGCTGGCCGAAGCGGCGGGGCTGCGCTTCACCGCGCTTTCCGCCGTGTTTTCCGGCGTCGCCGATTTGAAGCGCGCTTTTGAGGAAGCCCGCGCGCGCAAATCCAACGGCCAGGGCACGCTGCTTTTCGTGGATGAAATCCACCGCTTCAACCGCGCGCAACAGGATGGCTTTCTGCCCGTGGTGGAAGACGGCACCGTGACGCTGGTGGGCGCCACCACGGAAAACCCATCCTTCGCGCTGAACGGAGCCCTTCTGTCCCGCTGCCAGGTGCTGGTGCTTAAGCGCCTGGATGATGCCGCGCTTGAATTGCTGCTGACCCGCGCCGAAGCGCTGATGGGCCGCGCCCTGCCAGTTTCGCCCGAAGCGCGCGCCACGCTGCGCGCCATGGCCGACGGCGATGGCCGCTACGGGCTGAACATGGCCGAGCAATTATTCGCCCTGCCCGAAGCCACCCCGCCGCTTGATCCGGCTGGGCTTTCAGCCTTGCTCGCGAAACGCGCCGCACTCTACGACAAGGACCGCGAGGAACATTACAATTTGATCTCCGCGCTGCATAAATCCATGCGCGGATCAGACCCCGATGCGGCGCTTTACTGGTTTGCGCGCATGCTGACGGGTGGTGAGGACCCGCGTTACATCGCCCGGCGCCTCACGCGCTTCGCGGCCGAGGATATCGGCATGGCCGACCCTCGTGCGCTGCCGCTTGCCATCGCCGCCTGGGAAACATTTGAGCGTATGGGATCACCCGAAGGCGAATTGGCGCTGGCGCAGCTTGTGGTGCATTTGGCGACCGCGCCGAAATCCAACGCGGTGTATCAGGCGTTTAATGAGGCGATGCGCGCCGCGCGGGAAACCGGCAGCCTGATGCCGCCCAAGCACATATTGAATGCGCCGACGAAACTAATGCAGGAAATTGGCTATGGCGCCGGCTATGCCTATGACCATGAGGCGGAGGGCGGCTTTTCCGGCCAGGATTACTTCCCCGAGGAGATGGGGCGGCGCCAATTCTATCGCCCGACCGATCGCGGGGCTGAGGCCGCCATCGCGGAACGCCTGGCGCGCTTCGCGGAACTGCGCCGCAAAAGGCAAGGCTGATGGGCACAGCATTTTCGCCCTTGTCCTTGCTGCTGGTGGCGCTGGGTGGCGCCGCGGGTTCCGTGCTGCGCTACCTGGTTTCCCACGCGGGTGTGGTGCTGTTTGGCACGGGCTTTCCCTGGGGGACGCTGGCGGTGAATATCGTGGGCTCCGCCCTGATTGGCGTGTTTGGCGCGCTGGGTATTTCCGGTGAGGCGCGGCTATTGCTGGTGACGGGCCTGCTTGGCGGTTTTACGACTTTTTCCGCCTTTTCACTGGAAACCGGCGTGCTGTGGGAAAGGGCGCCGTGGTTGGCGGTGGTTTATGTGGCGGCTTCAGTGCTGGGCGGGCTGGCGGCGTTTGGGGTTTGTTATTGGGGGGTGAGAAGGGGGTGAGGTGGGTATGGCAGTGGCGGGCGTAAGGCCAGCCGCGCTTTTATCGTAGGAATGCCGAAAACCATGAACATTGAGGTGGCCTGCCGGACAAAAACTGCTAACCTCAAAGCCGCCTGAGGCCTGCTTCAAATGCGGTCACTGTCAGGGGAATATGTTAGATGTACAACTCGAATCAGCTAAAAGCTTGATCAAACACATAAAGAACTCGTTTCCCGGCTCGATGAGCCCGCACGACGTCTTCTATCGTTGCATTTCTAGTCCAGGCGTGTGCGAACGCATGTCTCCAACGAAGGATCTGCTTATAGCGATCTTCGATATCCTGGCCGGTCCGAAGAAGCATTGCTGCTTTTCTTTTGGCGAGTAAAGAATTGAAGCGCTGATTGATATTCGGATCAAAAAGACTGCAGTAATGGTAGAGATCATTTATGTTAATTTTACTATTTATTTTTTTGAAATTCTCAGCCGTAAAATTTCCGAATTTGCGGTGTACCCGATTTGCGTATCCGTGAATTACTTCTTTGACGCAAGTCTCGTAGGTTGCGGCCATGGTTACGACTAACAGGCCGGCCAAGTCAGCGCGAAGCTTTACGGCGGCATAACCAGTGCCGGGGGGTACATGTGTGTCAATGTCTAGGATCAGTTGGTCTATTTTTACGAAATGCGAATCGAGGTCAGGCCTGGGCATTTCCAAGAATTTCCTTTGCTCGCTCGATTCTCTTATGAAGCGTAAGAGTGTCAGCAGTCGGACCCCTAATTAGGCCTTCAAATGTCTCATCTTTCTCAAGAGCTTCATAACCGACCCTCAATTGTTTTGCACCGATAGTTTTATCCTCAAGAAGAGCTACTACGACTGCCTCAAGCATCGCAGTATTTATGACTTTTCGTGGTCGGAAAGGTTTTTGCAATTCCATTGCAATCAATTTGGCGACCTCAGGAAATCGCGTTGCGAAACGATCCGCCCGGTCCGAATTAAAATTTTTGTTTTCTTTCATTTGTTCGTTGAGATATTTTAACATTGGCTTTTCATAAGATTTCCAAACTTCGAAGAGTGAAAAGAGCCTTAGAATAATCTCGACATCTTTTTGGTTTTTATCGGGTTGCGGTACCCCTAAAATCTTGCGCCAGTGCGGATCGAGATTAAACAATTTCAGCTTCTCGACAATTTGTCCGCGGAAAACGGCGTTACGTATCTCCTGCGGCCTCAGTTGGGTGCCGCCTGTGTTTAGGCGCTCGAATATATGAAAGACGCTATCGTTCCTTGAGCTCGGCTTTAATTGCTTTATATGAATAGCACGTAGCGCCGAGTTTTTCAGGCGCCTTTGATCCCTTTCTGGAAGGTTGACAAAAGTCTTTCCATTATACTCCGAACGTTCAGATAACCCTGTGAGGCTAAAAACTCGTCGCCTTCCGCCTTCATCCGGCTCACCGAAATAGCCTTCAAAGAAATACTTAACCGACATGATTCTCTGTTGTCCGTCGATTATCTCCAATCGATCCGCTTCATTAATATAAAGAAAAACTTGTGGGACGGGCAAACCCATCAAGAAAGACTCGATGAGGCGAGATGCCTGCTCAATCTTCCAAATGTAACTTCTTTGATAAAAGGGTACGATGATTTCCCCGTTGGCAACTTTGCTTGCTAAAAGCTCAAGGGTAGGGTCAGCGGGAGAGACAGAAATATCGAACTCAACAAAGGGCGTTTCGTCGTCCTCTTCTTCGACCTCGATTGCGTCATTCTCAACTCGGTTTGACATACGGCAACCCTTCCGATTATCGCGGTACCTGGGATTTTAGATGGAGCGTTCTGAAGCTGGCGATGAATATTTGCATCCTTCAGCTTTGCTCTTCAAACCTTGAAATCTATAACATGGCCTTGTTCCATCGCAAACAGCTTGTTCAACTAAGATAATCCTCTGAGAGAAAACGCATTGAAGCAGTCGTCGGGCGCGCACCCCAAAAACCCGGTTTCCAAAGGCCCCCCGGCCTTTGGCGGGGTGGTTTGGAGGGGCAGCGCCCCTCCATGAAGCCCCCACCCACTCACACCATCTGCCCCCGCAAAAACCCAAGTGCCGGCAATGGCGTCCATTTCCGCGGCAGGTCGCTTCGTTTGATCGGTGTCACCGAATAATGTGGCACGGGTTGTTTGGCGCGGATCAGCCAATCGGCGTAGGCGCGCACTTGTTGGTCGCGCCAGTCTCGGTCGTTGAGTGCGGCGGAGCGTGAACGGAAAACCTCGGCCACGCGGCTTTTGCGCCCCACGGTTGCCACAACGGCCCAGAGCGTATCCTCATCCCCGCGACTGACTGGCGTAAGCGTCACCACGCCTGAAATAGTGTCAAATCGCGGGGCCGGGGGTCAAGCAGATAGTTCAGGCGGCAGCCGGCACCGGCACCCCAATCCGGTCCAGCGGGCCGAATTCGCGTTCCAGGCGGGGGCGGATGGCGCTCTGCCAAGCCTTGATGGTGTTCATGGCGATGGCGGGCGGCAGGTCGCCAATCTGCATTTGCAGCAGATAGTGGCAGGGGCTGGCGGCGCGGATTTCGGCGGCCATGCGGGCGGCCACCGTATCGGCGTCCCCCACCAGCATGAAGGACCCCATTTCTTCCAGGCTTGGTTCGCCTTCCCAGGTTTTTTCCACGAGCAGGCCGCCATCCATTTCCTGTTCCTTGCGGCGCAGGCTTTGTGACAGGCGGATTTGCCAGCGGGCATTTTCCAAAAAGGCCATGGCTTCGGCCTTGTCATCCGTCACGCAGAAGGGGCGCATGGCGCCGAAGCGCAGCGCCTCGGGCGGCTTGCCGGCGGCGCGCCAGATATCTTCAAAGCGCCGGCGCGCGGCGGCCAAAAGGGCAGGGGTGAAGTGGCGCGGTGTCACCATCACCACGCAGTCACGTTGCGCGGCGTAGCGATGCAAATCGGGGTTGTCGCCGGCCACCCAAATCTCCGGCAGCTTGCCGGCGGGGCGCGGCGCGATATGGGTTTGCGGCAGGGAATAATATTCGCCTTCGTGGGAGAAGGTCTCGCCGCCAAAGGCCTTTTCCATCATGGCCATCACTTCCAGCAGCCGATGCGGTGCTTCCTGAAGGGATGCATCGAAGCGTTCAAACTCATAAGGCTGGTACCCGCTGCCAACGCCGAGAACGAGGCGCCCATGCGTCAGCGAATCCACCATGCCGATTTCGGCAATCAGGCGGGAAGGGTGATAGAGCGGCACGATCACCACGCCGGATGCGAGTTTGATGCGTGAAGTCTCGCCCGCCAGCCGCGCCAGCATCATCAGCGGCGATGGGCAGACGCAGTAGTTGGAAAAGTGATGCTCGGCGAACCAGGCGATGTTGAAGCCGGCGGCTTCGGCGGCCTTCACCTGGGCGATGGTCTGGTCATAGATCGCGGCCGTGGGCACGCCGCGATTGCGATAACCCATGAGGTTGAAAATACCGACATCCATGGCGCGGTTCCTTCCTTTTGCTTTTGGGTATGCTGCGCCGAAGTTCTGGCGGGCTCAAGCCCCGCCGGCTTGCGTTGAGGGGCCGGGCAGGGTGTTCTGCGGACGGTTCCCAGGGGTGATTCCATGATCGTGATCGGCAAGGGCAGCGTGCAAAGCGGCGAATGCGATGTGATGGGGCATATGAATGTGCGCCATTACCTTGCCCGGGCGGGGGATGGGCTGGCCTGGCTTGCTTTGGCGCTCGGCATCACGCCGGATCGCGGGTTTTTTGTGCCGGTGGATCAGCATATTCGCTTTTTGCGCGAAATGGCGGCGGGGACGCCCTTTACGATTTTCGGCGGCATTGTCGAAAGGCGTGGGGATAGGCTGCGCGCCTATGTGGAAATCAGGAATAGCGGCACGGGGGCGGCCTCGGCCGCGCTGGTTTCGGATATTGAATTGCGGGACCCGGCCTCGGGCGCTGAACTGCCGCTGCCGGCGGGGCTGGAGGAGAAAATCGCCGGCCTGGCTACCACCCTGCCGGATCACGCCGGGCCGCGGGGCCTGCCTTTTGATCCCATCCGCCCGCTGCCTGATGCCGCCGGCGCTGCCGCCTTGGGCCTGACGGATGCCTATATCGGCGCCATCCGTGCCGAGGATTGTGATCGCGCCGGGCTGATGCGCCCGGATGTGGTGATCTCGCGCATTTGGGATGGCGTGCCCAATCTGCGCTTTCCGGGGGCCGAGCTTGGCGCGCGGGAAGAAGGGCTTGGCAGCGCCGCCTTGGAATATCGGCTTGTTTATCTGCAACCGATGCGGATGGGCGATTTGCTGATGATCCGAAGCGGGCTCCGCGCGCTCGGTGAGAAGACCACCACCTGGACGCATTTGCTGCATGATGGCGTGACTGGCGCGCCGGTGGCGGCGGCGGAAGCGGTGGGCGTCAGTTTTGACCTCAAGGCGCGCAAGGCGGTGGCGATCCCGCCTGAGAGAAGGCGGATGTTGGAGGGCTTGCTGGTGCCGGGGCTGGGGTTGTGACGATGCCGCGCGAAATTCGCTTCAATGCTTTTGACATGGCCTGTGTGGGGCATATCCAGCAGGGCATGTGGACCCATCCGCGGGATCGCTCGGCTGACTATCTTTCGCTTGACTATTGGATGGGGCTGGCGCGGCTATTGGAAGAAGGCCTGTTTGATGGGCTGTTTCTGGCCGATGTCTTGGGCATTTATGATGTGCATGGCGGGAATGGTGATGCGGCCATCAGGAATGCCGTGCAGGTGCCGCTGCTTGATCCCATGCTGCTTGTGCCCGCCATGGCGGCGGCCACGCGCAACCTTGGCTTTGGCGTGACATGCAACCTCGCTTGGGAAAGCCCGGCCCTGCTGGCGCGGCGTTTTTCGACGCTTGATCATCTGACGCAGGGGCGCATCGGCTGGAATATCGTGACCGGCTATCTGGATAGTGCGGCGCGCGCCATGGGGTTGGATCGGCAAATGGCGCATGATGATCGCTATGATCTGGCCGATGAATATATGGAAATTGTCTATCGGCTCTGGGAGGAATCCTGGGCCGCCGATGCGGTGAAGCGTGATCGTGCCGCTGGCATCTATGCCGATCCCGCGCGCGTGAAGCGCATTCGCCATGAAGGCCGGCAATATCGGCTGGATGCGCCGCATCTGGTGGAACCATCCCCGCAGCGCACGCCGGTTTTGTATCAGGCTGGCGCTTCGGATCGCGGGCGGGGTTTTGCCGCGCGCCATGCCGAATGCGTCTTTGTGAATGGCGGACCAAAGCCGCATGTCGCGAAGCTGGTCGCCGATTTGCGCGCCCGCGCCGCACCGCGCCCGATCCGCGTCTTTGTCGGCGCCACGCTGATCATTGGCCGCACGCGGGCGGAGGCTGAGGCGAAGCTCGCCGAATATCGCCAGCATGCCAGCATTGAAGGCGCGTTGGCGCATGCTTCGGCCTCACTCGGCATAGATTTGGCGCGGTTTGACCCCGATGAGGAATTGCCGGAGGCCGGGCAAAGTCAGGCCATCCGTTCCAATGTGGAGGCACTCCGCGCCGCCGCACCGCGCGCCACCAAGCGCGCGCTGATGGACCGCATGGTGCTGGGCAGCCGCCAACCGCCTATCGTTGGGTCTGTCCAAGAAGTGGCCGAGGAACTCATCGCCTGGGTGGATCAGGCGGATGTGGATGGCTTCAACCTCTCGCGCACAATCACGCCGGAATGCCTGGAAGATGTGGTGCGGCTTTTGGTGCCGGCTTTGCAGGAACGCGGGCGCTATAAGCGCGGCTATGCGCCGGGGAGCTACCGCGAAAAACTCTTTGGCGCTGGGCCTTTGCTGGCCGCACCCCACCCGGCGGCGACGCACCGCCAGACAGGGTGATTTCCCACCGCGCCATTCTGGCCTAGGCTTCCCCCATCATCGAAAAGGAATACCCACATGGATGGCATGCAATTGCCGGCCCCGGCGGCCCTGACAGCGCGTTACGGCGCCGGCGCCGAACCGAAGGCCGGCCCTTGGAATGAGACGATTTCGCTGCTGCTCTCGCACCGTTCCGTGCGCGGCTATCGCGCGGATGCGCCGCCCGCTGGCACGCTGGAAATGCTGATGGCAGCGGCACAATCAGCGGCGACATCATCCAATCTGCAAACCTGGTCCGCGGTTTCGGTGAATGATCCGGAAAAGCGCAAGGCGCTGGCGGCGATTGCAGGCGGGCAGAAGCATATCGAACAATGCCCGATCTTCCTGGTTTTCGTCGCCGATGTGTCGCGCAATGAACGCCTGGGTGAGCAGGAAGGTGTTGCGCTGGCCGGCATGCCCTACCTGGAAACCTTCCTGGTGGCAGCGATTGATGCCGGGCTCGCCGCACAAAACGCCGTGGTGGCGGCAGAAAGCCTGGGCCTCGCCACGGTTTATATCGGCGCGCTGCGCAATGATGTGCCGCGTGTGGCTGCCATGCTTGGTCTGCCGCCCGGCGCTGCCCCGGTCTTTGGCCTTTGCGTGGGTTATGCCGCGCCCGGCAAGGAAAGTGCCGTGAAGCCGCGCTTGTCGCAGGAAGCGGTGCTGCATCACGAAACCTATTCCACCGCCAAGGAAAAGGCGTTGCGCGCTTCCTATGATGAAAAGCTCGCGGATTATTCCAAACGCTATGAAATGGCCGCCGATAATTGGTCGCAGCGCGTGATTTCGCGCATCGGCACCATTGGCGCGCTGCGTGGAAGGGATGGGCTGAAGGCCGCGCTGCGCTCCCTCGGCTTCCCGCTGAAATAAGGAAAACGCTCATGCGCCTTGGTCAAGCCAGCCCCGCCCGCGCCACCACACGCTTGCGCACTTTGTTGAAGGAACCCGCGCCGCTGATCCTGCCGGGTTGCTTCAACGCCATGTCGGCCCGCATTCTGGAACATGCGGGTTTTCCGGCACTGTACATGTCGGGCTATGGCACTTCGCTGAACCTGCTCGGCCTGCCGGATGCGGGGCTGATTACGCTGACGGAGATGGCGCTGAATGCGAAGCTGATTGCATCCGCCGTGCGCGCGCCACTGATTGCCGATGCCGATACGGGTTTTGGCAATGCCATCAATGTGGTGCGCACGGTGGAAGAATATATCCGCGCCGGTGTGGCGGGGCTGCATCTGGAAGATCAGGTGGCGCCCAAGCGCTGCGGCCATGTGGCCGGGCGGGAAGTGATTGCGCGTGATGAAGCGGTGCTGAAAATCCGCGCCGCCTGCAAAACCCGCGATGCGCTGGACCCGGATTTTGTGATCATCGCGCGCACCGATGCGCGCGGCGCGCATGGCGGTTCCATGGAAGAAGCCATCACCCGCGCCAATGCGTTTTTGGAAGCGGGCGCGGACCTCGCTTTCGTGGAAGGCCCGAAGGACAAGGCAGAAGTCGCGCATATCTGCCAGGCGGTGAAAGGCCCCGTTTTTTACAACATGACTGGCATTTCGCCCCGCTTCTCGGCAGAAGAAATGGCCGCGATTGGCATTCGCGCTTGCATCCTGCCAGGGGCGGCGATGCGCGCCACCATCATGGCGATCCATGATTTCGCGACCACGCTGAAGGCCGAAGGCCCCATGGCCGAAGCTGCCTATGATGCGCGCTTCAAGCAGCACCCGATGGGCAATCTGCATGGCTTCGCGGGGTTTGACCGCATCCGCGCAATGGAAGCCGAATTCCTGCCCGCCGAAGCGGCCGAGAAATACCAAGGCGGCCTGGGCTATGCGCCCAAGGCGGCGGAATAAGTTAAAGGTGCTGCCTAGGATTAGGGCCGCGCCATGTCCCCCGCCACGCTCGCTGGCTGCGGCGCGCTGATTCTTTGGGCGTTTCTCGCTTTGCTGTCGCGGCTGGCTGCCGGCATCCCGCCGCTGCAGCTCACCGCCATGGGTTTCGCTATCGGTGGTGGGGTTGGGCTGGCTGTTGTGCTGGCGCGGGGGCAGGCCGCGGCGCTGCGCCAGGGGCCACTCGCCTGGGCGCATGGCGTGGGCGGGCTATTTGGCTATCACGCGCTCTACTTCCTTGCCTTTGCGCTGGCGCCGGCGCTGGAAGTGAATCTCATCAACTATCTCTGGCCGCTGCTGATCGTATTGCTGGCGGCGCCAATCCGCGGGCTGCCGCTTGGCCCTGTGCGGCTTGCTGGCGTGGCGCTCGGCTTCGCTGGCTGCGCCCTTCTTGTCGGCCCCGGCGCCTCCTTTCCGCCAGAGGCACTGCCCGGCTTTATCGCTGCGGCCGGTTGCGCCGTGGTTTGGGCAGTCTATTCCGTCACCGCCGGCACGGCACGGCTTGCCCGCATCCCGACCGAGGCGGTGGCAGGCTTCTGCCTGGCGACGGCGGCGCTGGCCGCTGTGCTGCATCTGGGCCTTGAGACCACCGTGGCACCGGATGCCCGGCAATGGCTGGCGGTGGTGATGCTTGGCCTTGGGCCGGTCGGCGCGGCCTTTTTCCTCTGGGATATCGGGATGAAGCGCGGCGACCCGCGGCTGCTTGGCACGCTGGCCTATGCCGTGCCGGTCGCCTCAACCCTTTTGCTGATCGCCGCCGGGGAGGGAGAGGCATCCTGGCGCGCTGCGCTGGCAACATTGATGGTCGCGGGCGGCGGCTTCATCGCGGCGCGGGCGAAGTAGGTTGCTTGGTTCGGGCAGCGGCAGCACGCCGGGCCGATGCTTCGCGATGTTGCACGACCAGGGCAGGTCCGGCATCCTCAGCCCACCGCCGCTTAGGCAAAGACAGCAAATAGCAACAAGTAAACGGAGTGAAACAATGGACGGCACCCCGAAACTCGCCTGCCCCTGGGATAGGACAGAGGAATCCCTCGGCAATGTTGTCGAATTGCAGCATGTCAATCTGCAAGTGCCAGATCAGTTGAAGGCGACCGCCTTCTACATCAGCGCGCTTGGCCTGACGCGTGACCCGTATCTGATGACCGGCATTGACAATATGTGGGCCAATGTCGGCATCAGCCAATTCCATTTGCCGGCCGGCCCGGCGCAGGTACTGCGCGGCACGGTGGGGCTGGTGCTGCCGGATCGCGCACAGCTATTGCACCGGTTGGATCGTGCGCGGCGCTGGCTGGAAGGCACGCAATACAGCTTTGCCGAAGCCGCCGATCATGTGGATGTGACCTGCCCCTGGGGCAATCGCATGCGCTGCCATGCGCCAGATGCGGATAAGCTTGGCCGCATCACGCTTGGCATGCCCTATGTTGAATTTGATGTCGCACCCGGCACGCTGCCTGGCATGGCGCGGTTTTATGAACAGATCATCGGCACCAGCACGGCAATGCGCGATGGCCTGCTTTATGTGCGCGTGGCGCGGGAGCAATTCCTGATCTTCCGCGAAACCGACAAGCCGCAACCCGCCTTTGATGGCCATCACATTCAATTGGCCTTTGTGGATTTCGGCGGGATCTATAATCGGCTTAATGAACGCGGGTTGATTTCGCGTGAGGACAGCGCGCATCAATATCGCTTCATCAAGGTGGTGGACCCGAATGATGGGCGCGTGCTGTTTGAAGTGGAACATGAAATCCGCAGCATGACGCACCCGCTTTTCATGCGCCCGCTGGTCAATCGCAATGCGGCGATTACCAATAACTACTACGCACCGGGGAATGAGGCCGCGGTCTGGGCCATGCCGCCGGCCTAATCACCCCCAAGCGCCGCCCCTGCTGCCAGGGGCGCGAGCGGCGCGGCCAGCGATACTCCCGCGCCCAGCAGCAGCAGGAAGGGCGCAGCGGAAAGCCCGGCGCTGGCGGCTTCAATCGCTGCCGCGCCGAAAATCACTGCTGGAATCGCAAGCGGCAGCACCAGCAAGGGCAGCAGCACGCCACCGCGCCGAGCACCAAGCGTCAGCGCCGCGCCCAAAGTACCCAGCAGCGACAAAAGCGCCGTGGCCAATGCAAGGGCCATCATCGCGACCCCCCAGGCTTCCACCGGCAGGTTCAGCATCGCCGCCGCGATGGGTGTTGCGGCAATCAGCGGCACGCCCGTGGTCAGCCAATGGCCCAGCGCCTTGGCCGCCGCCAGCACCCCGCGCGGCAGGCCGGAAAGCAGCAATTGATCAAGCGAGCCATCCTCAGCCTCCGCCCCGAACAGCCGATCAAGCGGCAGAAGTGCCGCGAGCAGTGCCGCGGCCAGCAGGGCGCCGGGGGCAAGGCGGGAAAGCGTCTCAGGCGCAGGGCCGACACCGAAGGGGAAAAGGGCCGCCACCAGCACGAAGAACAGCACGGCGGCCAGGGTATCGGATGGGTGGCGCAGCGCGAGCTTCCATTCGCGGCCCAGCACCGCGAGGAACCCGCCAAACACGCCCCCGCTCATAGCTTCAGCTCCCGCGCATCGGGTAGCGGCAAGGGCAGATGGGTCGCGGCCAGAATGGCGCCGCCGGCGGCCCGGTGGCGCGCCATCAAATCGCCAAGCCGCGCGACAGAGGCCGCATCCAGCCCAAGGCTTGGTTCATCCAACAGCCAAAGCCGCGCCGGCGCCAAGGCCAGCCGCGCCAGGGCGAGCCGCCGCCTTTGCCCGGTGGACAGCACCCGCCCGGGCAGCGATGCCAGCGCGCCAAGGCCCAGCGCTTCCAAGGCCGGGCTCACTTCGCCACCCCAAAGTGCCGCGTAAAAGGCCAGGTTTTCGGCCACCGTCAGCGCGGGCTTCAAGGCATCCTGGCTTGAGATATAACGAAGCCTCAGCGCATGGCCGGCAGGGTCGGTGCGGGCGGGTCTGCCTTCCAGCAGCACGTCACCGCCCGCCGCCGGCAGCAGCCCGGCAATGACGCGAAGCAAGCTTGATTTTCCCGCACCATTGGCCCCGGTCAGCAGCAAAGCGCCGCCTGCGGGCACAGCGAAGCTCAGGCCCGCAAATACCGCCCGGTCACCCCGGATGCAGGCAAGGTCCAACACGTCCAGAATGGGTTGCCCCGCCGCCAAATCCGTTTCCTCGCCAATGGACCATATTCAGTCTCCATGCTTTAAAGCCGGCATTAGCGCGGCCGCGCAAGGCCAGCGCGCTTGAGGAAGGGTAACCAACCATGCGGATGATCGGGCAAGACAGCCTGAAGACCCGTCGCACGCTCAGCGTGGACGGCAAGACCTACCATTATTTCAGCCTGCCCGAGGCGGCGAAGAGCATCGGCGACATCGCCCGCCTGCCCTATAGCCTCAAGGTGCTGCTTGAAAATGTGCTGCGCTTCGAAGATGGCCGTTCCTATACGGTGGATGATGCGAAGAAGATCGCCGAATGGGTGAAGGAAGGCCGTTCCGATAAGGAAGTGCCCTTCCGCCCCGCGCGGATTCTTTTGCAGGATTTCACGGGCGTTCCCGCCGTGGTGGACCTTGCCGCCATGCGTGATGCCTTGCTGGGCCTGGGTGGCGATCCGCGCAAGGTGAACCCGCTGGTCCCTGTGGATTTGGTGATTGACCATTCGGTGATGGTGGATGTCTCGGGCACCGGCAATGCGCTTCAGCAGAATGTGGATATCGAGTTCGAACGCAATGGTGAGCGTTACGAATTCCTCCGCTGGGGTCAGGAAGCCTTCAATAATTTCCGCGTCGTGCCGCCGGGCACCGGCATCTGCCATCAGGTGAACCTGGAATATCTGGCACAGGTCGTTTGGACCGCGACGGATACGGGCGAAGTCTTCGCCTTCCCCGATTCCTGCTATGGCACGGATAGCCATACCACCATGGTGAATGGCCTTGGCGTGCTGGGCTGGGGTGTTGGCGGCATTGAAGCCGAAGCCGCCATGCTCGGCCAGCCGATTGCCATGCTGATCCCCGATGTCATCGGCTTCAAGCTGACCGGTTCCTTGAAGGAAGGTGTGACGGCGACCGATCTGGTGCTGACGGTCACGCAAATGCTGCGCAAGAAGGGCGTGGTCGGGAAATTCGTTGAATTCTTCGGCCCTGGCCTGGCCCATCTGCCGCTCGCGGATCGTGCGACCATCGGCAATATGGCGCCTGAATATGGCGCGACTTGCGGCTTCTTCCCGGTGGATGACACCACGCTGGAATATCTGCGCCTGTCTGGCCGTGATGAGCATCGCATCAACCTGACGCGCGACTATTTGAAGGCGCAGGGCATGTTCCGTGAGGAAGGCATGCCTGACCCAGTCTTCACCGATACGCTGGAACTTGATCTCAGCACCGTGGAACCCTCCATGGCTGGGCCGAAGCGGCCGCAGGATCGGGTCGCACTCAGCAACGCCGCGCCGGCCTTCCTGAAGGATCTTGCGGCCGGGACCATGGGCGTGCCGGGGGATCAGGCGGATCTGCGCGTGCCGGTGGAAGGGGCGAATTATGACCTCGGCCATGGCGATGTGGTCATTGCCGCCATTACCTCCTGCACCAATACCTCCAACCCCTATGTGCTGGTGGCAGCCGGCTTGGTCGCGAAGAAGGCAGTGGAAAAGGGCCTGACGGCGAAGCCTTGGGTGAAGACCTCGCTGGCGCCTGGCTCTCAGGTGGTGACGGAATATCTGAACAAGGCCGGGCTGACGCCGCATCTGGATGCGCTTGGCTTCCAGACCGTCGGCTATGGCTGCACTACCTGCATCGGCAATTCCGGCCCGCTGCCGGATGCCATTGTGGATGCCATTGAAAACAACAAGCTCGTCGGTGTTTCGGTGCTGTCAGGCAACCGCAATTTCGAAGGCCGCGTGCATGCCAATGTGCGCGCGAATTACCTCGCCTCGCCCCCGCTGGTGGTGGCCTATGCGCTGGCTGGCACGATCCGCAAGGATTTGACGAAAGAACCCATCGGCACGGGCCGCGATGGCCAGCCGGTTTACCTGAAGGATATCTGGCCGACGCAGAAGGAAGTGAACGACACGGTTCACGCCGCCGTGACGCGTGAAATGTTCCAGGAGCGTTATGGCGATGTCTTCAAGGGCCCGACGCAATGGCAGGCCATTCGCGTTGAGGCGGGCAGCGATACCTATCGCTGGAATTCGGGCAGCACCTATGTGCAGAACCCGCCGTATTTCGAAGGCATGACGGCCGATCCGAAGCCGGTGGGGGATGTGAAGGGTGCGCGCATCCTGGCGCAGCTCGCGGACTCGATCACCACCGACCATATTTCGCCGGCGGGGAATATCCGCAAAAGCTCTCCGGCCGGTGAATATCTGCTGGAACACCAGGTGCGTCAGGCGGATTTCAACAGCTATGGCGCGCGGCGCGGCAACCATCAGGTGATGATGCGCGGCACCTTCGCCAATCCGCGTATCCGCAATGAAATGGTGCCCGGCGTGGAAGGCGGCATTTCCAAGCATTACCCTTCGGGTGATGTGGCGCCGATCTACACCACGGCGATGCGCTACAAGAATGAAGGCGTGCCGCTGGTGGTGATTGGCGGCAAGGAATATGGCACGGGGTCTTCGCGCGACTGGGCGGCGAAGGGCACCTATCTGCTTGGCATCAAGGCCGTGATTGCCGAAAGTTTTGAGCGTATCCATCGTTCAAACCTGGTCGGCATGGGCGTGCTGCCGCTGGTCTTCAAGGAAGGCGAGAACCGCCAGACGCTTGGCCTGACGGGCGATGAGAAGATTGACATCCTGGGCGTGGAAAAGCTTTCGCCCCGCATGATGATGGATGTTGTCATCACCCGTGCCGATGGGTCTCAGGTGAAGACCCAGGTGCTCTGCCGCGTGGATACCGCCGATGAGGTGGAATACTACAAGAATGGCGGCATCCTGCATTACGTGCTGCGCGGGATGGCGAAGGCGGCGTAATTGAAGTCGCATTTACGCAAAGGCGCGGCGCCGAAAGGGCCGCGCTTTTTTTGTGTTCAGGCAGCCAACCAGTCGGCCATGGCGGCATTCACCGCTTCCGGCACTTCCATGCTCGGCAAATGGCCAGAACCGGCGAACCGGACTAAGCGCGCGCCGGGGATGGCGGCGGCCATTTCCTCAGCCAGATGGGGTGGTGTCAGCAGATCATCCTCGCCAACTGCCACCAGTGTCTTGGCGCGAATCGCGGGCAGATCGGGCCTGGAATCGACGCGCTCCATGATCGCGGTTTGTTGGCGGAGGAAGGCATCGCGCCCGACACGTTCCGCCATGGCCATCACCTCAGTGGCCAAGGGGCCATCCAGGCGGGAAGGATGCACCAGCATCGGCAAAAGGCGCGGGGTCACGCCGCGAAAACGCCCGGTCTGGGCAAGGGTGAGAAGGCCGCGCCGGTGCTTGCATCGCGAATCAGTCATCGGCCTTCCCGCGCGCCAGTCGCGTCCCGAAGCCGGCCCAGGTTCAGCGTGCCGACAAGCCAGCCGCTGGCTGCGGCCCACAACGCGAGCAGGGCGATCCACGCGGTGAACAGGACCACCGTCGCCACCGCGCCAAGGTACTCGAGCGACATACCTGAAAGCGCGGCCCCCAGTGGATTGAGAGAGAACGCCAACAGCCGGCAACTGCTGTTGACGCGTCCCTGCAGGTTCGCGGGGATCAGCGAGATGCGATAGCTGAACTGCATCACTGCGAACAACGAGTACAGCGCATTGACGGCGCCGTACGCGATGCCGAGAGAGAGCGGCCCGGGCAACAGCGTCAGCAGCGGGAACAGCAACGCCTGGCCCCAGAGAACGATCAGCACGGCTCGACCGAATCCGAACCGCCTCTGCATCGCGGCGCCAAAGAGCGATCCCACGACGCCGCCGAGTCCGCCAAGGCTGAGGATCAGGCCAATCTCGGCGTCGCTCGACTGCTGGCCCTTCGCGATCACGATGAAGATCAAAGGCATGGCGGCGCTGACCATGTTGAGCCCGCCCATCACCAGTGCCAGCCGAAATATCACCTGCTGCGCCCACAACCAGCGAACGCCCTGCGAGATCTCGGCGCGCAGGCCGCTTGTCGCGGGTGGCCGCTCGGCCCGCAAGCTGGTCTTGATGAAGAGCAGCGAGAGCAGCGAAGCCACGAAGCACGCGGCACCGACGACGAAGGGGGCTGCCTGCGAGATCGACTGGTAGAGAAACGTACCGAGCAATGGGCCGACGACGAGCGCAGCGCCAAAGCCGGCTTCGTTGGCACCTGAAGCCTGGGGCAGCAAGTGAGAGGGCACCACGCGGGGCAGTACCGCCGCCTCGGCGATGTTGAAGAGAACAAACAGGATGCCCTCTACGAGGCAAACGAGGTAGATGTGCCAGACCGTGAGCGTTTCGAAGGCCAGCCAGGCGGGTATACTCGCCATCGCGAGCCCGCGGCCCAGCTGACAGAGGACCATAACGCGCCCGCGGTCCCAGCGGTCGACCAATGCCCCGAATGGCAAGCTGAGAATAAGGTAGGGTAGCCAGCGCAGGACGCCGGCGATGCCTGCGGCCGCCGGAGAGTCGGTCAGGAACAGGATTAGTAGCGGATAGGCGATAGAGGTCGCCGCGCTGCCGAGTGTCGAGCAGACGTGTCCGCTCCAGAGCAAGACATAGTCCGGCATGCGCCAAATCGAGTTGGCGACCCTTATGACACGCTGTCCCCCTTGCTCGCTCGACATAGGCGTGACCCGTTCATACTCCAGATTGCTTGCGATACGGCATGTTGTCGCTAACTGCCCGTTGGCACGGTCCCGTGAGAGCATGTCTGCCGCATATTTGCGCGGCAGGCATGCTCTGAGTTACCGGTTGGTTGCGGCTTACGTGTCGCCAAGTATTTCCACTTCGCTTAAAAATGCGCCCTGCTCGGGTTTTCTCGGTCAATCGGCCAACCATTCGGCCATCGCGGCATTCACCGCTTCCGGCACTTCCATACTCGGCAAATGGCCTGAACCGGCGAAGCGGATCAGGCGCGCACCGGGAATGGCAGCGGCCATTTCCTCAGCGAGGTAAGGCGGTGTCATTGCATCATCCTCCCCGACCGCGACCAGCGTCTTGGCGCGGATCGCGGGCAGGTGGGGTCTGGAATCCATGCGCCCGGTAAGCGCAGTTTGCTGGCGGAGGAAAGCGTCACGCCCAACCCGTTCCGCCATGGCCATCACCTCGGCTGCCAAGGGGCCATCCAGGCGGGAAGGATGCACCAGCATGGGCAGCAGGCGTGGCGTCACGCCGCGAAAACGCCCGGTCTGGGCAAGGGTGAGCAATCCGCGCCGGTATTCGGTCTGTTCCGGCGTATCCGCGCGGGCCGAATTGTCGAATAGCGCCAAGCGCGTGACTTGGCCCGGCGCGCGGCGGATAACTTCCAGCGCCACATGACCCCCCATGGAAAGCCCCGCGACCGCCAATGGCCCATCGAGCCCGGCAAGGGCGGCTTCCGCCATGGCGGCGATGCTGTCATACCCGGTCAGGCAAGCGACCACCACACGGCGGGAGGGGCTGAAGGCTTCGATCTGGTCGCGCCAGAGCCGGGCATCGCAGAGCATGCCGGGTAGCAATAAAAGCGTTTCGTTCTGAGCCATGGACGGAAACTATCCCCGCAGCGGCGCAACCGTCCAGGCAAGCCCCACCCAAGGCGACGGAAATCCTTGATTCCCGCGCGGTATGGGCGCATAGGGGGCGCGCTCGCGGTAAGGCGGGCCGGATCCGCCGGCCCCGGCATGCGCGCCCCGCCGGGGCTCGGCCGTTCCCGCACCCACCGCCAAGCGCTGATAGCGCGGGCCTAGAAAGCGATTGAAGTTGAACGAAAATACTGAAGTGACCGCCGCCAAGGCTGTCCCAAGCGAACCGCAAACCCTTCCCCTGGCGCCCGCAAGGTCTGAAGCCGCGCCAGCCGAAGAACCCCCGATGGCCGAAGCGCCTGCCGCGGCAGCCGCCCCGGAAACGGAAGAATCCGTGCCTGAGGCACTGCCCATCCCGGAAGAAGACCGCACCACTTTCGATTCCATCGGCTTGTCTGAGGAAATCGTGAAGGCGGTGACGGAATCGGGCTATCGCCACCCCACCCCCATTCAGGAACAGGCGATCCCGCAGGTGCTGATGGGGCGCGATGTGCTGGGTTGCGCGCAAACCGGCACGGGCAAGACCGCGTCCTTCGTGCTGCCCATGCTGGATATCCTGACCGGATCACGCGCCAAGGCGCGCATGCCGCGCAGCCTGATCCTGGAACCAACGCGCGAATTGGCGTTGCAGGTCGCCGAGAATTTCGAGAAATACGGCAAATACCTCAAGCTCAACCACGCGCTGCTGATCGGTGGTGAGAGCATGAATGACCAGCGCGATGTGCTGGAAAAGGGCGTGGATGTGCTGATCGCCACGCCGGGCCGGCTGCTGGATCTGTTTGATCGTGGCCGTGTACTGCTCGCCGATTGCAAGGTGCTGGTGATTGATGAAGCGGACCGGATGCTCGATATGGGCTTCATTCCGGATGTGGAGCGTATTGTCTCCATGCTGCCGCCCTTGCGCCAGACCTTGTTCTTCAGCGCCACCATGGCGCCGGAAATCCGGCGGCTTGCGGATGCCTTCCTGTCAAACCCGAAGGAAATCAGCGTTGCACCCCCGGCATCGGTCGCGACCACCATCACCACGGGCCTCGCTTACGTGCAGCCTTTTGACAAGCGCGAGGCTTTGCGTCGGCTGATCCGGCGTGAGCAGGTCACCAATGCGCTGATCTTCTGCAATCGCAAGATTGACGTGGATATCCTGTACAAGTCGCTGAAGAAGCACGGCTTCAGCGTGGGTGCCCTGCATGGCGACATGGATCAATCCCAGCGCTTCGCGACACTCAATGCCTTCAAGGCGGATGAATTGCAGCTGCTGGTCTGTTCCGATGTCGCCGCACGCGGTCTTGATATCGGCGGCTTGTCGCATGTGTTCAATTTCGATGTGCCCTTTCATTCGGAAGATTACGTGCATCGCATTGGCCGCACCGGTCGTGCCGGGCGTGAGGGGCACGCCTATACGATCGCGACCGCCGATGACGCGAAGAATGTCGCCGCCATCGAAAAACTGACCGGAAAACCCATCCCGCTTCTGGATATTGAGGGGCTGGAGCCGGTGACGGAAGCCGAACTTCAGGAAGCGCTCACCTCCTCCAAGCGTGGCCGGGGCCGTGGTGGTCCGGCGCGTCGGCCGGATCGTCGTGATGGCGGGCGTGGCCGGCCGGAACGTGGCCGCCGTGATGGTCAGGACCGCGCGGCGCGCCCTGAAGCGCCGGAAGAAATCGCAGCCGAGGCTCCTGCGCGGCGGGAGCGCCCGGAACGTCGCCCGCGTCCCGAAGCCCAGGAAGGCCGCGATGCGCCCCGGCGGGATCGCGCGCCGCGGCGCGACCGCGATGCGCAGCCGAGTGAATTCGCGCTGCGTGAAGCCGCCATGCGCGATTACGCCCCGCGTGAGCGTGAGGCACCGCGCCAGGATCGCGATTATCGCAACCGCGACCGCCGCGATGATCTTGGCCCGCCCGTGCAGGGTTTTGGTGATCTGGTGCCGGCCTTCATGCTGATCCCGATCCCGCGCCCACGCCGCGCCGCCGCACCGGCGGCGACCGAGGCCGCGCCAGAGGTTGACGCCGCCTGACGCGCCCGCAAACTCCATTTGATCGCCCAAGACGAAGCTTGAGTTGAGGATAGCCACATGAATGTCGTGACCCCACCAAAGAAGACCGCCATCGCGCCCTTCACCTGGGAAGACCCGTTGCTGCTTGAAGAAGCGCTGACGGAAGAAGAACGCATGATCCGCGATAGCGCCAGGCAATTCTGCCAGGAACGCCTGATGCCGCGCGTGCTGGAAGCCAATCGGCATGAGCGTTTTGATCGCGAGATCATGAATGAATTCGGCGAAATGGGTTTTCTAGGCGCCACGCTCGATGGCTATGGCTGCGCCGGCGTTTCCTATGTTGCCTATGGCCTGATGGCGCGCGAGGTTGAGCGCGTTGATTCCGGCTATCGCAGCGCGTTTAGCGTGCAATCATCGCTCGTGATGTTTCCGATCCATGCCTATGGCTCGGAAGAACAGAAGCAAAAATACCTGCCGAAGCTCCGCACCGGGGAATGGGTGGGCTGCTTTGGCCTGACCGAACCCGATGCGGGGTCCGATCCTTCTTCCATGCGCACGCGCGCGACCAAAGTGGATGGCGGCTGGAAGCTTTCGGGTTCCAAAACCTGGATTTCCAATTCACCCATCGCCGATGTCTGCCTGGTCTGGGCCAAGGATGATGAAGGCATTCTGCGCGGCTTCCTGTTGGATCGCGGCATGAAGGGTCTCACCACGCCCAAGATCGAAGGCAAGTTCAGCCTGCGCGCTTCCGTCACCGGCATGATCATGATGGATGAGGTTTTCGTTCCGGAAGAAAACCGGCTGCCGGGTGTGCGGTCTCTGGCGGGACCATTCTCCTGCCTCAATCGCGCGCGTTATGGTATCGCCTGGGGCGCGATGGGTGCCGCAGAATTCTGCTGGCATGCAGCGCGGGACTACACGCTGAACCGCATCATGTTCGGCAAGCCGCTGGCGGCCACACAATTGGTGCAGAAGAAGCTGGCCGATATGCAAACCGAAATCACGCTCGGCCTGCATGCGGTGCTGCGCGTGGGGCGGTTGTTTGATGAACACAAGGCCGCGCCCGAGATGATCAGCCTGGTCAAGCGCAATAATTGCGGCAAGGCTTTGGATATTGCCCGCGTTGCGCGCGACATGCATGGCGGCAATGGCATTGTGGATGAGTATCATGTCATTCGCCACGTCATGAACCTCGAGACGGTCAATACCTATGAAGGCACGCATGATGTGCATGCGCTGATCCTGGGCCGGGCGCAGACCGGGTTGAACGCCTTCGGCTGATCACGCCGAAGCGCCAGCCGTGGAAGTCCTGATTGAGCGTATGGGCGCGGGCGGCGATGGCATCGCCCCCGGCCCGATCTATGTGCCGCAAGCACTTCCAGGCGAAAGGCTGAATGTCTCTATCACCGGCAAGCGCGGCGATGGTGCGCTTGGTGCGATACAGGACATCATCACCGCCAGCCCTGATCGCATCGTGCCGGCTTGCGCGCATTTCACGACGGGTTGCGGCGGCTGTGCGCTACAGCATTGGGCGCCGGCGCCGCAAGCGGCATGGAAGCGCGACAAGTTGCGCGTGGCCCTGGCGCGGGGCGGCTTTGCCGAGACCCACATTGCCGAGACCATCACCACACCGCCCGGCGCACGTCGGCGGGCCGATTTCGCCATACGGCGCGGGACGGATGGGCTGAGGCTTGGTTTTCACGCCGCAGGCAGTGCCACCATTCTGAATATCGCCGCCTGCCCGGTGCTGCATCCGCGCCTGGTGGCGCTGCTCGGGCCGCTGCGGGATTTGCTGCCGCGCCTGCCGGCGCTGAAGCGCGATGGCTCGGTGGTGCTGAACCTGCTCGATACCGGCCCCGATCTGCTGCTCCGCACCGATGGCACTTTGGATGCGGCGGGGCGGGCGCTGCTGGCGGGGTTTGCGGCAGCGCAGGGTCTCGCGCGAATCGCCTGGGCGCGCGGCAATGGGCCGCCTGAAATCGCCGCGCAGCTTGGGCCGGTGGCCATCACGCTGAGCGGTGTGGCGGTGACACCCGGCCCCGGCGCCTTCCTGCAAGCAAGCCCCGAGGGGGAGCAGGCCATCATCGCCGCCATGCTGGCCGGCCTGCCCGCCAAGCTGGCCGGGCGGGGGCGCATTGCTGATCTTCATGCCGGCTATGGCACGCTGAGCCTTGCCCTGGCGCGGCGGGGCAGGGTCACGGCCTTCGAATCGGATGGCGCGGCGGTGGCCGCCCTTGCCAATGCTGCCGCCAAGGCGGGGCTGCCACTGGCTGCGACGCGGCGGGACTTGGTGCGCCAGCCGCTGACGGTCGCGGAATTGGCGCCCTTCGCCGCCGTGGTGCTGGACCCGCCCTTTGCAGGGGCCGAGGAACAGGCGGCGTTGTTGGCGCGCTCCGCCGTGCCGGCGGTGATTTATGTTTCCTGCAACCCGCTGGCGCTGGCGCGGGATTTGCGCTTCTTTGCCGATCAGGGCTGGCGGGTAGATGCCGCCACGCCGATTGATCAATTCCTCTGGTCCGGCCAGCTTGAGGCGGTAGTTGCTCTCAGCCGACCGGCCAAAGGGAAACGATAGGCTGTACTATTCTGCCTTGATGCCAAGGCCGCGCACTTCGGGCTCCCAGAAGGCAATCTCGTCCCGCACATAGGCCGCGAATCGCTCGGGCGTGAAACCGCGCATGGCGGGGGTGCCCATTTCCTCAAAGCGCTGATTGATCGTCGAATCCGCCAGCGCCTGTTCGGTCGCGGCCGCCATGCGGTTCACAATCGCGGCCGGCGTGTCGCGCGGGGCGAAGAAGCCATACCAGGAATGGGATTTATAGCCGGCGATTCCTGCCTCGGCCGCTGTAGGCACATTGGGCAGCAGGGAAGACCGCTGATCGGTCGCGACAAACAGCACCCGCGCCGTGCCCGCATCCTGAAACCCCTTGAGGATGGAGGGGATGTCGCAGCAGAATTGAATCTCGCCCGCCGTGAGCGCGGTAAACACCTGCCCACCACCGCGATAGGGCACATGCACGGCCTCCGTCCCCGTCCGCACCAGGAAACTGGCCGAGGCGATATGCCCGGATGTCCCAATGCCGGAGGAGCCATATTGATAACGCCCTGGCGCAGCCTTGAGCGTTGCGATGAATTCCGCCGCCGTGGTGGGCGCGAAATTGCGCGTGGTGACGGCAAGCGCGATGGGCACAAAGACGGTGGGTGCAACCGCCACCAAATCGGTCCGCGCATCAAAGGGCACCGGGGCGGGCAGGCCGCGGGCGAGTGCGATGGGGGAGAGGGTGGAGAGCACAAAAACATCGCCATTCGGCGGCTGCTTCGCCACATAATCCGTGCCGACCACGCCGCCCGCGCCGGGGCGATTTTCCAGCACCACGGGCTGGCCTAGGATTTCCGCCAATTTGGGGGCCAAAAGCCGTGTGGTGATATCCGTCCCGCCCCCGGTGCCGAAGGGAATCACAATCCGGACAGGCCGCGTTGGCCAAGGCGCCTGGGCATAGGCAGGGGCAGCGAGCGGGCCGAGCGCCAGCGGGGCGGCCAATAGGCCACGGCGGGTCATGGTGGTCACGGCAATTCTCCTTCAACATGCAAGCCATTGTTTTTGCGTTATTCCGCTTGGCGCCGCAGCGCCCTTCCGGGGGATTAAACGCCAAGCGGTCGGCCGGCGAAAGGGGCCAGGCCATGGGGCGAAACGAGAACAAACTGGTGCTGCCCCAAATGCCCGGGCTTTTGCAAGAGCAGAATCACGCACCGCATCTAGTGGTATCGCGACTGTGGCAAGACTACATCTTGTAGTCAGACTGTAACTTGGGGCATGATCCAGCCTCAGGGGAGTTCTCAGGGGGTTATCCGTGTTCGACGCAATTCAGCTTGAAGGCCATGGCCAGGTACGCATTGATCGCACGCGCGATGCGCTGCTGACCGATTTCGGCAAGGCCACACTAGACGATCGTTATTTGCTGCCGGGCGAATCCTATCAGGATTTGTTCGCACGAGTCGCATCCGCTTATGGCGATGATGCGGCGCATGCGCAGCGGATTTATGACTATATCTCACGCCTTTGGTTCATGCCGGCGACACCGGTGCTGTCCAATGGCGGCACAACGCGCGGCCTGCCGATTTCCTGCTTCCTGAACGAAGCCTCTGACAGCCTTGATGGCATTGTCGGGCTTTGGAATGAGAATGTGTGGCTCGCGGCCAAGGGCGGTGGCATCGGGTCCTATTGGGGCAATTTGCGCGGGATTGGCGAAAAGGTCGGCCGCAATGGCAAGACCTCGGGCGTTATTCCCTTCATTCGCGTGATGGATAGCCTGACGCTGGCGATTTCGCAGGGTTCGCTCCGCCGCGGATCGGCGGCTTGCTATCTGCCCGTCAATCACCCGGAAATCGAAGAATTCCTGGAAATGCGTCGCCCGACGGGTGGCGATCCGAATCGCAAGGCGCTCAATCTGCATCACGGCATTCTGATCCCCGATGCCTTCATGCGCGCGGTGGAAGCGGATGAGGAATGGGCGCTGGTCTCCCCCAAGGATGGCGCGCTGATGAAAAAGGTCTCCGCGCGGAGCCTTTGGATTCGCATCCTGACGGCGCGAATCGAAACCGGTGAGCCCTACATCATCTATTCCGATCACGTGAATAATGCGCGGCCGGAGCATCAGAAGCTGGCGGGGCTTGAGGTGAAAACCTCAAACCTCTGTTCTGAAATCACGCTGCCGACCGGGCTTGACCAGCACGGCGAACAGCGCACGGCGGTGTGCTGCCTGTCTTCGCTCAATCTTGAGACCTGGTTTGAGTGGAAGGATGAGGCGCAATTCATCCCCGATGTGATGCGCTTCCTGGATAATGTGCTGCAATCCTTCATTGATACCGCGCCCGATTCCATGGCGCGGGCGCGCTATAGCGCCATGCGTGAACGCTCGGTCGGGCTTGGGGTGATGGGCTATCATTCCTTCCTGCAGGCGCTGAATGTGCCGTTTGAAAGCGTGGTGGCGAAGGTGTGGAATATGCGGATGTTCAAGCATATCCGCGCCCAGGCCGATACCGCTTCCCGGCTGCTGGCGGAAGAACGCGGCCCCTGCCCGGATGCCGCCGAATACGGCTTCATGGAGCGTTTTTCGAACAAGATCGCCATCGCACCCACCGCTTCCATCAGCATCATTTGCGGTGGCGCGAGCCCGGGGATCGAACCCATCGCGGCCAATGTCTATAATCACAAGACGCTGTCCGGTTCCTTCATTGTGCGCAACCCGTATCTGAAGAAGGTGCTGGCCAAGCATGATCGCGATGATGAAGATACCTGGACCACCATCACGGTGAATAAGGGCAGCGTGCAGCATCTGGATTTCCTGACCGAACAGGAAAAGGCCACCTTCAAGACGGCGTTCGAATTGGATCAGCGCTGGGTCATTGAACACGCCGCCGACCGCACGCCCTTTATCTGCCAGTCGCAATCGGTGAATCTGTTTCTGCCGGCCAATGTGCATAAGCGGGATTTGCACCAGATCCACATGACGGCGTGGAAGAAGGGTGTGAAGTCGCTTTATTACTGCCGCAGCCTTTCCATCCAGCGCGCGGATGCCATCAGCGAAAAGGTGGCACCGCAGGAAGCTCTTGGCTTGGCGGCGCCGGCCAATGACCAGGCGCAATTGCCGCTTGTGGCGGCGGTGCCGGCGACCAACAACAACTACGAAGAATGTTTGGCCTGCCAGTAAAGCTGCGTTAGACTACCCCTAACCCGCCCCCAGCCATGGGGGCGGTAAGCCCGAAATGGGCGCGGGAGGAAGTCTGAAATGTTCAAGCGTCGCAGCCTGCTGGCCGCCGGGATGGCCAGCACCATCATCACCAAAGCCAAGGCGCAAGCGAGCACTTGGCCGGATCGTCCGGTGCGGATGATCATCGGCTATCCCGCCGGTGGCCCCACGGATTTTCCGGGGCGGCTGTTGCAGGAACCGCTGCAACGGCTTTGGGGTCAGCCCATCGTCATCGAAAATCGCCCGGGCGCGAGCCAGGTGATTGCCTCTGAAATGGTCGCGCGCTCAGCGCCCGATGGCTATACGATTTTCCTCGCGGCCAGCACCCATGCCAGCAATGCGGCCGTCTATGCGCGGCTGCCCTATGACACGATCAATGATTTCACGCCGATTGTGAATATCTATGCCTCGCCGACCGTCTTGTTCACCGGCGCGGGGCAGCCCTTCCGCACGGCGCAGGAATTGGTCGCGGCAGCGCGGCGTGATCCCGGTATGGCTTTCGCTTCTTCCGGCAATGGGGCGTCTGGGCACTTCGCGCTTGAGATGTTCCGCAAGAAAATGAATCTGGACCTGACCCATGTTGCCTATCGCGGTGCGGCGCCAGCGTTGCAGGATGTGGTGGCGGGGCGCGTGCCGGGGACTTTCAGCACGCTATCCGGGGCGATTGGCCTGGCGCGCGAGGGCAAGCTCCGCCCGCTCGCGATTGGCACGCCGCAGCGCGTGCCGGCGCTGCCCGATGTGCCCACCTTGGATGAGCTTGGCATGGGCATTCCGGATACCAGCCCCTGGTATGGCTTTATGGCGCCCCGCGGCCTCCCGCGCGATATCGTGGACCGAATCGCGCGCGATGTTCAGGGCCTGTTGCGCGATCCGACTATTCGCCAGCGGCTGCTGGATCAGGGCGGCGTGATCCTGGGTGAGGGGCCTGAGGTATTCACCGCCCGTATCGCCCGCGAATTGGCGGAAAATATCGTGGTCGCGCGGGAGGCGAATATCCGCGTCGAATAGGACAACCACAATATCTTGCGGTTGACGATTGCCCGACCCACCAATTGTGGTAAAAGGCGGGGCAACCAATCAAGATGGGATTCGACACAATGGCCGATGGCATGGTGCGGGATGAATTGCCGGTGAAATTCGATCTTCTGACTTCGAACCCTGTCTACAAACCCTTTCGCTACCCCTGGGCCTATGAAGCCTGGCTGCAGCAGCAGCGCATCCATTGGCTGCCGGAAGAAGTGCCGCTGGCCGATGATGTGAAGGATTGGCAGAAGAATCTGACGCAGTCAGAACGCAATCTGCTGACGCAGATTTTCCGCTTCTTCACGCAGGCGGATGTGGAAGTGAACAACTGCTACATGAAGCACTATTCCCAGGTGTTCAAGCCGACGGAAGTGCTGATGATGCTCTCGGCCTTTTCGAACATCGAAACGGTGCATATCGCGGCCTATAGCCATTTGCTCGATACCATCGGCATGCCTGAAATCGAATACACGGCCTTCCTCAAATACAAAGAGATGAAGGACAAGTACGATTACATGCAGGGCTTCAGCGTGGCGAATAAGACCGAAATCGCGAAGACGCTGGCCGCCTTTGGTGCCTTCACCGAAGGTTTGCAGCTTTTCGCTTCCTTCGCGATTCTCATGAATTTCCCGCGCTTCAACAAGATGAAGGGCATGGGCCAGATCGTGAGCTGGTCCGTGCGGGATGAAACGCTGCATTGCCTTTCCGTGATCCGGCTGTTCCGCACCTTCGTGCAGGAAAACCCGGAAATCTGGACCGAGGAGCTGCGCCGCGATCTTTACCTGATCTGCGCCACCATTGTGGATCATGAAGATGCCTTCATTGATCTGGCGTTTGAATTGGGTGGTGTGCAGGGCCTCGATGCCTCGCTCACCAAGCAATATATCCGCTTCATCGCAGATCGGCGCTTGCAGCAGCTTGGCCTGGAGCCGCTCTACAAGATCGAAAAGAATCCGCTGCCGTGGCTGGATGAAATGCTGAATGCGGTGGAGCACGCGAATTTCTTTGAAAACCGCGCGACTGAGTATTCCAAGGCGAGCACGGCCGGTTCCTGGGAAGAAGCCTTTGCGGATAGCGCGTTTTCTTCACCGCAGCCGGAAGGTGAAATCGAACTCGCGCGGCATTGACGCTCTGTGTTCACGCTGGGTGAATTGGAAGAGGCAGCGCGGCTGGTCCATGCTGCCTTTCCGCCAACGCCGCAATATGCCTGGCCCCTGCTGGCGGAACGGGTAGGGGCCGAGGTTTGGGTCAAGCATGAAAACCACACGCCGACCGGCGCCTTCAAGGTGCGTGGCGGCTTGGTTTTCATGGAAAGGCTGAAGCGCGAAAACCCCGATGTGCCAGGCGTGGTGAGTGCAACGCGCGGCAATCATGGCCAATCGCTGGCTTATGCTGGGGCGCGGCATGGGATACCGGTGACCATTCTGGTGCCGCGCGGCAATAGCCTGGAAAAGAACAATGCCATGCGCGCACAAGGGGCGCGGTTGATTGAGCATGGCGCGGATTTTGACGAGGCGCGGGAAGAAGCCGCGCGGCTCGCCAAGGCGGAAGGCTTGCTGTTTGCGCCATCCTTCGCGCGCGATCTGGTGCTGGGTGTGGCGACTTACGCGCTGGAATTGCTGCGCGCCGCGCCGCCCTTGGCCGCGCTTTATGTGCCAATCGGGCTTGGGTCAGGCATTTGCGGCTGCATCATGGCGCGGGACCTTTTGGGCCTTTCCACCGAGATTATTGGTGTGCAAAGCACCGAAGCGCCAGCCTATGCGCTTTCCTTCGCCGCTGGCCATGTGGTGACAACGCCATCGGCCAATACGCGTGCCGACGGCATGGCAACACGCCTGCCTGATGCCGGCGCGCTTGAGATCATCCGTAAGGGTGCGGCGCGCATCGTGACCGTGACGGATGATGAAGTGGCTGCCGCCATGCGCGCCTATTGGCAGGATACGCACAACCTGGCCGAAGGGGCGGGCGCCGCGCCGCTGGCCGCGCTCATGCAGGAACGTGCTGCCATGCGCGGCAAGCGCGTGGGCGTGGTCCTCTGCGGTGGCAATATTGACCTGGCGCTATTCCGCGATTGGGTGATGGCCAGCGCCTGATCGGCGTAGGCGAATGCCGGAGCCGTGAATCAGTCGCGCAAACAAGCATCTGATCGGCGGAGGCGAATGCCGGAGCCGTGAATCAGTCGCTCAAACAAGCATCTGATCGGCGGAGGCGAATGCCGGAGCCGTGAATCAGTCGCGCAAACAAGCGCCTGATCGGCGTAGGCGAATGCCGGAGCCGTGAATCAGTCGCTCAAATAAGCATCTGATCGGCGTAGGCGAATGCCGGAGCCGTGAATCAGTCGCTCAAACAAGCATCTGATCGGCGGCCCCAACAACACGCCATCTTTTCACACAGGCGCCATGGTGCAATGTAGCACCGCTATACCGGGAGGAGACTGCCATGGCGCGTTTCGATCTGGCCCTGAAGGGCGGCCATTGTGTGATGCCTTGGGGGGTGGAGCGTGCCGATATCGGCATCCGCGCCGGGCGAATCGCCGCCATTGGTGACCTGACCCAGGCGGAAGCCGCGCAAACCGTGGATTGCAAGGGGCTGCATTTGCTGCCTGGCCTGATTGACCCGCATGTGCATTTGCGCGACCCCGGCGACCCTAAGGTGGAAACCATGGAAACCGGCACGCGCGCTGCTGTACTCGGCGGTCTGGCGGCGGTTTTCGACATGCCGAATACCACGCCTTCCATCACCAATACCGAAAGGCTGAATGCCAAGCGTGACTTCGTGCACGGCCATGCCTGGTGCGACATCGGGATATATGTTGGCGGCACCAAGACGAATATCGCAGAGCTCGGCGCCCTGGAGCTTGAGCCCAATGTCTGCGCCATCAAGATTTTCGCAGGCTCCTCCACCGGGGATTTGCTGGTGGAGGATGATGAAAGCCTGGAAGCGGTGATGCGTTCCGGCCGCCGCGCCATTTGCTATCATTCGGAAGATGAATATCGGCTACAGGCGCGCAAACCGATGTTCACGCCAGGCATGCCGCATATCAAGCATCAGGAATGGCGCGATGTGGAAACGGCGATGCTGGGGACGCGCCGGTTGATGGCGCTGGCGCGCAAGACCGGTCGGCGCGCGCATATCCTGCATGTCTCAACTGCGGAAGAATTGGCCTATCTCGCGGATTTCCGGGATGTCGCAAGCTGCGAAGTGCTGCTGAACCACCTGACGCAAACCGATGAAGCCTATGGGCGGCTTGGTGGTTATGCGGTGATGAACCCGCCCATTCGCGATGCGCGGCATTTGGAAGCGGCCTGGAAGGCGGTGGCCGATGGCACGGTGGATTGCGTGGGATCGGATCACGCGCCGCATTCCCGCGCAGCAAAGGAACGCCCCTGGCCCGATACCGCGGCGGGGCTGACGGGCATTCAAACCATTGTGCCCTTGATGCTGGATCATGTCAGCGCCGGTCGGCTTTCCCTGACGCGTCTGGCCGATTTGATGTGCGCTGGCCCGGCGCGGATTTATGGTGCCAAGACCAAGGGGCGGCTTGCCGTCGGCATGGATGGCGACGTGACGGTGGTGGATATGAAGAAAACCCGCACCATTGAAGATAGCTGGATCGTCTCGCCCTGTGGCTGGACGCCTTTCGCCGGGCATCGTTGCAGCGGTTGGCCGGTGATGACCGTGGTGCGCGGCCATATCGCCATGCGTGATGATGAAGTGCAGGGCGCGCCGCAAGGCCGCCCGGTGGAATTCATTGACACCAGGCGCGCCTGATGCCGCAGGCTGCGGCGCAAAAGGCAGTGGAAGCGGCGATCACCTCACGCCGTTCCATCCGCGCCTTTTTGCCCAAACCCGTGCCGCAGGCAGATGTTGAGCATTTGCTGGATGTTGCGGCGCGCGCCCCTTCAGGCAGCAATATCCAGCCCTGGAAGGTGCATGCGCTGACGGGCGCGCCGCTCAAGCGGTTATGTGATGCGCTGATGGCGGAACACGCCAGCGGCATCACCCCCGAATCCGAATACCAATATTATCCGCGCAAGTTTTTTGAGCCCTATCACAGCCGCCGCCGCAAGGTGGGTTGGGATCTTTACGCGCTGCTCGGCATTGCGAAGGGCGAGAATGAAAGGATGCGCGCGCAACACGGGCGCAATCTGATTTTCTTCGGCGCGCCGGTTGGGTTGATCTTCACCATCCATCGCGATCTGGAACAGGGTTCCTGGCTGGATTACGGCATGTTCCTGGAAAATGTGATGGTGGCGGCGCGCGGCATGGGCTTGGATACCTGCCCGCAAGCGGCCTTCATGCCCTATCACCGCACCATCCAAACCATGCTGGAAATCCCGCCCGAGGAAATGCTGGTTTGTGGCATGGCGCTTGGCTATGCGGACCCGGATGCGGTGGAAAACAGCCTGGTGACGGAACGCGCCCCGGCGCGGGATTTTGCGCGCTTCGCCGGTTGGGGTGAATGAAGAAGGGAAGGCCATGAAACCCTGCCTGCCGCCATTGGCGACCACGCCGCGCCCTTCCTGGCGCGCGCCCGCACTGTCCTGCGACTGCCACTTCCATATCTTTGGGCCTTATGATCGCTTCCCGCTTGATGCCGGGCGGCATTATGACCCGCAGGCAGCGACCATTGCCGATTACCAGCGCATGGCCACGGCACTTGGCATTGAACGCATGGTGATTGTGCAGCCGAGTGTCTATGGCACGCAGAATGAAGTCTCGCTTGATGCCGCGGAGCAATTCGGCCTGGATCGCGCCCGCGTTGTCGTGGTGATTGACGATAGTTTTGATGATGCCGCGCTGAAGCGCCTGCATGCCCGCGGCACGCGCGGCGTGCGCTTCAACGCGGTCAGCGGGAACGGCACGCCGCTTGAACAGTTGGAAGCTTTGGCGCGGCGCATCGCACCGCTTGGCTGGCATTTGCAGCTATATGCCGAAGGCCATCAATTGCCGGAATTGGCGCCGCGTCTGGCGACGCTACCGGTGCCGGTGGTGGTGGACCATATGGGCGGGGTGAAAACCAGCGAAGGGCTGAATGGCGCTGGCTTCAAGGCGCTGCTGAGGATGCTCGAAAGCCCGCAATGCTGGGTGAAGATTTCCGGTTATCGCATCTCTGCCGGGCCGCCCTTTGCCGATGTCGCACCCTTTGCGCGTGCGCTTCTGGATGCCGCGCCGGATCGCGCGGTGTGGGGCACGGATTGGCCGCATCCAAGCTTGCAGCATTGGATGCCGGAAGATGGCCATTTGCTTGATTTGCTCGGCCAATGGGCGCCGAGTGATGCGGAACGCCGCCGCGTCCTGGTGGAAAACCCTGCGCGGCTTTACGGATTTTGAAAATCGGGGGGCTGCAAAGCCCCCCTTTCAGATCAACCCTTGCGGGTGGCTTCGTAGCGCGCCTTGGTCTCGGCATTGGGCGGGTAAAGGCCGGGCAGCGCCACGCCCTTGCCGACTTCTTCCATGATCCAGGCTTCCAGGCGTTCCTGTTCCACCGCGGCTTCCACCACGGCATCCAGCAGCGCTTGCGGGATCACCACCGCGCCATCGGCATCCGCCACAATGATATCGCCCGGCACCACGGTAACACCGCCGCAGCCGATGGTTTCCTGCCAGCCGACGAAATTCAGCGCGGCGACGGAAGCCGGCGCCACATAGCCCTGGCAATAAACGGGCAGGCCCGTGCCAATCACGCCCGCGCCATCGCGCACCACGCCATCCGTCACCAGGCCGGCCACACCCTTTTTCGCCATGCGCGCGCACAGGATATCACCAAAAATCCCCGCCGCCTTGCTGCCCATCGCATCAGCCACGGCCACGCAACCTTCCGGCATTTCTTCAATGGCAGCGCGCGTGGAGCGTGGTGAGGACCAGCTATCCACCGTTGCCAAATCTTCCCGCGTCGGCGTGAAGCGGAGCGTGAAGGCCGGCCCCACAATGCGCCTGCGATCACCCTGCACAATCGGGTTTGATCCCGCGATGTAGCAGAAGCGCACGCCCTTCTTGAGCAGAACGGTCGTCAGCGTCGCGGTGGTGACCGCTTCAAGCGCGGTCTTTTGGGCGGGGGTCAGGGCCATGGCCAGTTTCCTTGTCAAATCCTGGCGCTTCCATACAGCGCTTGCGCCATCGGGCAAGGTGGGCAGCGTCAGGGGCGTGACCAGCCGATGCGCCCCATCGCGCCACACGCCGCGCAATCGGGCTTCCAGGCGCTGTGTTCTGCCCCGCAGGCATCGCAGCGCCAGCGCGGCGCGCCGGCGGCATTGGCCGCTTCGCGGAGCCAAGCAGCCTCGGCCGCGCGGCCTTCGGCGCTATCGCCATGCTCGGCGCGTTCCAATTCCGCAAACAGCAGAAAGGCGCGCCGATCCGCTGCGCCGCTGGCGAGCAAGCCATCCAATTCACTACGCGCCCGCCCCGTGAGCCCGGCTGCCAGCGCGACCCGCGCCATCAAAAGCCGCGCTTCGGGGTGGGTGGGGTTGCGATGCGTCAGGTCCTCCACCGCCTTCACGCGGGCCAAAGGCGCTGGCACAGCCTCAATCCAGGCCGCGCCCAAATCCGGATGCGGCGCGGCATTCCAGGCGGCTTCCAGCACATTGCGCGCGCGGCGCTGGCTGCCCGAAGCCATCAGCCGCGCCGCCTGCGCCAAAGCCGCCGGGGCGAATTTCGCATCCGCTGCAACAGCCTGTTTTTCCAATTCCGCCGCCTTGGCCGGATCAGGCTCCGCTGCCGCTGCCGCGAGCGCAAAGGCCGCGCGCGGGCCATCCGGCGGACATAGCGCCAGCGCTTCACGCCAATCCCGCGTGCGTTCCGCGAGCAGCCGACGCTCTTCGCGGAGCCACGCCGCACCGGGTTGCGCTGCCTCAGCCTCCCGCGCCAGGCGCTGGGCTTCGGGCCAATCCTCCCGCTGCATCGCCTGGCGCAACAACCCGCGCAGCCCAAGGAAACGTGCCGCGGAATCTTCCGACAATTTCTTGAAAATCGCGCCCGCTGCGTCCTCCTTGCCGGCGAGTTTTTCGGCCTCGGCTGCCAGCAGCAGGGTTTGTGGCGTATCGCCCAAAAGCGCCCGGGCGCGGCGGGTTTCTTCCAGGGCGCGCGGGGCGGTGCCGGCACCGAGTGCAATCAGAGCACGCGTGATGGCCGCATCACCATCCGCGCGGCGCCGGGCGGCACGGCGCAGCGCCATCCTGCCGGGTACAGCGCGCGACCAGGCCCAAAGCCGCAAGCCGCCATGCAGCAGAATGAAGCCAAGCGCCAAAATCGCCGCCGCCACCGGCACAGGCAGGCCCACCCAGAAATCACCAGCACGGATTTCCACCGAACCGCCCAGCCTGAGCAGCCAAAGCGCGATGGCGGCGACAGCAACCAGCGCCGCCAGCAGCAAAAGCGCCTTGCGCATGGCGCCTCAGCCCCCGGCCAGGGTGATGATGGCCGCGCGCGCCGCGAGCAGCGCCTGCGCTTCGGCTTCCCAAGCGCCCAAGGCCGTGCGGGCAGCGGGCGGCAGGGGCGAAAGCCTTCCCAAAGCCCCCGGCAGATCGCCCGCTTCGAGCGCGCGGCGCGCCGCTTCCAAGGCAGCAGCGGCCTCATCGCCCCAAATGATCGTCTCGCCACGCCTTATGGTGATCAGGCCGGCAAGCCGGGCAGAGGCGCTTTCCAGAATGGATTGGCCTTCTCGCGCGGGTTCACTCGCGGCGCGGGCCGCGCGGGCAGCGTCTTCAAACGCCAAGCGAAGTGCGGCTTCGGTGGGCGGGCTGGCCAAGGCGAAGCGGCTCAGCGCCGCCGGCGGGTTGGGGAAGGGCGCAAGCGCCGGCCCCAGCGCCTGTCCTGCATCCAGTCGCGCACGCAGCGCCGCAATGGCCTGCACGCGATTGGTCCGCGCCTCAATCCCCGCGATGCGCGCCTGCGCCGCTTCAAGGGCCTGCATGCGGGCGCCAAGCGCGGATTCGGCACCGGCCAAGCGGCCTTCCAAAGCGGCACCTGCGGCGGCGATGCGCTCCGCTTCAGCCTTTTCGGCGGCTTCCAGGCGGATCAGTAGGCTGCGCGCCAGATCCTCGGTCCGGCGCAAAGCCTCGGCATCGGCGGCTTGCAGCCGGGCGGCCAGCGCATCCTGCCGCTCGGTCAGGCGATCGATCCGTGTTGCCAGTGTCTCGGCCAGGGTACGCGGGGCGAGGCCTGAGACATCCAGGCTTGGCGCAGGCCTGCCTTCCAACCCGGCAAGGCGGCCTTCCAGCGCTTCAAGCCGCTGCAGAAGAGGCGCCAGATCAGGGGCGGCGGTGGCGCGTGGCCGCGCTTCCAGCGCGGTGATGCGGGTTTCGAGTGGCGCGGCGTTGAAGCCGGGGCGCCCTTCCAGGGCGGCAAGCCGAGCTTCCAGCGGGCCGAGATTGGGCAGGGGCGGGGCGCTGGGGCGTGGCGTGATCAGCAGCCAGCCAAGCGCCAAAACCAGTACCGCGCCGCCGGCAAAAAGCGGCAGCAAAAGCGGATCAAGGCGGCGCTTGGGGGCGGGGGAGGTATCGCTCATGCGGGAGCCTTTAGCACATCCGCGGGGCCAAGGCATGCCAACAAGGCGGCGTGATCTGGCCGGCTTGCCGTGCGGATTTCCGCCCAGGGCAGGGCGGCAAGGGCGGCGGCAATGCGCGGGCTGAGCGCGATGGCGATAATGTTCTGGGCTGCCTTGTGCAAACCAGCATCAGCCAGCAAGCGCATTGCCACTAGTGCTGAGCGTGGCGAGGTGAAAAGCGCGGCATGGATGCGCCTTTCCCGAATGGCTTGAAGCGCTTCTGCTGGCAATGCGGCGCTGGGCCGCGCCGCATAAACCACGCGGCGGAGCACGCGAAATCCCTTGGCGCGCAAGGCAGAGGCGAGATCAAGCGCATAGCCTTCGCCAACCGCAAGGCAAAGCGTGCCTGCTTCGGGCTTGAGCGTTGCGCCAATCAGCGCCGCGAGCGCCTGCGCATCCCCTGCCGCGGCACGCACATCGGCAAAACCGCGCGCGCGGGCCTCGGTGGCGGTCGCTTCGCCCACCGCAATCACGGGTAGCACGGCGGGTGGCAAGGCGCGGGCGGCGGCGCGGCTGGTGACGATGATCGCTTGGCAATTGCCGGGCGCCTTCAAGGGCAGGGCAGTGAGCGTCAGCGCGGGCGCCAGCACCGCTTCCCACCCAAGGGCTGCAACAGCGCGCGCGGACTCCGCCGCGCCGGGTTCCGGGCGGGTGATCAGAATGGCGCGTGAAGCGCGGGCGGCTTGGCGCGGCATGGCGCAAGGCTAGACCTGATCGGGCGCGGTTGGCGAGGATGCTGGCAGGCCTCGCGCATGCTTAGCCCAGACGCTTGGCCTAGTGGTCCGATCGCCGCTGTCGGTTCCCGACAGCGGCGTGAATCGGCCCACCAAATATACGGCGAGTGGTGCGCGGGGGCTTTTTCGGCAGGGGATAGGTCAGGATGCATCGCACCACTCGTGGTCCGATCGCCGCTGTCGGTTCCCGACAGCGGCGTGAATCGGCCCACCAAATATACGGCGAGTGGTGCGCAGGGGCTTTTTGGGCAGGGGACAGGTCACCATGAGTCGCACCACTAGCGCGTGCCAGTAGGCGTTCCGACCAGTTCAGCGATCCTCAGCAGATCAAGCGGCGGATAAATGCCAAGCTGTGCCGCTGCATTCATGTTGATGACCAGCGAATAGCGCTGCAATCTTTCGATGGGAATTGCGCCCACCGCTTGCCTTCTGAGAAGAATCTGCTCGGCCTTATAGCCGGCAAAGGCGCCGGCATTCACATATTTGGTCACCATGCCAACCAGCGCCCCTGCTTCATAAATGGGGCCCTCGGTCGCGGAAATGACCGGCACCTTCGCTGCAGTGGCAAGCCGCACAATGGTCTGTGCATTGGCAATCATGGATGAATCAGAGGGCAAGTAGATGAAATCGGGCCTGCCTGGGAGCATCCTTTCCATCGCCTGCTCGATCTCACTCGTGCTGGGGCGATGGCCGGTGCCAAGCGGCGCTTCCAGCAATTCATATTCAAGAATATTCGCAAGCTGACGCAGTTGGACCACGGCCAGCAGGGAATTCACTTCTGAGACATTATAGACAACGCCCAGTCTGCGAACCGTTGCGAAACGCTGCATGGCACTGATCTGATCCCGGAGCGGAACCAGGTGCGAAACCCCGGTCACATTGCGCCCGGTTGGGGCAAGCCCATCGGCAAGCCCGGCACCCACAGGATCGGCTACGATATTGAAGACCACCGGGATATCAACAAGATGCCGATTGCGATCCACTGAACCCAGAACGCCCACCACTTCCTGCGTCACCGTTGTTCCGAAAGTATAGACCAGATCAACGCGCCTTTGCCGCGCTTCATTGAGGAATTGCCGGATCTTCGTGCGGTCACCATCAATATCACGGATCAGGAATTCCACCGGAAGACGTTCCTTCAAATAAAGCATGAAGGCTTCTTCCGCCGCAGTCTGGCCTCGGAAAAGGATCAGCATCACCGTATAATTGCTTCGTTGTGCCGCGGCGCTTCGCACCAGAAACGGCTTGGAGAGCGGCAGGCTGAGCAGGCCACCGATGAGTAATCTGCGCATGGCTTCTCCTGTTTTCATGATGGCGGCATCGGGCGTTTTTCAGGCAGGAACAGCAACAAGGTGAAGGCTGTCGTTGCCAGGAAAATCAGCCCCGCCATGACGACGAAGGCATTGACGAAATTTGAAAGCGCGATCATGGCGCCAAGCAATATGGGGCCCAGCAGCATGCCGATGCGTTCAATCATGCGGAAGATACCAACGGCAGCAGCCTGCCCGACTTCCTTCACCACGTCTTCGCACCGATCATTGATGAGTGTCATTTGGGATGAAACGCCAATGGCGTGCCCAATGCCAAGCCCGATGACAGCAAGGGCCGCACCGGTGCCACCTTCGAAGAAAAGCGGCATGGCAACGGCAAGCGCAGCCGCATAGCCGCCAATCATGACAAAGCGCCAACGATGCGTCGCGCGATCGGCGAATTGGGCGACCAGGGGGCTCAGCATGATGATCACCAGGCCATAGGCCATCATGATGCGCCCGGTACTGGACTGGTCATGGCCCAATTCTTTCAGATAAAGCGGTATCGAATAGTAAAGAAAGCCCGCCAGGGCGACCTTGGCCGGCACGGCCGACAGGAAGGTGATCACCGCGAATTGCCGCTGCCTTAGAAGAAGGCCGAAATCACCAAGGGCAAGGGTCTTCCTGGTTGTTGCCTGACCGACAGATTTGCTCATGAAGCGCAGGACATAGAAGGAAGCCACCGCGCTCAACCCGCCCGAAAGCAGGAAGGTCTTCTCAAAGCCCAGCCGATCCACCAGGATCCCACCAATGGCGGCGCCGCAGAGTGAGCCCGCGAAGAAAGTGGTCAGAAAAAGAGCCTGTCCGCGTGTCCGTTCCGCTGGCGGGAAATGCGCCGTGATATAGGCCTGGGTGGTGACATAGACCAAGCCATAACCCACCGCTGTCAGTGACCGCCAAAGCAGCAATTGCAGCATGCTTTCCGCGAAGGCAGTCAGGATCAGGCCCAACGTGGTTATCAGGGCACCAAGGCCGAATGCCTTGCGAAAGCCAATCCTGTCACAACAGGCGCCCGCATAGGGCATGGTAACGGCCCAGACCAGCATGAAAACCGTGATGGGCAGACCGATGACAATACTCTGGGAAATGGTGGAGTTCGAATCCACGAATTGCGAGACGAAAATCGGAAAAAACGAGAGAGAAAGCGATTCCGAGAAAATCAGCAGGAAAAATGGCCAGCCGATATTTTCAACGGCATTGATCCGCAGCGCCTGACGCGTATTGGACAAGTCGAACAGATTTCCCGCCGGGAGTTCCCTACCCGCTGCCTGACGCGCGCGGGCGCTTTGATTGATGGCATCCAAACCCGCATTGATGGCGCGATTCAGGCGCCCGATGCCGCCGAAGAAATCACGCGGCAAATACTGACGATAATCCCCACGCGATACGCCGGAAAGCACCTCCTGCATGGCGCGGAGCGGGCTTGTAAAGGCGGCTGCCAACATCAGGCGCAGCAATTCAAAGGCCACCAATATCGCGACAACCAGGACGGCCAGGATATCAAAGGCGATATCCCACATCAGCTTTGCGATGAAATTCGACCTTTCGCCAATATGCAGCCACCCTATGGGCCGATAGTTCAGCTTGATCGGTATGGCCATGTTGAAATACTGGCCAGCGACTGCAACACCTTCAATTTCGGCCAAGCGCGAAAGGGCACCCAAAAGAACGCTGCGCCCTTCCAAGGCGCGCAGTTCCGTTGAATAGCGCTGCGTGCCGTTCCTGTCCAAAACGATCAGATAGTCAAGTTCCGGATTATCCTGTTTCACCGCTTCCAGATAGCGGTCCACATCCACCAGGCGCTCAAACGGAACGCCATAGGACAAGGCCTTTTCGATCACGGCCGCAACCGAAAGGCCGATTTCCCGTTGGACGCCAAGGCGTTCCTTGACCAGATGTTCTTCCGCATAGAGCCCCGCGCGAAAGGACACGAAAGCAGCCGCCAGCATCAGGACCAAAGCGGTCAGGATGAACAGGTCGCGCCGTATCGCCCTCATTGTGCGGAAAGGGCCGGTTTTTCTGCTGCGCCTTCCATCAGTGACGCCCGCTTCCGAACAAGATCCGAAATGCCTTGCTCAACCTCCTCACCAAGGATTGGCAAGTGCAGCTTGGGCACTGCCGCATCGCGATCAGTGACCTTAAGGGCGCTTTCAGCGACATCAAGTTCATGCCGAAGCCGACGCGTGATGAGCCAAGTGCCAAGCATGACCAAAAGGCTGACGGCCAGGACGGCGATCATCCAATCAACCAGCAGCGCCCCGCGCATCTTTGCGGTTGCGCGGTCAATCTCGGCCTTGTCGTAACCAAGAATAATGGCGCCAGAAATCAGGCCGAAGCTGTTCCGATAAGGCAAGCCGATCTGGTAGCTGACCGCATCTTCACCAAGCCAACCCTGCCCATCCAGCCGCAAGCCCCAATCCTGATCAGCGCCAGCAGAGCCCAGTTCCAGAAGCCTGCGGCCCTGTTCATCAATCACCGCTGCGAAGCGCAACCCGGTGGTGCGATCCCTGGCGGCGGCGATTTCCCGCGCAAGTTCCAGGTTGTCGCGCGGCGCGAGACCGATATTGAGCCCAACTTCAATCGCTTGGCGCAGATCGCGTGCAACGACACTCACGCGTGAGACGTTCAGTTCACGGAAGGATTTTTCGAAATTATAGTAATTCAAAAAACTGATCAGCCCGATGGCCAGGGCAATGATGAGCGAGATATGCACGCCGAGCCGGAGCCATAGAGGCAAATGACCCCCTTGCGATGGCAAAAGCCCCAGACGCACCGACGAATGCCTCCAATAAAACCAGGAAATTTGTACTCTAGGGTAACAGTCCTCCGGCGCCGGTCAAGCGTAAGCCAAGCAGGGCATCCTGCGCGATATTCCGACTTTAGGGCATTGCTTCGCGTGCCTTATTCATCGCGCTGCGGCCGCGCCAGCAACCGCGCCACTGCTTCCTGCACCGTCACCTTGCCGCGCACCAGCGCCGCCACCGCGCCGCAAATCGGCAGGTCAACGCCAAGCTGTGCCGCGCGCGCAACCAAGGCGGGCGCCGTCGTCACCCCTTCCGTGACACCCTGCCGCGCGGCGAGAATGTCAGCCAAGTTTTCACCGCGCCCAAGCGCCATGCCAAGCGAGGTATTGCGGCTGCCCGCCCCCGTTGCCGTCAGCAGCAAATCACCAAGCCCGGAAAGGCCTGAAACCGTGTCAGCGCGGCCACCAAGCGCGCTGGCCAGGCGCGCAATTTCCGCAAGACCGCGCGTGATCAACGCGGCGCGCGCATTTTCACCAAGGCCTGCGCCCATCACCGCGCCAGCAGCAATGGCAATCACATTCTTGGCTGCGCCGCCAATTTCCGCACCTACAGGATCATCACCGCCGTAAAGCCGGAAACTCGCTGACCCAAGCCGTGCCACACCAAGCGCGCGCAAGCCGGCATCAAGGCTGGCCACAACCGCCGCAGCGGGCAGGCCGCGCGCAATTTCATGGGCGAAATTAGGGCCGCTCAGCACGCCGGCGACACTACGCGGATGCGTATCCGCGAGGATTTCAAGCGGCAGCATCAGGCTGCCTGCCTCAACACCCTTGGCACAAATCAACAGAGGGGCGGGCAGCACCGGCAGGCTTTGCAGCACCGCGCGCAGCGCCTGCGCCGGTACCACCAGCAGGATCAGCGCCGCGCCTTCCAACGCTTGCCCCGCATCGGCGGTGATGCTGATGCCATCGGGCAGGATGACGCCTGGCAGCAAACGCTCATTCGCGCGGCTTTGTTCGATCAGTGCCGCACGCGCCGGATCACGCGCCCAGAGCATAGCGCGCTGACCCGCACGATACGCCTGAATGGCCAGCGCCGTGCCCCAGGCGCCTGCGCCAATGATGGCAACATGATCCTTCATGGTTTCAGCCATGTGACGGTGCTTCCCGCGCCGGCCTCATTGGCGCCAAGGCCGGCCAGCAAGGCAGGCAGAATCTCGGCGGCGTCTTCGGCAAATCCTTGCGGTGGATTGGCCACCACCAGCCCACTGCCATTCAGCCTTTGCGGATCGGTCGGCTCCCGCAACCACAATTCAGCCGCCAGCAGCGGTGCCACGCCCGCTTCCATCAGCGCATGATGAAAGCCGCGCACCGGCGCGCGATGCTTGATGGGATACCAGGCGGCGATGATGGCAGCGCGAAAACGATGCCGCATCATGGCCATGGCATCAGTGATGCGGCCATAATCACCTTCCTGTTCAAAGGGCGGATCAATCAGCACCAGGCCGCGTTTTTCGGGAAAGGGCGTCAAGGCGCGCAGTGCTTCCCAGGCGTCGCGCTTATGCACCGCAACCTGCGCATCGCGCTTGAAATGTGCCTTCAGCCTGGCGTGGTCTTCCGGGTGAAGTTCCACCGCCATCAGCCGATCCTGCGGGCGGAGTGCAGCGCGGATCAGCGCTGGTGAGCCCGGGTAGAAGGCCGGAAAACCTGCCTGCCGCAAAGCTTCAAGAAATGGCGCCAGCGCAGGGTTGGTGCTGTCGGCAAGCCGCAGCGCGCCGCGCGTTGCTTCGCCGGTGCGGTTGGCCTCCGATGCGGCCAGATCATAGATGCCGCAGCCTGCATGCGTATCCAGAACGGCAAAGGGTGTCGGCTTGCGCTTGAGTGCCGAGAGCAGCGACAGCAGCAAGGCATGCTTCAGGCAATCCGCATGATTGCCGGCATGAAAGGCGTGGCGATAATTCATGCCTCACCCAAAAGCATCGCGCGCAAGCCGCGCCAGATTGTCATGTCCCATGCGCGCATAGGTGAGGGGATGCGCCTTGGCGGGGTCCTGTTCGGCTTCCACCACAAGCCAGCCTGCATAGCCCGCCATCGCCAAGGGTTTCAGCACCGCCGGGTAATCCACGCAGCCATCGCCGGGCACGGTAAAGACACCCTGAAGCACCGCTTTCAGAAAAGGCAAATCACGCGCCTTGGCTTCCTGCAACACGGCCGCGCGGATATCCTTGCAATGCACATGCACAATGCGCGCTGCATGCTGGCGCGCTGCCAGCGCGGGATCGCCGCCGGCAAAAGTGAGATGTCCGGTATCGAGCAAAAGCCCAACCTCCGGCCCGGTGAGTGCCATCAGCCGATCAATCTCGGCCTTTGTTTCAATCACCGTGCCCATATGGTGGTGATAGGCAAGCCATAGCCCGCGCGCCTTGAGGCGCCTTGCAAATTCCGTGATGCGGGGGGCGAAAATCGCCCAATCCGCATCGGTCATGACAGGGCGCTGTGATAGCGCAACAAGGCGATCCCCATGAATGGCGCGTGCGACTTCCGCATGCACCATCACCTTGCAGCCCATCGCCACCAAAAGGCTGATATGCGCTTCCGCCGCTGCCATTTCGGCATCTACATCGCGTTCCAGCAGCCGAGAACCATACCAGCCGGACACAAGATCAAGCCCATGCTGCGCGAGGATGGGGCTGAGCACAGCAGCATCGCGTGGAAACTTATTGCCAAGCTCAAACCCTGCAAAGCCGGCCTGCTTGCCTTCAGCAAGGCAGGTCTCAAGCGGTGTGGCAGCGCCCAATTCCGGCATGTCATCATTGGTCCAGGTGAGCGGATTGATGCCAAGGCGAATACGCATGATCAGCCCCCTTCCGCCTGTTTGCGGCGCTTCACCTCATAATCCTGGCGCGCGGATTTTTGTGCGGGGGAATTTGGCACGGCGCTGACCGGCACTTCCCACCAGGCGCCACCTTCGGCCGTGCCGATCTCCGGGTCTGTTTCAATAACGATCACCTGCGTGCGCTTGGCGGCGAAGGCCGCCGGCAGCGCGGCTTCCAGTGCCGCGATATCGCTGACCTTGTGCGCCTCAGCACCCAGCGCCGCAGCATGGGCTGCGAAATCAATGCGCGGCGCGGCATCGGTCAGCAGGTTATTGAAGGCCGCACCGCCCGTGCCGCGTTGCAGGCGATGAATGCAGCCAAAGCCACGATTATCAAGCACGATGATCGTAAGCTTGGCGCCAAGCGCGATGGAAGTCGCGATTTCGCTATTCATCATCAGATAGCTGCCATCGCCGACCATGACCACCACTTCGCGTTCTGGTGCCGCAAGTTTTGCACCAAGCCCGCCCGCGATTTCATAGCCCATGCAGGAATAGCCATATTCCAGATGGTAGCCGGTGCCATCTGTCGCGCGCCATAGCTTGTGCAATTCACCCGGCAGTCCGCCGGCCGCGCATACCACCATGCCATGGCGCGGCATGGCGCGATTGACCGCGCCGACAACCTGCGCATCGGTCGGTAGGCCAGCATTTTTGGCCTTGGGCGCGGCGGTGACGCGATCCACCACGCGTTGCCATTGCTGGATGGCGCTGCGTGCCTTCACTTGCCAGGCTTGCGGCGCTGCCCAGGCACCGAGCGCGGTTGAGAGTGCCGCAAGCCCTCGCGCCGCATCGGCCACAAGCGGCAGCGCACCATGCTTATGCGCATCAAAGCCCACAACATTCAGGCCAATCACGCGCGCCTTCGGAAACAAGGCACGAGAGCCCGTGGAGAAATCCTGCAATCTCGTGCCAATCGCCAGCACAACATCCGCCTGTGCAGCCAGCGTATTGGCTGCCGCCGTGCCGGTCACGCCAATCGCACCCAGATTGCCCGGCGTATCCCAAGCCAGGCTGCCCTTTCCGGCTTGGGTTTCGGCAAGAGGAATACCGTGGCGCGCAGCAAAATCCGCAAGTGCTGCTTCCGCGCGCGCATATTTCACGCCGCCACCAATGATGATGATCGGGCGTTTCGCCCGCCCGAGCAGCGCAGCCGCGGCGGCGGCCTCTCGTGCATCCGGTTCCGCGGCGCGTGGGCGCCATAGGCGCTTGCGGAAGAACGCAGCGGGCCATGCCATGGCCTCCGTCTGCACATCCTGCGGGAAGGCCAGCGTGACGGGGCCGCATTCGGCAGGATCGGTCAGGACGCGCATGGCGGCGGGAAGTGCCGCCAGCAATTGCTCGGCGCGCGTGATGCGATCGAAAAGGCGCGACACGGGGCGGAAGCAATCATTGGCGGAAAGCGTGGCATCGCCGAAATTCTCGATCTGCTGCAGGACTGGATCAGGGCGCCGGCTGGCAAAGACATCGCCGGGCAGCAGCAAAAGCGGCAGGCGATTGGCATGCGCCACGGCCGCCGCTGTCACCATATTGGTCGCGCCGGGTCCGATGGAGCTCGTGCAGGCCATGATGCGCCGCCGCGCATGGGTTTTGGCATAGGCAATCGCGGCCAGCGCCATGGCCTGTTCATTATGCGCGCGAAAAACCGGCAGCTTGCCGCGCTGCGCTTCCAAAGCCGGCCCCAGCCCGGCGACATTGCCGTGGCCAAAAATCGCCCAGACACCGCCGAAAAGCGGCAGCGCCCGGCCATCAATCTCGGTTTCCTGCGCTGCCAGGAAGCGGACCACAGCCTCAGCCGCGGTCAGAGTGAGGCTCGCCATGGAATCTCCTCGGCTGGGGGTATTGTCCCGCCTTTCTTGCGTGTTACGGTCATTGAAACCACCGCGCAAGAACCATCCAGGAAACGCCAGGCCAAGCATGCTGACCTTCGCCCAATTCGGCGCCGGACGTATCGGCGCCATCCATGCCGGCAATCTTGCTGCCTCGGGCCGCGCCAGGCTGAAGCATGTGGTGGATATCAATGGCGAAGCGGCGGAAGCGCTCGCCACACGCCATGGCGCGCGCGTCAGTGATACCGCAAGCGCTTTGGCCGATCCGGAAGTCGGCGCTGTGATTATCGCGTCTTCCACCGATACACATGCTGACCTGGTGATGGCCGCGGCGCGCCAGGGCAAGGCGATATTCTGCGAAAAGCCGATTGATCTTGCGCTGCCGCGTGTGGACGCCTGCCTCGCCGAAGTAGCGAAGGCAGGCGTACCCATGCTGGTTGGTTTCAATCGGCGCTTTGATCCATCTTTCGCGGAATTGCATCGCCGCATCGCTGCCGGCGCGATTGGCGCGGTGGAACAGGTGATCATCACGAGCCGCGACCCCGCGCCACCGCCGATTTCCTATTTGAAGGTCTCAGGCGGGTTGTTTCGCGACATGACCATTCATGATTTCGACATGGCGCGCTGGATGCTGGGCGAAGAACCCAATGAGGTCTTCGCCCATGGCGCCAGTCTGGTGGATCAGGCGATTGGCGCCGCCGGCGATATTGATAGCGCCATGGTGTTGCTGCGCACGCCAAGCGGGCGCATGGCGCATATCAATAACAGCCGGCGCGCCAGCTACGGCTATGATCAGCGTGTGGAGGTTTTTGGCAGTGCCGGGCGCCTGATCGCCGGCAATCTTACACCCACCACGGTGGAATTGGCGGATGGCCAGGCGGTTGTTTCCGACAAGCCGCTGCATTTCTTTCTGGAACGCTATGCCGATGCCTATCGCATCGAATTGGCAGCCTTCATTGCTGCAGTGCTGCACAAAACGCCCATGCCGGTCGGCGCGGAAGATGGCCGCCGCGCCTTGGTGTTGGCGGAGGCAGCCAATGCGTCGCTTGCCAGCGGCAAACCCGTGAGGCTGTGATGGGCGCGCTGCCGAAAATCTCTCTCGCGGGGCGGCATATCCTGATCACGGGTGGCACGCAGGGCATTGGGGAAGGCTGCGCCCTGGCCGCGGCGGAAGCCGGCGCTGGTGCCATTACCATTACCGGTCGGCATGAGGCGCGCGGCGCTGCCGTGGTGGCGAAGCTCCAGGCGCTCGGCACACGCGCGCAGTTTTGTGCGGCTGATCTGGCAGATGCCGAAAGCGTTGCGCGCATCATCCCTGAAGCCGAAGCAACACTTGGCCTGGTGGATGGGCTGATCAATGCGGCGGGCCTCACGGATCGCGGCAGTATTCTGGACACAACGGTCGCACTTTGGGATCGGCTTTTTGCGGTGAATGCACGCGCCCCTTTTCAATTGACGCAAGCGATGGCGCAACGCCTGGCTGAAGCCAAACGCCCCGGTGCCATTGTGAACATCATCACCATGTCGAGCCATGGCGGGCAGCCTTTCCTGACTGCCTATGCCGCTTCCAAGGGCGCGCTTGCGACTCTTACGAAAAACACCGCGCTTGGCCTGCGCCCCATGCGCATTCGCGTCAATGGCATCAATCTTGGCTGGGCGGATACGCCGGGTGAACACGTGATCCAACAGCGTGATGGCAATCCACCCGATTGGCTGCACAAGGCTGAAGCCACGCAGCCTTTCGGGCGGCTGATCAAACCGGCCGATGTCGCGGGGCTTGCCATTTATCTGCTGTCAGACGCCGCTGAGATGATGACCGGCGCCTTGGTGGATTTCGATCAGAATGTCATGGGGGCCTATACGTGAACGCGGCCGAGCTGCAACGGCGCCTAGCGCTTTTGGCGCCGATGGCGCGGGATGCCGCCGCCCTTGCCGCGCGGATGCGCCTTGAAGGCAAGGGCGCCGCGCGCTTGAAGGGCGCGCAGGATTTCCTGACCGAAGCTGATGGCGCGACCGAGGATTTCATTCGCGGCGAACTCACGCGGCTTTTTCCCGGTGAGGCGATATTGGGTGAGGAAGGGGGCGGCGAGGTGCCGGCTTCCGGCCCGCTTTGGATCATTGATCCCATTGATGGCACCTCAAATTTCGCGCGCGGGGGGGATCGCTGGTGTGTTTCGATCGGTCTTGCGCTGGATGGCCGCGCCGTCTTGGGTGCCATCGCCCGCCATGCGCCGCAGGAGCTTATCCTCGGTGCGCAGGGCTGCGGTGCCACGCTGAATGCTGCGCCGATACAAGCAGCAGCCACCCAAGATTTTGACCGCGCGACGATTGAAATCGGCTGGTCGCTGCGTCGGCCGGTTGCGGATTACATCGCACTTGCCGGGCGCGTCATGGCAAGCGGCGCTGGTATGCGGTGCGGTGGTTCTGGTACGCTCGGCCTGGTGGAAACCGCCATCGGGCGGCTCGATGGCTATATGGAATTGCATATCAATGCCTGGGATGCCTGCGGCGCACTCGCCATCGCGCGCGAAGCCGGTTGCTGGACGAATGCGTTTGACAGCGGCGATTGGCTGGCGAACGGCAATCCCATCTGCTTTGCGGCGCCTGCTTTGGGGCCAGGGTTGATGCGTTTGATGTCAGCATGAACGGAGACAAGAAGCCCGCTTCCGTTTCTTTGGCATCTATGCCCGCGCTTTGGGGTATTCATATGAGTCATCGGGATTGCGGTACTCGCCTTCAGCTTTGTCCATGCCGTGACTGCTGTTTCCGCCGTGATCTTCCTTGTCTCGGCCCTCCATAACCTTGCCACCGTCTATGTTTTCGGCCGTGTGGATGCGGGAGAAGTGGCGCTTGCCATCGCCTATTCCACCGTGCTGAACCTGATCAGGCTGGCGGTGGTTTTTTGCGATGGAAAACGCGCGTGACGTGCGGAAATCGCACACCGCGCCGTGGCGCGCGCCTGAGCCTGCAAGTGCGCGAAGATATTCGTGACTTGCAGAAGCGCCTTGGCCTGACCGTGGTTTATGTCACGCATGACCAGCAGGAAGCGCTCGCGGTGTCTGACCTTGTTTGCGTCATGCGCGCCGGCAAGATCGCGCAGATGGGCACGCCGCGGGAACTGTATCATGAGCCCGCCGCTGCCTTCATCGCCGATTTCATGGGGGAGGCGAATGTGCTGGAAGGCGAAGTGCTCGGCCCCGGGCGGATTTCCCTGGCGGGCGTGGCACTTGAAACCAGGCTCCGCCCCCATCCGCCAGGCCCGGCGCTACTCGCGATCAGGCCGGAGGCGGTGACACTGGCCGGAGAGGGTGAGGGCCTGCCCGGCCAGATCAAGCGCGCGGCGTTTTTGGGGCAAACGCATGAATATGAGGTGGGGACAAAGGCCGGGCAGCTATTTGTGGTGTCGCCGGCGGGGGCGGCCGTGTTTGCGCAAGGGGATGACGTGCGGTGCCGGATTGAAAGGGTGATCCCTCTTCCGGTAGTCCCCGTCCCAGTTTCTTCGCGGAAATCGCCCTAACCCACTGTTTCGGAGAGTTTTCTGGGTCGCCAAGTGGCTGCGCTTGGCGTGAAAGCCCTCAATGTCCGAAGGAGAGGCTTTGGGCTGGTCCGCCGCAAATCTCGGCATGACGCCGCTTTCCCCAGGGCGCCCGCACAAAGGGGAAAGGCCGCGCGCAACGCCCAAAGGCAGATGATGCATCCCTGGGGTTGCGGCGTGATCTCCGCCGCCCCCGCGCCTCATTCAGCCAGGTTACTGCCCAGGGGCCGATCTGCGGCATGAGGGCCGCTCGGGGGATGATGGGCGAGGCGCCAAGCGCCAGGCGCCCGGAAAGCGAGGCATGAGGACGGCCGCGTCTGACCCTTACTGGTGATCGGAATAAAGCAACAGCGCCCCTGATTGCCGCTTGGGCCAGGGGGGCATTGCAAATTTGCCACAGTCGGTGGCCGATGCGACACGCGAGGGCTGGTCCCGGTAAACCAAGCTGGTTTGGCCGAAGAAACGTGCTACAAAGGCTTAACTAGATTCGGGCTGGAATCGTTGATGCAAGACGGTTCCACCACTTCAAGATGAGGAAAAATCAATGAGCTTCAAAAACACCCTTCTGGCCGCTGCGGCGGTGGTCGCGCTTCCGGTGCTGGCGCATGCCCAGCCGGTGAGCGGGCTTTATCTTGGCGCTGGCTTCGGTGCCAATTACCTTGATAAGACGGATGTTACCGAGGCTGGGGTGGCCGGCGGCTCTCAGTCAGCCGAGTTTTCTTGGGGCTATGTTGGTGTTCTGAGCATTGGCTGGGGCTTCGGCAATGGTCTGCGCGCGGAAATTGAAGGCAGCTACCGCTCCAATGAAGTTTCCGATTACAAAGTGACCCCCGTCCCGGAGAGCGTGGGTAGAGGAACCGTTACTAGTTACGGCGCGATGGCCAATCTGCTTTATGATATCAACCTTGGCGGCGCTTTGGGCGGTGTTACGCCGTATGTTGGTGCCGGTGTGGGTTACATCTGGCACGATTACGACGCGGTAGGAAACCAGTTCGCTACGATTTCGGGCGACAATGGTAACTGGGGTGGTCAAGCTATTGTCGGCCTCTCCTTGCCAATTTCCTCGGTACCCGGCTTGGCAGTGACTGCTGAATATCGCTTCATGATGACGGCTGGTCATGAGATTACCTCTACCTTGCCCGGTCCCCCCCACAGGGCTACCTTTGACGTGGACAACGTGAACCAC
>JADCER010000007.1 GCA_020249925.1 Roseomonas sp. | reverse complement strand
GCCAGCCGCAGCATCCGCATAGGACAGCGTATCATTGCCACCGCTATCGTTGATCCGAAGCGTCAGATTTGCGGCGCCAGCCCTATAGAGGTCGTTATCCGCACCACCCGCAAAGCTGTCCTCGCTCGAGCCCCCATCCGCAATCAGCGTGTCATTGCCAGCATCGCCCGTCAGCGTGTCAGCGCCACCGCCACCATCCAGCAAGTCATTGCCGCCGCCGCCAGCCAGCACATTGGCGGAACCGCTACCAAATAGGCCGTCACTGCCCGCACCACCCAGCGCATTCTCAATACCAGCAAACTGGTCACTACCAGCCGCACCGGACGCAGAAGCAGCGCCAAGGTTTATCGTCACGCCCTGGCTTGCCGCCGTCAGCTCCGCATAGCTGACCCAATCCGAACCGTCGCGACCAAGCAGGCTGTCATTGCCCAAGCCGCCCTGCAGCGTGTCATTGCCAAGGCCGCCATCCAGCACATTGGCAGAACCATCACCCAACAGGCTGTCATTGCCCGCACCAGACAGCACATTCTCAACGCCGCTCAGCGTGTCAGAACCAGCCGCACCCGTCGCACGACCCGTAGCAAGGCTTACCGTCACGCCTTGGCTTGACGCCGTCAGCTCGCCATAGCTGGCCCAATCCAGGCCATCGCCGCCCAGCAGGCTGTCATCGCCAAGACCACCCTGCATCGTGTCAGCGCCAAGGCCGCCATCCAGACGGTCGCCGTCAGCACCACCCATCAGGCTGTCATCGCCACCACCACCCCGCAGCGTGTCAGTGCCCGCACCACCTTGCAGCGTGTCATTGCCTTCATCGCCAGCCAGCACATTGGCAAGACCATCACCAAGTATGCTGTCGTTCCCAGCACCCGACAGGACATTCTCAATACCACCAAGCGTATCAGAGCCAGCGGCCCCCGTCGCAACGCCACCAGCAAGGTTCACCGTCACGCCTTGGGTCGAAGACGTCAGCTCCGCATAGCTGACCCAATCCAAACCATCACCACCCGCGATGCTGTCATTGCCAGCGCCACCAGAAAGACGGTCTCCCTCCGCGCCACCATTCAGCGTGTCATTGCCATCATCGCCAATCAGGCTGTCAGTGCCATTGCCGCCAGCAAGTTGATCGCCTTCGGTACCACCATCCAGCGTGTCATTGCCATTGCCACCCACCAGGCTATCAACGCCACCAAGACCACGCACCGAATCATTGCCGCCAAGCCCATCAATCGTGTCATTGCCGACAGTACCATTCAGCGTGTCATCTCCACCAGTTGGAAGGTTCAGGATAAGGCTCTCATCCACCTGCACCGTCGCTGAGCCATTGGTCAGCGTCACAACACCGTCAGTAGTCCCAACACGCACCCACCCGGCACCACTCAGCACCAGCCTGTCACCGCCACTGCCATACACCCGCAGCACGTCCGTGGTGGACGACAGCGCAATCACGCGCGCCGCGTCCAGCGTCAGCGTTTGGCCAGAACCACCACCAAGATCGATCGCCTCAATCCCACTCACCGAAGCAAGCGACGCCGCAAAGATGTCGCCAGCCGCAGCATCCGCATAGGACAGCGTATCATTGCCACCGCTATCGTTGATCCGAAGCGTCAGATTTACGGCGCCAGCGACATAGACGTCTCCATCCGCACCACCCGCAAGGCTGTCAGTGCTCGCATCCGCAATCAGCGTATCCGACCCAGCACCGCCCGTCAGCGTGTCATTGCCAATACCGCCATCCAGACGGTCATTGCCGCCGCCGCCAGCCAGCATATTGGCAAGGCTATCACCCAATAGGCTGTCATTGCCCGCACCAGCCAGGATGTTCTCAATACCGCCAAGCGTATCAGCGCCGGCCGCACCGGTCGCACGGCCCGCGGCAAGATTCACGGTTACGCCCTGGCTTGCCGTCAACTCCACATAGCTGACCAAGTCCAAGCCAAGACCGCCATCGATCACATCATCACCAGCACCGCCGTTGATGAAATCATTATCATTGCCACCAAGCAGGCTATCATTGCCGCCAAACCCGGTAATCGTATCATTGCCGTTATTGCCAAAGATGGTGTCGTTGCCGTTGCCGCCAGCCCCAACATCATTGCCGGGTCCAAGGTCTTGACTCACTTCAGACATGGCAACTTCCTTTTTATGTGGCCTTCAGCGGACAGTTATGGGGCGCAGGACGGTACTGAACTATGGCTGCGTACAAAGCCAACGGGCTGCGGGCTGGCACTGGGCGCAGCGCAAACTGCATGGCATGAAGCCGCAAAGGGCCAGCCACCACAGTCAGAGACCGAAAATTCGGACCCTTGAGAACTGAGCCTTACGCTCACACCCGCTCCTTTTTAACGTCGGTAAAAGTAACAAAAATTGAGTGCAAGTCAACAATTGCTGTTTCCGAAAGAGCAATTTAAACAGGTTTTTCATGGTTTCTGCGCCCGTGCCAGGCTTTGCAACCAGGGGTTGTTGTTGCCTCTCCCGACCCTTCCTGGTGCGCTTTCACCTTCCAGGAAACCACGGCCGATCAGCGCGCTTCGCTTTACGCCTTGCCGGAACGCCTGATGCCCGCCCCCGGCATCCTTGCCTGCCTTGGCACGCCTTCTTCCGGTCTGCACAACCTATTGGAAGACCCACGCCAGGGGGTGCTGATGCCTTCGCCCCTTTCCGCCATTCACGAAAGGCTGGCTGAGGATGGCATGGCCGCCAGCGTGGTGCGTTGCGGCCATAGCCATCAGGCGAGTGTCATCCATATGCCCGGCGATGGGCCCTTGGCGGTCAACCTCGGCAGTCTCGGCCCGCCCGGCTTTCGTGTCACACGCGGCCTGGTGGTGCGATTGACGCTGCTATCGGGGATCGAAAGGAGCGACCGGACCACTGGCAGGCGGACGTACCGGTGCCCTTTTCATCTGATTCCGAGCCATTTTTTGCTCGCTCAAGGCTGCCACTGCGCAAATAGGGCGTTTATCTCGGCAAGGGTCACATTACCCACCAGGACGACATCATCACCAGCGCCGCCAAGAATCACATCACCAGCGCCGGCATAAATCGTATCGCCGCCACCACCACCATTAATGGTGTCATTGCCTTCCGCCCCACCCAGCACATCATTGCCGTTGGACCCCAGAATGCTGTCATGCATCGTGCTGCCGATGGCGGCTTCGAAATTCAGGATGGTATCAGTGGCGCCGGCAAAATCCGTCGCACGGCCCGCAGCCAAATCAATGGTGACCCCGGTGAAGGAAAGCTGGTTCTGCGCCTCATTGAAAACATAAACCGATGTATTCGGGCTGAAACCCAGCGAATAGGAAATGGTATCCTGACCAGCCGCCGCATCGGCGGAATCCGCACCGGCCCCAAGCCCAATCAGATTCCCCTGACTATCACCGATCACGGTATCATTGGAATAGCTGACCCAAATGCCCTCAATCCCGCTCAGGCTATCCGTTCCACCATCACCATCACTGGCCCGGCCAGCCGCAAGATTGACTGAAACACCGCTGGTAGGGTTGCCATCATAGGAAATGATGTCAAGGCCATCCCCGCCACTGATCGTGTCATTGCCGCCGCCGGGGGACAACCAATCATTGCCCGCTGTCCCGATAATCGTATCGGCAAAATCGCCGAGCATAATCGCGCCGCGGATATTGATCAGCTGATCCACCCCACCCAACCCATCATTTACGCTGCCGGAGGCCAGATTGACGCTCAGCCCCATGGTCTGGTCCGTGTAATCGGCGGTCACGAATTCATTGGCCATACCAACCAGCGTATCATTGCCACCACCGCCACGCAGGCGTGAGGTCGAGCGACCGAGTTGAGCGATGCCGGTCAAATGATCCGCAAAATCCTGGCCACTGACATTTTCAATGGAGGTGAAGATATCCATCCCCCCCCTGCCATCCGAAGCCGTTCCCGTAGTCAGATTGACAGTGATGCCCGAGGTTGCGTCTTCATCAAGATATTCCAACCAATCAATGCTGAGCCCACCGTCAATGCTGTCATTTCCGGCGCGTCCATTGAAACGATTGCCAACATTATCCCCAAGCAGCGTATCAGCGAAATCCGTTGCCGTGACACGTTCAATCCCGATCAGCGTATCCTGTCCGCCCCAGCCATCAGTCGCGCGCTCTGCCGCCAGATCAACCGATACACCACGGGTGATGGCGGAGTTTCTGCCGGCAACATTCCAGTAGCGCACGCGGTCAGCGCCCAAACCACCATCAATCAGGTCACTGCCCATGCCGCCATCAAATATCTCGTTCCTGTCGCTCCCCAGCAAGATATCATTTGCGGTACCGGAATAAACAACCTCGACGTTGATAAACCTGTCCGTCCCGTCAAGCCCGTCATTCGCAAGCCCCGTCACCAGATTGGCGGAGACCGACTGCGTGGTCTGGGAAAGATCCAGAATATCCTCGGTACCGTCTCCACCATCAATCGTGTCGTTGCCGGCATTGCCGCGGAAGCGTTCGTTTGCCCCGCTGCCGATCATCGTGTCATTGCCGGACCCACCGCGAATGTACTCAATGCTCACCAGCGTATCATTGAAGCTAAAGCCATCCGAGGCTCGCCCAGCAATCAGATTGACGCTGATCGCCTGCGCGCTCGTATTATTTGCGTAGTCAGCAATATCGAAGCCACTTGCGCCGCCATCCAGGATATCGGCGCCACTGCCGCCGCGCAGTTCATTATCGGCGGCATTGCCGATCAGGGTGTCATTGCCAGACCCCGAACGTACATTTTCCATGCTGATGACAGTATCCGTACCTTCCCGGCCATCAGAGGCACGCTCGGCAGCCAGATTGACGCTTACGGACTGGCCAGCGTTATTGCCGGAATAATCCAGCATATCAAAGCCGTCACGGCCATTGATCGAATCGCTGCCGCCTTGTTCACGGAAGCGGTCATTGAAGACACTGCCCAGGATGGTATCGCCGAAGGAGGACCCACTCACACCCCGCACACCGATCAATGAATCAATGCCGCCGCGCCCATCATCCGCCGTGCCCGCGAGGAGATCAACAATGACGCCGCGCGTAAAATTCGTTGAACCCGTGATGGTATTGTAATCTGCCATCACGGCATTGCTGGCGATATTCACCGCAATGGTGTCAGCGCCGATACTACCGAAAACAAAGAGCAGCGCATTATCCGTGGCGGCGCTATTGATGGTAAATCCATCATTCTCAAAACTACCTTGGATATTTTCAAAATTGATAATGGTATCATTGCCTTGGCTGGCCGAGTTCACCACCGCGTAATTGCTGCCCCCACTACCGCCAATCGCGCTGATGGTGGCTGACACCGCCTGCGCACTGGTATGGTTGAAACTGATGATATCACTGGTACCGGTGCCGGCATCTATCGAATCGCTTCCAGTCCCACCGAAGATTCGGTCATTCCCATCGCCACCCGCAATGGTGTCATTGCCGGACCCGCCATCAAGCGTATCCGCGCCATTGCCACCATCCAGGCTGTCAGCGCCATTGCCGCCTATGATGGCATCATTGCCTGCACCGCCCCAGACATTCTCAATACTGATCAGCGTATCCGTAAAACCCAGACCATCATTGGCGCGCCCCGTCGCCAGATTGACGCTAAGCGATTGGCTTGCGCCAAGATACGAGTAGTCGGCCAAATCCGAACCGCCACGGCCATCCATGCAGTCGTTACCGCCATACAAACGAAAGCGGTTATCCGCATCTGAGCCATAGATAATGTCGTCTTCACCGCTACCATTGATGTTTCGTACACCCACCAGGCTATCCGTGCCGAATGGATCAACCGCTGTACCGGCCAGCAGATCAACCGTTACACCACCAAGCGTGGAACCGGACCGATAATCCGCATAAGCAGCGGTGTCCGACGTGTTGAAAATGAGCGTATCATTTCCTTCATTAGCGTAGACAAATAGGCCTGCAGCAACGGTAGCGACCGAATTCACGGTAATATAGTCATTGCCTGTCGTGGTCGTCAGAATCTCAAAGCCCATGATACTGTCGGTACCTTGGGCCGCCGTGCTGACCGTGGCGCGATTGAAGCCGGAAGAACTGCCACTATTTTCAATGACGACTGTAACAGGCCCCACCAAATCAGTATAGCGAATGCGGTCATTCAGGCCCTCCCCCGCATCTATGGTGTCATTGCCAAGGCCGCCGAAAAGACGATCATCGCCGCTGCCACCGGAGATGCTATCATCACCAGCGCTACCATGAACCGTATCGCCGCCATTCCCACCCAGAATGGTGTCATTACCGTCATTACCCAGAACGGAATCATTCCCACCAAGGCCAAGGTAGCTATCACTTCCTGCGCCCAGGGAAATCACGTCATTCCCTTCGGTCCCAGACAGCGTTTGGCCCGCTTCTCCACTACCAAGCAGATTATCCGCGACAAGCAACGTCGCCGTACCATTCGTGAAGGTGGTAAAGCCCCCTCCGGAGGTCACTGCCGTCCATCCCGGAGCCGTCAAATCAATGGAGTTGCCCGTGACGCCGGAAACACGAAGACTGCCAGAATCCGTCAACCGAAGGACATCGGCGGCGGAAAGCTGCAAAGCCTGATTGGTGCCCGCCAAGACAATGTGATCAATGCCAGAAGCTTGGTCAGAACCAAGATCTGCCAGATCAATCGTCTGATTGCCCGCAAGGAATTCAACCCGATCGGTTCCCGCGCCGCCAATAACGGTGTCCGCGCTACCATAAAGCCGGAAGACATCATCGCCGGCGCCACCATCAAAATACACGGCAAAGGGGCCACCCGCCGTTGAATCGGCCAGGAAACTGTCATTACCGCCTTCGCCAAAAACCCGGTCATTGCCAGCACCGGCCAGCAAAAGGTCATTGCCCGTGCCGCCATAAATCGTGTCATCACCATTGCCGCCATTGATGAAATCATCATTATCGCCACCAAGCAGGCTGTCATTGCCGCCGAAACCGCCAAACGTGTCATTCCCGATATTGCCCAGGATAGTGTCGCTGAATTCGGTACCGCTGCCCGTATCATTTCCGGCCCCAAGGTCTACAAACACTCCGGACATCACAATCTCCTTTGCGTGCGGCCTTCAGCAGGCGCTTATGGGGGCGAGACGGATTTTGGGCGCATGAGGAGAAGCCACACATCTCGGCCGGGGGCCCGAAGCAGGGTCCCTGGAAACTCGGGCAAGATTTGATCGTTAACCCCATCCATGCAGGTCAGATTAGCAAAGATTAAACCAAGATCAACAACTCCCTTCTCCAAAAGGTCTTTTCTCACCCAATTTTCACATTTCCCGCGCCTTAACGGGATTTTGCAATGAAAGATTCAATTACCTCTCCCGATGCCTCCTGTTGTGCGTTAGCTCATCCAGCGCAGCCAATCGCTTCATCCGAAAAGCTGTCTGCTTCCGTTTGTCATGACGCAAGCCCATTTGACCCCCCAAATAGATCGTTCAATCTTGCGCAAGGCGATGCGGTTTCAACAACGCCAGCTTGTTGGACAGGTCATCAACGTGGGAGGTTGGCGCCAAAGAGACCACACTCACCTTTGCCGAAAATGTGCAAAAACAGAAGCTTGGACCATGTGCGGCAGCGCAAGCCAAGCAGCCAGGACCGAACCCTTCAAGCCAGCGCCCGGCCATGCCATTCTGGCGCCGTCACCAACAGGAACCCAACCCATGCGCCTTGCGGTCATCTCCGACATCCATGGCAATGTCGCGGCACTTGAAGCGGCGCTGGATGACATCGCCCGCCGCGGCATCACCAACATCATCTGCCTTGGCGATTGCGCTTCCGGCATGTGCTGGCCAGGCGAGACAACGCGCCTGCTGATGGAAAAGAATATCCCAACCATCCGCGGCAATCATGATCGCTGGCTGACGGACCGTGTGGCCGAGGGGCTGAAGGGTCAGGATGGCTTCGCCTTTCAGGAAACCACCGCCGATCAGCGCGCCTGGCTTTACGCCTTGCCGGAACGCATGACACCCGCGCCGGGAATCCTCGCCTGCCATGGCACGCCATCTTCCGATCTGCGCAACCTATTGGAAGACCCGCGCCATGGGGTGCTGATGCCATCGCCTCTGTCCGCCATTCGCGAAAGGCTGGGTGAGGATGGCATGGCAGCCCGCGTGGTGCTCTGCGGCCATAGCCATCAGGCGAGTGTCATCCATATGCCCGGCGATGGGCCCTTGGTGGTCAATCCCGGCAGCCTTGGCCTGCCTGGCTTTCGTGTGACGCGTGGCGATCATCCCCATCGGGCCGAGGCACGATCACCCCATGCGCGCTACGCCATCATCCATGCCGCAGAAGGGGTGAAGCCGATGGCGGAGCTGGTTTCCCTTGTCTATGACTGGGAAAGCGCCGCGCGGCGGGCAGAAGCGGTCGGCGCCAATGCCGCCTGGCCGCATGTGCTGCGCACGGGGTACTTGCCGGAATCGTTGGACGAATAAGCGAAACGCCGATCAAATCCGCCCAAAGCGCTGCAAGGCCGCATCCAATTCACCGGCGCGGCGTTCGATGCGCTGCACCTGATCGGCTGATGGCCCGCCGGACCGCTCCGCGGCGGCGCGGATGTCACGTTCCTGCGCCTCCAATTCCGATTGCAGACGCTGAGCTTCCGCCGTCGCTGCCGGGTTTTGCGCGCGCTCAGCGCGCAGCCGCTCGAATGTGGCGCGTTGCTCGGCAAGGCTCTGCTGCTGCGCTGCAAGCCGCGCTTCGGCGTTACGCACTGCGGCACCGGTTCGCGCTGCTTCGGCCCGTGCTGAGGCATTGCGTTCGGCGGCCATTTGCGCGGCGCGTTCCTGCAGCGCGGCAGAGCTTTCCAGCCGTTGCGCACCGCGGACATCTTCACCGCTTACGGCGGCGGCGATGCCGGTGAAAAAGCCGCGTTCTGAAGCGGGGCCCGCACCCGCGCCAGCGCAGCCCGCAAGGATGAGTAGTGGCGCGATGGCGCGGAAGGTTTTCAGTGCCATGGCGGATCAAGCCGTGGGTACGCGCCGTAGCGCGGATTCCAGATTATCCGCTGCCCCATCCAATCGGCGCTGCGCCTGATCAATCTTTGCTTCCTCATTCATCAGTTGCGGTATTTCGCGCGCGCTGGCCACCAGGCGCTGACGCGCGTCACGCGCTTCGCCTGCTGTCGTCCGCATCAATGCCAGATCCTCGCGCATGGTTTCAGACTCCTCCCGGTATTGCGCCGCCGTGATCTGGCCCGCGCGAAACTGCCGATCAAGCTGTGCCAGACGCTGCCGGTTTTGCCGCGCCACCTGTTCAGAAGCGGTGGCAGTGTTATTGAGGTTGGTCGCGATTTGCTGTGCGGCTTCGATGCGCTGGGAAGCGCTGGCTTCGCGTTTTTCAAAGCCAAGATTGCGATCCGCCACCGCCATGCCCGCAGCAAGCCCCGTCAACAAGCCAAGGCCCCCGCCAATCAGCGCATTCTGCCCACTATTGCGACCCCCAGCGGCCAACCCAATTAGCGCACCCGTCGCCGCACCGGCGAGCGCACCCGTCGCCACGGTTTGATTCCAGCGCTCCGATTGCTGGCGCATGGCCTGTTGCTCAGCCGTGAGCGGCCGGCCACTCGCGCCGGTACTGGTTCCAACATTCGGGTTTTGGCAGGCAGGCAAAAGCAAGGATAGCGATAGCAACGCGGCCGCAGTTTTGAGCGCGGGCTTGCGGCGGGCCAAGGCCGTTACGGTCATATGGATCGTCTCCTTCCTGATGATTTACGACATCTTATCATTATGGCGGCAGCGGCGCCACTTTACGGCAAAATCATAACAATTCCTTCACCGTCTACCCCCCGGGCAGGAAAGACGATACTCCCATTGCGTAGTAGGCGAACCCGGCGTGCCCATCACCTCAACGGTCACAACATAATCCTCGGGCGACCCACCGGGTGGCGGGTTCCAATCAAAGGAAATCGTGCCATTGCCTGAAACAAAGCCCGGCGTTTCTGAAAGCAGCCGCCCGCGGTGATACACGCGGATCCGGTCAGGCTGCTGCCATGTGTTGTAGCTGATCGTCACGCGCCCAGGGTTCGGCCCCAGAAAATGGCGCGTTTCAGTAATGCCGCGCCCGCCGCTTCGCGTCTGAACATTGCAGGGCTCGACATTGGGCGGTCGTTGCATCGGCCGCTCAACGGGACGTGGCGGCGGCGGCGCTGGCGGCGGCGGCGGCGGCGGTGGCGGCGGTGGCGGCGGTGGCGGTGTTGGTTCCGGCGTTGGTTCCGGCCGTGGCTCTGGCCGTGGCTCTGGCTGGCGCGGCGGCTCCTGGGCAGGTGGGGGTGGCGGCGGTGGCGCCGGTGGCGGTGGCGGCGGAGGTGGCGCAGGTGGCAGCGGGCATTCGGCGCGCCGGCGGCCCAATTCTTCCTCCAGCGCCGCCATACGATGGCGGAGTTCCCGCTCCCGCTCCCTTTCGCGGAGCAGGGTTTGCATGGCGTCCAGATCGCCTTGTTCGACGCGGCACATGCCGGGCTCCGGCGTCAGCCAGCGCGCAATCCAGGGCGAGGCAAAAGCCGCCAAGGCGCCCAGCAGGAACAGCCCAAGCAAAGCCGCGCCAAGCGCGGCCAAGGGGACGCGGGCAGGCGCTTCGGCCGGCTTGCCATCATCCAAATCGCGCAGCAGCCCAAGCCCACCCGGCGCATTGCCGGGCGCCATGCCCCAGCCGGCCAGCACAGGCCGACCTTCATGCGCAAAAACCTGCTCAAAACTTGGGATTTCAATTGTGGCAGCGACCAGCGCCGGCAGATGCCCTGCCCCCGCCGGGTCCTTGGCAGCCGCCAGCGCCGCAGCGCGACGGAGTTCGCTGATGATCCGCCCGATCTCGGCACGCAGCCTATCGCGCCCGGTGGCGTCCAATTCGGCAAAGCGCGCCACGCGGCCTTCAGGGGCGAAGAAGCTCAGGCCATGTTCGCTTGCGCTGACAGGGGCGAAAAAGCCTGTGACCTCGGGTCCCAGGGCTTCATTCAGCAGCGCCGTTAAAGCGCGATGTGCCCCCGCATGATCCAATCCTGCCGGCAGGATCGGACGGAAGCCATCGCGCGGGAGCGTGACCAATGGCTGCATCAGGCGCCCCCGCCATCACGGCCAGGTGTGGTTCGATATGCTTGGTCAGGGCGTCGCGCCAGGATAGGCATCTTCAGGGGCGTCCCCCAGCTCTGCGGAAGTCAGAGGTATTGCCTCCGCTGTTGACACATCTGGCCACGTCATTGCTAACGCGCGTGCAGGTCAGGGTATCGGCGTTCCGAGAACCCGCTGGCACGCAAGTTCCCTGGGGATGGGTCAGGTTCAGGACACCACCCGAAAAGGATCCGGTCAGAGGCGACCTACAGGTTAGAACCCCACTTGGGCAATCATAGACCTCTTGGCGCGTTCCCCGACCATCGTCGCCGAAGCAGAGACTCTCCGCTGGAATGCGACACGACTCACTCCGCCCATCTGGATACGTCCGCCGCCCACGTCCCTCCGCACCTAGTTCCCAGCAACCCGTCAACATCCCAAGCTCCCCCTGATCCCAGCGCTCAGCGGGCAAGGCGGGCGGTGGCGGCGGGGGTTGTTCAACCCGGCGCTGTGGCGGCGGTGGTGGAGGCGGTGGTTCAGGCGGCGGGCAGGCGGTGCGGCGATCCCCAAGGCGCAGCATCTCCCGCGCGATATCCCCACGCAGCGCCGCTTCGCGCGCTTGCGCCGCGCGGAGCTCATCCAGCAATTCCGCATTGCCTGGCTGCACCACGCATTGCGGCAGCGCGGCCTTGAACCAACCGAAGGGGTCGCGCCATAGCAGCAGCAACAAAAGCAACAACAGCAAAAGCCCCAGCAGACCGAGCAGCCAGAACAGCAGTGGGCGTTTTGCCGACGGTGCCGCAGGCGGGCCGACAATCTGCATCGGCGCCAAGCCACCACTACCGCGCCGGCGCGTCATGCCGATCAGCAATTCAGCGCTTGGTGCCTCGCCCAGCTTCGCATGGCCCCAAGCCACCAGCACGGGCTGGCCGCCCATCACCCGCAGGCAATCAGTCGCGGGGGTGATCAGCGCGAACGCGATCAATTCGCCGAGAAACCGCTCACTTTCGCGGGTGCTGGCGCGCAGCCGATCCGCTTCTTCGCGGATATCGCCGTACAGCCGGGCGAATTCGGCGCGCGCTGCTTCCTGCGCAGCATCGGGCAGGGTTTCCAGCGGGGGTGCGGTGCCCTGACCCGCCGCATACCAATCCGTAATGCCGCGGTCTGCGTCCGGGTTGGGTTCTGCGAAAAGCGCAGCATGGGCGGGGCTGCGCGCACGGCGCAGATAGCCGGTGATCTGATCCCAAGCCTGGACAGCAAGCTGCCCGCCCGTGCCCAAGACCTGCAATTCCGCATTGCGGGTGGTGGCAATCAGGCTGCCATCGCCGGAACCTGACATGCGCGCGGCGCCGCTTTAACGCGGTGCCCCGGCGCCGGCAGGTGGCGCGGGGGCTGTGGGCGCCGTTGGGGCGGCAGGTGCATTGGCGGGCGGCTGCGGTGTCGCCGGCAGGCCGGGCACAACGGGCTGGCACGCCTCAGTCTGCACCACCGCCTGCACATTCTGCTCCTGCAGCCAGGACAGTAGGTGCTCGGTTTTCTGCGCGTATTTCACCCGATCCACAAACTGGGACGCGGCAGTCACGTAGGTATTCATACCCACCACGCGCCCGCATGTATCCACCAGCGGCCCGCCGGAATTGCCCCCCGAGATATCAGCGGAATGCGGCATGACCACCAGCCCGTTTTCAAGCCTTTGGATCGAGTTGATGCTGCCGCGTGTCAGCACCATTTCCGGCGGCGTGCCAAGCCTGCCCTCCCGCAATTCCCGTATGCCCTCTTCGACCCGCGTGACCGCAAGCGGGTACCCCGCCGCCACCACATCAAGCAGCTTATCGGCGGTGGGTGTGAGCGCCAGCGGCTGCGCGCCTGCGATAGGTTCCGGCAGCCTCAGCAGCGCTAAATCCAACATGCCCGCTTCAACCGGGCCACCGCCCGGCGCGCGCGTCATGCTGACCAGCTGGGCCTTCACCGCACGGCCCATGGCGCGCGACATCACAAAAATCTGATTGGGATCGCCGTCCTGCACGACATGGGCATTGGTCAGCACCAGATCGCCCGCAATGAAAAACCCGCTGCCATTGCCAATCCCCGACGGCCCAACCGTGACGATCATCACCGTTGCATGTTCCAGCAATTGCGCGAGGGAACCGCTGAAGGGCCGCGGTGCCTCACCCTGGCGCTGCGGGATGGCCGGCGGCACGCCCTCAGGCCGCACCGGCTGGCGTTCCGGCGGTGGGTTCAGGCCGAGCGGGCCTTCCGGCGTGCAGACATTGGGTGTCGCGGCCAGGCGGCGCATGCGTTCCAGGTCACGCTCCAACGCCTCATTGGTTTCGCGTTGCAGGCGGATGGCGTTGCGGGTCGCGGCATCATCCACGATCGAAACGGTTTGCTGCCGCCCCGCCAGATCGCGCTGCATCTGCGACCACGCCAGCCAGAAGCCGAGTGCCAGGAAAATCAACGCCACGATCGCCAGCAGCGGGATAAGCCAAGTCGCCCCACCAAAAGGCGCGCGGGGTGCAGCGGCCATTGCAGGTACGGGTGGGGGCGGCGGAGGCGGCGGCGCCGCCGCGCGGGGCGCAGCAGGCGGGGGCGCGGCAGGGGCTGCCGGCGGGGGTGCGGCCATTGCGGCGTTGGTCAGAAAGCCATCGGGCACCGCGGCCAAGCGCTGCGAATATGGCCCCATGACACGTCGGAGTTGCGCGGCAAGCGCGGCGGGATCTTCGGCAATGTCGCGCGCCGACAGACCCCAACCGGTCAGGATAACCTGACCATCCAACACCAGAAGGGAATCGGCGCTGGGCAGCACCAAGGCGCGGCGGAGCAGCGGGCCAATTTCGGCATCATCCAGCAGCGGTTCCAAAGCCTGAAGCTGACGGGTCAGCGTAGCCTCGGCCTCTGCGCGGCGGGCGCTGGAGAGTGTGGGGAGGGGCTCCGGTTCACCGGTGGCCTCGCCATACCAGGAGATCGCCCCGGCGCCGGCAATGGGTTCGGCAAACAGCGCGGCAGGCGCGCCCCGGGCGGTGAGTTGGTCGGTCAGGCGCTGATGCAGCGCTTGCACCGGTTGGCCGCGCAACAGCAAGGGTTGCAGCCCGGCAAGATCAGTCTTCAGGAGCAGACGTGGCGCGGCCATGGGACCTCGGGTTCTAGCGGGGAAAGGCTAGATCAGGTTGCGCGGGTTTGGGAATACCCACGCAATGAAAAAAAAGACCGGGACTGTGGCGGCACGACGGCCACGCGCGGGCAGCGCCGGGGCGGCCTCACGCCGCCGCGCGTGCCGGCTCACGCTGAAAGCGGAGCCAGGTCACCGCCAGCACCGCCACCAGCAGCAGCGGGATGGAGGCCCAGTTCAGCGGCACCCAGCCGAAATGCTCATGCAGGAAGCCGGCCAGGAAGCTCGCGGTCGCGGTGGTCCCGAAGACCAAAAAGTCATTCAGCGCCTGCGCCTTGCCGCGTTCATTCGGGCGATAGCAGGTGGTGACAAGATTGGTGGCGCCGATGAACAGGAAGTTCCAACCCACGCCATTCAGCGTCAGCGCAATCCGGAAATGCCATTCATGATTGCCGGCCAGGGCTGCGAATACGCCCAGCAACAGCAGCGCAATACCCCAGAACATGACATTGGTGGTGCCATAGCGCGTGATCAGATTGCCCGTGAAGAAGGATGGCACGAACATCCCCATCACATGCATGAAGATCACCCAATGCGCTTCCGTATGCGGCAACCCACAGGCCACAATCGCGAGCGGTGACGCGCTCATCAGGAAGGACATGATGCCGAAGGCGACCATGCCGGAAATCACGGCGGCAATGAAGCGCGGCTGAGACGCGATTTCCAGCAAGGGGCGCGGTGGTGCCACCGCCGTACCATCCGCCTTCACGGTCGCTTCCTGCATGGGCGGGAATTTGATGAAGCCCATGATGGTGAAAACGACAGCATGAATGCCGATCAGCGCGAGATAGGTTGCGAGATACAGCGGCATCATCTGGTCATGCGAAAAGCGCACAATGCTCGGCCCGATAATGCCGGCCACCACTCCGCCCGCCGTCACCCAGGAAATCGCCTTGGCGCGATGGGATGCGGGCACAAGCTCCACCGCCGCGAAGCGATACATTTGCAGGCTGGCCACCGCATAACCGAGGATCAGCCCGCCCAGGCACATCAACGCAAAGGTCGCGGTGTAAAGCCCCAAGGCAACAATCGCGCCGCCCACCATGCCGAAGATGGAACCCACACGAAAACCAAAGCGCCTGCCCATGCGCTGCATCAGCGCGGCGGCGGGAAACACCGCGATCATGATGCCCAGATGCTGCAAGGTGACGGGCAGCGTGGCGAGGTCTCGGTTATGGTAGAAGGTCACCACGGAAAGCGCCGTGGCGGCGAACATCAGCGTATTGCCGGCCTGACCAATGGCCTGACAACAGGCCAAGAGAAAAAGATTCCGCCGCGCGGCGCCATCAAGCACAGACATTCCAGGTACGCTTCCCTTCAAGGAAGGGAATGCTAGACCCGAAAGCGTGTGAGGAAAAGCCGGTTTATCAGGCCCATAAGCCGCGCGAAGCGAGCCAACCCTGCACCAGCGCCGCCACCTGATCACTATTGCGGTCCATCATGATCATGTGGCTATTGCCGGTGATGCCGTGTTCGGGGAGGTCCACAATATCAACCGAGCCCCCGGCGGCGCGCAGGCTCTCAGCAAAGGCCACACCGCGCGCGCGAATATCGGGCCAGCGCGCATCTTCCTTGATATAATCGCCATAGATCATCAGCACGGGAATATCGCGCAATTTGGCGATCTGCGCCGGATCGCCAATGGAGGCAGGCTCCACCAGCACCAAGGCGCGCAAAGCATCAGGCCGGCGCTGCGCCGCATTCCAGGCGAAAAAGCCGCCCTGGCTATGCGCCATCACCACCGCGGGCCCGACACGTTCCAGCAGCGCATCATAGGCATCAAGGCTCAGCTCATCTGTTGTCGTGAAACGCGGCACGATTTGGCGCATGAAATTGCGGTAACTCGCGTCATCGGCGGGGAATTGATTGCCCGGCAGCACCTCACCACGCTGATAGGAACCGGGGCCGGCGCCAATCCGAAACCGCTCAAAAGGATTATCTATCGGGAGCGTCAGCGCGGTGCCGCCAGTGACCTCCGGGATCAGGGACCAGCCGGCGCGGCCGCGTTCCACCGCATCACTCACATAAACCGGCCAGCCCTGGCGCAGAAAATAATGCTGCCAGCCTTCGCGGCCATCGGGCGTGGTCTCCCAACAAACACCGGAAAGCCCACCGCCATGCCACATCAGCAACGGGTGGCGCCCGCGCGGCGCGGTAGGGATCATATACTGCGCGTAAAGCGCGCCGATCAAATAGGTGCCGTTGGGATCAACCTTGGCCGGCACGCCGCCGGGCGTGAACAATACCTCACGCGCCGGCTGATCCGTAATGGTCACTTCCCGCCCGCCGACATGAAAACTGCCCCAGGATGCGAGGGAAAGGGGCGCTGCCATTGGCGGGTCAGCGCCCGGTCAGGATGCGTTCCACCAATTGCTTCGCGGTCGGGATGAAGCCATTGGAATAGAAAGGATCGGACCCGAAGCGATAGGCATTATGCCCGGCGAACATCAGGTTCTTTTCCAGCGCGCCATCATGGCTGATATCCTGCAGCGTCTTTTGGATGCAGAAGCTGCGCGGATCGGCGCGGCGGCCATTGTCGAAATCCGGTTCATGCTGAGACCAATTGGAAAAGCGACAGGCCGAAAGACAGCCCATGCAATCCACCTGATCCTTGACGATTTCGCGGGATTTCTCGGGGGTCACGAATATCAGCGTATTGTCGGGCGTGCGCATGGCTTCCGTGAAGCCCTCCGCTTCCCAATGCGCGATGCGCGCCAGATCATGCGGCGTCACGAATACCGGGCGCTTGCGCGGCCCCACGCCATATTCCGCCAAATGATCGCCCACCGCTTCCGCGGTATAGGCGACCTGGCGTTCATTGCGGTCTTCCAATTCGCGCAGGAATTCATTGCGCACGGCAGAAGAATAGAACCCGGTGGGGGAGAAGGGCTGCAACAGCACCTCACCTGGCTTCAGTGTCAGCAGCCGCTGCTTCCAGGCTTCGCTGATCGGGCTTTCCTGCGTGAGCAAGGGCCGCGTGCCGAATTGGAAGGCAATAGGGCCAAGATCGGGATTGTCGATCCAATCTTCCCATTCTTCCAGCCACCAGACGCCGCCCGCCATGATGATGGGCACATCGCCAAGCCCAAATTCGCGCATCTGTTGGCGTAGTTTCAGGACTCGCGGGAAGGGCGCTTCTGGCACTTTCGGGTTTTCGCTATTGGAAAGCCCGTTATGCCCGCCCGCCAGCCACGGGTCTTCATAAACCACGCCGCCCAGCCATTCGCGGGTCTTGTGATAGGCGCGCTTCCACAGCGCGGCAAAGGCGCGGGCGGAAGAAATGATCGGATAGTAATGCACCCCATAATCCCGCGCCACTTCCGCGAGCTTATAGGGCATGCCCGCACCGCAGGTGACGCCATGGATCAAGCCACGCGCGCCTTCCAGCATGCCGCGCGCAACGCGTTCCGCACCACCCATTTCCCACAGGATATTGGCATGGATGCGGCCCTTGCCACCAGCCATATCCCAGGCGCGCTGGGCTTGGGCGATGCCGCCCTTGATGCCGTATTCAACCAATTCCTCATGCCGGTCGCGGCGCGTTTTGCCGTGATATATTTGGCGGATGATATTGCCATCCGCATCATAGCTATCGGCATTGACGGCCGAGAATGTGCCAACGCCGCCGGCCGAGGCCCAGGCGCCGCAAGTGCGCCCATTGGAAACGGCAACGCCTTTGCCGCCTTCCACCAGCGGCAGGACATCAACGCCCCCCATCCTGATTGTATTGATGGCCTTCAAGTAACGGCGCTCCCCAATGAATGGTCCGGGTTATTAGGGTAAGCCCCGCCCCGGTAAAAGGGGGCGGGGTATTGGTAAGGCAGGATCAATCGCCGCGCGGTTCACGGCGTTCGCGGCGTTCGCCCCGCTCACCGCCGCGCTCACCACCGCGCCGGTCATCACCTTCCGGGCGCGGGCGCTTGGCGCCAACCTGTTCGGTGATATCCGCGCCCGTCGCCTGATCCACGACGCGCATGGAAAGCTTCACCTTGCCGCGTTCATCAAAGCCAATGACCTTGACCTTCACGGCATCGCCTTCCTTGACGATATCGGTGGTCTTGTTCACGCGGTCATTCGCCAATTCCGAGATATGCACCAGCCCATCCTTGGCGCCGAGGAAATTCACGAAGGCGCCGAAATCGGCGGTCTTCACGACCTTCCCGTTATAGATCACGCCCAGTTCCGGTTCCGCCACAATGCCCTTGATCCAATCAATGGCGCGCTGCGCGGCTTCCGTGCTGGTGGCGGCAACCTTGATGGTGCCGTCATCTTCGATATCCACCTTGGTGCCGGTCTGTTCCGTGATTTCACGAATGACCTTGCCGCCGGAACCAATCACGTCGCGGATCTTGTCCTTCGGCACATTGATCACGGTGATGCGCGGCGCGGTTGCCGCCACATCGGTGCGCGCCCCGGTCAGCCCCTTGGCCATTTCGCCAAGAATATGCAGCCGGCCTTCACGCGCCTGTTCCACCGCAATCTTCATGATTTCTGGCGTGATGGAGGTGATCTTGATGTCCATCTGAAGCGAGGTAATCCCCACTTCCGTCCCGGCCACCTTGAAATCCATATCGCCGAGGTGGTCCTCATCACCCAGGATATCGGACAGCACGGCGAAGCCACGATCTTCCTTGATCAGGCCCATCGCAATGCCCGCGCAGGGGCGCTTCAGCGGCACGCCGGCATCCATCATGGAAAGCGATGTCCCGCAGACCGTCGCCATGGAAGATGAGCCATTGCTTTCCGTAATTTCGGAAACCACGCGCACCGTGTAGGGGAACTTTTCCTTCTCCGGCAGCAGCGGATGAATGGCGCGCCAGGCAAGCTTGCCATGGCCCACTTCACGCCGGCCGGGGCTGCCCATGCGGCCCGTTTCATTCACCGAATAGGGCGGGAAATTGTAGTGCAGCATGAAATCTTCGCGGTATTCGCCCACCAGCGCGTCAATCACCTGCTCATCCTGGCCGGTGCCGAGTGTGGCCACACAAAGCGCCTGGGTTTCACCGCGCGTGAACAGCGCGGAGCCATGCGCGCGCGGCAGCACGCCCACTTCGGCCATGATGGGGCGCACCGTGCGTGTGTCTCGCCCATCAATGCGCTTGCCGGTATCAAGGATATTGTTGCGGACCACATCCGCTTCCAATTCCTTGAGCAAACCCTTGGCGAGGTTCACATCCGCGCCTTCGGCTTCCAGCGCGGCGATCACCTGCTTCTTCACTGCGCCCACCTTATCCTGGCGGAGCAGCTTCTGCGTTTCCGTGTACGCCACGGCCATATCGGCGCGGCCCAATTCGGCGATGCGCTTCTTGAGCGCCACTTCCTCGGCCGAAGGTTCCGGCAGCGGCCAGGGTTCTTTGGCAGCAACTTCAGCCAATTCAATGATCGCCTGGATCACCGGCTGGAAGCCCGCATGGCCGAAGGTGACGGCGCCGAGCATGACTTCTTCTGTCAATTCGCTCGCTTCCGATTCCACCATCAACACGCCTTCGGCAGTGCCGGCCAGAACCAGATCCAGCACGCTTTCCTTGCGCTGATCGGCAGTCGGGTTCAGCACATAAGCGCCATTGATATAGCCAACGCGCGCCGCGCCGACCGGGCCGAAGAACGGGATGCCGGAAAGCGTCAGCGCGGCAGAACAACCCACCATGGCAACGATATCGGGATCATTTTCCAGATCATGCGACAGCACGGTCGCAATCACCTGGACTTCATTACGGAAGCCCTCAGGAAAAAGCGGGCGGATCGGCCGGTCAATCAGGCGCGAAATCAGAGTTTCGGATTCGGAAGGCCGGCCTTCACGCTTGAAGAAGCCACCCGGGATCTTGCCGGCGGCGAAGGTCTTTTCCTGGTAATGCACGGTCAGCGGGAAGAAATCCTGACCCGGCTTGGCGGAACGGGCGCCAACGGCGGTGCAAAGCACAATCGTGTCACCCAGGCGGGCCATCACGGCACCATCGGCCTGGCGGGCGATCTTGCCGCTTTCCAGAACCAGGGTCTTGCCGCCCCAGGCGATTTCCTTGCGGAAGTAGTTGTCGAACATCGTCATCCTCTCGGGCGCTGGCCCATGCCAGCGCGAACCACGCCGCGCCCCCTTTGGGCGACAGCGCGGCAGAAGGGGCCGAATGGCCCCGGAATGCGACGCATCGGGAGAAGACAGGAAAGCGCCGAGGATGCTCGGTGGCGGGGCCGTTTTATCGGCGTCTCGGGCGGCATGGGGTGGGCCCATCGCGGAAAGGCGCGACGGGAAGGCCGCCCATGTGGCCGGAAACGCCGCGGTGGTCCCTATCCGAAGCCACGGCTTGAAGAACTGTCTTGACCCGCAGCGTGCGCGGCGGTTGGCGCCCCGGCTTCCGGCCGGGCAGCACCAAGGGGGATATGGCCCGGATTGCGGGAAATTGCCACCAGAAACTTGCGGGGCGGGCCAGGAAAGCGGCGGAAAGGTGCAGGAGTTTTACGATTTTGGCCGCAATTCCGGGCCATAGTCTTTGTGGTCCGGGTTGCCGGCCCCTTCAGGAGGACCCCATGCGGTCAGTTTTTCTCGCTATCACCGCCCTTGCCTTCAGCCTGCCCGCCCTGGCGCAGGAAGCACCTCGGCTTTTCCCAAGCCGCGATGTGGCCGTGACATACCGCGTCTTGGGCGCCGGCCCCATGCAGGAAGTGACTATGGCCTGGGCGGCATCCGCGCGGCTGATGCGCGTGGACCTACCCGGCATGGGCTACACCATCGCCGATTTCGCCGGGCAGAGGGGTTTTATGGTCATGCAAATGCCCCAGCCCATGGTGATGGATATCCCCATGGCCCAGGCCGCGAGCCATGTGCGCGCGCTTGAATCCGCGCGCTTCACCAGGCTTGGCACGGATCGCGTGGCCGGGATTGCCTGCACCAATTGGCGGCATGAGGGGCCGCAGGGTTCCGGCACGGGGTGCTTCACCGATGATGGGGTGCTGCTGCGTTCCCAAGGCAGCGCCCCTGGGGTGCAGGGCACGCTCGAGGCTTTGCGCGTGAGTTACGGCCCGCAGGATATCTCGCGCTTCCAGCGCCCGGCCGGGGCGCCTTCCATGCAAATGCCGGGGGGGATACTGCCGGGTATGCCACCGCCGGCGAAGAAATAGGGCGCCCAAAAAGCAAAAGGGGGCCGGAGCCCCCTTCTTTTCCACTGGCGATATCCGCCAGCCTGAAAAACCTACCGGCGCAGCCCCAGCCGACCAATCAGCGTTTCATACCGCTTCTGGTCCTTCTTCTTCAGGTAATCCAGCAGGCCACGACGCTGGCCGACAAGCACGAGCAAGCCGCGCCGGGAGTGGAAATCCTTGGAATGGGTCTTCAGATGCTCGGTCAGGTTGACAATGCGCTCAGACAGAAGTGCCACCTGCACTTCCGGGCTGCCGGTATCGCCCGGCTTGGTGGCGTATTCGGAAATAAGCGTCGTGCGACGCTCCGCAGCGATCGACATCGGATTTCTCCTCTCGTCCGGGCATAGCCCGGCAATGGTTCAAGAACCGCCCTGACCCAACCAACGCTCTGGCTTCAGTAAGCCTTCTTCCAAGCGGGCAAGACCCATCAGGCGCCCCCCCACCATCGCCCTGGCCAAGCCCCCATCGGGATTGGCCTCACGCGGTACGCGGCCCATCAGTTCAACCAGCGGGATATGCTGGCCGAATGAAAGCCGCGCGGCTTCCGCTTCGGTGAGGGCCAGCGCCGGGATGTCGGCCAGCGCGGTCGTCACCGGCAGCAGAAGCGCCGGGGAAGGGGGCGGCGTATCGCCGGAAACGGCGATCTTGTCCAGGGCCACGGCGTCCTTTTCGTGAAATGGGCCCACACGCATGCGCCTGAGCGCCGCAATATGCCCAACGGAACCACAGGCCTGCGCGATATCACGCGCCAGGCTCCGCATATAAACGCCCTTGCCGGATTCAACGAAAAACACCGCCGTGTCGGCATCCGGCCGTTCAATCAGTTCAAACCGATCCACCCTGGCTGGGCGCGGCGCCAATTCCGGAATCTCGCCCGCGCGCGCCAGATCATAGGCACGTTCGCCCGCGACCTTGATGGCGGAGAAGATGGGCGGCACCTGCATGATATCGCCGATGAATTGCGGCAGGGCGGCCTGAATGGTGGCGTCATCGGGCCGCGCATCTGATGTGGCGATCACCTTGCCATCGGCATCATCGGAATCCCGCGCTTCGCCGAATTTCAGCGTGAAGCGATAGGTCTTCGTACCATCCATCACGTAGGGTACGGTCTTCGTCGCCGCACCAAAGGCAATCGGCAGCACGCCGGTCGCCAGCGGATCAAGCGTGCCACCATGGCCGCATTTTTGTGCATTGAAGCCGCGCTTGCAGAGCGTGACGACATCGGTCGAACCGACACCCGTTGGCTTGTCAATGATCAGCCAGCCATCCAGCGGAACACCCTTCGGCTTCTTGTGCTGGCGATGCTTGCCGCGCGGCGGGCCGGGGCGCCTTTCGCGAATTTCGCTCATGGCTTGTCATCCCCCTCGGGCCTGGCTTGCAAATCACGCTGCACTTCGGGCCGGCGCATCACTTCATCTATGTGCATGGCGTAATCCAGCGCGGTATCAGGCTGGAAATGTAGATCAGGCGCGAATTTAAGCCGCACGCTATGGGAGACCTCTCGCCGCAGGAAGGAACTCACGCGCCTGAGGCCCGCCAATTCTTCCTTGGTGATTTCCCGCCCGAGTGCCGCAACAAAGGCGGTCATGTGCTTCAGATCGGGGGAGGCACGCACTTCCGTCACGGTGATATGCAGACCCTGCAAGGCGGGGTCGCGGAATTCCTCACGCGCGAAAACAGCGGAAAGCGCATGGCGCACTTCTTCCGCCACGCGCAATTGCCGCTGGGAAGGGCCTTCCGCCCGGCCTTGATGCTGATGCTTGCTCATGGGTGTCTTCCTTGCCTGGGCCGCACAGCCCAGGCCTGCCAGAAAGGCGGCGCGGCTTTGGGCCTGATCAGCCCGCTACCGTCTCCGTCTCATAGCATTCGATCTGATCGCCAACGCGGATATCATCGTAATTGGCAAAGGACATGCCGCATTCCAGGCCATTGCCCACTTCGCGCACATCATCCTTGAAGCGGCGCAGCGTGGACAATTCGCCCTGATGGATCACGACACCATCGCGCAGCAACCGCACGCCGGCGCCACGCTTGACCTGGCCTTCCGTGATACGGCAGCCGGCCACCTTGCCGATGCGCTTGACTTCGAAGACCTGCAAAATCTGCGCATAGCCCAGGAACTTCTCGCGCTGCACGGGGGCCAACTTGCCCTTGACCAGCTTTTCAATGTCATCCGCGACTTCGTAGATGATGGAGTAATAGCGAATCTCCACCCCTTCGCGCTGCGCCAAATCCCGCGCCTGCGACGTGGCGCGCACATTGAAGGCAACAATCACCGCGTCCGATGCCTTAGCCAGTTGGATGTCAGATTCAGTGATCTGACCCACCGCGCTATGCAGCACACGCACGCGCACTTCATCATTTCCAAGCTTGCCGAGGGTGACGCCAATGGCTTCCGAGCTACCCTGCACATCAGCCTTCACGACAACGGCGACTTCCTTCTGCTCACCCGCCTGGATGCGGGCCAGCATATCGGTCAGGCTGCCACGGCCGGCACCCGCTGTGGCGGTCGCCTTTTCGCGCAGCTTGCGCTGACGGAATTCGGAAATCTCCCGCGCGCGGGCTTCGTTTTCAACGGCGATGAAATTCTCACCCGCCGTCGGCACGCCGGAAAGGCCGAGGATTTCCACCGGCAAAGATGGCCCGGCATCCTTCAATTGGCGCCCCTTGTCATCCAACATCGCGCGCACGCGGCCCCATTCGGCGCCGGCTACGACAATGTCACCCTGCTTCAGCGTACCCTTTTGCACCAGTACGGTCGCAACGGGGCCACGCCCGCGGTCGAGCTTGCTTTCAATCACGGTGCCTTCCGCCGCGCGGTCCGGATTGGCGCGCAGATCAAGGATTTCCGCCTGCAGCGAAATCGCTTCCAGCAGCTTGTCCAGATTGATCTTCTGGGTGGCCGAAACCTCGATTTCCTGGGTTTCACCGCCCAGGCTTTCCACCACGATTTCGTGTTGCAGCAATTCCTGCTTCACGCGTTCGGGCTTTACGCCGGGCTTGTCGATCTTATTGACGGCGACAATCAGCGGCACCTTGGCCGCCCGCGCATGGCGAATGGCTTCCACCGTTTGGGGCATCACGCCATCATCGGCGGCGACAACCAGCACCACCATATCCGTCACGGATGCACCACGCGCACGCATGGCGGTGAAGGCTTCATGGCCAGGCGTGTCAATGAAGGTCACGCGATCACCGGCCGGCACCGTGATCTGATAGGCGCCGATATGCTGCGTGATGCCACCCGCTTCATGCGCGACAACATCGGTCTTGCGCAAAGCATCCAAAAGGCTCGTTTTGCCGTGGTCGACATGGCCCATGATGGTGACCACGGGCGGACGCGGCAGCAATTCCGTATCAGCGTCTTGCGCGCCTTCCAGGCCGATTTCGACATCGGATTCACTCACGCGCTTCACGCGATGGCCGAATTCCTGCACCACCAATTCGGCGGTATCGGCATCAATGCTCTGCGTCAGTGTGGCCATCACGCCCATGCGGAAAAGGGTTTTCACCACCTCCCCGCCGCGTGCGGCCATACGGTTGGCCAATTCCTGAACGGTAATACTTTCCGGCACCACCACTTCGCGCACCACGCGTTCGGTGCCGGAACGGAGCCGCGCCAATTCCTGCTGGCGGCGTTCACGTTCACGCGCCCTACGCACAGAGGCGATGGAGCGCGTGCGTTCATCCTCACCTTCCAACGCAGCAGCAACGTCAATGCGGCCTTCGCGGCGGCGGTCAGCGCCGGGCGGCGATTTCTTGACCGGCGCGGGCGCAAGCCGCTTGGCCGGGCCAGGCGCCGCGCCAGGGCGACGCAGCGCGGGGCGGCGCGGCCCATCCTCATCATCATCAGACGGCGCACGTGCCTTGAGCGTGAGCTTGACCGGCGGTTCTGAGGGCGCGGCTGGCTTGCGCGCGGGCGCGCCAGCCGGGCCACGACCAGGCGCGGCGGCAGGTGCCGCGGCGGCTTGCGGCGGGGGCGCGGGGCGACGCGCGGCTTCCACCGCAGCGCGGGCTTCTTCCTCAGCCCGCCGAGCGGCCTCTTCCTTCGCGCGGGCTTCTTCTTCAACGCGGCGCGCGGCTTCTTCCGCGGCAGAGCGCACCATCAGCGCCTGCCGTTCGCGTTCCTCACGCTGGCGCTGCGCTTCATTGCGGCGGTTTTCTTCCAGCACGCGCTGGCGCATGGCGAGTTCCGCCTGGGTGAGCGGCCTGCCTGAACTGGTGGTGCGGGCTGCCTGACCACCAGAGCCCTGGCGGCCCCCGCCACCGGCGCCGGGACGCCCGGATGCAGCGCCAGTGCGGGCGGAAGAAGGGGGTGGCGCCATGGCCACACGCGTTGCACTTGGCGCTGGAGCCGCCGCCGGCGTGGGTGCTGCTGGCACTGGCGCCGCGGCTACCGGTGCGGGTTCGGGGGTAGGCGCAGGTACGGGCGCCTCCGGAGTGATCGCTGGCGGCGGGGCAGCGGGCGATGCGACGGCTGGGCTTGGCGCTGGCGCAGGTGCTGCCGGGGCAGCGGGTGCCGCCGGTGGCGGAGGCGCGGTTGGCGTGGGCGATGGCGCAGCAGTCGCCGGGCCAAGGGCACGTGCAGCGGGCACACCAATACCTGGGCGCACCGGGCTTGGCGCTACCGCGCGTTTTTTCACCACCTCAACCTGTACGGTCTTGGATCGGCCATGGCTGAAGGATTGGCGGACGCTGCCCGCATCCACCGTCTTGCCAAGCTCGAGGCGTCCGCCGGGCCGAAGGCTCAGCCTGCTTTTACCCGCGTCCTGCTCGTTCTGGTCACTCATTCGCCGCTTTGAACCCGATCATCTGATACACATTAAACTGCCGCATTACCCGGACAGCCTTGGGATTTAGACACTATCTGGCGGAGAAAGGCCAGAAAGCCTGCCCGCCTCAGACCGGATGGCTTCCGCCAAACGGCCCGGCGCAACCGCCACATGCACAATGTGGTCGCGCCCAAAAACCCGCCCCAATTCAGCGGCGGAAAGCGGCGCAACCGCTAACATGCCACCGCCCGAGAGGCGTTCACGCTCTGCTGCGCTGCCATCCTTGGCCTGCACCAGCAAGGCAACCCGATCAGCAGCGCGCCATTCCCGCACCGCCTGCCAGCCCGCCACCGCCTGCCCCGCCCGGCGTGCGAGCCCCAGCAGATCAGCAATCCTGGTGCGGAGGCCCTGTTGCAGCAACGCCGGAAGACCGGGCGGAACAACCACAGGACCGCGCGCCGCGCGCGTAAAAGCCCCCCGGCTGATGGCGCCTTCTAGCACATCGGCCCGCGCGCTCAACCACATTCCCCGCCCGGGCAGTCTTTCGGCCAGATCCGGCACGATTTCGCGCCCCGGCCCCAGCACAAAACGGATCATCTCCGCCTTGGGCAGGCTTTCGCGCGTGGCGATGCAGCGGCGAAGCGGGCCCTTTTCGGGCTCATCTTCCTCGGGAAGGGGCAGGGCTTCGCTCAGGGCTCTGCCTCATGCCTCATCGCCGAGCCAGCCGGCACGACGACGCGCTTCCATGACGATGGCATTGGCCGTTTCCTCATCCACCGCTTCGGCGCCAAGGATTTCGACCAATTCATCACCAGCAAGATCAGCCAGGTCTTCAAGCGACTTCACGCCCTTTTCACCCAGCGTCACCATCATGGCCGGCGTGAAGCCACCCACTTCGATCAGCACATCATCCACGCCAAGGTCACGGCGCTTTTCATCCATTTCGGCATCTCGTTTTTCGATGAAGGCTTCGGCGCGGCGCTTCAATTCGGCGGCCACGCTTTCATCAAAGCCTTCGATTTCGGCCAATTCCTCATCCGGCGCCTGGACAATGTCTTCGATGGAACCGAAGCCTTCCTGCACCAGAAGCCCCGCGATCACATCATCCACATCCAGCGCTTCCACAAAAAGCCCGGTACGGCGGCGGAATTCTTCCTGGCGGCGTTCGCTTTCCTCGGCTTCCGTCAGGATATCCACATCATAGCGCGTGAGCTGCGATGCAAGCCGCACATTCTGCCCGCGTCGGCCGATGGCGAGGCTAAGCTGGTCATCCGGCACCACCACTTCCACGCGGCGGCCTTCATCATCCAGCACCACCTTGCTGACTTCAGCAGGGGCAAGCGCATTCACGATGAAAGTCGCCTGATCGGGCGACCAGGGAATGATATCAATTTTTTCGCCCTGCAATTCGGCAACCACCGCCTGCACGCGCGACCCGCGCATACCAACGCAGGCGCCGACAGGGTCAATCGAGCTATCGCGGCTGATCACCGCCATCTTGGCGCGGCTGCCGGGATCACGCGCCACCGCCTTGATTTCGATGATGCCATCATAGATTTCCGGCACTTCCTGCGCGAAGAGCTTCGCCAGAAAACCCGGATGGGTGCGAGAGAGGAAAATCTGCGGCCCGCGCGGTTCTTCACGCACATCGTAGATATAGGCGCGCACGCGATCACCATTGCGGAAGGCTTCGCGCGGGATGGTTTCATCCCGGCGCAGCAGCGCTTCAGCGCGGCCCAGATCCACCATCAGATTGCCGTATTCGGTGCGCTTGACGGTGCCATTGATGATTTCACCAACGCGGTCCTTGTATTCTTCGAATTGCTTGCGGCGTTCCACTTCACGCACGCGCTGGACAATCACCTGCTTCGCGGTTTGCGCGGCGATGCGGCCGAAATCAATTGGTGGCAGCGGGTCCACGATGAATTCGCCAAGCTGAATGCCAGGCTTGATCTTTTGCGCAATACGCAAGGGGATTTGCGTTGCCTCGTTCTCGACCGGTTCGGCTTCCACGACTTCGGTGAAGCGTTCCAGCTTCACGCGGCCATCCTTGCGGTCAATGGTCGCGCGGATATCCTTCTCAAGCCCGTATTTGGCGCGGCCAGCCTTCTGGATCGCCTGTTCCATGGCTTCCAGCACTTCCTCACGCTCGATCATTTTTTCGCGCGCGACGGCGTCAGCCACTTGCAGCAATTCCGGACGGGCAATGGCGATATCAATGGCCATGGCGCATTCTCCTGTTAATGGGTCATCGTTGTTGGGGCAGCGACTTTCGCCGTCGCCGCGATCAATTCATCGGTCAGCACCAGCTTGGCGCGGCGGATATTGCCGCGCGGCAGTGCCAATTCAGTGCCATCATCAAGCTTGAGCCGTGCTTCGGCGTCATCGGCGCCAAGGGCGATACCGCGGAAACGCTTGCGGCCATCGATCGGGATGGAAAGTTCTACCGTCGCCACATGGCCAGCGAAGCGGTTCCAATCCTTGGTGCGCGTCAGCGGGCGATCAATCCCGGCGGAGGAAACCTCAAGCATCCATTCGCCGCGGATCGGGTCCGCCACGTCCAGCACCGCGCCAAGCGCATGGCTGATGGTTTCGCAATCATCCACGGTGAAGGGCGCTTCATCCGCGCGGTCCGCCATGATCTGCACCACAGGGCGTTCCTTGCCGGAAACCTGCACGCGCACGAGTTCATAGCCAAGCTGCGTCAGGCTGGGCAGGATCGCTTCCGCGATGCGGGCTTCAAGCCCTTCATGATGAGGCAGATCAGGCTGCAAAAACAAAAAAGGCGGCCTCTTTCAAGGCCACCCCCCGCAAATTCGGATGGTGTAGACACCACTTTCCTAATCCTCACGCCGCCAAAAGGCAAGAGCCAAACAAGTCTTGTGGAAAATACTGGACAGGAACCCAAGGGTGGTTTAGCGTTAAACTACATGCCGGAGAAAACCAAAGCCCTTCCCATCCGTCGCCGCGCCCTGGCTGGAGCGGTGCTGCCCTTGCTTGGCCTTGCCCCGACAGCGGCGCGGGCGGCGCGGGTGTTTCGCTTTGACCAGAACCAGGGAAGGCTGGAATTCATCGCGCGGCATTTGCAGGTGCTGACCTCGACCGGACAGTTTTCGCGCTTCGACTGCGAATTGATCCTGGACCCCCAAAGGCCCGAAACCGCGCGCGTGGCGGTGCAGGTGGAAACTGGTTCCATCGCCCATGCCTATCCAGGGGCGGCGGATTTGCTGCGCTCACCGGCTTATTTCGATGCGGCGCGCTGGCCTTTGGCGCGGTTTTCCGGCAGCGCCGCCCCGGGCGGTCGGATCGAGGCCTTTGACTTGGCCGGACCTTTGGAATTGCGCGGCGTGACGCAGCCTTTCATCCTTAAGGCGCAGCTGGCGCGCCGGCGCCGAGATCCCGCGACAGGGGCGGAGATTGCGGATTGCACCGCGCGCGGAGAGATCAGCCGCACGGCCTTCGGCATGGTGGCGGACATGGCGGCCACAGGGGATCGCGTGCAATTGGTGGTATCGGTCAGCCTGGTGATTGGATAAGCCAATGCAGGCGGCGTGGTCGGTCGCGCAACGGCGCCTGCATTGGGCCATGGCGGGTTTGGTTTTTTTCAATTTCCTGCTGGCGCTGGTGATGGTGGCGCTGCCGCTTTCAGCACTTTTGGCCAAGATCCTGACCTATCAACTGCACAAAAGCCTTGGTTTGCTGCTGATCCCGCTTTGGGCCTGGCGGCTTTGGCTTTTATGGCGCCAGGGCCGACCAGCGCCTGTTACGTTACCCGCCTGGCAGCAGGGCGCGGCGCGGCTGGGTCAGGCGATGCTGTATGCGCTGCTGATCGCCGTGCCGGTGCTGGGTTTCTTGAGCGCGGCCGCAGCGCCGATTGCTGTGGAGACCGTATTCTTCCTGATCCTGCCCATTCCGCATCCCTTCGCACCAGATCAGGCGCTTTATGATGTGCTGAGGCCTTTACATCAGGGCGCAGCTTGGGCCTTGGTTGTGCTGGCGCTGGGACATGGTGCGATGGCAATCCATCATCATCGGCGGGGCTTGCCGGTGTTGCGGCTGATGTGGCGCGGTCAGTGATCAGCGCCTGATCGGCGTAGGCGGCACCGCCGAAGCCGTGAATCAGTCGCTCAAATCAGCGCCTGATCGGCGTAGGCGGTATCGCCGGAGCCGTGAATCAGTCGCTCAAATCAGCGCCTGATCGGCGTAGGCGGTATCGCCGGAGCCGTGAATCAGTCGCTCAAATCAGCATCTGATCGGCGTAGGCGGCATCGCCGAAGCCGTGAATCAGTCGCTTAACTTACTTCAGCATCTGATCCATTCCCAATAAAGCGGCTGACGGGCCTCGCGCAGTGCCTTGGCCTCATAGCGCGTGGGTGGCCAGCCGGCGGGGCGCGCCTCGGCAAGGCTTTTCAGGGCGAAAAAGGGCTGCGCGCCCATGCAGTCCCTCACCCATACCTGATAGGTCGGATCGTCGGAGGCGATGCGCCATACCCCACCCGGCTTCATCGCGCGCGCTACCATGGGCAGCAATTCCGGATGCACAAAGCGCCTTTTGGCGTGCCGCGCCTTGGGCCAAGGGTCGGGGAACATTAGAAAAAGGCGATCCAGACTGGCTTCCGGCAAAGCACGCAGCAAATGCCGCGCATCCTGCGGCCAGAGGCGCAAATTGCGCGGCAGCGCACCCGTTTCTTCCGCCCCTTCCGGCACGAGCCGCGTGAGCAAGGCACAAAGCCCGTTCTCAAATACTTCTGAGGCGATATAGGCAACCTCGGGATGCGCCGCGATTTGATCGAGCGTGTGTTCCCCGCCGCCAAATCCCACTTCCAACCACAGCGGCACATCGCCCATGCCGAAGGCTGCGCGCGGATCGGCGGCTTGTGCTGGCGTGAGCCGCAGCCGTGGCAGGGTTTCTTCAAGCAGCCGTTGCTGGCGCGGGCGCAAGGGGTGGCCGCGGCGCCGGCCATAAAGCCGGTCCGGCACACCATCAGCCAAGGGGGGACGATCAGCCGTCATGCACTGCCCTGAAAAGAAAAGGGCGGCAGGCTCACACCCGCCGCCCCGAAGATTATCCGATCAGTGCCTCAACGCCCGAAGGCGCGCCGCAGCTCATCCGCCAGATCGGTCATTTCCCAGGTGAAGGTGCCCTTCGCCGCATCCGGCACGCGGCCGAAATGGCCATAGGCGCTGGTCGGCACATAGATCGGGCGGTTCAGCTTCAGATGCTCACGAATGCCGCGCGGGGAGAGATTGACCATGCCGTCAATCACCTTCGCGAGCTTCGCCTCATCCACATCCTTGCCCGTGCCATGCAGGTCGAAATAAACGGACAGCGGCTTGGAAACGCCAATCGCGTAGCTGACCTGAATGGTGCACTTATCGGCCAAGCCAGACGCGACGACATTCTTCGCCACATAACGCGCGGCGTAGGCCGCCGAACGGTCCACCTTGGTGGGATCCTTGCCGGAGAATGCGCCGCCGCCATGGGGCGCCGCGCCGCCATAGGTATCCACGATGATCTTGCGCCCGGTCAGGCCGCAATCGCCATCCGGGCCGCCAATGATGAAGGTGCCGGTGGGATTCACGTAGAATTCGCTATCCGGGCACATCCAGCCCTTGGGCAGCACGGATTCCACAATCGGGCGCAGCAGGCGCTTGATGTCTGCCTGTTCCAGCGATTCCTCATGCTGGGTGGAGACAACAATGGAAGTGGCACCAACCGGCTTGCCATCCACATAACGCAACGTCACCTGGCTTTTCGCATCCGGCAGCAGCCCGGCCACGGCCTTGTCCTTGGCGCGGCGGAGCGTGCTGACATGGCGCAGAATTTCATGCGCATAATAGAGCGGCGCCGGCATGAGTTCCGGCGTTTCGCGGCAGGCATAACCGAACATGATGCCCTGGTCGCCCGCGCCTTCATCCTTATTGCCGGCGGCATCCACGCCCTGGGCGATATGCGCCGATTGGGCATGCAAATGGCAGGCGATATCGGCGTGCTGCCAATGGAAGCCTTCCTGTTCATAGCCGATGTCATGAATGGCAAGCCGCGCCAGATGGATCAGGTATTCCGGCGTGATTTCCCCGGGGCCGCGCACTTCGCCCGCCAGCACCACGCGATTGGTGGTGACCAGCGTTTCGCAGGCGACGCGGGCATAGGGATCGGCGGTCAGGAAGGCATCCAGCACGGTGTCTGAAATGCGGTCCGCCACCTTATCGGGATGGCCTTCGGAAACGGATTCCGAGGTAAAAAGATATTCGCCCTTGTCGCGCATGGCGTGGTTCGGCCTCTTGTCGCGGGATTCGCCGGTTTAGCCCGACGATGCTCTGCCCCGGAACACCCTGGGCGGGGGGCGTATTGCAGGGGGGTGTGGCAGGGTCAAGGCAGGCGAAGCCACGAGCCCTGATTATTTTGAGCGCGGCGGCAGCACGCGGGCCGCGCGATAGCCTTCAATTTGTTCGGCGAACATCGCCCAGCTATCACTGAAGCCGGTAAAGCCCGCCTGCCGCGCCGCCGTCATGGAAGCCAGCACATCATAATCCATGTTCAGCGCGAAATCGGCGAATTCCCAGCTAGCGACTTGTTCAATCGGCAAAATGAGGCCGTGGCGGGCGCGAATACGCTCCCAGACCGGGGCCTTGTCGGCCATCCAACGGGCCATGGGCATGGTGCGCACCCCGCCCGGCGCCACGCCCAGCAACTCGGCCAGATGGGGCCACATATCGCACCATCGGAAGGCATCGCCATTCGTGACATTAAAGGCACGGTTGGCCGCGCGCGGTTCGCCCAGCATCCACAAAATCGCCTCGGCCAGCAATTTGGCGTCCGAGACCTCATGCAGCGCGGTAAAGGCGCCGGGCTTGCCGGGGAAGTCGAAGGGCACGCCCAATTCGCGACAGATCGCGGCATAGGCGCCAAGGGTCGAGACCATGTTGCGCGCGCGCCCCGGCGCCACATCCAGCACGAAATTGGGCCGGCTGGCGGACCAGGACCAGGCTTTGCCGCGCTGGCGTTCGGCCACCATATCCTGCTGGTCGTAATAGAAATTGGGCGGCAGATGGCGCGGATCATCCTCCCGCGCCGGCGTCGGGAAGGGGCCGATATGCAGCCCATACCATTTGCCACCATGGATCATGTGCAGATGCTGAAAGCGCGGCAGAGATGCCTCGGCCGCGTCCAGCAGATTGCGCAGCATCGTCACATTGCCGGGTACATCCTCAACGCCCGTCTCCCCATGCGGCGCGCGGGACGCATAGACAATATGGGTAATATCTGGCCGCGCGGCGATGGCGCGCGTCAGCGCCGGCCCATCCCAAAGATCGGCGGTGATCCAGGGGATGCCCATGCCAGGGTCGCGCCTGGTCAGGCCAATCGGCGTGAAGCCCGGGTCATGCTGAGCAGCTTCCATCACGCGGCTGGCGGCCGCGCCGCTCGCGCCAACAATCAGGGTCACACGGGTATTGGCCATGGCGTTATCCTCCGCTTGGGATGAACCCATGGGCGCGGCTGCGATGCAAGCCAGGGCCACAACTATTGGAAGCCGGGCCTCGAAAAAAAACCTTGAGGGCAGACTTCACAAAAAAGCTTGACAAAGCACGCAGTTAGGATTCTCCATGCTCCCGAATCCAAAAAGCGATTGAGAAAGCGCGCCTAGGGGCCAGCATGACTAAATTTTCCGAGGAAATGACCTCGTCGAACAGATTTATTGAGGAAGAGCTTGACAAAAAGCTGACGAGCATCGGCGATTTGATGTCGGCAAATGTCATTTCCATAATCGCGCCAATGCATCAGCCCGTTGATGATTGGGTTCGCGACCATATCGAAGGTATCGAGAATAGAAAAGAAAGCCTGCTAGTCTTGCTTGAGACGCCCGGCGGCTCCATCGAGACTGTGGAACGGATCGCTGACGTCTTAAGGCACCATTACCCTAAGGAGGTTTGTTTTCTAGTTCCGAATTATGCAATGTCAGCGGGTACCGTCCTGGTAATGTCGGGCGATAAGATTTTTATGGACTATTACTCGGTGTTGGGGCCAATTGATCCACAAGTGAGGAGTCGCTCTAAAGGAGACGTTTATGTTCCTGCTCTTGGCTACCTCCATAAGTATAGTGAGTTCATAGAGAAAGCGGCAGGAAACCTAACTTCCCTTGAGATAGCGTTTTTTGTACAAAAGTTCGACCCGGCCGAACTTCATCAGTTCGAACAAGCCCGCGACCTATCCATTGACTTATTGAAAAAATGGCTTGTGAATTACAAATTCAAGAACTGGTCGTGCACCGAGACACGAGGATTACCCGTAACTATTCAAGACAAAGAGACTCGTGCGGCGGAGATTGCAACTAAACTCAATGATACTAAGTTGTGGAAATCCCATGCACGCGGGCTGGGGCGAGAAGTTATTCGAAATGAGCTCAATCTCATCGTAGAGGATTTTGGCGCAAATCAACCGCTGAATCAAGCTGTCCGAGCTTATTATCGTTTGCTTCAAGATTTCATGATGAGGTTATCACATTCGCTTGTCATCCACACTCAAGGGATGTATCGAGGTCATGGGGGATAAAGCAATGGAACATCAAAATAATCTTGAAGGGCTCCTGGCGAGGAATCCGCGGGCAAGACGGGACGAAGAAGCCATTAGAGAAGCGCAAGCTATTCTGGACACCTTGAAGAAGGCTGGTTTTGAGCAGCGAAGCTATAATTTGGCTTCGCCGTTTGGGTCGTCCTCCCCCACCCCGCACTTAATTACGAAGAAAAAATTGCCTGTTACTTAGGGTGCGCTTCATCACTTTTTGTGGTGGACGCGCAAACCAACTTTCAGGCACTGTGGCTGCTCTGATAGCGTGAACAGCACCTTCCATGCGGTCGCACCGCATTGCTTGACCGCGCCCCACGTCCCGGCTTAAGAGTCAAATATCAGTTGCAAAACTGATCCTCGCGATTTGTCCGGTCTTCTTGCGGCGAGGTTCCGAAAGGGCGTGGGTGGCGACACCCCCGAAAACAAACGCGCTAAAGGGCCGCGGGGTTATCATGCCCCGTTCCCGCTAGGGGCTGGACGCCATCATTGTGTGAGAGGTCCGTGCCATGTTGAAAAATTCTCGCCCCCTTCGCCCCGCAACGCAGCTTGTCCGCGGCGGGCTCATGCGCTCGAACTTCGATGAGCTTGCGGAAGCGATGTATCTGACCTCGGGCTTTGTCTATGACAGCGCAGCCCAGGCGGAGGCGACTTTTGCCGGCACGGAAGTGCATTACCAATATTCGCGTTTCGGCAACCCAACGGTCAGCATGCTGGAAGCGCGGCTCGCGGCCCTGGAAGGGGCAGAGGCCTGCCGCGCGACGGCGACCGGCATGGCGGCGGTGCATTCGGCGATGCTTTCCCACCTGAAAGCCGGCGACCGCGTGGTGGCATCCCGCGCGCTGTTCGGTTCCTGCCATTGGATCGTTTCCACCCTGCTGCCGCGCTATGGCATCTCAACCGAATTCGTGGATGGCAGTGATCTGGCGCAATGGCGCGCCGCATTATCGCGCCCGACGACGATGGTATTGCTGGAAACACCTTCCAACCCCATGCTGGAAATCGTTGATCTCCGCGCCGTGTGTGACCTGGCGCATCAGGCCGGCGCCTTGGTGGTGGTGGATAATGTCTTCGCCACCCCCTTGCTGCAAAAGCCGATGAGCTTCGGCGCGGATATCGTTGTCTATTCCGCGACCAAGCATTTTGACGGTCAGGGCCGCGTTTTGGGCGGCTGCGTGATGGGATCGAAGAAATGGGTGGATGAGGTTTTGCAGCCCTTCATCCGCAATACCGGCCCCTCCATCAGCGCCTTCAATGCCTGGGTGATCCTGAAGGGGTTGGAGACCCTGCATCTGCGCATCCCCGCCATGTGCCGCAGCGCTTCCGCCATTGCCGATATGCTGGCCGAACGGGCCGAGGTTGCGCGCGTGCTTTATCCCTTCCGTGCGGATCACCCGCAGCAGAAGCTCGCCATGGCGCAAATGTCGGCCGGCGGCACCTTGGTGAGTTTTGACATCAAGGGCGGCAAGGAAGCCTGTTTCCGCTTCATGGATGCGCTGAAGCTGATTGATATCGCCAATAACCTGGGCGATGCGAAATCCATGGCGACCCATCCGGCCACCACCACGCATATGCGCGTTGGCGCGGAAGAACGCGCCAGGCTCGGCATTACCGATGGCACGGTGCGGCTTTCCGTGGGGCTTGAGGATGTGGCCGATCTGATTGATGATCTGGTCGAGGCGTTGGATGCCGCAGCCTCATGAGGGATGCGGCGTAAAAAAATCTTTACAAATGACCCAGTTAGGGTGCTGAATGGGTTCCGAGGAAGGCTACAATGACCAAAGGGGATTCATTCGTCGCGACGACGCGTGGGATAAGGGTAGCCGTGCGCGCCTTTTATCTCGCTGAGCAATCCATGCCCGAGAATGCGCAATTCGTCTGGGCCTATCAGGTGGAAATCGCCAATCTGGGGCGGGAGACGGTGCAGCTGATCCGCCGCACTTGGCAGATCACGGATGGCACCGGGCGCACGCAACAGGTGCAAGGTGCGGGCGTGGTGGGGGAACAGCCCATCCTGGAACCGGGTGGGCGGTTCGAATATACCTCCGGCACACCGCTCGGCACACCATCGGGCTTCATGCGTGGTGCGTATCACATGGTGGTGCGCGACACGGGTGAGGCGTTTGATGTCGCCATCCCGGATTTCAGCCTGGATAGCCCGCATTTGCCTTCAGCGCGGTTGCATTAGAAACTGTCTGATGCGCCTGCGCGCATCAGCCTGTTCGATTTCCTGATCGTATTTTCCAAAGCAGAAACGCAGAGACAACACATGAGCGGCGCTGATGATCGCTATGTCATTCGGGCACGCAATGCATCCGATGCCGAGGGGTTGGCGCAATTGGTCAACCTTCCCGGCTATCGCTACGGGACGATGCGTGTACCGTTCCATTCTGTGGATGAAGTCGCGGGCTGGATTCAGAATACCCCCTCCTCGAATCTGGAGCTTGTCGCGGCGGCTGAGGACCAGATTATCGGGCAGGCGGGGCTACGCAGGCTAAGCGGCCGACAGCACCACTCTGCCTATCTTGGTATGGGTGTGCATGATGGCTGGGTAAGGCGTGGCGTTGGCACGGCGCTCTTGGGGGCGCTGCTGGATGCCGCCGATAATTGGCTCGGCATCCGCCGCATACAATTGACGGTCTATGTGGATAATGCGCCCGCGATCCGTCTCTATCAGCGATTTGGCTTCGTCATTGAGGGCACGCATCAAGCCTTTGCGTTGCGGGATGGTCGTTATGTGGATGCCCATGTCATGGCGAGGATTTCCAACCTGCCTTGACGCCAGCCGCTTGGCTCAATTCTCCTTATACCGATAGCCAATGCCGTAAAGGGTTTCGATCTGGTCGAAATCCCCATCCGTATGGCGGAATTTGCGGCGGATGCGCTTCACATGGCTGTCAATCGTGCGGTCATCCACATAGATATTCTCGCCATAAGCGGCATCAATCAGCTGGTCGCGGTTCTTCACCATGCCGGGACGGAGCGCGAGCGCCTTCACGAGCAGAAATTCCGTGACGGTCAATTGCACAGCCTTGCTCTTCCACAGGCAGGTGTGCTTCGTCTCATCCAGCATCAGATCACCGCGCGCCAGCACACCACCGGGCGGGGCGCCTGAACCTTCCGCCCGCGCGCCTTCATTCCGGCGGAGCAGGGCGCGAATGCGTTCCAGCAACAGGCGCTGCGAAAAGGGCTTGGTGATGTAATCATCGGCGCCAAGGCGCAGCCCCATCAGCTCATCCACTTCCTCATCCTTGGAGGTGAGGAACACCACCGGCATATTGCTGCGCTGGCGCAGCCGCTGGAGCAATTCCATGCCATCCATGCGCGGCATTTTGATGTCCAGCACCGCCAGATCGGCCGGCTTGGCAAGCAAGCCCTGCAGCGCGCTTTCCCCATCCGTATAGGTGCGCACCTGATAGCCTTCCTGTTCCAGGGTCATGGACACGGAAGTGAGGATATTGCGGTCATCATCCACAAGGGCGATGGTTTGCGGCATTGCTATGACACTCCGACGCGGCGGAAAGATTCTTTTGCCGCGACAGTGAATATAATGCGAGCCAATTGTGGCAGTAGGCAGGCCGGAGAAGGGCGATGGAACAGTATGATGCCATAATGGAAGCGCGGCGGCTGATCCGCGCGGGGCGGGCCGCAAGCCTCGCCACCGGCCAGGCCGGCCAGCCCTTCGCCAGCCTGGTCACGCCGGCCAGCGCGCCGGATCTCTCGCCGCTCATGCTGCTATCATCGCTTTCGGAACATACGCGGCATTTGCAGGCCGATCCGCGCTGCGCCCTGCTGATCACCGGCGCGCCGACCGGCCCCAATCCGCAAACCGCGCCCCGCGTGACCGTGACCGGCATCGCTGAAATCGTACCGGCGGATCAGGTGGCAGCACTCAAGGCGCGCTGGCTTGCCGTGCACCCTTATGCTGGGCTTTACGCCGATTTCGGCGATTTCGCGCTTTGGCGCGTGACCATTGGCGGCGCCCTACTCGTAGGGGGCTTTGCCCGGGCAGTGCGGCTCAAGGCCAGCGCGCTACTGCCCGATGAAGCCGCGGTCACGGCCGTGGCGGGGGCGGAGGCCGAGATCATCGCCCATGTGAACCAGGACCACGCCGATGCCGTGGCCGCCATCGCGACCGGGCTATTGGGCGGCGCCCCTGGCCCCTGGCGACTGGTGACGGTGGACCCTGATGGCTGCGATATGTCGGATGGCGAGGCATCCCGCCGGCTCAGCTTCCCCGCGCCGGTGGGCGATGCGGATGCGGTGCGCATGGCGCTGATCAGGGCAGCGCGGGAAGGGCGTGCGGCCCTGGCCGGGCAAGCCCCCTCTACCCCCTGATCTTGCCGCAATTCTGCCGCGAGCCAACCTGATAGAGCGCCCATAAGCCGTATGGGCGGCGCTATCTAAGGTTGGTGGAGGTTGTCCTTTTCATGAGTCCTGCTGCAAAAGCCTTGGCCGGTACCGGTGTGACCGGGAATGAAACCATTCACGCCAATCTGCTGCCGCCCGCGCTGATTGCCCATGCGCTCCGCCGCAATGAAGGTCGGCTTTCCGCCGATGGCGCCTTTATCGCCGTGACCGGGACCCATACCGGCCGCTCCGTACAGGACAAGTTTGTGGTGGAAGACCCCGAAACCCGCGCCGATATCTGGTGGGGCAAGGTCAATCAGCCCATGGCACCGGAACGCTTTGCGGGCCTGGCGGCGCGCGTGCGCGGCTGGCTCGGCGAAAAGCCCGAGCTTTTCACCCAGGATCTTTATGCCGGGGCCGATCCCGCGCATCGCGTGCGTGTTCGCCTGGTCACCACCAATGCCTGGCATGCGCTGTTTGCGCGCAATATGTTCATCCGCCCGGCGCCAGCCGAATTGGCGGGCTTTCAGCCCGATTTCACCATTCTGCATGCGCCGGAATTCCAGGCGGACCCGGCGCTGGATGGCTGCCGTTCCGAAACCGTGATCGCGCTTTCCTTCGCCGCGAAAACCATCGTGATCGCCGGCACATCCTATGCCGGGGAAATCAAGAAAAGCATTTTCACCGTCATGAATTGGCTGCTACCGGCCAAGGGCGTGCTGCCCATGCATTGCAGCGCCAATGTCGGCGACAAGGGCGATGTTGCGCTCTTCTTCGGCCTGTCCGGCACCGGCAAAACCACACTGTCTTCCGACCCGGAACGCAATCTGATCGGCGATGATGAACATGGCTGGTCCGATGCCGGCGTCTTCAACTTCGAAGGCGGCTGCTACGCGAAGGTGATCAAGCTGAGCCGTGAGGCCGAGCCGCAAATCTGGGACGCATCCCATCGTTTCGGCACGGTGCTGGAAAACGTGATCGCTGATGAAGCCGGCCGGCTTGACCTGAATGATGGCAAGCTCACGGAAAATACCCGTTCCTGCTATCCGCTGCCCTATATCCCGAACATTGTGGAAAGCGGCGCTGCTGGCCTGCCGCGCAATGTGGTGATGCTGACCGCGGATGCCTTCGGTGTGTTGCCGCCGATTGCGAAGCTTTCCCCGGCGCAAGCCATGTATCATTTCCTGTCGGGCTATACCGCGCGGGTTGCGGGCACGGAAAAGGGCCTGGGCAAGGAACCTCAGGCGACATTTTCCACCTGCTTTGGTGCGCCCTTCCTGCCGCGCCGGCCGGAAGTCTATGGGCAAATGCTGGCGGATTTGATGGCGCGCCATGGTGCGGATTGCTGGCTGGTGAATACCGGCTGGACCGGCGGTGGTTACGGCACTGGCAGCCGCATGCCCATTCGTGTCACGCGTGCGCTGCTGCGCGCCGCGCTTGATGGCAGCCTGGCGCGCGTTGAATTCCAACGCGATCCCTTCTTCGGCCTGATGGTGCCGAAGGCGCTGCCCGGCGTGCCGAGCGAAATGCTCAACCCGCGCGATACCTGGGCCGATAAGGCCGCCTATGATCGCACGGCGCGTGACTTGGTGGCGCGGTTTGAAGCGAATTTCGCCACCTATGCAGATGCGGTGGATGCGGATGTGAAGGCCGCCGCCATTCGCGCTGCCGCATGAGTGGTGGCTTCGATTGGCTGAAGCCGGCCTCAGCCGAGGCTGGAAAGCGCAATGTCCTGGGCGGGCCCTTGCTGCCCTGTTCGGTGGCACCGCTGACGGGTTTTTTCCGTGATGGCTGCTGCAATACGGGGCCTGAGGATATCGGGCTTCATGTGGTTTGCGCGGAAGTCAGCGCTGGCTTCCTGGCCTTCAGCAAGGCGGCGGGGAATGATCTGTCCACGCCACGCCCGGAATATGGTTTTGCCGGGCTCTCACCGGGCGATCGCTGGTGCCTTTGCGCCGCGCGTTGGGAAGAAGCCCGCCGCGCCGGTTGCGCACCGCCCGTATTGCTGGAAGCAACGCATGAGGCGGCGCTGCAAATCTGCACGCTCGATGATTTGATGGCGCATGCGCTGGATGCGCCGGCGTGACACCAGCGCGATTTTTCCTGGTCCGCCACGCGCTGGTGGAACCATCCGCCCGCGCCGTGCTTTATGGCAGCATGGATGTCGCGCTCTGTGATCTGGCGTTGCAGGAAGAAGCCGCATCCTATCGCTGGTTGGCGCAGCGCCTGCCGCAACCGGCGCGCTGGTTTGTCACCAACCTGTCCCGCACCCGTGCCACCGCAGCCGCCGTGTTTGCGGCAGGTTATCCGGAAGCGGATTTGGAAGCGGAACCGGATTTCGCCGAACAGCATCTTGGCGACTGGCAGGGCATCCCGCATGAGGCGCTGCCCGCGCTGCTGACACGCCCGGCGCATCCCTTCTGGCCCCATGCCGGGGAAGAACATCCGCCGGGCGGGGAGAGTTTTCGCCAAGTCCAGGCGCGCGTTGCTGGCGTGCTGGAACGCCTGGCGACCCTTTTGGAAGGCCAGGATATTGTGCTTGTGGCGCATGGCGGATCCATCCGCGCCGCGCTGGCCCATGCCATGGGCCTCTCCCCGGATCAGGCCTTGGTCTTCAGTATCAAGAACTTATCCCTGACCCGCATTGAAAAACACGGACTCGATTGGCGTGTGGTTTCGGTTAATGAGGAACCCTGGACCGCGCCCGCGACTGAGGTTTGATCAAATTCCGCAAGAAACGCTTCCCCCGACGCGAAGCCTTGGTGTAGAGTCTGTTGAAACAACGGGTTGGGAAATGTTTTTCATGCGCCCTATCATGCTTTTAAGCGCCTTACTCCTTGCCTTGTTTGGCTTTTCCGGCAGCGCCCGCGCCCAGGCCGAAGAACAGGCATTGGTGGACCGCGCCACGCTCACGCTGCAGGAAATCATGGGGCCGGCGGATAATACCGGCGATGCGCGGGCGTTGCTCCGCAATGCCAAGGGGGTATTGATCTGCCCGCGGGTCTTCCGCGCCGGTTTTTTTATCGGCGGTGAGTTTGGCGAATGCGTTCTCGCCGCGCGCGGTGGTGGTGGTTCCTGGTCCTCCCCCGCCTTCTATAGCCTGGTCGGCGGCAGTTTCGGTCTGCAGGCCGGGTTGCAGGATGCGCAGGTCATTTCACTCATCATGACCGAGCGTGGGCTGAACGCCGTTCTGGACAGCCAGTTCAAATTCGGCGCCGAGGCAGGGCTTGCTTTCGCGACCCTCGGGCGCAGCATCCAGGGTGCGACGACCGCGGCAGTGGGCGCCGATATTGTCACCATCGGGCGCAGCCGCGGGCTTTTCGCCGGCATCACGCTTGATGGGGCAGTGCTTTCGGCCAATAGCTCCGCCATGCGCGCCTATTTCGGACGAGAGGCGAGTGCGCGGCAGGTAGTGGTGGCGATGGAGCTGCATAATCCCGGCAGTGACCCGCTGCGTGGCGCACTTATGCGCCTTGGCGCGCCCGCCAGTGGCGGTGGCAATTCTGCCGCGCCGGCGCCATCCGGTGGCACCACCTCGGGTAGTGCAGCGCCGGGCCGTGTGCAGACAGAAAACCTGGCACCACCGCCAGCCAATCGGCGTTGAGGGGCTTCTTCTCTCCTGCACCACGGCGTGACTGACAAAACGCCTTTCTGGAAAAGCAAGACGCTGGCCGAGATGTCTCGGGCGGAATGGGAAAGCCTGTGTGATGGTTGCGGGCGGTGCTGTCTGCATAAGCTGCGCGATGAGGAAACCGATGCGCTGGCCTATACGGAAGTGGCGTGCCGGTTATTGGATTTGCACAGCTGTCGCTGTTCCGATTACGCGGCGCGCAAGCAGCGCGTGCCGGATTGTGTGAAGCTGACGCCCAAGAAGCTCGCGGCGATTGATTGGCTGCCGCCGAGCTGCGCTTATCGCATGGTGGCGGAAGGGCGGGATTTGGCCTGGTGGCACCCGCTGGTCTCGGGTGATCCGGAAAGCGTGCATCGCGCCGGCGTTTCCGTCCGCGGGCGCGCCATTGATGAACGCCAGGCCGGGGCCTTGGAAGACCATGTGGTGCGCTGGCCAGGGATGATACCGCGCAAGGTGAAAAATGAACCTTGAAATTGATGTCACAATCACCGAAAAGCACAAAACCCGCCTGAATAGCGGGTTTTGCTTGGTAAGCCTTCGACGATGAGGGGGGGCTAGCACCCGCTTTCTCAAAGCCATAACTTTCTGATAGACTGACCAGAGCTAAAAGTCAATATCTGGACGGCCGAGGCCAGCCAGCGAAATCAATGGGGCCGCCTGTGGCATTTTCTGCCGCCGAATTGCACGAACTGCCAGAGGTCATATCTGGCCCACGCTTTGCTACCTATCTACAAGCCACAGGCAATGATCGTGCGCGAGCGCTAGCGCTATATGAATGGAATTTGGACCTTTCGGCGGCCTTCATCGTACCTCTACAAGTTTGTGAGGTTGCCGTTCGCAACGGCGTCGCCGAAGCAATAGCAAAGGTCCACGGGGCAACTTGGCCTTGGTCGAATGGCTTCTTGCGAAGCCTGCCGCGCCCAAAGCGACCATCCGACTATAACCCGGAAGCGGACCTTCGCGCCGTCGCAACTCGGTTGCCAACAACCGGCAAGATCGTTGCTGAATTGAAACTCGCTTTTTGGGAAAAGATTTTCACAGCCGGGCAGGATGGTCGTATTTGGAATGCCCATTTTGCGGTGTCTTTCCCTGGTGCTCCTGTTGGTCTGACTGTCGCTATGGCCCGAGCACAGGCATACAGTCACTTGCGGATAATCCGAATTCTGCGCAATCGGATCGCCCACCATGAGCCGATTTTTGCTAGGAACCTAGCGGCTGATTATGCGATGGTGCGCGAGCTAATCGAATGGCGAAGCCCTACTGCCGCCGCTTGGGTGGACAGAAAGCAAGCGGTCCTCAGATTGATCCCCAGAAGACCTTAAGTATCGGCATTTATTGCGCCCATAATGTTGCAATGAAACGGCCCAGTCCGAAGACACATCCTTGGCGACGACTATGCTGAAGCGCACGGCCCGTGGCTGACGTTGGAGAAAAAAGGTAGCGCCTTCCTGCTGATCTACCTACACGACTTGGCCGGTACGCTCTGACTTCTGCCACTGACCTTGCTGGAAAGTTTTGCGCGGTCCAGGATTGTCAACTCGTGCCTGGGCATTGGGCTCTCTGGGATCAATAATTTCATGGCATTGACTGGCGCGCCCATCGTCTTGCGCTCATTCCAATGATTGACGCCGCGCACGTTCCGCGCGACGAAGGCGCCACAAGCTTTACGAAGGAAGCCCCAATGAAAGACGCGATTTATGGCGGCGTGAATGCCGCGGTGCTGACGGCGATGAAGCCCGATCTGACCCCCGATCTGGATCGCATGGCGGCGCATGCCAAATGGCTGCTGGCGAATGGCTGCACCGGGCTTGGCGTACTGGGCACGACCGGTGAGGCCAATTCCTTCGGCCTGCATGAACGCAAGGCCATTCTGGAAGGTCTGATTGCGCGCGGCATCCCGGCGGCGCGCATGATGCCAGGCACGGGCTGCGCCAGCCTGACCGATAGCGTGGAATTGACGAAGCATGCGCGCGATGCCGGCTGCCCTGGTGTGCTGATGCTGCCGCCCTTCTACTACAAGGGGCCTTCTGATGATGGGCTATTCGCCTATTTCTCCGAAGCGCTGAACCGCATTGGTGGTGGGGTGAAGATTTATCTCTATCACTTCCCGCAGCAATCGGCGGTGCCTTTCAGTCTTTCCTTGCTGGAACGCCTGATCAAGGCTTTTCCAGGCACCATCAAGGGCGTGAAGGATTCATCTGGCGATTACGCCAATATGCAGGCCATGGTGCAGGCTTTCGCCAAGGATGGGTTTGAAGTTTATTCCGGTAGCGATGAATTCCTGCAGCGCATCCTCGCTGAAGGTGGCGCGGGCTGCATCACCGCGGCTTCCAACGCCAATTCGCATTGGGGCGGCATTGTCTATGCCAAGCGCACCGGGCCGGAAGCCGATGCGGCGCAGACTGTATTGAATGCCACGCGCAAGGCCGCGACTTCCGTACCGCTGATTCCGGGCCTGCGCGAGATTATTGCGCGCAGCACGGGTGATGCCGGCTGGCGCACCATTCGCCCGCCGCATCTGCCGCTGAATGCCACGCAGGCAGAAGCGGTGTGGGCGGCTTGGGGTGCGGCGGGTGCGCTGCCGCTGCCGGGGCTTTCGCCCGCCAAGGCCGCGGAATAGCGCCATGAAGGAACCGCTGCGCTGCCGCCCGCCAGCGGTCGCGACCATTCAGCTTGATGATGCCAATGTGCGCGTCACGCGCTGGGATTTCGAACCCGGCGCGGAAACCGGTTGGCATCGCCATGGCATGGCCTATGTCGTTGTGCCGGTGACGGATGGGACTTTGTTCGTTGAACTGCCAGGCGGTGAGACGCTAACGGCCGATCTTAAAGCCGGTGTCGCCTACGGGCGCGCCGCAGGGGTTGAGCATAATGTCGTCAATGGCGGCACAGCGCCGCTCTCCTTCGTGGAAACCGAACTCAAGCATTTGATCGGTTGATCTTCGAAGGCAGCGTCACCAGCGCGAGCCCGATAAAAACCAAGGCAGCAGCCGGGATCGTCAGCCAGCCCGGCACCTCACCAAAAATCGCGAAACCCCAGATCAGGCCGGTAATGGTGACGATATAGCCCACTTGCGATGTCACCACACCGCCTTGCGTCGCGAGTGATCGGAAATAGATCAGGTAAGCAAGTGCCAGCAACACGCCTTGCGCCATGGTAAGGGGCAGCCCAGCGATATCCACAGCCCGTATTTGCCCGGTTGAAAACGCAATCACCCCCATGATCAGCGCCGCCGCGCCGCAGGTGCCTGCCGCCAGCGCCAAGGGCGCCGCGCCGCGTGGCGCAAGCTTCACACCGGCGATATTCGCCACCGCATACCAAACCGGCGTAAAGGCCGCGAGCAAAGCCCAGGGCAGCGCCTCCGGGTCCGGCAGCGCGGCACCTGGCGCCATGGCAAGCCCAATGCCGACCAGGCCCAGAATACTGCCGCCAATGCGCCGCCAGGATACTTTCTCCATCCTGAGCAGCATGGCGCCAAGCACCGTCAGCATGGGTGAGAGCGGGATCAGCAGGGAAAAGAAGCCTGCAGGAATATGCTGCAAACTCGTGAAGCCGAACAGGTTGGACAGCACAAGCCCGGTCAGCCCAGAAACGCCATAATGAATCAGATAGGGCCGCTTCAGCGCCGGGATTTCGCGCCGCGCGAAGCAGACCGCAAGCAGGGTGATGGCGCTGAAACCCGAAGCACCCAACGCGATCATCAAGGGCGGCCAACCCATGCCGCCCAGGGTCTTCACGAAAATCGGCGTGGCGCCCCAAATGGTGCCTAGCAGCAAAAGCGGCAGTATGGCGTTGAGCGCGAAACGCATGGCGACACTCGCACGCGAAAGCGCCCGAGTGTCAAGCGGTTGAAAAAAGCACCCGCTTGACGGCATGGTGCGGCGATGTCCCTGCCCGATTCGGAAATGGTGCCGCTGCGCCCTGGCTTGCTGGGGCCGGCAGAGCTTTGCCCGGTGCGCTGGCGGCGTTCGGAACGCGCACGCTCCATCAGTTTGCGCATTGATCCCCGCGCCGGCGATGTGGTGGTGACGCTACCGATGCGCGCAAGCCGCCGCGCGGGTATGGAATTGCTGACGACGCATGCCGCCTGGGTGCTGCGCCGCATCAAGGCCTTGGCGCCGAGCATTTCCTTGGCGCATGGCGCTGCAGTGCCTTTGGGCGGCGTGCCGCATCCCGTGCTGCATGATCCAGCGCGGCGCGGTGGTGCCTTTGTGGAAAATGGCGCCATCATCGTGACCGGCGCTGTGGAATTCCTGCCGCGGCGCTTGCGCGATTTTCTGCGGGTCGAGGCAAAACGGCGCATCCTTCCCTTGGCTGCAACGCATGCCGAAAAGCTTGGCGTCGCGATCAAAGCCATTCGCGTGAAGGATACACAAAGCCGCTGGGGGTCTTGCGCGCCGGATGGCACACTCGCCTTTTCCTGGCGGCTGGTCATGGCGCCGGATGCGGTGCTGGATTATGTTGTCGCGCATGAGGTCGCGCATTTGCGGGAGCTGAACCATTCTCCGCGCTTCTGGGCGCATGTCGCAGCGCTGGCCCCGCATCGTGAGGAAGCTGAGGCCTGGCTGCGCGAAGAAGGCCCGGCGCTATTGCGCGTTGGCTGATACACAAAGGGATTGAGGGTTGCGATGAAAGCCGTTGGATACCGGAAATGCCTGCCGATTGATCAGGCGGATGCGCTGATTGACCTGGACATCGCAGCCCCCGCCGCACCGACCGGGCGCGATATGCTGGTGGAAATCCACGCGGTGTCGGTGAACCCCGTGGATACCAAGGTGCGCCGCCGCGATGACCCTGGCGAGGCGCCGCGCATCCTCGGCTTCGATGGCGCTGGCGTGGTGCGCGCGGTCGGTCCTGATTGCACGCTATTTCGCCCCGGTGATGAGGTGTTTTACGCCGGCGTGATCAATCGTTCCGGCACCAATGCTGAATTGCATCTGGTGGATGAACGCATTGTTGGGCGGAAGCCGCGCAACCTGACCTTCCCCGAAGCCGCCGCCGTGCCTCTCACTGCGATTACCGCTTGGGAAGGCTTGTTTGATCGCCTTGGCGTACCGCAGGGCGGTGCGCAGGGGCAGACTCTGCTTGTGATTGGTGGTGCGGGCGGCGTGGGTTCCATGGTGATCCAAATGGCGCGCGCGCTGACCGGGCTGACCGTGGTGGCGACCGCATCTCGGGCAGAAAGCGTGCAATGGTGTCGCGATTTGGGCGCGCATCATGTGGTGGATCATCACGGCGATATTGCTGCGCAAATGAAGGCGCTTGGCCTGCGGGGCGCCAATTACATCTATTCCGCCAATACCACCGCGAAGAACTGGGCAGCCATGGTGGAAGCGGTGGCGCCGCAAGGCCGCATTGTGCTGATTGAAAGCCAGGCGCCGGTGGATGCGCGCGATGTCATGCGCAAATCGGTCTCCATCCATTGGGAACTGATGTTCACGCGGCCCTTATTCAACACGCCCGACATGATCGAACAGCACCGCCTGTTGAACGAGGTTGCGGGGCTGATCGAAGCCGGGCGCATGCGCGGCACCATGACGCGAAACCTGGGCAAGATAAACGCGGCCAATCTGACGCAAGCGCATGCGCTGGTCGAAAGCGGCGGCATGATCGGCAAGGTTGTGCTGGAAGATTTCTAGATCACGCGTGGTCGTGACAAGGTAGTAACGATGCAAAGCCCCTTTGTGCAATTGGCGGAAATCCATCGCGGCCCGGCGGTGGAGAGTATTCATCACGGCATCGCCGTGGTGATGGATAGCAACGGGCGCCAGGTGCTGGCGATGGGTGATCCTGCCTTCGTCACCTTTCCGCGATCCTCACTCAAGCCCTATCAGGCGGTGGCGCTGGTCGAAACCGGTGCGGCGGATGCTTTGGGATTGAGCGAGGAACACCTCGCGCTTTCCTGTGCCTCCCATAGTGCTGAGGATTTTCAGGTGGCTTTGGTGCGTGATTGGCTGGCGCGCATGGGGCTTTCCGAATCGGCGCTGGTGTGTGGGCCGGATATGCCGCGCGCGGCGGCGGATCAGGCGAAGATTTATCGCGCGGGCGGCGATCGGTCCCGCATCTATCACAATTGCTCCGGCAAGCATTGCGGTTTTCTGAGTGTGGCGCAGAAGCTTGGTGCGCCAGTGGCGGGCTATGATGATCCCGCGCATCCGACGCAAAAGCTTTATCTGGAAATCCTCTCGGAATTGCTCGGCAGTGATGCGGGGCGTTTGCAGGCTGGTGTGGATGGTTGCGGCTTGCCGGCGCTGGCGCTTTCCATGGAAGCGATGGCGCAGGCGGCAGCGCGTTGGGCGGCGCGCAAGGTGGCAAGCCCTGTGCGGCGCGCCGCCATTGAAAGATTGCAGGCTGCCATAGCGAACTATCCGGATCATCTTTCCGGGCGGGATCAGGCGACCAGCCGTATTGTGCGCGCCACCAATGGCCGCGTGCTGCTGAAGGGCGGCGCCGAGGGCTTCGTGGTGGGCTTTGTGCCGGATCAGGGCTTGGGGATCGCGGTGAAAATCGCCGATGGCGCATCGCGCGCCAAGATGGGGGTTTTCGCGGCGCTGCTCGGTCGGCTCGGCTTGCTGGATGCCGCCGCCACGGCAGCGCTGGTGGAAGCGGTGGAAGGCGATATCGTAGATAGCAATGGCAAGCCCGTTGGGCGCATTGCCGTGACGCTGCCGAGCCAGGCCGCATGACTGGGCGTTTCGATGTCAATCTTGATGCGCGCGGTGTTGCGCGGCTGACAGTCGCGCATGATGCCAAGCTGAATACGCTGAACCCGGTACTGTTGGATGAGGCGATTGCGGCGCTGCGTGATCTTGCAACGCGCCCCAGCTTGCGAGCGGCGGTGCTGACCGGCGAAGGCGAACGCGCCTTCATCGGCGGCGCTGATATCGGCGCCATGGCAACGCTTGAAACACCCTCGGAGGCGGAAGCCTTCATCCGTCGCGTGCATGGCATTTGCGCCGCCATTCGCGACCTGCCCGTGCCGGTGATTGCGCGCATCAATGGCTGGTGTCTTGGCGCTGGGCTGGAAGTAGCCGCCGCCTGCGATATCCGTATCGCCGTGCGGGAAGCGAAATTCGGCATGCCGGAAGTGCGCGTTGGCATTCCCTCAGTCGTCGAAGCCGCCCTGCTGCCCGGCCTGATCGGCTGGGGCCGTACCAGGCGCTTGCTGCTGTTGGCGGAAACCATTTCGGCGGCTGAGGCACTTTCCTGGGGGCTATTGGAAGAAGTCGCGCATCGCGAACGCATTGATGCGCGCATCGAAGCCTGGATCGGCCATTTGCTGGCAGCGGGGCCTGAGGCCATTCGCGCGCAGAAGGCGCTGATCCGGCAATGGGAAGATTGCACCATCAGTGAAGCCATTGCCGCCGGCATCACCGCCTTTGCGGCATCCTGGAAGACGGATGAACCCAAGCGCATGATGCGCGCCTTCCTTGAAGAACAGAAGGCGCGCAAAAAGAAGCGCTGAATTCAGCCCGGCGGGGGCAGGATATTCACCTCATGCTCCGCCGCAACACGCACCACCTCGCCCGGATCGGGCACGTTATGGATGCGGGTGAACAGCGTATAAAGCCCACGCGCGGGGCTCACCCAAAATAGCGCGCGCACCGGTGCTTCGGTATTGTTGAAGATGCCATGGGGGATGCCCATTGGCAGGCGGATCAAATCACCAGCCTTGGCGGTGGCGGCCTGGCCATCCAGGAAAAGATCAAACTTTCCTTCCAGTACGCGGATGAATTCATCCTGATTCGTGTGGATATGCGGCGGCACGAAAGTGCCGGGCGGGAAGAGTGTCTCGAAAGCGAAGCAGCTTTCGCTATGCGCCAGGGGTTTGTAAGTTTGCCCAAGGATGGACCAGACCACTCCACCTTCACCGGTGCCGGCTGGGGTCACACCTGCTGTCATGCTCATTTTCTGAGGCTCCCTGTTCTAGACATGCAAATAAGTATCGCGAATTTCGGGCGCGGCGGCCAGTGCCACGCTATTACCCTGCCAGACCACGCGGCCTTTTTCGATCACCACATGCCAATCGGCCAAGCGCATCACGGCGGCCAGGTTCTTGTCTATCAATAGGATCGCCTGGCCTTCGGCGCGCAGCTTCGCCATCACCTGCCAAATCTCGGCGCGGATCAGCGGTGCCAGACCCTCGGTCGCCTCATCCAGTACCAGCAGGCGCGGATTGGTCATCAAGGCGCGCCCGATCGCGAGCATTTGCTGCTCACCGCCCGAAAGCTTGGCACCGGATTGACGGCGCCGCTCCGCCAGGCGCGGGAACAGCGCGTAGATCGCGGGTAAATCCCAGCGCGGGGCACCACCCGTACGATTGGCGGCGGTGGCGACAAGGTTTTCCTCAACGCTCAGGGTCGGGAAAATCTGGCGCCCTTCCGGCACCAGCCCAATGCCGCGCTGCGCGATGCGATAGGGCGCGGCGCCGGTAATCTCCTGACCATCAAAACGGATATGCCCAGCATTTGGGCGGATCAGCCCCATGATGGCGCGCACCGTGGTGGTCTTGCCCATGCCATTGCGCCCAAGCAGCGTCACCACCTGCCCCGCCCCCACGCCAAAGCTGATGCCATTCAGTACTTGGCTTTCGCCATAGCCGGCGACCACGCCTTCCAGCGTCAGCATGGGATTTCTTCTTCACCAAGATAGGCGGCGCGCACTTCAGCACTCGCACGTATTTCGGCCGTGCTGCCACTCGCGATAATGCGCCCTTCGGCCAGTACCGAAATCCGATCCGCGAGCGCAAAGACCGCCTGCATGTCATGTTCCACCAGCAGAATGGCGTAGCGCGATTTCAGTCGCCGCAGCAGCGTGATCAGGCGTTCGGTTTCCTCTGGCCCCGCGCCAGCCAGCGGTTCATCCAGCAGCAGCAGCCGCGGTTGGGTAGCGAGTGCGATGGCAATCTCCAGCGCGCGTTTTTCGCCATGGCTGAGCGCACCCGCCATGATCGCCGCACGATCCGTGAGCCCTACCTCGGCCAGGGCATCACGCGCTGCGCCGTTGAGCGCTTCTTCCGAAGCGGCGGCGCGAAAAAAGCGAAAGGAAGAACCGCTTTTTGCCTGCACGGCCAGGGCGACATTTTCCATCACGGAAAAGCCGGCAATGATGCTGGTGATCTGAAAACTGCGCGCGAGGCCCGCATGCACGCGGCGCGGAAACGAAAGGCGCGTAATGTCCACCCCGGCAAAGACAATGCGCCCGGCATCCGGCACGACCGTGCCGGTAACCTGATGGATCAGGGTGGTCTTGCCGGCGCCATTCGGGCCGATCAACGCATGGATTTCGCCAGACAGTACGTCTAGGCTGACATCATTCGTCACTGCAAGCCCGCCATAATGCTTGCGCAAGCCCTGAACGCTGAGCAGCGCCTCAGCCACGGCGCGCCCCCAGAAAACCGATCAACCCGCCGCGCATGAACAGCACCGCCAAAATCAGCAATGGGCCGAAAATCATTTTCCAATGCGTGGTCAGGCTGGGCAGCCAGGTTTCCAGCAGCACAAACAGCACAGCGCCAAGGATGGCGCCGGAAAGCCGACCAAGCCCGCCCAGGATCACCATGAAAATCAACTCACCGGAACGCTGCCAGCTCATGTAAGCGGGGGCGACGAATTCCGTTGCATTGGCGAACAACACACCGGCCAACCCCGCCAGCGTGCCCGCAATGACATAGGCCAAAAGCCGATACGGGTAAGGCGCAAAGCCCACCGCCTGGGCGCGCAGCGGATTTTCCCGCGCCGCACGCAGCACGCGCCCGAAGCGCGACGCCAGCAGCATGGCGCAAAGCCCCCAGCAGAACACCAGAAAACCAAGGCATAGGTAATGGAAGAACAGCCGGTTCTCCATCAACCGAGAGCCAAAAATCTCGGTCCGGTCAAACAACGTATAGCCGTCATCGCCGCCATAGGCCGCAAGTGATGACGCGGTGAAAAACGCCATCTGCCCGAAGGCGAGCGTGATCATGATGAAATTCACACCCTCCGTCCGGATCGCAATCGCGCCGGTCAGCAGGGAAAACAGCGCGGCGGCAGCAATCGCGACCGGCAACACAATGGTGATATCGGTCAGCCGATGCGCATCCAGAATGGCAACAGCATAGGCGCCCACACCCATCGCCGCAGCGTGCCCAAGGCTCGCTAATCCGGCGCCACCCACCAGGAAGGAAAGCGAAACGGCGGCCGCGGCCAAAATCATCATGCGCGCAAACATGGTCAGGTAATGGTTGGCGCCAAGACCAATGAAGGGCGCGAGCGCGAGTACGGCCAGCACCAGCAGCGTCAGCGCCACATCAAGCCGCAGGCGCGGCATGCTAGTGGTCCGATCGCCGCTGTCGGTTCCCGACAGAGGCGTGAATCGGCCCACCAAATATGCGGCTAGTGGTGCGCGGGGGCTTCTTGGCTAGGCGACAGGTCAGCATGAATCGCACCACTAGCTGCTCCTGGCTGGGAAAAGCCCGCGCGGGCGGAAGGCCAGGATCGCCGCCATGGCGATATAGACCAGCATGGAAGCCAGCGCCGCGCCGGTTTGGCGCGCAGCAGATGGGTCAAGAAAAAGCCGCATCAGATCCGGCATCAGCGATTTGCCGAGCGTATCGGTAAGCCCCACGATCAGTGCTGCGATAAAGGCACCGCGAATGGAACCGATGCCGCCAATCACAATCACCACAAAAGCGAGGATCAGCACATGATCCCCCATGCCGGGTTCGACCGAGAAGATCGGCCCCGCCAATACACCAGCGAAGCCTGCCAACATGGCGCCAAAGGCAAAAACCAGCATGAAAAGCCGGCGAATATCCACGCCAAGCGCGGAGACCATCGGCGCATTGCTCGCCCCCGCACGCACCAACATGCCAAGGCGCGTGCGCTCCACCAAAAACCAAAGGCCAAGCGCGGTAGCAAGCCCGGCGCCCAGCACCGCAATACGATAAAGCGGATATTGCAGCCCCGGCATCAGCACCACGCCGCCTTCAAGCAGCGCGGGTAAGGGCACTTGCAACGGCGCCGCCCCCCAAATTGCCTTCACCGCCTGATTGAGAAACAGGATCACGCCAAAGGTCGCCAGCACCTGCGACAAATGATCGCGATCATAAAGATGTCGGAAGATCAGCACTTCCAGCAGCAGACCAAAGGCCAAGGCCGCCGGCAGCGCCAGCAGAAGCCCAAGCCAGAAGGACCCCGTCGCCGCGGCCAGCACGGCGCCGAGGTAAGCCCCCAGCATATACTGCACCCCATGGGCCAGGTTGATGAAATCCATCACGCCAAACACCAGCGTGAGCCCCGCCGCCACCAGGAAAAGCAGAATGCCAAGTTGCAGGCCATTCAAGGCCTGCACCAGGAAAAGCTCGATGCTCACAAGTGTTTTAGCGCATGCGGCATTCGGCGGCCCAGGGGTCCACGTTATTCTCAAGCACCTTGCGCACGATCTCGGTCTGGAACTTGCCATCAGGGCGCTTGGCAACGCGCGTCAGCCAAAAATCCTGCACAGGGAAGTGATTCGCGCCAATCTTGAAATTGCCACGCACTGAGGTGAAATCCGCCGCGCGCAGCCCGGCCCGCAGCGCATCCTTATCGGCCAAGCGGCCGCCTGCACGGCGAATGGCGGAATCAAGCAGCATCGCGCCATCATAGGCCTGCGCAGCATAGCTGGCCGGCACATAATTGAAGGCGGCTTCAAAATCGCTCACGAAACGGCGATTGGCCGCATTGTCCATATTCGGCGCCCAATTCGACCCCGAAAAGAAACCAACCGCCGCATCCTGCTGCGCGGGCAGCGTGGCTTCATCCACCGTGAAGGTGGACAGGAAGGGAATATGCGCCAGCCCCGCCTGGCGATATTGCCGCACCAGATTCACACCAAGCCCACCCGGCATGAAGGTGAAAATCGCATCCGGCCGCGCGGCCGCGATCTTCGCAAGCTCGGCCGCGAAATCCAGCTGCGTGAGCGGCACGTAAACCTCATCTACCACCTCACCCTTGAAGCGGGATTTGAAGCCAGCCACCGCATCGCGCCCGGCCTGGTAATTCGGCACCAGCACAAAGACGCGCCGATAGCCCTGGTCTTCGCAGACCTGGCCGATCACGGCATGCACCTGATCATTATTGTAGGAAGTGGCGAAGAAGAAAGGATTGCAGCCACGCCCGGCAAAGGTGGAGGGCCCGGCATTGGTGCTGATCAGGAAGGTATTGGATTCCGTCACTGGTCGCATAATGGCTTGCAGGATATTGGAAAACACCACGCCTACGATGAAATCGCAGCGGTCGCGTTCAAGCGCGGTGCGCACCTTGGTCACCGCGACATCGGGGCGCAATTCATCATCGATCATCACGGTCTCAGCGGTCAGCCCGCCCAGCCGGCCATTCAGATGCCGGAGCCCCATCAGGAAGCCATCGCGCAATTGCGTGCCAAGCGCAGCCTGCGGGCCGGTTTGCACGGCGACCAGGCCAATCTTCACCCCGCCCGCGGGTTGCGCATGCAGAATGGCGGGCGCTGCCAGCAGCCCCAAGGCGCCGCCCATGGCGGTACGACGTGAAAAAGAGCTCATTTTTAAGCCTCCCCGGTTGAAATGCCTCAGGCTTCTTACTGCGCGAAGCCTGGGCGCAAGGCAAGGCTATGCGCCATTTTGCCAGCACGAATCATCAAGGGATGGGCAGGGTCCATGAAGGGGGCCAGTACGGCGAAGTGGTTGGCGCCGGGCAGGGCTTCAAAACTGCCGCCCCAATGGGTGGCGAAATCGCGGCTTTGGCGGATGAATTCATCGCTCTCGGCCCCGCCCACCACCACATGCAGCGCCTCAAAAGCGGGGGGCGGCAGCAGGCGTGGCGATAGGGTGGCGATGTCCTGCCCTGTCAGGTTCAGCGCCTTGGCGATGCTGGTGCCCTTCAGCGGCCCCAATTCAAACACGCCTGAAACGGGCAGCGCTGCCCCCACCATGCCGGCGGGCAAGCCGGGTGCCCAGGCGGGCCAATCGGTCGCGAGCAGCAAGGCGGCAAGCTGCCCGCCGGCGGAATGCCCTGCCGCGAGCAACCGCCCGCCGCGTCGCCTGTGTAGAAAGGTGGCCGCGCGGCGCATTTGCTCGGCAATTTCGCCCAGCGTTACGGCGGGGCAGAGATCATAGGATGGTACCGCGACAGCCACCCCCTGGCCCAGGAGGCCGCGCGCAAAATGGCTGACAAAGGACCGATCGAGCGCCTGCCAATAGCCGCCATGGATGAATAGCGCGGTGGGCGCGGCTTCGGCATGTGGGGGCAGAAACAGGTCGAGCTTCTCCCGCGCGCCCGCGCCATAGGCAAGGTCAAGCTCGGCCCGCACACCGCTCGCGCGGAAGGCCGCGGCATCGCGCGCCCAGGCAGCGATGATTTCGGCGCTTTCGGGCACGCGGGCCCGATTATTGTATTCCCGTTCGGCATCCATGGTCCTATCTGCGCATGGGAAAGCCATGACAGGCAAGGCGGGGCGATGCGCGTATATCTGGCAGGACCGGAGGTTTTTCTGGCGGACCGAGACGCCATTGCGGCGGCCAAGAAAGCAATTTGTGCGGAGTACGGGATGATCGGCGTTTTCCCGACCGACCCTGCGCCTGAGGCACCGCAAGCTGAAACCGACTGGATGCGGATTTACCTGGGCAATGAAGCGCATATCCATGGCTGTGATGCGCTGATCGCGAACCTCACGCCATTTCGCGGTGCCTCCGCCGATCCCGGCACCGCTTATGAGCTTGGCTTCATGCGCGCGCTGGGCCGGCCGGTGCTGGGCTACAGCAATGCGCCGGGGAATTTCACCATGCGCAGCCTGACGCATTTACGCGGTGCGGTGCATCGGCGCGCCAATGGCGCCTGGGAAGATGCCGATGGCATGGAGGTCGAGGATTTTGGCCTGACCGATAACCTCATGCTTGATGGCGGCATTGCCGCCGCCGGTGGTGCGCTTGTGGTGAACCCGGTTGCAGAAGCCGCGCGCTGGCGTGATCTGACGGGCTTCACCCGCTGTGTCGCGCATTTTGTAGCGATGAAAAAGTAGCGCAGGCCCGGCTTAGCCCGTCGCCGCAATGGCCTTGCCACCCACCAAGCGCAGAATGCGGCTGGGTCGTTCCACGCCGGTCAGCCGATGCAGGATCAGGATGACGCTGCGCCCTGCTGTTGCTTCATCCAGCGTTTCCATGAAGGCGCGTTCCGTCGCGGCATCCAGCCCGGCAGCGGGTTCATCCAAGATCAGCACTGGCGCGGGCGATAGCAAGGCGCGCGCAAGTGCGATGCGCCGCGCCTGACCACCGGAAAACCGCGCGCCAGCCTCACCGCATTGCGTTTCAAGCCCATCAGGCAAGGCGCGCACCACATCGCCAATGCGCGCGCGATCCAGCGCGCGCCACAGCGCGGCATCATCCGCATCGGGCGCAGCCAGGCGCAGATTCGCGGCGATGCTGTCATCAAACAACCGCGCATCCTGCATGAGCCAGGCGATGCGATCACGCAGCACGGCAGCCGGCAGGGTCGTGATATCAACACCACCCAGCGTAATGCTGCCCTGCTGGGGGGCGGCGAATTTCAACAGCAGCGCGGCAAGTGTAGATTTGCCGGTGCCTGAAGGCCCGAGCAGCGCAATACGCGCCCCTTCCGGCACATCAAGGTCAAGCCCATCAAACACCAGTGGCCGATCCGGCGCCCAGGAAAACACCACATCACGCAACACCAGCGCATGGCCTGAAGGAGTGGCATTGGGCGTGGCGGGATCGGGCACCGGTTCCGCCGCATCGGCCGCTTCAAACAACCGCCGCGCGCCCGCCGCTGCTGCTGCCACCGCCGCCCCGGCGCGTGGCATCAGCCCCAAAGCCTCGGCTGCCGCAATCGCCAGGAATACGGCCAAAACACCCGCCGCCATGCCGGGCTGCCCGGCCAGCATGGTCCAAGCCAGCGCAGCGAGCAGGGCGATTTGCGTGAGCAAGGCGCCCGCCGCGCCGCCCCAGGCCGCGCGCCGCGCCAGGGCACGTTGCGCGCCTGAAAGTGCCCGGTCTTCCTCAGCCACCCGCGCCAGCGCGCGCTTTTCGCCATTTGCCGCCAGCGTATCTTCAATGCCTGTCAGCGGATCAACCGTTGCGGCGCGCAGCGCGCCTTGGGCGCGCGACGTCGCCTCCGCCGCGCGCGCGGCATCGGGCGCCAGCAACAGCGGCAGCACCAGTGCCGCGGTCAGCGGCAGCGCCACCAGCGCAGCAAGCCAGGGGTCCGCCGCGCCAAGGATCAGTGCAATCGCCAGCACCACGGCAATGGAAGCCGCCGCCGGCACCAGCGCGCGCAGATAAAGCCCATCAAGCGCTTCCACATCCGCAACCAGCCGCCCAAGCAAATCCCCCGCGCGCCGCAAGCCAAGCCCGGTTGGCAAACGCTCAGCAAGGCGCCCGAAAAACCACACGCGCATATCGGCCAAGGCGCGGAAGGTCGCTTCATGTGTCGCGAGCCGTTCCAGATAACGCATGACGGGCCTTAGAAGAATCAAAGGCCGCAACCACAGCAGCGCAATTACGCCCGCTGCCGCCAGCGCGGCACTTTCCGCCCCACCGACCGATGCAGCCACCAGCTTGCCCGCGAAGGCGAGCAAGGCAACGCCCGCCAGTGCCGAGATCACGGTCACGATGATCCCCACCACCAACCAGCCGGAGCGTTCCAGCCAAAGTCGCAACACGCGGAAAAGATCAGCACTCATGGCCTAATCATTCCCCGCAAGCCGGCTGCCCTGCGCCCGCCCATCGGCGATTTCCAGCCTTTGGCCGAAATAGGATCGCGCTGCCTTGGCATGGGTTGCGATAATCGCGGTACGGCCCACGCAAAGCCGGCGCAAAGCATCCAACACGGATGCTTCGGTGCCGGGGTCGAGATGCGCAGTCGGTTCATCCAACAGCACCAGGGGCGTATCGCGCAAAAACGCCCGCGCGAGTGCCACGCGCTGCGCCTGGCCGCCGGAAAGCCCAAAGCCGCCTTCACCAATCAGCGTATCCAGCCCCTGCGGCAAATCCTTGGCGAAATCCATCACCTGCGCGGCTTCAGCGGCGGCCAATACAGCACCATCATCCGCATCGGGCCGAGCGAGGCGAATATTCTCCCGCAAGGTGGCGCGGAACAAATGCGCGCGTTGCCCGACATAGGATGACAAGCGGCGCAATTCGGAAGGCTTCAGCAGCATCGCATCGCGGCCATTGATCGCCACACGCCCGGCATCGGGCCGCGCGAAACCCATCAGGATACGCAGCGCGCTTGTCTTGCCCGCACCCGATGCACCGGTCAGCAACAGCGTCTCACCGGCCAGCACGCGAAAGGAAAGCCCATCCAAGGCCGGCGGGCGGGATGGATCATAGGAAAGCTGCACATCCTGAAAGGTGATGGTGAGTTTCGGTGGCACTTCTTCCAACAGCAGCCCGGTTTCTTCCGGTTGGTCCAGCAGCGGGGCGAGGTCCGCCGCCGCGCCGCGCGCGCCCAACTGTTCATGATAGGCCGCCGCGAAAGACCGCAGCGGCAGGAAAAACACGGGTACGAGCAGCACAACGAAAAACGCCGTCACCGGATCAGGATGCGCGCCGGTCAGCACCGCGCCGTGACGAATGGCAAGACAGGCCAGCGCAGCGGCGGCGATCAATTCCATCGCGCCCGAAGATATGAAGGCAACGCGCAGCACACGCATGGTGCGTTGGCGCAATTCCTCGGCTGCCGCGGCAAGCCTTTGGGTTTCCGCGCGCTGCTGGTTGAACAGCACCAGCACGGGCAGGCCGCGCATCCGGTCCAGAAACCGCCCGGAAAGCCGTTGCAAAGCGGCGAATTGCCGGCGGCTCGCTTGCGCGGCGCCAATGCCGGACGCTGCCTGCGCCACCGGCACCATGAGGCCCGCGACCAGCAGGATCAGGCCGCTCACGGGATCAAACAGCGCGGCGCAGCCGGCAATCAGCAAGGGCGCCAGTACGGCGAGAATCGCAGCCGGTATCCAACGCGCGAAATAGCCTTCCATGGCCTCCACACGTTCCACCACCAGCGCGCTTTTTTCGCCAACCGGGCGCTGATCCGCAGGGCCTTGCGCCAGTAGCCGCGCGAAGATGCGGGCACGGAGGCTCGCTTTGGCTTCCTCCCCGGCGGCGGTCTGGGCGCGTTCCTGCGCAATGCCAAGCGCCGCCATAATCAGCGCAAGCGCCCCCGCACCGATGAAATCCGCCCAGGATGCAGGGGTGCCGGCCAAAAGCGCGGCCAGCAGCCGGGCGATCAGCAGTGCTTGCGCCACACTCGCCAAGGCAAGCGCAAGGCCGAGCAGGACCGGCCCGTAAAGCCGGCCCCTCAGTGCCTTTGCTTCCCGCGCCAGAAGCGCGGCGGCGGCAGCCCCCTCCCGTTTATGCTCCGAAGCCATGACAGTCAGACTAGACCGGTTTGGCTGACAGATACAGCCGAAACCGGCGCCTTAGCGCCAGGGTTCCACCAAAATCTTCGCATGGGTTTCGGGGTTGGCGAGGTCCTTGAAGGCCTGCCCGACCTCGGCCAGGCCAATGCGCCCGGTGATCAGCGGCCGCACATCCAGCCGCCCGGCGCCGATATGGCCAAGGGTGGCCGCGAATTCTTGCGCGCTATAGCCCAGGACAAATTGCATGGATAACTGCTTCACAATGCCGAAAAAGGGCTCGATCCCATCAGGTTCCATGCAGACACCAACTACGATGATGCGCGCCCCGGTCGGCGCGCCTTCCATCATGGCGGCCAGCACGCCGGGGATACCCACGCATTCGAATAGCAGGGCGGGGCGGCGCTTGGGGCCAAGGCCGAAAAGTGCTGCGTAGCGGCTGGCATCATGGCCATCCGGCGTGATGGCGCGTTCCAGGGCCTGGTAGGGGGATTCAACGGCCGGATCTATCACGATATCCGCGCCCATTTTCTTCGCGAGCGCGCGGCGCCCTGCCGAGAAATCCGCCGCAATGATTGGCGCATGGCCATGCAGCTTAAGCGCGGCGATGGTCGCAAGCCCGATCGGGCCGCAGCCAATCACCAGCGGCACTTCGGCATTATTCACGCCAAAATATTCCACCGCATGAAGGCCAATCGCCATAGGCTCCGTTAGCGCGGCGTGGTCGGGTTCCATCGTTTTGGGCAGCGGCAGCAGCATGCGTTCCGCAAGCGGCATAAATTCGGCAAAGCCGCCGGCGACATCCGGGTTATAGCCAAGGCCAAGCACGGTATTGTCGGCGATGGTGAGCGGCATTGAGGTGACCAAATCCCCCGGCTTGAACTTGCCTTCCGTGCCAGGGCCATTCGCCACCACCTCACCCATGAATTCATGGCCGAAGACCACGTCGCGTTCGGTATCCATCGTCCAGCGCCCGCCGCTGCGCTGCGAGAGGGAGACGAATTCACGCGTGAAGCGCGCCGCATGCAAATCCGTACCGCAAATGCCGCAGGCCTTGGTGCGCACCAGCACCTGGCCGGGCTGAAGCTGCGGGTCCGGCACATCGCCCAGCACAAAACTGCCTTTGCGGAAAATCGCGGCGCGCATGGTGGTTCCTTCCCTTGGTTTTGGTAGGGGTTTTACCCTGTCTTGGCCGCAGCATGGCGCAGCCGCGCGGCGAAAAGCAACGCCTATTCCGCCGCTGCCTTGGGCCGCCAATCGCCAATGGTGGATTTCGCCAGGCCCAAATGGTCGCGCAACGTCGAACCGGAATATTCCTTGCGGAACAGCCCGCGGCGTTGGAGTTCCGGCACCACATGCGTCACGAAATCGCGGTAGCCATCCGGCACATAGGTCGCCGCCACCACAAAGCCATCACAGGCCGGCTTGGTGAACCATTCTTCCATCTTGTCGGCGATTTCCTTGGGGCCGCCCACCATATTCATATTGGGCCGGCCCCGGCCGCTGCCGGTGATGAATTCGCGCACGGTCGGATTCTTCTTGCCGGTGTTTTTCACCACGCGGTCACGAATGGCTTGCAGCCCTTGCATGCTGGCCATTTCTTCATCGCTGAAGGGCTCATCCATGCCCTTGGTCGAGAAATCGAAATTCAGCGCTTCGGACAGTAAGGACAGCGCATCAATTTCGAGCGGCAGGCTTGCGATCAATGCAGCCTTGTCTTCGGCTTCGGCTTTTGTCGCGGCGCAGATGGGGGAGATCAGCGTTGCCACCTTCACATGATCCGGATTGCGCCCGGCTTCTGCAATCATGTGCTTGAATTCGGCGTATTCCTTGGCGCCGGAAGCGACATCGTGATAGGCGACAAAGACCAGCTCTGCCCAGCGTGCGGAAAAGCGCTTGCCGCGCCCGCTGCTGCCAGCCTGGATCACAACGGGCCGGCCCTGCGGGCTGCGCGGTACGGTGAAGGGCCCACGTGATTTCAGGAACTGTCCGCGATAATCCAGCCGCCGCACCTTATCGCCATCGGCAAAGCGGCCTGTGGTTTTGTCCACAATCAGCGCATCCGGGTCCCAGGCATCCCAATGGCCCAGGACGATTTCCACGAATTCATCGGCGCGATCATAGCGCCGGTCATGTTCCATCATCTCATCATGACCCATATTGGCCGCCTCGCCGTCATTCAGCGACGTCACCACATTCCAGGCCGCGCGCCCGTTGCTCATCAGATCAAGCGTCTGCATGGTGCGCGCGACATGGAAGGGCTCGTAATAGGTGGTTGAGGCGGTGGAGCCGAGGCCAAGGCGCGAGGTGACGGCAGCCATCATCGTCAGCGTCACAATGGGATCAAGCTTCACGCAGCGAATGCCATGTTCCACCGTGTGGTGATGGTCATTGCCGTAGCGATCCGGCATGGAAAGCCGGTCATCGAAAAAGCCAAGATCGAATTTGCCGGCTTCCAGGATGCGGGCGATTTCCTGATAGAAATCGGCGGTCAGGAAATCCGTGCGTGACAGAGGGTGCCGCCAGGAACTGGCGTAATTGGTGCAGTTCTGCGCCTGCATGAAGCCGACAAGATGCATTTGCCGCATGGTCTGTTCCCACCCTTTGAGTAAGAACAGTTTTGCACCTTGGCGGGCAGCGTCAACCTGTTCGCGTCTGGTCGGCGGAGGCGGTATCGCCGGAGCCGTGAATCAGCCGCGCAAATTCGGCTTTACCCAAGCGCGGCGACCCCCGGCAATTCCTTGCCTTCCAGCCATTCCAGGAAGGCGCCGCCGGCGGTCGAGACATAGCTCATCCGCTCCAGTACGCCGGCATGGCGCAGTGCCGCCACCGTATCGCCACCCCCCGCGATGGATTTCAGCGCGCCCGATTGCGTGAGTGCGGCAACCGTCTGCGCCGCCGCCACCGTTGCTGCATCAAAGGGTGCCGTTTCAAACGCGCCGAGCGGACCGTTCCACACCAAGGTGGAAGCGGTACGCAGCCGTGCTTCCAAAGCGGCCTCGGTCTCCGGCCCCACATCCAGCGCCATCATATTCGCCGGCACGGCAGTGACAGCGACGGTGCGGGTTGGCGGGTTGGCGCGGAATTCCTCGGCCACCACCAGATCAACCGGCAGCAGGATTTCGCAATTCGCGGCCTCGGCCTGTTCCATGATCTGGCGCGCCGTTGCGTGCATTTCCGCTTCCTGAAGCGATTTGCCCATGCCATGGCCTTGCGCGGCGAGGAAGGTATTGGCCATGGCGCCGCCAATCACCAGCATATCAACCTTGCTGCAAAGATTACCCAGTAATTCAAGCTTGGTCGAAACCTTCGCACCGCCAACAATCGCCACCACTGGCCGCGCGGGATTACCCAGCGCCGCATCCAGCGCCTTCAATTCCGCTTCCATCAGCCGCCCGGCATAGGCCGGCAGCAGCCGCGCGACACCTTCCGTGCTGGCATGGGCGCGATGCGCTGCCGAAAACGCGTCATTCACAAAAGCATCGCCAAGCTTGGCGAGTGCGGCCGCCATGGCGGGGTCATTCTTTTCCTCACCGGGATGAAAGCGCGTATTTTCCAGCAGCAACACATCACCATCGGCCAGCGCCGCCACGGCGGCTTCGGCTTCTGCGCCCACGCAATCATCGCACCAGGCAACGGGACGGTTAAGCGCTGCCGCCAGCGCTTCCTGCATCGGCTTCAGCGACATTTCCGGCACGCGCTTTCCCTTGGGCCGATCAAAATGGCTCAGCACCACAACGCGAGCACCCTTATGCGCCAATTCGGCGATGGTCGGGCACAGCCTTTCGATGCGCGTGCGATCCGTGATGCGGCCATCCTTGACCGGCACATTCAAATCCGCGCGCAGCAATACGCGCTGTCCCTTGGCAGGCAGCGCATCAATCGTCTTGAAAGCCATGATGGAACCTCGGGCAGGTGCCTAAAAGGTCAGAGGGAACCGAACAGCGCGGCGGTATCGCTCATGCGGTTCGAAAAACCCCATTCATTGTCGTACCAGGACAGCACGCGCACCAGCCCGCCATCCACCACCTGCGTCTGCGTCGCATCAAAGGTGGAAGAAGCCGGGTTGTGGTTGAAATCAATGCTGACCAGCGGTTCGGTATTGTAGCCAAGAATACCCTTCAATTCGCCCTCAGCCGCCGCCTTCATCGCGGCATTCACAGCCTCCTTCGTCACACCTTCCTTGGCGGGCACGAAATCCAGCGACACGAGCGAGACATTGGGCGTTGGGATGCGAATGGCCGTGCCATCCAGCTTGCCCTTCAATTCCGGCATCACCAGGCCAACAGCCTTGGCCGCGCCGGTCGAGGTCGGGATCGCGGAAACCGCCGCGGCGCGGGCGCGGTGCAGATCCTTGTGCAGCGTATCCACGGTGTTCTGATCACCCGTATAGGCGTGGATCGTCACCATATAGCCGCGCAGAATGCCGAAATTGTCATGCAGCACCTTGGCCACGGGTGCGAGGCAATTGGTGGTGCAGGACGCGTTGGAAATCACCGTCATGTCCTTGGTCAGCGTCTTGTGATTGACGCCATAGACAATGGTCGCATCCGCATTGTCGCCAGGGGCGGAGATCACCACCTTGCGCGCACCTGCCGTGATCAGCGCGGAAGCCTTTTCCTTGCTGGTGAAAATGCCGGTGCATTCCATGGCGACATCAACGCCCTGGAAGGGCACCTTGGTCGGGTCACGTTCGGCGCTGACGGTGATCGGCGCATAAATTCGGCCATTGGCGGTGATGATGATCTTGTTGCCATCCACCGCGACTTCGCCGGGGAAGCGGCCATGCACACTGTCATAACGGAACAGATGCGCATTGGCTTCCACGCTGCCAAGGTCATTGATGGCGACGCATTCCACATCGCGGCGATTGCTTTCAATCATCGCGCGCAGAACAAGGCGCCCGATGCGCCCGAACCCATTGATGGCAACCTTCACGGCCATGATATTTTCCTTCCCCAAAGAAGCTAAAATCAAACCCCAAGTCGCTTGCGCACGGCTTCCGTTACCGCTTCCGGCGTAATGCCGAAATGCTTGAACAAATCATCAGCGGGCGCCGAGGCGCCGTAGCCCGCCATGCCAATGAACACGCCATCCGCGCCAAGCCAGCGTTCCCAGCCAAAGCCAACCGCGGCTTCAATGCCAAAGCGCGGCGCGCTGCCGAGCACGCTGGCCCGATAGGCATCATCCTGCGCGGCGAAAAGCTCCCAGCACGGCAAGGAAACCACGGCGGTTGCAATACCTGCTGCCTGCAGGGCATCGCGCGCGGTCATGGCAAGGGATACTTCGCTGCCCGTTGCGATCAGCGTCGCCTGGCGCGCGCCATCGGCTTCCGCCAGCACATAGCCACCGCGGGCCGAGCGGTTTTCCGCCGCATCGCTGCGCAAGGCCGGTAGGTTCTGGCGGGATAGCGCGAGCAAGGATGGCCCATCGGCCCGGCGCAAAGCCAATTCCCAGCATTCCGCCGTTTCCATGGCATCCGCCGGGCGGAAGACATGCACATTCGGCATGGCGCGGAAGGAAGCCAGGTGCTCTACCGGCTGATGCGTCGGGCCATCTTCACCAAGGCCGATCGAATCATGTGTCAGCACGTGAATGACGCGCTGGCGCATCAAAGCGGCAAGCCGCACGGCAGGGCGCAGGTAATCGCCAAATACCAAAAAGGTGCCGCTATAGGGAATGATGCCGCCATGCAGCGCCATGCCATTCATGGCGGCTGCCATGCCATGTTCCCGCACACCCCAATGAACGAAGCGCCCGCTGAAATTGCCCGGTGCGATCGCCGGCACGCCCTTCACATTGGTATTGTTGGAACCGGTCAAATCCGCCGAACCACCGACCATTTCCGGCACGGATGGCACCAGCGCTTCCAGCGCCTTCTGGCTGGACACACGCGTCGCAAGCTTCGGTTTGTCAGCCGCGATCTGGGTGCGGAGTGCCGACAGCGCCTCATTCCAGGCTTCCGGCAGGCGGCCGGCCATGGCGCGTTCAAACTCGGCGCGCTGCGGGTGCTTGGCAATGCGCTTCAGCCAGGAACGCCGCGCGCCAGCGCCGCGCCGCCCGGCAGCCTCCCAAAGCGCCTTGATATCCGCCGGCACCTCAAAGGGCGCTGCCGTCCAACCCAAGGCCTGTTTCGCGGCAGCGGCTTCAGCCGCCCCCAAAGGCGAGCCATGGCTGCCCGCCGTGCCCGCCTTGGTCGGCGCGCCAAGGCCAATAATGGTCCGGCAGGCAATCAGTGTCGGCTTCCGGTTACGCATGGCCCAGGACATGGCGGCGGCCAATTCGCCCGCATCATGCCCATCCACGCGCCTGACCGCCCAACCATAGGCCTGGAAGCGCTTCAGCACATCTTCGGAAAATGACAGTGCGGTATCGCCATCAATCGAGATATGATTGTCATCCCAAAGCACCGTCAGCTTGGAAAGCCCGTAATGGCCGGCCAGGGCAGCGGCTTCATGGGAGATGCCTTCCTGCAAATCGCCATCGGAGGCGATGACCCAGGTGCGGTGATCCACGAGCGAGGCACCGAATCGCGCCGCCATCATGCGTTCCGCCATGGCCATACCAACCGCGGTGGAGATCCCCTGGCCGAGCGGGCCGGTGGTGGTCTCAATCCCCGGATGCTCGCCGAATTCCGGATGGCCGGCGGCGGGGGAATGGAGCTGGCGGAAGCGCTTGAGGTCTTCGGCCCCCATACCCTCATGCCCGGTCAGATGGAGCAAGGCATAAAGCAGCATGGACCCATGGCCGGCAGATAGCACAAAGCGGTCCCGATCCGGCCAGCGCGGGTCGGCGGCGTCGTATTTCAGGAAACCGGTAAAGAGCGTAGTCGCCACATCGGCCATGCCCATGGGCATGCCAGGATGGCCGGATTTGGCTTGCTCCACCGCGTCAATCGCCAGCGCCCTTATGGCATTGGCCATGCGGCGGGGATCATCGAGGGGGCGTGCAAGAATGGCCGCCTGGGCGGCGAGCGCGGGGTTGGGCGCGTCGGGGGCGGCGATGGTGGCCACGTGTGGGGGGACCTTGATGGCTGTTTCTGTACCCTGGGCGCTATAGGGCGCGGGGCGGCCTCAGGCAACCGGGGCGGGGCGGACGGCGGCGCTGCCTTGGCCGTTCTTGCGGGCATTGGCGAATGCCTGCAATTGACCGTGCATAAGGCCACAGGGCTGTTTTAATGCGGTTACCGTCAGGGGAATATCGTAGGTGTACAATCAGCTAATCCCGAGAGGGCCGGTCCTTTAAAAAAACAAAGTTATTTGACACCCACTCGGAAGGTGGCCCAACTATCCATGTGTCTTCCCGAATATCGACAAGTCTCATGCCAAATAACTCCGCCTCATCGAAAATAGCCTTCTGAGGCAGGCAGTGCATTTCCATGTCTTCCCCAAGGGAGGACTGAAGGTACGTCTCAGAGCTGAAGCGATAACCTGTGTGATAAACAGGAACTTGAAACATGGCGACACCGCCTAATGGAAGTAGTCGGAATACGCGTCTAAGAATCTCCATGGCTACCGGAGGAGGATTATGCTGCAAAACGATTCGCGAAAACCAAAAGTCAAAACCAGACGCGGGCATCAAATTTTCCTTTGAAACTTGGCCAAAGTTCACGTTCGTTAGTCTAAGTCTTGAGCAATATTCTTGAGCGAGCTTTAAATGCGGCACCGAAATATCAAGCCCAGTAACTGAAGAAAACAACGAGGCTAGCCTAAAGGTCAAACGACCAACCCCACACCCAAATTCCACGCAGCAACGAAAATTTTCAGGCTGAAAGCCAGCACGTGCCAGAGAAGCAATAATGAGTTCCTGGTCAAGCTTCGATGTTTCGAAGAAAGACTCCCGATTAACAACAATATTTTCTGGAGAATATCTGTTATCTGTGAGCACGGACCAGTGCGGAGCCTCGCTTCCTATGCGATTCCAGTAATCGGCTGTTTTGACTACCATTTGTTCCAAGGTTTCATCTGACGTTGAAACCTCTATGTCCAACGGAGGTAAGGTCACACCATTTAGTGGCGATGCCCCTACCTGAGGCGATGTACCAGCACGTTTAGATTGAAATTCTTCTGAACTCAGGAAAGCGCGGTGTAGGGACACAACATCAGGGTGCACCAACTGAGCTTTGATAGCCGCCTCACTCTCAGGTGACCGCCCCAAAATAAGCCTATATGCAGCCTCTACATCGTTTTTCGAGACGCCTGACCCCACAACAATTCTCCTTGAATTCAAAATTCCAACACCCCATATCACCTACTAGCTAATGCGTAACGCTCTATCAAGTCTATTTTAGAAGGCTCTATCCAGTCAAAACCGCAGCCCAATGTCACAAATGAACATGAGTTTCCCTCAATTTCTTACTTTCCACTTTCACCACTCCAAATGTTACGAAGTTATTTTTCATTAATATCGTCAACATGCCAAGCGATGTCACTCATCCGAAGGGATCACTCTGCTACAAACCAATAGGCTAGTATGTTGTCAGGGCGCCCAGGCCGAGTGTAATGCCAATTTTTTAATGATCTGGTGCGAATCTTTACTTTTGAATGTCGCGAGATGGCAAAACAAGGACAAATTTACCTGGTGCCTCCACTGCCTAAGTAGGGTAATCATGTAATGGTATAGTACATTTGCTGCATGCTGCTCAAGACCGGCGCAACGACACGTGAAATTCGGTGCCTCAATTAAATGAAGAGATCGGTCTTTCGGCCAGAGTCTACCGCCGTCGACGTTTGCAAATCATTGCGAGCGAACGGGCTTAAGCTGTAGGGAAAATCAGAGTCAAATGGGCCGGAAAGAACTTTCATGGCTTTGCTCCTAAATTCTTCGGACTCGACAAATGTACTCCAAACATCGCGCGGCCGCATACCTTCCGCAATAGATTTTTCATAGAAACTTCGTCCGTCAAGATCCGCTGGGCGGCCGAGCAAGTAGAGGTACGTAGCATCTATGAAAGCACGAGGTCCTTTCTCCTGAAGAAAAGCCTCAGCGAAGGGCCAGATGACATCGGGATCCTCGGTAAGGTTTTCACGAAGAGCCGCAGCGCGTAGCGCCTCAACTGTAATGCTGGTGGACAGGGAGTTCGCGGCACTGGCGATCCCATCATCGTCGAGAGTGATGAGCGAGCGATTAGTGGCTGCACAGCGCACTTCACCACGCGGACCCAAGGCGAGGGCATGCTGTAGTCCCAAAAGTTCGAAGCCACACCAGCCATGGCGCAACCCTGCGGCCTTCGCCTCGTCTGAGAAACCGCCAGCGATTGAAACACCAAGGAAGCGTTCACCAGCGGCCAAAATGACTGCACTCGGCCGCAGGCCACCTTCCGGTACTGCAAGCCCACGTAAACGATTACCGCTCATGGATAGGATCCGAATCTGATGGACCGGCGCATACCGCGCAGCGAATACGGCATGAGGGAAAAAAGTCACGCTAGTACCCATCGCTTAATCTCCTCGTAACAGGCCGTCCAATCATGTTTCTTTGCCAGCCTCATGACGTCGTCCAGAGAGGTAGAAATTCGTTTGAAGGCCGCATCCTGCTCTGCGCGCCTCATCGCCCAGGTAAACTCGGTCAGGCTGTTAGGGTCGAAGAAATAGCATTTATCCGGCGCGACCTCGGGCATACTGGAACTATTGGAGCACACAATGTTTTTTCCAAGAACAGCAGCCTCAAGCACTGGAATCCCGAATCCCTCGAAAAAGGACGGGTATATGCAAAACTGAGAGTGATAAATCAGCGTAATTTTTTCCCGCTCGGAGATAAAGCCCGTGAATACGACCCGATCAGCAGGAATGCCAAGCTCGGCCATCTGCGCGTAAATTTTCCGACGCTCATCAAGCCAACCGTCACGGCCAATGAAGACAATGCGATTGCGCTTAGCGAAGTCGGGGTTTCTAGCCAGAAACTCAATCACAATTCGGCCATTCTTACGTGGCTCCAGAGTACCGACGACGACTACGTATGGTTCAACCTTGCCAAGATCACCAACGCGTTGGGCTGCACTCACATCTTCCCATTTCAAATCTATCCCGAGTGGAATAATTGACGTATTGTTATGCTCGACTCCCAAATAGAGTTTGAGGTCCTCCCGGGTCGCCTTGGAGTTACAAAAGAAGTGGTCTGTTGAACTCACATCCCCAAAAATTCGGTTAGCGTAATGGTTTATGTTGTCTTCGTTGTGAAACTGAGGCACCAACAGCGGGCTGAGATCATGGATAACCATGGCTTCCCGACCGAAAAGCCGACGCATTGGCTTAATATGTGGGAAGATAGCCACCGCTTGGCGACTCTCACGCCAGGCAAGCGGCGCGGTACGCCATATCAGATCAGACAACTTTTCACGCACAACGCGCCCCGACCGGGCTGCTAAGATTTCGTGCACAAGATCACCATGCACAGGAATGGTCTCGCATACAAATCGCCATTCGATACGACCATCGGTATCCGCTAAAGCCTTATCAGCAATCGCGGCCGCCACCAGGGGAATACCCGTCCAGTGGTCTTCCATCACCAGAACGCTAATTTCGAGGAACGCTTTCAAGAGCCCTCTCCTGTGGCTGGGGTCTTGAGCTGGACCGTAATGCGCTCAAGCGCGGCGCGCAGCGTCTCGGCGCCAAACTGATCATCTATCGTCTGCGCCGCCGCCACAGAATATGCGGCATAGGCTCCGGGGTCCATCACAGCGGCGGACCCAAGCGCCGCATAAACATCCTCGGCGGCGGTATACCAAGTTGAAACGCCGTATAGACCGTATCGCCGTGTGAGCCGCTGGGTGAAGGGAGCTAATGTGGATGGAATGACAATGGCGTTGTCTGATCGAATGTAACTAGCCATGGCGGTATTATCGACCGAAACGGGCACTACGCCACGTGCCATAGCTTCCAGCATTGGCAGATTTTGACCCTCAGCATGTGAAGTGCAAACATAAAATCCCGCACAATCATAGAGGCTTTGCATCTGTTCGCGTGTAAGTGTTTCGGCGGTTATCCAGATGCGATCGGAAGCGAAAGGAGGAATCAACTCGCCGGGGTCATATATCTGCTCGTCACGGATTGACTCACTAATCACTGAATCTTTGGCCCAGGGAGAGGTGACTTTTAGCAGAAGATAAACATTTCGGTTCACCTGAGCGTACTGCACGAATGCCTCGATCAAGGGTCTGATCTGCTTTCGGTAGTCGTGCACATTAAAGACCGACAAAAAAACAATGGGAGGGCCCTCTTCGCTCTCTGAGAATTCATCTCCCGTGAACAATACTCTGTGCAGATTACCGCTCCGGCGTTGCGCCTCCTCATTCAATGACGATTGAAAGTTGTATGCGATAGAAAGCGGCGACCAACTGACAGAGTTGAGCGCGGCAGCAGTACGCTCCAGATCAGACCAGCTTGGCTGACCGATCCGACGACTGCGCCTATGTCCCTGGATGATGGGTGTCGGAACGGTTTCAACACGCTGCAAGCCAGATCGGCGAAGTGCCTCGGCCCCTTGGGCGGATACACTCCATATTTCGTCGGCTCGGCCAAGCATGCGCACAGGATCGGCGAAGGCGTGGTAGCTGAGCGTTTCGGCAGCATTCCTGAGCCGCTCAAACTCCCACGCAACTGATAGTACGTTGTATGCGCCCTTGAGGAAGCGCATGTCTTCTGGAGGATAAAACCCAATATGTATGTTTATCTCAGCATCGGAACGCTCGGCTATATTGGGTACAAATTCAGGATTGGTGATGACAGTATAGGGAATTTCAAGCGCCTCCAGAGCCGCGATGATTCCCTTCATAGCGAACGCATAGGAGTAATTTGTAGTACCGAGCCTTTTCTGTAGCTCGGCACTGCCTTCGTCAAATGGCATACCCGTGATCGATGACAGATGAACGCGAAGCTGCTTGGTCTTTTTTTCAGAGGATGCCGAGAGCAAAGAGATAGACCTACGCCCAGTGCAAAGACGGATTTCTTTTTCCACAAACTCGATCGGCTGGTAGCCGAGTTCGCGGGCCCGGCGCAGATAACGCAGCGCCTCTGGCAGATCCCCGGTGATCTTCGCTAGCAAACCAAGCTGGAGATAAACTTCTGGATCATTTGGGGCCAACTCTAGCGCTCGCCCATAGCTTTCTACGGCGTCGCCAAATAAACCGAGCTCCTTGAGCATATGACCGCGCTGCAGCCAGATACCTACGTCCTTTGGGCTGTCTTTCAACATCTCCATATAGTGACGTGCCGCGAGCGCCCAATGGCCCGAATCGCGCGCAGAATCGGCTATCTTACGATGATCAGTTGTCGAATTACGGCCGACGCGCCAATTTTTTCCTTTTGAATTATCGCGGAAAAACATTTGATAACCCCGGCATGGCTAACAACCCAAACGCGACCATGTTGCTAAAGGATGAGGAGCTTCTTGGCAAGAACCGAATGTTTACAGTCTGTCCGACGCCAGTGTAATTGAACAGGCGCGTCACGATGACTGGTAGTTTATTGGACTATAATCGCGCTATTTCCTCAGGCGCCAATTTCGAAGCACCATAATGGTGTGTTGGGCAGCGCGCGCGATCCTCCGCAATCGAAGCATCATCCGAAGGCGGCGCGTATACTGTTGCGCTTTCAGATTCGGATGGTCTGCAACCCCCAATTCCTTGAGGCGCCAAAAGTTAACCGAACTTGTCCGACGGAAAGTCCCAAAGACATTGTACCCCAAGCCGAGCATTTGCTCGGTCAGATAGGCTCCGTCCTGTCCCGTGACCCCAGTGATAACAACTGTTTTCATTGATCAGCCTTGAAATCGCATTTGTTGAGCAGAGTCATTCCACAAAGGGTGCCTGCTTGCAATCGGCGCCATGGTCTATCCCCGGCCCCGGCAGCCCTCCTCCGCCTCCCCGGGGTTCCAAAATCCGCCCATTTAAGGCAGGCTGATGCTCATAGCATGGGGGCGTCCATCGACATGACCGAAGAAGAAATCCTGGCCCGCGCGGCGGGCTTTACCGCCGGGCTGAAGACCCATCCCAAGGAAGTGTCGGAAGCCATTGTCGCCGCCCGCCGCATGGCTGGCGCCTTCACCCGCCCAGCCGATGAAACGGCTGAGCCCATGCCGGCCTATGCCGTGCCCAGCCCCGCCAAGGGATCACGCGCATGAAGGCCTTGCACGAGCTTTCGCTGACCGAAGCCTCTGCCGGCATTGCGCGGCGACGCTTTTCTCCCGTGGAATACCTGGATGCCCTGCACCAAAGGGCTGAAACCGTGGGCGGCAAGGTGAATGCCATTGTCCGCCCGCTTTGGGATGAGGCACGCGAACAAGCCGTGAAGGCCGCGCGGCGCATGGCGCGGAGCGGCCCGCGCTCCGCACTCGATGGCCTGCCGGTCGGGCTCAAGGATATCATTGATATCGCAGGGCATCCCACCACCTGCCATTCGCGCATCCTACTCGATAATCAGAAAAGCGCCGACGCGGCGGTGGTGGCCAAGCTGCGCGCGGCAGGGGCAATTTTCCCGGCCAAACTCGCGACCCATGAATTCGCGATTGGTGGCCCGGCCTTTGACCTGCCCTTCCCGCCGGCGCGCAACCCCTGGAATACGGCGCATCATCCGGGCGGGTCATCCTCCGGTTCTGGCGCCGCCGTGGGCGCCAATATCCTGCCCGCCGCCCTTGGCACCGATACCGGCGGTTCCGTGCGCCACCCCGCCAGCCATTGCGGCATTGTCGGCATGAAGGCGACTTATGGGCTGGTGTCGCGGCGCGGTGTTTTCCCCTTGGCCTTCACGCTGGATCATGTGGGGCCCATGACACGCACGGTCGCCGATAATGCGTTGCTGCTCAGCATGATGGCCGGGCATGACGCGCTTGACCCTGGCAGTGCCGCGCATAAGCCTGAGAATTACGCGCGGCAGATGAAGAAGGGGCTCAAGGGCCTCACCATCGGCTTCGTGCGGCATTTTCATGAAAAGGATCAGCCCGCCTCTGCCGAAATGGCCGCCGCGCTTGAAGCCGCTGCCAAGCTGCTGGCCAAGGAAGGGGCGAAGATCAAGACCATCACCCTGCCCTCGCTCAATGAATTCGCCGGCGTCAATCGCGCCATCCTGATGGCGGAAGCTGCCGCCATTCATGGCAAATGGCTGCGTGAAAGGCCGGGCGACTACGCCAACCTCACTTTGCGCCGCCTGCTGCCGGGGCTTTTCATGCGCGCCGAGGATTACGTGCAGGCGCAGCGCCGCCGGCGAGAATTGGTGGCTGCCGTTGAAGCTGCGTTTGCGGAGGTTGATCTGCTGCTGACCGCATCTTCCATGGATGTCGCCTGCAAGATTGATGATGCCGAAGCGGTAGACCTTACCTATCCGCGCCAAGCGCGCACGCCCTTCAATGTCACGGGCCATCCGGCGCTGACGATGATGTGCGGCATCTCAAAGCTTGAGGGTCTGCCCCTATCCCTGCAATTGGTCGGCCCCAGCTTCGGGGAGGCCACCATCTACCGCGCCGCCGCTGCCTATGAACGCGCCGCACCCTGGAAGGACCTGCGCCCAGCGCTGTAATCTCGCGCATGTTCTTCGCCCAGCTTTTCGATCGGCGCTGGCGCCACCCTGTGCTGGTGCCGCTGTTCTTTTTGGCGCTTGCGCTGCTGTTTCGTGTCTTTTCCTTCGTCGCCGCCGTGATTGATACGGATGAGGGGCTCTATATGCTCCAGGCGCGGGAATGGCTGGATGGCGGTTGGCCCATTGCCGCAGTGTGGGACATGCACCCGGTGGGCGCGCCCGCGGTTTTCGCTGTGGTCATGGCGATTTTCGGCGATGGTATCTGGGTGCTGCGCGCGCTCGGCGCGGTCTGCGTTGCGGCGACGGCGACGGCCTTGTTCAGCGCCGTGCGCTATGCTGGTGGGCCACCCGCGCTCGGCCTGGCGGCTGGCGTTCTTTATGTCGCGCATAGCGGGCTTTTGGGGGGCCTTGCGACCAATACCGAAATTCTCTTTGCGCCGCTGGTGGGCTGGGCCATGGCGCTTGGCCTGCGCGGCGCGGTGGATACGCTGGAACGCAATAAGGCCCCGCGCTGGCGCGATATGGTGGTAATGGGGGTGCTGATCGGCTTCGCACTCACGCTGAAGCCGGTGACGTTTTTTGAAGGCGCGCTCGCCTGGTTGCTGCTGGTGGGGCCGGCCTATCGCGCGGGTTTGCTCGGGCTTCGCAATATTGCCGCCATGGCGGGCGCCTATGCGTTGATCTGCGCAGCGCCCACGCTGGCTTTTGGCGCGGCCTATGCGCTGCGCGGGGAGTTCCACATCTTCCTGGAAGGCGCCTTTCTTGCCCCGCTGCGCTATGCCGGCGCGCGATTGAGTGCGGCGGATTCCTTTCGCTTCGCGGTGGTGGCGGCCTTGCTCCTGCTCTGGGCTTTTCTGCTTTCCATCCCAGCGCTCGTGCGGCCGCGCAATCGCGAAGGGCCGCTCGCACGGCTTCGGCAATTTGGCATGATCTGGTTTGTGGCCGCCACTTTCGCGGTGGTGCTGCCAGGCCAATTCTATCAGCATTATTTTCTGATCTGGCTTTTGCCCCTTTCGGTGCTGGCCGCCATCGGCGCGCGGCAAATGGCGCGGTATATGCGCCCCGGTATGGTGGTGATCGGCTTTCAGGTGCTGATCGCGGCGGTGGCCTTGGATGCCTGGCGCGTTGCGGCGCTGCCGCGGCTTGATCGCGGCATTGGTCTTGGCGCGCCCGATCCCGTACGCCGCACCGCCGCCGCCGTGCGCGCGGAAATAGACCCGGGCGACCCGATCTGGGTCGTGAATTATCACCCCGTGGTCTATGTGCTGGCGGATGCTTCCGTGTCCACACGCTATGCCTTCCCCGCCCATTTGGCAGGGCCATTCTATCGCGTGACGGGCATTGATTCTTACGCCGAAATCAACCGCATTCTGGAAAGCCATCCGCGCGTTCTGGTGATTGATCGCGGCTGGTGGCCAAGCGTGCGTCGCCGCGCCGCGATATTGATTGAAGCGGCGCTGGATGAGCAATATGAATTGGTCGCGACAGTGCCGGAAGAACGCGGGCCGATCGAAATCTGGCGCTTGCGATAATCTCAACGCCTCACGGCGCGAAAATGGTGAACACAAAGGTCGCCGCCAGCACCAGATGCACAATGCCGGAAAGGATATTCGTCCGCCCAGTGCCATAGGTCAGCATCGCCACCGCGAAGCCAAGCGCCAGCAGCACCGAATGCCCAGCCGAAATCCCAAGCGCGAGCGGCGTGCCATTCCACCACGTGACCAGCGCCACAGTCGGCACCGTCAGCCCGATTGAGGCAACGCCGCTGCCGAGCGCCAGGTTGATCGCCGATTGCATGCGATTATGGGCAGCCGACCGCAGCGCCGCGCCGGATTCCGGCATCAGCACAATGGCCGCGACAATCACGCCCACAATCGCGGCCGGCGCACCAAGCGCCACCACGCCATCTTCCAAGGCTGGCGCCAAACATTTGGCGAGCATCACCACCGACAGCAAAGAGACACAGAGCAACAGAAAGGACAATAATGCCCGGCTGCCAGTGGGGCGGGCATGACCATCACCCATCGCGCTTTCTTCCGGCAGGAAATATTCGCGATGGCGATTGGTCTGCACAAACAGGAAGGCCGCGTAGAGCGCCAGGCAGACAAGCGAAACAAAGGCCAATTGGCCCGTGCTGTAATAGGGCCCAGGCACAGAAACCACATGATTGGGCACGATCAGCACCAGCACCGCCATCGGCATCAATACCGCAAGCAGCGCATTGGCCCCAGGAACCCGGAAGCGATTTTCCCGATGGATTATACCACCAACCAGAATGGCAAGCCCCGCAATCCCATGCAGCACGATCATGACCGTAGCCAGCAGCGTATCACGCATCAGGGTTGGGTTATCATCCCCTGACAGCATCAGGGAAATGATCAAGCCCGCTTCAATCACCGTGACGGAAAGCGCCAGGATCAGGCCACCAAAAGGCTCACCCACGCGCAGCGCCACCACCTCGGCATGGTGCACGGCCGCGACCACATTGCACAGCAACGCCGCAAGCGTAAGAAGGGCCAAAGCCTCCAACTCAACCTTGCCAATGCCAAGCCAGACGACAATGCCCGCCAGGGGCGCAAGGATGAAAAGAAGCGGAGGGCGATCTTTTGCGGGTGAAGCCATGATGATGTTTGAACCTATTCCGTGCCTGCCCGCAAAGATGCGCGGACGGCTTTAGAACAAGAGCCCCTTCTTCAACATGCCATGCACGCCCTTTTCGCCATTCACCGTCTGCGTCACGCGGAAATCCACCGCGAGTGAGCAGAATTGATAGGCATCGGCATCCGAAAGATTGGTGCGCGAACAGATGAAGGCGATCATCTCCCGCAGGGCCTGCTTCATCGCCAGATCCAGATCCTCATTCATCCCCATGGTGATGAAATGGGTCTTGGTCTCCGCGCGGGGGAATTTCAGCACCGGGTCCTTGGCGCCGCCGCCCTTCACCACGGAAAGCTTGAAATGCCCCGTCAGGCAGATTTCGAGGGCATTGATGCAGACCTCACCATCGCCCTGCACGCCATGTCCATCGCCGGCGGAAAACAAGGCGCCCTTATTGAAAATGGGCAGGAACAGCGTGGTACCTTCGGTCAATTCCTTATTGTCCAGATTGCCGCCAATGGCGCGCGGTTCCTTGGTGTTCACCATGCCCCAATCGGGCGGCGGCGCCACGCCCATGACACCGAAAAAGGGCGCGAGCGGCAGATCAAGCCCGCCATCCTGCGGCCCAAAGGGCAGGCGGCAGGTCATGGCCTGCTTGTTCACCGGAATATGCAGCGTGCGGCGATAGGGGAAATCTTCCGGCAGTGTGCCAAACAACGGGCGGAAGCCGCAAAAGCCCCAATCCGCACCCAGTTCGATTTTTTCGATATCCACGCGCAGCGCATCGCCTGGCTCCGCACCGCGCACCTCAACGGGGCCAGTGATGATATGCGCGCCAAGCCGCGGCAGCTTAGCGTGGATTTCCGAAATCACCGGATGTAGCGGCAGGCCCTTTTCCGGCCCCGGCATCACTTCCGGCCCGCCCGACACACATTCCAGAATGACCGTCTCGCCCGAGGCAATGCTCGCCACTGGGGGGAAGGAAGCATCAAACCCACCCCAGCGGCAGGTGGCGACGGAAGCGGGGATACGCGTTGCTTGCGACATCAGACTTTCCTTTTAGATCAGGGCATCTTCAAGCCAAGCGGTATCGCTTGGCGGCTCGGCAAATACGACCAGACAATAATTCAGCACATGACCGGTGAAGGCAAGTGATCCGGACATGCCTCAGAGCCAGCCTTTCCGCCGAAAATAGAGAATGGGCAGAATGGCCGAAACGATCATCAGCAAAAGCGCCAGGGGATAGCCGAAGGTGAATTTCAGCTCCGGGAGGAATTCGAAATTCATGCCGTAAATGCTGGCAATCAGCGTCGGCGGCATGAGGGCCACGGATGCCACGGTGAAGGTCTTGATGATGGCGTTCTGTTCCACATTCAACACGCCCAGCACCGCATCCAGCAGGAATTGCGCCTTGGAATTGAGGAAGCTTGCATGTTCCACCAGGGATCGCACATCGCGCACCAGCGTCTTGATCAGCGCCTGGTTTTCCTTGCGGATGGCGGTTTCCTTTTCCGCCCCCACAAAGGTCAGGATGCGTGACAGGCCAAGCAGGGTTTCGGAAGCGCGCGTTGTCACTTCACCGACCTGCCCCAAGGTGAATAGCGCATCCTTCAGCTTGTCATTGCGCCGATGCATTTTGACATCCGCCTGGGAAGTGCGGAAGGTGGATTGGCTCGCCTTATCCATATCGGCGCCAACCTTCTCCAGAATATCGGCCAGACGGTCCACGATCTGTTCAAACAGATGCAGCATCGCCGCATCGGGGGAATGCAGCAAGGCTGGCTGGCGCTGCGCGCGCGTGCCAAATACGGTGAAGGCCCGCGGCGTGGCATAGCGCACCGTGACCAGCGTACTATTAGTGAGCACGAAGCTGATCGGGGTGGAACCGTAATCGCCCGAATCAACGCCATGAAGAAAATTGGCCGTCAGGAACAGCGCCTCATCCTCTCGATACAGGCGCGATGAGCTTTCGATTTCCTGCATTTCCTCCCGCGTTGGAATCTCAAGCGAAAGGGCATGCTGCACTGCGCGTTCTTCAGCCGCGGTCGGATTGAGCAAATCTATCCAGACAGCGCGGCGGAGATTTTCCGCAGCAGCGACTTCGGCAGCATTCTCTCGTGCGGGCTCAGGCAAGGCCGCGGTGATTTCAGAAATGGCGCCTTCGCGTACGCGGCAGCGGCCATCCTCAATGGTCCAGGTTGTCAGCATGGCGCGGGCCCTCCACGCGACGAAAGAGGCGAATTTCTATCAGACTTGGCCCGGCAACCTGAATAGACCGTCGGCCCCAGGCCCAGGTCAATACGCCTGGGGCAAGGGCCGCAGCCAACCCCGCCGCACCATGGCGCCGGGGCGTGACGCTAATGACCTTAGGCGCCCGGGCGGGGCGGCGTGTTCTGCGCCGGCGCGGCCTGCGCCGTGGAAGAAGCGGCGGCCGGGCCCTGGATGCTGCCGGCCGGCTGGGTTTGCCCCTGGGCCTGCGCCTCCATCGAGGCATCCGCCTGATCTTCCTTGATATTCTGCTTGAAGGACTTGATGCCCTTGGCCAGATCGCCCATCAGCCCACTGATCTTGCCGCTGCCGAAAAGCAGCAGAATGACCAGCAGAACCACAAGCCAGTGCCAGATGCTGAAGGAACCCATTGCGACGCCTCAATTCCCAGTTGGAAGACCCGCCGGAGCGGGGCTTCGGACCCTATGACATGGCGGCAACCTATTAGCCAAGGGGTCACCGCGCAAACCCCCAAATGGTTTGCCGATAGCCCCGCCGCAATGGGGGTTGAAAAGCAATCTGGTTTGCACCACGTAACGCCAAATCCGGGCCCCTCTGGCGGGGGCTGTCCGACTTTTGGGCAGCCTGTCGCGATGTCGGATCGTGCAACCCTGCGCGGTCACGGCCCCCTATGGCTGGTCCGCGTCCTTAGAATGAGGTTTCGGGATGGAATTCCTGGCTGCCGAATGGATGGGCAAGCCCTTCTGGATGTGGAAGGGCTTTTTGCTCATCGTCGTTCTCTTGCTCGCCTTTGATCTTGGCGTCCTGAACCGCAAGGACAAGGAAATGGGTGTGGCCGAGAGCCTTTATCTCTCTGCCTTCTACATTGCCTTCGCCATGCTCTATGGCGCCGGCATCTGGTGGGCCTATGAAAACGGAGAGATCACGACCACCGACGGGGTCCATGCCGGCATGGCCTATTTCACCGGCTTCTTCATCGAAAAGGCGCTGTCCATCGACAATGTCTTCGTGATCAGCCTGATCTTCGGCTATTTCGCCATTCCGCGCCGCTATCAGTATCGTGCGCTGGTCTGGGGCATCATTGGCGTGATTGTGCTGCGCGGCATCATGATTGGCCTGGGCGCGGCGCTGGTGCAGCAATATAGCTGGGTACTCTATATCTTCGGTGCCTTCCTGATTGCGACCGGCATCAAGATGCTTGTAGTGCCGGAAGGGGAGCAGGATATCTCGAAAAATCCCGTGGTCCGCTTCATGCGCAAGCACATGCGCGTGACGGATGAGCTGCATGGGCAGAAATTCTTTGTGCGCCAGATGGATCCGGCAACGGGCAAGAAGCTGGCCTTTGCTACGCCCCTATTCCTGGCGCTGGTGGTCATCAATATCGCCGATCTGATCTTCGCGGTGGATAGCGTGCCGGCGATCTTCGCCATCACGACCGATACCTTCATTGTCTATACGGCGAATATCATGGCGATCCTGGGGCTGCGCGCGCTTTACTTCGCACTGGCCGCCATGGTGCACCGTTTCCACTACCTGAAATATGCGCTGGCGCTGGTACTGGTATTCATCGGCGGCAAGATCTTCTGGAACCAGATGGTCGGCAAGCTGGACCCCGCGATTTCGCTGGGTGTCACAGCGGCCATCATCGCGGGCGGGATTTTCTGGTCTCTCTGGAAAACCCGCGGCCAGCAGCCGCAAGGCACCTGAACCGCGCTTCAGCCGAGATGCAATTCAAAGGGCGCAACCTCAACAAATTCATCATCGGCTGAAGTACCATCCTTCCACATAAAGACTGCGAAGCGCGCTTCGCGGTCAAATGCCGTGAATGGGTGGTGCCAGACATTGGCCCCGTAAGTGACCCCCTGATCAGGCCGCGCCAGAAAGGCGCGCGCCCTTGCCATATCCGGCCTGCCATCCGCCCCATGCGGCGCGACCAGCACCAGCCAGCGCCCCGCTTCCATGGGAATGAAGGATTGCGAGGAAAATTCGTGCCGTTCCATGGTGGTGGACGCGAAAGGTACCGATTTCGGCAGGGCGCACGTGAAGGAAAGGCTGGGCGCCGTACCGCCGCGGCGGTTTTCCAGCATCTTGTCTATGTAAGCGCGGCCCGGCGCGGTGGGGCTTTCCAGCACCTCCCCAAAGGGGGCGAAGGCTTCGGCGGTGAGGGGTTCGGTCGTGATGCGGCGCATGGGATGGCTTCCGGTTTGAACCCCACCACCAAAGCCGCGCCGCGCGCGCCTGTCCAGCCCATTGCCCTGCCTCTATTTTGCGCAAAATTTGCTTGGTGCCGCGCCATTTGGTGACTTGGCGCCAGCATGTCTAAGCTTGTGCCATGAAGGCCGCCGCCCTGCCCCAACCCAGCCACCAACGCTCCCGCGGGCGGTTGGAATTGGATTATCATTGGCATGAAGGGCGCACGGTGCTGGGCGGGCTTTATCAATCTCCCCCCATGCGCGCCCTGTTTCCTGACCCTGAGGCGGATGAGGCACCCATCTGCGCGTTGGTGAATACCGCGGGTGGCTTGGCCGGCGGTGATAAGGTGGAAATCACCCTCAGCCTTGGTGCCGGGGCGCAAGCGAGTTTCTCCACCCCGGCGGCCGAGAAAATCTATCGCAGCCTTGGCCCCGCCACCGAAATCAGCGTGACGCTTGAAGCCGGCCCAGGCGCGATTTTCGAATGGATCCCGCAGGAAACCATTCTTTTCGAAGGCGCGCGGCTTGATCGCCAATTGCGCGCCGATATCGCCGAGGACGCAACACTGTTGATGGCCGAAGCGCTGGTCTTTGGCCGCGGTGCGCGGGGCGAGACCTGGCGGCGCGGCGCCCTTCAGGATTCCTGGCGCATCCGCCGCGCTGGCAAGCTGCTGTGGGCGGATGGGCTCAGCCTTGGTGAGGATATCGCCGGCGATTTCGCTGACCCCTTCGGTTTCGCCAATGCCGAGGCACTGGGCAGCCTGGTGTTGGCCGGGCCGCTGGCTACGCCCGATTTGCGCGATGCGCTGCGCGAAGATGGTGCACTCGCTAGCCTGGTGCGGCCCGGGCTTTTGGTCACGCGCTGGCTTGGCGGTGCCGTTGCGGTGCGGGAAGGGCTGGGGGCGGCGATTTGCCGGCTGCGCCCAGCGCTTGGCCTGCCGGCGCGGCTGCCGCGCCTGTGGACGACATGAAGCAGAAAATCCCATGATGATGGCACAGCGATTGCGGAACCCAACGCCATGAACCTGACCCCGCGTGAAAAAGACAAGCTGATGATTGCGATGGCCGCGATCGTGGCGCGACGGCGCCTGGAACGTGGTCTGAAAATGAACTTCCCCGAAGCCGTGGCGCTGATCACGGATTTCGTGGTGGAAGGTGCCCGCGATGGCCGCAGCGTGGCCGAATTGATGCGCGATGGCGCCACCGTGCTGACGCGCGATCAGGTATTGGAAGGCATCGCCGAGATGCTGCACGAAATCCAGGTGGAAGCGACCTTCCCGGATGGCACCAAGCTGGTGACGGTGCATCAGCCGATCCGCGCCGCCGCTCCGAAAAAGCCCAGCGCCAAGGCGAAGCCTGCTGCGAAGGCCAAGGCGGAAGCCGCACCAAAAGCCAAAGCAAAAGCCGCCGCCAAGCCCAAGGCCAAGCCCGCCCGCAGAAAGGGAGCCCGCAAATGATCCCCGGCGAAATCATCACCGCCCCTGGCGAGATCACGCTGAATGCCTCCCGCGACGCGGTGGAAATCACGGTCGCGAATAAGGGCGACCGCCCGGTGCAGGTGGGCAGCCATTATCATTTCGCGGAAACGAATCCGTTGCTCGCTTTTGATCGTGCCAAGGCGCGCGGCTGCCGCCTGGATATCGCAGCCGGCACGGCAGTGCGTTTTGAACCGGGGCAGACGCGCAAGGTGCGCCTGATTCCGCTTTCAGGCGCGCGCATCATCCACGGCTTTCGCGGCGAAACGGAAGGGGCTCTCTGACCCATGGCAACGAAAATCTCTCGCGCCGCCTATGCCGGCATGTATGGCCCAACAATGGGCGACCGTGTGCGCCTGGCCGATACGGAAATCTTCATCGAGGTTGAGCGCGACCTGACCACCTATGGTGAGGAAGTGAAATTCGGCGGCGGCAAGGTGATCCGCGATGGCATGGGCCAATCGCAAGTGACCCGCGCCAATGGCGCGATGGATACCGTGATCACCAATGCGCTGATCCTGGATCATTGGGGTGTGGTGAAGGCGGATATCGGCTTGCGCGGCGGGCGCATTGCCGCCATCGGCAAGGCAGGCAATCCCGATACGCAACCCAATGTGGACATCATCATCGGCCCGGGGACGGAAATCATCGCGGGTGAAGGGCGCATCCTGACCGCGGGCGGGATTGATGTGCATATCCATTTCATCTGCCCGCAGCAGATTGAAGAAGCGCTGGCATCCGGCATCACCTCCATGTTCGGCGGTGGCACTGGCCCGGCGCATGGCACACTCGCCACCACCTGTACGCCCGGGCCCTGGCATATGGAGCGTATGCTGCAGGCCGCCGAGGGCTTCCCGATGAACCTTGGCTTCCTCGGCAAGGGCAATGCCGCGCTACCGGCGGGGCTTGAAGAACAGATCAGGGCAGGTGCTTGCGGGCTGAAACTGCATGAGGATTGGGGCACGACGCCCAAGGCGATTGATAACTGCCTGTCCGTCGCCGATGAGATGGATATCCAAATCGCCATCCATACCGACACGCTGAATGAAAGCGGTTTTGTCGAAGAAACCATCAAGGCCATTCGTGGCCGCACCATTCAGGCCTTCCATACCGAAGGTGCGGGTGGCGGCCATGCGCCGGATATTCTGCGCCTGGTCGGTGAAGCGGGCGTGCTGCCTTCTTCCACCAACCCCACCATGCCTTACACGGTGAATACGGTAGATGAGCATTTGGATATGCTCATGGTCTGCCACCATCTTGATCCGCGCATCCCGGAAGATGTTGCCTTTGCCGAAAGCCGCATCCGCAAGGAAACCATCGCGGCGGAAGACATCCTGCATGATATCGGCGCCATCAGCATGATGTCGTCCGACAGCCAGGCCATGGGCCGTGTGGGTGAGGTGATCATTCGCACCTGGCAGACCGCGCATAAAATGAAGGTGCAGCGCGGCCGGCTGCCGGAAGAAAAAGGCAACAACGACAATGCGCGCGCCAAGCGCTATATCGCCAAATACACCATTAATGCGGCGATTGCTCAGGGCGTGTCTGATCATGTCGGCAGCGTGGAAGTCGGCAAGATCGCCGATCTGGTGATGTGGAATCCGGCCTTTTTCGGCGTGAAGCCCGATATGGTGTTGAAGGGCGGCACCATTGCCATGGCGCTGATGGGGGACCCCAATGCCTCCATCCCCACACCGCAGCCGGTGCATTACCGGCCGATGTTTGGCAGCTATGGGCGTTCGCGTTTGGTCTCTGCCGTGACTTTCGTGAGTGGTGCTTCGCTACAGGCGGATATTGCGGGCCGCTTCGGGCTTGCGCGCGAATTGGTCGCGGTGCGCAATTGCCGCAGCGGCATTGGCAAGCGCAGCATGGTGCATAATGCGACACTGCCCAAGATTGAGGTCGATCCCGAAACCTATGAGGTGCGCGCCGATGGCGTGCTGCTGGTCTGCGAACCCGCCAAGGTGCTGCCCATGGCGCAGCGCTATTTCATGTTTTGAGGTGTGCCTGAGATGACCGAGACTCTCCCCCGCGCCATCCAAGTCCTGCCCGCTGGCGGCTGGGTGGAACGCACCGCGCGCCATCGTGTGACGCTGGATTTCGATGACCGCTTCCGCCGCCGCAAGCGCTATGTTGCGGAAGATGGCTTTGCGTTCTTGTTGGATTTGGAGGAAGCAACCGTGCTCCGCCAGGGCGATGGGCTGCTGCTGGAAGGCGGCGGCGTCATTCTGGTGCAGGCCGCGCCCGAGCCCTTGATTGAGGTCACGGTGGAAACGCCAGAACGCCTCGCGCGTTTGGCCTGGCATCTGGGTAACCGCCATTTGCCGACTCAGATCGAAGGCAGCCGCATCCTGATCCGCAAGGATCATGTGATTGAAGCCATGCTTAAAGGGCTTGGCGCGCAATTGCAGCATGTGGAAGTCGCCTTTGATCCCGAAGGCGGCGCTTACGGCGAACATAACCGCCACCCGGGGCATCATCACCATCATCATGGTGATGGCGATCACGACCATCATCACGGCGATGGCCATCATCACCACCAACACTGAAAAAAAGCCGGGCGCCGCACAGCAGGCGCTGTATCGGCTGCTGACCTGGCTTTCGCCGGCCTATCCGGTCGGCGCCTATACCTATAGCCATGGGCTGGAAGCGGCGGTGGAAGCGGGCGCTGTCACGAAGCGAGATGGCTTGATCGCCTATGTCAGCACGGCCTTGCAGCGTGGCGCGGGGCGCGTGGATGGCGCTTTGCTGGCGGCAGCGCATCGCGCCATGGCGAAGGGCGATGACAAGGCGCTGGATGAGGTTGCGGAATTGGGCGCTGCCTGGCGCGGTACAGCGGAAACCGCGCTGGAAGCGGAAGCGCAGGGCACGGCTTTTACCAACGTAACACTCGCCGCCTGGCCCATGCCGCGTTTTGCCGCCTTCGCTTCACGCCATCCGCGCCAGCTTGCCCATGCGGTGGCTTTCGGTGCGGCCGCGGCGGAACAGGGCATTGCCGCGCGTGATGCGGCCTTCGGTTTTCTATCTGCCTTTGCCGCCAATCTGGTTTCCGCCGGCGTGCGGCTGGTGCCGCTTGGTCAGACCGATGGCCAGCTTGCCATCGCCGCGCTGCAACCCGCCGTGGCCCGCGCGACCGAGGCCGCCTTGAACGCAGATGTAACAAGGCTTGGCACCGCCGCGCCGATGCTCGATATCTTTTCCCTGCGTCATGAGACGCAATACACAAGGTTGTTCAGATCATGAGCACTTCGCAGAATGGCCCGTTTCGGGTTGGCATTGGTGGTCCGGTTGGTTCCGGCAAGACGGCGCTGGTGGATCGCCTCTGCAAATATATGCGCGACCGCTATGACATCGCGGTCATCACCAATGACATCTATACGCGCGAAGATGCGGAATTCCTGACACGCTCCGGCGCGCTGGTGCCGGAACGCATCGCGGGGGTGGAAACTGGCGGCTGCCCGCATACCGCGATCCGCGAAGATGCCTCCATCAACCTTGCTGCCGTGCATGACATGGCGGCGAAATTCCCGAAGCTGGAAATCCTGTTCATTGAAAGCGGCGGCGATAATCTGGCCGCGACCTTCAGCCCGGAATTGGCGGATCTGACCATCTATGTGATTGATGTCTCGGCGGGCGATAAAATCCCACGCAAGGGCGGGCCTGGCATTACGCGGAGTGACTTGCTTGTGATCAACAAGATTGATCTGGCACCGCTGGTGGGCGCTGATCTTTCCGTCATGGACCGCGATGCGCGCAAGATGCGCGGCACGCGGCCCTTCATTTTCACCAATCTGAAGGCGCTGCAAGGGGTTTCGGATATCGCCGATTTCATCGTGGCGCAGGGCGGCATTACACCAAGGGCCGCGGCATGAACACGCCGCGCCATGTCATTATCCTCGGCATGGGGTTGATGGGCTGCGATATTGCGGCGATTTTCTTGAACGGCGGCTGGCGTGTGACCGCGGTGGAACCCGCGCAAGATCGCTGGCCTGCTGCACAGGCGCGTGTGGCACAATCCATCACCCAGCTTGAAGGTGATCCCGCCGCCGCTCAGCGCCTCACGCTTTTGGATGACATGAAGGCGCCGGATTACGCCACGGCCGAAGCAGTGATTGAAGCCGTGCCGGAAAAGCTTGATCTGAAGCGCAAGGTATTTGCCGAGCTTGATGCGCTGGTGCCGGCGGGCATCCCGATTGCGTCCAACGCATCCGGCTATCGCATCACGGATATCGCCGGCGATCTGCCGGGGCGGGCGCGTTGCGCGAACCTCCATTTTTTCCTGCCCGCGCATCTGGTACCGGGGGTGGAGGTCGTGCGCGGCGAATATACGGACCCGCAGGTTTGCGACAAACTTGCCGACATCATGGCCGGGCTTGGCCGTAAGGTCATTCGTGTCGCCAAGGATGTGCCAGGCTTTCTCGCCAACCGCATCCAGCATGCGCTGATGCGCGAAGCCTTTTCGGTGATTGATCAAGGTTTGGCCACGGCTGAGGATGTGGATAATGCCGTGCGCTACGCCTTCGGCTTTCGCTATGTGGCGGCGGGGCCGATCCTGCAAAAGGAATTGGCGGGGCTTGAGACGCAATTGGAAGCCGGGCGCACCATCTATCCTTCGCTGAACAATAGCAAAGACCCGAGCCCGGGCCTTGCGCGGCTAGTGGCGGAAGGCAAGCTTGGCCCCAAGACCGGAGAGGGCTTTCGCCCCTGGCCTGCCGAGAAAACTTCCAAGGAACGCGCGCGCTACGAAAAGGCGTTGCTGGCCGCAGCGCGCATCCTGCGCGATGAGGAAGCCTGAAACGCGACAGGCCATGCCAAGACCCCTGCCCCTTTTCGCTGATCGCACCGAAGCGGGGCTGAAACTTCTGCCATTACTTGCCGCGCGGGGTTTTGACCGCCCCTTGGTCTATGCCCTGCCACGCGGCGGCGTGCCGGTGGCGCTGCCCATTGCGCAAGGCTTGCACGCACCGCTTGATCTTTTGCTGGTGCGCAAATTGGGTGTGCCCTGGCAGCCGGAATTGGGTTTTGGGGCGATTGCCGAAGGCCTTGCAGAACCGTTGCTCAACCAGGACATCATCGCCCATACCGGCCTGACCGAGGACATAATGGCGCCTGTTCTGGAGTCCGAAAAACAGGAACTCACCCGTCGCAGCGCCGTTTATTTGAAGGGCCGGCGAAGGCAGGACCCCAAGGGGCGCATCGCCATTCTGGTGGATGATGGGCTTGCAACCGGAATCACCGCGCGCGCCGGGCTTGCTGCGCTACGCAAACAGGGCGCGGCGCGGCTGGTGCTCGCCGTGACCGTCGCCGCGCCTGAAAGCATCACAGAATTTCAGGGCCTGGCGGATGAGGTGATCACGGCAGAAGCCGCCCCCATCCGCTTTGGCATTGGCGCCTTCTACCAGGATTTCCACCAGATCAGCGATGCCGAAATGCTGGAAATGCTCGCCCGCGCCGCGTGATTACGCTGCGCGTTGCGGGCGCACCGCCAGAACTTCACGCAAACGCTGCAAGCGCGCGCGTGCATTCTCACCCAGCTCCTCATCCGGCCCGGCCACGGTTTCCACCGCCTTCAACGCCTTCCGGCGTGAAGCCGCATCGGGCAGCAGCACGGTCAGCGCCTTGATCGCCTCTTCCGGGAAAAGTGTGGCGATCATGGTCTGATCACGGATCACCGCCATGCGTTCTGCCGCACTCATTTGCGCAAAGGGCGCTTCGGTCGTCAGCAATTGATTGGACCGCGCGAGCCGCGAACGCCGCACCGCACCGCGCGCATCAGCCAGCAGGATCATCATGCGAATGACCGCCTCCGCATAGCCGCCTTGCGCCAGCTTCGCCTCAGCCTCTGCACGCTGCGGCGCATCGGTGGTGACGGAATCCCGCGCAGCATCCGCTTCCGCATCATAATCTTCACCGGTGACGCCGGCGGCATGCAGCGTGCCATAGACGCCATGAAAGGCGATCTCCACCCAGGCATCGCGCAAATCGCGCATCGAATTCAGCCCATATTCCACCGAATCTGCAAATGCCTTCTCAAACGCCAGGAAGGGATTATTGGCTGCCACTGGCTTGCGATTCTGCCGCGCCAGTCCTGCAAGGGATGAAACCGGCCCCATCCAGGGGTTCATATCGCTCAGCGCATAGCGGCGCCAACGCATCGGGTTCATCCGCCGCCGCGCTTCCGCACCCATTTCCGTGCTGAATTGCCGGATCACCGGGGACACCAGCACATCGTAAAGATGCTGGTTCAATTCGGAGATCTGCGCGACTGCGGGGAAGGCTTCATTCTCCGCCTCACCCGAAATCTCCCGCACATGGGCGATGGTGCGTTCCACCAGCTCCACCTGCCATGCGCCATGCTCATCACCCTCATGCCCGGTGATGACCATTTCATAGAGCCCAGGTGCCACGGATTCGATCATGTCGAGCGTGGTGGCGATTTCGCTATGCTCCTTCTTCGCCACCTTGCCGGAGACGAAAATGCCAAGATGGCCAATATCCTCATGCAATAGGTACACAATGGTTTGGCCAAGCGATTTGATTTCGCGTTCATCGCGATAGACATCGGCAATCCAGCGCAAGGCCTGGCCGGGCGGGGTGATATTATCGCCGGCAGAGGCAAAAACGATGATCGGCGCCTTCACTTCGCGCATATTGAAGGTCTGGCCATCGCCCGCCGAAATGCGTCCGGCGGCGAAGCGATTGCCGATGAAAAGGTTTTCCACGATCCAGCGAATTTCATCGCGGTTCATCAGGAAATAGCCGCCCCACCAGCGCTCAAACTCCAGGAAGCGCTCTGCTTCCTGATCGACATTTTCATAAAGGTCGAAATATTTGCGGAACCAGGTATTGGCGGGCGACAGCGCCTCAAAATTCGCGACCAGATTGGCGCCATCAAAACGGCCATTGCCCATATCGGCCATCAGCGCCGCCGGCCAACCACCGCCAGCGAGCCCGCCCAGATACCGCATCGGGTTCTTGCCCCGCTCACCCGCCCAATAGGATAGCGGGGCGCCATTCAGCACCAGCGCACCAAGCTGATTGGGCATTGAAGCGCCCAGCATCATCACCGCCCAACCGCCCTGGCAATTGCCGATCACGACAGGCTTCGGCGCCTTGGGGTGCGCATCCGTGACATGCTTCAGAAACACCGCTTCGGCAGCGGTGATGTCCAGAATCGTCTGGCCAGGCTCGGGGTCACGGAAAAAGATCACGAAGTAAACCGGATGCCCGCGGCGCAGCGCCACACCCACCTGGCTGTCTGATTTGAAGCCGCCAATGCCAGCACCATGGCCCGCGCGCGGGTCAATGATCAGAAAGGGCCGCAGCGCATCATTGCTGGGCGGCATGTCATCTGGCGGCGTGATGCGCACCAGGGCGTAATTCACCGGGCGCTTCAGCTTGCGGCCATCTACCACCGTTTCGTAATCAAAGATCAGCACGGGCGGGCAGCCCGCCTGCTCGTGGGAGACGAAGTTGTTGCCCGCTTCGCGCATCGTGTCCCAGAACAAGAAGCTTCTTTGCGCCGCATCCAGCATGTAGGAAACCGCATCCATCACCAGGTTCTGCGGAGCCTGCATCAAGCCGCGCCCGGCCTTGGCCAGGCTTTCCAGCGGCGCCTTGGGGTTCAGCGCATCCGGCAGCGTGCGGGCGTGGCGGCCCACCACATCGGCCATGCTGCGGGACTGTTCCAGCACGCGCTGGGCGGTCGCATTGCCCTTGCTCAGTAATTCGCGGCCAGGGGGCATAGGGCGCTTGGTGGTCATGGCGTAGGCTCCTGTTTCGGGCATCTTCCTGCGCCTCTAGCACGGGTGGTTCAAGTGGTTTTTTGCGCTGCAACAAATTTCTGAGGCATCGGGCGCCTTGCCTTGGCGGCGGTCTCGGCAGAAGCTTGGCCGACAACCTAAGGGGAGAACGCCAAATGTATGTCGAACAACGCCAATACACCTTCCATCCGGGCAAGATGCCGCTTTGGATGGACGCCTATCAAAGCCTCGGCGGCCCGGCCTCCGCCCGGCATATGGGGCCATCGCTCGGCTTCTTTCAGGTGGAAGTGGGCACCATCAACCGCGTGGTCTTCTTCCGCGGCTGGGATGATATTGATACCCGTGAAGCCTGCCTGGCGGCGCGGGAGGCGGATCCGGATTGGCAGGCCTTCCGCAAGCGCTCGGCAGAGGCCGGTGCGCTCGCCCAGCAGGACGTTAAGTTCCTGAAAACCGTGCCTTTTTCGCCCATTACCCAGGCCAAAGGCTTCCAATTCAAGCGTGAGATTGGCGGGACCGGCATGTTCGTCGATCACCGCACCTATGATTTCCACCCCGGCAAGATGGCCGGCTGGTTGGAAGCTTACGAAAAATACGGCCTGCCCGTGCAAAAGCGGTTGCTTGGCCAATTGCTGCTTTTCGCGGTGACGGAGATTGGCCCGATCAACCAGGTGGTCTTCATGTGGGCCTATGAAAGCCTTGGCGACCGCGACCGCCGCCGCACCGCCATGATGAGCGACCCGGGCTGGGCCGAATTCGGCAAGGCGATTGCGCCGCTGGGTGCGCTCAAGCAGCAGACGGTGATGGAAATGAAGCCGACGGCGTTTTCGCCGGTGAAGTGACCGGCCTGCGCGCCAGGGTGACAAGCCCTGGCGCCCAACACGCTGCTAAATCACCAAAAACGAGATTGAAACGCTTCGCTTTAAGGGCCTGTTAATGATTTGGCCGGCGTATACTCTTGTAATCGCCGGAAGGAATGATGCGAAGCGCCGCAACCCCCAAAGTCAGAAGCCTTTCTCGCAGCAGCAGGGATCGCTTTGTGGTCTTTGCTTTTGCGGCGGCTGAATTATTGGTGGAAACGGATCTCCAAGGCAGCATTACCTTCGCTGAAGGGGCCTTCCGCGCGCGTTTTGGTCGGCCTGCGCAAGATTTCTTGGGCCAGCCCGTCACCTCCCTTATCGCGGCATCGGATCGGCCTGCTTTTGCGACAGCCCTGGGCCTCTTGCTGGAACAAGGCCGCCTCAGGCCCGCTGCGATCAAGCTGGCGGATGATGCGGCCACTGCCTTCAGCGTGGCAGGGCTTAGGCTGGGTGATGGTGAAGCCAAGCTGGTGCTGACCTTCGCCCCCTTGCCCCGTGAATTGCCCGGCGGCCCGCTGCCTGGCGGGCCTGGGCTTGCCAGCCTCGCCGAAGAAATCCTGCGCTCCGGCGAACCGGGGGGGCCGGTCGGCTTTCTGGAATTGACTGGCCCGGCGGGCCGATATGTGCCGGGGGGTGAGGTCAATCAGGAAATCCAGGCTGAATTGAACAAGCAAGCGGGTGAGGGCGCCGTCGCGACAGAACTCGCCGCCGGGCGCTACGGGGTTTTGCCGGGTCAGACACCGTTTGATCTGCCGGCGCTGACCTCAGCGGTTGCGGAAATCCTCAAGGATCGCGGCGTCAATGATGTCTCGGTCGGTGCCATGGCTGTGGGGCTCGAGGCAGAGGGGCTGAGCCAGGTCCAGGCCACGCGGGCGCTGCGCTTCGCGCTGGCCGCTTTTGCGCGGGGCGGCAATGATGCGCTTGAAAAGGCGGGCTTTGCCGGGGGGCTGGCGGGCTTCCTGGATAGCGCTTCGGAACGCGCCAATGTGCTCCGGCGCAGCATCGCGGAACGGCGCTTCCGCATGGCCTTCCAGCCTATTGTGGCACTTTCCGATCGCACCCCACATCATTATGAGGCGCTGATCCGCCCCCTTCAGGCCGATGATACGGCCATGTCTCATCCTGGCGAATTCGTCGCCTTGGCCGAGGCCGTGGGCCTGACCGAGGAACTGGATTGGGCAGTGGTAAGCGCGGTGTGTGAGGCAGCGGGGGCCGCCGGCGGCACCCGCGTTGCCTGCAATCTGTCCGGGCTTTCGCTGCAAAGCCCCAAATTCCGCGAGGATATGAAGACACTGCTGGAAAATACGCCGGGTATGGCGGAACGCCTGGTAGTGGAAATCACGGAAACCGCCGAAATCGAGGATGAGGATGAGGCCGCCCGCATGATCGCCTTGCTGCGGCGGCACAAGATACCGGTCTGCCTGGATGATTTCGGCGCCGGAGCGGCCGCCTTTCGGTATTTGCGCGCCTTCAAGGTGGATTATGTGAAGGTGGATGGCATTTATGTCGCCAATGCCTTGCAGAGCGAACGTGATCGGGGCTTTATCGCCGCCATGGTTGACCTTGCCCGCACGGTTGGCGCCCAGGTGGTGGCTGAACGCATTGAAACGGAAGAAGAAGCGGCGCTGATGCTTGAACTCGGCGTGCGCTATGGCCAGGGCTATCTTTTCGGCAAGCCGAAGATGGAATTGGCCACCCGTAAAGCAGGGCAGGCCTGGCAAGAAGAAAAGTGACCGCCGCGGCGCCACCGCGTCTTTGCGTGGTGATCCCCTGTTACAATGAAGCTGCCAATGTGGCGCCCATGGTGGCGCGGCTTGATGCCACCTTGGCCGGCATCGCCTGGGAAGCGATTTTCGTTGATGATGACAGCCCCGATGGCACCAGCGCGGCAGTGCGCGCCATTGCCGCGCAGGATGCGCGCATCCGGGGCATCAGGCGCATCGGGCGGCGCGGGCTTGCTTCCGCCTGTATCGAGGGAATGCTTGCCACCTCTGCGCCCTTCCTTGCGGTGATTGATGGCGATTTGCAGCATGATGAAACCCTGCTGCCGCGCATGCTGGCCGCATTGGAAGCCGGTGAAGCCGATATCGTGATCGGCAGCCGCAATATCGAAGGTGGCGACAAGCAAGGCGGGCTGACCGCCCTGCGGCAAATGATATCCGATACGGGCGCCGCGCTTGCCAATGCGGCATTGCCGATGCGCGTGAGCGACCCAATGAGTGGCTTTTTCGCCCTGCCGCGTGAATTGTTTGAGGAAGTGGCGCCGCGCCTGACCGGCACGGGCTTCAAGATTCTGCTGGATGTTTTGCTGTCTGCGAAACGGCCTTTGCGCAGCCTGGAAATCCCCTATTCCTTCCGCGCGCGCGTTGCGGGTGAAAGCAAGCTGGATGCGACGGTGCTGCTGGAATTCGCGGGCCTGCTTGCGGATAAGGCTTTGGGCGGCGTGGTGCCTCTCCGGTTCCTGTCCTTCGCCGCCGTGGGTGCCATTGGGGTGCTGGTGCATTTGGCGGTGCTTGGGCTACTGCATGGCTTTGGCGGGGTTGGCTTCAATGCTGCGCAATGGGCCGCCACGCTGATCGCGATGACAGCGAATTTCCTGCTGAACAACCGCATCACCTATCGTGATCGCCGCCTGCGTGGCCCCGCACTGCTGCGCGGATTGGTGCTGTTCTATCTGGTCTGCGGGCTGGGGGCGGCGGCCAATATCGGCATTGCCAATCTGCTGTTGCGCGATGGTGTGCTGGCCTGGGGGCTGGCGGGCGCGGCGGGGGCAGCGCTCACGGTGGTGTGGAATTACGCGGTTTCCGCCACCCTGGTCTGGCGCGCCAAGTGAACCCCTGGCTGGTTGCGCTGCTGGCGCTGACAGGGTTGCGCCTGGTGCTGGCGGCGATCCTGCCGCTTTCGCCAGATGAGGCTTATTACTGGGTTTGGTCCCGTAACATTCAGGCGGGATATCTCGACCATCCGCCCATGGTCGCGATCTTCATCTGGCTTGGCACCGCGCTGGTCGGTGATACGGCGCTTGGCGTGCGGCTTTTGGGGCCGGTCACGCTGTTCATTGGCTCCCTGATGCTGGCGCGCAGCGCTGACGATCTTTTCCCCGGCCGAGGTGCCGGGCCTTGGGCAGCGGCGCTGATGAATGCAACGCTTTTTGCCGCGCTCGGCGCCGTGACCATGACCCCTGACACGCCCTTGCTGTTCTTTTGGGTGGCAACGCTTTGGGCCGTGGCGCGGGCGCATCGCAGCGGCGATGCGCGCTGGTGGTTGTTGGCGGGCGCTTTTGCGGGCGCTGCGCTGCTGTCCAAATACACTGCCGCCTTGCTCGGCTTCGGCTTGGTGCTGTGGTTGGTGCTGCTGCCGGAAGCGCGGCGCTGGCTGACGCGTTGGCAGCTTTGGGCAGGGGGCGCTTTGGCAGTGGCGATGTTTGCCCCCGTGATCCTGTGGAATGCCGCGCATGAATGGGCATCCTTCGCCAAGCAGGGCGGGCGCACTGCCGCCGGTGGGGCAGGGCAAAGCCTACGCTGGGTTGGTGAATTGCTGGGGGGGCAGGTGGCTTTGGTCACACCCTTGGTGTTCTTGCTGTGCGTGACCGGCGCCGTCATGGCGGCACGGCAGGTCTGGCGCGCGCGCGACGCCGGGGCTGGGCTATTGCTTGCGCTGATGCTGCCGGGTGCGGCGATTTTCTTCTGGCAGGCTTTGGGCAGCCGGGTGCAGGGGAATTGGCCGGCGATCCTCTATCCAAGTGCCGCCATTGCTGCCGCCGCGCTGCTGCCTGCTTCCTGGCTGCGGCTTCGCATGCCTGCCCTCGCGCTGGGCTTCGCCATGGCCGGCGCAGCCTATCTGCAAGCCACCGCCGCGCCCTTGCCACTGCCGCGCCGCCAGGACCCGACGCTCGCGCGGCTTGGCGGCTGGGATGGGCTGGCGGCTGATCTGGCGCGGGCCGCCCAGCGCGAAGGTGCGGCCTTCATCGCGGCTGAGGAATATGGGCTGGCCTCCGGCATGGCCTTTCGCCTGCCGCCCGAGGTGCCAGTCCTGGCCATGGACCCGCGCTGGCGCTTCTTCACTTTGCCCACCCCCCCCGAAAATGCCCAAGGTTTGCTAATCCGCAGCGAAAGGCGGGGCGAGGGCCCACCGCTTTGGCCCGGAGCAACCCCCATTGAAGGCGATGCCGGCCGGCTGGTTCGTACCCGCCGCGGCCAGCAGGCCGAAGCCTATCGGTTGTTTCGCGTAACCACGGCGCCCGGCCAGCCGCCCAGTGCGGTTTTGCCCAGGCCCCGGCAGTAATCTTCTTGACCTTACGGGGAAGCGGGCCTTTATCGCTTTCAACGAAAGGTTCCCTGCCATGCATATCCTGAAAAGCCGCCCCTGGAATCTGCCCGAAAGCCAAGTCACGCCGGAATCGCTGGTGTTTGGTCGGCGTAAGGCGCTGGCGCTTGGCGCTGGGATGCTGGCCGCTGGCCCCGCCATGGCACAGCAGGCCGGGCTGCCGCCCGCCATGCGCAATCCGCGTTACGTGCCAGGCCGCGCCATCACCGCCGAGCGTGAGGTCACCACCTACAACAATTTCTATGAATTCGGCAGCCACAAGACCATCAGCGCCGCCGCCCAGCGCATGCCCCAACGCCCCTGGACGGTGAAGGTGGAAGGCATGGTGGAAAGCCCGCGCGAATACGGCATTGAAGACCTGCTCCGCCGCATGCCCCTGGAAGAACGCGTCTATCGCCTGCGCTGCGTGGAAGCCTGGGCCATGGTGGTGCCCTGGACCGGCTTTCAATTCTCTGCCCTGATGGCCGAGGTAAAGCCGCTATCTTCCGCGCGCTATGTGGTGTTCCAGACTGCAGTGCTGCCTTCTGTCATGCCCGGCCTGCGGCAGACCTGGTATCCCTGGCCATATACGGAAGGCTGCACCATCGCCGAAGCCGCCAATGAGCTTTCCTTCATGGTTGTGGGCGCCTATGGCAAGCTGCTGCCGCCGCAAAATGGCGGGCCCATTCGCTTCCATCAGCCCTGGAAATACGGCTTCAAGGCCGGCAAGAGCCTGGTCACCATACGCTTCACCGATCAGCGCCCGGTCACCTTCTGGGAAAAGCTGCAGCCGCAAGAATATGGCTTCTGGGCCAATGTGAACCCGGCCGTGAATCACCCGCGCTGGAGCCAGGCGCAGGAACGCATGCTAGGCACGGGGGAGACGGTGCCAACCCTGCTCTTCAATGGCTATGGCGAATTTGTCGCTGATCTCTACTCCAATCTGCAAAATGAAAGGCTTTGGGCGTGATGCTGGCATGCGCCTGATTGGCCTTGCCCTGCTGGCGCTGGCCGCAGGGCTTTACTTGGTGTTCGGCAGTGATCCGCTGGGGGCGCTGCTGTTTCGCCTTGATTCCGGATTGCTGAGTTTGGTGCAGGCCGGCGTTCAGCGCTATCTTCTGCCCATGTTGTGGGATCACGTGCTGCTGCCGGTATTGGAGGCGCCTGCCTGGGGCGTGCCCCTGGTGCTGGGTGCTGCCCTGACCCTTTTTGGCTGGATGCGCGCGCGTGGCTGACGCCGCGGCGTATCACCAGCTTTTGCTGGTAGAGGATTCACCCTCACTCGCCACCGTCTATCAGGAATATCTGCGCGCGGGGCCATACCAAATACGCCATGCGCATTGCATTGCGGATGCGCTGAAATTCGCCAATCAGGCCATGCCCGATGGCGTGCTTTTGGATTTGCGCCTGCCGGATGGCGATGGGCTGTCGGTGCTGCGCGAATTGCGCGGCCGCGATCCTGACCTGCCTGTAGTGGTGATGACTGCGCATGGATCAGTGGCGCTGGCGGTGGAGGCGATGCAGGCCGGCGCGTCTGACTTTCTGGTCAAACCCTTCGCACCAGAACGCCTGACGGTCACGGTTGCCAATGTGATGGAACGCGCGGCCTTACGCCGGCAGGTAGCAGAATTGGCTGCTGTGGCGCCGCGCCAGGGTTTTGCCGGCTTCATCGGCGCCGCGCCCGCCATGCAGGCGGTTTATCGCATTCTGGAAAATGCTGCTGCGTCGCGTGCAACCGTTTTCGTCACCGGCGAAAGCGGCACCGGCAAGGAATTGGCCGCCGAGGCGGTGCACAGCATCTCACCACGCAAGGCCGGGCCTTTCATTGCCATCAATTGCGCGGCGATTCCAAAGGATTTGATTGAAAGCGAAATCTTCGGCCATGTGCGCGGTGCCTTTACCGGCGCGGTGGCGGACCGTATCGGCGCAGCGCGGGCCGCGGATGGCGGCACATTGTTCCTGGATGAGATTTGCGAAATGGATTTGGCGTTGCAGGGCAAGCTGCTCCGCTTCATTCAAACCGGCACCTTCCAGCCGGTCGGCAGTGGCAAGACGCTGCAAACCGATGTGCGCTTTGTCTGCGCGACCAATCGCGACCCTTTGGAAGAAGTACGCGCCGGCCGCTTCCGGGAGGATTTATACTACCGCCTGCATGTGATCCCCGTGCCGCTGCCACCGCTGCGTGACCGTGGTGATGATGTGCTGGCTTTGGCCGAAGCCTTCCTGGTGAAAAGCGCGGCCGAAGAAGGCAAGCGCTTCCAGCGTTTTGATGCCGAAGCACGCGCAATGCTGATGCGCCACACCTGGCCTGGCAATGTGCGCGAATTGGAAAACGCCATTCGTACCGCCGTGGTGCTGCATGATGGCGAAGTGGTGAGCGCTGCCATGCTGCCCGCCACGGTGCGCGAAGGCGGCGCCAAGCCCGTGCCTGCACCGGCGCCAGAACCTGAAATCATCAAGCCCGCGCCTCCGCCCGCGCCGGTGGAATCGCGCGCGGTGGAATCCACCAAGCGCATTCGGCCGCTCGCCGAGACAGAACGCGAAGCGATTGAAGAAGCGGTCAGACTTTGCGGCGGCAATATCGCCAAGGCGGCAGCGTTTTTGGGCATCAGCCCATCCACGCTCTATCGCAAGCAGGAAAGCTGGCGGCGGCGTTGAAGGTTTAGCTCAGGCCAAGCGCAATCCGCGCCGCGGCAATCGCCTCATGCGCGGCTTCGGTCAGGTCATAGGCATGCAGGTCATGCGGCAGCGCCCAGGCGACCTCGCTCACATCATCGCCGGCGCGGGCTTCGCCTTCCAGCCAATACGCGGCAAAATCAATGATGGTGTAATGGTAGCGCGCGCGGCCATCCTCATCATGGTTGATGGCGTCAAACACATAGGCCAGCGCCATCTGGCCCACTTCAATGCTGGCTTCTTCGCGCAATTCGCGCCGCGCGGCTTCTTCCGCCCTTTCGCCGACATGCTGCGCGCCACCAGGCAAGGACCATTGGCCGATGCGCGGCGGCTTGCCGCGACGCACCAGCAGCACCGCTTCTTCACGAAACACGATGCAGCCAATGCCGACCCAGGGGCGGTCAGGATATTCGCGCGGCGCGTTGCTCACCGTGGCACAATCGGCGGTTCAGTCGCGGGGGCGGGCGCCTCCTCCTGGCGGCGCAGATCCTCTAGCCGGGGGATCATGGCTTTTTCTTTCCATTGCCCGATTTGATAGACCCAGCCGCGCCAGCGCGCATTCAAGCGCGCGGCTTCATCATCACCCTCGGCGGCCAGGCTTACCCAGATTTCCTCGCCCTGCTTGCGCGGACGGGCGATGATGGCCAGCCGATCGGTCAATTCAAAGCGCGTCTCACCCAAAGCTTCGCCCAGCGCATCGGCCTCGCGCCGCACATCCAGGAAGGTCAGGAATTCGAAGCTCCGCGCGACTTCGTCCAGGCTGACATCATCAGCGGGCGGTGCCTCGGCGGGTGTGGTGATGGCAAGCTTGCCATCGGCCTGTCCGCTATGGGTCAGCACAAGTGCCTCTTCGCCCGCCCGCGCAACAACCACGCGCTGCACGCGTTCACGCGGCAAATTGGCGATGTCACGATCAAGCCAAAGCTGCGGGTCGGCATCCACCGGAATGCGCCCTTCCGCAAGCCAAGCCTGGTTTTCATTGGGCCGGCGCACATAGGCGCTTTCCGGCACATTGCCCTGGGTACGCATGCGCCGCCGGCCAATCACCAATTCCACCAGCGCATTACCCTGCGCATCCAGAACGCGCAGCAGCGTGGAGGTGGCCCCCGCGCGCAGCGGGTCTTCCAAACCGAGCCGATCAAACATCTCAGGATTGCCGGTGCGCGGTTCCATCAGCCGCAATTCCGTGAGCCCCGTCAGCAATTCACGCAGCTTTTCCTGCCGGATGGGATAATCGCCCTTGCTCGGCAGCACCCAGACATCGCCGCGCCGGATGATCTCCAAAGCGCCATCATGCCGGCGCACTTCGATCCGCGCGGCATTGGGCAGGCGCTGCGCCAGCCCCGGAAAGGCCAGACCGCCAGTGCCCGCCGGCGGCGCTGGCGGCGGCGGTGGCTTGATCAGCAAGGCACCGGCCATGGCAATCACCGCAGCGCTACCAAGCAAAATCAGGGAACGTCGTTGCATCTTCCTGCCCCCCGCATCAATGCCGTGCCGCGGCGCGCCGGCGCGCGCGCGCAACACCCATCACCAGCGCAAGTACCGTCAGCAGCACCGGCACAGCAGCGATATTCAGGATACGCAGCCGCGTTTCCAAGCCTTCAATATCGCGCCGCAATTCCAACTGCACCGCGCGCAATTGCTGGCGAGTACGGAGAATTTCCTCACGCGCCGCATCAATTTCCGCGCGCTGTTCGGCGCTGATCACGGCATTGGTCTGGCCGCGTTCACCACCCTGCGGGCCCTGGCGCAATTCGCGCAAGCGGCGTTCGGTCGCTTCCAGGCGCTGCGTGAGTTCCCGTTCCGTCTGGCGGAAACGTGCTTCCGCATCACGGCGAATATCATCCACCACTTCAAAGGGACGCAGCGATTCACCGCGCGAGCGCAGTGAAATCAGCGCATCGCCACCCGCCATGGTATCCACCAGATTGGCAATCAGCGCGCCATTATCGCTGAAAGGTGTCGCCACCTGTTGGCCAAAGAAATCCTGCACGCGCACCCAGAAGCGATCTTCCAGCACATCCGCATCATGGATCACGATGATATTGGCCGCACCTTCACTCCGCGCGCGATGCGCCGGGAACTCCGCCGGGCGTTCCGCGCCTTGCGGGGGTGGCGGCGGCCCATCAGGGAATGCCGTGCCGACTTCGCCGCGCAGCCGCGCTGCCAGTACGCGGGTCTGCCCATCAGGGCGGAAATCCGCCAGCAATTGCGTCGGGTTCGGATTTTCGCGGACCTTCGCCGCATCCGCTTCCATGCTGCGCGGGCTTGAGGTGATGAGCGGCGTGAATTCCACCCGCGCACCATCCTTCCGCCGCAGCAAACCGGCCGAGGCAAAAGTCACCTGATTAAGCTGCGCGGTCGCAACTTCCCCCTGCGCAATCGAATCGCCCTGCGCATTGAACCAGGCCACGTAATCCACCGCCTGCACGCGGTCCTGCGGATTGGCACGCACGCGCCATGCACCGCGGAGATCAAGCACAACCTTATCGGCGGGCGCTTCAATGCCCCAGGCATTGGTCAGGCGTTCAAGATTGGATGATGTTATGGCCGGCGGCCGCCCGCCCGGGCCGGGGCGCGATGCCTGACCCTCGGAATGCGGGTCAATCAGCAAAATCAGCTTGCCGCCACGCAGCACGAATTGATCCACGGCATATTGCGTCGCATCGGAAAGGCGCTGCGGATGGGCCAGGATCATCACCTGAATGTCATTTTCAATCACCTGCGCATCCATGGGCACATCGCGCAAAGTGAAGAATTGCCTGAGGCTATTCATCACCGCGAAGGGCTGACCCATGGCAGCCTGGCGCATCATCATCGCGCGCGGGTCGCCATTCAGCGGCAGGGGCGACATGACACCAATCACCGGGCGACGCGGGTTGGACAATTCATAGACCAGCCGCGTCAGATCAAATTCCAGGAAGCGCTCACGATCCGGCTGGAAGAAGGGAATGTTGCGTTCGTCGTCGAGAAGATTGGTGCCGACCAGACCGAAATAAACCTGCTCACCGGATTGATCCACCGGCACGCCTTGCAGCCCGAAAGCCAGCGCGCGGTCCTCGGTTTCGCTGAAGGGTTCGGGGTCCAGCACTTCAAGGCGCAGCTTGCCGCCGGCAACCGCGACATATTCATCCAGCATTGCGCGCACGCGTTCCGCATAGGCGCCATAGGCGGGAATGGCGGTGCCGAGCTTGCGCGAATAGAATAGCCGTAGCGTCACCGGGTCTTGCAGACCGGACAGCACGCTGCGCGTGCCATCCGACAGCGTGTAAAGTTTCTGCGCCGTGAGATCGAGCCGCGCGCGCGGCGCGAAACGCTCCACCAACAGATTGACCCCAATGGCGAGCGCCAGCGCCGCCACAATCCCAAGTGCGGAGGACCAGATGCGCCGCGTACCGGGCTTTGCCTTCATTTGATCAGCCATGATCTAGTCAGCCTTCCGGTGGTCAAGCACCACCGCATTCACAAAAAGCCAGAAACCGATGAAGGAGGCGAAAAACACCGCATCCCTCAACGCAATCACGCCGCGCGTGAGGCCATTGAAGCGTTCCGTGAGCGAAAGCGCGCGCGCCACCTCAGCCAGCACCGGCATTCGCTGGCTCAGGAAATCCGTCACCAGCGCGCTGCCGGCCACCGCAAACAGGAAACACACGGCAACGGCCAGCACAAAGGCAATCACCTGGTTCTTCGTCATGGCTGACATGGCGGAACCGATGGCAAGGTACGCGCCCGCCATCAACAAACACGCACCATAACCGGCTGCGATCACGCCATTATCAGGCCGGCCGAGGTAATTCACGGTCAGCACCAGCGGAAAGGTCAGCGCCAGCGCAATGGCGCAAAACGCCCAAGCCGCGAGGAATTTGCCAAGCACCGCCTGCCATTGCGCCATGGGCAAGGTCAGCAGCAATTCAATCGTGCCAAGCCGGCGTTCTTCTGCCCAAAGCCGCATCGTCAGTGCTGGCACCAGAAACAGGAACAGCCAAGGGACAAAGCCAAAGAAGGGGCCAAGATCAGCCTGACCGCGATTGAAGAAACCGCCCAGGCTGAAGGTCATGGCACCCGCCATCATCAGGAAAATCACAATGAAGACGTAAGCGACGGGGGTCGCGAAATAGCCGGCCAATTCGCGGCGGGCGACCAGCAGGGCAGCACGCATCAGGCGGCCTCCTGCTTCAGGGTCAAATCGCGGAAGACCTGTTCCAGCGTCTTGCCCGGCGCTTCAAGCTGTTTCGGCGTGGCATCGGCCAGCACCTTGCCGCGCGCGATGATGATGGCGCGGGTGCAGACCGCATCCACTTCTTCCAGGATATGCGTGGAAATCACGATGGCCTTTTCGGGCGCCATGCGGCGGATCAATTCCCGCACCTCATGCTTCTGGTTCGGATCGAGCCCATCGGTTGGTTCATCCAGCACCAGAACGGGCGGGTCATGCAGCAGCGCTTGCGCCAAGCCAACACGGCGCTTGAAGCCTTTGGACAGTGTCTCAATCGGTTGCAGCCGCACACCTTCCAATTGCGTCATCGCCATGGCACGGGCCATGCGCTCATGCGCCTCGGCACCGCCAAAACCGCGAATGCGCGCGATGAAGTGCAGAAAGCCGGTCACGGTCATTTCGGGATAGGTCGGCGCACCTTCGGGCAAATAGCCAAGGGCGCGCTTGGCCGCGACGGGCGCTTCAATGACATCCTGGCCGCAAATGCGTGCTGTCCCGGCAGAGGGTGTCACGAAGCCCGCCAGCATTTTCATGGTGGTGGATTTGCCGGCGCCATTGGGGCCAAGGAAGCCCACCACCTCACCACGATCCACCGTGAAGGACACATCATCAACAGCGGTGAAGGCGCCAAAGCGCTTGGTCAGGCGCTCGATTTCGATCAGCGCGGCCAAAGCCTATCTCCCCTTATCCTGCCTCAAACCATTATTTGGTGCATTTGCGCGCGGCGATTTGACCCTTCCCGCGCTGCCTTGCAAGCCCCCGAAAGCCCATCCTATCCGGCATCCAAGGGCGCCATGGAAAGATCATGGCCGAAAAGCCTGAGCAAAAGCCGCGCTGCCTGTCCGCGTGGCGACGCCAGCGCGGCATCCCGCGTCAGCAGCGCTTCCGCATCGCGGTGCGCAATCTGGACATAGCGCGCGAATTGATCCGGGTCTTCCCGCGCATCAAACAGCCGCGCCCCTGGCAGCCCGGCCTGCCGCGCGCCCAAGGCATCGCCGCCACCGCGAGATTTCAAATCCTCCTCCGCGATCACAAAACCATCTTCGGTGTCGCGCAGCACCAGCAAGCGCCGCCTCTCGCCATCACTCAGCCCGGGCGAATGCACCAAAAGGCAGGAAGATGCTTCCTTGCCCCGCCCGACGCGGCCGCGAAGCTGGTGCAGCGCGGCGAGGCCAAAGCGTTCTGCCTGTTCGATCAGCATGATGGTCGCTTCCGGCACATCAACGCCCACTTCAATGACGGTGGTGGCGACCAGGATATTGGTCCGCCCGGCGGCAAAATCTCCCAAGGCAGTTTCGCGCACCGCAACATCCTGCAAGCCATGGGCAAGGCCAACACGGCCGGGGAAGTGGGCGGAAAGCTCGGCAAAGCGGTCCTCGGCCGCGACGCTGTCATCCTTTTCGCTGCCCGTGATGGCGCGCACCACCCAATAGGCGCGGGCGCCGCGCGCCACTGCCTCATGCAGACGGGCCAGAATATCGGGCAGGCGTTCCTGGCTCAGGATGCGCGTCGCGATGGGCTGGCGCCCGGCGGGTTTGCCTTCCATGCGGCTGACCGCCATTTCGCCCCATTGCGTCAGCAACAGCGTGCGCGGAATGGGGGTTGCGGTCATCACCAGCATATCCGCGGCCTGGCCCTTTTCTGCCAGCAATAGGCGCTGCGCCACGCCAAAGCGGTGCTGTTCATCCACCACGGCAAGGCCCAGATCCTTGAAGGCGACGCCTTCCTGAAACAGCGCATGGGTGCCGACCACGATGGGCAGCGTCCCATCCGCCAGCCCCTGCAATACGCGCCGCCGTTCCTTGCCCTTCACGCTGCCGGCCAGCAGCGCCACCGGCACGCCTGCCGCGCCGCAAAGCCGTTCAAAACTGCGCAAATGCTGCCGGGCCAGCAATTCCGTCGGCGCCATCAGCGCGGCCTGGGCGCCGGCTTCCACCGCGCGCAGCATGGCCATCAGCGCCACCAGCGTCTTGCCCGCGCCGACATCGCCTTGCAGCAGGCGAAGCATTCGCCGTGGTGCCGCCAGATCAGCATCTATCTCGGCCATTGCCTGGCGCTGTGCGGGGGTCGGCGCATGGCCAAAGGCGGCCAGGGCAGGGCCGCGCAGGCTTTCATCGCCCATCAGCGCCCGGCCCGGCCTTTCGCGTGACCGCCGCCGCACCAGGCCAAGGGCGATTTGCCCCGCCAGCAATTCATCATAGCCAAGCCGGCGGCGCGGCGCCTCGGCGGCCTGCGCCTGGGGCGCATGGAGCGCGCGCAAAGCCTCGGCAAAGCCAGGCCAAGCTTCGCGCTTCAGCAGCGGGCCATCCACCCATTCCGGCAAATCGGGCAGGGATTTCAACGCCCCATCCTGCGCATCCGCCATATTCCGCCAGGAAAGCCCCGCCGTCAGTGGCCACATGGGCTGCCACAGCGGAATGCGGAGCGGCGGTTCCACCAGCGGGTCTGCATCCAATTCCAGTTGCCAGGCGCGCTGATAGGCCTTGAGCCGCCCGGCCACGCGCCGCTCAGCGCCTTGCGGGAAGGCGCGGCCCAGCGCCGTGCCCGCCCAGGTGGCGCGAGAGAAGGAAATCAGCGCCACCGGATCAGCCCCACACATCGCCGGCACCGTCCAGGGCCCGCGCCCACCGCGTGCCGGGGCGCCGGTGATGCGCAGTTCCAGCGTCACTTCCTGCCCTTCTACTGCCCCAGCCAGCCCGCGCAGCACCGGGCGATGCTGCACGCGTTCCGGCAAATGCAGCAGCAGATCGAGCACCCGCCCCCCGCCCGCCGCGCGCGCCAGCAATTCTGGCTTGCGCAGCCCGGGCAGGCTTTCAATCGGCGCCAATAGCCGCGCGAGGGGGTCCTCGGCGGCATCGGTCGGTTCGGGGCGGGCTGACAGGATTCCCATCCGCCTCTATATGCCAGCGCCTTGAGACTAGAGCGATATGCCAGACCCAACAGAACTTGATGCCCGGCGCCGCCGGCTTGTCTTTCGCGCCCAACACCGCGGCACCAAGGAAACCGATATCCTGATCGGCGGCTTTGTCGCGCGCCATATCGCGAGCCTTTCAGATGCCGATGTCGCGGCGCTCGAGGAGATTTTGGAACTCTGGGATGTGGATTTGGCCGATTGGCTTTCCGGTCGCCGCCCGATTCCACCCGAACATGACCACCCGCTATTGCGCCGGATCATGGCCGAAGCCGGTAGCGGGGCATGAAGCCCGTCACCATCCATGGCGCGCCTGAGGGTTTTGATGCCCTTCTGGTGGCGCGCCGTCGGGCAGAGATTGAAGCCCCCATCGCCCATGTCTGCCGCGATGATGCGCGCATGGCCCGCATGGCAGAGGCTTTGGGCTTTTTCGCCCCCGAAATCGAAGTGCTGCGTTTCCCCGCTTGGGATTGCCTGCCTTATGATCGCGTATCGCCCAATCCTGAAATCATCGCTGAACGTGTGGCGACGCTGACGCGCTTGCTGGAACCGCCGAAGCGCCCGCGCGTCTTGCTCACCACCGTCAATGCGCTGGTGCAGAAAGTGCCGCCGCCTGCCGTGTTTGAAGGGGCCACCTTGTCGCTTGCCAAGGGTGGGCGCGCGCAGCCGGAAAAACTGACCGCGTTTCTGGAAGCCAATGGCTATCACCGCACCGGCACGGTGATGGAACATGGCGAATATGCCGTGCGCGGCGGCATTATTGATCTTTTCCCGGCGGGTGAGCCGGAACCCATACGCCTCGATCTTTTTGGCGACGAAATTGAGGATATGCGCCGTTTTGATACGGCATCCCAGCGCAGCGGCAAGGTTGTGCCCGCACTTTCGCTCCGCCCGGTGGGCGAGGTGTTTTTGGATGAGGCATCGCGCGCACGCTTTCGCGGCGGTTACCGAGAATTGTTCGGCGCGGCGGCAGCAGATGATCCGCTTTATGGCGCGATCAGCGCCGGGCGGCGCTATCCCGGCATGGAACATTGGGCAGGCCTGTTTCACGAAAACATGGTGCCGCTGCTGGAATATATGCCCGGCGCCGAAATCAGCTTCGACCACCAGGCCGAGGAAGTGCTGAAGGCGCGGCTTGAAATGATCACGGATCATTACGAAGCCCGCCGCGTGCCCTCCCGCATTGGCGAAGGCGATGTGCCCTATCGCCCCGCGCCGCCGGCAACACTTTATCTGGATGACGCCGGCTGGGCAGCGATGCTGGCCGATTGCCGCGTGCTGCGCTTTTCACCCTTTGCCGTGCCGGATGGCATTGCCGCGGGCGGGCGCCCCGGCCCGCTTTTCGCCGAAGCACGCAGCGCCGGCGAGAATGTTTTCGCCGCCTACGCCGCCATGGTGCAGGGCGAAGCCAAGGCCAAGCGCCGACCTGTGCTGGCGGCCTGGTCACGCGGGTCTCGTGAAAGGCTTGGCAATCTGCTGCGCGAAAATGGCGTGCGTGCGGAAGCGGCTGAGGATTGGAAAGCCGCGCGCGCTTTGCCGCCTGATGTCGTTGCCTTGGTGGTCATGGGGATTGAACGCGGCTTTATCGCGGAAGGCATCGCTGTGACGGCCGAGCAGGATTTGCTCGGTGAACGCATTGCCCGCCCGCCGCGCCGCCGCCGTCGCGCTGATCAATTCATCGCGGACGCCACTGAAATCGCCGAGGGCGATCTGGTGGTGCATCAGGATCACGGCATTGGCCGCTATGAGGGCCTTGTTACGATTGAAGTATCCGGCGCGCCGCATGATTGCCTGAAGCTGATTTATGATGGTGGGGACAGGCTTTTTGTCCCTGTTGAGAATATCGAAATCCTCTCCCGCTTTGGGTCGGAAGGCACGGGCGTTGCGCTGGATAAGCTCGGCGGGGTTTCCTGGCAGAATCGCAAGGCCAAGGCGAAGTCACGCATTCGCGACATGGCGGCGGAGCTGATCCGCACCGCGGCCATGCGGCGCATGAAGGATGGCACTTTGGCCACCCCGCCTGAAGGGATGTGGGATGAGTTTTGTGCTCGCTTCCCCTTTGCGGAGACCGAAGATCAATCCCGTGCCATTGCCGATGTGCTGGAAGACCTTTCCGCCGGTCGGCCGATGGACCGCCTGATTTGCGGCGATGTCGGCTTCGGCAAGACGGAAATCGCGCTGCGTGCTGCCTTTGTGGTGGCGATGTCCGGCGCGCAGGTGGCGGTGGTGGTGCCGACCACGTTGCTCGCGCGGCAGCATCATCGCGTGTTCCTGAAGCGCTTTGAAGGCTTCCCGCTGCGCATCGCGCAACTCTCACGCCTCGTGACGGCCAAGGATGCGGCGGAAGTGCGGGAAGGGATGAAGCGCGGCGATATCAATATCGTCATCGGCACCCATGCGCTTTTGGCCAAGGGCACTGAATTTGCCGATCTTGGCCTGCTGGTGGTGGATGAGGAACAGCATTTCGGCGTGCGCCACAAGGAAGCGCTGAAGGCGCTGAAAGCTGATGTGCATGTGCTGACACTGACCGCTACCCCCATCCCGCGTACGCTGCAATTGGCGCTGACCGGTGTGCGCGAAATGAGCGTGATTGCTACCCCGCCGGTGGATCGGCTGGCGGTGCGCACCTTCATCATGCCCTGGGATCCGGTGGTATTGCGCGAAGCCATTCAGCGCGAACGTTTCCGAGGCGGGCAGATTTTCTGCGTGGTGCCGCGCATCGAGGATATGGCGAAGCTCGCGGAAAGGCTCGCGCAAATTGTGCCGGAAGCGCGCATGATCCAGGCGCATGGCCGCATGACACCAACCGAACTTGAACGCGTCATGACCGAATTCGGCGATGGCAAGCATGATATTTTGCTGTCCACCAATATTGTTGAAAGCGGTCTGGATATGCCGGCGGTGAATACGCTGATCATCCATCGCGCGGATATGTTCGGCCTGGCGCAGCTTTATCAGCTGCGCGGGCGCGTTGGCCGCGGCAAGCTGCGCGGCTATGCGTATCTGACCTGGCCGGAAGCGCATCGGCTTTCGGCGGCGGCGGAAAAGCGGCTGGAAGTGATGCAAACGCTGGATAACCTCGGCGCTGGCTTCACGCTCGCGTCACACGATCTGGATATTCGCGGCGCCGGTAACCTTCTGGGTGAGGAACAATCGGGCCAAATCCGCGAAGTGGGGATCGAACTTTATCAGCAAATGCTGGAAGAAGCCGTGGCGGATATCAAAGCCGGCGCTGAGGGGCAGGAGAGTGAGCGGGAATGGACGCCGCAGATCAATCTTGGCCTGCCGGTGCTGATCCCAGAAAATTACGTGACCGATCTGCCGGTGCGCCTTGGGCTTTATCGGCGTATCGGTGGCCTTGCGACGGATGGCGAGAATGACGCCATGGCGGCGGAACTCGCTGACCGCTTCGGCCCGCTGCCGGCTGAGGTTGAAAACCTGCTGCAAGTGGTCGCGATCAAGCGGCTCTGTCGGCAGGCCGGGGTGGAAAAGCTGGATGCGGGGCCAAAGGGGCTGGTGTTGAGCTTCCGGGGGCAGAATTTCGCCAATCCGGGCGGCTTGATCACCTGGATCCAGGGCCAGAAGGGGGCGGTGAAGCTCCGCCCCGATGCCAAGCTGGCGCTGATTCGCGATATGGACCTGCCAGAGCGGGTGAAGCAGGCGCGGGATTTGCTGCGCGTGCTGGCGCGGCTGGCCGGGGAAGCCAAACGGGTTTGATTTCCGGCCGGTCTGGGGGCTATCAGGGTGTTGATGGGCCTGTAGCTCAATGGTCAGAGCGGACCGCTCATAACGGTTTGGTTGCAGGTTCGAGTCCTGCCGGGCCCATTTTTCGCCCGTAAACGGGCGAAAAATCCCCCGGAGGGACGCGGCCGAAGGCCGCGAAGTTGAACCCTCGCGCGGCACTGCCGCGCGAGTTCCGCGATTTTGCGGTCCCTCGACAATCAAAAATCGGCTTGCGGGCAAAAATCCCCCGGAGGGCCACGAAAGTAGTTGGAACGGCTGATTCTCTGCTCCGGCCTGCCGCCTCCGCAGATCAGACGCCGGGCTGCCACGACAGACCCTTGCGCGGCACTGCAGCGCGAGTATCGGGATTTTGTGAAACTGCCGACAATCAGCGTTATCGGGGGTTTCCAAAACCCTGGTCGGGGCGAGAGGATTCGAACCTCCGACCTCCTGTACCCAAAACAGGCGCGCTAGCCAGGCTGCGCCACGCCCCGAACGCGCGCAAACTATGGGGAGCCGCGCCGCAGGGCAAGCCTTATCATCGGCTTGCCCGTATTTTTCCCGGAAGCATCAGGCGGCAGTAGTCCCATATGCAGCGCCGCTACAGCTTGCCCTGTTCCTTCAGCACTTCCTCGGCCACGCGCAGCGCATCAATCGCGGCGGGAAAGCCGCAATAGGCCACAGAATGGGTGAAAATCTCCGAAATCTCCTCAGCCGTGCAGCCATTATTCAGCGCCGCCACCAGATGAATGCGGAGCTCATGCGGGCGATTGAGCGCGCAGATCATGGCAAGCGTGATCAGGCTGCGTTCGCGCCGATCAAGCCCCGGCCTTTGCCATAGCGTGGCATAGGCGAATTCTTCCGACAGGCGGCGCACCGCGGCATTGAAGGGATTGGTGCCGGCATCGCGCTTTTCCATATACGCCTTGCCGAGCACTTCCCACATCACCGCGCGGCCTTCGGCGCGCAGCGCATCATGGGCTTCCTGTTGATCCATCATCTTGTCCTTTCAGGTGGTGCAATATTCAAGGTGCAGGTGGCACGAGAGAAAACATCGTCGTATCCTGCAAATCCTTGCCGAACCAGGAACGTATGCCGGCGCTATGGCTGGATAATGCGCGCGGCACGCCATTTTCCACCATCACCGGCACGTCATGCCCAGGGATCAACACACAGCCCGGATGGGTGCGACAAATCTCCCACACCATTTCAATCGTCGCGCGGCTGATTGCCGGGTCATAAGTCATGTCTGTCGTGCGTGTGGTGAGTTCCACGCGGTTCTTCACCGCATCCTGCAACAGCACCACCGCCTGCGGCGCGCCCGCAATCAGGAACAGCAAATGCCCGGGCGTATGACCGGGTGAAAGATGCGCGGTGATGCCCGGCAGCACTTCCTGCCCGTCATCCATCAATTGCATGGTTGGCCAACGGCTGAGCGCTTCCACCGCATGTTCCGGCACGGCGGTTTCCCCCCAGCCAACGCCCAGCGCCCAGGCCAATTCCTTGCGGCCGACATGAATCAGCGCATCGCGGAACATTGGCCAATTCACCACATGATCATGATGCAAATGGCTGACCAGCAGATCGGTCACATCGGAAAGCTTCACGCCCTGCTTGCCCAGCGCTTCGACCAGCGGCTTGCGCATGCCATAGCCGCCGCCATCCAGCACCACGATACGCCCATGGCCGCGCAGCAGCGCAACCGTGCTCCAGCCCAGGCCACCATGCTGGGTGGATTTGCCGGGATAACCCTGGATCAGCACATCAATCCGCCATTCGCCACTGGTGAAATGCATGGCGCGTTTCCTTCAAAATTGCTCCCGCAACCATCCCCAAAGAAAGCGTTTTGGTCCAGCCCTCGCGGTCCGATCGCCGCTACTGGTTCCCGACAGCGGCGTGACTCAGCCCACCAAATATACGGCTCGTGGTGCGCGGGAGCTTTTTAGGCAGGGGATAGGTCAGCATGAAGCGCACCACTAGCCCGGCACACGAATGCGCGCCCGCAAGCCACCCAAAGGGCTGTCTTCCAGGAAAACATCGCCGCCATGCGCGCGCGCAATATCGCGCGCAATCGCAAGCCCAAGCCCGGTGCCACCATCCGACAGGCTGGTGAAGGGCTTGAAGGCATCCTCACGCGACGCCGCTGGAATGCCCGGCCCGTCATCATCAATCGAAATCTCCGCCCAAATCCCATTCTGGCCGCGCGGCTGTTTTGTAAGCGTCACCGTCACACGCGCGGCGTGTTTGCGGGCATTATGCAGCAGATTGCCAAAGCAACGGCGCATCGCACCGGCGCGGAGTTCCATCAGAAGCGTCTCCGGCCCTGCAAAAGGTATTGCCGCACCACCGCGCGCCTGTTGCGCGACAACACCGCGAAGCAAGGCAGCAAGGTCGGTTTCCTCCGGCTGTTCCAGCCCTTCACCGCGGGCAAAAGCAAGATAGACACCAATCAGCCGATCCATTTCCTCGACATCTTCCGTCATGGCGGCCGCATCTTCGCGCGCGGCTTCCGGCAGCATGGCCAGCCCCAGCCGCAGCCGCGTAAGCGGCGTACGCAAATCATGGCTGATGCCGGCCAGCATTTCAGTCCGGCTATCCACAAAGCGCCTGATGCGTTCTTCCATACGGTTGAAGGCCGTCGCGGCTTGTCGCACTTCAGCGGCACCTTCAGGCTTCATCGGCCCCACCGTGCGCCCCATGCCAAAAGCCTCAGCAGCAGCCGAAATCTTGCGCAGCGCGCGCACCTGATTGCGCATGAAAATCGCCGCCACCAGAAACAGCAGCAGCGAAGACCCGACCAACCAGATCACGAAAAGATAGATTGTCCCGCTGAAAAGCCGCTTCCGCGCCACTTCCACATGCAAAACACCATCAGGCATTTGCACGCGAATGATCACGCTGCGCGGATCGCTTTGCCAATCCGCATCAAAGGGCAGGCGCACACGTTCCTGCATCGCGGCGGCCAAATCCTCCTCAAGCGGCAGCAAGGGCATGACGGCAGGACGGGCACCTACCGTGGCCAGGCTTGCCTTCGCCTCATAAGCCAAGGAAAGATTGAGCCGCCAGGAAGCCTCACGAAAAATCCAACTGCGATCATCCTCCTCCGTTTCGCGTTCCAGCAGGCCGACCACCATGGCAACATCACCGGCCACACCCGCTGCCAGACGACGCGAAATCACATCCAAGTGGCTGCCATAGAAAAGCTGCAAGGCAATCGCCTGCAGGATCACCAGCGGCACCAGAATGATCAGCAGTGACCGGCCCAAAAGCCCGCGCGGCACCAGCCGGCGCAAGCCCCGGTCCAGCGGAGTCACGGCCCCGGCCTCAAGACATAGCCGCGATGGCGAATGGTCTGAATGAAGCGCGGCTCACGCGGATCAGGTTCCACCTTGCGGCGTAGCCTGGTCACCTGCACATCAATCGCGCGTTCACCGGCATCAGGCGTGCCCAGCGCTTCGCCAATATCCTCACGGCTCAGAATTTCGCCCGCACGGCGCGCGAGTGCTTGCAGCAAGGAAGCCTCGCCACCGGTCAGGCGAATAATGCCCTCCGGCCCGCGCAACTCGGCGCGTTCAATGTCAAACCAGCGATTGCCGATCTGCATCGGCGCCAGGCTTTGCGGCGCAGCAGGCGCCGGCGCGGCGCGGCGGAGAATGGTGCGAATGCGCAAGGCCAATTCGCGTGGATCAAAGGGCTTGGCCAGATAATCATCCACGCCCTGTTCCAAGCCCGCGATGCGATCATCCGGCGCACCGCGCGCGGTCAGCATCAGGATCGGCACTTCCTGCCCCTCGGCGCGCAGCGCCGCGGTCAATTCCAGCCCGGTCTCGCCCGGCATCATCACATCCAGCACCAGCAGATCAAACGCCATATCAGCGAGCGCCGCACGCGCCGCTGCGGCATTTTCCGCGGTACTCACGCGAAAGCCTTGCTCGGTCAAAAAACGCTGCAATAGCGCGCGCAACCGCGCATCATCATCCACCACCAGAATATGCGCGGCATCTTCCTGTCCGCTCATCGCCTGCTGCCCTCAGCCCCCGGCCGTTCAAGCTGCGCTAGGCTGGCTTGCGCTTCTTCCCCCATCAGCCCGCGCATGACGCGCCGAAAGCCTTCCACCGCCGCAGGGCCCGCTTCACGATAGGCGCGCATCACGGTTTCCCGCTGGCGTTCAAACAGGCGGCGTTCCAAGGCCAAGCCCTTTTGCGTCAGCGTCAGGCGCCTTTGCCGCCGGTCGCTCTCACCCGGCGCTTGCACCACATAGCCATCGCTCATCAGCGGTTGCAGCACGCGCCCCAGGCTTTGCTTGGTGATGCCGAGAATCCCCAGCAATTCGCCCACCGTGATCCCAGGCCGCCGCCCGACGAAATGCAGCACGCGATGATGCGCGCGCCCCATATCCAAGGTGGCCAGAATTTCATCCGCGCCGGCCGTAAAATCGCGATAGCCGAAAAACAGCAAATCCTGCGCAAGGCGGAGCTCTTCTTCGCGCAGGAAGAGCAGATTGCGCCCGGCCGGCAAGGCGCGCGCCTCGGCCATTTCCTCCGCAATGTTGCTGCTGCCCCGTGTCGGCATTGCCCGCATCCCCGTTTGGACAGGATTATTGACGCATTCGCCGCACCTGTCCAACCCGAAACTGGGAAGGCGCCGCGCTTGGCAAGGCGCTGGCAGGCTCTCTATATGCCCCCATCAAACGCGCCGGAGAGAAACCCATGATCAATCGCCGCCCCTTGCTGGCTGCCGCCCTGCTCGCCACGCCTTCCATCGCCCGCGCCCAGGGGGAATGGCCGGTTCGCCCGGTGCGCATCATTGTGCCCTGGCCGCCGGGCGGGTCCACTGATGTGCTGGTGCGCATCTATGCCGAATTGATGCAGCCGATCCTGGGGCAGAATTTCATTATCGAAAACCGCCCCGGTGCGGGCGGGAATATCGGCATTGATGCCACCGCCAAGGCCACGCCAGATGGCTATACCATGGGCATCGCTTCTGTCGGGCATTTGGTGATCAACAACTTCCTTTATGCCCGGCTGCCCTATGACCCGGCACGGGATCTGATGCCGGTTGGGATCGCTTGGGATTTGCCCAATGTTGTCGTGGTTTCTTCCCAACATAACCCTTCGCGCAATCTGGCGGATTTCAAGGCTTGGGTTCGCGCCAAGCGCGGCGGCTTTACCTATGGCTCGCCTGGCGTTGGCACCACCGGGCATTTGACCGGCGCGCTTTTCGCCGGGCGCGTGCAGGTGGAAGGCACCCATGTGCCCTTCCGCGGCGCGGCGCAAATCATTCCCGCCATGCTCTCAGGCGATCTCGACTCCGCCCTGGACAACCTTGCTTCCTATGTGCCGGTCATTCAGGAAGGGCGGATGCGGGCACTTGCGGTCACCTCCGCCGCGCGTTGGCCCACCATGCCGGATGTGCCCACCATGGCAGAGGCCGGTTTGCCGGATTTCGTCGTTTCCTCCTGGCAGGGTTTTGTCTTCCCCGCCGGCACACCACGCATTGCCATTGAACGCGTGAATGGCGCGCTGCGCCGCATTGTTGCCGATCCCGCGGTTAAAGACCGCTTCCTGCGTGTGGGGGCCGAGGCTGTATGGTCCACCCCGGAAGACATGATCGCCCGCGCCCAGCGTGAACGCCCCATGTGGCAGGAAGCGGTACGGGTTTCCGGCGCCCGGCTGGAATAGCGACGCGTGACGCCCACCGCCGCCTGGGGCAATGCGCTTTTCATTGACCATGCCATTCTGCGCCTGGGGTGGCGCAATTGGGGCGTTGTGGCGCCGGGGCGGCTTTACCGATCCAACCACCCGCTGCCCTGGCAAATGCGCCAGGCAGCGCGGCATCATGGCATTCGCACCATCATCAATCTGCGGGGCCATCGCACCGATTGCGGCGCCGATGCGCTCAGCCGGGCCGAAGCGGCGCGGCTTGGCCTCACGCATGTAGACGCACCCTTCGAAAGCCGCGGCGCCCCGCATAAGGACCGCATCCTGCGCTTGGCCGGAATTTTCCAGGATATGGACGAACCGGCGCTGATCCACTGCAAATCCGGCGCCGATCGCACCGGGCTCGCCGCCGGGATCTGGTTATTGCTGCAAGGCCGCCCTGTGAGTGAAGCCCTGGCGCAACTCTCTCTCCGCCACGGCCATGTCGCGGCGGCACGCACTGGCATTCTGGATGCCTTCTTCAAAAGCTTCGCTGCCTTTCAAGGCGAAAATCCCACCATTCCCTTCCTGGATTGGCTGCGCGACACCTATTCCGAAGCCGCGCTCAGGGAGAGTTTTTCCAGCAATCCCTGGGCAGATCGGCTGGTGGATCAGGTGCTAAGGCGGGAATGATCGGGGCAAAGCCGCCTTGATTTCGCCTCTTTTTGCGGCGCACAAATTGATATAAATCAGATACTTGAAATGAAACATGCAGAAACAAGGCTTGAATCGCTTTTGTCAGCCCGGCATGGGAGAAAAACCCTGGGCCGATCAGGGCAGCGCGTTGCGCGCGGTTCTCCGCCCGGAAAAGAAGGTTGTGATGGACGGTTTTCTTCCCGCGGAACATGCTCGGCGCAAGACCCTGAGGGCCCCGATCGGCTGCGTGGGTATTGGCCTGCATTCCGGCCGCCGCATTTCCCTGACACTGCATCCCGCCGCGGCTGGTGCCGGCATCCAGTTTCGCCGCACCGATCTTGGCGTGGATATCCCGGCCCGTTTCGATTTCGTGACCGATACGCGGCTTTGCACCACCATCGCCGCACCCACCGCGCCGCAGGCACGCATCGGCACCATTGAACACATCATGGCCGCCCTTGCCGGCGCTGGCATTGATGATGCCATCGTTGAAGTGGACGGGCCGGAAATTCCCATTCTGGATGGTTCCTCTGCGCCCTTCCTGTTCCTGATTGATTGCGCCGGCATCGCCACCAGTGCCGCGCCGCGCCAGATCATCGAAGTGCTGCGCCCGGTTCGCGTGGAAGATGGCCGCGGTGCCTTCGCCGAATTGCACCCCAATGCCGAATTGGCCTTCGATGCGGCGCTGGAAATTTACTACCCCAATACCGCCATCGGCCATCAATCCTTGAATTTCCGCCTCTCGCCGGAAGCCTTCCGCGCCGCCCTGGCCAATTCCCGCACTTTCGGCCTTTCGGAAGATGTCGCGCGCCTGCACGAAGCTGGCTTGGCCCTTGGCGGCAGCCTGGACAATGCTGTGGTGGTGGACGGCATGACCATTCTGAACCCCGGCGGGCTGCGCCATGCGGATGAATTCATCCGCCACAAGATGCTGGATGTGGTGGGGGACCTTGCCTTGGCCGGCGCGCCGCTGCGCGCCCGTTTCATTGGCAGCCGGTCCGGCCATGGGCTGAACAACCAGCTTTTGCGCGCCCTTTTCGCTGACCCAACCGCCTGGCGCTGGGTGGGTGGTGCGGCAATGCGCGGGCAGGGCGCGGCCCTGGCCAAGCAAAAGGCCCCGGCCCTCGTCTGATTTCGGTCAATTGCCGCGGGGCGATTTCACCTGCGGCCAATCTGGCCTATATCAGCGGCGTCTTTCTGTTGAACCGGGACCAATGCGCCGCTTTCTTACGATAGCTCTGCTTCTGACCCTTGCAGCTTGTGGCAGTTCGGGCCCAACGAACACCACTGGCGCGGACCCCTCGCTCACGCGGCGCGTCACCGCCAATGCGGCGGATGAGGAACCGCAGCAGCTTTATGCACTTGGCATGCAAAACCTGCGCGCGCGCAACTATGCCCGGGCGGTTGAGTATTTCGATTCCATTGAGCGTGAGCACCCCTATTCCACCTGGTCCACCAGCGCCAAGCTGATGGCGGCCTATACGGAATATCTGCGCAATCGCTACACGGAAGCAATTGGCGCTTTGGATCGCTTCATTCAGCTTCACCCCGCGCATCGCGACATTGCCTATGCCTATTACCTACGCGCGCTATCGCAATACGAACAGATCACCGATGCGCAGCGCGACCAGCGCCAAACCACCATTGCCATCGCGGCGCTGCAGGAAGTCATCAACCGCTTCCCCGATAGCGCCTATGCGCGCGATGCACGGCTGAAGATTGACCTGGGCCGCGACCATCTGGCCGGCAAGGAAATGACTGTGGGCCGCTTCTATCAGCGCCAGGGCCTGCATCAGGCCGCCATTGGTCGCTATCGCCGCGTGGTGGAGGATTTCCAGACCACGAACCACGTGCCCGAAGCGCTGCACAGGCTGGTGGAAATCTACCTGAACCTTGGCCTGACGGAAGAAGCGCGCCGCAACGCCGCCGTGCTTGGCTATAATTACCCCGGCAGCGATTGGTACGCCGATAGCTATGCGCTGCTGGTTGCCGCCGGCGCCGAACAACGCGGTGAGCGTCCCGGCTTTGTCAGCCGGATGCTGAACCGAATTTTCTGAGAGCGGGGCGGCGCGCCGATGCTCGCCTCTCTGGCCATTCGCGATGTGGTGCTGATCGAAAAGCTTGACCTGAGCTTTGATGCCGGGCTTGCGGTACTGACCGGTGAAACCGGCGCGGGCAAATCCATTTTGCTGGATAGCCTTGGCCTCGCTCTCGGTCAGCGTGCGGAAGCGGGGCTGGTGCGCGCGGGGCAGGCGCAAGCGAGTGTCGCCGCCGCTTTCCTGCCGGCGCATGATCACCCGTGTTTTGAGATTTTGCGCGACCAGGGCATCAGTGCCGAGGATGAATTGGTGCTGCGCCGCGTGCTGCAAGCCGATGGCAAATCCCGCGCCTTCATCAATGACCAGCCGGTCAGTGTGGCGCTGCTGAAGCGCCTGGGCGCGATGCTGGTGGAAGTGCAGGGCCAGCATGAACAGGTGGGGCTTGCCGATCCCGCGACCCATGCCGGGCTGCTGGATGCTTTCGGCGCGCTGGACGGCGAACGCAGCACCACCGCGAGCGCCTGGGCCGCCTGGCGCGATGCCACGCGCCGCCTGGCTGCCGCGCGCGAAGCCATTGCCAGCGCGCAGCGTGAAGAAGAATGGCTGCGCCACGCCGTGGGCGAATTGACCGATCTTGCGCCGGAAGAAGGCGAGGAAGATGCGCTGGCCACCGAACGGCAAAAGCTGCAACAGGGCGAACGCCGGGCGGAGGCGATTGCCGCCGCGCTTGGGGAACTCACGCCGCGTGATCGCCGCGCAGCATCGCCGGCCCGCGCGCTGCGGGAAGCCGCGCGCGCGCTGGAACGCCTGCCGCCGCCGAATGAGGAGGCACAGCCCGCCCTCCAAGCCCTTGCCGCCGCGCAGGATGCGCTGAGCGAGGCAGAGGGGTTACTAACCCGGCTGATGAACGAAACCGGCCCCGATCCGCGCCGGTTGGAACAGGTGGAAGAACGCCTGTTCGCGCTGCGCGCCGCGGCGCGCAAACACAGCGTGCCTGTCTCAGAACTCGCCACCTTGCTCGCCAGTTTGCGCACGCGCCTTGAAGCGCTTGATGCTGGCGCGGGCGAGGTCGCAACGCTTGAAGCCGCCGAGGCCAAGGCGCGCAGCAGCTACATCACCGCCGCTGGCAAGCTTTCCACCGCGCGCCGTAAAGCCGGCAGCGCACTTGAAAAAGCCTTGGCGGAAGAACTCCCGCCGCTGAAGCTGGATCGCGCACGTTTGGTGATAGACATCACCGCGCGCGATGAGTCCGCCTGGGGCGCGGATGGGCAGGACCGCGTCACTTTCCTCGTCGCGACCAACCCGGGACAAACGCCGGGACCGCTTGCGAAAATCGCCTCAGGCGGCGAGCTTTCGCGGTTGATGCTGGCCCTGAAGGTCGTACTCGCGCGTGGTTCGCCCGTGCCGACGCTAATCTTTGACGAAGTGGATAGCGGCATTGGTGGTGCCACCGCCGCTGCAGTGGGTGAGCGCCTGGCGCGTGTGGCGGATCGCGTGCAAGTGCTGGTGGTGACGCATAGCCCGCAAGTCGCGGCGCGCGGCACACGCCATTTCCGCGTGGCAAAACAAGTGAAAGGACAGCGCGCGGAAACGCGCGTTGACATCCTCGATCAAGCTGAACGGCATGAGGAATTGGCGCGCATGCTGGCCGGCGAGAAAGTGACCGAAGCGGCACGGGCAGCGGCGCGGAGCCTTTTGGGGGATAAGGCGTGATTTATGAAGAAAGGGCGGGGGAGCGAACTCCCCCGCACCCCCTCCTTTTTTTGTTCTTCCGCCCTCGCAAAAGGGCCGCGGCATGAAAGCGCCTGCCATACAAAATCTTTCGGAACTTGATGCGGCGATTGAACTGGCAGAGCTTGCGCGCGACATCGCGCGGCATGACCGGCTCTATCACGCCAAGGACCAGCCAGAGATCACGGACGCCGAATATGACGCGCTGGTCGCGCGCAACCGCGCCATCGAAGCACGCTTCCCCCAGCTGATCCGGAGCGACAGCCCATCACGCCGCGTCGGCGCCCCTGTTGCGGAAGGCTTCGCCAAATCCCGCCATGGCGAGCCGATGCTGAGCCTGGATAACGTGTTTTCGCGCGAGGAATTCAGCGATTTCTGCAAGCGCATCCGCCGCTTTCTGGGACTATCCGAGAGCGAAGCGCTGGCCTTTGTGGGCGAACCCAAGATTGATGGGCTTTCGATCAACCTGCTTTATGAAAACGGCGCTTTTATCAAAGGTGCGACGCGCGGCGATGGCGCGGAAGGTGAAGATGTCACCGCCAATCTGCTGACCATCCCATCTCTGCCACGCCATCTGAAACCACCCTTCCCCGCCAGCATCGAAATCCGTGGCGAGGTTTTCATGGAAAAGGCGGATTTCCTCAGCTTCCGCGCTGCTCAGGAAGCCGCCGCCGAAGCCCGCGAAGCGCGCCGCGCTGCGGGCGAGAAATTGGGCGACGCGGTGGTGATCCCCGCCAATCCGCGCAATGCCGCCGCTGGTTCGGTGCGTCAGCTTGATGCGCGCATCACGGCCACGCGGCCGCTGAAATTGCTCGCCTATGCGATGGGTGCAGCGAGTGAAGCACCGGCGGAAACGCATCACGATTTTCTTGATGAACTGCGCCGCTGGGGTTTTGCGGTGAACCCTCTATCGCGCCGGTTGGACAGCGAAGACGCTGCCGAACACTTCCAGGCGGAAATCGGCGCGGGGCGCGCCGCACTCCCCTACGATATTGATGGTGTGGTCTATAAGCTTGACCGGATTGATTGGCAGCGCCGGCTTGGTTTTGTGGGGCGCGCGCCGCGTTGGGCCGTGGCGTGGAAATTCCCTGCTGAACAAGCGGTGACAAAGCTGCTCGATATCGAAATTCAGGTGGGTCGCACCGGTGCGCTAACACCGCGCGCGGTGATGGAACCGGTCAATGTTGGCGGCGTCGTGGTGCGCCATGCGACCTTGCATAATGAGGATGAAATAACCCGCAAGGATGTGCGTATTGGCGATACCGTCATGCTGCAACGCGCCGGCGATGTCATTCCACAAATCCTGGGCGTGGTACTGGAAAAACGCCCCGCCAATGCGCAACCCTATGCCTTTCCGCTGAACTGCCCCGCCTGCGGCAGCCATGCGATCCGTGATGGTGAAGATGTGGTGCGCCGCTGCACCGGCGGCCTGACTTGCCCCGCGCAAACCACCGAACGCCTGAGGCATTTTGTTTCCCGCCGCGCCATGGATATTGAAGGGCTGGGTGAGGAAAACATCCAATTCCTATTCGATGCAGGGCTGATCAAAAGCCCTGCTGATATCTTCCGCCTGCACCAGAAGCGGGAAACTTTGGCGGGTTTTGAAGGCTGGGGCGAACGCAAGATCAGCAAATTGCTGGAAGCGATTGAAGCGCGCCGTAGTGTGGCGCTGGAGCGTTTCATCTTCGCACTCGGCATTCGCCGCATTGGCGAACAGAATGCCAAGCTACTGGCGCGGCATTATCACAGCCTAGAAGCCTGGCGCACGGCGATGATTGCCGCACATATCATCGGTTCCGAAGCGCGGGAGGAATTGGGCTCCATCCAGGGCATCGGCCCCGCGATTGCCGAAGAGCTTGTCGAATTCTTCGCTGAGCCGCGCAATCTGGCCGCGCTTGATGATCTGGCCGGCGAAGTCTCGCCGCTGCCGGTGGAAGAAGCCAGCGCCGCCGATAGCGCCTTCGCTGGCAAGACCATGGTCTTCACCGGCACGCTTGAGAAAATGACGCGCGATGAAGCGGAAGCACTCGCCGAACGCCTCGGCGCCAAGGTGACGAAATCGGTTTCCAAAAAAACCGATTTCGTCGTGGTTGGCGCCGATACCGGATCTAAAGCGGCCAAGGCAGCAGAGCTTGGCGTGAAGACGCTCACCGAAGCCGAATGGTTGGAAATGGCGGGCGCCTGATCCGCGTAGGTCGCATGACCGAAGCGGTGAATCAGTCGCCCAAAACGAAGTCACACTTAAATCGGCGCACAGGCCACGCGTAACCACGCGGCGGTTTCCGCATCCAAGTGTGGCGCCACCTCAGCCGCGACGCGCGCGTGATAGGCATTCAGCCAATCTCGCTCAGCCACCGTCAGCAAGGGCGGTTCAATCAAGGCACGATCAAATGGCGCCAGCGTCAGGGTCTCAAACTCCAGGAATGGCTTTGCGGCGCCTGTGATCTCGGCCTTTTGTACCAGCAGCAGGTTTTCCAGACGAATGCCGAATTCGCCCGTGGCGTAATAGCCAGGCTCATTCGAGAGAATCATACCCTCGGCCAAAGGCACCACACGCGCCGCACGGCTGAAGGCTGCCGGGCCCTCATGCACGGAAAGATAGGAACCGACGCCATGGCCCGTGCCGTGATCATAATCCAAGCCCGCATCCCATAACGGGCGCCGCGCCAGCGCATCCAGATGCGGTCCGGCGACACCAGCCGGAAAGCGCAAGGTGGCCAGCGCAATATGCCCCTTCAGCACGCGTGTGACACATTCACGCAAACGCTGCGGTGGCGCACCCGGCCCGGTCCAAAGCGTGCGCGTAATATCCGTGGTGCCATCCAGATATTGCCCGCCTGAATCGATCAAATAGCATTCATTGGGGTTGATGGCGCGATGGCTCGCTTCCGTCGCACGGTAATGCACAATGGCGCCGTTTTCACCCGCGCCACTGATCGCCGGGAAGCTTTCCGCCTGGAACAACGGCACCTCTCGCCGAAACGCCAATAGGCGCGCGGCGGCGGAAATTTCATTCAAGCGCCCCTTCGGTGCTTCTTCGGCAAACCAACTCAGGAAGCGGGCCATCGCCACTGCATCACGCCGATGCGCAGTACGCGCGCCTTGCTGTTCTACCGCATTTTTGCAGGCGCGCGGCATGCGGCAGGGGTCTTCGCCCGCACGAATTTCAGCGCCGGCGTCACGGAGCCAATCGGTGAACCAGGAGGGTGTCGCTTCGCGATCAATCCGTACGCGTTTGCCTTTCAGCGTGCGCAGCGCGGCAGGCATCGCATCGCGTGGTGCTACGGCAACCGCATTGCCGAGATAGGCGCGGGTGTCGTGATCCAGCTTGGCCGGTTCCATGAACAGCGACACCGCCCCATCTGCAAACAGCAACGCGAAACCAAGAGCCAATGGCGTATGGTCCAAATCGCCGCCGCGAATATTCAGCAACCAGGCGATGGAATGCGCGTCAGCCAGCACCACCGCATCATCGCCCGCCGCGCGCAATTCCGCGGCTGCTTCGGCGCGCTTTTCGGGTGATGGCTTGCCGGCATAGGTAAGCGGATGCGCGCGGGCCGGCGCTTCGGGCGCGTGGGGCCGATCTGGCCAAATCGCGTCAATCGGGTTGGCGGGGAGCGCGCGAAAAGTCACACCAGGGCGGCGCAGGCGTTCCAGCGCCGGTTCGCTATGCAGCCAGGGATCATAGCCAATCACCAGGCCATCCGCATGGGCGGCCAGCCATTCGGCGGGCGGTTCTTCCGTGATGTGGCGCGGTTCCCAAATTGCTACATCAATCTGGCTGCGGATTTGCAGCGTATAGCGGCCATCGGAAAACACCGCCGCCTGCCTTGGCAGCACAATCGCCAACCCCGCGCTGCCGGTGAAACCCGTCAGCCAGGCCAGCCTTTCGGCGGAACGCGGCACATATTCGCCGAGATGCTCATCCGCCCGAGGGATCAGGAAGCCCTGCACCCCCATCCGTGCGAGTTCGGCGCGCAAGGCGCCCAAGCGTTCAGCTCTGTTCATGACCGCTTCCTTACCAAATATTTCTGAATTGTTGCATGGCTTCCCGACGACTTATGCGCCTGAAGCATATCTCCGCTGTTGTCTTCGCGCATCACCTGTGCCCCAGAAGCCTCTATATCATCGCCTATCGGACAGCGTCCCTGCCCTATCGGCCGGCGCCTCCGCAAAGGAAAGCTAAACATGAACCCGCATTTCGCCAATCTCGAAACCAGCCTCTCGGCCCGCGCCGCGACGATTGAGGCTATTCACCGCGAAGCCGCCGCCGCCCGCGCCGCCGCGCGCACCCAGGCATTTCGTAAGGCCTTCAAGATGATCGGTGCCGGCATCGGCGCCGTGCTGACCGCCATCGCCACCTGGCCGACCAAGCGGGACACTTACAAGGCGCTGGATCAGCTTTCGGACACGCAGCTTGCCGATATCGGCCTGGTGCGTGGCGATATTGGCCGCGTTTTTGAACCGGGCTTCGCCCTGCAAGCCGCCAATGATGGCGCCCTGCCTGCGGGCCGTGCCGCCTAACCCTTGAATAACCTGCGCAGCCAGGATTTCAGGCCGCCCCCCTCGGGCGGCCTTTTTTTTGGTTGATGCGTCACGTGCGGCCGCCGCGCCGGCGGGGCGAGGGCCGAGGCTATGCTATGTCGCCCCGCATCTTCTGCCGCGATCAGCCGCGCTTCCAGGGCCGTGACTTGCGCCACAGCTTCGGGCGGGTCACTTGCCGCCAGCGCTTCCGCTGCCCCTTCCGCTTCCGCGAAATCCCCCGCACGGCGCAGCGCATCAATCACGCGCACGGATTGTTCGGCATCCAAAGCCGGGCCGCTCCGCCACAGCGCCACGGCTTCGCGCCGCCATTGCCGCGCCAGATCTTCGCGATTTAGGTCATCCGCGACCCAAGCCGCATGCAAAGTTGCCTCGGCAGCCGCATGCAAGGCGCCGGTTTCTTCCAGCACATGCGCCCAGGCCAGAAAACGCCGCGCCAAAACAGGGTGCGCCGTATCGGCAATCAGCGCGCGATAGGGTGCCGCCGCCACGGCCTGCGCGGCTGCGGGATGCGCTTCGCTGATATCGGGGGCGGCATAGCCGCAATGCGGGCAGGCCTGCAGCCAGCGCGCCATGGTGGACCGCACCGGCTCACCGGGACGCAAATCCAAGTCAGGCGCCTGTTCCGGCACGGGCGGGCGAAAGCTGGGCTGGCGGCTTTCATGGCCGCAAACCCCGCAGCGCTTGTCCCGCCCCGCGGATGTTGGCGCGGTGGCCATTACGCGGTGCGATCAGCCCCGCCCGATTGCAGCGCCGCCTGCGCCGCCGCGAGCCGCGCCACCGGCACGCGATAGGGCGAACAGGAAACGTAATCCAAGCCGACACTTTCACAGAAATGGATGGAGGATGGATCGCCGCCATGCTCCCCACAAATGCCAAGCTTGATATCCGGCTTCACGCTGCGGCCTTTCTCAGCCGCAATCCGCACCAGCGCGCCGACACCATCCGGGTCAATGGAAACGAACGGGTCCTTCGGGAAAATGCCCTTTTCAATGTAAAGCGGCAGGAACTTGCCGGCATCGTCGCGCGAAAGGCCGAAGGTGGTTTGCGTCAGGTCATTCGTGCCGAAGGAAAAGAAATCCGCCACACTGGCAATGGCATCTGCGGTAAGTGCGGCACGCGGCAATTCGATCATGGTGCCGACGCTATAGACCACGTGATAACCGCCCTCGGCGAAAACTTCCTGCGCGACGCGATCCACCATGGCGCGGGTGATTTCCAATTCGCGCTTGGTGGCCACCAGCGGGATCATGATTTCCGGCACCGGTGCCTTATGCGTCTTGCGGCCAATCTCAGCCGCCGCTTCGAAAATCGCGCGCGCCTGCATTTCATAGATTTCCGGGAAGGAAATCCCCAAGCGACAGCCGCGATGGCCCAACATCGGGTTCGCTTCAGACAATTCCTGCATGCGCCTTTGCATCGCCTCAACCTCAGTGCCGAGGGATGCCGCCACTTCTGCGATTTCATAGTCGCTATGCGGCAGGAATTCATGCAAGGGCGGATCGAGCAGGCGGATCGTGACCGGTAGCCCGGCCATGATTTCGAACAGATCAAGGAAATCCTTACGCTGGAAGGGCAGCAAGCGTGCCAGCGCAGCGCGGCGGCCCTGTTCGGTTTCCGCCATGATCATCTGGCGCACGGCGCCAATCCGCTCAGGGTCGAAGAACATATGTTCGGTGCGGCAAAGCCCGATGCCCTCCGCGCCGAAGCGCCGCGCGGTTTCGGCATCCAACGGCGTTTCCGCATTCGCGCGCACACGCAAGCGGCGCACCTTATCCGCCCAACCCATCAGCGTGGCGAAATCGCCCGAAAGCTGCGGTTCCACCATGGCGACGGTGCCGATGAACACCTCGCCCGTCGCACCATCCAGCGTGATGGTTTGGCCTGCTTCAATGCGTACGCCGCCGGCGCTCAGGTATTGGTTGTTGTAATCCACCGTGACACCGCCGCAGCCCGCCACACAGGGCCGGCCCATGCCGCGCGCCACCACCGCCGCGTGGCTCGTCATGCCGCCGCGCGTGGTCAGCACACCGCGCGCCGCATGCATGCCGTGAATGTCTTCGGGCGAGGTTTCAATCCGCACCAGAATAACACTTTCGCCTTTTTGTGCGCGCGCTTCAGCCTCATCCGCGCTAAACACCACAATGCCGCAGGCTGCACCGGGGGAAGCCGGCAGGCCCTTCGCCAACAGCTTGCGTGGCGCTTTGGGGTCAAGTGTCGGGTGCAGCAATTGATCAAGGGCTGCGGGGTTCACGCGCCGCACGGCTTCCGTGTGATCAATCAAGCCTTCGCGCGCCATATCTACGGCGATTTTCAAGGACGCCGCGGCGGTGCGCTTACCATTGCGCGTTTGCAACATATAAAGCTTGTTGCTCTGTACCGTGAACTCAATGTCCTGCATGTCACGGTAATGGCGTTCAAGCGTCGCGCGCACCTGCACCAATTCGGCATAGGCCGCCGGCATGGCATCTTCCATGCTGCGTTCGGTCGGTTTTGAGCGTTCCTTCGCCATGGGTTGCGGTGTGCGAATGCCCGCCACCACATCCTCACCCTGCGCATTGATCAGATATTCGCCGTAGAAGACATTCTCGCCCGTGGAAGGATCACGCGTGAAACACACACCCGTGGCGCAATCCTCACCCATATTGCCGAAGACCATGGCTTGTACATTGACCGCTGTGCCCCATTCGGCCGGGATGTCATGCAGGCGGCGATAGGTCACCGCCCGCTGGTTCATCCAACTGCCAAACACAGCGCCAATCGCGCCCCAAAGCTGCGTCTCAGGATCCTGCGGGAAGGGTTTGCCGGTCACTTCCGCGACCATTTCCTTATAGCCATCCACCACGCGATGCCATTCGGAAGCCGTTAGTTCCGTATCTTCATTCTTCCCGGTGTCGAGCTTCACATGCTCGATAATTTCCTCAAAGCGATGATGATCAACATCGAGTACGACGGACCCATACATCTGGATGAAGCGCCGATAGGAATCCCAGGCAAAGCGCGCATCACCGGAAGCCGTGACCAGGCCTTCGACGGTTTGATCATTCAGGCCAAGGTTCAGCACCGTATCCATCATGCCCGGCATGGAAACCCGCGCGCCGGAGCGTACGGATACCAGCAAGGGCCGGTGATGATCGCCAAAGCGATTGCCCACCGCTTCTTCCACGCGCGCCAGCGCCGCGCGCACCTGCGCCGCCAGATCATCCGGGTATTTCTGCCCATTATCGTAATAGGCGGTGCAGACTTCGGTGGTGATGGTGAAGCCGGGCGGTACAGGCAAACCAATCGAGGCCATTTCGGCCAAATTGGCGCCCTTGCCACCCAGAAGATTCCGCATATCGGCGCGGCCCTCATTATGGCCGGCACCGAAGCTATAGACCCATTGTGTCATGGGGGGGTTCCTCAGGCTTCAATCTTGGAGAAATCCGCCACGGCATCCATGGCGGCACGAAGATGGGCGAGCAGTCGCAGACGATTGCGGCGAAGTTCCGGCGCGGGATCGTTCACGATCACTTTTTCAAAAAAAGCATCCACCGGGGCGCGGAGCCCGGCCATGGCTTCCATGGCGCGCTCAAAATCCTCGGCCTCAATATCCAGGCGGATGCGGGTGCCGGCTTCTTCAAGGGCGGCGGCAAGGGCGGCTTCTTCCGGCAGTTTCAGCAGATGGGCTTCATAGCCGGTGTCGAAGGCGTGACCGTCGCGCTTTTCCTCAATGCGGAGGATGTTGATCGCGCGGCGATGCGCGGCGAGAAGATTGGCGCCGGCTTCTGATTCGACAAAGCCGCGCACGGCATCGGCGCGGGCGAGCAAGCGGTTGAGGTCATCATCCGGTGTCGCGCCAAAAACTGCGGCCACCACATCATGGCGTGCGCCTTCGCCGCGGAGTTGAACGCGCAGGCGTTCAGCGAGGAAGTCGAGCAAACCGGCCGCAAAGGCTGCGACCATCGGGGGGTGCGTGGCACTGCTGGGTGCTTGCCAGCCGGTCGCGCGTTTCGCTTCGGCAATCTCCAAGCCAAAATCGGGTGTCGCGGTAGCGTTGGTCGCTTGTGGATAGAGAAAGAAAGCCTCGCCCATCAGATCAGCGAGCGGCAGGCGCAGCCCATTCTCTCGAATGATACGAATGATGCCGAGAGCAGCCCGGCGCAACGCGAAGGGATCACCGCTGCCGGTTGGCTTTTCACCCACAGCAAAGAAGCCAACCAATTGGTCAATCTTATCGGCGAGCGCCACCGCGATCGCGACAGGTTCCGTCGGCACAGCATCCCCCGCGCCGGCGGGGCGGTAATGCGCGGCGATGGCTTCCGCCACGCGGGCATCCTCGCCCTGACCCAGCGCGTAATACCGCCCCATCACGCCCTGCAATTCGGGAAATTCACCGACCATCCCGGAAGCGAGATCGGCCTTGGCCAAGCGCGCAGCGCGCCGTGCCAGCGTCGCATCCGCACCGAGTTTTTCCGCAATCAGCCCTGCCAGGTTTTCCAACCGTGCTACACGCTGGCCTTGTGTGCCAAGCTTCGCGTGAAACACCACGCTATCCAGCTTGGGCAGGAAGCTTTCCAGCTTTTGCTTGCGGTCCAAATCCCAGAAGAAGCGCGCATCCGCCAAGCGCGCACGCAGCACTCGTTCATTGCCGGCGATGATCGCGGCACCGCCATCAGGGGCGGCGATATTCGCCACCAGCGCAAAGCGCGGCGCCGCTGAGCCATCCTTCTTACGCAGGGCGAAATAACGCTGGTTGACGCGCATGGTGGTGCGCATCACCTCGGGCGGCAAGTCCATGAAGGCGTCATCGATCCGCCCAAGCAAAGGCACCGGCCATTCGACCAAGCCCGCCACTTCGGCGATTAAAGCTTCATCCGGCACGACTTCCAGTCCTTCGGCGGCAGCGAGTGCGGTGATACCATCACGGATCATGCGCGCGCGGTCTTCCGCTTCCAGCACAACCTGCCGCTCGGCAAGTTCGGCCTTGTACTCAGCAAAGTCCTGCACGCTGAACGCGCCGGGGGACATGATGCGATGGCCCTCGGTCAAATCGCCACTCGCCAAGCCATGCCCATCATCCGCGCCTTGCGCCAGGGTGAAGGGAACCACGGCGCCATCCAGCACGCACAAGATGCGCTTCAAGGGCCGCACCCAAACCATGGAAGATGTACCGCCCCAACGCATGGATTTCGGCCAAGGGAAAGTACGGATCAGCGCGGGCATGGCTTCCGCCACCAGTGCGTGCGCTTCCAGCGTGCGGCCGGGTTTGGACAGCACCCAGAATTGGCCTTCTTCCTTTAGCGCATCGCGCGTCGCGCCGTGTTTTTTGAGGAAGCCTTCAATCGCCTGATCCGGCGCACCAATGCGCGGGCCGCGTTCTTCCTTGCCTTCGGTGGTCACACTTGGCTTCAACTGCGCTGTCAGCCCAATGCGGCGCGCGCCATAAAACCCGCGCGGCGGCGCTTCCAAAAGGGCGGCGCAAGCATCGGCAAATAGGCGCGTCAGATCTTCCGCCGCGCGCGCCTGCATCCGCGCCGGGATTTCCTCGCAAAAAAGTTCAAGCAGTAGTTCAGCCATGGGTTTTGATCGCCGGCTCTATATCGGTTGCGGCGAAATCATCGCCCTTGAACAGCAAAGCCTGACCGCGTTCCTTGGCCAGCGCATAAGCAAAACAATCGCCCAGATTAAGGCCCGCCTTGTGGCGCCCCTTGCCGTAGCGGCGCCAGGCATCCCGTGCAATGGCTGCGTGTTGCGCCGTGAATGGCACGATCTCCGCGCCCGCCGCCGCAATCAGCGCATCGAGCTTTTCAGCCATGCCCGGACGCGCGCGGCCTTCTGTTACCATGGTGATTTCAACCAGGGTCGGCGCCGAAATGGCGACTTCATCTGCCTCCCCAATAGCATCAGCGAAGCGCTGTGCATCGGCTTCCTTGAACAGGATCGCTGCCAAAGCCGATGAATCAAGGATCATCGCGGCAGACCCATCTCATCATATAGATCGCTATGATCGCTCGTGGTCCCTGGCGGCACCAGCTTGGAAGCGCGCTCACCAATTTCCATGATGGCCGCCACCTTCCGCGCCCGAGCTTCCTTGGTGGCTGCCAGCTTTTCCTGCACCGCTGCGCGCACCGCCCCAGTCGCCGTGGTGCGGAGCAATGCGGCAAGCTCCTTTGCCTCGGCAATCAGGGCGGCATCCTTGATGTTCAACTGGCCCATAGCGCACCTTTGGTAGAAACCCTAACGGATATGGTAGAAAACCCCCGAAAGCGCAAGGTCAGCCCGCCTCGCCGGCCAGCCAGGCCTCACAACACCCTTTCGCCAGTGTGCGCACCCGGCCGATATAGGCAGCGCGTTCCGTCACGCTGATCGCACCCCGTGCATCCAGCAGATTGAAGCGATGCGATGCCTTGATGCATTGGTCATAGGCCGGCAGGGCGAGCTTCCGTTCCAGCAGCGCGGCGCATTCGGCTTCCGCATCCTCAAAATGGCGGAACAGCATCCTTGTGTCGGCGGCTTCGAAATTATGCGCGCTATATTCGCGTTCGGCCCGTAGGAAAACGTCGCCGTATTTCACGCCGTCATTGTTGAAGTCGAGGTCGTAAACATTCTCGACCCCCTGGATATACATGGCCAGCCGCTCCAGGCCGTAGGTGAGTTCAGCGCTTGGCTTGTCGCAGGCAATGCCGCCGACCTGCTGGAAATAGGTGAATTGCGTCACCTCCATCCCATCGCACCACACCTCCCACCCCAGGCCCCAGGCGCCAAGCGTCGGGCTTTCCCAATCATCCTCAACAAAGCGGATGTCGTGCAAAGCGGGGTCAATGCCGAGCGCGCGGTAGCTTTCAATCAGCAGCGCTTGCGGGTCTGCCGGGGATGGCTTCAGGATCACCTGATATTGATAATAATGCTGTAGCCGATTGGGGTTTTCGCCATAGCGGCCATCCGCGGGGCGGCGCGATGGCTGCACATAGGCGGCCTTCCAGGGCTTTGGTCCCAGCGCGCGCAAGGTGGTAGCCGGGTGAAAGGTGCCCGCGCCCACTTCCATGTCATAGGGCTGCAGAATGACGCAGCCCTGATCCGCCCAAAAGCGATGCAGGCGCAGGATGATGTCCTGAAAACTGGGAGGCTTGGCGGTCATGGCGGTTCTGTGCTCTGGCGTAAGGCTCGTGCGGGATGCTCTATAGGCAGGGGACCGAGACCGGGCAAGGAAAGCCAGCATGAACACCACGCAGGATATCATCAGCGCCTATCTGGCCGCCTTCAATCGCGGGGATTGGCCGGGCATGCTGGCACTGCTGGCCGATGATGTGGTGCATGACATCAACCAGGGCGGTGCCGAGCATGGCAAGCCAGCCTTCGCCGCTTTTCTGGACCGGATGGCGCGCTGCTACCGGGAAGAATTGCGCGATATCGTGATCATGGTCGGCGCGGATGGCGCCCGCGCCGCGGCTGAATTCCAGGTGCATGGCGCCTATCTGGCGCAGGATAGCGGGCTGCCGCCGGCACTCGGCCAGCGCTATACCCTGCCCGCCGGGGCATTTTTTGCCCTGAAGGATGGGCGGATCAATCGGGTGACGATGTACTACAATTTACAGGAATGGCTGCGGCAGGTTGGTGGGTAAAGCCTTGCGTTGCGGGGGCCGGCAGTGCTTTCTGACGTAATGAAGCTGCTTTCCGGTCATGCCCGGCTCGCCGGGGTTTTCGGCCATCCGGTCACCCATTCCCGCTCACCACGGCTGCACGGGTTCTGGCTGCAACGCTATGGCATTGATGGCGCCTATATCCCGCTTGGGGTGGCGCCGGATCGCTTTGGTGCGGCGGTGCGCGCGCTGGTGGATCTCGGCTTTCGCGGCGCCAATGTCACCATTCCCCATAAGCTTGCGGCCTTTGAGATTTGCGATGAGGTCGCGCCCTTCGCGCGCCGCGCCGGGGCGGTGAATACGCTGATTTTCCGCGATGGCCGGATTGAGGGGTCCAATACCGATGGCTTCGGCTTTCTGGAAAGCATTCGCGAAGCCGCGCCTCGCTGGCGCGCTGATGCTGGCCCTGCGGTGCTGTTGGGGGCGGGCGGTGCCGCGCGGGCCATTGCGGCCGCTTTGCTCGATGCCGGTGCGCCGCGCGTGACGCTGGTGAACCGTACTGCCGCCAAGGCCGAAGCCCTGGCGCGGGACCTTGGGGGCGCAATCCAGGTGGCGGATCGGGCACCGCTGGAAGACGCGGCTTTGCTGGTGAATACCACCTCGCTCGGCATGCAGGGTCAGCCGGGGCTGGAATTGGATTTGGCGCCTTTGCCGGCCAGCGCGGTGGTGGCGGATATTGTCTATGTGCCGCTCGAAACCCGGCTTCTGGCAGCGGCGCGGGCGCGGGGTCTGATCGCGGTGGATGGGCTTGGCATGTTGCTGCATCAGGCCCGGCCGGGTTTTGAAGCTTGGTTTGGCGTCGCGCCCCAAGTGGATCAGGCGTTGCGCGATGTGGTGGCGGCCGATATCCCGAAGCAGGATGGCGCATGAAGATTATTGGTCTGACAGGCGGGATCGGCATGGGGAAATCCACTGCCTCGGCGACCTTCCGCAGGCATGGCGTGCCGATTTTCGATGCTGATCAGGCGGTGCACGCATTGCAGGCGGTGGGCGGGCGCGCTGTGCGGCCGATTGAAGCCGCTTTCCCAGGCACGACGCGCGGCGGCGCGGTAGATCGGGAAGCCTTGCGCCGGACGGTGCTCGGCAATCCTGCGGCCTTGAAGCAGTTGGAACGCATTGTTCACCCTTTGGTACGTGATGCCGAAAAGCGTTTTCTGGCGGCGGCGCGGCGGGCGGGGAAATCCATCGTGGTGCTGGATATTCCGCTTCTGCTGGAAACCGGTGGGGAAAAGCGGGTAGATGAGGTGGTGGTGGTCTCCGCGCCGGCGGCCGTACAGGCCGCGCGCGTCATGCGTCGGCCTGGTATGACCCAGGAAAGGCTTGCAGCCATTCGCGCGCGGCAAATGCCGGACGCGGAAAAGCGCCGGCGCGCGGATGTGGTGATCCATAGCGGGCTGTCGCGGCATTTTGCGGTGGCAGCGATCAGGCGCCTGATGCATCGGCTAAGGGGGGCGGGCTGATGCGCCAGATTGTGCTGGACACCGAAACCACAGGACTTGATCCGCTGACGGGCGATCGCGTGATTGAAGTGGCGGCAGTGGAATTGTTGAATCTGCTGCCAACGGGCGAGGTGTTTCACAGCCTGATTGATCCGGAACGCGATATCCCGGCCGAGGCTTCGCGCATTCATGGCTTCACCAATGGTGATGTCGCCGGCAAGCCGAAATTTGCTGACATCGCCGATGCCTTGCTTGCGTTTTTGGGCGATTCCGAAATCATCGCCCATAACGCGCCCTTCGATTTCGGCTTTCTGGATGCGGAGCTGTTCCGCTGCAATCGGACGGTGCTGGACCGCAGCCGCATGATTGACAGCCTGGTAATGGCGAAAACGCGCTATCCGGGCATGCCGAATAATCTTGATGCGCTATGCCGCAGGCTTGGCGTGGATAATTCCATGCGCGGCAACCACAACGCCATTCTCGACTGTCAGCTTTTGGCGCAGGTCTATCTGGAAATGATGGGCGGCAAACAGCCAGGGCTGGAATTGGCGGCCAAATCCGCTCCGCGCTTGGTGACGCTGGAAGTGGAGAGGGTGGAGCGGGCCGCATTGCTGATAGCGCCACCAGCCGAAGCGCTAGCGGCGCATGAAGCCTTCGTCAAAGCCAAGATCAAGGACGCGATCTGGCTCAAGCCACCCTTCACGGCAGAGGAAGCTAGCTGAGGCGCCTCAACTGCTCCGGATAATACGCATCAATTGCGCGACATGCTCGGGCGGCGTTGGCGGAATGATGCCGTGACCGAGATTGAAGATAAAAGGCCGGCCGCGCATAGCGGCGAGGATGCTGCGTGTCTCGGCTTCCAAAGCAGCCCCGCCGGCGACCAGAGCCAGCGGATCGAGATTACCTTGCAGCGGCATGGTGGCGGGCACCGCCTGGGCGGCCCAGCGTGGGTCCATGCTGGTATCCATGGCCACCGCATCCACCGCGGCGCGGCTGGCATAATCCGGCAGCATCGGGCCGGCCAGGCGCGGGAAGCCGATAATGGGCGTGGTGGGGCAGCGCTTGCGGACGGCACGAGCAATGGCGGCTGAGGGCTCAATCACCCAACGGCGAAATTGGCTTGGCGGCAGCAAACCTGCCCAGGTATCGAACAGCATCAGCGCTTCGGCGCCGGCTTCCACTTGGGCCACCAGATATTCGGTGGTGGCATCCTGCAGAATGCGGATCAGGCGGCCAAAGCTGGCAGGGTCGCTGAAGGCCATGCCGCGCGTGGCGGCAAAATCCTTGCTGCCACGACCTTCCACCATGTAGCAGGCGACGGTGAAGGGAGAACCGGCAAAGCCGATCAGAGCGGTTTTGGGGTGATACTGATTGAGGCCAGCACGGGTCAGGCGCACCGTTTCGAAAATCGGCGCGGCTTTCGCGAGCACGCCATCGAGGTTGAGTGCGCTAATGCCCTCGGCGGAGCGGATGGGGTCGAGCAAAGGCCCCTCGCCCTCGGCGAAGCGAAGGCCCTGCCCCAAGGCCCAGGGCACCATCAGTATATCGGAAAACAGGATGGCAGCATCCATGCCATAGCGCTGGATGGGCTGCAGCGTGACCTCAGCCGCCAGATCGGGCGTGGTGCAAAGCGAGATGAAATCGCCTGCCTTGGCGCGCGTGGCGCGATATTCAGGCAAATACCGCCCGGCTTGCCGCATGAGCCATACGGGGGGCGGCCAGACGGCCTCTCCGGCCAAGACGCGCAAAAAGGGTTTGGCCCGGCTGGGCTCGTTTTCCGTTTCCATGCCCTAAACCTAAGCATTGAATCTAAGATTCTGAAAGATGAGGGTGATTGTAGGGCCTGTGGATCATGGGGAGGCAAGCGCTACCAATTCCATCCACAGATTTTTCCCCGGGTGGTTTTTGCCCTGATGGCTGCTGTGGTCGTGGAAGTTTGCGCTTTTGCCGGTTGTGGGGGAGGGGCCAGAAAAAGCATTCAGGCTTGCGTGATGGGGGTGTTTCATCCTCATTATGCGCCAGGGCGGGATCAGTGGCGAGAACCACCCCCGTTATCCACATCGACTCACGGAATTCTCCCGCCATGGTTCACAGGCAAATCAATCTGCACCTGGTGTCGGATTCCACCGGGGAAACGCTGCAATCCATCGCCCGGGCCACGCTGGCGCGGTTTGATGATCATCATGTGGTGGATCACCGCTGGAGCCTGATCCGATCACGCCTGCAATTGGACCGGGTGTTGGAGGGGATCCAGCACGAACCAGGGCCAGTGCTCTATACGCTTGTGGATTCGAGCCTGCGGCATGTGCTGGAAGAAGCCTGCCAGCGCATGGGCGTAACCTGCCTATCGCCACTCGATCCGGTGATGGCGCTACTGCAGGAAGCGACAGGCGTCCGCGCCCGCGAAAAGCGCGCGGCACAGCATGTGATGGATGCGGATTACTTCCGCCGCATTGACGCAATGCATTACGTGCTGTCGCATGATGACGGCCAGGGGACCGTCGGCATTCGCAACGCCGATGTTGTGTTGGTTGGGGTTTCACGCAGCAGCAAGACACCAACCTGCTTTTATCTGGCCAATCGCGGCATCAAGGCGGCCAATGTGCCAATTGTGCCAGGGGCGACACTGCCCGAGATTCTGAATGATCCGCCCTGTCCGGTGGTAGGGCTTTATATCGAGGCCAATGCCCTGATTGATATCCGGCGCCACCGCCTGAAGATTATTGGCGGCCAGGGCGTTCGACATGACACGACAGAATATATTGACCCTGAGGCGGTGAAGGCGGAAATCATCGCGGCGCGCCGGCTTTGCACCGCTCAGGGCTGGCCCGTGATTGATGTGACCCGCCGCAGCATTGAAGAAACTGCTGCGACAGTGTTGCAATTGATGGAAGCCTGGCATGCCAGGCGGCGTGAGACCAAGCCAGCCCCGGCGCCAGAGGATCCGGCCGCGGGTGTGATCGGCAAGGTTTGAGCGTGACTTTTCAAAATGCCCCGGATGTCATCGCACTCGAACGTGCTTGTCTGACTGCAGTACCGGCGCAGCGCGTAGCCTATGATGGGGGTTTCGTGGTGCGGAGTTTCCTGGGTGGCACCGGGCGCGCCAATGCCGCGAGCTCACTTCTTGCCAGTGTTGATCCTGACCTTGAGGCGCGCATAGACCGCATAGAGGCACGCTACGCTGCGCAAGGGCTTCCGGCGCGCTTTCGTTCAACACCTCTCGATCCACCAGGGCTGGCGGCTTCGCTTGCTGGCAGGGGTTACGTGAGCAGGGACGAGACCATCATTTTCCTGGCGCCGATTGCCGGTATTGCACGTGCCGACGAGGCGTCACGTCTTTTATCAGCACCTGATGCCGATTGGATGGCGGTGACGGCGACGGCCGAGCATCAAGTGCCAGCCCGTCGCGCGGAGAAGGAACGCGCCGTTGAGATGATGCTGGTCCCGGCAGCCTGGGTCGTTCTTCATGAGGCTGGGAGGCCAGTAGCGTGCATTTCTGTGGTCAGCGATGGAAAGCTTGCTGGGTTTTTCGATCTGGCGGTGGTGCCGGAGAGGCGTCGTCTAGGCCTGGGGTCGCGCATCACGCGTGCCGCGGCGCATTGGGCCATGGCCCAAGGGGCAGAATGGTTATGGGCGCAGGTCGCTTCCAGTAATGAGGCGTCCTGCGCGGCGCAGCGAAGCCTCGGCATGCGGGAGGCTTATCGCTATGTCTACTATGTCCGCCCGCAGGATAAGCTGGCGGCGTTGCATGTCGGGTAGCGATGGACCTCAGCTGCGGGTCTGAAGCCCAGGCTAAACATTACGGGATAAGAACGGTGCTGCCCGTGGTCTTGCGCGCTTCCAGCGCGATATGGGCAGAGGCAGCGTCTTTCAGGGCGTAGCTTTGGTTGACGCGAATCTTGACAGCGCCTGATGCCACAACCTCAAACAAATCATTGGCGCGCGCCACAAGATCCTCGCGCTGCGCGGTATAGGTCGCGAGCGTGGGGCGCGTGACATAGAGCGATCCCTTGGCGGCAAGAATGCCAAGGTCAGGAATGGCAACGGGGCCGGACGCATTGCCGTAGGAAATCATCAGCCCGTAAGGCGCCAGGCAATCGAGCGAGGTAAGGAAGCTGTCCTTGCCGACACTGTCATAAACAACCGGCAACATCGCGCCCTTGGTGATATCTTTCACGCGGGCGGGAATGTCATCACCGGTGAGCAATGCATGATCCACGCCATGCTGTTTCACGAGTGCGGCCTTCTCCGGCGTACTGACCACACCAATAACCGTGCAACCAAGATGCTTGGCCCATTGGCTGAGGATAAGGCCGACACCGCCGGCTGCGGCATGGATCAGAACAGTCTGGCCGGCCTTGGCAGGGTAGCATTTTTTGATGAGGAAGGCGGCGGTCATGCCTTGCAGCATCATCGCCGCCCCTTGTTCGAAGCTGATCGCGTCCGGCATTTTCACCAGACGATCGGCCTTGATGGTGCGCGCTTGGGTATAGGCGCCAATCGGGCCAGTGGCGTAAGCGACTCGGTCGCCCACCTTCACTTCCGTCACACCTTCACCAATGGCTTCCACAATGCCTGATGCTTCCATGCCGATAATGGCCGGCATGCTGGGCGCCTTATAGAGGCCAGTGCGGAAATAGACATCGATGTAATTCAGGCCGACCGCCTTGTGCCGCACCAAGGCTTCGCCCGGCTTGGGGGAGGGAAGCGGGACTTCTTCCCAAACCATTTTCTCCGGACCGCCGGTTTCATGGATGCGGATAGCGTGATTCATGGGGGTATCCATCAAGGGCGCTTTCGGGGCGCCGGAAGGTTGAGGGGGAGTTGAAGGGCTCGGCTTTCAAGGTTCAAAAGGTGCTGCTTTGTAGCCGGTCCATCGCCACCGGAATAGCCGCCAAGCGACCCATCTGCGGCGACAACGCGATGGCAGGGAATAATGATGGGGATGGGGTTGGCGCCATTGGCCTGACCGACAGCGCGGGGGGCTGAGCCAATGGCGCGGGCGATATCGGCATAGCTTCGGGTTTCGCCTGGCGGTATGGCACAAAGCGCCGCCCAGACGCGTTTCTGAAAATCGGAGCCATGCGGTGCCAAGGGCAAATCGAAGGTCAGGCGCGTGCCATCAAAATACGCCTGCAATTGATCCCTAGCGCGGCGAAGCAGGGGGGTTTCTTGCTGATCCCGCCCACGACCCCAATCAAGCGCGACAATGGCGCCATCCTCTTCCGAGATGGTGAGGTCGCCAAAATTCGTCAGGAGAGAAAGTTGCGGCATGACGCGGGGGCGAAGTGGCATTATGGCTGCGCAGCGTCAAGCGGTGGCGTCTTGGACGAAGCAGGAGAGGGGAAAGCCAGTGGGTGAAACAAAAGCCGAGGCGCGAGGGGTGGTGGATCCGCCGCTCTATTTCCAGGCGCATGTCTTTGTGTGCTGCAATCGGCGCCCTGATGGCCATAAGCGCGGTTCCTGTGCCGCGCGCGGTAGCGAAAGCTTGCGGGACTACATGAAGGCGCGCGCGAAGGAGCTTGGGCTGGCCGGGGTGCGGGTGAACATGGCCGGCTGTCTGGACCGCTGCGAATTCGGGCCTACCATGGTGATATACCCCGAAGGCATTTGGTACAAAATAGAAACGAAATCCGATATTGATGAGGTTTTGGAAACACATCTGCGACAAAAGGGGCGTGTCGCTCGCCTGATCCTGACCGAGCACGATGTCCCGCCCGCGAAGGCTTGAGGGCGAGCGAGTGTTTCACGTGAAACGGGGCGGCAGGTGAGCGCAGCCGATACGATTTACGCATTGGCAAGCGGTGCGGCCGCCGGTGCGGTTGCTGTGGTCCGGCTATCAGGACCAGGTTCTGCTGAAGCCGTGCGGCGTTTAGCTGGAGGTCTGCCACAGCCCCGACAGGCCAGCCTTCGGCGACTGCGCGCGGCTGACGGCGAGACCTTGGATCATGCTTTGGTGCTGTGGTTTCCGGGGCCGGCTTCCTATACCGGCGAGGATGCGGCGGAGCTCCATTTGCATGGGGGACGCAGCGTGATCGCCGGGGTGATGGAAGCGCTGGCGGCGGCGGGGTTGCGTCTGGCAGAGCCAGGCGAATTCACCCGGCGTGCGTTTCTGCACGGCAAATTGGACCTGACCGCTGCCGAGGGCATTGCCGACCTGATTGCCGCCGAGACTGCGGCGCAGCGGCGCCAGGCGCTGCATCAAGCCGGCGGGGGCTTGGCCAAGCTTTACGGCGGCTGGGCCGAGCATTTGGCGCGGTTGTTGGCGCATCAGGAGGCCGCAATTGAATTCGCCGAGGATGGCTTGCCGACTGATCTGGACGCTAAGGCCCGCACCGGGGCGGGCGAGTTGCGGGCGGAAATCGAGGCGCATTTGGCAGATGCGCGGCGCGGCGAATTGCTGCGTGAGGGTTTGGTCTTCGCCATTATCGGCGCGCCAAATGCAGGAAAATCATCGCTTCTCAACGCCTTGGTCGGCAGGGAGGCAGCCATCGTCTCTGCCAGGGCGGGGACGACGCGGGATATTGTGGAAGCACGGCTTGATTTGGCCGGCGTACCGGTGACCCTTTCCGATACGGCGGGGCTGAGAGAGGCGGGCGATGAGATTGAGGCCGAGGGGATCAAGCGCGCCGAGCGCCGCGCGCAGGAGGCGCAGCTTGTAATCACGGTATTCGCTGCCGATCAGCCACCTGATGCCGAAACGCTGCGCTGGGTAGGCCCGGGTAGTTTGGTGCTGGTCAATAAATGCGACCTTGGGTCTGGGCCAGCCACGATCGGCCGGCTTCCAGCCATGGCCGTCTCGGCGCGCGAAGGTACTGGGCTTGATGCCCTACGCGACCACCTGGCCAAGGAGGCACTCCGCCTGACTGGGGCCGGACAAGGTAATCAGCTGACCCGTCCGCGACATCGTGCGGCCCTCATGGAGGCTGCGGCTCTCTTGAGAGACGCGGAGGGCGCTGCTCTTCCTGAACTGACGGCAGAGGCGCTGCGCGCCGCGTTATTCGCGCTTGGCCGCCTCACAGGGCGGGTCGGTGTCGAGGAAATTCTCGATATCGTGTTCCGGGACTTCTGCATCGGGAAGTAATGCTGATATAGGCGGCGCATGACGAGCGCGGATTTGAGCTTTGATGTGGTGGTAGTGGGTGGCGGCCATGCCGGCTGCGAGGCCGCGGCGGCTGCGGCGCGCTGTGGCGCGCGCACCCTGCTTCTTACCCACAAGATTGAAACCATTGGCGAAATGTCCTGCAACCCGGCTATTGGCGGGGTGGGGAAGGGGCATCTGGTTCGCGAGATTGACGCCCTGGATGGTATTATGGCGCGCGCGGCGGATGCGGCAGCCATTCACGTCAAGATGCTCAATCTGTCCAAGGGTCCGGCTGTGCGCGGGCCGCGTGCCCAGGCGGACCGCCGGCTTTATCGCGAAGCCGTGCAGGCGCTGCTCCGCGCCCAGCCAAATCTCACGATTATGGCTGGCGGTGCGGAGGGGCTGGAGCTTGACCAGGCAGGTGCGCTTGCCGCGATCATCACCGCTGATGGCCAGCGTATCCGGTGCGGGGCGGCGATCATCACCACCGGCACATTTCTGCGCGGCGAAATCCATATCGGCGAAAAGCGCTTTCCAGCTGGCCGAGTGGGAGACGCACCGGCGCTTGGCTTGGCGCTCGCTTTTGAGCGCTTGGGATTGCCGCTCGCCCGCCTCAAAACCGGCACGCCGCCTAGGCTGGATGGTCGCACCATTGACTGGGCAGCTTTGGAAGCCCAGCCGGGGGATGATCCGCCCGAGCCACTTTCCTGGATGACCGAGCGCATCACCAACCGCCAGGTGACCTGCGGCATTACGGCGACGACGGCTGAGACTCACGCCATCATTCGCGAAAATCTCCAATCAAGTGCCGTCTATGGTGGCCGTATTCAGGGTGTTGGGCCGCGCTATTGCCCTTCCATAGAAGACAAGGTGGTGCGGTTTGCCGAACGCGACAGGCATCAGATTTTCCTGGAACCTGAAGGGCTTGATGACCCGATAGTCTATCCAAACGGGATTTCCACCAGCTTGTCAGAAACGGTGCAGGAACAGGTGGTGGCCTCTATCCCTGGGCTCACCAGAGCCCGAATCCTACGCCCAGGCTATGCCATTGAGTATGATCATATCGACCCACGCGCCCTCACTCCCATGCTTGAATTGCGCCAGGTGCCGCGTCTGTTCCTGGCCGGGCAGATCAATGGCACGACGGGGTATGAGGAAGCCGGCGCCCAAGGGCTGATGGCCGGGATCAATGCCGCCCGCCGCGCTTCAGGCGGCATTCCCGATGCAAGCTTCACGCGAAGTGAAGCCTATATCGGGGTTCTGGTGGATGATTTGACGCTACAGGGCATTTCCGAACCCTATCGTATGTTGACCGCACGCGCGGAGCATCGCCTTTCGCTTCGGGCCGATAATGCGGGGCTCAGGCTTACGGAGCGCGGCATAGCCTGGGGCTGTGTGGGTGCAGAACGTGCTGCGCGGCATCGCGCCTTTGCCGCGACAGTTCACGATGCCCTGGCGCGCGCCACCGTTGATGGCGCGACACCTGCTGCCCTTTCCCTTCTGGGTATCGCCGTGAACCAGGATGGCCGACGGCGGTCAGTGCTTGAGGTACTCGCCTTACCAGGGGTGGCGATAGGGAAGGTGGAAGCAGCCTTCCCTTGGTTGCGCGAAGTTCCCCCTGCCATCCGCATACAATTGGAGGCGGAAGCGCTCTACGCCCCTTATCTGCGCCGCCAGGAGGCCGAGCGGCGCCTTCTGGAGCGGGAAGAAAAGGCGATAATCGCCGCGTCGCTAGATTTTGACGCTGTTGATGGCCTTTCGGCCGAAATGCGCCAACGCTTGAAGGCGGCGCGCCCCGCCACCCTTGGCGCTGCCGGCCGTGTTCAGGGTGTCACCCCCGCTGCCCTTGCGGCGCTTGCGGTGCATCTGCGGCGCGACGCTCAACGTTTCACGTGAAACATCGCCCGGAAACCACTGAACGGCTTGCAGCCTTTCGTGACCTGCTGCTGCGCTGGAATGCCCGGATCAATCTGATTTCGGGGGAAACCGCCGCCGAAATCGATCAGCGCCACATCGCTGATTGCGCGCAATTGCAGCCACTTTTGCCTGAGCATGGGCCTATCGCTGACCTTGGCTCTGGCGCTGGCTTGCCAGGCTTGGTCTTGGCAATTCTGCAGCCCGAGCGCGAAATCCATTTGGTTGAGTCCGACAAGCGCAAGGCTGCGTTTCTTGTCGAAGCAAGTGCTCAGCTGAAGCTACCCATGGTCCGCGTGCATGCCTGCCGCGCAGAGAACGCTCAGCTCCCAAGCCTATCCGCTGTCACCGCCCGTGCGCTCGCCCCGCTGACGGCGCTGCTGCCTCATGCCGACAAGTTCCTGGCCCCAGGCGGTATCGCGCTATTCCCTAAAGGCAAAACTGCCGAGAAAGAGTTGACGGAAGCCGCCCAGGACTGGCACTTCACCCTTAAGCGCTTTCCAAGTGCCACCAGCCCCGAAGCAACCATCCTGCGCCTGAGCAACATCCAACGTGTCCAGCCCTAGCCCCGCCAGGCCGAAAATCATAGCCATCGCCAACCAAAAAGGCGGGGTCGGTAAGACCACGACAGCGATCAACCTTGCCACGGCGCTTGCCACCACACGGAAGGTTCTGCTGATAGACCTTGATCCGCAGGGCAATGCCTCCACCGGCCTTGGCCTGCCGCGCCAGGAAAGGGGCCAGGGCAGCTATGCTTTGCTGGTGGGTGCTGCGCCCCTGGCCGAACTTGTGAAGCCATCACGCATCCCGCAGCTAGACCTGCTCCCGGCCGATGCCGATTTGGCCGGTGCTGAGATTGAATTGATAGATGTGGAAGCGCGCGAAAGGCGCCTGCTGAACGCCCTGGAAGTCGCCCAAGATACGCTGGCCGGCACGGATCTGATCATCATTGATTGCCCGCCATCGCTCGGCCTGATCACGCTGAATGCCCTGGTCGCGGCGGATGAGGTTCTGGTCCCGCTGCAATGCGAATTCTTCGCGCTTGAAGGCGTATCCCAAATCGCGCGCACCATTGAACGCGTCAGCAAAACCTTGAACCCGAACCTCAAACTCGGCGGCATCATCCTGACAATGTTCGATAAGCGCAACAATTTGTCTGAACTTGTCGCGGCTGATGTACGCGCCTTTTTTGGCGACAAGGTCTATGAAACAGTGATACCGCGCAACATTCGCATCACTGAAGCGCCATCGCACGGCCTGCCTGTCCTGGTCTATGATCATCGCTCGGCGGGTGCCGAGGCTTATGTCGCGCTCGCACAGGAATGGATCCGCCGCCAAAAGCATCCGAAGGAAACGGCTCAATGAAAAAGCCCGCAAGGCTCGGCATGGGTCTCTCGGCCCTTATGGGCGATGCGCCGCCGGCGGCAAGCGCACCGCAGGCCGGCCCGCCGCGTAGCCTGCCAATTGCCATGATCGAACCAGGTCCCTTTCAGCCACGTATGGAACCCGACCGGCAGGCGCTTCAGGAACTCGCGGCCTCCATTACCGAACACGGTATTTTGCAGCCGCTGCTGGTGCGACCGAAGCCGGGTGCTGCGGGGCGCTACCAAATCATTGGTGGCGAACGCCGCTGGCGCGCGGCGCAGATCGCCAAACTCCATGATGTACCCGTTGTCATTCGCGATTTTGATGACCGCATGGCCATGGCGGCGGGCTTGGTCGAAAACCTTCAACGCGAAGACTTGAACGCGATCGAAGAAGCGGAAGGCTTTGCGCGGCTAATCGATCAATTTGGCCTCAATCAGGAAAGCCTGGCGCGCGCGGTCGGCAAATCGCGCAGCCACATCGCCAATACGCTCCGCCTGCTCAACCTGCCGCCTGCCATTCGCGAGCATCTGCGCGCCGGCCGCCTTAGCGCCGGGCATGCCCGTGCCCTGCTGGGGGCGGAGGAGCCGGAAAAGCTTGCCACACAAATCCTCACGCGTGGCCTTTCTGTGCGTCAGGCCGAAGCCATGGCGGCGGCGCAGCCGAAAAACCCTGAAGCACGGCGCACCAATGCCAAGGATTCCGATACGCTGGCGCTGGAGCGCCAATTGCTGGAACGCCTTGGCCTGCAAGTCGCCATCAAGCATTTCGGCAAGGGCGGCCAAGTCACCATCAGCTATAATGACCTTGATCAGCTTGATGGTCTGATCCGCCTTTTGATGCCCGAAGCATAACGCCCCCTTCACACCCGGGAGCCCGCCTTGTCGAAACTCAATGATCTGGATGCCACTGATCTTGCCATCCTCCGCCTGATCCAGGCAGATGCCTCGCTCTCGCTCGGTGATATCGCGAAGGAGGTCGGGCTGACGCAAACCCCATGCTGGAAGCGCATCCGCCGCATGGAGGAAACCGGCATCATCACTGGGCGCGTCACCTTGGTGAATGCGGAAAAGCTCGGTCTTGGCATTTCGGTTTTTGTCGCCATCGAAACTGGCGATCATTCCGCCACCTGGATCGAAAGCTTTGCGAAAACCGTGGCGGAGATGCCGGAAATCGTCGAATGCTGGCGCCTTGGCGGCGATGTGGATTATCTGCTGCGCGTCGTTGTCTCCGACATGCCAGCCTATGATATCTTCTACCGCAAGCTTACGGCGCGGGTTTCCAGCCTGCGCAAGGTGACATCGCGCTTCGCGATGGAATGCGTGAAATCAACCACCGCGCTGCCGCTCTAACCCCCAGGCGGGCAATTGACCCGGAAGGGGCTGCGCCCTAGCTTTCCGCAGCATCATGAAAAAGGGAGGATATGCCGGCATGACCGTGCATTTCTGTGTGCATGACGAAGGCGATTCCGTCGGCGTCGTGGTTGTCGAAGGGATCAAATCCGGCCAGGCGCTGAATGGCTGGATCATGGATCAGGATAAGATGATCACCTTCAACGCCAAGTCGGATATCCCGATCGGCCATAAGCTTGCCATCCGCGCCATTTCGGCCGGCGACACCATCATCAAATACGGCATTGATATCGGCAAGGCGGTGAAGGACATCTCCGCTGGCGAGCATCTGCATGTCCATAACGTCAAGACGAAGCGGTGGTAAGCGCCATGGGCATTAATCTGAAAAACGCCTCCTTCGAAGGCTGGCGCCGCGAAAATGGCCGCATGGGTGTGCGCAACCACGTGATCATCCTGCCGGTTGACGATCTTTCCAATGCTGCCTGCGAAGCGGTGGCGAACAATATCAAGGGCGCGCTGGCCATCCCGCACGCCTATGGCCGCCTGCAATTCGGCGCCGATCTTGATTTGCATTTCCGCACGCTGATCGGCACCGGCACCAACCCAAATGTCGCTGGCGTCATCGTGATTGGCATTGAACCAGGCTGGACCGGGCGCATTGTTGAAGGCATCGCCAAATCCGGCAAGCCGGTGGAAGGCTTCGCCATTGAGCAGAATGGCGATATCAACACCATCGCCAATGCCTCCCGCGCGGCCTATCGCATGGTCAAGCACGCGTCACGCTTGAAGAAATCCCGCGCTTCGATTCAGGAGCTTTGGGTTTCCACCAAATGCGGCGAAAGCGATACCACATCGGGCCTCGCCTCCTGCCCAACCGTCGGCAATTCCTTCGACAAGCTCTGGGAAAACGGCAATACACTCGTGTTTGGCGAAACCACCGAATTGACGGGCGGTGAGCATCTGGTCGCGGCGCGTTGCCGCACGCCGGAAATCCGCGCGCAATTCCAGGCGATGTTTGACCGCTACCAGCGCGTGGTGGAAGCGAACAAGACCAACGATCTTTCCGAAAGCCAGCCCACCAAGGGCAATATCGAAGGCGGTCTCACCACCATCGAGGAAAAGGCACTCGGCAATATCCAGAAGATCGGCAAGAAGTGTTTGGTCGATGGCGTGCTGGACAAGGCGGAAGAACCCACCCATTCGGGGCTTTGGTTCATGGATTCAAGCTCCGCCGCGGCGGAGATGGTGACCCTTTGCGCCGCATCAGGTTTTGCCGTGCATACCTTCCCGACCGGGCAAGGCAATGTCATCGGCAACCCGATCCTGCCGGTGATCAAACTGACTGCGAACCCACGCACGCAGCGCACCATGTCCGAACATATTGATGTGGATGTGACCGGGCTCTTGCAGCGGCAGATGAATATGGATGATGCCGGAGAGGCTTTGCTTGATTGCATCATCCGCACCGCTGATGGCGAATTGACCGCGGCCGAATTGCTTGGCCACCGCGAATTCAGCCTGACGCGGCTCTACGAAAGCGCCTGAGCATACTGGGCGGGGCGCCCTTTAACGTGCGCCGCCCAGACCTCGCTTCAAGTCACGATATAGCGGACACCAAGGGCCAAGCGCCTACCCCTCCCCCGGATCAATCCAGCCGATATTCCCATCGGCCCGGCGATAGACAACATTCAGCCCGCCGCCCTTCTTGTTGCGGAACATCACCACCTGCGCCTGCGCCAGATCAAGCCGCATCACGGCCTCACCCACGCTTAGCTTTTCGATATGCGCGGGATGTTCGGCAATGATGGCGCCGTGGTCGCCATGTTCGGGCGCTTCCTCATCCGCTGGTGCTTCGATCACATAGCGCCGGCCGCGCGGCGCCGCCTCCGCTGCCGCTTCGCGTTCACCGGCGAAGGATCGCGCATGTTCATTCACGCGCCGGCGATAGCGGCGCAGGCGCTTCGCCAGATGTTCGGCGGCAACCTCAAACGCGCGATGCGCGTCCGCCCCCTCACCTTCGGCGCGCATCATCAAGCCGCGCCCGGCTTTCAGGTTGATGTCACAACTGAATTGGCTTCGATGCTTGTGGAAGGTCACATTGGCTTCAAGCGCATGATCAAAATACTTGGCGGTAATTGCCGCGAGCCCGTCGCTCACATGGGTCTTCAGCGCTTCACCGGTTTCAACCTGTTTGCCGGCAACTGTAATATGCATGGGCCTATGCCCTCCCTTTTGCAAAGCGGAGGGGCCGCCCCTTGGCAACCGGGCGCGCGACCCTTCCCTTCCTCCCGGGTCGCCCTTGTGTCCGGATCAGGCCGAGGCGGCCTTCTCCCGTTTGCGCTGCACGGATGATGGAATGCGCAGCGCGTCTCGGTATTTGGCCACAGTTCGCCGGGCAATGTCCACGCCTTCTTCGCGTAACCGGGCCACAATCGTATCGTCAGAGAGGATGTCATCCGGGCTTTCGGCATCCACCATGGCCTTGATGCGGTAACGTACGGCTTCCGCGCTATGCGCTTCCCCGCCACGGGTGCCGGAAATGGCGGTGGTGAAGAAATACTTAAGCTCAAATGTCCCGCGCGGGGTGGCGATGGCCTTGTTCGATGTCACGCGGGAAACGGTGCTTTCATGCAGCGAAACCTCATCCGCCACATCGCGCAGGATCAGCGGCCGGAGATGCCCAACCCCATGGCGGAAAAAACCATCCTGCCGGCGGACAATCTCCGCCGCCACTTTCAGAATGGTATTGGCGCGTTGTTCGAGGGATTTCACCAACCATGACGCAGTCTGGAAACGCTCCGCGATCCAATTCTTGTCATCCTTGCCGCGTGCGCTCACATTGGCCGAGGCAAAGAAACCCCGATTGACCAGGACACGCGGCAGGGTTTCCAGATTGAGCTCCACAATCCAATCATCATTGGGTCCACGACGCATCAGTACATCCGGCACCAAAGTCGGCGCGGGCGGTGCGTCAAAGGAAGCGCCCGGTTTGGGGTCCAGCCGCCGCAACTCCGCGACCATTTCCGCCATGTCTTCCGCATCAACGCCGCAGATCTGCTGCAAACCCTTAAGATCACGCTTCGCAAGCAATTCCAGATTGGCGAGCAGCGCCGCCATGGCCGGATCATAGCGGTTGCGATCCTGCAACTGCACCGCAAGACACTCGGCCAGATCATGGCAAAACATACCGACGGGATCGAAGCGCGCCATGGCAAGCCGCACACGTTCCACCAGTGCTTCTTCGCAGCCCAGCGCATCCGCTATCATTTGCGCGCGCGCGTGCAGCCGGCCGGCCTGATCCACCAGCGCCAAAAGATTACCGGCAATCAGCCGTTCCTGCGGTTGCGTGAAATTCAGCCTGATCTGTTCCGCCAAATGATCGCGCAAGGAACGTTCCGGCGCTTCCATGGCGTCTATGCCGGAAAGATCATCCTCAAAATCACTGCGCCCACCACGACCAATCGGCGGGAGGCCATTATCGTAAACATTGTCCCATTCGGCATCGAGCGGCGCGGCGTTTTCCGACGGCAGCGCATCCGAAGCAGCCGCGCTGGCGGCATCGGCAGGTTCAGGCGCAGCCGGCAAGGGATCAGTACTGCGCCCGGCATCCGGGCCGGCGATGGGGCGTTCATCGCGTTCCAGTAGCGGGTTGCGTTCCAGCTCTTCCTCGACAAAGGCAGAGACTTCCATATTGGAAGATTGCAGCAGCTTGATCGCCTGGCGCAGCTGCGGCGTCATCACCAGCTGCTGCGACTGCCTCAGATCAAGACGCGGGCCGATTGCCATCAGCGCTGCTCACTAGGCCGGGCGGAAAGGAAGGCGGTGACCATGCGTATGAATTTCAGACTATAGGCTGAATTTTTCGCCAAGATAGACGCGGCGCACATCCTCATTCGCCACGATTTCCTGCGGGCTGCCTTCCATCAATACCTTGCCATCATGCAGGATATAGGCGCGGTCGATGATTTCCAGCGTTTCGCGCACATTATGGTCGGTGATCAGCACGCCAATGCCGCGATCCTTCAAATGCTTGACCAGATCGCGGATTTCGCCGACCGCGATGGGATCAATGCCGGCCAGCGGTTCATCCAACAGGATATAGGATGGGTGGGTTGCAAGGGCGCGCGCGATTTCGCAGCGCCGCCTTTCGCCACCTGAAAGCGCCAGCGCAGGGGCACGGCGCAAATGCGCAATGCCGAATTCCGCCAGCAATTCATCCAGCATCGCGGCGCGACGATCCGCTTCCGGTTCCACCACTTCCAAAGCGGCGCGGATATTCTGTTCCACCGTGAGACCGCGAAAAATGCTTGCTTCCTGCGGCAGATAGCCAAGCCCAAGCCGCGCGCGGCGATACATGGGCAGCATGGTGACATCATGCCCATCCATCATCACGCGCCCTTCATCGGGCTGCACGAGGCCAGTAATCATGTAAAACGTCGTCGTCTTGCCGGCGCCATTCGGGCCGAGCAGCCCCACCGCCTCCCCGCGCTGGAGCGAGAGCGAAACATTGCGCACCACAGGCCGCTTCTTGTAGCGCTTGCCAAGCCCTGAGGCGTGAAGCCCGCCGGAACCTGGCACCAGCTTGATGGGGGGCTTATCACTCATCGTGTCGGTGCCCCTGGCCCGGGAAGACCCTGGCCCTCACCTGGCACGATGATGCCGCGCACCCTTTCATTCGGGCATGCCACAAGCCGCGAAATGCCCGTATCCATATTCACAATCGCCTCACACCCCGTCAGCGTATTGTCACCCCGCACGATCCGCACATTGCCAAGCAGGCGCGCAATACTATTGGGCGGCGTATAGATGCCGGTATCCCCGCGCACCACTTCGGTTGGGGTGCGGATTTCAATGCGCCCAAAGGCTTCCACCCGATCAAGATTACTGCCCGAACCAGGCGATGCCTCGGGCGCTGGGCGGGTTGGCTGCGGGCGTGTTGCGGCGGCTTCTGTCGGTGCCTCACGAAAATAGGCCACCAGCACATCGGCACGCACGCGCCTGTCATCCTTTGTCACCACCACCGCATCGCCGCGCGCCACCGCCATGCGCCGCTGCGGCCAATATTCCACAGTGTCGCGCGCCGTCAGCACATTATCGGGCGAGGTGAGGCGCAGATTATTGCCCGTAAGGACCATGACCGCCTGATCGAGATCATAGATCGCGCGATCACCCTCAGCACGGTCTGTTGCCGTGGTGATCACGACAGAACCTTCGGCTTCCAGACGCCAAATTTCGCTCGCGCCGCCGGGGCCTTCGCTGGGTGGGCGCGCCTCAACCGGCGCGCCGCCACGTGGGCGATAGCGCGCCAGAAGCAGATCAGCATCAATGGTGACACCCCCGCGCACGGCCTGCGCCGCACCGCGCGCGATCACCACCTGATCATTCTGGCGCCATTCAATCCCATCCCGCGCGGTGACTTCAATCGGCCCGCCCTGATTGAGATCAGCCATTTGCGCCGAGGCAAGGCCCGCGCACAGAAAAAATGCCAAGGCGAAGCGGCGCATCATTGGCGGCCTTCCAGCATGGCGCGCGCGCGCCCGGTGAAGACCACCACCGCGCCCTTGTCATAAAGGCGGAAACCTTCGCTGATAAGCGTACCGAAGGGGCCCTGCGCGGCCACGGGCTTATCGCCGGAAGCGGCACCTTCCTTCAATTCAATCGAGGCTTCTTCGGTCACCAGCAGATTGCCGCCATCATGCCACAGCGTGACTTCGCCGCGCAGATCAAGATGATTGCGCGCCTTGTCCAGCCGGCCTTCGCGCGATTCCAAAAGCACCCAACCATCGGTCATGAGCAAATCAGCGCGCGGCGCGGACAGGTCCACCAGATCCTGGTTCTGCCCCTGAATCGCAACCGCCGCAGTGACGGTATAGGGCCGGTTCTGCTCATCCACGCCCTGATAACGGGGTGCCACAATGCGCACCGCCTCGGGCGCGGTTTCGGCAACGCGGCGGAAGGAAACCCGCGCGCGTTCTTCTGCGCCTTCCAATTCCGGCCAGATGGCAATGATCAGCAGCAGCGCGACCCCCGCGCCTGGCACCAACCATTTCAGCAGCGTCAATAGTGCCCGCCGGCGCGCCATTTGCGCCGCCGAAGGTGACCAGCGTTCGCGTGAGGGCGGTGTGATGCGCCGCGGCGCCCGCGGCACGGCGGCAATTACCGGGGCGTCAGGCGCGCGGTTCTTCACGCCACACCTGCGCGCAGCAGATCATGAATATGCAAAATGCCGATTGGCCGGCGCGCCTCATCCACCACGAAAAGCGAGGTGATGGCGTGCTTGTTCATCAGCCCAAGCGCTTCCGCCGCCAGCGCATCGCCGGTGATGGCCCTTGGATTGCGCGTCATCACCTCACCTGCTGGGCGCGCAAGCAAGCCAGCCCCGCCCGAGGCTTCCAGCGCGCGGCGCAAATCGCCATCCGTGATCACGCCGGCCAGCGCGCCATCTGCGCTAACCACGCCAAGGCAGCCAAAGCGCCGCGCGGTCATCGCCAAAATCGCGGCTTCCATGGGCATATCCGGCGGCGCCAGTGGCAATTCCGCCGCGCCATGCATCAGATCCCGCACGCGCGACAGCCGTGCGCCGAGCTTCCCGCCCGGATGGAACACCCGAAAATCGGACGCGGTAAAACCCCGCCGCGTCAGCAAGGCCACCGCCAAGGCATCGCCCAGCGCCATTTGCATGGTGGTGGAGGTTGTGGGCGCGAGGCCCATCGGGCAAGCCTCAGCCGCCGCAGGCAAGACCAGCGCCACATCCGCAGCGCGCGCGAGCGTACTTTCCGCCCGGCCGATAATGCCAATCAGCGGCAGGCTGAAGCGGCGGGAATGCGCGATCAAATCCGCCAATTCCGGTGTCTCCCCGGAATTGGAAAGCGCCAGCACCGCATCCCCGGCCAGGATCATCCCCAAATCGCCATGGGATGCTTCGGCCGGGTGCACGAAAAGCGCGGGCGTGCCGGTGGAAGCCATGGTCGCGGCAATCTTGCGCGCCACATGGCCCGATTTCCCCATGCCGGAGACCACAACGCGCCCTGTCACCCCCGCCAGCAATTCCACCGCGCACACAAAGCGCGCATCGAGACTATCGGACAGCGCGCGCAAGGCATCCGCTTCAAGCGCCAATACGCGGCGGCCTTCAGCAAGGTCTGGGTGGTGGGCAAGGTCATTCACGCCACCTTCTATGCGGCGCGGAACCGGATGGGTCAATAAATTCCGGGCCTCGCCCTGCAAAAAAAATGCCAGAGGCGTTTAGTGATGAAAGATATCCGGGTCCTCATAACCCAACAGGTCAAGCCGCCCGCGCGCCGGCAGGAAACGGAAGCACGCCTCCGCCAAATCCAACCGGCCTTCGCGCTTCAACAAGCCTTCAAGCTTGGCCCAAAGCGCATGGAGATGCAGCACATCCGAAGCGGCATAAGCCAATTGTTCGGGGCTGAGTTCAGCCGCCCCCCAATCTGAGGTTTGCTGCTGCTTGGAAATCTCCACCCCCAGCAATTCCCGGCACAAATCCTTGAGCCCATGCCTATCGGTAAAAGTCCGCACCAGCTTGGCGGCGATTTTGGTGCAAACCACCGGCGCGGTGATGACCCCCAGCGCATGAAACAGCACCGCAACATCAAACCGCGCGAAGTGAAAAAGCTTGGTGATGGCCGGGTCAGCCAATAACTTCTTCAAATTGGGCGCATCCGCACCCCGCCCACCAAGCGAAGCCGGGCTGATTTGCACCAGATGCGCGGACCCATCGCCCGAGGATAATTGCACCAGGCAAAGCCTATCCCGATGCGGGTTCAGCCCCATGGTTTCCGTATCAATCGCGACCACACGGCCCAAATCCAGGCCATCCGGCAGGTCGTTCCGATGAAGCCGGATGGTCACGCCGGCATGGGAGAATAAGGTGGAACCCATAGGTCGCGCCGCCTTACAAAGAGAAAAACTGGTGCCCAGGAAAGGACTCGAACCTTCACAGCCTTGCGGCCACAGGTACCTGAAACCTGCGCGTCTACCAATTCCGCCACCTGGGCAAAGGGGGCCGGCGCCTTGCGGCGAGACGCGCGCATTTACGCGCTGGGGGGTGGGGCGTCAAGGAGGAGCATTGGGGGGGTGGATCGGGGGCGCTGCCCCCGCGCCCCCGCCGGGGTAACAGTGTTACCCCGGACCCCGCCGGGACATGGCGGCTGCGCGCCAAACCAAAGCCTGTTACCCCGGACCCCGCCGGGTCTGATCAGATTCCTAGGCTAATGCCTACAGTCTTTAGAAAGCCACTCTTTGCAACCGCTCATTGAGCGAGGCCGCCGTTGCGCTTGCCGCGCAAAGGCGCACGGTCAGATAGGATCGCAGCTCCCCCTGGTTGAAGAGATCAGTTGAGGTTTCAGAAAGGCGCGCACCGCCATAGCCTGAACGGGATAGCGCGCAACGATAGCTGCGATCCTGCTGGTTGGTGACCATCACGGTAGCAACATGACCGCGCGTTGCTTGCCGGGGATTAGTGACGGGAATGACCTCAGTAATTTGGACGCTTTTTGCTTGGGGAAACTGGGCGCGTGTCCACTCCTCAAAACGTTGACGAGACCCGAGCGCCTCAAAGGTGGCGGTGCCCATACCGCCGCGTCTGCTTGCGTCTCTAACCTGGCTAACGGCTACACCACGATCTGTGATGGTGACTTGCTCATGTCGCACTTGGCCATTGTTGCGCAGAGAATATTTTGCATCCTTGAGCGGCAGGCCCGCGAATACCTCAGTAAGATTTCCACGCAGTTGCGACGCCTCCATCGGGGTCCAGTCTTCAAGCACTATGGTTGTGCCTGAAATATCCTGTCCGGTACGCTGGCCTTCGCATGCGGTCACAAACGCGGCGAGTGCTAGAATGCATACGCCGCGTAGGACAAAGACTGACGATTTCATGGTTTCTCCTCCTTGGTTATCTCAAAACAATACCCGCTGCATGCGTTGATTTAGCGATGTCGCCGTCCCGCCAACGGTGCAGAAGCGGATTTGCAGCGTGGATTTGAATTCCTCAATGCGGAATATGTCGGTCGAAGTTTCAGACAGCTTCGGGCCACCATAGCCGGCATGCGCCAAAGCGCAGCGGAATTTCCGGTCCTGTTGATTGGTCACCATCACCGTGCCAGCGAAGCCGCGGGTGGCAAGGGTGGGATGCGTAACCGGAATGACATCAACAAACTCAATGTCCTTTGCTTGGGGGAAGCGGCCCCGCACCCAGGCCTCAAATGCCTCACGCGATCGCAATTGGCTGAAAGTATGTTCGCCAAAATGGCCATATGGCGCGATTGACCGTTGAGCATTGGCCCAACCGCGGTCTGTGATGGTCACCACATCATGCTCGACCGCGTTATTGCGCAGCGCTCGCTTGGCGTCCTTGAGCGGCATGTCTGAAAAAACCGCTGCAAGATTACCGGCGAGTTGCGAAGTTTCGATGGGCGTCCAATCGTCAAGCCGTATCAGCCCGCCTGCGCTGTCTTTTCGCCAATTCGGCCCTTCGCAGGCGGTTATCAGAAAGGCGCCTAGGGCCAGCGCCGTGCAACGGGCCATCAAGGACCAAGACCGCATTGGACATTCCCCCAGTGATTTTGCTGCGGAAAGGTTAAGCGAGGCTCATTTTCTACCGCAAGACGAATTGCATTAAATTTATGCAACCATTCTGGATCAGCCAAATCTCGGTGGGGTCCGGGGCAGCGGGCCTTGGTATGGTGCGCAGCCGCCACACCAACCCTGCGCGCGCCGCTGGCTGACGCCAGCGGCTACCCCGGCGGGGGCTCCGGGGGCAGCGCCCCCGCTCACCCCTTTGACGCATCGCACCCTCTAAGCCACAACCCGCGCCCATGACCGTTCTGGCCATCCGAGACCTCACCATTCGCCTTGGCGGGCGCGCCTTATTGGAAAGTGCTGCCCTGCAGGTGGATGATGGGCGCAAAATTGGCCTGATTGGCCGCAATGGCGCCGGCAAATCCACCTTGCTCCGCGCCATTGTGGGTGAATTGCAGCCGGATGGGGGAGAGATCAGGCTGTCGGCACGGGCGCGCATGGGCCATGTGGCGCAGGAAGCGCCGGCGGGGGCGGCTTCCTTGCTGGAAGCGGTACTGGCTGCGGATACTGAACGTGCGGCGCTATTGGCGGAAGCTGATCAAGCTGCTGATCCCGCGCGGGTGGCGGAAATCCATGAAAGGCTGATTGCGATCCGCGCCGATAGTGCGCCGGCGCGCGCGGCGGCGGTGCTTTCCGGGCTTGGTTTTGATGCTGCGGCGCAGGCGCGGCCCTTGGCGGAATTTTCGGGCGGGTGGCGCATGCGTGTGGCACTCGCGCGCGCCTTGTTTCTGGAACCGGATTTGTTGTTGTTGGATGAACCGACAAACCATCTGGATTTGGAGGCAACGCTTTGGCTGGAAGGTTGGCTCGCGCGGTTTCCGGGGGCGGCGATTGTCGTCAGCCATGATCGTGGGTTGCTGGAACGCTGCGTGGATGCAATCGCGCATCTCGATCGCGGGGGCATCACGCTCTATTCGGGGAATTTCGCGGATTTCTTGCGCATCCGGGCGGAACGCCAGGCGCAGCAGCAGGCGCAGAATGCGAAGCTGATATCGGAACGCGCGCGCATTCAGGCTTTTGTGGATCGCTTTCGCGCCAAGGCGACCAAGGCGCGCCAGGCGCAATCTCGGCTTAAAGCTCTGGAGCGTATGCCGGCGGTGGAAGCGCTGGTGGAAGACACGCCCGTGCGCTTTGCCTTCCCGGCGCCGGAGGCTTTGGCGCCGCCGATCCTGTCGCTGAACCGTGCATCAGTCGGTTATGGCGGGCCGCCGGTATTGCGGAATGTCTCGCTCCGGCTGGATCAGGAAGATCGCGTGGCGCTGCTGGGCGCCAATGGCAATGGCAAATCCACGCTGGCGAAGCTGTTGGCCGGGCGGCTTGATGTGGCGGGCGGGGATGTGTTTCGCAATAACCGCCTGCGCGTTGGTTATTTCGCGCAGCACCAGGCCGAGGAATTGGACCTCAACGGCACGCCGCTTTCCCATATGCAGGCGGCGCTGCCGAAGGCGACTGAAACCGCCTGCCGCGCGCAATTGGCGCGCTTCGGGCTGGATGCGGATAGGGCGGATACACGCGTGGCGCAGCTTTCGGGTGGGGAAAAGGCGCGGCTGTTATTGTCGCTCACCACACGCGATGCGCCGCAAATGCTGATCCTGGATGAACCGACGAACCATCTGGATATTGATGCGCGTGATGCGCTGGTGAAGGCGCTCGCGGATTTCGAAGGCGCAGTGGTGCTGATCACGCATGATCCGCATTTGGTGGAACTCGTGGCGGATCGGTTGTGGTTGGTGGCCGATGGCACGGTGACCAGCTTTGATGGCGATTTGGACGAATATCGGGCGTTGTTGGCCGAACGCGCGCGCGGTGCTGCGCCGCGGGGTGAGCCAGGCGGGGTGCGGGCCGAAGCGCGGCGTGAAAGGGCGGAAAACCGCGCAGCCCTGCAACCCCTGCGTGCGCGCTTGAAGACGGTAGAAGCCGCTCTGGAAAAACTGGGGAAGGAGGGAGCCTTGATCGAAAAGCGCTTGGCCGACGCCGATACCTATGCCCGCTTCAAGGCCGAAGATATCGCCTGGGCCAATACCCGCCGCGCCGCCATTGCCAAGGAAGTGGCGGGGTTGGAGGAGGAATGGCTGGAGCTTTCGGCAAAGCTGGAGGATGCGTAATCCGGCGCAATCTGGTGCGTGCGATTTACACAAAAGCGTCACGTTGCTAGTTAGGCATCCCTCACAAGTCATTGCCCCTGCGTGCGGAGTCCCCCCGGCATGAAGATTGTTGCCTGCAACAGCAACCGCCCCCTGGCCGAAGCTGTAGCCGCCGCTTGCGGTATCGCGCTCACCAATGCTTCCGTCCGGCGCTTTGCGGATTTGGAAGTTTTTGTCGAAATTCATGAAAATGTGCGTGGTGAGGATGTTTTCGTCATCCAATCCACTTCCTACCCCGCCAATGACAATCTGATGGAATTGCTGATCACGCTGGATGCGCTGAAGCGCGGCAGTGCGCGGCGCATAACCGCCGTGATCCCGTATTTCGGCTATGCCAGGCAGGATCGGAAATCAGGCCCCCGTACGCCGATCAGCGCGAAGCTGGTCGCGAACCTGATCACGGCGGCGGGTGCGAACCGCGTGCTGACCATGGATTTGCATGCGGCGCAGATTCAGGGGTTTTTCGATATTCCGGTGGATAATCTTTTCGTGGCACCGCTTTATTCGCGTGACATTCAGGAACGCTATGCGGGGCGGGAATTGATGATTGTCTCCCCCGATGTGGGCGGTGTGGTGCGCGCGCGCGCCATTGCGGCGCGGCTGGGCGTGGACCTTGCCATCATTGACAAGCGCCGCCCGCGCGCCGGCGTTTCCGAAGTGATGAATGTGATCGGTGAAGTGGAAGGGCGTGATTGCCTGCTGGTGGATGATATTGTCGATTCCGGCGGCACGCTCTGCAATGGGGCTGAGGCGCTGTTGAAGAATGGCGCGCGTTCGGTTGGCGTTTATGTGACGCATGGCGTGTTTTCGGGCGGCGCGGTGGCGCGGATTGGCGCGGCACCGGTTGAGATGATGACCGTGACGGATAGCATCCAGGCGACGGAAGCCGTGCGCGTTTCGCGTAATATCCGCCAGCTCACGATTGCGCCGCTGCTCGCGGAAGCGATGAAGCGGATCAGTGAGGAAAGCTCTGTCTCCTCATTGTTCAATTGAAAACGCGTTTTGAAAGGGTTGCGATCATGAAGCTGTTTTATGCGCCGGGGGCGTGTTCCATTGGCATCCATGTGATGCTGGAAGAAATTGGCGCGCCTTATGAAGCGGTGGCCGTCAATCTGCGGGAAGGGGCGCAATTCCAGCCGGGCTTCACCTCGGTCAATCCGAAATCCAAGGTGCCGGCGCTGCAGCGCGATGATGGTTCCGTGCTGACGGAATATCCGGCGATTGCCTTTTGGCTGGCGTCGCGCTTTCCCTCGGCTGGGCTGATGCCATCCGGCACGGACGCGCAGGCGCGCGCTTTGGAAGCGACCGATTATTGTGTGGCCACCATGCATATGCAGGGTTTCTCGCGCATGTTCCGCCCCGCGAATTTCGCGCCGACGGAAGCGGATCATGAAGCGGTGAAGGCGCGCGGTGAGGAGATTTTCCAAAAGGGCCTTGGCGTGATGGACAAGGCGCTTGAAGGCAAGGAATGGCTCGCGGGCACTTATTCCTTCGCGGATAGTGCGCTGTTCTACGTGAGCTTCTGGTGGGCGGCGCGGCTGAACAAGACCCTGCCGGGCAATGTCGCGGCGCATTACGCGCGCATGAATGCCAGGCCCGCCGTGCAGCGCACCATGAAGGCGGAAGGCCTAGCGTGAGCCTGAACCCGACCGCCTTCTGGTTCCTCCGCCACGGCGAAACCGATTGGAACGCTGAGGGGCTGAGCCAGGGGCATACGGATATTCCGCTGAATGCGGTCGGGATTTCCCAGGCGCGGCGCGCGGCGCTCGCGCTGGTGGATCGCGGGATCGCGACCATCATCGCCTCGCCGCTTAGTCGTGCGTTGCATACGGCGGAAATTGTCGCGGAAGCGCTGGCGCTGCCGGTTGCGACCGATGCGGGGCTGATGGAGGTGGGCTTTGGCGTGGAAGAAGGCCGGCCCATGGGCGATTGGTATGATAGCTGGATTGAAGGCAGCTTCACGCCGGAAGGTGCGGAAAGCTTTCAGGTGCTGCATGACCGCGCCGTGGCGGCGGTGAACCGCGCCACCGCCAAGCCAGGCCCTGTTTTGGTGGTGGCGCATGGCGCGCTGTTTCGTGCGCTGCGCCTCGCGCTTGGGCATGTGCCGAATGTGCGCACACCCAATGCGCTGCCGCTATGGTGCGAACCGCCGGCAGCGGGCAGGGTTTGGTCAATTACGCCGAGCCATTTGCCTTCGCTGGGTTAAGACAAGGGCGGCTTGCGCCCTGCCGCCCCTTCCCCTAGAAGCCCCGCAGCGCTGGCACCCCTGGAGGCCGGCGCTTGCTGTTTGGCGCCTGGGTGCGCCTTGCGGCACCATCAAAACCCGAAGGAGCACGGACAATGGTCCAAACTGTACGGATCGAAGCCGAAGCGCGCGGGCGGGCCGGTAAGGGGGCGGCACGCGCAACTCGGCGTGAGGGGCATGTCCCCGCTGTCATCTATGGCGCAAAGCGTGAGGCGACCCTGATCGCACTCGACCCGCGCGATGTGATGAAGGAATTGCACAAGGCCGGCTGGCAATCGCACCTTTATGAGGTTGCGGTGAAGGGCGGCGATACGGAACGCTGCCTGATGCGCGATGTGCAATTCCATCCTGTGACGGATCGTCCGTTGCATGTGGATTTTCAGCGCCTGGCGCCTGGGTCACGCATTCGCGTGAAGGTGCCGGTGGCCTTCCTGCATGAAGATACCTGCCCCGGGATCAAGGCGGGTGGCGTGCTGAACGTGGTGCGCCGCGAAATCGAAGTGCTGGCGGACCCTGACTCGGTGCCGGAAAAGTTTGAGCTTGATCTGGCCGAAGCGCAGATCGGTGCGGGCCTGCGTTGGTCCGCGGTGAAGGATCAATTCGGCACCAAGCCAGTGATCGTGGGCCGCGATTTCATGGTGGCGTCCATCGCTGCGCCGACCGTGGTTGATGACACCGCGCCTGCCGCGGCCCCTGGCCCGGTGGAAGCGACCAAGCAGAAGGCGCCTGCTGCTGGCGCCGCCGCGCCCGCCAAGGCGCCCGCGAAGAAGAAGTAATGCGGGTGGGGGTTTCGCCCCCATTTCCGAACATCAAGGGTTCGGGGGAAGCCTCCCCCGGACCCTTTTTGGGTTCATGATGTCATGACATCCCGCGATAGCGCCCCGATGCTCTGGGTCGGCCTTGGCAATCCAGGGCCCGAACATGCGCGCCAGCGGCATAACATTGGCTTCATGGTGGTGGACGAGATTGCGCGGCGCCATGGCTTTGGGCCCTGGCGAAAGCGCTTCAAGGGCGAAGTGGCGGAAGGCGCCATCGGCGGCCAGCGCATCCTGGCGCTGAAGCCGCAAACCTACATGAACGCGAGTGGTGATTCCGTGCAGCCGGCGGCCGCTTTTCTGAAAATCCCGCCAGCGAATGTGGTGGCTTTTCATGATGAGCTTGATCTGGCACCTGGCAAGCTGCGGGTGAAATTGGGCGGCGGGGTTGCGGGGCATAATGGCTTGAAGGATATGCGCCGCGCTTTTGGATCGCCCGATTTCTGGCGCGTGCGGATGGGCATTGGCCATCCCGGCCATAAGGATGCGGTGACGGGCCATGTGCTGGGAAATTTTGCCAAGCAGGATCAGCCGTGGCTTGAGAAGCTGTTGGATGCGGTGGCCGATGCCGCGCCCATGCTCGCCACGCTGAAGACAGAAGACTTCATGACACGCATCGCGCTGCTGACGCAGGAGAAGTGATGGAAGCCGAAGACGCCTTCAGCATGGACATGATGGGCCCCAGCGCGGAAGACCGCGCCAATGGCGCTGCGCTGCTGTCTGCCGCTTTGGTGCGCGAAGCGGATGCGCTGGCGCAGGCGGCAGCTGGGCTGCGCGCGACGCTTGATCTGGCGGATGACGATTTACCGCGAGACGAAGCGCGCCGCGCCGCCGCCATGGCTGCCGCGCTGCTGCTGATTGCGCGGCAATTGCGGTGCCATATCGGCGATGCCGCGCGGGCCGCGCAAGCAAGCGCTACGGCCCTGGCACCAATGGCCATTGCGCTACCAGAAATTTCGGCGGCGCTGCGCGCGGCGGCGCTGATGCCGATCAGTGATGATGGTGCCGCGCGTATCGCCGCCGGTGTGGTTGCCGAGACATTCTGGAATGCGCTGCGTGCCGCCTGGCCCGCCGCGCCGGGAGCATAGAGATGGGTTTCAATTGCGGTATTGTGGGCCTGCCGAATGTCGGCAAATCCACGCTGTTCAATGCACTGACGCAAACCGCCGCCGCACAGGCAGCGAATTACCCCTTCTGCACCATTGAACCCAATGTCGGGCGCGTGGCAGTGCCGGACGCGCGGCTGGACACGCTGACGCGCATCGGCAAATCGCAAAAAACCGTGCCGACGAGTTTGGAATTCGTGGATATCGCGGGCTTGGTCCGTGGCGCTTCCAAGGGTGAAGGCTTGGGCAATCAGTTCCTGGCGAATATCCGCGAAGTGGATGCGATTGTGCATGTGCTGCGCTGCTTTGAAGATGGCGATGTGACGCATGTGGAAGGCAGCATTGATCCAATCCGAGATGCCGATACGGTGGAAACCGAATTGATGCTGGCGGATTTGGATAGCCTGGAAAAACGCGCCCAGGGCCTGGTAAAGCGCGCGCGCGGTGGCGATAAGGAAGCGCTGGCGCAAATGGCCTTGATTGAACCGATCAAGGCCGCGCTGGAAGCGGGCCGCCCGGCGCGCACCGCAGTGCCGGCGGGTGAGGAAGAAGCGGCGAAGCGGCTGCAATTGTTGACGACAAAGCCCGTGCTTTATGTGTGCAATGTGGAAGAAGCTTCTGCGGCCACGGGGAATTCTCAATCGGCGCGTGTGTTTGAGCGTGCCAAGGCAGAAGGCGCGCAGGCGGTGGTGGTCTCGGCCGCCATTGAAGCGGAAATCAGCCAGATGGCGCAGGCGGATCGGGGCGAGTTTCTGTCTTCCCTTGGGCTGGAAGATAGCGGGTTGGATCGCGTGATCCGCGCAGGTTACGCGCTGCTCGGGCTGATTACCTATTTCACCGTGGGGCCAAAGGAAGCACGCGCCTGGACGATCCTGAAGGGCATGAAGGGACCGCAAGCCGCCGGCGTGATCCATGGCGATTTTGAACGCGGCTTTATCGCGGCTGAGACGATTGGCTATGATGATTACGTGGCGCTGAATGGTGAACAGGGTGCCAAGGAAGCCGGCAAGATGCGCGTGGAAGGCAAGGAATACATCGTGCGCGATGGCGATGTGATGTTGTTCAGGTTTAACGTTTAACTGGCCTGCGCCTGCTGCGTGCCGCGGCAGGCGATCAACATATTGCGGGTATGGGTGCTGATGTAATTGCCCCCGGCGGTGGAGCCAGAGCGCAGATAGCCGCCTGAGCGGTTTCGGTCCGTGTCGCGGGCCAGCACGTCATAGCCGCGGGCGCCGCAGAGCTGCCCGGCGCGTTCCATGCAGGCCCCCCAATCGCGCCAAAGCCCCCCACAATCCACCGCATGGGCCGTGCGGCCATCCGGCGCATAGGTTTGCGTGGCAGAGGCGCAGCCGAGCAGTATGGGCAGGGCAAGCAGGGGGGCGAGACGGGGCATGGGTATCTCCCAGGCTGGATTTATGCAACCTGAGATAGAGAATTAGCGTTACCAAAGCAACCAAAAATTATCCAAGCACGCCCCGATACACCCTCAATGAAAAATCCGCCCCGCATCAATCACGATGGTCTGGCCGGTCATGGTGTCTGTCCGGCACATGGTGACGACCATATCGGCGCAATCATCCTTATCGGCGGCCTTTTGCAGCAGGGAGGAGGACGCCGAGCGTTCGATCTGTTCCGGCCGCAGGTTGGCGGTGGCGCGGGTGCCTTCCAGCAGGCCGGGGGCGACGCAGTTCACCAGCGTTTCCGGGGCCAGCGCCACGGCCATGCAGCGCGTGAGGTGGATCAGCCCGGCCTTGGATACCGCGTAGGCGATGGAGGACCCGGTCGGCCCCAACCCGGCGACTGAGGAGATATTGACGATCCGCCCCGCGCCGCTGGCCTTCAGCGCGGGTGCCGCCGCCTTGATCAGCCGCATCGGCCCCGTCAGGTTCACCGCCATGATTTTCTCCCAGAGGTCGATGGTAAGCCCATCAAGATCCTGGAAGGGTACGGATTTATTGAAAGCCGCATCATTGATCAGGATATCAAGCCGCCCGAAGCGTGCTGTGACGGCCGCAACCAGGTTTTCGACTGCCGCGCCATCCGTGATGTCACAGCCAAAGGCGGCCGCGTTGATTTGGTATTGGCTGGCAAGATCTCGTGCCACGCCTTCTGCCTGGTCCTTGCTTTGCGCGTACATGACGGCGATGTGCACGCCTTCACGCGCGAGTGCGTGGCAGATGCGTTGCCCAAGCCCGCCATTCCCGCCCGTCACGAGCGCAACCTTGCCCCTGAGTTCCATGTCGCGTTTCCCCCTTTGAGGCGGAGAGACTGCGACTGGCGCGCATGATGGGCAAGTGCCGCCCAAGTATTGGCGGGGTCCGGGGTGGCAAGCTGTGTTTTGGCGCGCAGCCGCCACACCAACCCTGTGCGCACCGCTGGCCTACGCCAGCGGCCACCCCGGCGGAGCGCGAGGCAGAGCCTCGCTATTTTTAACCCCGCCGCGAAACGTTAATTTTGCGTGCGGCGACCGGGCTTTCAGCCCCGCCGCACGACGTAATCCCCCGCTTCAAGCGCTGCGATAATCGCATCCCCCTGCGCCGTGTCGCGCACTTCGATCATCAGTTCCAGCTCTGCGCTTTGCACGCTGGGGGCTGCGAAAAGCCGTTGGTGGCTGACTTCGATCACATTGCCGCCGGCGGCGGCTACGCGGGTGGCGATATCGGCCAGCACGCCGGGGCGGTCAGGGATATCCAAATGCAGCCGCAGGATGCGGCCATCGCGGAGAAGCTCACGCAGCAGCACATTCGCCAGAATGCGCGGGTCAATATTCCCGCCGCAAACAATGGTACCCACGGTCTTGCCCGCGAAGCGTTCCGGAAAAGCGAGGATGGCGGCAAGCCCGGCCGCGCCGGCACCCTCGGCCAGCACCTTCGCACCTTCGGCGAGCAGGACGATGGCCTGTTCCACCGCGCGTTCCGGCACGACCAGCACTTCAACGCCAAGGCGCTTCAGGATCGCAAGCGGCGCCTCCCCCACATCCCTCACAGCGATGCCTTCGGCGATGGTGGGGCCGCCCACTTGCACGGGCTTGCCGGCCAGGCGCTGCGCCATGGCGGGGTAGAATTCCACCTCCACCCCGAAAACCGGCAGGCCGGGGCGGAGTTCGGCCGCGGCAATGGCCGCACCGGCGCAAAGCCCGCCACCGCCAACCGGGATCACCAGCGCTTCGATGGCCGGCGCATCTTCCAGCATTTCAAGCGTTGCGGTGCCTTGGCCGGCGATCACGCCAACATCATCATAGGGGTGGATGAAAACCAAGCCCTCGGCGGCGGCCAGCGCATGGGCATGGGCGGCAGCCTCAGCGAGCGTGGTGCCATGCAGCACCACCCGCGCCCCCCAGGCCTCTGTCCGGGTCACCTTGGTGGCCGGGGTGAATTTCGGCATGACGATGGTGGCGGCGATGCCGGCGAGTGAGGCATGGCGCGCCACGGCCTGGGCGTGGTTGCCGGCCGACATGGCAATGACGCCAGCGGCCTTTTCGCGGGCGGAGAGCAGCGCCAGCCGATTGGCCGCCCCCCTTTCCTTGAAGGCCCCAGTGGCCTGGAGGTTATCGAGCTTCAGGAAAACCCTGGCCCCGGTTGCGCGCGACACCGCCTGGCTTTCGAGCGTTGGGGTGCGCAGCACGGCGCCGGCAATGCGCCCCGCGGCGGCGCGGATATCAGCCAGGGTAATGGCGCGGCCTTCGGCCAGCGCCGCGCGCATCGGCATGGGGGTGGCCTTGATTAGCTGAAGCGAACCGCGGTGATTTCGACCGAACGGGAACCGCCAGGCGCGGGCACCTCCACCGAATCCCCCACCTTGCGCCCCATGAGCGCCTTGGCGAGCGGTGAGGAGACCGAGATCGAGCCGTTCTTCATATCGGCCTCATACTGGCCGACGATGCGGTAGTTTTTCTCGTCGTCTGATTCTTCGTCGACGATGGTGACATAGGCACCGAAGCGTACCTGGTTGCCGGTAAGCCTTTTGGAATCAATAACTTCGACTGAAGGGATCACCGCTTCCAATTCGGCGATACGGCCTTCAATGAAGGATTGGCGTTCGCGCGCCGCGTGATATTCGGCGTTTTCCGAAAGGTCGCCATGCGCGCGCGCTTCGGCGATTGCCCGGATGATCGCGGGGCGTTCTTCCGATTTCAACTGCTTGAGTTCCTCTTCCAAGCGCGCGAGGCCCTCGGCGGTCATTGGGAACTTTTGCACGGCAGTACTTCCTTGGCTTCGTTCCGTCCGGGTTATGCCGACCGGAAATGATTAAGGGGCCGCTTTTAACGGCCCCAGCATTCAAAAGCTTTTTTCAAAATATGCCTGAAGCGGCGCAACATCAAGGGTTCCGGCGCGTAAAGCCGCAATGGCATGTACTGCCGCCCGGGCGCCGGCCAGGGTGGTGTAATGCGGCACCCCCTGGGTCAGCGCGCTGCGGCGGATATCGAAGCTATCGGAAACCGATTGCCCGCCCCCGGTGGTATTGATCACCAGTTGAATATCGCCGGATTTGATCGCGTCCACACAATGCGGGCGGCCTTCCAGCACCTTATTCACCACTTCGCAGGGGAAGCCCGCTTCGCGAATGCGCGCTGCGGTGCCGCGTGTGGCGACGACACGGAAGCCCATTTCAGCCAAGCGGCGGGCAAGGGTGACGGCCGCGCCCTTGTCCGCTTCCTTCACGGAGATGAAGGCAGTGCCGGATTCCGGCAGCTTCACCCCGGCGCCAAGCTGGGATTTCAGGAAGGCACGCTCAAAGGAAACATCAAGGCCCATCACTTCGCCGGTGGATTTCATCTCCGGGCCCAGGATCACATCCACATTCGGAAAGCGGTTGAAGGGGAAGACAGCTTCCTTCACGGCGACATGACGATAAATGGCATCATCATCCAGGCCGAATTCCGCCAGCTTCGCGCCAGCCATGACGCGCGCACCAATCTTCGCAACTGCCACGCCAGTCGCCTTGGCGACGAAGGGCACGGTGCGCGAAGCACGCGGGTTCACTTCCAGCACGTAGATTTCATTATCCTTGACGGCGTACTGCACATTCATCAGCCCCTGCACCTTTAGCGCACGGGCCATGGCCACCGTTTCGGCCTTCAATTCGGTGACAATCGCCGGCGGCAGGGAATAGGGCGGCAGCGAACATGCGGAATCGCCGGAATGAATGCCGGCTTCTTCGATATGTTCCATCACACCCGCGACATGCACATTGCCATCGGAATCAGCGATGCAATCCACATCCACCTCAATCGCATCCACCAGATATTGGTCAATCAGGATTGGGTTTTCGCCGGATACCTTCACCGCTTCCGCGCCGAAGCGCATAAGCTGTTCGCGGTTATAGGCAATTTCCATCGCCCGCCCGCCCAGCACATAGGAAGGCCGCACCACAACAGGGTAGCCGATACGCTCCGCCTCATCCGCCGCTGCTTCCAAAGTACGTGCGGTACCGTTTTGCGGCTGCTTCAGGCCGAGGCCCTTCAGCAATTGCTGGAAGCGTTCGCGGTCTTCGGCAATGTCAATCGCCTCAGCGCTGGTGCCGAGGATCGGGATGCCCGCCTTGTGCAAGGCCTGGCTCAGCTTCAGCGGCGTCTGCCCGCCATATTGCACAATGCAGCCGAGCAATTCGCCGGATTCCTGTTCCTTGCGGATCAGCGAAATCACATCCTCAGCCGTCAGTGGTTCGAAATAGAGCCGATCAGATGTGTCGTAATCCGTGCTCACCGTCTCAGGGTTGCAATTGACCATGATGGTCTCAAAACCCGCTTCCTTGAGCGCATAGGCGGCATGCACACAGCAATAATCGAATTCAATGCCCTGACCGATGCGGTTCGGCCCGCCACCCAGGATGATGATTTTCTGCCGCGCTGTGGGGCGGCTTTCACACACAGGCTCGCCAAAACCGCCTTCATAGGTGGAATACATATAGGGTGTTTCGGAGGCGAATTCGGCCGCGCAAGTGTCAATCCGCTTATAGACCGGCGCGACACCAAGCTTGGCGCGCAGTGCTGCCACATCGGCCTCAACGCTGCCGGTGAGTTCCGCAAGCCGCTTATCGGCAAAGCCCATGGCCTTGATGCGCCGCAGTGCCGTGGCGTCACGCGGCAGGCCATTGGCGCGGATCTCGGTTTCTACGCGCACCAGCTTTTCAATTTCCCGCAGGAACCAGGGATCGAATTTGCAGGCTTCGTGGATCGCTTCCACGCTCATGCCCGCGCGCATCGCTTGCGCGGCGATAAGGATGCGATTGGGCTGCGGTGTGGCGAGTGCGGCATGGAAGGCCTGCGCGCTGCCATCACCTGGCACTTCCACCTCATCAAGGCCAGAGAAGCCAACTTCCAAACCGCGCAGGCCCTTTTGCATGGCCTCCGCGAAGGAACGGCCAATCGCCATCGTCTCCCCCACTGATTTCATGGAGGTGGTGAGGGTGGCCGGTGTTCCTGGGAATTTTTCAAAGGTGAAACGCGGGATTTTGACCACGACATAGTCAATGGTGGGCTCGAAGCTTGCGGGTGTGACCTTGGTGATGTCATTGGCCAATTCATCCAGCGTATAGCCAACGGCAAGTTTCGCCGCGACCTTGGCGATGGGAAAGCCCGTTGCCTTGGAGGCGAGTGCGGAAGAACGCGACACGCGCGGGTTCATTTCAATGATCACCATGCGCCCATCGGCTGGGTTGATGCCGAATTGCACATTGGACCCGCCAGTATCCACGCCAATTTCACGCAAGCAGGCGATGGATGCATCGCGCATGCGCTGATATTCCTTATCGGTCAGCGTCAGCGCGGGGGCGATGGTGACGGAATCACCCGTATGCACGCCCATCGCATCCAGGTTTTCGATGGAACAGATGATGATGCAATTATCCGCGCGGTCGCGGACCACTTCCATCTCGAACTCTTTCCAGCCCAGCACGCTTTCTTCCACCAGCACTTCCGTGGTCATGGAAGCGGCAAGACCGGCCGAGACGATTTGTTCGAATTCTTCGCGGTTATAGGCAATGCCACCACCGGTGCCGCCAAGCGTGAAGGATGGGCGAATGACGCAAGGCAGGCCGACAATTTTCAGCGCGTCCCAGGCTTCGGCCATGGTATGGGCGATTTCGCTTTTCGGACTTTCAATGCCGATTTTGGTCATGGCATTGCGGAATTTCTGGCGATCCTCGGCCTTATCAATCACCTCAGCCTTCGCACCAATCAATTCGCAGCCGTATTTTTCCAGCACACCCGCTTCCGCGAGCTTGAGCGAGGTATTGAGCGCGGTTTGCCCACCCATGGTCGGCAGCAGCGCATCCGGGCGTTCCTTGGCGATGATTTTCTCGACAATCTCGGGCGTGATCGGTTCGATATAGGTGGCATCCGCCAGCCCTGGATCAGTCATGATCGTGGCCGGGTTGGAATTCACCAGAATGACGCGATAGCCCTCAGCCCGGAGTGCCTTGCAGGCTTGCGCGCCGGAATAATCGAATTCGCAAGCCTGACCGATGACGATCGGCCCGGCGCCGATGATCATGATGGATTTGATGTCTGTACGTTTCGGCATGGTTCAGGGCCTTGAGGTTTGCAGCAGGGTGAGAAGGGGTTTCATGCGCGGCTTTCGGTGGCGAGCTTGAGCGCAATCAGCGCGAGCGCACCGCCCAAAATCCAACGCTGTGCGGCCATCCAGGTCGGGTTTTCGCTGAGGAAGCGCGAAACCCCGGCGGCGCCGTAAATCAACAAGCCATCAAAGATGATGGCGATGGCGATTTGCACCGCGCCCAGCGCGATGCCTTGCAGGAAAACATCGCCGCGCGCAGGATCAATGAAGGGCGGCAGCACGGCTACATAGAAGATCGCAACCTTGGGATTGAGCGCGGCAGTGGCGAAGCCAACGCCAAACAAGCGCGATGCCGGTTCACGCGGCATGGGGCGCGCGGCGAAAATCGGCTGTCCACCGGGGCGGAGGCATTGCCACGCGAGGAACGCGAGATACGCCGCGCCACCAATGCGCAGCACATCCCAGGCATAGGGAATGGCGAAAAGTGCCGCCGTAATGCCCGCCGCCGCGCAAAGCATAATGACCAGCGACCCGCATTGGCAGCCGATCAGCGAAATCATGCCTGCGCCGACACCTTGCGCGAGTGAACGCGAGACAAGATAGAGCATATTCGGCCCCGGCGTCGCCGCGAGGCCGAGCGAAAGGGCAGCAAAGATCAGCAGGGTTTCGAGGGTGGGCATCAGCGCAGATCTCGCCAATCCGGCATTGTCCGTTTCATGAACTGGTCAAACAGCGGGACGGTGAAGGCGGTACCGCCAAAGGCCGGGCCATAAATCATGCCTTTGCGAATCAGGCCGCTACGAAGCGGCCCTGCGGCTTGTACGCGGATGCCAAGCAAATCCGCGATATCACCGGAACGATGCGGCCCGGGGCCAAGTTCTGCCATTGCGCGGAGATATGATTTCTCCCTTGGGGTCAGCCTGTCAAAGCGGACTCGAAAGAAGCTGCGATCCAGTTTCGCAATCGCTTCGGCGGTTGCGGCATGAACATCTGCGGCAGTGATGGGCGATTCCTCTGCCAAATTCCAGACCGTGTATCCCCATTCCTGAAGGAAGAAAGGATAGCCGTTCGTCACATGAAACAAGGCTCCGAGCGCTTCTTCGGTGAACCTCACGCCTGCCGCATCGGCTGGTTCAGCCAGGGCGCGGCGTGATTCCTCAGCCGATAGCGGACCGATCTCCGGAAAATCGAAGAGGCGTTCGGCATAGGATTTTGAGCGGCCTGTAACGCCAATGACCTGCGGCAAGCCAGCGGCAAGCATGACAATCGGCAGCCGCTGCTGCGCCGCGCGGTGCAATGCCATGATCAGGGCGCTCATTTCGATTTCACTGACATATTGCAGCTCATCAATCAGCAGCGCGATTGCCGCTTGGCGCGATGCCGCCGCCTGCGCAAGGGCGACAAGCAGGTCAGGAAGGTCCGTTTCCAGATCGCCGCTATCGGCGGTGCCGTTTTCCGGATCAACATCCAGGACCAGTTCGAAGTCGCCATGTTTCAGCTTGAGGCTCGAGATGAAGCTTCGGAACACGCGCAAGCCGCGCTTAACTGCCTCGCTCAAGCTTCCCAGGCGGTCCAATTCCAGCAACAAGCGCCGAATCTGGGGGGCCAGTAGTTGCGGAAGGGGTGTTTGCTCTCGTGCCTCAATCAAGGATGTCCGAAACCCGAGCTCTTCCGCCATTTCCTGGAGCCGCACCAGCAAAACAGTCTTGCCGACCCCACGGAGCCCGGTGGCGATGAAGCTTTTTTCTGGCTTGCCTGCGCGGACCCTTTGCAGCACCACCCCTGCACGCGCCAGGAATTCCGCGCGCCCCGCCAATTCCGGGGGCGGCGTGCCGGCGCCTGGGGCGAAGGGGTTGCGAATGGGATCCATGCTTTATAAGGAGATTACCAAGTTATACGAGTAAATTCACTTAACTTGATAAACTCTCCCTAACTCCTACCCCTGCACCGAATACCCACCATCCACCGGGATCGCGACCCCGGTGATGAAGGCCGCGGCATCGGAAGCGAGGAAGGCCGCAACCCCCTCAAAATCTCCGGCCTCGCCCCAGCGCTTGGAAGGCGTGCGCGCCAGCACATTGTCGTTCAGCCCGGCCATATCCTGCCGCGCCTTGCGTGTCAGGTCCGTATCAATCCAGCCAGGCAGGATCACATTAACCGTAATGCCATCCGCAGCCCAGGCAACGGCGGTGGATTTCGTCATCTGCACCACGCCGCCCTTGGAAGCGCCGTAAGCCACATGCAAGGGCAGGCCGAAGATGGACAGCATGGACCCGTTATTGATCACGCGCCCGCAACCATGCGCCTTCAAATACGGATAGGCCGCTTGCGATGCCAACATGCCGCTGGTTAGGTTGGTATTGATGATGGTGTGCCAGTCTTCCAGCTTATAGGTCTCTGGCCGGTTGCGGATATTCGTACCCGCATTATTCACCAGAATATCCAAACGGCCGAGGCGCTTGGCGGTTTCTTCCACCATGCCGGTGATCGCAGCGGGATCGGTGACATCCACCGCGATGCTTTCCGACTTGGCGCCAAGCGCGCGCAAGCCCGCCACTGCTGCTTCATTCTTCGCAGCATTGCGGCCGGCCACCATCACAGTCGCGCCCGCCTTGGCCAGGCCCGTTGCCATGCCAAGCCCGATGCCACCATTGCCGCCCGTGACCAGCGCAACACGGCCGGTCAAATCAAACATCTTGTTCATGCCTTGGCCCTTTCGATCATTTCAACGAAGCGATGAAACAGATAATGGCTGTCGGAAGGGCCGGGGCTCGCTTCCGGGTGGTATTGCACGGAAAAGGCCGGGCGATCTGTCGCCGCAATGCCTTCATTCGTGCCATCGAACAGAGAGATATGCGTGACCTTCGCATTGCCCGGCAGGCTTTCCGGGTCCACCGCAAAACCGTGATTCTGGCTGGTGATTTCGACCTTGCCGGTGGTGAGGTCCTTCACCGGCTGATTGGCGCCGCGATGCCCGCGCGCCAGCTTGAAGGTGCGCGCACCAAGCGCGAGTGACAGCAATTGATGCCCCAAGCAAATGCCAAAGACCGGCAGCTTCTTGTCCAGCACGGCGCGAATGGCGGGCAGCGCGTAAGTGCCTGTCGCCGCCGGATCGCCGGGGCCATTGGACAGGAAAACCCCATCCGGCTTTTGCGCGAAAATCTCCTCGGCTGAGGCGGTGGCGGGCAGCACCACCACATCGCAGCCGGCGGAAGCCAGGCAGCGCAGGATATTGCGCTTGGCGCCGTAATCCATCGCGACAACGCGGTGTTTTGGCGCAGTTTGGCGGCCAAAGCCGGCGGGCCAGGCCCATTCGGTTTCATCCCAGCGATAGCTCTGCCGGCAGGTCACGTCCTTGGCCAGGTCCATGCCTTCCAGTCCGGGCCAGCCAGCGGCTTCGGCGCGAAGGGCCGCGATATCAAATTTCCCATCCACGCGGTGGCACAAAACGCCATTGGGCGGGCCGCCATCGCGGATGCGCGCGGTCAGGGCGCGGGTATCAATGCCGGCAAGCCCAGGCACACCATGGGAAACCAGCCAGGCATGCAAATGCCGCGTGGCGCGGTAATTGGCCGGCTCCGTCACATCCTGCTTCACGATCAGGCCGCGCGCAGCGGGGGTCAGCGCTTCGATGTCTTCCTGATTGGTGCCGACATTGCCGATATGCGGGAAGGTGAAGGTGATGATCTGCCCGGCATAGGAAGGATCGGTCAGGGTTTCCTGATAGCCGGTCATGCCCGTGTTGAAGCAGATCTCGGCCACCGCCTTACCCTCGGCCCCGAAGCCGCGGCCCCAAAAGACGCTGCCATCAGCCAGCACCAGGCAGGCGGTGGCGCCAGGGGGGGCGGTATCAGCCATGGGAAGGGGCTCCGTTTTCGGGGTGTCAGAGGGGGCGCCGGTCATATCGGCCAGGGTCAGGCCAGTGGCGGTCAGGATGGCGGGCCAATGTTTTGCGGGAATGGCCTTGGATTGCCGCCATTTGCGAATGGCTTCCGTGCCGACGCCGCAGCGCTCGGCCGCGGCTTCAGAACCGCCCAAAAGGGCGATGATATCTTCGACGCTGCGCATGAGGTGCGCTTATCCGGGAAAAAACTTCCCAGGGCAAGGAAAAAGCGCAGGGTGGGAAATTTCCTCCCCAGATTTAATCTTTCGCCAGCCGTGCCAGCACCAACCCCAGCCGCTGCATGGCGGCTTGGATGGTGGCCTCGCTGAACCCGGCAAAGCCCAAAAGCAGCCCTTGGGCGCGCGGTGGCCCGGCGTAAAGCGGGGAAAGCGGCGCCAAATGGAGCCCCTCTGACGCGGCTGCTGCCGCAATTTCCTGATCCGTGACCCGCCCCTTGAGGCGCGGGCCAAGGCTCGCCACCAGATGCAGCCCGGCATCGGTTGGTTCTGGCGTCAGATAGGGGGCCAAAGGCGCCAAGGCTTCCTGCATGGCGGCCAGCCGCCTGCCGTAAACCCGGCGCGTGCGGCGGATATGGGCGGCGAAATCCCCTTCCGCGATAAACGCCGCCAGCGCCGCCTGGGGCAGGATGGAAGCCGCCAAGCCCCGCCGTGCCAGATGCGCCCGCGCTGGCGCCACCAGCGGCCCGGGCAGCACCACATAGCCAAGCCGCATGGACCGGCTGAGCACTTTTGAAAAACTGCCCACGTAAATCACCCGTGCCGCGCGATCGAGGCTCATCAGCGCCGGCAAGGGCGCGCCGGCATAGCGGTATTCGCCATCATAATCATCTTCCACCAGGAAGGCGCCGGCGCGTTCTGCCCAATCCAGAAAAGCCAAGCGCCGGCTGAGTGAGAGCGTGCCACCCAAGGGGTAATGGCGCGATGGCGCCATGAAGACGCCGCGCAAGGCATGGTCCAGCCCGGCGGGGTCCAGCCCGGCCTGATCGGCAAGGCCGAGGGCGGGCCGCAGCCCCAAGCGCTGCAACGCGTGGCGGAGCGGCGGGAAGCCTGGTTCTTCAATCAGCACCGCATCGCTATGCTTAAACGCCGCGGCGGCGATGATATCCAGCCCATCGAAAAACCCGCTGGTGATGATGATTTGCGCCGGTTCCGCCGCAATGCCGCGCCAGGCGCGCAAATGTTCCGCCAGCGCGGCCCTGAGGGCGAAAAGCCCAAAGCCATCCTGCGGCGCCAGCAGCCCGGCGGCATCCAGCCGCCAGTGCCGCTGCAACAGCCGCCCGAGCACCTGGCGCGGGAACAGCGACGGATCGGTCGCTTCAATCTGAAAGGGCTGCCAGGGGGCGGGCGCTGCCGCTGGGGTTGGCGCGGCAGGGCCAAGGGGGCGGGCGGGTTGCAGATTGCCCTCCGGCAGCGCGGCCGAGGCATAAAGCCCTGAGCCCCGGCGGGCGGTAACAAAGCCTTCGGCGGCCAATTGCTCCACCGCCAGCACGGCGGTGGCCCGTGCAATCCCATGTTCTTCCGCGAGCGCGCGGGTGGAAGGCAGCCGCGCCCCCGGCGCAATCCGCCCGCCCAGGATCAAGCGGCGGAGCCCTTCCGCCAATTGCACATGCAAGGGCAGCTTCGCCTGGCGATCGAGGGCGAGGGAAAGCAGCGCGGCCTCGGCCCCTGGGGCCTTGCGAAGTGGTCTGCTCATGCTTTGAAAACCGGACCTTTTCAGCAAGCCACATTTCGCGGACGCTGCGCCCCTTGGCAAGTGACAGAAGGAAGACCCCCTATGCCCCGTCCCAGCGCAGCGCCATCTGAGCGCACCCGCGTCAAGCGCATGCATGAACGCGGCGCTTATGACCGCGCGAGCATTGACGCCATTTTGGATGCGCAGCCCTTGGCGCATATCGGCTATGTGCTGAATGGCGCGCCCTTCGTGACGCCGACGCTGCAATGGCGCGAAGGCGATCATGTCTATTGGCATGGCTCGGCCGCCAGCCGGATGATTGAAACCTGCATTGAGGCGGATGTCTGTGTCACCGTCACGCTGATGGATGGGCTGGTGCTGGCGCGATCAGCCTATAACCATTCGGTCAATTATCGTTCGGTCATGCTGCTGGGCCGCGCGCGGTTGATCAACGATCCGGCGGAGAAGGAAACGCGGCTGAGGAATTTTGTGGAGGGGATGTTCCCCGGCCGCTGGGACAGGCTGCGCGCCATGACGCCTTATGAAGCCAAGGCGACCACGGTGCTCGCGATTGAAATCAATGAGGCATCGGCAAAAATCCGGAGCGGTCCGCCTGGCGATCCGGATGAGGATTTGATGCAGGATGTCTGGGCTGGCGTGCTGCCGTTGGAGGTGCGCACCCTGCCGCCCATTCCAGATGCGCGTGGAAGTGTGGCGACACCGCCGGAATATTTGACGCGGTTTAAGATTGGGTGAGGGGGAGAACCAGCATGTCTGAAACCCAAACGCGCACCCTGATCACAGCGGCTGAGGCCGCTGCGACACCGCCCTCCCCCGGCCGGCTTTCCGCGCTGTTGCTGGAACACGGCACCATGCAACTGCGGTGGTTCGCGCCGAAGGGTGAGGATACGCAAACACCGCATGACCAGGATGAGCTTTACATCATCGCCTCCGGCACCGGCTGGTTCCGCCGTGGCGCTGAGCGCGTGCCCTTCGGCCCGCATGACGCGCTTTTTGTGCGCGCTGGGGAGGTGCATCGGTTTGAAGAAACCTCCGCCGATTTCGCGACCTGGGTGATCTTTTACGGCGCGACGGGTGGGGAGGGGTAGGGCGCTGGCCCGTGCGCCCCGCTTTGCTATAAGCGCGTCCCAGATTGAAGGAATAAGCCCATGGAACTCCGCACCCGTTTCACCGATGCCCTGAAGACCGCGATGCTGGCCAAGGATGCCGCCACAACTTCCACCATGCGCATGATCCTGGCCAAGCTGAAGGATACCGATATCGCTGCGCGCAAGACGCCGCAGGACCCGGGCGTGCCGGATGATCAGATCATCTCCATGCTGCGCGGCATGGCGAAATCCCGGCGCGAAAGTGTGGAGCTATACCGCCAGGGCAATCGCCCCGAATTGGTAGCGAAGGAAGAAGCGGAAATCGCCGTGATCGAAAGCTTCCTGCCGCAGCAGATGGATGAAGCCGCCATGGCCGCCGCGGTTGATGCTGCGGTGGCGGAAGCGGGTGCGGCTTCCATCAAGGACATGGGCAAGGTGATGGCGGTGCTGAAATCCCGCCACGCCGCAGCTTTGGATATGGCCAAGGCCGGGCCGATGGTGAAGGCGCGGCTTGGGGGCTAATCCCTCCGCGCGCCGGGACTATCTAATCACCGTCCTGCAAATCTTCCGCCAGCACCACGATCTGCACGGCATAGGAAACATCGCCATCTTCCGCATCGCGGTGGACGGTGCCGATGAATTCATTGCCGATTTTAAGCTCCACACTGCCCTTGGGGCGGTCCGGCGCGGTCACCTGAATGCGGGGGTTGCTGAAAAGCTTGCGCAGATGCGCCTGCACGGCGGCGCGTTCGGCGGGGGTCATGGTCGCGTTCCTTCAAAACTCGGTGGGCCGGGATAGCCGCCCTGATGCCGGGGCGCAAACCCGTGCGGCAGCACCAAAACACTCGCCCTATTTATAGGGGGTGTTTTTTTCTCACCCCTCGCTCGCGCTCCACTTTTCCCTGCAAAGGTATAGTCTGACCCCTCGCCATGGCCCTGCCCCCCGGTTTCCTTGATGAGCTTCGCGCCCGCACGCCCCTGCCCGGTCTGATCGGGCGGAAGACGCGGTTGCTCAAATCCGGGCGCAATTGGAAGGGCTGCTGCCCCTTTCATGGGGAAAAGACGCCGTCTTTCTACGTTTATGACGATCATTTCCACTGCTTTGGCTGCGGCGCGCATGGGGATGCCGTTACCTTCGTCATGCGGGCCGAAGGCGCGCAATTCATGGAAGCGGTGGAACGCCTGGCGAATGAGGCGGGGCTTGAGGTTCCCAAACTCGCCCCGCGTGATGCCGAACGCGCCCGCCAGGCGCGGGACCTTCACACCGTCATGGAAGCGGCCAGTGCGGCGTTTCAGCGCCGGCTCCGCCTGCCGGAAGGCCGCCCGGCTTTGGAATACCTCCGCCGCCGCGGCCTGACCGAGGAAACCATCCAGGGCTTCGGCCTCGGCTGGGCTGGCGCGGGGCGCGGCGCCTTGCAGGCGGATTTGAAGCAGGATGCGTTTGAAACCTCGCAACTCATTGAAGCCGGCCTGCTGAAACCGCCCGAGGGCGATGAAGCACCGCGCGATTTCTTCTTCAACCGCGTCATGTTCCCCATCCGGGACCGGCGCGGGCGCGTGATTGCCTTTGGCGGGCGGATTCTCGGCGATGGCCAGCCGAAATACATCAACAGCCCGGAAACGCCGCTCTTTCGCAAACGCTACGCGCTTTACGGGCTGGATCGTGCGCGGGAAGGCGTGTTTCGCGGCGCGGCCCTGGTGGCCGTTGAAGGCTATATGGATGTGATCGCGCTGCATCAGGCGGGCTTCACCGGGGCGGTTGCGCCGCTTGGCACGGCGCTCACGGATGATCAGCTGCAGGAATTATGGCGCCTGTCGCCCGAACCGGTGCTCTGTTTTGATGGCGATGCCGCCGGCGCCCGCGCCGCCGCCCGCGTGGCGGAAGCCGCCCTGCCGCTGATCAGCGCCGAACGCAGCCTGAAGCTGGCGACGCTCCCGGCGGGGGAAGACCCGGACACGCTGATCGCCAAGGGCGGCAAGGCTGCCTTCCAGGCCGTGTTGGATGGCGCGCGCCCCTTGTCCGAGGCGCTTTACGGCCTGCTGCTGGAAGGCCAAGCCTTGGCAAGCCCCGAACAGCGCGCCGCCGCGCGCAACCGCCTGGTCGCCGCCGCCGCCACCATCACGGACCGCGCCCTGGCCGGGGAATATCGCCAGGCTTTGCTGGATCGCTTCTTTGCCGCCACGCGCCGCCAGCCTGGCCGCGCCGCGCCAGCGCAGCGCATCACCCGCCCTGCCCTGGTTGCGCCCACGATCCGCACCGCCCAGGCGCGCATCCTGATCGCCATTCTGCTCCGCCACCCATGGCTGCTGCCGCAGATCGAAGAAGCCTTTGGCCTGCTTGATCTACCCGAAGGCCCGGCGCGGCTGCTGCAAAGCGCCATTCTATCCTGGCCCATGCATGATGCGCGGCTTGACTCTGAGGCCTTGCTATCCCACCTCGCAACTGAAGGTATGGCGGATGCTGCGGCCTGGGCGCTTGGCGCTGAGGCCCTGCCCCAAGCGGCGCGCCCCGATGCGCTCCCGCGGGAGGTTGAGGAAGGCTTCTGGCATTTCTTCCTGCGGCTGCGCGGAGAAGCGGCTTTGCTTGAAGACCAAAAGGCGGCGCTGGAAGTCTTCGCCGCCACGAATGACCCGGCGGCGCAGCAAAGGCTGATCCGCCTGACCGAAGCCCTTGGCGCCTTGCGTCGGGGTGAAGATGGGGCCGATATGGCCGAAGATACGGCGGCAACGCCATAATAGTAGAGGGTAGTTGCGCGGGCATCCGGGGCGCCGGGTGCCTGTTGCAGTTGGATGGAGTGACACGGCATGGCGACTAAAGCGGCGGCAGGGGCGGAACCGGTCGAAGCCCGCGACGAACAGGTGGAGGGCATGATGCTCGACATCCAATCGGCAGCGGTGAAGAAGCTGATCGCCCGCGGCAAGGAACGCGGCTATGTGACGGTGGACGAAATCAACGCCGTATTGCCCTCAGAACAAGTGTCTTCGGAAATGATCGAAGACACCATGGCGATGTTGAGCGAAGCGGGCATCACCGTATCCGAAGCCGAAGAAGCTGAAGAAGGTGAAGGCGGGCTGATCAAGCCCGCGACGCGCGCCGATGGCGAAGACGAAGAAGAAGCCGGCGGCAATGTGGATGAGGAAAGCGTCGGGCGCACCGATGATCCTGTCCGCATGTATCTCCGCGAAATGGGCAGTGTTGAATTGCTCTCGCGCGAAGGTGAAATCGCCATCGCCAAGCGGATCGAAGCCGGGCGCGACATGATGATTGGCGGCTTGTGCGAAAGCCCGCTGACCTTCAAGGCGATTTTGCGCTGGCATGAAGCGGTGCGCCAAACGCCGCCGCGCATGTTGCTGCGCGACATTATTGACCTGGAAGCAACCCAATCCGCCGGCAATCCTGAAGCGGCGGTTTCCGCCGCCGCAGTTGAGGAATTCGAAGAGGGTGAGGAAGGGGAAGGTCTTGGGCTTTCGCTTTCCGCCCTTGAAGAAAAGCTGAAGCCGGAAGTGCTGGCAACTTTTGAGCAGATCGAAAGCATTTATTCCAAGCTTTCCAAGCTCAGTTCCAAGCGGATGGAGGCCTTTACCTCCGGCGAGGAATTGGCCAGCCGTGGGGAGAAGAATTACGAAAAGCTCCGCAAGGAATTGATCACGCTGGTTGAAAAGGTGCAGTTGCACAATAACCGCATCGAAGAATTGGTGGATCAGCTGAAAACGCTGAACCGCCGCATGACCCAGATGGAAGGCCAGGTGCTGCGCCTGGCCGATAGCCAGAAGGTCAAGCGCGATGAATTCCTCGCGCAATGGCGCGGCAGTGAAATGGACCCCGCCTGGCTGGAACGTGTTGGCAATCTGCCGGGTAAGGGCTGGAAGCCTTTCGTCGCGAAATACGGCGCGGAAGTTGAACAAATCCGTACGCGCATCAGCGAAGTGGCGAATGAAACCGGCCTGCCGGTCGCGGAATTCAAGCGCGTCTATGCCACCGTATCGCGCGGCGAACGCGACATGACCCAGGCGAAGAAGGAAATGATTGAGGCGAATCTGCGCCTTGTTATCTCCATCGCCAAGAAATACACCAATCGCGGCCTGCAATTCCTGGATTTGATCCAGGAAGGCAATATCGGCCTGATGAAGGCGGTGGATAAGTTCGAATATCGCCGCGGCTATAAGTTCAGCACCTATGCCACCTGGTGGATCCGCCAGGCCATCACGCGTTCCATCGCCGATCAGGCGCGCACCATCCGCATTCCGGTGCATATGATTGAAACCATCAACAAGCTGGTCCGCACATCACGCCAGATGCTGCATGAAATCGGGCGCGAACCTCAGCCGGAAGAATTGGCCGAAAAGCTTGGCATGCCGCTTGAGAAGGTGCGCAAGGTGCTAAAGATTGCGAAGGAGCCGATCAGCCTTGAAACCCCGATCGGGGATGAGGAAGACAGCCACCTTGGCGACTTCATCGAAGACAAGAACGCGATTATCCCGATTGATGCGGCGATCCAATCCAATCTGCGCGAACAGACAACGCGCGTGCTGGCCAGCCTGACGCCCCGCGAAGAACGCGTGCTGCGCATGCGCTTTGGCATCGGTATGAATACGGACCACACGCTGGAAGAGGTGGGCCAGCAATTCAACGTGACCCGCGAACGCATCCGCCAGATTGAAGCCAAGGCACTCCGCAAGCTGAAACACCCAAGCCGCAGCCGGAAGCTAAGGTCGTTCTTGGATAATTGAGGGAAAGAGGGGGGCGCTGCCCCCTGACCCCCGCCGGGGTAAGCCGCGGGTGCGTACCTGCGGCGCGCGCAGGGTTGGTGTGGCGGCTGCGCGCAAAAGGAAACACTGTTACCCCGGACCCCGCCTAGACTTTCTTCGCGCTTTACTCTTCTGTGAAGAAATCCTCATCGAGGCGTTTAAATTCGACAACGCGATTTGAGCGTACTCCAACATTATAGGTAACCATCAGTTCCGTCAGACGCTTGCCATCAATGAGGATAATGCGTTGCGGCACACGTGAAGCAAAATCCGACGCCTGCGCCGAGAAGGATGATGTGGTCACGAAAACGCCCTTGGTCGCACCCAATCCAACAAGGCTACCTGTGAAAGCCTGCACTTCGGGCCGGCCTACAGATGAACCTGGGGCGTATCGTTTCGCCTGCACATAAACGCGATCCAAGCCAAGCGCATCTTCATTGATGACGCCATCCACGCCACCATCGCCTGATTTACCAAGCTGCTCCGCTGCATTCAGACGCGAACCGCCATAGCCCATGGCCACCAGCAATTCCACGATGAGCTGTTCAAAGAATTGCGGAGAATTCTGTAGAATGCGGCTCAGTAGATCATCGCGTAGCGCAGCGTTGAATGCCTTTTCGGCATCGCTTATGATTTCCTCAGGGGTCGCGGCTGGCGGTTCTATGGCGCTAACATCATCCGAAGGCTGTGCCGCTTCCGACTTCCCATAAAATTCCTTGAAGGCCGGAAGTGTAAGAAGATACTTGGTATTGAGAACAGCGGGTGGCCTATTGAGAAGCTGCTTGCCCATCTCAGTCACAGTAAAGCGGCCGCGCTTCGGGATCTCCAGCAACCCAGCCTTGGTCGGGTAAAATTTCGCCCAATGAATGCGATTATGCAGCAGGCGCTGCTTGCCGCTTGGCAGCATCTCCTCAGCTTCAGCGTCAGAAAGACCATGGCTCTTTGCAATCTCGACCGCAGCCATCGGAACCGAAAACTCACCTTGAGCGGCCAGCTTCAGGATCGGCAGCATCAAGCTCTGATAATCAGGAATCGCCATGAATGTTATGCCCTCATGCAAGGCGGAAAGACTAATCTCCTTTTCGGAGCGATAGGCAGAAAAAAACGTCGTGACCGACGCACCTGAACCCGCCCCCAATCACCCACACACGCTCGGCACACCCTGCGCTTCGCACCAGGCAATCGCCTCCTCTTCTGCCTTCTGATCCGCCGCGCGGATCAAGTCCAAAAACCCCTGCTCGGCCGCGCCAAGCGCGCGGTTGCGCAAGGTGATGATGCCGGGATGGATCGAAGCCCAAGGCGCGCGCTGCCAGGGCAGGGCCACGATATCCCCGTGGCGGAGTGCCTCCATCGCCATGGTGACACTTACCGCTGCCACCGCATCGCATTGCGGCAATAGTTTCATCATCACGGTCGGGCTTTCATGCACCAGGGCGGGGAAGGCCGGGTGAAGCTGGCCAAGCCGGCGGGCTTCCTCCCGCGCTGCGACATGGGGCGCCTGTACCTCTCGCGGCGCATTACCGATAAACGCCAAGGGATAGGCCATGATATCGGCCAGGCTCACGCTATTCCGCCCAGTCAGCGGGTGGCCGGCGCGCGCGACAAATATCGCCGGCTGACGGCGCAGCTTTTCCACCGTCAGGCCAGGGTCGGCGACAAAGCCGCGCAAATCCATGATGCCGATTGGCGCTTCGCGTTCCAGGATCGCCGCTGGTACCTCGGTCCAATTGGCGGAAATCAGGCGTACCCGCGTGGTCGGGAAGGCCGCAAGCATGCCCGCCGCCGCGGTCAGGCAAAGCGTTTCGGCCATATAGGCGCCGGCGATCACATTCAAATCATGGGTCTGCGTGCCGCGCGCTTCGGATAGATGCCGGTCCAGCCGTTCCAGACTATCCAGAATGGCGCTGCCTTCGGCAATGATGGCGCGGCCCAGATCGGTTGCGATCACGCCACGGCGGCTCCGTTCAAACAGCTTGCCCCGCAGCCTAGCCTCAAGCCGCGCCAGCGCCCGCGTCAACGCGGGTTGGGCAATGCCGAGCACCCGCGCGGCACGCACCAGGCTGCCGTTTTCGTCAATGGCCTTGACCAGCCGTAACTCGCGAACCTCGATCATATACCACCGGTGGAATTACAGATTGCCGAAAAAGTATTGCCTGCACTTGTCGCAAAGATGGCAGTCTCTGCAAAGATGCTCACGCTGCAAGGGTATGGTTTCACGATGATGGAAGGGCCAAGCAGGCCCGATCAGGTGGGTGAAGAGGCAGCCATGGCCTGGATTCCAGGCGGCACCTTCCTGATGGGTTCGGATCGGCATTATCCCGAAGAAAGACCCTGCCATAGCGTGAAGGTGGCGGGTTTCTGGATGGACCAGACGGCGGTGACCAATCGGGACTTCGCGCAATTTGTCGCAGCTACGGGCTATAAAACCATCGCGGAACGCCCGCTGGACCCTGCGCTCTATCCCGGTGCGCCGCCCGACATGCTGGCGCCGGGCGCGCTGGTGTTCCGCATGACCGCTGGCCCGGTGGATACGCGCGACATTCGCAACTGGTGGCATTGGACCAAGGGCGCGCATTGGCGCGCGCCGGAAGGGCCGGGCAGTGACCTGACTGGCCGGGAAGATCACCCGGTGGTGCAAGTCGCCTTTGAAGACGCTGCCGCCTATGCCGCCTGGGCCGGCAAGCAATTACCGACGGAAGCGGAATGGGAATTCGCCGCCCGCGGCGGGCTTGATGGCGCTGAATTCGCCTGGGGAGATGAATTGGCGCCGAATGACACGCATCTGGCCAATACCTGGCAGGGCCCCTTCCCCTGGCGCAATTTCGAAGCCGATGGCTTTACCGGCACCTGCCCGGTCAAAAGCTTCCCGCCCAATGGCTACGGATTGTTTGAGGTTTGCGGCAATGTCTGGGAATGGACCACGGATTGGTGGGGCGCGAAGCACGCCGCCGATCCTGAAAGCCCCTGCTGCGTCGCTGAAAATCCGCGTGGCGCAGACATGGCAGGGTCTTTCGATCCCTTGCAGCCCGCCATTCGCATTCCGCGCAAGGTCGTGAAGGGCGGTTCCTTCCTTTGCGCGCCATCCTATTGCCGGCGGTATCGGCCCGCCGCGCGTCACGCCCAAATGGTGGATACAGGCATGAGCCATATCGGCTTTCGCTGCATCCGCCGCCCATGATCCAATCAAAAGGAAAAATCACATGAGCCAAGATCATCAACGCCCGTCACGTCGTGACATGCTGCTGGGCGGTGCCGCGGGGCTTGCCGCCGGCACGCTGGGTGGCGTGCAAATGGCGCAAGCGCAAACGCAACCAGCGCGCGCGCCCGCCGCCGCCGCGCCGCAAGGCAAGCCGAATATTCTGGTGATATTCGGCGATGATATCGGCTGGTCCAATATCTCGGCCTACAACATGGGTATGATGGGCTATCGCACGCCCAATATTGATCGCATCGCGCGCGAAGGCGCGATTTTCACTGATGCCTATGGTGAGAATTCCTGCACCGCCGGCCGTTCCGCCTTCATCACCGGCCAAAGCCCGCTGCGCACGGGGCTTTCCAAGGTGGGCCTGCCCGGCGCGCCAGAAGGCATGCGCGCGGAAGACCCGACCATTGCCGTGCTGTTGAAAGCCATGGGCTATGCTACCGGCCAATTCGGCAAGAACCATCTGGGCGATCGTGATGAGCATTTGCCCACCATGCACGGCTTCGATGAATTCTTCGGCTCTCTCTATCACCTGAATGCGGAAGATGAGCCGGAAAATCCCGATTACCCGCGTGACCCGCGCTTTCGTGATCGCTTCGCGCCACGCGGTGTGTTGAAGACTTGGGCCAATGCGGATGGCACGCAGCGGATCGAAAACACCGGGCCGCTGACCATGAAGCGCATGGAAACGGTGGATGAGGAATTCCTGGCCGCGTCACTGGATTTCATTGATCGTCAGCATCGCGCGGGCAAGCCTTTCTTCACCTGGTTCAACTCGACGCGCATGCATATCTGGACACGGCTGAAGGCGGAAAGCCAGGGCAAGACCGGGCTTGGCGTTTATCCTGATGGCATGGTCGAACATGATGGTCATGTCGGGCAATTGCTGAAGAAGCTTGATGATCTTGGCATTACGCAAAACACCATCGTGATCTACAGCACCGATAATGGCGCCGAGGTGATGACCTGGCCGGATGGCGGCGCCACACCTTTCCGCGGCGAAAAAGCCACCGCCTGGGAAGGCGGCTTTCGTGTGCCCAGCATGATCCGTTGGCCGGGGCGCATTCAGCCTGGGCAGGTGTTGAATGATATCTTCTCCCATCAGGATTGGTTGCCCACACTTCTGGCCGCCGCGGGTGAGCCGCAAATCAAGGAGAAGTTATTGGCGGGCCACCGGGCTGGACGGCGCGATTACAAGGTCCATCTGGATGGATACAACCAATTGCCGCTGCTGACCGGCACCGGCCCCGGCGCACGGCGAGAGATGTTCTACTTCACCGATGATGGCGATTTGGCAGCGCTCCGCTACGATCATTGGAAGCTGCATTTCATGATTCAGGAGAATCATGGCTTCAAAGTCTGGGAAAGAAGCTTCACGACGCTGCGTGTGCCGATGTTGTTCAATTTGCGTGCCGACCCGTTTGAACGCGCCACGGAGTCGGTCAGCTATGATCATTGGCGCATGGAGCGGATTTTTGCCCTTGTGCCAGCGCAGGCCTATGTCGGACGCTTTCTCGAAAGCTTCCAGGATTTTCCGCCGCGTCAACGGCCGGGTAGTTTCAGCCTGGGCGATGCGATGGAAAGGCTGCGCCGCGGTTCGGCGAATTAGGCCAAGCGGCGTGATTGAAAGACGCTCCCTGGCAGCGCTGCTTTTGGCGCTGCCGGTTGCAGCACAGGCGCAAGGCAGTGATCCGCTGCCTTCCTGGCGGGAAGGGCCGCGCAAGCGCGCGCTGCTGGATTTTGTTGCTACCGTCACGCGTGAAGGCAGCGCGGGATTTGTCCCGCCCGTTGAGCGCATCGCGGTGTTTGATAATGACGGCACGCTTTGGGTGGAACAGCCAGCCTATCCGCAACTGATCTTCATCCTGGATCGCATTCGCAGCCTGGCGCCCGAAAATCCCGCCTGGCAGCAGGATGTGGTGTTTCGTGCTGCCATTGCGGGTGATCTGCGCGGCGCCATGGCGGGCGGTCATGAAGGGTTACTGCGCCTTGCTGGCGCTGCCATGGCCGGCAATACGCCCGAGGATTTTCAGCGCATGGCCGCTGATTGGCTGAAGACTGCGCGGCACCCAAGATGGAACCGCGCCTATACCGCGCTGGTCTATCAGCCCATGCTGGAAGTGCTGCGCTTTCTGCGTGCTGCGGGCTTCACGAATTTCATCGTCTCCGGCGGTGGCGTGGAATTCGTACGCGCCTTTGCCGAGGAAACATACGGCATTCCCCCGCAGCATGTAGTGGGGTCGAGCTTCGCGCTGAAGGTGACGGAAGATGCTGGGCGCCTGATGCTGCTGCGCGAACCGCGCGTGGATTTCATTGATGATGGCCCAGGCAAGCCGATTGGCATTGCGCGCCATATCGGCCGGCGCCCGATTGCAGCTTTTGGCAATTCGGATGGCGATTTTGAAATGCTGCGCTACACCACGGAAGGCGCTGGGCAACGCTTCGGCATGATCATTCGCCATGATGATGCTGAACGCGAATTCGCCTATGACCGGGAAAGCCATATCGGGCGCCTCGCGCGCGCCTTGGATGCGGCGCCGGCGCGGGGCTGGCAGGTGGTGTCCATGCGGGAAGATTGGGCACGGGTGTTTGTGTAGAAGGTGTTGGACCCGAGAAAAGTCTGGGCAAGTGATCACTCAATTCCAACTATGCTGAGGCGATATTCACGCCACGGGCACCCTGGGCACCGGCCCACCCCGAGCTTATCTCCGTATCGCCAAATCGCCAGCAGGCCACCGCCCGCTATGCTATAGGTGCAAGGATGCCATGTGTAACCTTCCCACGACCTACGGCGTAAAGACCCAGGGCGTTCCTCCAGCCATGCTTGACCCATCCGCACGGGCCGCCCCGCAAGGAGTCGTCTTGGAATGCCGAGTACCTGCCTGCCAGCCTATCTTATGGTATCTGGCCTGATGGATAAGCCGGGCCTTGCCACTGCCGCGCCGGATGATCGCGATGCGCGCGATCTGCGCTGGTCGCGCCTGATGGCCGCGGCGCAAGCGGGGGATCGGCGCGCCTATGAGGATTTGCTGCGCGAATGCTTGCCGCTGCTCCGCCAGATCTGCCGCGCCAGGCTGCGCGATGCGACCGAAGCCGAGGATGCGGTCCAGGACACGCTGTTGACCATCCATCGTGCGCGGGCAAGCTATGATGCCTCTCGCCCGTTTCGCCCCTGGCTGGTCGCCATCACCGAAAGGCGGGCGCTTGACCGTATCCGCGCCCGTGGCCGCCGTTCGGGGCGAGAGGCCGCGCTTGATCTGGCGGCGGAGCTTGCGGCACCCGAAGCCAGCGCCGATGCCGCTTTGGACGCGGATCGTGCGGCGGCGAAATTGCGCGATGCCGTGCAGGAATTACCCGAATCCCAGCGCACCGCGCTTGGGCTGACCAAGCTGCAGGACCTCACGCTCCAGGAAGCGAGTGCGCGTTCCGGCATGAGTGTTGGCGCCATCAAGGTCGCGACACATCGTGCCGTGCAAACCCTGCGCCGCAGACTGACGGGGAAGGAGTAACGGGTCATGCAAAGCGAAGACCTGATCCACCGTTTGGCCGATGATCTCCGCCCGGTTCGCCCGGCGCGGCCCCCTGGCGCCGCGACGGCGCTTTGGCTTGGGCTGGCCACCGCCGTCATCATTGGCGCTGTGCTGTTCTGGGGCCTGCGGCATGATCTGGCGGAACGCCTCGCCAGCGGGTTTGAAACGCCGCAATTGGTCACGGCGCTCGCCACCGGCGTGCTTGCCGCCTTCGCCGCCTTCCAATTGGCATTGCCGGATCGCAGCCGGCTTTGGGCCTTGCTGCCGCTGCCCGCTGCCTTGGGCTGGCTTGCCACCATGGGCTGGGGCTGCTTGCAGGATTTTGTGAAAATCGGGCCAGAGGCCTTGCATATCGGGGTAAGCCTGCCTTGTTTCAGCTTCATCCTGGGCCTTGGCTTGCCGCTCACCATGGTCATGCTTTGGCTGTCCCGCCATGGGGCTTGGTTCAGCCCTGGTCCTGTTGCTGCCTTGGGTGGCCTATCTGCCGCGGCGATGGCGAGCATTGGCCTCAGCCTCATTCATCATTTGGATGCGGCGCTGATGGTGCTGATTTGGCATGGGCTATCGGTTCTGGTGGTGACCGCGATTGCGGCCAAGTTCGGCCCCCGGGTAATGCGGCTTGGGCGGTCAGGCGGATAAGGCCAAACCGGTTGCGACCAATTGCTGTGTGTTTCGTGTGAAGGACAGAAAGATTTCCAAGCATGCTCGCCTTTGAAACCATGATCAGGCTATCCGCTTCCATCGGTGTGCTCAGCATCATGCTGATCCTGCAGCATGCGTTTCCGCGCCGGGCGCAGCGGCTTGCCTGGCGGCGTTGGCCGAGCAATTTCGGGCTGGTGGTGATTTCCTCCCTGCTTGTGCGGCTGCTTGTTCCAACTGCGGCGATTGGTGTGGCACTTTATGCGGAAGCCCAGGGCCTTGGGCTGCTGCGCTGGCTTGGCGTGAATGAGATTATCGGCGGCATCCTGGCGGTGCTGCTGCTGGATATGCTGATCTATTTCCAGCATCGCGTCTTTCACGCCCTGCCCATTCTGTGGCGGCTGCATCGCGTGCATCATGCGGATACGGAATTGGATGCTTCTTCGGGCCTGCGCTTTCACCCGATTGAGATCCTGCTTTCCATGGGCATCAAGATGGCGGCGGTGGTCGCGCTGGGTGCGCCCGCCGAAGCGGTACTGGTGTTTGAAGTGCTGTTGAACGCAACTGCGGTTTTCAATCATTCCAATCTTGCGCTACCGCTATGGCTTGATCGCGTCTTGCGCTGGGTTCTGGTGACGCCGGATATGCACCGCGTGCATCATTCGGTGGTGCGCGCTGAAACCGACAGTAATTTCGGCTTCTGCCTTTCCGTTTGGGATCGGATTTTCGGCACGCATATTCCGGAACCCGCCGCCGGGCAGCTTGGCATGGTGATCGGCATTGATGAGTTCCGCGCCGATGAGGAACAGCGGCTGGATCGGTTATTGACGCAGCCTTTTCGCTGAGGGGTGTGATTGGGAGTAAAGGGTGCGCTTACTGGGCTGATCGTTGCTGCCCTTCCCCAACAGCAATTTGACTACGCCGTTTCAGCCTTCCGGAATTGTTAAGAATTACAACAAGGTTATGTTGTTAATGGTGAGGGCCAGGTTTCCAGAATAGAGAGACCGCACCGTGAATTTACGGTGACCGTCGCCACAGTCGCAGCCAAATACCCACAAACACAAAGTTCCTCCAATTTTTTCGAGAAGAGGAGTTTCGGCATTTCAAGTTGATCTCACTGCGGCAAGGATGCACGAAGGCGAACATAGATGAGCCATCAAGAAATAAGAAGCTGAACCAACCGATCAGTGTCGTTGTGCGTAACAATATAAAAACGGGCACACAGCAGCGCAGCGATAGCTTGGGCGTGAGTACGCGAAAGCGCTTGGTGCCGTTCAAGAATATGAAATGGATAAGCTGGACGACGGCGCAATTTGTCTCCTTCGCGGTTCGCAGCAATCCTCTCGGGCTCAGCTTCCAAATGTACCATGACTGAAACCCCAAGCGCCTTGAAAACTTCACTTGAGATTGTTGTTAGTTCTTCCCCATTATCAATAATGACATGGCCATCCATAACGATCAGGTTCGCATTTGAATCACGTGTGAGTGCGAAGCCCTTGATCAAAAGGCGCTGATTTTCATCAAGGTCAGCATGGCGAATGGAGTCTCTGGCATCCGAAGCAGCCCCGCGCGCGGTGGCAATAAGGGTACCGCCTGTGATGTGTTGGAAGTCGATTTTCTTTGCTAGCTGGCGCAAGAAGGAAGTCTTTCCAACACCGGAGATGCCGGTGAACGCAACGATTAGCTGGTTCATACCTCAAACGCCAGATTTGCTCGCTCAACCAGTAAAGCCGTCATTGCCTGGCTAAGGCTGTAGATTGACTGCTGGGGGTGGCCCCTGATCACACCCATAGTTCGAAGCTCGTCAAGCGACACCGCAGGCTCGATATATGACACCAGCAGGTAGTTGATAACCTTGACCGGTCGCTCTTGCGATGCATTCCAGTTCTCCAACTGCTCCTCACTATAAACGGATCGTCCACCGGCCAGTTGCATTAGTTCTTTGGTTGATCGCGCGAGTGTCACGCTTTCTAGGACGCCAAGCGCGGTAATGGCTTGCGATGGGGGATTCTGGGATGCGCTCTTATAAAAAAACAGGAGTGATCCAGCGGGACCGAGCCTCGATTTAGCACGACAGAGGTATACCTTTCGGATTGTGTTGCCGGGTCTCGTGATCGTCTCGGCGCGAGATGCATCACCAAAAAGGTCAGGCTGAACTGGGTGATAAAGGTCTGGGTACAGCGTATCGTGATATGCCTCTTGGATCGGAATGCCGAAGCCAGATGTATTTTCGCGAAGAACGAAGCGTGGATAGTGCTCCCGAGCAAGATCGAAGTCGCTTCTGCCATTTTGCGGAGACAGGGCCGCAGTGGAGAAATGTCGTTCATAAATGTACTCGCCGTTGGCGTTTTGACCGGCAATCCCAAATCCGTAGAACTCCAAAAGCTGCATCAGAGCGACTTGCTCTTCATAGGTTGTAAGGTATGCAAGATCGTACTTGTTGACCTGTGCGTACCAGAGAACTTGTTTCAGAAGCAGTTCACCGAGCTTTACCCCCCGGCTTTCCGGCGCAACCTTGAAAGTACAGATTTTGAGAATCTTAGCCGCTTTTGTGATCGCATCTGTATCCAAGGGCTCTTCGTCTTTACGAACGATCAATCCTACCAATCGGTCGCCATCGTAAACTACCCAGCACGAGCGATGCTGCTTCACGCATTTTTCTCGCCACCAGGCATCGAACTCCGGATAACCTTCTCGAAGGCTATCAAAAAATGTGTCCCTGCTGTCAATCTCATGCGCCTCCACTTCCCCAACGTGGCGGATCGGCACTTGCCTTGGCTCGTAGGTCTGGACGAGTAATTCCGTAGCGTCACTGACGAACAGGACACGTCGGGCAAGGTCGGGAGAATGCTTCTGGGCACGCTGATGGAGGCCTTTGTCTTGAGTGACAAGAAAGTCTGCGGCACCATGCTGAAGCGAGTGAAGAAGCATAGCGTCGACAACATCGTTTGGTTTATTCAGTGGCCCGAATGCAACCTCGAGATCGGACTGGCTCAACCCGCGCTGCTTCCTCAGCAGCCGATACTTTTCTATCTTGCTCAGCGAAATCTGGCGGCGCTTTGAGTCTGTATCACGGGCAATGTCATCCTTCGCCGCCTCATGAACGTAAACATCTACTTTATGAATTGCCGCGAGCGCGAGAAATCTAGCATAAGCCGCTTCGACTGTGTGATTGTCTTCGAGCCCGATCAGGATGTTCGTATCAATGAGATACCCTTGATGGCTCATCTCGAAGTGCCTTTCTCAGGTTATGCTTGACATAGAGGAAAGATTGAGGTGGTTCAAAGCCGAATTTCTCTCGAAGCTCATGAAGCGGCAGCGGGCGCGTGAAAGATTTTACTTCATCAAAGACGAGCGCGTAGCCGTAATCCAATCCCTCGAAATACTTATCGAATAACGGCCGCTCAATAAATGCTGAGTTTTCAAACTCAATCCAGATTTGTTCGACAGGAAGCTTGAGGACATCACGGATCGAAGCGGTACCAACTATCGCTTTCACTGGCGCGCTTGAATAGATGTAGGCCAAGACCCCATGCGGAGTTGTAAACGGAAAACGGCGGCGCAATTCGACTGTCTTCTGGCCGGCAAGAATTTTCTCAGAGTAGGCCGGCTTGATAGACAGCACCACGTCGCGTTGGGGCTTAAACGGCTCTTCAGCGAGAATTGGGAGTACGAGTTGGTCATCGTGCCTATGCTGGATATCGAAGGGCGCGCTCTGCAACCGCGCCGCAATCGGGGTATTGACTGGAAAATGCGCGTTTAGCCGCAACGAAGCGCCAAGAGCCTGAACATAGCGTTCCACAGTACTGAGGAAAATCTCACCGCCGTTCTCGATTTTGGAAATCGCCGCTTGCTGGACGTCCATGCGAGCGGCAACATGCTCTTGCGTTAGGCCCGCCAGAATCCGCAGCCTCCTGAGTTCGGCACCGACGCGTGCCGTACCTGTCCCGCTCTCAACGGCCTCTGCTTCGATAACTTTCCCAGTAACCTTGCCCATGTGTTTCCTCTCGACCTTCGATTCTTCTAGGTTAGGGCGGCATTCCATGCAAGGAATATTCTTCTGTCATATTTGTGGGCAGCCAGACACGAGGTAGAGAAACCCAAGTTAAACTGTCGGAGAGTAAGTAAGTGATGGAATGAGGAGCGCGACGAAGAAGAAAGCAATGAGACTCGCGCATTTTCCGATGAAGGAGATTCTCAGCAAGCTAAACTTAGCTGTATTTTCGCGGTTAGCCGCCAGATGTTGGCTTCTCTCCGGGCGAGATACCGCAAACACGAAGGCGCTACCGTACCTGTGAGATGCCTGCGTATCGCTGATGGGGGGCTTCAACTACTGTTGAGAAATTCGTGTCAGTCCCATATCGTTATCCTTGCGCGGGGCCATTTTAGGGTCAGAAAGAATGAACACGAACCGCACCATCAAGCTACCAGACCAATCCCACCGGCATCAGCTTTTCCCCACGCCGCGCCCGTTCCGCCGGGGGCAAGACATCGCAGGAAGGCCAGATGCCGCTGCCAAGCGCCGCCGCGTAACCCTCTGGCAAGCCCGCCGTGCGCATGGCCGCTGCCGCCGCCGCATGATCATACTCCAAGGGCAGGATTTCGACGCTGAGGCCCGCTTCGCCCGGTGTCAGCAGCGCAAACCAAATGCGCGGCGTGCCGTCATCGGCGGGCATGCCAATCGCCCCCGCATTGATCCAAACCCCCGGCCTTACCTGGCGCACAAAGGGAATGCCGCAATGCCCCGCAATCACGCCATCGCATCCGGTGGCCGCGATTTCCGCCGCCAATTCTGCGGGCGGTGTGGAAGCGAAAATGAAGCGGCTGATATCGCTTGCCCCGCCATGCAGCACGGCAAGCCGCCGCCCATCCGGCAGAATTACCATCAGCCGCTGCGGCAAGCCCGCCATCCAGGCGCGATGCGCCCCTGTCACCTGCCGATTGGCATGCGCATACCAGGCGCGGGAGAGCAGATCGCACGCCGTCCCTGCTTCAAAACCGCAACCGCAATCAAGCGCGCCTTCCGCCAGATTTTCCTCGCAATTGCCGGCAATCACCCAAATGCCGCTCGCCATGATCAGGTCGCAGCAGGCGGCCGCATCGGCGCCATAGGCAACAACATCGCCGGTGCAGATCACGCGCCTTGCCGGAATGCCGCGCCGGGTTGCCTCAGTCAGCACCGCGCGTGTTGCCTGCAGGTTTGAATAGGGGCCGCCAAAGACCAGCAACGGGCCATCCGCCGCAACTTCCCTCAAAGCTGTCTGAGACATCCATCCTCCAGGCAAAGCAATCGGTCGGCAAAGCGCGCGGCCAGATCATGTTGATGCAGCGATACCAGCACCGCGAGGCGATCCCGGCGCGCCAGGTCCTGCAAAAGGCTCAGCACGTCCTCTGCCAGGGCAGGGTCCAGGCTTGCCACGGGTTCATCCGCCAAAAGAATACGGGATTGCTGGTGCAGCGCGCGGGCAATGGCGACACGCTGGCGTTGCCCGCCGGAAAGCCGATCCGCCCGCCGCCCCCCAAGCCCAGCGAGGCCAACACGCGCCAGGCTTGCCTCTGCCAGGGCCATTTCCGCCCTCGGCCAAAGCCGCAGCGCTGCGCGCCAGAAACCCATGCGCCCAAGCCCGCCCACCAGCACATTATCGCGCGCGGTCAGCCGGCTTGCCAGCGCATGCTGCTGGAACACCAGCGCCGGCTGGCCTTGCGACTCACGCTTGCCGGAGGAAGGCAAAAGCCCCGCCATGGCGCGCAGCAGCGTGGTCTTCCCCGCCCCTGAAGGGCCGATCAGCGCCACCATCTCCCCCGCCGCCACATCAAGCGAGATATCCCGCAGCACCACGCGCCCACCAAGCGAAGCGCCAAGTCCCTGCACTGATATCGCCAGCATCACAGCAACCTGGCGCGCAAGGCCGCTGAAAGCCGATCCGCCGTCAGGGTCATGGCGACAATCAGCGCCAGAATCGCGAGCACGCGGCTGAAATCCAGCAAATCCACGGCGTTTTTCAGCTCCTGCCCAATGCCGCCGGCGCCCACCAGGCCAAGCACGGTGGAAGCGCGGATATTGAATTCCCAGACATAGAGCGCCGCCGAGGCGGTTTGCGGCAATGTCTCCGGCAACAGGATCACGGCGGCAGCCTGGGCACGACCCGCGCCGGCGCTGCGCGCGGCTTCCATGGGGGCGGGGTCGGCGGCCTCCAGCGCTTCAGACCAAAGCTTGCCCAGGCTGCCGGCGGAATGCAGCGCCACGCCAAGCATGCCGGCAAAGGGGCCAAGCCCGACGGCGGCGACAAAAATCAGCGCAAAGACAAAGCCGTCAATCCCGCGCAAGGCATCCAGCAAGGTGCGGATCGGATGATACAGCGCGGGGTAGGGATTGGCGGGCCTCGCTGCCATCAGCGCCAGGGGCAGCGCCAAAACCCCCGCCAAAGTGGTGCCCAAGGTCGCGAGGGCGAGGGTTTCCGCCGCGCGCGCCGCAAGGTCTCCAAAGCCCGAAAAATCAGGCGGGAAGCCGCCTGCGATCCAGCCGGCAAGGCGGGGCAGGCCAGCCCAAAGCCGGCCCAGATCGGGCTGCACCACCCAGATACAGGCCGCCTGAACCGCAATGAACCCAATGATCCAGGCAGCGCGCCGCATCAGGCAGTGGAAAGCCGCCCGAGTGCGCGGCCCGCGGCTTCGATCGGCGCATAGGTCTCCGGCGTTGCCGCGACCCAGCCGGTATAATTGGGCGGCATGATCTGACCGGCCTCGGCTTCCGTGATGGCCAGTGCTGCCTGGGTGATGGCGGCCTTGAGGCCAGGGTCAAAATCGCGCCGCGCGGCCAGGGCATCATTCGGCAAGGGATCGCTGCGCCAGACCACCTTCACCTGATCTTGCCTGACACGCCCGGCGGCAATCATGGCGGCCAGGTTGCGGTCGAAATCGGTGGCGAGGTCAACCTGGCCCGAGGCGACAGAAATCACATTCGCCGCATGGCTTGCCCCATCCCGGTAGCGAAAGAAGCTGCGCGGGTTTATGCCGCGGGTCATGAACCAATGATGCGGGATCAGCCAGCCGCTGGTGGAACCGGCATCGGCGAAGGAAATGCTGCGCCCCTGCGCATCTTCCGGAAAGCGGGTGATCGGCAGATCAGGCCGTGCGATGATGATGGCGTGATAGGTGGGCCGGCCCTGATAGAGCACGGTCGCCACAGCTTCCGCCCCGGCGCGCGCGCGTGCCAGCACGTAGCCCCAAGGCCCCATCCAGGCGCAATCCGCCTGCCCGCTGCCCAGCGCCACCGCAATGCCCGCCCAATCAGTGGTCACGGCCAATTCATGCGGGCGGCCAAGCGCCTTCGCCAAATGGGCGAAAAACGGCGCAAAGGCGCGGCGCGTATCGCCTGCCGTTGGCTGAAAGGGACCAACCGCAAAGCGCAAGGGTGTGGTCTGCGCCAAGGCAGGCGCGGCGAGCGCGGCCAGGGGCAGCGCCATCAGGGAACGGCGGCGCATGGCAGTGATTACCGAGAACAGGCCGCGCCGCCAAGCACGCAAAACCGCGCGCAATGGGGATGGTTCAGGGCAACCGGCTGCGCTGCCTCGGCCAGGGTGGCGCCCAGTTCAAAGCGCTCATCATAAGGCAGCAGCGTGCAGGCAATCACGGCAGGACGCGCTGCCCCCTTGCGCTTCACCACCATGCGGGCGGAAGCGCACATGACACTATCGGGCGATTTATGCAGAATGCCCCAGCAGGCTTCGGTGATTTCCGGCACCTCCGCCCTTTCATCCATTTCCGGGAATAGCATCAGCGCCACGGGGTCTGCCGCATCTATCGGGATGCCGTATTCGGCGAAAAGCGCGGCATAGCCTTGACGCATGGCGGCTTCCTGCCCCTGGCCGAAGCCAAGCCTGCCGGCGACATGCACGGTGAAGCCCTCACGCACCAGCCAGCCAACACCTTCAAGCGTTTTGGCAAAACTGCCTGCGCCGCGTTCCATGTCGTGAAAGGTCTTGGCGTAGTGATCAAGGCTCACGCGTAGGATCAGGCGATCCGTACCGAAGCGGTCCCGCAGCCGCAACAGCCCATCAGCATAGCGGCGCATGGGCTGCATGGCATTGGTCAGCACCAGGGCGGAAAGCCCGGGCCGGGCGAGTGTATCCGCCAGCATCTCAAGCAAGCCTGGGTTCATGAAAGGCTCGCCACCGGTGAAGCCGATCTGTTCCAACGGCTCCCCAAGGGCAGCGGCCTCATTCAAATAGGCCGCTACTTCCTGAGGTGAGATGTAGACAAGCGCATCATTGCGCGGGCTGCTTTCGATATAGCAATTGGCACAGGTGATGTTGCAGAGCGTCCCGGTATTGATCCAAAGCGTCTGCAAGCCCTTCAGCGCGACGGTGGCGCGGCGTTCGCCTTTGGCGGTCACGAAAGGGTCCTGGAACTTGGCCAGGCTGCGGGGCGGAAGGCTGATGACGGACAAGAGTTTCATCCTTTCGAAGCAGGGCGCTTTAGTTGGTTCTTTACGCTCCTGGTCGCCCAAAGGTTACGGGCCATGCCCGGATTTCGTTTCGGTGCTTTGCCGGGTGGGGCGTGCCAGCGCCTCCGCCGCGATGACCCAGAGGATTTTCCAGCCCGCCTTGATCGTGCCCATCAGGGTTCCCGATATCTTGGAATGGCCAATGCGGCGCCGATAGCCCACCGGCACTTCCCGCACGCGAAGGCCAAGACGCGCAGCGCGCACCTGCATTTCAACGGTCCAGCCCCAGGTTTCATCGCGCATTTGAAGCCGATCCAGTGCTGCCCGGCGGATCACGCGAAATGGCCCGAGATCCGTATAGCCTATGCCCCAAATCAGGCGGATCAGCCGGCAGGCCAGCGCATTGCCAAAGCGCTGCTGCGGCGTCAGCGCGCCGGGTTCGACATCCAGGCTGCGCGCGCCAATCACCAGTTCAGCCCCGTCTTCGATGATGGGCGCCAGCAGCCGCGGCAAATCCTCGGGCCTGTCGGAGGCATCGGCATCCATGAACAGGACCGTATCCACTGTGGGGGATAGCGCGGCGATGCCGGCAAGGCAGGCCCGGCCATAGCCGCGACGGGGTTCGGAGACCACGCGCGCCCCCATGCCCGCGGCAATTTCCGGCGTGCCATCGGTGCTGGCGGTATCCACCACAATCACCTCAGCGACTTGGGGCAGGATGGCGCTGAGAACCTTGGGCAGCGCCGCGGCCTCATTCCTGGTGGGCATGATAACGCCGATGATGGGCGGGGCAGTGTGCTTCATGGGTTAGCGCGCCGCCTGATCAGGTTTTGGCCGAGCATCATCACCACCCCCGCAAGATGAATGGCCGCGATGCCTTGCGCGAAAATCGGGCGCAGCACGGGGCCGGTGAAGGCAAAGAACAAATAGTAGATGGGCAATAGCACCGCCGGCAGCAGCAGCGCCCGACAGCCCAAGACCACGGCAAAGGGCAGGAACCACACCGCATACCAGGGGAATTGCGCCGGTGATAGGTAGAAGGTCGCAGCCGCAATCACCAGCACACCACGCAAAAGCGCGCCGCCATCTGTGGGCGCGCGCCAAGCCATGGCAAGGGCTATTGCGGCGCCCGTGAGGCCCAGCAGCGGGCGCAGGATTGCGCCGGAATCTTCGCCGAGAATCGCCTCGGCCCAGGCCATGGGCGCGTTATTGACGGACCAGAAGCGCGCATAGGCATTAAGCCCGGCATCCGGCGCGGCGATTGTCGCCAGCAATGGCGCCAGAACAAGCAATATTGTCGCACCAAAAGCGATCAAGGCGCCAAGCCAGGTGCTGCGCGGCAGCCAGCGCCCGAAAAGCGGCGCCAGCAGCACAGGCCAAAGCTTCACCCCGGCGGCGAGGCCGAGCAAGACCCCAACGGCAATGCCCTTGCCGCGCAGCGTCAACAGCACCGCGCCCAGCAGCAGCGGCGGCAAAAGCGCATCCACATGCGCAGCATTGGTCAGCACCAGGGGCAGCAGCGGGCAACACCACCAGATCGCCAAGCGCATGATCGGAAGCCCTGCTTGGCGCAGCACTGCAGCCATGAGCGGCAAGGTGACAAGCTCCGCGCCCAGGATCACAAGCCGAAGGCCCGTGACATCCCAAGGCATGATCCAATGCGCCAGCAGAAAGACGGCCTGGGCTGTGGCGGGGTAGATGCTGCGGAGCTCGGTAAAGGGAAGCCTATCCAGCAGCGCGGCCCCCGCCGCGCCAAGCTCAGGCGGCAAGCCCGCCGCCGGGGGTGCAGCCCAGGGTGAGATCCCGTGCGCGGCGAGTGCCCCATCCCAAAGATAGCGCAGCGCATCCGTATCCAGCAAGGGTGGCGTGCTGAACCAGGGCAGGCGGATCGCGAGGCCAAAGGCGAAAACCCAAAGCAGCACCAGCGGGCGCATGGGCAGGCGTTCCAGCGGGCCAAGCGCCGCAAACCAGGCGGCACCACCAAGCACGGCAAGCGCGACGAAAAGGTATATCGGCAGTGTCGGCGCGGTGACCTCATCGGCCAGGGCGGGCGCAAGGGCCAGCATGGCCAATTGCGTCAGCGCGATGATCGCCGCTGAGATCGCCAATGGCATACCCTTGCGCGGCGCCAATTCACCGCCCATGCGCGTAACCTGAATCCTGCCTGCGGCGAAAACATTGAATCGCAACCAAAGCCGGGATATCGCAATGGAAATGCCCAAGCCCCTGCTGCCAAATCGCCGCCTTGTTGTGGGCATGGTGGGCGCCACCATCCTGGGCGGCGCCGGCATGGCGATGGCATGGCCTTGGCGTCGCGGCCTGCCCGATCCCACCGATCCGCGCACCACGCTGCAAGCGGTTGAAGACGCTATTGCGCGCCTTCTGCCGGAACCGGAGATGACAACAGCAGCCTTGGCGGCACGGCTGGCTGCGGGTGAACGCATCGTATTGTTCGATACGCGCGAGCCTGATGAATACGCGCAAAGCCACCTTCCGGGCGCGCTGCGCGTTGCGCCGGATGCGCCCGCCAGCGCGATATTGGCCCAATACCGCGCGCTGATGGCTGATGCGACCGTGGTTGTTTATTGCTCGGTCGGTTGGCGTTCGGGTCTGGTGGTGCAGGCCATCCGGCGCGCAGCGAATGATGCGCCGGCCAAGGCGGTCTTCAATCTGCGCGGCGGCATCTTCCGCTGGCATGCCGAAGGGCGCCCCTTGGAATTCGGGCCCGGCGCTTCGGGCGTGCATCCCTTCAGCCGGGATTGGGGGCAATTGCTCAAGCGCCTTGGTTAGCGCGCCATCATGAAAAATTTCAGGTGATGGCGCGATGCGCGCTTGGCGCATGGATCAGGTGCCCGCCGGCGCATTGTTCAAGGCCCAATCATAGGTATCCTCGGCAATGCTGGTGCGACCGGCAAGGCGCTGGCGGAGCGGCGGGGCGGCGAATTGCCTGAGATGGGCGATCACCCCTGCCTCATCGCCGCCGAAATCCTCACGAAACCAGGTATAGATTGAGGATATGCGCAACCGCCCATCCGGCAGAACGGTCACGCCGCGCGGATGATTGACATAGGCGGCGGCAGCGGCATCGAGTTCGGCTTCCAGCGTCGCGGCGCGCCAGACCCGCGGCCAGAGATTGGGGCAGCCGATGGAGGCGCAATTGACAGCGTAATGCACGCGCGGATCGCGAAAGAAGGGCCGCATCGTGCCGTGTTCGATATCATCAAGCGACATGCGCTTGCCTTCCACGGTCACAAGCCGTGTCCGCCAAGGGCCGATATAGCCTTTCGGGTCAAAGGGCACACCTGTTGAGCGGATGTCGCGAATGGACCGCACCGGGTAGCGTTCCAGCACAACCTTGAGCGTCAGCGCATTATAGAGATTGGCCCAATAGGCAAAGGCTTCAGGCCGCGCCATGCGGGAAGGGCTGCGCGTGGCGGCCTCAGAAATCCAGGCATCAAGCGCGCGCATATCCTCGGCTGAAGCCTTCAGCGCGGCGTAACGCACGCGCGTCACGCCATCCGGCGGTTCGATGACATAACGTGCCAGCAAGGCGCCAAGGCTCACGTCAGGATTGGCAGCGGCGTGGCGCAATGGCAGCGCGGTAAAGGCAAGCGCGCCAAAGGCGCGACGGGTTGGCATGATGAGCCTCCTAGGATTTGGCAAACCGCGCCCTGAGCGGAATGGCAGCGAGTGACAGCAAGGCAAGCCCGATCAGGGCGCCGAGTATTTCAGGCGTCAGCACGGAACCGACATCAAAATCGCCACCCTGCGCCAGCACATCGCCAAGCCCCGCGCCAGCCAGGCTGAAGACAGCCGTACCGGGCAGAATGCCAATCGCCGTGGTGATGACGTAGATGGGCAGGCGCACACCGACAAAGGCCGGCACCAGATTGACCAGAAAGAAGGGGAATAGGGGCACAAGACGCAGCACCAGCAGATAGGAAGCGGCATTGCGGCGAATCCCCTCACCCAAGGCGCGCGCCTTGGGGCCCATGCGATCCAGCGCATCCGCGCCGAAAATGCGTTGAGCAAACAGGAAAATCAGCGTGGCGCCAATGGTGGCGCCAATCACCGTCAGCGTCGTGCCCATGATGGCGCCAAACAGAAACCCGCCGGAGAGTGTGATAAAGACGGCGCCGGGTACTGAGAACGCGACCGCCACCACATAAAGCAACACATAGGCGCCGGCCGCGAGCAGCAGATTGGCCGCGACGAAAGCCGCCAGCGCTTCCCGATGCCGCGCCAGCGTTTCCAGCGAAAGCTGATCCGAAAGCCCAGTGGCCCGCAGCATGATCAGGATGGCGATAACGCCGACCGCAATCCAAAGCCGCCGGTCGCGCAGAAGGTTCTTGAGCTTCATGATGTCCTCCCCCTCACGGCAGCCAGCGCTGCAGCAGCCCAACCAGGCGCCGCGTGCGTGTGCTGAAAAGGCTTGGCGTGTAAAAACTGCCCGCGGTGCGCTTGGAAATCTCCGACATTGTCGGGTAGGGCGCGATCATTGAAGCAATGGTGCCGATTTTCATTTTCTGCTGAATGGCCAGGCCCCAAATGCCAATCATCTCCCCAGCGCGGGGCGCCAGAATCGTGGCGCCCAGAATGCGCCCGCGCGGCCCAAGGATGATTTTTGCAAGCCCTTCGGTGGCGCGTTCTGCCTGGGCACGGTCATTGCCGGCGAGCGGTTGCAGTAATGTCGAGACATTATGCCCAGCCTCCCGCGCGGCTGCCTCCGTAAGGCCGACATGCGCGAGTTCCGGATCAGCATAGGTCACCCAGGGCAGCGCGGCATAATCAACCTTGGCCGGCAGGCCAAACAGCGCATTGCGGATGACAATGCCTGCGTGATAGCCGGCGATATGGGTGAATTGCGGGCCGCCCGAGACATCGCCAATGGCAAAGACGCGCCGATTGCTGCTGCGCAGGCGTTGGTCAACGCTGATACCGCGCGGCGTGAATTCAATGCCGGCGGCTTCCATCCTAAGCCCCGCGGTATTGGGCTTGCGCCCGGCCGCTACCAGCAGATGCGATCCTTGCACCAGCACAGGCCCAGTACTGCCGCGCAGTTCCAGTTCAACACTTGCGCCAGCGTTGCGCGCCGCCACCACTTCAATACCCTCATGCAGGGTGATGCCTTCGCGGATCAGGGCATCGCGCAGGATTGTCACAGCCTCGGGCTCATCACGCGGTAGAATGGCGGCGCGTTCAACCAGCGTGACGCGGGCGCCGAGGCGGCGAAAGGCTTGCGCCATTTCAATCCCGATCGGTCCCCCGCCCAGGACCAGCAAATGGTCCGGCTTTTCTTTCAGACCGAAGATGGTTTCATTGGTGAGGTAGGAGATATCGCCAAGGCCAGGCACTGGCGGAATGGCGGCGGAAGACCCCGTTGCCACGACAAAACGGCGCGCCCGAATGCGATGGGTACCGGCCTGGACTTCATCCGGCCCTGTGAAGCTCGCGGGCGCCTGAATGACGGTGACGCCAAGGCCTCCAAAGCGTTCCACACTGTCATGCGGGGCTATGGCGGCGATGACGCCATGCACATGCTGATGGACCTTGGCGAAATCCACGGCGGGTTCATGATTGGCGATGCCGAAAGGATCGGCATGGCGCTGGGCCTGGGCCGCATGTGCTGCGGCCAGCAGCGCCTTGGAGGGCACGCAGCCAGTATTGAGGCAATCGCCGCCCATCAGGTGCTTTTCGATCAGCACAACTGAAGCGCCCATCTGCACGGCGCCGGCTGCCACGGAAAGCCCGCCTGACCCCGCGCCGATAATGCAAAGATCCGCATGCAAAACGCCATCGCGCAGCACCGGGCGGCGTGCGGAAGTTCCAGAAGATGGCGATGCAGCAGTCACGCGATTGAACCTTTCCGAGTTGGAACGCCCTTCGCTGGGGGATGCGAAAAGGTTACGTTCAGCCCTGGCCTGGTTGGTGGGGTGGCGATGTTTCCGCCGCCGTCCAAGCCGCCAGCAAGGCGCGCGTATACCGCGCCGGACCACCTTGCACCACCGCATCAGGGAAGGGTGGCTGCCCGGCACATTCAGCCTTCAGGCGGTGAAAATCTTGGGCCTCATCAACATCATACCATTCATGCAGCACATGCACCGGCAGGCCCATTTGTGTCGCACGCGCGCAGGTGGTGGTGAAGACCGTCGGTGTGCTCCAGGCCATATTGCGGAATAATGCCGGATGAAAGCGCTTGAGCCCAATGAGGTAATAGCCACCATCCAGCGAGGGGCCGAGGACGACGCGATCACCATCGGCGCGCAGCGCCTTGATGGCTTCTTCGATCAGAATACCAGGCAGGCTTGGGCTGTCGCTATTCATGAAGATAACGCCATCATGCCCGACCTCGAGCAGCGCCTTCAGACTTGCTTCCAGCACCTGCCCAACATCATCGGCCTCACGCGGGATGAGTTGCCAATCAGGGGTGAGGAGTTCGCGCAGCGCTGCTTCAGTCCCGGCGGGGCTGAACAAAGCATAGCATTGCCGTGAAAGCGTAGCGGGCAAAGCCGCCAAGGTTTCTGCGACATCACGGATGAAGCAGGCAGAAAGCTGAGCCGACCGAACCTGGCCAAGCAATGGCCAAAGCCGCGACTTGCCGCGCCCGATGGCGGGTGTTTTGCAGACAAGCGCGATGGCAATGTTTGGCGTCATCATTCCAGGGTGTTCAGTAAGGCCCCCTATACGTGGCATGGGACGCGAAGGTTACACATTGCTGGACTGAAAAAACCATGGCGCTCTTTTGGGCCTGTATTGGCTCAGCGTATTGGCTTCTTCACATTCCAAGCAATGATAATGCCCGGCATGGCCAATACACCTTCGAGTTGCGGCCGAATGGCAGAAGGCAGATACCATTGCCAATTGATCGCGCGGTGCGGCGACCTCAATCAACAGGCGGCTCTTGATCACGCTGTTCACCACCGCGCGGCAGGCAGCGACTGGCAAATGCTTCGGCGCAATCGCCAGCAATTGCGGATGCTGCGCGCCATGGCTCAATACAATCCGCTGCGTGTCTGAAAGCTTCATCCTCTTCGTCTCCGGTTGCGGGCGCCGACCATCGGCCCCTACCGCCGGGAGCCCCGCGGGCGGAGCCTGCGGGGCAATGCGGCGCTGCTGCGCGGCGGGCTGCGCTTCAGTCCTGCGCTTCGGCGGCGATGCCCTCGTTGATCACGAAGCCCGTCAGGTAGGGCAGGCCGGCGGGGATGCCCGTCTCGCGGCTGGTGCGCTGCGTGATGCGCCAGCCCATCCATTCCGCGGTGGTTTTCGCAATCGCGTCCGTAGCGGCTGTCGAGAAAGGTAGTGACCGCGTAGGGTTCTTTCTGTGTGGCTTCCAAGATGCGCGTTAAAGCGATCGGCGGGGGAAATCCCCTGCGCGTGACGGACCATTCGCGCCGTGATGGGGGCTGAGCCAAGCGAAATAGAGCGTTATCTCATTGCTATATCCAGCGCCCCCATCGCAAAAGTTGGCAGCGCTGCGGGGTTGCTCGGCGGACAGCACAGGCATCCGCAAGCACCCGGCGAATGGGCCAAGCGGCAACAATGAGGCAAGCGGGACCTTCAGGGCTGCCCCATTTGGGCGCTTGTCCCAAATCCACCTCCCGCAGCGCCAGTTGAAAAGAAAAACTGGATTGCATACATGGCGTGTAGCATTGTATCCTTAGAATTCGTTTGTTGATCCTTGGATGGCCCATGACAACAGCCTGGGAACAGGCCTATCTGACGCTCCGGCGCTGCCTTGCGGATGGGACCTATCCGCCGGGCGCGCATTTGCGCGAAGAAGACCTGGCCACTCAGCTTGGCGTCAGCCGCACCCCCATTCGTGAGGCATTGCGGCGCTTGGATGCCGAAGGCTGGCTCCGCGTTGTGCCAAATCAGGGCGCTTTCGCGGCTGAATGGTCGCTGCCGGAAATGATCGAGATTTTCGACCTGCGCGCCATGCTGGAATCGCACGCCGCCGAGCACGCCGCCAAGCGCCCAGGGCCTGGCCACGCTAAGGGCCGCTTGTGAGGCGGGGGAAGCCGCCATGCCCGGCGCGACCCTAGCCGCGATTGAGCAAATCTCTGAAGCCAATGTGCGCTTCCACCAGACCCTTTGGGAAATGAGCGGGCAAAACCGCACCCGCGCGAGCCTGATAAGCCTGGCAGTGCCGCCCATGATCCTGCGCAATTTCCGCAAATTCAACGACGCCAATCTGCGTCGCAGCCTGGCGCAGCACCGCGAAATGACCGAGGCGATTGCCGCGCGTAATCCAAGCTGGGCCGGCGCGGTGATGCGCGCGCATGTTGAAGCCGGAAAGGCTGTGTTCCTGGCCGCCGCCGCACAGACAGGGCAGGAGGCGGCATGATAACCCCCGTGCATACATATTGTATGCAATCTGCCATCCCAACAGTGGCAGGCGCCCTGACCGCCATGGCTGAGGGAAGCACAAGGCCCGAAGACATCCTTGAAGCCTGCCTTACGCGCATTGCCGCCCAGAACGGCACGCTGCATGCCGTGCATCATCTGGATGAAGCAGGCGCGCGGGCCACGCGGGATACCGGCGCACTCGCGGGCATTCCCTGGGGCATTAAGGATAACTTCGATGTTGCCGGCCTGCCTTGCATCGCCAATTCCAGGCTCCGCGCTGGGCGAATGGCGACTCAGGATGCGCCCATCGTGTCCATGCTGCGCCAAACCGGGGCGCCGCTGATCGGCAAGCTTGCCACCTGGGAATATGGCACCGGCACGGGGGCAGAGCATTTCGATCTGCCCAACCCGCCCGCGCGCAACCCTTGGGACACGGAGCGCTTCACCGGCGGTTCTTCCACCGGCGCCGGCGTTGCGGTTGCGACCGGCATGACGCTTTTCGCGATTGGGTCGGACACAACTGGTTCCGTCCGCCTGCCCGCTGCTGCCACTGGCTGCTGCGGCGTGCTGATGACGCCAGGCGTGCTGCCCATGGAAGGCGGCTTGCCGAATACCTATTCCATGGACCGCCCCGGCCCCATCACCTGGACTGCCGAAGATGCCGCGATTGTGCTGGATGCGATGCTGGGCACGCAATTGCGCGCCGCCGGCAGCGCGGGTGCTACAGGGCTTCGGGTCGCCGTGGTGCGCGATCCCGGCCCCGGCTTGCCCACCGCCCAGGCCGAGCTCGCCGCCGCTTTTGAAGCCGGGCTTTCGGTTCTGTCGCGGCTTGGGGCGCGCATCACGGAAGCAAAGCTGCCTTGGACAGCATCCACATGCCTGGATGCGGCGCGGGTAATTGGCGCGGCTGAATCCGCCTCCATCCATGAGGAGGAATTGCGCAAGACGCCGGAATTGATGGGCGCTGCGCTGCGCGACAAATTGCTCGCCGGCATGGGGGTGAGCGCAGTGGATTATCTGGCGGCGCAACGCCTGCGCCGTGCCTTTTCTGATGCGATGGAACGCTTCTGGGATGCGCATGATGTGGTGCTGTGCTTTGGCACGCTGCATCTGCCGCCGCGCCTGGGTGTGGAGCCGGAATCCTCCAACTACACCATGGAAACCATGCTGACGCCCGCAAGCCTCGCGGGGTTGCCGGCGCTCGTGCAATGCACGGGCTTTTCTGAGGCTGGGCTGCCGCTGCATTGGCAGATCATGACGCGCCAGGGGAATGAGGCAGCGATGTTCCGCGCGGCCATGGCCTTTGAAGGTGCGACCGATTGGCGCAGCAGGAGGCCCGCATGATCCCACCGCAATACGCCGCGCGCGCGGCTGAATTGGCCAAGGGCATTACCGCCATCGCAGCGCGCCTGCCGCGCGATTGGCCGAAGGAGCATCCGCCGGCGAACCCCGCCTGCGAAGCAACAACAGGTTCAGCAAAAACGGGAGAGCAAAAATATGGCTGAGACGAGTATGGCGCCGGGTTTTGGTCGGCGTGCCTGGATGGGCGGCGCCGCGGCGCTGGCCTTTGGGGCCGGCTTTGGCGTGCCGGTGATGGCGCAAGGGGCACGCACGCTGCGTGTGCGTTTCGGGTCTGATATATCCGTGCTGGATCCGGCACGGATATTCCAGATCGAAAATCAATCCATCGCTGGCCATATCTATAACGGCCTGGTGCAATATGATCAGCGCACCAATGAAATCGTGCCTGATCTTTCCACGGGTCATGAGGTTTCCGCCGATGGCACGGTCTGGACCTTTCGGCTGCGGCCCAATGTTACCTGGCACAAGAATTATGGTGCCTTCACATCGGATGATGTGAAATTCTCTTTTGAGCGTGTGTTGGATCCCGCAACGGGCAGCCTCTATCGCGGGCAGCTTGCGGGCCTCAAGGAAATCCAAACGCCCGATCCGCTAACCGTGCGCCTGGTGCTGGAAGCACCCAATTCCGGCTTCCTGCACAAGCTTTGCGCCTTCAACCAGGGCTGGATCGTCTCTCGCCGTGCGGTCACGGAACTTGGTGAGCGTTACACCATGAACCCGATCGGCACCGGCCCCTTCATGTTTGACCGTTGGACCACGGGCAATGAAGTGCGGCTGGTGGCGAATACCGCCTATTTCGGCGGCGCGCCGGCGCTGACCGACATCATCTTCCGCGTGGTGCGTGATGAAACGGCGGCGGCGATTGCGCTGGAAAACCGCGAATTGGATGTGTTTTTCGCGCTGCAAAGCCCTGACGTGATTGAACGGCTGCGCCGCGCCAATGGCGTAACCTTGCTTGATCGCCCCGCAAATAACACCGCCAATCTGGTGCTGAATACCACCGTCGGGCCTTTGGCCGATGTGCGTGTGCGCCGCGCCATAATCCATGCGCTGAACCGCAAGGCGCTGATTGAAGGCTTCTTCCGTGGCACGAAGTTCGAAGCGACCAGCGTGCTGACCTCCACCTTCCAGGAATTCAGTGATGAGGGTGTGCCGCGCTATCCCTATGATCCGGATCGTGCGCGCGCGCTGCTGCGGGAAGCGGGCGTTTCCAATTTCCGTTTTGAAATCACCACGGTCGGCCTAAACCCCTTCGACCGTTTCCCGGTGCCTCTCGCGAATGATTTGCAGCAGGTCGGCATTCAGGCGACGGTGCGCGTGCTGGAACGCGGCGCCTATGTGCAGGCGCGGTCTTCGGGCAATCTGCAATCCTGCATCACGGCGGTGGTTGGCCCGCCCGATCCGGATAGCCCGCTGGTCACGCTCTATCACACGCGTTCCCATCCGCCGGGGCTGAATACATCGCGCTATAATCGCGCCGATGATTTATTGGCGGAAGCGGCGCGTGCGCCCGATCTTGCCGGGCGTCGCGCGGTCTATAATCGTCTGCTGCGGCAGGTGATGGAAGATGTGCCGGTGATTCCGCTTTATGCGGATAGGCTTTTCATCGCGCATGGGCCGAATGTGCAGGGCTTTGTGCAGAACAGCCTGTTCACGGTGAATGCCTCACCGGTGTCGCTGCGCGGCGCCTGATGCTGTTTTACCTCGCTCGCTGCGCGGCGCAGCTTGTTGTTGCGCTGGTTGGGATCGTCACGGTGGCCTTCTTTTTGATGCGGGCCATTCCGGGCGATCCCGCACTTTACATGTTGGGCGATTTCGCAACGGCCGAGGCGCTCGCGACCCTTCGCGCGCGCCTTGGCCTTGATCTGCCGGTTTGGCAGCAATATGGCGTGTTCCTGCTGCGCGCCGCACAGGGGAATATGGGCGTTTCGGTGGTGACCGGGCAGCCCGCCCTGGCCGAGATTTGGGCCGCGGTTCCCCCATCAGCCACGCTTGCCGTCGCGGGCATGGCGATTGCCATTTGTCTTGGTGTGCCCCTTGGCATTATCGCAGCGGTGCGCCAGGGCAGTGCGGTTGATCTTGCCGTGATGCTGATGGCCTTGGGCGGCATTTCCTTTCCGGTGTTTTGGCTGGGATTGGTCGCGATCCTGACACTTTCGCATGCGCTTGGTCTTTTTCCCGCCCTTGGCGCGACCAGCGAACCTGGCTTTTGGAAGGGCCTGCATCATTTGGCGCTGCCCGCGCTTGTTCTTGGGCTTTCCGTTGCTGCCTATATCGCGCGGCTCACGCGTTCTGCCATGCTTGAAATTTTGGGGCAGGATTTCATTCGTGTGGCGCGCGCCATGGGCGTACCCGAACGGCGCATTGTCTGGCATTTGGCCTTCCGCAATGCGCTGATCCCCGTGCTGGCAGTGATTGGCGTGACCTTTGCCTGGTCGCTAGGTAATGCAATTTTGGTGGAAGCGGTCTTCAGCCGGCCGGGCCTGGGTTCCACCATTCTGAAGGCGATCCTGGCGCGCGATTACCAGCTTGTGCAGGCAGGGGTTCTGGTGCTGGCGGCGGCGGTTGTGCTGCTGAATACCGCGCTTGATCTGATCTATGGCGCGATAGACCCAAGGCTGCGCCGCACATGACCGCCATGACGGAAGCTGAAGAAGCGTTGGAAGACAATGCCGCGCGCAAGCGCGCCACCTTGCGCCGCTATCTGCGCCATCCTGGCTTCATGATAGGGGCAATTGGGATCGGATTTTTGGTGCTGGTGGCGCTTTTCGCGCTCTGGATTGCACCCCATTCGCCAACGCGCACGGATTTGATGAATACGCTGGCCCAACCGTCAGCAACCTATTGGCTGGGGACAGATCAATTTGGCCGCTGCGTGCTTTCCCGCCTGATCCATGGCGCGCAGGTTTCGCTGCAAGTTGGGTTTTTTGTTGTGCTGATCTCGCTTACCGCCGGCACGCTGCTTGGTGCCATTGCGGGCTATGCGGGGGGCTTTTTGGAACGCGTGCTGGTCGCGATTATTGATATCATGCTGGCCTTCCCGTCCTTTCTTTTGGCACTCGCGCTGGTGGCAGCGCGCGGCAATACGCTTGATTCTATCATCTTGGCGGTCGCCATTGCCTATACGCCGCGTGTGGCGGCGGTGATGCGCTCGGTCGTGCTGACCATTCGCCCGCGGCCCTTCATTGAAGCGTCGCGCGCGATTGGGCTTTCCACCTGGACCATCATCATCCGCCATGTGATTCCGAATGCCCTGCCGCCGGTGATTGTGGTAGCGACCGTGAGCGCTGCCACGGCCATTCTGGCGGAAGCAGGGCTTTCCTTCCTGGGGCTTGGTGTGCAGCCGCCCACACCCACCTGGGGCAATGTGATTGCGGAAGGCCAAACTGCCATCACCACCAATCCGCTGATTTCGCTTTCCGCCGGGCTGTGCATCGCCTTTACCGTGATTGTGCTGAACCTGCTGGGCGATGGGCTGCGCGATACGCTGGACCCGCAAATGCGCCGCAATACGGGCAAGCTGCTATGACCGCGATGTTTGAATTGCGGAACCTGACCGCGGCCGTGCCGGGCGAAACCGGCGCGGTGCGCTTGGTTGAAGATGTCTCCTTGCAGGTGCAGGCGGGTGAAACGCTGGCCATTGTGGGCGAAAGTGGTTCTGGCAAAACCGTGACCTTCACCTCTGCGCTTGGCCTGCTGCCCAAGCCAGGCCGCGTCATCGCCGGCCAGGCGCTGCTGGAAGGCGAGGATTTGTTGCAACTCGCGCCTGAGGAATTGCGCCGGCGTCGCGGTGCGCGGATTGGCATGGTGTTCCAGGACCCGCTGACGGGCCTGAACCCGGTCTTTCGTATTGGCGATCAGATCATCGAAGTCCTGCGTGCACATCTGCCGATTTCCCGCGCGGAGGCACGAGAGCGCGCGATTGCCCTTCTCGCGCGGGTGCAAATCCCAGACCCCGCGCGGCGCGTGGATGATTACCCGCATCAATTCTCGGGCGGCATGCGCCAGCGGGTTTTGATCGCCATGGCCATTGCGCTTGGCCCGCGTGTCCTGATCGCCGATGAACCAACCACCGCGCTTGATGTAACGGTGCAGGCACAGGTGCTTGATCTGCTCACGGATTTACGTGAGGCCGATGGCATGGCGATGGTATTGATCACGCATGATCTTGGCGTGGTGGCGCGCCAGGCGGATCGCGTCGCGGTGATGTATGCCGGGCGCGTGGTGGAAACCGGCACGGTGGAGGAAGTGTTTCGCGCGCCGAGGCACCCTTATACCATCTCACTCTTTCGTAGCATTCCTGATCTGGAATCGCCTGCCGGGGCGGAGCTTGCGCCCATTTCCGGTGCGCCGCCCGATCCCGCGCGGCGGCCAGCGGGTTGCGCCTTTGCGCCGCGTTGCTTTGCCATGCGCGAAGATGCCGGCTGCCTGCGTGAACGCCCGGCCCTGACCGCCGATCACCACGCGGTTGCCTGCCACCGGGCGGGGCTGCTGGAGGTCGTGCAATGACCGCCCTTCTGGAAGTTGAAGCGCTGCAAAAGAATTTCGGCGGTGGCAGTAGCCTGTTTGGCGCGAAGCGCGCTGCGATCCGCGCGGTGGATGGGGTTTCCTTCACCCTTGCCGCCGGAGAAACCCTGGGCCTGGTTGGGGAAACCGGCAGCGGCAAATCCACCCTTGGCCGGCTGGTGCTGCGCCTGATTGAACCAAGCAGCGGGAAGCTACGCTTTGAAGGGCGCGATGTGATCAGCGCTTCCGCCGGCGAATTGCGCGCCATGCGCCCGCGCATGCAAATGGTGTTTCAGGACCCCTATGGTTCGCTCGACCCGCGCATGACCGCCGGGCAGATCATAGCAGAGCCCATGACCACTCAGGGCATGTCGCGGCATGAAGCCCGTGAACGTGTTGGCGCCTTGCTGTCGCTGGTCGGGCTACGTGCTGCCATGGCGGGGCGTTATCCGCATGAATTTTCCGGCGGCCAGCGCCAGCGTATCGGCATTGCGCGCGCCATTGCGCTTGATCCCGCGCTGGTGGTGTTGGATGAACCTGTCTCGGCGCTTGATGTCTCGGTGCAGGCGCAAATCCTCAATCTACTGGCAGAGATTCAGGCCCGCTCATCCGTTTCATACCTGTTTATCGCGCATGATCTGGCCGTGGTACGGCATGTGAGTGATCGCGTGGCGGTCATGTATCTGGGGCGTATTGTGGAAATCGCGCCGCGTGATGCGCTGTATCGCACACCGCGCCATCCCTATACGGTTTCGCTGCTTTCCGCTGTGCCGCATGCGGACCCGGTGCGCGAAAGAACGCGCGAACGCATCCGCCCGATTGGGGAGATCGGCTCGGCCGCCGCGCTTCCCACAGGCTGCCGTTTTCATCCGCGCTGCCCACGCGCGCGCATCATTGCCGCGCGTGGTGGTGACACGGTTGCGGCCGCCGGCACGCGCCTGCCGACGGCTTGCGTGACGCAAGACCCCGCGCTGACGCCCGCCGGCGGCGCACAGCATCTCACCGCCTGTCATTTCCCTGAAGAGAGTTGAGGAGTATCGCCGATGTCGGTCTCTCGTGAAGACAATTATACGGGCGTTTTTGATGGCAAGGTCGGCTTCGGCCGGAACCCGGCCGTGGTGGTGATTGATTTCACCCTTGCCTATACCACGCCGGGCTCACCATTTTTCGCCGAAGGCGTTGTACGCGCGGTCGCGGATACCGTGCCGTTGCTGGAAGCCGCGCGCAAGGCGGGTATTCCGGTGATCCATACCAAGGTGATGTATCACCCCTCAGGCGCTGATGGCGGCTGGTTCGTGCGCAAGGTGCCGGCGCTGCGTAAGCTGGTGCCCGGTGAGCCGCTGGCTGAAATAGACCCGAAGGTGGCGCCACTTGATGAGGAGGTCGTGATCGTCAAGCAATATCCAAGCCCCTTCTTCGGTACGCCGCTTGCGCCCATGCTGGCGACGCTTGGTGTTGATACGTTGATCCTGGCTGGGTGTTCGACCAGCGGCTGTGTGCGCGCCGGCGCTTTGGATGGCGTGCAGCATGGCTACCGGGTGATTGTGCCGCGCGAATGCGTGGGGGATCGGCATGATGGACCGCATGACGCCAATCTTTTCGACATCAACGCCAAATATGGCGATGTTGTCGCGCGCGATGAAGTGATCCAGTATCTGGCCAATCTCGCCAAGCGCAATGACTGAGAGAGAACGACCATGAACAATATCACCGCACCGGATGATACCATTCGCGTCTATTGGATGACGGGATGTTCTTCTTGCCTGCGCACCAAGGAATTCCTCACGCGCCATGGCGTGCCCTTCATTTCGCGTAATGTCCTGGAAGATGAAGGCGCTTATGATGAATTAGCGCGCTTTGGGCTGCGGCAAGTGCCGATTGTCACGCGCGGCGATGCCTGGGCGAATGGCCAGGTGCTGCGCGATATCGCCAGGCTTTGCGACATCAAGCTTGGTGAGCAGCGTATGTTGCCAGTGGATGAAATGCGCCGCCGGCTGGATGCGGTTTTGGCCGGTAGTGCTCGGTTTCTGGCGCAAATGCCCGATGCCGCGCTGGCGCAAATGCTGCCCAAGCGCCCGCGTTCCTTCGCGCAGCTTGGCTGGCATATCGCCAATATTGCGGATGCCTTTCTGGAACATGAAAACGGCATTCCGCTGACCTTTGACAGCTACATGCGCGTGCCAGAAGAGAAGGATGCCACTCGGGAAAAGCTGGTTGCCTATTGCGAGGAAATGCGCCAGCGCATGTCCGATTGGTTTGATGGCCCCGGCCGTACGCGGGATTGGTCCGCGCGCGCTGATGTCTATTACGGCGAGCAGACCATGCATGAATTCATGGAACGTACCGTTTGGCATGCGGGCCAGCATTCGCGGCAATTGATGTGGGTGCTGGAAGGTTTGGGTATTCAGCCCAATCAACCGCTGGGGCCGGAAGTTTTTGCGGGCCTGCCCATGCCTGAGAGTGTTTGGGATGATGCTGATCCGGCGAAAATGAAGCGCCTAGCGTGACCATAAGGCTAATGCCGATCCCTGCGTCGTGCACGCGCGCATTGCCGGCATGCGGGCGCAGCGATGCGATCGCGCGGAGTTGGATCCGCTCGGCCATCCAGGGAAGCCTCCTGGGGGAGTATCCTGGAGGGGTCGCGCGCTTCCGCCCCCGGCATATAAATTCGCCAGGAAGGAACCATGTAATCAGAAATTTATCTGTTATCAAACTAGCTTGACTTCACGTTTTCCCGTTATCTGCTCTACAATGTTCGTTCCATTATACGATCTACTGCCGGATGCCGTCACCCGGCTGCAGTCGCAATTCGACGACCTTCGAAATACTATCCCATCTGGTTCCGACGCCGCAATACGTTTTGAGCGGGGCAAGAACGGCATAATGGACATTGTACATACATTTCTGTAAACCCCTTTCAGGAGATAGCAATGCCCTCAACCGCTAAGCGCATCACAACGCCGCGCCGACGCGTCACGAAGGCAAAGCCCTCTGTCACCGTTGGCGCCGTCAATATCCGCATCCGCCCCGAAGAACGCGCGCTGATCGATCAGGCTGCGGTGCTCTCAGGCAAGTCGCGCTCTGAATTCATGCTGGAAGCAGCGCGTCGCGCAGCAACCGATGCCATCCTTGACCGCACGCTGCTACGCCTTGAACCCGCAGCCTTTGCGCGCTTTTTGGCTATGCTCGATGCACCACCGCAGCCGAATGAAAAGCTGCGGAAACTGCTCAAGACAACGCCGCCATGGGGGTGAGGGGGGAGATTTCAGCTCCCGTTCCTCTCGACGACACGCACGAACTTGCGATGTTCGATGGCGGCGAACCAACACTCGACGATTGGCTCAAGCAGCGTGCGCGCACGAATCAGGTAGCGGGCGCATCGCGAACCTTTGTTGTGTGCCGTGGTAGTTTTGTTGTGGGCTTCTATTGCCTGGCCGCAGGGGCCGTAGCGATTGCTGCTGCACCAGGACGGGTCAAGCGCAACATGCCTGACCCGATCACCATGGCGTTATTGGGCCGCTTGGCGGTGGACCGCACCCTGCATGGCCAGGGCATTGGGCGTGCCATGTTGCGGGATGCAGTCTTGCGCGTCTTGCAGGCTGGTGAGGTGCTTGCAGTGCGGGGATTGCTGGTCCAGGCGCTGAACGCCGACGCACAGCGTTTCTATCAAGCCTGTGGTTTTACGTCGTCACCTGCCGATCCGCTGATACTGATGGCCACGATGGGCGATCTCAAGACCGCCCTCGGCTGAGGCTTGTGGATCACGCGCCTTTGGTTGCAGGATCGGCGTACCGGTCTCCGTATCGGCAACGCGCGTGGCTGTACCGATATCGCCATGCTGCATGCGCCACTTCGATGGGGCTGACAAATCCTCACGCGGCTTGGCGGGATGTTTGGTCTTGCGCTTAGCGGCCATGGTCATTTCCTCCATTGCGCCGCCCCCAGCGGCGATTGGCTTCGTTGGTGATGGCTTGGCGCAGCCAAGGATCGGTGATGTCATCCACCGCGATG
>JADCER010000006.1 GCA_020249925.1 Roseomonas sp. | reverse complement strand
TTGGCGACTCGGAAAATGCGACTAAACAAACAGAGCATTTTCAAGCCAAGTGGAATCACTTGGCGACTCGGAAAATGCGACTAAACAAACAGAGCATTTTCAAGCCAAGTGGAATCACTTGGCGACTCGGAAAATGCGACCAAACAAAGCTTTAGTGCGTGTCCGGTGAACGAATGTGAACGGGAAACGCACTAAATCAGAAGCCGAGCCTCTGCCACCAGCTCTGCGCCCGTGGCTGCTGGATCGGCGTATCCCCGGCAGTACCCTCAATCCCAAGCGCGGCATTTTCACGAATGCGCTCCCGCTCGCGGGAGGGGTCCACCACAATGCCCGGTGGCGGCGGATCACGCCAGAAAATCAAGCGATCCGCCAAATCACGCGGCGGGCGATCAAGCCTTTGGCTCTCCTCATCCACCTGGCGGCGAATATCGCGCGACGGCGCCGGCCCGGCCGCCTGCAACAGCGCGATTTCGCCCACACTGCCCCCAGCCGCCCGCGGCTGCTGGCGCGGGTCCCTCAGCGCCAAGGACGGCACCAACACCGCCTCCGCCTCATCCCGCGCGCTGCGCTCCATCGGGCGCGGCGCGCCCGGGCGCGGCGGCGGCAAGCCACCCGCCATATCCGGCGGCATGGACAAGGGCGCCCTGGTGGTCACGCGGAATTCATCCGGCGCATCACGAATAAAGCCAAGCGTGCGCGCCGTATTCTCCCCACAGCCGACCAGCAGCAGCAGCGAAAGAGCAGGCAAAAAGGTCTTGAGACGCCGAGTCATACGCTATCTTTAGGCGTTCGGCGTGGCGGCAACAAGGCATCCAACAAAAGCGCCCCAACCCCACAAACAATCGCGGCATCCGCCACATTGAACACATACCAATGCCAGCCCCAGGCATGGGTATCCACGAAGTCCACCACCGCCCCAAAACGCAAGCGATCCACGACATTGCCAAAGGCGCCGCCAATCACCGCCCCCAGCGCCAAAGCCACCATCCGCCCCTCAGCCCGCGCCAGCCAACGCAACAAAAACACTGCAATGGCGACCGCAAGCCCGGCCAAAATCAAGTGATTCCAACGGCCATCACTGGAAAACAGGCCAAAAGTGACCCCCCGATTCCAGACCATGGTCAGATCAAGGCCAAACGGGCCAAACGCCAATAAGGGGATGTGCTGGACCTCGGGCAACCGCAACACATCCAAGATCAGCCACTTGGAAAGCTGGTCAAAGACGAAAATAAACCCCGCAAAGAGCAAACCAAGGCGGAAAAGGCCGGGGGCGCTGCCCCCAGACCCCCGCCGGGGAGACAGTGTCTCCCCGGACCCCGCCTTCATTAAAGCGCCTCGACCACTGCGTCGCAGCGGCGGCAAAGCGTGGGATGGGCGGAACATTCGCCGACTTCGGGCAGGACGCGCCAGCACCGGTCACACTTGGCGCCAGGGGCGGGGCGGAACACCGCAGCGGCATCGGCGACACCATCGGCCATAAAGGCACCCTCAGGCGCCACATCCGAGGAAAGCGCGAAGCCCGAGGTAATGCAAAGCTCTGCCCACAACTCAGGCGTCAACAACGCGGCATCCTCAGGCGCCGCATGCAACACGGGCGCAGCCTGCAAGGATGAACCAATCTCCTGCGCCACACGCGCCCGCTCAAGCGCCCCCGTCACAGCGCGGCGCAATTCGCGCAAGCGCGCCCATTTCGCGGCCAGCGCCTGATCCTTCCAGCCTTCGGGCACAAAGGGGAAGTCGAGCAAATGCACACTCCCCTCCTCATCCGGGAAACGCGCCAACCAGGCTTCCTCAGCCGTGAACACCAAGACCGGCGCAAACCAGGCACACAGGCAGCGATGCAGAATATCCAGAACGGTGCGCGCGGCACGCCGGCGCAGCGCATCCGGCGCATCACAATACAGGCTGTCCTTACGGATATCGAAATAGAACGCCGAAAGATCAGTGGCGCAGAATTGATGGATTTCCGGATAAACCCCGGTCCAGTCATGGGTTTCCACCGCACGCCTGATCTTCGCATCCAATTCCGTCAGCCGATGCAGCAACCAGCGTTCCAACTCCGGCAATTCGGCGTAAGGAACGATCTCATCTTCCGAGAATCCATCCAGATTGCCGAGCAGCCAACGCAGCGTATTGCGGATGCGCCGATACAATTCCGCCTGCTGCTTCAGGATTTCCGGACCAATCCTCAGATCAAGCGCCGTATCCGAATTCATCACCCAAAGGCGCAGAATATCCGCGCCATATTGCTTCATCACATCCTGCGGCGCGGTGACATTGCCCATGGATTTGGACATTTTCCGCCCCTGCTCATCCAGCACAAAACCATGCGTCAGCACGGCCTTGAAGGGCGCGACACCATTGGTGCCAACGGATTCCAGCAGCGATGAATGAAACCAGCCACGATGCTGGTCTGAGCCTTCCAGATAAAGATCAGCCGGGAAAGGCAAGCCGCGCGGCGGCAACACAAAGGCATGGGTGGAGCCTGATTCAAACCAGACATCCACAATATCCATCACCTGGTCATAGGCCGCCGGATCACGACCCTCACCCAGGAAGCGCGCTGCCGCACCGGGCTTGTACCAGGCATCCGCCCCTTCCGCGGTGAAGGCCGCCACAATGCGATCCATGATCGCGGGATCACGCAGGGGTTCACCCGTGCGGCGATCCACGAATACCGGGATTGGCACGCCCCAGGCGCGCTGGCGGCTGATGCACCAATCGGGCCGCGCCGCCACCATGGAACCGATACGGTTGCGCCCCGCATCCGGCACGAAATGCGTCTTGGCAATCGCGTCCAGCGATTTGGCGCGGATCGCATTTGCGTCATCCATGGCGATGAACCATTGCGGCGTCGCGCGGAAAATCAACGGCTTCTTGGACCGCCAGCTATGCGGATAGCTATGGCTCAGCTTGCCCGTGGCAGCGAGCGTCCCCGCTGCCTCCATCGCCGCATAAACCGCCGTATGCGCCTTGAAGACATGCAAGCCCTCAAACCCCGGCGCGTGATGCGTGAAGGTGCCGTCATCATTCACGGTTTCCGGGATCGGCAGGTTATGTGCGCGGCCGAGATTAAAGTCATCCTCACCATGGCCAGGCGCGATATGCACAAACCCCGTACCGGCTTCGGTGGTGACGAAATCACCAGGCAGCAGCGGCACATCGAAATCATAGCCATGCCCGCGCAGCGGATGCGCCGCCATCGCGCCGGCCAATTCCGCGCCCTTGATCACGCGCTTGATGCTATGCGCGCCAATCCCGGCATCCTTCTCAAATTGCGGCAGCAAGGGCAGTGCCACCAGCAACCGATCCCCGATCTTCAGATAGGATTTCTCGGCCAAGCCTTCGACATGCACCAGCGCGTAATCAATTTCATCGCCATAAGCCACCGCGCGATTGCCTGGCATGGTCCAGGGCGTCGTGGTCCAGATCACGACATCCGCGCCGACCAGATCAGCCGCCCCCGCTTTCAGGATGCGGAATTTCGCATGCAGCGTCGGGCTAATGTGATCGTGGTATTCAATCTCAGCTTCCGCCAGCGCGGTTTTTTCAACCGGGCTCCACATCACCGGGCGCAGCCCGCGATAGAGTGAGCCATTCATCAGAAACTTGCCGATCTCAGCGGCAATCGCGGCTTCCGAGGCAAAATCCATCGTCGCATAGCGATCCGCCCAATCACCGGCGACACCAAGGCGGATGAATTCTTCCCGCTGCACTTCAAGCCAATGTTCGGCATAGGCGCGGCATTCGGCGCGAAAATCCAACACCGGCACCGCATCCTTGTCGCGGCCCTTGTTGCGGTATTCTTCTTCAACCTTCCATTCAATCGGCAGGCCGTGGCAGTCCCAGCCGGGGACGTAATTCGCATCAAACCCCGCCATTTGCGCGGCGCGGTTGATCACATCCTTGAGAATCTTGTTCAGCGCATGGCCGATATGCAGATTGCCATTGGCATAGGGCGGGCCGTCATGCAGCACGAAAGTCTCGCGCCCTTTGGACTGCGCGCGCAGCCTTTCCCACAGTTTCAGGCGGTCCCAGCGCGCCAGCATATCGGGCTCACGCTTCGGCAAATCCCCGCGCATGGGAAAGCCGGTCTGCGGCAGGAAGACGGTGCCGCGATAATCGCGGGCCTCTTGGGGGCGGTCATTCATGGTCTGGTTCCGGTCCTCGCCTGGGCGAGGCTTCTGGCAAAGGGAGAAATCAAAGCTTGCTGACCCGACCCTCGTATCAGAGGGCCGGGCAGGGAATTCGCCGTGCCAAAAGCTGCTTCATGAGGCGCCTTATGGGGAAGGCGCGGGGGATGGGTCAAGCGGCGGCGTTTCCGGGGACTGCACCCAGCGCCGACCCTCCCGCGATGCGGGGTGGCCGGTATGGGCCAGGAAGGGGTAGCTGGCCGGCTGATAATGCGCCTCAGCGGTGAAGGGGGCGCGGAAGCGGCCCTCGGTTTCCTCTGCGGTGACAAAAAAGGCATTGGTCCCGGTCAGGTCGCAGCCAACCAGATGCATGCCCTTGGCGGTGCCGATCAACTCCATGGTCTTGAGACCGGCACCAAACCAATTGCTGCCATCCCAAAATTTTGCGGGGTCGAATGGCACTTCCACGGCCATGCTGGGCGGGATTGACCCGTTATGTTCAATGCAGGCCACGCGTGCCTGGCGCTTCATCGCCCGCCAAACGCTATGCGTATGCTGATCAATATCAAGCGACAGGTAATCGAAGCAGGCCGGCACGCCGAGCCGATCCAGCACAGCTTCAATATTCTGCGGTGCGATCACGCCCGGAAAAATCTTGAGCGCGCCGCTCTCGACAAACGGCCGAAAATGCTGCGCGGCTTCCTGCGCCTTCGTTTTGCTGCCTTCCAGCCAAACCCCGCGCCAACCTGCTTCAAGCAGCAGGCGTGTATTGCATTGCAGCCCATTTTCAATGCCGATTTCAACGAAGAAGCGATCACGCGTGCCGATGCGCCGGAAGATTTCGGCCGTCATGCCATCCTCGCCATTCTGGCTATAGACTTGGGCATAGGCATGGGTCAGGGATAGGGGGTCGGCATGGCGCCCATCGGCAGCCGTGATGCCGGCCAGCATGGTGGCGCGTTGCAGCAGGGTTTGCCAGCGCGTGAGGGTCACAAGGTGCCGCAACACCTGTTCCTGCGCCTGAAGCTTTGCGGCCTGTTCCTGCTGCGCTGTCCTCAACGCGCGGAGTTCCGCCAATATCGCTTCCTGTTGCGCCAGATGCCTTTGCCAGAAATCCTTTGGGGCCTGTTCTTCCATTGCGGGCGGCTAACTCAAAACCCGGCGTGCTTCCAGCACATCCGCTTCAATAGCGGCCTTTAGCGGCTCGAGCCCGTCAAACTTCGCATCGGGCCTCAGGAATTGTACCAGCCGCACGCCAATCTCCTGGCCGTAAATATCGCCCGCGAAATCGAAGATATAAACCTCAAGCCGCGTCACCTTATCGCCGCCGAGTGTCGGCCGCCGCCCGACATTGGCAACGCCCTTGGCCGTGCCGCCCCCCGGCAGCGCCACCGTGACGGCATAGACGCCGCGCGCCGGTTCCAAATGCCGATCGAGCCAGATATTGGCCGTGGGCCAGCCCAGCACGCGGCCAAGCTTATCCCCATGCACCACCGTGCCGCGGATTTCCCATGGCCGGCCCAGCTTTTCCGCCGCGCGATCCGGATAGCCATCCTGCAACAGCCGGCGGATGCGGGTGGAGGATATCGCCTCCCCCCCCTGTTCCACCGGCGGCACAATGGAAAGCCCCATGCCGCGGGCGGCGGCTTCGCGGGCCAGAAAGCGCACATCGCCGCCGCGCCGATTGCCGAAGGCAAAATCAGGGCCGCTGGCGAGATGCTTGGCTCCCAGCCCCTTATGCAGCACCTGATCCATAAAGGCTTCTGCCGAAAGTGCGGCAAAATCATCATCGAAGCTGAGCGCATAGACGTAGCGTGCGCCGGCATCCGCAAGGCAAGCCGCCTTGGCGGGTAGGAGCGTCAGCCGAAAGGGCGGATCATCGGGGCGGAAATGCTCACGCGGATGGGGCTCAAAGGTCAGCACGGCCAGCGGCAGATCGGGCCGCGCCGCTTGGGCTGCCTTCAGCACCGCGACATGCCCCAAATGCACGCCATCGAAATTGCCGAGTGCCACTGTCGCACCACGCGCTTCCTTGGGGATGGCGCGCCAATCGGAGAATATTTGCACTGCCATCACGTTTCCCCGGGGCTGAGCCAGCGCGGCACATTGGGTGGCGTGAAACGCGCGAGTGCATCAATCGCAGCCGCGCCATCCGGCGCCAGCATGGCGGCGGCGCGCATCTCTGCCCGCACAAAGCCTTCCGCCACCATGTGATCCAGCGCACCCATCAGCTTCTGCCAATAGCCGAGCGTATCCACAAAAACGATGCCCTTGCGCTGGATGCCAAGCTGTAGCCAGGTGAGTGTCTCCACCGCTTCCTCGAGGCTGCCATAGCCGCCGGGCAGTACGATGAAGCCATCGGAAAGCTCGGCCATCAGCGCCTTGCGTTCATGCATGGAAGCGACCACGCGCATATCCTTGATCTGCTTGGCGGCGGCTTCGCGCGCCACCAGCCCATGGGGGATGATGCCAATCACCTCAGCCCCCGCATCCTGCGCGGCAGCGGAAACCGCGCCCATCAGGCCAACACCGCCCCCGCCATAAACCAGGCCAAGCCCGCGCGCGGCGATTTCTCGCCCCAGCGCGGCGGCAGCGGCGGCATATTCAGGGCGGGCGCCGGCGGCGGAGCCGGCAAAGACGCAAACACGGCGCATGGGCTTACTCCGCCGCTTTGGTGATGGCCGCGCGGGAGGGGACGGAGACGTAAGCCTCCCCCTCCAGCACCGGTTCACCCTTGACGAGACACACGGTTTTCAGCGTGGCGCGGTGCTTTTCGGGATGGAGTGCGGCGACTTCGACAATGGCGGTCACGGTCTCCCCGATTTTTACCGGGGCGCGGAATTTCAGCGTTTGCGACATATAGATCGTGCCCGGCCCAGGGAGTTGCGTGCCCAGTACCTTGGTGATCAGCCCGGCTGCCAACATCCCATGGGCGATGCGTTCCTTGAAGATCGAGGTTGCGGCATATTCCGCATCCAGATGCATGGGGTTCGTATCGCCGGTGACGGCGGCGAAAAGCACGATATCGGCTTCCGTGATGGTTTTGGAAAATTTGGCGGTCAGCCCCACCGTCAGGTCTTCAAAGAAATAGATTTCCGCCATGGATTGAGCCCCTGCTTTGCCGTGCTGCGCTGCGAAAGGGTGTTAAAGCAGAATGGCGCCGGGTGGAATGACCCCGGAGCGGCGGCGAGCGGCTGGTTTTGGCCTTTGCGGGTTTTTCTTGCGGGGCGCTGGGCGCTGCGGCCTGGGGAGGGCGGGCGTTCCTCGGCTCCTCTTTCCTCCCCTGCCTTGAAGTGTTTCAGCCAGCCGCCGGGCGCGCGTGATTGAGCGCGAGTAGCGCGGCGAGCGCATCTTCCTCAGTGATGTTGGCGGGCCAGCCATAGGCGGCGGCCACGGCTTCATCCAGGCGTTGATGCAGCCCATCAAGCCAGGCGCCTTCTGGGGTGCCGCGCGTGTTGTAGAGCTTGGTCAGGGTGCGCGCCTTCAGCGCCTGCGCGGCGGCGGCATTGCGCGGCAAGATGCGGTCCGGGAAGCCGGGCACGACCTCTGGCACCGTTTCCACCAAATCTTCCGGGTTGAGCCAGCGGTTACGGGCTTCGACCAAGGCGCGCGCGGCTTCCGCAATGGCCATGGCGCGCGGTTCTTCGGCATAGGATGCGCCGGGCAGGTTTGGGGTCTGGCCGTCTGGGAAGGGGAAGGTTTCGAAGGTAGCCGATGGGGTGTAACTCGGGTCGTTACCCACACCATGACGCGACGCGAGACGTAACGCCCAAACTTCATGAAAGCGGCTTTGCAATACGCCAAAGAATACATCGTCATCTTTGGCGAAAACATAAAACTGCTGCGATATAAGGATGCGCGTATCAACCCAAAGGAAAAGCCTGTGCTTGGCAACTTTGGGTGTAACAACGCAGCGCTTAAGTGGGGCGAGTGCACGCCGCATGGCTGGACGAGATTCCCCATAACGCCACCAGAAATCGCGATGCCCTGACCGTCTAACCTTCGCTCGTTCGGGTGCCACAACTTCAGCGGCATGAGCATAGGGTTTGATAAACATGGAAGCCTCTCGCTCTGTCATTGAGGTTCCAAAATCTATGCTCCATGTATCGGTGTCACGATACAGCAAGTCGCGGGCGTTAACCCAAGGCTTCACAACGGCGGAATTGGGCAACTGATTCGGATTCAGCGGCTCAGCTAACCAACCGCGCGCCACACTGCCGGGTATGTCAAAGGCGCCAACCGCGATAAAGCCCTGAAAGCATAAATCTCGATTTTCATTAAGTTTTTGGGCGGTTGTGAGATTTGATTCACCAGCGCTCAAATCCCCATGAATAGCCGGCACCGCAGCGCCATCAAGCATCGCCGGCCCGTCATGCTGTTTTGCAAACGCCACCAGCGAAACGCGCACATCGGCACCGTCAAGATTCCAAGGCTCATTGCTCCAAGCCTCGAAAATCGTCGCATCTGCCTGAATGCGATCCAAGACACTGCGGCTTGCGCCTTTGCGGATCGCTTGCGTCGCCACCAGGCCAACACGTTCTGTCCGCCCGGCGGCCAATTCCTCCCGCGCGCGTTCGAACCAATAGCACACCAAATCCACCCCACCGGGCAAGCGCCCGGCATAGGCGGCGCGCAGCCTCGTCGTGTAATCCTCACCCAGCGTGCCGATCATCGCCTTGTCACCCAAGAAGGGCGGATTGCCGATAATGGCATCGGCCTTCGGCCAAGGGGCGGGCTGGCCATCCGGCGTCAGCACCGCATCGCGGCATTCAATGTTTTGCAGCGGGCGCAAGACAGGGTCTGATGGCAGCGGCAGCCCATTGCGCCGCGCCCATTGAATATGGCCAATCCATACCGAAACCCGCGCCAATTCTGCGGCATAGGGGTTGATTTCAATGCCGCAAACCGCTTCCGGCCCCACTTGGGGAAATTCGCGCGGCAGGCCCAAAGCCTCCGCCTCGACCGAGGCGCGGACTTCAAGATCCTTCAGCGCCAGCAAGGCCAGATAGAGAAAATTGCCGGAACCGCAGGCCGGGTCCAGCACGCGAAACCCCCTCAGCCGGTCCAGAAAAACCTTATAGGCCGCGCTGGCCTCAGCCGCCGCCTTGTTCTTGGCGCGCGTATTGGTGGCAGCGGCTTCCCTTTCCAGCGCGGCGGCAATGCCGGCCTTCACGCCGGCCCATTCCGCCAGCAAGGGGCGCGTGATGGTGGCATCCACCAGCCGGCCAATCTTCTCGCGGTCTGTGTAATGGGCGCCAAGCTGGCTGCGCTTATCCGGGTCCAGCCCACGTTCAAACAGCGTGCCCAGGATGGAAGGGTCTATCTCCGCCCAATCCAAAGCGGCAACCCGCGCCAGCAGCTTGATATCCGCAAGGTCCAGCGCCAGCGCGGTATCATCATCGAACAGGCCGCCATTGAACCAAGGCACGGGGGTGAAATCAATTTCGCCGCCGGGGTCCTTCATGGCGCGGAACAGGCGGGAAGCGAAATCCGCGAAGCGCGGCGGATTGGCCTGGGCGGCATGCAGCATGCGCTCAAACAGCCCTTGCGGCAGCAGCGCCACATCATCGGCAAACAGGCAGAACACCAGCCGAATGACGAAATGCGCGACATCATGCGGGTCATGCCCACGCGCGCGCAGCCGGCGGGCAAGTTCGGCGAAATCAGCGGCGGCCTGTTCCGTCAGCGCCTGGCGGGTTTTGGTGGGGCGCAGCCTATCGGGTTCACTGAAGGCGGCCTTCAGCAGGGCGCGTTTGGCGGGGTCCTGAAGGTCTTCCAGCGTCACTTCATGTCGGGCGCTGACGGCATTGGTCCAATTGGTGCGGATGACGATCCGTTCGATATCGGAAGTGATCAGCAGCGGCGGGTTTTCCAGCGCACCGGCATAGAGCAATAGCTGCCGGTGGGCCGCTTCCAAATCCTTGTGCTTGCCCTTGTATTCCCAGCCGAAACAGGCGCGCTTCCAAACATCCGCCCAGCCTTCGCCGCCCGTGGCCTTGGTGGCGCCCTTTTCAAAGGCATAGGTCGCGCCGGTTGGGTCCGTATTGGGTGTTGGTTCATTCAGCAGGGCGCAGAGGTCAATGAAATGCTCCTGCACCGCGGCGCGTTCGGCGCGGGTATTGGCCTTCCATTTGAGAATGAAATCCTGCGGCGTCATGACGCGAGTATTGGCACGGGCTACCGCGCCGGTCCAAGCCTGGTGATGGGTGGGGGGAGAAAAATCTTCCCAGCGCCGCGCGGTAGGGAAGCCTTTGGCGGGGGTTTGGTTGAGAAAATAAAATCTTTTTTCTTGATGTTTTTTGTGATTTGAGAGAAAAACTTTTCCAACAAACTTGGATTTTACCGCCATGACCCTCCGCCGCGACCTGCTGCTTCGCTCTGCCCTTTTCGCCGCCGCCGGCATGCTCGCCACCCAGGCTAAGGCCGATACCGCCTGGAACCCGGAACGCGCGGTCCGCATTGTGGTGCCGGTCGCACCTGGCGGCAGCCTCGATATCCTGGGCCGCCTGTTGGCGCGGCATTTGACCGAGGCTTTGGGCCAGAATGTCGTCACGGAAAACAAGCCGGGCGCCGGCAGCAATATCGCCTTTGAATTGGTGGCGCGCGCCGCGCCGGATGGGTTGACGCTGCTGGTGGGCTCTGACCCGCTGACGATCAACCCCGCGCTTTACCCGCGTGTCGGCTTTGATCCCGTCAGGGATTTCAGCCCGGTGATTGAAGCCGTGCGTGCGCCGCAAGTGCTGGTCGTGCACCCCTCAGCCCCGGTGCGCGATGTGGCGGGCTTCATCGCCTGGGCGCGGCAGGCGAATGGCAAGCTCACGCTGGCGTCGCAGGGGAATGGGTCCATCGGCCATTTGGCTGGGGCGCTGTTCGCACAGGATGCCGGGCTTAGTTTCACCCATGTGCCCTATCGCGGCGGCGGGCCGGCCGTGATTGACCTGGTTGCGGGGCATATCCAGGCGCTGTTCGTGACCTTGCCGGCCGCCATTGAACATATCCGCGCCGGGCGGCTGCGCGCGCTTGCCGTCACCAGCGCCAAGCGCGTCCCCGCCCTGCCGGAGGTACCCACCATCGCCGAATCAGGTTTTGCGGAATTTGAGGTGATCACCTGGCAGGGCATTCTGGCGCCGGCCGGCACCTCCCCGGCGGCGATCCGGCGCCTGGCAGGCGCCTTGGAAAGCATCCTGGCGAAGCCCGAGGTGGCGGAGCAACTCACTGCCCAGGGTTTTGAAGTGACCAGCCAAGGCCCCGCGCAATTCGCGAGCCTGATCCAGGCCGAAGCGCGGCGCTGGCCCGCCTTGGTGCGCCGCACTGGCGCGCAACCCGATTGACCCTGAAGGAGAACCCCCATGCCCGATAGCCTGAACCCGATTGATTGGCGCACCCGCGGCATCAAGCATGTCGCTGCCAGCGCCAAAAGCGGCGATACGCCCGAAACCCTTGGCATGAACCGCGAAGTCGCGATCAGCGGCGCGCGCACCGGCTCGGTGGCACTTTGGGCCGGCACCAATCGGATCGAGCCCAATTCGCGCACCGGCGCGCATCATCACGGTGCCTTGGAAAGCGTGATTTGTATCATCAGCGGCACGGCCCATATGCGTTGGGGCGATAAGCTGGAATTCATCACCGAAGCGCGCGCGGGCGATTTCTTCCTGGTACCGCCTTATGTGCCGCATCAGGAAATCAATGCCTCGGCGACCGAGGCGCTGCATTGCGCGCTGGTGCGTTCCGGGACCGAGGAAGTGGTGGTGAACCTGCCTGATCTGGTGCCGGTTGATGAACCTGAATGGATCGCCACGCGCTGAACTGCGCCGCGCGTTTTCTGCGCTTTCACAGCAAAGGACTAGCCAAATGAGCCTGCAACTCGGCCAGATCGCCCCGGATTTTGCGGCGGAAACCACCACCGGCCCGATCCGCTTTCATGAATGGAAGGGCGCGTCCTGGGTGGTGCTGTTCAGCCACCCCAAGGATTTCACGCCGGTCTGCACCACGGAATTGGGCGAGGCCGCGCGGCTGAAGCCGGAATTCGACAAGCGCGGCGTGAAGGTGATTGGCCTTTCGGTGGACCCGCTGACCAACCATGCGGGGTGGGAGGCTGACATCAAGGAAACCCAGGGCCATGCGGTGAATTTTCCGATGATCGCCGACCCTGATCGCAAGGTCTCTAACCTATATGGCATGGTGCATCCCGATACCGATCCCACCATCACCGTGCGCACGGTTTATGTGATTGATCCCGCGCATAAGGTGCGGCTCACCATGACCTATCCGCCCAGTGCGGGGCGCAATTTCGATGAAATCCTGCGCGTGATTGACAGCCTGCAATTGACCGATGGCGCCAAGCTGGCAACGCCGGTGAATTGGCGCCCCGGTGGGCGGGCGATCATCCCGCCCTCCATCCCCGATGCCGAAGCGGCGAAGCTTTTCCCGCAGGGCTGGAAGGCGGATCGGCCCTATTTGCGCTGGGTGGAAACCACCCCGGGCAAGCAGGGTTGAACCCTGGCCCGCGTCCGCCTATCGCCAGGGCCAAACTTCGCGGTAATAGCCTTGTCATGAAGGGGGGCAGGGCCAGCTAAGCGCGGCTGGCTTTCCTTTGGCAGGGCTGGAGAGGTTTCAGGGTTTAATGGGCGCGCCGCGGTTTCAGATTCTCTATCGCATCACCCCGGATGATGCCCGGCCGATTGAAGCCCATGCCAAGGATATCTGCCTTGAGGAAACGGTGGAAATCCCGGCCGATTGCGTACCGCCGGCCATTTGGGAAGCCGGGATTGTGGGCCAGGTTGAAGCGATCACGCCCTGCCCGCCGCCATCGCGGGCTTTCGATGTGGAAATCAGCTACCGCGCCGATATCGTCAATAACTCCATCCCCAATCTGCTGAATGTCGTCTTCGGCAATATCTCGATCAGGCGGGGCATCAGGATCATTGATATCCGCCTGACGCCCGATCAACTGCGCGCCTTTGGCGGTCCGGGCTTTGGCGTTGCGGGGTTGCGGGAAAGGCTTGGCATTTTCGGCCGGCCCTTGGCGGCGACGGCGATCAAGCCCTTGGGGCTTTCCGTGCCGGAATTGGCGCGGCTTACTGGTGGCTACGCGCTTGGCGGGCTTGATGTCATCAAGGATGATCACGGGCTGATGGACCAGCCCTTCCACCCCTTCAAGGAAAGGGTGGCCCGCCTTCAGGAAGCGATCCGCAACGCGAACGCCAGGACGGGGCGGAAGACGCTCTATTTCCCCATGGTGTCCGGCCGGTTTGATCAGATCGAAGACCAAATGGCCTTCGCGGCGGCTGAGGGCTGTGCTGGTGCGCTGATTGCGCCCTTGCTGATCGGCCCTGACACGGGCTTTCACCTCGCGCGCAAATACGGCTTGGCGGTGATGGCGCATCCAAGCTTTTCGGGGACGCATTTCCATGACCCCGAGCATGGCATGACGCCGGCCATGCTGCTCGGGCGGTTGTTTCGGGTTTTTGGCGCGGATATCTCGGTTTTTCCCAATGCCGGCGGGCGCTTTACCTTCACCGAACAGGAATGTCGCGATCTGGCCATTGCCATGCAGGAACCCTTGGGCGAGGTAAAGCCCGGTTTCCCTTCTCCGGCGGGTGGCATGACGATTGAACGCATTGACAGCATGGTGGCGGCCTTTGGCCATGATGCTGTTTTCCTGATTGGCGGCGCGCTGATGCGCCATTCGCCTGATCCTGAAATCGGTGCGCGTGCCTTCATCGCGGCGATCGAAAACGCTGTTGCCGCCGGAAAGGCCGCCGAATGACCGTGCGTCGCTTCAATGCCTTTGGCTGGGAAAATGTGCCCGTCCTGTCCTACAAGGAAGGCGGCCCCTATAAGGATGTGACGCGCCAGATTCTGTTTGAAGGCGCGGAATCACTCCCCGTGCAGTGGCGGTATTTTGAGGTGCAGCCCGGCGGCCATTCCACCCTGGAACGCCATGAGCATATCCATTGGGTGCTGATCCTGCGCGGGCGCGGCGCCTGCCTGGTGGGTGAGGAGATCACCGCCATTGCCGAGCATGATTTGGTCGAAATCGGCCCCATGCAATGGCATCAATTCCGCGCGGCAGAAGATGCACCGCTTGGTTTTCTCTGTCTGGTTGCGGCTGAACGGGATCGCCCGCAATTGCCGAGTGAAGATGATCTTATAGCGCTTCGTCAAAACGCGAAGATCGCTGATTTTATCAGGATTTAGCGCCGACGCAGCACCGCTTCGCGCGCCAGCGCCATGACCGCTGCGCGCGCAATCGCCTGATCCGGCATGCCGGTGGTCTTGGTTTGGCGTTCGGCTTCCAGCAGCGCATCACCGGCCGCCGCCAAGGCCGGCGCGGGCCACAGGCGCAGCGCCCTTTCATAAGCCGGGCGGCTTTTGAAAAATACCGGTGGGCGGAGCGAAGACAGCGCATCGCCAGGGCTTGCACCCTTCGCCATTGCAAGTGCTGCCAGATGCAAGCGCTGCACATGCCTGAGTGCCGCGCGCACCACCTGCACCGCGGCCGCGCCCTCGGCAAAGGCCTGATCCAAGGCACGATCCGTGAGCGCCGCATCGCCCGCGGTTGCTGCCAGCAGCGCCTGATCAAGATCAAGCGTTGAACCTTCAGCGATGCAGGCCATCGCGTCTTCTTCCGTCACGCGCTTGGCGGGGCCGACATAAAGCGCCAGCTTTTCCACTTCCTGGCGGATTTGCAGGCGGTTTTCGCCAAGCCGCGCGGCCATGAAGGCAAGCGCGCCGCTATCCGCTGCAACACCGCGTTCCTTCAGCATGCGCCCAAGGCTTGCTTCCAACTCCGCCCCGGTTTCGGGGTAGCAGGCAATCACCGCCGCTGCGTCATTGGCGCGTTCCAGCGCGGGGCGAAGGCCCTTATTGCCGGCCAGCGCACCCGCTTCCAGCAGCACAATGCCGGGGCCCGGACCTGCCAGCGCGGCCTTGGCGGCATTGGCCAGGCCATCTGTCGCATCACGCACGCGCACCAGGCGCCGCCCGCCCGTGAGCGCAGGTTGCGCCGCTTCCCCGGCCAGGATGCTGGTGTCACGGCTGGCGGCTTCGCGCGGGACCTCCACCAGGCCGAAAGGATCATCACCCACCACAGCGCGCGTGAGGTGATCCGCCCTTTCGCGCACCAGCCCCAGATCATCGCCATAAATCAGCACCACGCGCGTGGCTGGCGGCGGATCGGCCAGGAAGCCCGCAATGCGCCGCGCATCAATCTTGGCCATGATCAGGCCGGCGCCGCGCCTTGAGGTGCGGTGCGGAAATATATGGCGAGCTGTTGCAGGATCTGCTGCGCCAATTGTTCGATCAATTGGCGCTCCATGGTGTCGCGGGCGACATCAGCGGCAAAGAACTGATTCTCCGGAATGTCATAGGCATCAAAGGCGCGCTCCGTGCCGCGTGTGATTTCACGCGGCGGCGCAGCAACATCGAACAGAAGCCAATTGGCCGTTGCGTTAAAACGCACCCGGCTTGGAAAGCCATCGCGGCGAAAGCCCTGAAGCTCGAGGTTATAGGCAAGCCCGACCCGCAGATCATATTGCGGCCGCACGCCTTCCCGGCCTTTGGGTGCCAGCCCCTCTTCCAGGCGCCGGCGCAGCAATTGCCCTTGGCGTTCGGTGATCAACCCGACCTTCACCGCCGCAAGCGATGCCGAGACCTGCGCATCTTCGCGCCCGCCGCCCTGGCCATACATGGGCCGAAAGCCGCAGCCTGCCGCCAGCAGCGGCAGGCCAAGCGCGATCAGGGCGCGTCTAGATGACAAAATTCACCACCCGACCCGGTACATGGATGCGCTTTTTGATGGGCTTGCCACCCAGGGCACGCTGCACATTTTCCTCAGCCTCCGCAGCTGCAAAAATCGCTTCCTCGCTCGCACCCACCGGCACTTCGATGGTGGCGCGGAGCTTGCCAAGCACCTGCACGGCAAGGGTGACGCTTTCCGCCACCAGCAAGGCGGCATCGGCTTCCGGCCAGGGAAGTTCGGCGACCAGCGCCGCATCACTGGGCCGCAGCAGGGACCAAACTTCTTCGGCCAGATGTGGCATCATCGGTGCGGCAAGCCGCGCCAGCATCTCAAGCGCTTCCCGCTTTGCGCCCCCCGGCGCATCCTTGGCTGCTTCAATGGCATTGGCGAATTCATAAAGCCGCGCCACCGCGACATTGAAGGCGAAGGTCTCCAAAGCCTCGGTCACCGTTGCGATGGCGCGATGCGTGGCACGTCGCAGTGCCTTGCCGGTTTCCTCCGGCAACGCGCCGGCTGGCGGCAGGGCAGGGAGGGCTGCTTCCACAATGCGAAATACGCGCTGCGTGAAGCGATAGGCACCCGCGACACCCGCTTCCGTCCATTCCATATCGCGTTCGGGTGGATTGTCGGACAGGATGAACCAGCGCGCGGTATCGGCACCGTATTTCGCGATGATCGCGCCGGGGTCCACCGTATTGCGCTTGGATTTGGACATGGCCTCAACCCGGCCAATCGTCACCGCTTCGGTGCTGCCCTTCACGGTTGCGCTGCGCGTGCCATCCGCCGCCACCGCGAATTCCACCTCCTCCGGATAAAGCCAGCGGCCATCGGCGCCCTTGTAGCTTTCATGCTGGACCATGCCTTGCGTGAAAAGCCCAGCGAAGGGTTCATCCACGGAAAGATGGCCGGTTTCCTTCATGGCGCGGGAGAAGAAGCGCGAATAGAGCAAATGCAAAATCGCGTGTTCAATGCCGCCGATATACTGATCAACCGGCAGCCAACCATCCACCGCGCCTCTGGTCACCGGCTCGGCTGCCCGCGGTGAGCAGAAGCGCGCGTAATACCAGGATGAATCGACGAAGGTGTCGCAGGTATCCGTCTCCCGCCGCGCGGGCTTGCTGCATTTCGGGCAGGCGACATGCTTCCAGCTCGGGTGATTATCCAAGGGGTTGCCTGGCTTGGCAAAATCCACATCATCCGGCAGGCGCACCGGCAATTGATCATCCGGCACGGGCACCACGCCGCAATCATCGCAATGGATGAAGGGAATGGGGCAGCCCCAATAGCGCTGGCGTGAAACACCCCAATCGCGCAGCCGCCAATTCACGATGCCCTGACCGGCACCAAGCTTTTCCAGCTCATCAATCACGCGCCGCTTTGCCGCCGCGACACCAAGCCCATCCAGGAAACCAGAATTGTAAGCGACCCCATCTTCGGTATGCGCAACATCGCCCACGCTGAAGGTCGCTGCATCGGCGCCAGGCGGCAGCACGACGGGGGTGACGGAAAGCCCGTATTTGCGCGCAAAATCCAAATCGCGCTGGTCATGCGCGGGGCAGCCGAAAATGGCACCCGTGCCATATTCCATCAGCACAAAATTCGCGATCCAGACCGGGTATTCCTGTCCATTGAAGGGATGCTTGACGCGAAAGCCCGTATCAAAGCCGCGCTTTTCCGCCTGCTCAATCGCGGCTTCCGAGGTGCCCATGCGCCGGCATTCGGCGATAAATTCGGCGGCTTTGGCATCGCGCGCCCCAGCGGCCGCCGCCAAGGGATGCTCCGCCGCAACAGCCAGGAAGGACATGCCAAACAGCGTATCCGGGCGCGTCGTGAAAACCTCAACTTCGTTGATATGCGCCTGCGGCGCGCCGGCCTGATTCAGACCCTCGGGCAAAGCCCTCGGATCATCAGGACGGCTGCCCATCACCGCCTCCGCCAACTTGAAGCGAACCTTCGCTCCTTCGCTCCGCCCGATCCAGTTCGACTGCATCAGCTTCACGCGTTCCGGCCAGCGATCCAGCCCGCCAAGCGCTTCCAGCAAATCAGGCGCGAATTTCGTGATGCTCAAGAACCATTGGCTGAGCTGCTTTTTCTCGACCAGCGCCCCAGACCGCCAGCCGCGCCCATCAATCACCTGTTCATTGGCGAGTACGGTGCCATCCACCGGATCCCAATTCACCCAGGATTCCTTGCGCTCCACCAGGCCCGCGCGCCAGAAATCCAGCAATAATTTCTGCTGCCGCCCGTAATATTCCACATCGCAGGTCGCAAATTCCCGCGCCCAATCCAGCGAAAGCCCCATGCGCTGCAATTCTGCGCGCATATTGGCGATATTGTCATAGGTCCATTTGGCCGGGTGGATGCCACGTTCGCGCGCCGCGTTTTCCGCGGGCAAGCCAAAGGCATCCCAGCCCATGGGATGCATCACCAAATGCCCGCGCGCGCGCTTGTAGCGTGCCACCACATCGCCCAGCGTGTAATTGCGCACATGGCCCATATGGATCTTGCCGCTGGGGTAGGGGAACATCTCAAGCACGTAGTATTTCCGCGCGTCCGCCGGCGGCACATCGGGCACCACAAAACAGGCGCGGTCCTGCCAGGCCTGCTGCCAGCGCGGCTCGGCACGGTGGAAATCGTAACGCGGCGCGGCTTTCTCGGCCGCTATCGGGGCAGTGTTCATGTCAAGCGAAGGCCAATGCGGAAAATGGGATTCTTGCCCTTGCTTAGAACAGAAACCGCCCCGGGGAAATCGGCCCCGATCTTCCCGCTTTGGCCCGCCCATGGCATGAAGCGCCCATGCCCTATATCGTCATGTTCCTGGTCCTCAGCTTCCTGACCCTGCTCGCCACCTGCGTCATGCTATGATGCGGCGCAGCTTTGGCTGGCTGGCGCTTTTGCCGCTGCTGCTCGCGGCCTGTGGGGATTTGCCGCAACCCTTCCGCGGCAATCCGGGCGGCCTGGCCGGCAGGCTGGCGGTTCCGCCCCCCTACCGCCTGGCGGTCCCAACGCCCGATGCCGCCATGCTCTCCGCCACCGAATCGGAGGCCCTCGCCCGCGCCATTGCCCAGGCCCTGCTGAAGCGTGAGGTCCCGGCCGTGGCGGAAGACCCGCTGCCGCTTGATTGGCGCCTGAAGATGGACATGCGGTTGGAGGGCAATCGCGTGGTGCCGCGCTATGCCCTGTTCGACCCCGATGGCGCCCCGCAAGGGGTGGCCGAAGGCAGCGCTATCCCGGCGCGTGATTGGGCGCGGCCTGATGCGGCGCTGCTGGCCGAGGTTGCCAATGATGCCTCTCGCCGAGCGGCGGATTTGCTGCTGCGGGCGGAAGCGGCGCGGAAATCCACGGTGCCCTCCGCACTCACCGCGGCCGGCCCGCCGCGCATTTATCTGTTGCCGGTGCGCGGCGCCCCGGGCGATGGCAATGAAAGCCTGACGGCGCGGATGCGCGAAGCCTTGGGCGATCAGGGCATCCTGGCGCAGGATGTGGCGGATGGCGCGGGCTTTGCCGCGGATGGCCGTGTCAATGTCGTGCCCACCAGGCCGCGCATGCAAAGGGTGGAAATCCTTTGGATCGTCTCCCGCCGGGATGGGCAGGAATTGGGCCGCGTGCTGCAAATGAATGAAATCCCAGCCGGGCTTTTGGACCGGCATTGGGGCGATATCGCCTTTGCCGCGGCGGCCGAGGCGGCGGGCGGGGTGCAGCGCGTGATCGAAAATGCCGGCGGCATGCCAGCGCGCGAGGGGGGGGGCCAACGGGCCCAGCCCAATGCCGCGCCGGGCGGGTTGGCACTGCCGCCCCGCGCTGCCGAGCTGCCCCGGCCCGAGCCTGCAAGATGACCCGCCCGCGCATCCTGCTGCTGGGGGCGGGCGGGCATGGCAAGGCGATGGCCGATTTGCTGCTTTCAGGCGGCGCTTATGAGATTGCCGGTTTTGTGGATGCCGCGCCCAAGGCGAGGCAGGTGCTCGGCCTGCCGGTGCTGGGCGATGAAAGCCTGCTCGCCGCGCTGGCCGGGCAGGGGGTTACGCTTGCCCATGCCGCGGTTGGCGATAATGCCCAGCGCCTGACTGCTGCTGGCAGGCTGCGCGCCGCCAGTTTTGCCCTGCCAAGCCTGATCCACCCCGCGGCCCTGATCGGCCATGGCGCCAGGATCGGGGAGGGGGCCGCCATCCTCGCCCGCGCCGTGATCGGTCCTGATGCCGAGATCGGTCCGTTCGTGCTGATCAATACTGGCGCGATTGTGGAACATGATTGCGTGCTGGCGGAGGCCGCGCATATCGGCCCCGGCGCGGTGCTGGCAGGCGGGGTGCGTATTGGTGCGGGTGCCTTGATTGGCGCGGGCGCGGTGGTGCGCCCCGGCATTTCCATCGGCGCTGGCGCGGTGATTGGCGCCGGTGCGGCGGTGGTGGAAGATATTCCTCCTGGCGCGCGCGTGGCCGGCGTGCCGGCCCGACCTGTTCAGGGGCAGCAGATATAGCGCGCGAAATCCGGCCCGGGGATGCCGCGCCGCAGTGGCACGCAGCCGGGCGGCGGATCGCGGCGGAAATGCCAACCCTGATCCTGAACCTCTCCCAAAAAGCGATCGAGATGCCGCATGGCGCCATTGGGCAGATCATGCAGCACCAGCATCACCGGCGCCCGAGCCGCGCTCAGCATCGCATGGGCCGTGGCAGGCCAGCCCTCGGCATCACGGAAATCACCGGGCACGGCATTCCACAGCACCATGGTGGCCTGCGCTGCAATCAAATGCCGCGCCGCTGCGCCGTTCAAAAGATGCGCCCCCAGGGCACCGCCGCCGCCATTCGGGCGGAAATAGCGCTCGGGCGCGGCAAGATCGCCCAGCAGCACATCAGTTTCCGTGATTTCATGCAAAGCCTCGGCAGCGCTGCGACGCCCCAGCGGCGCGCCATGGGTCAGTGTGTGATTGCCAATCACATGCCCGGCATCGCGCGCCTGCGCCGCCAAGGCGCGCGCCTTGGGATCACGCAGCTTTTCACCAACGACGAAAAACATCGCGGGGATGCGCCGGCGCGCGAGTACTGCAAGCACGCCCGGCGTTGCCTCAGGCTCCGGCCCATTGTCGAAGCTGAGGCAGATTTCCATCGGTGACTTAGTCGCTGATGGTATTGGTGAGCGTGCCAATGCCCTCAATGGTCAGTTCCATGATATCGCCAGCCTTGAGTGTTTGCGGCGGCTGCATGGCATAGCCCACCCCTTCCGGCGTGCCGGTCATGATCACATCGCCAGGCAGCAGGGTGAAGCCGGCCGAAAGCTGATGGATGATTTCCGGCACATCGAAAATCATCTTGCTGGTGCGGCTGGCTTGCCGCTGTTCGCCATTGATCTTGAGGCCAATCGCCAGATCAGCGGCGCTCAAATCTGCCGCCGGCACAATCACGGGGCCGAGGGGGCAGGAACGATCGAGCGACTTGCCCTTGAACCATTGCCCATGGCGGCGCTGCAAATCGCGCCCTGTCACGTCATTGCCGATGGTCCAGCCAAAGACATGCTCCAGTGCCTTTTCCTTCGGAATATCGCGCCCGGCGGTACCGATGATCGCCACCAACTCAACCTCATAATCCAGCCACTTGGTCACACCCTCATGCGTTGGCACTTTCGCACCGGGGGCAATCACGCAATCGGCAGCCTTGGTGAAGAATTGTGGGTATTTCGGCACTTCGCTTTGCGTAATGCCGCGCGTGCGATCACCTTCCGCCACATGGTCCATGTAATTGCGGCCAACACAAAACACATTGCGGCGCGGCTTGGGGATGGGGGCTTGCAGCGCAACGCTTGCCAGCGGCAGCAGCGCATTGGCGGGCGGATGGGCGGCGAGTGCGCGGATCGCGGCCAGCATGGCGGCACCGCCATCAATCACGGCCAGCATGTCGCGCGCCGGCGGCATGGCGACGGCAAGGTCAAGCACACGCCCGCCAGAAAGCAGCACGCCCGCGCGGCTTCCGGCCGCATCGGCAAAGGTGATCAGGTTCAAGGCAGCCATCTGGTTTCCCCATATTGAGCAAGGCGGGCAGGCAAGCGCGGCCCGGGCTTTCGCGCAAGCCCCGTGCCCCGATCAGGGCGCCTCAAACCGTGCGAGGCGCACCGCGGTATGCCCACGCGGCGCCACCGGGGTTGGCATGACCAGCAGGCAATCATCATGGGGTGTGCGAATCTCACGCGCGCCGTCCTGAGCAATGACAGTACCGGCTTCGGCAATGACCTCACCGCCGCGAAATTCTCGCGCAAAGATGAAATTATGCGACGTGGCGGTGACGGTTTCCGTCACGCGCGCCAGCAAGGGCGGCTCTGGCCAGGGGGCCGGGGCCGGGCCTGCAATACCGTAAGTCCCAAGCGCGCGGCGCGCCGTTTCCGCCATGGCATTGATGGTGGCCTTTTCCCAGTGCTGGCCTGCTTCCACCAGCACCGCCGTGGCAGAGCTGCCCGGCTTGGTGAAGCGCGCATGATCCACCAGCCGCCGCCCGGCAATATGCCCGGGATCAGCCACCGTCAGGCGCGGCGTGCCGAGCGATTGCCCAAGCCGAATGGCGCGTTCGTTATCGGCGGCCAGGGTCAACGGATCGGATGGCCAGAGCATGGAATGCAAATCCAACAGCACATCCACGCTATCCACCACGGGCAGCAATTCCCGCACGCGGCGCATTTCCCGCGAATCGCGTGGGCTTTGCAGCCGATCCTCGCCCCAAAGCCGGTTCAGATCCTCATCCAGATAGCGCGTGGCGGTTGGGTTTTCCGGATCAAAGGCCAGGAAGGCATCGGTATTGGCGAAAATCAGACTAAGCCTGCCCCGTTCAGGCCGAAGCCCCGCGCCGAGCATATCCGCCAGCACGGCCGCACCGGCGATTTCATTGCCATGCGTCAGCGCCACCAAGGCAAGATGCGGGCCGGGTGCCGCGGCGGTGAAGGTCCAAATGCCCGGAATGCCGCAATTGCCACCAAGCCAAGGACGCAGGTCAGGCACGGCAAATTCCACCGCGAAACGCGGCAGTGCCTTCGCCCCAGCCTCGGCGTTGGTGGATTGCGTGCCCAGCAAACTTCCCCTCAATTATCTTTCTGGCGACCAAGTTTATACAAGTCGCGCAAGACGTCTATCCTCAGGGGTGTAACCCAATGCTTCAGCCAAAACCGCGCGCGCCGCGCATTGCCATTCTGGGACTTCATTTGGAGGCTAATGCCTTCGCGCCAGTCACGGTGAGGGAAGATTTCGCCCGGCAATGCCTGGAAAGGGGGGAAGCCATCTCTCGCCTCGCGCGCCAGCCGGTCAGCCATCTGCCATCGGAAATTCCGGGTTTTTTCAAGCGCATGGATGAAACCGGGCCTTGGCAGCCGGTGCCCATCCTGGTCATGGCCGCACCACCTGGGGGCCCCATTGACCAAAGCCTGCTCAATGATGCGCTGGATGAAATGCGGGCCGGGCTGGCGGCGGCTTTGCCCTTGGATGGTGTCTATATCGCCAATCATGGCGCGAGTAGCGCGACCGGTGATGAGGATAGTGATGGCACCATGGCGGCGATGGTGCGTGCCATTGTCGGGCCTGTTGTGCCGATCATTTGCACCCATGATCTTCATTGCAATATCAGCGAAAATCTCATTGGCGCCGTGGATGCCTTTATCGGCTATCGCACCAACCCGCATGTGGATATGCGCGAACGCGCGGCCGATGCGGCTGATTTGCTGCGTGAAGCCTTGGGTGGTGCGCGATTCGCACGCGGTTTTGTGCGCCTGCCGATCACACCGCCATCGGTGAGTTTGCTGACGGCACGCGGCCCCTATGCGGATCGCATGGCGGAATGTGAGGCGCTGATGGCGCGTGATCCGCGCATTGCCAATGCCTCCATCTGCGGCGGCTTTGTTTTTTCCGATTTGCCGAAATGCGGCATGACCGTGATTGTCACGGCACGCGGCGGGGATCAGGCGCTGGCTGATGCGGCAGCGCAGGAGATCGCGCGCGCCACCTGGGCGGATCGGCAGCGCTATGTGGCGAAGCTGATGTCCTTGGCCGATGGCACCGCCCGCGCCAAAGCGGCAGGTGAAGGCGCGGCCCCCGTGCTGATTGCCGATGTTGCCGATAATCCGGGCGGCGGTGGGCGCGGCAATACGGCCTATGTGTTGCGCGCCTTGTATGAAGCGGGGGTGGCGGGCGTCGTGCTCGCCAATTTCGTTGATCTTGACTTGGCTGAAGAAGCGCACAAGCTGGGGGAGGGGGCACGCTTCACCGCCCAGTTCAACCGTAAGCCGAGCGAATTTTCCGCGACCTTCTCAGCGCCCGCGCGCATCGTGAAACTATCCGATGGCAAGGGTATTGGCCGGCGCGGCACCATGGCCGGGCGCGCCTTTGACCTTGGCCCGGCGGCGCTGCTGGAATTGGAAGGCAGCGGCATCCGTATTGTGGTGGCAAGCCTGCGCCGCCAATGCCATGAACCGCGCATGATCGAGATGTTCGGCGTGGATATCGCCGCCGCGCGGGTGGTCGTGGTGAAATCACGCGGGCATTTCCGCGCCGGCTTTGATGAATTCTTCCCCGATGAGCGCATTCTGGAAGTGGATGTGCCGGGCCTGACGAGCCCGGTTCTGGTCAATTTCCCCTGGAAGCGCCTGCCGCGCCCGGTATTTCCGATTGATCCCGATGCGGGCTGGTCAGGGGCCGCGTAAGGCACCACAATCCCGATTACCCATTGAACGGAGAAACGCATTATGACCGCGACCATCATCACCACGCGCGACGGCGGACCGTTGCATCTGAAGGGTGAGATCACCCTGAAGGGCGAACCGATTGAGGGCGGTGAGGCCTGGCTTTGCCGCTGTGGTGCTTCCAAGAACAGCCCCTGGTGCGATGGCAGCCACAAGGCGGCTGGCATTCCGCTAACCGGCGCGCCGGCCAAGCGCGAAGGCCGCGATATCTCTGGCGTGACCGGGCCGGTGAATTTGGACCCGCAACCCAATGGTTCAGTGCGCGCTTCTGGCCCGATGATTGTGCAAAATGCCGCGGGCGAGGAGATTGACCGCACCCCGCAGGCTTCCTTCTGCCGCTGCGGCCAGACCGCCAAGGCGCCCTATTGCGATGGCAGCCACAAGAAGGCGGGTTTTACGGCGCCGTAGTTTTGGAGCATTCTCAAGCCAAGTGGTAACACTTGGCGGCTCGGAAAATGCGACCGGAAAAGCGGTTTAGCGACGCGCGCGGCGCGCTTCAGCGACCGCGCGTTCCAGATCAGCCAGTGGCACCGCGCCTGGGATGAAGGCATCGCCAATGATCAGGGCTGGCGTGCCTTCAATGCGGAGCGCGCGGGCCAATTCCATATTGGTGTCAATGCGCTGCTGCAAGGCAGGATCAAGCATATCCCGCTGCCAGCGCGCCACATCCATGCCAATCCGCTCGGCCTCGGCACGCATGGCGGCTTCGGTCGGCTCACCACGCAAGGCCATCAGCCGATCATAAAATTCATTGTATTTTCCTTGGCGTTGCGCGGCGAGCAAGCCGCGCGCGGCCACCACGGAAGCCGGGCCCAGCACGGGCAAATCCTTCATCACCACGCGGATATTGCGGTCCTTGCGCAGCAATTCGGCCATTTCGCCAGCCAGCCTTTTGCAAAAGGGGCAGCGCGCATCAAAGAATTCCACAATCGTCACATCGCCGCGCGGATTGCCGCGCACCGGGTCGGCGGGATTGCGCAGCAACGCTGCCTCATGCGCGCGGATCGCAGCGGCCTGTGAGGCATTCCGCTCAAAATCCTCAGCCGCTTGCAGCGCAGCCAGGCCTTCGCGCAGCAGCGTCGGGTCGCGGCGCAGCGCATCACGCAGAATGGCGAGAATCTCGGCGCGCTGCGCTTCCGTGAAACCCTGGGCGAGGGCTGGCCCGGCCAGGGTGGCGGCAAGGGCGGAAAGCAGCAGGCGTCGTTGCATGGTGGTGGGGTCCCTGGCGAAGCGTTTGGCGCTAGCCAAGCCCGGCGCGGCCAAGGTGGCAAGCCATCATTCTCGACCCGTGGCGCTTGGACTCGGCCACTTCTATGCTAATCCCCTGCACGACGCGCTTGCTGGCGCGCGGCCAGTCAGGAAGAATAACCGAATGATGCAGCATGGCGGCAGGTTCAGATGGGGGCGGGCTTGGCTCGGCTTGGGGCTTGGTTTGCTCCTGGCGGGCTGCCAGACGGTGGAATCCACCGTGGACCGCACGGTTGATGCCGTCACGGGCCGATCGAATATCCCCTTTGGCACGCCGGGCCATGTTTCGGGCTTTCTTGGCGGTGTAGCGGCAGATGAGCCCCGCGCGGCGATTGTGGCGCGCGATATCCTCTCGGGCGGCGGCTCGGCGGTGGATGCGGCGGTGGCGGGCGCCTTTACCATGGCGGTCACTTTGCCTTCCCGTGCCGGGCTTGGCGGCGGGGGCGCTTGTGTTGCTTTGGATGCGCAGCGCGGTCTGGCGCGCGCCATCATCTTCCCCGCCGGCGCGCGGACCGAAATCCCCGCGGGCACCGACCGCCCGGCGGCCTTGCCTGCCATGGCGCGCGGGCTTTTCGCGCTCCATCTCAATGCCGGGCGCTTCAGGATCGAGGATCTGATCCGCCCCGCCGAGGATCTCGCGCGGCTTGGCACGGAAATCAGCCGAACCCTGGCCGATGATCTGGCGGTGGTGGCTGGGCCTTTGCTGCAAGACCCAAGTGCAAGGCAGGTTTTCGCCCGCCCGGGCGGCGGCGTGCTCCGGCTCGATGACCGCATCGTCCAGCCGGATTTGAGCGCGACGCTCGCACAGCTCCGCGCCGCGCCGCTGGGTATTGGTGATCTTTATCAGGGGAACCTGGCTGAAAGGCTGGTGGAAGGGTCCATGATGTCGGGCGGTGGCCTGACTGAAGCGGAGCTCCGCACGACGCGGGTGCGTGTCGGCGGTCCTTCCCGCTCGGCCCAGGGGTCCGATCTGGTGCTGCTGAGCACCGAGGCATCGCCGGGCATGGCGGGGGCGCTGCAAGCGGCCCTTGCCGGGCAGGCGCCGACGGATGGCGCAGCCGGGGCAGGGGCCGGCGCCTCACTGGTCACGCTGGACCGGGAAGGCAATGCGGTATCCTGCGCCTTCAGCATGAACAATCTTTTCGGCACGGGCCGCATTGTGCCGGGTACGGGGATTTTGCTTGCCGCCGCACCAGGGATTGGCCAGGTGCAGGCGGCACCCCTGCCGGTGGCGATCCTGGCGCGGCCCGATTTGCGACGCTTCCGCGCGGCAGCTTCCGGCAGCGGTGGGCCGGCGGCTTTGGCCGCAACCGCCATGCCCTTGGCGGCAGTGCAGCGCCGGGGCGGCCCGGCTGACCCTTATGCCGGGGTGCCGGCGCCGGGGCGCGGCGTGCTGATTTCCTGTGCCGGGCTGGTGCCGACGAATGGCCCGGCTTGCATCGGGGCCGCTGATCCGCGCGGTGGTGGTGTCGCGCTTGGCAGCTTTGGGCGCTGAGCATGGCGCTCAAGATCGGGCGCGGGGCTGAGGCGCCGCCATTTCTGGTGATGGATGTGATTTCGGCGGCCAATACGCGCGCAGCCAGCCTGCCGCTCGGCGCGCCTGGGATCATCCGGATGGAGGTGGGCCAACCCGGCACAGGTGCCCCGCGTGGCGCGGCTGAGGCTGCGATTCGCGCGCTCAATGCCGGGGCGCCGCTTGGCTATACGGAAGCCTTTGGGCTGGTATCACTCCGCGAACGCATCGCGCGGCATTATCTGGAGCATTACGGGCTGGTTGTGCCGGCGCGGCGCATTGCGGTCACCATGGGCGCTTCGGGCGCCTTTCCGCTGGCCTTTCTGGCGGCGTTTGATGCGGGCGATGCCGTTGCCATGGCCGCCCCCTTCTACCCGCCCTATGCCAATATCCTGCAAGCGCTTGGCATGCGCCCGCAATTGTTGGAATGCGACGCGACAACGCGGTTTCAGCCGACAGTGGCGATGCTGGAGAGGCTCGACCCGCGGCCGGCTGGCCTGATTATCGCAAGCCCCTGCAACCCCGCCGGTACCATGCTGGCGCCTGAGGAATTGGCCGCCATTGCGCGCTGGTGCCATGCCGAGGGTGTGCGGCTGATCAGTGATGAGATTTATCATGGGCTGAGTTGGGGTACGGTCGCCGAAAGCAGTGCGGCCGCCTTCAGCGATAGCGCCGTGGTGGTGAATAGTTTTTCGAAATACTGGTCCATGACGGGCTGGCGCATTGGCTGGCTGGTGCTGCCCGAGGATCTGATCCGCCCGGTGGAATGCCTCGCACAGAATATGTTCATCAGCGCGCCACATATCGCGCAGGTGGCGGCAGAGGCCGCCATGGATTGCCGCGAAGAATTGGAAGGCAATAAGGCGGCTTATGCGCGGAGCCGCGCCGCCCTTTTGGCCGGCCTGCCGCGCGCAGGGTTTGACCGCATCGCCGCCGCCGATGGCGCCTTCTATCTTTGGTGCGATGTCTCGGCCCTTACCAATGACAGCGCTGCGTTTTCAGCCGCCATGCTGGAAGGTGCCGGGATTGCCGCCACGACAGGGCTGGATTTTGACCGCGGCCGCGGCGGGCGATTCCTGCGTTTTTCCTATTGCGGGCCGGAGGCGGATATGGCGGCAGCGCCGGAGCGCCTGGCGCGCTGGTTGGGGCGATAGGGGCGTTTCATCGCCTCGGCGCAGGCTGAGTTGGCGTCAGCCATGATGGTTTCAGGCGATGGCCCTCGCGACATCTGCCACCCCCTGGCGCGCGCCCCTGGTTCGGGCATCATGGGTCCGGGCCGCCCACTCAACGCGGCAAGGGGGAAACAGCATGGCAGGCGGGAAGCTCCGCGCCACCGGTGTGCTTGCGCCCTTCGGGCAGCGCGGCTTTCGCTTTCAATGGCCGGCTGATCTTGCCACTTCCTGGGCCTTTGAGATGGAGACGATCATCCTTGGTTGGTATGTGCTGACCGAAACGGGATCGGTCACCTGGCTTGCCATATTCGGGTCCTTGTTGCTGATCGGTACCTTGCTGTCGCCCATGTTTGGCGTGATGGGGGACAGGGTCGGGCATCGGCGCGTGTTATCCGCCATGCGGGCCTGGTATGCGGTGCTGGCGGCGGTGCTGACGCTTTGCGCCATGGCGGGGCTGCTTTCGCCCTGGCTGGTCTGTGGCGTGGCCTTGCTCAGCGGCCTGGTGCGGCCTTCCGATATGGGCATGCGCAATGCGCTGATCGCAGCCGGCATGCCCGCCCCCTTGTTGATGGGCGCGATGGGGATTGAACGCATGAGCGCCGATAGTGCGCGCGTGATTGGTGCGCTGACCGGGGCGGGCTTGGTCGCGTTTTTGGGCATCGGCCCGGCCTATATGGCGGTGACGGCGATTTATCTTTGCGCTTTTGCACTGACCTTGCAGGTGGATGAACCACCGGCACGCGCGGCCCAAGGGGTGGTGATGAAAACGCCCTGGGCTGATCTTGGTGATGGCATTGCCTATGCCCGCGCAACGCCGCCCGTGCTGGCAGCGCTGCTATTGGCCTGCCTTGCCAATTTCGCCGCCTATCCGCTGAGTGGTGGCTTGCTGCCGCATGTAGCGCGCGATGTTTATGGGCTGGATCGCACCGGGCTTGGTTATCTTTCGGCGAGCTTCGCCGGTGGTGCGATGCTCGGTTCACTTTTCATCAGCGCGCGCGGTGGCGGGCTGCCACCCGCGCGCACCATGCTGGCGGCATCGCTATCCTGGTTCTTGCTGCTGCTGGTTTTCGCGCGCCTGACAGACCCGGTGCTGGGCGGCGTGGTGCTGGCTTTGGCCGGGTTTGTGCAGAGTTTTTGCATGGTGCCGCTGGCGGTGCTGCTGTTGAGGATCACGCTTCAGGAATTTCGCGGCCGCGTGATGGGGCTGCGTATGCTGGCGGTTTATGGTTTGCCGGTTGGGCTGATGATGGCCGGGCCTTTGGTGGGGGAAATCGGCTTTGCCGATGCCGGCGCGCTTTATGCGGGCTTTGGTGCCCTGTGCACGGTTGCGATTGCGTTGTTCTGGCGCGCGCATCTATTGCCGAGGGAGGTGCCGGCGAATGGGTTGCGCAGCCAATAAGCCGTTGCCCCGGTGCTTGGTTTGGGCAAGATCATACAACGCAGAAAGGAAACGCCGATGACCCTTATGTTTTCCCGCCGTCATGCATTTGCGCTTGCTGGCAGCAGTGCGCTTGCGCCTGCCGCTTTCGCGCAAGGGGTATTTCCTGATCGCGCGGTGAATATGATTGTGCCCTTCGCCCCTGGTGGCACGCCGGATATTGCCGCGCGGCTGATGGCGCCGAAAATGGGGGAATTGCTTGGCCAGCCTGTGACCGTGGAAAACCGCGCCGGGGCAGGGGCCACTATTGGTACGCGCGCCGTGGTGCAGGCGCGCCCCGATGGGCATACGATTTTGATGGGCTCCATCTCCTTCCTGACCGCGCCACTCACGGCCGACCCCATGCCCTATGATCCGGTGGCGCAATTGCGCGTCATCAGCCTGATTTCCACATCGCCCTATGTGCTGATTGTGCGCGCCGATAGCCCTGCCCGTGATATCGCGGGTTTCCATGCCTGGACGCGGGAGCGTGGCAATAGGCTGAATTACGGATCAGCAGGCAGCGGCACGCCGCTCCATTTGGGTGGCGAACTCTACAAGCTGATGATGGGCGTGGACCTGACGCATGTCGCCTATCGCGGCAGTGGTCCCGCGATTACCGCGCTGCTTGCGGGAGAGGTTGATATGGTCTTCGCCGATGTGCCCGGCGCTTCAGGCCAGATCAGGGCCGGCACGGTACGGCCCTTGGCGACAATGGTGCGCGAACGGATCAAACAATTGCCTGATGTGCCGACCATGGCGGAAAGCGATCCGCGCCTGCGCGATTACGATGTCTATACCTGGGCGATGCTGGTTGCCCCGAAAGCCACACCTGATCGCGCCGTCAATCGCCTGCATGAGGTTGCGATCGCCACTGCGCGCCAGCCCGATATCATGAAGCGCTTTGAAGAAATGGGTTTTGACTATGTCGGTTCTTCACCCGCTGATGGCGACAAGCGGCTGGAAGCGGAACGTGACAAATGGCGCGATGTGATCAGGCGGGCGAATATCAGGGTGGATTTGTAATCAGCCACCCTCACCCCTGCCGTAACCCCGCGCGTTCCGCCGCTGCACGGGTCCATGCCGTCTCCCGTTGCAGAAAGGCAGCAAAGCCCGGCGGGGTAGCCTCCGCCCCGCTTGCCATCAGGCTGCCCATGCCCTCAAGCCGCGCGCGCACGGCGGGGTCCGCGACGGCGGCGGCGACAGCTTCGCCAAGGGCTTTTGCGACAGGCTCGGGCAGGCCCGTTGGCGCCACAATGCCAACAAAGGCAGCGGCCTGATAACCGGCCACACCAGCCTCATTCGCCGTTGGCAATTCGGGCGCTTGCGGCAGCCGATCCGCCGCCGCCACAGCCAAAATCCGCACCGCGCCTTCCCGGTGCAACGGCAGCGCCGTCGAGATTTCCGTAATGGCGCCCGATATGGTGCCGGAGATCAGATCAGGCGTCAGCGCGCCCCCGCTGCCATAGGGGATATGGGTAATGCCCGCCCCGGTCGCGGCATTGAACATCTCGAGCGAAAGATGCGCCGCACTCGCAATGCCGGAAGACCCGAAGCCGAGCTTGCCCGGATTGGCCTTGGAATGCGCCACAAGTTCGGCCACCGTTCGCACCGGCAGGCTGCGATGCACCGCAATCACCATCGGCGTGCGCACAAAAAGCCCAATCGGCATGAAATCGCGCAGCGGGTCATAGCCAAGATTGGCCTGCACCGTGGGATTGATCGTGAGCGGCCCATTCGATCCCAGCAGAATAGTGTAACCATCCGCCCGCATCCGCGCGACCTGCTGCGCGGCAACACTACCGCCCGCGCCTGCGCGATTTTCCACAATCACAGGCTGGCCGAGCTTCGCCGACATGGCCGGCGCGCAGGCACGCGCTGTCAGATCAGAATTTCCGCCCGGCGCGAAGGGCACAATCAGGCGGATGGGCTTATCGGGGAAGGCGCCTTGCGCGCTGAGCGACCTGGACAGGATGGGGGTTGCGGCAAGCGCTGTCAGCACAGCGCGGCGCGATGGGGTAAGGGTCATGTTTTCCGTCCGTTTCCCGATTATGGCCGCAAGCTTGCGGCGCCCGGACATGGCTCGCAAGCCCCCGCGATGCCGGCGGCGCGTCAGGGCGCGAACCTGCTCGGGCCAAACGCAAGCACAGGCCCTATTCGCGCCGCGCCTCCCGCGCAACCACCGCCAGGGCTAGCGATGAAATCGTGAGCTGCCCCAAAATCTGCGTGATGTCGCGAATATAGCCCCAGGTCTCAAATGGCGCCGGGTCCTGCGGCAGCATGACAAGGCTCCCCGGCGCCAGCGGCGGCCCACCGTTCTGGAAGAAACCCTGGCCCGCCGGTGCAGCTTCCCCATTCGGCAGCACCACGAAAACGCGCGATGCATCGGCAAAGCGCTGCGCCCCGCCCGAGGCCTGGATATACTCCGCCGCACGCCACCCCTGGCGGAAGGGCAGGCTGCCGGGGTTCAGCACCGCGCCTACCACCGTTACATCTTGGGGGCGCTTTGGCATGGCCAATACATCGCCAGGTTCCAGCACTATGTCCAAATCGGGCCGCGCCAGCAGGATCACGGGATTGGCTTCCACCACCACCCGCCCTGCGGCGCGCGCTTCGCGCAAGGTCGCCGCCAATTCGCGCCCTGCCTTCATGGCACCCCCGACATCCGCCGTGCCACCACGAGAACCAGGTAAAGCCTGCCCTGATGCCAATTGCACCAGGCTGCTTTCCAGATCACGTGCGGTGCGCGCAAAGCCTTCCTGCTGGCGCTGACGCACGCTTTCGCGCGTGAAGACGGCGCCATAAGGGAAAGCCTCCGTGGTCAGCCCGCCGGCGCGCGCGATCACATCCGAAAGCCGCTCACCTCGGCGCAATTCATAGCTGCCGGGGTTGCGGAATTCGCCCAGCAACAGGACGGGCCCGCTATCCAAAGCATCTTCGCGCCGCGGCACGCGCAGCGCCTGACGCGGTGATACCAGCTTGGCCCCGCCACCCAGGCTCACGCGCGTCACTTGCCCCGCCAGGGCCGGGTTTGCCACCGCCTGCGCGATATCGGGCGCATTCATATTGCCAAGCGCCGTTGCGCCGCCCGCGATCGCCAGCGCGTCAGCCATTGGGGTGTTTTCCATCATCGGGTAAAGGCCGGGCGCGCGCACCTCGCCCGTCACCAGCGCGGCGTGATCCAGCAGGAACCCCGCCAATTCCGGCGCTTCCTGGAAAATGCGCGGGCAGCGCGCCTCACCCATTTCCGGGAAGCCTGTGGCGCGCGCATGGGCAAAGCGGGCGGGGGAGGCCTGCGCGGCCTGGGCAAGCTGCGTCAGCGCCAGGCATTCGCCGCCCTGCATCGTGGTGGCCTCACCGCGCAAGGCGCGTTGCGGCGCGCTGCTTGAAAGCCATTGGATATCGGCGCGGGAGAAGACAATCACCTCATCCCCATCGCGGAGCGTCGGCCCGCCGCGCCCTTCCAGCGCACGCGCCAGATCGAAGGGCAGCAGATGGCGCTGGCCGCTCCGCTGATCCGGGCGCAGCACAACAGCGAAACGCGTGTAGGGATCGGGGCCCAATTGCCGATGATCCGCGATCAGGCCGCGTACGGATAGCCCCTGCCTGCCATTGGCCGCACGCGTGATCGGCATCGCCACATGCCCGCCAAGGCGGATGGTATTGGCCGCCACATCCGCCCCAGGCCGGACCAGCAGCGCATCACCACGCTTGAGGCTCGCATTGACGCCAAGCTCCGCAAAACTCCGCCGTCCCTGCGCATCGCTTTGCTGCACCAAAAGCCGATTGCCACTGGGCCGGAGCGGCCCGCCGGCCAGCAGCAACGCATCTTCCAGCGGCATGGCGCCCTGGCGGGCGGGCAATTCGTAAATGCCGGGCCGCGCGACATCGCCGGCAATCGCCACCACCCCGCCAAGCGGCGGCACCAGAATGCGCTCTCCCTCGCGGAGCGTCAGATCGGCCGCGCCGGGCACATCGGCGAGCAACGGGTAGAGATCAACCTGCCGCGATCCTGCCGGCCCTTCGATCCGTATGGCGCGCAGGGACCCGCTCCGCCGCACCCCCTCAGCCGCTGCCAGCGCGTCCAAAACGCTGGCGAGCGCCGTCAGGTTCTGAAAGCCAGGGCGCATCACCTCGCCGCCCACGAAAACGCTGATCTGGCGAATGGCGCCGATGGAAAGAAAGACCTCAGACCCCCCAAGTTCGCGCGCGGCGCGGGCTTCCATATCGGTGCGCAGCTCGGCAAGGCTGCGCCCGGCGGCGGGGATGGGCGGTAATTCGGGCAGCAGCAACATACCATCCCGCCCGATTCTGATGGAGTGCGTCTGCCGTGCGCGGCCGCGCAGTGCCACCACCACCTCATCTCCTGGGCCCAAAATATAGGAACCGGGCAGCGCGCCGAAGCTTGGCGGCGGGGCGGCGCCGCCGCGGAAAGTGTCATAGCCGAATTGGCGGAGTTCCGCCTGTTCCAGCCTTTCGGCGAAGAAGGCTTCGATGCTGGAAAGATTGGGCGCCTGGCGCGGCGCAGGGGCGGCGGCTTGGGGTGCCGGGGCGGCAGGTTGGGCGATGGCGGCTTCAAGGACTCGGGCCAGGATCTCGCGCTGCGCGCCAGGGGGCAGGCTTGGCAAATTCCCGCCACCGGGCAGGCTGGGCGGCAGGCTGGGCGGGGCCAGGATTTGTGTGCCCGGCTGTGCGGCGGCGATTGGGATGGCGGCTAAAAGCAGAAAAATCAGTGCGCTAAGGCGCAGGCCGCCGGCCTTAAGGGCAATCTCCGTTTTGGCGAAATTCAACATGAACTACACCCAAAAATATTATTGATTTTTTCCTAACACAACCATAGATTGCTTTTCAACATCCTAAATCACCCAAGGAGACGTAGCTTGCCCGGTGATACGGTTCTTGGCGAAACCCGTCAGCCGAAAGCCAGCCTTCCCGCTTGGCAGGCTTGGTGGTTGCGCGCTGATGCGGCTTGGCGGCTTGGGCCGCGGCCGGTGGCGCTTTTCGCTTGGCATCGTCTGCGCCTCTGCCTGGGCCTGGCGCATCGCGCGCTGCCTGATCTGCCCGCGCCGCGCGGCCCCTTCCTGCCGGATACTGAGGCCCTGGCTGCGCCCAAGCGTGACTGGCATGGCCCTTTCAGCCCAGAAGCCCATGCTTTGGATGTGCTGGCCCGGCCTGGCGCTGATATCCGCAAGCTCTGGGAAACCCATCGCCTGGCCCCCCTGCTGAGCCTTATCCAGGCCGCTACCCGCGACCCCGCGGCCGATCATTTGAACCAGGCGGAAGCGCTGCTGGCAGATTGGGCCAATGCCAACCCGCCCTTTCGTGGGCCGGGCTGGGCCTGCGCGCAGGAAGCGGCTTTGCGCGCCATGGGGATCGGCCTGGCCCTTGCCCTGCTTGGTGCCGATCGCCGCCTGAGCCCAGGGGCGCGTTACTTGCTGGGGCTGCATGCGCGGCGCATTCGCGCCACGCGCGCTTATGGCGCGGCGCAGGACAATAACCACCCGATCAGCGAAGCGGCGGGGCTTTTTGTCTGTGGCCTGCTATTGGGCCGGGTGCGGGATCAGCGCGCCGGCGCGCAGGAGCTTGCGCGCGCTGTTGCACGGCTCGTTGCGCCCTGCGGTGCCTTTGCCCAGGCCTCCCCGGCCTATCACCGGCTGATGCTGGATGTGCTGGCAATCGCCGAATGGTTCCGCCGCAGGCATGGCGCGCCAAGCTTTGCCGCGCCTTTCGCCGCGCGGGCCGCCGCCGCCACGCAATGGCTCGGCCGCGTCATGGCGCCCAATGGCGCCTTGCCGCGCATCGGGCCTTGCGATGATTCCGCCTTTGCCGATCTCTCTGGGTTTGGGGCCGGTGATGCGCGGGCCAGCCTGGAACGCGCTTCGCGGCTTTTCCTTGGCGCCAGCGCCGGCTTGCCGGATGATCCCGGCTGCCGCGCCCTTGGCCTTGCAGCCACCCAAAGCTTGCCCAGCATGAGCCCTGGCCATTGGCGGAGCGCCGGCTGGTTCGGGCTTGGTGGGGCAGGGGGCGCGCGCGGCGTGCTGCGCACCGGTGTGCCGCTTCGGTTCCGGCCGGGACAGGCGGATTTGCTGCATTTCGACCTTTGGGATGGCAATGAGAATCTGCTCCGCGATGGCGGCAGCGGCGCCTATCTGCCGCCACCCGGTTTCGATTGGTGGCAAAGGATGCTGGCCGGCGGGGCCGGGCATAATCTGATCACCTTTGATGATGCTGAGCCCATGCCGCGGCTTGGCCCCTTTCTGTTCGGGCGCTGGCCACGGTGCCGCGCCATTCCCGATGGCGCCAAGATGCGCGATTGGCGCGGCAATCGCCATGCCAGGCGGATCGAATGTCGCGGGCGGCTCTGGCGTGTGGAAGATCAGGTGCGGGGCGATTTCCGGCGCCTTGCGCTCCGTTGGCGGCTTGCGCCGGGCGATTGGCGGCGGATTGCCGATGGCGTTGAAAGCGCCAAGGCACGCATTACCCTTTCCGCCGATGCACCCTTCAGCCTGGAATTGATCCGCGGCTGGGAAAGCCCAGCCTATGGGCGGGTAGAGCCTGCGCCCGTGCTGGAACTCCGCGCCAATCGCCCAATCGGGCGGATTTTCACCGAGATCGCCCTGCCCAAAAGGGGTGGATGCTGATGCCGCTGCCGCTGCTGCTGATGGGGCTTTGGGCTTGGCGTGCCAAATTGGCGCTGATCCTGCTGCTGCTATGGGTGGGGGGTGCGGCCGCCATCCTGCTTTGGCCGCGCGGCCATGTGGCGCGCGCCCAGGTGGCGCCGGCGGAAACCACGGCCTTTGCCATTTCATCCCTGCTATCGGCGCATCCCTTGGCCTTGGGGCAGGGGCTGGATACGCGCCCCGGCGGCAATTTTGCTGTCTATTTGGCGGCTCTGCGCTCGCCCGATGCGGCGCGCATGCTCACCACCGAAACCGCCTTGCTGCAGGCGATGGAGCGCAATCGCCAGGACTCCCCCCTGTGGTCCCTCCGGGTGTCGCTTGGGCTTTCGCGCGCGCTTGATGCCGATGATGTGCTGGCCTGGATGGAGCGCCATGTCGCGGTCACGCAGAACCTCGGCAGCATTACCTGGACCCTGGAATTGACCCATGCGGACCCGGCGCTTGCGCTACAGGCGCTGATCAGCCTGCATCGCTTTGCCGAAGCCAAGGTGCGCGCCGACCTGGCTGACCAGGCCGCGCGGCGGGTCGCGGCGTTGCAGGCGCGGTTGCAGGGCGAAAGCGACGTCTTCCTCCGTAACAATCTTTACGATCTTCTGGCGCAGCAACAGCGCGCCGGACTGGTGGTGGCAGCGGATGAGGCGGTGGCGGCCCGGCTGATCGCAGCGCCCATGGTGGAGGCTCGCGCCTCTCGCCCCAATCGCCCGCTTTTGCTTGGGCTTTGGCTGCTGGTGGTGCCGCTTGCGGTACTGATGGCGGCAGCCGGTTTGCTGCTGATGCGCCGTAGTTTCCGTGATGCCGCGCTGGTGACGCGCAGCCCCGCCATGCAGGGGGATTGAGGATGCAGGCGGCGGATATGGCGGCAGCGCCGCCCCAGGATGCTTTGACCTGGCTTGCCGGGGCGGCCGCGGCGCTATTGCATCTTGCCGGGGCCTTGAAATCTATTCCCCTGATCGGCGCCTTACCCATTGATTTTACGATATTGAGTACTGGGCTGGCGCTGCCCTTGCTGGTGCTTTGCGCCATGACGCGGCGCTGGGTGGTCGCGCCCGCGCTCGGCCTGCCCTTACTGGCCATTGGCGCGCTCTGGCTTTGGCTGGTCCTGGCCGGCTGTTGGACTGCCTCGGGCGCTGTGCTGGCGGCCAAGTTGCCGGAAATCATCGTACTCGGGCCGATCATGCTTTTGGCCGGCTTCGTGGTGGCCGGGGATGATTCGGCCTTGCGCGGGTTTTGTGCTGGCGTGCTTGGGGCAGGGGCCTTGGTGGCGGTGAGCCTTGCCGCGAACCTGGCCGGGGAAAGCGTGGCGCTGGGCGGGCTGCCCGGTGCTGATCCCGCGAAATGGCGCATCGCCTATCAGGTGACCGGGCTTGCCATTGCCATGGCGGCGGCCTTGGCAGCGCTGCATTGGGCGGAGGCGCGCCGCATCACGCCACGGCTTTTCTGGGGCGCGGCGGCCCTGGTCCTGGCGCTGGCAGCGCTGCTGCCCGGCGGGCGCGCGGCGCTGGTGGCTCTTGGGCTTTGCCTGGCGGTCGGGCCGCTGCTGATCCTGCAGGGGCGCAAAAAGCCTGTGCAGGCAGCGCTTTGGCTGCTGGTTTTGCTTGGGCTTGGTGGTGCGGCGCTTGGGTTTTGGGGCAGTGAGACCAACCAAACTGCCCGCACTCTGGAACGTATTTTCGCGCCGAATATTTTGGAAAGCTCTGGTCGCCTGCCGCTTTGGGGGGCTGCACTCAGCCTCGCCGGTCAGGCGATGCCCTTTGGTCTTGGCACCGGCAGCTTTAGCCTGGCGGCGGGGTTTGGCGAATGGCGCGGGCGGCATCCGCATAATCTTGGCATTGAAGCTTTGGTGGAGGCCGGGCTGCCCGGTTTTGGCCTTTGGCTGATCGCCTTTGGCGGCGCGGCCTTGGTGTTCTGGCGGCTCGCACGGACCGCGCCTTCCTGGCGCGTGGCGCGGCTATTGATGCTGTGCCTGCCCATGGCGGTGACGCTGCAGGTTTCAACCGATCTCGGCAATCGCATGGCTTGGCTGGCGCTCGGGCTGGCACTTGGGATTGGCGTTACGGCACGGGCGCCGATCACGGAGGCAGGCCATGTACGCGCTTTGGGGTAAGGCTGCGCTTGATCGGGGCGTGGCGGTGCCGGTGCTGGTACTGGCCGCGCCGGTTTTTGCCCTGCTGGCGCTGGCGGTGCTGCTCGCCTTGGGCCGGCCGATCCTGTTTCGCCAGCGCCGTGCCGGGCGGCATGGCGCGCCTTTCACACTGATAAAGTTCCGCTCCATGCGCGAAGGCCCGGCACCGGATGCGGCGCGGCTTGGCTGCTTCGGGCTTTGGCTCAGGGCCAGTGGCCTCGATGAATTGCCGCAGATGATCAATGTCTTGCGCGGTGAGATGAGCCTGGTGGGGCCGCGCCCCTTGCCCTGCGACTATACGCCCTTGTTGAGCGTGCTGCAGGCTGAGCGGCTCAGGGTCAAGCCGGGCCTTTTCGGTCTGGCCCAGGCGCGTGGGCGCAATGCGCTGCCCTGGGCACGGCGGCTTGCCTGCGATGTGGAGTACGTGCGGCAGCCCCCTGAATTTACGACAGATTTGAAACTCGCCATGGCCTGCGCTGCCCTGCTGCTGCGCGGCCATGGCGCGACCATGCCGGGCCATGCGACCTCAGCCCGCCTTGATGACATGCTCGCCCAAGGCGCGGCGCCGGGACTGCCGGGGCACAAGGGGTGATGGCCATGCTTTCCTCCGTCCAGCCACTCCGCCTGCTGCCCGCCCCCCCAAGGCTTGCGCAGGAAGTGGCAGCCCCGATTCTGCTTTCGCCGCCGCATCTGACCGGGCGGGAGATTGCCGTACTGGAAGCGAGCCTTGCCTCTGGCTGGCTGGCCCCCGCCGGCCCTGCGCCCCGTGCTTTTGAAGCCGCCTTTGCCGAGGCTACCGGCTTTGCCCATGTGTTGGCCGTGGCATCGGGCACCGCTGCGCTCACGCTGGCTTTTCGCGTACTGGATATCGGGCCGGGGGATGAGGTTTGGGTGCCAAGCTTCACCTTCATCGCTTCCGTGGCACCGGCAGTGCAGATGGGGGCAAGGCCGCGCTTTTTGGATGTCTGCCCCGAAAGCTGGACGCTTGACCCGGGGTTACTGGCAGCGGAGCTTTGGGAGGCGGCGCGGCAGGGTAGGCTGCCCAAGGCGGTGGTGGCGGTGGATATTTATGGCCAATGCGCCGCTTTGCGGGCCATTGCCTCGCTTTGCGCGGGATATGGTGTGGCGCTGATATCCGACAGCGCTGAGGGGCTGGGTGCTTCTCAATCCGGGCTGGCTGCCGGGCGCGGTGCGCGGCTCGCGGCATTTTCCTTCAATGGCAATAAGATCATCACCGCTGGCGGGGGCGGGGCGCTGGCTTCCGATGATCCGGGGCTGATCACGCATGCCCGCAGCCTGGCCGATCAGGCCAGATCCCCGGCGCCGCATTATGAGCATGCCAGCACCGGCTATTCCTTTGGGATGTCGTCCTTGATGGCGGCGGTGGGCTTCGCGCAATTGGCGAAACTGGGCGATCGCGTGGCGCAGCGCCGGGCGATCTTCGCGCGCTACCAGGAAGCGCTTGAGGATGTGCCGGGGATTGCCTTCATGCCTGAAGCGTCCTGGGGCCAGTCCTCACGCTGGTTGACCGCCATGCTGATTGAACCGGAAGCCTTCGGGCTGGACGCCGATGCGCTGCGCCGCCTGCTGGCCGCTGAGGGGATTGAAACCCGCCCCACCTTCAAGCCCCTGCATATGCAGCCCGTTTTTCGCGATGCGCCGCGCGTGGGCGGGGCGGTGGCGGAGGCGCTTTTCGCGCGGGGGATTTGCCTGCCCTCTGGCAGCGGCATGACGCAGGCCCAGCAGGGGCGGGTCATCCGCGCCATTCGCGCCGCGGCGCGCGGCTGACGCCAATGCATATCCTGTATCTGCATCAGCATTTCAGCACGCCGGCTGGCAGCACGGCCACACGAAGCTTCGCCTTTGCCCGCGCGCTGGTGGCGCGTGGCCATCGCGTGACGCTGGCGACCGGGCGCTACCAGGGGGCGGAGAGCGGGCTTGCCGGCCCCTTCCGCAAGGGAAGGCGGGAAGGGCGCGTTGCAGGGTTCCGGGTGGTGGAATGGGACATTGCTTACGCCAATGCCATGGGCATCGCGGCCCGTAGTGCGGCGTTTTTGCGCTATGCGGCGGCGGCGGCGCGGCTTGCGCTCCGGGAAAGGCCTGATCTGATCATTGCGTCCTCAACGCCGCTCACCGTTGCCTTGCCGGCATTATGCGCCAAGGCGCTACGCGGCATTCCCTTCATTTTCGAAATCCGCGATCCCTGGCCGGAATTGCCGCGCGCCATGGGGGTGCTGCCCGCGCCGCTCGCGCCCTTGATGGAGGGGCTCGCCAATCTCGCCTGTCGCCGCGCGGCTGCGGTGGTCGCCCTGTCTGAAGGCATGGCGGAAACCGCCCATGCGCGGGGCGCCGATCCGGCGCGGGTGCAGGTGATCGGCAATGGCTGTGATCTTGATCTTTTCGGCCCCCATATCGCCCCTTGGCGCCCGCCTGAAGCAGCGCCTTGGGAGGTTTTGGCGCTTTATGCCGGCGCCCATGGGCGCGCCAATGGGCTTGGTGTTGTGGTGGAAGCGGCAAGGCTTTTGGCGGCCCGGGGCGAAACCCGGCTCCGCATTCTGCTGGTGGGTGAGGGGGCGGAGAAAACCGCCCTGATGCGCGCTGCGGCGGAGCTGCGGAATATCACCTTCCTGCCGCCCATGCCCAAGCGCGAAATCGCTGGGCTTTTCGCCGGCAGCCAGATGGCGCTGCATATCCTGGCCGATTGCCCGGCCTTCGCCGGTTGGACCGCGCCCAATAAGCTGATGGATGGGCTCGCGGCGGGTCGGCCCGTGATCAGCACCGCGCCGGGTGATGCCGCGCGGCTTTTGACCGAAGGTGGTGCGGGGATGGCCGTGGCACCTGGTGATGCCGTTGGCCTGGCAGCGGCGCTGCTTGGGTTGGTGGAAGAACCGGCGCGCCGCGCGGCCATGGGGGAAGCGGCGCGCAGCCTTGCGGTGCGGCAGCATGACCGGCGCCTGCTTGCCGCGCGTTTTGTTGCGCTGGTGGAATCCGTTCCACGTGCTCAGCCCGTGCTGCGGAAGCCAGCGCATTTTGCCATGTCAGGAAGGGGCTGATCATGCTGCCCGAGCTTCATTTGGTTGCCGCGGCCAGGCCCAATTTGCCGAAACTCGCCGCCCTTTGGCATGCGCTGGCTGAGGGGCCGGAATTCTGCAAACCCGTGCTGGTCCATACCGGCCAGCATGAGGATCCAGCAATGTTTGGCGTGCATTTCGCCGATCTCGGCCTGCCAGCGCCCGATATCGCGCTTGGGGTTTCAGGCGGCAGCCATGCGGTGCTGACCGGGCGTTCCATGATTGCCTGCGAAACGGTCTGGAAAGCGCGCCGCCCTGCGGCCGTGGTGGTGGCCGGCGATGTGGATGGTGCGCTGGCGGCGGCGCTTGCCGCACGCAAGCTCGGCATCATGGTGATCCATCTGGAAGCCGGGCTGCGTTCGGGGGAGCGCAATTTGCCGGAGGAAATCAATCGCCGCGCCATTGATGCAATCTCCGATGTTCTGTGGGCCCCGGATGAGGCGACTGCGGCCAGGCTGCGGCAGGAAGGCCATGCGGCGGCGGCGGTACGCGCTGTGGGCAATGCCATGGTGGATACGCAGCTGCGCCATTTGGCGGCGGCGCGCGCCAAACGCCTGCCGCGCGGCCTCACGCGCGGGGGGTATGGCGTGGTGACGCTGCATCGCGCCGGCAATGTGGACAAGCCAGAGCGGTTGATTGCGCTTTTGGATGCGGTTTCGGCCGCGGCGCGGCACCTGCCGCTGGTGTGGCCCATTCATCCGCGTGCGGCGGCACAGATGAAATCCTTTGGCTTTGTGCCGCCGATCGGTGTGCGCATCACGCCGCCGCTTGGGTATCTTGAGTTTCTGTCATTGCTCTGCCGCGCGCGGCTGGTCGCGACCGATAGCGGCGGCGTGCAGGAAGAAGCGACTGCGCTTGGCCTGCCTTGCCTGACGCTGCGCAGCGCCACTGAGCGGCCCATTACCATAGCGGTTGGTATGAACAGGTTGGCGACGCCTGAGGAATTGGCCCTGCGTGTCGCGGAAATCCTGAAGGCCCCTTCGCTGCCAGTGCGGCCGATTCCGCTTTGGGATGGGCGTGCGGGGCTGCGCATGCGTGAGCATTTGCAAGCCCTGCTGGAAGGCGAGGAATGCCGCGCGATGGTGGCTTGACGCCCGTTTGGCTGGCGCCGCCGAAAGTTCTTTTGCTTTCCGCCGCCCATCCGCCTGCCGATATCCGTGTGGTGTTGAAGGAAGGTGCCTGCCTGGCTGAGGCTGGCTATGCGGTCATGCATCTATGCCCCGCCCCTGCTTCGGGCGCGGCGCCCGCAACGGTGGCCGGCGTCGCGATCAGCACCTTTCCGGCGCGGCGTGGCGGGTGGCGACGCGTATTCGGTATTCCGCGCCTTGCGGTGCTTGCGGCGCGGCAGCGGGCGGAGGTGATCCATGCCTCGGAACCTGATGCCTGGGCGGCGGCGTTGCTGGCGGGCTGGTGGTCTGGTGCGCGTGTCATTCTGGACGTGCATGAACATTACCCTTCGCGCTTGGATGCGAAGGCGCCTGCCTTGCTGCGGCCCGTATTGCGCCGCCTGTTGCATGGCGCCTGCTGGGCGATGGGGCGTGCCGCTGATTCGGTGGTGGTGGCGAAGGATGGCCTCGGTGCGCCCTTTGGTGGTGAGGACCGTGTGGTGAAGGTGCGCAATTACGCGCTTGGCGCCGTGCTGCCGCGCGCCCATGTGCCTGGCCCCGTGACGCTATTGCATCTGGGCGCGCTTAGCCGCGCGCGTGGGGCGATGCAGATGCTGGAAGCGCTGGCACTTTGTCCGCCCGAAACCAGGCTTTGCCTGATTGGCCGCTTTACCGATGATGCTGAGCAAGGCTTCTGGGCGCGGGCTGCGGCGCTTGGCCTGAGGGCACGGATTACCGCCTTGGGCTGGCTGCCGCATGAGGCGGCGCTGGAAGCAGCAGCGCGCTGCGACATTGCGCTGATCCTGTTTCAGCCGGGGGCGGAAAATCATCGCCTTGCCCTGCCGCATAAGCTGTTTGACGCCATGCTGGCGGGTCTGCCGGTGATTGCGCCCGCCGAAGCCAAGGAAGTGGCCGCCGTGATCGAAGACGCTGCCTGCGGCGCCTTGGTGGATGCCGCCGATCCGGCGGCCATAGCGCGCGAGGTCGCGCGCCTGGCGGACCCGGTGCGGCGGAGCGCCCTGGGACAAGCGGGGCGCCGGGCCGCACTCGCGCGTTTCTCCTGGGAGGGGGAGGCCGCGCGGCTGGTGGCGCTTTACGCTCGGCTGACGGGCTTCATGCCGCGCCCCATGGCCGGGGTGAAGTGAAGCGATTCCAACCGGGACCATTCTGGGCTAGGAAGGACGGGTGACGCGCGGCCCTTCCCATCGGATTCTGCTGAATCTGGCCCTTGATGGCCTGATTGCGCTGCTGGCGCTGATGCTGGCGGTTTGGGCCATTGCGCCGCGCAACTGGCCATCAGGCGCCTGGTGGGCGGTGGCGGCGCCGGGTGCGGTGCTCGCCCTGCTGGCGGCTGGCGCGGTTTTGCGCCTCCCGCAGCAATATTGGCGTTTTGTTGGCTTGCGCGATCTGCTTGCGGTGGCGGGTGCGGCTTTGGGGGGCGCGCTGCTGTTTTGGCTGGGTGGGCAAATGCTTGGCGGCTGGCAGCCGGCCAACCCGGCCTTTCCGCTGATCCATGCGCTGCTGCTGGGCGCGCTGCTGATTGGCGCGCGGGTTTTGGCCCTGGTGCAGGCCACGCGCCATGCCGGTGAGGCGGCGGCCGATGCCCAAGCCGTGCTGCTGGTGGGCGCGGCAGAGGGCACCGATCTTTTCATTCGCGCCCTGGAACGGGATCGGCGTGCGCCGTATCGGGTGATTGGAATCCTCTCACTGCGGGCGCGTCAGGCCGGACGGCGCATGCAGGGGCATTTGATCCTGGGCACGGTTGAGGAAGCGGAAGCGGTGCTGGATCGGCTGCGCGCGGAAGGGCGGCTGCCGGGGCTGATTGTGCTCTCAGGCCCCGATATCGAAGGCCCGGCCTTGGAAGCGCTGTTGGATGCCGCGGATCGGCATGGCGTGCCGCTGCGTCGCGCGCCCGCGCCAACACGGCTTGATCCGGCAGGCAGTGACGCCACGCGCCGTGTCGAATTGCGCCCGGTTTCGATTGAAGATTTGTTGGATCGCCCGCAAGTGCCGCTGGACCGTGAAGGCATGGCGCGGCTGGTGCAAGGCAGGCGCGTGCTGGTGACGGGTGCGGGTGGCACGATTGGCGGTGAATTGGCGCGGCAAGTGGCTGCGCTGGGGCCGGCGATGCTGGTCTTGCTCGATCACGGCGAGTTTCTGCTTTATGAAATTGATCTGGAATTGCGCGAAAAGCATCCGGATGTGCCGCGCCGCGCCGTGCTGGCCGATGTGCGCGATGAGGCACGCATCAGGCGCTTGTTTGAGGATATCAAGCCCGAATTGGTGTTCCATGCGGCGGCGCTGAAGCATGTGCCGATGGTGGAAAATGATCCGCTGGAAGGTGTGCTGACCAATGCTTTTGGCACGCGCGTGGTGGCGGAAGCGGCGCGCAGCGTTGGCACCGCAGCGATGGTGTTCATTTCCACCGACAAGGCCGTGAACCCGACATCGGTGATGGGTGCGTCCAAGCGGCTGGCGGAGATGTATTGCCAGGCTTTGGACCGCGAAGTGCGCCATGGGCGGGCGGGCATGCGCTGCATCACGGTGCGTTTTGGCAATGTGCTGGGCTCGACCGGCAGCGTGGTGCCGCTGTTTCGCCGGCAATTGGAACGTGGCGGGCCGCTGACCGTCACGCATCCTGATATGCGGCGCTATTTCATGACCGTGCGTGAAGCGGTTGGGCTTGTGTTGCAGGCGAGTGTGGTTGGCACCACCGATCCCGCCGATCAGCCGCCGGAATTGGCCGAAGGCGGCATCTTCGTTCTGGATATGGGTCAGCCGGTGAAGATTGTTGATTTGGCGCGGCGCATGATCCGGCTGGCGGGGCTCCGCCCCGATGAGGATGTGGAAATCCGCTTTACGGGGCTGCGCCCTGGTGAGCGGCTTTATGAAGAATTGTTCCACGGCCAAGAACCGCCGCGCCCAACCGCCTTTCCGGGGCTTTTGGTGGCGACACCTCGGACCGCGGATAGCGCCCTGGTCGGGCGCGCGATTGATGAAATGGCGGCGGCGGGGCGGGCAGGGAATGCGCGGCTCGCGCTTCAGCAATTGGCGCGGCTGGTGCCGGAATTCTCCCATGCGCCGGAAGGCACCGCGGCGGCGGGGCCGCGGTAGGGCTTTACAGGCTCAGAGCGCGAAAAGCCGCCCTGCATTCCTGATCATGGCGGGGCTGCGCCCAGCCGCGCGAATGGCGCCCCAAAGCGCGACCGCGATGGAATCCAGAATGGGAATGCCGGTTTCGGCTTCGATCCCAACAGCACCGGGCAGGCCGCGGAAATTGGTGCAATGGATCACAATGGCATCGGGCCGGGCAGCGGCGGCTTCGCGCACCAGCGCATCCACCTTGGCCGCGCTATGTTCGGCAAAGCTGTAATTGCCGGGGTCTTCCAGATGGCGTTCCACAATGGTTTCCACGCCACGCCCGGCGAAGTTCGCGATAATGGCGGACTGCACCGTGTTCAAATAGGGCGTGACCAGCCCGATGCGCTTGGCGCCAAGCGCCGCCAAAGCATCGAACAAGGCGAGCGTCGCGGTGGTGCAGGGTGTGGCCGTTTCCCTGGTGATGGTGGCGCAAAGCGCGCGATCACTTTCAAGGCCAAGCCAAGCGCCGGAGGTGCCATTCCAGCACAGCGCATGCACCTTGGCATCCGCGAGCAACCCGGCTGCATCCGCCATCGGGCGCGGATCAAATTGGCTGGTGGCATCTGCGCCGAGATTGATCGCCAGCACGCGCAAGCGTTGGAAATGCGCCGTGATCCAGGGGGTTTGCGCCAATAGCGCGGCAGTTACCGGTTCCAACACCGTATTGGAGCTTGGCGTCATCATGCCAAGCCGAAGCGCTGCCTCTGTCATGTTTTCAGCCGCCTGCCGCGAGGCGCGGGTCCTGCTGGCCGCGCGTGGCCCAGCCGGTGGTGCGTTCTTCGATGGTTACCGCCACCCAATACATCGCAACCCCCATGACGCCGGTGATGATCAGCCCCGCAAAGACCAAAGGCACATCAAAGCGGGAGGACGCCACCAGCATCAAATGCCCAATGCCTTCATTGGCGGCGACGGTTTCACTGATGATGGAGCCCACGAAAGCGACGGTGATCGCCACTTTGAGCGAGGCGAAGAAATACGGCATGGCGCGCGGCAGCCCGACCTTGCGAATGATATCCACCGGCTTCGCGCCAAGCGCGCGCAACACATCGCGCAATTCGGGTTCCACCGTCGCGATACCGGTCGCGACATTCACTACAATTGGGAAGAAGGAAATCAGAAAGGCGGTCAGCACGGCGGGCCAGAAGCCGGCACCGAACCAGATCACCAAAACCGGCACCACGGCGACTTTGGGCACGGAATTGAAGGCGATCAGCAGCGGATAAAGCCCGCGATAGACCAGCACCGAAGACCCGATCACAATGCCAAGCAAAAGCCCGAACACCACCGCCATGGCAAAGCCGATCACGGTGGTGAGCAAGGTGGCCCAGGAATTCGCCAATAAGGGCTGCCACCATTTCATCATGCTGGCCGCAATGGCCGAAGGGGCGGGCAGGATGAAGGGCTGAATCTTGAAGGCCCAGACGGCGGCTTCCCAAACCAGGAACATGCCGCCAATCACCAGCCAGGGCAGGGCATTTTCCAACCGGCGGCGCCGGCGCGCGGCGGCCGCCAAGGCTTCCGGGCTGCGCAAGGCTTTACGGGGCATTCGAAAGCTCCTCGGCATCGCGGGCATCGCTGATGCGATCACGCAGCTCATGCACCAGGTCCTGGAATTCCTTGGTGTAGGTGGTTTCCATGCTCCGCTCTCTCGCGAAGTCCACGCGCCGTTCCGCGATGATGCGCCCCGGGCGGGCGGACATGACCAGTACGCGATCGGAAAGATAGGCGGCTTCGCGCAAATCATGCGTCACCAGAATGACCGTGGGGCGGCGCGCTAACCAAAGCTTTTGCAAAACGGCCCAAAGATCTTCACGCGTGAAGACATCAAGCGCGCCGAAGGGTTCATCCAACATCAAAAGGCGCGGCTGATGGATCAGGGCGCGGCAGAGCGAGGCTCGCTGCTGCATGCCCCCCGAAAGCTGCCAGGGAAACTTGGCTTCAAACCCATCAAGCCCAACAAGGGAGAGCAATTCCCGCGCTTGGCGTTCGTAATCGGCCCGCTTGGCGCGCAATTGCCGGCGATGCGGCTGCACCACTTCCAAGGGCAGCATCACATTGTCCAGAATATTCCGCCATGGCAGCAGGGTGGGATTCTGGAAGGCCATGCCGGCGATGGAAAGCGGGCCTTCCACTTCGCGCCCATCAACGGAAACCTGGCCTTCGGTTGGTGGCCAAAGCCCAGTGACAAGGCGCATCAGCGTGGATTTGCCGCAGCCCGATGGCCCGACCACGGCAACGAATTCACCTTCCGCCACCGCAAGGCTGGTGCCCTTGAGCGCGAGCGTTCCCTCCACGCCGCCATAGCGCATGGCGACATTGGAGATATCCACAAAACCCTGCGCCATATTGCGCGATCAGATCGCGCGGTCAGCGGCGGGGGGCAGGAATTCCGGCGTATAGATCTGCGCCGCCTGTACCCGGGCCGGCAGATTATAGGCTTCCTCTACGGCGCGAATGCCGGTTTGCAGCCGGCCCATATCTACCGCCGAAATCCCATTGGCGCGCACGTGATCAGACATGATGACGCGCGCGACATTCATTTCATGGCGTTCGCGTTCCAGCGCAATATCCGTCAGTGGCTCCACACGGCGGAGGTTGTCGAGCATTTCCTGACCATTGCGGAGCGTGTCGCGGAAGCCGCGCATCAGCGCTGCTGTCGCGCCACGCACCACGGCGGGGTTGCGTTCAATGAAGGCGCGCGTGGTCAGGATGGCGCCGCCATAAAGGTTCAGCCCGTGATCGTAATACATCATCACGCGCTGCGCCGGATGATCGAGCCCGATGCCCTTGAGCGCGAGCGCCGAGGTGGTGACAAAGCCCGTCACGCCATCGGCTTCGCGGCGGACCAGCATGGGTTCACGCAGGGCGGGAGAGACGGAGAGGAAGGTGACCTTGCTTGCGTCAATGCCGGCGGATTTGGCGAAGGCAGGGAAAAGCTGGCGGCCCGCATCGAAATCCGGCGCGGCCAGGCGCTTGCCTTCCAGGTCCTTGGGCGTGCGAATGGGGCCATCGGCGCGCACAATGGCGCAAAGCGGGCTGCGATCATGCATCACCGCCACGGCCACAATGCCGCGATCCGGGTTTTCGGCGACGAAGCGGATGGCGGGGTTCAGATCCGCATAGCCCATATCATAGGAACCGCCGGCGAGCGCGACAGGGACACCGCCCGAACCCTGGCCACGGTCAATCTGCACATCAATGCCGGCATCGCGGAAATAGCCCTTGTCGCGCGCGAGCAGCGCAAAGGCATTGGGCGACTGGAAGGCCCAATCGAGCGTAAGGCGAAGCCGCGCCGGTTGGGCGCGTGCAATAAGCGGGGCCGCGAGGATTGCCGTGCCGGCAATGAGCGCGCCGCGGCGCGAAATTCCGTGAGCCATTGGTGATCTCCCTATATTCCCGTGACCTGGGTTTTCTGCGCCCTTGGGATGCTTGGAGCAAGGCTTAGCCGCATAGGGCGGGGGCTGCAAAGCGGGTTTCGGGTCGAATCTGCCCATAAAGTGGGCGGGGATGCCGGTTTTTTGCGCGAATCAGCCCTTGCGCCGGCGCCCGCCCTTGCCCTTGTTGGGATCATAGCCACCGCCGCCAGGCCCCATGGGCTTTGGCTTCCAATCCCCCTTGGCCTTGGGCTTGGCTTCCTGCAGGGACCGTCCGGCGAGGTTGGGCGAAAGGCCCAGATCAAGGCTTTCCAGCCGCTTGATCTCATCCCGCAGCCTCGCCGCGGTTTCGAATTCCAGATCGGCGGCGGCGGCGCGCATTTTGCGTTCAAGCTCGGCGATGGTCGCTTTCAGGTCCTTGCCGACGAATTCGGCGGTATCTTCGCCTTCCAGCGCGTCAACCGTCACGTAATCCTGTTCATAGATGGATTGCAGGGCGGAGGAGATATCGCGGCGGATGGTTTGCGGCGTGATGCCGTGTTCCTTGTTCCAGGCTTCCTGTTTTGAACGCCGGCGCGCGGTTTCTTCCAAGGCGCGGCGCAGGCTATCGGTCATGACATCGGCATAAAGCACCACGCGCCCATCCACATTGCGCGCGGCGCGGCCAATGGTTTGAATGAGTGATGTGGTGCTGCGCAGAAACCCTTCCTTATCGGCATCCAGGATCGCGACCAGCGCGCATTCGGGAATATCCAGGCCTTCACGCAGCAGGTTGATGCCGATCAGCACATCAAACACGCCCTTGCGCAAATCGCGGATGATTTCGATGCGTTCAAGCGTGTCAATATCCGAATGCAAATAACGCACGCGGATGCCGGCTTCGGTCATGTATTCAGTGAGGTCTTCGGCCATGCGCTTGGTGAGTGTAGTCACCAGCACGCGCCCGCCATGCTTGGCGACTTCGCGGCATTCGGCGAGCAGATCATCCACCTGCTTTTCCACCGGGCGGATTTCCGTCACGGGATCAACCAGGCCGGTTGGGCGGATCACCTGTTCGGCAAAGGCGCCGCCGGTGCGTTCCATCTCCCACGGGCCAGGGGTGGCGCTGACGAAGATGGAGGGCGGGCGGTAGGTATCCCATTCCTCGAATTTCAGGGGGCGGTTATCGGTGCAGCTTGGCAGGCGGAAGCCATATTCGGAAAGGACAGTCTTGCGGTTATAGTCGCCGCGATACATGCCGCCGATTTGCGGCACGGTGACATGGCTTTCATCCACGATGAGCAAGGCATTTTCCGGCAGGTATTCGAAAAGTGTCGGCGGCGGTTCACCCGGATTACGGCCCGTGAGGTAACGGCTGTAATTCTCAATCCCTTTGCAGGAACCGGTGGTTTCCATCATTTCGATATCGAAGATGGTGCGCTGTTCCAGCCGCTGCGCTTCCAATAATTTGCCTTCCGCATGCAGCTTCGCCAGATGTTCCTTCAGTTCATCCTTGATGCGCGTAATGGCCTGCGTCAGCGTCGGGCGCGGGGTGACATAGTGGCTATTGGCGTAGATGGAAACGCGTTCCATCTCGGCGGTGATCTCACCGGTCAGCGGATCGAATTCGCGGATGGCTTCAATCTCATCGCCGAAAAGCGAAACGCGCCAGGCGCGGTCTTCCAAATGGCTCGGCCATAGATCAACCGTCTCACCACGAATGCGGAAAGTGCCGCGGGCGAAGAAATTGTCGTTGCGGCGATATTGCTGCTCCACCAGGCCCTTCACCAGTACATCGCGGTCAATCTGCCCGCCGGCTTCCAATTTCACGACCATGCGCGAATAGGTCTCAACCGAGCCGATACCGTAAATGCAGGAGACCGAGGCGACGATCACTACATCATTGCGTTCCAGCAGCGCCTGTGTCGCGGAATGGCGCATGCGGTCGATCTGTTCGTTGATCTGCGCGTCTTTTTCGATATAGGTATCGGTGCGTGGCACATAGGCTTCCGGCTGATAATAGTCGTAATAAGAAACGAAATATTCCACCGCGTTTTCCGGGAAGAAGCTTTTCATTTCACCATAAAGCTGTGCGGCAAGCGTCTTGTTCGGTGCCAGGATCAGGGTTGGGCGCTGAACAGCCTCAATCACCTTCGCCATGGTGAAGGTCTTACCGGAACCGGTGACGCCCAGCAGCACCTGGTCGCGGTCACCGGCTTGCAAACCCGCGACAAGCTCCGCAATGGCGCGTGGCTGGTCGCCATTCGGTTCATAAGGCGCAGTGACGGTGAGGCGCCGCGTGGCCGGGGGCGCGGGGCGCTTTTCCGGCATGAAGAGCACGGGGCCTGGGGCGATCATATTCATGGAGCGTAAGATGGCCCCAGCGGCGCCGCGGCGCCAGGGTGGGGCTTGTCGGGCCGGGCCGAATTGTGAGAGGGCAGCGCCATGTCCAAGCACCCCATCCCGCGCCCCGCCCTGCTGCTGGGCGCTGCCGGCCTGCTGCCGAGCCTTGCCATGCCCGCCATGCTGGCCGCGGGCGATGGCGCGGCGGCCTTCGCGCTGCACGCGGGCCCCGCCTATGGCGCCCTGATCGCGAGTTTTATCGGTGGCGCCTGGTGGGGGCTGGCGGCGAATAAGGCTGAGGGTGCGGCACTGACACGCTGGTTGGTGCTGTCTGTCCTGCCCATGCTGGCGGCCTGGGTCGCGCTACTGCTGCCGCCCCAGGCGGGGCTGTTATTGCTTGCAGTGATCTTCGCGCTGCTGCCCTTGGCGGATCGTGCAGCGCAGGTGGGGGCGCTGGCACCCGATTGGTGGTGGCGCCTGCGCTTGCCGCTTTCGTTATTGATGGCCTGCCTGCATGGCGTTTCCGCCGGCATGGTCCCGCATTGAAGGCTTGTTAGCCTTCCAGTCGCACATTTCCCGCGCGCGCCACCTCGCGCCATTTCGCCACTTCTGCGCGGACGAATTGGCCGAATTGGTCCGGCGTCAGCGGGTCTGCGACCGCGCCCATCTCCTCGATCCTTTTGATCATGGCGGGATCGCGCAGGATGGCGACCACATCGGCATTGATGCGATTGACGATTTCAGCCGGTGTCCCAGCGGGCGCCACCAGACCGGACCAGCCCGAGGCTTCATAGCCGGGCACCAGGCTTTCCGCGATGGTTGGCACATCAGGCAATTGCGGCACGCGCCGCGCGCTGCAGAGCGCAATTGGGCGCACGCGGCCGGATTGGATATGCGGCAGGGCGGAGGCGACGGAATCCGTCATCAGTTTCACATTGCCGGCCATGACATCGGCAATGGCGGGACCGCTGCCGCGATAATGCACGATGTTGAAGCGAATACCGGCGCGCAGCATGAGCAATTCGGCCGCCATATGCTGGCTGGTGGCCGGGCCGGCAGAGGCCATATCCAATTGCCCAGGCCGCGCCTTCGCACTGGCCGCCAATTCCTGAATGGTACGTTCCGTGACAGACGGATGCGCAATCACCAACAGCGGCACCATCACCACATTGCTGATGAAAGCGAAATCCTTTTCAACATCATAAGGCAGGCGCGGCATGACTGACGGATTCACGCCAAGCGGGCCGGAAGTGCCGGTCAGCAGCGTATAGCCATCAGCCGGGGCGCGCGCGACGGATTCAACGCCGGGCACCGAAGCGCCACCAGCGCGATTTTCCACCACCACGCGCTGGGGCCAGCGCTTGGAAAGCTCATCGGCCAGCAGGCGCGTGAAGATATCCGCAGCCTGCCCGGGCGGAAAAGGCACCACAATACGCACGGGGCGATTGGGCCAATCCGATTGCGCCTGCGCGGCAAAGGGCGCGAGCGCGGCAGCGCCCATTACGGCGCGGCGACTGAACTTCAAGGTCATGGCGTTTCTCCCGGTGGATTGCGCGAAGCTTAACCACAACCGGGGCGCGCCCGGCAAGGTTTCTCAATAGGTATCAAGGCCCATAATGCCATCAACCCCGCCGGCATCGGCCAGGATGCGCTTGCCGATCAGATCGCGCAGCGATTCAGAAGACCCGCCACCGAGCGAACCATAACGCGCGCCGCGATAAAGCCGCGAGACTGGATATTCATCCGTGAAGCCATAGCCGCCATGTACCTGCACGGCTTCGCTGGTCACACGCAGCGACATTTCATTGCAGAACACCTTGGCGGTTGCTGCCATGAAGGGATCCGGGAAGGGATTGGCGGTGAGGCAGGCGCGATAGAGCAAGCCGCGCCCGGCTTCGATATCCTTGAACATATCAGCGAATTTCCAGCGGATACCCTGGAAATCGGCGATGGATTTGTTGAATAGCTTGCGGTCATTGACATAGCGCACCGCCTCATCAAAGGCGCCTTCCGCCAGCCCCAGGGAAATGCTCGGGTTGAGGCAGCGCTGCGTATTGAAGGCCGTCAGCAATTTCTTGAAGCCATCGGTTTCAATCACCAGATTTTCCGGCGGCAATTCGCAATCATTGAATTGCACTTCGTGCAGATTTTCGCCGCCCATGGTGTGGTAGGTGCCGGTGACAGAGAGGCCCGGTGTGCCCTGTTCCACCAATACGCAGCCAATGCCTTCGCGTCCCGGCTGGCCATCCACGCGGGTAAACACCACGAACATGCCCGCTTCCGCCGCGCGAGAGATCAGGGTTTTTGTGCCATTCAGCACCAGATGATTGCCATGGCGCTTGGTATTGGTGCGGTAATTGGCGACATCCGTGCCCGCATGCGGTTCCGTCATGCAAATCGCGAGGATGCAATCGCCGGAAATCACGCGCGGCAGGATACGTTCCTTGATGGCCTTCGGCGCGTAATGGGAAATGACGCGGGTTTGCACGCCCGCTTCACCCAAAACCGCCATGGCGGTGACGTAATCCACCTTGGCGATTTCTTCCAGGATCAACGCAGAATCGAGAATGGAAAGGCCAAGCCCGCCATATTCTTCCGGGACGGACATACCCAGCACACCAAGCCCTGCGAGCTTTTTGATATTCGGCCAGGGGAAGGTGCCATCCATCCATTTCGGCGCATCCTGCTTGAACTCGTTCTGCGCCAATTGCCTGACTGCGGCGATCATTTCGCGCTGTTCAGTGCCGATTTTGAATTCCATTATCGCCTTCCGATTATTCGATGATTTGTGTTTAGCCTGCTTCGCCCTTCAGCGTATCCAAGGCGCCCTTGAGGGCGGATTGGAAGACACTGACATCAGACCCGTAGCATAGGCAGCGAAACCCCTTGGCGCGCCAGCCGCGCACCATTTCCATCCCCGCGCCCAATACGCCGGCGGGTTTGCCTGCGGCTTCACACGCCTTCAGGAAGCGAGTGAGCGCAGCCTGGAATGTGGGGTGATCGAATTGTGCCGTGATGCCGAGTGAATCGCTCAAATCATAATGGCCGAACCAGCCGAGATCGACGCCGGGGACCGCCATGATCGCTTCAACATTCTCGATCCCCTTGGCGGTTTCGATAAGCGGGATCACCATGACGCGGTCGTTTTCGGCCTTCATGCCGGCAATCACATCCTGGCCCTGATAATCATCATGCGCATAACCAAAGCCAACGCCGCGTCGTCCCTCGGGACGGTAGCGGCACCAGGCGGCCAATTCTTCGGCCTGTTGGCGCGTTTCCACCATGGGTTCCATGATGCCCATGGCGCCCGCATCCAGCGCCGGCGCGATCAGATGATAGTGATGGCCGGTGACGCGCACCAAAGGCACCACGCCGGCATGGCGCGCGAAGGCGCATTGCGCCTTGATCGCGTCAATGCCCATGCCGCCATGTTCCATATCGAAAATCACGTAATCCGCGCCAGCATTGCCAAGGATTTGGCATAGCCCCGGTGTCAGGAATTCCGTTGCCATAATGCCATGCGCCATGCCGCCTTGGCGGAGCGCGGCGCGGACAGGGTTTTGGCGCATGGTTTGCTCCTCAGCTCAGGATCATGCCGGCATAGCCCTGCGCGGCAACGGCATCACATTTTTCGCGATAGGCCGGCGCGCCGCCCTGATATTGCAGAATGCGCCGCTGGTCGCGCCCTTCGACATTGCGGTTGATGCCTGTCGCCCAGGAATCGATCTGCGCATAAAGCATGCCCTCGGCCAGGGTTTCGATATGGTGCGACCATTCGGCCTCGGCCGCGTCGGTCGCTTCAAAGCGGGTGATGCCGTTGTCGCGCACATGCCGCATCAAATCCGTCACCCATTCCACATTCTGTTCGATGCAGCGCGGGATATTGCAGCGGGTGGAGGCATTATGCGGCCCGACAATGGTCAGCATATTGGGAAAGCCCGCGGATTGCAGGCCGAGATAGGTTTTCGGCCCATTCGCCCATTTGTCCTTCAGCCGCTGGCCGCCAATGCCCCGGAAATCAATCCGATCAAAAGCACCGGTGATGGCATCAAAACCTGTGGCGTAGATGATCATATCGAATTCATATTCGGCATTGCTGGTCTTGATACCCTTTGGCGTAATGCGCTCGATCGGGGTTTCATTGATGTCCACCAGCCGCACATTGTCGCGATTATAGGCCTCATAATAGCGGGTTTCGAGCGGGACGCGGCGCGTACCGAAGCCGTGATTTTTTGGGATGAGTTTTTCCGCAACGGCGGGGTCCTTTACCCGCTGGCGGATCTTGCGCGCGATGAAGTCGCTGATCAGCGCATTGGCCTTGGGGTCGGTCAGGATATCGCGGTAATTCGCCTGCCAAATGCCAAAGCCCGGTTCGGCATAGCGCTGTTCCCAAAAGGCTTCGCGTTCTTCGCGGGTGACTTCAAACACGCTGCGCGGATCAGCATTATGGATATAGCAGCCAGGCGTGGTGCGCAGCAGCGCGAAAAGGGCAGGGTAATTGCCCTTGATCTGGCGCTGTTCTTCTTCCGTGATGGGGCGGTTGTGCAGGGGCGCGCACCAATTTGGCGTGCGCTGAAACACGGTCAGCGAACCAACCTCAGACGCGATGGTCTGGATCACTTGCACGCCGGTTGCCCCCGTGCCAATCACCGCCACCCGCTTGCCGGCGAAGCTGACGGGTTCATGCGGCCAACGATAGGTATGGAAGGATTGGCCGGCGAAGCCCTCAACACCTGGAATGCGCGGTAGCGTATCGGCGGAAAGAGGGCCAAGGGCGGTGATCAGGAAGCGGCAGCTATGCTGCGCACCGCTATCAAGCGTGACTGTCCAGCGCTGCGCGGCTTCATTGAAATGCGCGCTGACAACGCGGCTATTGAATTGGATATGGCGACGCAGATCAAAGCGGTCCGCCACATGCTGCAAATAGCGGAGCGTTTCCGGCTGTGGGGCGAAATGCTCGCTCCAGCTCCATTCCTGCAGCAGCTCATCGGAAAAGGAATAGCCGTAGGTATAGCTTTCCGAATCAAACCGCGCGCCGGGGTAGCGGTTCCAATACCAGGTGCCGCCAAGATCACTGCCGGTTTCGAACACCTGGACGGCATAGCCAAGCCCCCGCAACCGATAGAGCTGGTAAAGGCCGGAAATGCCGGCGCCGATGATGATCACATCGGGTTCGGTCAAGGCCGGCCCAGTGTTTGCCGGCATGGTCCGCCGCATCTCATTCATCGCATCCACCCTTTCCGGCGGGGCTGTGTGCCGCGCCGCATAACAGGAAATTCATCATCCCAAGCCCAGGGCTTGCGCCCGGTACGGGCCGGGGGTGAGTATTCCCGCAAAAGAGGAAACCGCCAATGCCGAGCCGACTTTTTTCGCCGTTTACCTTGCGCGGGCTGACGCTGCCCAACCGCATCGTCGTCTCCCCCATGGCGCAGTATTCCGGCACCACCGGCAATGAGGCGATGGATTGGCACCTGATGCATTACGGGAATTTCTCGGTCTCGGGCGCTGGCTTGATGTTTTTTGAGGCCACGGCGGTGGAACCCCGCGGGCGGGTTGGGCGGTTCGATCTGGGCTTGTGGAATGATGCACAGCAGGAATCCATCGCGCGGGTAATGGCGTTTTGCCGCGAGCATGGCCAGTCGAAGATTGCGATGCAGTTGGCCCATTCAGGGCGCAAAGGCTCCACCATGCAGCCCTGGATGGGCGGTAAGTATATCGGGCCGGAGGAGGGTGGCTGGCACCCGATCAGCCCAGGCGATATCGCCTTCCCCGGCCGTCCGGCGCCGCGCATGCTGGACCAGGCGGGGCTCTCGGAGATCAAGGAGTTCTTCGTGCAAGCAACAAGGCGGGCAGAGGCGCTCGGCGTTGATTTGATCGAACTGCATTCGGCGCATGGCTATTTGCTGCATTCCTTCCTTTCGCCACTCTCGAATAATCGCAATGATGAATATGGCGGCGATATCACCGGGCGCATGCGCTTCCCGCTGGAGGTCTTCGCCGCCATGCGTGCGGCCTGGCCTGAGCATAAGCCGCTCGGGGTGCGGGTTTCCGCCACGGATTGGATCGAAGGCGGCTGGACGCTGCAAGATAGTGTGGTCTTCGCGCAGGAATTGAAGAAGCTTGGCTGTGATTTCATCTGTGCGTCTTCAGGCGGCAGCAGCCCGGATCAGCAGATTGATCTTGGCCCCGGCTATCAGGTGCCCATGGCGCGGCGCATTCGCGAAGATGCCGGGATTCCGACCATTGCAGTCGGCCTGATCAATGAACCGGCACAGGCGGACCAGGCCTTGCGTGATGGTGCAGCAGATTTGATCGCGATTGGGCGCGGCATGAGCAATAATCCGCGCTGGGCGTGGCATGCGGCGGAGGCTTTGCGCGAACAGGCGGCCTTCCCGCCGCAATACGCCCGCAGCCACCCAAGCATGCGCTTTGGCGATTTCACCAAGCTGCCGCCCACGCGCTGAAGCCACCCCTTGACTGAAAGCGCATCCGGGCGGAGCCTTTCCCGCAAATAACAGCGCGGGTCATGCAAGCCCAGCGCAAAGGTAATGAGGAATGTCATGAAGCTTGGTTTCATCGGCCTTGGCAATATTGGTGGCGTGATGGCGCGGCGCCTGGTGAAGGCCGGCCATGCGCTGGTGGTGCATGATCTGGATACGAAGGCTGTCGCCTCACTCACCGCCATGGGCGCCAAAGCCGCGACCAGCGCGCGGGAAATTGCCGATCAATGCGATGCGGTGCTGCTGAGCCTGCCGACACCTGCAGCGGTGGAAGCCGTGGCTTTAGGGCCGGATGGGTTGGTGCATGGCAGTAAGGCCAAGATCGTTGTGGATCTTTCCACCACTGGCCCCACAGTCGCGCGGCGCGTGGCGGACGGCCTGGCCGCAAAAGGCATTCATCAAATTGATGGGCCGGTCAGCGGCGGTGTTTCGGGCGCCGAGGCCGGCACGCTTGCCATCATGACCTCGGGCGATGCGACATCACAAAAGGCGGTGGAGCCGGTGCTGAAGCAGATCGGGCAGAATATCTTCTATCTTGGCGCGGAACCGGGCCTTGGGCAGACGATGAAGCTCGTGAATAACGTAATCCTCGCCAGCAATACGCTTGCTTGTCTGGAGGGCATGGTGCTCGGCGCCAAGGCGGGGCTTGATACCAAGATGATGTTTGACGTGCTGAATGCTTCCAGCGGGCGTTCCTTCATTTCCGAAAAACGCGTGCCGCAAGCCATTACGGAACGCGCGCAAGGCTTCCCGGTGCGTTTCGCCGCGGGGTTGATGCACAAGGATGTGAAGCTTTGCCTGGAAGAGGCTGAGCGCTTCGGCGTGCCCATGTTCATCAGCCCGGCAGCGCGGCAATATCTTTCCATGGCCTTGGCACTTGGGTCTGGGCCGGAGGATTTCGTTTCCACCATTCAGCATATGGAAAAATTGGCAGGCATTGAGGTGCGCGCCACCCCCAAGGAAGCAGGCGGCTGAAGCGACCACAAGGATCACGGCAGGAGGAAGCAGCAATGGAATTCGGCATTGGCAGGGGCTGACCGGGCGCATCGCTGGGGAAATCCTGCGCAGCGTGACGCTTTTCGCCCAGCATGTGATCCCGGCCTTCCGCCTGCCGGTCAGCCGGGTGGCTGCGGAATAGGCATGGATTTCACCAACTGCATGCGCTAAGAGGCCGGCTTCTGGGAGCCTTATCCAGACAACCGGGAGACGAAGGGAGATAACATGACAATTGAGAGACGTTCCGTTTTGACCGCTGCCGGCGGTGCCGCGGCCCTTGGTGGCCTGCCCTGGCGCAGTGCGAAAGCCCAGGCCGCGAATACCATCCGCATCGGTATTCTGACTGACATGTCGGGCACATTCCGTGACATTAACGGCCCGACCACGGTCGCTTGCGCGCGCCTTGCGGTGCAGGAATTCGGCCAGCGCGGCTTCAATGTGGAAACAGTGGTGGCGGATCACCAGAACCGCCCTGATGTCGCCATCAATATCGCGCGCCAATGGTATGATCGTGACGGCGTGGACATGACACTCAGCCTCGCGGCTTCCTCGGTCGCCTTGGCGGTGGCAGAGCTGACGCGTGAGAAGAACAAGGTCACGATCCCGACCTCCACTGCAACATCCGATATGACCGGCCGCGCCTGCACGCCAAATACGGTGCATTGGTCCTATGATACCTTCATGCTGGGCAGGTCCACAGGCGGTGCAACGGTGCGCGCGGGCGGCGATAGCTGGTTCTTCATCACCGCGGATTACGCCTTCGGCCATTCCCTGGAACGCGACACTACGGCCTTTGTGCAGGCGGCGGGCGGGCGCGTTATTGGTTCCGTGCGCACACCTTTTCCGGGCACGACAGATTTCTCATCCTTCCTGCTGCAAGCGCAGGCTTCGCGCGCGAAGGTGATTGGCTTTGCCAATGCCGGCACGGATACCATCAACTGCATCAAGCAGGCGGCGGAATTCGGCATCACGCGCCGTGGCACCAAGCTTGCCTCGATGCTGATGTTCCTGCCCGATGTGCATGCGCTTGGCCTGCAAACGGCCCAAGGGCTGGTTTGCACTGAAACCTTCTACTGGGATCTGAATGACCGCACCCGCGCCTTCTGGCGCCGCGCGCAAGCGGTAGCCGGCCAGGTCGCCATCGGCATGAGCCATGCCGGCGATTATTCCGGTACGCTGCATTATTTGAAGGCGGTGGCTGATCTGGGCGTGCAGGCCGCAAAAGCGAGCGGTGCGGCAACGGTTGCGCGCATGAAGGCCATGCCAACCGATGATGATGCTTTTGGCCAGGGCACCATTCGCGCTGACGGCCGCAAGATGCACCCGGCCTATCTATTCGAAGTGAAAAAGCCCGAGGAAAGCCGCGGCCCATTTGATTATTACAAGCTGCTGCAAAGCACCCCGGCTGAGCAAGCCTTCCGCCCCTTGGCTGATGGTGGCTGCGCTTTCGTTCGTAGCTGATGCAATGCGCATGGGGCGGCGCACTGCCGCCCCATGTGATCCTTACGCTTTCGGCAATGGCGGCAGTGGGGTGGCATCGGGCGGAATTTGGACTTCCGCGACATTGAGTGTCATGGAAACCGCGACGTAATAGCCGCTGACGGCAATCAAATCCACCGCACCTTGTTCACCAAAACGCGCGACAGTGGCGGCAAAAGTTGCGTCAGATACGCCATGGTCGCGATGCAATTCAGTGCAGAATTCATAGACAATGCGTTGATCTTCCGTCATGCCTGCGGGGCGGCGGCCGGCGGCCAGGTCAGCCGCGATGGCGGGTGGTAAGCCGGCCTTCATCGCCATGGCGTGATGCGCATACCATTCATACTGGCTGGTCCAGACACGTGCCGTGATCAGGATGGCGAATTCGTTCAAATCAGCGGGGATGGAGCTATTGAAGCGCAGATATTCCCCAACCCTTTGCATGCGATCCGCGAAAACCGGGCTGCGCAGCCATGCATTGAAGGGGCCGCGCAAGCCGCCGCGCGGGCCTTTGATGATGCCTTCAGCCGCGGTGCGCTGCTCCGCGCTCATGGTCTCAGAGGTTAGTTCGGGGAAGCGCGGTTTCTTGGACGTGGCCATGAGTGTTTCCTTGGTTTGGAACAAGCCGAAAGCGGTGCGCCCCCGGCTGATGCGGGAAGGCTAGACAGCGCAAGGGCTGCGGGCAAGGCATGCTTGCCGGCGCTGATCGCTTTGGTTAGCCTAAAAACACGTCGCCCCGCCGCATTGCGGGGCCAGCAGAAAGCCGGATGGAGAAGCACCATGCATGATATCGTGATTCGCGGTGGCACTATTGTGGATGGGCTCGGCACGCCACGTTATACCGGTGATGTCGCGATTGATGGTGATCGTATCACGCAAGTTGGCGGCAGGGCTGGCCCGGCGCGGCGTGATGTGGCGGCTGAAGGTCGGTTGGTGACGCCTGGCTGGGTTGATGTGCATACGCATTATGATGGGCAGGCCACTTGGGACCCCAATCTGGCGCCTTCTTCCTGGCATGGCGTGACGACTCTACTTTTTGGCAATTGCGGCGTTGGCTTCGCGCCGGTGCAGAAAAGCCATCACCAGGCGCTGATTGACCTGATGGAAGGCGTGGAAGATATCCCTGGCATTACGCTGACCGAAGGGCTGAAATGGAATTGGGAAAGCTTCCCCGAATATCTCGACGCCTTGGAAGCCATGCCTCGTACGCTCAATATCGGTGCGCAGCTCGCGCATCATCCATTGCGCGTTTATGTCATGGGCGAACGCGGCCTGAAGCGCGAAAACGCGACCGGCGATGATATTGAAGCCATGGCGCGGCTGACACAGCAAGCGCTGGAAGCCGGCGCCTTCGGCTTCACCACATCGCGCACGGATCAGCACAAGACCCTCGCCGGCGATCTGGTGCCGGGGCGCTATGCGGAGGAAGAGGAATTGCTCGCCATCGGCCGCGCCATGGGCAAGGCGGGGCGCGGCGCCTTCGGCATGTTGAGCGATTTTGAGGATGAGGCTGCGGAATTCCGCTGGCTGCGCGAAGTGGCGAAATCCACCAAACGCCCGGTTTGGTTCCTGCTGACGGATCGCGCCTATGACCCACAGCGCTGGAAGCGCCTGATGCAGGGCGTGCATCAGGCACGCGCCGAGGGATTAAACCTGGCGGCGCAAGTTGCGGGGCGCACGGTGGGGTTGATTTTGGGGCTGACGACCTCGCTCAATCCCTTCGCTTTGCGTGAAAGTTTCGCCGCGCTGGCTGGGCTGCCGCCGGCCGAGCAATTGGCGCGGCTGCGTGATCCCGAAACACGGCGCAAGATTCTTTCTGAAGAAGCATCGAAGCGCTTGCTGGATGTGCTGCCGCCGCTGTCCCGCCAAATCGCGACGCGGTGGGACAATATGTTCGAATTGGGCGACCCGCCGGATTACGAACCGCCCCGGGAACGGAGCATTGCCGCCCTCGCCGCCAAGGCAGGGCAGGACCCGGCTTCCTATTGCTATGATTTCCTGGTGGGCGCTGATGGCGGGCGAATGCTCTATTTCCCGGTCACCAATTACGTGACGGGCGATCTTTCCGTGGTGCGCGAAATGAATATGGATAAGGCAACGGTACTTGGCCTTTCAGATGGCGGTGCGCATTGCGGCGTGATTTGCGATGCCTCTACCCCCAGCTTCATGCTGACCCATTGGGCGCGTGATCGGAAGCGCGGCGATGGGCTGCCCTTGGAATTCGTGGTGAAGCGGCAGACGAGTGAAACTGCGGATTTCTTTGGCCTGACGGATCGCGGGCGGCTTGCGCCGGGGGCAATTGCCGATGTGAACATCATCAATTTCGATGCGATGCGCCTGTATCATCCTGAAATGATCTATGATCTGCCGGCCGGTGGGCGGCGTTTGGTGCAGCGGGTGGAAGGCTACGACATGACGCTGGTCGCCGGGCAGCCCATTCGCGAAGCGGGGCAGGATACGGGCGCGCTGCCGGGCAAGCTGCTGCGCGCGACAAGCTGAAAGGTAGCGCCGTTACGTCAGCCCATAATGGCTCGGCATTTCGTCCTTGAGCGCGACACCTGTGGCGCCAAGCTTGCGTGCTTCCACCAATAGCCAGAGCGCCTTAGCGGCAGCGGCATCAGCACTCAGGCCGCCCGGGCGGATATTGCTGATGCAGTTCCGCATGGCGTCATTGCTGCCGCGCCGTGCTGCCCAGGTCAGGTAAAGCCCCATACTGTCGGTTGCGGAAAGCCCGGGCCTTTCGCCGATAAGCACCACTACGGCTGCGGCTTCCATCGCTTCCGCGACATCATCACCAAGAGCGACGCGCGCCTGTTCGGCAATGATGATCGGGCCTGGCGTGAAGCCAGCCTTGGCAAGTGCCGGCACCAGCGCAGCGAGCAAAGCTGGTGCCTGTTGCTGCACGCCGCTGGCGCAAAGCCCGTCCGCGACCACCAGCGCGATGCAGCCCTTTACCTTTGGCAGCAAGCAATCTTCAGGCAGCTTGCGGCCAAGATCCGGGCGCAGCAGGAAGCGGCGACGATCTGCTGCCTGGCTTGTCACGTGCTGTGTCGGCAGGCCAAGTGGCGCAAGCGCTGCTTCCAATTGCGCAATGTCCAGTTTTGACCAAACCGCATCGCGTGCGCGGGCATGTGCCTCCTGAAAATCGAGATGCGCGGCGGTGGGCAGCGCATTACCAACGCGCCCCAGCGCCACGCGCGCATCGGTGAAGCGGCGCAGATCGCGCCATTTGCTCGGCGTGTTCATGCAAGCCCGATCAGCTTGGGTGACAGGCGCGTGGGGATTGCTTCTGTGTGCGCGCCAATGCCCATGCGGTTCAGCCAATCCTCAAACTCCGGCGCGGGGCGTTTGCCAAGTGCGGCGCGCGCATAAAGACCATCATGGAAGGAGGTGGATTGATAGGCGAGCATCACATCATCCGCCCCAGGCACGCCCATGACGTAAGTGACGCCGGCCGCGGCAAGGCAAGTCAGCAGCGCATCCATATCATCCTGGTCCGCTTCCGCATGGTTGGTGTAGCAAACATCAACCCCCATCGGCAGGCCAAGCAGCTTGCCGCAGAAATGATCTTCCAAACCGGCGCGGAGAATCTGCTTGCCGTCAAACAAATATTCTGGGCCGATGAAGCCCACGACGGAATTCACCAGCAGCGGCGAAAAGCGCCGCGCCAACGCATAGGCGCGTGCTTCCAGGGTTTGCTGATCCACGCCGTGATGCGCATCCGCACTCAGCGCGCTGCCCTGGCCGGTTTCGAAATACATCACATTCTGCCCAAGGCTGCCGCGCTTGAGCGTGAGCGCCTGTTCATACGCTTCGGTGAGTAGGGCCAGATCAACACCAAAGGATCGATTGACACCTTCTGTCCCGCCAATGGATTGAAACACCAGGTCAACCGGCGCGCCCATATCCATGGCGCGCATGGTGGTGGTGACATGCGCCAGCACACAGCTTTGCGTTGGGATATCATAGGCGATGCGCAGCCTGTCCAGCATATCCAGAATGCGCAGTACCGCTTCCACATTATCGGTCGCGGGATTGACGCCTATCACGGCATCGCCAGCGCCGAGCAACAGCCCATCAAGCGTGGCGGCGGCGATGCCGCGCGGATCATCGGTTGGGTGATTGGGTTGCAGGCGAATGGAAAGCCTGCCCTTGAGGCCGATGGTATTGCGGAAGCGTGTGACATTGACGCATTTCGCCGCGACGGTAATCAAATCCGCCGCGCGCATGATTTTCGAAACCGCCGCCACCATTTCCGGCGTTAGCCCCGGTGCAAGCGCAGCAAGGGTCGCGCTATCGGCCGCATCGGCAAGCAACCAATCGCGCAGGCCACCAATCGTCAGGCTGCTGATCTGGGCAAAGGCAGCCTTATCGTGGCTGTCCTGGATCAGGCGCGTGACCTCATCATTTTCGTAGGGAATGACGCTTTCTGAGAGAAAATGCCTGAGCGGCAGATCGGCCAGCGCACGCTGCGCGGCGATGCGTTCTTCAGCGCTTTCGGCAGCCACACCCGCCAGCGCGTCGCCGGACCGAAAGGGGGTCGCGCGCGCGAGCAATGTCTTCAGATCGGGGAAGACATAATGCGTGGTGCCGATGGTCTGCGCGAAGGCCATGCTTGTCCTGGGGGTAGGGCGTGAAACCTTGGACAGCATAGCGCGACGGCGTGCGGGATTCGAGACCGAAAGCGCGCTGCCCACCTGGCATGACAGGCCAACCGCGCAGCGATACACTGGCCGCACCTACAGGAGAATTGGCATGCGCATTGCGGTGATGGGGACAGGCGGTGTTGGCGGAGGTTTTGGCGCGGCCTTGGCCAAGGCGGGGGCGGATGTGACCTTCATCGCCCGCGGCGCGCATCTGGCGGCGATGCAGCGTGATGGGTTGCGCATCATTGGTGGTCGGGGTGAGACGCATCTGCTGCCGACCAAAGCCACTGATGATCCTGCCAGCATTGGGCCAGTGGATCTGGTGATGTTCTGCGTCAAGCTATGGGATGTGGAAAGCGCCGGTGAGGCAATTCGCCCGATGGTTGGGCCGGAGACAGCCGTGCTGCCCTTGCAGAACGGCATTGATGCCAGCGAAAGACTGATCCCCATTTTGGGCGCGAAAGCGGTGATGGGTGGTGTCGCGCAAATCAGCGCTACCATTGATGCGCCGGGTGTCATTCGCCAGACCGGCACCTTCATGCGCCTTGCCTTTGGCGAGTTGGATGGCAGTATCTCGGCGCGCGGCAAGACATTTCTGGAATGGTGCCAGCGCGCAGGATTTGACGCGACGCTGAGTGATCGCATCCTGACAGAGCTTTGGCTGAAATTCATTATCCTGGCGACGAATTCCGGCATGACGGCGCTCACGCGTCGTCCGTTGGGTGAATTGCGCGATGACGCCGATATCGCGCCCTATTTCCGCGCAGGGTTTGAAGAAGTGATCGCACTTGCCCGCGCCAAGGGTGTTTGGTTGCCGGATGATGTGCTGGAACGTAGCATGAAATTTACCATGGGCGCGCCAGCGGGGATGAGGGCTTCCATGGCGGTGGATTTGATTCGTGGCCACCGTATTGAATTGCCGTGGCTATCCGGGAAGGTGGTGGCGCAGGGCCGCGCGCTTGGTGTGCCAACGCCAACCCACGCCATGATCAACGCCGCACTGAAGCCTTATGCCATGGGCGCGCCCCAGGATTAGCCTGGATTTTGCGCGTACCAATGATCCGCGATTTGGCCCATGGTGGCGGGCCAGATACTACCGCGCGCCATGATGGCATCAAGCATTTCATTGAAGGCCCGAATGCGATGCGGCACGCCCATCAGCCAAGGCGTGATGGGCACCACCAGAATGCGGCCGCTGCTGGAGGCCTCTGCTTCCCGATCCAGCAATTCATGTGCGGCTAGAATGGCTTTGGTGAAATCTTCGGTCGGCAAATGTTGCTGATGCAGCATGCGTTGATCTGATAGATCCTGCGACAGCGGCATGCAGATCAGCCGGCCCGCATCGGTGTTCATCAGATAGGGCATGTCATCATTCGCCCAGCCGGTGGTGAAGTTGAAGCCGGCTTCCGCAACCAGGTGCAATGTGTGGCTTGATTCGGAATGGGCCGGCGAATGCCAGCCGCGCACTGAAGCGCCGAAACGGCCACGCAGCAGGGCCGCGGCTTCCTGCACCGTAGCGCGTTCCTGATCGAGCGGAATACCGCTGTGATGCAGCCGCCCCATATCAAAGCCAGCGCAGGCGATTTCCCATTGTGCCGCGGCCAGATCATCCATCAGCACGGGATAGCGCTTAGCCAGCACGGCGCTCAGCAGGGCGGTGGCAGGTAGGCCATGCGCACCAAGTGACTTCATCAAGCGATAGACGCCGATCCGATTGCCGTAATCGCGCAGCGTATAATCCCAATAGGAAGGATAGGGCCTTTCCATGCCACCTGGTGCAATAAAGGGCTTGAGCGGCATGTCCATCGGGAAATGGCCCATATGGACCGCGATGCAAAGCGCGACGCGCGCACCATTTGGCCAAGTGATTGCTTTTGCGTCAGGCAGCGCGCGGAAGGGATAAATCTCATGATCCATGCCGCGCCGGCGCGCGGGATAGAGCAGATAATCTTCAGGCAAGCCCTTCATGGTGTCCCCGCCGCGATCCAGGATTGCGTTTCCGCCAGATGATGTTCCGTATACCAGGCGGCGATTTCCCGCCCTGTGGCGAGCCAGACCTTGTCATGGGCAACCACGTGGCGCAGCACATCATCAAGCGCGCTGATGCGATGTGGTTGGCCAATCAGGAAGGGATGGAGTGGCATGCACATCACCGTACCGCTTTCAGCGCCTTCTTCGTAAAGCTGGTCGAATTGCGCCTTGCAGATGGCGGCGAAACGTTCAGGCGGCGTATTGCGCATGACCAGCAGCGGCACATCGTTGATTTCGAGCGAATAGGGAATGCTGATCAAATGGCCGCTGCGCACCTTGATTGGTGTCGGCTGGTCATCATGCAGCATATCCAGCGTATATTTGATGCCTTCTTCTGCCAGCAGATGCTGCGTGGTTTCGTCATTCGATATTGCCGGCGTCAACCAGCCATCCAATTCCTGACCGCTCGCGCGCATGATGGTCTCGCGGTTTTCGCGAATGACCGCGCGCTGCTGATCTTCATTCATGCCGTAGAAATAGCGGGTATTGTAGGTTCCGTGGCTGAAAAGCTCCCAATCCAGTTCGCAGCAGCGTTCGATGATTTCCGGATAATGATCACAGACCGCGACATTGAGAGAAACACTGCCGCGCACGCCGTACCGCGCCATGACATCCGCCATGCGCCAAAAGCCAACGCGGTTGCCGTAATCGCGCCAGGAATAGCCGAGTACATCGGGTTGCGGTCTGGTCCAGGGCATGCGACGCGCATTTGGCGGTGGGTCAAGCTCATAATGCTCAATATTGGGTGCCACCCAAAAGGCGATGCGTGCGCCATTTGGCCAGGTGATTTTGGGGCGCCTGCGCCAGGGCATGTAATCGTAATGGCCGGGTTCGCTGAGCATCATTGGTCTTCCTTCTGGCGATCAAGATAGCGTTCAGGAGGATGGGGTTTAAACTTGGTGCACACTGACATGTGCGCTGTCTACGATTTCTTGGCACAATTCTGGAAAGGAATTCATGAAAAAATGTTGTGCAATAGCATCATCTGCACGACATACCATGAGATCCACCACAGCAATGCCCGCACGGCGTGGATCCGGCCAGAGGAGTTGACTGCCCTCGCCTGTATCAATCGTAACGTTCAGATGGTGCGAGTCCGGCTTCAACTGAAAAATTATATTATGAAAATGGAGAATGCCTATCATTTTTTCGAAGGGTGTACCAAGACGCTGATCATCCAACCAGCACGAGACCGAGATGAAGGTATCCACCAACGCACCTCTGATGCGCAAAAACAGCATCAAATCCTGACCAATAACTTCATCAGGCAGGGGCAGGCGGATTTGGACGATCCCTGGCTTGGTCCAATTCGCCCAATACTCAAGCCCATGCCAATTCAGCCCATCGCGCAGAAGATTCGCCAAGGCCAAGTCAAAGTTTGGCGTAAGGGCGTTGGATTTGCCGATATGAACAACACGCCCGATGGGCACCCGCAACAGTTCTTCCTGGCGCGTTCTGGCAGAGGGCTTTATGCTAATGATGGTGTCAACAAATTCGCGGGCGACATCCTTCCAATCACGCAGCTTGGCGTGGGCGCGTGCGTGATTGGATAAGCGTTCTCTTTCTTCAGCATTGAAGATCAAGGTTTCAAGCTTGGTGTAGAGATCACAAAGGTCATTGCTGCGGAAATAGACAGCCGCGCGACCACCCGCTTCGGTCAATGAGGTGTGGCAGGGAATGAGCGGCAATGCGCCGAAGGCCAAGCTTTCCGTAACAGGTAGGCCCCACCCCTCATAGAAGCTATTGTAAACGGCGAACAGGCTTGCTTCATAAAGCGCTGCCAAAGAATGATCCGTCACGCTCGAAATAAGTATAATCTTTGCGTTGAGAGCGGGGCGCGCGCGTAGAAACTCGGCAGCCTCGTCAAATAGCCAGCCTGCCTTGCCAAGACAGACAAGGAAGGGAACATCTGTAGCGTCATAATTTTCCAATAATTGCTCCCAGGCCTTGAAAAGCAGCAAATGATTTTTTCGGCTCTCCAAGGTGCCAACACATAAGACAAAGGATGAATCGTGTGGCAGGAGATGGTTTATTGTATTGCTCGCATTGATGGCGCGCGTGGAAAAATCACGTCGCATGTCACCATTCAAGGCAATGGGATGAATTGGGAAAACAGCCTGAGGGAGAAATTTTGCAACCTGATGCCGGACGTCCATCGCGGACCATTCAGAATTCGTCACCGCTCCGTCAACTTCAAATGGTAGGGTCGAGAACCACTGACAGAATTCCTCAACCAGGAGATGTGAACAATGCTCAGGCGTCATCAAGGGAATCACATCATGGATCATCGGAACATAGCGGATACCGTATTTCTTTCGTAACTCTCGAATCTTTAGAAAATAATTTTCAATCCACCAAGAACTTCCCAAATTGACGAGGATGAAGTCATTTTCCTGAAGCTGCTGGTCCAGATAATCCGGCGGCAAATCTGGATGATCCAACCGCTTTAACATCTCCTGCAGTTCTTCCTCCAGTATATCATCACCAGATTCGGCTGCGTTGTGAAGAGAAAGGAACAGTTCTGCTTCAACAGGAATCCACTGACTTCCAGCCTGATCGAAATGAACCACTAACGGGTTTGCTTGGGCCCTGAATTCGGTCAGGGCGAAATAGATGATCTTTAGTTGTACGCGTTGGATGCCTGTTGGGACCCTTGACTCTCGCATATATTGGATGAGATCCGATATATCGAACATAATGCGTGTAGAGCGCGGCGAGTTTTCCATGACTTGTTCAGCTTTCATCGCCTTCAAGATCTCTTCCATGGCAGAGATTTTGCGCCTGGCGCCATGGTTTTTGGGGTCGTAGGAAGTTGCACGTTGATAGGCTTCAAGCGCTTCCTCATTTCGGCCAAGCAACTCGAGTTCATGCCCAATCCGTAGATAAAGGTTACAGATCTCGTGGAACCGTGCAACATGCTCGTCGGGCATGTCCGTGGTCGTCATTGAGATCGGCTCATGACATTATTTTGCTGCTTGCTATATAGCTTCAAGAGACGCGCCTGGTAGCGCTCTGGCGAAAACTCCTGAGCGCGTATCGGGCCCGCTTCGGCTAGGCGCCCCAGCAAATCGGCGTCATTATTCAGCGCGCGGATGCCTTCGATCAAGGCGCGTATGTCATAGGGATCGATTTGCAATGCTGCGTTACCAACCACCTCCGGCAACGAAGCCGTATTGGATGTCAAAACCGGCGTTCCTAGAGACATAGCCTCCAAAGCCGGCAGGCCAAACCCTTCATATAGAGATGGAAAAAGCACTGCCTTCGCGCCCCTGATCAAGCTGATCAACATTGAATGCGTAGCATATTCAAAATGAAGAACACAAGAACGTCTTTCCTGTACGTTTTTTTGGCTCAACAAAAAACGTACATGTTCGCCCTCTGAGATCAATTGTAATTCCGTTTTGGATTTCCATGCCTTTTTGCCAACAATGACCAGAGGATCGGTCACGCCGGATGCAAGGTATGCTTCGATTAGACGTCCAACATTTTTCTTCGGTTCAATGGCACCAAAAAAGAGAAAGTAATTCTTGTAGCTTAAGCCAAAGGTACCTTCCAAATCGCTTTTGACATCGCTGATCGCCTTGTTGCGGTAGACAGAAGGGATATCCACGGCCTGATAGGTATTGGTGATCCTTTCCTCTGGAACGCCAAAAAGGCTCATGATATCGCGCTTTGAAGACTCGCTTACTGTAACGAGATGATCCGCCTTTTCAGTCAGGCGCTGGATCAGCTTGAAATAATGACGCTTATTGTCAAGCGTGGTATAGGGAAGGCGCAATGGCACAAGATCATGCAGCGTGTAGATGTTTTTGGCTTTTGGGACATGGATCGCCATTGGATAGGTCCAATGCATGATGTCTGGCGGCTCGCGGAAATGCACATTCATACGGCCACCGAGCAGGACTCTATAGAGCGATTCTTTTTCAAACAGATCCTGGGCATTCCATATATGATCGAAGTATGGCAGGCGTGACCGAAAGTTATCCCGAATGACACGACCGGTAATCGGCACCTCATGGGCGATTTCACTAAACGGCAACGTCAGCATATGGCGAAAAATTTTTAGAATCTGCGAAAGCTGTGATGGCTCGCTGGGCCTTGGATCGAAAAAGGCGATTTCGCGCATCATTGAGTTTGAACTTGTCGTTGGGGCTGAAGTCCCATAGAGAACGCCAACCTCTGCGCCGATGTCACGCAAAGCGAAGGACAGATTACGTGCATAAGTCGCCACCCCGGTTCCCTGTTCCAAGGATAAGTTGAAGCCATCAATATAGATGCGGGGCTTATGCAAGAAAAATCTCCCAAAGGACTATTGATTTCATAGCCATAGTTATTGCTCAAAAATGCTTTCGCTGGCAAGAACAAGGGTGGCTTCAAATCCGAAGCCGTTGTCGTTTTCGAATAAGGCTTGGGTTGGCGCGTAAGGGGTTTCCGTGATGAATCCTGCGCTCCTTCAATCCGCCTGCCGCAAGCCGCTATCGCGAATGAGCTTGGCATATTTCTCAGCCTCTGCCCTTACATAGGCCGTGAATTCCTGCCGGTTCAGATAGCGGATCGGGTGGCCCGCACGCGTCATGCCCTCAATCACCGATGGGGTGCGCAGGGTGCGTGCGCAGGCCTCATCCATGCGCGCCACCACGGCCTCTGGCGTGCCGGGCGCGGTGAAAATGCCGGTCCAAAGCGGATAGACCAGATCAAGCCCCTGTTCGCGCATGGTGGGCGTGTCAGGGAAATCGGGTGAGCGTTGTTCGGCAAAAACCGCCACGGCATGCAGCCCGTATTGCTTCACGAGATTGGCCTCCGCTGTCAGCATCGGCACGGTGCCGGAAAGCATCGCCTGCACGCTATCGCCTGAGCCGCGGAAGGGGATGTGGTTCATCTCAATCCCGAAGGCGCGCGAGAGGCCCGTCATTGCCAAATGCCCAAGCCCGCCCACACCGCCCGAGGCATAGGGCAATTGCCCTGGATTGGCCCTGGCGCGTGCGACGATATCGGCGACCGTACGAATGCCCGTTGTGGTCGGCGTCATCAGCGTGGCCGGCGCTTCGGCGACCAGACAGACAGCGGTGAGTTGATCCGCGCGATAGGGCGCGCGCGCCATGAAGCTTGGCTGAATGGCAATTGGCGCCATGGAGGTCAACAGGATCGTCTGCCCATCCGGTTTGGCGCGCACAACCTCTGCTGTGCCGATGGTGCCTGTCGCGCCGCCGACATTGCGAATGACGACTTGCGTGCCCATGGCTTCGGTGAATACCGGCTGGATCAGGCGGCCGATAATGTCCGTGCCGCCGCCCGCCGGCCAGGGGATGATCATTTGTACCTGGGCCGCAGCCGGGGTGACGGACGCCATCAAGCCAGAAAGGGCCAGCGCGGCCCGCGACCAGAATTTCATAGCCGTGTTTCCTTCCCATAGCGGCACTTTAAGTGCCTTGGGGGGAAGCTTGGCCCAAGCGGTCCGGTCGGAGCAAGCGGAATTTGCGGCTTGCCGCGGCGCGGTCTAGCCTTCGGCCCACAAGAATAAGGAGAAAACCCATGTTGCGTTACGCCCTGGTCTTTTGCGCCGCGCTTTTTGCTGGAAATGTGCAGGCCGCCGATCTGCCCGACCGGCCCATTCGCATCATTGTCCCCTTCACGCCGGCCGGCACCAGCGACATCCTCGCGCGCGTTTTGGCCGAGGCCGCCGCACCCTTCCTGCCGCGCGGTGCGGTGATTGAAAATCGTGGTGGCGCGGGCGGCAATATCGGCATGGCGGAAGCCGCGCGCGGTGCGGCGGATGGCTCTACATTGGTGCAATGCGCCTTTGGCCCCTGCGGTGCCAATCCCGCGCTTTATGCAAATCCGGGTTACAGCCTGAGCGATTTCGCACCGGTGATCCTGACGGGGGCGGTGCGCAATGTGATGACGGTGCGCAAGGATTTGCCGGCGCGCAATATCCAGGAATTCATCGCGCTGGCGAAGACAACACCTTTGAGTTTCGCGTCGTCAGGTGTGGGCGCATCCAATCACCTCGGCCCCGAATTGCTGCGTAGCATTACGGGGATTGAAATGACCCATGTGCCCTATCGCGGCAGCGGGCCGGCGGCAACGGATTTGATCGCGGGGCGCGTTGATGTGTTTTTCGACAATCTGCCCTCCATCCTGCCGCATATCCGCGCCGGCACTGTACGTGCTTTGGCGGCGCTGAGTGCGGAGCGCATTCCGGAACTGCCCGATCTGCCAACCTTTGCCGAACAGGGCGTGCAGGGCATGGTGATTGATAGCTGGTTCGGCTTCATGACACCGGCCAGAACGCCGCCCGCAGCCATTGCCGCTTTGAATGCGGCCTTCAACAAGGCGATGGAAACGCCCGCGGTGCGCCAGCGCATGCAGGAATTGGCGCTGACACCCATTGGCGGCACGCCGGCACAGATGGGCGCGCATATCCAAAGCGAGGTGGCGCGCTGGTCTGAGGTGGTGCGCCGCCAAGGGATCCGCGCGGAATGACGCCATGATCAGTAAAATCCGCGCGCTGCGGACCATTCGTATCGCCGAACGCCCAAACCTGCTTTGGCTTGAAATCGAAACCGATGATGGGCTGATGGGTTTGGGTGAGGCCTTTCGTGGTGCCGCCGCAGTGGAAGCGGTGATCCATGAAAGCGTGGCACCCTTTCTGCTTGGGCGTGATGCGCGCCAGATTGAAGGCATCTCCCGCCATTTGCTGACCCCCTATGTCGGCTTTGGTTCATCAAGTGCGGAAATTCGCGCCGCGTCCGCAGTGGATATTGCGCTTTGGGATTTGGCGGGAAAGCGCCTTGGCGTGCCGGTGCATGAAGCGCTGGGCGGCCTCTCACGCGATAGGGTACGCAGCTACAACACCTGCGCGGGTTATGATTACAACACCAAAAGCGCCCAACGCCGCGATATTGGCGCGGCGGATCAGGCGCGCGGTCCTTATGATGACCAGGTCGCCTTCATGCGCGATGCCGGGGCGCTGGCGGAAAGCCTGCTCGCGGAAGGCTTCACTGCCATGAAAATCTGGCCCTTCGATATCTATGCGCCGGCGACGCAGGGGCAATCCATCACCCTTTCGGACCTGAAGCGCGGGCTTGAACCTTTCGAGAAAATTCGTCGTGCTGTGGGCGACAAGATCGAGATAATGGCGGAATTGCACAGCCTTTGGTCCTATCCGGCGGCGCTGCGCATCTGTCAGGCTTTGGAACCCTTGGCGATCACCTGGGCGGAAGACCCGATTGGCAAGATGGATGATGTGGCATCGCTTGCGGAATTGCGGCGCGCCACGCGCGTGCCGATTTGCGCGAGTGAGACGCTGGGCGGCAAGATTGCGTTTCGCGATCTATTGGTCGCGGGTGCCACCGATGTGGTGATGCTTGATCTCACCTGGTGCGGTGGCTTGACCGAAGCGCGCAAAATCGCGGCTTTGGCTGAGGCTTGGGCGCGGCCCGTGGCGCCGCATGATTGCACGGGGCCGGTGACTTTGGTGGCATCGCTCCATTTGGCGCTGCATGCGCCAACAGCGATTTTTCAGGAAGTGGTGCGCGCCACGCTCGCCACCTGGTATCGCGACCTTGTTACGGTTTTGCCAAGGCTGGAACAGGGTTGGGTGCTGCCGATGGAAGGGCCGGGGCTTGGCACGGCGCTATTGCCGGAAGTGGCCAAGCGGGAAGACGCGGTGGTGCGTGAAAGCCGCGCCTAACCCGCCCCAGCAAGCGGAATTTGCGGGTGTCAGCGGCGCGGTCTAGCCTTTGGCCCACAAGAACAAGGAGGAAACCCATGTTGCGTTACGCCTTGGCCCTTTGCGCCGCGCTTTTTGCCGGAAATGTGCAGGCGGCGGATCTGCCCTATGGCGGCAGCGGGCCGGCGGCGACGGTTCTGATTTCCCTTGACAAATCTTTTGGGCGAGCAGGAAAAACCCCGCATCACACTAACGCACAGAAACAGGAGATGATGATGACGGAGACCTTAGCACCTACGACGCAGCCCAAAATTATACTGGCGCAGGCACGGCAATCAACGCCATCCCCGCAGGAACAATTACAGGCGATGGTGAACCGGTTAAGTAACGGCGGCGATTCTTTTATTTCTCGTATTGATTGTATGAATGGCAGAATGGCATCCTTGAGAGACAATAACACGCCGGGATATTTCGATCAGGCACCACAAGCCACCGTTGGTCAGTTCTGTCGTGGCGTGCTTGAAGCTGCTGCGGGTGCCACTGCCAGAGGCAAAACTGGTGGCGTCGATTTGCTTGCTCCTTTCCGTGACTTAAGAAGTGTTGATGGCATGAACCCGACTCCCCAAACGAATCAAGCCGCGCTGGCGTTGGTGAATGGGTTGGTGAATGTTAGCCGCAATCCAGCCTATGCGAATTCCACCGGCACGCCCATGCAGCTGGATGGTCAGGGAAAAGTCTATCAAGCGTCGCCGGGTGCAGCACTGGATGCAACATTTGCTCAGGCTGTATCAGAAACACGCGCAGGACGTCCCGCGCCAAATCGCATCACTTCTTGGAATGATGCGCAAATTAACAATGCCGTGGAAGCATGTGTTCGTGGACGTGATACGCTTATCAGGTGCAGTGCTGTTGGGCAGGAAGTAGCCGCGATTTACCTGTCACGTCCAAGGTCGGAACGTCAGCCCCGTTAGCGAATGCGATTGCGTGCTGGCCCAGGCTTTAGGCGCATGGCGGGGCTACTCTCCGAAGCGTGACGGAGATGCCCGCCGCGCCTAACCCGCCCCCTCATCCCGCAACAGCTTCTCCACCATCTCCGCCGGCACATCACTGCTGGTGAAGCAATCACCAGGGCCCCGCAGCAGCACAAAGCGCATCTTGCCGTCGCGGTTTTTCTTGTCCTTCGCCATGCGCCCGAGCAGCGCATCCACGGTGAAGCGGCGCGGCAAATCACTGATGCGCGCGGGCAGGCCGCAAGCCGCCAGATGCGCAATCACGCGTGAAGGCCATTCCTGGCTGCAATGCCCAAGCCGCGCGGAAAGCGATGCTGCCAGGCCAAGCCCAACCGCCACCGCCTCCCCGTGCAAAACGCTACCATCAAAGCGCGCTTCCGCTTCCAAGGCATGGCCAAAGGTATGGCCAAGATTGAGCAAGGCGCGCCCGCCCTCGGCACTTTCCTCACGCTCATCCGCGGCCACCACGGCGGCTTTCAGCTTGCAGGATTCGATCACGGCAACAGCAAGCGCGCCCGCATCGCCGGCGACAACGGCACGACCATTAGCTTCGCACCAATGCCAGAATTCGCCTTGCAGCAAACCGTGCTTGGCCACTTCCGCATAGCCTGCGCGCAATTCGCGCGGTGGCAGGGTGCCGAGCGTATCCGTATCGGCCAGCACGATCCTCGGCTGATGAAATGCACCAGCGAGGTTCTTCCCGGCCTTGAGGTTCACCCCGGTCTTGCCGCCAACACTGCTATCAACCTGGGCCAAAAGCGTGGTTGGGATTTGCACAAAGGGCAGGCCGCGCATGGCAATCGCCGCCGCGAAGCCCGCCAAATCCCCCACCACGCCGCCGCCCAGCGCTATCACTGCGGTGCGCCGATCAACGCCCGCAGAGAGCAAATCATCCAACAACCCATGCAGGCGGCCAAAATCCTTGCTCGCTTCGCCGGGGGGCACGGTCAGTTCTGCGGCAATGGCAAAGCCCGCTTCCTGCAAGCCGGCGCGCAAGGTCGGCAGATGCAAAGGCGCCACCGTGGCGTCCGAGATGATCGCGACACGCTTGGCCGGCAGCACGGGTGCCAGCAGGCCGCCGGCGCGCCCCAGCAAGCCCTGCCCGACCAGCACTTCATAGGCGCGCTCCCCAAGACCGACAGGTACGCGTTCGGGCGGGTGATAGGTCTTCAAGGCATGCTCCAGGCGGCGGGAGGTGTTTTCCAGGCTTTCGTCATTGCAGGCGAGTGTGATGTCAGCCTCGGCATAAAGCGGGTGGCGTGCATTCATCAGGCGCTGCAGCACCTCGGCCGGGTCGGCATTCAGGAACATGGGGCGATGTTCGCGCCCCGCGACCCGGCGGATCAGCACCGAAAGCGGGCATTTCAGCCAGATGGAAATGGCGCCACTTGCGCGAATCGCAGCCCGCGTGGCGGCATCGGCAAAGGCGCCGCCGCCGGTCGCCAGCACCAAAGGCGGGCCGGCCAACAGGCGGGAAATCACGCGGCGCTCACCATCGCGGAAATGCGGCTCGCCATAGCGGGCGAAAATCTCCGTAATCGGCATGCCGGCAGCGTTTTCGATTTCCGTGTCGGCGTCTCGAAAAGGCAGGCCCAAAAGCCCGGCCAGCCGCCGCCCGAGCGCGGATTTCCCGGCCCCCGGCAGCCCGACCAGCACAATGCTGGGCCGCGACGGATCGCGCCCTGCGGCGGGTTCGGGCAGGCCCGGCAGGGCATCATCAAAGAGAGAGTTGCGCATCTTGGGGCTGAGCGTTAGCACGATTTCAGGAAAGCGAGAGGGAGCCCCGCCGCCAGCATGTTCCGTAACCCACTTCTGCTGGTTGTTGCCGTGGTGCTTGGCCTTTTTGCCCTGGGCCTGATCCTGATTGGCGCCTTTCCGCCCAGCGTGACCCCTCAGGCCGTCGAGCGCACCATCCCGAATGACCGCTTCCGAGGGCGCTAACCAATCGGCCCAGCTGGGGCTGTCCCGCCATGCCGAGGCGTTTTTGGAAATGCTGGCTGCTGAACGCGGCGCCGCGCGCAATACGCTCGCGGCCTATCAGGCGGATTTGCAGGATTTTGCGGGTTTTGCCGCCGCCAAGGGCGTGGCGCTGCATGGGGCGGATAGCGCCTTGCTCCGCGCCTGGCTGGCGGGCCTCGCCGCCCAGGGCTTGGCCGCGCGCACCCAGGCCAGGCGGCTTTCCGCCATTCGCCAATTCCATCAATTCCTGCTGCGTGAGGGGGTCAGGGCCGATGACCCCTCAGAATTGCTGGAAGCCCCCCGCCTGCCGCAAAGCCTGCCCAAGGCGCTGCGCGAGGAGGAGGTGGAGGCGCTGATTACCGCCGCCGCCGCGCTGCCCGGCAAAAGGGGGCCGGTAGCGGCGGCAGTGATTGAAATGCTTTATTGCAGCGGGCTCCGTGTTTCTGAGCTGGTCAGCCTGCCGGCGGCGGCGCTTCGCCCCGGCGCGCCATTGATTGCCGTGCGCGGCAAGGGCGGGCGGGAAAGGCTGGTGCCGATCTCCGAACGCGCCCGGGAATTGGCCCTGGCCGCCCGGCCGGAGGAAAAGGGCAAGGCCAGCCGCCATCTTTTCCCCTCTCGCGGGGCGTCGGGGCACCTTACGCGCCAGGCTTTGGGCTTGATGTTGAAGGAAGTCGCGCTGGCCGCGGGGATTGACCCCGGCCGGGTCAGCCCGCATGTGCTGCGCCATTCCTTTGCGTCCCATCTGCTGCAACGGGGGGCGGATTTGCGCAGCCTGCAAATGCTGCTGGGGCACGCGGATATCGGCACCACGCAGATTTACACCAAGGTGTTGGAGGAGCGGCTGCGCGCCCTGGTGGCGGAACATCACCCGCTTGCAGGACCAGGGGTCGCATCCCAGGCGGATTTGGGCTAACCCCCCGCCATGCGTCACTTCCTGGATTTCGAAAAACCCATCGCCGAGCTTGAAGGCAAGATCGAGGAGCTGCGTCGGACCACCGACGCCGGCGGCATTGATGTGGCCGAGGAGATCGGCCGCCTTGGCGAAAAAGCCCAAGCGCTGCTGAAGACCACCTATGCCAAGCTGTCGCCCTGGCAGAAGGCGCAGGTGGCGCGCCACCCGGATCGGCCGCATGCGACAGATTATATCGCGGCCCTGATCCAGGATTTCACGCCGCTTGCCGGTGACCGCGCCTTTGCCGATGACGCGGCGGTGGTGGGTGGGATGGGGCGCTTCCGCGGCCGTGCTGTTATGGTGCTGGGGACGGAACGTGGCCATGATACCGAAAGCCGCGTGAAACATAATTTCGGCATGGCGCGGCCCGAGGGCTATCGGAAGGCACGCCGCCTGATGGAATTGGCCGGGCGTTTCGGCCTGCCGATTCTGTCCTTTGTTGATACATCAGGCGCCTTTCCTGGGATTGATGCGGAAGCCCGTGGCCAGGCGGAGGCCATTGCGCGGTCCATTGAAGCTGGGCTTGATGCGCCGGTGCCCTTCATCGCAACCATTATTGGTGAAGGCGGATCGGGCGGCGCGATTGCGCTGGCGGCGGCGGATCGCATCATCATGCTGGAACACGCGATCTATTCCGTGATCAGCCCTGAAGGCTGCGCTTCCATCCTGTGGCGCGATGCGGCGCAGGCCAGCACTGCCGCCGAAGCGCTGAAGCTGACGGCGGATGATTTGCGCAAGCTTGGCCTGGTGGATGTTGTGGTACCGGAACCTTTGGGCGGCGCGCATCGCGATGCCGCGACGGTAATTGCGGCTTTGGGTGATAAGATCGAAACCCTGCTGACACCCTTGCTCGCTTTGGATGGTGCCACGCTGCGCGCCCGCCGGCGCGACAAATTCCTGGAAATGGGGCGGAGCGCCTGAACCGCTTGGGCGGCACCAAATGAGGGTGGATGACCCCACCGCCGAGCTTCGCGCCCGTTTCCTGCGCGGCTTTCCGGCGATTGCGCTGGTGATTTTCCTCTCCGCGGTGGATCAGACGATTGTCGCCACCGCGCTGGCCGATATCGCAACCGATATGGGCGGGATCGAGCGGGTTTCCTGGATCCTGATTGCCTATCTGGTGGCGGCCACCTGCGCCGCGCCTGTGTTTGGTCAGCTTGGTGATTTCTTTGGTCGGCGGCGCTTGCTGTTTGTGGCGCTGGCGATTTTTTTCGTGGGCTGCGCCGGCTGCGCGCTGGCGCCCAATCTGCCAAGCCTTATCGCCGCACGCGTGATCCAGGGCTTTGGCGGTGGCGCGTTGCTGACCCTGACGCAAGCTTTGATTGGTGAAATTGTGCCACCGCGCGAACGCGGCAAATTCCAGGCCTGGATTGCGGGGGCTTATGGATTTGCCTCGGCCTTCGGGCCGGTGGCGGGGGGCTTCATCACCCAGGCTTTCGGCTGGCGCTGGATTTTCTGGTTCCTGCTGCCCTTGCCCTTGGTCTGCGCCTATATCGCGCGGCGCCTGCCCGATATTGTGCCGGATCACGCCGGGCGGCGCTGGCGTTTTGATTGGCTGGGCCTTGCGCTGTTTGTGCTGACCATGGGGGCGGCTTTGGTCGCGCTGGATCGCGCGCGGCGTTTTGATGCGGCCTATCTGCCCTTGATCCTGGGCCTGGTGGCCATGGCGCTATTCGCGGGTGTCGCGCTGCTACGGGTTGAACGCCGCCAACCCGAACCGCTTTTGCCGCTGCCCTTATTTGCCGAGGCAAGCATTTGGCGCCTGTTGATGCTTTCTATCCTGGTGGTGGCGGCGCAGGTGGGCTTGATTTCCTTCCTGCCCTTATGGCTGCAAGTGGTGCGCGGCTATGATCCGGCCTCGGCTGGGCTGGTGCTGCTCGCGATTTCCATTGGCTCCTCCTTTGGCGCGTTTTTCTCCGGCAAGATGGTGGCGCGCACCGGGCAGGCGATGCTGTGGCCGAGCATCGGCCTGCCGGTGGCGGCACTGATCTGGAGCTTGCTTGCGATCTATGCAGCGGCCATGCCGCTATGGCTGATGTTGGCGCTGTTGGGCGTGGCAACCTTTGGGTCTGGCACATCCTATCCGGTGGTGCAGACCACGGTGCAGGCGGCGGCGGGGCAGGGGCGGCTTGGCATTGCGGCGGCTGGTGTCGCTTTCTCACGCAATTTCGGCGCAGCGCTTGGTGCGGCGGTGGCGGCGGCGGCGATTTTCGGCGCCATGGCCCTGTTCACGCCGGCACTGAGCGAAGGTTTCGCCGCACTCGTTACCGACCTTGGCGGTTTGGGCGCGCGTTTGGGCGGCGATGGCGTGGCGCAATTGCGCGCTGCCTTGGCTGAGCCCTTCCGCGGCCTTTTCATCATTGTCGCCGTGTTGGTGGGCGCTGCTTCTGTCATGGCTTGGCGCGTGCCGCTGCGCCGTTATTGAGCTTGTGTCGGGCGGGCAGGGCGGGGCAAGCTGGTGCCGTTTTCAGGGAATAGAACCATGGCCGAAGCCGCCCCATCCAAACCCGCCTTTGCGCCCACGCGCAGCCTGCCTTTGCCGGGCGGTGCCAAGCTGGTTTTTTGTTCCGGTGTCACCGCGCGCGGGAGTGCGGCTGAAGCGCAAGGCGTGGAAGCGCAGGCCGAGGAATGTTTCGCGCGCCTGACCCGCGCCCTGGCGCAGGAAGGCGGCAGTTTCGCCGATGTGCTGAAGCTGAATACCTATCTTTCGGATATGCGCGATTATGCCGGCTTTGATGCGGTGCGCCGGCGCATCCTGGCGCCGCTTGCCGTGCCGCCCGCCAGCACTTGTGTGGGTGGGGCCAGCTTCACCACACCGCTGACGCGCATTGAAATCGAAGCCATTGCGGTGATCGGCGCCAAGGCGTGAGATAGGATGCCGCTTGAGGCTTCAACGAACGGAAATCACCCATGATCGCAGATGGCGAGGCTTGTCGAAGCTTTCCTGCCAAACCGGCCATCAACGGAAAGCGTCGAATATAGCCTAACCCATCCGTCCCGCTGCTTCCGCCGCTAACCAGGCCAGCCGGCCTTCCGCGAATACCGCAACCGATGCGCGGCGTGCTGCATCCACCACCACCACATCGCCGCGCAGCCCGGCCGCAAGCCGGCCGCGATCATGCAGGCCACAAGCCTCAGCCGGATTGGCGGAAACCAGCGCCCAGGCACGGGGCAAATCCAGCACGCCGCGCTGAGCCATGATGAAGGCCGCTTCCAGCATGGCAGGCCAGAAATAGTCAGATGCCAGCACATTCACCAAACCGCGTTCCGCAAGCGGTGCGGCAGATGCCCAGCCCAAATGGCTGCCGCCACGTACCACATTGGGCGCACCCATCACTACCGCTTCGCCTGCGGCGCGGGCTTCGGCGGCCACTTCTTCCTTCATTGGGAATTCGCAAATCTGCGCACCATGCGCGCGGAACAATGCACGGCGTTCAATGCTGTCATCATCATGGCTCAGCATGGGAATGCCGGCTATTGCGGCAGCTTCCGCGAGGCGCGCGCGCGCCACCGGCACCTCATCACGCCGTGCATAGACAGTTTTCGCGAGTGCCGTGAAGGCATCCGCCTGCATGCCTGCGCGTCCGGCGTATTTCGCAACTTCGATGGGGTGATCCAGTTTTTTTACGATTGCCGGCGTGTGATCATTAAAGCCAAGCAAATGCACATCGCCGGCTGCAATATCAGCCAGCGCATCATCCAGCGCATCCAGATTATCAGCCTCAAAACGCAGATGGACGCGAAGATCGGTCGCGGTACTGTCCTTCATGTCCCGCAAGGCCGCCTTCATGCCACGCCATGCATCAAGCGAGCGCAAGCCAGGTTCCCAGGAAAGCGTTACGCCAAGATAGGCGGTGGTGATGCCGCATGAAATCAATTGCGCCGCCGAATCACGCAAGGCGAGCGCGGCGGGAAAGCCAATGCCGGGGCGCGGCTGGAATTGCCGTTCATGCGCATCGCCATGGATATCCACCAGGCCGGGCAAAACCAGCAGGTCAGAAGCATCGAAGCGTCTTGCAGCGCGCGTGGGATTTTCGGTGATGACGCCATCCGCAAGGCAGAGATCATCTTTCGCCAATGCCGTATCGCGCAGCACCTGGCCGCCTTGAATGATCCAGGCCATGCTCAACTCTCCATCACCAATTGCACGCGCGCGGCAGCGTAACAGGAAAGGGTCCAATCCACGGGCGTGCCTTCCGGATCGGTATTCAAGGCCTCCGCCACAATCACGGGGCGGGAACGCGATTGCATCAGATGCTTCGCCTCTTCGGGGCTTGGCAGACGCGCCGTGATGCGCGTGGAATGGCGCCGGTAATCGGGCACGCCGCAGGCCGCGAGAGCCACAGTGATGGAAGCCTGCTGCGCGAGTGATTGCGCCGCGGCCGCAAAGCGCGGCAGGGGAAAGTGGTGCAGCCCAAGCGCCACGGGCCGGCCATTGGCCAGGCAAAGCCGAGCCACGCGCAGCACCATTTTGCCCCGCCTGATGCGTAAGCCTGCCGCCACTTGTGCTTCTGCCGGGATTTCCGCAATCTGCAAAATGCGTCCGGCCGCTTCTCGATTTTGCCGGCGAATAATCTCCGAAAATCGTGTGCGCGGGCCAAGCGGATAATCCAGCACATCTTCCGCCACAAAGGCGCCGCGCCCCTGTTCCACGCGAATGATGCCGCGCGCTTCCAATTCTTCCAAAGCGCGGCGTACGGTATGGCGGTTGACGGCGAAGCGTTCAGTCAGCGCCGCTTCAGTCGGCAGCCTTTCGCCCGGCTGGCGCTTGCCGCCCGAGATATCGGCTTCCAGCGCCGAGGCGATCTGACGCCAGAGCGCAACACCCGCCCCGCGTGCCAGGGCGGGGTTTGTCATCAAAGTTTCAACCATGACTGCGCAAATCCATGACATATCCGTATTGCATGGGGTGGCGCTTCCTGTCTATAGGTCTAGACAAGTGACATGAACCCGACAGACACCCTCTCCCCCCAGACCGCGCGGCAGAAATGGATGGCCGTGCTTGCGCGTGCCTCGGCAGACGAATTGGCCGCAGGGCTTGCGGTACTGCCAGCACTGCCGGAAGCGGAGGTGCTGCGCGCGCCGGAAACCGGCTTGGTAATGGTGCGTGGCCGCGCGGGCGGTGATGGCGATGCCTTCAACCTTGGTGAAATGACCGTGACGCGCTGCGCCATCCGCCTTGGTTCGCATATCGGCCATGCCTATGTCACAGGGCGCGATCATGCCAAGGCCAGGCTTGCCGCCTTGCTTGATGCAGCCTTGCAGGATACCGCGCTGCATGATGCGTTGATGCGGGCCGTGATCGAACCCCTTGCCGCCGCGCAACAGGCAACGCGCGCGGCTGAAGCACGCAAGGCGGCCGCGACGCGCGTTGATTTCTTCACCATGGCGACAATGCGATGACACGCTTGACCCCCGGCTTTGCCGATCCCGTTCTGGATGCGCAGGCAAGCTTCCGTGCCATTCTGGAAGCGATGAGCCGGCCTGGGCGCATTCAACGCATTGATGCGCGCATCACGCCGCCCGCGCCGCTATGCTCTGCTGCCGGCGCAGCCTTGCTGAGCCTGGCTGATGCCGATACGCCGCTTTGGCTGGATGCCGGCGATGCGGTGGCTGAATGGCTGCGCTTTCATTGCGGCGCACCCATCACGCCCGATATCGGCGCGGCCCGCTTCGTAGTGGCATGCGGTGCAGCGCCGTCGCTTGATGCGCTTGATATCGGCACGGATGAGGACCCGCAGCTTGGCGCCACACTTATCCTGCAAGTGGCCGGGTTGGTGGCGGGTGATGGCTGGCGCCTGACCGGGCCTGGCATTCAGCACGAACATCGCCTGCGCGTGCTTGGCGCGCCCGCTGGTTTCGTTGCGGCATGGGCGCGGAACCAGGCGTTCTTCCCGCGCGGTGTGGACATGCTGCTTTGCGCGGGCGACAGTATCGCTGCATTGCCGCGTAGCGTCATGATTGCGGAGGACTGATCATGTATGTCGCGGTCAAGGGCGGCGAAAAGGCCATCAGCGCTGCCCATGCCTGGTTGGATGAAACCCGCCGCGGCGATACCGCGCTGCCGGAACTCAGTGTCGCGCAAATTGAACAGCAAATGGCGCTTGCGGTTGATCGCGTGATGGCTGAAGGGTCCTGCCATGATCGCTTTCTGGCGGCGCTTGCCATCAAGCAGGCGAAGGGCGATTTGATTGAAGCGGCATTTCTGTTGCGCGCCTATCGTACCACCTTGCCGCGCTTTGGTGCCTCGCTACCGCTTGAAACCAGCCGCATGCGGCTGCGTCGGCGGATCAGCGCCACCTATAAGGATTTGCCGGGCGGACAGGTGCTGGGACCGACCTTTGATTACACGCATCGGCTGCTTGATTTCGCGCTTGCCGCTGAAGGGCGGGAAGCACCTGCGACACCGGAAGCGCCCGCGGATATGGGCGACGTGCCGCGCGTGACCGAAATCCTGGCGCGTGAAGGCTTGATGCAGCGTGAAGCCATGACTGGGGATGAGCCTGGTGATTTGACGCGTGAGCCGCTCAGCTTTCCCGCACCACGCCCAGTGCGGCTGCAAAACCTCGCGCGCGGTGATGAGGGGTTTTTGTTGGCACTTGGTTATTCAACGCAGCGCGGCTATGGCAATGCGCATCCCTTTGTGGGTGAAATTCGCGTGGGGCATATCGGCGTTGAAATCACGCCGCCCGAGCTGGGCTTTGCCATTGATATCGGCGATATCGGCATCACCGAATGCCAGATGGTCAATCAATTCAAGGGGAGCCGCACCGAACCCGCGCAATTCACCCGCGGCTATGGCCTGGTTTTCGGCCATGGGGAGCGCCGCGCCATGGCCATGGCGCTGGTGGATCGGGGCTTGCGCGCACGCGAATTAGGTGAGGATACAGATGCGCCGGCGCAGCAGGAAGAATTCGTGCTGTATCATTCCGACAATATCGAAGCGACTGGCTTTGTTGAGCATCTGAAACTGCCGCATTACGTGGATTTCCAGAGCGAGCTTGAAAACCTGCGCACCATTCGCCGCGCCGCCGAGGCCGAGCAGCAGGAGGCCGCGGAATGACCGAAGCCGGCTATAATTTCGCCTATCTGGATGAGGCGACAAAGCGCATGATCCGCCGCGCCATCCTAAAGGCCGTCGCAATCCCTGGGCACCAGATTCCCTTTGGCGCGCGCGAAATGCCGCTGCCTTATGGTTGGGGGACGGGCGGCATTCAGGTCACGGCCTCGATCCTCGGGCCCACCGATGTGCTGAAGGTGATTGATCAGGGCGCGGATGATACGACGAATGCGGTTTCGATCCGCCGTTTCTTCACGCGTGTTGCCGGCGTTGCGACCACGGAAGCAACGGGTGAGGCTACAATTATCCAGACGCGCCATCGCATTCCGGAAAAGCCGCTGACGGAAAACCAAATCCTGGTCTATCAGGTGCCGCAGCCCGAGCCGTTGTTCAAGCTGGAACCGCGCCGGGCGGAAACGCGAAGGTTGCATGCGTTGGCCGATTACGGGCTGATGCATGTGCGGCTTTACGAGGATATTGCGCGGCTTGGCCATATCGCCAAAGCCTATGATTACCCGGTGATGGTGAATGAACGCTATCTGATGTCTCCATCGCCAATCCCGGCCTTCGACAATCCCAAGATGCATCAAATGGCTGCATTGCAGCTTTTCGGCGCAGGGCGCGAAAAACGGATCTATGCCGTGCCACCCTATACGCCGGTGCGGAGCCTTGATTTTGAGGATCACCCCTTCCGCCCCATACGCGCACCCCATGCCTGCGCGATTTGTGGCAGCACGAGCAGCTATTTGGATGAGTTGGTGACAGATGATGCAGGCGGGCGCGCCTTCATCTGTTCTGATACGGATTACTGCCAGGAACGGCAGCAAGCGCCGAAGGCGGCTGCGGAATGACAATGCTGTTGGAAGCCCAAAGGCTGCATCTGAACTTCGGCGCCATTGCGGCTTTGGATGATGTGGCACTTGATGTCACGGCCGGAGAAGTCGTCGCCATTGTCGGTGAAAGCGGTTCGGGCAAGACCACCTTGCTGCGCGTGCTGGCTGGGCAGATGGCACCCGATATTGGCGCGGTGCATTACCTTGGCCGTGATGTGCTTGGCATGACGGAAGCAGAGCGCCGTCGTCTCATGAGGAGCGATTGGGGCTTTGTACATCAGAACCCACGCGATGGGCTGCGCATGGGTGTTTCAGCGGGCGGGAATGTTGGTGAAAGGCTGATGGCACTTGGCGCGCGGCATTACGGCAATATCCGGGATGAGGCCAAGGCCTGGCTGCAGCGGGTCGAAATTGATGCAGCGCGGATTGATGATCTGCCGCGGCATTTTTCGGGCGGGATGCAACAGCGCCTGCAAATTGCGCGCACCCTGGTTACACGCCCGAAGCTTGTTTTCATGGATGAACCGACAGGCGGGCTGGATGTTTCTGTCCAGGCGCGGTTGTTGGATTTGATTCGCGCGCTGGTGCGAGAATTGGGGCTATCTGTGCTGATCGTGACGCATGATATTGCTGCTGCGCGCTTGCTGGCAGACCGGATTTTGGTGATGCGGCGCGGGCAGGTGGTGGAACAGGGCCTTACGGATCGGGTGCTGGATGATCCGCAGCACCCTTATACGCAGCTTCTTGTATCATCGGTGCTGGCAGCATGAGCATTCTTCTGCGTACCGAAGGCTTGGGCAAAAGCTTCACGCTGCATCTGCAGGGTGGTACGCGCATTCCTGTGCTTGCCGGTGTTGATCTTGCGGTGCGGGCAGGCGAATGCGTCGCACTTTCCGGGCCTTCAGGCGCGGGTAAATCGACGCTCATGCGCTGCCTTTACGGCAATTACGGTGCTGGCACCGGGCGTATATTGCTTGCGCATCGCGGGGCAGAGCTTGACCTTGCCAGCGCCGATCCGCGCGCGGTGATCGAAGCGCGGCGGGAGAGTATTGGCTATGTATCCCAATTCCTCCGCGTCATTCCGCGCGTCAGCACGCGCGATATTGTCGCCGAACCCATGGTTGCGCGCGGCATGGTGCGAGGCGATGCGCTCTCCCGCGCCTCTGCCCTGCTGGATCGCTTGAACCTGCCAGAACGCTTGCACGGCCTGCCGCCGGCGACGTTTTCGGGGGGCGAACAGCAGCGCGTCAACCTCGCGCGCGGTTTTGGGCCGCGCTATCCGGTGCTGTTGCTTGATGAACCCACCGCCAGCCTTGATGCCGCCAATCGCGCCATTGTGATTGGCCTCATCCATGAGGCGAAGCAGGCCAGGACTGCCATCGTCGGCATTTTCCATGATGCCGAGGTGCGAGAGGCGGTCGCGGATCGTGTTTTCACCGTTGAACCCATTCAGGATGCCGCATGAGCGCTGAGATTATTCTGACCAATGCCAGGGTTGTCCTGCCTGATACGGTACTGGATGGCACGCTGGTGCTGCGCGATGGGTTGATTGCGGATATCCAACCCGGCCGAAGCCAAGCCGCAAGTGCGTTTGATTTGGAAGGAGATCATTTGATCCCCGGCATTGTTGATGTGCACACCGATAATCTGGAACGCCAGGTGCTGCCGCGCGCCAATGCGCGGTGGCCGTCGCGTTCCGCGATGATTGCGCATGATGCGCAATGTGTCGCGGCTGGCGTCACCACCATTCTGGATGCGCTTTGCCTGGGTGATCTTGGTTTCGATACGGAACGCGGCCAGACTTTTTTGGATGGCGTGCGTGATCTGGATGAACTTGCTGATCTTGGCGCGTTGAAGGGTGAACATTTTTTACATCTGCGTTGCGAATTGCCCGCGCATGATATGCCGCCCGCGCTTGATCCCGTGGCGGATCATCCGCGTGTGGTGATGGTCAGCCTGATGGATCACTCACCGGGCGTTGGGCAATATCGTGATCTTGTGCGGTATGCGGCTATGCGCAAGCGCCAGACGCAATGGAATGACGCACAGGTACAGGCGCGGATTGACAGCTTGCTTGCGCAGCGTGCGGAGCTGCGGGAAAAGCAGCGCGCCTGGTTGCTTGAGCGTATTCGCCATCGCAACCTGCCGTTGGCATCCCATGATGACGACACGCCGGCCGAAATGGTGCGCAATTTGGCTGATGGAATCACCATTTCCGAATTCCCCGTCACCATGGAAGCTGCCCGCGCCGCGCGGGATTTGCGCGTGGAGGTGATTGCCGGCGCGCCAAATATCGTGCGTGGCGGCAGCCATTCCGGCAATGTCGCGGCGGCTGATCTGGTGCGCGAAGGCTTGGCACAGGCTTTCGCGTCAGATTACGTGCCCGCTTCCATGCTGGAAGCCGCCTGGCGCGCGGTTGAGGCGGGCGGGATTACCCTGCCGCAAGCGATTGCCATGGTAACGGATGCGCCAGCGCGCATGGCTCGGCTGACGGATCGTGGGCGGCTCGCGCCTGGCCTTAAGGCGGATCTGGTGCGGGTGCGCAGCCTTGGCGATATGCCGCTTGTGCGCGGGGTTTGGCGCGCGGGGGAACGGATTGCGTGACGCCCTACCGCATTGCGCTTTACTACGCACCTGAGGCGCATGATCCCTTGCATCAACGCGCCTCGGCCTGGTTGGGGCGCGATGCTGTAAGCGGGGCAGCCCTGCCACAAAAACCTGTCGCTGGCGCTGATATTGCGGAAATCACCGCCGATGCGCGCGGCTATGGCTTTCACGCCACACTGAAGCCACCGTTTCGCCAGCAAGGTGATGTACAGGCAGCGCTGCAATCGGCGCGGGATTTTGCCGCACGCACTGCGCCCTTTACCCTTCCGCCGCTGCACGTCACTGATCTGGATGGCTTCCTGGCACTGCGCGAGGCCAGGCCCTGCCCAGCACTGCACGCCCTTGCCGATGGATGTGTCATGGCACTGGATGCGCATCGCGCGCCCCCGACCGAGGCTGAGATTGTACGCCGCAAGCCGGAAAATCTCGGCCTGCTTCAACGCGAATACCTTGCAGCCTGGGGCTATCCTTACGTTTTTGCTGAATGGCGCTTTCACATGACGCTGACGCGGCGCCTGACGCCGGCTGAAAAAACCATCATCCTGCCTGCGGTCACGGAAGCGCTGGGCGATGCGCCGGGCTTGGCCCGCAGCGTTGCGGATATCTGTGTTTTCGCGCAAGCCGCGCCGGGCGCGCCCTTCACAATCCTTGAGCGTCTGACGCTGCGCGGTTGAGCGCGGCCAGCACGCGCGCCACACCTGAAGCGACATCGGCATCATTCATCACGCGCTCAATATCCAGCCCATCCGGTAATGCGACCTCACGCGCCAAGCGCGCGGCGATATCGGCGGCTGTTTCGCGGCCCCGCGCGGCAAGGCGCGCGGCCAGAACCTCGATTGGTGCAGAGATATCCAGGACGCGCAGGTGATAGCGTGCATTTGCTTCTGGCAGTACTGCACGCGAAAGATTGGCAATCACCACGCGTCGTGCCGCCATATCTGCTTCAATGTCGCGCGGGATGCCGTAATGCAGCCCATGCGCTTGCCAGTTCAACGCGAAGCCGCCGGCATCGCGCCGTGCGATGAAATCAGCTTCGGTCAACGCCTGATGATCCTCACCACCGGCCTCGGCGGGGCGGGTGATGGCGCGGCGCACGAAGCGAAAGCGGGCATCCTGTGCCAGGGCCAAGCGCGCGCCAGCCATCAGCGTATCCTTGCCCGCGCCGGAAGGTCCCACTACGGCAATCAGCATTGCCTAAATCGCCGGCTTGCGGCGCAATTCCGGTTCCAGCAATTGCGCGAAGACATCTGCACCCACGCGTTCCAGGGCGCCGTCATCCAAGGCGGCGCGCGGGTCTTCCGCATTGCGCAGATGCTTGTATTCGTCGCGAAACTCCCAGCCCGCGGATCGTGCCAGCAGATGCACCCAGTTCATCACGCTGATGTCGCGGCCACGTTCCAACGCCACGGCTTCCCGATGGCAGGAATGGAAAATGGTGCAGAGCGTATCCGCCCCATGCCGCGCCATGGCTGCCAGATTTGCCTCCTGCGCCGCGGCCAAGGCACCGGGCACGGCGGTCAATGAGGAACACATATGGCCGGGCAGCGCTTCATCTTCCTGCTTCAACTCCAGCCCAGGGATCAGGCGCAACAAACCGGGGACCAGATCATTCACTGCCACGCGCGGCTGAAACCCGGCATGGCGATGCAGCAAAACCCGCACCGGCACCGGCCGCACAAGCAGTTTCTGCAAGGCAGCGCGGCGTTCCCAGAGAACCTCCGTCACATGCGCCGTCTCGAATTGGGCCGGTGTTTCCGGCGCCATCAGATCAGCCATGTTCATATGGCAGGAAGGGCACCAGGTGATCACCTTGTCGCGCCTGGTCGCATGAAAGGCCGCAACGGTGCGCCGGCCCATGCCTTCCGTGATGCGCGCATTATGTTCCGTGGTTGAACCGCAGCAATGCGAAGGCCCGCCGCGTGGTGCCGCATCCACGCCAACGGCTTGCAGGAAGCGTGCGGTCAGGCGCAACATATCGCCATGGCGCAGCAGATTGCAGCCATACCAGAATACCGCGCGCTCTGCGGGCAAGGGGTTGCGCGTTACAGCCATTCCGCTTGCTCCTGTTCGGTCAGGCCAAGCCGCGCAAAGCCCTTTACGCGTGCGGACCAGCCGCTATCGGTCTTCACCGGCACCAGCGGCACGCCATCCAAGGCGCCGCGGGCGCGCATGCTGGCGAAGCGCATCATCAGCGCGACATCCAGCTTTTCGGGACAGGCTTTGTTGCAAGCGGCGCTTCGCGTACAGGCGCCAATCCAGGCGAGTGCAAGGGGCGATGTTTCTTCACCGCGCAGCAAGGCGCGCATCCCGGTTGCAACCTCGGCCGGATCGGCTTCCGCAACCCCTGCGGCAAAGCGAGTCATTGGGCAGGCTTGCACGCAAGCACCGCAGGCGGTGCAGGCTTCCGCCATGCGGGCACCTTCGGTTGCGATGCGCGCGGCGAGGCTCATGGGTGGTTGTCTCCATCTGCGTTCATGCTTTGGCTTCTCGGTAGTATCGAGCAGAGAGACCTTCTTCACCACGCCGACAGGCGTAACGCTTGATGCCAAGCGGGTCGGCACCAATCGCCGCAACGCCATACACCGTCTTTTGCACCGCTATTGCCTCATCCGATGTCATGCTGCCATCGCCCTTGCATCGTTCAGCACCATGTCGGCGGCTTTTTCACCAATCATGATGCAGGGCACATTGGTATTGCCGGAAGTCAGCGCCGGCATGATGGAAGCATCCGCGATGCGCAGCCCGCCAATGCCATGCACACGAAGCGCGGCATCCACAACCGCCATCGGGTCGCTGCCCATTTTGCAGGTGCCAACGGGGTGATAGGTGGTCTCCCCCACCTGCTTCACCCATTCGATGATTTCCGCATCGCTTTGCCGCGCAGGCCCCGGCGCCAATTCGGTCAAGCGTAGCGGCGCCATGGCGGGCGCATACATGATGGATCGCGCGATTTGGATCGCGCGCACTGTCAGCGCCGCATCCACGGGTGCCGAGAGGAAATTGAAATGAATCGCGGGCGGTGCCTTTGGATCGGCATGGGTGATGTGGATATTCCCCTTGCTTTCAGGCCGCATGACATGGGCGTAGCAGGTCATGCCCGATTGCGCGGCAATGCGCGGACCATTCCGCCCTGGTTCGGTGAAGGCCGGCACCCAGCCCAGCAAAAGATCAGGCGCTTCCAGCCCTTCGCGGGAGAATACAAAGGCGCGGATCGGGGCCGCCACCGAACCCAGCATGCCCTGGCCGGTCAGGGCATAGCGCAAAGCCTGCCCCACCAGGCCAAGCCCGCGCCCGCGATCATTCAGCGTATAGCCCTTGGCACCCACGGCCCAGCGTGTGCGCGGTGCGTAATGGTCGCGCAGATTCTCACCAACGCCGGGCAGCGCATGCAGTGTTTCAATGCCCAGCGCCTGCAAGCGTTCGGGCTGACCAATCCCTGACAATTCCAGCAATTGCGGCGAATTGATTGCGCCGCCGCTGATGATGACCTCTCGCCCCGCGCGCGCTTCCTGCGCCTGGTCGCCCTTGCGGTAGCGTACGCCAATGCAGCGCCGGCCTTGGAAAATCAGCCTCTCTGCCAGCGCCTCGGTTTCGATATGCAGATTGGCGCGGCCACGGATCGGGTCCAGGTAACAAGCAGCCGTGCTCATGCGCCGGCCGCCTGAGATGCTCGCCTGGCTCATGGCAATGCCATCCTGGCGCGCGCCATTGTAATCCGGGTTGTGGCGAATGCCGACTTCACCGGCGGCCTTGATCAGCGCCTGAAAAATCGCCTCACGCGGTTCAGGATTGGTGACGCGCAGCGGGCCATCCTTGCCGCGATAGATGGCATCACCATCGCCCTGATAGCACTCGATCCGCTTGAAGAAGGGCAGCACATCCGCGTAGCTCCAGCCGCGATTGCCCATTTGCGCCCAGGTATCGAAATCCTGCGCCTGGCCGCGCACAAAAGCGAGGCCATTGATCGCACTCGAACCGCCCAGAATGCGCCCGCGCGGCACCGGCAGGCGCCGGCCATTGGTGGTGGCTTCCGGTTCTGACGTGTAGAGCCAATTCACCTCAGGATTATTGATCATGCGCGCATAGCCCACGGGAATGCGGGTCCAGCGATAGCTGGCCGGGCCGGCTTCCAGCAGCAGCACCTTGTTGCGCGGATCGGCCGAAAGGCGATTGGCCACCACTGCACCTGCCGAACCGGCACCGATGATGATATAGTCATATGCCGCCATGACCTTCCCCTTTCCCGAGCATGCCCATCAATCCATGCAATGCGCTTCAGGGCAAGGTCTGGCAGTTCATACCAGTAGCGGCATGCTCAGCGCATCGGGCGCATATATTCCATGGACATTTGCGATGGGTTCTGAATGCCCATCATCGCCATGTTGCGATCAATCTCCTCGGACAAAAGCCCAATCGCGTGCTTGACGCCTTCTTCGCCGGCCACTGCCGCTGCGCAAAGCATCGGGCGGCCGACGAAGACGAAGGAAGCACCAAGTGCCAGTGCCTTCAGCACATCACTACCGCGGCGCACGCCACCATCATACATCACTGTCATGCCGCCGGCATCGCGGGCGATCTCAGGCAGGCTACGCAGGCCGGAAATCGTGCCATCCAATTGCCGGCCACCATGGTTGGAGACCATGATGCCATCCGCCCCCGCATCGCGGCACATGCGCGCATCTTCGGGTGAGATGATGCCTTTCACAACCAGCTTGCCCTTCCAGCGCTTGCGGATCAGTTCCAGATGTTCCCACGCCAGACCATCACGCGCGCCAAAAGCGCGCATCAGGGTGCGAGAGACGATGGGTGGCCCACGGCCGGCATCCATGTTTTCAAAATGCGGCATGCCGTGCTTGAGCATGGTCTTGAAGAAGGTGTTCAACACCCAGCCCGGATGCGTGATGCCATCCCAAAGCAATTGCGGCGTGGGCTTCAGCGGAATGGAATAGCCATTGCGCACGTTGTTTTCGCGGTTGGATGAAACCTGCACATCCACCGTCAGCACAAAGGTCTTAAAGCCTGCCGCCGCCACGCGGTCCACCAGCGGCTCGATGCGTTCAGCCTCACCAGGAAGATAGGCCTGATACCAGGCATCCGGATTGGCCTTCGCCACATCTTCCAGCGGGATCAGCGAAGACGCACTCATGATCATTGGCACATTGCGCGCGCGGGCGGCTTGCGTCAGCACCAGATCACCGCGATAGGCAACAAGCGCGGAAGCGCCCATGGGCGGCAGACCAAAGGGCGCGTCATACTCCTTGCCAAACAGCGTTGTCTTCAGATTGCGCCCGCGCGTGTCACGCAGCACGCGCGGCACAAAGCCCCATTCCTGGAAGGCTTCGCGATTGTCGCGCAGCGATGCATCGGTCTCAACCGCGCCCGAGACGAAGCCACCTATGCTGCGCGGCAGATAGCGCGCCGCAGCCGCTTCAAAATCCGGCAGGCTGAGGTAGCGGCGCACGGAAGCGGGTGGGGGCGGTGGCCGGGTCTGGCTGAGGTTGAGCGGGGCGGTGGGCGCCTGGGCCCATTCGGGCGAATTCGCCGTCATTGAAGATTCCTTGGACTGACCTGTCTCGGCGCTTTTATTGCCCGGAATCGCGCGGCAGGCCAGCCCAAGGGCGGTGATTTCAGGGCCAAAGTGGACGGATCACGTGTTCATACAGCGTGAAGGCGACCTCGATCCCAACCAGCGCCACCACGGCGGCTTCCAGCCCAAGTGCGCGCCGCGCCTGGATCAGGGACAGCAGCGTCTGGATGGTATTGCCGATCCAGCCGAGCTTGCGTTCCAGCGCGGCGCCCCTTTCGCGGAGCTCATATTCATCCGAAAGCCGGGCATGGAGCCGTTCCAGTTCCGGATGATCCCAAAGCACTTCGGGCTTATCTGCGGCCTCTACCCGCGCCAGGTTGCGGCTATGGGCGGAAAGCGCATGGCCAATCTGCCGATGCAAGGCGCGGGAGGAAAAGCGCAGCCGGCCTGCCGCGCGCAGATCGGCTACGGCGGGTTCCAGCCGGTCCAAGGCTTCGGCAATGCGGGCTTCCTGCTGGGCGAGGGCTGCGCTTTTCGCCAAGGCATCCGCAACGACGGCGAGGCGTTCCGGCGCTGAATTGCAAAGCTGGATTACGCCTTCGGCATCAACGCCGTCGCGTTCGGCGCCGAGCGCTATCAGTGCGGTTTCCTCGGCGGGGCTATCGGCGGGGTTGGTGATGCGCGGGGTAAGCGCTGCCAGTAATGCGGCTTCCTCGGCAGGATCGGCGCCGAAGACCACCACCGCGCCCCAGCGGAAGGCAAAGGCGCAGATGGGGGAGGGGGCGGCGATGGGTACGGGGTCCGCCATGGCGGTGCCACCGGGGCCAAGGCCGCGATGATCGAGCCTTTCGCCGAGGATGACGGCGCGGGCGCGGAGCAGGGGGCCTTGCGTGGCATTGGTCTGGCCCAAGCCAGAAGTTTCGATGGTACGCGGCGCTTCCTGCATAGCGTAAGCTTAGCGCAGATCGCCGCCGGATGGTATGAAAGAGGCATGCTGGGTCCTGCCGATCAGGATGCGACGCGTGATGGGGTGGTGATGTCGCTTGTCAGGTGTCGAGCGGTGCGGCCAAAGCCCCTGCGGTTGCCGCTGTGATGATGATCCGCGTCACCAATGACCCAAGCCGACGTCTGCTTTGGCAGGGCGCCAAAGGCTAGCGCCGCGAAGGCGGTGGCGAGGCCGGGGGCTGCATCACTGCCGTAAGATCGGCCAGCGCCTGTTCGCGGCTGGGCGGATTGCCATTGCTGACAGCGACCATGTGCCGCGCCGCAATACGCGCGAGCTCCGGCATGTTTTGCCTATTCTGCGCCTGCAATTCCTGCTGCACGACATTGGCGGCATCCGCTATGCGCAGCCGATCCGCATTGCGCCCGACCGAAAGCACGGCGTGCATGTAGCTTGCCGCCAATTCCTGAGCACGTGCAGGCTGGCGCTCCGCTTGGGCTCGCAGCGCCGCTTCAATGCGCGCCATGGTATCGGTGTTTTGCTGTGTGCGTTCCTGTTGCCGGCGGAGCGCCGCCTGCACTTCCGCCTGGGTTGCGGCGGCAATGCGCCCTTGATCTTCAGCGAGTGTGCGCTGTGCCTGCACCACTTCCGCCTGAAAGCGCGCAAAGATGCTCAGCAATTCGCCAAAACCCTGTGCGAGCACGAACTGCCGGCCGATCTCCGCGGCGTTGCGGATCTCGCTCTTGATTGTCTGCATTTCCTGATCATTGCGTTCACGCTGCGCAGTGCGCAGCGCCGCGCCTACACGATCAATCCCCTGGCGCAGCGCCGGGTCTGGCGTGTCATTCTTGAGCACTTCCAACAGCCGCGCCGGGTCTTCGCTGGCGCTGCCGCGCGATTGCGCCTCAGCCTCAAACGCGGCGCGCAATTGTGCCGGGCGCTGGTCGCTGCTGGTCGCAACCAAGGCAAGCACGGGGCGAAAGCCAAGGCTGCGCAGGCGAAGCGCTTCGCCATTGCGATCAAGCGGCGGCAATTCAATGCGCAGGCTTGAGCGGATTTGATCTTCCGGCGTCAGGAAATCCCCGCCGCGCGCCACCATGCCGCCGGCCTGACCATGCGGTCGGCCAACGCGATTGAGCCGATAGGGTTCCAGTACCCATTCCGCCACATTGCCGAGGATATCAAAAATCCCAAGTGGATTTGGTTCCAGCATGCCGATGGGCCGCACCCGCCCGCCCGAGGATCTTGTGCCCTGAAACCAGACATGGCGCTGCATGCCTTCCGGCATTGGAAATACACGCGCGCTGAAATCCGCTTCTGATACCGCAGCCCCGCCGCGCGCGGCGAATTCCCATTCATCTTCGGTTGGCAGGCGGACAAAGGCGCGCGCATCATCGCGCATCGGCAAGGCATCACGCGCATTGCGCGCCAGCCAGGCGGAATAGCGTAGCGTAAAGCCAACCGCCTCATGCCAGGCGATATCCGCCTGTGGCAGGCGACCAGCCGTAGCAGGGGTTGGGCAGGTTTCGCTGGTGATGGCGCTGTATTGGTCGCGCGTTACTTCATATTTGCCGATATAGTAGCGCGGCGGTGCTGCAGTATTGGCACCTTGGAACGGGCCGGCGATGAAGCTCTGGCGCAGGAATTCACTGTAATTCGTGGTGGCATCAGCCTGACCCAACATGGCGGGCCGATCCGCGAGCAAGCCCTGCCCAAGCGGTGTCGGCACTGGGCGGAACACCATCGCGGCGCCGCAAGGCATGGGCAGGATCAGATCATCGGGTTGAGGTTTTGGATTCCAGAATTCCGTCGCCCATCTTTCCTGCGCTTGCGCTGCCTGAGGCAAGCTTGCCGCCATGGCGATCAAGGCGATGAATAGCTTACGCATCGCGAAGCCCCTCCGCAGGTTCGATGCGGGCAGCGCGATAGCCGGCAAAAGCGGCTGACAGCGCCGCGCCCAAAAGACTGACCAGCAGGGCCAGCACAAGATGTTCCGCCGCAATGGCGCAAATGGCACGCGCGCCAGCAGCATTTGCGCCGGCCAGTGGCAGGCGGTTCACCACCCCGGCCACCGTAAGCGCCAGCAGGCCCGCCAAGGCTGCGCCAGCGGCCGCAATGATAAGCGCCTGCAATAGCGGAAAAACCACCAGATCGCGGCGCGAAAGCCCGATCAGGCGCAATAGCGAGAGATCGCGTTGTTTGCGTTCCACATTGGCATAAAGCCCAACCCCAAGTGACACGAGATACCCAACGCCACCCAAGCCCGCGAGCAAGGCGAATAGCAGCGTGAGACTACGATCAAGGCTAAGCAAGCCTGCCACCTGTTCCGCGAGCGTTTCAACATCCACGCCCTCGCGCCGCAGATCATGGTCAATGCGCGTCACATCTTCCAACCGCCGCGCATGGGCGCGAAAGCCGGCATAGATGCGCGTGGGATCAGCCGAGATATCGGCGGGAGTTGCTGTGGCTGGCAGCGCGCCATCGGTGAAGCCATCCACCAATAACAGTGTCTTGAGGTCCACAAAGACACCATCCCGCCCGAAGGCGCTTGGCGGTGCGATGGCAGCGACAGTTACCGTGAGATTCAATACCTCACGCGCGCCGGCATCACCGCGAATGGCGCGTAACGTCACCTGCATGCCTGGTCGCAGATCGAGCCTTGCCGCGAAGGAAGCGCTTGGGATGATTTGATTCGGCGTAATGCTCGGCAGGCCATGCAGCAAGGGATCACCCGCGGCGGTGGCGAGCAATTCCGCACGTAGCACCGTGCCGGGGCGCGCCGGGTTTTCAAACCGTGCTTCGGTATTCAGGCTGCGGATGCGCGGGATGACAAAGGCGATATCAGGCCGCGCGGCAAGGCGTGTGAGGAACGCCGCATCGAAATTGCGATTGGCGGCATTTACGACCATGCGGCTGCGCGGATTATCAATCAGCTCCGCCCGCAGCCCATCAATCACGCCCTGCTTCAAGCCAAACAGCACAATCAGCGGCGCCAGCACTGCCGCCAGCCCAATCAGCGAACAAAGTGCGAGCGTGCGTTCATGCAAAAGATCACGCAGCGAAAGCCCCCACAGCAGCCCGGTGTGAGAAGGGCTTCTACTCACGCCGGCGCGCCCATGCTGGCGCGGCCAAGCCAGGAACGCCCTGTGCCTTGGTTGGCTTCCGTGCGGATTGGCAGCAGCGCAAAACCATGACGCACGGCACGATCTGGATCATGCGTCGCCAGGATCAGCGCCGTATCCTGTTCACGCGCCTGTTCCACCAGCAGGGCCATTACCGTATCGGCCAGGGCGGGATGCACACTCGCGGTTGGTTCATCTGCCAGCAGGATTTCCGGGCGATGCGCCAAGGCGCGGGCAATCGCGACACGCTGCCTTTGCCCAACAGAAAGCGAGGCTGGCATGCGGTCCAGCAAAGACGCAATTTCAAGCCGCGCCGCCAAGGCTTCGATATGCGCGGGATCAGGCTGGCCGAGCACTGCCTGGCTGAGAGCGATATTGCGCCGAACAGAAAGAAACGGCAGCAGCCCACCTGTTTGCAGGATATAGCCGAAATGGGCGGCACGAATGGCGGTCATGCGGCTTTCGTCACGGGCGCGCCACAGCGCGGCAAGGTCTATGGCCTTGCCATCACGCGGCGTCAGGAGAAATTGCGCAGCACTCGCCGGGCGCCGCGCCAAGGCCAGCAGATCAAGCAAGGTGGATTTGCCCGAACCGGAGGGGCCGGTCAGCGCCACGGCCTCACCACGCGCGATCGAAAATGCCTCGATGGTCAATTCAAAGCCAAGCGCACCACCTGGAGCCTGATGGCGGATGATCACATCTTGCAGCAGCAGGGTCGGTGCGGGTCGGTTCATGCACGGCTTCAGGGCAGCGCATCCAATGGCACGGGATACATCGCCTCACCGGGATTACGCCCGCCATCGAAGCTGACCCAAAGCGATGGTTGGCGATTGAATTCCTCATAAAGGCGCAGCTTCGCTTCCAGCGCATTGACGATTTCAGTGCGCCGCCCAGACCCCCAGTTGATCCAATCTTCCCGCGTGACTTCCATGATCTGGCTTTGGTAGGGCAGGTCCTGGAGGAATTCGCCAAAGGCGCCGCCTAGGCGTTGGAATTCGGCCATGCGGCGCGGGTCGCGCGCGGTGGCGGCCGCGGCAGCACGCACGCGTTCAAAAAAGCTTTCAGGTGAAAGCCGCTCCGCCGCTTGTGCCTGGATGATATTGCGCAAGGTCGTCGCCAGATCAGAAAGCTGATTGCGCGTGAGCAACACGCGCACATCCAAAGGCCGCCTTTCCGGCCGCGGATCGGCCGGGTTCAATTCCTGATCCAGCACAAAGCTGCGCACCACATCGGGCGCGGCCTGCTGCCTTTCGCGTCCCAGATAGGAAAGCCGCATGGCAGTGCCGACAATTTCCGCCTGTTCGAAAATACGCCGTTCCGCTGCAGTTTGCGGCGCGCGGATACCGGCAATGGGCCGCCCAACTGTGGCGGCCACTTGCGCCAGCAGCGCATCGGTCACCGCATCAACGGTCTGGCCGAATTGGCCCAGATTGCCCTCATTGATCGGGTAATAGAGCTCCCCGGCCGCACCACGGCGCGTCAATTCGCGGTATTGCCGCTCAGCGCGGGCGTGGTTGTTGCGTCCTTCCGGTGTTTTCAGATGGATGGCGTAGATCGCAACCTGCTTTGCCTCGGATTGCGCCAATAGGCGCATTTCTTCCGGACCCATTTGCGTCTGACTGCGCGGGTCCTTGGCATCGCGCGCGCCGGCATCGGTCACTAGGATGACAAAGCGCCCGCCATATTGCTGCCAGGGCACTTCATCCAAGGCTAGCTTGATGCCGGCAAGGGAATCCTCATCAAAGCCCTCATTGCTCTCACGCGCTTCGGCCAATTGGGAGAGGCGCGGCAGGATCGCATCCGAAGCCTCGGCCAGATCGGGCAGAGAGACCATGCGCGTGACATATTCAAGCCTGGGATTGCCGCCCATATGATCGCGGAAGGCCACCATGCCGAAGCGGAAATTGTCACGCACGGCGGTATCGCGAATGCGATCCACCACGCGCTTCAGCGCTTCACGCGTGCGTTCGATATAAGGCCCCATGCTGATGGTGGTATCCACCACGAAAACCACCGCACCGCGATAATTGCGGAGCGCATCCGGATCAGCGGGCGGCGGTGTAGCCTGGGCAGGGGCTGAGATCACTTCCAGCAGCCGCGCTTCCTGCGCCGCTTCATTTTCCACACGCTGGGCCGAGATGATCGGTAGCAGATAGAATTGCCTTGTGATATCAATGAAATTCTCAGGCTCCAGCGCAATCACCGGCCCTTCGGTATTGGCGCGGGCCGCTTCGCGCAGCCGTGTCGCCTCGGCCGCGCCGCCGCGCGTATTCAGCCAAAGCGCGCGCGGTGTTTCGGCATCGCGAAAGAACATGGCGCGTTCGCGGCCGGCTGGGTTGTTGAAAGCCAGTACCATGGTCTGCTTCCAATCAATCGTGCGCTCAGCGCGCACCCAACCTTGCGTGCGGCCATCCTGCGCTGCGCCAATTTCAAGCCAGGCATCAGCACCGCTGCCCTGGCGTGCATAGACATAGAAAACCCCAAAGCCAGGCGTGGGCTGGGAAGGCGCATTGGCGTCTGGGCGTTCCGCAAGGCGTGCACCGGGTCGCAGGATCACGCGTTGGAATAGCGTTGCGCGCCCCTCCATTAGCAGAGGCTGCCGCACCGCTTGCTGCGCGCTGGCTTTCGCGACTGGCCCGATGCAGAACAGGCCAAGCACCAGCATCAAAGCTGCGCGACGCAACATCATGGCCAAAACTCCCTGAGTGTGGTTTCTGCCGAGCCATTACCCGCACGCGCCTGTTCTTCCAGCCAAGTCTTGAGCGCGGCGCGCGGCGCTTCCGCGGCTGCATCACCCCTCTGCACCGCATCACGGTAATAGCGCGCCGCCGCACGCGGGTCAGGCGCGCGGAAGGGGCGACCGGCGACAAAGCCAATCGGGTCATACAACCGCGCGACAGCGGTCAGCGCCGGCGCATGGCCGCGTTCGCCAGCTTCTTCGAACAAGACCAGCGCATCATCATGCCGCCCGGCGGCCTGACGCCGGAGAGCAGCAGCATGGATCGCGGCGGCATCCTGCTCGGAAATACGCCGTTCCGCCGCGCTCTGCGGCGCGCGGATGCCCGCAATGGGTCGCCCGACGGCAGCGGCGACTTGCGCCAACAGCGCATCTGTCAGCGCATCCACAGTCTGTCCGAATTGGTTCAAGTTGCCTTCATTGATCGGGTAATAGAGTTCCCCCGCCGCGCCAAAGCGCGTGAGTTCACGATATTGCCGTTCAGCGCGCGCATAGTTGTCGCGCCCTTCCGGTGTTTTCAAATGGATGGCGTAGATCGCAACCTGCTTTGCCTCCGACTGCGCCAATAGGCGCATTTCTTCCGGGCCCATTTGCGTCTGCCCGCGCGGGTCCTTGGCATCGCGCGCGCCGGCATCCGTCACCAGAACGATGAAGCGCCCACCATATTGCTGCCAGGGCACCTCATCCAAGGCGAGCTTGATACCAGCGAGGGAATCCTTATCAAAGCCTTCATTGCTTTCGCGGGCTTCGGCCAGTTGCGAAAGCCTCGGCAGAATCGCATCCGAAGCCTCGGCCAGATCAGGCAGGGACACCATGCGCGTGACATATTCAAGCCTGGGATTGCCGCCCATATAGTCGCGGAAGGCCACCATGCCAAAGCGGAAATTGTCACGCACCGCGCTATCACGAATGCGATCCACCACGCGCTTCAGCGCTTCGCGCGTGCGTTCGATATAAGGCCCCATGCTGATGGTGGTATCCACCACGAAAACCACAGCGCCACGATAATTGCGCAGCGCATCCGGATCAGTGGGCGGCGGTGTAGCCTGGGCAGGGGCTGAGATGACTTCAAGCAGCCGCGCTTCCTGCGCCGCTTCATTTTCCACACGCTGGGCTGAGATGATGGGCAGCAGATAGAATTGCCGCGTGATATCAATGAAATTCTCAGGCTCCAGCGCAATCACCTGCCCTTCGGTATTGGCGCGGGCCGCTTCGCGCAGCCGCGTCGCCTCCGCCGCGCCGCCGCGCGTATTCAGCCAAAGCGCACGCGGTGTTTCGGCATCGCGGAAAAACATCGCGCGGTCGCGCCCTGCAGGGTTGTTGAAAGCCAAAACCATGGTCTGCTTCCAATCAATCGTACGTTCAGCGCGCACCCAACCTTGCGTGCGGCCGTCCTGCGCTGCGCCGATTTCAAGCCAGGCATCAGCACCGCTGCCCTGGCGTTCATAGACATAGAAAACACCAAAACCGGGTGTGGGCTGGGAAGGCGCATTGGCGTCCGGGCGTTCCGCAAGGCGTGCACCGGGTCGCAGGATCTCGCGCTGGAATAACGTGCTGCGGCCTTCCATCAGCAGCGGTTGCCGTGCTGCTTGCTGCGCGCGGACTTCCGCCACTGGCCCGGGGCAGAACAGGCCAAGCGCCAGCATCAAAGCTGCGCGACGCAACATCATGGCCAAAACTCCCTGAGCGCGCTTTCTGCCGTGCCATTGCCTGCGCGCGCCTGCTCCTCAAGCCAAGTCTTGAGCGCAGCACGTGGGGCTTGCGCAGCCGCGTCGCCCTTCTGCACCGCATCGCGATAATAGCGCGCCGCCGCACGCGGGTCAGGCGCGCGGAAGGGGCGGCCGGCGACAAAGCCAATCGGGTCATACAACCGCGCCACGGCGGTCAGTGCTGGCGCATGGCCGCGTTCGCCCGCTTCTTCAAACAGCACCAACGCATCATCATGCCGCCCGGCTGCCTGACGCCGGAGAGCAGCGGCGTGGATCGCGGCAGCATCCGAGGCAGATTGCACCAGATCGCGCAGGTTCATGCCATCGCTGCGTTCAAGCCAAGGCCGCTCCGCTGTAACTGGGGCCGGAGGTGGCGCGGGCGGCGCTGGCGCTGGTGGCGCGGGCGCCGTCGGTGCTGGCGTTGCGATGGGTTCAGGTTGCGGAGCGGGTGGTGCGGAGGCGAACCACCACGCAGCGCCGCCAATCACGGCAAGCAGCACTAGCCCTATGACGGCCAGCATTAGTTTGGATGGGCCTGGCAGCGGGTCACCAATCGGTGGCGGTGGCGGTGGCGGCGGCGGCGGCGGCGGGTCGCTAATCGTTGGCGGCGGCCCTGGCGCCACGTCAGGCTCTCGCGGCATCACCGGTTCTGGCGGTAGTTCGCCGTCGAAGACGTCGATATCATCAGGCCAGAACAGGCTTGTTTCCAAACCGGCAGCAGGCAATAGAAAAACCAGCGGGCCGGGTTCCAGATGCCGCGTCAGCCTTGGGCCAAGCACCAGAACAGTGTCAGCACCTTCCTGGCGGATTTCCACAGGGGTCAGTTTTTCTTCCTGCACCTGCCAGCCACGCCGCCCGAGATTGGCCGCCGCATAGCCTTCGCGCACGATCCGAAAGCCGCCATCCGCCGGCACTTGCAGGCCAGCAATGGTGATGCGCGCATGGCCCAGGGAAAGGCGGCGGTCATTTTCAACACGCAGATTCATGGAAAGCGGCCTTTGCGTTTCATGTCTCAGGCGGCTGCCTTTCGGAGCCCACTCAGCAAGCTACCCAGACGGGCATTGGATTTTTCATCCACCATCGCACCACCCGCGCCACGCACATTGTCTTCCACCAGCCGCACAAAGGCGACAGCCCAATCCACGTAAAACGCAGCGTCATAGGCGATGGGTGTTTCGGATAGGCGCGGCATGTCATCGGCAGGCGCTGGCGGGCGGATGAAAATGCTGCGCCCTTCGCGCCCGGCCTTGGGGCGGGCTTCAACCGGCATCCTGTCAAAGCCCATCAAGGTGACGAAATCATTGATCGCGCGTTCGGCAATCATCACCGGTTTCAGCAGCCGATTGGCCATGGATTCATTATAGGCAGCCTCGGTTCGCATGCGCGTTGCGATGTTTTCGCGCAGCTTCAGGCGGCGTGCCGCGGCGGCAAGCTGCGCAACCAATGTCGCAATCGCTTCGCGGTCCATGCGGAATAATTCAGGGCTGTCATTGCGCGCGGCGAAGCGGTGCATATTCTGCAACCATTCCGCCACGGCCGCTTCAGCGAAAAGATCCGCCTGATCCCGCGGGCCTTCTTCGGCTTCCTCGACCGGGGCAGCGGGCGCGGGATCATCTTCAAACAGCGCTTCGAATTCGCCCCGCAATTCCCGCGCGCTGGTCTTGCGTCCAACAGGCGCGGTCACCGCAGAAGGTGTCTCGGCAGCAGCCAATTGCTGGCGGCGGAACAGCTCGGCCAAGGTTTCGCCCTGCACCTGCAATTCGCGCAGCAACAACCCAAAAGCCTGAGCTTCCGCACAAGCGAGCAATTGCCGCCCGACCAGCCGCGCCTCAGCCCGGCGTTTGGCCAGTTCCGCATCCAGATCACCGGAGACATGATAGCCTTCCAGCCGTCCCGCCATGCGCTTGGCCAGATCACCAAGCTGCCCCTGCACCTGGCGTCGCTTCAGCGCAGGATTACAGACCGGGCGGAGCTTTTCGGAAAGATAGCCAATGCCGCCGTCATTCAGTGCCATGCCCGCTTCCCAGGCGCGTTCCGGATCGGCAAAATGCTTTTGCACATCTGGATTGGCGAGGAAATTCGCCTTCAATTGTGCGACCCGGGCCGGATCGCGGAAACTCGCTTCTCGATCATTGGCGTCATAATCCAAAAGCCCCTTGTTGAGCACTTCAGGGTTGCGCAGCCAAAACGTATTGTTGAAGGGCTGCCCCGGCACCCATTCCGATGGCCAATCATGGCCCAGACCCAGGAATTCGAAAATCGTCGTCTTCAATCGTGTGGACCAGCGTTCCACATTGTCTTCGGCGCCGCCTTTGATCTCAAATTCCATGTCGAACATGGTCAGCACCAGAAACAAGGCGACATCCTGGCCCTTTCGCGCCTCTGGCGTGGCGCCATGCGTGCCATCAATCCAATTCCGCACCATGGCGGGCACAGTGCGGACTTCCTGGTTGCTGTGCTTCAGGCAAAGCAGCATGGAAGTCAGTTCCTGTTCCGCCAGATAGCGCTGATAAAGATAGGCAACCTTGCCGCGCCGGAGCAGCATGAAAAGATCGCTTTGCGCCACTTCCTCGGCCTTGGCGGCGTTGTATTTTTCGCGCCCGCGCGCACCGGGAAAATCGAGCAGATCCGTATAGTCAAAGAAATCGAAGGGCTTGTCTTCCAATTGCAACTGCAATTCGGCAACAACGGCGGTCAGCACCGCGCGCGGCAATTCCGCGCGGCGCCCGGCGCGGGTCGCCACCGGCACGGGATCACCATCACCTTTGCCAAGATGGGACATGGTCTCGACATCAATAATGCTTTGCGCCTTGGGCTCCACTGCCAGCATCGGGCAGCAAGCTTCTTCCGGAAAATCGAGCTGCGCCAGCGCCTGAACCAATTTCAGCGCAGTCGCCGTCATGGTTGGCGTATTGTTCCAAAGCAGGCCGTAAAGCTCCACCCGATCGGCAATGGCGAGGCGTGGTGCGAGACTTTCAATTTCGCGCCAGGCGCCGGGCTTCAGCGCCAGATGCGTCGGATGGTTCAGGAAATAGCGTTCGAAATACTCGAATAGATCATAGATATCATCTTCATTCAGTCGGCCTAGAACCGCCGGCGCGGCCTTCGCGCGGGCTTTTGCCAGGCTTGCTTCGATCACGCTGCCGTCAAGCGGGATCACCGTGTCACGGTCAAAATCCTCCATGAAGGCATTGGCCATGATTTTCACGATGTCCGTTTCGGACAGCATGCGGCAGACCACAGGCATGCCAGGCAGGCCGGTCACCGGGCGCGTCGTGAAGCGCGTCACGAGGCCGGTTGATTCCTTGCCGCCATCGGGGTTGATGTCGCGGTTGAAGCCGCGCAGCTCCTCCCCAAAGCGGATCGTGGTGGGCTTGCCTTCCTTCCGCGCTAAGGAGGCGATCAGATAGCTTTTTCCCTGTTGGCTTGGGCCAAAGACGGAAACGCACATTGGCCGGCGCGCAGCATTGGCAAGCTTGCGCGCGCGCAAGCCTTCACGGCGAAAATCGCGCGCCAAGGCAGGGCCTTCTTCCCGCACGATGTCGCCTGCGCCAGCAATCCATTCAATCGCACCCTGCGCGGCATCGGCCACCGCATCGCAGCTTTGCGCCAGAGCCTCGTTTTCGGCATTCGGTGTTGTCATGGCCTGATCCTCACGGTACCGAAAGCGCGCCGGTATCGCGCCAATAACCCGCTTCACTGCGTTCGGTTTGCAGGCGCAGGCGCACGATGCCGCGATGCTGCGGATCGCCCTCGGCATCCAAGATTTCGTCGATGGTGAAATCCTCCCGCAATTCTTCTGCATCCGTGCTTTCGGGGTCTATTTCCGCACGCTGGATGGAAAGCTTCAGCGGCAGTTTGAGGCGCGGCACGTTATCGGGATTGGCGTATTCCAGAATGTAAAGGCGGCTCGCGGTCCAGCGTTCCAAATCCAATTGGCGAAAACCAAGAAAGACCGGCGCGCGGAATTCCATGGTGAATTTCACATCCTGAGAAGCACCCGGCGGCTTGGACAGCGCCGCATCCGGGTCCTGCAGCAACACATTTTGCCGTAGGATCTGCCCTGAAATTTCCATGCGGCCGAGGTATTTGGCGGTTGAGCGCATCGCAAGCCGGCTAGTCCGCATCAGGAAGCTTTCCAAGCGTCCTTCCGCCACGGCGCAGAGCATGGCACCGACCGCCGCTGTGGTTTTTGGATCATCCACGCGCCCTGCGGCATCGCGGAAAGGATACCAGCTTCCGGCACGATATCGATGCATGCCGACAATGCGATGCGGCGGCACGGGCATCTTCGCCAGCACCATGTCAAATATCGCGCGCAGCCTGGATGGCCTGCCGGACAGCAGCAGCCAATCGCAATCAAAGGAATAGACCACTTCGCAGAGATCAGCGATCACCTGGCCAAGCGCTGCCTGCACAATGGCATCCACACTGCCCGCCGAAGCCGCCATTTCCGCTTCCAGCAAATGATACCCAGCAGCACCGGCGCGCGCGGCCTGTTGTTCGAAATAGCGCAAGGGCGCGGCGACGTCGCGCCCGTGAAGGATGGTGGCAAGTTTGTCACGCAGGAATTCACCACTCGCGCGTTCGTCGATCTTTTCGTAGCCATGCAATATCGCAAGCCCGGTCGGTTCCAGTACTTGGGTCACGAATTGTCGGCGCAAATGCCGTTCCAATTCGCTTTGCGCTCCGCGATCACCGCCGAGCACCTCACGCAGCAACGCCTTCGGGTCACGCGCACCGGCCACGCGCAGGCTTTCTTCAAGCTGTGGGAGGACGATGCTTTGAATCACCTCCTGCAGCACCTCATCGCCCGCAATGCGGAAGCCCTCACGGAAATTCTGATGCGGTGCGATTTCCTGCCCGGCTTCGGCGGAATAGGTGCAGATCATCAAATCCGTGGTGCCGCCGCCAATATCAATGCTGGCCACGCGGAGCGACGGCGCCTTGCCATAGGCTTCGCGCGCGCGCCCCGTCAGCGCGAAGAAGCTCGCGGGATCGCCACGCAAACGCTGGCTTGCTTCGGTGTAAAGGAACACCAGCTGCGTCGCCGTCGCCTCATCAAGGTTGGCGATGATGCGCGGTTCTGGCGGTGGTGCTGCGGCGCCAGGGGCGGCATTGCCCCAGCCCATCATATCCCAGGCCAGCCGCACGGCGGCTTCGGCACGATGGCGGAAAATGCGCTGTTCCGCGAGCGCCATGGCCGGCGGCATGGTCAGCAAAATGCGCCGCAGCCGGCGCGGCACATCGGGGAAGCTACGCGCATAGCGGGTTTCCACCGAATTGATTTGCGACAGCGCCTGCAACAGGATTTCCGCGAGCAGGAAGCTCATCAGCGATGAACGGCTGAAACGCGCACGCACGGCGGGTTGGCGCGGCGCACCGCCACGACCGCGCGGCTTGGCGCGCAGCACTTCGCCTTCTTCTGTCACCCAGGCCATGAAGCTGCCACTGACGGGCGGTTCGGTGGTCACGCCATCAGCGGCCATGCCATTGAAGCGCCAGACCTGAGTCGTTGCCCTTTCATCCCAAAGATAGCGCTTGGGCGAAGACAGGCCCGTTGCCCCTTCATTGCCGCGCGCAGCCGCAGAAAGGCGCACGGCTTCGGGGCCGATGCGCACCGGGCTCAGCCATTGAAAGGCATTGCCGCGGCCGGAACGGCGGCTCAGCGCATCCTTGCCGAAACTCGCACGCGCAAATTCCACGCGGCTTTCAAAGGGAAAGGCATAGCCTAATTCAGGCGCACTCAAGTCACGCAGCTTCAGGGGATAGCTGTTGTTCAGATTAAGCCGGCTGTCGCGTTCATCTTCCACCAGAATGCCGCAGGTGCGCGCATTGCCAATATCCAGCACCAAATCAACATTGATCGGTTCATAGGATTTGCTGTTGGAAACAACATCCACCAGCTTCACGCGCGGCAGGATGTGCGCTTCGGTCAGCAATTCCAGCAGCGTGATGTAGCGCGCCCAATGTTCGCAGGCGCGCTGATCATCCTCAGGGCGCGGGCGCCGGCCAGTTGCGGCGCGCATTTCCTGCAAGACTTCCTCAAGCCACTGGATCAGCCAGGGTTCATTCATGAACCAGCTTGTCTGTTCCCGATCCGACACAAAGGTGAATTCCCCGGCGCGTTCGCTATCGGTCGGCGAAATCGCCGTATAGGGGCGGCCTTCTTCGCGCGCGCGCAACGCCGTATCGAAGGCCAGCACGGCGTGATGCGTATGGCCTTCCTCATCAGGTGCCGAAAGCGCCGAGACGCGAATACGCGCCCAATTAGTCGGCCCCTTGTCATAGACTTCCTGGCCCGAGGCACCCACCGCAGCCACCCGGAAATAGGGCAGCGGTAGCCAGCGCCCCAGGATGAATTCCAAGGCCTGAGCGCGGCCGATTTGATAGATTTCCTCATCCGGCGGGCTGCGGCCACTGATCGGGTCCAAGAGCGCGCCTTCGCCGCTTTCCGCGAGACGCCGTAGATTAACCAATCCGCCGCTCGCCGGATCGGCACCCGGCGGCAGCGGCTGTTCCCAAAAGGAACGCGGCGCGCGCGGCAGGCGGTCCAGGTTGAACCGGATATCGATGAATTGCAGACCGGTCTGCGGCACCAGGCTGATGATCTGCGGCATGCCCTGCATTCCCGAAAATCCTGAATTTAAAGTTTGCTTTAGAGTATTATGCCGCCCACCCCTGCCGGACGCAACTTCAGGCGGGCAGCACCACCGGCTGCGGGTCCAGCCATTGCAGGAACCAGGATAGGCTGAAATGCAAATGCGGCCCGGTGACGCGGCCGGTCATGCCGATGGCGCCGATCCTTTGCGCCTTGGCGATACTCTCACCCTCCCGCACCGAGATCTCGGACAAATGGGCGTAAAGCGAATTCACCCCATGGCCGTGATCCAGCACAATTAATTTGCCAAAGAAATGGAATTCATCGGCCAAAGTCACCCGCCCGGCGGCGCTGGCCAGCACCGGCGTCCCGGTGGGGGCAGCGAAATCCAGCCCGTAATGGGGCTGGCGCGGTTGGCCGTTCAAAATCCTTTGGCTGCCGAAAACGCCTGAAATCCGGCCGGGGGCGGGGCGGATAAAACCCTCGGCAAAGGCGGTAAGGGCGGTTTCAATCGCTCGCACCGCCGCTAGCTTCTCCCTTTCGCGGGCGATACGGGCCAGGGTTTCGGCATCCGGCGTCACCTGCGCCGGGGGCAGGCCGGAAATGCGCTCAGTCGGCCATTCGCGCTTGGCGATGTTCAACACGCGGGTTTCTGCCGCGCCGCTGGGGGCCGTGATCAGCAGCCGCGCCTGGGCGGCATGATCGCGGCCAAAGCCAAAGGCGAAATCCCCCGATGGCGAGACCCTGACCGCGCGGCCATCCAGCGCCAGCCTGGTCCCCGGCGCGGCGCGGCCAAGCACAAAGCCGCCCTGGGTCAGCGCGGCCTCATTCAAGGTGACAGCCCGGGCCGGCGCTGCCAGCAGCAAGGCGGGTGCTGCGAATAGCAGGCGGCGGGGCAGGGCATTCATCACAAAAGGCGTCCTTGGCGCGTACCATCGGCACTGACGCCCACTTCGCCATCGGCGAAGGTCAGGCGCAAGGCCTGGCTGGGGGAGATCGCACCCGCCGCCACCACCGGCGCGCCCTTGGCATCGCGCACCAAGGCAAAACCGCGCGCGAGGACCGAGGTATAGGAAGCGCTTTCCAGCCGCGCGGCCAGCCCTTCCAATTGGGTCCGCCGCTGCCGCAGCGTCGCCAGCACCGGCGCCGCCGACAGCCGCGAAAGGCCGGGGGCTGCCGCCAGCCCATCGCGCCGCCGCGCCCAGGCGCTGCCAAGGCGAAGGCCCTGCGCTTCAACAGCCGCCCGGCGCGCCAGAATGCCTTCTCGCGGATGGGGAATACGAAGGCCACCAAGCCGTTGCGCCCGCGCAGCCAGGCTGGCGCCAGCAGCACGCGGCAATCTTTCGCCCCAATCATCCAAGCGTTGCCGCGATTGCGCGAGCCGCGCCGGCACATCCGGCAGGCCACGTTCAGCACGCAGCAGCCGAAGCCGCGCGGCATTCACCAAACCCGCCGCCGCCTGCCCAAGCCGCGCACCGGTTTGCATCAGCGCGGCGGAAAGCTCCGCCCGCGCCGGCACGGCAAGCTCGGCGGCAGCGGTCGGCGTCGGCGCGCGGCGGTCTGATGCGTAATCAATCAGCGTGGTATCGGTTTCATGGCCAACGGCGGAAATCAGCGGAATGGTGCTTTCAGCCGCGGCGCGGATGACGATTTCCTCATTGAAGGCCATCAAATCTTCCAGGCTGCCGCCGCCGCGCGCCACAATCAGCACATCAGGGCGCGGCACGGCGCCGCCCGCGGGCAGCGCAGAAAAACCCCTGATGGCGGCGGCAATCTGTTCCGCCGCGCCCTGGCCCTGCACCGCGACCGGCCATAACAGGATATGGCGCGGAAAACGCCGCGCGATGGTGGTGCGGATATCCTGAATGACCGCGCCTTTTTCGCTGGTGATTACGCCAATCACGCGCGGCAAAACGGGCAAGGGGCGCTTGCGGGCCTCATCAAACAGCCCTTCTTCCAAAAGGCGTTTGCGCAGCGCTTCAATCCGCGCCAGCAAGGCGCCCTCGCCGGCATATTCCAGCCTTTCAATCACCAGCTGGTATTTTGACCGATCCGCATAGGTGGAAATCCGGCCCGTCGCGATCATCTCCACGCCATTTTCCGGCATGGTGCCGATATTGCGGAGCGACCCCTTCCAGATAACGGCTTCGATCTTCGCTTCCTGATCCTTCAGCGACAAATAGATGTGCCCGGAAGGATAGCGCTTCATTTCAGTGATTTCGCCGCGCAGGCGAAGCCGCCCAAAAGCGCCTTCCAGCGTGCGGCGAATGGCGCCGGCCAGATCGGCGACGCCATATTCGGGGATGTTGTTTGGCCGGGATTCGTCCATCGCCCGAACCTAGCCGGGTTTGGGGGCTGATGGAATCAGCCGCAGGGTGAAAGCGAGGCTATTCGCCTGCCACGCCACTCCGCGCCACGGCTTGGGCCTGGGCGGCCAGGGCGCGTGCCATCTGGCTCAGCGCTTCCTGGTGCTTGTCATTGTCAATCAGCGCGAAATTGCGCGCGAGTTCCAGGCACATGCGCTGGCGCTGAGACATGGAAGGGTCAACGCTTTCGGCTTTCAGCCCTTCAAAGAACCAGGAAATCGGCACGCCCAGTACCTGCGCAATGCCGTAAAGCCGGCCAGCGGAGATGCGGTTCAACCCGCGTTCATACTTATGCGCCTGCTGATAGGTCACGCCGATCATCTTGGCCAATTGCTGCTGCGACAGGCCAAGCATGGTGCGCCTTTCGCGAATGCGCGCCCCCACATGCTTATCGGCTGCATTGGCCCTTTGGGTGGAGACCACTTCGGCGATCCCGGTCTCACCCTGCCGGAAGGATTCTGCCATTTCGACGATGCTGTCCATCAACCCGATTCCTCAGCGGGGCATCATGCCCCCTACTGAGTCCGGATTATGCGCAGTATTGGTGATCAACCGGTGAATAAGTAGCTCAAAAATTCAACGCACTCAGCCTTTGCTGCGTGATTTCAGCGCCGCCAATTCACTGCGCAGTGTCTCAATTTCTTTCTTTAACGCCTCGGTTTCATCGCTCGGGGCGTTTTCCTCGCGTCGCGCGAAAGGGGTAAACAGGCTCATCGCGCGTTCCATCATGGCGATATTCTGCTTGCCCACTTCCTGGATATTCGGAACGCCCGCCGGAAAAGGCATGAAGCCGCCCATGGTCTTGGTCAGCGTATCGCGCATCTGTTCCTGTTGTTGCGAAAAGGACGCCATGGCCGCTTCCAGATAGCGCGGCACCAGCGATTGAAGATTATCGCCGTAAAGCCCGATCAATTGCCGAAGGACCGAAGTGGGCAGCATATTCTGGCCCTTGCCTTCCTGTTCCACGATGATCTGCGTCAGCACGCTGCGGGTCAGGTCTTCACCGGATTTGGCGTCATAGACCACGAAATCCCGCCCATCGCGGACCATGGCGGCCAGATCATCCAAAGTGACATAGGATGAGGTTTCAGTGTTGTAGAGCCGCCGATTCGCGTATTTCTTGACAACAATCGGGGGCAGCGCCTTCTGCTCGCCGGGTTCAGGGGATTGACGACCAGACATGGGTGCTTGCCTCGGCTTCTTCGGTTCTGGATTGGACCTAGCACGTTACATAACGCAAAGCGAAAGCCTGTTGCAGTGCAAAAACGCGCCCATCGGGTCATATCGCGCCGGGGCGGATGCCGCTATAAGCCTGAGGGATGGCTGGCCCCGAGGATCTCGAAAAGCTTGCGGAAGACTGGATCGCGCTCTGGCAGAGCGAGGTGGCCGGGCTCGCCGCCGATCCGGAATTGGCCGAAAGATGGGCGGCCTTTGCCTCCCTCGGCGCCGCCTGGTTCCGCGCCGCCGCCCAGTTCAGCAAGCCTTTTGCGCCAGGTGCTTCCCAGCATGACAGCGCCGCTTCGCCGCCGCGGCCCGCGCCCGCTGCCGCTCCATCTGGGGCTGGCGGGGATCCGGGCCATGGCGGCAGCGGGGGCGCTGCCCGGGATGCCATGGCCGAACGCATCGCCACCCTGGAACGGCGCTTGGCCGATCTCGAAAGCGGGGCAGGCGGAAGCCGCGCGAATCAGCGCCGCCCTCGCCAGCGCCGGCCACGCGCCTGAGGCGTTTCGCGGCGCGGTTCTGAACCGGTTGCTGCGCGCCGATCGCGCATTGGTGGCGGGGCTCGCGGCCTATCGCCGCCATCCGTTTGAGCGTCAGGCCCCGCCGGTGCCGGCGATCTGGGCCGAGGAAGACAGCAGATTGCTGGATTATGGCGGGCAGGGGCCGGCGGTGGTCTTTGTGCCTTCTCTGGTGAACCGCGCCTATGTGCTTGATCTGATGCCCGAAGCATCCCTGCTGCGCTGGCTGCCGGGGCAGGGGTTTCGCACCCTGCTGCTGGATTGGGGCTGGCCGGGAGAGGCCGAACGCCACTTCACCCTGACCGATTACATTGCCGGGCGGCTGGAACGTGCGCTGATGGCCGCGCCAGGCCCGGTGATCCTGGCCGGTTATTGCATGGGGGGTTTGCTTGGCCTCGCACTCGCCCTGCGTCGGCCGGATTTGGTGCGCGGCCTGGCGCTGCTCGCGACGCCTTGGGATTTCCATGCCGGGCCGGATGGTGTGGCGCGGGCGCGTGCTGCCGCTGCCGCCCTGCCGGGGCTGGAAGCGCTGATGGAACCAACCGGCGCGCTGCCGGTGGATGTGCTGCAAACCCTGTTTGCCAGCCTTGATCCCTTTGGCATTGCCGAAAAATTCCGGGGCTTTGGCCGGCTTGACCAGGCATCCCCCGCCGCGCGGCGCTTCGTGGCGCTGGAGGATTGGCTGAATGATGGCGTGCCCTTGGCCGCCCCTGTGGCGCGGCAATGCATTGGCGGCTGGTATGGGCGGAATGAACCCGCAAGCCTTGCTTGGCGCGTCGCGGGGCAGGTGGTGGACCCAGCCCTTTGGCAAGGCCCGGCCTTTGCCGCCATTCCGCATCGGGACCGCATTGTGCCGCCTGCGTCTGCCCTGGCGCTGACCGAGCGCTTGCGTCAGGTCAAGCTGCATATGGCGCCGGCCGGGCATATCGGCATGGTCGCCGGCATTGCGGCCGAAACCGCCCTGTGGCAGCCCTTGCGCGACTGGATGCGCGGTTTGTGATACCAAGCCGCAAATGACCCATTCTTGAGGAAGGATATCCCCCCAATGACTGAAATCGTCATCGCCTCTGCCGCCCGCACACCGGTTGGCGCCTTCAACGGGGCTTTTGCCTCTCTGCCCGCGCATGCGCTGGGCACGGTTGCCATCAAGGCCGCCATGGAACGCGCCCGCATTGAAGGCGCTGAAGTGGATGAGGTTATCCTGGGCCAGATCCTGGCCGCCGGTGCGGGGCAGAACCCGGCGCGCCAGGCTTCCGTGAATGCCGGCATACCGGTGGAACACACGGCCTTTGGCATCAATCAGCTTTGCGGCTCAGGCTTGCGCGCCGTTGCCTTGGCAGCGCAGCAGATCGCGACCGGCGATGCGCGCATTGTCGTGGCGGGCGGCCAAGAAAGCATGACCCAGGCGCCGCATGCACAACAACTGCGCGCCGGGCAGAAGATGGGCGATCTTTCCCTGATGGATACCATGCTGCGCGATGGGCTGATGGATGCCTTCCATGGCTATCACATGGGTAATACAGCAGAAAACGTCGCCCGCGCCTTCCAGATCACGCGCGATGAACAGGATCAATTCGCCTTTAATTCGCAGCGCAAGGCGGGCGAGGCGATGGCGGCGGGCCGTTTCGCCGATGAAATCACGCCGGTGACGGTGAAGGGCCGCAAGGGCGATGTGGTGGTTTCCAGCGATGAATATCCGAAGCCGGATACGACCATGGAAATCCTGGGCAAGCTGCGCCCGGCCTTCGCCAAGGACGGTTCCGTCACCGCCGGCAATGCTTCCGGTATTAATGATGGCGCGGCGGCGGTGGTGGTGATGACGGCAGCGGAAGCCGCCAAGCGCGGCATCACGCCGCTGGCGCGCATCGTGTCCTGGGCAACGGCGGGCGTTGATCCTTCCATAATGGGCACGGGCCCCATCCCTGCATCGCGCAAGGCACTCGCCAAGGCAGGTTGGAAGATTGATGAGCTGGACTTGATTGAAGCGAATGAGGCTTTCGCCGCGCAGGCCATTGCCGTGAACAAGGATCTTGGCTGGGATACCAGCAAGGTGAATGTGAATGGCGGCGCCATTGCCCTTGGCCACCCGATTGGCGCTTCCGGTGCGCGCGTGCTGACGACCCTGTTGTTCGAGATGCAAAAGCGCGGCGCGAAGAAGGCGCTGGCGACGCTTTGCATCGGCGGCGGCATGGGTGTGGCCATGTGCCTGGAGCGGTAAGCCGCTTCTTTCGCGTTTTGCTGAACGAAAAAGGGCTCGCCGGTATCGTTCCGGCGAGCCCTTCTTTTTGCGCTATCTTGGCGTGATCAGAACTTCGCCACCGCTTCGGCGATAGCGCGGCCAACATCCACCGTGCCGGCCTGCCCGCCCATGTCACGCGTGCGCGGGCCACCTTCCGCCAGCAGCTTTTCAATCACCGCCAGGATCGCATCGGCCGCCTGTTTTTCACCCAGGTGTTCCAGCATGATCGCCCCCGACCAAATCTGCCCAATCGGGTTGCAGATGAATTTGCCCGCAATATCCGGCGCGCTGCCATGGACGGGTTCGAACATGGAAGGGAAGCGCTTTTCGGGATTGATATTCGCACTCGCGGCAATGCCGATGGAACCCGCCACCGCCGGCCCAAGGTCTGACAGGATATCACCGAACAGATTGGACCCCACCACCACATCAAACCAATCCGGATGTTGCACGAAATGGGCGCAGAGGATGTCAATATGGAACTGATCCGTGGTGATGCCCGGATAATTCTTCGCCATTTCGGCAAAGCGTTCATCCCAATAGGGCATGGTGAAGGTGATGCCATTGGATTTCGTGGCACTCGTCACCTTCTTGCGCGGCCTGGTCTTGGCCAATTCAAAGGCGTAGCGCAGCACGCGATCCACGCCGATGCGGGTAAAGACACTTTCCTGGGAAACGAATTCGCGTTCCGTGCCCACAAACATGCGCCCGCCGCTTGAGGAATACTCGCCTTCCGTGTTTTCGCGCACCACGATGAAATCAATATCCTTGGGACCACGGTTCGCGAGTGGCGTGGTCGCGCCCGGCAGCAACCGACACGGGCGCAAATTCACATATTGGTCAAAGCCGCGGCGGATCGGGATAAGCAAACCCCAAAGCGAGACATGATCCGGCACGCCGGGCCAGCCCACAGCGCCCAGGAAAATGCTGTCGCTATCCTTCAGCCGATCCATGCCATCATCCGGCATCATCTTGCCGGTCTTGGCGTAGGTTTCGCAGGACCAATCGTAATGCGTCAGTTCCAGTTCAAAGCCGAAGCGCCGCGCCGCGGCATCCAGCACGCGAAGCCCTTCGGGCGTGGTTTCCTTGCCGATGCCATCCCCAGGGATGACGGCGATGCGGTGCTTGCGTGTGGCCACGATGATCTCCTGCCCTTGCCTATGGGTCAGTCATAACGCGGGACGCGGTGTTTGCCAGCCCCGCCCCTCAGGGATTGGGGGCTGCTTCCTCAGCGCGCCAGGCCTTGAGAAGCCCATGTGCTACCGCAAGAAGGGCAGGGCCGATGAAGAGCCCGAGAAAGCCAAAGGCGATCAAACCGCCAAAGACGCCAAGGATGATCAGTGACAACGGCATTTCGCTGCTGCGCTTGATCAGCAAGGGCCGTGCGATATTGTCACTGCCCGAGACGATGATCAGCCCCCAAAGACCCATGAAGATGGCCCAACCGATCTCAGCCTCACTATAAAGCCAGGCGGCCGCGCCCAGCCAGGAAACCACCACAAGCGGCCCCAGAACCTGGCTGATGGAAAAGATCATGGTCAGGAAGGAAAGCACCGCCACACCGGGAACGCCCGCAATCGCGAGCCCAATGCCCATCAATGCCGCCTGGATGATGCCAGTGCCCACAATGCCCCAGGCCACGCCGCGCACCGCGCCTTCGGCGGAAGCCACGGCATTGCGGCCCGTCTGTCCCGCGAGGCGCCCGGCGATGTCATGCACCTCATGCGCCAGCTTGTCGCCATTCACCCAGAAAGCGGTGGCGACAATCAGCGCCAGCAGGATCTGCACCACGCTGGCCGCTGCCGCCTGGCCGATATCTACCAAAAGGCTGGTGATGCGCCCGGCATAGGGCGCCAGCAATTCGGAAAAATCACCCTGAACATGCAGCAATTGTGGCCACCAATTGCTGACGGCGCCGCCGACCAATGGCAAGCCGGTAAGCCATTCCGGCGGCGCTTCCGGCAGGTTTGCCAACAGTTCCCGCGCCACCCGCGACGCCTGGGCAATCTGCCCGCCAAGCTCCGGCGTCAGCGCCAGCGCGGGGATGGCGACGGCAAGCACCAGCAGCAGTAGCATAAGTGTGGCCGCGATGCCCCGCGGGATGCCGCGGTTGACCATGGCATCACGCAACGGCCAGGTGCCGATGGCGATGAAGCCACCAAAGGCGATGGCAAGGCCGAAGGGTTCCAGAACGCGGATCACGCCATAAAGCAGCAAGGCCAGCAGCAGCAAAACCGCCGCCCTTTCGGCCAGCATGGCGGTTTGCGTATGGCGCGTGGGCGTGGGCCCGGGCGATTCGGCGTTGGACATGATTGGCTCCTGCAACCATACCCAAGCACAGGCCGGCCCCTTGGGGAAAGCGGTCCTTGCGGTTCAGGCCTGGGCGGCGCTCCGCTTGATGGCGGCGCCGGAGGCAAGGCTGTGGCGCGCCCTTACTCTTTCCTCCTGGGAGGAAATCGCCAATTCGATTTCGATCAACGCCTGTTCGACCCTTTCGATATCGGATTTTTCATCCGGTATCTGCATCACCAGGCCGGCGGCATAATGTAGCCCAAGAGTAAGGCAGCCCGTATGCAAACCCTTGAGCCGCCCGACGACATCCTGCACATCCTGAAGGTTCTTGGACCGCCGGAGGTCGCGTGCAAAAACCGCGCATTGGCCGCGGAGCGAATAGAGATAGGTCATCAACTGATCCGGCGCGATATTCAGCCGGTTCAATGTTGCAGACGGTGGTTCCGCGATCCTCTCCCACGCGGCATTGAGGATTTTTTGTAGTGACCCGCGCGCCTCACGCGCATGAAAGGGCTTGACGATGTAATGGCTGATGCCAAGCGTCACGGCCTTCCTGACGGTATCAAGGTCTGATGCCGCGGTGACCAGAACAAAGGGAATATCCTTGTGGCGCGAGGAGGCGCGCACGCGCTTCAGCAAATCAATGCCGGAAAGCCGCGGCATCTGCACATCGCAGCAGCAGATCATGGGGGCCGGCCCCATTTCCAGTTTTTCCCAGGCATCCTGGCCATCCACGGCTTCGACGACCTTCAGTTCAATGAAGCTGCGCATCAGATCCGCAAGGGCCATACGCGATACGACATCATCATCAACGACAAGTGCTCTCATGTATCGGCCCCTTCTACTATTTCCATCAGCATCGCGCGGAAACGCGGCATCTCCCTGGTAATGGCGTCCCACTTGCCATGGTCCGCCAGTCTTTCCAGTTCTCCGCTCAATTTGACAAGATCACCTTCCGGCCAAATAAAGCCAAGGCTTCCCTTCAGGCTGTGGAAAAGCTGCGCCAGCGCGCGCAGATCCTGTGTGGCATTGGCGGCATCAAGCGTCTCGATACGAAGCGGAAGGTCCTCACGAAGGGCGCGTTTCAGACGTTGCTTCAAGTTGACCGTATTCTGCTGCCTCGATTTGATGCGGCCTGAAGATTTGGCCTCTTGGGCTGTAGCGGATTCTGGTGGGGCTACACAGAAGATCTGCGCCAATTCCTTATCGCGCAGGAATGGCAGGAGCTTCGCACCTTCCGCCAGCCGCGCTTCAATGACCTTTGTCAGGCTTTGATGAAGCAGCGCTTCGTCAACTGGCTTCACCAGAAAATCATCAGCGCCGCAGGACAGATAGTATTGTCGGTTTTCGTCCCCGGCATTGGCGGTCAGCATGATGATATGAATTCTCGGGTTAGGGATATGGAATTTGCCATCGCCCCCGGAGCGGATAAGGCGGATCGCCGTTGCGCCATCCATTTCCGGCATGCGGCCATCCATTAGGATCAAATCAAAGCTGCGCAGCGGTAGAGCTTCCAGCGCCTTGCGGCCATTCTCCACAAATTCAGCCCTATGGCCCATTTCTTCAAGCAGGCCTTGGATGATCAGCTGATTTGGCAGAAAATCCTCGGCGCAGAGGATTTGCAGCTGATGCGTATGGGGTTGCAGTTGGACCTTCAGGCTTTTGCCCTTATTGGTGCCAAGCCTGAAGGGTATTGTGAAGGTGAAGCGGCTTCCACTGCCGAGTTCACTTGAAAGTTCAATTTTCCCCTGCATCAGATCAACAATCTGTTTGCAGATTGCAAGCCCAAGCCCCGTTCCACCGAAGCGCCTGGTTGTGGAGATGTCACCCTGCGTGAATTTCTGAAAAAGCCGTGACTGCGCGTCAGGCGAAATGCCAATGCCGGAATCCGAAACCACGAAGCGGATATGACATTTTTCTTCGACCCGATCATGGACTGAGACCTTGAGCGACACACCCCCATGGTCGGTAAATTTGATACCATTGCCGATCAGGTTCAGCAAAATCTGCTTGATGCGGGCAGGGTCGCCTTCAAGCGCATCGGGTACTTCATCATCAATGCCGACATCAAGGGAGATGTTCTTGGCTTCCGCACGTTCGGCAAGCAGGGCAACGCTATCGCCGACAAGGTTACGAAGCGAGAAATCCACCGATTCAAGGATAAGCTTTCCCGCCTCGATCTTCGAAAAATCAAGGATATCATTCAGCAATTCGAGCAGAAATTCGGCATTTGTCCGCGCCAAATCAAGATGCTTGCGGGTCTTTTCCTGCAACTCAGGATCACGCAAGGCCAGCCTTTGCATGCCAATGACAGCCGAAAGAGGCGTGCGAATCTCATGGCTTACCATCGCCAGGAATTCATCCTTGGCGCGGGCGGCATTCTCGGTTGCCTCCTTGGCGGAGATCGTCTCGGCAAGGCCGTTCCAGACATCCTGCTCAAGCTTCTTGCGGGTTGTGATATCCTCAATCATGCAGAGGCAGGCATTCTCAGTGCCAAATGACACAATGCGCGAAATGCCTACCTTCAGCCAAAGCCGCGCACCATCTTCACTTTCAAATTCGGTTTCCACATGGTCATCGCCATGTTCGCTGCCCTCGCCCCATACGGCTTCCATGTAGAAATCATAGGCCTGTTTGTCGGAAAGGATGCGTGAAACAGGCTCCCCCACCAGGCTTACCATTGGGGTTGCCAGAATCTCAGCAAGCTTCGGATTCGCCTGTGTAATGAAACCATTGGCTACCATCATCAGGCCAAGCGGGACGGAATCGAAAAAGGCCGGCTCCTGTTGTAGCAAATTGACGAAGGTCTGGAAACGCGCCCTGGCCGCCAGATGTTGTTGTCCGTGGCTACTATTCGTAATGTCCTTAAGGGTGGCGATCACAATCCGCCCAGGGCGGGACTTATCCAGACGGCCGCTGAACAATAAAAGTCGCACGCCCGCCGGGGTCTTTCGCAGCAATTCGACCGGACGACATTCCCCTTGCGTCAATATGTCTTCCAGCGCGATCGCCAGTTTGCTCTGGCTCGGCTTCTTGAACAAGGCGACAAGTTCAACCTCATTCGCTGGCGCTTCCGAGGGTGCCAAACGGAGGAGGTCAATCGCCGCCGCCGATAGCTGCAACCCATCCACCTCGGCATTCCACTCCAGCCAGGCATGGCCTTCCGAGGCAGGCATGGGTTTCGCTTGAGCATATTGTGAAAGGGTGATGGTCATGGGAAGACTGCCTAACCGACTGATATCAACAAAGGATTGAGAAGGGTGGCGCGCGCGCCTTCCTTCAATAACGGCACGCACCAGAGCGCTTTCCGGGATGGGGCGCTGGGCCAGATCAAAGGCGCGTTCTTCATGGGCAGGAATCGATTTTTTTTCGTTGGGATTGAAACCTATTCAGGCAATCGTGAAGTAAGCTTTAAGAACAGGCCGCTGTCCCCGCTCAGACAGCCCCAAGCACGCTGTTCTTGCGGCTTGACGTAATCCCAGCGCGGCGCAACGTTAATCTTTCATTGACCGGAGGATAACGGGCATGGGTAGGTTCAAGGTGCTGCTTCTTGCGGCCGGCTTGCTGGGGTTGTGGGCCGCGCCCGCGCAGGCGCAGCGCAATCTGACCATCGGTGCGCAATCCGCCCCTTCGGGCATGGACCCGCACTACCATTCATCGAATCCCAATAACGCCATTTTGCGGCAGATTTTCGAAACCCTGGTGGATTTCGATACCTCTGGCCGCCTGGTGCCGCGGCTGGCCGAATCCTGGCGTGCGATTGATGATCTCACCTGGGAATTCAGGCTGCGTGACGGCGTCAAATTCCATGACGGCACGCCCTTCTCGGCCGAGGATATCGCCTTTTCCTATGCGCGTGTGCCGACCATCGCCAATAGCCCCGGCCCCTTTACGCCTTTCGTGCGCAGCATCGCTGCCATTGAAATCCCGGAACCGCGCCGCGTGCTGATCCGCACACGGGAACCCAACCCCTTCCTGGATTGGGATCTGTCAAATATCATGATCCTTTCGCGCAGCCTGCATGCGAATGCGAGTCTGGCTGATTTCAATACGGGCCGCGCCATGATCGGCACCGGCGCCTATCGCCATGTCAGCTACACGCAGGGTGAAAGGCATGAAATCATCCGCAACCCCAATTATTGGGGCGAAGCGCAGCCCTGGGAAAGGGTGGTGACGCGCTTCATCAGCAATGCCGGCGCGCGGGTGGCGACGTTACTCTCCGGCGATGTGGATCTGATAGATTTCGTCCCCGTGCAGGATGTGCAGCGCCTGACCAATGATGCGCGGCTGTCTGTCTTTGGCGTTGCCAGCAATGGCACCGCCTATCTTTTCCCCGATGCTGCGCGTGATCCATCACCCTTCGTGACCGACAAGCAGGGGCGCGTGCTGGAACGCAATCCCCTGCGCGATGCGCGGGTGCGGCGCGCGCTATCACTTGCCATCAATCGCCAAGGCATTGTGGATCGGTTGCTGATGGGCCAAGGCATGCCGGCGGAACAATTCGCGGCCCCCGCCGTTGCCGACCGTGCGCCCAATATGCCTCCACCGCGTTATGATCTGGATCAGGCGCGCGCTTTGCTGCGTGAAGCAGGCTATCCGGATGGTTTCCGCATTACCATCCATAGCCCCAATGGCTGGTTTGCATCCGACACTGATGTGGCGCAGGCCATCGCGCAGGGCTGGACGCGCCTTGGCATTGAAACGCGGGTGGAGGTTCTGCCGCCCGCCAATCTTTTCACCCGTGCCACCGCGCGGGAGTTTTCGATGTTCATGACCACCTATACCTCCTCCATCGCGGCCAATACGCTTCGGCAAGTGCTGATGACGCGCAATAGCGAAACCGGCGCCGGGCCCTTCAATCGCCAGCATTACTCCAACCCGGCGATGGATGCGCCCTTGGCGGAGGCTTTGCGTACCATGGATCCGACGCGCCGCAATGCGCTGACCGCACAAGCCATGCGGATCGGCATCGAAGATGGCGGTGTTATTCCGATCTTTTATCTGAAGGTTTCCTGGGCGGGGCTCAGGAATAAGGTGAAGTATGATGCTTCGCCTTCCTGGTACACCAATGCGCTGCTGGCGAGCCCGCCCTGAACGCTGGATGAGACCCCTAAACATGAAAGATTGATCAGCATGGCCGATAAGGAAGCCATGGCGCGGATTGCCGCCGCCATTGATGCGAATTTCGATAAGCAGGTGCAGTTCCTGGCCGAATTGGTGCGCTTTCCAAGCCTGCGCGGCCGGGAAGCCCCTTTGCAGGATTGGTTCGCGCGCCAAATGGCCGCGCGTGGCTATGCGGTGGACCGCTATACGCTGGCCGATGTGCCGCCGCATCCGAAAATGGCGCCGATGGTGGAATGCGATCCCGCCAATAGCGTGCAGGTGGTGGCGGCCTATCGCGCGAAGAACCCCACGGGGCGCAGCCTGATCCTGCAAGGCCATATTGATGTGGTGCCGGAAGGCCCCGCCGATATGTGGACCCACCCGCCCTATGCCGCCGTGATCCGCGATGGCTGGATGTATGGCCGCGGCGCGCATGACATGAAATCGGGCGTTGCCTGCATGGTCTATGCCATGGATGCCATTCGCGATGCCGGCTTTGAACCCGCCGCCGATGTCTATGTGGAAACGGTGACCGAGGAAGAAAGCACGGGCAATGGCGCGCTTTCCACGCTGCTGCGCGGCTATCGCGCTGATGCGGCGCTGGTACCGGAACCCACCGGGCACACCATCACCCGCAGCCAAACCGGCACCATCTGGTTTCGGCTGCGCGTGCGCGGCATCCCAGTGCATGTTGCGGTGGCGCAGGATGGCAGCAATGCCATCATGTCCGCCTATGTGCTGATCCAGGCGCTTTATGAACATACGCGCAAATTGAATGAGGCCGCGCGGTCCAGCGCCTGGTATGCCGACATCAAGGACCCGATCAAATTCAACCCTGGCATTATTCGCGGCGGTGATTGGGCATCTTCCACCCCTGCCTGGTGTGAGGTGGATTGCCGCATTGGCCTCGTGCCCGGCACCACGCCGGAAGAAGCCATGGCGGGGATTGAAGCGACGGTGCGCGCCGCTGCCAAGGGAGATGGCTTCCTCGCCAATAACCCGCCCGAGATTGTCTGGACCGGCTTTCAGACCGACCCTTACGTGCTGGAACCGGGTAGTGAGGCGGAAGCCGTGCTCGCCGCCGCCCATGCCTCGGTCCATGGCGGCCAACTCCCGGAACGGCGCACCACGGCGGTGAATGACACGCGCTATTATGGGCTGTATTTCGACATCCCTGGGCTTTGCTATGGCCCGAAGGGGGAAGGCGCGCATGCCTTTGATGAGCGCACCTCGATCGAGGATTTGCGCAAATGCACGCGGACCATCGCGACCTTTATCGCTGATTGGTGTGGGATCAGGCCGCGTGGCTGAACCGGCCGGGGTAGCCCGGCCAAGAAGGGGCTTGGCCTGAAGCCCGGCAGCGGTCATGTTATGGTGGTGTGGCTGGCTCGGTTCGGCTAGCGGAACCTATGGGAGATTGAAGAATGAAGAGCTTTACCCGCGTCCTTTCCGGCGCGGCCTTGGCGGGGTTGATGGCCCTGACCTCCATCCCGGCCATGGCGCAAGCGCCGGCAGCCGATACCATGGCCGCCATTCGCGCGCGTGGGCAGTTGATTTGCTCCACCTCGCCTTCCACTGTCGGCTTCTCCTTGCCGGATAGCCAGGGCGTGTGGCGCGGGCTTGATGTGGATTATTGCCGCGCCGTTGCCGCCGCCATTCTGGGCGACGCCAATCGGCTCCGCATCGTTCCATCATCAACGCAGCAGCGCTTCACCATGCTGCAGTCAGGCGAGATTGACCTGCTTTCCCGCACCACGACCTGGACACTGACGCGTGAAGCCTCCCTTGGCTTGGTGTTCGCGGGCATCAATGTCTATGACGGCCAGGGCTTCATGGTGCATCGCGATAGCGGCGTGACCTCGGCGAAGCAGTTGGATGGCGCGACGGTTTGCGTGCAGCCGGGCACCACCACCGAACTCAACATGACCGATTTCTTCCGCACCAATCGTCTGCGCTTCACCCCCGTGGTGATCGAGAATATCGAGGAAATCCGTAGCGCCTTCATCAACAAGCGCTGCGATGCCTATACCACGGATGCTTCTTCGCTCGCGTCCTTCGCCGCGGCGCAGGGTGCCAATGCCAATCGCTTCCTGCTGCTGCCGGAAATCATTTCCAAGGAACCGCTTGGTCCTGTGGTCCGCAAGGGTGACTGGCGCTATTTTGATGTTGTGCGTTGGGTGCATTTCGCCCTGATCACGGCGGAAGAACTTGGCATTACGCAAGCCAATGTCGGCAGCTTCGCCAATAGCACCAACCCCGATATTCAGCGTTTCATGGGCCAGACCGGTGATCTGGGCCAAATGCTTGGGCTTGAGCGTGATTGGGCGCCGCGCATCATCCGCGCTGTCGGCAATTACGGGGAAATCTGGGAACGCAACATGACCCCGATCGGCTTTCCGCGCAGTGTCAACAATCTTTGGAGCAAGGGCGGTTTGCAATACGCGCCCCCGATGCGCTGAAGCCATCAGGGCAAAAGAAAAGGCGGTGGGATTTCCACCGCCTTTTTTGTTGCGCCCGGGCGTGAAGGTCAGCGGCACTTGCCTTCTACGCTACCTTTGCGGCGGGCGTTATGTCGCCCGGCCCAGGGGCTTGGGCTTTTGGGCTGATCCTCGGGCTTGGCAGCAGCTGCACCGCGGCAGCTTTCGTTTCAAGCGAACCTCCCCGATTTTGGGTAGAGGGACAGCGCGCTTTGGGTGTCTGACGATACCGATCAAGTGCAGATAAGAATAGAACACTACTTAGGGTTGTGCGCGGGGTGAGCCAAAGCCTTGCTGATTTTAGCGCTGTAGCGAAAAGATTGCTTGATACTCACGAAAACACTCGTTAAACATTTTTAAAGATCGAATCTAGACGAAAAGCCACGGGGCGTTTTGGCGGCTTTGCAAAAAGCTTCCGGGTCTTGGGATGTGGACGCGCGCTTTAATGGCCGCGCTGAGCCGCCACCTGAGCGCCTGACAATGCCCTGGCTTTCCCGGCACGGCTTGATTGAACAGCAAACCCGCATCCCCCCGCACGCGATGCGCTGAAAGGAAACGCCGGTATGTCACAGTTTTTTGGTAACGCCGCAGATAATCTGATGGCTCTTGGGTCCAATGCGGGTGATCAGCTTTGGGGCCTAGCTGGGAATGACACGTTGGTTGCGGGCGGGGGCGATGTTCAGATCCTCTTTGCCGGCGACGGTGCCGATAGCCTGCAGGGCGGGAACGGCATATCTCAGTATCTCTATGGCGATGCCGGGAATGACACGCTGGTCGCGGGCGGGGGCGCCAATCAGTTTCTCAATGGCTACGACGATGCCGATAGCCTGCAGGGCGGGAACGGCGTTTATCAGTCCCTCTATGGCGACGCCGGGAATGACACGCTGGTCGCGGGCGTGGGCGTCGGACAAAACCTCTTTGGTGGCGCCGATGCCGATAGCCTGCAGGGCGGGAATGGCGCTGGTCAGTGGCTCTTTGGCGAAGCCGGGAATGACACGTTGGTTGCGGGCGGGGGCAGCAATCAGTACCTCGATGGCGGCGCCGATGCCGATAGCCTGCAGGGCGGCACCAATAATGACTACCTGGCTGGTGGCGATGGCAATGACTCGCTCAGCGGCGGTGCTGGTAATGACACGCTGCTCGCGGACAATGGCACGGACAGACTTTTGGGTGGCGACGATGCCGATAGCCTGCAGGGCGGGAACGGCTTTGGTCAGACCCTCCTTGGCCAAGCCGGGAATGACACGTTGGTTGCGGGCGGGGGCGACAATCAGCGCCTCATTGGCGGCGATGATCATGACAGCCTGCTGGGCAGCACCAATAATGACTTCCTGGATGGTGGCCTTGGCAATGATACGCTCAGCGGCGGTGCTGGCCATGATAGTCTTATTGGTGACTCTGGTATTGGTGACTCTGGCACGGATTGGGCCAGCTACAGCGCAGCCACGGGCGCGGTCACGGTCAATCTCGGCGCGGGCACTGCATCCGGCGCGGATGGCGCTGACAGCCTGACGGGCATTGAAAATATCCGCGGCGGTGATTTCGATGACAGCATCCTGGGCAATGCTGGGGATAATTGGCTGGTTGGCGGAGGGGGCGTTGATACGCTCTCTGGCCTTGGCGGTCAGGATACGCTGGTCGCGGGCGCGGGCAATGATGCCCTGCTGTATGGTGGCGAAGGCAATGATCGGCTGGAAGCCGGCAGCGGCCAATTTCAATACCTCTATGGCCAGACAGACAATGATGTATTGATCGCGGGCAGCGGGGCCAACCAATATCTTTTCGGTGGCCAAAAACATGATCAGCTTCAGGGCGGAAGCGGGAATTACCAATATCTGTTCGGGGAATTTGAAAATGATACCCTGGTCGGCGGCACTGGATCCTTCCAGTCGCTCTATGGCGGCCAAGGCACGGATAGGCTTGTGGGCGGGTCGGGGAACAATCAATATCTGTTCGGCGAAGCTGGCGCTGACACCCTGATTGGTGGTGCAACAGGGTTGAATTTGCAGTATATTTTCGGCGGTGACGATGCCGACAGCCTGCTGGGGGGCTCCGGCGGCAAACAATACCTCTATGGCGGCCTTGGCAGCGATACGTTGGTGGCCGGTGCGGCGGGTCAGACGCTTTCCGGCGACGAGGGTGTAGACAGCCTTGTTGGCAGCAGCGGCGGTGATTGGCTCAGTTTCGGGGATGGGAATGAAAACTATACCTACGCGCTTGGTGGTGGCAGCGATACGCTGGATGGTGGGAATGGCAGCGATATCCTCGATCTCTCCGCCGGTGACTGGAACCAAAGCACGGCCGATGGTTGGACGATTTATACCAGTAGCACTGCGACGCTTTATGCCCGAAATTGGGAGACGGTTTTAAGGGGCGACGATACGATCATCGGTAGTGGATTTGAAGCTGTTCACTACTTCGCCGGCACCGGTGCGGATAGCTTGGTGGGTGGCTCGGGCAATTTTGTGCAACTCCATGGCCAGACTGGCGATGACACGTTGCTTTCCGGGCTTGGGCAATATCAATATCTGTTTGGCGGCAATGGTGCAGACAGCCTAATGGCTGTTTCCCATGTGCCTGAAACTTCGCGCTCCGCACCGTATCACTATCTGTTTGGTCAGGATGGTAACGACACCCTGTCCGCAGGTAGTGGAAGTAATATCTACCTTAACGGCGGCGAGGGGGGCGATAGCCTGCTTGGCGGCAGCGGCGCCTTCCAAAACCTGTTTGGCGAGGGTGGTAATGATACGATCCGCGCTGGTTCCGGCGAAGATCAATTCATTGATGGCGGGGCTGGCGATGATGTGATCCTGGTCGGTGGCACCACCGTGTCTGACATCATGGCGCTGTTCGTTAACTGGTAGCGGGGCGCAGAACGTCCGAAATAAAAAAGGCGGTGGAAATTCCCACCGCCTTTTTTATTGCGCAAGGCTTATTCAGCCAATCGTCAGCCGCCGATCCATGATCTGCTGACGCATGGATTTCTGCAGCTTTTCAAAGGCGCGTACTTCAATCTGGCGCACGCGTTCGCGGCTGATATTGTAATGCTGCGAAAGTTCTTCCAACGTCGTCGGTTCTTCCTTCAGGCGGCGTTCGATCAGGATATGCCGTTCACGTTCATTTAGCGTCTTCAGCGCGCCGCTGAGTAATTCGCGGCGGTTTGACATGTCCTGATGTTCAGCGAGTTCCTGTTCCTGGTTGTCGCTTTCATCCACCAGCCAATCCTGCCATTCGCCTTCGCCATCGGCGCGGAGCGGGGCATTGAGGCTATTGTCGGCAGCCGCAAGGCGCCGGTTCATGGAAATCACGTCCTGTTCCGGCACTTGCAGCACATGGCTGATCTTGGCCACCTGTTCGGGCTGCAAATCGCCTTCTTCCAGGGCGGACATTTGCGCCTTGAGACGGCGCAAATTGAAGAACAGCTTTTTCTGCGCCGCCGTGGTGCCCATTTTCACGAGCGACCAGGAATGCAGGATATATTCCTGAATGGCCGCGCGGATCCACCACATGGCATAGGTCGCCAAACGGAAGCCGCGATCAGGGTCGAAGCGCTTGACCGCCTGCATCATCCCGACATTGCCTTCGGAAATCAGCTCACCCACCGGCAGGCCATAGCCGCGATAGCCCATCGCGATCTTGGCAACCAAACGCAGATGGGAGGTGACGAGCTTATGCGCCGCAGGCTCATCGGCATTGTCGCGCCAACGGCGCGCGAGGCTGAGTTCTTCCTCAGCCGAGAGCATCGGGAATTTGCGAATATCCTGGAGATAGCGTGAGAGGTTGCCCTCAGTCGCCATCGGAATGGCCAAAGACGAAGCCATGGTTTCATACCCTCCTGCACCGGCCTGCTCTGCCCCGAAGGCGGCATCCTGGGCCGATCATTAAACTTTTGTCATCTCCCCCAAAGCCCTGACTGGACGCCTGCCCCCTGAGGGGGCCTTGGCCGGCCGGGTCGCAACTGGCGCCCTGAGGAATCCGACACCGCGTTAATAGCGGTAATGGGGGGGGAATGCAAGAAAAACCGACTGAAATAGTCGGGTTACTCCGCGTTACCATCCAGTAATGTAATCAGCGCTGCCATGTCCGGCGGTACCGGGCGTTCGAAGTGCAGCGGTTCGCCGCTGATGGGGTGGCGGAAGCCAAGGCTCGCGGCATGCAAAGCCTGGCGCGGAAAGGCGAGAAGCGCATCGCGCACCGGGGCCGGCAGGCTGCGGGCAGTGGCCGGGGTACGGCGCAGATAGACCGGATCCCCCACCAAGGGATGGCCAAGATGGGCCATATGCACGCGGATTTGATGCGTCCGCCCGGTCAGCAACCGGCAGGAAACCAGGGCGCAGGCCGTCCCCCAGGACCGCAGCACCTTATAGCGCGTGATGGCCGGCTTGCCGCGTTCCACCACCGCCATGCGCTTGCGATCCGCCGGGTGCCGGCCGATTGGGGCATTGATCTCGCCCTCCATGGCGGCGGGCAGGCCCCAGCAGAGCGCCAGATAGTGCCTTTCCAGATCACGCTCGGCGAAACTTTCCGAAAGCCGGCGCAGTGCCAATTCGCTCTTGGCCGCAACCATGACGCCGGAGGTGTCCTTGTCCAGCCGATGCACAATGCCGGGCCGCTTTTCCCCGCCAATACCGGGCAGATCATCCCCGGCATGGGCCAAAAGCGCATTCACCAGCGTGCCATCCTGATTGCCGGGCGCTGGATGCACGACCAGGCCCGCGGGCTTGTCCAGTACGATCAGGTCCGCATCCTCATGCAATATGGTCAGGGGAATATCCTGCGCCTGGGGCAGGGCAGGGATGGCGGCCGGGATTTCCAGCGCGTAAAGCGCGCCGGGGCGAATGGCCTCGGCGGGTTCGCGGAGCGTCTGTCCATCCCGGCTGGCATGGCCCGCAACAATCAGGGCCTTGACGCGGGAGCGGGAGAGAGAACCTATCGCTTCGGCAAGGAAGCGATCGGCGCGCATGCCGGCCGCTTCCGGGGGCGCGCGGAATTCGTGGCGTTCGGCGTTCAAAAGGGGGTTTCCGTGCGGTTTCTCAAGGCTTTGGTCATAGGGATGGGGGTGCTGATCGTAGCGGCAACCGTGACGCTGGTTGTGCTGATCGTCCAGCGTGCAGGTGGTTCGACAGTCGCTTTCAGCGCGGCAACGCTTGGTCAGCCCGCCGGTACCCGTATTGCTGGCATAGCTGGGGTGGAAAAGACAATCGCCATTTGGGTGGTGCGGCCTGATGGGGAAAGGGTGCTGCTGTTTGACCCGGCGCGCGGGCGCGTGGTTGGCGAAATTCGGGCCGGGGAATAGCGTGGCGCATCGCAAGCCCAATCTGACACAAAAGCTTTGCGCCGCCTGCAACCGCCCATTCACCTGGCGCAAGAAATGGGCGCGCGTTTGGGACGAAGTGCGGTATTGTTCTGACGCCTGCCGAGATGGGCGCCGGGCCGCCAGCATCCAAAAGCGCCAGGGCTGAAAGGGGCAGGGGCTTCAGCTTCTCGGCACCGGGCGCATCATGCCGAGAAGTGCGAGGAAAAACGCCCCAAAGGCCGATTGCAGGCCAAGCAGCATGGCGGTGACGGACGCAATGGCAAGACGCATGACCTTGCCGCCGGAAAGCGCGCCGAAATCCTGCGTGCCCCATTGCGCAACCGCGACAAGGCCAAGCCCAAGCCCGAGCAGCAACAGCCCCCCCGCCACCACCAGGGCCGCTTCCAGCCCGAAGCGCGACAAGGCGCGCGTCAGCCTTTGGGGTTCGGGCAACAGCCCCGTCACCCCGCCATAAAGCCGGGCGAAAACCCAGAATTGCACGGCCTGAAACCCCATCACCACCGCGCCCGAGGCATAGAGCAGGCTATGCACATCAAGCGTAATGCCGCCCAGGCGAACAGGCCCCGGCAATAGTGCCGCCATGCCAAGCGCGCCCAGCGCGAAAAGCACTGCTCCGGGATACAAAAACAGCCAGCGCGGGCAGAAGATCAGCAAAAACCGCAAATGTCGCCAGCCATCGCGCCAGGACCGCAAATGCGGCGGGCGCGACCGGCCATCGGGGGAAAGCGTGGTCGGCACTTCCGTAATGCGAAGCCCGCGCATGGTGGCCTTCACCACCATTTCCGAGGCGAATTCCATCCCCGGTGCGCGCAAATCAAGTGCGGCGATGGCGGCGCGCGCAAATCCGCGCAGCCCGCAATGGAAATCCCGGATCGGCCCGCCAAAGAAAACCCGCCCAATGGTGGACAGCACCGGATTGCCCAAATAGCGATGCAAGGGCGGCATGGCGCCAGGTGCAATGCCGCCCTTGAAGCGATTGCCCATCACCAGATCATAGCCATCGCGCAGCTTCGCGATGAAGGGGTCAAGCGCGCTGAAATCATAGGAATCATCGCTGTCGCCCATGATGACAAAGCGACCGCGTGCGCCCGCAATGCCTGCAATCAGCGCCGCGCCATAGCCCCTTTCGGGCACATCAATCACCCGCGCACCAAGCCCGCGCGCAATGGCCTGGCTGCCATCCGTGCTGCCATTATCGGCAATCAGCACTTCGCCCGCCACACCGCTTCGCGCCAGATAGCCCAGTGCCTTTTGGATACAGGTCGCAAGGGTTTCCGCCTCATTCAGGCAGGGCATGAGGATGGTGAGTTCAACCGCCGCCGCTTGGCCGATGCCTGTTGTGGTTGTGGTTTCGACCATGTTGCTGCCCGGATGCCTGCTGCTGCGCTTGCCGCTTAACGCTAAGGTCATACTCTACGCCGCCAGCCAGGGCGAGATGAAAATGGCGCAGCCGCCGCGCTTGCCAAAGCCGGGTTCTGCCGGAATGATCCCCCGCATGATGCAACACGCCACACCCGAACCGCGCACCATGTTCGACAAGATCTGGATGCGTCACCGCGTCCTGGAACGCGAAGATGGTCAGGTTTTGCTTTATGTTGATCGCCATTTCATCCATGACGGCACCGCGCCAGCCTTTGAAATGCTGCGCAAGCGTGGTGTCGCGCCCCGTGCGCCGGAGCGGATTTTCGCAACACCTGATCACTATGTGCCCACCGATACGCGCAAGGCCGCAGATATCGCCAATGCGGAATATCGCGGCATGGTCGAATCTCTGGAACGCAATACTGCGGAACATGGCATCAGGCATTTCGGTCTGGCTGACGGCCAGCAGGGTATTGTGCATGTCATCGGTCCTGAAACCGGCCTGAGCCAACCCGGCATGCTGCTGGTCTGCGGTGATAGCCATACCTCGACCCATGGTGCCCTGGGTGCGCTCGCCTTCGGGATTGGCATGACCGAAGTGGCGCATGTGCTTGCCACGCAATGCCTGTGGCAAAGACGCCCGCGTACCATGCGCATTACCGTTGAAGGCGCGCTTGGCTTTGGCGTCACCGCCAAGGATGTCATTTTGCATATCATCGCCACCATCGGCACGGCAGGCGCGACGGGGTATGTGATTGAATATGCCGGTTCAGCGATACGCGGGCTTTCGATGGAAGGCCGGCTGACGCTCTGCAACATGTCCATCGAAGCCGGCGCGCGGGCCGGCATGGTGGCGCCCGACGAAAAGACCTTCGCTTACTTGGCTGATAAGCAATATGCGCCCAAAGGCGCCGAATGGGATGCAGCGCTGGCGCGCTGGCGCGCCCTGCCAAGCGATCCCGGCGCGCGCTTCGATCAGGAGGTGATGATTGATGCCGCGACCATCGCGCCCATGGTGACGTGGGGCAATAGCCCGCAGGATGCGCTGCCCGTCGATGGCGTGATCCCCGATCCCGAGGCAGAGCAAGACCCAGCCCGCCGCAAGGCATTGGAAGATTGCTTTGCTTATATGGGGCTTTCTGCTGGTATGCCGGTGGCGGCGCTGCGGATGGATCGCGTTTTCATCGGTTCCTGCACCAATGGTCGGATTGAGGATTTGCGCGCCGCTGCCGCTATTGCCCAAACCGGCAAAGTAGCATCCGGTGTCACCGCCTGGGTAGTGCCGGGCTCGGCGCCCGTGAAGCGTCAGGCGGAAGCCGAAGGGCTTGATGCCATTTTCAAGGCCGCGGGTTTTGAATGGCGCGAAGCGGGCTGTTCCATGTGCCTTGGCACGAATGGAGAAATCGGCACGCCGGGGCAGCGCATTGCCTCTACCTCCAATCGCAATTTTCGCGGCCGGCAAGGGGCCGGGGTGCGCACGCATCTCATGAGCCCCGCCATGGCTGCGGCTGCGGCTTTGGCAGGACATATTGTGGATATAAGGCGCATGCAGGGGGCGGGATAGGATCATCATGGAACCTTTCATCTCGCTTAGGTCCAATGCCGTGCCACTGGCGCAGGACAATATAGATACGGATCAGATCATCCCGGCGCGCTTTCTGGCGCGGCCACGCGATGATGATCATGGCATCAATTTCTTTCGCGATTTGCGCTTTGATGTGGCAGGGAATGAGATTGCCGAATTTCCGCTGAACCATCCTGTCTGGCGTGATGCGCGCATCATTCTGGGCGGGCGCAATTTCGCCTGTGGTTCATCGCGCGAAAATGCGGTTTGGGCGCTGCATGGCTGGGGCGCGCGTGCAGTGATTGCGCCAAGCTTTGGCGATATTTTTGCGATCAATGCGGTGAAGAATGGCGTTCTGCCCATCATTCTGCCGGCCGAGGCCGTCAGCGCGCTGATCGCAGCCAGCATCGCTGAACCGGAAGCCGAAATCGCGATCGATCTGCCGGCACAAACCGTCACCGCGCCGGATGGCACGGTGCATCGCTTTGAAATTGACCCCTTCGCCAAGCGCAGCCTGCTGGAAGGTCTGGATGAATTGGCCTTCACCATGACGCATGAGGAAGACATCGCTGCCTTCGAACGGCGCTTTGGCCGGGATAATTTCTGAGCCCGCCTGACACAAAACACGACAAGAACTGGGGAGGAATACCATGATCAAGCCAATCAATCGCCGCACGATACTCTCGGCCACGCTGGCAACACCCTGGCTCAGCAAGGCGTCGCGGGCGCAAGGCGATTGGCCCAATCGGCCGATACGTTGGCTGGTTGCCTTCGCCGCCGGTGGTGCTGCCGATACCGCTGCTCGCGCACTCGCTGCTGATATGCAGGAAGCGCTGGGGCAGAATATCGTCATTGAAAACCGCACCGGCGGCAATGCCATCATCGCCGCCAATGCGCTGCTGCAAGCACCCCGCGATGGCTATACTTTTCTGGTTGATGCGGCCAATCAGCTTACCAATCCCGCATTGATGCGCGATATCCCGTTTGATTATGCCACCGCCTTCACCCCCACAACCCTGATTTCGGTCTTTCCGCAAGTGATTGCGGTGAAGCATGATTTTCCTGCGAAGGACATCAAGGAATTCATCGCAGTCGCCAAGGCGCGGCCTGGCACCATCACCGTTGGGACGCCGCCGGCAGCTGGCATGGCGCATCTGGCGCTGGCTGCCTTTGAAAAACGCGCGGGCATCAGGCTTGTGCATGCGCCTTATCGCGGCGGTGCGGATGCGGCGCGTGACATATTGGCGGGCAGCATTGACGCGGTGCTGATCACCTCATCTTCCGTGCGCCCACCCGTGCAGGCAGGCCGCGCGCGCATTCTGGCGGTGACCAGCCTTGAACGCATCGCCACACTGCCGGATGTGCCAACCCTTGCGGAATCCGGCTTTCCGGGTTTTGATATGAATGATTGGAACGGGCTTTTCGCCGGTGCCGGCACGCCGCGCGCGGTAGTGGATCGCATGGCGGCCGTTGCTGCTGTTTCGGCCAAATCGGCCGCGGTGCGCGCGCGCATGGACCCGGCGGGTGCCATCATGATCGGCAATGCGCCGGATGTTTTCGCGCGCTGGCTGACCGAACAGCGCCAGGGCGCGCTTGAGGTGATCCGCGATGCTGGCATCACGCTTGGGTGAGGGGGGCTGCAGCCTGGCTGCTCTTGCCCTTAAGCGGCCCCATCCAGGACTTTGCTCGTCCGGCAGGCTTTCTTCACCCCATCGCTTGCGGGGATGATGCAGTAAAACTATGTCCATGCCCTAGGGAAAGAGGCATCCTTCGCCAATACCCTTCGCCAACAGGAGCAGTGGCCTTGGATCAGGAAGACGTAAAGCTGGAAGGCCAGATCCGCGAAAAGCTCGTGCGCACCAAGGAACGCTGGGCCGAAGAAGGCCGCCTGCTGACCGGCACCACCGCCGATCCCACACGCGAACGCCTGCCGCCTGGCCAGACGTTGGTGAAGGATTGGCCGGTGCTTGATCTTGGCGTGCAACCAGATGTCAGCACAGCCAAGTTTCGGCTGCGGCTTGAGGGGCTTGTGGAAAATCGCCTCGCCTTCGATTGGGAAGGCTTCATGGCGCTGCCGCAGGCTGAGATGGTCTGCGATATCCACTGCGTCACGCAATGGAGCCGGTACGACAATCGCTTCACCGGGGTGAGCACCGCGACGCTGCTGGAAATGGCCCGCCCACGCCCCGAAGCGCGCTTCGTGTCCATGACATCCTATGATGGGTATACCACGAACCTGACGCTGGAAGCCTTCGCCGCCGCTGATGTGATGGTGGCGCATTCCTGGGAAGGGGCGCCGCTCACGCGCCAGCATGGTGGCCCCGCGCGGCTGGTGCTGCCCCGTCTTTACTTCTGGAAAAGCCCGAAATGGCTGACGCGCATCGAATTCCTGGCGGAAGATCGCCCTGGCTTTTGGGAGGTGCGCGGGTATCACAATCAGGGCGATCCCTGGCTTGAGGAACGCTATGGTTAAGCCAACCCGTCGCGCCCTTTTGGCCCTGCCGCTGATGGCCGCCGCCCCCGCCCCCGCGACCGCTTGGGATTTCCGCTTCCCCGCCCTGGAAGGTGGAGAGCATGATTTGGCCGCCTGGCGCGGGCGTGTCTTGCTTGTCGTGAATACCGCATCCTTCTGCGGCTTCACGCAGCAATATGCCGCGCTGCAACGCCTGCATGAGGCTCAGGAAGCGGCCGGGCTGGTGGTGCTCGGCGTGCCTTCCAATGATTTCAACCAGGAAAGCCAGGATGGCCGCAAGATCAGGGAATTTTGTGATGCGCAATTCGGCATCACCTTCCCCATGGCCGCACTTTCCCGCGTCCGTGGACCAGAAGCCCATCCCTTTTTCCGATGGGCCGCGGCCCAGGCGGGCGGGGAGCCACGCTGGAACTTCCATAAATTCCTGGTCTCACGCGATGGGCGGCAGGTGCAGGGCTTCCCCGCGCGGGTGGACCCGGATTCCCCCACCCTGAAGCGTGCCCTGGAACAGGCCCTGGCAGCGGCGCCTCCCGCCAGTTGAGGCTGATCCTGGCTTAACGCCATCCGGCCAGCCCCAGCTTGGTTTAGCAGCGACGAAAAAACTCGCGTATTGGTAGTAAAATCCTGTAAGCTTCCCGCATGACGAGACGATACCTTTCCCGCCTGCGCGGCCCCTTCCGTCCCTCAGCCGCCGGCAAGGGGCTAAGCGGCGCCTTTGTCCTGCTTCTGGCCCTGCTGTTTGGCCCGGTCTGGCCCAATGCCGCTTTGGCCCAAGGTGAAGCGCCCATCCGCATGCGCATCGTCGGCGGGCTTGCCGATGTAAGCCAGTATCTCCGCTACGAGGAACCCTTCTGGCGAGAGCGTATTGCCCAGGCGACCAATGGGCGCATCGTGGCCGAAATCGCCCCCTTTGATCGCAGCGGCATCCGCGGGCAGGAAATGCTCTCCCTGATGCGGCTTGGCGTGGTTTCCTTCGGTACAGCCTTGCTGGCGGTGGTCAGCACGGAAGAACCCGAATTCAATGCCATAGACCTGCCTGCGGTGAACCCGGATATCGCGGCACTGCGCCGTTCGGTTGCCGCCTTTCGCGGACATCTGACCGAAACATTGCGGGATCGCTATGATGTTGAACTGCTTGGCGTTTATGTCTATCCGGCGCAGGTGGTGTTTTGCCGTCGGCCATTTTCGCGCCTGGCCGATCTTGCCGGGCGACGCATTCGCACATCCTCGGTCGGCCAATCGGAAATGTTCGCCGCCCTGGGTGCGACGCCGGTCGTGATTCCCTTTGCCGAAATCGTTTCCGCAATCAGGTCAGGCGTTGTGGAATGTGCCGTGACGGGGACATTGTCCGGCAATGATATTGGCTTGCATGAGGTCACAACCCATGTACATGGCATGGCCATCACCTGGGGGCTTTCCATTTTTGGGGCCAATCTTGGTACCTGGCATGCGCTGCCAACATGGGCACGCGATACCATTCGGAGCGAAGTTGCCAAGCTTGAAGCCGATATCTGGGACGCGGCGGACCGCGAAACAGGTGAAGGCCTTGCCTGCAATGCCGGCCAGCCAAGCTGCCAGAATGGCCGGCGCGGCACCATGGTAATCGTTCCAGTCACCGAAGCCGATGAACAGCGACGGCGCCAATTGCTGACAGAGAGCGTGCTGCCCGGCTGGGTGCGGCGCTGTGGCGCCGATTGCGTAGATGCTTGGAACAAGACACTCGCCCCGGTGCTTGGGATAAGGGCGCGTCCGGAATAGCGCCATGTTTTCCACGCGCTTCCTTCGGTATGCGGTCCTTTTTGCCTCACTGGCATTGCTGATCGCACAAATTGTGGCGACCATGTTGTTGGTGGACCGCGCGAAGGAAGCACAAATCGCTGCGGCGGCTGATTCACTGAACAAGATCGGGCGTTCTACCGAAGCCGCAATCAATCGTTCCTTCGTTCAGGTTGATGCCATGCTGGCGGGCCTGCCGGCGGTACTGGCGCCGTTTCAGCAAGATGGTCGGCTGGAAGTATCGCAGGTCAATCGTGTATTGCGTGAATTGAACAACCAAAACTTCACCTATCGGGATATATTGCTGATCGGTCAGGACGGGCTGCCGGTTGCCACCGCCTTGCCCGTATCACGCCGCCGGCGTTTGTCCTTGCCAAGCGCTTCCTCCTTTGCCGAAGTGGCTGCTCGTGGTGGTAGTGTTTTGATTGGCGGGCCAGTGCTGAATGCCAATACCGGCGAATGGACGCTTTTCTTTGCCCGCAACATCGTGCTGCCGAGTTTGGGGCCCGTGATGGCCGTGGCCGAAGTCCCCGTGCCCGTGGTGCAGAGCATCCTGTCGGGCGCTGGGGAAAGCCTTGGGCTTCGCGTCACGCTTGAGCGGGATGACGGGACCTTGCTTGCCTCCGTGCCGCATGATGAGACACGGATCGGGCAGAAACTTTCCCCGACGGCTGCTTCGCTTCGCGGCATTGCGACTGCGGAGCAGATCAGAAGCCGTTTCTCGCCGGAGACGGTCTTCGTGGCCGTGCGCCCTACCCTTTATCCTGCGTTGACCGTTGCCGTAACGCTTGAAGTGGATACCGCCTTGAGTGGCTGGTACGCGGACCGCAGCCGCGCTTTTCTGGTGTCGGGCACGCTTGGGCTCATGATACTTCTTGTGACGGGCGCACTCATGGTTGGGCTTCGGCAAAGGGAACGCGTGGAAGATGAACGTGCCACGGCAAGACGCACGCTTGAAAATGCGCTTGAATCCATGTCGGACGGTTTTGTCATGTTCGATCCGGATGATCGGCTGATTGCCTGCAACAGCCGCTACAAGGATTTCTATAAGATCAGCGCGCCCTTCATTGTGCCCGGCGCGCTATTTGATGACATCATGCGCGAAGGTGCGCTGCGCGGGCAATACCCGCAGGCGCAGGGCGATATCGAGACTTTCGTGGTGCAGAGCAAGGCCTTTCACCGTGGCAATCATCCGCCCATGGAAAGGCTTCTGCCTGATGGGCGCTGGGTCCTCATTACGGAACGGCGTACACCTGATGGTGGCGTGGTCGGTATCCGAACGGATATCACGCCGCTCAAGCGCGCCATGCAGGATTTGGCCACAGCGCGTGATACGGCGCGCGCCGCTGGGGAAGCCAAAAGCCAATTCCTGGCACGCATGTCGCATGAATTGCGCACGCCATTGAACGGTATCCTGGGGTTTTCGGAACTGCTGCTTGGAGACCCGCGTTTGGCTGATGACCAGCGCGAAAAGATCCGCACCTTGTACAATGCGGGAAAGCATTTGCTGGAATTGGTCAATGGCTTGCTTGACCTGTCAAAAATCGAATCCGGGCGCATGGAATTGGCCACGCGCGCCTTCCCCTTGCAGGAAGTGATTCAAAGCTCTGCCGCGCTGGTGGCGCCCGATGTTACGCGCAAGCAGTTGGAATTCACGCTGAATCTTGACCCCCGCTTGCCGAAATCCGTGCTGGGTGACCCGACAAGGCTACGGCAGGTGATTCTCAATCTCCTATCCAATGCGGTGAAATTCACTCCGTCATGCGGCAGCATCTATTTCCTCGCCAGGCAAAAGGAACCTGAAAGGCTTCGCATTGAGGTACGCGATACGGGTCCCGGTATCTCACCGGAAAACCAGCGTCTGATCTTCGAGGATTTCGTGCAGATCGCTTCCATGACCCAAAGCGAAGCGTTGGGCACAGGGCTTGGGCTTGCCATCACATCCCGACTGGTCAAGCAAATGGGCGGTGAGATCGGCTGCCAAAGCAATTCCGGCGCGGGTTCCACCTTTTGGATCGAAATTCCGCTGGTGATGGCCGAAACTCCCGAACCACCGGCGGAAACGCCAAAGCCCGATCTGTCCCAACCGACAGGCCAAGAAAAGCTTCGGATTCTGGTGGTGGATGACGTCAAGGCCAATCGTGATGTGGCCGGGGCGCTATTGGCCAGTCTTGGCCATGAGGTTGCCTCTGCGGGCGGCGGTGCGGAGGCGCTTGAGAAATTGCCAAAGGACCAGTTTGATCTGGTCCTATTGGATTTGCAGATGCCGCAGATGGATGGTTTCGCGACTGCACGCACCATCCGCGCCATGCCCGCCCCTTTGGGACAAGTGCCGATTTTTGCTTTGACCGCTTCCGTAATGCCTGAACAGATCGCGGCAGCGCGAGAAGCCGGCATGGATGGCCATATTGGTAAACCATTGAGTCGCGAAGCACTTACCAACGCTCTTGCTGGCTTGCGCGACCTTGACGCCAAGAAGCCGCGGCTTCCGGAGATAACCGCCGAGATATCCGCCCTTTCCGATATCGCGACCGTGGATCAGCGCGTTCTGGATTTGCTGAAAAGCGAATTGAAGGGTGCGGCGGCCGGCGTTGTCCGTGAATTCATGGTGGAAATGCAGACAATTCGCGACCAATTTGCAGCAGAATTGGCTCAGGCTGCCCCGCGCGCCGATGTGATTGCGCAGCATGCCCATCGCTTGCTTGGTGCAGCGCGTACCCTGGGCACGATGCGGCTTGCGCAGCGCGTGACAGAATTTCAGAAAGTGCAGCCGCGTGACAGCGGCGTATTGCACGCCCCGAACAAGGAAGTACTGAAGAACCTCATGGTGGAAATTGATATTGCCTTGGACGCTTTGGAAGCCTTTTTCCAGGCGGCGTTGATTGGCGCAGAGGCAAATGCCTGATCTCGGTTAAATCACTTGATCAGCGGGGCAAAGGTCGGCTTGCGGATATTTAGGCCTTCTCAGCGATACCCAGCATACGCTTGAAGCCCACCCATTGCTGCGTAAACCAGCCACCGGTTGCCGTCTTTTCCGGGGCGTCCGGGTCACCGGTACGCGGATAGACATGGCGATTGAAATCAGCGGTTCCAAAAATCCAATCCCAGATTGGGAAAAGCACTGCATAATTCTTGCCATGTTCAGCGACCGAAAGCACCCCATGATGCAGACGATGAAAACGCGGCGATACCAGTAGGCGTTCCCCGATGCGCCCAAAGGATAGGCGGATATTGCCATGGGAAAAGGCTTCCACCATGCGCATCAGCAGCAGCAATAGTGGGAATTGCGCTGGCGATACGCCTATCAGCAGCGCGATGGTGCCGAACCAAAGCGCGGCAATGGCCTCATCCAGGATGTGATTGCGATCATCGGTCCAGAAGGTCATCTGCCGCTGCGCGTGATGTATCGAATGCAAGGCCCACCACCAGCCTATGCTATGCTGCAGGCGATGGCGCCAGTATTCGCCGAAATCAAGGATAACCACATAAATGAAGAAGGTGAGCAGCGGAACCTGATGCAGAAAGGGGAAAATCGATTCCAGCGTTGGGGAGACAAAACCCGTATCCGCCAGCATCCCCTCAAGCCGGCTTTGGATGGCGGACAGAAGAATGAAGGCCAGCAGCGGAAAAATGCCTAGCTTGGCAAGTAGGGTGTAGATGATGTCAGTCCTGATAGCGCGCCGATCGGTCACGGGTTCCACCGGGCGCCAGGCTTCAAGCGGGCGACAAACGATATAGGTCACAATGATCCCGAAAATGCTGAACAGGGCGAAATCAGCCCATTCCAGCATCTCATCGGCGATATTCATCATATCCGTGGCGTAAAGCACGGGCTGGAGAAATGTTTCGAAAATCCAGCCCGTGAGCTGCGTGTGCCAATCGTCAAGGGTCTTCCACATGGATCAACGCCTGCCTTCAGCGCTCAATTGACCGAAACAAAAGCCGCTGGCCTGCAAACCGGCCAAGACGTCATCAAGAACATTTGCGTAGGGCTCCTTTCGGCTACGCACCCCCCAATGCATGACCAGCACCTCTCCATCCCTGATGCTCCTGATCGCCCGGTCCCGCAGCACGGCATTGGGATGGGTGTCACTGTTCAATTCATCGCCAAGAAAGCCGTTGGATGTCCAGCCCTGATGGCGAAAGCCGCAGGATTCAGCCATGCGCAGCGCGTTGGGTGTCGTAATGCCGCCCGGCGCGCGCCAGAGTGGCAGTACCACCGCATCCGGCACAGCAGCGCGCAGCCTTTCGATCGGGGCATTCAATTCGCGGCACATGGCGGCCTGGTCCAGGCGCTCCTCATTCTTGTTGTTGAATGAAACAAAACGCACAATGCCCGGTGCGGGATCGCCGCGGAAATACCAATGGCGATCCGTATGGCTCGCGAAAACATGGCCTTCCGCTGCGCGGGCACGCCAGAACTCGGCCCAGCCTGGTTCAAGACTCCTATCGCCGCGATGTGTCGGTTCGTTGGCTACAAACAGGGTTGCGCGTATGCCGCGGCGCTTCAGGATTTCAGCGATTTTTTCTGCTTCACGGCCCCAGCCCGTATCAATCGTGAGATAGAGTGTCCCGGCGCTGCAAGGTGCTGGTGTCCTTGCGTCAAGCCCAGCAGGTGCCAGCATCGCAATGGCAAGCAACCCTGCCAGCATCCGGCTGACAGCCCTTGTCATGCCCGCTGCGCCGTCATTGGGCGGCGCGGGGTTGCACGAAGATACCGTGCGGGCTGCGCCCAACGCGGATGGTGGAAACCTCGCCCGAGGCAGGGTCAAGTCTTGCGATCCGGCCAGCCCAGCGAAGCGTTGCCCAAACCGCGCCATCAGGGGCAAAGGCAAGGCAATCCGGCCCGCCCGGAACCTCATGGATGCGGCGCACCTGAAGCGTATCGGGCTCTATCTCGGCGATGCGGCTTTGCACGCGGCTTGTGGCCCATAATGTTCTGCCATCGGGGGAGGCGAAAATCGTATGCGCCCCGCGGCCCACGCGAATGGTACTTTCGATCTGGCGGGTTTCAGGGTTGAGCACCGCGAAATGGTCCCGGCCCATAATGCCAATAATCAGGCGGCCGCGATGCCAGAGGATGCCGGCAGGCTCGGGCCCGACATCCACCTGCCAAACAATACGCCTTTCTTGCAGGTCAATCGCCATGACGGTGCCATCGCCCTGGATGGTGATATAGGCAAAGCGTGAATCGGGGCTGAAGGCGATGTGGGATGGCTTGTTGCCCGCACGCAATCTTTCCAGCAGCCTTGGGCCGTTCGCGTCATAGATATCCACCTGTCCGCGCCTCAGGCTTGCAATAACCAGCAGCCGGCCATCGGGCGAAAAATCCAGATGATAGGGGTTGGAAATACGCTCCCGGCGCAGGATGTTACCGGTCGCGGGTTCGACGAAGAGGATTTCATTGCCGACCGAATCGGCGATCAGCAACTCCTTGCCATCGGGAGACAAAACCAGGTGATGCACTTCACGCAGGCCCTCAATCCGCCGGAGCTCCTGGCCAGTGCGGGAGTCGATTTTTACGACGCTTGGGTCGGTTGAATTGAGCACATAGACCAGATCGGCCCGCGCCGGCATGGCGCCGAGAAGCATAAGGCCCATCAGGCAGGCGCCGTGGAATGCCCGGCGGAGGCCGCGCATTGGAAAACTACCACAAGGCGTTACATGGCGCGGAAGCATATCCCGAAGCCTCATGACTTGTCCGCGCTTTCGAAGGACATTGCCGCACCATTCATGCAGTAGCGTAGCCCGGTTGGTGCTGGCCCATCCGGAAAAACATGGCCCAGATGCCCGCCACAATTGGCGCAATGCACTTCCGTCCTTACCATGAAAAGTGTCCGGTCAATCTGTGTGCCCACAGCACCTTCCAGAGGGGCGTAGAAGGATGGCCAGCCCGTACCGCTTTCATACTTGGTCGCGGCATCAAACAAAGCCTGGCCGCAGCCAGCGCAATGGAAATGCCCAGGGCGCTTTTCGTAATTGAGCGAAGAAGAACCCGGTCTTTCGGTGCCATGCTGGCGCAAGACGCGGTAGGCTTCGGGCGAAAGGCTCGTACGCCATTCTGCATCCGTGCGCTCAAGGGGAAAGCTTTTATCCTGAACCGGGGTCTGCCTGAAGAAAGCCATCTAGTCTTAATTCCCTCCCTGGGGCTTCAGCGATGTAGCGAAAGACTTCCGAAACTTGGCGAGTTTCGGCGCAATCACGGCTTGGCAATAGCCCGACCAAGGGTTGCGGGCAAAGTAATTGTCATGCTCCGGCTCCGCAGGCCAGAAATCTGTCAATGGCACGATTTCGGTTACAATTGGGCGCGGCCAGAGCCCCGCCGCGGTGGTCTCAGCCATCACGGCCTTTGCCGTCGCTTCCTGATCGGCGCTGTGGGTCAAGATGATGCTGCGATATTGCGGGCCGATATCCGCGCCCTGCCTGTCCTTGGTGGTTGGGTCATGGATGGCAAAAAACACCTTGAGCAGATCGGCAAAGGTTAGCTGCCCGGGATCGTATGTGATCTGAACGACCTCAGCATGCCCTGTTCGCTTGCCGCAGACTTCCTCATAGGTGGGGTTGGCCACATGACCCCCGGCATAGCCGGATTGAACCGAAGTGACGCCCACCATTTCCCGAAAGACCGCTTCCAGGCACCAAAAGCATCCTCCGCCAAGTGTAGCCTTTTCCATCTCGTCCCCCCCCGCCTTAAGCCGTTTGGGGGATACAAGCCTCCCGCCGCAGGCTAAGTCCAGCCATCGAACAGAGCCATTATATCGGTCAGGCTTTGGCCACCTGCAAGGATAACGTCATTGCCTGCCCCGCCTTCAAACCGGTGGCCCAAGCCATTGCCGATCATGATGTCATCCAAATCACGGCCAACCAGATAGAGATTGATCGCGCTCTCGCCCACCAAAAGAACCTCGACATCTGAAGGCATGACAAGATCTGACATGGTGATGACTGTATCATTGCCGCTGGCTGGCGCTTCCAGGATCAGATCTTCTGGGTCAACAATCAGGTAGAGATCATCGCCCGAACCGCCTGCCATGGTATCCGCATTGGCGCCACCGATGAGCGTATCATTCCCTTCGCCGCCGTCGAGGGAATCCTGGCCGGCACCCCCCAAGATGTTATCTGCCTGGTTGCCCCCAGCCATAATGTCATTCTGTTCGCCACCTTCGAGCGTATCAGCGCCATCACCGCCTTCGAGCGTGTCATTGCCACCGCTGCCAAGCAGCTCATTGGCATTGGCATTTCCGATCAGCCGATCATGACCAAGCCCACCCCCGGCACGGATTGCCGTGCTGTCTGGCGCCAGGATCAGGACTTCGACTTCGGGAGGCAGGTAGAAATCAAACGCAGTGACGATGCTGTCGTTGCCGGAGGCGTGCGCCTCAATCACCAGGTCATCGGCGGTATCAAGAGCATAGAAATCATTGCCCACACCACCGGCCATGGTGTCAGCGCCCTCACCGCCGATGAGGGTATCATTGTTCGCACCCCCGTGAAGGGAATCATCGCCGGCATCACCAAAAAGATTATCCGATTGGTCTCCGCCGCTCAAAACATCGTTCTGATCGCCCCCTTCGAGGGTATCGGCGCCATTACCGCCTTCGAGCGTGTCATTGCCATCGCCGCCAAGCAGCTCATTGGCATTGGCATTGCCGATCAGCCAATCATGACCAAGCCCGCCTCCGCCGCGGATTGCCGTGCTGCCGGGCGCGAGGATCAGGACCTCGACTTCAGGGGGCAGGTAGAAATCGCAGGCGGCGATGATGGTGTCATTGCCGGAGCCATGCGCTTCAATCACCAGGTCATCGGCGGCTTCAACGATATGGTAATCATTTCCCGCGCCGCCTTCCAGAATATTCAGGCCTGAACCGCCGCCAAGTGTGTCGTTGCCGTTGCCACCCTGCAGAATGTCATCGCCAGCCGCACCTAAAAGACTATCGTGGCCTTCACCGCCTATCAGGATGTTTTCTTGGGCCCCGCCCAGAAGGGTGACGGCGCTGCTTGACGCGGATGCATTTACGGCTTCAAAGCGGGCCAGCCAGGCGCCAGCATTGGCCTGATTTTCGGCTACGCCCAAATTTACGGACAGGCCATTCGCAATTACCAGCCAGTCAAAACCATCGCCCCCATCAAGAGAATCTGTGATGCCCCCATAGACAAGGATGTCATTGCCGCCACCGCCGCCAACGCTATCGGCGCCATTTCCACCGATCAGACTATCCGTGCCAATGCCGCCGAGAAGCGTGTCATTGCCGAAGCCCCCTTCAAGCGTGTTTGAGCCATCACCCCCGGAAAGAAAATCTTGGGCTGAACCCCCAAGAAGCCAATCGGCCCCAAGACCGCCGTAAAGGGAGTCATTGCCAGCCTCTCCTTCCAGCCGATTTGTGGCGTCCGGGTTGTCTGTTTCCGTGGTGTTCGGGCCATCGGCATAGAGTGCGTCATTTCCATTACCGCCCAGCAACCAATCATCGCCACCGCCACCCCAAAGCTGATCATCGCCGTTATCGCCGGCGAGCGTATCCTGCGCGTCACCGCCGGAAAGCCAGTCAGAACCACTGCCGCCCAAAAGAACATCGGGGCCGCCAAGTCCGAAGAGCCGAGAGCCGGCAGGCAGGGCTTCCAAAACCTCTCCGCCCGCACCGCCAGCCCATCCAAAAAAACTTCCTGTCTCAAAAGCGCGGAAGGCCCTATCTGGCGTCAAGTCAAAGGCTTGCAACCTGAACACAACATCTGCTGCGCCTAGCGACCCATTCTGATCGAGGTCGATGACAATCCAGCCGCCGCTGGAGGCCATTTGGGACGATGGGATCAATAACCACGCCTGAATGTATCCGACCCCCAGATCGTCACCGGGCAGGGCGAGGCCTGTTTGCGGACCATCAGGCGCCACAAGACTCCCACGCCAAATGAGCGACGCCACGCCATTCGGACCGTTAACTTGGCCGTCCACGAGTCCAAAGGATAAGAAATCGCCCTCTGCGAGCGAAAAATCCGCGATTGTATCGGCAGCATCGAGGCTACTGATCAGGGACAGGCTCGCGGATAGGTCAAAGAAGAACAGATCGGCGCCTGCGCCACCGCGCATTGAATCCGCACCAATTCCCCCTGAGAGGAAATCGGCATCATTGCCGCCATCCAGCGTATCGCTTCCGTATGCACCAAACAGCGCATCATCGCCATTCGCGCCAACCAGAAGATTCCGAGAGATCTCATCATCGCCACTGGTACTGGCCGGGTCATCGGCAAAGAGAACATCCCAGCCATTGCCGCCCCGCAGCGTATCATCACCCGCATCGCCTTGCAGGATATCCGCCAGATCGCCGCCATCAAGCGAATCATTACCTGTGCCGCCAAAAAGCTGATCCACGCCGCCGAAGCCAAGCAAGGTATCATGACCGTCCAGCCCGAAGAGACTGTCATCCGTGATGCCAGGTATTGAGAGAAGATCATCACCAGGCGTCCCGATAGCTGGTGCGGTGCCGCTCATGGCACTGCCCTAGCGACTGCTGCGATCGCCGAGCGATAGGCAGTTCTCTCCAGCAACAATCCACGCACAATTATGTAGGCTTCGTTAAGAGTAGCGGAACCTAATGGCGTAACGCTGCGCTCCACCAGCACAGAGTTTTTCTGGGATGTGAACATTTTTTGCTCCTCATCCCCCTTTTTGCCAGGGTAAGATTTACATTTGGAAAATGCGCGCGCTTGTCCTTGGGGTGGATTGCCTGAAGCGGGCATTTTGGGTTATAGCCGAATGGGAATAACGGAGGGTTTTGATGCATCGTCGCCTCTTGCTGGCTTTGGCGGCGCTCCCATGCGCGCCCGCGCGTGCTTCTGTGCTGGAGCGCCCATTGATCGCCGCGGCCGCGAGCTTGCAGCCGGCGCTGGAAGAAGCAGCCGCGCTCATCACGGCGCAAACCGGCATCGCGCCGCGTTTCGCCTATGGCGCCAGCGGCAATCTGGCGCGACAAATCGCGCAAGGCGCGCCCTTTGAAATGCTGCTCGCGGCGGATGAGATCAGCATCCAGAAACTCGCCGAAGCGGGACATACGCGCGATGCGGGCCATGTCTTTGCACTTGGCAGGCTGGCGCTATTCGCGCCGCGCGGGTCAGCGCTTGACCCCGCTGGCGGGCTGGAAGCGCTCCGCCCCTTATTGGCGGCAGGGCGTGTGCAGCGCTTTGCCATCGCCAATCCGGAAATCGCCCCCTATGGACGTGCTGCCGAGCAAGCCTTGCGCCGGCTTGATCTATGGGAGGTGCTGCGCCCGCACCTGGTTTTCGGCACCAGCATCGCCCAGGCAGCGCAATTCGCTACAACCGAGGGCGCGATTGGCGGCCTTGTTGCGCATTCTCTCGCGCTGTCCCCCGCGCTCACGGCGCGCGGCAGCTTCAGCCTGGTGCCGGAGGATTTGCATGAACCGCTGCGTCACCGCCTGGCCCTGACCAAGCGCGGCAGTGAAGCGGCGTTGCGTTTGCAGGCATGGTTGCTTTCCCCCCAGGCGGCGGCGGTTTTCGCGCGCCATGGCTTGCAGGCGCCCTGAAGCATGGATTGGCCCGCCTTTCGCCTTTCGCTCTGGCTTGGTCTTGGCACGGTGGTGATCCTGCTGCCCTTGGCGCTGTGGCTTGGGCGCTTTCTGGCGCTGCGGCGCTTTCGCGGGCGGGGCGTGGTTGAAGCCGCGGTGGCGTTGCCGCTCGTGCTGCCGCCAACCGTGCTTGGCTTTTATTTGCTGGCCGCCTTTGGCGCCGGCACCTGGCTTGGCGGTGCTTTCCAAGCGCTATTCGGCCGGACGCTCGCTTTTTCCTTTGAAGGGCTGCTGCTGGCGAGTGCCATCGCCAATATTCCCTTTGCAGTTCAGCCAATCCAAAACGCTTTCGCTGCCATTCCGGCTAATTTGCGCGAAGCCGGCGCCACTTCCGGCATGCCGCCCTGGGCGGTGTTCTGGCGGGTTGAAATGCCCTTGGCCTGGCCCGGCATTGCCACCGCCATAGTGCTTACTTTCGCGCATACGCTTGGCGAATTCGGCGTGGTGCTGATGGTGGGCGGCGCCATCCCCGGCGAAACCCGCACCGCCGCCATCGCTATTTATGATCGCGTGCAGGCTTTTGACGATGCCGCCGCGGCCAGCATGTCCGCCCTGCTGCTTGTGATATGTCTGGTCTCGCTGCTGCTTGTGCAGCGCCTGACGCGCGGGATTGGGCGCCGCCGCCATGACTAATGCGGGGCTTTCCGTGCACCTTAAGGCCGCAACACCCATCGCGCTGGATATCGCGCTTGATTGCGCGCCGGGGGAGCTATTGGCGATCATCGGCCCATCTGGTGCGGGCAAATCCACGACTTTGCGTGTCATTGCCGGGCTGCATCATCCGGCGAGTGGCAGTGTGATCTGCGATGGCGAAACCTGGCTCGACACCACCCGCGCGCTTGATGTGCCGGCGCATCGGCGCCGCGTGGGGCTGGTATTTCAGGATTACGCGCTGTTTCCGCATATGACAGCGCTTGGCAATGTGATGGCCGCGATGGGGCATCTTCCCACCACATCGCGTGCGGAACGCGCCGCCGCCCTGCTGGCGCGCGTGCATCTTGCGGGGCTTGAACAGCGCCGCCCGGCGGAGCTTTCCGGCGGGCAGCAACAGCGTGTCGCGGTGGCGCGGGCCTTGGCGCGTGATCCCGCCGTGCTGCTGCTGGATGAACCCTTCAGCGCCGTGGACCGCGCCACGCGGCGGCGCTTACAGGTGGAATTGGCTAATCTGCGCCAGGGTCTTGCCATCCCGATCATCCTGGTCACGCATGATTTGGATGAGGCCGCGTCGCTTGCCGATCGCATGCTACTGCTGCATCGGGGGCGCGGGTTGCAAACGGCGCCGCCGGCGGAAATGCTGGCCCGCCCGGGCTCGGCGGAAGTCGCGCGGCTGCTGGATCTGCGCAATCTTTTCAGCGGGGTGATTCTGGCGCATGAGGATGGTCTGACGCGGCTCCGCTGGGGTGCGCAAATCCTGGAAGCCGCCCCCATGCCTAACCTGCCGCCAGGGACTGCCGTGGATTGGCTGATTGGCGCGGGCGGGGTGGTGCTGCATCGGCGCGGCCGGCCCTCGGCGGGGGAAAGGGAGAACCCGGTTTCCGGCACCATCACCGCGCTGCTGCCAATGGGCGAGGAAATGCGCGTGACTTTGGATGTGGGCGATCCGGAGGGCCGGCAATTGACCTTCGCCCTGCCGCGCCACGCCGCGCAGCGCAACGCGCTGGCAGTGGGTGAAGCCTGCAGCGTTTCCCTGCTGCGTGATGCCTTGCACGTGATGCCCCGGCCATGAAGGAAGCCGCGCTATGGCTCCGGCTTGATTTTGCCGATGGCCGGGTCGGCCCCGGCAAGATCGCCCTGCTGGAAGCGATTGCGGAGGCCGGTTCGATCAGCGCCGCCGCCAGGTCACTCGGCATGTCCTATCGCCGCGCCTGGGAATTGGTGGCGGAGTTGAACGAGACCTTCTCGGCCCCTGTGGTGGAGCGCATTACCGGCGGCGCCGGGGGCGGCGGGGCGCGGTTGACCAGCCTTGGGGAGGCGCTGGTGCTCGGCTTTCGTGACATTGAAGCGGCAGCAGGCCGCGCGGCAGCCCAGCATTTGCGCCGTTTGGCGAAATCCTGAAGCGCGGCACCTTGCGGTGGCGGCCCGGGCGCGCTGCAATACGCCCATGAGTGATCGCACCGCCGCCCCCGCCCGCCCGGCTTCCACCGTCATGCTGCTGCGTGATGGGAAGCGCGGCATGGAAATTTTCATGGTGGTGCGCCACCGCCAGATTGATTTCGCCTCTGGCGCGCTGGTATTTCCGGGCGGGCGTGTGGAAACGTCGGACAAGGTGCTGGCCGGCGGCGATGCGCATGGCGCCTTTCGTGTCGCGGCGATTCGCGAGACCTGGGAAGAATGCGGTGTCTTGCTGGCAGAAGAAGGCCAGGCGCCGGAAGCTGAGGGCGAATTCGCTGCCATGCTCGCTCAACGCCGCTTGGTGCCCGCGATTTCCGGCTTGGCGCATTTCGCGCACTGGATCACGCCGGTGGATGTGCCCAAGCGCTTTGATACGCATTTCTTCCTGGCGGCCGCGCCGGAAGATCAGGCCGCTTTGCATGATGGATATGAAGCGGTTGATAGTGTCTGGATCAGGCCCGCCGATGCGCTGGCGGAAGGCCTTGCCGGCACCAAGAAACTCGTGTTCCCGACACGCATGAACCTGACCAAACTCGCCCGGCATGATAGTGTGGCGGAAGCCTTTGCCACCGCGCGCGCCAAGCCCGTGGTCACCGTGCTGCCGGAACAGATTGGCATGACCCCTGAAGGGCGCATCCTGCGCCTGCCTCGCGCAGCCGATTATGGCGGCGAGGAATTCCTGGCGGGCGACCCGCCTTCCATGTGATGGAGAACCCACCCATGCTGCCTCGCCGCCTTCGCTTTGGCATCTTCCTTGCACCCTTTCATCGGGTTGGTGACAACCCGACGTTGGGGCTGACACGCGATTTGGAATTGATCGAATGGCTTGACCATCTGGGCTTTGATGAGGCTTGGATCGGTGAGCATCATTCCGCCGGCTGGGAAACTATCGCGAGCCCGGAAATCATGATTGCGGCGGCGGCAGAACGCACCAAGCATATCAAGCTTGGGTCAGGTGTGACCAGCTTGCCCTATCATCACCCGCTTTTGGTTGCGCAGCGCTTTGTGCAGTTGGATCACATGACGCGCGGGCGCGTGATGCTGGGCTGCGGGCCGGGCGCGCTGGTGTCTGACGCTTATATGATGGGCATTGATGCGGCGCATCAGCGCCGGCGGATGGATGAATCGCTGAATGCCATCACGCGGCTTTTGGCCTGCGAAGAGCCCGTCACGATGGAAACCGATTGGTTCACGCTTCGTGAGGCGCGGCTGCATCTGGCACCCTATTCCGAACCGCGTTTCCCGATCTCGGTCGCGTCTTCCACCACGCCATCGGGTGCGCTGGCGGCGGCGAAATATGGGCTTGGCTTGCTCTCACTCGGCGCGGGTTTGCCGGGCGGGCCGAAATCCCTGGCCGAGCAATGGCAAATGGCGGAAGCGGAAGCCGCCAAGCATGGCCAGAAGATGGATCGGCGCAATTGGCGCCTGGTGGTCAATCTTCATTGCGCCGAGGATGATGAACGCGCGCTGCGCGATGTGCGCCATGGTGAGGCCTTGGAGACGCTGACCTATTTCAGCGAAACCTTGGGCCGGCCGCCGATGCGTTCCGAGGACCCGCTGCGTGATGGGTTGGCGATGGGTTCAACGCTGGTCGGATCACCCGAGACGGTGGCGGCGGGGATTGAGCGTTTGTTGGGCTTCACCAATGGGGGCGCAGGGGGTGTCTTGTTTCGCGCCCATGAATGGGCGGATCGGGAAGCCACCATGCGTTCCTTTGAGCTTTTCGCCCGTTGGGTGATGCCGCGCTTCCAGGGTTCCTTGGTGATGCCGCAGCAATCGCGCGATTGGGTCAGCAGCAATCGTGAGAGCATCTTCGCGCCAAATATGGCGGCGCTGAAGCAGGCCTTCCGTGATGCGGGGCAGGATGCGCCTGAGATGGCGCGGCTCAAGCTGCATACCGGCAAGGTTGAAGTGCCGCAGGTTTGAGCCTGATGATCACTCGGCGTGGCTTGGCGGCGGCGGCCTTCGCGCCGCTTGCCGTGCCAGTTACCGCGCAGGGTGCGGCGATCAGTCGCATTGCCTTCGGAACCTGTTCCGATGAGAAGCTGCCGCAACCGATCTGGCGCGCGGTGCGTGCCTGGCAGCCGGAATTCTTCATCTTCGCCGGCGATAATGTCTATGGTGGGGTGCGGCGGCATGATCTGGCCGAATTGCAGGAAGCCTATGCCCGTGCCCGTCAGCATGAGGAGTTCATGGGTTTCATCGCGGGCCAACAACATCACACCGCGATCTGGGATGATCATGATTTTGGCGTGAATGATGGCGGCGTTGAAAACCCCTTCAAGCAGGAAGCGAAAGACGCCTTTCTGGAATTCTGGCGCGTGCCGGCCGACGATATCAGGCGCCGACGCGATGGCCTCTATCATCATCTGACACTCGGCCCGGCAGGGCAGCGCGTGCAGATCATTCTGTTGGATACGCGTTGGTTCCGTTCACCCCTACGCATTACCGATGCGCGCGGCGCGCCTGGGCGGGAACGCTATTTGCCCGATGATGATCCGGCGAAGACCATGCTGGGCGAAGCGCAATGGGCCTGGCTTCGCCAATGCCTGCAAGAACCGGCGGAATTGCGGCTGATTGTTTCTTCCGTCCAGGTCGTGGCGGAAGGTCATGGCTGGGAAAGATGGGGCAATTTTCCGCGGGAGCGACAGCGGCTTTATGATCTGATCGCCAGCACCAAGGCCGGCGGCGTGATGTTTCTATCCGGTGATCGGCATATCGGCGCGCTTTATCGCGAAAGCCAGGGCACGCCCTATGCGCTGACGGAAATCACCTCAAGCGGGATCAATCGACAATTCGTCAATGCGCGCGAACAGGGCCCCAATCGCCTGGGTGAGCTTTATCCGCGCATCAATTTCGGCACGGTGGAAATTGATTGGCCGAACAGACGCGTGACGCTGGCCTTGCGCGACGACGATGGCGCAGTGCAGCGCCATGTCTCCCTGGCCTTGGATGAGTTGCGCGCGGGGTGAAGGCGATGGTGCGACCGCCTTCACCAGTGCTAATCAATTGATGCGAAGATTGAGGCGACGAATGATCGCCCCTTCTTCTTCGATGATTTTTGCCACAGAGGCACGATAATCCTCACTGTTCTTGTAGATCAGCGGCATGTCGAAGCGTTCCAGCGCGGTAGTATGCACTGGGTCATAGAGCGCCTGCTTGAAGCCATCATGCAGCACCTTGACGATGCCGGGATCAACGCCCTTGGGCGCGGCAATGCCATAGGGTGAGGTGGAGACGATATTGATGCCGCTTTCAACCAGCGTCGGCGCATCCGGGTAGCGCTTGGCGCGTGTCTCACCCCAGGTGCAGAGCAGGCGGAACTGCCCCCCATCCACCAATGGCGCCCAGGAGGTTGAATCGACCATTGCCTGGGTCTGCCCACTCAGCAGGGATTGCGCATTATCAGCACCACCGCGGAAGGGCACATGCAGAAATTCAATGCCGCGCTCAAGCGCGATGCGTTCCATGGTGATATGCAGCGTGGTGCCAACGCCGGGCGATCCATAAGCGACCTTGCCCGGATTGGCCTTGGCATAGGCCAGGAATTCTTCCCAGGTTTTCCAGGGGCTATCGGCCTTCACCACCACGCCGAAGAGATAGCCGGTCAGATGAATGATATAGGTGAAATCCCGCAGCGGATCCCAGGTCGGGCGGCTTGACATCATCGGGAAGCGGAAGACGGTGATTGGCAATTGGCCGACAAGGTAACCATCGCCACGCTGTTCCTGCGCCATGGCCGCCGCCGCCAGGGTGCCGCTGGCGCCACCGCGATTATCAATAATCACCTGCTGGCCAAGATAGCGCGATCCCGCTTCCGCCAAGGCGCGCAATTGACCATCGGTGGACCCACCGGGCGGCCAGGGGACAATCAAGCGAATGGGGCGATTGGGAAAGCCGGATTGTGCAATGGCGGGCGTTGCAAGCAACCCTGCGGCGGCGGTCAGGGCAGTACGGCGTGTCAGTTTCATGTCTTTCTCCCGGTTCTGGCACTGGGCAGCTTTGGCCCGCGCTATCCTATCTGCAGTCTACCATAGGCCAGCAGGACAAGACTATGGCGGCGCCGCCAGTTGCTTTGCCTCTGCCCAACAGCTTGCCCGCGCATCGGCAAGGCGCTGGTTGATGGCGGCGACCGCTTCGCGGTCCTGCGCCAGCTTGTCACGCCGGCGCGCGAGCAGCGCTGTCATGGCATCAGGTGCCGGGCCGCCTTGCACGCTGCGCCCAAGCAAATTCTCCGCCGGATCAAGCGCGGCGCGGAGTTTTGCGGCTGGAATGTTCAGCGCTTTGCCGAATAGCGTCTGCGCGGCAGCAGCCAAAGCCGCGCTTGAAATACTTTCTGCGGTACGGCCTTCGGCCAGCGCATCGCGCACCAAAATGGCGACGATGTTATGCGCCATGCGGAAACTGAGCCCAGTTTCGCGCACAATCACATCCGCCAATTCAGTGGCCGAGCCAAATCCCTCGCGTGCTGCGTTTTCCATGCGGTCCTTGTTGAGGCTGAGGCCCTGCATCACTTCCTGAAACAAAGCGAGGATGCGCCGGCTGCGCAGTGCTGCATCCAGCACGGGTTCATTCACTGCCGTCACCGCATCATTCACATCGGCAAAGGCGGTGTTCTTGGTGCAGGCCATGGCGGCATGATGCGCGCCCTGCACCATGGCTGCCGCTGCCTTCAGATGTTCCAGCGCCACAGGGTTTTTCTTCTGCGGCATGATACTGGAAACCGCCGAATGGCGATCCGCCAATTCGACAAAACCATATTCCCAACTGCCCCAGTTTTGCAGATCGGTCGCAAGGCGCGATAGCAGTGTCATCATCACCGCCATGGCGGATGCCGCTTCCAAAGCATCATCGCGCGATGATACGGCATCATAAGCCAGTTCCAACGGCGCGGCGAAACCGAGCGCGCCGGCGACCCAGGCGCGATCCAGCGGAAAGGCGGTGGTGGAAAGCGCGCTCGCGCCCAGGGGGCAAAGATCGCAATGCGCCAGCGCCCCCATCAGCCTTTGATGATCCCGCGCCAGCGCATCAGCCGCCGAGGCCAACCAATAGCCAAAGGTGATGGGCTGCGCATGCTGGCCATGCGTATAGCCGGGCATGACCGCCGCGACATGTTCCTCAGCCAGCGCAAGCATTATCTGCCGCAGATCCGCGAGCAGTCCGAGCACTGCCAGCAATTCCGTGCGCAACGCCATGCGCCAGGTGGTGGCGTTCAGATCATTGCGGCTCCGCCCAGTATGCAGCCGCCCGCCAATATCGGGACCGAGTTTTTGGATGATCAGTTTCTCGACATAGGAATAGAGATCTTCCTGCCGGTAATCCACCGGCACCGCATCCGGCCCGGCATTCGCCATGGCAAGGATTTCCGGCAGGATTTGCGCCATGGCATCGCGCGCGATGATGCCTTGGCGTTCCAGCATCAGCCCATGCGCCAGATGCACCCACATCTCATGCTGAAAGACATAATGCTGCGCACGCGCAACCGACCCGCGGTAATAGCTTTCCACCAACAATAGCGAAGGCGGTTCCTTCACCCTTTCGCGTAAATTCACCGCCTCCGTCATGTACAACCTCTTTCAGGGACGTTGATTGCTCAGCACCACTGTGCCGGAGGCAGAGAACATACCGCCCACGCCATGCGCCACGCTGATTTTCACATTCGGCACCTGCGCTGGCGCGGTGCCGCGTACCTGGCGTACGCTTTCCTGCAAGGCGAACATGCCATACATGCCGGTATGCGTGTAAGAAAGCCCGCCACCATTGGTATTGATGGGCAGCTTGCCACCCGGCGCCGTATTGCGTTCCCATATGAAATCCTTCGCTTCACCACGCTTGACGAAGCCAAGATCTTCCAGCCCATACATGGGCAGATGCGCGAAGGCGTCATAGATCATCAAATGATCCACATCGGCGTGCTTGATGCCCGCCATGCGGAAGGCTTCCGGCCCCGCCACACGGAAGGCGCGAGATGAGGTGAAATCCTCCATCTGACTCACCATGGTGGTTTCCACACTCTCGCCCGTGCCAAGAATGTAGCAAGGCTTGGTCGGGAAATCCTTGGCGCGATCGGAAGATGTCAGGATCAGCGCGCCGCCGCCATCCGTCACCAGGCAGCATTGCAGCAGCCGGAAGGGATAGGCGATCATTTTGCTGTTCAGCACATCATCAATCGTGATCGGGTCCTTGAAGGCCGCGCGGGGATTCTTGGCCGCCCATTCGCGCTGCACCACCGCAACCTGCGCCATCTGCTCATGCGTGACGCCATAGGTCTTCATGTAGCGCAGCACGGGAATGGGAAAGAGAGTAGGGGGTCCCATGGGGCCGAAGGGCGCTTCGAATTGGCCATTCAGGCTTTGCGGTTCAGGCGGACGCGGCGTGCCATTGACGCGGGACTTGCCGCTTTCCCCGTGCGTGATCAGCACGGTCTTGCAATAGCCGGCATGAATGGCCGCGGCCGCATGGCGCACATGCAGCATGAAGGAACAACCGCCCACACCCGTGCCATCCACCCATTTCGGCGTGATGCCAAGGTAATGCGCGATCTGTTGCGGCATCATGGGGCCAACACAGGCAACGCCATCAATATCGCCGGGCTTCAAGCCAGCATCGGCCATGGCATTCAGCGCCGCATCCGCATGCAGCATGATTTGCGCCATATCGGGGACAGCACCGATGCGTGTGCTTTCGGCAGCGCCGACAATCGCGATTTCACCGGGACGTATCATGGCTCAAGCCTCCTTCGCGGGGCGGAACAGGGGCAGGGTGATATCGTCATCCATCTTGGTTGGCGCCAATTCCAGCTTCATGTCCAAGACCAAGGCTTCCGGCGTTTGCGGGCATTCAACGATATTCGTCATCATGCGTGGGCCTTCTTCCAGCTCCACCACCGCAATCGTGTAAGGGGGCTTGAAGCCCGGCACCGGGCGATGATGGATCACATAGGAATGCAGCGTGCCGCGGCCGGATGCTTCAAACACCTCCACATTGCGCGTGCCGGTATAGGGGCTGAAGGGGCGCGGTGGGAAATAGGGCTTGCCCGTATCGCCGCAGCGCTGGAGTAGCAGCTTGCCTTGGCGCAGCCCCTCCCAGAAGTGGCGGGTTTCGGGGGTTGGTTCCGGCCGGGCGCGGCCTGGTTCAAGGCTCATGACAGAGCTTCCTCCTGGTTGGTCTTGGCTGATGTTCCACTGCCTTGGCCAGAAGGGAAAGGGGGTAAATGCGCGGGGCGCGCGCCCTATAAGTCCAGAATGCGTTCCGGCGTGACGCGCCCGCGTAGCAAATCCCAAAGCCCGATCATATTGCCGCGAAACCGGCCCCAGCGATCCGCCCAGGGTTCCGGAAAAGGGGATCGCAGCAGATTCTTCAGGCAATGCCGCGCGGCACTGGGGATAGCGTGGCTCCAGGGAAAGGAGCCTTTGATCGCCAGATAGATCGGGTTCACCACCTGCGAATACCCAAGCCTGAGGCCAGGCACGCGCCCGGCCTTCACGCCAAGATGCACGCCGCGCGCGCCTGCGAGTCGGAGAATTTTTCCATGCGCGCCAAGCCGGCGCGTGACATCAATATCCTCATACCATGCGTAAAGCGGCAGGCGTTCATCTACGCGAATACCATGCGCGCGCACGGCAGCCATGCGAAAGGCCATGTTGCAGCCATAGCCGTTGAAGGCTTCCGTCACGGCGAAAGCATCGGCCACACCGGGGTCGGCGGCAAGCAGCGCCGCACCTTCGGCCAAATCATAGCCCGGCGCATTGGCGCCATCGGCGATCACCGTGCCGGTGGCGACCACCATATCGGGGTGTCTCTTAAAACAGCTTTCCAGCACTGCAAGAAACTGTGCATTGCAGAGAAAATCATCATCCAGAAACAGCACAACATCGCTGCCCCGCGCTTCATCCAGGATACGGTTGCGCTGGCGCGGCAGGCCGGCGGGCGCGGTGATGAAGTCCACATCGGGGATGGTTTCACAGCCCGTGATATCATCAGCGGAGACATGGCAGACCAGAATGCGATCCGCCGGGCGCGATTGCCGCGCAAGATCACGCAAGACACCCGCCAGAATGGCCGGCCTGCCGCGTGTGGCGATGCCGATGGTGAGGTGCATCACGCAGCCCCTTGCAGCGGCGTGGGCAGGGGGGCTTCGCGCGCTTCCCGCGCCAGGCCACCGATCAGCCGGCCCCAAAAACTCATGGCGTAATAAGCAGCGTTGTGAAAGCGTAGTATTGCAAGGCTGATCAGCGCACCGGCGATGGGGCGCACCAGAAAGGCGAACCAGATCGATGCCGGCACGCCATGCCGGCGTAGCACAAAGCCAAGCCCGCGCCCGTAACTCGCGGCACGCGAAACTGCCACTTCGGTCAGGCGCTTATCGGGATGAATGATGCGGAGGTCTGCGTCATATTGCGCCACTGCGCCGCGTGCCATGGCGCGGCAGACAAGATCATTGCCTTCAGCCGAGCCCCAGCGCGTTCCAGGGCCAAGCTTTTCATCAAAGCCACCCAGCGACAGCATCAATTGGCGTGGCAGGAATAGGTTGAATTCAATCACGCTGGTCCAGACATTTGTCAGGTCAATCGCGCCTGAGGCTTCGCGCCAGCGCCCTGATCCAAGCCCACCTTCCGGTGATGCCGCAGGCCCGGTCAGCACACCAAGCGATGGCGCAGCGCGAAAGGCCGCATCCACACGCGCCAAGACGCCCGCAGGATAAAGGCAATCATCATCGGGGAAGGTTACGATCTCGCCACGCGCCGCGCGCAGCCCAAGGTTGCGCGCATGATTGGCGTTGCGGATGGCAGAGCGCAGATGGGTGATGGGTAGGCGCTCCGCATAAGGCTGCAGCACCGGCGCTACGCGACCATCCGCATTCTGATCCACGATGATCACTTCAAAATCATCGCGCCCTTGCGCCAGCAAGCTTTCCAGCAATTCGCCGATTTCGCTGCTGCGGCCAAGCGTTGCGACAATAAGCGAAAACCTCATGTCGCGGTGATCCCAAGCGCGTCATGCACCACTTGGCGGAAGCTGCGGCGAAAACGCGCATTGCTGAAGCGTTCCGCATTGGCGCGGCAATCGTCGGGCGTGATGGCAGGTGCCATGGCCTCAAACCGCTCCACCGCGGCGATCAGGCTTGCGGTGCTTTGTTCCTGAAAGAAAATGCCGGTTGGGCGCCGATCAGGTGGCGCGACCACGATATCGCGCGCACCACCGCGACCATAAGCAATCACCGGCGTGCCGCAGGCTTGCGCTTCCACGGTGGCGATGCCGAAATCTTCCTCGGCGGCGAATACCGCCGCGCGCGCGCCTTGCGTCAGCGCGATCAATTCTGCCCGCGCAAGTCGCCCCTTGAAGGTGATATTGGCCGCATCGCCGGCAGCGGCGCGCGCCTGTGCCTCATTCGGGCCATCGCCCACGATGATCAGCTTGCGGTTTGGCATGGCGCGGAAGGCAGCGGCGATCAGATCAACGCGCTTATACGGCACGATGCGGGACGCGATCAGGTAATAGTCACCGTTACTCGGCGCAGGCGTAAAGCTTTCGATATCTACCGGCGGATGCAAAACCCGCGCATCGCGTCGCCAGGTTTTTTGAATACGATCTGCGATATAGCTTGAATTGGCGAGCACGATATCGGGGTTGAGCGCGCTGGCGCGATCCCAAAGCCGCATGCGATGCAAAAGCCAGCGTGTATAGGCACCCTTCAGCCCGCGCGTGAGGCCCGCTTCGCGCAGATATTGGTGCTGCAAATCCCAGGCATAGCGCATGGGGCTATGCACATAGGAAATATGGATCTGCCCCGGCCCCGTCAGCACGCCCTTGGCGACAGCGTGAGAGGATGAAATCACGACATCATAACCGGAAAGATCAAGCTGTTCGATGGCAAGTGGCATCAGGCCAAGGAATTTGCGGAAATGCTTGCGCGCAAAGGGCATGCGCTGGATGAAACTGGTGGTGATAGGCTTGCCTTGCAGAAAACCGCGCTCGGTTTCCGGCATGAAATCACAAACGGCGAAGACATCCGCTTCCGGCCATTCCAGCAGAAGCTGTTCCAGCACGCGTTCGGAACCCGCATAGCTATCCAGCCATTCATGCACCAGCGCGATCTTCATGCCGCCTTCTTTCGGATCAGGGCCAACAAGGCAAGCGCTGCCTTTTCCCAGGTATAAAGCGCCGCGCGCTTCAGCCCCGCATCCCGCATACCGGCGGCGAGGCCTTCTTCATCCAGCAGCCGTTCCAAGGCTTCCGAGAGAGTCTCTGGCCGCAGCAGGTCGAACCACAGCGCCGCTTCGCCACACACTTCTGGCACCGCGCCGGCATGGGCGGCGACCAGCGGGCAGCCGCAGGTCATCGCTTCCAAGGGTGGCAGGCCGAACCCTTCATAACGCGATGGAAAAATCAGACAGAGTGCGTTTTCATAAAGCGCGCGCAATTCGGCATCACTGACGCGGCCCAGGATGCGCCCGGCATCGGCAGCCGGCCCACCGCCGGCGCGAAACACCGCCGGATCAGCCGCACCAGCCACGGCCAAAGTCAGGCCGCGAGCACCGAGCAGCGCCGCAGCGCTGGTTAGCGCGGCCAGATTTTTATGTGCTGCCGGATTGCCGACCACGAGGGCATAGCGGCCCGCAGCAAGATCATGGCGTGCCAGAACGCTGCTATCGGCAGAAATGCGCAGCATGTGATCGCCACCTTCCGGCAAGACGCCGATGGAATCAGGTGCCACGCCCAGCGCCGTAGCAATCCGGCCGCGTGAAAATTCGGACACCGTCAGCAATTGCGCGCCGGATCGCGCGAGCATCTTGTGCAGAAAGCGATACCATGCGCGGAAGGCGAGGGAATAACTCTCGGGCGTGTCAAAGACGCCGGCATCATGGATAACGACTGCTTGGGCGCGGCCCAGCATCAGCGGTGCGGTATTGCCGAGGTTGATCAGGAAGGAACCGCGCGCCGCTTTCGGCAATTCCCATTGTTCCCAGATCTGGCCGGATTTTTGGCCAATGGCTTCCGCCTTCAGATAGCCATAGGGGCTCTGCGCCACACTGCTTGGCATCAATAGGCGCGCCTCGGGCCAGGCATCATTCCCCATCAGCCGATCCGCCGCTGCGGTGATTTCGCGCGCAAAGCGCTGCACGCCGGTCATGCCCTGCGTCAGGAAGCGGCCATTGATGGCGATTGGCATCATGCGCTGCGGCGCCCCATTCTGCGGATCATCCCCAAGGTGTGGGCCTTGTCCTGCGGCGCGGCAATGGACCAACCGGCGGCGAAAACCAAGCCGAAAATCAGGGCGGCCAGCAGCGCGGGCCAGAGCCAGCCGCCCAAGGGCACCAGCACGGCCAAACCAAGGGCTGCGGGCGCGATGGGCCAGAGCAATTGCCGCATGGTCTCACGCACTGCCGGGTAAAGCCTTGCGGCGAACCAGCAGCGCCCCAAGCAATCCATCAGGCAGCGGCCCGCCCAAGCCAATGCCGCGCCTTCAATGCCAAGCCAAGGCAGAAGTGCCGCGCTGAGTGGCAGGAATATCGCTGCCAGCACGAGCGAGAGTTTCGCCGTCACGTCCGGCCGCCCGGTCGCTTCCAGCAAGACACCGGGGATGAAGGCGAGACATGAAAAGAAAATGCCAAAGCCCAGAATGCGCAGCACTGGCCCGCCGCCCGTGGCGAATTCCGCGCCCAACCAAAGCCTGAGGAAAAGCTCTGCGCCCGGGATCAGGATCAGTGACGCGGGCAGGCTGAGCAGCATCACAATCAGCGCGCCGCGCTTGATCAGCAGGGCGGTATGGTCCGGCAGTTCCCGGAAGGAAGACGCAATCGCCGGCAGCATGGTCTGCGCCACCGCCACGGGAATGATCCAAAGCCGGATTATCAGATCAAGCGGCGTTGCGTAAAACGCCACCGCCGAAAGCGTCAGCATCGCACCGATGATGAAGCGATCCGCGTAGAGCAGCAGCAGCGTGAGCGCGCCCGAAAGGCTCATCCACAGGCCCTGGCGCAGCAAGGGGCGCATCAGGCCAAAGTGCGGCGCCCAGAGGCCAAGCCCCGGCACATCGCGATGGGCGATGATGGCATAGGCAATGCCGCTGAATAGCCGGACCAGGATAATCGTTAGGATCACGCCGATCAGACTGTTCCAGAAGAACAGCACCAGCAAAGGGCCAAGATAATAGAAGGTATTGAGCGGGATATTGACCAGATTGGCGATGCGAAAGCGTTGCCAGGCGGAAAGCACACCCCAAAGCGCGGCGTTCAGCACCACCAAAGGCGCGCCGGCGGCGAGCAGTTGAAAGGCAATGATTGCTTCCCGCTGCAAGGAATCCGGTACATTCAGGAAGTGCCCCACCAGCCATGGCATGGTCAGAAAAAGCCCAGCCGCAATGATGGAAGATACACCAAGCAGGGCAAGCAATGTCGCCCCGATCATGGCGCGGGCTTCTTCAACCGCGCCGGCGCCGAGCTTTTCAGAAACACCGCGCGTCAGCGCCATGCCAAGGCCAAGATCGAAAACCCCGAAAATGCCGATCAGCGCCAGCGCTAGGGTGAAAAGCCCCCAGCGTTCGACACCAAGGGCACCGACCAAAAACGGCGTGATGACAAGGGCAAGCAACAAAGGCAGGCCGCGCCCAAGCCCGTTCCAGAGGATTCCGGAAACCAGCCTGCGCCCGCCCGCGCGTTCTGCGGAAGTGGTAGTTTGCGCTTCAGCCATTGGCGAACCCTTCAGCCGGCTGCGCGCTGGAATTTAGAAAGAAGGCAACGCGGCAGGCTTGCCGCGCGCCGCCATCTTCAATGCGCGCCGCGGCGCGACAATACCGCAACCGGTGTGCGTAGCAGAATGGAGAGATCGGTCAGCATGGAAGGACGCGACACATAGGAAACATCCAAAGCAACGCGCGATTCGTAAGATGTTTCGCTGCGCCCACTCACCTGCCAAAGGCCAGTAATGCCAGGGCGTACCGCCATGTAATGCGCGGCAGAGGCACCGTAGTAGCGATCAATCTCCGCTACTTGCACCGGGCGGGGACCGACCAGGCTCATCTCACCGCGCAGCACATTGATCAGCTGCGGCAATTCATCAAGGCTGGTGGAGCGCAGGAAGCGGCCGATCCGCGTGATGCGCGGGTCATTCTTCAGCTTGCGGGTTGCTTCCCATTCAGCCCGCGCCGCGGGGTCGCTTGCGAGCAGCGCTTCCAGTCGCGCTTGCGAGTCAATCACCATGGAGCGGAACTTCAGGCAGCCAAACAGCTTGCCGCCACGCCCGACGCGCTGATGGGCGAAGAAGGCCGGGCCGCCATCGGCGCGCACCATCAAGGCGACGATCAGAAAGAAGGGGGAAAGAAGCACGAGCCCAAGGCCCGCGCCGATGATATCCAGCGCGCGCTTGGCAATGGGGAAAACGGACTTGCGGTCACGCTCAAGCCCAATGGCCTGGGTCGCGGGCTGCTGGATGGTCTGTACGGGTACACTGGACATGGTGTCCTGAGCCTTCGAACCTGAAAGACAGAGGCGGTAAGACCTCTCTCGGGGGGACCGGATTCCCGGTATTGATGAAGTCTTAAAACCCCGAACGGGGGCGGATTTTGGCCGTGGTTGCGGCCAGATTGTGGCAAACGCAGCGCATTTCACGGCGCTGCGCGCGTAGTTTGGTGTTTGTGGGAAAAACGCCGCCTAACTTATTGGTGTAAAGCTATTTTACCGGCGGAAATGCCAGCGAGGCGCCAGTACCCAAAGCCCGTTGAAGCCGCCAATCAAATCGCGCCCCGGCTGATGGCTGGCGCCAGCCAAGGCCAGCGCGCCCTCATCGCCCAAAACATACAGGGTTTGGGGCTCAAATTCGCCCTCGGCCAATTGCCGCGCCAGCTTGGCATTCAGCGCGGCCACGCGCTTTGGGTCGAGTCGCGCAAGATAGACCGCGTCCGTCTCAAGACCCTTGGTCGCGGCGAAAACCGCGATCTCCTCCCACCAGGGGGCCTGATTGCCGGATGGGATGATGCGGATGCGGGTGTAATGCCGCGCGGCCTCAGCCCAGAAAGGATCGGAAAGGCGGAGCGGCACGGTTGCGGCGGTGGGCGGGAAGAAGTGATGCAGCCGGGCAAAGCCGGGGCGCATGTCAATCGTTTGGATCACGACCAGCCCGACCAGGACAAACCCGGCCCGCCGCCCGCCGAGCCAGCGGATCAACAGAAAGGTCGCGGTGATCAGCGCGGCATAGCCGGCCGGCCAGATGAAGCGTTCCGATGCGCGCAAGGCATCCGCATAGCGCAACACCCATGGCGGCAACTCGAAAATCGTGAAACTCACGCCAGCGATGGAGACATTGGGCGAGATGGCAAATAGTGCCATGGCCGCCAACACCAGGATCAACGGCCAGAAACGCCTTTCGGGCAGGGTTGGGTTTTTTGCCCAGGCGATCAGCCCGAGCAGCACCAGCAAAAGCGCGCCAAGCCCGGCATAGGAATGGCCAACTTCCAAATGGTTCGGTCCCGGCAAATCCGGCAGAAAGGCGCCCCAGGGTGATGGATCCAAAGGTGCCAGCAGATCCATCTGCATTTGCCCATAGCCGCCCCAGCTTCCCCCAAAGCCGCCGCCCAGCATGAACATCCCGCCCGCCCAAAGGGCGGCGCCCACGAGCGCGAAGATGATGATGATTTCAGCGACAAGCCCGCTGCGCCTGGCACCATCAAGCCAGCGCGCCAGTACATCCGCGGTCCAAAGCGCCGCCACCATTGGCAGCAGATAGGCATGGATCAGCGCGGTTGCGACCAGCAGCGCCGCCCAGGCCAGCCACCGCCGTTTTGCCCCATGCGTCAGGCAAAGCCATAAACCCATCAGCAGCAGGAAATGCGCCGAAAGCGCGAAATGTCCGCCCATGCGCGCGAGCATGGTTGGTTGCAGCACGAATAGCGCCGCGCCCGCCACGCGCGCCAAGGGATCACCTGTCGCAAGCCCGATGATGCGCCATGCCATGAAAGCTTGCAGCGCAGCACAGCCATAAATCCAAAGCCCCCAATATTGCGAAACCTCGATCACCGGGCTGATCGCCTTGAAGAAAAACGCCAGCAGCGGAATCGCATCCGCGTAATAGATGGAGGAACTCACCTCCAACCCCCAAAGCGGGTTGAGGCCGGGCGGCCAGGACCAAGGCGCGCGGCGAAAGAAATTCCAGCCAAGCCAATATTGCACCGGGTCGGGGCCGATCATGCCGCTCAGCATCCAGCCCGTATTCCAGGGCGGCAGGATATGGAGCCCGAAGGCATAGGCGATGACCGCCCAGCCGATCAGCACCGAAGCCGCGGCCCCGGCCCAAACATGCCAAGGCTTTCGCGTCACGCCTTATCGCCCGGCAGATAGCGTTCCACCAGATAAAGCGGCCGGCCCTTGGTTTCGTTGAAGATGCGCCCGAGATATTCGCCAATGATCCCCAGCATCATCATCTGTACGCCGCCCAGGAAAAGTGTCACGGCAAGCAGGCTCGGGTAGCCGGCGACGGGATTCCCGAAGAAAATGGTCCGGAAGATCAACTGCGCCAGATAAAGCAAGGCACCAATCGCCGTCATCAGCCCGATATAGGTCGCGATTTTCAGTGGTGCGACGGTGAAGGAGGTGATGCCCTCCAGCGAAAAATTCCAAAGCTTCCAATAATTCCATTTGGTGGTGCCGGCAGCGCGTGGCGCGCGGTCATACCGCACAGCGATGGCGGGAAAGCCGATCCAGGCGAAAAGGCCCTTCATGAAGCGATGCTGTTCGCGGAGTTTCAGCAGCGCATCCAAGGCGCGGCGGCTCATCAGCCGGAAATCGCCGGTATCGGGCGGCAGATGCACCTTGCCGCTGATCCGCTGCATCAGCCGATAAAACGCCGAAGCGGTCGCCTTTTTCAGCCAGGTTTCGCCGGCGCGGGTATTGCGCTGCGCATAGGCAACATCAAAGCCCTGGCGCCAAGCGGCGATGAGGTCCGGGATCACCTCCGGCGGGTCTTGCAGGTCGGCGTCAATCACCACAACCGCTTCCGTCCCGCGGGCGTGATCAAGGCCAGCGGTGAGCGCAATCTCCTTGCCGAAATTGCGGCTCAGATTGAGCACTGAGGCGCGCTGATCCTGCGCCTGCAGGCCGAGCATGACGGCCAGCGTGCCATCCTTCGACCCGTCATTCACATACACCACTTCCCAGGTAAGGCCGATGCCGGCCAGCGCTGCCGCCAGACGCGCATGGAATTGGGGCAGCACCTCCTCCTCATTATAGGCGGGGACGACGATGGAAAGTGCGGGCGGGTCCTGGGACAAAGGCTGAGCCTCAAGGGGGTTGAGAAGAGCCTGATAGCAACCGAGATAGGGCGAAAACATGGCCCCGGTCGCCCTTCACATGGGGTTTGGCCATGGTTTTGCATCCTGTGCTGGAATCCTGGATGCTTATGACTGAACGAGAGGAGCTTTCCCCCGCATGCCGGCCCCGCGTAACCTGACCGAGCTTGAAGCCGATATCAGCCGCGACCTGGAATTGGTGGCCCATCCGCGCGCTGCCTGGCTTGAGGCCAAAACCAGCGGCGGCGCACCGGTGCTGGATTGCCTGATCATTGGCGCGGGGCAATGCGGCCTGGCGGTGGCGCATGCGCTGAAGCGCGATAAGGTAGCCAATATTCTGCTGATTGATCGCGCGCCTGAGGGCAAGGAAGGCCCCTGGGTCACCTATGCCCGCATGCCGACCTTGCGATCCTGGAAGGACCAGAACGGGCCGGATTTGGGCATACCCTCACTGACCTATCAGGCTTGGCATGAGGCGCAGTTTGGCGCGGCGCATTTCGCCGCCATGCGCATGATCCCGCGCGAAGCCTGGCAGGATTATTTGAATTGGCTGCGCCGTGTACTGGCCTTGCCGGTGCGCAACGGCGTGGAGGCTGGGCGCATTTCCCCCGCGCGCACGGATGATGGCCTGCCCTGCCTTCGCGTGGAAAGCTCGGCCGGGCCGTTTCTGGCGCGCAAGGTGGTGCTAGCGACAGGGCAGGAAGGCGTCGGCGAATGGTGGATGCCAGATTTTCTGCGCGCCTTGCCGGCTGATAAGCGCGCCCATAGCGCGGATGCGATTGATTTCGCCGCACTCAAGGGCCGCGTGGTGGCGGTGCTGGGCGCGGGTGCCTCGGCCTTTGACAATGCGGCCATGGCGCTGAAGGCCGGCGCGGCCGAGGTGCATCTGTTCTGCCGCCGCGCTGATCCCATGATCATCCAGCCCTATCGCTGGCTGACCTTTGCCGGCTTCATGCGGCATATGTTTGAAATGCCGGATGAATGGCGCTGGCGCTTCATGTCCTACATTCTTGGGCTGCGGGAGGGCTTTCCGGCCGATACCTATGCGCGGGTCAATGCTTTTCCCAATTTCACCATGCATGTTGGTCGGCCCTGGACCGGGGCGCGGGTTGTTGATGGCCGCGTTGAATTGGCAACGGCGCGCGGCACCTTCCAGGCCGATTACGCGATTTGCGGCACAGGTGTGCGCATGGACCCGGCGTTGATCCCAGCACTTGGCGATTGCGTCAATAACATTGCGCTATGGGCGGATCGCTACACGCCGCCAGCCGAAGAAGCGAGCGAAAGGCTTGGTGAGTTTCCCTATCTGGCGCCGGATTATGCCTTTGTGGAAAAGCGGGCCGGTGAGACGCCTTGGATTCGCGATATCCATCTATTCGGCATCGGCACCACCATGTCTTTCGGCCCGGCGGGGTCTTCGATCAATGCCATGACCATGGCAGCACCGCGCCTGGCAGCCGGGGTGACGCGCGGCTTGTTCGAAGCCGATCTACCGCGGCTTTATGGCGATTTGCGCAGCTATGACATTCCGCAAGTGGTGCTTGATCCAAGCCGCATCGCGGCGGAGTGACTGGCCTGCGATATGCGAAACCCGCCCAGGCTAATGACCGGGGCGGGTTTCTTTGGTGCTTCTGAAACCTGGGCGCTTCAGAACTTCCAGGTGAGGCCCGCCATGACGCGATTGTCGCAGATCTTCAGATCAAGGCATTCCTTTTGGCTGATGTCGGTGCCGTAATAGCCGACAGAAACCGAAAAGCCCGCGGCAATTTCACGCTGCAGGAAAATGCCATAAGCCAGATAGTCAGGTGCCCCGTAGCGGTTATTGCGTTCGATCCACTGATGACCAAGCCGGCCAGATAGCGTCACGTCAAACACCGGTGTTTTCCAATCAAAGCCGCCTTCAAGCCAAACGCCCGTGCCGGAGCTGCCAAAGAAATCCGGCGAATAGGCCGCGGTGCCAAGCAGCGTCACGGCGTCAATTTCGTAGGAGAGTTTCATGACCCCTTCAGCAAAGGCGAGATCATATTGGCCAGTTTGCGCGGTATAGCCGGGGTAGGAGTAATAGACGCCGCCAATATCAACCTTGAGGCCGCTCAGTTCGAAGCGAAAGCCCGCAAGCCCATCCACTTCCTGCCGCGCATCCGTGCCAACAAAAGTCACATTGCTGACAAAGCCACCAATGTAGAAACCGCTTTCATGCGAAAGCTCCAGATTGCCCTGCACGGCAGGACGATTGCGCGTCTGGCTGATGTTGCGGAACATGTAATCGGTCTGGCCAACGGCGGAGCCCGTGACCGAAAAGCCGCTGCCCAATTCGACTTGTGCCATAGCAGGGGTTGAAACCAGCCCAAGCGCGAAACCCAGCGCCACGAGTTTTTTTATCATCCAAAACTTTCCCTTCGCAAAGAGGTTGCACTGATGACTGAGAAATCTCGTCTTCAGTGTGCTGCGAAGGGCAGTGTAGGGGGGAATGTTTTTCGAGCATTTAACGTCATGCGTACAAATTTTGCACACGGAACATGCAGGCATTGATAATCAGACAAGAAAAAGGGCATCCCGCCTGATCTTGCAAGGAAAAATGGCTGAAAAATTACGTGCAATACATCAAATCAGCCAAATCGGATCCGCATGCCTTGATGCGGATCCGATCACGCCAAGTCATGCTGCCGGCAAAGGCATGGTCCGCTTGCGCCAGGCGGAAGCTTGCATGGCGGAGGATTTCACATGCACCAGCACTGGACGATCCGTGATGGCGAAAGCCGCCGTCAGGGCGCCTTCGATTTGATCTTCCGTTTCAATAGAAACCGCCGCCGCGCCAAAAGCCTTGGCCCAGGCAATGAAATCCGGATTGGAAAGGCGGATCGCGGCATCATAGGCGCGGCCCGGATAGCGACCTTCATGATGCATGCCGATGGTGCCGTAGCAGGAATTATCCGAAAGGATGATCACGGGGGCGACACCTTCGCGCACTGCGGTTGCGATTTCATTTCCGGTCATCAGAATGCCGCCATCACCCACAAAGGCGACTGCGCGCTTGCCCTTCCGTCGCAAGGCAGCAGCAACCGCCATCGGCACCGCTGCACCCATGGCACCCACCACAGAAGCGAGGAAGCATTGCGTTTGCTTGAAGGGAAAATAGCGATGCAGGAAGGATGAGAAATTCCCGGCATCTGACGTGATCGCCGCATCACGCGGCACATGCCGTGCCGCGGCGGCGCAAACGGCGCCGAAATTCACGCCATCTTCCATCTTGTCCCATTCGGGTGCGAGCAATTCGCGATGAATGGCATTGAGGCCGGAGACCCAGCGCTTGCGTGCCTCACTCGCTTCAGGGGCATTGCGCGCAAGCAGGCCACGAATGACGGCCAGCGGATCAGCCGCAATCGGCAAATCCACGCGCCAGACACGGCCGATTTCATTCGCATCCGGCCAGACCTGCACCATGGTAAGTTGCGGTTCGGGTGCAGCGGGAAAGCTATAGGATTGGCTGATCGAATCCGACATGCGTTCGCCAAGACAGATCATCAGATCGGCCTTTTTCATTTCCTCGATCAGTGGCTTCGGCACACGAATGCCCATATAGCCGCCGTAATTCGGATGCTCCGCGTCAAACAAATGTGGGCGGCGATGCGTTGGGCTGATCGGCAGCGTCCAGGCTTCCGCAAGGCGGTTCAATTCGGCTGAGGCAGCCTCTCCATGCATTGCCAGCGCGCCACCCACCAGCACTAGCGGGCGTTCGGCATTGGCGAGCATTTCCGCAAGCTGATCCAAATCCTCCGCGCGCGGGCCAGCCAATGGCACGGCGCGTGGCTTCACCACGGGGCCTTCAGCGGGGGCATCAAAAATATCCTCGGGCAGGATGACGGCAACCGGACCGGGCGTGCCGGATTCGGCCAGATGGAAGGCGCGCGCAATCGTCTCACTCGCCTGGATCGGTTCGATGACTTCAAACACGCCCTTGGTAATGTCGGACAAAAGCCGCGAGTAATTCTGTTCCTGCAATGCCAGACGCCCAACATCCTTGCGTTCCACATGGCCGATCAGCATTACCAGCGGGGTCGCATCATGATAGGCGGTGTGCAGCGCGATCATGGCATTGGTCGCGCCGGGCCCGCGTGAGACCAACGCGACGCCAGCGCGGCCGTTGCGCATGCGCCCATCGGCAGCCGCCATGAAGCCCGCGCCACCTTCATGCCGGCAGACCACCAGCCTGATGTCAGGGAATTCGCTCAGCGCATCAGTCAGGCCAAGATAGCTTTCCCCCGGCACGCAATAGATGATGTCAATGTCATGCGCCGCGAGGCTTTCGGCCAGCATATAGCCGACGGTCTTGGTCATGTGTTTTTCTCCGATCCTGCTTTATTCTGCGCGAATGCCAAGCTGCCGGATGACAGCTTCGAAATTCGTGCGATACTCCGCCAAAACCTGTCGGAAGGCATCCGGGCCGGCGAAGAAGGCCTCGGTTCCGATATTGGTCAATCGCTCATGCGTGTCGGGTTGCGCGGCGATTTGTTCCACGGCGCCTGCGATTTGCGCAATGATGGCAGGCGGCGTGGCGGCCGGCGCCATCAGGCCGATCCAGCCGGTGTAATCATAGCCTGGAAGCTCGGCGGCCTCTGCCAGCGGTGGGATATCGGGTGCCAGGCGACTGCGCCGCCCGCTGGTGGAACCATAGGCCTTGAGCTTGCCTTCGCGGATCAGCGTGCCAGAAGCGGCCAGTGTTTCAATGGCGAAATGCACTTGCCCACCCAGCAAAGCGGCCATGGCAGGGCCGCTGCCCTGATAGGGAATATGCAGCGCCTCCACATTCGCGCGGGCGAGCAAAAGCGCGGTCAGCACATGCTGCGATCCCGCCGCACCAGAAGACGCATAGGTGTATTTGCCGGGATTGGCGCGCAGCAAAGCCAGCAGGGCGCGCGCATCGGGTGGCGGGAAATCCGCCCGCGCCACGAGGATATAGGGCGAACCCGAAAACCGCGCGACCGGCGCCAGATCGCGGTTGACATCATAGGGCGTGCGATGGATCAGCGGCCCCAGGCTGATCGGCCCGATGGATGCGGCAAGCAGCGTATAGCCATCTGGTGCCGCCTTGGCGACGATATCCGTGCCGATGCTCCCGCCCGCGCCGGGGCGGTTTTCCGGCACGATGGGTTGGCCCAGCCTTTCTGAAAGCCTCTGTGCCATCAAGCGACCAACTTGGTCCGTCGCTTGTCCTGGCGGCCAGGGTACCACCAAGCGAATGGGTCTTGTTGGCCAGGCTTGCGCTTGTGCTGGCCGGATCAGAAATGGCAGCGCTGCCAAGCCAAGTGTGCGGCGGTTGATCATGATGCGTTTCCTCACCCTTCCGCCATCCTGACGCATTGACGCGCGAGTGCAAGCGGGCAGGGCTTTGGAAAACCTATTGCGGCTTGATCCCGGCAGCCCGCGCCAGCGCACCAAGCTTTTCCAATTCGCTTTTGATGAAGGCGGTGTATTCGGCTGGTGTCCATGGCGGGGGCGCGCCGCCCAAATCCTCAAGCTTTGCGTGCGTATCAGGTTGCGCCAGCATGGCCTGGGTTTCGCGTGTCAGCCGCGCGAGGATAGGCGCGGGCGTGGCAGCGGGGGCGGATATGCCGAACCAGGCCGCCGAGACCACATCAAGCCCGGCTTCGCGCATGGTGGGCAAATCAGGAAATAGCGGTGAACGGGTTTCACTCAACAGCGCCAGGGCGCGAAGCGACCCGCTGCGCATATGCCCAACGGCGGAAGGCAGGCTATCAATAATGCCCGGCACAATACCGGCAATCACATCCGTGAGCGCCGGGCCAACACCGCGATACACAACGGACCGCACCTCAACCCCCAGCGCCTGACCAAGCCGCACGCCGGCCAAATGGGATGAAGTGCCAATGGCCGCTACCGCCAGCGTCAATTCACGCTCTCGCCGACCCATTTCCAGATATTCCTGGATATTGCGCGCGGGATGGTTGCGCGTGACCAAAAGGGCAGGGGGTGTGCGTGACAGCAGCGCGATATGCGCGAAATCCGCCATTGGGTCATAGCCGATATTCGGATAGATCGCCGGCGAAACGCCATGCGAGGTTGAGGATGAAACCAGCAGTGTGTGGCCATCGGGTTCCGCGCGCGCCACCAATTGCGCGCCAAGCGTGGCGCCCGCGCCGGGGCGGTTTTCCACCAGCATGGGCTGGCCAAGTCGGGGGCCGAGTTTCTCCGCCGCCAAGCGCCCGACAACATCGGTTGTGCCACCCGGCGCGAAAGGCACAATCAACCTGATGGGGCGGGATGGCCAGGCTGGTCCCTGTGCCTGGGCCTGCGCTGCCCAGGGCAGCAGGGCAGCGCCAAGGCAGGGCGGCGCGTGAGCATGCTTGGCTTCGGCTGCGCCCGCACCAATTCAGCCCTTCTTCTTGCGGGCTTCCCATTCATCCAGATCAATGCGTGGGATTTCGATACGGTCCGTGGTGCGCGCATACCAGCCGCGCCCATGCATGCGCCCAACCAGCCCAAGCTTGGGAGTATCAACGTAATACTTGGCCGGGTCCATCACGCAATCATCCTGCACATACATGCCAACCACCTTGCCGAGCACAATGATGTGCCGGCCCGCGGGCACGAACTGGAAAATCTCGCATTCCAACGCCACCGGGCTTTCGGCAATGCGCGGCACCGCGACCTTTGTGGAAGGCGCGGTCGAAAGCCCCGCTTCGGTGATTTCGCTGACACCGGGCGGGAAATCCACCGCGGTGATGTTCATTTTCTCCGCCAGATCGGCCGAGACCATATTCACGACGAATTGCCCCGTCGCTTCGATATTGGCGACCGTATCCTTCAGCGCGCCCGGCGCGCGCGGCCCGCAGCCAAAGCCTACCACCACGGGATTGTCGGAAAAAGCATTGAAGAAGGAATAGGGCGCGGCATTCACCACGCCATCCTTATCCTTCGTCACCACCCAAGCCACCGGGCGCGGCACCACGGTGGACACCACCAGCTTATAGGCCTGTTCAAAGGGGATTTTCGCGAAATCAAAATTCATCTTGTGCTTCCTTGGTGTTGAGAGCGAAGGCTCAGACGACGCGATGCGGGGGCGAAATGCCCTGGATCAGCACCGCGGTGAGGTTTTCAATGCAGCGCATGCCCATGGCATGGCGCGTTTCGATGGTAGCGGAACCGAGATGCGGCAGCAGCGCCACATTCTCAAGCGCCATATAGCCGGGATGCACGCGCGGTTCGCCATCATATACATCAAGCCCGGCGGCGCGGATATGGCCCGATTTCAGCGCGGCGATCAGCGCTTCATCATCCACGGAAGGCCCGCGGCCGGAATTGATGACAATGGCGCCCTTTTTCATGTGCGCCAGACGCTCAGCGTTCAGCCATTTGCGCGTGCCCTCACCGCCCGGAACATGCATGGAAAGTACATCAATCGTGGCCAGGAAGCCGGCATCGGTTTCATGGAAAATGGCACCTTGTTCGATTTCCGCAGGCAGCCGCAGCATGTCGCGGTAATGGATTTCCATTTGCATGCCGCGCGCCATGGCGGCCAATTCGCGGCCAATGCGCCCATAGCCCAAAACGCCGAGCTTCTTGCCTTGCAGCGTAACACCCATCAGCTGCGTTGGCGCCCAACCCTCCCAGCGACTGGCGCGGACCATGCGTTCCCCTTCGCCGGCGCGGCGGGCGGCCATCAGCATCAGGGTAAAGGCGCATTCAGCGGTCGCGAAGGAAAGCACTTCGGGCGTATTCGTAACAGCAATGCCGCGCGCGCGTGCCGCATCAATCGCGATATGGTCAAAGCCGACGCTGAAAGTTGCGATCACCTTTACGCTTTCCGGCAGGGCATTGATGGCGGCGGCATTCATCGCATCCCCGGCGGCGGTTAGAATACCGGCCACGCCGCAGGCCTTGGCACGGGCGGCAATCTCCGCGCCATCGCGGCCCCAAAGCGCGTCTTCGGGGTTCAGCCTGGCGTCGAAAACCTCCGCCAGCCGCGCCTCAATGGCCTCGGGCAATTTCCGGGTGACGAGAATAACTGGCTTGGCCATGGGGGTTTTGTGCTCCGCGTCTTTGAACGGGCCGCACCATGGCCCGGCTTGGCCCGTCTTGCCAGAGGGCGGGTGAGGGGGCAGGGTCGCGGCATCATTCTTTTGTGGAGAAACGGGTCATGGATTTGGGGTTGAAGGGCAAGCGCGCCTTGGTCATGGGCGGTTCCAAGGGGCTCGGGCGGTCCATCGCGGATGCCATCGCGGCTGAGGGCGCCATTGTCACGGTCAGCGGGCGCGAACAGGCGAGCCTCGATAAGGTGGCGGCGGAATTGAAGGCGCTCGGCGCTCAGGCCGCCTATGGCATTCAGGCTGATGTCTCGTCCGGGGCGGAGATGGATAAGTTGGCCGATGCTGCTGTCGCCGCCATGGGGGGCGTGGATATCCTGGTGCTGAACCATGGCGGGCCGCCGGTCTGCACCGCCTCCCAGATGAAGGAAGAAGATCTGGTCAAGTGGTTCCAGAATATCGTGCTTTCGCCCATTCGCATCACCAATCGCCTGATGCCGGCGATGCGCGCGCAAAAATGGGGCCGGGTGATTGTGGTGGGTAGCACGGGCATGCAGCATCCGATACCGACTCTGGCGCTTTCCAATACGCTGCGCGCTTCGATCTGGGGTTGGCTGAAGACGCTCGCCGCCGAGGTAGCCGCTGATGGTGTCACCATGAATGTGCTGGCACCGGGTAGCATCCTGACCGATCGTATCACCACCAATACCGCCATTCGCGCAAAGCAAACGGGCGTTTCGGAAGAAGAAATTCTGGCCCAGACCGCCAAGGAAATTCCCGCCGGCCGCATCGGCATGCCGGCCGAATATGGGCCGATGGGGGCGTTTTTGGCCGGTGAGACCGGCGCCTATATCACCGCTTCCATGATCCGAGTGGATGGTGGGCGCGTGCGGAGCATGCTGTAAGCCTGCCCATGCTGCCCAATCTGACCCCTGATATGGACCTCGCGGCGCGGTTGTTTGACGCGCTGCGGGACGCCACACGCGATGGCGAGGGTGTCACGCGCGAAGCCTATGGCCGCGGTGAGCGTATTGCGCATCAATTGGTGCGCGACGCCGCCGAAGAACTCGGCCTGGAATGCCGCAATGATGTCGCGGGCAATCTGTACATGACCCTGCCCGGGACGGATCGCGCCGCGAAGCGGATCATCATGGGCAGTCACCTCGATTCCGTGCGTGAGGGCGGCAATTTCGATGGCGCCGCCGGGGTTCTGGCGGGGCTTGCGGCGGTGGCCGGCATGAAGCGCGCGGGGTTTCAGCCCGCCCGCGACATGACGGTGATGGCCATTCGCGCTGAGGAAGCCGGGCAGTGGTTCCCAACCTCCTACCCCGGAAGCAAGGCAGCGCTTGGCTTGCTGGCACCTGAAATCCTTCAAGTGAAGCGCACCGATAGCGGCCGGAGTTTGGCCGAGCATATGCGCGAAGAAGGTTTTGATCCTGATGCCGTGGCGCGCGGTGAGCATCTGCTCGGCCCCGAGAACACCGCGGCCTTCTTGGAAGTGCATATCGAACAGGGGCCGAGCCTTGATTCCGAAGGGCTGCCCATTGGCATTGTGACCGGCATCCCCGGATCGCGCCGGCTGCGTGCTGCGCGCGTATTGGGTGAATACAATCATTCGGGCGCGACCGCGCGGCGCTATCGGCGCGATGCGGCGGTAGCGCTGGCGGAGCTTGTGCATCGGTTGGATGAGGAATGGTGCCGGCTGGAAGCGTTGGGCCACGCCATGGTTTGCACCTTCTGCACCATGGCGACCACGGAAGAAGCGGGCTTCACGAAAATCGCCGGCGAGGCGCGTTTTCAGCTTGATGTGCGGAGTGTTGAGCCCGCCTCGCGCGATCTGCTTTTCGCCGCCATGGGCCGCATCATAGCGGAGATTGAAGCGCGCCGTGGTGTGCGGTTTGATCTTGGCCCGGAAACCGGGAGCCTCTCTGCGCCGATGGATCAGGGCGTGCGGGCGGGCATTGAAACTGCGGCCAAGGCGCTTGGTATTCGCTATCGGCATATGGCATCGGGGGCGGGGCATGATGCGGCGGCCTTTGCCGAAGCGGGCGTCCCGGCGGCGATGCTTTTCGTTCGCAATCAGAATGGCAGTCATAATCCGAAGGAAGCTATGCGCATGGAAGATTTTGCGGCCGCTTGCGCTGTAATCCAACGTTTCGCAATGGGGTACACGTGAGCGGGCGTCGCATCCTTCTGCTTGGAGCGCTTGCAATGCCTGCCCTAGCTGAAACGCCAACCAAGCCCCTTCGCGCGGCGATCATTTTGTCCAATCCGGTGCTGGTCACGCGCGGTCCAGATGGTACGCCCGGTGGCGTGACTGTCGGCCTTGCCCAGGCGCTAGCCAGGCGCCTCGGGCGACCCTTGGAGCTAGTCAGTTACGACAATCCAGCCCGCTATAACGGGAGTGTGGGCCAGGGCGCCTGGGATGTGGGCCTAGCGGCGCGCGATCCGGCGCGAGGTGAACACCTTGCGTTCAGTGTACCCTTTCTTGAGGTAGACAACGGTTATGTTGTCGGTCCCAGCAGCGCGCTGCGCCACGCTGAGGAAGTCGACCGCCCAGGCATACGCGTTGCGGTGGCAGAGGGGTCGGCACCCGATGGTGTGCTTACGCGTAACTTGCGTGCGGCAACTTTGGTTCGCGTGCCCGGCGGTCTGGAGGCGGCGCGCGCAGCCTTGTCCGACGGGCGCGCCGATGCCTATGGCGATAACACGCATCTGTGTCATGGCATTGTAGAAAAGCTGCCCGGGGCACGCGTGCTGGAAGGCCGCTTCAATCTAGTGCTGATGTCCATTGCAGTGCCGAAGGCTGAGGCAGAGCAGGCCATGCCCGCCATCAATAACTTTGTCGCTGCGGCGCTGAGCGATGGTCTCCTGGCCCGGCTCATCAGCGAAGCGGGGTTGCGCGGTGTTCGGCTACCGGTTTGAGTCGATAGTGATCAATTGCTCGTCTTTCATTGATTAAGGAGCTCCAATGACTGCTCGCCTCGCCGTTGATATCGGCGGCACCTTCACAGACTTGGCCATTGAAAAGGATGGCCAGCGCTGGACCGCCAAGGTCCTGACCACGCCTGCCGCGCCTGAAAAGGGCGTGCTGGAAGGGGTGCAGCAGGTGTTGGCCAAGGCCGCCATGAAGCCTGCCGATCTGGCGTTGGTGATCCATGGCACCACGCTTGCCACCAATGCGGTGATCGAACGCAAGGGGGCCAAGACCGCGCTGATCACAACGGAAGGTTTTCGCGATGTTTTGGCACTCGCGAATGAAGCGCGTTACGATCAATATGATCTGAATATCGAATTGCCCAAACCGCTGGTGCCGCGCCGTTGGCGCCTGCCGGTGCCGGAACGCCTGGACAATACCGGCAAGGTGCTGCTGGCACTGGATGAGGCTGCGGTGCGCGCGCATATTCCCTTTCTGCGCGCTGAGGGGATTGAAAGCCTTGCGATTGGTTTCATCCATGGCTTTGTGAACCCAACCCATGAACGCCGCGCGGCTGAGATTGTGCGGGAAGCCTGGCCGGAATTGCCGGTTTCGCTTTCTTCCGAAGTCTCGCCGGAAATGCGCGAATGGGAGCGTTTTTCAACCACTGTCGCCAATGCCTATGTGCAGCCCCTGATGGCGCGCTATTTGAAGCAATTGGAATTGGGCTTGCGCGAAGCGGGGCTGGCCTGCCCGCTTTATCTGATGCTGTCCGGCGGTGGGCTTACCACGATTGATACGGCAGCGCGTTTCCCGATCCGCTTGGTGGAAAGCGGCCCGGCGGGCGGCGCGATTTTCTCGGCCTTTGTCGCGCGGCAGCGTGGCTTTGATAAGGTGTTGTCCTTCGATATGGGCGGCACCACGGCCAAGGTCTGCCTGATTGATGATTTCCGCCCGCAGGCATCGCGCACATTCGAAGTCGCGCGGGTTGGGCGCTTCAAGAAGGGCTCTGGCCTGCCGCTCCGCATTCCCGTGATTGAGATGGTGGAAATCGGTGCGGGTGGCGGTTCCATCGCGCAGGTGGATAGCATGGGGCGCATTCAGGTTGGCCCCGAAAGTGCCGGCGCTGATCCCGGCCCTGCCTGTTACGGGCGCGGCGGCACGCATCCGGCAGTGACCGACGCCAATCTTGCGCTTGGCCGCTACGATCCGGAGCTTTTCGCGGGTGGTGCGCTCAGGCTTCATCCCGATCAGTCACGCAAGGCGCTGGCGGAACATGTTGGTGGCAAGCTCGCTCTTTCCGCTGATATGGCGGCACTTGGCGTGGTTGAAATGGTGGATGAGAATATGGCCAATGCCGCGCGCGTGCATGCCATTGAAAGTGCCAAGAATTACGAAGGCCGCGTGGTGATCGCCTTTGGTGGCGGTGGCCCCGTGCATGGCTATCGTGTGGCCGAGAAAATTGGCGTGAAGCGCATTCTGGTGCCCTCCGGCGCCGGTGTGGGTAGTGCGATTGGCTTCCTCCGCGCGCCGGTGGCTTATGAGGTGGTGAAGTCGCTCTATCAGCGCTTCGGCAGCTTTGACATTGCCGCGGTGAATAGCCTGCTTGCCGCCATGTCGCAGGAAGCGGCGGGCGTGGTGGCGGAAGGCGCCTTTGGTGCGCCGATTGAGGAAACGCGCATCGCCTATATGCGCTATGTCGGGCAGGGGCATGAGATTGCCGTGCCGATCCCGCCGCGTGCCTTGACCGCGCAGGATGTGCGCGAAATTCGCGCGCTTTATGATTCGGAGTATAGCCGCTTTTATGATCGGCCGGTGCCGGGTTCGGATGTGGAAATCCTGTCCTTTGCCGTCACTGTCCGCACCGTTGAAGCGCATGTGGAACCGGCGGTTACGGTGGCGAATGCGCCGGCGCCAAACCCGATCCGCGTGCAAATGGTGCGCGACACCGCCACCGGCGAAGTGGCCGAATGGCAAGTTTATGATCGTGAGGCGATGCGGCCCGGCGCTACTGTTGCCGGCCCCGCCATCATCGCGGAAGCGGAAACCAGCACCTTGATTGGCCCTGGCTGGATGTGCCGCATGGATGGGCTGGGTTATCTCGATCTGACGCAGGAGGCTGCACGATGAAGGAAACCGGCGCGCTGGCGACGATTCAACGCCAGATCCAATGGAATCGCCTGATTGCGGTGGTCGAGGAACAGGCGCAGACCATGATCCGCACCGCCTTCAGCACCACGGTGCGCGAAGCGGGTGATCTTTCAGCCGGCGTCTTTGACTTGCAAGGACGCATGTTGGCCCAGGCCGTGACTGGCACGCCTGGCCATGTGAATTCCATGGCGGAATCGGTGGGCCACTTCCTCGCGAAGTTTCCTGCCGCCAGCATGAAGCCAGGTGATCACTACATCACCAATGACCCCTGGCTTGCGACCGGGCATTTGCATGACCTGACCGTGGTTTCGCCCGCGTTTCGCGGCGGCAAGATTGTCGGGCTTTTCGCCAATACCGCGCATATCATTGATATCGGCGGCCTTGGCATGGGCCCGGAAGGGCGGAGCGTTTTTGAAGAAGGGCTCTATATCCCCATCGTCAAATGCTTCGATGCCGGCGCACCGAATGAGACGTTTTTCGATTTCATCCGCGCTGGATCGCGCACGCCGGTGGAATTGGAAGGCGATATCTATTCACTCTGTGCCTGCAATAATGCCGGATCGAAGCGACTTGTCGAAATGATGGATGAATTCGCGATGGATAGCCTGGATGATCTGGCGGAATATATTTTTGAGGCCAGCCGGCGCGCGACCCTACTTGAAATCGCCAAGCTCCCGCGTGGTACTTTCCGTTCCGACATCAAATCTGATGGCTATGAGGCGCCGGTGACGCTGAAGGCCGCCATGACCATCCATGCGGATCGGATTGTGGTGGATTACGCCGGCACTTCCGGCCTTTCCAGCCGCGGCATCAATGTGCCGCCCGCCTATTGCCGTGCCTATTCCTGCTTTGGCATCAAATGCGTTGTCGCCCCCGAAGTGCCGAATAATTGGGCGAGCCTCGCGCCGTTTGAGATGCAAATCCCCGAAGGGTCCATTCTGAATGCGCCACGCCCTTATCCTGTCAGTGTGCGGCACGTGATCGGGCAATTGATCCCCGATCTGATGATGGGGTGCCTGCATCAGGCGGTGCCGGGCCGCGTGAATGCGGAAGGCTCCTCCGCACTTTGGAATCCGCCGCTGCGTGGTGGATCCCAGGTATCGGGCCAGGAAGCCGAAGTGGATGATTTTGAAATTATCACCTTCAATTCCGGCGGCACTGGCGCGCGGCCGGCCAAGGATGGGCTGGATGGCACGGCCTTTCCATCCGGCGTGCGCACTATGCCGGTGGAGGCTACTGAAAACGTCGCACCCGTGATTTTCTGGAAAAAGGAACTCCGGCCGGATTCAGCGGGCGCGGGCAAGACACGCGGCGGCTTTGGTCAGATCATGGAAATCGGCGCCAAGGGCGATGCAGAATTCGCGGTGAATGCGATTTTCGATCGGGTCGCCAATCCACCCAAGGGACGCGATGGTGGCGGGCAGGGGGCTGGCGGTTGGGTCGGGCTGAATGACCCGAACGGCACGGTGCTGCGCACCAAGGGCTTTCAGGTCATCCCGAAGGGCCGACGCCTGTTGCTGAAACTGCCGGGCGGTGGCGGCATGGGTGATCCCAAGGCGCGCGATCCGGAATTGGTGAAGCGTGACGTGGCGGATGGGCTGATCACCGCCCATGCCGCGCGCGATATCTATGGCGTTGAGGTGAAATAGTCAGGCAAGGGCGGCGCTTTATGCAAGGCGCCGCCCATCAAATCGCAGGGCTTCAGCCAGCCGCGCTATTCATTTCCCGTCGTACCAGATTAACCCAGAACGCCACGCCATGCGGCAGGGCGGCATCATTGAAATCATAAAGCGGTGTGTGCAGCGCATGCACCTTGCCATCAGGCGCGGTGCCATTACCCATAAAGACAAAGGCGCCCGGCTTGGCTTGCAGCATGAAGGCGAAATCCTCGCCACCGGTCACGGGGGTCATCTTGTCATTCACTGCGCCATCGCCCGCCAGATCCCGCGCGGTATCGGCCATGATCGCGGTCTCCCGCGCATGATTGATCAGCGGTGCCGCACCCCACCAGAGCGTTACCTCGGCACTCGCGCCCTGCATGCGGGCGGTCAGTTCCGCCACTTCGCGCATGCGATCATCCAAAAGCTTTTGCATGGTGGGATTGAAGGCGCGCATGGTGCCGCCGACCAGAATTTCTGAGGGCATGACATTCAACGCCTCCGGCGACCCGCCGGAGATATGGCCGACGCTGATCACCACGCTTTCCAGCGCCGGCGCATTGCGGCTGACAATGCTTTGCAGCGCGGTGATGAAATTCGCTTGCGCGACAGTGATGTCACTCGCCAAATGGGGTGAATTGCCGCCATGCCCGCCCGTGCCGCGAAACTGCACTTTCCAGCGCCCGGAACCGGCCATCATGGGGCCATCACATAGCGCGAAATGGCCAAGCGGCAACCCGGGCATGTTATGCATGCCGTAGACCGCATCGCAGGGGAAACGCTCAAACAGCCCATCATCCAGCATGGCGCGCGCGCCGCCGCGGCCTTCCTCGGCAGGTTGGAAAATGAAATGCACCGTGCCGGCGAAATCGCGCTTCTTCGCCAAGACCTCGGCCGCGCCCAGAAGCATGGAGGTATGCCCATCATGGCCGCAGGCATGCATCTTCCCCGCATGCTGCGACGCATAGGGAAGATTGGTCGCTTCCGTCAGCGCCAGCGCATCCATATCGGCGCGCAGCCCAATCGCACCCTGACCGGGGCGGCTGCCGCGCAGCGTGCCCACCACACCCATGCGGCCCACACCTTCCGTGGTTTCAATTCCAAGGCTGCGCAGCCTTGCGGCGACCAGTGCCGCTGTGCGCGTTTCTTCCATGCCCAATTCCGGATGGGCGTGGATGTCTTTGCGGATGGCAATCAGTTCCGGCAGGATGGGGGCGATTTCCTGCATCAGGGGATGGTCTGTCATATGGCCTCTCTTCCGGTGCCTATCTTATCACGAACGCGGCAGCGCTTCACGCTCAACGGGTTGCGGCAGGGCTTCGCCGGGTGCCGCCACCATTTGTAGCCAATTGCGCAAATGCCGCCGCACCTGAAATTCAAATTCGACATTCATATCCTGCCCGGCCAATTTCACGACACGTTCGGCCAGTGCCGCGCGTTCGGCGTCATCGCGCGTCGGGCCAGTGACCTCTCGCCTGACTTCGGCGGCGGCTGAGGCGAGCACCCCATCCTCCGCTGAAATGATCTCAAGCTGGCAGCGCATGATGCAGCGAAAGGTCTCGGATGCCGGGCTGAAGGCACCAGCAGCGCTGGCGGTTTCGCGCGTCAACCGTGCGGTTTGAATGACGAAGCGTGCTGAGCCAGTGCCGCCGACGGCGCTCAACCTGTCTCGTGCCATGCGCAGCATAACATCCGAAGGCAGAAATGGGGCGGGCTGTTGTACCATCAGCGCCGTACCGCTTTCGGGTTCCTTGATCTCCAGCGCGCTGACCTTGAGGCGAAGCGGTGTCAAATGCCCATAGCTTGGCGGTCCTGGCGGTACGAAAGGCCCCGCCGGCTGTTCATTGGCGCAGGCGGCGAGCAGTGGAAGTGCGCAGAGGGCGCGGCGTTTCATCAACAAGGCCATGGTCAAACGCCTGCCTCACGCACTGGCAAAGTCGCCCGATCGAAACGGAAATCGAAATTGCAGAATTCGCACGTCATGGTGATGGTACCTTCATCGGCCATGTGGTCCAGGTCATCGGTGCTGAAGCCACCCAGCACATTCAGCAAACGCTCACGCGAACAGCGACAGCCATAGGAAAGCGGCTTTGGCCGATCAAGCCGGAGCCCTTCGGCATGGAATAGCCGATGCAGCACTTGTTCGCCGGAAAGCCGATCATCCAGCAATTCCTCATTGGTGATGGTACGCGCCAGAATGGTCGCGGTCTGCCAGGCTTCCTGCTGTTCTTCCTGATCCATTTGCTGATCGAGCCAACCGGCACCCGCCACACGTTCCAATAGCAGAGCTGAAGCCCGCCAGCCATTCGGCGTTTCTTCGCAGGCGAGCTTCAAATAGGTATCAAGCTGTTCCGAATTGCGGAAATACCCGCCGGTCATCTCCGTCAGCGTTTCGCCTTCAATCGCGACAATGCCCTGGTAGCGATCCATATCGGGCCCCTGATCGCAGGTGAAGGCCAGATACCCCTTGCCGAGCAGCGCCGCAGTACTCAGCGCTTCAAGCTCTGCCAGCCTTGTGGGATTGACCTTGGCATAGCCGCGTAGCGCGCCCGCATGGGTGCAATCCGCCAGCAGCATGGAAAGCGGGCCATCACCCTTTGCCTGCAAGCTGAAGGAGCCCTCAAACTTCAGCGCCGCCGCCAGCCCCGCCGTCAGCGCCATGGCCTCACCCGCCAGTTTTGCAATTTCGGATTGATAGCCATGCCGGCCGAGCAAGGCATCCGCCAAGGGGCCCAGGCGCACCAGCCGGCCGCGCACCGGCCTTTCATCCAAATGGAAGGGCAGAACGGCCCTGGGCACCACAAGGTCGGGCACGGCTGGTCGGCCGAAGGCATCAAACATGGGACCATCGGCCTTTTGCGGAATTTGCGACACGCGACATCCTTATGAATCAGGGGCCAAAGCAATCTTGGGCCGCCCCTTCCCCTTTTCACCAATTGCGGGCACTTATAGTCAAATTCCGGGAGTGGTGTCTTGGCAGAAATTTGGGAGTCCTGGGGGCACTACGCCTATCTTGGATCATTCATCTGGGCGTTTTTTGAAGGTGAAACTTTCGTTCTGGCCGCCGCCGCCCTTGGTGCGGCAACGGGTGTGGTGAACCCCTGGTGGCTGCTTTTCGCGGTATGGTTCGGCTCCTTCCTGGGCGATCAAACCTGGTTCACCCTGGGCCGGCGCTATGGCCCACGCGTTGTGCGCCGCATCAAGGGCGCCGAAGAAAAGGTCGCCCGCGTGAACGTGCTGCTGCACCGTTATGGCACATGGTTTATTCTGAGCTTTCGCTTCCTTTACGGCATCCGCAATGTCGCCTCGGCTGCCTGTGGCCTGGCCGGGCTTAATTGGGGGCGCTTTGCGATCCTGAATTTCATCGCGGCCGGCATTTGGGCCAGCAGCTTCGTCGCCGCCGGCTGGTTTCTGGGTGCGCTGATCGGGCCGGAAAGGCTCGGCTGGACCATTGCGGGCATTGCCTTGGCAGCACTGATTTTCTTCATCATCCGGCAGTGGCGCCGGCGTTCGGCCAAGGCGAAGGCGAGCGCCGAAGCCGCCTCAGCCCCTTAGCGCGCGGGCCAAAAGCTTCCCCAGTTTCCGCATTTCTTAGCAAGCGTGTTTCCGGGTCAACTGAAAAAAACAAGAACTTTCCGAGGCTTGTGCCGCCCCCGGGTCCGGGCGACCATGCAGTCTTCGGGCGACAACATCAGGCGCGGTGATTGGCATGGTTGGAACGGGGCATAGTGTGGAAGGTCTGGCCGGCGCGATTGGCAATACGCCCCTGATCCGCCTGAAGCGCGCCAGCGACATGACTGGCTGCGACATATTGGGCAAGGCCGAATTCATGAACCCCGGCGGTTCGGTGAAGGATCGCGCCGGGCTTGGCATCATCACCGATGCCGAAGCGCGTGGTGCGCTGAAGCCCGGCACCCCTGGCACGATTGTAGAAGGCACCGCGGGCAATACGGGCATTGGCATTACGCTGGTGGCCAATGCGCGCGGCTATCGCAGCGTTATTGTGGTGCCGGAAACCCAAAGCCGCGAAAAGCTCGATTTCCTGCGCATGATCGGTGCTGATCTGCGCCTTGTGCCGGCCAAGCCATTCTCTGACCCCGGCAATTACGTGCATTACAGCCGCCGCCTTGCGGAGGAGCTTGGCGCGGTCTACGCCAATCAATTCGACAATCTCGCCAATCGCGACGTGCATGAGGCGACCACGGGGCCCGAGATCTGGGACCAGACCGGCGGGAAGATTGATGCCTTTACCTGTTCCTGCGGAACGGGCGGCACGCTGGCGGGCATTGCCCGCGCGCTGAAAGCGCGGCGCCCGGAAACGCGGATTGTGCTAGCCGATCCCATGGGCAGTTCGCTCTATTCCTGGGTGAAGACAGGTGATTTGAAGCCTGAGGGGTCTTCCATCACTGAAGGCATTGGCCAAGCCGCGCGGGTGCCGGGAAATCTGGTGGGTGACCGCGCACTGATTGATGACGCGGTGCAGGTGACGGATGAGGAAGCACTGACACAAGTATTCGACCTGCTGGTGCAGGAAGGCATTTGCCTTGGTGGGTCAGCAGGCCTGAATGTGGCAGCGGCGATAAAAGTGGCGCGCCAATTGGGGCCGGGGCATCGCGTGGTGACCATTCTGTGCGATGGTGGTGCGCGCTATCAATCCAAGCTCTTCAATCCGGAATTCCTGCGCGAACGCGGCCTGCCCATTCCGCCTTGGCTTGCATGAGGACCGCGCGGTGATCCGTGAAGCGCTCGAAATCGGCCGCAGCATCCGCGCGCGTGACCCCGCGCAGCCTTCCTGGCCTGAGACCATTTTCTGCTATGCCGGGCTGCATGCCGTGCTGTGGCATCGGCTGGCGCATTGGCTTTGGCTGCGCGGCTGGCGCGGGGCAGGGCGGCTGGTTTCCCATCTCAGCCGTTTTCTGACCGGCATTGAAATCCACCCCGGCGCGCAAATTGGCCAAAGGCTGTTTATTGACCACGGCATGGGCGTTGTGATCGGGGAGACGGCAGAGATCGCCGATGATGTGCTGATCTATCATGGTGTGACGCTTGGCGGGCTTTCCGGCAGCCCTGGCAAAAGGCACCCGACGATTGAGGCGGGCGTTTCCATTGGCGCTGGCGCACAGGTCCTGGGGCCGATTACCGTGGGCAAAGGCGCGCGCATCGGCGCCAACGCCGTGGTGACGCGTGACGTTCCGGCTGAATGCACGGTGGTTGGCATTCCCGCCCACCCGCCCGCTGGCACCACCTGTGCTGATCCCTTCCTGGGCTACGGGCTTAGCAATACCGAAGATGATCCGGTGGGCGATCAGATCGCAGCTTTGCGCGCAGAAGTGGCGGGGCTCCGTGCCCGGCTGGCGGAAGTTGAGAAGCGCAAGGTTGATAATCCCTGACGCTGACGCGGCCTTTGCGGGCGTGCCTTGGTACGGCTTGGCCAATCTCCTGCAAAGGCCTATGCGGTTCCTTGGCAGAGGGCCCTTTTCGTTGGTCGAGGGGCCCGTAGCCTGGGAGCCAAGCATGACGGAACAAGAGCGCTTTAGCGCGATGATGGAGGACGGCATTGCCCTTCGTCGTCATATGGCGTCCGCAATGTTCCCTTTGGTTCTGCACGCCGTCGGTTTGTGCGAAGCGGCGTTGCGGGGCGGCGGCAAGCTGTTTTTTTGCGGCAATGGCGGCAGCGCTGCGGATGCGCAGCACTTGGCCACCGAACTACTGGTGCGCCTCAGATCGCGTGTTGAACGCCCATCTTGGCCCGCCATCGCGCTGACGCTTGATCCAGCGGCGCTGACCGCGGGCGGCAATGATTATGGGTTCGAGGATGTCTTCGCGCGCCCCCTTTCGGGGCTTGGCCGGCAGGGCGACGTTCTGTTTGGCATTACCACTTCTGGACGGTCCCCGAATGTGATCAAGGCTCTTCAGGTGGCGCGCGGTATGGGCATCGGGACGATCGGGTTCCTCGGCGGTGATGGTGGTAGCGCCGCGCCGCTTTGTGATGTGGCGCTGATTGTGCCGAGTAGCGAGACTGCGCGGGTGCAGGAAGCACATATCACGCTTGGTCATGCGATTCTGGAATTGCTTGAAGATCGATTGATCAGGACATGACTATTCTTCTGACAGGCGCAGCAGGCTTTATTGGTATGCATGTGGCTGAAGCGCTGTTGGCGCGTGGCGAAAAACTGATCGGGCTTGATAGTCTGACGCCCTATTATGATTTGCGCTTGAAGCATGCGCGACGTGATCGCCTTTTGGCGCAGACACATTTCTCATTCTTAGAAGTAAACATCGCGGATCGTGCAGCGGTTGCATCTGTATTCCAACAACATCGCGATATCACGCGGATCATTCACTTGGCCGCGCAGCCAGGTGTCAGGCATTCGCTGGTTGATCCCTACAGCTATGTTGAAGCCAATGTGATGGGCCATCTAGTGATGTTGGAGGCAGCGCGCGCCTTGCCGCGGCTACAGCATTTTGTTTATGCGAGTTCGTCATCGGTTTATGGCGGTAACGAGCATTTGCCGTATCGGGAAGATGATCGCGTTGATCATCCGATCTCTCTTTACGCGGCCACGAAGCGTGCGGATGAGCTGATCAGCGAAGCCTATGGCCATATCTTTGGCTTGGCGCAGACGGGGCTTCGTTTCTTTACCGTCTATGGCCCCTGGGGACGCCCGGATATGGCGCCTTGGCTTTTCGCGGATGCGATTCTCAAAGGGCGTCCGATTACGCTTTACGAAGGCGGTCTGCTGAAGCGCGATTTTACTTTTGTTGAAGATATTGTCTCAGGCGTTTTGGGCGCGCTGGATAGGCCGCCGCTTGATGGCAAGCCGCGCCTGCTGAATATCGGGAACCATCGAAGCGTGGAGGTCCGGCGCTTTGTGGCGGTTTTGGAGGAGAGCTTGGACCGGAAGGCGGTCATCAAGGACGCGCCAAGGCCGCTGACGGATGTGGCGGAGACCTTCGCCGATATTGGTGCGATCCAGGCGCTCTGCGGGTTTGAGCCGAAAACCCCGATTGAGGTGGGCGTGCCGCGCTTTGCGGCCTGGTTTCGGGATTGGGTGGGCGCTTGACGTGTTTTGTTAGTGGTACTAGAAGCCCGTCCACCGCGAGGTTGTTGGTGATTAAGGGCTTGACTGGCTGGTTTGTATTGGCTAGTGTTTTCGCCCTGCCGATGATCGGTGTGGTTGAGGGGCCGGCGATGTGG
>JADCER010000005.1 GCA_020249925.1 Roseomonas sp. | reverse complement strand
TGGCGCGCGAGCAGGATGTGTTCACGCGTCTGCGGCATGGGGCCGTCAGCGGCAGACACCACCAGGATCGCGCCATCCATCTGCGCCGCACCCGTGATCATGTTCTTCACGTAGTCGGCGTGGCCGGGGCAATCCACATGCGCGTAGTGACGGTTCGCGGTTTCATATTCCACATGCGCCGTGGAAATCGTAATGCCGCGCGCGCGTTCTTCCGGCGCCTTGTCAATCTGATCATAGGCCGTGAAGGTCGCCCCACCCGCCTTTGCCAGAACCTTGGTAATCGCCGCCGTCAGCGACGTCTTGCCATGGTCCACATGCCCGATCGTCCCGATGTTGCAATGCGGCTTCGTCCGCTCAAATTTCGCCTTGGCCATGTTCGTGTTTCCAGATCGGGGGTTGCTTACCAGCGGTAGTGACTGAAGGCCTTGTTGGCTTCAGCCATCCGGTGCGTGTCTTCGCGCTTCTTCACGGCAGAGCCGCGATTATTCGCCGCATCCATCAGCTCAGCCGACAGACGCTCTTCCATGGTGTTCTCGCCACGCTTGCGCGCGCTTTCGATCAGCCAACGGATCGCCAAAGCCTGGCGGCGTTCCGCACGGACTTCGACGGGAACCTGATAGGTGGCGCCACCAACACGACGGCTGCGCACCTCCACGGCGGGCTTCACATTATCCATCGCCTCATGGAACAAACGCAGCGGGTCGCTATTGGGCCCACCCTTCTTCTTCAGCGTATCCATCGCCGCATAGACGATGGATTCGGCCACACTCTTTTTGCCGTCATACATGAGCACATTCATGAAGCGGCTGAGAACGATATCGCCGAATTTCGGATCCGGCAGAACCTCACGCTTTTCAGCGCGGTGACGACGCGACATGGTTCAGCCCCTCACTTCGGACGCTTCGCGCCGTAGAGCGAACGGCGCTTGCGACGCTTGGCAATGCCCTGGGTATCCAGTACGCCGCGCAGGATGTGGTAGCGAACGCCCGGAAGGTCCTTCACGCGGCCACCGCGGATCAGCACCACCGAATGTTCCTGCAGGTTGTGGCCTTCGCCAGGAATATAGCTCACGACTTCAAAGCCATTCGTCAGGCGCACCTTCGCAACCTTGCGCAGCGCGGAGTTCGGCTTCTTCGGCGTGGTCGTGTAGACGCGCGTGCAGACGCCGCGCTTCTGCGGGCTGCCTTTCAGTGCCGGAACCTTGTTCCGGGCTGGCTTCGTCTCACGCCCTTGGGCGATGAGTTGGTTGATCGTCGGCATGACGCCCCTTCAGGTACCATCCAAAAGACCTTCAGCCCCGCCAAAAGGTATTGCCCGGCGCGGCGCGACTTATCGCGCCCTCCGGGCTTCCAATCGGCTGCCGGCCTCAGCCCCGTAAGGGGGCGGCGCCGGCGGCGCAGCTTTGGGTCCAAAATCAGCAAATCCCCCCAAGGGGACTCGCGTAAGGAGCGGCCTTTTACGTCCCGCCCCGGTTCAAGTCAAGCGCCGTTCACCTGTTGGAAGGGGATAATTCGACCTGTTTCCACAGCGAATTTCACCCCCTTCAACGGCGCCGGCCAAACCCGCCTTATTCGGCCGCCTTCGGTTCCGGCAAAGCCGGTGAAGCGGCTGCCAGGCGGCCACGATCCCGCTGCGCCGCCAAGGCCCGCAGGCGGTTCATCACAGAACCCGTGCCCGCCGGGATCAGGCGCCCGACGATGACGTTTTCCTTGAGGCCGGCCAGGTAATCCACCTTGCCCGCCGTGGCGGCTTCCGTCAGCACCCTGGTCGTTTCCTGGAAGGACGCCGCGGAGATGAAGGACCCGGTCTGCAGCGACGCCTTGGTGATGCCCTGGAGCACCGGCTCAGCCACCGCTGGGCGTTCCTTGGCGGCAATCCGCTTCTCATTCTCGATTTCGAATTCGATGCGGTCAACCTGTTCGCCGATCAGATAGGTGGTGTCGCCCGGATCGGTGACCTCAACCTTCTGCAGCATCTGGCGGACGATCACTTCAATATGCTTGTCGTTGATCTTCACGCCCTGAAGCCGATAGACCTCCTGAATCTGGTCCACCAGGTAATCGGCCAGCTTTTCGACGCCCAGCACTCGCAGAATGTCATGCGGCACGCGGGGGCCATCCACCAGCGGGTCCCCGCGCTTCACATAGTCGCCTTCCTGAACGGAGACGTGCTTGCCCTTGGGCACCAGGTATTCGCGCGGTACAGGCGGTTCATCACCCACCTGTTCCGGCACCACCAGAATGCGGCGCTTCGCCTTATAGTCCTTGCCGAATTCCACGCGGCCATCAATTTCGCTGATGATCGCATGATCCTTCGGACGACGCGCTTCGAACAATTCAGCGACTCGCGGCAGACCGCCCGTAATGTCGCGCGTCTTGGAGCTTTCACGCGGCAGGCGCGCCAGAACGTCACCGGCGGCGACAATCGCGTTGTTTTCCACCGAGAGAATCGTGCCCGGCGTCAGGAAGTAGATCGCTTCCGTGCCGTTTTCACGCTTCACGACATTGCCGGCCTCATCCCGCAGGATCAGGCGCGGGCGGAGATCAGCGGCCTTGCCGGGCGCCTTGTATTCCACAACCTCGCGGAACGAGAGGCCCGTCACTTCGTCAACACGGTCAACCTGCGTCACGTTTTCGATCAGGTCGGCGCATTCAACGCGGCCATTGCGTTCCGTGATGATCGGCAGGGTAAAGGGGTCCCATTCCGCAAGCTTCTGCCCGCGCGTGACCTGCACAGCATCTTCCGCGATCAAACGCGCACCATAAGGCACACGCTGACGCGACCGTTCACGACCTTGCGCGTCATACAGCGCGATTTCGCAATTGCGGCTCATCACAATCGGCTGGTTTTGGCTATTGGCCACCACCACGCGATTGAGGATTTTGATGGTGCCTTCAGAAGCGGCTTCAACCGCACTCTGTTCCGCGCCACGCTGCGCCGCGCCACCGATGTGGAAGGTGCGCATGGTCAACTGCGTGCCGGGCTCACCGATGGATTGCGCGGCGATCACGCCAACCGCTTCACCGATATTCACCGGCGTACCGCGGGCAAGGTCACGGCCATAGCAGAGGCCGCACACACCCTGGCGCGCATCGCAGGTGAGCACGGAGCGGATCTTCACCTGCTCCACGCCGGATTTTTCGATGCGCTCCGCCTGCACCTCATCAATCAACTGATGACGCGCGACGATGATCTCACCCGTTTCCGGATCAATCACATCTTCCTGCGCGGTACGGCCCAGGATACGCTCAGAAAGCGAGGAAACAACTTCCGCGCCATCCATCGCCGCGCGGACGGAAAGCCCGCGTTCGGTGCCGCAATCGGGCTCCACAATGATGCAATCCTGCGCCACATCCACGAGACGCCGCGTCAGATAACCTGAATTGGCGGTCTTGAGCGCGGTATCAGCCAAGCCTTTGCGGGCGCCGTGGGTGGAGTTGAAATACTCCAGCACCGAAAGGCCTTCCTTGAAGTTGGCGATGATCGGCTGTTCGATGATTTCGCCCGAGGGTTTCGCCATCAGGCCGCGCATGCCGGCCAGCTGGCGCATCTGCGCGGGCGAACCGCGCGCGCCGGAATGGCTCATCATCCAGACGCTATTGGTCGGCTTGCCGATTTCCTGGCGCTGAATTTCCTTCATCATCGCGCCGGCCACTTCATCCGTGCAGCGCGACCAGGCATCAACCACCTTGTTGTAACGCTCACCAGCGGTGATCAGACCATCAAGGTATTGCTGTTCGAATTCCTTCACCTCGGCCTTGGTGCGTTCGATCATGCCCTTCTTGTCGTCAGGCACCACCATGTCGTTCTTGCCGAAGGAAATCCCCGCACGCGCCGCGTGACGGAAGCCAAGCCCCATCAGGCGGTCAGCGAAGATCACGCTCTCCTTCTGGCCGCAATGGCGATAGACCGCGTCAATCACGTCCGAGATGTTCTTCTTCGTGAGCTGACGGTTCACCAACGCATAGGGGAGTTGCGGATGCGAAGGCAGCAGATCCGCAATCATCATGCGCCCCGGCGTGGTCAGCACCGTCGCCGGGCCGCCATTTTCGGTCGCAATATCCACGCGCGCATGCACGGCAGAATGCGGCGCGATCAGCCCATTCGCCAAAGCCTGTTCAATTTCGCGCAGGCCGCGGAAGATTTGCGGGCGGAATTTCAGCGCCTCGGTTTCTTCCGCCGTCAGGTTCTTGCCACCCTTGGCGCCGGCGCTATCAATCAGCGCACGCACTTCTTCCACACGCTTTTGGACCGCGCGGAATTCCGGAGTTTCCAGACTTAAGTAATAAAGCCCCAACACAATATCCTGGCTCGGCACGATAATGGGCTTGCCATTCGCCGGGCTCAGGATGTTGTTCGTGGACATCATCAGGACGCGCGCTTCCAACTGCGCTTCCAGGCTGAGCGGCACATGCACCGCCATCTGGTCGCCGTCGAAATCCGCATTGAAGGCGGTGCAGACCAGCGGGTGAAGCTGGATCGCCTTGCCTTCAATCAATACCGGCTCAAACGCCTGAATGCCCAAGCGGTGCAGAGTCGGCGCGCGGTTCAGCAGCACCGGGTGTTCGCGGATAACCTCTTCCAGAATATCCCAAACTTCCGGACGTTCCTTTTCCACCATCCGCTTCGCGGCCTTGATGGTGGTGGCGTGACCATACTTCTCCAGCTTCGAATAAATGAAGGGCTTGAAGAGTTCGAGCGCCATCTTCTTCGGCAGGCCGCATTGATGGAGCTTCAATTCCGGCCCGACCACAATCACCGAACGGCCAGAATAATCCACGCGCTTGCCGAGCAGGTTCTGACGGAAGCGCCCCTGCTTGCCCTTCAACATATCGGAAAGCGACTTCAGCGGGCGCTTATTCGCCCCCGTAATCGCGCGACCGCGCCGGCCATTGTCAAACAGCGCATCAACGGATTCCTGCAGCATGCGCTTTTCATTGCGCACAATGATATCCGGTGCGCGCAACTCGATCAGCCGCTTAAGGCGGTTGTTGCGGTTGATGACACGGCGATAAAGATCATTCAAATCGGATGTCGCAAAGCGCCCACCATCCAGCGGCACCAGCGGGCGCAGTTCCGGCGGAATCACCGGCACCACATCCAGGATCATCCATTGCGGATGCGCGCCCGATTCCGCGAAGGCTTCCATCAGCTTCAGCCGCTTCACGAGCTTCTTGCGCTTCGCTTCGGATGTCGCGTCCTTCAATTCGGCGCGCAGCGTCACGGCTTCCTTCTGAAGCTCGATCCCGCCCAGCATCTGCTTCACGGCTTCCGCGCCGATGCCGACACTGAAGGAATCCTCACCGAATTCATCCAGCTTCGCCTGATACTGATCTTCGTTCAAAAGCTGATGCAGCTTGAGGTCGGTCAGCCCCGGTTCCAGCACCACATAGCTTTCGAAGTAAAGAACCTTCTCAAGCTCCTTCAGCGACATATCCACCATCAGCCCCACGCGCGACGGCAGGGATTTCAGGAACCAGATATGCGCGACCGGGCTCGCCAATTCGATATGGCCCATGCGTTCACGCCGCACCTTGGCCAGCGTCACTTCCACGCCGCATTTTTCGCAAATGATGCCGCGGAACTTCATCCGCTTATACTTGCCGCAAAGGCACTCATAATCCTTGATCGGGCCAAAGATCCGCGCACAGAAAAGCCCATCCCGCTCCGGCTTGAAGGTGCGGTAATTGATGGTTTCCGGCTTCTTGATCTCGCCATAGGACCAGGACCGGATTTGCTCCGGGCTCGCCATGGTGATCTTGATCTGGTCAAAAGTGACGGCCTGACCCGTCTGACCCAGGATTTTCATAAGCTCGTTCATGCGGCCAACCTCTTGAGCGGGGCCGCCGCCACGAACACCTCGTGGCGGCTGAGCGGTGAGAGAATAAGACTAAGCTGATCCATCAGACCGGGCGGTTTTCCAGGTCAACATTGAGACCGAGCGATTTCAGTTCCTTCACCAGCACGTTGAAGGATTCCGGAATACCAGCCTCAAAACTGTCCTGATCACGCACGATCGCTTCATAGACCTTGGTGCGGCCCGAAACATCGTCCGATTTCACGGTCAGCATTTCCTGCAGCGTATAGGCAGCGCCATAGGCTTCCAGCGCCCAGACTTCCATTTCGCCGAAGCGCTGGCCACCGAACTGCGCCTTGCCGCCCAGCGGCTGCTGCGTCACCAGGCTGTAAGGCCCGATGGAACGCGCGTGGATCTTGTCATCCACCAGGTGATGCAGCTTCAGCATATAGATGTAGCCAACAGTCACCTTGCGTTCAAAACGCTCACCCGAACGGCCATCATGCAGCCAAACCTGGCCCGAGGTATCAAGCCCGGCCTTGTCCAGCATGCCTTCAATATCGGCCATGCGCGCGCCATCAAACACCGGCGTGGCAATCGGGATGCCCTTTTTCAGGTTTTCGCAAAGCTCCACCAGCTGATCATCGGCAAGCGGTGCGATATCGCGGGCGAAGACATCCTCACCATAGATATCCTTGAGCTTCGCTTCCAATTCGCTGCGGCGCGCGCTGCGATGGCGATATTCATCAACCAATTCGCCGACCTGACGGCCAAGATTGGCGCAAGCCCAACCCAAATGGGTTTCCAGAATCTGCCCCACATTCATGCGCGAAGGCACGCCAAGCGGGTTCAGCACCAGATCAACCGAGGTACCATCTTCCAGGAAGGGCATGTCTTCCACCGGCACAACGCGGCTGACCACACCCTTATTGCCATGGCGGCCGGCCATCTTGTCGCCCGGCTGAAGCTTGCGCTTCACCGCGATGAAGACCTTGACCATCTTCATGACACCCGGCGGCAATTCATCGCCGCGCTGGACCTTTTCGACCTTGCTTTCAAAACGCTTTTGCAGCCTTTCGATCGCGGCATCGAATTCGCGCTTCATGGCTTCAATTTCGGCCATCGCGGCATCTTCCGCGACCGAGATCTGCCGCCAGGTCGCCTTGGCGAATTCATCCAGCACTTCATCAGTGATCAACGTGCCGGCCTTGATCGGCTTGAAGCCGCCCGTGGCCTTGCGGTTCAGTAGCCGCTCACGCAGGCGCGAATAGAAGGAACGCTCCTGGATCGATTTTTCATCGTCGCGGTCCTTGGCAAGGCGTTCAATCTCCGCACGCTCGATCGCCATCGCGCGCTCATCCTTGTCAATGCCGCGGCGGGAGAAGACGCGCACATCAACAACGGTACCAGCAACACCCGGCGGCAGCTTCAGCGATGTGTCACGCACATCGGAGGCCTTTTCACCGAAGATCGCGCGCAGCAGCTTTTCTTCCGGCGTCATCGGGCTTTCGCCCTTCGGCGTCACCTTGCCCACCAGAATATCGCCCGGATTCACCTCGGCACCGATATAGACAATGCCGGCTTCGTCCAGGTTGCGCAGCGCTTCTTCACCCACATTCGGAATGTCGCGGGTGATTTCTTCCTGGCCGAGCTTCGTGTCGCGCGCCATCACCTCAAATTCTTCGATATGGATCGAGGTGAACACATCATCGCGCGCGATGCGTTCGCTGATCAGGATCGAATCTTCGAAGTTGTAGCCATTCCAGGGCATGAAGGCGCAAAGCACATTGCGCCCCAGCGCCAATTCGCCAAGCTCGGTCGAAGGGCCATCGGCGATGATGTCGCCGGTCTTCACCGCATCACCCACCTTCACCAGCGGGCGCTGATTGATGCAGGTGGATTGGTTGGACCGCATGTATTTGCGCAGCCGATAGATATCAACGCCGCTGGTCGTGCCATCGGCCGAGGTCGCGCGCACAACGATGCGCGCGCCATCAATCGAATCCACCACGCCATCACGCCGCGCGACAATCGTAGCACCTGAGTCGCGCGCCACCGCGGCTTCCATGCCGGTCCCAACCAGCGGCGCATCGGCGCGGATCAGCGGCACCGCCTGACGCTGCATGTTGGAACCCATCAGCGCGCGGTTCGCGTCATCGTTTTCCAGGAAGGGGATCAGCGCCGCCGCCACCGAGACAAGCTGCTTCGGGGAAACGTCAATCGCGGTCACTTCTTCCGGCTTCACCAGACGGAAATCGCCGCCCTGACGAACGGAGACCAATTCATCCTTGAAGCGGCCATCAGTATCCACATTCGCATCAGCTTGCGCGACGATGAGGCGTTCTTCTTCCATCGCGGAGAGATAGCGGGAATCACCCACAATCTGCCCATCCTTCACCAGGCGATACGGCGTTTCGATGAAGCCGTATTTATTCACCTTGGCGAAGGTCGCGAGTGAATTGATCAGGCCGATATTCGGGCCTTCCGGCGTTTCAATCGGGCAGATGCGGCCATAATGCGTGGGATGCACATCGCGCACTTCAAAGCCGGCACGTTCACGCGTCAGACCACCCGGGCCAAGCGCCGAAAGGCGACGCTTGTGTGTGACTTCCGAAAGCGGGTTGGTCTGGTCCATGAACTGCGACAGCTGCGAGGAACCGAAGAATTCGCGCACCGCCGCCGCCGCCGGCTTCGCATTGATCAAATCATGCGGCATGACGGTGTCGATATCCACCGACCCCATGCGTTCCTTGATCGCGCGTTCCATACGCAGCAAGCCGACGCGATATTGATTTTCCATCAATTCGCCAACCGAGCGCACGCGGCGATTGCCGAGATTGTCAATATCATCAATCTGCCCGCGTCCATCCTTCAGGTCGAGCAGCACGCGAAGTGTCGCCACAATATCCTGCTTGCGCAGGATGCGCACATAATCCGGCACCTCTTCCAGCGAAAAACCAAGGCGCATATTCATCTTCACGCGCCCGACCGTGGAGAGGTCATAACGTTCCATGTCGAAGAACAGGCCACGGAACAGCGCTTCCGCCGTCTCCGGCGTTGGCGGCTCACCGGGGCGCATGACGCGATAGATATCCATCAGCGCTTCATCGCGATTGGAATTCTTGTCCACCGCGAGCGTATTGCGCATCCAGGGACCGATCGCCTGATCAATCGCGAGTGTCGGCAAGCGATTGAGACCAAGGTCTTCGATCTGCGTCAGCTTCGCTTCGGTCAGTTCTTCACCGGCTTCGGCCCAGATTTCCCCGGTTTCCATATTCACCAGGTCTTCCGCGACAAAGCGGCCGAGCAGTTCAGCGCGGCCCACCAGCACTTCCGTCGTGCCGGCTTCGGCGATCTTGCGCGCCATGCGCGGCGTCAGCTTGGTTTCCTTATCCGCCACCACTTCACCGGTGCGCGCATCCACCAGCGCTTCGGCCAGCTTCACGCCGCGGAAGGCATCGGGATCAAAGGTGCGCGACCAGCCCTTGGGGCCGCGCGCAAACACCACCTGACCATAGAAGGAATTCAGGATTTCCTCGGCATCCATGCCGCGCACTTCATGCAGTTCAAGCTGATCATTCCGATCAGCGCGCAGCATTTCAGTGGCCGCGCTATCCAGCGCGTAAAGCAGCGTGGTGACCGGCAGCTTGCGCTTGCGGTCAATGCGGACATAGCAAATATCCTTGGCGTCGAATTCGAAATCGAGCCAGGAACCGCGATACGGGATCACCCGCGCGGCGAACAAATACTTGCCGCTGGAATGCGTCTTGCCGCGGTCATGGTCGAAAAACACACCGGGGCTGCGATGCATTTGCGAGACAATGACACGTTCCGTGCCATTGATGATGAAGGTGCCGTTATCGGTCATGAGCGGCATATCGCCCATGTAGACATCCTGTTCCTTGATGTCGCGCACCGAACGGCTGCCGGTTTCCTCATCCACATCCCACACGATTAGGCGCAGCCGCACCTTGAGCGGCGCGGCATAGGTCAGCCCGCGCTGGATGCATTCCTCAACATCATATTTCGGCTCTTCAAGTTCGTATTGCACGAACTCCAGGCGGCCGCGCCCGGCGAAATCATCAATCGGGAAGACGGAACGAAACACTTCCTGCAACCCGGTGACGGTACGTGCATCCGGAAGCACTTCCATTTGCAGGAAGCTTTCATAGGATGCGCGCTGCACATCAATAAGGTTCGGCATCGGCGCCACTTCCGGCAAACGCCCGAAGCTCTTGCGGATCCGCTTACGCCCGGTGAAAGACTGGGTGATCGCGTTCATGCCTGTCCTGCTCTTCTCTATCTGTCCTGTCGGCCTACCCTGCCGACGCGGGTTACCCGCTGAACGCCGCCCCGGTCGGGGACCGGAGAAACGCGGGCACGGGCGGAACCGACCCCCTTTTCAGGGAAGTTCCACCCGCGCCCAACCTTTTTCGCCCGGCCCCGGCAGCGGATGCCCAGGGCCGGCCTGAAGACTTACTTCACTTCGACCGTGGCGCCGTTTTCTTCCAGCACCTTCTTGATCTTGTCGGCTTCGTCCTTCGACACGCCTTCCTTCACAGTCTTCGGCGCGCCTTCCACCAGGTCCTTCGCTTCCTTCAGGCCAAGGCCCGTAATGGTGCGAATTTCCTTAATGACATTGATCTTCTTGTCGCCGCCATTGGCCAGGATGACGGTGAATTCGGTCTGCGCTTCGGCAGCCGGCGCGGCAGCGGCAGCGGCCGGCGCGGCGGCAACGGCCACCGGCGCGGCGGCGGAAACGCCCCACTTTTCTTCCAGCATCTTGGAAAGCTCGGCAGCTTCCAGAACGGTCAGGGCGGACAGCTCGTCCACCAGCTTCGCGAGATCAGCCATGTCTTTGTACTCCTTGATCTAGTAGCTTGGTTTGGTTCTTGCAACTCCCCCAGGGCGGCATGCCATGGGGGACAAAACATCCGGGCCTCAGGCCGCGTCCTTCTTGGCGTATGCCGCCAACACCCGCGCCACCTGCCCACCAGGGGCCTGAAGCACGCCCGCGATCCGCGTCGCCGGGGTCTGGATAAGACCCACAAGCTGCGCGCGCAGCGTCTCCAGGGACGGCAACTCGGCCAGAGCCTTCACGCCATCGGCGCTTAGCGTCTGAGTTCCAAGAGCACCGCCCAGGACAACAAACTTATCGTTTGTCTTGGCGAACTCCACGGCGGTTTTCGCCACGGCCACCGGGTCGGTTGACCACGCAAGCGCGGTCGGACCCTTCAGCAGCGGCGCAACGCCTTGGAAACGGGTGCCTTCGAGGGCGCGGGTGGCCAAGCGGTTCTTCGCGACCTTATACGAAGCCCCAGCCGCGCGCATCTTACGCCGAAGTTCGCTCACATCCGCGACAGTCATCCCGCTATTGCGGGCAACCAGCACGAAGGAGGTCTCGGCGAAGATCGTGGCGAGGGATTCGACGAATTCGCGCTTCTCCGATCTTTCCACTCTACGTCTCCGTCGGTGACTGGGGCCTTTTGGAAGGGCTCCAGCCGGGTTCACTCGGGGGCGGGCGCCGGCATGGCACCAACCCCGGTTCGCCTGTCAGTCCGGAACGCCAAACCAAACCAAACCAGGGACTTACCCTGGGAGGGTCTCTGCTTGGGCACACCGTCTATCCCCTGCGGGCCCAAAGGCCCTTCACTGTCCCGAAGGACTACAGGAGGTCTCCGACAGGTTCGGAAATGGCCATCGCCATCCCCTGCCCGCCCGGCCCTTAAGGTCCGGGCGTATTCAGCGCGTGGGGCGAACCCACGCGAAAAACTCAGTTGGCCGAAGCTGAAAGGCTGGTCACATCCACCTTCACGCCGGGACCCATGGTGGAGGAAACCGCCACCTTCTTCACATAGGTCCCCTTGGCGCCGGTTGGGCGCGCGCGCTGGATCGCTTCCACGAAAGCGCGGGCATTTTCAACCAACTGCGCCTCAGCGAAGGAAGCCTTGCCGATGCCGGCATGCACAATCCCGGCCTTCTCCGCACGGAATTCCACCTGACCAGCCTTGGCGGCCGTCACGGCACCCTTCACATCCATCGTCACGGTGCCGAGCTTCGGGTTCGGCATCAGGCCGCGCGGGCCAAGCACCTTACCAAGCCGGCCCACCAGGCCCATCATGTCAGGCGTCGCGATGCAGCGATCGAATTCGATCTTGCCTTCCTGCACCATCGCCGCCAGGTCATCCGCACCCACCACATCAGCGCCGGCGGCCTTGGCTTCATCAGCCTTGGCGCCACGGGCGAAAACGCCAATGCGCACGGTCTTGCCGGTGCCATGCGGCAGGCCCACCACGCCGCGCACCATCTGGTCCGCATGGCGGGGGTCAATGCCAAGGTTCATCGAAATTTCAATGGTTTCGTCAAACTTCGCCTTGGCTGCGCCGCGGGCGAGCTTCACCGCCTCATCCAACGCATAGGTCTTTTCACGGTCAAAACCCGTATAGGCCGCCTTCAGGCGCTTGCCGATCTTTGCCATGATCTTAGCCCTCCACCACGGTCAGGCCCATGGCGCGGGCAGAACCCGCAAGCATGCGCACGGCAGCGTCAACGTCATTGGCGTTCATGTGCTGCATCTTCACCTTGGCGATTTCGACCAGCTGAGACTTGGTCACGCGGCCAATCGGCGCGGCCTTGCCCGGCGCGGTTGAGCCCTTGTCGAGCTTCGCGGCCTTCAGCAGGAAGTAGGTGTTGGGGGGCGTCTTGGTGATGAAGGAAAAGGTGCGGTCCGAATAAGCCGTGATGACCACGGGCGTCGGCGTGCCCGGTTCCATCTGCTGCGTCGCCGCGTTGAATTCCTTCACGAATTGCATGATGTTCAGGCCACGCTGACCAAGCGCGGGCCCGACGGGCGGCGAAGGATTCGCCTTGCCGGCCGGGATCTGCAGCTTGATATAGCCTGCGATCTTCTTAGCCACTGTATGATCCTCTCTCAAAAAACCGAGAGGCCCGCGGTGCATGCGACCCCAAAAGGATCTCCCGCGTTCCCCAAAACGCCAAACGGCCCCGGGATGGCTCCCGGGGCGGTGCAGCGGAGGCAATCGTCTAAGGGGTGTGCGCGGGCACGTCAAGCGGGTGCACATCTGGCCAAGCCCGCGCCGCTTCGCCATAAGGGGGTATGCCCGCTCAAGCCTGGATTGTCGTCATCGCCGCCGCTGCCTCGGTCTCCTTAGCGCTTGGGGCGCGGCAGACCTTTGGGCTGTTTCTGCTGCCTTTGGGGACAGAGCACGCCATTCCGGCCTTTGCCTATGGCGCGGCGGTGGCCTTGCACAATCTGCTTTGGGGCGTGGGCCAGCCGCTTGCTGGCGCCATGGCCGATAAATTCGGCGCGGGGCGTGTCGCGCTGGGCGGGGCGGTGATTTACGCGATTGGCCTCATTCTGCCGGCAGTATGGCCCAGCACGACAAGCCTGATCATCGGTATTGGCATTTGCACAGCACTTGGCGTGGCCGCGGCAGGGTCCGGCACGGTGCTGGGCGCGGTGGCGCGCGCCGTGCCGGAAAACCGCCGGGGCGATGCACTTGGGCTTGCTTCCGCCGGCGGGTCCATCGGGCAGGCGGCCATGATCCCCTTCGTGCAATGGGGCATTACGGATTACGGCACCTCAGGCGCCTTTTTCATGCTGGCGGCCACCATGGCGCTGATGGTCTTTGTCGCTCCACGGCTGGAATGGGCGCCGCCCGGCCCCGGCACCGGCCGCCCCACCGGGCTTGCCGGCCTGCCGGCATTGGCGAAGCGCGCCTTGGCCGAGCGTGATTTCGCGCTGCTGACGCTGGGCTTCTTTGCCTGCGGCTTTCAATTGGCCTTTCTGACCACGCATCTGCCCGCACATCTTTCGCTTTGCGGCCTGCCAGCCGGGCTTGGCGTGACCGCGCTGATGCTGGTGGGGCTGTTCAATATTCCAGGATCATGGGTTTGCGGGCGGATTGGGAATAGCATCCGCCCGGAAGTGGCCTTGGGCGGGATTTATATGGTTCGCACGCTGGCGATTGCCGTTTTCGCCAATGTGACACCAACCGAATGGGGCACGCTGATCTTTGCCGCCGTGATGGGTTTCATCTGGCTTGGCACCATCCCGCTGACCTCGGCCGCGATTGCGCGGCGCTTTGGCGTGGCGGATCTCGGCGCGCTTTATGGGATTTGCTTCTTTTCGCACCAATTGGGCGGGTTTCTGGGCGCGGGTGCCGGCGCCTGGGTGGTGGATGCCACGGGCAGCTATGCCGCCTTCTGGCCAGTGATGCTGGTGGTCGGCGTGATCGCCGCGCTGGCCAACTGGATTACGCGCCCGCCAAGGATGGCGACGGCGTAAAGCGCCGCTTGGCGCCGGTTGTCCCCCTGCCCCGGCTGGGCTAATCCACCGTTCCCAGGCGCCGCGCCGCGCCAATTCTTGAGCCAGGCCAAACCACCATGCCCATCATGCCCGATAGCTGGATCCGCAAAATGGCGGCGGAACACGGCATGATCGAACCCTTTGTCGAAGCCCAGCGCCGCGAAGGGGTGATTTCCTATGGCCTGTCATCCTATGGCTATGACGCGCGCGCAGCCGATGAATTCAAGATTTTCACCAATGTGGACAATGCCCTTGTGGACCCCAAGGCGTTTTCCGAAGACGGTTTCGTCACGCGCAAGGGCCCGGTTTGCATCATCCCGCCCAATTCCTTCGTGCTGACCCATACGGTCGAATATTTCCGCATCCCGCGCGATATCCTGGTGATCTGCCTTGGCAAATCCACCTATGCGCGCTGCGGGCTGATTGTGAATGTGACGCCGCTGGAACCGGAATGGGAAGGCCAGGTCACGATCGAAATCAGCAATACCACGCCGCTCCCCGCCAAGGTCTATGCCAATGAAGGCATTTGCCAATTCCTGTTCCTGAAGGGTGATGCCCCGCCCGAGGTCAGCTATGCCGACCGCCGCGGCAAATATATGGGTCAGCGCGGCGTCGCGCTGCCGAAACTCTGATGGATCGCATTCTGATCCGTGGCGGGCGCGTGCTTTCGGGCAGCATCCCGATCTCAGGCGCCAAGAACGCTGCCCTGCCGCTGATGGCAGCGGGCTTGCTTTCTGATGGGCCGCTGACGCTTACCAATGCGCCGGACCTGGCCGATGTCGCCACCATGGCGGGGCTGCTGGGGCATCATGGGCTCACTGTTTCACGTGACACATCGGCGCGCAGTATCACCATCAGCGGCGCGGCCACCGATCTGGAAGCGCCTTATGATCTGGTGCGCAAGATGCGGGCTTCGGTGCTGGTGCTTGGCCCCTTACTGGCCCGCCATGGCCGCGCACGCGTGAGCCTGCCCGGCGGTTGCGCCATTGGCACACGCCCGGTTGATCTGCACCTCAAGGCGCTTGAGCAAATGGGCGCCGAGATCGAAATCACCGCCGGCTATATCGAAGCCCGCGCGCCCCAGGGGCTGAAGGGTGCGCGCATCATCTTCCCGCAGGTCTCGGTCGGTGCCACGGAAAACATTCTGATGGCGGCAGCCTTGGCGCGCGGGCAAAGCGAAATCATGAATGCGGCGCGTGAGCCAGAAATCACCGACCTTGCCGCCTGCCTGATGCGCATGGGCGCACGGATTGAAGGCATCGGCACGGATCGGCTGGTGGTGGAAGGTGTGGCAAGCCTTGGTGCCGCGACGCACCCCATCATTGCGGACCGGATCGAAGCCGGCACCTTTGCCTGCGCCGCCGCCATCACTGGCGGGTCGCTGCTGCTGCAAGGCGCACGCTTGGATCATTTGGGCGCGGTGACGCGCACGCTGCGTGAAGCCGGCGTTGATGTCGCGGAAGAAGAAGGCGGCTTGCGTGTGACGCGGAGCAATGGGCTTCGCGGTGCCGATGTGATGACCGAACCCTTCCCGGGTTTTGCGACCGATATGCAGGCGCAATTCATGGCGCTGATGTGCGTGGCGGATGGCGCTTCCATGATCACCGAGACGATTTTCGAAAACCGCTTCATGCATGTGCCGGAGCTTTCGCGCATGGGGGCGCGCATCAATTTCCACGGCGCTTCCGCCATTGTGCGCGGGGTGAAAAAGCTTTCCGGCGCGCCGGTGATGGCGACTGATTTGCGCGCCTCGGTCTCGCTCATTCTCGCCGGATTGGCAGCGGAAGGTGAGACGATTGTGAACCGCGTCTATCACCTTGATCGCGGCTATGAACGGGTGGAAGCGAAACTGGCGGCGGTTGGCGCCAATATTGAAAGACTGGCGGGCAGGTAGTCATGGATATCCCGATCCCCAATGCGCTGAATGGCGCGCCGGCGCAGGCTGATGCGCCGCTTGTGATCGCGCTCCCCAAGGGGCGCATCCTGAAGGAACTCCACCCCGTGCTTGCCCGCGCCGGGCTGATCCCGGCCGAGGATTACGCAGATGAGGATAGCCGGCGGCTACGCTTCCCGACCAATGATCCGACGGTTGATGTCATTCGCGTGCGCCCCTTTGATGTTGCGACCTTTGTCGCGCATGGCGCGGCGGCGATTGGGGTTTGTGGTTCCGATGTGCTGATGGAATTCGATTACCCGGAAATCTATGCACCGCTTGATCTGGGTATTGGCCGCTGCCGCGTCTCAGTCGCTGAACCCGTGGATGCCACGCCGGATGACCCGCGTCGCTGGTCGCGCGTGACGGTCGCCACCAAATACCCGAATATCGCGCAGCGCCATTACGCCGCCCGCGGCGTGCAGGCGGAAATTGTGCATTTGAATGGCGCGATGGAATTGGCGCCCTCCATGGGCCTCGCGCGCCTCATCGTGGATTTGGTGCAGACCGGGTCCACGCTGAAGGCCAATGGGCTTAAGGAGACTGAGGTGATTGCCCATGTCACCTCCAAGCTCATTGTCAATCGCACCGCGCTGAAAACGCGGCCAGAGGCGATTGGCGCCTGGATCGCGCGCTTCCGTGCCGCCTTGGAAGCTGTTGCATGAAGCGCTTGGATACGCGCGAGGCTGGCTTTGAAGCCGCCTTCACCGCGCTATTGGATGATGCGCGCGAAACCACGCAAAAGGTGGATGGCGTCGTTGCCGGCATCATCGCCGATATCCGCGCACGCGGCGATGCGGCGCTGGTGGAATTGACCGCGCGGTTTGATCGCTGGCAGCCAGCCAATCCCGCTGCTTTGCGCGTGACCGAAGCCGAAATTGACGCGGCGGATGCTACCATTGCGCCCGAACTCCGCGCCGCGCTTAATCTGGCGGCAGAGCGGATCGAGACATTTCACCGCGCGCAATTGCCGCAGGATTTGGTGATGCGCGATGCGGCGGGGCTGACGCTTGGGCTGCGTTGGGGGCCAGTGGACGCCGTTGGCATTTATGTGCCGGGCGGCAAGGCGGCCTATCCATCTTCCGTGCTGATGAATGCCCTGCCGGCGCACGCCGCCGGTGTGCCGCGCATTGCCATGGCGGTGCCCACGCCGGATGGCGCGCTTAATCCGCTCGTGCTGGCCGCAGCTAAGCGCGCTGGCGTGACGGAGATTTACCGCATTGGCGGCGCGCAGGCGGTGGCGGCTCTGGCCTGGGGCACGGATAGCATCGCGCCGGTGGACCGCATTGTGGGGCCGGGCAATGCCTATGTCGCGGAAGCCAAGCGTCAGGTCTTTGGCCGTGTTGGCATTGATTCCATCGCGGGCCCGTCAGAGGTCGTGGTGATTGCCGATGGCGCCACTGATCCCGCGCATGTCGCAATGGATTTGCTGGCCCAGGCCGAACATGATGAAAGCGCGCAATCCATCCTGATCACGCCTGATGCAGCGCTGGCGGATGCGGTGGCGCAAGCCGTGGAACACGCGCTGAAAACCCTGCCGCGCGCCGCGATTGCCGGGGAAAGCTGGGCACGGCATGGCGCGATTATTCTGGTGCGCGACCTGGCCGAAGCCGCCGCACTCACCAACCGCCTGGCGCCCGAGCATCTGCAATTGATGGTGGATGATCCGCGCGGTTTGCTCGGCCAAATCCGCCATGCCGGAGCGGCGTTTCTGGGCCGGTTCTGCCCGGAAGCGGTGGGGGATTACATCGCCGGCCCCAATCACGTGCTGCCCACCGGACGCACCGCGCGCTTCGCTTCTGGCCTTTCCAGCTTTGATTTCCTCAAGCGCACAAGCTGGGTCGAAGCGGATGGCGCGGCGCTCGCGCAAATTGGGCCGGCGGCGGTGGCTTTGGCGGAAGCCGAAGGGCTGCAAGCCCATGGGCGGAGCATCAGCATCCGCCTGAACTGATCACAAAAAAGGCCGGAACCATGATGAAAAAACGCGAATTGCTTGCCGGTTTGGCGCTGCTGCCTTTGGCCGTGCCGGCCTTGGCGCAGGAATATCCCTCTCGCCCGATCCGCCTGCTGGTCGGCTTCGCCGCGGGCGGTTCCACAGATGTCTTCGCCCGCGCCATTGCGCCGCGTTTGCAAGCCTTGCTCGGCCAGCCTGTCGTGATCGAAAATCGCCCTGGTGCCGGCGGCAATATCGCGACCGAAGCAACCGCACGCAGCGCGCCGGATGGCTATACGCTGCTGCTGGGAACGATCGGGCCGCTTGCGATCAACCCGACGCTTTATGGCAATCTTTCCTTTGATCCGTTGAAGGATCTCACACCCGTTTCGCTGGTGGGTGAGGTGCCGAATGTGCTCGCCGTGCCGGTGGATCGGCCCTTCCGTAGCGTGGCTGACATCATTGCCGCCGCGAAGGCGCGGCCCGAGGCGCTGAATTTCGGCTCTTCCGGCATTGGATCGGCGGGGCATTTGGCGGCTGAACAACTCAATCTGATGGCGGGTATTCGCACAACCCATGTGCCCTATCGTGGCGGCGGCGCGCTCTTGCCGGAATTGATCGCGGGGCGCGTGGATTACGCCTTCACCACGGCGCTGAATGGCATTCCGCAGGCGGAAGCCGGCAAGCTCCGCATTCTTGGCGTACCCAATGGCAAACGCGTGCCGCTTTTGCCCGAAATTCCAACCATCGCGGAATCGGGCCTGCCTGGCTTTGATGGTGTGGATTGGGCAGCGATGATGGCTCCGCCTGGCCTGCCGGCACCGATTCTGGCGAAGCTCAATGGCGCGATGCAAAGCGTTCTGAGGGAACCGGAATTGGTCGCTGCCATGGCAGCGCGCCGGCTGGTACTGGAAGCTTCCACCCCTGAGGCGCTGGCGGAATTCTTGCGGCAGGAAACCGCGCGCTGGGCGCCGGTGGTGCGCGCTTCCGGCGCGCGGCCTGACTGACGCCTTCAGGCTTTGACAGCAAAGCCTTCTTCTTCCACCGCGCGCACCACATCCGCGCGCGGCAGGCTGGTTTGCGCGACAACGCGCTTGGCGGCCAAATCCACATCTACCTTCGCCGCCTGATCAAGCGCGGTGATGGCCTTGGTCACGGCGCGGATGCAATGCCCGCAGCTCATGCCTTCAACCTGCAGCGTGATGGCATCAGCCATGACATTTTTCCTTTCCAGTTTCTTTGGTCGCATTTTCCGAGTTGCCAAGTGAAGCCACTTGGCTTGAAAATGCTCCAGCAAGCTCTTCCAAAATCGGGCAATCCGGCCGCTCATCGCCATGGCAATGCGCGGCCAAATGGCGCAGGCTTTCCGCCATGGCGCTGAGGGATTTTGCCTTGGCTTCAAGTGCCGCGACATGATCCAGCGCAAGGCGCTTCACTTCCGCACTCGCCCGCGCGCGATTGCGCCATAAATCCAGCAGGCGCTTCACATCCTGCAACGGAAAGCCAAGATCGCGCGCATGGCGAATGAAGCGCAGCTCCGCGACATCGGCCTGGGCGTAGACGCGATATTGATTGGCGCCGCGCCCCGCAGAGATCAACCCAATCGCCTCATAATGGCGGATCATCTTGGCCGAAATACCCGAAGCGCGGGCAGCGTCACCGATATTCATGGCCGGGGCCTCCAGCGCGAGAGCAACAGCGCATTGGTCAGCACACTCACACTCGAAGCCGCCATGGCCGCGCCCGCGATAGGCGGAGAGAGCAAGCCAAAGGCCGCGAGCGGCAAGCCGAGCAGATTATAGCCAAAAGCCCAGAACAGGTTTTCCCTGATCTTGCGCAAAGTCAGGCGCGTAATCTCCAAAGCCGCCGGCACCAAAGCGGGATCGCCGCGCAACAAGGTGATGCCAGCGGATTGAATGGCGATATCCGTGCCAGTACCCATCGCAATGCCAAGATCAGCCTTGGCGAGTGCCGGCGCGTCATTGACGCCATCGCCCACCATGGCGACAGCTTCGCCCGCTTCCTGCCAGGCAGCGATGCGCGCGGCCTTGCCATCGGGCAAAACCTCGGCGGCGACATCGGTAATGCCTAGCGGCGTCGCGACCGCAAGGGCAGCGGCGCGCTGATCGCCGCTGATCATCGCGGGTTTCACGCCAAGCGCGGCAAGTCCGGCCACGGCCGCCGCAGCGCCCGCGCGCGGCGCATCTTCAAACAGGAAAAGCGCGCGGGCATCGCTGCCCTCAATCAACCAGGAAAGGCTTTGCCCCGCAGCCTCACCGGCAGCCGCTGCCTCGGCCAAGACGCCGCGTGCCGCGCCTGCTTCCTGCAATAGCCTGGTACTGCCAAGCGCGTAGCGCTGCCCATCAACCACGCCTTCCACGCCGCGTCCGGGCAAGGCGCGGAAATCTGAGGCGGGCGGCACGGTGCCGGCTTCGCGCAATACCGCGCGCGCCAAGGGATGTTCACTGCCCGCTTGCAGCGCGGCGGCAATGCCGAGCGCTTCTTCGCGCGCCATGCCGGGCGCGGGATGCAAGGCCGCGAGGCGCGGCTTGCCTTCCGTCAGCGTGCCGGTCTTGTCAAAGGCAACCAGGGTGATGCGCCCGGCACGCTCAATCGCGTCCGCATCGCGCAGCAAGATGCCAGCCCGCGCTGCCGCACCGGTGCCGGCCATGATGGCCGCCGGTGTGGCAAGGCCCAAAGCGCAAGGGCAGGCAATTACCAGCACGGAAACCGCATTGATCAGCGCGGATTCAAAACCCGCACCTGCCAACAACCAGCCGATCAATGTTGCCAATGCCAGCGCGAGTACCACGGGGACAAAGACCGCACTCACGCGATCCACCAGCTTTTGCACGGGCGCGCGCGATGCCTGCGCCGCCGCGACCAACTGCGCCACGCGGGCGAGTGTGGTATCGCCACCCACCGCGCGGGCTTCGATCACCAGGCGCCCATCCAAAGCCATGGTGCCGGTTGAAACTTTTGCGCCTTCTTCCTTTTCCACTGCGCGGCTTTCGCCGGTCAGCGCGCTTTCATCCACACCGGAACGGCCTTCACGCACCAGCCCATCCACGGGAATACGCTCACCAGGGCGCACCACCACCAGATCGCCAATGCTGAGTAAGGCAGCTGGCACTTCGCGTTCCTCACCCGCTTCCAGCCGCCGTGCCTGACGGGGGCTGAGGTCAAGCAAGGCGCGGATTGCGGCGCCAGTGGCGCGCTTGGCGCGGGCTTCCAGATATTTGCCGAGTAGAACAAAGAAAATCACCATTGCTGCCGCTTCGAAATAAAGATGCGGCGTGCCGTGATGCGCGGGCGTGGTCAGCAAAAGCCAGGTGGAAAGCGCCCAGGCCGCGCCGGTGCCAAGCGCCACGAGCACATCCATATTGCCGGTACCGGCGCGTACCGCCGCGAAGCCCGCGCGCCAGAACCGCGCGCCGAGCCAGAATTCGACAAAGCTCGCCAAGCCAAATTGCGCCCAGCCGCTCGGCATCCAATCCTGGCCGAGCCCCATGCCGATCATGCCTATCAGGAAGGGGGCAGAGAATATCCCGGCCAGCACCACATCGCGCCGTTCCCTGACCAGGGCGCGAGCTGCAGCTTCTTCCCCAGCTTCTGTCGTGCTGCCGCGCAATTCATAGCCAGCAGCTTCCACCGCCACACGCAAAGCGGCTTCCGAAACCCCGGCGATGGCCCTGACATGCGCCTGTTCCGAAGCTGGATTGACGCTTGCTTCCAGCACCCCAGGCACGGCGCGCAAAGCGGCCTCCACCCGGCCGGCGCAGGCAGCGCAACTCATGCCACCAATGGCAAGGTCAAATTGCGCTTCGGTCACGCCATAGCCTGCGCCTTCAACCGCCTGTTTCAAGGCGGCAGCATCGGCGCTGCCCTGCACTTCTGCACGATCCGTGGCGGGGTTGACCTGGACATCCGTCACACCGGGCAGCTTGCGGATGGCACGTTCCACCCGCCCGGCGCAGGCAGCACAGGTCATGCCCTCGATCGGCAAGGATAGGCGCGGCAGGGGCGCGGTGGCATCCGGCATGGCAGCCCTCATCTGGCGCTTCCAATTATGGGAAGGTCAAGCCCAATGCGATTGACGAAGGCGTTATCGATGCCGAGATACAAAGTGCCATGCCTGCCCTTTTCCTCACCCTTTTCGCCCTGCTCTTGGCCCCCCTTCCTGCCCTTTCGCAGACGGAACCCTTCCGCGTGCTCAATCAGACCGAGCAATCGGCCCATTCGCTTTTTGCCGTGCGCACGGGGCGGCCGGATTGGGGAGCCAATATGTTGACCCGCGGCCCGCTGGCGCCTGGCGCCGGCATCAATATACGCGCGGCCGAGAATGCCGGCTGCCGCTTTGATTTCCGCATGGTGCTGAGCGATGGGCGGGAAATCATCAATCGCGGTATGGATATTTGCGCGGAAAAGGTCGTTGCCATGCAATCGCCCCTGCCCCGCCCGCCCGGCGCCGCGGCCCCCACCCCTACCCCCGGCGCGCCGCCGCAGGCGCGCGGAAGGGCTTCCACCGGCACGGGCTTTGTTGTGGCACGCGACCGGGTGCTGACCAATCATCACGTGATTGATGGCTGCAATGCGATCACCGTGCGCACCGCCGATGGCCGCAGCCTGCCCGCCACCATGCCGGCGCGGGTTGATGTGCAGCGTGACCTCGCGCTGCTTGCCGTGCCGAATGACCCCGGCCCCATCCTGCCCTTTCGCGCCAATCCGGTGCGGCGCGGCGAAAGTGTGGTGACCTATGGCTTCCCACTCGCGGGCCTATTGGCCGCCGGCCCAACCCTGACCACGGGTGAGGTAAGTGCGCTCGCTGGGCTCGCCAATAATGAACAGCATTTTCAGATCAGCGCGCCCGTGCAGCAGGGCAATTCCGGCGGGCCTTTGCTCGACCGGCAAGGTCACGTGATGGGCGTGATTGTCTCCAAGCTCAATGCGCAGCGCATCGCGCAACGCACCGGCGATATTCCGCAGAATGTGAATTTCGCCGTGAAGGGAACTGAGGCTCTGGGCTTCCTCCGCCGCGCCGGCGTGGAACCCACCTTGCGCGAAAGCCCGCCCACGGAGTTAAGCGCGGCCGAGGTGGGCGAACGCGCGCATCAAAGCACGGTGTTCATTCGCTGTGAGAAATAGGTGCGACGCTCGGCTTATTGCCCATCGGCGTCTCAAGCCCCGTCGATCGCCTCAGCCAGGGCCGCGAAGGATTGCTCAACCGGCGAAATCTCGCCCTTGCGCTGGCGCAGCACAGCCTCAATCCGCGGCGCCAGCTTCACCGCTGCATCCGCTTCAGGATCATGCCCGGCGCGATAGGCGCCAAGGCGCACCAGATCCTTGATTTCGCCGTAGGTGGACAGCAAGCGCTTGGCTTCCGCCACCAATTGCCATTCATCTTCTTCCAAAACCCCCGGCATGCTGCGGGAGACGGAGCGCAATACATCCACCGGCGGATAACGCCCGGCTTCGGCTATGGCGCGATCCAAAACCACATGCCCATCCAGAATGCCGCGGACGGCATCGGCCACGGGTTCATCATGATCATCGCCTTCCACAAGCACGGTGAAAAGCGCGGTAATCGCCCCCGGCGAGTTATCAGGCCCCGGCCCGGCGCGTTCCAGCAATCGCGGCAATTCAGTAAAGACCGAAGGCGGATAGCCGCGTGTCGCCGGCGGTTCGCCGACCGCCAGGCCAATCTCACGTAGCGCCAAGGCAAAACGCGTCACGCTATCCATCAGCAGCAGCACCTGCAGGCCCTGATCACGGAAATGCTCGGCCACCGTCATGGCGGCATAGGCGGCTTCGCGCCGGAGAGGCGCCGCGCTATCCGATGTCGCGCAAACCACGACACTGCGCGCAAGCCGCTCAGGCCCCAAATCATCTTCGATGAATTCGCGCAATTCGCGCCCACGTTCGCCGACCAGCGCAAAAACAATCACATCCGCCGCCAGCCCGCCCGCCAGCATGGCCATGAGCGTAGATTTCCCAACGCCGGAGGCCGCGAAAAGCCCAAGCCTTTGCCCGCGCCGCACCGGCGTGAACAGATCAAGTACGCGCACGCCAAGCGGCAACCGCACCCCTAGGCGGGAGCGCTGGCCGGCTGCCGGCGCCGGCGCATGGGTTGGACGTTGAATCGCGCCCGGTGCCGGCATGGGTCCGCCATCGAGCGGCCTGCCCATCGGGTCCAGCACGCGCCCGAGCCAAGCATCGGAAACCGGCAAGGCCGGGCGCGGCGCGAGCGAGGCGCGCATGCCGGATGTCAGGCCTGTCAGCGGCCCAAGCGCAATCGCCTGCGCCTTGCCATCCCGGAAGCCGGCGATTTCCGCCATGACCGGCGCACCAGAGGGCGAGGTGATCGCAACCCGATCCCCAATCGCGGCCAGCGGGCCAAAGCCTTCCAGCGTAATCGTGAGCCCCGTGATGGCATTGACATGGCCGTGAATGCCTTCCCGCGGCAGGGCGCCCAGGGCAGCGGCGGTGGCGTGGAAATCTGGCAGCATGTGGATTCCTTACCACGAAATGGCGGCGCGCGGGTAAAGAAGAAAGCGCGCCACCGCCCAGAATGTCAGTCCTCCAGCGCCGCCGAACGCGCCTTGAGCAAGGGCCGCAATAGCGGATTGGGGAAGGACCGGGCGATGGTCACGGCATAAAAGGTCTCGACCAGGCCCGAAAGCTGCGTTGCGCGAATAAGGGTGCCGGCGCGAAGCTCATCGCGCACCACAATGGCCGGCATCACCGCAAGCCCCACATCCTGTCGCGCAAGCAGGCGCATCATCGCCATGTCATCAACCTCGGCCGCGATGCGGGGTGCGACGCGCAGGCGGTTGGCCAGCGCTTCAAATTCGGCGCGGAGCCCGCTTTCCGGCCCCGGCACAATCACCGGATGGCGCCCCAGCAATTCCGGCAGGCTGCCCCCCTGGCGGAGCCTTTTGGGCGTACCGAAAAGCTCAACCCGCTGCCGCGCCACGCGATGGCCGACCAAGGCAGGCCCAGGCCCGGCCGCCGGCAGCCGATCCATCAGCACCACATCAAGATTGAGCGCGCGCAATTCAGCGAGCAATTCAACCGGCCCGCCGGATCGCAGCACCAAATGAAGATCGCCCCGTTCCAGCAAGGGCTGCAAAAAGGCCAATTGGAAATTGCGGGAAAGCGTTGCCAGCGCGCCAATGCGCAAGCTCGCCTGGGCGGCATTTTCGCCCTTCAGCGTTGCGAGCAATTCCTCGCCGGTCGCGAAAATCGCATCGGCGTGATCGAGTGCGATGCGCCCCGCTTCGGTCAGCACGAGCTTGCGGTGCGTGCGTTCAAACAGAGAATGCCCAAGCCGATCTTCCAGCGCGCGTATCTGCACCGAAAGCGCCGATTGCGAAAGGCCAAGCTTTGTTGCCGCGCGTGTGAGGTTTCCTTCATGCGCGACAGCGCGGAAATAGCCAAGATGGCGCAGGTTCAGCCGGTTCATCCTTCTATTTTATCGAACATTAGGATTGATACAATGTATTTTATTTATCCTTTTGCGCAGCCTATGGGGCGGGTCCCTTCATCTGGACGGAACCGAAACCATGCCCGGCTTGGACCTGCTGCTGACGAACCTTCTCTCACCCATCGTGCTTGCCTTCGCGCTTGGCGCAGTGGCGGGCTTCATCCGCTCAGAGCTTGAATTGCCCGAAGCGGTGCTGAAGCTCATTTCGATCTATCTGCTGTTCTCAATCGGCCTGACGGGCGGGCGCGAACTGGCCCAGGTTTCCTTCAGCGATGTCTCAACCCTCATCGCCGCCGCAGTCGCCATGACCATCGCCATTCCCGTCACCTGCTATGCGGTGCTGCGCCGGGTGGGTGGCTTTGATGTGTCCAACGCAGCAGCGGTCGCGGCGCATTATGGTTCGGTCTCCAGCGTCACCTTCTTCGCCGCCATCGCCTTTGCGCGCGCCATGGAAACCCCGGCGGAAGGCTATATGACCGCGATTGTCGCGCTCATGGAATTCGCCGTCATCATCTCACTCGCCATCGGGCGCTGGGGCAATCAGACCAATAAGGGCAATTTCCGCCTGGGTGAGCTTTTGCTTGATACGCTCAGGGGCCGGGGCATTTTGCTGCTCACGGGCGGCATGTTCATCGGCTATATGGCGAGCGATGCGGAATGGCGACGGATCGCGCCCTTTTATGAGCAGCTTTTCCGCGGCTTCCTGATGCTGTTCCTGCTTGAAATGGGCATGACCGCGGCGCGGCAAATTCGGGCCTTTGCCCAGGTCGGGCGCTTCATGACGGGCTTTGCCATAGTGGCGCCAATCTGCTTCGGCCTGGCCGGGCTGATGGCGGGCTGGCTGGTTGGCCTGTCGCAAGGTGGCGCCTTTGTCTTTGCCGCGATTTGCGCCAGCGCATCCTATATTGATGCGCCGGCTGCCTGCCGTGCCGCGCTGCCGGAAGCGAGCCCGGGGATTTACCTGACAGCCTCGCTCGGCATCACTTTTCCCTTCAACCTGCTCATCAATATGCCGCTGCTTTATGCGGCAAGCGCCTGGTTCTATGCGTAAGGCCAGCGCAGCATGATCGAAAGGCGGGGGGCGTCATCTTGGGCGCAGCGACCCCCCCGCCTGACGCGGCGGAAAGGCGCGGAGCGTTTCCTGATGCTCCGCCATGATGTCAATGATCCGCCCACCCAAAAATGCCTTGCGCATGGCGAGCAGATTGGAACGATGCCCATCGCGTTGCTCAAAAGGGTCCATGCGCAAATTGAAGATCAGGGCGCTTTCGCTGAAGGCATCAAAGAAACCATCGCGCGTCTGGAAATGCGCCTTCCATGGCCCGAAGCGGAGTGCGGTCAGCCGAGCCTCATTATACATGATCTGCACTTGCCGCGCGCTTTCGGCACCTTGTGTCCAATGCGCCAGATTACTCACACCATCAATATGCACATGATGGCTGGCACGCAGCCGCGCCGCCACATCCGTCACACCCGCCGCGGCAGCAAAGGTGGTAAACAGATCCAGATGGCTTTGAATGCCGTTGGAAACGGACCCCGCGCGGATGCGCGCCGGCCAGCGGATCAGCATGGGCACGCGCACGCCGCCTTCCCAGGTTGTTGCCTTCTCACTCCTGAAGGGCGTGGTGCCGCCATCGGGCCACCAGGCGGCCATGGCGCCATTGTCTGAGGTGAAGGCGATGATCGTATTGTCGCGAATGCCAAGCTGATCGACGCGGTCCAGAATGCGCCCGACCTGCGCATCCAATTCCATCATGCCCGCGCCATAAATATCATCACCCGAAGAATGGGGGCGCGCGAGCAGACGGTTTTCCGGGCGCAACTGCGTGTAGATATGCATGCGCGTCGGGTTGTGCCACAGGAAGAAGGGCTGACGCGCACGCACGCTGTCTTCAATAAAGCTCAGCGAACGATCAACGAATTCATCATCCACCGTTTCCATGCGTTTGCGTGTGAGTGGCCCCGTATCCGTGCAGCGCTGCGCGCCCCAAGGGCCGAAGCGCGCATCCGTCACCGGCGCGGGATTATTGGCGGGCAGCGCCACGCAATCCAAAACCCCGCGCGGGCGATAACGCGCATTGAAGCCGGGATCGGTCGGCCAATCGGGGTCTTCCGGCTCATCTTCCGAATTGAGATGATAGAGATTGCCGAAAAACATGTCGAAGCCATGCACCGTCGGCAAATGGCGATTGAGATCACCCAGATGATTCTTGCCGATTTGCGCGGTGCGATAGCCTTGCGCGCGCAGCACTGCGGCAAGCGTCGGGTCGCGCTGGTCTATGCCGATCGGTGAGCCTGGCAGCCCCACCGTGGTGAGCCCCGTGCGGATCGGCATTTGCCCGGTAATGAAGGCAGCGCGGCCTGGCGTGCAGGTGGGCTCGGCGTAATGATCGGTGAACAGCATCCCTTCGCGCGCCAGGCGATCGAGGTTCGGCGTTGGCACCATCATGCCATGGCTATAGGCGCCGACATTCCAGTAGCCGACATCATCGGCCATAATCATGATGATATTGGGCCACGCGGCCACACCCGGCCCGGCGGGCTGTGCCGAGGCGCCGCGCAGCAGCCCCGGCGCTGCCCCGGCAAAGGCCGCCGCCAAGCCGCCGCCCAGAATCGCTCGCCTATTGGTCATTTCCGCCTCTCCCAGCCAGCAACCCTGCAAATTTAGCCTGCCTTTAGTCACGGCGCCACGCCCGCCGCTTGATTCTTCCCCTCCTTCGGCCCAAGGATCACGCCCATGATCCTGCTGATCGACAATTATGACAGTTTCACCTTCAACCTTTTCCACTTCTTGGGCGATCTGGGCGCGCGAGTGGAGGTCAGGCGAAACGACGCGATAGACCCTCAAGGGGTGCTGGCGATGAAGCCCGAAGCCGTGGTGCTCTCCCCCGGCCCCTGCACGCCGAATGAGGCCGGGATTTGCCTGCCGCTGATCTCCTTGGCGGCCGAGGTGAAGCTGCCGATCCTGGGCGTGTGTCTGGGCCATCAGGCGATTGGCCAGGCCTTTGGCGGGCGCGTGATCCGCGCGCCGGAACCGGTGCATGGCAAGGTCTGGGATGTGCATCATGGCGGGACGGATATCTTCGCTGGCCTGCCCTCCCCCTTCGCCGCCACGCGCTATCATTCGCTGATCGTGGAACGTGACACCCTGCCCGCCAGCCTCCGCCCCACCGCCTGGACGGAAGATGGGCTGATCATGGGCTTGGCGCATCGCGACTTGCCGGTCTGGGGAGTGCAATTCCATCCGGAAAGCATCGCCTCTGCCCATGGCCACGATATTCTGCGCAGTTTCCTGAAACTGGCCGGCGCCAGCCATGGCGCTGCCGTACCGGCCTGATCCCATGTCGCTGAAACCCATCCTGGCGCGGCTCGCTGATGGAGCGCGGCTGACGGAGATCGAGGCCGAGGAAGCCTTCGGCATCATCATGGCCGGCGAAGCCACACCGGCGCAGATCGCGGGCATGCTGATGGCCATGCGCGTGCGGGGCGAAACGGTCGAGGAAATGACTGGCGCGGTGCGCGCCATGCGCGCGCGCATGGTCGCGATTGAAGCACCACCGGGGGCGATGGATATTGTCGGCACCGGGGGTGATGCGGCAGGGACGCTCAATATCTCAACCACCACGGCCATGGTGGTGGCGGGGTGCGGCGTGCCGGTGGCCAAGCATGGCAATCGTGCGCTGTCGTCGAAATCTGGTGCGGCGGATGCCATCTCGGCGCTTGGCATTTCGCTGGATGTGCCGATGGAAAAGCTACCAGAAGTGCTGCGCGAAGCAGGAATGGTGTTTCTGATGGCGCCGCGCCATCACGCTTCCATGCGCCACGCCGCCGGGCCGCGCATGGAATTGGGGACGCGCACGATTTTCAACCTGCTCGGCCCGCTCGCCAACCCCGCCCGCGTCACGCGGCAAATGACCGGCGCCTTTTCTCCCCAATGGCTCCGCCCGATGGCCGAGACGCTGGCGCGCCTTGGCACCGAACGCGCCTGGCTGGTGCATGGGCAGGGGCTGGATGAACTCACACTTTCCGGTGAAAGCCAGGTGGTGGCGCTGGAAGATGGCGCCATTCGCGAATTTACCGTGACGCCGGAAGATGCAGGGCTCAGCCGCGCCCCGGCTTCGGCCTTGAAGGGCGGGGACCCGGCGGAAAACGCCGCCGCCTTGGAAGCCCTACTGCGCGGCGCCCATGGCGCCTATCGCGATGTTGTGTTGCTGAATGCCGCGGCGTCGCTGATCGTCGCCGGCAAGGCGGCTGACCTCAAGGCCGGGGCGGCCATCGCTGCCCAGGCCATAGACGAAGGGGCCGCGTTTGGAGTATTGGCCCGCCTCCGGGCGTTATGCCCCCCCAAGGACACTGCTGGATGAATGCACCCCATATCTCGGTGCCCTCGACCGATGCCGCATCGGTCCCTGACACCCTGGCCCGTATCCTGGCCGATAAGGCGCGCGAAGTCGCCGAACGGATGGAAATCACGCCGCAGGCCGAAATCGAACGCCGCGCGGCAGCCGCGCCGCCGCTGCGTGACTTCGTCGGCGCGCTGTGCGAGCGCATTGGCGAAGGCCGCACCGGGCTGATCGCCGAAATCAAGCGCGCTTCGCCTTCCGGCGGTTTGATCCGCGATCCCTTTGACCCCGCCGCCCTGGCCCGCGCCTATGAATTGGGGGGGGCCGCCTGCCTTTCCGTGCTGACCGATGCGCCCTGGTTCCAAGGCGCGGTGGAACATTTGGAAGCCGCGCGCGCCGCCTGTTCGCTGCCGGTGCTGCGCAAGGATTTCATGATCCATCCCTGGCAAGTGTTTGAAGCCCGCGCCATGGGGGCCGATTGCATTCTGCTGATCATGGCCGCGCTGACGGATGCGCAGGCGAGCGAATTGGAAGATATCGCACGGTCCCTTGATATGTCAGTGCTGGCTGAAGTGCATGACCGGCGCGAATTGGACCGCGCGCTTGGCCTGGAAACCCGCCTGATCGGCATCAATAACCGCGATCTCCGCAGCTTGCAGACCGATTTGGCGACCAGCGAAACGCTCGCGCCCTTGGTGCCGGCGGATCGCCTGCCGGTTGCCGAAAGTGGCATTCGCACCCCCGATGATGTGCGCCGCATGGCCGCTGCCGGGGCGCGCTGCATCCTGGTAGGTGAGCATCTGATGCGCCAGGCCGATGTCGCCGCCGCCGCGCGCCAATTGGTGGACGTGTCCTGACCGAACAGCGCCTCACCCATTTTGACGCTGCCGGCCGCGCGGCCATGGTGGATGTCTCGCCCAAGGCCGAGACTGCGCGCACGGCCACCGCACGCGGGCGCATTGTCATGGCGCCGGAAACGCTTGCCTTGATCCGCGAAGGCCGTGCCGGCAAGGGCGATGTGCTGGGCGTGGCGCGGCTTGCCGGGATCATGGCGGCCAAGCGCACATCGGATCTGATCCCGCTCTGCCATCCGCTGATGATTTCCAAGGTTGCGGTTGATCTGGAACCGGAAGGCGATGACGCCATTGTGATCGAAGCCACCGTCAGCCTGACTGGCAAGACAGGGGTGGAGATGGAAGCACTCACCGCCGTTAGCATCGCAGCCCTCGCGGTCTATGACATGGTGAAGGCTGTGGATCGCGGCATGCGGATTGAAGATATCCGCCTGGTGCATAAGGCCGGCGGCAAATCGGGCGAGTTCATCGGTGGCTGAGAAGGGTGGCTTGCTGCCGGTTGAGGAGGCCCGCGCGCGCATCCTGGCCGCGCTGACGCCCACTGCTGCCGAGACCATTGCGATCCCCGAAGCGGCCGGGCGCGTGCTGGCGCGGCCGGTGCTGGCGCGGCTCACGCAGCCGCCAGCGGCGGTCTCCGCCATGGACGGCTATGCCTTGCGCTCGGCGGACGGCGTTTTGGGTGCGAGGCTTGCCGTGATTGGCGCGGCGCCAGCGGGGCATCCTTTTGCGGGGGTGGTCGGCCCTGGTCAGGCGGTGCGGATTTTCACCGGCGGCTTTGTCCCGGAAGGCGCCGATTCGATCCTGTTGCAGGAAGATGCCGAAGCGGCCGATGGCGCGGTGCTGGTCAAGGAAAGCGTGACACCTGGGCGCTGGGTGAGGAAGCGCGGCCTGGATTTCGCCGAAGGGGAGGCGCTGCTGGCTGCTGGCCGGCGCCTGACGGCGCGCGATATCGGCCTTGCGGCGGCCAGCAATAACCCCTGGCTTGCCGTGCATCGGCGCCCGCGCATCGGCATTCTGGCGACCGGGGATGAAATCGCCCTTCCCGGCGATCCCATCCCGCCCGGCGGCATTGTCAGTTCCAACGCCCATGCTTTGGCCGCGCTAATTCGCGCGGGGGGCGGCGAGCCCATCGTCCTGCCCATCGCGCCCGATGACGCCAGCGCCATTGCCGATGTCGCCGCCGCTGCCCAAGCCTATGACATGCTGGTGACCACCGGCGGCGCCAGCGTGGGTGAGCATGATCTGATCCAGCAGGCACTTGGTGGCGAGGGGTTTGAACTCGGCTTCTGGAAAATCGCCATGCGGCCGGGCAAGCCCTTGATCTGGGGGCGTCTTGGCCGCGTGCCAGTGCTGGGCCTGCCGGGCAATCCGGTCTCGGCGCTGGTCTGCGCCATTATCTTCCTGCTGCCCGCCTTGGCGCGGTTATCCGGCCTGCCCGGTGCGCCCACGCCAAGCCGGCGCGTGATCTGCGCCACCGCGCTGGCCGAAAATGACCGTCGCGCCGATTTCCTGCGCGCGAGCCTTGAGGCAGATGCCGAAGGGCACCTCACGGTGCGGCCCTTCCCGGTGCAGGATAGTTCGATGCTGGCCACATTGGCGCGCGCTGATGCGCTTGTGCTGCGCGCGCCCTTCGCGCTCGCCTTGCCGGCGGGGGCGGAGGTGGAGGCGATTATCCTTGGCGAATTGGGGGTTTGATCCGGCGCTACTCCGCGCGGATACCCAATTGCCGGATCAGCGGGCCGAATTCGCCCCAGAGTTTGCGCATATGTTGCAGCATGGCCTCTGGCCCCATCGGGTCAACATCGAAGCCCACTGCTTCATAGCGCTGGCGCACTTCCGGCACCGCCATACCGTCGCGGATTTCCGTATAGAGGCGATCAATGATCGGGCGTGGCGTGCCGGCCGGCACCATCAGCCCATTCCAGCCGCCGACATCATAATCCGCCGGCCCACCCACGGCGGCGACAGGCGGAATGCCCGGCACCTGGGCCGAGGGCTTGCCAGTGCTAAGCCCAAGCGCCTTCAACTGCCCATCGCGCACCAGCCGCCCTGCGGCGGCGGGCGTGTCAAAGCCGAAATTCACCTGACCGCCAAGCAAAGCGGCCAGCGCCGGCCCGCTGCCCTGGAAGGGCACATGCAGCGCATCCAGCCCCGCCTTCGCCAGGAATAGCGCACACACCAGATGCTGCGCGCCGCCAATCCCTGAGGAATTATAGCTGTATTTGCCGGGATTGGCCTTCACCAGCGCCATGAAGCTCCGCAAATCCTGCGCCGGGAAATCGGGCTTCACCAGCAGCATGAAGGGCGCGATGCCAAAGATCACCACCGGCGCCAATTCGCGTTCCACATCATAAGGGGTGCGCTGCACCAGCGGGCTGAAGGAGATGGGCCCGATTGAGGCAGAGAGAATCACATTGCCATCTGGCGGCGCCTTGGCCACCAGATCCGTGCCGATCTGCCCGCCCGCGCCGGGGCGATTTTCCGGCACCACCACCTGGCCCAAGCGTTCCGACAAGCGCTGGCCGGCGAGCCGCCCGACCACATCTGTCGCTTGGCCAGGCGGCCAGGGGATCACCATGCGTATCTGTCGGCTGGGCCAGGGTGCCTGCGCAGCGGCCGGGCTGGTGACGCCGCGCAAAATGGCTGGCGCGGCGAGGGGTGAGAGCGCGGTCAGTGCAAGCAGCTTGCGACGAGCAAACATGAGATCCTCCCTTGGTTGGGGCGCGTTCAGCCCTCTTGATGTGCAGCAGCATGGCGCAAACCTATGCGCGTGGCAAAACCACTCTCACTCACCCGCGCCACTGCACAATCTTTTCAGCCAGAAACAGTGTCGCGACCACACTGCCAACAAAGATCAGCAGGTGATTGCGGATGGCATCCCGCTTGGGGACCATATCAACGGGCTGCGCAGGCAGCGCCGCCGCTTCCGCCTCCGCGGTTTCTGCCGCAACCTCGGCCGGTGTCAGTGCGGGGCCAAGGTAGCGGAAACGCCGCGCTGCCTCAGCTGGCGCCAGGGCGCTGCCATCCCAGGAAAGCCATTGCCGTACAGCGGGATTCCAGCCAAGCGGCAGCGGCGCCTGCCCGCCATCATCCAAACGCGCCAGCCAATGCCAGGGCCGCGTAGCATCCGCAGGCTCTCCGGGTCGGGTGGCATCGGGCCAAGCATTCATGGTGTTTCCCCTTGCTATTGGCGAAAATGATTCCCGATACTGCGGCGGGATGCAATCATCCTCGCTGCCTTGCCCCCTGCCAGCCCAAGCCGCAGACTGATCCAGGAAGGAAACGCCATGGATCAGGATGCACGGGTACGAAACCCGCTTTTCGGCCCGAATAAATTCAAGCTCGGCATTTTCAGCGCCAATTGCGATGGCGGCCTGACCATGAGCCGCGCGCCGGAACGCTGGAAGGCCGATTGGGATGACATTGCCGCCATGTCGCAAATCGCCGATGAGGCCGGCCTTGAATTCATCCTGCCGGTGGCGAAATGGCGCGGCTATCAGGGGGATGCGAATATCTATGGCCGATCCCTGGAAACCCTGACCCATGGCGCGGCCCTTGCCGCCATCACGAAGCGGATTGCGATATTCTCCACCGTGCATGTGCCGATCGTCACCCCGGCCTTCGGCGCCAAGGCGATTGCGACGATTGATCACGTGAGCCATGGGCGCGCCGGGCTCAATATCGTCTGCGGCTGGAACCAGGCGGAATTTGACCTGCACGGCGTCACCATCCAGCAGGATAAGCGCTACCAACACGGCCTGGAATGGTTCCGCATCTGGTCGAAAATGCTGGCAGGCGGGCCGGAATTTGATTGGGAAGGCGAATTCTTCAAGCTCAAGAATTGCCATACCAATCCGGTATCCGTGCAGCGCCCCTGGCCACCCGTGATGTCGGCAGGGTTTTCGCCGGCGGGGCGGGATTTCGCCTCTCAAGCCGCTGACGTGCTGTTCCTGAATGTGACGGAATTGGACCAGGTGCCGGCACTGCTTGAAGATGTCCGCCAGCATATGGCGCGCCATCAGCGCCAGATCGGCGTTTTCACCATGGGCCATGTTGTCTGCCGCCCAACACGGCGGGAGGCTGAGGAGTTCTTCCATTATTTCGCCGAAGAAATGGCCGATACGGCTGGCCAGGCCTATTATCGGAGCAATCGCGGCGCCATGGTGGGCACGCCGGGCCAGCAGATCGCGCGACCCTTTGAAAACCGCTTCACCCGCGAAGGCCGCTTCAAATTCGATGGTGCCTATCCCGGTTCCTACCCCTTTGTCGGCACGCCCGATGACATTGCCGATGAAATGGCGCGCATGAGTGCGACAGGGCTTGCCGGCTGCACCATCGCCTTCCTCGATTACCTCAAGGAAATTCCCTATTTCGTGCAGGAAGTGCTGCCGCGCCTGGAACGGCTGGGGCTGCGCGAGCCGGGATAGGCTTGGGCCTTGCGGCAGCACGGTTTTCACGCCCAAACTGAGCCGCTCAACGGAGGCTCAAGACAATGGCGCAAATTACCCGTCGTGCGGCGCTTGGCGCTTCGGCGTTGCTTGCCATGCCGGCCTTGGCGCAACCGCGCTTTCCGGAACGGCCCATTCGCCTGATCATTCCCTGGGCGGCGGGCGGGCCGGCGGATATCGGCTTTCGCATCATGGCGGATCATGCATCCCGCAGCCTCGGTCAGCCGGTGGTCGTCGAAAATCGTGGCGGGGCTTCCGGCATTCTGGGCGCCATGGCGCTGCAGGAAGCGCGCCCCGATGGCCATACGATTTCGCAAATGCATGTCGGTGTGGTGCGGCAAATGCTGCTCAATCCCCGCCCGCCCTATGATCCGATCAATGACCTGACTTACATCTTGCAAGTTACCGGCTTCGTCATGGGCCTGGTGGTGCGCGCAGATTCCCCCTGGCAGAGCCTTGAACAATTGTTGGCCCATGCCCGCGCCAATCCGGGCAAGCTCAATTTCGGCACGCTTGGCATTGGTTCAACACAGCATCTGGTGGTGGAACGCATCGGCTTTCAGCGCGGCTTGAGCTGGACGCATGTGCCCTATCGCGGCACATCCGACACGTTGCGCGCGCTGCTGGGCGGGGAGATTGATTTTGCCTCTGAAGCCTCCGGTTGGGCGCCGATGGTGGAAGCGGGGCAATTGCGCCTGCTTGCGATCTACACCTCCACCCGCGCCAAGCGTTTTCCGCAGGTAGCAACACTGAAGGAACAAGGGCTGGATATTGTGGTGGATAGCCCAGGCGGGCTGATCGGCCCGCGCGGCATGGATGCCGGTGTGGTGCGCGTGCTGGCGGAAGCCTTTACCGCTGCTGCGCAAGACGCCGCGCATCTGCAATTCCTGGAACGCGTCAATCAGCCGTTGATCCTGCTGGATGGCCCTGCCTATCGCGAAGCGATGCGCCAGACCATGGAAGAGGAACGCGCCCTGCTGCGGCGCCTCAATCTCGCGCCAGCTTAAACCGCGGCACTATGGCGTGTTGCTGTCGGCGCCAGATAGGCGTCAAAACACGCGGCCAAATGGCGCAGGAAGCGCGCGCCCTTCGCGGTCATCGCCAGGCGCCCGGCGCCTTCCGCCACCAGCCCATCGGCGATCAGTGGGGCTAGCTTTGGGCGCGCGCTGGCCAAAATATCAGCCGGCACCAGTGCCAGATCCAAAGCCTGATCGCACATGATGCGTTCAATGATCTCTGCGCGGATCAGATCATCGCCCGTAAAGGCGCGCCCGCGCGCGATGGGCAACCGCCCGGCTTCCACCGCGGTGAGCCAAGCACGCTCATCGGCAATGTTCTGAAAAAAACCAGCGCGACAGCGGCCAATGGCTGAAGCACCAAGGCCGAGCAGGACCGGCGCCTCATCTGTCGTATAGCCTTGAAAATTGCGCCGCAGCCGACCGGATGCGGCAGCCCGCGCCATGGCATCTTGCGGCCGCGCGAAATGATCAAGCCCAATCGCGACATAACCCGCATCCGTCAGCACGCGCGCTGCCGCTTCCGCCTGCGCCATGCGGAGCGTTGCATCCGGCAAATCCTCGACCTTGATCGCCTTTTGATGCGACTTCATCCAAGGCACATGCGCATAGCCGAAAACCGCCACGCGATCCGCGCCATTCTCGGCGGCAAAACGGGCTGAGGCTTCAACTTCCGCCACCCCCTGCCCCGGCAGACCATAGATCAAATCCATATTGATGCCGCCAATGCCGGCAGCGCGCAGCCTCTCGACCGCCACCGCGACTTGTTCGGCGGGCTGCACTCGCCCGATCAACCGCTGCACCTTGGGCGAGATATCCTGCACGCCAAGGCTTGCGCGCGTGAGACCCATGCCGGCCAGCGCATCAATCATGCGGGTATCGAGCGTGCGCGGATCAAGCTCGGCGGCGATTTCCGCGCCGTGCTGAAACGAGAAATGCTGGCGGAGTGCAATGCCAAGCGCGATCAGCCCATCCGGCCCCAGCGCCGTTGGCGTGCCGCCACCCAGATGCAAGGCCGCCACACCGCCATGCGCGGGCAGCACCGCACCCAAAAGCCGCGCTTCTTCCGCCAAAGCCGCGCCATAACGCGCAATGCGCGCAGCGGAACGCGTCACTGCCGTATGGCAGCCGCAATACCAGCAAAGCGAAGCGCAAAACGGCACATGCACGTAAAGCGACAGCGCATCGTTTGGGCTGGTTTCCGCCAACCAGCCGCGCAACGTCGATTCATCGAGCGGCGTAAAATGCGGCGCGGTCGGGTAGCTGGTGTAGCGCGGCAGATTGGCGCTGGCATAGGCGAGCAGGCCGGAATCCGGCGCTTGGGCGGCTTGGGTCATGCCGCATAAAAAAGCCCGGACCATCGGCCCGGGCTTTGCGTTGGCGCAAAAGCGCTGTTCAGATCAGCGCGGCAGCCGCCCGAATTGCCCCGAACCGGGGGTAGAAGCCGCACGGCGGCGCGATTCCTGCCCGCCACCACCACCGGAGGCCCGACGGGGCCGCTGCTGCTGCTGTTGCTGCCGCGGCTTGGGTGCAGCGCGCTGCGGGCGGGCCTGACGCGGCGGACGTGCTGGGGCCGCTTCCTCGGCTTCCCCAGTGCGCCGATCTTCTGCCGGGATCTGCGTGCGGATCAGCTTTTCAATCGCGCGCAGCTTGTCGCGGTCTTCACCCGAACACAGCGCAATCGCGATGCCCGCCGCGCCAGCGCGGGCGGTGCGGCCAATGCGATGCACATAGGTCTCCGGCACTTCCGGCAAATCGAATTGAATGACATGGGTCACGCCATCCACATCAATGCCGCGTGCGGCGATGTCCGTCGCCACCATGACAGGCGCGCGACCATCGCGGAAGGCAGCCAAGGCGGCTTCGCGGGCATTCTGGGATTTATTGCCATGGATCGCATTGGCCTTGATGCCATCCTGGTCCAGCTGATTAACAATGCGATCCGCGCCATGCTTGGTGCGGCTGAAAATCAGCGCACGGCCAACGCCTTCACCACGCAGCAATTCCGCCAAGACGCGGCGCTTATCCTGCCGATTGGCGTGGATGACGCGCTGCGCCACTTTCTCGGCCGTCGTTGCCACCGGCGCCACCGCCACGCGCACGGGCGATTTCAGCATTTCATCCGCCAGGCGGTTGATTTCCGTGGGCATGGTCGCGCTGAAAAACAGCGTCTGGCGTTCCGCCGGCACGGCACGGATCAGGCGGCGAATGGCCGGCAGGAAGCCCTTGTCCAGCATCTGATCGGCCTCATCCAACACCAGCGTGCTGACGTGATCGAGCCGCGCCGAGCCCTGTTCAAGATGGTCCTGCAAACGGCCAGGGGTCGCCACCAGCACATCAATGCCGCGGCCCAGCGCCTGGCGTTGGCCACCAAAGCCGACACCGCCGAAAATGGTCGCAATGGAAAAGCCAAGATGCTTGCCATAGGCGCGGAAGCTTTCCGCGATTTGCGTCGCCAATTCACGCGTCGGGCTCAGCACCAGCACGCGGCAGCCGCCGCGCGGCGGGCGGCCCTTCAGCAGGGCAAGCTTATGCAGCAAGGGCAGCGCAAAGGCCGCGGTCTTGCCGGTACCGGTTTGGGCGATGCCCAAAAGGTCGCGCCCTTCCAGCACGGCGGGAATGGCCTGGGCCTGGATGGGGGTTGGGGTTTTATAGCCCTCATCCTTCAAAGCCTGAAGGATAAGCGGGTTGAGGCGCAGAGCCTCGAAATGTTCGGTCACAATGAATCCTAGATCAGCCGCGCACAGCCTTCCGGGCCAAGCGCGGCTTGGGGCAGAAAGCCCCGCGGGATTGGGACCGTCCTAAGTGGGAAGAGCGTTCTGGCCGGCCCGGAACCGCGCCGCACTTAAACCAAGCCGGGGGTCCGATCACGCAGCCGCCAGGGCGCGCGGCGCGCGGAATGACGCGCTGACCCATCTCATATGGGCGCGAAAGGGGGCGAAAGCAAGGCGGCTTCGCCCCGATGGCGTTTTAAGCCGACATCTGGATCGGCGGTTCCACATCCGGCGGCAGCGGGCAAACGTAAGGCGTCGCCGTTATGCGCTTCTGGTGGTCGGCCTTGGCGGCGGCGAGGATTTCCGGATTGGCGATGGCATCCACCGCCGTGCCGGCCATGATTTTCGCCACATGCACCAGGCCCTTATGGGCAATGCCGGATTTGCCCTGCGCCGTGAGCTGCCAGGAATGCCCCGGCGTGCCGACAGCACAAGTCGCGCCACGCGCCTGCACGGTTGGCACCGCCCAGGACACATCGCCAACATCGGTGGACCCCACACCGCCAAAGCCCTTGCTTTCCAGCGGCACGATCTTGTCACAGAGCGGCAAATCCATCTCCGGCGTCAGACCATGGCGGCGGAAGGCGGAAACAATGTCTTCGGGCTTCAGCGTCGCCTGGATTTCGCGGGCGAAGCGGCGATCCTCCTCATCGAATTGCGGTGGGCCGAGGCGCTGGAAATTATCAAACATCGCCTTTTCCAAAGGCGTATTGCCCAAAAGGTTGGACACCGCACTCACCACCTTGGTGGAGACACTGGTTTCCGTCATCAGCGCCGCGCCATCGGCAATCTTGCGCACGCGTGCGACCAGGCCATTCAATTCCACCAAATCCCGCGCGCGGATCAGATAGCGCACCTTGGCCGTGCCCTGCACCACATTGGGCGCAATGCCGCCGGCATCCAGATAGGCGTAATGAATGCGCGCATCGGATGGCATATGTTCGCGCATGTAATTGACGCCGACATTCATGAGTTCCACCGCATCCAAGGCGCTGCGGCCCAAATGCGGCGCGGCGGCGGCGTGGGAGGACCGGCCGGTGAAGGCGAAATCAATGCGCGTATTGGCGAGCGAAACCGGTTCATTCACCGCGGAAAACGCCGCCGGGTGCCAGCAAATCGCCATATCCACATCATCAAAGCAGCCGGCGCGCACCATGAAACCCTTGGCCGCGCCGCCTTCTTCCGCCGGGCAGCCATAATAGCGCACGCGCCCCTTGATGCCGTTTTGCGCGAGCCAATCCTTCACCGCACTCGCCGCCAACAGCGATGCGGCGCCGAGCAAATTATGCCCGCAGCCATGCCCGCTGCCATCGCCAGGCAAGGGGCGCGGTTCCGCCACACCCGCTTCCTGGGAAAGCCCCGGCAGCGCATCATATTCACCAAGGATCGCAATGATCGGGCCTTCTTCCCCCGCTTCGCCCATCACCGCCGTTGGGATGCCCGCCACGTTCTTTGTCACGCGAAATCCATGGGCTTCCAGCATGGCGGTATGTTCGGCGCAGGAACGGTGTTCGGCGTAGCAGAGTTCCGGCATGCCCCAGACGCGGTCGCTGAGCTCAATCGCCTCAGGCGCCTTGGCATCCACCAGCCGCCAAATTTCTTCCGTATTGCGCATTGCTTTAGGCTCCTCGATTTCTGGGCGCGAGTTTTGCCCGGCGCCCTGATCAAGTCCAGGGGTGGACGGGGCGGGGCAGGCAGCGCAAGCTTCACGCCTTCAGGAAAGGAAAACGCCATGGCCCGTGTGCGTGAAGTCTCGCCCGAGGAATTGACCCCCGAACTCCGCGATATCTGGCATCGCTATGTCACGGGCTATGGGCCCTTTGAGGAACAATTGGCGGTCTTCGCCCATGTGCCGGCGGCGCTCAGGCACTTGATGCCAATGCTGATGGAATTGCGCGCGGCGGGCACGCTGCCGCGGCGCTATCTGGAATTGGCGATTGTGGTGGTGTCCAAGCTGAATGCCTGTGATTACTGCGTGGATCATCACGGGCCGTTCCTCGCCGTGGAAGGCATCCCGACCGAGGCTTTGGAAGGCCTGCCGGGGCGAATTGATCACCCATCATTGACGCCTATTGATCGTTTGGTCGCGGAGTATTCGGTGGCCGCCTGGGAAAGCAGCCACCGCGTGCCGGAGAGCCTATTCCGCGCGCTGCGCGAGCATTTTTCCGAGGCGCAGATTGTGGAACTTACGCTCCGCATTACGCTTTGCGGGTTCTTCAACCGCTTTACGGGGGCGCTTGGGATTGATGCGGCGGCGCATAGCCAGGCGGCGGCAGAATAGGGGAAGGGCTAAGCCCCTTTCACGCCCCCCGCCGTCAGCCCGGCCACAATCTGCTTTTGCGCGACCAGCGTCAGGATCAGCACCGGCGCCGTCACCAATAGTGCCGCGGCGGAAAGCGGCCCCCAGGCGATTTGCTCAAAGGTCAGCATGTTATTCACCGCAACCGGTAGCGTACGGGTTTCGCGGCCGGCCAGCACCATCGCAAAGATGAAATTGTTCCAGGAGAAAATGAAGGACAGGATGGTGGCAACGGTGATCCCAGGCCGCGCCAGTGGCATCGCCACATAACGAAATGCCTGCCAGATGGTCGCACCATCCACCAAGGCGGCTTCCTCCAATTCCGGCGGCAGGCCCTCAAAAAACGAAATCATCACCCAGACCACAATCGGCACCGTGATCACCAAATGGGTGATGACAATCGGCGTCAGGCTGCCGGTCATGCCGAGCCACTGGAAAAGCAAAAACAGCGGGATCAGATAGGAAAGCCCCGGCGTGATACGCGCAATCAGGATCAGCGCCGCGGCCCGCATGGCGTGCATCTTGGCAATGCCATAGCCCGCCGGCACGCCGATCAGCAGCGCAATCCCGGTGGCACCAAAGGACACCACAATGGAATTCCAGGCAAAGCGTAGGAAATCATTGCGCGCGAAAACCTCGCGGTAATTGTCCAAGGTCGGTGATTGCGGAATGAAGATCGGCGGCCAATCCGTATTGTCCAGCTCATTCTTGAAGGACAGCGACAGCATCCACAGAAAGAACAGGATGGCCGGCGAAACCAGCACCAGCACCGAAAAGCCGAAGCCAATATTGCCGATCAGCCGGCGCAGCCGATACTGCGCGGGGCTGCGCTTTGCTTCCACACTCATGTCATTTTCACCCGCTGACGTGTCCAAAGCAGCAGCGCGGCCAGCGCCAAGATGATCACAAAGAACACCACCACCACGGCCGAGGCATAGCCAACATTGTAAAAGGCAAAGGCCTGCAGATAGAGGAAGATATTGATCGTCTCGCTCGCTGAGCCCGGCCCGCCCTGGGTGATGACGTAAATCGTGTCAAAAGCCTTCAGCGCATCAATGCAGCGAATGATCAGCGCCACCACAATAAAGGGCATCAGCAAAGGCAGCGTAATGTGGCGAAAGGCCTGCCAGCCATTGGCGCCATCAATCTTCGCGGCCTCATAAGGATCAACGGGCAGGGAAGCGAGGCCGCCCAGGATCAGCAGCATCACCAAGGGTGTCCAATGCCAGACTTCAATCATCACCAGAGTCGGGATGACGGTATTGGCACTATAAATCCACATGCTGGGCGGCAGACCCACCTGGCCCAAAAGCCAATTCAGCACGCCAAGCTGCGGGTGGAAGGTCATGGTCCAAACCAGCGCCACCGCCACCGGCGTTGCCATCATGGGCAGGATGAAAATGGTCCGCGCCAGGCCACGCAGCGGAAATTTACGATTGAAGGCCAAAGCCGCAGCCAGCCCTAGCAGCATCGGGAAGATCACCGCCAGCACCGTATAGAAAAGCGTGCGCAGCATGGCCCAGCCGAAGCGGGAATCGGAAAACAGCTTGGTGTAATTATCGAACCCCACCCAGCGACGTTCCCCGCCCAGATGCCAATCATGGGCGGAGACATAAATCGTGAAAATCCAGGGAAAGATGATGACGGCAAGCACCACCACCGCCGCCGGCACAATGAACCAGCCATAATGCCGGGCGTAATTGCGCACCCGCACCCCCTTGCTGGGGGACGCGGTGATGGTTTCAGCCTGTTGCATCAAGTCGTGAAAGCCTCAGCTTTCCCTTTCGCTTTGCTCGAGCACCGGGCGGAATTCAGCCGTGGCACGACGCAGTTCTGTCGCCACATCCGCACCGCTGATGGTATTGGTAAGCGCGGTGCCGATCACGTCACGGAATTGCGTCACCGGCACAATCTCCGGCAGGCCGGCGCGGGCGATCTTCGCACTTTCATTGAGCGTATTGAAGAATTCACGCGGGAAGGTGCTCGCGGCAATCGCCGCTTCATTGCTGAAGGGGCTGCTGCGTGCCGGCACGCCGGCACCGCTGGTCAGGAAGCGGAGCTGATTTTCCTTGCCCAGCGCCCATTGCAGGTAAAGCCAGGCCGCGCCCTTTTTGCGTGATGCTTCGGGAATGCCATAGCCCGCACCGAATAGGCAGCAATGGTGATTGGCCCCGCGCCCCTTCGGCACCAGCGCATAGCCAACCTTGCCCGCCACGCGCGAACGCTGCCGATCTTCCAAGGGTGCGGCGAAGCCAATGCCATCAATCCACATGGCCGCACGGCCCTGCATGAAGGTGGTTTGGCATTCATTCCAATTGAAGCCGATGGACCCAGGCGGTGAGACATCGCGCAGGAACTTCTTGTACATCTCCCCGGCCCAGACCGCGTCATCCGTATCGGTGATCAATTGCCGGTTCGCATTGATCATGTCGCGCTGCGCGGTGCCGAGCAGATAGCTTGACCACAGGACAACATTGGCGTTCTTCAAGCCGCGCCCAACATGGCCATAAATCTGGCGGGAAGGTTCCGTCAGCGCGCGCGCCGCTTCGAACATGCCGTCCCAGGTGGTAGGCACGGCGATATTCTTCGCCGCCAGCAATTCCTTATTGTAGTAAAGGATGAAGTAATCCGCGAAGGCCGGGAGCGAATCCATCCGGCCATCAGATTGCGTCGCATATTGCACCATGCCGGCGCCGAAATCGGCAAAGTCGAAATCCGGCGCGGTGATGGATTGATCAGCAATCAGCGCGCGGATATCGGTATTCCAACGCGCCCGCCCGACCTGGCGCTTATTCACATGCAGGCTCAATTCGGCGACATCAAAGGAAGGCCGGCCAGAGGCATATTCGACAATGATCTTCTGGCGATGCTGCTGTTCCGGCACCACTTCAATGCCGCAGCGAATGCCGGTGAGTTCCTCGAATTCCCTGTTCTGGCGTTGCAGCAATAGCCCGCGCGGAGAGGTCTGCAGCGTGACTTCAATGCGTTCGCCGGCAAAGCGCTTCCAGTCAAAGCGGCTTTGCGCATTGGCCTGCCGCACAATGGCAGGCGCGGCGATCAATGCCGCAGTGGCGCCCAGCGCCTGGCGGCGCGTGATGTGATTGGCCATTCCTGGACCCTCCGTTCGTTCACGGCGCGGCATTGGTGCGGCGCCTCGTTTCCTGATCCTTCTCCTATCCGCGGCGTACCGCAAGCGGGGAATTACAGGGCTTCCCGCCGCAGCGCTTCCAGCACCGCCGGATCGGTGATCGGGCTGGTATCCCAGGGTGGTGGCGGGGGTGGGTCGAGCGTTTCGAACACGGTGGAGAGTTCGATATTCCCGGCATCGGCCGGGCGCGGATAAGGGGTGGGGTCCGGCGCGCCTGGTATTTTGGGCCGGCCAATGCCGATGAAAAAATCCTCAAGCCCCGCCGGGATCAGCAGCCAGAGGAAACGGAAAGGATGCGCGCCATCATTGATGAAGCCATGGCGGATATGGGGTGGTGCTACCATGAAGCTGCCAGTCGGGATGCGTCGCACCACGCCATCCAACCGCCCAAGCGCCTCACCCGCCACCACCCAGAAAATCTCGGTCTGGGCCGGGTGGGCATGTTCGCGGATTTTGCCAAGCGGCGGCAATTCCTGAAGCCCCGCCGAAAATCCCGCCGGCATGCCGGTGATGCGGGGGGAAGTCAGCACCTCGATCCAGCCATTGGCGGGTTGTGGCTGCCAATGCTGCGCCCCGCCGCCCGGCGGGATCAGAACAAAACCACCGGAAGCGGACATGGGCGATCCTTTCAATGCAGGCGCGGGCGCTTCAGGAATTGCACGCGATCGGCCGAGGTAACGGTCACATCCCGGCGCGATTTGCCGCGCCCCACCTGCAAATGAATATTCACCCCGGCCGGCCCCATGGCCCAAATGGCGCGCCAGAAATCCGCCAATTCGCTGATCGCTGTGCCTTCCACCGCCAGGATGCGATCCCCATTGCGCAGCCCCGCTGCCTCGGCCGGGCCACCGGGCGCGAGGGAGGCTACCGAAATCCCCTCCTCATCCTCGGTCGCGTAAAGCCCAAGCCAGGGGCGGGGCGGGGCGGAACGGCGGCCCTGGGTGATCAATTCATCCAAAACGGCGGTCAGCTGATGCACGGGGATGACCATATTCAGATCCAGGCGGCGCCCTTCCTCCCCCTGCTGCAAAATCAGGGAACCGATGCCAACCAGCTTGCCATCCGGGCCAAACAGCCCGGCGCCACCCCAGGAAGGATGCGCGGGGGCGACAAACAGCGCGTCTTCCATCAGATATTCCCAATAACCGGCAAAGGGCTGGCGCGCGACCAGCTTGCCCGCCACTGCATGGGAACGCCCGCCGGCTGCCGCCATCACCGTCGCGGCGCCGATTTTCAGCTTTTCACTGTCGCCCAAAACCGCTGGCTTCAAGGGAATTTTGCCGAGCGCCTGCACCAAGGCAAAACCGGTTTCCTGATCCACCGCCAGCGCATGCCCAGCAACCGCGCGGCCTTCCGCAGTGGTGATCCAAATGCTCTCGGCCTCACTCACCAGATAGCCCACGGTCAGCACCAGACCATCGCCAATCAGCACGCCACTGCCTTCGCGTTCGGTGCCGAGCACCCGCGCGGTGAAGGCATCCGGCGGCACCTGGCTCCGCAAGCCGACCACAGCGCGATAGGCCTGATCCAGGTCGAAGCCATGCTCCGATGGGTCGGGCTGCAAATGCTCAGGAATGTCCCAGTCTTCGTCGGCCATGATCTCTCGGGTCAATGCGTCAGCCTGTATATCATAGGCTTTGTTCCGGGTCAGGTTACAGGGTTTGGCAGCGGCGCCAAGGCCGGGCAGGATGGGGCGGCATTACGTGGATGGGGGGAGATATGCTGCTGCGTTGGATGCTTTGCTGTGCCGTGCTGGTCCTGGCGCCATGGGCGCCGGCTGGCGCATATCCCGAAAGGCCCATTCGCGTGATCGTGCCCTATGCGGCGGGTGGGGCGACCGATGTGGTGGCGCGCGTGCTGGCGGAAGCCATGGCGCCTATTCTGCCGCAGCCGCTGATTATCGAAAATCGCGGCGGCGCCGGCGGCATGGTTGGGGCCGAAGTCGTGGCCCGCGCGCCAGCCGATGGCCATACGGTGCTGTTCAACAATACTGGCCATGCGGCCTTGCGCGTGCTGGTGCCCAATCCGCCGATTGATCCCATCACCAGCTTGCAGGCGATTGCGGTGGTGGCGGAATCGCCCATTGTCATGCTGGTTGCGAATAATGTGCCGGCCAATAATTTGCGCGAATTCACAGCACTTGCGCGGGCGCGGCCCGGGCAATTGGATTACGGCAGCTCTGGCGGTGGCGGCATTCTGCAAATGGCAGCGCTGCTTTATCTGAAAGCGACTGGCGTGCAGTTGAATGAAGTGCCCTATCGCGGCGGCGCGCCCGCAACACTCGACCTTGCCGCCGGGCGCATCGCCATGATGTTCGATGCGGGGCTGACGGGCTTTCAGACCGCGCGCGGCAATCAGGCGCGCGCCTTTGCGGTGACCACGGCGCAGCGCAATGCCGCCAATCCTGATGTGCCCACCTGGCGCGAAGGCGGCGTGGATGCAGAAATGAGCGTCTGGCAGGCGGTTTTTGTGCCAAGCGCCACACCGCGCGACCGGCGTGATGTGCTGAATGCCGCCATCAACCGCGCCCTTGGTCAGGAGGCACTTCGCAAGCGCTTGGGTGATCTTGGTGCTGACCGGATCCTCAGCCTGAAAGTCGCCGAAAGCGAAGCCTATCTGGCCGCCGAGGTGACGCGCTGGGAAGCGCTACTGAAGCGCTGAGCCATGCGGGAGCCTCTACCCGAAGCCATCACCGCCGGGCTTGTCGCCATGGGGCTGCTCGCCCCCGGCCAGCACGCGGAGGGTGAGGCGCTGGCAGGCGGCGTTTCTTCCGATATCTGGCACCTCACGCTGCCCGATGGGCGAGAGATTTGCGTCAAGCGCGCTTTGCCCAAACTGAAGGTGGCTGCCGATTGGCGCGCGCCGGTGGTGCGCAATGTTTATGAAGCGCGCTGGCTGAGCGAGGCGGATCGCGCCCTGCCCGGCGCGGTGCCGAAACTGCTCGGCCAGGATGAGGCGACGGGCGCGCTGGCCATGGAATTTCTCTCGCCCGCGGATCATCCGGTCTGGAAGGCGCGGCTGCGTGATGGCCATGCGGATGTGGCCTTCGCGGCTGAGGTCGGGCGGCGCATTGCTGCCATTCATGCGCATGCCGCCGCGAATGCTGGCTTGGCGGGAGCCTTCCCGACGGATGAGATTTTCCATGCCATTCGCCTGGAACCCTATCTGCTGGCGACCGCGCGCGCGCATCCGGATTTGGCGGTGGTTTTGGAAGATATCGCGGCGGTCACCGCGCGCAGCAAGCGCAGTTTGGTGCATGGCGATGTCAGCCCGAAGAATATCCTGTGCGGGCCATCAGGCCCAGTGTTTCTGGATGCGGAATGCGCCTGGTGGGGTGATCCCGCTTTCGATCTTGCCTTTTGCCTCAATCATCTTTTGCTGAAATGCCTCTGGACACCACGCGCTGCCGCCGGCTTCATGGCCTGCTTTGAAGCGCTTTCGGCGCGCTATCTGGCGGGTATCACCTGGGAAGCAGCGGATGCGCTGGAAGCGCGCGCGGCGCGGCTGCTGCCGGGGCTTTTCCTCGCACGGGTGGACGGCAAAAGCCCGGTCGAATACCTGACCGAAGAACGCGACAAAAACCGCGTGCGCCGCGTGGCGCGTGCCTTGTTGACCAAGCCCAAGGATCGCCTGCTGGCGGTGCGCGCGGCCTGGGGGGAAGAAATCGGCGCATGAGCAGCACCATCATCACCGCCATTCGTGGCCGCCGCGTTTGGGACAGCCGAGGCCGGCCAACCGTAGAAGCGGAAATCACCCTCGCCGGCGGCGCTACAGGCCGCGCCATTGCCCCCGCCGGTGCCAGCACCGGCAGTGGTGAGGCTTTGGACAAGCGCGATGGCGGCGCTGCCTTTGGCGGTTATGACGTGACCGGCGCGGTGGATGCCGTGAACCGCGAATTGGCCCCTGCTCTGCTGGGGATGGATGCGCGCGCGCAAGCCGCTTTGGATGCGCGGTTGATCGCGCGTGATGGCACGCCGCAAAAAACGCGCCTTGGCGCCAATGCGACACTCGCCGTTTCCATGGCCGCCGCCCATGCCGCCGCGGCAGCGGATGGTGTGCCGCTATGGCGCTATTTGGGCGGTGATGCGCCCGATGTTTTGCCGCTGCCGCAAATCCAGATTCTGGGCGGTGGTGCCCATGCCGGGCGGCGCGTGGATATCCAGGATTTTCTGGTGATGTGCCCGGCAGCCACCAGCTTTGCCGAGGCGCTCGATTGGACCGCTGAGGTCTATCGCGCCGCCGGTGCCATCATGAAGCAGCGCGGGTTGTTGCAAGGGGTCGCCGATGAAGGCGGCTGGTGGCCGGCTTTCACCGCCAATGAACAGGCTTTGGAAACCCTTGTCGCCGCCATCGAAAAAGCGGGTTTCGCGCCGGGGCAGCAAGTGGCGATTGCGCTTGACATTGCCGCGACGGATTTCGGCAAGGGTGGGCGTTACAAGCTTGGCTTGGAAGGCCGCGAGCTCGGCACGGATGAGATGATCCGCATGTTGCTTGGCTGGATCGCTGCCTACCCCATTGCGTCCATCGAAGACCCCTTGGCCGAGGATGACGCGGCGGGCTTCGCTGCCTTCACCCGCGAAGTGGGCGGGCGCATTCAGGTTGTGGGCGATGATTTCCTGGTGACGGATGCCGCGCGCGTGCGCCGGGCTGCTGCCATGGGTGCCGCCAATACCGTGCTGATCAAGCCAAACCAGCGCGGCACGCTGACCGAAACGAAAGCTGCCTGGGATGCTGCGCGGGAAGTGGGTTTCGCCGGCATTGTCAGCGCCCGATCTGGCGAGACCGAGGATATCACCATTGTCCACCTGGCGATGGGTTGGGGTGTCGGCCAATTGAAGGTGGGTTCCTTCGCGCGATCCGAGCGTATGGCGAAATGGAACGAGGCCTTGCGCGTTGAAGAAAGCCTCGGCGCGCGCGCACGCTTTGCGGGCAGCGCCTATCTTGGGCGGTCCCGGCCATGAAGGTGCTGCTGCATTATGATGCCGGGCCGGGGTTGGCGGCACAGTTGGCGACACTGCCCGGCATTGACCTGACCATCTGCCCGGAAGCGGATACCGCGCTTTACGCGCGCCTGCTGCCGGAGATTGAGGTGATTTGGCATGTGCTCCGCCCCATCACCGCCGCCGATATTGCCGCCGCGCCGAAGCTGCGCCTGATCCAGAAAATCGGTGTGGGCGTGAATACCATTGATCTGGAAGCCGCCCGCGCGCGCGGCATTGCGGTGTGCAATCTGCCGGGGACCAATAGCCGGGCCGTCGCGGAAATGACGCTGCTGCTGATGCTGGGCGCGCTTCGCCGCATTGCCTATTTCGATGCCGAGACGCGCGCCGGGCGCGGCTGGTCCCAACCGCCGGCCTTGCAGGATGGGCTGTTTGAACTGGGCGGGCGGAAGGTGGGCTTGGTTGGCTATGGCGCGGTGCCGAAGCTGCTTGCCCCCATCCTGCAGGCCATGGGCTGTAAAATTTTGTATACGGCCCGCGCCCCAAAGCCCGAGGCGCTTGGGACGTTTCTGCCGTTTGAAGCGCTTTTGGCAGAAGCCGATGTGGTATCCCTTCATATCCCAGAAACGCCCGAAACGCGCGGCTTGCTCAATGGGGCGGCAATTGGCCGCATGAAGCCAGGCGCTGTGCTGGTGAATACCGCCCGTGGGGGCTTGGTGGATCAGGCAGCGCTGGCCGCGGCGCTGCGCTCAGGCCATTTGGCCGCGGCGGGGCTGGATGTTTTTGCAGCTGAGCCCTTGAATCCTGCCGACCCCTTGCTCGGCCTGCCCAATGTGGTGCTGGCGCCGCATGTCGCCTGGCTTTCCACCGGGACCTTCGCCCGGTCCTTCAGCATCGCAGCCGAGAATTGCCGGCGACTCGCCAGCGGAGAGGCGCTTTTGCACCGCGTAGCCTAAGGAAGCGGCAGCAGTTTCATCGCCAGCGCAAAACGCCCATCGGTTGAAAAGGCCTTACGAAATTCCCCCTTGCATTGAAATTCCTCGACATGAGCGTTTATTTTTTGGCACGGCACCCCGAAATCTTTCCAAAGTCTCTATCCTTCTGGTAACTTTTAGGGATGTCCAATTCCCTCGCCGATCTTGACCGCTTCCGATCGGATGCCTTTGAGCCGACGAATTTTCGTGACCGGGGCGCTACCGTCCCTTTCACGACGCCCCTTTTGCTCAATGCACGCATCCGCACCGCCGCATCCGGACGCGGTTTTGAAATGCTGGTTGCCAATCCTTCAGGGGGCCGAGGCGCGCTGATTTTGCCGTGGTCGGCGATGGTGGAAATCTGTTCGCCGACCCTTTTCGATCGACATTTGTGGGAAAGCCTTGGCACAAGCAGCGATATCTCGCCCATCGGCATCAGGCATGAGGCTCAAAGACTGGCAACCTTGGGGCTTGCGGGGCGGCAAGCTGCCCTGGCGGCAAAGGATGCTTTGCGCAGGGAACAGGCAAGTCAGCGGATGGTCCGGGGCATGCTGCTTGAAAGCCTGATCGCCGTCACTGAAACAACAAACGAAGCCGCGACCCGTCCCGCTATGGAAGACGGCCAAGCTTTCATGAAGCGCGCCGAACGCGCCGTGGCGCGCGCGGCTGCTATCGCGAAAGTTGGACTGGCGGAATTCGCCGCTGATCTTGAAGCACTCGCCGTGGCTTTGAGCGGCGCCCCCCCCGAAATGGAGGGCGAAGAGGCGCGGCTGCGGCAAATGATGTCTGAACTCAAAAGAATGGCAGATGAGATTACCGATTGGGTAGCTGATGAACAGCAGGAAGCCGCACATGTCATGGCAGCGAAGTTCGTGGTGGCAACGGCGCGCCAGACCCTGGAATGCGGTGAATTGGCCTTGGCGAATACCGATGCCCTGATCGCCGATCTCGGGAACCGCATACCGAAATGGCGTACCGAAAAGGATAGCATCCTCGAAAGCGCGCGCGGGCCCGATTGGGTATTGGATGGTTGGAAAACACCCATGGCGCTTTGGCAAGCAGCCGGCCCCAACCAGCGCCGCGCGGCGATATGGGAAATGGCCCTGATCGCGCCGATATTGCCGCGCGAAGCTAAAATCTGGCTCGGCGAAAAAGCCGATTGGCGCGATACGCCGCGGCGCATCACGCAGGTTGTGCGTGAAAGATCGGATTGGCGCAGCGGCAATACGATGGAAATGGTGGCGCGTAACGAAAACCTGATCGGTCTTTCGATCGCCTTTGAAAACCGCATTTCGCCAATGGTGCTGCGGCGCGAAAAAATCACCATGTCGCGCAGGAAGGGCGCGGCAGCCGAAGGGCATAGCGACAGCACTATCCCCAACATCAATCGCCCAAAAGATCAGGCACCCAATGGCGGCAAACATGATGCAAAGCCAAGTACCGGCAAGACCAACAAACTGAGCGAAACGCGCGCCTTGGGGGGCATGATCGAATCCGCTTCGGATCAGGCGCTTAACAAAATTGTCGCATTGGTGGATCGTATCGGCAATGCCGAAATGCATGAGCGGCTTCTTGGACCTTCCCTGCGGCGGCTGAGGCGCCTGCGCCCGCCTCGGCCCGCAAGCCTGATGCGCCTGCTGTTCATTCCGCTTGAGGGTGCCTTGATGGACCCGTTGCAATGGCGGCGAACGGAAGGCCGAATCCCGCGTTCCGCGCTTGCCCCGCTGCTCGCGGCCGTAACCGCCAGGCTTGGGCCGCAGATCGAAGCAGCAACGCTACAACTCCGCGGTGCCACGCTTGAAGATGGCAAACTTATTGACCGCGTTGCTCGTCCGTTATGGCATGCGGCAGGTTCGGCGGTGCCGCGATTGGTGCATGATGCCGCGTGGTCGCGGATTGGACTTGGGCAGCCGGAATTTGAAGCCATCACCAGTCTTGCAGGCGCCCTATGGCGCCATGCTGGCCCCTTATGGGATGGCATGCAGCAGGTTGCGGGGGAGTGCACGCCGGAAGCCCTGCGCGCCGCGTTGATCGGCCCGGCCAATGAGAACAATACCGTATTTGCCGCCGCCATGAACGCACTTCTCCAGCGCGCCACGCGACCTTCGGTCTTCGTTCCCCTGTTGCAGGATCTTCCGGCCACAACGCTGCCAATCGTTGAGGATATTCTGAACAAATGGGCTGGCGCCACCCTTCCCGAATTGCTGGAGGAGGATCTTGCGACTGGTGCGCGCCTTGCCCGAGAGATCGGCATCGTCATCATTGCACTTGAAGAATTGCCGCGCATTACGGCAAGAACCGATGCCAAGGAGCTTGTCGCCCATCGGCGCAATCTGGATCAATTCTGCCGCAACACCTATCGCGAGATTGTATCCGTCCACGTGATTCAGGCCTTGCTCGAACTGAAGGCAGATGATTTGGAAGGCATGGGCCATATTGAAAGCATGGCGCGGACCGCGCGCATGTTGGAAGAGACCGGCAGGCGTTTTGGTCCATCCAAACCCTATGAGGAACTTCAGGACGAATTCCGTACCAGGATGGAGAACCGACTGCAGGAGGAAACATCATCCGCCGCGACATCCATGGAAGTGGCACGCATCGGCGAAATCCTCATCGGGCAGGAAGCCGCCGACAGATTCGTGCCCCGCATCCGCCGACAAAGGCTGAGGAACCGGTGATGCCCCACCAAAGCTGCGCGGTCCGCACAAAGGCCAATACGTTCTTCTGTTCGCATGCCATTGAACCGCAAGCATCGCGGTACCACGCCCGGTGAGTACGCCCGCGCCCAAAGCCATGACGCGCGAAGAAGCGCAATCAGCGCGGGAAGATGTTGCCTCCTTCGCTGCCCTTGGTGCGAGTGTTCCGTTCACGAGCCCAAGATTATTGGGCGCTCGGATCAGGCTGGAACCAAGTGGTCGCGGCTTCGAACTCATCCTGGTCAATCCGGCACAGACCAGGGGCAGCTATGTGATGCCGTGGCGCGCCCTGCCCGATATTGGTGCGCCCAGCATGTTCGATCTGCGGCTTTGGGAAACCCTCTCAGCATTGAAGGATATCCACCCAACTGCGATCCGTCACGAAGCCCTCAAGGTCGCCAGTGAAGGCACCGCGGGGCGGCTGGTTGCACAGGCAGCGCGCGCAGCGCTTGCGGATGAACAGCGCAACCAGGAAAGGCTCATGCGCCAATTTCTTGCGCAGCTGGCGGGTAGGGCGCCGGCGAGCCTGCAAGCTGAGGCAGCACCGAACGCCGATGAGCAGCGCATTCAGACCCTGCAGCCGCCAGCGCAAGCGCTTGATCCTGCGCTGATGGAATCGCTTGGAGCTCTGGCAGCGACGATCGCCTGCCTTGGTCCCTCGGGATCCGCCGAGAAGGCTCCCTTCATCCGGCTGAAGGAAGAAATCCTTGACATGAGGGAGGCATTCCTTGCGGCGGCTGACAAGCGGGAAACTGGCGATGACGCCTCCGTCATGCGCTTTCTTTCTGACGCTGCGGAGACTTTGCTGCATTATGTGGATCTCGCCTGGGCTGAAACTGACGCACGCCTTGGCGATATGGTGGAGCTTTTGTCCCGCCCCAGGATCAATGCGGTCAAAATCCTTGAAAGGGCACGGCGCGTCGAATGGCTGCTTGATGGCTGGCCGATATTGGTTGCGCTTTGGCATCGTACGCCAAATGAACTCCGCCACGTGATTGCCTGGGATATGGCAGCCTTGCTCCCACCTATCCCGCGTGAGGTGCATGACTGGTTCGCGGCTGAGAAGACGAAGAAAGCACCAGAAAGACTGACGCGAATCATTTCCCAGGGCACCGATTGGCGCACCGGACGCAATATTGAAATCACCGCCCGCAATGAAGGCCTGATTGGCTTCACCCTCAATTATGAAAATCGCATGAGCGGGGCTGGGCTACAGCCTGGCGTGGGAAAACGGCGCATTCGCATCAACAAGTATTCGGGCGGTGGTGCGAAAAGGTCCACAGGCAGCGAATTCCAAGATGGTCTGCGGAAGCAGTCCCCTGCTGATGGCGCCAATGTGGACGGATTGGCCGCCAATCTCAGCAATGCCAGTGACGAAAACATATTGCGCATCATGGCGATGATTGATCGCCTGCCGGATCGTTCGCAGCTTGATGCATTACTGAACGATATTCGGCCAAGGCTGGCGCAGCTGCGCCCGCCGCGCCCCCTTACCATGATGCGGCTGCTTTTCCTGCCGCTATCAGGCGCCCTGGTGGATCGGGCCGCCTGGCGCCAGGATCCGGCCACCATTCCAAGGGCTGCGCTCAGGCCGATCTTCACACTGCTTCGTGATCTGCCTAACGGCCCCTTGACCGAGGCGGAAACAGCGCCGCCGCAAGCGCTGTTCACGGACCTTGATCTTGTGGAAAACCTGGGGCGCCCCGTTTGGGAGGCCGCCGCGCGCTTATGCGAGAAAATCACGCCGGGTTCCCGATGGGCCGATGCGGGTTTCGCGCCTGAAGATTTCCGCAGCATGACGCGCCTTGCTGCCGGTGTTTGGCGCCATGCCGGTCCCATTTGGGGTGTGCTTCGTCAGGGTGTGGCGCCTGTTTCGGCCGATACGCTGCGCTCCGCCCTGTCCGGGCCAGCCGGCGAAGGGCCTGATGTATTTCGTGTGGCCTTCAAGACCTTGCTTTTGGAATCGGGCAATGTCGCCAATTTCAGCGCGCTCACCTCAGGCATGCCGCCAGGTGTCTCGGAAATAGTCATTCAATCCCTGGAAGAATGGATTGAAACCGCGCTGCCAAGGCTTGCCGAACAGGACTGGATCGAAGCAACCAACCGGGCCGAGGAAATTGGCAAGACCTTGGAAGCGCTTGGCCTGATGCCCTATTTCCAAATCCCACGCAGACGTCAGCAGCTATCCTCCTTCTTTTGGCGGCTTGAGGAGCATTGTCGGGAAATAATTCGCGAAATCATCGATGAGGAAATTCTGCCCGCACTCACCCCAAACGCCGAACCCTATTCCGATAGCCGTTTTCTCGCTGTTGAAAGTCATGCACGGGCAGCGCGACGGCTTGAAATTCTTGGCCGACATTTCGGCAATGATCCCGCCTATGGTGAAAACCAGCAGCGTCTGGCAAGGGCTTTTGGCGCCGCAGAAAAGGTAAAGTCGGATTTGGGCATAACCGCGACCGATCTGGCGCGACTCGGTGAAATCCTGCTGGGCCGACAAGACATTTCCTGAATGTAAATGTTTTGGCTTTGACGTTTCGTCTTATCCATCACCTCCGATCAGCCACTCATCACGCCCCCGTTGCGTATTTCTTAAGCATTTCATGCAAAAAATCCGGGTGTGTCGACCAACCCCGCATATGACTTTCAACGTCTAAGCCCGAATCAATATGAGCCGGCGACCTTCACCGAGCGTGGTGTGAATGTGCCCTTCACAACACCCATTTTGCTCGGTGCCCGCGCCAGGCCTCAACGAGAGCGGGAAGGCCTTGAGGTATTGATCCCCAATCCCTCGGGTGGAGAAGGGGTCTATATTCTGCCATGGGGCGCCATCCCCGAAATCTGCACCCCAACCCTGCATGATCGCAGGCTTTGGCATTTGCTGCGTGATGAGGCCATTCTGACACCGGCAATCGTTCGGGAAGCAGCCGAAACCGCGGCACTTGAAGGCCATGCGGGGCGCGCGGCCATGATGGCTGTCAATCAGGCCCGCCAAGGCCGCGAAGACCGTGCCAAGCGCATCAATTTCGGATTATTGCTTGGCCTTATCAAACAGATGGAAGGGCCGAACCCCGGTCGCCCTGCGCCGGAAATGGATGATCCACGCCAAGTCGCCATGCGCGGCCAACGCGCAGTGATGGCCTGCGCACAACGGCTCCGCATGACGACCGAGGCCGTGGCCGCAGCGCTTGAGGAATTGGCAAGGGCTTTCAACGGCTTTGGCATGCCTCAGGACAATGATCTGGCACCCTCACGCCGGATGATTGCGGAACTTCAATCCCTTGCGGCCTCACTTGAAATGTGGCGGGGCGACCTGCCGGCGCATCTGGAATCCGGTGCAGCCGCCTTGGTTCAGCAGTCGCTTCAGCTTACCCTTGAAGGATCGCTGAAGGCGGCGGAGCAATTTGACGCGCTGATTGGCGATACCTACGCCGCCATTGAGGCTTGGCAGCGGGATAGGCAGGATATTCTCCAGGAATTGTCACGGCTTGATTGGCTGCTGGACGGGTGGGCGGTGATTCACGGCATCTGGAATGCAGCCAACGCTTCAGACCGGAGCGCTGCGGTGATGGAAATGGCCATGCTCGCGCCCATCCTGCCCAAGGAAATCGTTGGATGGCTTGGCTTTGCGCCTGACATGGCGCAGGAAAGGCGCAAGCTCCGCATCGTCCGTCAATTTGAGGATTGGCGCAGTGGGCGCGTGATAGACATGATCGCGCGCAATGAAAATTTGAGTTTCAGCACCGGCCAGTCGCGCGGCAAGCCCATCATCATCAAAAAGGCCAGCGTCTCACGCCCCGCAAACAACAATACGCCAAATGGTATCAAGCCGGGGGCGGCCAAGGTGACTGTCAGTGCTGGAAAGGATACGGGGCGGGCGAAGAACCAATTCGCCGAAACACGTCACCTGATACATGCCTTGGCATCGGCATCGGATATGGCCCTGGCGCAGGTCATCGAAATTCTGGACCGTCTGCCCGATCGTTCCGAAGCTGACCGCTTGCTGGATGCAGCGCGCCCCAGGCTTAGGCAGATCAGGCCATCGCGCAGCCTGCAATTCACCCGCCTGCTGTTTCTGCCCCTCGATGGGGCCATTTCCGATAATCGGGAGTGGCAAAAGGGAGATGCCAGGCTGCCGCGCAGCGCATTGCCCGCGATAGCCGAGGCCGTGCGCCTGGCCATGGGCGCAGGAGCTGAACGGCTTGAAGCTTCCTTCAATGGAAAATTCTTTCATGATACCGCTGCGGTTGATCGTGCCGGCCAAATTCTTTGGGGGGCAGCCGCTCGCCTTGCGCCAGACCTCAGGCCCGGGCCGCGCTGGGAACGCACGGGCCTGCGCGGAGATGACTTTCCGCCTTTAGTCCAGCTTGCTGCCGGTATTTGGCAGCATGCGGGCCCGCTTTGGGCGGCCATCCAGCTTGCCGGCTGGGGACCACCGGATGAAGCGGTGCGCGCCGCGCTTTCCCCCATGGCTGGCGAGAATTCGCCCGCCTTCGGCATGGCGCTGGCAACCTTGATGCAAAAGGCAACAAGCCCGGGCCAGGTCGCCAGGGAAGCGGCCAGATTATCGGACAAAACGGGCATCATCGCCGATGCCGCGGTGGATGATTGGCTGGAAAGGGCGCGGGTTCAATTGCCGAGCGAGGACCTCCTCACCGCCGCCGCCTTTGCCGAATCCTTCGGCAGAGCCTTCCAGGATCTGGAAAACGCGCCCGCCACACGCAATCCACGCCGGGGGGCACGTTTGGTGCAATTGCGCCAGGAAGCCGAGGTCACCTGCCGCCTTGCCTATGAAGAAGGGCTGGAGAACCACATCCTCCGTCAATTGCCGGCCTTCTGCGTCTCAGCCACGCCGGAAATCATCCTCGCCATGGAGGCCCAGGCACGTGCCCTGCGTCGCATCGAAAATATTGGACGCCGCTACGGTCCTGACCACGGCTATGATGGCGCCGGCAGACGCGTTGCGGCAGCACTTGAAACGGCAAGGCAAGCCCTTGAACCGGGCGGCATGACCAAGCTCGATTTGGCGCGACTCGCAGAAATCCTGCTTGGGCCGGAAGCGGCGCTCGGCTTTCTTGGCTGATCCGGGGGGGGGCGGGTGCGGCCCCCTGCCCTGCAACAGCGCTTGGTCCGGGGGGCCCATATCGCCTAGATTCAATTGGTGTGATAAGCCTGCTTGGTTCTTATCGGTTTTCCCGTGATCAAAGGCAATGTCAGAGAGCCGCGACCCCATAGACACAGTCGCCGGTCGGCGAAACGAACCTGACCCCGCTGGCTTTGCGGAAAGGGGCGCCGTTGTGCCCTTCACGACGCCGCAATTATTCGGCGCCTTGCTCAGCCGCGCCCGACCAGGTGCCGAGGAAGAATTAACGCTGCCTAATTTTTCCGGGCAGCCGGGCCAAATTAGCCTTTCAGGGACACAGTTGCTCCAAACACCAGGTCTTACAGCGCATGACCGCGTGTTATGGCAGAAGCTTAAGGCCATCCCTCAATTTTCACCGGAAAAGCTGCGTGAAGCGGTGATCAACACTGCCGCCGAGGGTTGGCGCGGGCGGGCGGCCATGGCTTGGGCCGAGGACCAGAAGGCCACGGATTCCACCGCATCACGCCGCATGTTCTTTCTGCTGCTGACCGATCTGATTCGCCGCACCGAATTGCCGGCTGAGGCCAAAGTGCCGCCAGAGCAAGAAAGCCTGATCTATCTGCGCCCGCGCATCGGCAAGGCCGTGGCGCGCATCGCCAAGCGCTATTCCATGACCACCGAAGCGGTGGAAGCCGCCATCGAAGCCCTGGCCGCCCTTTTTAGGCCGCTTGGCAAACGCAATGATGCCGTCACTGGCTATGCCAGAACAGCCCTGGCCGAATTGGAATCCTTCATCAAGGAAATTGATCAATGGCTCACGCCGCGGCGCGACAATGCACGCGGGATGCGGGCGGAGTTCCTGTTGCGCAAGGCAAGCCTCACCTTCGGTTGCGCGCGCGCTGCCATCAACGAACTTGATCGGGTATCGGAAGACACAACAATTCTGCTGCGTGCCTGGCAGCGCGATCAGGCATCGGTGCTGCGCCGCGCGTCCCGCCCATTATGGTTGCTGGATGGCTGGGACATCATCATTGCCTTGTGGCGCCAATCCGCGCCATCCGACAGGGAAGCATCATTCTGGGAAATGAGCCATTTGGTGCCGTATCTCCCGAAAGAGGTCGAAGGCTGGAGCGGCTTTCCCGAAGGCGCCAGCAAAGACCGCAAGGAAAGGGCAACCAGCATCAAGGGCGTAGACTGGCGGCGTTTCCGCCCGATGGAATTCATCGCCCGCAATGAAACACTTCTGACCGGGACACATGGCACAAGCCTTGCCGCTGAAGCGAAGAAGCTGCGTGAAGCCTATCTGGTGCAATCCACACGCTCCCTCACCCAGGCTGGGCATGACGGCAATGATGGTGCGGACGCGCTTTCGCGCATTTCCAAAAGAACTTCCCTTGCGTCTGACGCTGTCTTGCAACAGGTTGTTGCCGTTCTTGAAGCCGTACCTTCGCGTGCCGTGCTTGACCCCATTATCGAAGCGGCGCGCCCCAGGCTGAAGCTATTGCGGCCACCACGGCCCATTACCTTCGCGCGCATCCTTTTCATGCCCTTCGATGGCGCCGTGGTGCCGTTGCAGGAATGGGGCGGCAATAGTGCCAAGTTTCCGCGCCCCGCATTGCAGCCCATTGCGGATGCGATCCGCGAAGCCATGGGCAGTGAAGCCCAACAGATTTCAGCCAATCTTGGCGGTCGCAATTTCTTTGATGTCTTGCAGGTTGATGCCGCGGGAAGAGCCCTTTGGGCCGAAGCCGCGCGCCTTGCACCGACCTTGGCCCTGCCGAATGGCATCCCGAATGCTGGTCTCAATGCAGCCCAATGCCAGGAACTGCTTGCTGTCGCCGCCGCCATTTGGCGCCATGCGGAACCGATCTGGGAAGCGAAGCTTGCGGCTTTTTCCGGCCCATCACCCGAATTGGTGATTGGCGCGCTGAAGGAGCCTGCGCAGGAAGGCCCGGCCGTTTTCGGCATGGTCCTGACCAGCCTTTTGCATCGCGCGCAAAGCCCGGGGTCGGTGCTGGCGACCGCGGCGAAGCTCTCACCCCTTGCCGGCAGCGTCGCTGATGACAAGCTGACTGAGCTGGAACGGGCGCCGTTGGCGGGCCTGCCTGCCGAAGATGCGGTGCGCGCCGCGCATCTTGCCGAAGAATATGTGACGCTTCTGAAGGAATTGGAAAACGCGCCCGCCGGCTACATCAAGGACCGCCGCGCGGCCATTCGGGCCATGCTCGGCAGCCTTGCCAATTTGATCCTTGAAACCACCCAGAAAATTTATGACCGCCAATTCCTGCCGGCGCTGCAAGACCCCAATGGCAAGCGTCGGGCGGCCGTGGTTCTGAATACGGAATACATCGCCCGGGCGCTGCGGCGCCTGGAAGATGCAGGGCGCCGCGCCGGGGCTTCTGAGGCCCTCGACAGGCTTCAGCTGGCCTATTTGCAGAAGCTGAAGGCCAGTATTGATGCGCTGGATGGCGGGGGGCTGCAACGCCAGGATGTGTTCAGATTGGCTGAAATCCTGCTTGGCGCCGAAAAAGCAATGGTCCTGGCGGCGCCGGCGGCCAAAGCTGACACGCGCAAAAAAGGCGCCATGGGCTGAGCCGCTGGCTCGGGGGTTCCCTCACTCCCGGCTCTGGGTCATGATCCCCTTTCTTGCAACACACCATACCAGGAATGCGCCATGGCTCTCCGCTGCGATATGATCATCCGTGACGCCACGATCATTGATGGCACCGGCGCCGCCAGCCGGCGCGGCGATATCGGTGTTTCGGGTGATCGCATTGTCGCAGTCGGTGATCTGGGGGGTGCGAGCGCCGACCGCGAAGTGATGGCAGGCGGCAAGGCCGTGGCACCTGGCTTCATTGATAGCCACACGCATGATGACCGCGCCGTGCTCTGCGGCCCTGCCTGCATGACCTGCAAGATCAGCCAGGGGGTCACCACGGTTGTTGTCGGCAATTGCGGCGTCAGTCTTGCGCCGGCCCGCTTCACCAAGCGCCCGCCGCCGCCGCTTGACCTTATTGGCGAAGATGGCTGGTGGCGCTTCGACAGTTTCGGCGATTACGCGCATGAGCTGAAAAAGCAGGGCTCGGAAGTGAATACCTATGCGCTGGTCGGCCATCAGACCATGCGGGTCGAGGTGATGAATGGCGATGTGATGCGCGTTGCCAATGATGCCGAGATTGAACGTATGCGGCTGCGCGTAAAGCAATCCCTTGCCGAAGGTGCATCAGGCTTTTCGACCGGGCTTTATTATCCGCTGAATATGCATGCCACCACGGAAGAAGTGATCGCGGTGGCCGAGCCGCTGCGCGCCTATGGCGGCATTTACGTGACGCATATGCGTGATGAGGCGGATCGCGTTTGCGCTTCCATCGAAGAAACGCTGAAAATCGGTGATCGTGTCGGCTGCCCGGTCTGGATCAGCCACCATAAATGCTCAATGCCGGAAAATTACGGGCGTTCGACGCAAACATTGGCACTGATTGATGCCTATGCGCAAAGCCAGGAAGTCTGTTTCGATGTCTATCCCTATCCGGCGGGGTCCACCGTGCTGATGCCGGATCGGCTGCGCGATGATGTGAAGGTGATGATCACCTGGTCCATCCCGCATCCGGAAATGGCGGGCAAATATTTGTCCGACATCGCGCGCGGTTGGAATACGGATATCCGCATGGCGGCCGAACGCCTGCTGCCGGCAGGGCAGATCACCTTCCAGATGGATGAAGCCGATGTGCGCCGTATCATGGCGCATCCCATGTCGGTGATTGGTTCGGATGGCATTCCGCATGATGCGCATCCCCATCCGCGGCTTTGGGGCACCTTCCCGCGCGTGCTTGGGCTTTACGCGCGCGAATTGCGCCTGTTCAGCCTTGAGACCGCCGTGCATAAAATGACCGGCCGGCCCGCTGCGGTGTTCGGCATGGTGGATCGCGGCGTGATCCGCGAAGGTGCTTATGCCGATCTGGTTTTATTCGACCCCGATACGGTGATTGACCGCGCCACTTTCGAAAACCCGAAGCAGGAAAGCGCCGGCATCGAGGAGGTTTGGGCCAATGGCGTTTCTACCTTTGTCGCCGGCAAGGGCGCCACCGGCGAAAAGCCCGGCCGTCTGGTCACGCGCGGAAGAGCCTGATCACTTCCAGCGCCAACGCCAATCCGCCCAGGCCACCGCCAAACCTGCAAGTGAGAGCACCAGCCCCGCCGCAAATACCGCGGCGTGGCTTTCGTCGGTCGCGCGAAACAAAGCCGCCAGCGCAAAGCCTGCCAGGGCCTGCGCGACGGCAAAGCCCGCCGTCACCCGCACCCAGATCACGCCGGCCAGGGCGCCTGCCCTCTCCCGCGCTGCGGCCAGGGCGACCGTGGTAATGCCAAGCGCGGCAAAGCCGGACACCAGGCCAAGCGGCACCAGCACCCAAAGCGCCTGAGGCAAAGCCAAAGACAGCGCGATGCTCTGGATCACCATCCAGATCAGAATGGCCAATCGCCCGCCCCAGCGATCCACTGCGCGCCCCCCCACCAGGGCACCGGCGATGCAGCCAAGGCCAAACAGCACCCACATGCCGGCACCAAGTTCCACCCCAAGCCCGCGACCGCGCGCCGCGAGGTCCGATAAATAGAGCATCGGCGGCACCAGCCCCGCGCCAGACAGCGCATAGGCGATGATGATGCCAAGCGCGGGCGGGGCATGGCCTTCCGGCGCGGTTTCCGCCGCTGGTGGGCGCGGCCAGTAGCGGCGCATCACCAGCCACAAGACAAGCGTAACGCCAGCAAGCCCAAGCCAGGCTGCGGCGACGCCGCCTTGCAGCAAGAGCGGCACGAGCAGCGCCCCGAGCACGATGCCACCACCAACACCAAACAGAACCAAGCCCCCTGCGCGCCCGCGCCGTTCCGGTGGTGTGACCGCCTGCACGGAAGGCCCCGCGAGGCCCATCAACATGCCGCCCGAAATCCCCGCGAGGCAGCGCCAAAACCCGAGCCAGGCCAGCCCGCCATGCCAGGCGCAGGCCGCGAAAGCGAGCACCGCGAAAGCCATGCCCATATCCAGCGCACGCGGCACGGAAACACGCCGCGCCAATGCGCGCACACCGCCGACACCAATCAGATACCCCGTGAGGTTCAGCGCACCGAGCAGGCCCGCTTCCGCGCCATCCACCCAGCCGGCCGCGACCATCGCCGGAAACAGCGGCACATAGGCAAAGCGCGCAAGGCCAATCCCGGTGCAGGTTGCCGCCGTGCCGGAAAGCGCGGTGAGCGTGGCGCCCCTCATCCCCCCAATTCAGGACGCCGCGCCATCCACCCCGCCGCCTGTTCATAAGCCTGCGCGATTCTGAACAGCATGGCTTCCCCGTAACTCCGCCCGATCAATTGCAGCCCCAAGGGCAGGCCAGACGCGCCAAAGCCGCAAGGCAGCGCCAGTGCCGGATGGCCCGTGGCGTTGAAGGGGCCGGTGATGGGGTGGGATTTGCGGAAGGGCCCTTCATCCACATCCGCAAGGCGCGGCGCCGCTGTCGGGTTGCCGGCGCATAGAATCGCGTCACAGCCGGCCAGCACCGCATCCACCTCAGCCGTGATGATCCTGCGCAGCCGCTGCGCCTGGACATATTCACTGCCGGTGACGAAAGCGCCCATCATCAGGCGTTCGCGCGTAACACGGCCATAATCCTGCGGGCGGGTGCGCAGCCACTCACCATGAATGGCGAAACCTTCCGCGATCAGAATGGTCTGAATGCAGGCATCCATGCGCCGCTTGCTCGGCAGCGCAACGTCAACAATCGTGGCCCCCAGCGCGCGCCATTGCTCCGCCGCCGCGTCCACCGCCGCCATGACTTCCGCATCAACGCCCGCTTCAATGTCATAGGCGCGTGCGCGGCCAATCGTCAGCCCCGCCACACCCTTGCGCAAATCAGCGCTGTAATCAGGCACGGCTTCGCGCGCTGAGCCCGGATCGCCCGGATCATGCCCGGCAAGGACCTGCATCGCCAAAGCGCAATCTGCGACCGTGCGGGTCAGCGGCCCCGCATGATCCAGCGTGAAGGACAGCGGCACCACGCCGCGCCGGCTGATGACGCCATAGGTCGGCTTCAGCCCGACAATGCCGCAAAACGTGGCGGGCAGCCGAATGGACCCGGCCGTATCACTCCCCATGGCAAGCCCCACCATGCCAGAGGCCACCGCGACCCCCGAACCGCTGCTCGACCCGCCAGCGAAATGCGCGGCGTTCCAGGGGTTCTTCGTATTGGGAAAAGGCAGCACATCAGTGGGGCCGCCACGGGCGAATTCATGCGTGGAAAGCTTACCCAGCAGCACCATGCCTGCCGCTTCCAGCCTGGCGGTGGAGGCAGCGTCTTCGCGCGCCACATTGTCAATCAACAGCTTGGAGTGCGCTGTGGTGCGCACGCCTGCCACATCGTAGATATCCTTGAGCGCATAGGGGATGCCATGCAGCGGCCCACGCCTTTTGCCGGCCTTGATTTCCGCCTCAGCCGCTGCCGCCGCGCGGCGCGCGCGATCCGCGGTGACGGTGATGAAGGCATTCAGCTTCGGATCAAGTGCGGCAATGCGCGCCAGCGCCGCTTCTGTCAGTGCGACAGGTGAAAGCGTCCCGGCGGCAATGCCAGCCGAGGCTTCCGCGAGGGAGGGGACGGGTGCGGTCATCTTGGACCCATTGGCTGGGTCAGTGCGAAAGCCGGTTCGGTTGCCAGCGGCATGGGTTCATTCAGCAGCTTCCGCATTTCCAGCCAGGCGCGAAAGCCTTCCATCATCGCGGCACGACGTTCCGGTGGCACAACCACACCGGCGCGCGCCAGCGCGATATCAAATTCGACTTCGGGATCGGGTTCAGGCACTGCGCTCTCCCAGGACGGGCTTCACTGCGGTGAAGCGTCCCCCGGCCCTTGCCAAGCGTCAAGCACGAAAAAAGGGCGCCGGCTTATGACCGGCGCCCCGTTACCGTGTTGCGGCTTGCAACCTCAGGCGAGGTCGAAGCGATCCAGCATCATCACCTTGTTCCAGGCAGCGACGAAATCCTTCACGAATTTCGCCTGATTGTCGTCCTGCGCGTAAACTTCAGACAAAGCGCGCAATTCGCTGTTGGAACCGAACACCAAATCAACGCGCGTCGCGGTCCATTTCACATTGCCGGTGGCGCGGTCACGGCCTTCGAAGATATCGGCGGAATCAGAAACTGCCTTCCACACCGTGCCCATATCCAGCACATTGACGAAGAAGTCATTCGTCAGCTGGCCCGGACGCTTGGTGAAGACACCATGCTGCGCCTGGCCGACATTGGCATTCAGCGCACGCATGCCGCCCACCAGCACGGTCATTTCCGGCGCGGTCAGCGTCAGCAGCTGCGCCTTATCCACCAGCTGTTCTTCCGCCTTCACCGTATAGGCAAGCTTCCGGTAATTGCGGAAACCATCGGCCTCCGGCTCAAGCACCGAGAAGCTATCCGCATCGGTCTGCGCAGCACTCGCATCCGTACGGCCCGGCGTGAAGGGCACCGTGACGGCATGGCCGGCCGCCTTCGCCGCCGCTTCCACCGCAGCGCAGCCACCAAGCACGATCAGATCAGCGAGCGAGACCTGCTTGCCGTCCTTCGCTGCGCCATTGAAGGCCTTTTGTACGCCTTCCAGCGCCGCCAGCACCTTCGCAAGCTGCCCCGGCTGATTGGCTTCCCAATCCTTCTGGGGTGCGAGGCGAATGCGCGCGCCATTGGCGCCACCGCGACGGTCCGAACCACGGAAGGTGGAAGCAGAAGCCCAGGCGGTTGCCACCAATTCGGACACCGAAAGCCCTGTCGCCAGGATTTGCGCCTTCAGCGCCGCAATATCGGCGGCATCCACCAGCTTATGTGTCACCGGTGGCACGGGGTCCTGCCAAATCAGATCTTCCTTCGGCACATCCGTGCCAAGGTAGCGCACCTTCGGCCCCATATCGCGATGCGTCAGCTTGAACCAGGCACGCGCGAAGGCATCAGCGAACTTGTCAGGATTCTTCAGGAAGCTATGCGAAATCGGCCCATAGGCCGGATCCAGCTTCATCGCCATATCCGCCGTGGTCATGATCGGCGCATGGCGCTTCTTGGGATCATGCGCATCGGGCACGGCATCAGCCAAAGCGCCATTGGCGGGGATCCACTGATGCGCACCAGCGGGGCTCTTTGTCAGCACCCAATCATGGTTCAGCAGGTTCTCGAAGTAGTTATTGTCCCACTTGGTGGGGTTGGTGGTCCAGGCGCCTTCAATGCCGCTGGTGATGGCATCGCCACCCATGCCGGTGCCGAAGCTGCTCTTCCAGCCAAAGCCCATCTGTTCAAGCGGCGCGGCTTCCGGTTCCGGGCCAACATGGCTTGCGGGGCCAGCGCCATGGCACTTGCCGAAGGTATGGCCACCGGCAACCAGTGCGACGGTTTCTTCGTCATTCATCGCCATGCGGGCGAAGGTTTCGCGAATGTCGCGGCCAGAGGCGAGCGGGTCCGGCTTGCCATTCGGGCCTTCGGGATTGACGTAAATCAGGCCCATCTGCACGGCAGCGAGCGGGTTTTCCAGAATGCGGTCGCCCGTATAGCGCTTGTCATCCAGCCAGGTTTCTTCAGTGCCCCAGTAGATATCCTGTTCCGGTTCCCAGATATCCACGCGCCCACCGCCAAAGCCAAACGGCTTCAGGCCCATGGATTCAATGGCGCAATTGCCGGCCAGGATGAACAGATCGGCCCAGGAAATCTTGTTGCCGTATTTCTGCTTCACCGGCCACAGCAGGCGCCGCGCCTTGTCCAGATTGCCGTTATCGGGCCAGGAATTTTCCGGCGCGAAGCGATGCGCGCCCGTGGAAGCGCCACCCCGGCCATCGGCGGTGCGATAAGTGCCGGCAGCATGCCAGGCCATACGCACAAAGAAGGGCCCGTAATGCCCGTAATCCGCCGGCCACCAGGGCTGAGACACGGTCATCAGCGCGAAAATGTCATTCTTCAGCGCTTGCAGGTCGAGCTTCTTGAAAGCTTCGGCATAGCTGAAGCCAGGGTCCATCGGGTTGGATTTGGCGGATTGCTGGCTCAGGATGCGCAGGTTCAACTGATTGGGCCACCAATCATTATTGGCCCGCGTGCTGAAGCGCGCCGCGGTTGGCTTGCCATGCATCACCGGGCATTTGCCCATGCTTTGGTTCGTGTCCATGTCTCTCTCCGCTACTGGCTATGATCGGGGGCGAAGCCCGCCCCTTTGATATGGCACCTGAGGCGGCCCTTCACAGACCCCTCTGGCACTCTGCCGGAGTGACTAAGCCAGCCCCGGCAAGCTGTCCAACTCATAATTTTGAAGTTTTTAATTCACCCGATGGATCATCCCTCAACTCAGGGTTTGGCCGCCATCCACCACAATGGTCTGCCCAGTGATCCAGCCGGCCAAGGGCGAGGCCAAGAACAGCGCCGCATTGGCCACTTCCTCCGGCGTGCCGTAGCGGCCGAAGGGGATGCTGGCCAGGATGCGCCCATACAGCGTGGGGTCGGTCGTTTTGCGTTCTTCCCACATGCCGCCGGGGAATTCGATGGAACCAGGCGCAATCGCATTCACGCGAATGCCATCCTTGGCGAGGCTTGCCGCCTGGGATGCCGTGTAATTGATCACCAGCGCCTTCACCGCCGCATAGGCCGGCGTGCGCACCGAAGGCCCAAGGCCGGAGATGGAGGTGGTGTTCACAATGCACCCCTTGGCCGCCTTCAGATGGGGCAGCGCGGCGCGGGAGGCCCGCACCGTCGCCATCACATCCACATCCAGGCTTTTCTGCCAGCCTTCCTCCGTATCGGCCATGCCAAAGCCCGAGGCATTATTCACCAGCACATCCACGCCGCCGAGCGCCGCCGCCGCAGCGGCCACCCAAGCTTCGATTTGCGCCTGATTGGCGAGGTCCGCGGGCATGGCATGGGCCGGCACACCATGGGCGGCGATTTCGGCCCGCGTGGCTTCAAGCCCGGCAGCGCCGCGGGCGCAGATGGAAACCGCGGCCCCGCCGGCGGCAAAGCCCAGCGCAATGGAACGCCCAATGCCGCGGCTGCCGCCCGCGACCAAAACCTTCTTGCCGGTGAAATCAAATGTCATGGGGTGTGTCTCTCCTGGTTGGACGCCATTCTCGGGGCTTCGTGCCGCCCCGCCAAGGGGGCAATTGCGCGTGCCTGGCAAATGGCGGATTTAACGGCGCTTCGCTTCAGGATGTGACGGCTTGGTTCAGGCGCTCTTCATTCACCAGAATTTCCCCGGCCAGTATCGCCACTTGGCGCCGGTGATTGCTGCGCGTCCCGGCGCGCGCGTGATTGGCCTGGGTGAGCGGGAGAATATCTCCCTGCCTGGCGTCACCCATATCCGCTACCCGGAACCGCAAGGCGCGGGGGACAAGACGCATCACTATCTGCGCCCCATGGAAGCGGCTGTGCGGCGTGCGCAAAATGTCGCGCGGGCCTTGGTTGATTTGCGCAGCAAGGGCTTCCGCCCGGATATCATCTGCTGCCATCCGGGCTGGGGGGAAGGCATGTTCCTGCCCGATATCTTCCCCAATGCGAAGCTGCTGCACTATTGCGAATTCCACTTCACCACCTCAGGCGGCGATGTCGGCTTCAACCCGGCGCATCAGGTGGAATTGGATGAGGCCGCGCGCACGCGATTGCTCAACCTGCCACAAACCCCGGCGCTTGAGGCGATGGATTGGGGCGTGAGCCCCACGCATTTCCAGCGCGGGCGCTACCCGGAAGTCTTCCGCCGCAAAATCTCCGTGGTGCATGAAGGGGTGAATAGCGAAGTCGCCACACCCGATGGCCCCATTCATGTGAAACTGCCCAATGGCAGCGTGATCACGCGCGGTGATGAGGTGATTACCTATGTCTCCCGCAATCTGGAACCCTATCGCGGATTTGATGTTTTCATGCGCGCCCTGCCGGAAATCCTGGCGCGCCGCCCGCAGGCGCAAGTGGTGCTGGTCGGCGGCGAAGCGCGTGGCTATGGCGAAAAACCCAAGGATGGCCGCCCCTGGCGCGCACATTTGCTGGAAGAATTGGGCGACAAGCTTGATTTAAGCCGGCTGCATTTCACCGGGCGCATTCCGCACCCGGCTTTGCTCGCGCTATTTCGCATCACGCGCGCGCATGTCTATCTGACGTATCCCTATGTTCTGTCCTGGTCCATGATTGAGGCCATGGGGTGTGAGGCCCTGGTGATTGGCTCAGCGACACCGCCCGTGCAGGAAGTGATCGAACATGGCGTGAATGGGTTGCTGGTGCCGTTTTATGACACGGCGGCGCTGGCCGAGACCGTGGTGCAAGCCTTGGCAAACCCGGATCGCTATGAGCCGATCCGCAAGGCCGCGCGACGGACCTTGCTGGAACGGTATGACCTGCAAACCATCTGCCTGCCGCAACAGATCAAGCTGTTTGATGCGGTGCTGGAAGGCAGGTCCGGCGATAGCGTGATCCCGGTGGCGTAACGCTACCTTGCCAAAGCCGCGCGTAGGGAATCCAGCACATCATCCATGGCGCGCTGATAGCCAGGCCCATCCAGATAGCCATCCATTGCGCCGGTGCGGTCCAAAAATGTTTTCCAGGCCGGCGCCTGCATGCCCTGGCGGAAGCGATCATGCAGGCTGGTGTAAATCTCATCCGGCAAACCCGCCGGCGCATTCAGCCCCTTCATGTTTTCAATCACCACATCAAAGCCCAATTCGCGGAGCGTGGGCACATCGGGATAGCCCGGAATGCGCGCAGCCGAGGCCACCGCCAGCGGGCGGATTTCCCCGGCATTGGCAAGCCCCGCCATTTCTTCCGGGGCGAGTACCGCCAATTCCACCGTATTCGCCATCAACGCCTGCAAGCTTGGCGCGCCGCCCGTGAAGGGCACATGCAGCAATTCGATATTCGCGGCACGCGACAGCAACACAAACACCGCATGATAAATCGAACCCTGGCCGGATGAGGCATGCGGAATGGCGCCTGGTGCGCGCTTGGCTGCTTCAATCACGCTTTGCAAATCAGCGAATCGCCCGCCACGCCGCGCTACAATCAGCAGCGGCTGGCGCGTGATGCGAATAATGGCGCGGAAGGATTTTTTGGGATCATAGGGAAGCTCCCGAAAGGCCGGCAGGGCGATGCTCTCACTCCCGCCGCCGACCAGCAGATTGAGCCCATCCGGCGCCATGCCCGCCACTTGCTGCGCGGCAATCGCCCCGCCCGCGCCGGGGCGGTTCATCACCACAATCGGGGTCGGAAAAAAGCGCGAAGAAGCCTCGGCAATTGCGCGCGCCGCCAAATCCGCACCGCCGCCTGGTGCGAAGCCAACAATCAATTGAATGGGCCGCGATGGCTCCCAAGCCCGCGCTGGCGCGGCGCTGCCCAAAGCGACCAAGCCTGCCGCGCCAGTGATGATGTGTCTGCGAGATAGCATGTTGGTCTTCCCCCCGTTCTTGAAGGGCAAGCCTAACGCTTTTCACCCACCTTGCCAGCCTGCGCAGCCGGGACGGGTGCGGCTGAAGCTATATCCAATTTGCCTTGCCCAATCACAGCACGGCAAGCAAGGCTCATCACAAATATCCAGGTGGCCAAAAATTTGGAAAAGTGGCGCGCACCCAGCGAAGGGCCTGCACCAGGGCTTCGTTACTGGGTGAAGCAATCCTGACTCTGACCTGATGCAATGGCCCCAACAGCTCGAGTTCGCAAGACATAGTTGGGTTCGGCAGAGGCGCCCCGCGCAAGGGATCGATGTCCCTGCAACGGATGCGAACACCAGTTCCATTTACTGCCCCGTTGCGCGATGCAGCAACCCAAGTAATTCTCAGTCGCTCACGCGTTGGTGGCCCCCAACGAGGCCGACTCCACTCCCAATTCCCGAAGCAGATGAACTCATAACGGCCTCTACGCTCGTCAGCATAAATGGGGCCGCGAATAGGTGACGGACGATAATGATCAGGTAGAATATGACGCAAAAACCAACCATCGGTGCCGGGCTTTTGTAGCGAAGGGCGGATGTCGTGTTGTAGGAAGACGCGTGGCCAATCGTTCGGGTCGAATGATTGGAATGTTACATGAAACTCAAATTCTTTCGCAAAGATTTCGCGCTCGATATCGGCCAGAATGTCCCGATAAACCATTTCACTCTCGCTGCGACCTGCCGTAAGTGTGAGCACACGAAGTGGTCTTTGCCCATAGGTCCATTTTAATGGATAAACCGCAATTCTGACCGGCACATTCAACACGGCATCTTCCGGGCGAGGCTGTTCTTCTAATACGGTCGCAACGCCGGACATTGCGCGACAGGCTTCCCAATTTGGTTCCGCGATGCGCGAAGTTTCCGCTAGGGCGATACTGGAGAAAGATACGCCGGCAAGCACGACAAAACAGAACAACAGCCTGGGTAACAGCCTCCGCGCGCCCAACCCCTGCGGTTCAACTTCGGCGCAAATAGGCCAGCGCGGAGGCCAAGCCCCCTCTCCCGCTGTCCTACCCATGATCTGTCCGCGCAACGGCATGATGGTTTTCTCCCGTCAGCAGACCCAACCTAACCGCTTTCACCCGCCTTGCCAGCCAGATCCACGCAACGCCCCTTCCATATGCGGCGGCGGCGGCGCCTCCGCCTGCAAGGGTGGCTCGAGCGGCAAAGCAATCGCGCGCGCCAGCAAATGCAAGCCACCCGCACCGCCCGCGCCGTAAAGCGCATCACCCAAAATCGGCCAGCCCATCGCCGCGCAATGCACGCGCAATTGATGCGTGCGCCCGGTTTGCGGCGCCAATTCCAGCCAGGCCATACCAGCACCACGCCCCAGGCAACGCCAGCGTGTGAGCGATGCCAGCCCATCCGCATGCGCTTCCATCCGCCAACCCTGCGCGCGAGAGCTGATCTTGCGGATGGGCAAGGCGATCTCCCCCACATCCTCAGCCGGGCCGCCCTGCACCACCGCCCAATAGGTCTTCGCCGCCAAGCCCTTGGCGAATATGGCACCCAATGCCGCCAAGGCAGGTTTAGTGCGCCCCAGCACCAGGCAGCCCGCCGTATCCTGATCCAGCCGATGCGCTGGCTGCGGAAGATGCCGCCTTCCCATTTGCAACGCCGGCAGCCAATCTTCCACCGAGGCACCGCCGCGCGGCCCGCGATGTGTCGCAAGCCCTGCCGGCTTGTTCAGCACCAGCGCATCATCGCGCAGCAGCAGAATATGCGCCGCAATCTCACGCGGCACTTGGCCAAGACGGTCCTGCCGTGACAGGCTACCCGCCATCATGGCCGCATCCCTTCCCCCGCCGCGTGTTGTCTGCCTTGGCAATGTTGTCGCCGATCATGTGTTCCGGGTGGAGGATATACCCCAACCGCCCGCGAAAATCGCCGCCCGATCCTATGTGCTGAATGCCGGCGGCATGGCGGCCAATGCGGCGATTGCAGTGACGCGCTTGGGTGGCCGCGCGGATTTCTGGGGGCGGGTTGGCGATGATTTGAACGCGCCCTTGCTCGCCGCCGCCCTGGAAGCGGATGGCGTGGGCACCGCCGGCCTCAAGCGCGTGGCGGGTGGGCGGAGCCCCGTTTCCGCCGTGCTGGTGGACCGCCATGGCGAACGCACCATTATCGGCTTTCGCGGCGCTGATCTGGGCATAGACCCTGGCTGGCTGCCCTTGGAAACCCTTGCGGGTGCCGGCGCGCTTTGTTGCGACCCGCGCTGGCCCGAAGGTGTCGCGGTTGCAGCGGCCGAGGCACGGCGGCTTGGCGTGCCCGTCGTGCTGGATGGCGAGAAAAGCGAAACACGCATTCTGGTGGATTTGGTGCCGCGCGTCGATCACGCGATTTTCTCCGTCACCGGCTTGCAGAATTTCGCGCCTGGTTGCGCGCCGGAAGAAGGGATGCGCCGCGCCCTGGCCTCAGGCCCCGTGAAGCTCGCTGCCGTGACGCGGGGGGAAAAAGGCACGCTGTGGCTGGCACCCGGCATGGCAGCGCCGCAGGAAATCCCGGCCTTTCCAGTGGAGGCCACCAATACCACCGGCGCGGGCGATGTCTTCCATGGCGCCTATGCCCTGGCGATGGCGGAAGGCATGGCGATTGAAGCCGCGCTGCGTTTTGCCTCAGCGGCGGGCGCTTTGCGCGCACGCGATGGCACCACGCCTTATCGCCCGATGGTGGAGGCGATGTTGGCGGGCGATTAGCCTATCAGGGTTTCGCCCAACCAATCGCGGCGCGCGCCAGCGCATCAATCGTATCCGCCACCGGAAACGGCAGCGCCGGCCCCGCTGCGATGCCAAGCGGAATTTCCGTACACCCCAGCACCACCGCCTTGGCGCCCCGCGCCATCAGGCTGCGCGCCACTTCCGCCAGCGGTTCATAGGATTCCACAAGTTTATTGGCCTTCACCGCCGTGATCGCTGGCGTCACGCGGTTTTGCATTTCCGCATCGCTTGGCGTCAGGCATTCATAGCCAAGCTGATCGAGCCTTTGCTGATAAAGCCGCATGGCCAGTGTGCCCGCCGTGCCCATCACGCCAATGCGCCCACCTGCAACGCCAAGGCGCCGCAACTCAGCAGCGGCCGCATCCACAATATGCAGAATAGGCAGGCTGGTCGCAGCAACCATGCCGCCATACCAGCCATGCGCGGTATTGCAAGGAATGGCGATGGCGCCGCACCCGGCGGCTTCCAAGCCGCGAATGCCGCGCAGCAGCGCCGGCAAAGGGTCTTCCCCGCCCGCAACACGCGCCGCGGTGCGGTCCGGCACGCGCGGGTCAGACCACAGGATAGTCGGGATATGGTCCTGATCACGCTCCGCCGGTGTCAGCAGCGTCAGGCGCTGCATGAACCATGCACTCGCGAGCGGCCCCATGCCGCCCAAAACGCCCAGGATTCGTGCATCAGCCATCGCAAACATCCCCTAACCACGTCCCCATGGGGTGACGCCTAAGCCACACAGTTCTATGCCACGCTCGTTGAGGACGGCACAGCGCCACTAAGGACAACACATGAATTACTTGAACGATCCGCTTTGGCTCGGCGCCTTGGCCCTGGCCATGGCGGCGACGGGCCTGGTTTCCGGCACGCTCGCGGGGCTGCTTGGCGTTGGTGGCGGCATCGTGATTGTGCCGCTGCTGTTCAATGTTTTTCCGCTCTTTGGCATTCCTGAGGCGGTGCAGATGAAGGTGGCGGTTGCGACCTCGCTCGCCACCATTATCCCGACCTCCATCCAATCGGCGCGCAAGCATCGCGCGACGGGGGCGATGGATATGGCGCTGGTGCGCTCCATCTGGCCGAGCATGTTGGCCGGCGTGGTGGTGGGCACGCTGCTCGCGGTTTATGTGCGGGGTGAGGGGCAGACAGCGATTTTCGCCCTGGTTGCCCTGCTGGTCGCCTTCAACATGGGCTTCACCGGGCTTGACTTCAAATTGACCGATCGCGTGCCGGAAGGCGCGCCACGCACCGCGCTTGGGCTCGGCATTGGTTCGGTCAGCGCCATGATGGGCATTGGCGGGGGCACATTGGGTGTGCCTTTGCTGTCCCTGCTGGGCTACCCGATCCGCGCCGCGGTCGCGACCGCATCAGCCTTTGGCGTGATCATCGCCATTCCAGCGACCATCGGTCTGATCTGGGGCGGGTGGAGCGATCCGCGCGTGCCGCCCTTCTCGCTTGGCTATGTCAGCCTGATCGGCTTTGCGCTGATTGCACCCACTTCCATCATCGCAACACCTTGGGGCGTGAAGTTGGCGCATAGCATCCCACCCTTGGTGCTGAAGCGCGCCTTTGCGGTGTTTCTGGCGATCACGAGTGCGCGGATGTTCTGGTCAATCTTTACGTGAGGCCTGAGGGGGCCGGCCCCAACAGCCTGATCAGCATGCGGCGAATATGATCCTGCCCGCCGAAAAATATCCCGAGCACCCGGACCGCCTGCGCTTCGTCATCAACATCATACCAATAGATCGCGCGCTGCATCACCATGAAGCGAAGACCAGGCAGGATATCCGCACGCGCTGTGCCACGTTCTGGAAATAGCGTCAGGCCTTCGGCGGCGGCGCGAATATCCCAGATGCGCTCTGCCGCATGTTCCAGGGCATGGACGGTGCTTTCACCGAAGCCCAGATAGCTTTCGAACAGATGATCAAAAATCAGTTCAAGATCGCGCTCAGACGCTTCGGCAAACTCAATCCTGTACGGCATGGGCCTGGCGCTTGCGTGCCAGCATTGCCGCGATGCGCTCATCCATCTTGTCGCCGGAGATGAACCCGCCCGCGCGCCGTTGCTTCAGCACCTCCGCGAGCGCCGCGCGTTCCATCGCTTCAGTTTCCAACTGCTGACGGAGAAGTTCGATCCCTTGCTGCAACACGGCACTCATGCTCGGGAAACGCCCGGCTTCAACCAGCGTCTTGGCAAAAGCGTGCTGCTCGTCGCCGAGCGAGATGGAAGACTTCACTGTCATGACTCCCTGGTAATACCAGGTAGTACCGCTGTCAACGCTTTTCTGTGCCGGTGCGCGGCCCCGCAGCCTCACCGCCCCCGCCCAAGCTCACCCATCCGATACCCCTGGGTTGCCATCGAAGACCCGATACCGTGCCGAACCTCAAACAAAACACGAATTGCGAAGAATTCTTCTTGACTCGCCGTATTTATGAGAAGTATTCTTCGCTTATGACCCAATCTACCCCCGCAGTGCCCGAAATGCCCGTGCCGAACCTTCATCGGAAGGTCCCGCAATACCTGGCGCGTCGTTTCTGGCAGATTGCCGCAACCCTACAGAGCGAGGCGCTGGCACCCTTCGGCCTGATGCCCTGGCAGGTCGCCCTAATTGCCCAAATCAGCGCCACCCCCGGCAAGGATCGCAACTGGCTCGCGGCCGCGATCGGCATTGACGCGACCTCGACCGGCCAGGCGCTGACATTGTTTGAAGCGCGCGGTCTGGTGCGGCGGGAACCAAACCCGGCTGATCGTCGCGCCAATGCCTTCTCGCTCACCCCTGCCGGCGCGGCGCTACGGGCCGAAATGGCCGGCCCGGTCCGCGATGTCGCCCGGCGCCTTCTGTCGCCTTTGTCCGAGGCGGAAGGCGAAACCCTGCTTCTTCTGCTGTCGCGGGTCGTTGACTCGCATCAGGTTTTTGCGCGCCCCGGGGCCGGTCGGCGGCCACCGCGACGCGCCAACCAAAAGGGAGAGACAACATGATGAATACAATATTCGACAGGCGCACCGCACTTGCCGGCGGCTTAGGCCTGCTGCTGGCCCCCACGCGGCCTTTCGCCCAGGGCGAGCGGCCCTGGCCAGACAGGCCGGTTCGCTTGGTCAATTCAGGGGCGCCAGGTTCTGGGATTGACCTTCTCGCGCGGCTTCTGGCGGATGGCTTCAGTCAGCGCCTTGGCCAAGCCTTTCCGGTGGACAACAGGCCGGGCGCGGGTTCTGTCCTTGCCGCCCAAACCCATGCGGCGGCGCGGGCTGGCGAAAGCCTGCTGCTTGGTGCCACCGGGATGGCGAGCACAGTGCCTTACACCTTCAATGGTCGCCTTCCTTATGATCCGGATAGCGATCTTGTCCCGGTTGCCATTGCGGGAAGCGAATTCCTTTGTCTGGTGACGCATGCGGACCTGCCTGCGGCGGATTTGGGCGCCCTCATCCGCCTGATGCAGGCAAGGTCCGGTGAATTGAACTGGAACTCCGTGCCGGGCTATGCGGAACTTGATATGCGGTTGTTTCTGAACCGTCGCGGGCTTCAGGCCAGCTTCGTTGGCTTCCGAGGCTCACCGCCCGCAGTACTCGACCTTGCCGCAGGGCGTCTTCACTTCGCGATACTGCCCCTGACGCCACTGCTCGGCAGCATCCGAGAGGGCAAAATCCGCCCCTTGGCTGTGACATCCAGCCAGCGCGCACCGGCCCTTCCAAATGTGCCCACCATGGCCGAGGCCGGCTTCGAGGAGCTGCGCTACGATCCCTTCACAGGTCTATTCGGCTGGAAGGGCATGCCAGAAAATCAGCGCAACAGCCTTGCGTCCCTTGTCGCGGCTATACTCACCGAAACAGGAACGGCGGATCGCTTGCAGCAGGCCGGCATCGTCGCACGGCACGGATCAGGTACGGAACTGGCCGAGGTGATCGAAGCCCAGCGCCGAAAAGTTCGTGAAGCGGTGCGCGTTGTGGGTGTTCAGCCGGGCTGAAGCCGGGCGGGCGGAACCTCCCCAGCCTCAAACCACCCGCCGAAACGCCTCCTCCCGATACCCCTGCGCAAACAAAAGCGCGCGCAAATCCGCATGATCCACCCGCGCCCGCGCGGCGGCCGCCACCACGGGCTTGGCCTTGAAGGCCACGCCAAGCCCAGCGGCGCCCAGCATGTCCAGATCATTCGCGCCATCGCCCACGGCCAGGCTCGCCGCCAGATCAATCCCTTCTTCCGCTGCCAGGCGCTTCAGCGTAACCAGCTTGGCATTGCGCCCCAGAATGGGCTTGCCCACCTGGCCGGTCAGGCGGCCGCCCTCATGCAGCAGGGTATTGGAGTAGTGTTCATGAAAGCCGAGCCGTTCCGCGACCCGGCCCGTGAAAAAGGTGAAGCCGCCGGATACCAGGGCGCAGCGCGCGCCATGGGCCCGCATGGTCGCGACCAATTCCTCGGCCCCCGGCATCAGCGCGGTGCTGGCCCAGGTGCGCTCAAGCGCTTCCAGTGCCAGGCCCTTCAGCATGCCCACACGCTCCCGCAGCGCGCCTTCGAAATCCAATTCGCCATTCATGGCCCGGCGCGTGATGGCCGAGATTTCTTCCTTGAGCCCAGCCTCACCCGCCAGCTCATCCAGCGTCTCACTGGTGACCATGGTGCTGTCCATATCGGCGATCAGCAGGCGTTTGCGCCGCCCCGCCGCATCCTGCGCGATGGCATCCACCGGGCTGCCTTCCAGCACGCTGCGCGCAGTGCGATCGGCAATCTCCAGCGGCAGGCCGGCAAAGGGGATATCGGCGGCTTCCTGCGCAGCAAGCGGCGCCACTGCGCCAAGCTCAGCGCCCGCGTCCCGCAGCGCAGCGGCAACCTTGGCCTGATATTCCGGGGCAAGCGCGCCGCGCGGCGCGATCAGGGTCAAAACCTTTTCCATAAGGGGCCTATGCCCGCGCCATGAACGAGATTCAACCTCAAGCGTCCGATCTGCGGAGGTCGAATGACCGGAGCAGTGAATCGGCCGCTTCAAAACCAAAGGGTTTATTCGTGGTTGGCCCGACGGCGTCCGGCAAATCCGCCCTTGCGCTTGCCATAGCGGAACGCCTCGGCGGCGCCATCATCAACGCCGATAGCATGCAGCTTTATCGGGAACTCCACATCATCACCGCCCGGCCGAGCGCGTCGGATGAAGCCCGCGCGCCGCATTTGCTCTACGGTATGCGCGCAGCCGCCGAGGCCGCTTCTGTTGCATGGTGGCGCGATGCGGCACTCAAGGCCATGGACGAGGTCCGCGCCGCCGGAAGGCTACCCATCATTTGCGGCGGCACGGGCATGTATTGCGCGGCGCTGACGCAGGGCATCGCCGCCATCCCGCCCATCCCCGCGCCCGCGCGGGAAGAAGCCCGCCGGCTTCTGGCCGAAGAAGGCCCGGCCGCCCTGCATGCGCGGCTCGCGGCCGAAGACCCCACCTCCGCCGCACGCCTCAGGCCGAGCGACAGCCAGCGCCTCGCCCGCGCTTGGGAGGTCTGGCGCGGCACCGGGCGCGGCATTGCGGCTTGGCAGGCGGAAGCCAGCGCCGCCCCCGCCCCCTGGCGCTTCGCCGCCATATTGCTGGACCCGCCACGGGCGGAATTGCGCGCTGCCATCGCCCGGCGTTGGGCGGCCATGATCCAGGCCGGCGCGGTGGACGAAGTGCGCGCCCTATTGGCCCAAGGCCTTGACCCCGCCTTGCCCGCCATGCGCGCCCATGGCGTGCCGGAAATCTCCGCCATGCTGGCCGGGAAGCTCACCGCGGACGAAGCCTCCGCCCGCGCTATCCTCGCGACCGGGCAATATACCAAGCGGCAAGCCACCTGGTTCCGCCACCATGAACTGGCCTCGCCCGAGCGTACCTATATCATAAATGCGCGATTTGAGGATTTGACGCAATTTTCGGAAAGTGAATCAGCTAAATTTTTCGCATTTCTTGATTTTTTCCGTTGACGCCCCCTGGGCAAGCGTCTAACAGGCCCCTCCTCGCCGGCCCTGAACCTTTGGGGCCGGTCGCTTTTCATGAAGGAAGTCACCCATGTCCGCCGCGACCCAAGCCCCGCCCGCCTCTGACGCCCTGACCATGTCGGGTGCCGAGGTCGTATTGCGCGCGCTGAAGGATAACGGCGTTGAGGTGATCTTCGGCTATCCCGGCGGCGCGGTGCTGCCGATTTATGACGCGATTTTCCAGCAAAACGCCATTCGCCACATTCTGGTGCGCCATGAACAGGCGGCGGTGCATGCGGCGGAAGGCTATGCGCGTTCCACCGGGAAGGTTGGCGTGGTGCTGGTGACCTCTGGCCCCGGTGCCACCAATGCCGTGACGGGGCTTTTGGATGCGCTGATGGATTCCGTGCCGGTGATTTGCCTGACCGGCCAGGTGCCGACCCATCTGATCGGCAATGATGCCTTCCAGGAAGCCGATACCACCGGCATCACGCGCCCCGCGACCAAGCATAATTATCTGGTCAAGAAATCCGAAGACTTGGCTCGCGTGATGCATGAGGCGTTTTACGTCGCGAAATCCGGCCGCCCCGGCCCGGTGGTGATTGATCTGCCGAAGGATATCCTGATCAACAAGGCGCCTTATCGGGAAGCGACCACGCAAAGCCATCGTTCCTATCGCCCGCGCACCGAACCCGATGCCAAGGCCATCCGTGAAGCGGTGCGCCTGCTGAAGCGCGCACGGCGCCCGATTGTCTATGCCGGCGGCGGCGTGATTAATGCCGGGCCGGAAGCATCGCGCTTGCTCCGTGAATTCGTGCGCATGACAGGTATGCCGTGCACCAATACGCTGATGGGGCTTGGCACCTATCCGGCGGAGGACCCGCAATTCCTCGGCATGCTTGGCATGCACGGCACTTATGAAGCCAATCTTGCGATGCATGGCTGCGATGTCATGTTCAATATCGGCGCGCGCTTCGATGACCGCGTGACAGGGCGGCTCAATGCCTTCTCACCGACTTCAAAGAAGATCCATGCGGATATTGATCCGTCTTCGATCAACAAGAATGTCGCGGTGGATGTGCCGATTGTGGGTGATGCGGGCGCGGTGCTGACCGCCATGATCGAAGCCTGGAAGGCGGATGAAGCGGCGCAGGACAAGCCCGCACTTGCCGCCTGGTGGCGCCAGATTGATGAATGGCGTGGCAAGCAATGCTTGGCCTATCGCCAGGAAAGCAAGATCATCAAGCCGCAGCATGCGGTGAAGCGGCTTTATGACATCACGCGCGAATTGGGGCGTGAGACCTTCATTACCACCGAAGTCGGCCAGCACCAGATGTGGGCCGCGCAATATTTCGGCTTTGACAAGCCCAATCGCTGGATGACCTCGGGCGGGCTTGGCACCATGGGCTATGGTCTGCCGGCGGCGATGGGCGTGCAGATCGCGCATCCGGATGCGCTGGTGATTGATATCGCTGGTGAGGCTTCGATCCTGATGAATATTCAGGAAATGGGCACGCTTGCGCAATATCGCCTGCCGGTGAAGGTGTTCATTCTGAACAATGAATATATGGGCATGGTGCGGCAATGGCAGGAATTGCTGCATGGCGGGCGCTATTCCGAAAGCTATTCGGCGTCGCTGCCGGATTTCGTGAGGCTTGCGGAAAGCTTCCACGCAGTTGGCATGCGCGCTGAAGGCATTGATGATCTGGATCGCGTCATCCGGGAGATGATTGCGATAGACAAGCCCGTGATCGCGGATATCTGTGTGGCGAAGGATGAAAACTGCTTCCCGATGATCCCATCAGGTGCGGCGCATAATGAAATGATCCTTGGCCCGGGCCAGGAAGGTGGCGTTGCTGGCGTTACCGATGAAGGCAAGGTCCTGGTCTGAGGAGCACTGCAATGTCTGATCTGAAAAACGGCCAACGTGCCGCGACCATTGCTGTGCTTGTTGAAAATGAAGCGGGCGTGCTGGCGCGCGTGATCGGCCTATTCTCCGGCCGCGGCTATAATATTGATAGCCTGACGGTCGCACCAGTGGATGAAACCGGACGGATTTCGCGTATCACCATCGTCACCAGCGGAACGGATATGGTGATCGAGCAAATCAAGGCGCAATTGGATCGGCTGGTGCCGGTGCATAAGGTCTCGGACCTCACCATCGAAGGCCCGCATCTGACGCGCGAATTGGCGCTGATCAAGGTTGTTGGCCGCGGCGAAAACCGCATGGAAGTGCTGCGTCTGGCAGATGCTTTCCGCGCGCGCGTGGTGGATGCCACCACGGAAAGCTTCGTCCTTGAGATGACCGGCAATGCCGACAAGATCGATGCCTTTGTCGCCCTGATGCGCCCGATTGGCCTGGCCGAGGTTTCGCGCACCGGTGCGGTTGCCATTGCGCGCGGCCCCAAGGGGATCATGGAATAACGCAGGTGGCGGAAGCCCCAGGCCGGACCAAGGCTTTTGCCTGGGCGCTTTATGATTGGGCCAATAGCGGCTTTCCGACAGTGGTTTCGACCTTCGTCATCGCGGCCTATTTCACGCAAGGCATCGCGCCCGATCCGGTAACGGGTCAGGCGCAATGGGGCTGGATGCAAACCCTCGCTGCCTTTGCCATTGCGCTGCTTTCGCCCTTGTTGGGCGCCGTTGCGGATCAGGGGCGGCGCCGGCGCGCCATGCTGGCGATCTGCACGCTGCTGACCGCAAGCTTCACGGCGCTGATCTGGTTCGCCCGGCCCGATCCCGCAGATGCGCTTTACGCGCTGATCTGTATCGGCCTTGCCACCATCGCCTTTGAACTTGGCACGGTTTTCTACAATGCCATGCTGCCCGGCCTGGTGCCGGAAGAACGCATGGGCAGGCTTTCGGGCCTCGCCTGGGGGCTTGGCTATGCGGGCGGGCTTGCCTGCCTTGCTCTCGCGCTGGTGCTGTTCATTCAGCCCAACCCATCCCCCTTTGGCCTTGATCGCGGCGCGGCGGAACATGTGCGCGCCACGGCGCTGCTGGTGGCGGTTTGGATCCTGGTCTTTGGCTGGCCGGTGCTGCTTGCCCTGCCCGACCCTGCCGGGCCACGCCCTGGGCTGCGGGCGGCCATGCGCGCCGGGCTGGCTGAGACAATCGGCATCCTGCGCAGCCTGCCCCAGCGCCCGGCCATGGCGCGGTTTCTGATCGCGCGGCTGTTCTATACCGATGGCCTCAATACGCTCTTTGCCTTCGGCGCGATTTACGCCGCCGGCGTGCATGGCATGGGGTTTGAGGAAATTCTGATGTTTGGCATTGCCATGAATGTCACGGCGGGGCTGGGCGCCGCGGGCTTCGGGCTGATTGAGGATCGGCTGGGCGCCAAGACCACGATCCTGGTCGCGCTTGGCGCCATGATTCTGCTCGGCAGTTTCCTGCTGCTGAGCAATGACAAAACCCTGTTCTGGGCCTTGGCGCTGGCGCTTGGGCTTTTCATGGGTCCGGCCCAGGCGGCATCACGCACGCTGATGGCCCATATGGCCCCGCCCGCAGAAGTGACGGCGCATTTCGGGCTTTTCGCGCTTTCCGGGCGCATCACGGGCTTTCTGGGGCCGGCGGCGGTTGCGCTGGCGACACAGGCCTCCGGCAGCCAGGCCTGGGGGATTGCGACCGTGATCATCTTCCTCGCGCTTGGTGCCGCCATTTTGGCGCCGGTACGCGTGCAGCGGCATGGCTAAAGCGCCCCGCCTTCTGCCATAGTCCCGCCGCGGAGGCGTGAAACGGTTCAACCATGGCAGGGGATAAATCTGAAGCCGCCTGGGCGGCGCTGATGGCTTTGGCGGCTCGGCCGGATGCCGCGGCCATTCGCCCGCTTTTCGCCGCCGATCCGGATCGTTTCGCACGGTTTTCGCGCGAGGCGGGCGATGTGCTGCTCGATTTTTCCAAAACCGCGCTGTCGGATGAGGTGCTGAAGGCGCTGCTTGCATTGGCCGAAGCGCGCGATGTCGCGGGCTTCCGCGCGCGGCTATTCGGCGGCGCGGCAGTGAATGCAACCGAAGGCCGCGCCGCGCTGCATATGGCGCTGCGCGCCGCGCCTGAAGATCAATTCCGTGCCGGCGTTGAAAATGTCATGCCCGAAGTGCTTTCGGTGCGCGCACGCATGGAAGAATTCACGCGTGCGATACATGAAGGGCGCATTCTTACCGCCAAGGGTGAACGCTTCACTGATGTGCTGAATATCGGCATTGGCGGGTCTGATCTTGGCCCGGCCATGGTGGCGCGCGCCTTGTGGACTCCTGATGCACCGCTGCGCGGGCATTATTTGGCGAATGTGGATGGCCATGCCTGGGCGGAGATTGAGGCCAGGCTTGATCCTACGCGCACGCTGGTGCTGGTGGCCTCCAAAACCTTCACCACGCAGGAAACCATGGCGAATGCCGGGCTGGCGCGCGAATGGCTCAGCGCAGCGCTAGGGGAAGCTGGTGCTGCGCAGCATATGGCCGCGCTTTCCACCAATCTTGCCGCGACCAGCGCTTTCGGGATTTCACCTGATCGCGTCTTTGGCTTTCGTGATTGGGTGGGCGGGCGGTTTTCGCTTTGGAGTGCGATTGGGCTGTCACTGGCGCTGACGCTTGGTTGGGACGCTTTTGCGCGGCTGCTGGCTGGTGCGCGCGTGATGGATCAGCATTTCCGTGATGCGCCACTCGCGCAAAACCTGCCGGTGCTGCTGGCCTTGGTCGAAATCTGGCATGTGAATGGGCTTGGATATCCAAGCCGCGCCGTGCTGCCTTATGATGAACGCCTCGCGCGCTTGCCGGCGCATCTGCAGCAGCTTGAAATGGAAAGCCTGGGCAAGCGTGTCGCTGTTTCCGGTGCTGCCTTGAACCGTGACTCAGGCCCCGTGGTGTTCGGTGAACCAGGCACCAATGCGCAGCATTCCTTCATGCAATTGCTGCATCAGGGCACCACACCCGTGCCTGTGGATTTCATTCTGGTGGCGCGGCCTGATCATGCCCATGCCGATAGCCATCGCAAACTTCTCGCCAATGGTCTGGCGCAGGCCGAAGCGCTGCTGATGGGCAAGGATGAAGCTGCGGTCACCGCTGAGATGCGTAAAGCCGGCGCAGCGGAGGCTGAGATTGCGCGCCTGCTGCCGCATCGCGTCTTCCCTGGTGATCGGCCAAGTGTGACCATGCTGCTGCCGCGGCTGGATGCCTTCACCCTTGGCCAATTGGTGGCCTTGTATGAACACAAGGTCGCGGTGCTTGGCGCGCTTTGGGGCATCAATCCCTTTGATCAATGGGGGGTGGAACTTGGCAAGCAACTTGCCAACGTCATCCTGCCGGAACTCAGCGCTGGCGCGCCACAAAGGCCGCATGATGGCTCCACCGCCGGGTTGATCGGCAAGCTCGCAACGCTCTGGCCGGAAGGCCGCGCATGACCGCGCCCTACATCCAGGCCCTTGCCCGTGATGGCGCGCATCGCTTCAGCAAGCAGCCGGTGGAAAGCCTGCAACTTCTCACCGGGCTTGGCGTGGAGGGCGATGCGCATGCCGGCGTTACGGTCAGGCATCGCTCCCGCGTTGCGCGTGATCCATCGCAGCCCAATCTGCGCCAGCTTCATTTGCTGCACGCTGAAATCTTCGAAGAACTCGCGCCCCAGGGTTTTGCGCTAAACCCCGGCGATATCGGGGAAAATGTAACCACGCGCGGCCTTGACCTGCTTGGCCTTGGCACCGGCACAAGGCTTTGCCTGGGGAGAGAGGCGATCATTGAAGTCACCGGGCTGCGCAACCCCTGCGCCCAGCTTGATCATTTCCGCCCTGGTCTGATGGCGGCCATGCTCGGGCGCGACGCCGCGGGCGGGCTGATCCGCAAATCGGGCGTCATGGCGATTGTGCTGCAAGGCGGCCTGCTACGCATGGGTGATCCCATCATCATCCTGCCGCCTGCCGGGCCGCATCGCCCCTTGCAGCCGGTGTGAGCATGCACAAAAAAATGCGCCCCGGCGGGCAGGCCAGGGCGCATCAACGAAGACAGGGCCGGGTGAGTTGGGGGCAGGTCTGACCCTGTTCCGATGTTTGGAATAATGGTTGGCAAATATTGCTGGCAAAAGATGTTAGGCATGGCAAAGTGAAACGAAGAGCAACGGGCACCGCCCCGGATACATTCCGCAACATCGGCTGATGCATGGCGGCACAAAGGCACTAATGTAACAGGGCATGGAAAACGCACCGCATATCCTGATCGTTGATGATGATCGCGAAATCCGCGATCTTCTCTCGCGCTTCCTCGAAAAACAGGGCCTGCGCGTCAGTGCCGCGCGCGATGCGCGTGAAGCCCGCAAGCTTTGGCCGCTTGGGCGCTATCATCTTGTGGTGCTGGACCTCATGATGCCGGGCGAACCGGGGCTTGATTTCGCCCGCTGGCTGCGCACGCAATCCGATGTGCCCATCGTGATCCTGACCGCGATGGGGGAAGAAACCGATCGCATCGTGGGGCTGGAACTCGGCGCCGATGATTACTTGGCCAAGCCCTTCAACCCGCGCGAATTGCTGGCACGCATCCGCGCCGTGCTGCGCCGCGCCACTGGCGATGGCACTGCGGCCAAGGAACCGCCCGCCAAGCTGATCAAGTTTTCCGGCTGGACTCTGGAACCCACGCGTCGGAGATTGCTTAATCCCGATGGGGTGGAGGTACCCCTGACCGGAGGGGAATATGAATTGCTGCTGGTTCTGCTTGACCGGCCCAATCGGGTGCTGACGCGCGACATGCTGATGGATTTGCTGCGTGGCCGGCAGGCCGGGCCCTATGATCGCGCTATTGATGTCGCGGTATCGCGGCTGCGCCGACGCCTGGAAGATGATGGCCGCAACCCTGCCTTGATCAAAACCGTGCGCGGCGGCGGCTACGTGCTGGCCACCACGGTGGATCGTGGCTGAAGCCACCCCTGCCGCCGCCCCCGTGCGGCGGCGCTGGTGGCCTGGCAGCTTGGGCGGTCGCACGGCGGTCGCCCTGATTGTCGCCCTGATGCTGGTGCAGGCGGCGGGGCTCACCATCCATGCTTTGGATCGCGTGGACCTTCAGCGCTTTGTCCAGGCGCGCGAAATCGCGGGGCGAAGCTTGGGCGCCTGGCGCGCTGCCGTGCTTTCGGCGCCGGATCGGCGCGCGCAAATCATCGCCGATCTTGATCTGCCCGAAGGGCTGACGGTGGATTTGGATCTGGCGCCGATTGTGCGCGTGGGCGCACCACCCGTATCGCCGCAAATCCTGCGGCTGTTTCGCCTGGACCTGCTGGCCTCTGGCCCGCCAAGGCTGCGCCCACGCGAAATCCGCATTGCAGAGCTGGGCTCGGCCGGGTTTGCCGCTTCGCTCCGCCTGCCTGATGGGCCCTGGCTTAATCTCCGTGCCTCCCTGCCGCCGCCCAGGCCTTGGCATTCGGATACTTTCCTCGCGGCGTTTTTCGGCATGACGCTGGCGGCGGTTTTGCTGATCCTGTGGGCGGTGGCGCGGCTGATGCGCCCCGTGCGGCTTTTGGCAGAGGCGGCGAATAGGCTCGGGCGCGATGTGAATGCGCCGCCCCTGCCCGAAAACGGCCCGACCGAGGTTGCCACCGCAGCCCGCGCCTTCAATGAAATGGCCGCGCGCATCCGGCTTTTTGTGGCGGATCGTACGCAAATGCTGGCCGCCATTGGCCATGATCTCCGCACCCCGATCACGCGGCTGAAACTGCGCGCGGAATTCATGGATGATGATGAACAGCGCCGCAAAATGCTCGCTGATTTGGATGAGATGGAAGCGATGATCGGCGCCACGCTTGCCTTTGCGCGCGATGATGCCGCAACGGAACCGGCAACGCAGATGGATATCGCGGCGCTTTGCCGCACCGTGGCGGATGAGGCGAGTGATGCGCATCCCGATCGGGCGGAAAAGATCAGCTATGAGGGGCCGGAAAAGCTTGTCATCCGCGCCAAGCCCCTGGCGCTTAAGCGCGCCATCGCCAATCTGGTCGCCAATGCGCTGAATTATGGCGGCGCGGCGCAGCTTACACTCGCGCAAGAAACTCCCAACCAGGTGCGCCTGACCATCGCCGATGAAGGCCCCGGCATTCCCGAGGAAGAGCTGGAGGCAGTATTCACCCCCTTCCGCCGCCTGGAAGCCAGCCGCAATCGTGAAACCGGCGGCACGGGTCTTGGGCTGACCATCGCGCGCAATATTCTGCGCGGCCATGGCGGCGATGTGGTGCTGCAGAACCGGCCTGAGGGCGGCTTGATCGCGGTGGCAAGCCTGCCGGTTTAGTGCGCGTTTATTGAAGCAACCGCTTCAGCTTCAACACCGCACTATCGGGCGTGGTCAGCACGGGCTTGCCAGTGGCTTGTTCTACCAAAGACTTGGCGCGCGCCAGGCTGAATTGGCCAAGCGCGATGGCATCACAATCTGCCAAATCGCGCGCCGCTTCGGCGGCCAGCCGGTCATGCGTTGCCACATCACCCGCATCCAGGGCAGCGAGCGCACCTTCGGCGAGTTTCGGCACCACGGTAATGCCCGGCGGGAATTCCGGGATCATGGAAGGGATCGTGCCGGCGAAAGTCACCAAAAGCCCGATGCGCTTGCCCTTGGTAATGGCTTCTTCGATCATCGCCTCATTCGGTTTCAGCACCGGCATCGGCGCCAGATCACGCGCGCAGGCTTCAATGCAGGGGCCGAAGGCAGAACAGGTGAACAGAATGCCATCCGCCCCGGTGCCAGCGGCATAGCGTGCCAGGGTCAAGAACCGTTCTGTCATGCGCGGCGTGAGCTTGCCTTCACGCGCCAGATCGGCGGAAAGGCTGTCATCCAATAAATTCATCAGCGTTTGGCCGGGCCAAAGCCGCGCGAAGGCGGCTTCAATCGGCGGCGGCGAATGGCGCAGCGCATGGATCAGGGCAAGGCGCATGGAAAACCCTCTCGAGGAAAATCAGGCCGTCGCGGGCTGGGCGCGCGGGCCGTCACGCACGGGAATATGGATCACAGCGGCGAAGACCGCGGCCAGAATGCCAATCACCCACATCAGATCATAAGAACCGGTGCGGTCAAAAATAATCCCGCCCAGGAAGGCCCCGGTGAAGCCGCCAATCTGATGGCTGACAAAGACCATGCCGAAAATTGTCGCCAGCCACCGCAAGCCCCAATTACGCGCGCAAAGGGCAAGGCTTGGCGGCACGGTGGAAAGCCAGAGCAGACCCATGAGGGCCGAGAAGATCATCACATTCAGCGCGGTTTTTTCGGCCAGCAAGAACACTGTCATCAGCACCGCGCGCGCGGCGAAAATCCCCACCAGCAATTCGCGCCGCTTCCAGCGTTGTGAAAGCTCACCCGCTGCGAGCGAACCGATAATGTTGAACAGCCCGATCATGGAAATGGCGCCAGCACCGACATAAAGCGGCAAGCCGCAGCTATGCACAAAGCCCGGCAGATGCACGGTCAGGAAGGATACATGCAGCCCGCAAACAAAATTGCCGGAAGACAGATACCAAAAGCTCGGGTCACGCAAAGCGCGGCCCATGGCGGAACGTGCGGTTTCATTATCCGCTGCCACACCCGGCGCGGGCGCTGGCTGCTTATCGGCCAGCGGCAAGGCAAGCGGGATCATAAACAGCGTCGCAATCGCCATGGCGAAAAGCGCGCCCTGCCAGCCAAAGCCCTGAATGGCGAAGCCCGCCAGCGGCACCACCAGAAACTGCCCGGCCGAGGAGCCCGCCGTGCCAAGCCCGGTCGCGCGCCCGCGCATTTCCGGCGGCAACATGCGCGTGAGGCTCGCGATAATGGTCGGCATGCCCGCGGCCGAGACCGCCATGCCCATGATGAAGCCGGCAAAGAAGGTGAAGGGCAGCACAGAATCCGACAGCGCCATGCCCAATATGCCGATACAGTACAGCACCGCGCCGCCCATCACCACGCGCCGGCCACCGAAGCGATCCGCAAGCTGGCCCATGAAGGGCTGGCTCAGCCCATTGATCAGCACCTGCAGGCCGATGGCAAAGGCAAAGTCTCGCGCGGCCCAGCCATGTTCGGCGGTCATGGGTGCCAGGAACAGGCCAAAGGATTGGCGCAACCCCGTGGCGAGCATGGCGCCGCAGACCGCGCATGTAATGACCAGCGCAATGGGAAGGGCCAAGGAACGGGCGGGGTTGGCGGAAGACATTGACCCATAGTGACATTTCGCGCCGCCCCCGCGCAACCCAAGGCTTCGCGGTTGACGGCGCCCCGCGCCCGGGCCTATCTCAGCCCCGTTGGTGGCGGCCATAGCTCAGTTGGTAGAGCGCCAGGTTGTGGTCTTGGATGTCACGGGTTCGAGTCCCGTTGGTCGCCCCAGCTTTCCCCTCCCTTCCGGTTTGCGTCTTGCCCCAGTTGCGGCAGGATGCGCGCCTTCATTGGGGGAGCGATCCATGAATATCACCTTGAACGGGCGCGCCGCGCTTATCACCGGCGGCTCAAAGGGCCTTGGGCTTGCCATGGCCAAGATGTTCGCTGAATCGGGCGGGCATGTCGCGATCGTCGCGCGCGGGGCGGAAAGCCTGGCCAAGGCGGAGGCCGAAATCCGCGCCGCCGCGCCCAGCGCCAAGGTTGCCGCCATTGCCGCCGATATCCGCACGGCTGAGGGCTGCGAAGCTGCCTATGCGGCAGCGGTAAAGGGGCTCGGTCAGGTGGATATCCTGATCAATAATGCCGGCACGTCGCAACGTGGCGGGTTCCTCGAGGTATCGGACGCGCTTTGGCAGGATGATCTGGACCTGAAGCTTTTCGCCGCCATCCGGCTTTGCCGGCTTGCCCTGCCCGCCATGCGGGACCGCAAATGGGGGCGCATCATCAATGTGCTGAATATCGGCGCCAAGGCCCCCTTGGCGGGGTCCACGCCGACGTCAGTCTCGCGTGCCGCCGGCATGGCGCTGACCAAGGCGATGGCGAGCGAATTCGCCCCCTATAATGTGCTGGTGAATGCCATGCTGGTCGGCATTATCGAAAGCGACCAATGGGTCCGTCGGCATGCCGCCGAACAGCGCAACATCTCCTGGGATGAGTGGAAGGCCGAACAGGGCAAGGCCGTGCCGCTCGGGCGCATCGGCAAGGCCGAGGAATTTGCTGCGCTGGCGCTGCTGCTGGCGAGCGAACAGGGCGGCTTCATCAGCGGCACCGCGATCAATGTGGATGGCGGCAAGAGCCCGGTGGTCTGAGAGCATCGGGCGCATCACGCACCAGCTTCGCTGACGCGCTTTGCGGCGGCGAAATTTGGCTTGACAATAATAATTAGGACTCCTATTCATATGTCATGAGCAAAGCCGAAACACCCGATTCCATCACGGCGCGCCTGCGCGAGGGGTTCGAGAGAATCGCACTCGTCCTGCGGTCTGACCTCTGGATGGCCTCAGGCAAGGCGGGTCTCAACCCGACACAGGCGCAGGCCTTGGCCTTGCTGGCGGAACGGGCGGGTGGCCTACGCGCCAAGGAAATCGCCGCTCATCTGGCCGTATCGCCGCCAACCATCGCCGATACGCTCGCCGCGCTGGAACGAAAGGGCCTTGTTGCGCGCGCACCAGACCCCGCCGACGCACGCGCCATGCGCGTGATTTTGACGGATGAGGGCCGAAAAGTTGGGCGCGCGCTTGCGCAGTCCAAATCACAGGTGACCACGGCGCTGGCCATGCTCTCACCCGACCAACAGGCTGATCTGCTGCTGTCTCAAATACGGATCATCCGCTCCCTTCAACTGGCAGGCGCCATTCCCGAACAACGCATATGCGTCAGCTGCCGCCATTTTCGGCCGAACGCCTATCCAGGCGCGGCCCAGCCCCATCATTGCGCCTTCGTGAACGCCGCAATCGGCGACCGGGATCTCCGGCTCGACTGCGGCGAGCATGAAGCGGCCGACCCGTCCATCCAGTCTGCCAACTGGATGGTTTTCGACACGGGAAGGCCGCCCTTCCGAGCAACCCAAGACACCTAGAGAGGAACCCTTCAACATGAGCACCAGGAACCTGCGAGGCCTTGGCCTTGCAGCAACAGCCTTGCTTTGCCTTGGCACAGCCGCATGCGCGAATGAAATCAGGCCCGACCCGAACCAGGCGGTGAACGCTTCCTTCGACATCATCGAAACCAGGATCACCACGGCGAATGGCGTAGCAACCTTCCGCACGCGTGTGCGCGGGGAAGCCGGAAGTGCTCGGCCGGCCGCCACAGGCAAGTTCGAGGGGTCGCAAGTCTTCGCCTATGTCTGGCCGACTTCGCTCAACTCGGCCGATATCGGCTTCGAAAGGGATCAGGGGATCGTTGCACTGGCAGCGACCTTCCATCCGGATTTCGACGATGCATCGAAGCGGGCATCAAGCGCGACCAACCGTGACCGCTGGCATGCGCATTGGGTCATCCTGAATGAGGACACTGCCTGTCCCGGCGGCTTGAAGGTCAAGGACATCCCGGCGGGAACCTCACCAAGGCTGCCGCCGGACTGGCCAGGCGCGCCGATCCTGATCGACAGCCCGGACTTCAAGACTGATTTCATGGGTGATGCGGTCGAAGTGCAGGTGCCACTCGCCGAGATCGGCGCATTGGCGACAGCGCGCTTCGATGGCGTGACAGCAGGCCTCAAGGTCAATGCCAATCTGCATGCGCCGCTTCTATGCGTTGAGAACGTCTTCAAGGTCGCTTCGGGCAATCTGAGCCTGCCCGGCCGCGTGGTTCCGGCGCGCTGAAGGCGCGTTGAGAAAAAAGCGGCCCGGCGACTGCCATCGCCGGACCGCCCGTTCATTCCCCTCCGAGCAACAGAGAAGGAGATTTCTTATGGCACGTGTGAAGCTTGTTGACAAAGCCTCAGCCCCCGCGGGCTCCGGGCCGGCGCTGGATCAGATACAAGGCGCCTTCGGCATGGTCCCGAACATGTTCAAGGCGGTTGCGAATTCACCCGCCGCGCTGCAAAGCATGTGGGGGTCCTTCGGCGCGCTCGGCGCCGGGACGATTGGCGCGAAGCTTGGCGAGCAGATCGCCGTTGCGGTAGCCGATCGTAATGACTGCAACTACTGCCTCGCGGCCCATACGGTGCTTGGCCAGAAGGCCGGCGCCAGCGCGGCCGAAATGACTGAGGCGCAGACCGGCCGCTCGACCGATCCAAAGACGAGAGCCGCGCTCGCCTTCGCGATCAATGTTGTTGAGAACCGTGCAGCGGTGACCGCAGCCAATGTGCAGGCGCTGCGCGCAGCCGGGTTCGATGATGGTGCCATTGTCGAAATCCTGGCCCATATCGCTCTCAACCTGTTCACGAATTACGTGAACGTCGCCTTCGACGTTCCGGTGGATTTCCCCGCAGTGAAGCTTAGCCGCAGCGCCTGATCGGGCGGGCGGTCGTGGCTTAGCCATGACCGCCCCTCGACAAGCCTGCATTCGGAGACCGACATGACTACCCTCGCACCCGAACTCGCCGTCACCCGCTGGTTCAATACCGCGCGCCCGCTATCCTTGGCTGGCCTAGGCGGCAAGATCATTGTCCTTCATGCGTTCCAAATGCTTTGTCCGGGCTGTGTCGCGCATGCCTTGCCGCAGACCGAACGTCTGCATTGTCTTTTCAGGGATCGCCCCGATGTCGTTGTGATCGGGCTCCACACGGTTTTCGAGCATCACGCCGCAATGACGCCGGTTTCGCTTGAAGCCTTCATCCATGAATATCGGCTGACCTTTCCCATAGGCGTTGATCAGCCAGACGAGCATGAGGCGATCCCGGTGACGATGCGGCGCTTCAATATGCGCGGCACGCCGACGACCATCATCATCGACCGAGCAGGCCGCATCGTTGAACACGCCTTTGGGCAGGTTGATGACTTGGCCTTGGGCGTGCTGCTCGGAACGCTGGCCGCAGAGGCGCCGAGGTCGGATGCAACCTCATCCTCCGATGCGGGATGCTCAGAAGGCGCCTGCCAAGCCCCGGCCCCCGTTTGACGCGGCGCCATTTTGTCCTAGACGAGCCGTGGACGGATGGAGGCTTTCATGGCGCAGGATTTGACGGTTGGCATTGCAGGCTTGGGCGCGATTGGGCTCCATTTGGCCCGCGCGCTCGATAAGGGTGTGCCGGGGTTGAAGCTCGCCGCCGCTTCGGCGCGGGATCACGCCAAGGCCAGCGCGAATGTGGCGGGGTTCAAAAACCCGCCACGCATCGTCTCCAACGCCGAACTTGCCGCCTGCGATATCGTGGTGGAAGCCGCGCCGGCTTCGGTGTTTGAGGAAATTGCGACTGCCGCCATCGAAGCCGGGCGCATCTTCGTGCCATCTTCGGTGGGTGCGCTGCTGCCGCGCATGCATCTGGTGGAACGGGCGCGGGCCAAGGGGGCGCGCATCATCGTGCCAACCGGCGCCTTGCTTGGCCTGGATGCCGTGCGCGCGGCGGCTGAGGGTGATGTCGAGAGTGTGACCATCGAAACCCGCAAGCCCCCCCGCGGCCTGGCCGGCGCCCCCTATCTTGAGAAGAACAGGATTGATGTCGCCGCCATCACCAGCGCGACCCGCGTCTTCAAGGGCAATGCCTTTGACGCGGCGCAGGGCTTTCCCGCCAATGTGAATGTCGCCGCCGCGCTCGCCTTGGCCGGCATCGGGCCGGAACGCACCATGGTTGAAATCTGGGCCGACCCCGCGGTGACCCGCAATACGCATACCATCCGGGTGGAGGCCTCTACCGTCCGGCTCACCATGACGATTGAAAACGTCCCATCGGAGGAAAATCCCCGCACCGGCAAGATCACGCCGCTTTCCATCCTGGCTTGCCTGCGCGGTCTGACCTCAACGCTGAAGATTGGGAGCTAAACACCTGCGCTTTGCGGCGCGGCGCAAAACGGGCAGCATCCTCCAAAACCTTGAGGAACGCTGCCCATGAAGATCAATCGCCGCTCTGCCCTTGCCCTGCCGGCCCTGGCCCTGCTGCCGCGCCCGGCGCTGGCTGCCTTCCCTGATCGGCCAGTGCGCATCATCGTGCCTTTCGCTGCCGGCACCTCCTCGGATTTTCAGGCGCGCATGATTGGCGAACGCATGGCCCCCGTGCTGCGCCAGCCCGTCATTGTCGAAAACCGCGCCGGGGCGGGCGGGGTGGTCGGTGCCGATGCGGTCGCGAAGGCGGCACCCGATGGCTACACGATATTGCTTGGCTCCAATGGGCCGCTTACCAATGCGCCCGTGCTGCAAGCGCGCCTGCCCTATGATCCCGAGCGGGATTTCGCGGCGGTCGCCATGATCAGCCGCAGCCCCGTGACGCTTTCCGTGCGCGCCGATAGCCCCTTCCGCACGGTGGCGGATGTTCTGGCCGCGGCCCGCGCCAAGCCGGGTGACCTCAGCATCGGTTCCTCCGGCCAGGGCAGTGCGACGCATTTCCTGATTGAACAGGTCATGGCCGCGGCCGAGATCAGCCTCACCCATGTGCCCTATCGCGGATCGAGCCAATCCGTGCCGGACCTGATCGCCGGCAATATCCCGCTGGTCATGGCGGAAATCTCGACCATCCTGCCGCTCTGGCAATCGGGGCGGGCGCGCATTCTGGCCATGTCCTCAGCCGGGCGGATGCCGATTGCGCCCGAAATCCCGACCCTTATCGAACAGGGGCTGAACCTGACCGGTGGGTCCTGGGCCGGGCTGGTCACCGCCGCTGGCGCACCGCCCGAAGCCGTGGCCACCCTGGCGGCAGCCGTGCAGGCGGGGTTGCGGGAGCCTGCCTATCGCGCCCGCCAGGCGGAACTCGGTGCTGAGATCGTGGCCGAGGCCGAACAGAACCCGGCCGGCTTCGCCGCCTGGCTCAGGCGCGAAAGGGCGGAAATCCGCGCCATTGCGGATCGCGCCGGGATCAAGCCGGAATAGCACCCCCTTGCCCTGAAGCACTATTTCCGCCAGATAGGCGTCGCTTCCGGGCCGTGCCCGGGGGTAATCCGCACGCGGCGCACCCTTCCTGATCAGGCAGGGTCCGGTCCCCCTCACCGGGGAAGGCGCCGCGGAGGCTCAACCGGACCAACATGGAAGGAGATCGCTCATGGCGATGCCCGTCGTTTCTCTGCGTGCCCTGCTCGAAGCCGGGGTGCATTTTGGCCACCATACGCGCCGCTGGAATCCCCGCATGGCGCCCTACATCTTCGGCGTGCGCAACCAGGTGCATATCCTGGATTTGCAGCAAACCGTACCGATGATGGACCGCGCGCTGCGCGCCGTGCGTGATACTGTCGCTGGCGGTGGCCGCGTGCTGTTCGTTGGCACCAAGAAGGCCGCTGCCGATTATGTGGCGGAAGCCGCGACGCGCTGCGGCCAGTATTATGTGAACCATCGCTGGCTTGGCGGCATGCTCACGAATTGGAAGACCATCACCGGTTCCATCAAGCGCCTGCGCCAGATGGATGAACGCCTGTCGGGCGACACGGCGGGTCTCACCAAGAAGGAAGTGCTGATGCTCTCGCGCGAGAAGGAAAAGCTCGACCGCGCACTTGGTGGCATCAAGGAAATGGGCGGCCTGCCCGATATTATCTTTGTTATTGACACCATCAAGGAAAAGCTCGCGATCGAAGAAGCCAATAAGCTTGGCATTCCGGTGATTGCGGTGGTGGATTCCAATGCCGATCCGGCGGGCGTGACCTTCCCGATCCCCGGCAATGATGACGCGATCCGCGCCATCACGCTTTACTGCGACATGATCGCGGGCGCGGTGCTGGATGGCATTTCGGCGGAAATGCAAGCTTCTGGCGTTGACCTTGGCGCGGTTGAGGAATTGCCGGAAGAAGCACTGCCGGAAGTCGCAGCAGAAGTCGCGGCGCCGGTTGAAGGCGCTGAGGCGCCGGCCCAGGCCTGATCCTTCCGGGGCCGCCATTTGGTGGCCCCTTTTCCTTCACTCATCCAGCAAATGGGGATGAACAATGGCTGAAATTACAGCGGGCATGGTGCGCGACCTGCGTGAGCGCACCGGCGCGGGCATGATGGATTGCAAGAAGGCGCTGGTCGAAAATGGTGGCGATATGGAAGCCGCCATTGATTGGCTGCGCAAGAAGGGCCTTTCGGCGGCGGCCAAGAAATCCGGCCGCGTCGCGGCAGAGGGCTTGGTGGGCGTTGCCTCGGCCCCTGGTGTCGCCGCCATGGTGGAAGTGAATGCGGAGACGGATTTCGTCGCGCGCAATGAAACCTTCCAGCATTTCGTGGAAACCGTTGCCGAATTGGTGCTGACGGTTGGCGATGATATTGAAGCGCTGAAGAATGCCACCTGGCCGGGCGCCGTGGACCTGGTTGAAGAAACCACCCAGCGCAAGACCGTGGCGGATCAGCTCACCAGCCTGATCGCGACGATTGGGGAGAATATGTCCATCCGTCGCGCCAAGCGCTTCCAGGTCGCGGAAGGTACGGTCGCGACCTATATGCACTCCGCCGTGAAGCCCGGCCTTGGCAAGATTGGCGTGCTGGTGGCGCTTGAAGGCGCTTCCGAACAGGCCGTGATGGAAACGCTTGGTCGGCAGATCGGCATGCATGTCGCCGCCGCCCGCCCGGAAGCGGTGGATGTCTCGGCCGTTGAGCCCTCCGCGCTTGCACGCGAACGCGATGTGCTCGCCGAACAGGCGCGCGCTTCCGGCAAGCCCGAGGCGATCATCGAAAAAATGGTCGAAGGCCGCATCCGCAAATACTACGAGGAAGTGGTGCTGCTGGAGCAGGTTTGGGTGCATGATGGCGAAAGCCGCGTGAAGGAAGTGGTCAAGAAGGCGGGCGTGAAGCTCTCTGGCTTTGCCCGCTTCCATTTGGGCGAGGGCATTGAAAAGCAGCAGGGCGATTTCGCCGCCGAAGTGGCCGCTGCCGCCGGCAAGGCCTGAACTGGCCAGAGTGTTTTCCAACCAAGTGGGTTCACTTGGCGCTCCGGAAAATGCGACCAGACAAGGATTGAGAGCGGTTCCCGTGAGGTAGCGCGAACGGGGATCGCTCTAATTACCTGATTTACCGAACAAAATTTTCTTGAGTGGTCTTGCGCCGGAGACTCATTTTTTCTATTGATCATATAAATGATGATCATTATAGTGATCATTATGATAAACCCAAATGGCGCCAGCGTCGCACCCTATCATCGGGTTCCAGCCCATCTCGGCCGGCTCTTTCATCAGCTTTGCCAGTTTCTGGTGGCGGAAGCCCAAGCGACCGAAGGGCTTGTCTCGCCCGAATACGCGGCCCTTGCCTCGCTCGATGAGGAACCGGGACTGGACCAAAAGCGCCTAGGCGAAGCGATTGGTGTTGACCGCAATACCATCGGCCTAGTGGTCGAGCGCTTGGAACAGCGCGGCCTGTTGTCACGGGAAGTGGATCAGGAAGACCGACGCGCCCGGATCCTGCGCCTCACGCCCGAAGGGGTGGCGCTGCGCCGGCGGCTTCGTCCGCGGATGCTCGCCGCCAATGCCCGCGCCATCGAAGCCCTGACCGAGGATGAGGCGAAGACGCTGCTCGCGCTGTTGCATCGGGCGGTGGAACACCACGCCACGCTGATTTCGCCCGGCGCTGAGCGCCGGATGCGCCGCATCGCAACCCTTCAGCAAAAGGAAGCCGTGTCATGAAACTATCTCGCCGTGCGCTGCCCATGCTCGCAACATTTGCGCTCCCGGTCCGCGCTCAGGCTCAGGCATTCCCGAACCGCCCGGTGCGCGTCATCAGTCCCTTTGCTGCCGGATCAGGGGCTGAGACGACGCTTCGGCTTTTCGCGGATGCCCTCGCACGCCGTTGGGGCCAGCCTGTGCCGGTGGAAAACCGGCCCGGCGGGGATGGCGTGATCGCCGCCATGGCCTTTCTGGGGATCAATGATGATCACAAGATGTTCTTCTCCTTTTCGGGTCATCTTACGGTCAATCCCTCCACCATCCCGAACCTGCCCTATCGGCCCGAGCAATTCGCGCCCATTTCCACCGTGGCCATTGACCATATCGCCATCGCCGCCGCGCCCGGCTTTGGCGCCAATGACCTGAGCGGCGCCGTAGCATTGGCGCGGGCGCAGCCTGGCGCCTTTGCCTGGGCCTCATCACCGGGCGGCATCAACATCACCTTCGCGGCCTTCGCGGCTGAACAGCGCCTTGAATTGGTGCGGGCGCAGTATCGCGCGGTGCCCGAAATGCTGAATGACCTGGCAACGAACCGTATCCAGATCGCGGCGATGCCCATGGCCACTGCCTTGCCGCAAGCGCGCGCCGGGCGCATCAAATTGCTGGCCGTGACAAATGCCACCCGTTCGCCCGCCGCGCCAGAAGTTGCGACCGCGACCGAGCAGGGCTTCCCGGAATATGTTTTCGAAGGTTTTGTCGGTGTTTTTGGGGATGCCCGTCAGCCTGAAGCCATCCGCGCGGTACTGGCGGAAGCAACCCGTGCCGTGGTGGCCGAGGAAGCCTTCGCCGAGCGGTTGCGCAATGCAGGTCAGCTTCCCTTTGCCGGCGGCGAAGCCGATATGGCAAGGCGCATTGCTGCTCAGCGCAGGTTCGTTGAGGTGGGGCTGCGGCAGCTTGGCTCCTGAAAAAGCATCGCCATGCTGCGCCAAGCGCTGAAGAGAGCACAGCGCGGGGAATAGGGCGCCCCCAAGGCATTGCGCCTACGCAGAATGCCATGCTCTCCGGGTGGTTCCGCCGCGCGCGAAAATGATCTATGCGACCCAGGTCTGCCTTATTGCCGCCCTTGCGGGCTTGTCCTTATGGTGGCGACCGCAACCTCAACCCGAGTCGAGACAAAGCCCCCATGAGCCAGAACCCGGCCTATAAGCGCGTCATGCTCAAGGTCTCCGGTGAGGCCCTGATGGGGGATCGGGATTACGGGCTGGATAACGCCACCTGCCGGCGCATCGCGGAAGATGTGCGGGGTGTGGTGGATCTGGGGGTGCAGGTCTGCCTGGTGATCGGCGGGGGCAATATCTTTCGCGGCATTTCCGGCGCGGCTTCCGGCATGGATCGCGCCCAGGCGGACAGCATCGGCATGCTGGCCACCGTGATGAATGCGCTTGCCATGCAAAATGCGCTTGAAAAGATCGGCGTGCAGACGCGCGTGCAAAGCGCGATCCCGATGGCAAGCCTTTGTGAGCCCTTCATCCGTCGCCGTGCGGAACGACACATGGAAAAGGGCCGCGTGGTGATTTTCGCCGCCGGCACGGGCAACCCGTTTTTCACCACCGATACCGCGGCGGCCTTGCGTGCGGCTGAGATGGGCTGCGATGCGCTGCTGAAGGGCACGCAGGTGGATGGCGTCTATTCCGCCGATCCGCGCAAGAAGCCCAATGCGGAACGCTACACGACCCTCACCTATCTCGATATGCTGGCACGTGACCTGGCCGTGATGGATGCGGCGGCGATCAGCCTTGCGCGCGAAAACAAGCTGCCCATCATCGTCTTCAATATCCATGAACCAGGCGCCTTCACCGCCGTCATGAAAGGCGAAGGCAAATTCACCACCGTGGTGGAACAGGCGCCGTAACCCAGGGGGAAGGGCAATATGCCGACTGATGTAAAGGCCCTGAAACAGGATCTGACGCGCCGGATGGAAGGCGCGATGGAAACCCTGAAGAAGGAATTCTCTGGCCTGCGCACGGGCCGCGCCAGTCCTGCGCTGTTGGAACCGGTGCGGGTGGATGCCTATGGCAGTGTCTCGCCGCTTAATCAGGTGGCCAATATCTCGGTGGCGGGGCCCGGTTTGCTTGCCGTGCAGGTCTGGGACAAGGCGCTGACCAAGGCGGTCGAAAGCGCCATTCGGGAAGCCAATCTCGGGCTCAACCCGCAGGCGGAAGGCCAGGTGATCCGCGTGCCGCTGCCCCCGCTTACCACCGAACGGCGCAATGAATTGGCCAAGGCCGCCGCGCGCTATGCCGAACAGGCGCGCGTTGCCGTGCGCGGTGTCAGGCGCGATGGCATGGAACAGATCAAGGCGGCGGGCAAGAAATCCGAACTCGGCGAGGATGAAGTGAAGCGCGCCGAGGAAGAGGTGCAGAAGCTGACCGACCAATTCGTCAAGCAGATTGACGCGGCCTTGGTCGAAAAGGACAAGGATATCCGGACGGTCTGAGAGCCGATCGTCGGAACAGGGACGGAGAGTGCGCTTGCGCAAGCGGATGGGGCCTGAACGCGCGGGGGGATGCAGCGCATGAGTGCTGCAAGCGATCCGCGTCCCGCCCCGGGCGCGCCACAGGCGCCACCCGCCCATGTCGCCATCATCATGGATGGCAATCGCCGCTGGGCGGAATCGCGCGGTGTGCCGGTGGCGCTGGGCCATCGCGCCGGCGCTGAGGCTGCGCGCCGCGCGGTGCAGGCGGCGGCTGAGGCCGGCATTGGCTGGCTCACGCTTTTCGCCTTTTCCAGTGAGAATTGGCGCCGGCCGGTGGAGGAAGTCTCCGCGCTATCGGGGCTGCTGCGGCTTTACCTCCGCAATGAAGTGGCGGGGCTGGCGCGCGATGGCGTGAAGCTGACCGTGATTGGCGATCACAGCCGCTTTGGTGACGATGTCTCCCATATGGTGGCGGAGGCGGAGAAGGCGACGGCAGCGGGCACCAGGCTCAATCTGGTCATGGCGCTCTCTTACGGCGCGCGGGATGAGATCCTGGCCGCGACCCAAGCGGTGGCGCGGGCTGCCCAGGCCGGGACGCTCGACCCCGACAAGCTGACCGAGGCGCAGTTTGGCGGGTTTCTGCAAACCGCCGGCATGCCCGATCCGGATCTGATCATCCGCACTTCGGGCGAACAGCGGCTGTCGAATTTCCTGCTCTGGCAGGCGGCCTATGCCGAATTCGTTTTTCTGGATGTGCTGTGGCCGGATTTCGCGGCCGCGGATTTGCAAGGCGCGGTCGCTGAATATCATCGGCGCGAACGCCGCTATGGGCTGCGCGCCTGACGTGACGGAAGCCACAACATCCAAGCCGGAAGGCAGTGCCCCGCGCCCCTGGCGCGATCTGGGCCTGAGGGGCGCTTCGGCGGCGGTGCTGATCCCAATCGCGGTCTTTGGCATCTGGTCCGGCGGCGTGGTCTGGGATGTGCTGGTGGGTGTGGCCGTTGTGCTGCTCTCCTGGGAATGGGCGCGGTTTTGCAAGATTTCCATATGGCGCTGGCCCGGGCTGCTGATGCCGGCGATCAGCCTGGTGGTCATGCTGCTGGCCGCCTTTGGGCCACCATTGGCCGCCCTTGGGCTTTTGGCGGCGGGGACGCTGGTCCTGTTTCTGCTGCAACGCCAGGGCGATATCTGGCCGGCGGCTGGGCTTTTCTACATTGGCCTTGTGGGGTTTTCGCTGGTGCTGCTGCGTGGCGAGGATCATGCCGGGCTGCTCAATACGCTGTTTTTGGTGCTGATCGTCTGGGCATCGGATACCGGGGCCTATATGGCGGGCCGCGCCTTGGGCGGACCGAAGCTGGCGCCGGCGATCTCACCGGGCAAGACCTGGTCGGGGGCGGCGGGCGGCTTGATTGCCGCAACGCTGATCGGCACCGGGGCGGCGGCGCTGCTGGCACCGGGGGGGGCTTCACGCGCGGCGGCAATCGCGGCCATGCTGGGGGTGATGTCTCAGGCAGGTGATCTTCTGGAAAGCGCCATCAAGCGTCGCTTCGGGGTGAAGGATAGCTCATCGCTTATCCCCGGGCATGGCGGCATGCTGGATCGGCTGGATGGGGTCATGGCAGCGGCCCCGATGGCGACTGCGCTTGCCTTGCTGGCAGGGCGGGGCATGCCGCTATGGCATTGAACCAGCGGCCGGGTCCGCGCCGCGTTACGGTGCTGGGCAGCACGGGGTCGGTTGGGAAAAGCACGGTTTCCCTGCTGGAAGCCGCCGCAGAGGATACCTTTGATGTCGTGGCCCTGGTGGCCGGGCGGGATTGGCAGGGCTTGGCTGCGCAGGCGCGGCGGCTCAAGGCGCGGCATGCGGTGCTGGCGGATGCCTCGCAATATCAGGCGCTCAAGGAAGCCCTGGCTGGCACGGCAACCGAAGTCTCGGCAGGGCCGGAAGCGGTGGTGGCGGCAGCGGGGCTGCCCGCCGATTGGACCATGGCTGCCATTGTGGGCGCGGCCGGGCTGCCCGCCACCATGGCGGCGCTGGCGCGCGGCGGCATTATGGCGATTGCCAATAAGGAAAGCCTGGTCTGCGCGGGGGAACCGGTTTTGGCGGCCGCGCGGGCCGGGGGGGCCACGATCCTGCCCGTGGATAGCGAACACAACGCCATTTTCCAGGCGCTGGATATGCGCGATCCCTCGGCGATTGCGAAAATCATCCTGACCGCTTCGGGCGGGCCCTGCCGGACCATGACGCTTGGCGAAATGGCAGCCGTCACCCCTGAAGTTGCGGTGCGCCACCCGGTCTGGTCCATGGGGGCCAAGATCAGCGTCGATTCCGCCACCATGTTCAACAAGGGGCTGGAACTGATCGAAGCCGCGCGGCTTTTCCCGGTGCCGGAAGCGCGGATTGAGGTTTTGGTCCATCCGCAATCCACCGTGCATGGGCTGGTGCAATACACCGATGGATCGGTGCTGGCGCAGCTTGGCACGCCCGATATGCGCACGCCCATTGCCCATGCGCTCGCCTGGCCCGCGCGCATGGCAGCTTCCGTGCCGCCGCTTGATCTGATTGCGCTCGGTAAGTTGGAGTTCTTCGCGCCTGACCCGGTGCGCTTCCCGGCGCTTCGGCTTTCGCGCGAAGCGCTTTGCGCTGGCGGCGGCGCGCCCACCATTTTGAATGCCGCCAACGAGATCGCGGTCGGGCTCTTCCTTGAAAAACGGCTCCGCTTTCTCGATATCGCGGTAGTGGTGGAAGAAACGCTCTCACGCCTTGGCGCGCCAGAGGCCGCGGACCTGCCCGCCATTCTGGCGCATGATGCGGCAGCGCGGTCCCAAGCGGGGCTGATTGCCGCAAAACGCGCCGCGCTGGCCTGACCTCGCGCTTTTTTAGGAGCCTCTCTCTTGGAATTGCTACCCGAACCCTTCCGCAGCATCGCCGCCTTTGTCGTGGTGCTCGGGGTGCTGATTTTCATCCATGAGCTTGGCCATTACCTGGCCGCACGCTGGCGCGGCGTGCATGTTGAGCGTTTTTCCGTGGGCTTTGGCCGCGCGATCTATACCTGGACCGACAAGCGCGGCTGCGAATGGCGGATCGGCTGGCTGCCGCTGGGCGGCTATGTGAAAATGCATGGCATGGAGGATTTGGGCGAGGCCGGGGCAGAGCAGGCCGCTGGCTTCCGCCCTGGTGAGACCTTCCACGAAAAACCCGTGGGCGACCGCGCGCTGGTGGTGGCGGCGGGGCCTTTCTTCAATTTTGCGCTCGCCGTTTTGCTGTTTGCCGCACTTTTTGTTGTGGTTGGCCGCCCTTCGCCGGTGCCGACCGTGGGCAATGTGGTCGAGGCCTCAGCCGCAGCGCGGGCCGGGTTGGCACCCGGGGATCGCATCATTGCCATGGATGGGCAGCCGGTTGGGCGGTTTGAGGCGCTGCAGCGCTATGTCCAGGCGCGGGCGGGTCAGGCCATTGAAGTGCTGGTGGCGCGTGGCGATTCCCAGATCAAGGTGGTCGCAACCCCCCTGCCCCGGCCTTCCGATGGGCTTGGCATGCTGGGCATTACCGCCGGGCCGCCGGTTTTCGAAAGGCTTGACCCTTTCAGCGCCGCTTGGGCGGGCGTGACGCATACGCTGGACATCACCTGGCAGACGCTGGTTGGCGTCTGGCAAATGATCTCCGGCAGCCGTGGGGCTGAAGATCTGGGCGGGCCTTTGCGCATTGCGCAAATGTCGGGGCAGGTCGCACATATGGGGCTTTCAGCCTTCATCACCTTCACCGCGCTGCTTTCGGTGAACCTTGCCTTGATCAATCTTTTCCCCATCCCGGTGCTGGATGGCGGGCATTTGCTGTTTTACGCGGCTGAGGCGATCAGGGGCCGGCCCTTGCCCTTGAAGGCTCGGGAATATGGCTTCCGCGCCGGCTTTGCCCTGTTGATTTGCCTCATGATTTTCGCGACCTGGAATGATCTGGCCCAGCTTGGCGTGGTGCGTTGGGTGAGCGGCTTGCTCGGTTAGCGCCTAAAGCGCGGCATGGGCAGCGCGGCGAGGCCTGCGCCCGGAGACGGGCTTGGCGTGATCCGTTACGGCGGATCGCAGGAAGCCTCGCTTTGGGGGTGGCGAGGGGGGCGCGGCTCGGCTAGGTAAGAACGCCCTCTTGAGAGAGATGCCGAATCCGTGAAGCAGCTACGCGCTCTTTTAGCCCTTTTCGTTTTTCTGGCGCTGGCCATGCCGGCAGCCGCGCAGGATCCCGGCCGTGGTGGCGGGCGTATTGCGGCCGTGGATGTGCGCGGCACGCAGCGCATCGATCCCGATACGGTGCGGAGCTACATGCTGGTGCAGGTTGGCGATGTCGCGGAACAGGACCGGATTGACCGCAGCCTGCGCGCGCTTTTCGCAACCGGGCTGTTTCGTGATGTGACCATCCGCACTGAAGGTGCCCGCGTGGTTGTGGATGTGGTGGAAAACCCCCTGGTCAATCGCGTGGTGTTTGAGGGCAATCGACGCATCTCAAGCGAAATCCTGCGCAGCATCGTGCTGACGCAACCGCGCAGCGTCTTCACCCCCGCTGCCGTGCAGACGGACAGGCAGCGCATCCTTGAAGTCTATGCGCGACGTGGGCGTTTTCGTGCCACTGTCGAGCCCAAGATTGTAGAGCTTGACCAGAACCGCGTTGATCTGGTGTTCGAAATCGTCGAAGGCGATCCGGCGCTGGTCGCGCGTGTCACTTTTGTCGGCAATAATGCCTTTTCCGAAGCCCGGCTTAGGGATGTGATCTCCACCCAGGAACAGGCATGGTTCCGCCTGCTGTCTTCCAGCGATATCTATGATCCTGAACGATTGGTCTTTGACCGCGAATTGCTGCGCCGCTTCTATTTGCGCCAGGGCTTTGCGGATGTGCAGATCACCGGGTCTTCCGGCGAATTGAGCCCGGACCGCAGCGCGTTTTTCGTGACCTTCACCATTGAGGAAGGCCAGCGCTACCGCGTCGGCCGGGTTGAGGTCATCAACGAGATCCCGCGCATCAATATGGAGGGCCTGCGCCGCGAAGTCGAAATCGCGAGTGGCGATTGGTATGATGGCGATGCGGTGGAACGTGGCGCGACCGCGATTGCGGATGCCTTGCAGGCACGCAGTGAGCCCTTCATCGAAGTGCAGCCCAGGGTCACGCGCAATCCGGAAACCGCGACGATTGATATTGCCTTTATTGTGCGCGAAGGGCCGCGCGCCTTCGTGGAACGTATCGAAATTTCAGGCAATACGCGCACGGAAGATCGGGTGATCCGGCGTGAATTCCGGCTTGCCGAGGGCGACCCGATGAATGCGCGGCAAATCCGGCGTTCGCGTGATCGCATCCGCTCACTTGGTTATTTCTCAGATGTACAGATCACCAATCAGCCAGGCTCGGGGCCAGAACGGGTCAATCTGATGACCTCGGTCGTGGAACGCGCCACGGGCGAATTCACCTTGGGTGGCGGTTACTCGACAGATGCCGGATTCTTGCTGGATGTTGGCGTGCGCGAACGCAATCTGCTTGGCATGGGGCTTGATGGACGTGTGGGGGGTGTGCTTGCGCAACGGCGTAGTCAGCTTGATCTTTCGGTCACTGATCCGCAGTTTCTGGACCGCAACCTCGCCGCCGGGGCGGATGCCTTCCTGATTAATCGTGACTTGCGCCTTGTGACCGGCTATCGCGAAAGGCGCGCAGGCTTTGCGCTGCGCACGGGCTATGAAATCAATGATCGGCTGCGGCAGAATTGGTCCTATGCGCTGATTGATCGTGACATCACTGACATTGATACCGATGCCTCGACCTTCATCAAGGAACAAGCTGGGCGAACCCTACTGTCTCAGGTTTCCACAACCGTGACCTATGATATGCGTGACAGCCGCATTGAACCGCGGTCGGGTTATGTGGTGCGCGTCGGCGGCGATTATGCGGGCATCGGCGGCGATGTGAACTATTTCCGCTCGCGCGCTGATGGCCAGTATTACATCCCCTTCGAACGCTTGCTGAATGATCCGGATTTCGTCCTTGTGCTCTCGGCCGGCGGCGGCATTTTGAGCCCGATCGGTGATGAGAATGACCGCATCGTGGACCGCTTCTTTCTGGGCGGCGAAAATCTGCGCGGCTTCCGACTGGGGGGCGCGGGGCCGAGAGACCTTGGGTCATCCAACGAGGATTCGCTCGGCGGGCGCGTGCTCTGGACCAGCTCCGCCGAGATGCGTTTTCCCTTGCCACTTCCTAGTGAACTTGGCCTACTGGGCCGGACTTTCGTGGATGCGGGATCGCTTTCGGGCATTCCCGACAGCTATTTCAACAGGTCGGGCGCGCGCCCCGTTGATGATGGCGACCCGCGCGTCAGCGTTGGCGTTGGCTTTTCCTGGCGGAGCCCGATCGGTCTCATCAATATTGATTTCGGCAAGGCGGTCGTGAAGAAAGACTACGACAAGACACAGATTTTCCGCCTTGGCTTTGGCACACGCTTCTGAAACGGGATGATTGCCCCATGATTCGCCTTGTCCTTGCCGCTTTGCTCGCCTTTCCCATGGCCGCGGCGGCGCAGAACCAACCCGGCTGGTTCGTGCCCGGCCAACCGCAGGGGCAAGGGCAAGCGCAGCCGCAAGGCCAGCGTCCCGCACAACCCGCCCAGCCGCAGCGCCCCGCGCAACAGGCCCAGCCCCCGGCCGCCTTGCCGCCCGGCACGCCACCGCCTACCGCCGTGATTGGCGTGGTGGATGTGCCGGAAATCCAACGCGTTTCCACCGCCTTCAACCAGGTGCGCCAGGAAATCGAACGCCGCCGCGCCAAGTTGAATGAGGATGTGCAGAACGAACAACAGCGCTGGCGCGATGAACAGCAGCGCCTTGGCAATGAACGTGGTGGGCTTTCGCCCGACCAGTTGCGCGCCCGTGAACGCGCATTGCAGGACCAGATTACGGATGGCCAGCGCATTTTCCGTGATCGCGCGCGCGATCTGGAACAATTGGCCCAGCAGGCGCTGCGTGAGATTGAACAGGCACTCGCCATCGTGATCCGGCAGGTTGCCACAAGCCGCAGCATCAATCTGGTGCTGCCAAGGCCCCTGGTGATTTTAAATGATCCGCCTTTTGATATTACGGAAGAAGTGGCGGTGCAGCTCAATCGCATGATCAGCAATGTCACTCTGCCGCCCGATCCATCCGCCGCACCGCCGCCGCGCCCGGCGACAACGCCTGCTCCCGCACCGGCGGCGCCACGGCGGAACTGATCACCTTGGCTGCGGATAGCCGCTTTTACGCTTCTGCCGGGCCGGTAACGCTTGGCGCGCTTTGTGCCGCGCTTGGGCTTGCGTCCACGGGGGATGATACGCGGCTTTTCAGCGGCGTCGCGCCATTGCATCTGGCGGGCCGGGATGATGTGGCCTTCATGGAAGGCCGCAAGAACCTGCCCGCGCTGAAGGCCACCAAGGCCGGCGCCGTGGTGATTGAAGAAGCCTTCGCCGAATACGCTCCGGAAGCTTCTGTGCCTCTTGTCACGGCGGCGCCACAGGCTGGCTTCATTCGGATTGCCCGCCTGTTCCATCCCCCGGTGCGACCAAGACCCGGCATCCACCCAAGCGCGGTCATTGCGCCAGATGCCATCATCGGTTCAGGCTGCGAAATTGGCGCCTTTGTTTATATTGGGCCGGGTGCAGAGATTGGCGCGCAGTGCATTCTGGCGCATCACAGCTCTATCGGTGCCGGCTGCAAACTTGGCGCACATGGGCGCATCCATGCCCATGCCAGCATGGAATACTGCATCGCAGGTGACCATGTGGTGCTGCACCCGGGCGCGCGCATTGGCAATGAGGGTTTCGGCTTCATCACCACCCCGGAAGGCCAGCACGTGACCATGCCGCAGCTTGGCCGGGTGATCATCGGCGACGGCGCGGAGATTGGTGCGGGCAGCTGCATTGATCGCGGCGCGGGCGGTGATACGGTGATCGGGCCCGGCGTGCGCATAGATAATCTGGTGCAGATTGGTCATAATGTGACCATTGGCCGCGGCGCCGTGATTGTTGCCCAGGTGGGTATTTCAGGCTCCGCCAATATTGGCGATTATGCCGTAATAGCGGGGCAGGCTGGCATCGCGGGCCATCTTAATGTCGGTGCAAAGGCGCGCGTAGGCGCGCAGGCGGGGGTCATGAATGATGTCCCCGCAGGGACCGACGTTGTAGGCAGTCCGGCCTGGCCGGCAAAGGAAACCTTACGCGCCTTCGCGCGCCTGCGCCGCCTGGCGGCGACCAAGGGAAGTGACAAAGCGGGCTGAAGAACATGTCTGAGGAAAACACCACACCCACCAATATCGGCGTTTTTGATATCGCCAAGATCATGCATGCGATTCCGCATCGCTACCCTTTCCTTTTGGTGGATCGGGTAGTTGATATTGTGAAGAATGAAAGCTGCACCGGCATCAAGAACGTCACCATCAACGAAAATTTCTTCCAGGGCCATTTCCCGACCATGCCGGTGATGCCGGGCGTTCTGATCATTGAATGCATGGCACAAACGGCAGCGGTGCTGGTTGTGGAAACCTTGGGGCCTGATTCGGCTGGCAAACTGGTTTATTTTATGACCATTGATAACGCGAAATTCCGCAAGCCCGTGGTGCCGGGCGATCAGATGCGCGTCCATGTGAAAAAGGAACGCCAGCGCGGCAATATCTGGAAATTCTCTGCCGAGGCCAAGGTGGATGGCAAGGTGGTAGCCGAAGCAACCTATGCCGCCATGATCCTGGACCGCTGAGCATGACCGAAATTCACGCGACCGCCGCTGTTTCCCCAACGGCGCAGATCGGCGCCGGTTGCAAGATTGGTCCTGGCTGCGTCATTGGCCCCGATGTGGTGCTGGAAGATGGCGTTGAGCTGATTGCGCATGTGATGGTGGATGGCCATACGCGCCTTGGTGCGGGTGTGAAGGTGTTTCCCTTCGCCACCATCGGCATGGCGCCACAGGATCTGAAATACAAGAATGAACCCACACGATGCGAGATCGGCGCGCGCACGCAAATCCGCGAACACGCCACCATTCATCGCGGCAGTGTTGGTGGTGATGGTGTCACGCGGGTTGGTGCGGATTGTCTGATCATGGCGGTGGCGCATGTCGCGCATGATTGCCATTTGGGCGATCGCGTGATCCTGGCCAATAACGTCATGCTGGGCGGGCATGTGGAAATCGCCGATACGGTATTTGTCGGCGGCGGCACCGCCATCCATCAATTCGTCCGCATCGGCCGCCAAGCTGTGATTGGCGGCATGAGCGGGATTGAGGCGGATGTCATCCCCTATGGTTCCGCCATGGGCAATCGCGCGCGGCTGATCGGGCTTAACCTTATCGGCCTCAAGCGGCGCGGCTTTTCGCGCCCGGAAATTCATGCGCTGCGCGCGGCGTATCGGCTGATCTTCCGCGAACCGGGCGTGTTCAATGATCGGCTGGAAGAAGCCCAACAGCGCTTCGCCGATGACAAGAATGTGCAGGAAGTGCTGCATTTCATCCGCAATACCTCTCGCCGTGGGCTCTGCAAGGCAGGGCGCGGGGGCGATGATATGGATGATGAGGGTGAATGAGCAGCTCTCGCCCTTATTCGCATAAGCGCTAAGCGCGATCATGCCGGAACCCCTTGGTGTTATCGCGGGCGGGGGCAGCTTGCCACTTCGGGTGGTGCAGGCGGCTTCTGCTATCGGGCGGCCGGTGCATGTGGTGGTGCTGGAAGGCCATGGCGATCCGGCGGCCTATGTCGGGCGGTCCCATGTGACGCTCCGCTGGGGCTTGGCTGCGCAAATGCTGTCCTGGCTGAAGCAGCAGGGGGTCCGCGAAGTCGTACTGGCGGGCAATGTGGCGCGGCCTTCGCTGCTCTCGCTCCGCCCCGATGCGGCTTCGATGAAATTGCTCGGGCGGATCGGGCGCGCAGCCTTCAATGGCGATGATTCCATCCTGCGCGCCGTAATGAAGGTTCTAGCCGAAGAAGGGTTTGACGTGGTGGGCGCGCAAGCGCTGCTGGCGGGCTTGCTGCCTGAGGCCGCCTTACTTGCTGGGCCGATGCCGGATGATGTGGCGCGCGCCGATATCGCGCGCGGCCTCGCCGTATGTCATGCGATTGGTGCGGTGGATGTTGGGCAATCGGTGGTCGTGCAGCAGGGCTTGGTACTGGGTGTTGAGGCCATTGAAGGCACGGATGCGCTGATCCTGCGCGCCGGCGCGCTGAAACGCGAAGGCCCGGCGCCCATTCTGGTGAAAGCGTTGAAGCCCGCGCAATCCACGCTCGCGGATTTGCCGACCATTGGCCCGAAAACAGTTGAAAGCGCGCGCAACGCCGGGCTGCGCGGCTTGGCCTTTCAGGCCAATGGGACCATTCTATTGGACCGCGATGCCACCATTGCGGCGGCCGAGGCAGCGAGGATATTCCTGCTTGCCTTCAACCCCGCCGAATACAGCCAAGGAGTTTCCACATGAGTCAAGGTCGTTTTCTGCATACCATGCTGCGCGTGGGCAATCTGGAAAAGAGCGTTGATTTCTACACGCGCCTTCTGGGGATGAAGGAATTGCGCCGGCGCGATGTGCCGGATGGCAAGTATACGCTGGTCTTTGTGGGCTATGCCGGGGAGGAAACCGGTGCTGGTGTGATCGAACTCACCTATAATTACGGCGTCGAGAAATACGAACTCGGCTCGGCCTTCGGGCATTTGGCGATTGGCGTGCCGAATGTGACCGCCACTTGCGATCAGCTGCGCTCGGAAGGCGTCAAGATCACGCGTGAACCGGGGCCAGTGAAATTCGGCACCACCGTGATCGCCTTCATCGAAGACCCGGATGGCTACAAGATTGAACTTATCGAACGCGCCTGATCAGGCGCGCGATGCAACGAAAAAACCGCGCGGGGTGCATCCCGCGCGGTTTTCTTTTGGGCATGACGCCTCAGGTGTCAGTTGATACGCTCACCATGCAACGCGACATCAAGGCCCTCGCGTTCTTCTTCCTCGGTCACGCGCAGGCCGATGATGACATCTGTGACCTTGAGCAGGATCCAGGTGGCGATGGCGGTGAAGACCATGGTGGCAGCAACCGCGATCACCTGCTTGATGAATTGCTCCATCCCGCCTGACAGGCCTTCCGGCACTGCCGTGGTGGCGGAAAGCGGGCCATAGGCCAGGAAGCCCACCAGCAAGGCGCCGACAATGCCGCAAACGCCATGCACGCCAAAGGCATCCAGGCTGTCATCATATTTCAGCGCGCGCTTGAGCGCCGTGGCACCCCAATAACCGGCGACGCCAGCGACCAAGCCGATGATCAGCGCACTGCCCGGCAGCACGAAGCCCGCCGCCGGCGTAATGGCCACCAGGCCCGATACCGCGCCGGAAATCGCGCCCAGGACGGAAGGCTTGCCCTTGCCGATCCATTCCGCCGCCAACCAGGACAGCACCGCCGCCGCCGCCGCGATTTGCGTAACCAGCATGGCCATGCCCGCACGCCCGCCGGAGGACCCAAGCGCCGAGCCGGCATTGAAGCCGAACCAACCCACCCAAAGCAGCGCGGCACCAATCACCGCAAAGCCGAGGTTATAGGGCGAGAGGTTGTCCGATCCATAGCCAACCCGCTTGCCGAGCACGATGGCGGCGACAAGCCCGGCCACGCCGGCATTGATATGCACAACCGTACCGCCCGCGAAATCCAGCGCGCCGAGCGAGAAGATCCAGCCATTTGGATGCCAAACCCAATGCGCAACCGGCGAATAGACCAAGAGCGTCCAAAGCCCAATAAACACCAGCAGGGCAGAGAACTTCATGCGATCCGCAACCGCGCCCGTGATCAGCGCCGCGGTGATGACCGCGAAGGTCATCTGGAAGGTCAGAAACACCGATTCCGGAATGGTGGTGGCGACCGCCGCATCACCTGACCCCAGCGTAAAGGGCTTGTCCCAATTTTCAGCCAAGCCGCCCAGGAAGAAGCGAGAGAAATCGCCGATCCAGGCATTGCCCTCACCAAAGGCTAGGCTATAGCCCGCCACCATCCACAACACCGTCACCAGCGCGCAAATGGAAAAGGACTGCATCATGGTGGCGAGCACATTCTTCTTGCGCACCATGCCGGCATAGAAAAGCGCAACACCAGGCACTGTCATCATCAGCACCAGGGCGGTGCTCACCAGCATCCAGGCGGCATCACCAGTATCCACCTTCGCCTCATCGCCGGCAAAAGCGGGTGCAGCGGCCAGGCCAAGAAAAGCCGCGGCCATACCGCAGCGAGCAAGGAACCTCATGGGTTTTCCCTTCTTGTCAGATGTTTCGGAATTCGGGTTCACAGCGCGGATTCATCCGTCTCACCGGTGCGGATGCGCAACGCGCGTTCCACATCCATGACGAAGATCTTGCCATCGCCGATCTTGCCGGTGCGCGCCGTTGTTGCGATGGCTTCGACCACCGCATCCACCATTTCGGCCGGCACGGCCACTTCGATTTTCACCTTGGGCAGGAAGCTCACATGATATTCCGCACCGCGGTAGATTTCGGTCTGGCCTTTCTGCCGGCCAAAGCCTTTCACTTCAGTCACCGTCAGACCCTGCACGCCAAGCGGGGTCAGCGCCTCTCGCACTTCGTCGAGCTTGAAGGGCTTGATGACAGCCATAACGAGTTTCATAGCGCTTTCCGTTCCTCTCTCTGGGCGGGAACCGACCCCCGCGTGGGGGAGTGATTTCCAAATCCTGTGCCAGCCTGAGGGGGCGAAAATGCGCTGTATTTGGGCGCCAACGGGGACCCACATGCCCATTCGCGCTTCAATTGCGCAAAATTTGTGCGATAAATCTATGCCGCTTTATGGCTTGGTACGGCAGACGCGGCCCGATAGACTGGGGCCATGAAAACCTCTCAGGATGTTGATGTTTGCGTGGTGGGCGCCGGGCCGGTTGGCGCCACTTTGGCTGCGCGTCTCGCCGGCGCGGGCGTCAGGACCGCAGTTGTTGATGCCGCGCCCCTGCCGCCAATGGAAATGCCGGCCTTTGATGGCCGCGCCTATGCCATTGCGCTGACCTCCAAGCGGCTGCTGGAAGCGGCGGGCGTTTGGGAAAGGCTGCCGGTGGAACCCTGCCCCATCCTTGGCATTCGGGTGGCTGATGGCAGGCCGGGTGAGGCGCCTTCCCCGCTGTCGCTCCATTTCGATCATGCCGCGCTGGGCGATGATCCCTTCGGCTGGATGGTCGAAGCACGGTCGCTTCGCATCGCGCTCAATGCCCATTTGCCGCAATTGGCCAATCTGACGGTCCATGCCCCCGCCAAGGCCGAGGTCACGCGGGATGCGGAAGGCGCCACCATCACCCTTTCATCAGGCACGCAATTCCGCGCCCGGCTGGTGGTGGGGGCGGAGGGGCGCAATAGCCCGCTTCGCGCTTCCGCCGGCATTCGGGTTTCCCGGCTGGATTACCATTGCATGGGCATTGTCGGGTCCATTGCGCATGAAAAGCCGCATCGCAACATGGCCTTGGAGCAATTCCTGCCCCATGGCCCCTTCGCGCAATTGCCCATGCCGCCGCTGCCAGACCACCCCCATGTCAGCGCCATTGTCTGGACCGACAAGACCGCGATCGCAGAACGCTGCCTTGCCATGGATGATGCCGCCTATGGACGAGAGATTGCGCGGCGCCTTGGCGGGCATTTGGGCTCCGTGAAGCCGATTGGCCGGCGCTGGTCCTATCCGCTTTCGGCCATGCATGCCGCGCGCTACGTGGATACGCGCATGGCGCTGGTGGGCGATGCGGCGCATGGCATTCACCCGATTGCGGGCCAGGGGCTCAATCTTGGCTTTCGCGATGTGGATGCGCTGGCGGCGCTGGTGATTGAGGCTGTGGCGCGTGGCGCCGATCCCGGCGACGGGGCTTTGCTCGCGCGCTATCAGGCGAAGCGCCGGCCCGATAGCCTGCTCATGCTGGGGGCGACCCATGTGCTGGAACGGCTCTTCGCCAATGACATCGCCCCCATCCGCATCGCGCGCCGGCTTGGCATTGCCGCGGTGGACCGCATGCCGCGGCTCAAGAATTTCTTTGCACGGCAAGCGATGGGGATGAATTCATCTGCGGGTGCCCTGATCGGGAGGTAGAAAACCCTATTATTCCACCAGCGATTGACGCGCCCGCCCGCAACCCGCAATCCTGTTTCCGAATACTGGAAGAAAGGGTGATCGCAATGGAAATGAACCGCCGGGCCTTGCTGCTGACCTCCGCCGCTTTGGCCGCCAATGTTGTCGCACCGGAGGCCGCCTTCGCGCAGGAACAACCGCGCCGAGGCGGCATCATGACGGTGCATTTCCCAACCGAACAACGCATCCTGAACCCGAGCCTGCAGGCTTCCACCGGTGTCTATATCGTCGGTGGCAAAATCCAGGAACCGCTGGTGGATCTGGATGGCGCCGGCAATCCAACTCCCTGCCTTGCAGAATCCTGGGAAGCAACGCCGGATGGCAAGACCATCACCTTCCGCCTGCGCCGTGGTGTCACCTGGCATGATGGGCGGCCCTTCACCTCGGCGGATGTGCAATTCACCGCCATGGAGATGTGGAAGAAGATCCTGAATTACGGAACAACACTGCAATTGTTCCTGGATGCGGTGGACACGCCAGACGCGCATACCGCGATCTTCCGCTACAGCCGGCCCATGCCGCTGAACCTGCTGCTGCGCGCCATCCCTGATCTTGGTTTCGTCTCCGCCAAGCATATTTATGAAGGCACGGATATTCGCCAAAACCCGGCCAATACGGCGCCGGTCGGCACCGGTCCCTTCCGCTTCGTGCAGTATGAACGCGGGCAATTCATCATCGCCGATCGCAATCCGAATTACTGGCGCAACAATATGCCCTATCTGGATCGCGTGGTCTGGCGTGTGGTGTCGGACCGTTCGGCAGCAGCAGCGCAGATGGAATCCGGGCAATTGCTGTTCAGCCCCTTCTCTGCCCTTTCCATCGCTGATTTTACGCGGCTTGGCCGCGACCCGCGCTTTGAAGTCACCACACGCGGCAATGAAGGCAATGCGCGGACGAATACGCTGGAATTCAATTTCCGCAACCCGATCCTGGCCGATATCCGTGTGCGCCGCGCCATTGCGCATGCGTTGGATATTCCCTTCTTCATCGAAAACTTCCTTGGCCCCTTCGCCAAGGTTGGCACGGGGCCAATCCCGACTACCTCGCCCGATTTCTACCCGCCCAATATGCCGCAATACCCCTTCAACCGCGCCCAGGCGAACCGCCTGCTGGATGAAGCCGGGCATCGTCGCGGCGCCGGTGGCGTGCGCTTCAACCTTCGCCTTAACCCGGCGCCTTGGGGTGAGGATATCGCGCTTTGGTCCACCTTCATCCAGCAATCGCTGAATGAGGTCGGCATCCGCGTTGAAATCGTGCGCCTGGATGCGGCGGGGTTCCTGCGCACTGTCTATAATGACTGGAATTTCGATCTGGCGACCGGCTGGCACCAGTATCGCAATGATCCTGCCGTTTCCACAACCGTCTGGTATCGTTCCGGCCAGCCGCGCGGCGCACCCTGGACCAATCAATGGGGTTGGACGGATGAGGAAACGGATCGCGTGATTGACGCCGCCGCGACCGAATTGGACCCCGCGCGGCGCAAGGCGCTTTATGCCGATTTCGTCCGCCGGGTGAATACGGAATTGCCGCTTTGGATGCCGATTGAACAGATTTTTGTTTCGGTCATCAATCGGCGCCTGCGCAATCATTCCAATACGCCGCGCTGGGCGTCTTCATCCTGGCACGATCTCTGGCTCGCTTCCTGATCAGCGCCTGATTTCTGATGCGGGTATTGAGCCTCGCTGCCCGGAGATTGGCAGCGTCCTTGCCGACGCTGCTGATCATTCTGGCCGGCATGTTTCTGCTGCTGCAATTGGCGCCAGGCGATACGGTGGATGCGCTGATTGCGCAAATGGGCGGTGGTGGAGACGCCGCGCTGGCCGAGGAGCTGCGCCGCTTCTACGGGCTTGATCTTTCCATCCCGGCGCAGCTTGGCAATTATTTGTGGCGGCTGATCCGCTTCGATCTTGGCTTTTCGGCCATTTACGGCAAGCCCGTTGCGACCGTGATTTTTGAACGCCTGCCCGCGACCCTTGCGCTGATGACAGCGGCTTTATCCTTCGCCTTTTTCGTGGGCCTGGTGTTGGGTGTGATTGCCGCGAAGCGCGTGAATGGCTGGCCTGATACGGTGATTTCCACGCTCGGGCTTATTTTCTACGCCACCCCTTCCTTCTGGTTCGGGTTGATGGCGATTGTGCTCTTTTCCGTCCATCTGCAATGGCTGCCCGCCGGCGGGTTTGAGGATATCGCCTCAGGCCTTACGGGCTTTGCGCGGCTGCGTGACATTGCTGCGCATCTGGTGCTGCCGACACTGACACTCGGGCTGATTTTTCTGGCGATCTATCTCCGCATCATGCGCGCTTCGATGCTGGAGGTTCTGACGCTTGATTTCGTGCGCACAGCGCGCGCCAAGGGGCTGGATGAAACCCGCGTGATGCTGCGCCATGTGCTGCGCAATGCCATGCTGCCCATGGTGACGCTGATTGGCTTGCAAGCTGGCACCATGCTGGGCGGGTCGGTTGTCGTGGAAAGCGTCTTTTCCCTGCCCGGGCTTGGGCGGCTTGCCTATGAAGCGGTGGTGCAACGGGATTTAAATACGCTGCTGGGTATCGTGTTCATCTCGGCACTTTTGGTCATTGTCGTGAATTTCCTGGTGGATTTGCTCTACGCGCGGCTTGATCCGCGCATCGGCACCGGGGGCGCGCCCTGATGGCCGCGCTCAAGCGTTTTGCGCTGGCCTATTTGCGCAACCCGGCGGCGGGCATTGGGCTATTGCTGCTGATTGCGATTATCATCATGGCGGTGACCGCGGATTGGTTCTTTCCGCGCGACCCGCTGGCACTCGCCGGTCGGCCACTGCAATGGCCAGGCGCCAACCCGCGCTTCCCGCTGGGCACGGATAATTCCGGGCGCGATATTGCCGCGCAAATCTTCCACGGCGCGCGGGTTTCGTTGCTGATTGGCCTGGTCGCGACTTCCATCGCGGTTGCGATTGGCATCGTGATCGGCGCACTCGCGGGTTACTATGGCGGGGTCGTGGATGATGTGCTGATGCGGCTGACGGAGGCGTTTCAGACCCTGCCCAATTTCCTGTTGCTGCTTGTGCTGGTTTCGATCTTCGGGTCGGAACTGACCACCGTTGTCGTCGCCATCGGCGTCGTTTCCTGGCCCGCCACCGCGCGGCTGACGCGCGCGGAATTCCTGACGCTGCGCAACCGCGAATTTGTGCAAGCCTGTCGCGGGCTTGGCATGGGGGATGGGCAGATCATTTTCCGCGAAATCCTGCCCAATGCGCTGCCGCCCGTGATTGTCTATGCCAGCGTTGTCATGGCGGTGGCCATATTGCTGGAAAGCGCTCTGGCATTTCTCAGGCTATCCGATCCCAATGTCGCATCCTGGGGCAATCTGATCGGGCTCGGGCGCGATGTGCTGCGCGTGCAATGGTATGTCTCGGCCATTCCGGGCATTGCCATCTTGCTGACAGTGCTTGCGGTTTCGTTGGTTGGGCAGGGCTTGAATGACGCGCTGAATCCAAGGCTGAAAGGCCGATGAGCGCAGTACTCTCCCTCAATGGCCTCACGGTCGCCCTGCCGCGCGGGGCGGATCGGCCTGAGGCTTTGCGCAAGGTCTCGCTTGAATTGAAAGCGGGCGAAATTCTTTGCGTGGTCGGCGAAAGTGGCTCCGGCAAATCCATGATGGCGAGTGCCATCATGCGCCTGCTGCCCGGCAATGTGCGCATCACGGGTGGTACCATCCAGTTTGAAGGCAAGGACCTTGCCAGCGCGGATGAGGCAACCATGCGCGCGCTCCGCGGTGCGCGCATTGCCATGGTGTTCCAGGAACCCATGACCGCGCTCAATCCCTTGCGCAGCATTGGCGATCAGATTGCGGAGATGTTTCGTATCCATACCAGCCTCAGCACTGCCGAGATTGAAGCCCGCGTCCTGGCGCTGCTGGAGGAAGTGCGCATCCCACACGCGGCCGAGGCCGCGCGCGCCTTCCCGCATGAACTCTCAGGCGGGCAGCGCCAGCGCGCCATGATTGCCATGGCCTTGGCGCTTGATCCTGTGGTGCTGATTGCCGATGAACCGACCACGGCCTTGGATGTCACCACCCAGGCGCAAATCCTGGCGCTGATCCGCGATTTGCAGCAGCGCAAGGGCACGGCGGTGCTGTTTATCACTCATGATTTCGGCGTGGTGGCGGAAATTGCCGATCGCGTGGCGGTCATGCAGCATGGGCTTTTGGTGGAACAAGGCCCGGCGCGCGATGTGCTGCATCAACCGCAGCATGATTACACCAAGGCGCTGATCGCTGCCGTACCGCCTCTGAAGGCGCCGCCAGCGCGGGCAATCGCACGAGAATCTATTCTGGTGCTGGAAGGCGTGCAAAAAACCTATCGCAGCGGTGGATTGTTCGGGCGCCGCCGGCGCGAAACCCATGCAGTGCGGGATGTCACACTCTCGCTCCCCAAAGGCGGCACGCTTGGCGTGGTTGGCGAATCAGGTTCCGGCAAATCCACGCTTGCGCGCTGTATCACACGGTTGGTGCGCGCCGATGGCGGCAGCATTCGCCTGGATGGCGTTGATCTTTTGCAGCTATCGAAGCGCGAGGCGCGGCAAGCGGCGCGGCGCGTGCAGATGGTGTTTCAGGACCCCTATGCCTCGCTCAATCCGCGCCGGCGCGCCGGCGAATTGGTGGCGCAAGGTCCCATGATCCATGGCATGGCGCGCGATGTGGCCATGGCGAAAGCGCGCGAATTGTTCGGCCTGGTCGGGCTTGATCCGGCAGCGACCGAGCGCTTCCCGCATGAATTCTCAGGCGGGCAACGCCAGCGCATTGGGTTGGCGCGTGCGCTGGCAATGGAGCCGGAAGTACTGGTCGCGGATGAACCAGTCTCGGCGCTTGATGTATCGGTGCAGGCGCAGGTTCTGAAGCTGCTCGCGGATTTGCGCGAACGGCTTGGGCTTTCCATTGTCTTCATCACGCATGATTTGCGCGTAGCGGCGCAGGTTTGTGATCTGGTCGCGGTGATGAAGGATGGTGAAGTGGTGGAACACGGCCCCATTGCGCAGGTTTTTGAGGCACCGCGCCATGCCTATACGCAAGCGCTGCTCGCTTCCGTGCCTGGGCGCGGCTTTGGGGCTTGATCAGGCGGCTCGCCGCGAATCCCGCCACATCACAACGCCCACCACCAGCGCCGGCAGGCCACACAGGATAAAACCAATGCCATGGCTATTGGTCACAGCAAGCTGCGCCGCATAAATCACGGGCAGGATAAAGGCACCGACCTGACCGAAGGACAGCACGCCACCGGTCGCCGCACCGCGCATGCCGGGCGGCGCGAGCCGTGCTGCCTCAGACAGCAATACGCCATGCCAGGACATGGCGGTGGCGCTCATGCCTGTTGCGATGATGGCAATCAGCAAGGGTGACCAATCCGCGGCATATAGGCTCATCAACGCCGCACTCGCGGCCATGCCAAGCGAAAGCCCCGCCATGACGCGGCGCGGCGAAACGCGGCCGCTGCCAAGCCAGCCCCAGAAAATACGCATCGGCACGGCGATCACCATGGCAATGGCAAACATCAGGCCTGCGGTTGCCAGATCGTAATTCAGCGCCGTCAGATACAGCACGTAATAGCTGGTGAAGGCCGTTTGCAGCCCATTGAAGGCAAAGCAGGCCAGCGACAATTCTCGCAAATCCTTGGATTTCAACACCGCCGCCAGCGTCGTGCGGAAATCCGAAAAATGAAAGCTGCGGCTTGGCACGCGGTCAGAATCAAACTCGCCACGCAGCGGTTCCAGCATCACAGCAAACAGGAAGCAGGCGCCCGCTGTCACCAATAGCGCGCCGCTCCAACCCCAATACAAGGTCATGAGGGGACCAAGCAGCCCCGCCAGCAACAACCCCGCCGGCACCGCTGTTTGCTTGATGGAAAACACCAAGGGCGCCTGCTTGGGCGGAGAATAGCGCCCGAGCAGATGCGAACTCGCGGGCGTGGAGGTCGCCGCACCACCACCGCCGATGATCGCGGAGATCAGAAAAAACACCAACGGCCCCGCCGCGGCCAAGGCCATGCCCAACGCCAGAAAAACCAGCGCAACCTGGCTCATCCGCAGCGCGCCATAGCGGATGATGAAACTGCCGCAGCCAAGCTGGAAAACGAGCGAAGCAAGCGCCGCCGCGCCGACATAAACCCCAACCAAGGCAGGGTCTATGTGCAAATCTTCGATAATGGCGGGCGCGATGACCAGCGGCAGGGTGCGACCAATGGAAGCAAAGGTCTGCTGCACAAACATGGCCCCAAGGGCCAGGTACAGAAGCTTCTTGGCCGTATCGGCAATCATGCGCGCAACATCACCCCGTCAAGCGCATCAACCCTAAGCGCGTTTTGCCCCGAACGAAAGATCAGCCCTCATCCTCGGCATAGGGGTTGCGCGGGGATCGCAATTGCAGCCGGATCGGCACGCCGGGCATGGTGAAATGGTCGCGAAAGGAATTGACCAGATAGCGCCGATAATCCTCCGGCAGCACATCGGCGCGCGTGCCGAAAATCACCAGCGTCGGCGGCCGTGCCTTGGGCATGGTCGCGTAGCGGAGCTTGATCCGCTTGCCATCCACCAAAGGCGGCTGATGCCGCGCGAGTGCGGCTTCGAACCAACGATTGACCTCCCCGGTTGGGATGCGGCGATTCCAGAGCGCATAGGCCGCGCGCACCGCGGGCATCAGCTTATCCACCCCGCGCCCGGTTGCTGCCGAAAGCGGCACCACAGTCACGCCCTTGGATTGCGCGAGTGATGTCATCAGCGCGTCTTCCACACGCCGGCGCGCCGCATTGCGATCTTCCACCGCATCCCATTTATTGAGCGCGATTACCAAGGCGCGGCCTTCACGTTCAGCCAAGCGCGCAATGCGCAAATCCTGTTCATCCATGCCAAGCAGCGCATCCAGGACCAGCACCACCACTTCCGCTTCCTTGAGCGCGGCGAGGGTGGAAGCAACCGACATCTGCTCCAAGGTTTCCTGCACGCGGGCTTTCTTGCGCATGCCAGCCGTATCAACCAGCCGCACCTCACCGCGCGTGGCATCGCGCCATTGCACGGCAACGGCATCGCGCGTCAGACCGGGTTCGGGGCCCGTGATCATGCGGTCTTCACCAAGCAGCGCATTCAGCAGCGTTGATTTGCCCGCATTGGGCCGGCCGACAATCGCGAGGCGCAGCGGGCGTTCAGCCTCAACCTCCGCCTCATCTTCCGGCGCGGGGCCGAGCTTGGCGGCGATTTCATCATGCAAATTGCCGAAGCCATCACCATGTTCAGAACTGACCGGTACCGGGTCGCCCAGGCCCAATTCAAAGGCTTCCATGGCGGCAGTGGTGCCGGCACGGCCTTCGGCCTTATTCGCGACAACCAACACCGGTACGCGGGAGCGCCTGAGCCAAGCCGCAAAGGCGCGATCCGCCGGCGTGATGCCCGCGCGCGCATCCATCACAAACAGCGCGAGGGAAGCACCACGCAGCGCAGCTTCAGAACTCGCGCGCATGCGCCCAGGGACAGTATCGGGTGGCGCTTCTTCAAGCCCTGCGGTATCCACCAACGTCACATCGCGCCCGGCGATGCGCGCGGTCACTTCCTTCCGGTCACGCGTCACACCCGGCGTGTCATGCACCAAGGCGATGCGCCGCTGCGCCAGCCGATTGAACAGCGTGGATTTGCCGACATTGGGCCGGCCCAGAATGACAATAACGGGCTGCATGAAGGGCCGTGCGTCAGCCTTCGCCGACAAAGGCAATCAGGCTGCCATCATCGGTCGCCATGATCAGCCGCCCACCTACAACCATCATGGGCTGCGACAGCGCACCCGGCAGGCGTTGGCGGCCCAGCACATCACCAGTCGAAGGATCAAGTGACACCAACTCCGCAAGGCTGGTGCCAACGAAAAGCCGCCCCCCGGCAAGCAGCGGAGAGGAGAGCTGCACCATCGGCTGCGCCCGATTACCCTGCGCCGGCGGACGCAGAGAAACCGCCCAGCGCGCCATGCCCGTTTCGCGCTGCAGCGCCGCGACCTCCCCCGCATCGGTCGCGCCAAATATCCATTCGCCCGCGGCCCAGGGCATTTCCGTGCCGCCGAATTCGCGTTCCCAAATGCGCCGACCAGCGCGCAGATCAATCGAAAGACCAACCCCGCCCATGCCAATGGCAATCACGCTATTGCCAGAGATCACCGGCGCAGCGCGCACACTGCCCACATCGGCAAGGCTTGTACCACCGGCCGCGGCCAGGCTGTCGCTCCAGATCACGCGGCCATCATTGGCGCGAAAGGCCAGGATTTCACCGGAAGGAAAACCCGCCACCACCGTATCCCCCACAATGGCGGGCGGGGGCAGGCCAAGCGGTATGGTTGCAATCGCCTGGGCGCGGTAGCGCCACAATACCTTGCCATCCTCAGCCGAAAGCGCGACCAGCGTGCTTTCAAGGGTGGTGACGAAAATCCGGCCATTGGCGAAGGAAGCCGCGCCGCGCATGGGGGCCTGCAAACGCACCCGCCACTTCACCGCGCCATCGGCAGCGGACAGGGCCAGCACCTCAGACAGCACAGTGGTGACAAAAACCGTATCACCTTCCACGATCACGCCAACGCCGCCACCATCACCACGTTCATTTTCCGGGCGGGTATCAACGCGCCAACGCCGCGCGCCATTGGCGATATCGAAGGCGGAAACAAAGCCATCCGCATCGCCCATGAAAACGCGATCTGCATTGGCAACCGGGCCGGCAACCACACGGCGGCGGAAGGAAGTGCCCGTGCCATAGCTGGCGGACCAGGCCTGCCGCAGCGTAGCCCCCAGCGCCATATGCCCGCCCGCATGGCTCGCTGCGCCGCCAAGCTGCGGCCATAGATTGACCGCCTGCTGCGCCGGCAGGGAAATGGAAAGGCCGCGCGCTTCGGCATCCGCTTCCACCGTGCGGTCCGGCAAGGTCATCACTGGCTTGCGTTCACCCGTGACGCGCACGCGGCGCTCACCAAAGATATTGTCCAGCGTCTCGCAGCCGGCCAGCAGCCCCGCCGAGCCCAGCAGCCAGGCGCGCCGAGAGATATCCCGCCCCGTCATCCTTCAAGCCCCATGGCAAGCCGTTGCGCCCTTTCGCGGACGCCGCGCGGTGCGGTGACATCGGCGGCAAGCGCCTGAAAGGCTTGGCGCGCTTCTTCCCGCCGGCCGGCGCGCAGCGCAATCAATCCGGCCACTTCCCGTGCCGAGGCATTCCAGGCCGATTCGGGCCGGGTCAGTGGCGTAATGCGCGCGGCGAGCATGGCAAGGTCCCCCTGATCGAGCGAACGGATCACCCAAAGCAGCGACGCCAAATCCCGATAGAGCGGATCAGCGCTGTTATCGGCGGCAATGGCATCATAAAGCCGGAGCGCTTCCGCCAGATCACCCGTTTCGGCCTTCAGCGCCGCGGCGCGCAGCCGCGCCAGATCGCGATAACCGGTGGGCGCTCCGCGAGAGGCTTCCTCAAAACGCTGCGCCATGGCTTTGAGGTCCGCACCCTCAGCCTCGGCGGCGCGATGGGCGGCCATGAAGGCGATGGCGGCTTTTTCAGCTTCCCGCGCTTCATACCAGCGCCAACTTTGATGGGCACCGATGCCGGCCAGCACAAGGACCAGCACGCCCAAAACCAGGGTCCCATAGCGCTTCCACAAGCGGCGGGCGCGTTCAGCGCGGAGGTCTTCCGCAACCTCATCGAAAATATCGGGCAAGGCGGTCCTCGGGTCAGAAAGGCGATTTGCCGCAGGGCTAAGCCCTTCTGTCGCGGCGGTCAAACGGGGAATTCCGGGCCTCAGGGCCGGCTTGTTAAAGATTTTAGGAAAAAATTTGCAATTCATTAACTTCTATGGGGTCTTGTAGGCCCATGCGGTTCCTTCGCCCCCTTTCCGTCGTTCTTCTGCTATTGGCCGGCTGCGAAAGTGTTGGTGCGCCAGGCGCGCCTTTACTCTCCATTCCGGCGGCGATTGAGGGGGTCTCCCTCGTGACCACCCAGCGCGGGGTGGGTGATAATGTGGTCTCCTTGGTTACTGGCAAGGATTGCTCCTATGTCCGGCTCGCCAAGGGGCAGACCTATTGCGCTTCAGACCCGCCGCCACCGGTGCAGCCCATTTGCACCCGTAGCCTGGGGCAGGTGGATTGCTGGACCACGCCGCCCGTGGCGAGCCCGCCTTACAAGAATGTGCGCGACGGGCCTTATGAATTGAACGCGGAACAGGAACGCAACCGCACGGCGCGCTGGCCGAAGCTGTTCTGATCACTGCCGCCCGGCGCCTTTCACAGAAACTGCGGCAACCGATAGAAGCGCGCGGCGGTCCGCCAGAAGAGGTCTGCTTTTTCCTCCGCCGAGGCGCCGGCGGCGATGCGCTTGAAGGCATTCCAGCCGACCGCATAGCCATAGCCGCCCTTATCCACCGGGAAATTGCTTTCGAACATGCAGCGGCTGGTGCCGAATAACTCGATGCAGCGTTCCATCCAGGGGCGCCAATGCCCTGCCAATTCTTCCGATGATGGCGCAATCGCCCCCGCTTCAAGCCCAAAGCCCGGTAGGCGCATGCCAAGCCCGCCCAGCTTCACCATCACATTCGGGCATTCTGCCAATTCCGCCATATGGCGCGACCAGGTGGCGAAAACCTCATTCCGTTTGCCGGCATAGGGACCGAGGCCGAGAATGCCCCCGCAATGATCCAGCACGATCGGGATTTCGGGGAAGGCGCGCGCCAATGACGCAAGGCGTGGGATTTGGTGGAAATAGATCCAGGCATCAAAGGAAAGCCCATTGCGCCCAAGGGCGGCGAAACCCGCACGGAAGGCGCTACTCTCCATCATGTCTTCCGCCGGCGTATAGGCCGGGTTCAGCATGGCGGGGTCAGGGTCCCAGGTGGCGATATGGCGAATGCCGCGAAACCTGCCCCCGGCGGCAGCGATATGCGCTTCCAAAACCGGCTGCACCGCATCACCCAGCGTCAGGTCCGCATAGCCCACGATCCCGGCATTGGCGGCGATATCGCCATAGATGCCGCTGGCGAACATGGCCGCGATGCCGGTGACGAATTCCGTCTCCCCCACCGGCTTCAGCGCCTCAGGCCCCGCAGCGCGGTGCATGGACCGCGCCTGCACATAAACCGTTGCCTTGACGTTATGGCCGCTTTGCAGATCGGCCAGGAATTCATCATGCAAATAGCGCCAGCCGGGCCGATCCCAAAGGTGATGATGCGGGTCAATAATCAGCTGCGCGGGGTCTAGAATCTCCTCACGGCGCGCGGCGAGCCAATCCTCACGCACGGGAAGGTAATGCTGCTGCTGGGACATGGCGTGTTCCTGACCGCGTGGCTTTGACCGCATGGGATGGGGCTTTGGCCTGGGCGTCAAGCCTGGGCGAGGCCAGCGGCTTGTTCTATGGTCGCGCCAAGATTTGAGGATCCCGCCATGCTCACCCGAAATGCCAAGGGCGTTTTCGTCATTGCGCCCACCCCCTTCCTGCCCGATGGCGCGCTTGATCTTGCCAGCGCCGATCGCATGACCGATGCCTTTCTGGCCGCCGGTGCCAGTGGCCTGACGCTACTTGGCGTGATGGGTGAAGCGCCGAAGCTTGATCAGGAAGAAGCGATCAGCTTTGTGAAACGCGTGATCAATCGTGTGGCGGGGCGCGTGCCGGTGGTGGTGGGTGCCTCGGCGCCTGGTTTTGCCAGCATGCGCGCGGTGGCGCGCGGTGCGCTTGATTTGGGGGCGGCGGGCATCATGGTGGCGCCGGCGCCGGGCCTTAAGGGCGATGATGCGGTGCTATCCTATATCATGCAGGCCATGGATGTGGTGGGCGATGCGCCCTTTGTCTTGCAGGATTTCCCGCAACTGACCGGCATTCATATCAGCGCCGGCATGGTGGCGCGCGCCGCTGCCGATCAGCGCCTGGTGATGCTGAAGGCCGAAGATTATCCCGGCCTGGATAAGCTTTCCGCCATCCGCAAGATGGAGGCGGAAGGCAAGATGCCGCGCATCAGCATCCTGGGCGGCAATGGTGGTCAGTTCCTGCCGGAAGAATTGGCGCGCGGCGCGGATGGCATCATGACCGGCTATGCCTTCCCGGAAATGCTGGCCGAGGTGATTGCGCTGATGGCGGCAGGCAAGCGCGACGCCGCGCAAGACGCGTTTGATGTGCACCTGCCCTTGATCCGCAGCGAATTGCAGCCCGGCCTTGGCCTTGCCATCAGAAAGCATGTGCTGGCGCGGCGCGGCATCATCGCGCACGCAGCGCTACGCGCGCCCGGCCCCAAGCTTTCGGCGGAAACCACGGCCGAGATTGATTTTTTGCTGGCCCGCCTGCAAGCGCGCGGCGGCGCCAAACTTCCCTGACCATCACACGTTTTACACACAGGAGGATACCCCATGCCCAAAATCGCCATCGCCGTTGAATTCAAAATCAAGGAAGGCCAGCACGCGGCCTTTGACGCGATCATCCGCGAACATGCCCGCCTGACGCTGCAAGAAGAACCGGGCTGCGAGCGCTTTGATGTGCTGCAACCGCTCGACAAGGATGGCGCGCATGACAAAAGCCGCGTCATGCTGTGTGAGGTCTATCAGGACCGCGCGGCGGTTGATGTGCATACCAAGAACCCGCGCCTGGCCAAGGTGCGCGATGCCTATTCACCGCTGATCGAAGGCCGTACGCTCACGCTTTGTGAGATGTGAGGCAGAAGGGCGCTGCATCACGCAGCGCCCTTCAAATCCCGCACCATGAGTTCATCCGAGATTCCCGACTGACCTCATGTTGAGGGCTCAAAACCGGCCATCATCTCAACATCATTCCATAGATTCCTCTGGCCACAACATGCTTTATCACGTGGTTGCTGCGGTCGGATAATCTGTCAGGCGCCAAACCAAAAAGATCGCTATGCCGGCGACAATAAAGAAAACCTGGGCCCCCGAGACAAGCATCGGCGCGAAGAGTGCCAATCCAATCAGGCTTGGGCCGACGATCAGTTCCACCAAGGCGTGAAGCCGCATCGGTACAAGTTTCAGAAGCCCAAGTGGCATATTGCTTAGAACCGTCATCAGCAGATGGACGCCCGCCAGCAGGTAGGACAGAAGCGCCGCCGTTCCTCCGAAGCCCAGAAGGCTTGGGGCCACCAAAAACAACCCAACGGTAGCGTAGTCGATGATTCCGTGGATGATCGGGGAGATCGGTTTCATTGGGTATCCTCCGTTTGCGTTAGAGTTGGAACGATTAGCCTTTTGATTTACGAGAGACGCCATTGGACAAGGGGTCCGACAGCTGCTCGATTCAAGGAATGGCCTCGATGAGCGTACTGGCGATGTCATCGATGGCCTTCTGTGGAAGGCCCCCTTTCGCCAGCACGAGAAGTCCCTGAATGCCGGCGACAAGAAAAAGGGCGTATTGATCGCGTTGGGCCGGCGATAAATGGCTGCCGTCGCTTGCCGGTTTCGACAGAGCCGCCGCAATCCGTTTCTGAAGAAGCTCAATCCCGCGCTTCAGCCTGACGGAAATTTCCTTATCGTCGTGGCCCAATTCCAGGGCGGTATTGCCAAGAAAACAACCTCGCCAAACATTGCCGCTCCGGGCCAATTGAAAGATCGCGCCAAGAATGGCCTCCACGGCTTCCCGCCGGGTAGAAACATCCCTGGCAAGGTCGGCAAGCCCTGCATCGACTTTCGAAATGTAGAGATCCAGCGCGGCGAGGAAGACAAGGCGCTTCGACTTGAAGGCGTTGTAGAAGCTCGCCCGGCCCAATTCCATGCCTTTGAGCAAGTCCGGCATGGGCGTTCCGCCGAAGCCGCCGTGCCAGAAGACCTGCAAGGATGCGTCCAGCGCATCGTTGGGGTCGAAGGATTTCGATTTCATACTCGGAATATTAGACCATTCGGTACAATATGGCAAGCGCTAAATTTCAGGGTGCGACGGGAATTTCAAAAGCCATGAGCTGGTGGTGCGATTAATGCTGACCTATCCCCTGCCCAAACAGCCCCCGCGCACCATTAGCCGCATATTTGGTGGGCCGATTCACGCCGCTGTCGGCAACCGACAGCGGCGATCGGGCCACCAGGCCTAACCAGGCCTTGGGACACGGATGGATTGGTGCGGCGGCATGAAATTGCGGGCTCGGGTGCCGGCACCCTCCTCGCCTTGGTCGGGTTTGGCAGGCCCGCCAAGGGACAAAAACCTACCCCGCCAAGGCCGCCTTCACCGCCGCCAGCGCTTCTGCGGCCTTACCGGCTTCCGGCCCGCCAGCCTGCGCCATATCGGGCCGCCCGCCGCCGCCCTTGCCGCCCACAGCGGCCGAGGCCGCGCGCACCAGCGCCACTGCATCGGCGCGGCCCTTGGCGGCTTCCGCCACCGCAACCACGATACTCGCCTTGCCTTCCGCCGTGCTGATCAGCGCCACAACATCGGCGCTGCCGCCCTTCAGAATGGCCTCAGCCAGGCCCTTCAAATCGCGCGGCGGCACTTCGCCCAGATCGCGCAGCGATAGCCGCAGCCCGGCCACTTCCTCAATCTCCGCCCCGCCGCCACCGGTCGCGAGCTTCTTGCGCAGTTCCGCCACATCGCGTTCCAGCTTGCGGCGTTCTTCCACAAGTGCGGCGATACGCCCGGCCAATTCGCCCGGCTGCGCCTTCAACACCGCCGCCGCCGCCGTCAGGCTTTCTTCCATTTCATTGATGTAAGCCAACGCCGCATCACCCGTCACCGCCTCCACACGACGCACGCCAGCACTGACCGCGCCTTCCGCGATGATCTTGAACAGGCCGATATCGCCGGTGCGCCGCACATGCGTGCCGCCGCAAAGTTCCAGTGAATAGACGCCATGCTTGTCGGTCGCCGCCGGGTCATGGCCCATGCCGACCACGCGCACTTCCTCGCCATATTTTTCGCCGAACAGCGCCATGGCGCCGGCTTCCACCGCTGCTTCCGGCGTCATCAGCCGCGTGATCACCTCAGCATTTTCGCGAATGCGGGCATTCACTTCTGCTTCAACCCAGGCGAGTTCTTCGGCTTCCATGGGCTTGTTGTGAGAAACGTCAAAGCGCAGCCGATCCGGCGCATTCAAGCTGCCCTTCTGCGCGACATGCGTGCCAAGCCGCCGGCGCAACGCCTCATGCAGCAAATGGGTCGCGGAATGATGCGCGCGGATATTGGACCGCCGGGCATGATCCACGGTCGCAGTTACCGCCATGCCGGGCTTCGCTTCGCCATGCACAATTTTGCCCAGATGCACGAAAAGATTGCCGAGCTTCTTTTGCGTGTCACGGATTTCGATGCGGCAGGCATCGCCCGCGACAATCACGCCCGTATCGCCCACCTGGCCGCCGCTTTCGGCATAGAACGGCGTCTGGTTCAGCAGTACCGCCACTTCTGCGCCAACCGCGGCATGGTCCACCACCTTGCCATCCACCACCAGCACGGTGATCTCGCCTTCCGCGACTTCGGTGGAATAGCCTAGGAATTCGCTGGCGCCGATCTTTTCCTGCACATCGAACCAAAGGCTCTCGGTCGCCGCTTCCCCGCTGCCCGCCCAGGCCGCGCGCGCGCGGCGCTTCTGTTCCGCCATGGCGGCATTGAAGCCTTCCACATCCACCGCGCGGCCTTCGCCACGCAGCGCATCCTGCGTCAGGTCCAGAGGGAAGCCGAAAGTATCATACAGCCGGAAGGCGACTTCTCCGGGCAGGGTCTGGCTTGATCCAAGCTTGCCGGTTTCTTCCGCCAGCAGATGGAGGCCACGTTCCAGCAATGACCGGAAGCGCGTTTCCTCAAGCCGGAGCGTTTCGGAAATCAGCGCCTCGGCCCGCACCAATTCGGGATAGGCGGTGCCCATTTGCCGTATCAGGGATGGCAGGATGCGATGCATCAGTGGCTCACGCGATCCCATCATATGGGCGTGGCGCATGGCTCGGCGCAGGATGCGGCGCAGCACATAGCCGCGGCCTTCATTGGAAGGCAGCACGCCATCGGCAATCAGAAAGGCGCCGGCGCGCAAATGATCCGCCACCACGCGGTGGCTGGACCGGAAGGGCCCATCCGGGTCCTGGCTGGTGGCTTCCGCACTCGCCAGGATAATCGCGCGCAAGGTGTCCGTGTCGTAGTTATCGTGCTTGCCTTGCAGAATGGCGGCGAAGCGTTCCAGCCCCATGCCGGTATCAATGGAAGGCCGCGGCAGCGGATTGCGCACGCCGGCGGGTTCTTCCAGGAACTGCATGAACACCAGGTTCCAGATTTCGATAAAGCGATCGCCATCCTGATCCGCGCTGCCTGGCGGGCCGCCGAAAATCTTGTCGCCATGATCGAAGAAAATCTCGGAACAGGGGCCGCAGGGCCCCGTATCGCCCATGCGCCAGAAATTGTCGGAGGTCGGGATGCGGATGATGCGATCATCGGTCAGCCCTGCCACTTTTTTCCAAATGGCGGCGGCGTCATCATCCTCGGAATATACCGTAACCAGCAGCCGGTCCTTGGGCAGCGCGAAATCCTTGGTCAGCAATTCCCAGGCATAGGGGATTGCCTGTTCCTTGAAGTAATCCCCGAAGGAGAAATTGCCGAGCATTTCGAAAAACGTGTGATGCCGCGCGGTATAGCCGACATTATCAAGGTCATTATGCTTGCCCCCGGCGCGGACGGATTTTTGGGCGGTGGTGGCGCGGGAATAGGGGCGCTTTTCCTGGCCGGTGAAGACATTCTTGAACTGCACCATGCCGGAATTGGCGAACATCAGTGTCGGATCATTGCGCGGCACCAGCGGGCTGCTTTCCACCACCTCATGGCCATTGCGACGGAAGTAATCCAGGAAGGTCGCACGGATATCATTGCTGCTGGTCATGTTTCGCCCATCGGGTCCGCGTTTTTGAAGCCCGGAGAGGTAGCGCGCAGCGCCCCGCGCGTGAAGAGGCGGTTAGATTTTGCCCGGCCAAACCCCAGGCCGCACCGCAAGCGCGCAAATCAGCCCATAGGCGGTGATGCCAAGCGCAACCGCAATGAATTGCCCGGTCAGCCCAAGCCCCGCCGCATCCATCAACAAGGCGCCCCCCAGCACGGCAAGCCCGACGCGCATCAGCGCCGCAGCCACCGGCCAGCGCATCCGCCCCGCCCCCATGGCCGCAAAATAAAGCGCCATGCCCAGGCCAAAACCCGGCAAGGCCCAGCCGATGATCGCGAGTGCCTCGGTCGCAATGGCGGCCACCGCCGCATCACTGGCAAAGGCCGCCGCCACCTGGGCCGGGAACAACGCGATGCCAAAGCCGATCACGCCCGTCACCGCAAAGGCCAAGGCACCACCCGTCCAGGCGATGCGCCGCGCTTCCGCCCAATCCCCCGCCCCCACCGCGCGCCCGACCAGGGCCGTCAGTGCCGATCCGATACCAAACGCCAGCGGGATCATCAGGAATTCCATGCGCGCGGAAATGCCATAGGCCGCAATCGCCGCCGGTCCGTGTGCTGCGATGCGCGCCGTCACCAGAATGGTCGCCAGATTGGCGAGTGTGGCCATCACACAGGCAATCAGCCCCACCGCCAGGATGCGCCCAAACAGCGCCCGCCTGAGCGGCGCACGGAAATCCGGCACAAACCCGGCACCACCGCGCAAGACCACAAGCGCCATGATCAGTGCCGAGGCACTCATGCTGAGCGCGAAGGCCATGCCTGCGCCGGGCAAGCCAAAGCCCAGCGGTTCCATGAAAACCCAGGCGAGTGGCGGATAGATCAGCCAGCCCCCCACCACGCCGCGCGCTGCCAGCGCATGCCGCCCGCCACCGCGCAGGATGGACGCCAGGGTATTGGTCAGCCAGGCGGGCAGAGCGCCCGCGCCAAAGGTCCAGGCGGCAAAGGCCGCGCCGGCTTCCGCCGCGCCTGCGCCGCCGATCAGGCCCAGGATCGCGCGCGGGGCCAGCAGAAAGGGCAGCGCAAAAAGCGCCGCGCCGGCGGTGGCGATAATCAGCGCGTGAAAGGCAAGCGCGGCTGCCTCATCACGCTTCCCGCCACCGAGTGCCCGGGCAATGGCCGAGACGACGCCTCCCCCCATGGCACCCGCCGACATTTGGGACAGCAGCAGGGTGAAGGGCAGCACCACCGCCCAGCCCGCCAGCGCCGCCTGACCCTGCCGCGCCGCCAGCCAGGGTTCGATCAATTGCGCGATGATCTGGGTCGCGACCAGCAGCGTGGTCGGCGCCGCCAGGGCCAGGATCTGCTTGAGCCGCCCCGTGCCGCTAGTCACGGGCAAGCCGCCGAGTCGCACCTGCAAATGCTTTGATCATGGCCTATCGGAGCCCTCAAAAACGGCCCTGACAAGGCCGAATCGGGCGTTTTCCACAGATTTCTTTCGAGTCGCGGATCATAGAACTTGTGTCTCCGCCCCCTTTTCCCTACCGTATCTTGTGTTGGGGAGATCAAGGGGGTTCCTTCATGGATTGGACGCAAGAAGCGATTGAGAGGCTGCGCGCCTTCTGGGCCGAGGGTCTTTCGACCGCGGAGATCGGTCGCCGCATGGGGATTTCGAAGAATGCCGTGGTCGGCAAGGCGCATCGGCTGAACCTGTCTTCCCGGCCAAGCCCGATCCGGCGTGACCCGCAGGAAAGGCGCACCACACCGAGCCCGCGCCCGCCCCGCCAGGCCCCGGTGGCCCGGCCCATGCCAAGCGCGCCGGTCATGCGCCCCCAGGCCCCGCCGCCGCAAGCCGCCCCGGTGGTGCTGGTCGCCCCGCCGCCGGCCGCCGTGCGCAACCCCGCCCCGCCCCGCCCGCGCCTTGGCGGGTCCCGCACCTGCTGCTGGCCAATCGGGGAGCCCGGCACCCCTGAATTCCGCTTCTGTGAGGGCGATCCCCTGTCCGGCAAGCCCTATTGCGCCGAACATGCCGCGCTTGCCTATGTAAAGCCGCGCGAAAAGGAACGCCGCGAAGACGCGGCCTGAGGGCTTTCCACCCCTCCGCAAGACGGGATGATTGCCGGGCAATCATCCCGTTTTTTTATGGCGCTAAACGGGTTACAGGGCAGCCATGAATTCCGTCCTTGCCGGCGTCCTGTTGCAGCTTTTGGCGCTGGCGCTCTTTGTCGCCATGGATACGCTGCTGAAGCTGATGACCCTCAGCTTCGCCGTGCCGCAATTGATGTGGGCGCGGTTTCTGTTCAGCTTTATTGCCGTCACCATCGCCATGCGGCTGATCACGGGCAGCCTGCCCTGGCGGTCCCGTGCGCCGGGGCTGCAAACCTTTCGCAGCCTGTTGCTGGCCGCCTGCAATTTCCTTTTCTCCTCGGCGCTGGTCTATATTCCGCTCGCGGATGCGACCGCGGTTGGCTTTGCCTCCCCACTGTTTACCCTCGCACTGGCAGCCCTTTGGCTTGGCGAAAAAATCGGCCCCTGGCGCTGGTTCGGCATGGGGCTTGGCTTTGCCGGGGTGGTGATCCTGCTCCGCCCGCCCTTCCTATTCGCCGGGGAGCCCGCGCATTGGGCCATGCTGCTGCCGCTGGGCGCTGCCGCGCTTTTCGCCTTCTACCAGATCCTGACGCGCAAGCTGGCCGCGCTGGATGACCCGCGCACCACCATCCTGCATACGTCTTTTGCGGCGACGCTGCTGACCTCGGCCTCGCTGCCCTTTGTCTGGGTCTGGCCGAGCGCGCTGGATTGGGTGGCGCTGGTACTGCTTGGGCTGCTGGGCGGAGCCTCCCACGGGTTATTGGTGCTGGCCTTTGCGCGCGCGCCGGCCAGCCTGCTGGCACCGCTTTCCTATACGCAAATGATCTGGGCGGTGGTGGCGGGTGTGCTGGTCTTTGGCGATGCGCCGGATACCATCACCTGGCTTGGCATGGCAGTGATTGCGGTCAGTGGGGTGCTGGTGGCGGTGTCCGGCAAAGACAGGAAGTCTTGACAGATTTAGTGTCAGATTTGGCCAGTAATCCCAAACCCTAGCAAAAAGATTGACGAGACCTTATTTGCGGTGTTCATGCCCTCGCATTCAGGCGCAGGGAATCAGGATTCCAATGGCAAATATCGGTCTCGCCAAGGGCGCAGAAGAACGGGGTCACGCGCGTGAAGCGCTGGATGCCGATAGTGTGCGCGAAGCCTATCGCCGCTGGGCGGGTGTTTATGATCTGGTCTTTGGTGGCGTTTCCGCCTTTGGGCGGAGGCGCGCGGTGGAAGCCGTCAATCGCCTGGCGGGTCCGCGCGTTTTGGAAGTGGGCGTTGGCACCGGCTTGGCGTTGCCGCTTTATCGGCGCGATTTGCAGGTTGTCGGCATTGACCTGTCACGGGAAATGCTCGCCAAGGCGCATGAACGCGTGGCGGAAGACAAGCTTTCCCATGTGCGCGGCCTGGTTGAAATGAACGCGGAAGAAATGGCTTTCGAAGACGCTTCCTTCGATATTGCCGTTGCCATGTTCACGGCCAGTGTGGTGCCCGATGCGCGCCGGCTTTATGCCGAGATGTCACGTGTCGTGCGCCCCGGTGGGCATCTGCTTTTCGTCAATCACTTCGCGGCCGAAGGTGGCCCGCGCTGGTGGGTGGAACGCGCCATGGCGCCGCTATCGCGTCGCCTCGGCTGGCACCCGGATTTCGCGCTGCGCGATTTGCTGAACCCGGAAGACGTCACCGTGGAAGCGATGGAGCCCTGCCAACCGGCCGGCATCTTCACGCTGCTGAGCGTGCGCAATAATGCGCGCCCGGTGCCCATTCGTTAACAGGGCCCGTGATTGAGCGCTGCCCAGCTTGCGGGCGGCGCTGGCCATTGGTCCATGCGGTTCTGAGGTTGGGCGGGCCGCATGGGCGGCACCACGCGCATGCCCGCGCAGCTTTGCCATCAGGCCTTTGATCTATCCTCACTCGGTCTTGCGGGAAAACCGTTCGATCAGCATGCGCAAGGCGCCGGTGGAAGCCAGGATTGTCAGGATCAACGCCACAATCAGCATGAGGCTGAGCGGGCGCGTGAAAAGCGGTTCCAGGCTGCCATGGCTTGCGGAAAGTGCTCGCCTGAATTCGGCATCCGCCATCGGGCCCAGGATCATGCCCAGCACCAGGGGCGGCGTCGGGATGGCCAGGGCACGCATGCCCCATCCCAGAACACCAAAGGCAAACATCACCCAGACATCGAAAATGCGATTATTGACCGCAAAGCTGCCCACAATCGCGAGCAGGACCACCACTGGAAACAACACCCAGGCGGGAACGCCCAGAATGCGCGGCGTCACGCGCGCCATCATCAGGCCGAAGACAACCAGGAACACCGCCGATACCACCATGATGGTCGGGATGATGGTGAAATATTGCGGGCTTTCCAGGAAAAACATCGGCCCCGGCCGCAGCCCATGCAACACCATGCCGCCCAGGATCACCGCGGTCACCGCATCGCCCGGAATGCCAAGCGTCAGCATGGGGATATAGGTACCACCAACGGCGGCGTTATTCGCTGTTTCGGCAGAAACCACGCCCTCTGGCGTGCCCTTGCCATATTGGTCCTTTTCCTTGGACATTTGCTTGTTGCTGCCATAGCTGACCCAGGCAGCGATATCCGCGCCAACGCCAGGCAGCGCACCGATGATCACGCCAATCACATTGGCTCTCAGGATCGCCATGCGGTAGCGCCAGTAATCGGCAACCTTTGTTGAGACACGCCCAACCTTATCCGCCAAGGGCTGCCCCGCGCGCACGGAAAGCGCGTGCAATACCTCAGCCAGGCCAAATAGCCCGATCATGGCGGGAATAAACGAAAAGCCCGCCGCCAGATCCGTGTAGCCATAGGTGAAGCGCTGATAGCCCCACACACTATCCATGCCGACCAGCGCGATCATGACGCCAAGAAAGGCGCCAATCAGGCCAAGCGCCATGGAACGACCGCATAGCGCGGCACTAATGGCCATGCCCAAAACCGCCAGCAGGAAATACTCCCAGGCCGAAAACTTCAGCGCGAATTCCGCGATCATCGGCGCGACCGCGAAAAGCACCAGCGCGCCGAAGACAGTGCCGATGCCAGATGAAATAGTTGCAAATCCAATCGCCTGCCCGGCACGGCCCGTCTTGCACATCATATGGCCTTCAAGCGCGGTTGCGGCCGCTGCCGGGCTGCCTGGCACATTGATGAGAATGGCCGATTGGGAGCCGCCATAAATGCCGCCGACAAAAACGCACGTCAGCACAATCAGCGCATCAAGCGGCGGCATGCCGAAGGTGAGGCCCACTAGCAAACCAACACTCATGGTGACCGTAATGCCCGGCAGCAGGCCAACGATAATGCCTCCCAGCGTGGAGATGGCCATGAGCGCGATATAGTAAGGCGTGAAGAGCCCCGCTGCGTAATCAAGGACCGTCATGCGTGGAGCACCTTATGGCAGGGGGGTGAGGAAAATCTGCGTGAACACCCAATGCATCACAACGGGCAGGATCAACGCCACGCCAAGGATCAAGGCGCCTTCCGGCAGGTTCGGCCGCCGGCCAAGCCCAGCCAACATCAGCCCGGCCGTTGCGAACATGCCCGCGACGATGAAGCCCGCCGGGCGCATCAGCGCAACCGCACCTGCCGTGATCAGGGTGCAGATGATGACCTTGGTGACGGAACCGATTTCTTCCTCGGGCGCTTCGGGGCGCATGGGGCGCCAGCCGAGCACTTCCGGAATGCGGCGGATCAGCACGGTCAAGGCAAGCAGGCCAATCGCCGCCGCCGTGATCATGGGAAACAGACCGGGCGCGGTCAGATTTTGCCCACCGAAAATCGGCATGTTCCAGCTTTCGCGGAACGCCGCGACGGCGATGACCAGCATCACCGTCGCCACCGCGATATCGCGCCAGGGCACGCTATCAGCTCGTCAAGCGTTCAAGATTGACGCTGGCCGGATCACGCTGAGAACGCCCATTATCATGCAGCAACCAGGAAATGCGGCGGGTTTCACGTTCCACATGTGCATTGGCTTCATCGCGCAGCATGCGGCCCGCAATGGTGCCGGTATCTTCCAGGAACCGCTGTGCCGCCGCATCGCTCGCTGCCCTTTGATAGGCTTGCGTGATGCGCTCAATGATCGGCTGCGGCGTGCCGCGCTTGACCGCGGGGCCGAACCAACCGCCAAGCGGCAGCATATCATCCATGGAACGAAGCTCGGGCGAGACACCGGGGATTTCGCCAAAGCCCGCCAGGGTGGTGGGCTGGGTGGCCCAATGGAAGACAGGGCGAATGCGCCGGCCAATGATCAATTCGCGCCCCGTCGCGGCATCGGTGGTGACAATGCCAACATCGCCGCGCAGCAGCCCGGTTTGCGCCGGCGCATGGCCGGGGAAGGAGACCTCATTGTAGCGAACCTTCTCACGCGCGGTGAAGGCGGTCATGGCAACGAAACCCATGGTGCCCGGGCCGGCAGTACCGATGGAAAGGCGCCCATCCTGCGCGCGCAATTCGCGCACGAAATCGCTGGCGTTGCGGATATTGCTGTCGGGCCGGACGCAAAGATAGGTGGTCGCAATGACAAAGACGCCAATCATGTCAAAGTCGCGCCAGGTCAGGTTGGACTGGCCCATGGCGGGATAGGTCCGGATCGCATCCGTCTGCAGCAGGATGGTATTGCCATCTGCGGGCTGGTCCATGACATGCTGCTTGCCGACCGCACCTGAGGCGCCGGTGATGTTCACAACCCCAATCGGCACGCCGAGTTCACGCTGCATCAGCGGCTGCAGGGCGCGCGCCGTGCGGTCCGTCAGGCCGCCTGCGGCAAAGGGGACGACAATGGTGATGGGCCCGCGCGGCCAGCCGGCCTGAGCCTTGGAAAGGCTGGGGGCGGCGAGAAGCCCGGCGCCGGCAGCGGCGGAACCGAGCAAAAGGTGACGTCTTTTCATGATGATGAGCTCCCTTCCGGCGCCGATCTGGGCCGGCGCTCTCCGTTGTCATAGTTAAATGGCTAAAAAATTACAATACGGCCATCTCCACGCTCGGGAAATTTCCTGCCGCCGCGCCTGCCGGCAGCCTTATGCCTCGCGGGTGGTACTGGCCCCAGGCGCCGCCGGGCTTGGCAGATGCGCTTTTTTGTGCGGCTGGTCTTGTACTGGCCTCGGCCGGCGCCGACCTAAAATGACATGATCAATGCCCAATCCCTCCTCGACCGCTTTCTCGGCCAGGGCATGACCGCCCAGCCACCCTCAAGCCAACCCCAGGCCGGGGCGCCGGCGGGCCAGATGGATCTGGCCGGGGCAGCGCGCCAGGCGCTCGGCGGTGCCGGCGGCCTTGGTGGCCTTGCCGCGTCAGGCGTGGCGGGCGGGCTGCTTGGCTTGCTCGTCGGCGGCAAGAAAAAGAGCATGGGCGGGCTTGGCGGTGTGCTGAGCCATGGGGGTGCTGCCATGATTGGCGCGCTGGCGAGCCAAGCCTTTCAGGGTTGGCAAAAGGGGCAGGCCCCGGCGCAAACGCCGGTCGCTCAACCGCCGCAAGCCGCGCGGGTGGAGCAGCGCTATCTTCCGGCAGCGGCCCCCGCGGCGAATGGCCAGCCCTTCGAACTCGCTTTGGTGCGCGCCATGATCGGCGCGGCCAAGGCCGATGGCCATATTGATGCCGAGGAGCAGGACCGCATTTTCGCCCGCGTGAATGAGGCGGGGCTTGACCCCGAAAGCAAGGCTTTTGTGTTCGACGCGCTGGCTGCCCCGGTGAATGTCTCAGACATCGCTGCCCTGGCGACAATACCCGAACAGGCGGCCGAGATTTACCTGGTATCGCGGCTGGCGATTGACCCGGACCGGCCGGCTGAGCTGGCCTATCTGCAAGCCCTCGCTCATCGGCTGAAACTGCCGGATGATTTGGTGGCGCATTTGAACCGGCAGATTGAGATCAGCTGATCCTATCTGGGTCGCGACGCTGCGGTGTAGTGGTTACAAGGACCGCCCAGCGTGAAGCCCCGCAGAAGATCTAATTGCCGATATTCCTGCCGTTGTTGTTGCTGAGCACGATCTCGTCGATCGAGCAGATGCGATCCTGAAGCAATGCGAAGCGGATGCAGTCGAAGACGTTTCTGGCGGTCAGAGTACGGTCTTCGAATGCGTCGCGGCGATACTCCCACTCCGTGGGATCAAGCGGGGAGGTGTTGTGGAAGTCCGGAGGATAGATCGTCAGCACGCGTACACCGCTTTCCCGCAAGCGATGCCGCAGCCGCTCAGAAAATAAAGCTTGGGCGGCTTTTGCGGAGCTGAACGCTTCGTTGATCGCGCGCAGATTATTGCGCAACGCGGTTGTGCCGTTGAGGAATACCACATCGGCAGCCGAAGAACGCTTGATCATCGGCAAGAGATGCTTGGTGAGGATAAATGGGCCGGTGGCGGTTGATGCCACCGCCCTGACGATGTCATCATCGGGAGTATCGACGAAATCATTCCTGAGCCAAAAGCCCGCGTTGTGGATGAGAATGTCGATCCGGTCCGTAAAACGTTCGATCTCAGCCCGAGCTCCAGCAAGTTGCAGCCCATCAGTAAGATCGAGTGGGAAGCACGCTATGTTCGTAGCCGGCAGCGTGCTCCGCACGATCGTCTCGGTCGCGCGGGCGTTTTCAATTTTGCTGGCGGAAAGCAGCAGGTCGGCCCCAAGGCGTGCAAAGTTGATTGCAAGCGTACGGCCAAAATCCCGGCCAGCGCCCGTGATCAAGACCTTTTTTCCGGCGAACGCCATCGAATTCTCCACTGTCATTGGGCGGGTAGCAGGCGGCCTCAGCGCCGCGGCGCGGCCCCGGCGCCACAATCCGGCGCATTAAGCGGCTGAATGATGTTCTGATTGATAGAGAATTTGGCCAATTGCCCAGGCGGCAGCGCCCTGATCTGCCGCAAGATCACTTCCGCATCGCGGCAGAAATAGGACCCGGCGCGTGATGCATCCATGGCATGATCCTGGGAAATATTGGTGTAGTATTGATCGAAGCGGGTCTGGCCAGCCCCACCATAGGCGCGGCGGAAATAGCCTTGAATCACATTGGCCGCCGCCGAGAGTTCGCCTCTATGGGGTTGAAAAGCATCGATCATGCGCTCGCGATCGATTTTGCACTGCATGCCTATGACCCTGAGGTAGCTATTCATGGCCCAGGTATCGGCCGCCTGTCTTTCTTCAGGCCGCATGCAGGTATTCGCCAGAACGGGGCCGGCAACCAGAACCGGCAGCATTGCCGCCATCAGCAAGCGCTTCAAACCCATGATACTCATCCTCTCCTCGTCAAAGGGTGGCGAATCGGCCACCGCATATGACCCCTGATCGGCATATAGGGCCTTGCCCGTGCGATGGGAACCAAAGCGCGCAATCAGGCAGCGCGCGGCTTGAAGCGCGCCAGGCCCTTTTGGAAACAGGCATGATCCGCCAGCCGCCTGTCGAGGAATTCCAACGCCGCATCCAGCCCCTGGCCGCGCCCGCTCAGCCAAAAGGCCAAGGTAGCGCTATAGATCGCGGCCAGAGTGGCGCGGCGCGTATACCAGGAAAAATCAGCGGATTTGTCGCCCGCCGCATACCAGATGGCGCTCACGCTCCGCGCCAGGCTGCGCGCGGCAATCGGCGCATTCCAGGGCAAAGCCAGCAGTGAAAGTGCCCCGCGCAGCGCGTCCCGGTGCGGCTCGGCGGCTTCCAGCCGCGCCTTGATCAGGAAACGCACGCGTTCATGGGTGCGCATGCCCGCCATATCGGCAGCGAGGCCAGCTTCTTCCATGCGCCGATCGGCAAGCTCGATCCAGGCTTCAATCGCCGAAATGGCGCCGCGCGGGAACATCCATTCGGCATCCTCGGGCGCCATGCCGGCATCCTTCAGCCCTTCGCGAATGGCGCTACCCTGCCATCCATAAAGCGGTACCAGGGGCAGAATGGCATCCAGCGCGGCATCCCGCGCGTCACGATCCGCACCAGCGTCCATCATGGCTTTTGTCTTTCATTTTCAATGGGTTTCGGCGGGTTGAACCGGGCCAGTTCCTCAACAAACCCAAGGCGCGACAAATCCGTCATGCGCATTGGGTAAAGCACCCCTTCAAGATGGTCATATTCATGCTGCATGACCCGCGCGGCCATGCCGGCGGCTTCGCCTTCAATCACCGTGCCGGCGATATCCTGGCCGCGAAACCTGATGCGCGCGGGCCGGCGCACGGCGCCACGCAGACCGGGGATGGAAAGGCAGCCTTCCCAGGCTTCCTCAGTTTCCTCCCCAACCGGCGTGATTTCCGGGTTGAACAGGGCGGAATGCCCGCCCGCCGCCGTGCGCCAGATAAAAAGCCTAAGGGAAACATGCACTTGCGGGGCAGCAAGGCCAAGCCCGCCAATATCTTCCAGGGTTTCCACCATATCGGCGACCAGGCGGCGCATCTCGGGCGCTGTGGGGTCTGCCACCGTTTCCGCCCGTTGCAGCAGCACGGGATGGCCCAGCCGGGCGATTTTCAGAATGGCCATGACATTCCCGCAGCGCGATTGAGCTTTTTATATAATTGGCCTGAAAAAGGCTTGAAAGGGGCTTCCGGCGCGGCGAATCACTGTGCTAGAAGCCCTTCATGTGGACGGGCACCGGGCAACCGGTTGCGCGTCCTTTGCTTTGAACCAGCGATCCATGAAGGGGGTTGTGCCGCGTGCAAGTCGTCGTTCGTGACAACAATGTTGATCAGGCGCTGAAGGCGCTCAAGAAGAAATTGCAGCGTGAAGGGGTCTTCCGTGAAATGAAGATCCGCCGCCATTACGAAAAGCCGTCTGAGCGCCGCGCGCGTGAAGCCGCGGAAGCTGTGCGCCGCGCCCGCAAGGTGGAGCGCAAGCGGATTGAACGCGAAGGCTTCTGATTCCCCCTGAAGTCAGGGTTACCATCGGCAATCCGCGGCACGGGGCAGCCCGTGGGCCGCGGTTTTGCATTTCAGGGTTTCAGCCGCGCCGTGAGGCGCCGGGCCAGGATATAGCCAAGCGCCCCGCCCAAGGGCGCCGCCGGCAAGGCGAGCAGCCAGCCCGCGTGAGACCCGGCCACCACCAAAGCAAGGCCCGCGTAAAGCATCAGGCCGCCCACCAGGCTGCCCACCACGCCCGCCGTCAGGCCAAGCACCAATATGTCTTCTTTGGATAAGCTCATGCCTTCGGGGATGGGGCTGGGCGCGCGGTTTGACAAGCCCTGAGGCGCGGAATATCACGCGCCCTCCTTCCGGGAATGTGGACGGGCCTTCGGGGTCCGCGCCCGCCCTGGCCAGCCGGCCTGGGACTACCGGGACAACAAGGCCCCTTGGGGCATAGCAAGAAAGGCCATCGCGCCCGCGATGGGGTATGCGCATGACGAAGCGCGCTGAAAGCAAATACAAAATCAATCGCCGCCTTGGCGTGAACCTTTGGGGCCGGGCGAAATCGCCGGTCGCCAAGCGCGAATATGGCCCCGGCCAGCATGGCCAGCGCCGCAAGCAAAAGCCGACCGATTTCGGCGTGCAGTTGATGGCGAAGCAGAAGCTGAAGGGCTATTACGGCAATATCGGCGAAAAGCAGTTCCGTAAGTATTACGAGGAAGCGGTGCGCCGTAAGGGTGACACTTCTGAAAACCTGGTTGAATTGCTGGAACGCCGCCTGGATGCGGTGATCTATCGCATGAAGCTGGCCGTCACACCCTTCGCCGCGCGGCAATTCGTAAATCACGGGCATGTATTGATCAATGGCAAGCGGCTCAACATCCCATCCTATTCGGTGAAGAATGGCGATGTGATTGAGGTGAAGGAAAAGTCGAAGCAGCTCACCGCCGTGCTGGATTCCGCGCAGAGCACTGAACGTGATGTGCCGGAATATCTGGAAATTGATCACCGCGCGATGAAGGGCAAGTTCCTGCGCGCGCCGAAGCTTTCCGATGTGCCCTATCCGGTGCAGATGGAACCCAATCTGGTGGTCGAATTCTACAGCCGCTGATCAGGTCTTATCTTCCTTTGTTGCAAAGCCGGTGCCTTCGGGCGCCGGCTTTTTTGTTAGGCAGCATGCTCGGCAAAAGCTGGGCTTGCTTGCCGGTCGCGGCCAATTGCCCGAAGCTCTACCCGTGCGGGAGAAGTTTGGCGGAGAGCGTGAATGAAGGAACGAATTGCCGTTTTCGGCATGGGCCAGATGGGGGCGAATATGGCGTCCCGCCTGACCGAACAGGGTTTCGATGTGCTTGGTTATGACGTTAATCCGGCGCGTCGGCAGGAATTGGCCGAACGCCAAATTGCAGTTGCCGACACGGTGGTAGCCGCGCTGGCCGGCCGCCCCGTGGTACTGACCAGCCTGCCCGATCCGGCCGCCGCAAGATCAGCCTGGCTTGCACCGGGGGGCCTGGTGGATCAGGCAGCGCAAGGCACGCTGATCATTGAGCTTTCAACCCTTGATCCCGACACGATGCGAGAGATCGCCGCCGCAGCCGCCGCCAAGGGCATTGCCGTGCTGGATTGCCCTGTCAGTGGCGGGCCGCTGGAATCGCTCCGCGGTGAATTGGTGCTGATTGTGGGCGGTGATGCGGCCGATATCCGCCGCGCGGAGCCCGTGCTGCAAAGCCTTGGGCAATCCTGGTCCCATACCGGGCCGATTGGCACGGCCAAGGCGGTGAAGCTGGTCAATAACATGATGTCCATGGGCAATGTACTGATTGCCTGTGAGGCCTTTGCGCTGGGTGAGGCGGCAGGTGTCGCGCCCGAAACACTTTATCAGGTGCTGTCCCAAAGCGGTGGGCGTTCCTTTCATTTCACCAAGCGCTTTCCGAAGGCGCTCAAGAATGATTTCGATCCCGGCTTCAAGATGGAATTGGGTGAGAAGGATCTGGCGCTGGCCATTGAATTCGGCAGGGCATTGCACCAGCCAACGCCGGCCACTTCGGCTGTGCGTGAATTGATGGCGCAGGCATTGGCAACCGGCCATCGCGGGCGGGATGTGGTGGCGTTGCTTGAGATGTTTCGGGGGTTTTCCAGCAAGAAGTGAGTTTGGCGCGGCGGATCAGCCGCGCGCATGCGTCACGCGCCCTTTTCCCCCGCCAGCAACGCCCGCTTGCGCGCCACCCCCCAGCGATAGCCTGTCACATCGCCATCCTTGCCCAGCACGCGATGGCAGGGCACGGCGAGTGAGACCGGGTTTTGCGCACAAGCCCGCGCCACCGCGCGCGTTGCCTTGGGTTCCCCCATGGCGGCGGCGAGGGCGCCATAGCTTGTCGTGCTGCCAAGCGGAATGCCGCGCAATGCTTCCCAAACGCGGCGCTGGAAAATCGTGCCGCGCAAATCCAAGGGTAGGTCCAAGGCAGCGCGCGGTTCGGCGATGAAGGCGATGGCGCGTTTGGCGAAATCGCTGATCTCGTCAGGTGCTGCTTCAATCCGCGCATGTGGGAAACGCGCGCGCAAATCGCCTTCCAGCGCATCGCGTGCCTCACCAAAGCCAAGGAAGCACACGCCCTGATCGGTCGCGCCGAGCAATAACGGGCCAAAGGCGCTTTCCGCCCAGGCGATGCGAATAACCTCTCCGGCGCCGCCACGCCGCGCGCGGCCGGGGCGCATGCCCAAATGCCGCGCGGTGTTTTCATAAACGCGGCTTTCGCTGCCGAAGCCTGCGCCTGCCACCGCTTCCGCCACGCGCGCGCCTTCGGCCAAAGCGGCTGACAGGCGCTGCCCACGCACACCTTCCGCATAGGAACGCGGCGTGACACCAGTAATTTCCCGAAACATCCGCTGAAAGTGATGCGGCGCATAACCAGCGCGCGCGGCGAGGCTTGCCAGCGATGGTATGGCCTCAGAAGCCTCGATCATGGCGCAGGCGGCGCGCACCGCTTCCGCTTGCAGGCGTGCGCGATCACCGCGTGGGTCGCAGCGCTTGCAGGGGCGAAAGCCGGCATCCTCTGCCGCCGTGCTATCGGCGAAGAAACGCGTATTGCGGCGGAGCGGCGGCGGCGATGGGCAGCCGGGGCGGCAATAAACGCCTTGGGTGGTGACAGCATAAAGAAAAGCACCACAGTCAGGCGTGGCATCACGCGCCAGTACGGCGGCGAAGCGGGCATCATCCAGGTTTTCCGACGTGTTCTTCATGAGCGCATTTTCAGTCACGCGCTAACCCTGCGCCATCCGCTTCTTGCTTTGACTTGTTTCTTCTGTCGCGGATCGTAGCCGATCCGCCCTCAGACGCCGGCGCGCGCCTCCGCGCGCTTGGCTTCGCTGCAGGAGCTTTTTCAAGCCAAGTGGACTCACTTGGCGACTCGGAAAATGCGACCAAAGAGAAATTTGGTGCATATCCGATGAGCGAATGCGAATGGGACATGCACCAAATGGCGGCGTCCATTCGGGCGCTCGTCCGCCTTCGGCGGCCGCAAGAGGCCCAATCTTTTGCGCAAACCGCTTTACGCATCAGGGCCGCCACGTCCGGTGATAAGGATGCCCCGTTCTGATCGCCTGCACCCGGTAAAGCTGTTCCGCCAGCATGCCCCGCACCAGGAAATGCGGCCAGGTGAGCGGGCCGAGCGAGAGGCGATATTCCGCCCGTGTCTGCACGGCCTGATCAAGCCCCTCAGCACCGCCGATCATGAAACACGCCGCGCGCCCGGCCTCATCCCACCGCGTCAGCAGCACGGCCAGGCTTTCCGTATCGGGCATGGCGCCGCCAAGATCCAAGGCGACCGGCACTGCACCCGTGGGGATGGCGGCGAGGATCGCGGCACCTTCTCGCCGGCGGATTTCGGCATCGCTGCCACGCGCTTCGGGGATTTCCACCAGCTCCGGCGCCGGGCGCAGCCGCGCCGCGTAATGGGCGTAAAGCGCTGCCTCCGGCCCCGGCTTGATCCGCCCGATGGCGATAATCCTAATCCCGCGCGGCGTCGGAATTCTCCGTCTTCAAGGGGCTTTCCGGCCCCCACATGCGCTCCAGCCGATAGAGTTCCCGCGCATCGGGGCGGAACAAATGGATCACCAGATCGCCCGCATCAATCAGCACCCAATCCGGTGAGGCCTGGATGGCATCGCGCTTCAAATGCAGCCCTGCCTTGCCGAGCGCCTCATCCAGATGCGTCGCCATGGCTTGTAATTGGCGCTCAACCTGGCCGGTCGCGATGATCAGCCGATCCGTGTAATCGGCGCGGCCAGTCACATCCAAAACCACGATATTCTCGGCCTTGTCGTCTTCCAGGCTTTTCTGCGCGGCTTCCACAAGAAGTTGCAGCCGGTCGGGCGCCAGTTTTTCGCGGCGCCTGCCGCGTGCGGGGCGCGGCGCTGCGGGCGTTGCGGCACCAGCCGCTTTGGTGGCGCGCTTTGCCTTGGGCGCTGGTTTCGCGGCGGTGGTTTTTGCAGCGGCGCGCTTCGGCGCTGGCTTGGCGGCAGCGGTTTTCGGCGCGGCCTTGGCGGTAGGCTTTGGCGCCGACTTCGCAGAAGCCGCTTTGGCGGCAGCGGCTTTCGGCGCAGCTTTCGCCTTGGGCACGGCAGCAGCCTTCGGCTTGGCGCTGGCCTTGGGCGCGGCCTTGGGTTTTGGCTCGGCGGTGGCGCGCCGTTTTGGGCTTTCTTCAGCCGGGGTGGGCTTGCGGGCTATGGCCGCCTCCTATCTCTCTGTCTGTCGCGGGTGCAAGGCTGCTGCCCTGATTGCAGTGGCGGAAGCAGCATGTTCCCGCGCTGAAATGAAACACCATCTGGCCTTTTTGGTAGCCTGCTTGGCGCCCGCAAGCAACGCGCCGGGCCGGCAACGCCCGCGGCGCAGCACGGAAGCGGCTGCTCCACGCAGCGCCTGCCGTGTCCAGCCCGGGCGCGGCAGCACCGCCAATGGGGTAGAAGTGGCGATGCGGCGCCATGATTTCCAGCGGGGCAGCTGCACCAGATTATCCGCGCCGATCAGAAACACGAAAACCGCGCGGGGAAAGCGCCGGCGCAGTTTTGTCAGCGTATCGGCGGTGAAGCGCGTGCCGAGCACCTTTTCGATATCGGTCGCGATCACGCGCCTGCCATCGGCAATGCCCTGCGCGCTGGCCAAACGGTCCCGCAACGGCGCCATGCCCGCGCGGGGCTTCAGCGGATTGCCGGGGGAGACCATGAGCCAAACCTGATCCAGCCCAAGCGCCTGCATGGCCTTCCGCGCGACATGGCGATGCCCGGCATGGGCTGGGTTGAAGGACCCGCCCAGAAGGCCGATGCGGCGCCGGCGGCCATCGCCAAAGCGGGATGGAGTCATGGGGCCAGGATACGCGTGTTCAGCGCCGAGGTGAATTGGCGTTCCAAGTCACCACAAACGTTATCTGTACACAAAGGCCGCATCGTTGAGGTCTATCTTGGGGAATTCGTCCTTCTCCGCCCAGTAATCCTGATTATGCATCCATTCCGGCTTGTCACCGCGTTGCGGCAGCAGATGCAATCCCCGCATCAGATAGCCGGGGTTGAAGTTTTCCGGATCAATCCAGGGCAGGATCGGCATATTATGGTCTTCTTCCCGCAGCGCCACTTCAACCTGCGCCTTGCCCTTGGCATCCATGTGCTTCAGCAATCTGCAGACAAAATCGCCCACCAGATCAGCGCGCAAGGTCCAGGAAGCGCGGAAATAGCCGAAGACCCAAACCATATTGGGAATGCCGGTGAACATCATGCCCCGATAGGTCACGGTTTCATGAAAATCGAGCGGCTTGCCATCAATCTCAAACGCGATATCGCCCAGTACATTCAGGTGAAAGCCGGTGGCGGCGACAATGATATCCGCTGCCAATTCCTGACCGGATTTGGTGATGACACCCTTTGCCGAGAAGCGCTCAATCTCATCGGTGACAACGCTCGCCTTGCCCTGGGCAATGCCGTGGAACAAATCGCCATCGGGCACAAAGGCCACGCGTTGCCGCCAGGGGCGATAGCGCGGCGTGAAATGGGTCGCGATATCGTAATCCTGCCCGACAATGCCGCGAATGCCGTCCAAGAGCGCTTCCTTGACCTTTTCTGGCTGCGTGAAGGACATTTGGGCGAATTTGGCTTGCTCGAACAGGATTTTCCGGCGCGTGATTTCGTGAATCCAATCTTCCGAAATACCGAGCGCGCGCAATTCCTCGGCGATCTCAATCGCGTTGCGGCCCACACGGAAATAGGTCGGCGAACGCTGCAGCATCACAACATGGGCGGCCTTGGCGGCCATGGCAGGAATGATGGTGGCCGCGCTGGCGCCTGACCCAATCACCAGCACGCGCTTGCCGGCATAGTCCAAATCATCTGGCCATTCCTCGGAATGCACCAAATGTCCCTGATAGGCCGCCATATTCGGCCATTCGGGCATATAGCCCTGACGGTGGCGATAATAGCCCTGGCACATATAAAGGAACTTGCAGGTGAAACGGCGCGGCAGGCCATTGGTCTTGTCCAGAACTTCCAAGGTCCAAAGCTTGGTCTGGCTGTCCCAGCTTGCATGCGTGATGTGATGCCGATAGCGGATGTGGCGCGCGAGATCATTTTCGGCGATCACTTCGCCCATATAGCGCAGGATTTCTTCGGCCGTGGCGATCGGCGCGCCGCGCCAGGGCTTGAAGCGATAGCCGAAGGTGTGCAGGTCGCTATCTGAGCGAATGCCGGGATATTTATGCGTCCACCAGGTGCCGCCGAAGCTTTCCTCATTCTCCAGCACGACAAAGCGCTTGTCCGGGCATTGGGTGGTGAGGTGATAGGCCGCGCCAATGCCGGAAATGCCGGCGCCCACAATCAGCACATCGAAAAACTCAACCGAATGCGGATGGCTTGCGGTCTGTAGCGGGGCGGTATCGGGCATGCGGCGCGTCTTTCCTGATCACCAACAAACTCAGCGTTTTACCATAGCAGGCGGCGCGCCTTTGACGAAACGGCCAGATTATTTGAACCGCACCACCACATCCTGCGCCTGATCCAAGCCCTCATAGCGCGCGGTCCAGACCTGGCCCGCCACCACCGGCTGCGGCGGTGAGAATGAGCCCAAGGAGATGATATCCCCCGCACGCAAGGGCCGCCCCTCTCGCGCCAAGTCGCGCGCAATCCAGGCGAGCGCATTCAAGGGATGGCCCAGAATGGCGGCCCCGGGTGCCCGTGAAACCTCCCGCCCATCCTGATGCAGTGAAATGCTCATCCGCCCCAAGGCGGCGATGAAATCCGCGCTCGGCGTCACCGCAATCGGGCGCCCCTGCACGCCAAGCCGCGCGCCGACATTGATCGCGAGCAGATCGCCAAGGCTTGGGCGATGATCCGGCGCATAGACAAGATCGGGCAATTCAATGAAGGGGATCACCTGATCAATATGGCGGATCAGCGCGGCGTGGTCATTCAGCGCAGTTTCAACGCCACCTATCGAAACACGCACCAGCATATCCGCTTCAAGCACCGGCACGGCGGCGAAGCGTGCTTCGATCTCAGCGCCCGAAGAAGCGCGCAAGGTGGCGTGGAAAATCGAACCACGAATAGGATGGTCAATGCCGAAGCGTTGCTGGATGGCGGGATTGGTCAGGCCAAGCTTGAAGCCCACCACGTCGCCCAAGGGTTGCGCGAAAAGCGCTACAAGCTTGTCCTGCACGCAGCGCCCATCGGCGGGCGATAGCGCCGCGAAAGGGGTGGGCGATTGGCGTTGCAGGATCTGCCCGGCGAAGCGCGCAATCGCCGCATCATCCGGGCAGGCAGCGCGTGCGGCGGGCGCCAGCGCCAGGGCAATCAGCAGCGCGGCAAGAACGCGCCGCAGCATCACGGCCGGACCTGCCCCGTGCCGAAAATCTTATAGCGATAGGTGCAAAGTTGCTCTAGCCCCACCGGCCCGCGCGCATGCAGCCGCCCGGTCGCGATGCCGATCTCCGCACCAAAGCCGAATTCGCTGCCATCGCAGAATTGCGTGGAGGCATTCCAAAGCCCAACAGCCGAGGAAATGCCATCCAGAAATTGCTGCGCTGCCCTGGCATCTTCGGTGATGATCGCTTCCGTATGCTCACTGCCGAAGCGGCGGATATGGGAAAGCGCCTCGTCAACGCCGGCAACGACCTTCACCGACAGGATCGCATCCAGCCATTCCGTGGCGTAGTCTTCATCGGTTGCGGGCTTGAGGCCCGGCACAATGGCGCGCGCGGCCTCATCAGCGCGAAAATCGCAGCCAAGGGCGCGCAAATCCGCAATCAGTGCGGGCAGCAGCGCGGGCGCGATGGCGGCATCAATCAGCAGGGTTTCAGTGGCGCCACAAACGCCGGTGCGGCGCATCTTGGCATTGGCCAAAACGGCGCGCGCCATGGCGTGATCCGCGCCGGCATGGATATAGGTGTGGCAAAGCCCTTCTGCATGCGCCAGCACGGGGACGCGCGCTTCTTCCAAAACGCGCGTCACCAGCCCCTTGCCGCCGCGCGGTATGATCAAATCAATCAAGCCTGAAGCGCGCAGCATGGCGCCGACAAAGGCGCGGTCAGCGCTGGGGGCCACTTGCACCGCGGCTTCCGGTAGGCCGGCAAGCTTCAGTCCCTGCACCATACAGGCATGGATAGCGGTGGCGCTGCGCAAGCTTTCCGACCCACCGCGCAAAATCACCGCATTGCCGGATTTGAGGCAAAGCGCAGCCGCATCCGCCGTGACATTGGGCCGGCTTTCGAAAATCATGCCGATCACGCCAAGCGGCTGCGCCACGCGCTGGAAACGCAGCCCATTGGGGCGCTGCCATTCCGCGAGCACACGGCCAACCGGATCGCGCAGTGCGGCGACTTCCTCAAGCCCCTTGGCCATGGCTTCGATGCGCGCGGCATTCAGCAGCAGCCGATCACGAAAGGCCGGCGACAAACCAGGTGCCGCCGCGATATCCTCGGCATTCGCGGCGATGATCTGCGCTTCACGCTCACGCAAGGCTGCCGCCGCCAAAAGCAGCGCCTCATCCTTCACCGCGCGTGGCGCTGCCGCCAGCGCACTTGTGGCGGCACGCGCGGCGCGCGCGGCAATCTCCAGGGCCTGGGTGGCATCGGGGGGCATGGCGTTCACGGGCAGAAAATCCTTTCTGCCGCCTTATAGGCCATTTAAGCCCCGCGCCGCTATTCGATCCTGATGCCGCTTTCGCGAATGATCGGTTCCCATTTGGTGCGCTCGGCGGCCCAGGCAGCGGCGAATTCCGCGGGGGTGGAGGGCATGGCCTCCAGACCATTGCGGTTCAGGATGCCGACCACATCGGGGTCTTCCAAGGCAATGCGCATGGCATGTGCCAGCCGTTCCACCGCCGGTTCCGGCGTGCCGCGGGGTGCTACCACCGCATACCAGGATGGCACGTTGAAGCCGGGAAGGCCGGTTTCCGCCACCGTTGGGATATCCGGCAAAAGCCGGGAACGTTGCAGGGTTGGCACCGCAAGCCCGCGCAGTCGGCCCGCTTCGATATGCGTCTTGACCGAGGGCGAGGTCGGGAAGCCGTAATCCAGCCGGCCGGAAATCAAATCCGTCGCCACCAGGCCGCCGCCGCGGTAGGAGACCTCAATGGTTTCAATCCCGGCCATTTTGGCGAATAACAGGCCGGCCAATTGGGGCGCGCTGCCAATGCCGCTATGGCCCCAGGAAAGCTCTCCCGGCCGCGCCTTGGCGGCGGCGATGATATCGGCCGCGGTGCGCCAGGGGCGTTCGGCGGGGACGGTCAGGATATTGAACAGGTCAACGGCGATGGAAACCGGCACCAGATCCCGCGCCGGGTCTATCGGCAGGCGCATGACCATGGGGCTGATCACCAAGGCGCCGAGTGTTGCGAGCAGGATGGTGTAGCCATCGGCCGGGCTGCGGGCCACAAGCTCGGTCGCCAGATTGCTGCCGGCGCCGGGGCGGTTTTCCACAATCACCGGCTGGCCCAGCACTTCCGACATTTTGGGCGCAAAGGCGCGGGCCGAGATATCGGTGGCACCGCCAGGCGTGAAGCCCACCACCAAACGGATAGGCCGATTGGGAAAGGGCGCCTGCGCCAAGGCGGGGGCGGCAAGCAGCGGGCTGGCCGCGAGCAGGGCGCGGCGAGAGAGACGATGATCGAGCATGCCGGCGCTTTATCAGGCTTTGGGCCGATATGCATCCCCTGCCCCATTTACATTTTGCAGCTTGGCGCTAGTGAAAACGCCATGGAGGCCAATTTTTCCGCGCAGATCCTGCGCGCCGCGCTTTTCGCCGCCCGCGCCCATGCCGGGCAGGTGCGCAAAGGTGCCGCCGCCGAGCCCTATGTGAACCATGTGATTGAGGTTGCCGCGATCCTCGCCGAACATGGCGCGCCAGAGGAAGCCATCCTGGCCGGGCTGCTGCACGACACGGTGGAAGATACCGAAACCACCGATGCTGATCTGACCGCCGTTTTCGGCCCCATGATTGCCGGCTTGGTGGCAGAGGCGACCGATGATAAGGAAAAGCCCAAGGAAATTCGGAAGGCCTTGCAGATCAGCCAGGCGCCCAAGCATAGCGAAGCGGCCAAGCAGTTGAAACTTGCTGATAAAATCGCGAATTTGCGCTCCATCGCCGATAGCCCGCCGGCGAATTGGAATCATGCGCGCCGCATTGAATATGTCGGCTGGGCGGGGCGTGTCGCGGCCGGGCTCAAGGGCGTGAACCCTGGGCTGGATGCGTTGTTTGACACAAGCTATCGCGCCGCTTTGGCCAGGCTCGCGAGCGAGATGCCATGAAGCGACGCCTGTTTTTGGTGAGTGCCGGGCTATTGGCCGCGCCAAACCTCGCGCGGGCGCAGCAGCGTGGCGTGACCCTATTGGTGCCTTTTGCGGAAGGCGGCGCGACCGATCAGCTGATGCGTGCCTTGGCGAAATACGCAAGCAAGTCATTGGGGCAGGAGATTCGACTCGACAATAAGCCAAGCCGGACGGGGCTTCGGCTTTTGTCGCAACTCCGCAGCGCGCCGCCGGATGGGTCCGTGGTGATGCTGTTTCCCGTGGTGACCCTGCGTGCCCTGGTGGAACGCGGCGTTGATTTCACCATGGGGCGCGATGCGACACCCATCATGTGCCTGGCGGGTGGGACCTATGGCGTGATTGCCAAGGCGGATCGGTTCCCCGGCGGCTGGCGCGATTTCATCAATGAGGCTCGGCAAAAGCCCGGGCAGCTTTCCTTTGGCAGCGCGGGGGTGGGCTCGGTCGGGCATGTCACCATGGCGCGGCTGATGGTGAAGGAAAACGTCCAGGCCGTGCATCTGCCCTTCCGCGGCGCTGCCGATGGCGTGGAGGCGCTGATGGCGGGTGACCTTGATGTCATGGCGGGCGGGGCGCGGCTGCATGTGGCGGTGGATCAGGGGGATGCGCGCTGGCTGACGCTGTGGTCGCCCAGCCGCAATCCGCGCTGGCCCGATGTGCCAACCCTGGTTGAGCTTGGCTATGGGCTGACGGAAACCGCGCCCTTCGGGCTGATCGGCCCGCCCAATATGCCCGCAGCCGAGCGCCAAAGGCTGGAAGCCGCCTTCACCGCGGCGCTGCGCGCCCCTTCCGTCAAGGCGGTGATGACACGGCTTGGCATGACCGAGGATTTGCGTGATGCCACCGCCTATGCGGCCTATCTGGCGGCAGCGGCCGGTGAGGAAGCGGCGCTTGGGCTTCGCCCGGAAGCGCGGCAGTGATCCAGGCGGCAGCGCCCGCCCTTATCCTTGCATCAGCATCCAAGGCGCGGCGGGCCGTGCTGGAAGGCGCTGGGCTGCGGTTTGAGATCCGCGTTGCTGGCGTGGATGAGGCTGCCATCAAGGAAGCCGCCCAGGCCGAGGGGATTTCCGCGGATGAGGCCGCGCTGATCCTGGCCGATGCCAAGGCGGAACGCGTGGCAAGGTCCGCGCCCGATGCGCTGGTGATTGGCGCGGATCAATTGCTGGTTTGCGATGGTGCGTGGTTCGACAAGCCGCCCGATATGGCAGCGGCGCGCGCCCATCTGCAACGCCTGCGCGGGCGCCGGCATGAATTGGTGACTGCCTTGGTTTGCCATCGTGGCGGGCAGCGCATCTGGCAGCATGTGGCGAAGCCGCGGCTGACCATGCGCGATTTTTCGGATGCGTTTCTGGAAGCCTATCTGGCCGCCGAGGGTGAGGCCTTGCTTTCTTCCGTTGGCGCCTATCGGCTGGAAGGCCATGGCGCGCAATTATTTGACCGGATTGAGGGCGATCAGCCGGCCATTCTTGGTCTGCCCTTGCTGCCCTTGCTTGGGTTTTTAAGGCAGCATGGGGTGTTGCTTTGGTAGGTCCCTCGGCAGGGAGATAACGCACTTCAAGTTAAAGCAAGAAGCGGATGGCGCGGCCTACAAACTCGTGGCTAGGATGGGCAAGTTTAACTTGATCGGAACGCAAATGACGCAGACCCCATCCGCACCTACAACCCAAGCGCCCATGGGCGCACAGGAATGGGCCATGCTCATTGCGCTTTCGGTGCTTTGGGGCGGTTCCTTCTTTTTCAATGGTGTTGCGGTCAGGGAATTACCTTCTCTCACGATTGTTCTGGTGCGCGTGGGTCTTGCGGCGGTGACGCTTTGGGCAGTGCTCACGCTATTGAATATCCGCATGCCGCGCATGAAAGGGCTTTGGCCTGCCTTTTTCGGCATGGGGCTTTTGAACAATGCCATTCCCTTCACGCTATTCGTTTGGGGGCAGCACCATATCGCGAGTGGGTTGGCCGCCATCCTCAACGCCACCACGCCGCTTTTCACGGTGCTGGTTGCGCATTTCCTGACACGCGATGAAAAAATGAGCGTGGGCAAGATAGCTGGCGTCGCGCTCGGGATTTTAGGGGTGATATTGATGCTTGGGGCCGAATTGCTCTCGGGCTTGGGGACTGGGCTTCTGGCACAATTGGCGTGTCTTGCCGCAGCCATTTCCTATGCCTTTGCCGGTGTCTTTGGGCGCCGTTTCAAGCGCATGGGTGTGCCGCCCTTGGCGACCGCGACAGGCCAGGTCACCGCTTCAAGCTTGGTGATGCTGCCGCTTGTGCTGGCGGTGGATCACCCCTGGACCCTGGCGCCACCGAGCAGCGGTACTTGGGCAGCATTGTTCGCGATTGGCGTGGCTTCCACTGCGCTCGCCTATATTCTCTATTTCCGCATCCTCGCGGCGGCGGGCGCTACCAATCTGGCGCTGGTGACCTTCCTTATTCCCATCAGCGCCATTCTGTTGGGTAGTCTATTCCTTGGTGAAAGCCTGGCTGCCAGGCATTTTTTCGGCATGGGCATGATAGGACTTGGCCTTGCACTGATTGACGGACGCCTTTCAGCGCTGTTCCGGGCGCGGGCCATATAAATTTGCACCGCCGCTGTGGCAGAGGCCGAGACGGGTAATTACAGACTCATCCGTCGCGTCAGCCCGGTCAGCCGGTCCATTAGGAACATCAGCACCATTATCGCCAGAATGAGCACGCCTGAAACCGCGGCAACGCGCACATCCAGCGTGCTTTCCATCATGCCCCACATGCGGATAGGCAGCATATCCGTCCGCGCATTGGACAGAAAAAGCGAGACCGGTACATTATCCATGGATGCCACAAAAGCCAGGAAGGCGCCGGCAAAAATACCAGGGGCGATCAAGGGAAGCGTGATGCGCCGGAAGGTCATGAAGCGCCCTGCGCCCAAACTGGCGGAGCTTTCCAAAAGCGCCGGTTCCAATTGCGTGACAGTCGCCAAGGTGGTGCGGAAAACAAAGGGCGCGATCACCACCAAATGCCCGCCGATCAAATGCGTGAGCGATGGGCGGAGCCCCAGCAATGAGAAAAACATCAATGTCGCAAGCCCATAAGCGAGCGAGGGCAGAATGAGCGGTGAGAGAAAGCTTGCTTCCAGGGCGCGCGCTGCCGGCCGGCGGGAACGCCCAATGGCGAGCGCAGCGAGCACGGCAAGAATAGTCGCCGCCAGCGTCGCCATGCTGGCCACCCAAAGCGAATTGCCGGCCGCGCGGTGGATATGTGCAGACCGCGTTGTATCGAACAAGGCCTGATACCAGCGGAACGACAATTCCGGCGGCGGAAACCGCAAGGAGGCCGAGGTAGTGAAGCTTGTGATCAGCACAATGAAAACCGGGCCGACCAGGATCAGCACGCCAAGCAAAGTGAGGCCACCAAAGACATAGGAAAAGCTTTGATCCGAAAAGGTGCGGCGCTGGTTCATTCAATCGGTCCTTGCATAGCGGCCGAGCCAATTCAACATCATGATGCCGGCCAGCACCGTCAGCAGCAGCGTGACGGAACAGACTGCGGCGAAGGGCCAATCATAAACCACCATGGCCTGCTGCCAGATGAGCGATGGCAGATAAACAAGCCTTGCTCCACCAATGACGGATTGCGAAATGAAGGCAGTGCAGGCGGAAGCGAAAACCAGCGTGGCACCTGCGATCCAGCCCGGCAGGCTGAGCGGGAGGATGACGCGAAAGAAGCTTCGCCACATGCCCGCCCCAAGCGCGCGTGACGCATCCAGCAAATTGGGATCAAGCCCGCGCATGACGGAAATCAGCGGCAATAGCATCAGCGGCATTTCGATTTGCATCAGGGCAAGGATCAGCCCCGTTTCCGTCTGCAACAGCCTGAGCGGCGTGGCGCTGAGGCCAAGCGCCAGCACGACCTGATTGACCAATCCTTCACGCGCCAGGATCACGATCCAGGCGAAGGTGCGAATGACGACTGAGGTGAGCAGCGGCAACAGGATGATGAACAGCAGGATCTTCTGCGTGCGGGGGCTCGCGTTGCAGAAAAAAACCGCAAGCGGCCAGGCAAACAGCGATGTCGCCAGCACCGCCGCCACGCCCAGCCGAAGCGTATCCCAGACAACGCCGCGGTAGAAGGCATCGCCCCAGAATTTGGTCCAATTATCCAGGCCCCATTGCTGCAAATCCTGATCAGCATGAAGCGATATGCCAAGCAACAACAGCAGCGGTGCCGCAAAAAGTGCGAGGTAGACAATCCCCAAAGGCGCTGCCAGGCGCCAATCCACCGCTGCTCTGCGCATGGCTTTACTTCGTGATCTCGCGATTGAAGCGATCAATCCAGGCAGCGCGGCGCGGGTTGATCACATTCCAATCATGCGTGACCATCTTGGACAATTCATCAAGCGATTTGATGTCCAGATTGGGGCTCAGCTGCACATCCTTGTTCACCGGGATCATGTTGAAAGGCGACAATTGCAACCGGCTTTGCGCTTCGGCGGAAATCGCCACATCAATATAGCGATGCGCATTGGCGCGATTTCCCGAGCCCCTGACAATGTGCAAGGTGGTATTGAAGGTAATGGCGCCTTCACTTGGTGCCACGAAGGCAATGTCAACGCCACGGCCCTTCAGCGTCGCGGCATTATTCGTATTGGTGTACATGATATCGATCTGGCCTTGCTGGAACAGTCCCGGCAGGGCAGCCGGCGCGGAAACAGCGGCAACCTTGGGCAGCGCCTCCCTCAGCTTGGCGAAGATGGGTTCGATATTGGTGATGGAACCGCCAAAGGCCTTGGCCATTTCAATCAGTGAAACCGTGCCGAAAGTGGTCTGAAAACCCGTGAGACCAAGGCGTTCCACATAGGGGGAGCGGAACAGATCCGCCCAGCTTTTCGGCGGTTCCGGGAATTTCTTTGGATTGTAGCAAATGCCCACGACCTGCGCATTCACGGTCACCGAATCCGCGCTGACCATGCCTTCGGGCAGCTTGCCGGCATTGGTGATCATCCGCGCATCAATTGCTTCAAACAAATTGGCCTGACGCGCCGCCGCTGCGGGCCCGGGGTCCAGCACGAAGCAATCAAATGGGGCGACCCCGCGCGCCGCGCGCACCTTGGCCACCTGGTCCACCGCAAAAAGCGGATCGAAGGCGACACTGACATTATGGCGCTGGCGCAGGAGCGGCGCGACGATCTCACGATAGGCCTCATCCCAGGTGCCGGGATAAATCGCGGCCGTCATGGAACCGGAAGCACGCGCAATGCTGGGCGCGGCAAGCGCACCGGCCATACCGGCGAGAAAAAGGCGTCTGGAAGCCATGGGAATTCTCCTGGAGGTTTACGGGGTGGATAGGGGAAAGATCGAAGGCTTGGCTTCCGGCGTCAGCGCGCAATGCCAGATGCCAGGCAATGAGGAGGTATCGCCCGGATGCCGTGCCGTTGCGATCTTGAGCGTGGTGCCATTGGCAGCCGCGACATCATGAATGAGTTGTCCGCCAATCGGCAGGCTGAGCGTGAGTGTCACAGGGAAGCGATCCGGGGCGGCTTCGCGCACCAGCATCAATTGCTCGGGGCGGATGGAAACCTGCACGGGCTTGCCTTGCGGCAGGTGTTGCGTCTTGCAGGGCAGCGTCGCGCCCACGGCAAGCCTGACCCCACCATCTGCGATGATGCCCTCAAGAATATTGGACGACCCGATAAAGCTATTGACGAAGGGTGTGGCCGGTTCGTCATAGATCGCAACGGGCGTGCCCAATTGTTCGATCCGGCCGCCATTCATCACCGCAATGCGATCAGCGATGGACATGGCTTCTTCCTGATCATGCGTGACCAGAATGGCCGTCAGGCCGAATTGGCGTTGCAGCCGCTTGATTTCGATCTGCATATCAAGGCGCAAATTCTTGTCCAGCGCGGCGAAGGGTTCATCCAGCAGCAGGATGCGCGGCTGTACGGCCAGCGCCCGCGCCAAGGCGATGCGCTGCTGCTGCCCGCCCGATAACTGCCGCGGCTTGCGATCCGCAAAGCCTTGCATGCGGACAATGCTGAGCATCTCAGCGACCCGAGCACGCTGTTCGGCCTTGCTCGCGCGGCGCGCCACCAGGCCATAGGCAATATTCTCGGCGACCGTCATATGCGGAAAGAGCGCGTAGTTCTGGAATACAATGCCGACTTCACGCAGATTGGGCGGCAGATCATCCACGGCGCGATCGCCGATCACCACCTGGCCGGATGCCTGACGGATGAAGCCCGCGACAATGCGCAGCAATGTGGTCTTGCCGCAGCCCGAGGGACCAAGCAGGGCGACCAATTCGCCAGCCTTCACTTCAAGCGTCACATTATCAACGGCGCGCGCCGAGCCGTAGCTATGGACGATGTTATTCAGCAGCAATTGCTGAGAGGTTGAAGTTTGAATGGAATTGGACAGTGTAGCAGCCCCCAAAACACGTCTTCTGGACGCAACTTTCATGCCATCCTTGGCGGCAATGAGGAGCTGACTTAGCCTGCAAGAAGGGCAGCGCAAGCGATCAAATTTTAATCATCAGTCTATTTTTGGGGCAATTGGCGCTTGAACGAAAAAGGGCGGCCCCGAAGGACCGCCCCCATTCTTTGCGCAGTGCGCGATGGATCAGAAATCCATCCCGCCCATGCCGCCACCGGGCGGGCCACCGGCCGGTGCGCCCTTCGGCTCCGGACGCTCAGCCACCATCGCTTCGGTGGTGATCAGCAGGGACGCGACAGAAGCCGCATCCTGCAGCGCGGTGCGCACAACCTTGGTCGGGTCAATGATGCCGGCCGCGACCAGATCCTTGTACTCGTCCTTCTGCGCGTCATAGCCGTGGGTATAAGTGCCATCGCGCAGCACTTCACCGGCGATCACCGCGCCGTCCTTGCCGGCGTTTTCAGCGATCTGCTTCAAGGGCGCCTGGATGGCGCGGCGGATGATTTCGATCCCCACCTGCTCATCATTGTTCGCACCCTTGAGGCCGCCGAGGTTGGTCGAAGCGCGCAGCAGCGCCACGCCACCACCCGGCACGATGCCTTCCTGCACGGCAGCGCGGGTCGCATGCAGCGCGTCGTCCACGCGGTCCTTGCGTTCCTTCACTTCCACTTCGGTGGAACCACCAACGCGGATCACGGCAACGCCACCAGCGAGCTTCGCCAGACGCTCTTGCAGCTTTTCACGGTCATAGTCCGAGGTGGTTTCCTCGATCTGCGCCTTGATCTGCTCGCAACGGCCAGTGATCTGGTCCTTCGCACCAGCGCCATCAACGATGGTGGTGTTTTCCTTCTCGATCCGCACGGTCTTGGCGCGGCCGAGTTGCGCCAGCGTGACGCTTTCCAGCTTGATGCCGAGATCTTCACTGATCACTTCACCGCCGGTCAGGATCGCGATGTCTTCCAGCATCGCCTTGCGACGATCACCGAAGCCAGGCGCCTTCACGGCCGCGATCTTGAGGCCACCGCGCAGCTTATTGACCACGAGGGTCGCGAGCGCTTCGCCTTCCACATCTTCCGCCACGATCACGAGCGGACGGCCGGACTGCACAACGGCTTCAAGCAGCGGCAGCATCGGCTGAAGCTGGGACAGCTTCTTTTCGAAGATCAGGATGTACGGATTGTCCATTTCCGCGATCATCTTTTCCGCATTCGTGATGAAATACGGAGAGACATAGCCGCGGTCGAACTGCATGCCTTCAACGACATCAAGTTCGGTCTGGATGGACTTGGCTTCTTCAACCGTGATCACGCCTTCATTGCCGACCTTTTCCATGGCCTGGGCAATCATTTCGCCGATCTCGGATTCGCCATTGGCGGAAAGCGTGCCAACCTGCGCCACTTCGGCAGAGGTGGTGATCTTCTTCGTCTTGGCTTCCAGTTCCGCGACGACGCTGGCGACGGCCTTATCAATGCCGCGCTTCAGGTCCATCGGGTTCATGCCGGCGGCAACCGCCTTGGCGCCTTCGCGCACAATGGCCTGGGCCAGCACGGTCGCGGTGGTGGTGCCATCGCCCGCCGTGTCATTGGTCTTGGAGGCGACTTCGCGCACCATCTGCGCGCCCATGTTTTCGAACTTGTCAGCGAGTTCGATTTCCTTCGCGACCGTCACACCGTCCTTGGTGATGCGGGGCGCGCCGAAGCTCTTGTCGATAACGACATTGCGGCCCTTGGGGCCGAGGGTGACTTTTACAGCGTCGGCCAGGATATCCACACCGCGGAGCATACGCTCCCGCGCGTGGGCGCCGAACTTAACGTCCTTAGCAGCCATGTTTACGTGTCCTTATTCAGGTTCTGATTGGAAAATCGGCGATCAGGCGGCAAGAATGCCCATGACGTCGGATTCCTTCATGATCAGGAGCTCCTCGCCATTCAGCTTCACTTCGGTGCCGGACCACTTGCCGAACAGGATGCGATCGCCAGCCTTGACGTCGAGCGGACGAAGATCGCCCTTTTCGTTCAAGGTGCCGGCGCCCACGGCGACGACTTCGCCTTCCTGGGGCTTTTCCTTCGCGGTGTCGGGGATGATGATACCACCGGCGGTCTTTTCTTCCGCATTAACGCGGCGAACCAGAACGCGGTCATGCAGGGGACGAAATTTCATAAGGTCCTCTCCTGAGCCTCGGGTTGATGACGGCTCGCTCTGGGAAGCCTGACCGGTCACCGAGGGTGCCCCGGCCGTTAGCACTCCCCCCAGAGGAGTGCCAGTGATCTAGGCTGGGCGGTGCGGCGCGTCAAGCGGTTGGCAGCACTCGCGGATCGCTAGTGCTAGTATATTGATAACAAAGATTTTTCTTGCAAGACCCCGGAGTCGTCATGGCAAGCTTCCACCCTGTCCCGGCGGAACGCCGGGGCAGGATGGCTTGTGAAGACATAGGAAAAGGAAGATGAGCCTTAAGCTTCAGGGGTTGGAAAGCGTGGTGCGTATCCCGGATTGGCGGTTGACCACGGCCGAATTGCTCTACCATTTGCCCGATCACCCGCATGTGCTGCAAAGCTTCATCTGGCAAAAGCTGGACCGGGCGCCGGATTTTCCGGAATTGGACCGGTTCCTGGCCTTCTGGCAGCGCGAGATTGACGGGCCTTTGCATTCGGTTCGGGTCGCCTCCGCCGCGCTGACACGCCCGGCAGAGCTGCGTTATGCCAATGGGGTGTTTACGCTGCACTGAAACCCCTCGAGACTGGGTGGCGACTGACAGGGGGGATAGACAGGTCATGCGCCACATCCAGCAGCCTGGCCCGCCGGGGGCCGAACGCATCATCGCCCATCCGGTGCGCGCCCAGGCGATTGATGTTGAATTGCCGCGCGGGGCGAGCCTGCTCAGCGCCTTGCATGATCTGGCCCGGGCGCATGGGGCAGAGGGCGGGTGCCTGACCCTCTCAGGCGGTGCGCTTGGCCCTTTTGCCTATGTGATCCCGGCGCTGGCGCCTGACCCATCTCATGCCGCCTATTATAGCGCCACCTTCCGCCCGGCAGGCGCCACGCGGCTTGATGTGGCTTCCATCACGGTGGGCTTTCGCGATGGCGCGCCCTTCTTTCATTGCCATGGCTTCTGGACCGAGGCCGATGGCCGCGCCGGTGGTGGGCATATGCTGCCGGAGGAAACCATGATCGCCGCGCCGATCCGCGCGCAAGGCGTGTTGATTTCAGGTGCTCGGTTTGAAGCGCGTCAGGATGCGGAAACCGGCTTCAAGCTATTCACACCTGTCGCCACCACGCCGCCAAGCGCCTGCGGCGCCAATGGCATCGCGATCCGGCTTTGCCCCAATCAGGACATCACGGCAGCACTTGAAGCGGCGGCGGCGGGCGCTGGCTTTGCTGCAGCGCGGCTGCATGGCGGTGTCGGCAGTATCATCGGCGCGCGTTATGCCAATGCGCCGCCGGTGGATAATTTCGCGACCGAAATGCTGATCCGTGATGGTGTGATTCGCCCAGGGGTCACACGGCTTGATGTGGCGATGGTGGATTTGACCGGCCATTTGAGCGCAGGGGTGCTGACGCCCGGCGATAATCCTGTGCTGATGACGCTGGAAGCGGTGCTGACGCCGAACTGATCGACGCGTCGTTTCGACATGACAAATCTCTTGAACTGAACGAAGGAAAGTAGTGTGGAGGACGACCATTCAACCCACCCAGAGTACTGCGTGCAGCAACAACTTGAAGCCTATAACGCGCGCGACATTGATGCCTTTATGCGGTGGTGGGCCGAGGATTGCTGCTATTATGGCTTCCCGGACCAGCTTCTGGCTCAAGGAACTGCAGAGATCCGGGAGCGGCATATCCTACGCTTTCGTGAACCGAACTTGCACGGGCGGCTGATCACGCGATTATGCGTGGGTAACCTTGTCATTGATCAGGAGGTTGTGACGCGAAGCTTCCCGGAAGGTCCTGGCGAAGTTGATGTGATTGCAATCTATGAGGTCGAGGGCGGGAAGATTTCCAAGGCTTGGTTCAAGATGGGCAAGCCTCGGCTACACAATTCCTCACCGTGAGCGGAATTGGCGCGATACTAAAGATACTTGCCGCGTTCCAGAATCTCGAGTGTATATTCCTTGTAGGTAATGCCGAGTTCCTCGGCGCGCGCCAGGCGCCTTAATGCAATCTCCCGCGGCGGGGTTTTCCAGGCGCGTTTATGCGCGCGGCGCCAATGCCAGGCGCGCCAGGATGCGTTGACATCTTCCTCCTCATCCAGCGGCGGGCCGCCATTATGGCGCGGCGCTGGGGGCAGCATGTCAGATGCCACTCACGGGCGGCATGGTGGCGGCGAAGGAAGGCCGATCCGATGCGCGGTCAAACCAGGTGGCAAGGCCGGACAATCCCGCGCGCCATTGCCACGCGCGATGGCGCCTTTCGCAATAGCCAAGCACCGCCAGCAGCGCGAGGAAGCCGGCATCAGGCGCAGCATAAACGCCACGCGCAACATCATCTTGCAGCGCGGCGGCGATGCGCGCGGCGCGGGTTTCTTCCAAGGCAATCACGCCAGGTGATCTTTCATGCACCGGCCGGCGCAATTCGCGGTTCCACACCGCGATGCCATCCAGCATGCCAAGCACACGGCCATAGGCAGCAAGGCGCTTCCAGCCATCCGCGCCATCACCCAGCAAACGCTTCTCAGGCGCCACAAGACTATCCAGCACCATCAGAATGGGCGTGGTTTCCGTGACCGTGGTGCCATCCGCCAGCACCAGCGATGGCACGCGCCCAACCGGGTTATGCGGCAACAGCGTAGACGCCGGGTCGCGCAAGGTCGTCTCGCTAAAGGCAACCCGGCCTTCAAGGCCAAGCTCCAGCACCGCCATGCGGGCGATGCGGGCATAGGGCGAACCGGCGGAATGAAAAAGCTGCATCGCGAAAGCCTAACCCGCCACGCCGCTTCTGGCGAGGCCCGGCATTACGCCCGCAACGCGCCTCTGGGCGGCCAAAGAACCAAAATGTCCATCGCACGCTGCGTCGTTTGAAACGTCACGCCAGCCTGCCCGGCACGGCGGCAATCACTGCTTCCTCGGCATTGGCGAAGGCGAGCCGCAAATGGCGTTCCTGGCCGGGGCCGAAAAAGCTGCCGGGCAGGCCAAGCAGGCCGCGATCAACTGCCAAAGCCTCGGCCATGGCTTCCGCATCGGGCGCATCATCAGGCAGGCGCAAATAGGCGAAGTAGGTGCCGAGTGCATCAATGCGCCAGGCATTCACCGGCGCCATGGCAGCGCGAAACGCCTCGGCCCGCGCGGCCATGATGGCGCGATTGCCCGCGCGCCAATCACGCAGCGCCTCCACCCCCCAAGCCAGCGCGATTTGCGGCGTGCGTGGCGGGCAGATCTGCACCGTATCAATCGCCTTCGCCAATTCGCGCTGAAACCCCGCACCGGCCGCAATGGCGCCAACGCGATGCCCCGGCACGCAATAGGCCTTCGAGAATGAATAGAGATGCACGACATGATCCTGCCATGTCGCATCCTGGAACAGCCCATGCGGTGCGCCGGCGGCTTCCGGGATGAAATCGCGATAGGTTTCATCCAGCACCAGCCAGGCGCCGTGATCGCGGCAAAGCTTGGCGAATTGCGCAATGAGCTCGGGCGAATAGGTCGCACCTGTCGGGTTATTCGGTGTGACCAGCACAATGGCGCGCACGCCTTGCATGAGCGTCGCTGCCCGTGCCGGGTCGGGCAGGAAGCCATCCTCTGCCCGGCAGGGCAAAACGCGGCAGGGAATGCCAAGCGCTTCCAGCGCCATGCGATGATTGAAATACCAGGGCGCGGGGAGCATCACGGCATCACCGGCACCCGCCAGCGTCATCATGGCGAGCGTGAAGGCCAGATTGCCGCCGGCGGTAATGGCGATATCGCCCGCGCCAAACGGTGCTGCATAGGCGCGCGCCATATCGGCGGCCAAGGCTTCCCGCAAGGCGCCTTCGCCTTCAATCGGGCCATAGCCGGCGGATTTCGTATCCCCCGCAGCGGCAGCCAGGCGCGCCAGCAAATCCGCATGCGGCGGATAGCCCGGCACCGCCTGGGTCATGTCCAGAACCGGCCCGGCACCGCCCTGGTAGCGGGCGGCCCAGCCGCGCACGGCGGGAATGGGCGGGGCGCCGGTGGCGCGGATGCGGGGGGAAAGCGGCAAATTCATCAGCGCAAGGAACCATCACTGCGCCGCCGCGTCCATGGGCAGGTTCGATGCCCCTGACCCTATTCCCCCCGCTGCGCTTCCTTGAGCGCCCGGCGCAGCTTGGCGATGCCGCTGCGCGTCTGCCCTTCGTTGCAAAGCTGCCGGCCTTCATCCGCCAGCAGGCGTAAATGCGCCGGCGCCTCAGGACCCAGGGCGGCAAAGCGACCGGCAAGCTCAGCGCAATATTCGGGTGAATCGGAAATCAGCCGTGGCGCGGCCTGCTGCGCCATGGCAGGCCAGGAAGCCAACAGTAAAAGGGCGAAAACCCAAGGCATGCGCGCCTCATAGGCGGTTCTGCCCTGCCGGGTGATGTCAGGCGCATGAAGCCCGCGTCATGCGCGGGAACTGAGCGTAAGCCGCGCTTCCAGCCCAGGCCTTGCAGCGCCGGCTTGCCCATCCCCCAGGCGCAATTCCCCGCCATGCAGCGCAGCCACTGCCTTGACCAGGGAAAGCCCAAGCCCGGAACCCGGCAGCGCGCGGGATGGATCGGCGCGGAAAAACCGCTCGCCCGCCCGGGCGCGATCCTCGGCCGCCAGGCCCGGCCCTTCATCGCGCACGCTGATTTCGCGCTTGCCGCGCGCGGGGGCGCTGGCACTCAGGCGGATCGTGCCGCCTTCGGGGGTAAATTTCACCGCATTGTCCAAAAGATTGGCAATCGCCTGCAGCACCATATCGCGATCACCCACCATGGTGAGCCTTTCGGGCCAGGCTGTTTCCAGATGCTGGCCGCGTTCTTCGGCAAGCGCGCCATAGACTTCCGCCGCATCGGTCAGCACGGTCGCCAGATCAAAGGGCGCGAAGGCGGCGCGGCGTGCGCCGGCCTCAGCCTCCGCAATGCGGAGCAGGGCCTGAAAAACGCGGCTGATGCCATCCAGATCAGCAACCGTAGTTTCCATCGCAGCACGCAGGCTTTCCTCATCCGGTGCGCTCAGCAGCGCGTTTTCAAGCCGCATGCGCGCCCGCGCAATGGGGGTGCGCAAATCATGCGCGATGGAATCGGAAACACCCTTGATGCCGGCCATGAGCTGATCAATCCGATCCAGCATGGCATTCATGCTTTCGCCCAATTGGTCGAATTCATCGCGCTGCGTGGAAAGCGGCACGCGGCGGGAAAGATCACCAGCGGCAATGGCGCCAGCGGTGGCGGCAGCCGCGCGCAGCCGATCCGCCAGCGCGCGCCGCAGCGCTGCCGCGCCAGCGATGGCAAAGGCAACCGCCACCGCAAAGGACCAAAGCAAGGCTTCGGAGAGCAAGGAGCGCAGCTTTTCACGATCAGCCGCATCGCGCCCGACCAAAACCCGATGCCCGCCGGCCAGTGGCACATGAAACATGCGCGCCGGCACCGCAACGCCATCGCGGCGCACCGTCGCGGCAGACCAGGACCCCGCGATTTCTGCCGCCGGCGGCCAGCGATCCAGATTGCCGGCAAGGCGGTTTCCTGCCTCATCCGTCAGCAAATAGATGGCGTGGTCATCAATATCCACGGCCAATCTTTCGCCAATCGCTTCCTTCACCGCGGCCGCACCGCCGCCGCGCCAGGCTTCCTGCAAGCCAATGGCATCGGCGCGGATCGCATCATCAATCTGGCGCGAAAGCGTCCCCGCCGTGCCCCACCAGAGCATGAGCGCAAAGCCCAGAATCGCCGCAATGAACAGCACGGCGAACAGCGCAGCGAAGCGGAAGCCGGCACTTTTCAGATAGGCGCCAATATCGCGCCAGCCGCCCATCTGCTCAGCCGGCACTGCCATGCAATCTCAGGCGTCGGCGCGGATCATATAGCCCGCATTGCGCACGGTATGGATCAGCGGCACATCAAAGCCTCGATCTACCTTTTGCCTGAGGCGGGAGACATGCACGTCAATCACATTGGTCTGCGGATCAAAGTGATAATCCCAGACTTTCTCAAGCAGCATGGTACGCGTGACCACCTGCCCCACATGGCGCATCAGATGTTCAAGCAGGCGGAATTCGCGCGGCTGCACTTCAATGCGCTTACCGCCCCGCATGACGGTGCGCGACAGCAGATCAACTTCAAGATCCGCGACGGTGAGTTTCGTCGCCGGCACTTCCATGGCAGGCCGGCGCGCCAGCGCTTCGATGCGCGCCAGCAATTCCGCAAAGGCGAAGGGCTTCACCAGATAATCATCGCCACCGGCCTTGAGGCCCTTGACGCGTTCATCCACAGCGCCAAGCGCGGTCAGGAACAGCACAGGTGTCTTATTGCCTTGGCTGCGCAGCGTTTCGACAATGCGGAGGCCATCCACACCGCCTGGCAGCATGCGGTCCAGGATCAGCAGGTCAAAAGGTTCTGACGCGGCCATGAAAAGCCCATCGCGGCCATTGGCGACATGCTCGACAATATGCCCAGCCTCTTGCAGGCCCTTTTTCACAAAGCGGGCAACTTCGGCATCATCCTCGACAAGCAGGATTTGCATGGCAGGCTAACTCCAGAAACAGCGTCGATTCCCCAGCAGGACAAGGCTACGCCGCTTCCTTGAAATACTCAAAATGGCGCGTTCAACCGGGCCCTGGCCGGCGCCCAACCTGGACGGTGATTTCCACGACGCGCCCTTCCCGCAGCAGGGAAAGCCGCACATTCTGCCCGGGCGGGATGGCGGAAATGCCGCGCACCAGATCGCGATTATTGGCAATGCGCGCCCCATCCACCGCGGTGATGACATCGCCCTGGCGCAGCCCTGAACGGGCGGCGGGGCTGCCGCGTTCCACCCCCAGCACCTGCGCGCCGCCACGGGGCGGGCGGCCAGGTGCCGCTTCCACATCGCCCACGGAAACGCCAAGCCAGCCGCGTTCAACCCGCCCACCGCGCAGCAACTGCTCGATCACCGGGCGCGCCAGATCGGATGGCACGGCAAAGCCGATCCCGGCCGAGGCGCCGCTGGGGGAGAAGATCAGGGTTGTGATGCCAATCACCTCACCGGCCATGTTGAACAGCGGCCCGCCGGAATTGCCAGGATTGATCGGCGCATCGGTCTGGATGAAGTCATCAAAGGGGCCAAGCCGAATATCGCGCCCAATGGCCGAGATGATGCCGGAAGTGACCGACCCGCCAAGCCCGAAGGGATTGCCCGCCGCCAAGACCCATTGCCCAACGCGCATCTGGCGCGAATGTCCAAGGGAGACGGCTGATAAGGGCCTCTGCGCTTCGATCTTGAGCAAAGCGATATCGGTCAATTCATCAATGCCGATAATGGTCGCCGGGTATTCCGACCCATCATGCAACCCGACCAGCACATTTGCGGCTTCGCCAAGCACATGCGCATTGGTGACGATAATGCCCGAGGGTTCGATGATGAAGCCGGACCCGGCGCCCTGGATGATCGGCCCCCTGCGGCGGGAAGGGTCGCGTTGGTTGCGCTCCCGCGGCTGGTTGCGCCATTCGGGCGGCACGCCATCGCGCGTCGTCACCTGAATGCTCACCACCGCCGGGATCACGCTTTGCGCGAGATCGGCAAAATCCGGCAGGCCGCGCTGCGCAATGGCGGGACCGCAAGCGCCAAGGGCGGCAGGCAGGAAAAGCGCGGCGCGGCGCGTGAGTTTGGGCGGAAGAGCTTCCATGATGGCTTATAAATGCAGCGCTTCGGCGCGCGCTTCAACCTTGCGGTGAAGCCGGGTTCTCCGGCCAGGCGTGTTTTGGGTAGCGCCCGCGCATTTCCTTGCGCACTTCCGCCCAGCTTCCCGCCCAAAACGCCGCCAGATCGCCGGTGATGGCAATGGGCCGCCCGGCGGGTGAGAGCAGCGCCACCTGCAAAGCCACGCGCCCGCCGGCGAGCAAGGGCAGGCCAGGCAGGCCAAACAAATGCTGCGCGCGGGCTTCGAGCGTTGGCACATCGCGCGCGTAGTCAATCGCGGCACTCCGCCCCGCGGGTAGCGCCAGCCGTGCGGGCAAGGCCTGGTCCAGCGCGCGGCGCGCTTCCCAGGGCAAAAGGCCAAGCAGGATCTGGGCAAGATCAAGCCCCGCCAATTCCTGCAAGCGCGTCAGGCCCGAAAGCTGCGGCGCCAACCATTCAGGCGCTGAGGCGATCAGCGCCTCATCGGTCATATCAGGCCAGGAATCGCCTGCCACCTGCCGCATCCAGCCAATCCGCGCGCGGGTTTGCCGTGCCGCTTCGCTCCAGGGCAGATCGCGGAGGCCGCGCTGCGCTACAGCTTCAGCGAGTGCCGCCGCCATTGCCGCCAGGTCCGCTTGCGGCAGCGGCGCTTCTTCCAAGACCAGGGGGCCGAAACGCAGCCGCCGCCGCGCCAGCACCGCGCCGCTGCGTGCATCAAAAGCGGCCCCTTCCTCGCGGTGCAGCCTTTCGGGAAAGCGGGTTTCCAGCACGGCGCGTTCAATGGGCGCTGCCATGCGGATGCGTGCCTCGGTTCCTGCGATTTCGAGGTCCGCTACTGCAAGCAAAGGCGCCTTGGCCAAGGGATCAATGCCGGCGATGCGCGCGCCTTGCCCGGAAGCGAGGCGAAAGGCGCCGTCCATGGACCCGCGCTTTGCCGCGATGCGGTCAGGGAAGCCCGCCGCCAGCAAGGCGCCGGCATCGCCTTCGGCGGTGACACCATTGCCAATGCCAAGCCGGCGCCGATGCAGGCTGGCAGCGCGGCGAATGCGCTGCACAGCGCCACGATCCGCCGCCGCGTGATCGCCGCCTGCCAATAGATCAAGGCGCAAGCCGATATCCGCCGGCGCTTCCCGCCCGCGCAGGGGATCGCGTTCTTCCAAAAGTGCTGCGAGTTCAGCGGCGAGTGCCTTCTCCGCATTGCCTTCCGCCGCCAGCATCATGCGCGCAAGCCTTGGGTGCGTGCCCATCCTCGCCATGCGCCGACCTGTTTCCGTGATGCGCCCGGCCTCATCCAAGGCGTCCAGATCGCGCAGCAGGCCGCGCGCGGCGGCCATTGTCCCGCTGGGCGGTGCATCCAGAAAGGCGAGCGCGCCCGGTTCCGCCCCCCAGGCGGCGCAATCCAAGGCAAGGCCGGAAAGCTCCGCTTCCAGAATCTCAGGCCGATCCGCTTGCGGCAGGCCGCGATGCAAAGCCTCCGTCCAAAGCCGGATCGCGACCCCTGGCGCCGTGCGCCCCGCGCGGCCCGCGCGCTGTTCGGCGGCAGCCTTGCCAATACGCAAGGTCACCAGCCGCGACAGCCCGCTTGCGGCATCCAGCCGCGGTGCACGGCGATAACCGCCATCCACCACAATGCGCACGCCAGGCACCGTCAGCGATGTCTCGGCGATGGAGGTCGCCAGCACCACCTTGCGCTGCCCATCAGGGGCGGGGTTCAGCGCCAAATCCTGTTCGGCCGGCGGCAATTCGCCGTGCAAGGGCAGCACCAGCGCATCGAGCCCGCCAAGCCTTTCGGCAGTGCGGCGAATCTCGCCCCAGCCCGGCAGGAAGGCCAGCACATCGCCGGGGTGGGAGACCAGCGCTTCACGAATGGCACTCGCCATGGCTTCGGGCAGGTCGCGCGGGTCGCGTAAATCCCGCGCGCGGTGGCGGATTTCGACAGGATAAGCGCGGCCCAGGCTTTCAATCACTGGGGCAGGGGTGCCGCCTTCCGCCATCAGCCCGGCAAAGCTCGCGCCATCCAAGGTCGCGGACATGGCCAATAGGCGCAATTCGGGGCGGAGCGCCCTTTGCAGATCAAGGGCGAGGGCAAGCGCCAAATCAGTATCCAGATTGCGTTCATGCGCTTCGTCGAAAAGAATTGCTGAGACACCCTCAAGGCCGGGATCGCTTTGCAGCCGGCGCACCAGCAGGCCTTCGGTGACCACCTCAACCCGCGTGCGGTCAGAAAATTGCCGATCGAGCCGCGTGGCGAGGCCGATGGTGCCGCCTGGTTGGTCTTCCCCGATCAAGAAGGCCATGCGCCGCGCGGCAGCGCGGGCAGCAACGCGGCGCGGTTCCAAGACCAGAATGCGCCCTTCCGCGGCCCAGGCTTCTTCCATCAGCGCCAGTGGCACGATGGTGGTCTTGCCCGCGCCGGGGGGTGCGATCAGCACGGCGTTGGAAGCCGCACGCAAGGCAGCGCGCAGCGCCGGCAGCGCTTCAGTAACGGGCAATTCAGGGAGCATGGGCGGGGCGATGCAAATGGGAACGCCCCCATGTGACGCGCCAGCTTCGCGCAATCAAGCGGCGGGGGGTTTTGGCCTCAGCGTGGTCCCGGCCCTGGGCGCGGCGGCATCGGGCCAGGGCCCGGACCCGGCGTGAAAGGTGGCGGGTTCACCCAAACCCCGCCAATCGGCGGAGCTACGCCCGGCTGCTGCACGATATTCGGGTCGGGCGGGCAATTCGGGCGATTAATGCCGCAATCCCAGGCGAAGCGGTCCGGCCGCCCGGTCATGCTGCCGCCCGGAATGAAGCGGCAGACGCATTGCTTGCCCGCCATGCAGGCCAATTGCCCTTCGCGCGCTTCAATGCATTGCGGCGGTTCCTGCGCCGCAAGGGGCCAGGAGAGCAGCAGAAAGGCAGCGAGGAGGATTTTGCGCATGGTTCAGCCTTACCGGTAAAGATTAATGAATGGCTAACAAGCCGAGCCTATTCTTATTTGCGGGCTTGCACCAAGCCCCTTTCGCGCCCCTTTATGGGGCATGCGATTCATCGCCGCCCTTATCGCCTTGTTGGTCCTGCCCTGGCTGCCGGCGCGGGCGCTGGAATCGGCCGCGCAGGAATCGCCCCGGGCGCGCGTAACTCTGGTTGCCGATTACCTCGCCATCGCACCTGGGCAGGCGTTTCAGCTTGGGCTGCGCATCCGCCTTGCGCCACGCTGGCATAGCTATTGGCGCCATGCCGGGGATGCCGGCGCGCCCACGGAAATCGCGCTGACCCTGCCCGAAGGCAGCACCGCCGGCCCCATCGCCTGGCCCATCCCGCAAGCGATCCCCTTCGGCCCGCTGATGAGCTATGGTTATTATGGCGAAGTCGTGTTGCCCATGCGGATCACCCCGCCCGCCAGCCTGCGTGCTGGCGAGGTATTCAGCATCACGGCCGAGGCGACCTGGCTTGTTTGCGATGATGTCTGCATTCCTGAGGAAGGTAGCTTCCGGCTGGACCTGCCTGTGGCAGCGGAAGCCAAGCGGAACCCCGATCTGGCGCCGCTTTTTGCCGCCGCTGCTGCGGCCCTGCCAAGGCCCTCCCCCTGGCAGGCCAGCGCGACCATTCAGGGCGATGCGCTGCGGCTGCGCCTGACCGGCCCGGGGCTTGGGCGGGAAAGCCTGAAGGAGGCGCTGTTTATCCCGGGAACCGGCGGGCTTTTGGATCACCCGGCGCCGCAAAAGCTGACCCAGGGGCCGGATTGGCTGGAATTGACGCTGAAACGCGCCGAACGCCCGGAGAACCACGCGCAACTTGAAGGCGTGCTGCTGGTGACCGATCAGGGCGGCCGGCGGCTGGGGTATGAGGTTGCGACTCCGTTGCTCCCAGGCGCGGCCTTCCTGCCGCTTTGGCAGGCGCTGATTTTTGCGCTGCTGGGCGGGGTTATCCTGAACCTGATGCCCTGCGTCTTTCCCGTGCTCGCCATGAAGGCCATGGCCTTGGCGCGGTTGGGCGGCGCGGGGCGAGGCGCGGTGCGCATTGAAGCCGCGGCCTATACCGCCGGCGCGGTGGTGAGCTTCACGGCACTTGCCGGGCTTTTGCTGGTGCTGCGCGGGGCGGGCATGGCGCTGGGCTGGGGGTTTCAATTCACCTCGCCGGTTTTTGTGCTGGCGATTGCCTGGCTGATGCTGGCGGTCGGGCTGAACTTGTCGGGCGTTTTCGCGCTTGGCGGGCCGATTGGCGCGGGCGGGCATATCGCGGCGCGCGGCGGGTTTTTGGGCAGTTTCGCGACCGGGGCTTTGGCGGTGCTGGTGGCGAGCCCCTGCACGGCGCCCTTCATGGCGGCGGCGATTGGTGCGGCTTTGGTCATGCCCGCACCGGCGACCCTTGCGGTTTTTGCCGCGCTTGGTCTTGGGCTTGCGGCGCCCACGCTGATCCTGGCGCTGGCACCTGGGCTTGCGCGGAAGCTGCCCAGGCCGGGGCCCTGGATGGAAAGGCTGAAGCACATCATGGCCTGGCCCATGTATGGCGCGGCGCTTTGGCTGGTTTCAGTGCTTTGGGCGCAAAGCGGCTGGCCCGGTGTGGCCTTGGCGCTGGCGGGCGGGCTTGGCCTAGGCCTCGCCGCCTGGGTCCTGGGCCGGGCACAGCGCGATGGCCGGCGCGGCGCGCAGCTTGCCGCGGTGCTTGGCGCGCTTGCTTTGGTTTTGGCGCTGCCCTTTGGCCTGACTGCCGCGCCGCCCCCCCCTGCCGCTGCCGAGACTGCCGAAAGCTGGACGCCCGCGCGGGTGGAAGCGCTGCGCGCGGAGGGCAAGGGCGTTTTCCTGAATGTCACCGCCGCCTGGTGTATCAGCTGCCAGGTGAATGAACGCATCGCCCTTCGCCGCGAAGCGGTGCAGGCGGCCATGGCGGCGCGCGGCATTGTCTATCTGAAGGCGGATTGGACGCGCGGCGACCCCGCCATCGCCACCCTGCTCCGCGCCCATGGGCGGGAAGGCGTGCCGCTTTACCTGTTTTGGCCGCCGGGCGGGGGGGAGGCCGTGATCCTGCCCGAAGTGCTGACGGAAGCCATGGTGCTGCGCCAAATTGGGGCTCTTTAAGGTTAATGCTTGACGCCCCCTGGGGGCGGCGGGGTATCTGAACAGGAACGGCATCAAGACCGAAGCTTCAGCGCTTGCGCTGACGTGACCCGAGGTGGGCTTGGCTTCGCATAACGCGTTTCCGCGTGAAGCCATGAATTGGGCTTCGCGCCCCGAAGGGTCTTGCCATGCCGCTTGCCGAAACCTCTGCCGATCCAAAGGCCATGCCGGATTTTCTGCGGCTGGTCGGGGCTGAGCTTTGGGCTGCGCGGCTCGCGGATTTGGGGCGCCGGGCGCAGGCAAGCGCCTTTCAGGGGCGCGCCACGCAGCATCGCCATGCCTTGGAATTTGCGCTGGCACGCGCCGCGCGCGGCACGGCGCAAGGCAGTGCGGAACGCCGCGCGCTTGGCTTCGCGGCGGAAGCGGTGCGCTTGGCCAATGGCCTGCCGGAAGCACGGCGCGACAAGCTGCGCGCTGCCATCACGCAGGGGCTGTCCGGTGAGGCAACGCTGATTCCCCTTTTCCACTTGCTGCGCAGCGCCGCGCTTTATCGTGCGCAAGGTTTTGACGTGCGCTTTTCTGGCCTTGCGGAAGATAGCGCGCATGATCTGACCATCAGCCGCGGTGGTGCTGTCGCGGAAGTGGTGTGTGAGACGATCTCGGCCGAGGAAGGCCGGCCGGTGCAGCGCGGGCATTGGTATGCGCTGATGGATAGCGTCAATCCCGAATTGCAAACCTGGCTTGCCGCGCATCCCGGCCGGTATGTGCTGCGCATGACGCTGCCCGATGGGCTTTCCGGCCCTGACAAGGCTGTGGAATTGCAAAGGCGCATCATGGCCATGCTGGCCGCCGAAAAGCGCCAGGATAGCAGCGCTGATGCGGTGCTGAAGCTTGACCCGCTGGTGCTGGCGGGCGCGCAAGCCGATCCGCTTCCTGGGCGGCTACGTCAGCAATTCGGGCCGGAAGCGCATCTGGCCGTGACCGGCGACCCGGCTGGCGGATCGGTCTTCGTGCTGGCAGCGCGCGCTGGTCAGGAAAACAGCATTTCGGACGCGGTCGCCACGCGCATGGCAAGTGCCGCAGGCGCGCGGCTTTCAGGCGCCAAGCCGGGCATTCTTTCGATCTTCATTGAGGATATGGATCGCGCCGAATGGCGCGGCTTGCGCGATGATCTGGCCCTTGAAGGCGCGGTGCGCCGCTTTCTGGCAGGCCATGCCGCGCGGCGTGTGGTGGCGGCTGCCTGTTCCTCACGCGCGGAGCTTTTCGGCCTGGCGCCACCTGATGCGGTGGCGGGTGGGGAGTTGCGTTTCCGCAACCCATCCCACCCGGCGGCTAAATCCGCGGCATTGGCGCCCGCCATTCTTTCGACGAGCGCCTGAGCCAGAGGGGCTTCAATTCGCCAGCACCATGGCGAAATAGCCAAACACTGTCAGCAAGACGCCGGAGACCGCATAGGCCACCGGGAAGCCAATCCAGGGCACATTGGACCCGATTTCCACCGCAGCTTCGCGGCAGGGGCCGGAATGGCTGCGCGCGCCCGCCACACCGCCCATCAGCACCGCCGGGTTGAACTTGAAGACGTAAAGCCCAAGCACCCAGACCAGAATGGGCGGCAGGCTGCAGGCGATGAAGCCCAGCACGAAAATCTTGAGGGCGAGCATCCCCGTCAACTGCGCCAGCAGCGAATTGCCCGCATTGATGCCGACAATCGCGACAAACACCACAAGGCCCAGGTCTTCCAGGATATTGCGCGCCGCCGCCGGCGTATTGCCGAAGAACCGCAAGCGCGAGGTGAGCGAGGAAACAATCACTCCCGCAACCAGCAAGCCGCCCGCATTGCCCAGACCAACCTTGGACCCGAAGGCCGGAAATTCGATGGCGCCAATCAGGAAGCCGAGGATCATGCCGAGTGAGAGTGTCAGCAAATCCGTCCCGGTGGAGGGACGAATGACGCGCCCAAAAGCCTCCCCGATTTTCTCGACCGCGCTTTTGAGGCCAACAATCGTGACAACATCCAGGCGTTGCAGCGTGGTATTCGTGCCGAGCGGAATCGGCACGCCGGAACGTTCAATCGAGAGTACCTGGACTTCATTGGCCCCTGGCAGGGCGCGCCATTCCTCACGCGTTTTCTTCAAGGTGTCGCGATTGGTGACCAGGATTTCCGCGCGATCAAGCGGCAGATCAAGCGCGGTGCGATCCGCAACCTCCGGCCCGATCAGCCCCATCTTATCCGTGAGGCCCGTCAGCGTGCCGCCAAGCGCGATGATATCGCCAAGCGCCAATGGCAAATCTTCCCGCGCGCCGAGTGCCGTGCCATCGCGCACGATATTGACGAAGCGGTATTCCGGATTTTCGCGCAGCATATCGGCCATGGTGCGGCCAACCCAGCCGGGATTTTCCAACCGATAGGCGCGCAAGCTTCCCATGGTCCAGCCGGAAAGCGCCGGGGCATCGCCACTCGCGACGCCATGTTCCTTTTCATAGGCACGCGCCGCGGCACGCGCATCAATGCCCCACCAGGTCGGCAGATATTTCGTGATCAGGATGATGCCGACCGTGCCCCAAAGATAGGTGATGCCATAGGAAAGCGCGATCATGGCGCTGACATCGCCCGCGCTGGTACCTGCCGGCAGGGTGATGGCACCAGAGGTCACAGCCTGTTCAGCGGAACCAATGGCCGCCGACATGGTCTGCGACCCGGCCAGGATGCCGCCCGCCGTGCCAGGCGGCAGTTCCAGAAATCGCACACCAAGCACGACAATGGTCAGGCCACAAAGGCAGGACACGATGGCAAGCGCAGTGAATTTGATGCCATCGCCACCAAGGCTATTCACGAAGGAAGGCCCAACCCTGAGCCCAACGCCATACATGAACAGATAATAGAACAGGCTTTTGGTAAAGTTATCGAGTGCGAGCTTTTCGCCATAAACCGAAGCCCAAACCGAAAGCCCACTACCCACGATGATGGCAGAAGCCACCATGCCAAGCCCATATCCCGCCACGCTCTGTCGGCCGAGCCAAACGGCGAGCCCCACCGTGAGAAACAGCAGGATGAAGGGATTGGTTGCCAGAAAATGGAAGAATTCCTGCAACATCTGGCTTTCTCCTCAGCGCCGCTTGGCGGCGCCAACGGCATCCGCACGCAACAGCTTCAGCCCGCGTTCGCGTTCATAGCCGTGGATTTCCTTGACATCGAGCTTGCGCATGAAATCGATGGTTTCCTGCGTCAGCACCTGGCCCGGCACCATGATCGGGAAACCAGGCGGGTAGGGAATGACGAAATTGGCCGAAATCATCTCAGGCCCTTCCTTCAGGCGCTTGTCGCATTCGGCACCGAATAGGGGCACATATTCGCATTGCTCGGCGTGATAGGCGCCGAAGAAGGCGCTCCGCATATCGCCTTCGGGCGTTGTCTCCCCCGCGTCGGCGCGGAAGGCCGTGTGGAAATGGCTGAAATTCGGCAAATCCGGCACATCGGTCATCAGCGATTTCACGCGCGCATCAAAGGTAGCGCGCACCTCAGGCCCGCCCACGGAAAGGCGCTTTTCAATTTCCTGGCTGATTTCGACCAGCACGCGGATCAGATGCGCTGCGTCGCTCCGCGTATTGTTGATGTTGGATTGCAGCAGCACCGAATTGCGTGAGGTCTTGTTGAGTTGGATATTGTACTTGTCAGCCAATAGCCCCTTGAATTGCGTGCCGTCATAGCCGGCCGTGCCGCAGACAAGGGTCATGCGCGTCGGGTCCAGATAGAATTCATCTTCCAACATCGCATGAACGATATTCGCCCAGGTGACGCCGGGCTTGAGGTAATCCACGAAGCCAGATTGCCGATAAGCGGCGGGGATCATCTCATCCGCGCCAAGGATGCGGAAGTATTTGGAGATCAGCGGATGGCGATTGACCATGCCACGGATCTTGAGCGCGATTTCAATCGCATTCATGACCAGCCCATAGCCTTCAAGTTCCATCTGCCGGCGGGCGACATCAAGGCTTGCGATGAGCTGCTGATTGGGGCTGGTGGAGGCATGGGTGAAGACCGCTTCGTGGAATTGCGCTTCAACCGTGTGGAAATCCACATCCTTCACCAGCAGCATGGAGCCCTGGCGGATGGATGACATGGATTTATGCGTGGAATTCGTCTGATAAACGCGCAGCCTGATTTGGCGCGGGTCAGGGATCAGGCGTGTTGAAAGCAGGGTTTCATCGGATGGCGCATCGCCCAGCGCTGCCCTTTGCTGTTCATAGGCCGCAACCGATGCGGGGTCCTGCATCCAGGCTTCGATTTCCGCCGCCGCGCCCATGGCGGTTCTGGGGCGAAGCAAAGGTGAGAAGCGCGCAAAGCCGGACCAGGCTTCATCCCAGAGGAAAATCAGGTCAGGCTTGATGGCAAGGCATTCTTCCATCACCCGGCGCACATTATACATATGACCATCAAAGGTGCAGTTCGTCAGATCGAGCATTTTCAGCCGATCCAGCCGCCCTTCCGCCTTCAGCGCCAGCATGGCGCGCTTGATGGTGGAAAGCGGTACCGCGCCATACATGGAATATTGCGTAAGCGGATAGGCTTCCACATAGAAGGGCTGCGCGCCGGTCAGCACCATGCCGTAATGGTGTGATTTATGGCAGTTGCGATCAACAATGATCACATCGCCAGGTCCGGTCAGCGCCTGCACCGCCATCTTGTTGGAGGTGGAGGTGCCGTTGGTGACGAAGAAAACATGATCAGCACCAAAGGCGCGCGCGGCCATTTCCTGCGCGCGTTTGATATTGCCGGTCGGTTCCAGCAGGCTATCGAGGCCGCCGGTCGTGGCGCTGCTTTCGGCCAGAAACAGGTTGATGCCGTAGAATTCGCCCATGTCGCGGATCCAATCGGACCGGAACACGGATTTCCCGCGCGCAATCGGCAGCGCATGGAAGGTGCCGATCGGGCGCATGGCGTATTTCTTTAGATTGTCGAAGAAGGGCGTTTCATAGCGTTCCTGCACGCCTTCCAGAATGGCCAGATGCTGTTCCAGCAATTCCTCAACACCGTAGAAGATACGCCGGATGCTGCCCGTGGCGGGATCGCCGGCAAGGGTTTCCACGTCCTGATCGGACATCAGATAAATATCCAATTCGGGCCTCAGGCGCTTCAGCCCCGCGGCCAGCTTCAAGGCGGATTCCTCCGGTGAGGTCGGTTCCGGCAAAGATGCGGTGAGTGAGCGCAGGATCGAAGCATCATGCCGTGAACGATAGGGGAAGCCTTCCACCAGGATCACGGCGGCAAAGGCCGGATTGGCGGCGGCGGCACAAAAGGCATCTTCGAAGGAACCGACAAAGACCGCTTCATAGACAAAGCGATCTTCCTTGCGGCGGAGCTTGCGCAATTCATCGGCCAAGGCGGGCCAACGTGCCGCTGGCTGGTTGGATACCACCAGCACCTCAAAATACGGGCGATGATGGCCATGATCGGCCATGGTGGGCGGCAGGATATCCGCAACCGTATCGGCCGGCCCTTCATCATGCAGATCCCATTCACCGGGGCGTTCCCGATAGGCGCGGGTCAGCAGGGCGCCGGAAATGCGCCGCAGCAGGGCAACGGCGCCCGCGGCATCATCACGCGCCACGCGTTCCTGCAGGCCCGCCAGCAGGCCATGGCTTGGATAGGCGAAGAATTCCTCGGTCGGCAGCAGCCGGGCGAGCTTTTCCTCAACCGCCTTGCGGTCGGCCTTGCCGCGGGCCCAGGCTTCTGCGCTATGGGTCAGATCGCGCCAGGCATCATTCCGGCCGGCATGGATCATGATGAAGCGGTCAATCTGGACGGGTTCGGTTGCCATGGCGCTTCCCTCCGGCGGTGCTGGGATCAACTCCTTAACAGGCAAACACAGGCTTATTGGTTTGGCAATAAATAACGATTGCCAGCAAGCCGGCCTTGGGCCGACCTCCAGAACCATGCCGGGGGGAGACGCGCCTGATGGCCGCGCGTGCTTCGCCTGACGCAGATGACGCGCGTTTCAATCAAACGCGAAACATGGTCCGTCAGCCCATTGATGCCGCCTGTCCGCCGCGCCAACTGCCGCGCTGCGTATCAACCGCCTCCTCCCGACCGATTGCAGTCACCGCCCGGTGAATTGCGGCGCGCGCTTGTTCAGGAAGGCACTGACCCCTTCCTGGAAATCGGCACTGGTGAAGCACATGGTCACCAGGTCATCGCCCTCAACCTCGCTGGTGGCCTTGCGCAGCCGGCGGATCGCTTCCTTGGTGGCGCGCAGCGTCAGCGGCGCAAGCGTCGAGATATTCGTCGCCAATTCCATGGCGCGATTGGTGACATCATCAGGTGTTTCCAGCATTTCGGAAATCAGGCCGATATGCTTTGCCTCATCGGCGGAAAACAGCCGCGCGGTCATGATCATTTCAGTGACGGCGGCGGGGCCGACCAGCGCATAGAAGCGCGCGAAATTATGCATATTCAGGATATTGCCAAGCGTTTTCGCAATCGGCAGGCCGAAGCGCGCCCCCTTATCGGCAATGCGGATATCGCAGCAGCCGGCAATGCCAAGCCCGCCGCCGGTGCAGGCGCCGGTGATGGCCGCGATCACGGGCTTGGTGCAGCGTTCAAGCGCGCCCAGCACCTTATCAATGCGCGCTTCGTAATTCAGCGCATCCTCGGCGGTGCGGAATTCGCGGAATTGGGAAATATCGGTGCCAGAGGCGAAAGCCTTGCCGCCCGCGCCCATGATCACCCATACGCGGATCGCGGGATCGGCGCTGATCTCATCGGCCAATTCCGCCAGCCGCGCATACATGGCGAAGGTCATGGCATTGCGCGCTTGCGGGCGGTTGAAAGTGGTCCAGGCAATGCCGCCTTCGCGGATTTCGTGCAGCAGGTCTTCGCTCATGGTCAGGTTCCTCGGAATTGCGATGCGCATGGGTAGCGCGCGGCGCTGGCGCGTCAACCCGCTCCCTTGCCGAGGACCAGCCGGAATGCCAACAAGGCGACGAATTTTCCTGGAGACACCGCCATGATGCCGCTTTCCCGCTTCACCGTGCTTGACCTCACGCGCGTCCGCTCCGGTCCCACCTGTGTGCGCCAATTGGCCGATTGGGGGGCGAATGTCATCAAGGTGGAAGCAACTGATGAGGTGGATACCGGCAAGGGCCTGGGCGGGGAGCGTCATGGGCCGGATTTCCAGAATACGCATCGCAACAAGCGCGGGATTACGCTGAATTTGAAGGCGCCCGAGGGGCTGGCCGCCTTCCGCCGGCTGGTCGCCAAGGCGGATGTGGTGGTGGAGAATTACCGCCCGGATGTGAAGGAACGCCTGGGGATTGATTTCGCGGCGCTCTCGGCAGTCAATCCGCGCATTGTGCTGGGCTCGATTTCCGGCTTTGGTCAGGACGGGCCCTATGCCAAGCGGCCGGGTTTTGACCAGATTGCCCAGGGCATGGGTGGTATCATGAGTGTCACCGGCCTGCCCGGCCAGGGCCCGGTGCGCGCGGGCATTCCGGTGGCGGACCTGACGGCGGGGCTTTACACGGCGATCGGCATTCTGGTGGCGCTGTTGGAACGCGAGGCCACCGGCAAGGGACGCTGGGTGCATACCAGCCTGCTGGAAGCCATGATCGCCATGATGGATTTCCAGGCGACGCGCTGGACCATGAAGGGCGATATCCCCGGCCAGGCCGGCAATGACCACCCAACCACGACCCCGACCGGCCTGTTCCGCACCAAGGATGGGCTGATGAACCTGGCGGGTGGCGGGCAGCAAATGTGGGATCGGATTGTGGCCACGCTTGGCATTACCGAAGAAGCCAAGGACCCGGCCTTTGCCACCGACAAATCGCGCCACGCCAATCGCGACAAGACCAATGCGCTGCTGCAATCGCGCCTGATCGAAAAAACCACCGCCGAATGGGTGGAAGCCTTGAACAAGGCCGGTGTGCCGAGCGGCCCGGTCTATTCCATGGATCAGGTTTTCGCCGATACGCAGGTGAAGCATCTGGGCATGGCGATGCCGGTCGCGCATCCCGCGCTTGGCGAGATCGCCCTGGTGCGCGCGCCGATGCAGATCGCGGGTGTTGCTTGCGCGCGCAGCCCAACGCCGGAACGTGGTGAGCATACCGATCAGGTTCTGGGCGAGTTTGGCTTTTCTGCCGCGGAAATCGCTGCCTTGCGTGCCGCAAAGGCAATCTGAGCGCTCAGGCACGGCTTGACCGCCAAGCCCCCGGCGCCCATTCCGGGGGCTTGAAGACCGATCTTTCCATTCTGCCGTTGCTCGCCCTGGCCGCTTTTGCGACCGGGGGCGGGATACGTATGCTCGATCCGTTGCTGCCATCGCTCGCTTCGGATTTCGGCGTGACGGTGGCCGGCGCCGCGCCGGTGCTGGCGGGGTTTTCGATTGCTTACGGTGCCGGGCAATTGGTGATCGGGCCGCTTGGTGATCGCTACGGGAAGCTCCGCGTCGCCTGGTTTGCGTTGCTGCTTTATGGTTTTGGCTTGGCGGCTTGCGCGTTGGCCTGGGATCTTTCGGCCATGGTGGCGCTGCGGACGCTGACAGGGTTGCTGGCGGGGGCAGTGATTCCCCTCGCCCTCGCCTGGATTGGCGATGCGGTGCCCTATGCTGAGCGGCAGGCGACCATCGGGCGGTTTTTGACCGGCATGGTGATGGCGCAATTGCTGGTGGGGCCGCTTTCCGGCGTGCTTGCGGAATTCTTTGGCTGGCGGGCTTCCTTTCTGGTGCTGGCGCTGCTGGCGCTGGTGGTCTCCGTCCTGCTGGGGCGGCGGTTGGGGGCAGAGCTTTGGCAGGCACCGGCATCCGAGGCCGGGCGCGGCTTTCGCGGCAGTTTCCGGCCCTATCTGACGCTGCTGTCGCGCGCGCCGGGGCAGCGGCTGATGGTGGCGGCCTTCATTGATGGCGCGGTGCTGTTTGGTGGTGCTTTTCCGCTCACGGGGTCCTTGTTGATCGAACGTTTCGGGTATTCACCGGCCATGGCGGGCTTGGTCGTGGCGGGCTTCGGGCTTGGCGCCTTCACCTATACGCGGCTTGCGAAACACCTGGTGGCGCGGTTTGGCGAGAAGCGCTTGCTGACCTTGGGTGGCGTGCTGCTGGCTTTAGGCCTGGTTGGAACGGCGCTGGCGCCGAATGGGCTTGTGGTGGCGGCGATGCAATTCTGGCTTGGCCTTGCCTTCTACATGCTGCACGGCGTCTTGCAGGCGCGCGCGACAGAAGCCTTGCCGGAAGCGCGCGGTACGGCGGTTGCGGCCTTCGCCATGGCGCTATTCTTCGGCCAGAGCGTCGGCGCCTTGGTGTTTGGTTCGATCCTGCATATGGCGGGCTATGCGGCGGTGTTTGTGGTCGCGGCCATGGCGACATTGGGCCTGATGGTCTGGAGCCGACGGCTGCTCAGCGCGTGATCCTCAGCCGAAGAATACTTGCCACAGCAAAGGCAATAACAGCGCGGTAGCCAGCGCATTCAGCCCCATCGCCAAACCGCTGAAGGCGCCCGCCACTTCATTCACCGAAATCGCCCGCGCCGTGCCAATGCCATGCGCTGCCGTGCCAATCGCAAGCCCGCGTGCGCGCCAATCCGTCACACCCAGCAGCGTGAGCAAGGCCGGCCCCAGTGCGGCACCGACAATGCCGCTGCAAATGACAATGGCTGCCGTGAGAGACGGCAAGCCGCCAATGCGTTCCGCCACCCCCATCGCAACCGGCGTGGTGACGGAACGCGGCGCGAGTGATGCCGTGACCTCAGGCGCGGCGGAAAACGCGAGAGCCAGCGCCACACCCGCCGCAGCAGCAAACACACCCCCCACAACCACCGAAGCAATCGCCGCGGGCGCCGAGCGTTTCACCTGCCGCCATTGCCGCGCGAGTGGCACGGCGAGCGCCACCGTCGCCGGCCCCAACAGGAAATGAACGAATTGCGCCCCTTCAAAATAGGCGCGGTAATCCACGCGCGCGAGCAACAAGCCCCCTGCCAGCAACGCCACCGCGAAAAGCACTGGATTGGCCATGGGGTGAAACCGCGCCGCCCGCGCCAGGCGCTGCGCCGCCAGCCAGGCGAGCAAGGTAGCGGTGAGCGCGGCCAGTGGTTCCCGCGCCAGATAAACCCAGATCTCGGCAAAGTTCGTCATGGGTCAAGCCGCCGCAGCAGTGCCTGTGCGAGCAAACCGGTGACGCCAATCGCTGCCAAGGTGCCGGCCAGGATCGCGAGTGAGAGCGGCGCCCAATCCTGCGCCAGCACTGGCAAGTAAAGCACCACGCCGACACCAGCGGGCACAAACAACAGGCCAAGATTGGCCAAAAGCCCATCAGCGCTTTGCGCAAGGTCCCGCGGTGCCTCCCCGCCGCGCAGGAGCAGTGCCAGAAACAGCAAGGCCATGCCAATCACCGGGCCGGGGATGGGCAGGGATAGCGAGCGCGCCAGCGCCTCCCCGATCAATTGGCAGCAAAGCAGTATGGTCAGGCCAGCGATCATGGGTGGGGACCTTCAATAGAAAAGGGGCGGTTTGCGCCGCCCCTTTCCCTTAGCACGGATGCTGGCCGCGTGGGTGTTTCAGCGCAGATCCACCGTCGTCAGATCCTGGAACCAGGATTGCGCGGAGGTGAAGCCCGTCACGCGCCGGCTCATGGCGCGTGGGTTCAAATCATGCACAATCCAAAGCCAGGGGGGATTATCCACCAGCCGCGCATGCGCGGTGGCAAGAAGCTGATTGATCTTCGCAGGGTCGCGTTCGCGTTCCAATTCGGCAAAGGCGGCATCGAATTGGTCATCCCGCCAATGGCCATTATTCGACCCGCGCGGCGCGAAGTTGGAAGAAAGGAACCAGCGCGCAAAGGCCGAGGCATCGGATGAATAAAGGCTGATATTCACCGCATCCGCGCCAAGCCAGGCCGGCTGATCAGGCGGGAAGCGCAGCGCCGCCAGCAGCGTATTCCATTCCACCACATCGAAATTGACGCGCACGCCGCAATTCTGTTGCAGCGATTGCTGGAGGAATTCATTCATCGGCAGCGGCAACATCTGGCCCGAGCCGGAATTGGAAATCCCGACCTTGAGCGTCAGCGGGCGCTGCGCATTATAGCCCGCTTCCGCCAGCAAGGCGCGGCCCCGTGCCGGGTCCAGCCGATAGCGATTTTGCGGATTACCAAAGGTGGGGTCATTGGCCTTCACGAAGCCCACGGAAGGTTCCGCCGTGCCATTCAGTAATTGCACCATGCCGTCACGGTCTATGCAGTAATTCAGCGCCTGACGCACGCGCACATCCGCAACCGGGCTATTGGCGCGGCCCGAGGCAAAAACCCAGGGCCAGACATGCGGGTAGGAATTCGTCACGATATTGAAGCCAGCCTGACGGAGAGAGCCAATCGCATCGGGCGGCGGCACTTCAATCCAATCCACCTGGCCGGAACGCAGCGCGGCAAGGCGCGTATTCGCTTCCGGCATGGGCAGCAGGATGATGCGATCAAGCTTCGCACGGCGCGCCGCATCCCAGTAATTGTCGTTGCGTGAAAGTTCTGCCGATTGGCGCGGTACAAAGCGGGTCAGCCGGAAGGGGCCAGTGCCCGCCGGCGGCAAAGCCGCAACCCGTGCCCAATCACGCCCCGCCTGTTCAAAGGAATTGGGGGAGGTGATCAGCACATAAACTGCCAGGAAGGGCCAATAGGAAACGGGGCGCGTGGTAGTGGTTTCAAAGGTGAAGTCATCCACCTTGCGATAGGATTCCAGCACGGGAATGCGCCCGCGCGTGATGGCGCTGCCGGTTGCATCGAATTGCGGGCTGTCATTCTTGAAGAAACGGTCGAAATTCCAGAGCACCGCATCGGCATTGAAAGGCGTGCCGTCATGGAAGGTGACGCCACGGCGCAAATGAAAACGCCAGATGCGCGGGTCATTGGCATCCTGTTCCCAGCGTTCCGCCAGGCCCGCCTTGATGCCGGCGGGCTGATCGGCGCGCGACAAATCCCACAGCACCAGGGATTCAAACACCGGATAGCCAAGGAAGCGCATGCCTTCAAAACCATTATTCGGCATGCCGGTCGTGGTGGGCACATCGGTCGCGGTCATGGCAATGCGCAAGGTTTTGGGCTGCTGCTGCGCTTCCGCGCTGCTCATGCCCATGGCCATCAGGGCAGCGGTCAGCGCCGCGCCCCAAAGGCGGTTTTTCCAATTCATGTTTTATCTCCCGTCCGTGGCAGCGCGGGGGCGCTGGCCTGACCCGAACCTAGCAAGCTTTGGGCCGGGGCCAAGCCCCGATTATTCAACCTTGATGTTCTGGCTGCGGATCAGGTCGCCCCACATGACCAATTCTTCGGCAAGGGTGCGCGCCAAAACCTCAGGACCGCCGGTTTGCAACACCACACCCTGTTCGCCCATGCGTGCAATCAGGTCCGGATCGCGCGTTGCCACCGCCAAGGCCTGAGCCGCGCGCGCCACAATCGGCGCGGGCAGGCCGGCCGGGCCAAACAGCCCCTGCCAGAAAACGCCATCAAAACCCGGTAGCGCATCCGCCACAGGGGGTAGATCGGGCAGCAGCGCAACCCGTTCCTTGGAGGAGATGGCGAGTGCGCGTGTCGCACCTTCGCGCACCGCGGGCAGGGCTTCCTGCACCGCGCTGAACATGGCCTGAACGCGATTCTGCCTGAGGTCAATCAAGGCCGCCGCACCGCCGCGATAGGGCACATGCACCACATCAATCCCGGCACGCGCACGGAACAATTCAAGGCAAAGATGATTGACCGCGCCGGTGCCGGAGGAGCTGAAATTCACGCGGCCGGGATTGGCCTTGGCATAGGCGATCAGCTCCGCCGTGCTGCGCACCGGCAGCGATGGATGCACATGCAGGATGAAGGCCGTGCGGAACACCATGCCGATTGGCGTGAGTGCCGCCACCGGATCGCGCGGTTGCAGATTGGGTTGCAGAGCCGGGTTGATGGCCAGCGTGGAGGTTCCCATCAGCAGCGTATAGCCATCCGGCCGCGCCTGTGCGGCGGCGTTATTGGCGACCGCGGTCGCGGCACCTGGGCGGTTATCCACCACCAATGTCTGGCCCAATTCGCGCCCCATGCGATCCACAACGCCGCGCGCGGCGAAATCCGTGACACCACCTGGCGGATAGCCAAGCAGCACGGAAACGGAGCGGGAGGGCCAGGCTTCCTGCGCGCGAGACAGCCTGGGCAGGGCCGGCATGGCCAGGGTTGCGGCAAGCAGGGCGCGTCTTTGCATTGGGTTCCTCCCGTTCAAGGTGCGCAGGCTGCTTCAGCCGGCACCAGGGATCAAGCCCCAGCGCGGGTTGGCCTCAGGCTTCCAAACCTGCAAGGCGGCGTTCACGAAACGCAATGAGTTCAAAGCCAATCGAACGCAAGGGTTCAGGTGCCACCCAATTGGCGAGCCCCCAAACTGCGCGCACCTCATCCTGGTTGCACTGGCCGAGCACCAATTCGGCAAGACGCTTGCCGAGAATACTACCCTTCACAATGCCAGAACCATTGCAGCCAGCCGAAGTATAAAGCCCTTCTTCCACCTGCCCCCACCAGGGCGCGCCATTCATGGTGAGCGCCGTGGTGCCGCCCCAGATTTGATCCAAACCGATATGGGCAAGCGCTGGGTAACGCCGATGAAAGCAGGATAGCAGCGTTTCGCGCACGCGCGGCGCGGGTACCGGCCGTTCATGCGCATACATGGACCGCACCAAAAGCCGATCCGGTCCAACACGCCGCACGGTGGTGCCCAAACGATGCGAAGGCAGCAAGCCCCAAACCGGCATGCTGCCAAGCTGCGGCGCATCCTTTGCGTTCAAGGGTTCAGTCAATGCCGCATAGGTGTAGATGGTCACCAACCGATCCCGCAGGCGGCCGAAATGCCGGATGGCCGCATTGGTCGCCATGATAACCGATGGCGCCGTGATGCGTGCGGCTGGTGTTTCCAAATACCAATTGCCTTGACGCTGCATCGAACGCAGTGGCGTATTTTCATGCAGCGCGACATTGGCCGGCAAGGTATCAGCCAAACCACGAATCAGCGCAGCAGGGTCAAGCAAATAACCTTCTTCAGTGTACAGCGCGCATTGGTAGTAGCTGGTGCCGATGCGTTCTTGCAGCACGCTCCGATCCCAAAGCTGGTGCGGCAAGCCTGCTGCTTTCACGGCCGCTTCCAAAGCCCTGACCTGCTTTGTCCCCAGATCGGTGGCGGCGGCCTTGATGCGGCCAGAGGCTTGCAGGCCGCAATCAATGCCGTGCGCTTCGATGGGCGCCATCAGCCAGGCCCAGCCTTCTTCCGTGAAACGGTTCAGCGCTTCGGCACGCTTACGGTCGGCATCGCCAGGGCCTGAGGGAAGATCACGCGGACTCGCGAAACCCGAATTGCGCCCAGATGAGCCTTCACCGATCTCGGTTGCTTCAATCACGATGATACGCGCCTGAGGCTGAAGTTGCGCGAGGCGCCGCGCAGTGGCAAGCCCGGTATAGCCAGCGCCCACAACAACATGATCGGCAGAGATATCTCCCTTTGCCGGGGCGCATGCTGCGCGCGGCGGCAGCAGGGCATTGAACCCGCAGCGGTCCGTGTAAAGCGGGAAAGTCGGGTGCTTCATCGCCTTCTGTCTATGGAACCTGTCATCAAAGTGCAATCATGTCGCGGGTTTCGGCGCGCTACTTCGGATTGGGGTGAAGGTCACAGGTGAGCCTCCGAAGTCCCCAAGGACTCCGATCCTTCATACGGCTGTCATTCACCTGTCACACAGCATTGCTAGGCCACGGTCATGAAAACCGGGGTCTCCATGCTGGAAATCGAACGACTGACGCGGCGCTTTGGCAACAAAACAGCGGTGGATGGCGTCAGCCTGTCCATCCCTGCCGGTCAGATGCTGGGCGTGATCGGGCGTTCTGGTGCGGGCAAATCCACGCTGCTCCGCATGATCAATCGCCTGACGGAGCCAAGCGAAGGCCGCATCATTTTCGATGGCCAGGATGTGACGCTGCTGAAGGGCCGGGCACTGCGCGATTGGCGCATGCGTTCCGCCATGATCTTCCAGCAATTCAACCTGGTGCAGAGGCTTGATGTGCTGACCAATGTGCTGGTCGGAAGGCTCAATCAGCGCCCCATGCTGACATCCATGTTCAAGATGTTCACCGCCGAAGAACGCGCCATGGCGCTGACCGCGCTGGATCGGTTTGATCTGGCCGAGGCCGCGCTGCAACGCGCCGATACACTTTCTGGTGGGCAGCAGCAGCGGGTCGCGATTGCGCGCGCGCTGATGCAGAATCCGCGCCTGATCCTGGCCGATGAGCCGATTGCCTCACTCGACCCGCGCAATTCGAAAATTGTGATGGATGCGCTGCGCGATGTGAACCGCGATGGCCTGACGGTGCTGGTCAACCTGCATGACCTGACCACGGCGCGCAGTTATTGCGACCGTATTGTCGCCTTGAATGCCGGGCGTGTGGTGTTTGATGGCCCGCCTGCGGAACTTACTGCCGCCCGTATCCGTGAGGTTTATGGCGTGACCGAGGAAGAATTCGCCGAAGAAGCCGCGCAGGCTGTGGGCGCGACACCGCGCAGCCTGGTCGCTGCCTGATTTTCCCCCAAACAGGAGATCAAACCATGATCACCCGCCGTTCCCTTGCCGGGCTTGCCGCCGGCGCTGCCCTGCTGCCAAGCCTTGCCCAAGCGCAGACCTGGACCCCACGCCGTACGGAAACCTTCACCGAAGGCTTCCCCGCGCCGGGCCGCCGCCCTTGGGCCGATCAGGTGCCGCAACTGCGCATCGGGCTGATGGGCGGCGAGAATGAAGCCGATCGCCTGGGCCGCTTTGGCGCCTATCGGGATTTGCTGGAACGTACCTTTGGTGTACCGGTGCGGCTGTTCCCGGCCTCTGATTATGCTGGCGTGCTGCAAGCCTTTAGCGCGAAGCAGATTGAAATCGCCGCACTTGGCGCTTCCGCCTATGCCGGCGCCTGGCTTGATACCAATGGCGGGGTGGAGCCGCTTTTTGTCGCGGAGGAAGCGGATGGGTCCATCCATTATCTTTCCGTGATGGTGGTGCGCGCCGATAGCGGCATCTCGAATTTGGAACAGATGCGCGGCAAGGCGTTGGCCTGGGCCGATCCGAATTCCGCTTCCGGCTACCTCATTCCGCGCTTTTCACTGCGCCGCGCCGGCATTGGCGTGGAAGCCGGCCAGTATTTCGGCCGCACCGGCTTTGGCGGCGGGCATGAACAGGCGGTGGTTGCCGTGCTGCAGCGCCAATATGATGCCGCCGTTACATGGACCTCTGGCCAGGGTGATGAGGCGCAGGGCTTCAGCCGCGGCAATCTGGCCGCCATGGTGCAAAAGGGGCTGCTGAATATGCGCGATCTGCGCATCATCTGGCGGTCTGAACCCATCCTGAACGGCCCAATGGGCACGCGCACCGATCTTCCTGCGGCCTTCAAGGAAGATATCAAGCGCTTCCATTTGGCGCTGCCCAAGACGCATCCGGAGATCTACAAGCAGATCGAACGCGGCGGCGGCATGGGGTATCGCGAAGTACGCCATCAGGATTTCGAACTTTTCGTCGAACTCCGGCGTGAGGAAGCCGCCGCGCGCCGCCGCCGTTCCTGATGATGCAGGCAGCCTATGCCACCAGCCTTCCCGCGGTGATCCGCGGGGAGGAAGCCTTTCAGGCCGCGCGCCGCCAGAAGCGTAATGCCGCGCTTTTGGGCGCTGCGGTGATATTGGTGTGCCTGGTTGTTGCGGCTTGGATCAGTGAGGCGCATCCGGCGACATTATGGGCTGGGCTGCCGCGCATTGGCGAGTACTTTATCCGCATCCTGCCGGATTTGCGCTGGGATAGGCTGTTTGCCGATGCGGAAACTGAAGGTTCCATCGCCTTCTGGTTCTATCGCCTGCCGGAATGGGCGTTGTTGATTGTGGAGACTGCCAATATGGCGGCGCTGGCAACCTTGCTTGGATCCGCGTTGTCGCTCGCGCTGGCCTTTCCGGCGGCGCGCAATATCGCGCCTTCGGGCATCATCTATCAGCTTACGCGGCGTTTTTTGGAAGCGCTGCGCACCATTCCTGAAATCGTCTATGCCCTGATTTTCGTTTGGGCCTTTGGCGTTGGTGCACTCGCGGGCATTTTGGCGATTGCGCTGCACAGCGCTGGCGCCAATGGCAAGTTATTCGCTGAGGCGATTGAGAATGCCGATATGAAGCCCTGGGATGGTGTGACAGCAGCCGGTGGCAGTTGGTTCGCTGCCTGCCGCTTCGCCATTCTGCCGCAGGTGCTACCCAATTTCCTGTCCTATCTGCTGCTGCGTTTTGAAGTGAATATCCGCTCTGCCAGCGTGATCGGCTTTGTCGGCGCCGGCGGCATTGGTGAGGAGCTCTATAAGGTGATCTCCTTCAATTATTATGAGGAAATCAGCGCCATTATCCTGCTGATTATCCTGACCGTTGCCTGTGTGGACCTGCTATCGGAAAGGCTGCGCCACGCCGCGATTGGCCGGCTGGAGGCTGCGCGATGAGTGATGCCACCATCACCGCGTGGCGCACACGCATGCCGGCTGCCTTTGGGCCAGGGCCTATGCAACGCGGCCTTCGCGTTCTTGGCCTAGCGCTATTCCTGACTTGGTTCATCGGCACACTTTGGTATTTCGATTTTTCGCCGACGCGCCTGTGGAATGGCTTGGGCGGGCTTGGCAAGATCATTGTGCTGATGATCCCACCCTCCCCCGGGGAGCTTTGGGTCGAAATTCTGAAGGGCCTGGCTGAAAGTGTTGCCATGGCGTTCCTCGGCACTTTTCTGGCCGCACTTGTCGCCATTCCGCTTGGCTTCATGGGCGCGCGCAATGTGGTGACGGTGACGCTACTGCGCTTTTCCTTCCGCCGCGTGCTGGATGGCATGCGCGGCGTTGATCAATTGATCTGGGCGCTGGCTTTTGTGCGCGCGGTCGGGCTTGGGCCACTGGCCGGGGTGCTCGCGATTTTCGTCTCGGATATCGCGATCCTGTCAAAGCTTTATGCCGAGGCCATAGAGAATGCCGAAAAGCGCCAGGCGGAAGGTGTGACTGCTGCCGGCGGTGGGCGCCTGCTTGGCATCCGCTTCGGGTTGCTGCCCCAGGTGGCACCCGTCATGCTGGCGCAGGCACTTTATTTCTTTGAAAGCAATACGCGTTCCGCTTCCATCCTTGGCGTGGTGGGCGCGGGCGGGATCGGGCTGCAAATCGCCGAGCGCATTCGCGTGCGCCATTGGGATGAGGTGGCCTTCATCATCATCCTGATGATCATCACCGTCGCCGCGATTGATTGGATTTCCGGGCGCATCCGCCGCCGCCTGATCAGCGCCTGACCTGCCCGGCCCGAATTCCTGGGTGACGGCGGCGCCCAATCCGGCCTAGGCTTCCCTTGTGGGGAAACCGGGACGGGCATGAGCGAGACCACCGCGCAAGGCGGCATATTCAGCATCAGCGGGCGGCAATGGCTGATTCTGCTGATGGTGCAGCTGGCCAATCTGCTATTCGGCATGACCATCACGTTGGCCAATCTGGTGCTGCCGGATATGCGGGGCGCGCTGTCGGCAACACAGGATGAAATCTCCTGGGTCATTACGCTCAATCTGGTGGCGACAGCGGTGGCAACACCGGTGACGGGTTGGCTCGCGAGCCGGCTTGGCTGGCGCAATCTGATGTTCGGCACGGTGCTGGGCTTCACCATTTGTTCCTTGCTATGCGGCATGGCGACCAGCCTTGATATGCTGATCCTGGCGCGGATTGGTCAGGGTGCGTTTGGCGCGCCAATCATGCCCATGGGGCAGGCGATATTGCTGGCGTCCTTCCCCAAGCATTTGCAGCCGACCGCGATTGTGATCTGGGGTGTCGGCGCAGTGTTTGGCCCCGTGCTTGGACCCATTTTGGGCGCCATGGCGACCGAGGCCTGGAATTGGCGCGCGGCGTTTTTCATGATTGTGCCACCGGGTATCGCAACCCTGGTCTGCATCTGGTTCGCGCTATCCGATAGGACCGAGCGCAATCCGATCTCCTTTGATTGGACTGGCTTTCTGGCGCTTTCCATCGCCATCATCTGCATCCAGTTGATCCTGGATCGTGGCCAGAGGCTCGATTGGTTCGAAGCGCCGGAAATGATCGCCTGCGCCGTGATTGGCGCCATCAGTTTTTATATCTTCGTCGCGCATTGCCTGACCGCGTCCGCGCCCTTCCTCAATCCCAGGCTTTTCCTGGATCGAAATTTTGCCATCGGCACGGCGATTGCGTTTGTGATGGGGATGCTCGCCTTCACCAGCCTGACGCTATTCCCAACCATGTTGCATGATTTGCGCGGCTATCCTGATAGTGCCGTCAGTATCCTGATCGCGGCGCGCGGCATGGGGAATTGGGTGGCATTTCTGGTCGTGGTACAGCTGACGCGCTGGGCGCCGCGTTTCACCATTGGGCTTGGGCTTTTGCTGCAGGCGGCATCAGGTTTCTGGATGGCGCAATTCGACATCAATGTAACGGAAAGCCAAATCTTTTGGTCGCATCTGTTGCAGGGCTTTGGCCAATCCATTGCCTTCACACCCATGACCGTAATGGCGTTTTCCACCTTGCCCGCGCATCAGGTGACGGAAGGTTCCGCCATTTTCACGCTGATGCGCAATTTCGGATCAAGCTTGTTCATTTCCATCGCGGTGATGATGCTGATCAGATCGAGTAGCGAAAACTATGCGCGGCTTGGCGAATTCGTGACCCCCTACAACAAGCTGCTATTCCTGCCGAGCTTTCCGGCAAGCTGGGATCTGGAAAGCGCATCCGGCCTGTTTCGCCTGGCGGGAGAAATCCAGCGCCAGGCAGCGATGATTGGCTATGTGAATGCGTTTTACCTGATGGCCCTGACGGCGGCGCTGAGTGTGCCGCTTGCCTTTTTCATGCAGCGGGCCAAGCGGATGGGTTAGGTTTTGCCCGCATAGGATTTCGCCATACCATCCGCCGGATCGGCCTGCGGGCCATAGGGCATGATGGGATAACGCAGCCCTGCCTTGGAAAGGCCAAGCAGGCCCTCAACAGCGCGCGCCAAATCCTCGGGCGGGCAGGCCATCAGCATTTCATCATCCGCAACGCCGCCATAGCGGCGTTCAGCATAGCAGGGGATGGAAAGGCAGACGGTACGGTCACGCAGCGCACGGCCCCAGGAATCGGCGCAGGCGCTTTCCCCGGTGATGGAAAAATCATAGCGCTTGTAATTCTTCCATTGCAGCCCGTTGATGAACAGGATCATTTGCGCGGGATTGGCGTAGAACAGGCAGATATCCGGCGGGTCAAGCCGTGCGGAGCGCAAGGGCGATACCACGAGGCCCTTATAGCGCGCCGGCACGCGCGGCATTTGCGCCTGATGCAACCGCCCTGCTTCGCGGTTTTCAAACCACACACCTTCGAATTTGCGGCCCGAAAGGTATAGTTCCGAGGGTTCATTCAACCCGATCACGCCGCCGCAATTGCTGAAGCCAGGCACGTTTTCTTCCGTGATGCCCATGGTGAAGCCGGCGATGCGCGCCTGTGTCACCAATTGGCAGGTGGAGAATTTCTTGCCTTCCGTCGGGCGGCGAAGCCCGGGGATTTTCGCCATTTCTTCGGCATCATCAAACAGCTTCATGCCGAAGGGGAAGGTGCGAATGCGCAGCAATTCGGTCAATTGCCGCGCCAATTCGGCAATGGCCTTGGCATCAAGTGCGGGTTTTTCGGCGATGGTGGGTGCGTCATTCATGATGTGGTCCTCCGCCCCTCATCATGCGCCCTGTCGCGGTTATGCGCCATGCCCCCGGCCGAAGCATTTTCAAGCCAAGTGGAAACACTTGGCGACTCGGAAAATGCGATCAAACAAAAATCAGGACGCTTCCGGTGAACGCATGTGAACGGGAAGCGTCCTGGGCGCCAGTGGAAAGGAATAAAGCCGTTCCTCCCCCAGCAGAAAGGCGCGCCCGCCCTGCGGGAAAAGACGGGCGATGGCGGGATCGGTCACGCAAAGCCCGCCCGTGAAGGCGCCAAAGGCCGGCATCACGACGCGGCGCGGATTGGCGACAAAACAGGGGCGAGAAATGCCGCCCGCGCGCGTCGGCGCCGTTGCCTTCGGGTGCAAATGCCCAGCGATTTCCGGCGGCGCCTGGCGCGAAAAGGGGCTTGGGATGTGGCGGAAGGTGATCGGCCCCTGGCGCCATTCGGCAAAGGCCTCGCCGGGCAGATCACAAGGCGGCGCGGGGTCATGATTGCCAAGCACCCAGATGGGCTCCAGCCCTTCCAGCAGCTTGAGCAGCGCGGCGCGATCCGTGGACGAAAGGCGTGCCGCACCTTCCGCATCATGGAAACTGTCACCCAGAAACACCAGGCGCTTCGGTCCATAGCACCGGATCAGCAGCGCGAGCCGTGCCAGGGTTTCGCGCGTATCATAAGGCGGCAGGAAATAGCCGGCGCGGGCAAAAGCACTCGCCTTTTCCAGATGCAGATCCGCCACGCACAGTAATTTCTGCGCCGGCCAATGCAAAACGCCAGCGGGGTCGAGCATGACACGCTCTGCCCCCAGATGCAGCGGTGCGGCATTCATGACGCGCGCCTTGGTGCGGAACGCATAAAGCGCGAGCGCCGCGCCTCACGCGGTTTGGGCCGTGCTGAGGCGCCGCGCGTGATGATGCCATCGGTCACATCGGCGAGGGTTTCGCCAAATTCCTCCGCGCCATCGGTCGCTTCACTGACCAAGGCGGCGGCTTCCGCGAGCAGCGCATCCTCAGCACCGCCCGCCACCCATTCGCGGCCTTCTTCGATCAAAGCGGGAACGGCCAGAGGCGAGACACGCGAAAGCGCGCGATGCGTGATGCGCCCCTGAATGCGCGCAAGAAGTGCGGCGATGCGCGCCACATCCGTGAGGCCCCGCGCGGCTTCTTCCCGCGTGGCGCGGAGCAGTATGTGGTCCGGTTCATGCCGGCGCAGCACATCATAAATCAAATCCGCATTCATCGTCATTTGCCGGCCGGATTTCTCGGCCCCCGGATGGTGTTTTTCAAGCAGGCCCGCAATGGTCGCGATATTGCGGAAACTCCGCCGCAGCATGGAAGATTCCGCGAGCCATTCCTCCATCTCATCGCCCAATATGTCTTCGGCGAATAGTCGTTCAACGCCGGTCGGTTCGAAGGCGGACCAGATCGCCAGCACATAATCCGTACCGACATAGCCAAGCGGCCCCATGCCGAGACGCTCCATGCGCTTGGTCACCAAAAGCCCCAGTGTTTGATGCGCCAAGCGACCTTCGAAAGTATAGGCCACCAGAAACCAGCGTCCGCCGCGCGGGAAGGTTTCAACCAAAAGCCCATCGGATGGCGGCAATTCACTCCGCAGCGTTTGTAGCTTCAGCCATTCCTGCACGGGTGCGGGCAAATGCGCCCAGCGCGACGGGTCATGCAAAATCGCGCGCACGCGTGCGGCAAGCCAGGTGGTGAGTGGCATGCGGCTGCCGGCATAAACCGGCACGCGCGGTTCATCGCCACCGCCGGGGCTGACAATCACCGCGGCAGGGTCAAGCCGTTCATAACGCACCACCTGGCCCGCAAACAGAAAGCAATCACCGGCCGCGAGGGTTGAGACGAACCATTCCTCCACCTCACCCAAGGTGCCACCACCGCGCATCCGCACCTTGATCATCGGGGTTTCGACGATGGTACCAAGATTCAGGCGAAATTGCCGCGCCACACGCGCATCACGGATATGCAGCCTTCCTTCGGAATCGCGAAACAGGCGGCGGAAACGCTCATAAGCTGCCAGCGCATAGCCGCCATCTTCGACAAAGCGCACCACATCATCAAAATCACGCCGCGTAAGGGCGGCATAGGGCGCGGCGCGGATTACTTCGGCGTAGAGTTCATCCGGGTGAAACGGCGCGTGGCAGGCCATGGCCAGCACATGTTGCGCGAGCACATCAAGCCCGCCGGGGCGCGGAGGGTCGCCATCCAACTCGCCAGCCGCCGCGGCTTCCATGGCGGCGACGCATTCAATCACCTCAAACCGATTGGCTGGCACCAGCACGGCGCGTGATGGTTCATCCATGCGGTGATTGGCGCGGCCCACGCGCTGCAATAGCCGTGCGACACCTTTGGGCGCGCCGATCTGGATCACCTGATCCACATCCCCCCAATCAATGCCGAGATCGAGTGACGCGGTGGCGACCACCGCGCGCAGCTTGCCCGCCGCCATGGCCGCTTCCACCTTGCGGCGCTGGTCTATCTCAAGACTACCGTGATGAAGCGCGATCGGCAGTGCGGCTTCATTCAGTCGCCAAAGAGCTGCGAAGCAAAGTTCCGCCTGGGCGCGGGTATTGACGAAGACGATTGTGACGCGCGCGGCTTCGATACGCTGATAGACCTCGGGCATGGAAGCCAGGCCCATATGCCCGCCCCAGGGCAAATGGCCTTCCGGCAATTGCAGATCAAAGACCGGCGCGGCGCCGCCTTCCGCCGTGATCAGCCGCACCGATCCCGTTTGCGCATCCGGCGCCAACCAGGCGCGCAAGGCATCCGGCACGGCGACGGTCGCGGAAAGCCCGATGCGCCTGGCGCCTGGCGCCAGCACAGCCAGGCGAGACAGACACAGCGCCAATTGATCGCCGCGCTTGGTGCCGGCCAGCGCATGGATTTCATCAATGATGATGCCGCCAAGGCCCGCGAAGAACTCGGCGGCTTCTGGTTGAGACAGCAACAGCGTCAGGCTTTCCGGCGTGGTCAGCAGGATATGCGGCGGTGCCACGCGTTGCCGCGCGCGGCGATTGGCCGGCGTGTCGCCGGTGCGTGTTTCCACGCGGATAGGCAGCGCCATATCGCCAATCGGCGCCATCAGATTGCGCGCGATATCCACGGCAAGCGCTTTCAAGGGCGAGATATACAGCGCGTGCAAGCCCTCGCGCGGGGTGGTTTGCAGGTCCAACAAGGTCGGTAGAAAGCCCGCCAGTGTCTTGCCGCCGCCGGTTGGCGCCACCAGCAGCGCGTGCTCACCGCCCGCAACGGCATCCAGAACGGCAAGCTGATGCGGGCGCGGCTGCCAGCCACGCGCCGCAAACCAGCCGGCAAAAGGTTCTGGTAATGTTCGCATTCAACGCTATCTATGGCGCGACCCGCCGCCGACGCAAGACCGGAACCGCATGGCCTTCACGACTGCCCCCCATCCCGAGACCTGGCTGAAAGTAACCCCGGCCGGGTTGTTCTGCGAACCGGGTGGATTTTTCATTGACCCGCTGCGCGCCGTGGATCGCGCCGTGATCAGCCACGGCCATTCGGACCATGCGCGCCCTGGCCATGCGGCGGTGCTCGCAACGCCGGAGACTTTGGCGATCATGACCGCACGGCTCGGCGAAGGCCGGGCCGGCGCCACGCAACAGGCGCTGCGCTATGGGGAGGCGATCACCATCAACGGCGTGAAGCTTTGGCTGCGGCCGGCGGGGCATGTGCTGGGCTCGGCGCAGATTGCGCTGGAATGGCAGGGCAGCCGCGTGGTGGTTTCCGGCGATTACAAGCGCCGCGCCGATCCAAGCTGCGCGGCTTTTGAAGTTGAGCGCTGCGATGTTTTCATCACAGAAGCGACATTTGCGCTGCCGGTATTCCGTCACCCGGATGCGATGGGGGAGATTGCGCGGCTATTGCGCTCGGCAGCGCTATTCCCCGAACGCACGCATGTGATTGGCTGCTACGCGCTTGGCAAATGCCAGCGCCTGATCCGCATGCTGCGCGAAGCGGGCTATGATCGCCCGATCCATTTGCATGGCGCGCATCAGGGGCTTTGCGCGGTCTATGAGGAATTGGGCGTGGCGCTCGGCCCGCTGCTGCCAGCAACGGTAGCGCGCAAGGATGCGCTGAAGGGCGCGATTGTGCTGGCCCCACCTTCCGCCATTGCCGATCGCTGGGCAAGGCGGCTTGCGGAGCCCGTAGTCGCCAATGCCTCGGGCTGGATGGGTGTGCGCCAGCGCGCGCGCCAGGGCGGTGTGGAATTGCCGCTGGTGATTTCCGATCACGCCGATTGGGATGAGCTGCTGGCAACTTGCGAGCAGACCGGCGCGCAGGAGGTTTGGGTAACCCATGGGCGCGAAGATGCGCTGATCCATGCGCTGGGATTGCAGGGCATCAGGGGGCGGGCGCTGAACCTGATTGGGCGCGGTGAGGAAGATGAGGAGGTGGCGGCATGACGCGCAATGTGTCCACCATCATTTCAGACGCCGCGCTAACTTTCGGCGTGCGAGCCATCGGCGCAATCCGCCGCCGCCCAGGATCATTTTTGTGCAGGTGGTGCGAATATGCCAGGGCAGGGTGAGGAGCTTGTCGTAATGCGCTTCAAGTCGCTGCTGCGCCTGATGGAAGCTGGCGTCAACCTTCCCCGCACTCAAATGCCGCAGGTGGAAATCAATCACCCAGGCGCTGCGCCCGGCGCAACGCGCTTGCAGGCACATATCGGTGCCGTAAAGGTGAAAGCCGGAAAGCCCGGCAGAGACACTCACCAACGCATCGCGGCGGATGATGATGAAATTCTCATCCAGGCTGACCACGCGCGCGGGAAAGGCGCCGCGGCGCTGGTCTTCGCCATGCGGATCGGAAATGCGGATCGCAAGGCTGCCATCTGCCATGGCCCCGGCATTGCCGGCCAGCGCCCAATCCGCATCCAGCGCATCAAGCGCCGCAAGGCGGGCGCAGAGCGTTTCGATATCATCCGCCAGAAGCCGGATATCCTGATGGCAGAGGATTACATATGTGCCGCGTGCCAGGCTCAAGAAACGCCTGATGCCCTGAAAAGCGTCCCATTGATGGCCCTTGCTATTGTCCAGGTACAGGAATTCGGCCTTGTCGGGCGTGAAGCCGCGCGCCGAAAAACTTTCCAGCATGGCCGCATATTCCGCATGGCGCGTGACCAGCGTGCAAATGCTGAACAGCGGCCCCGCAGGGGCTTGGCCGGCATCCATCGGTTGCTGCGCTTCGATCATGTGGCCAGAATCAGCTCTGCAACCGAATTGCGCAAGATAGGCTTGCGCCGGGCAGCACCATGAGCCTACCCGCCTTCGCTGAATTGCTGGAAAGGCTGGTCTTTTCGCCCGGCCGCAACGCCAAGCTGGCGCTGCTTGGCCAATGGTTTGCCGGGCAGCCAGACCCGGAACGGGGCCTTGGCCTTGCCGCAATTACCGAAAGCCTCAAGCTCGCCACCGCCAAACCGGCGATGCTGCGAGAGATCACCATGGCGCGGGTGGACCCCGAGCTGTTCCGGCTTTCCTATGATTATGTTGGTGATCTTGCCGAAACCATTGCGCTGATCTGGCCGAAGCGCGCTGGCGTGAATGCGCCGCCGCCCGCGCTTTCCGATATCATCGGCGCGCTGGAAACCGCGCCAAAGTCTGAGGTGCCGGCGCTGATCGCGGGCTGGCTCGATACACTCGATGCCAGCGGGCGGCTCGCGCTGATCAAGCTGCTGACGGGCGGGCTGCGCGTTGGGGTCTCAGCGCGGCTGGCGCGCGTGGCACTCGCCGAATGGTCCGGCACTTCGGTGGAGGCGATTGAGGAAGCCTGGCACGCCATCCCCGCGCCCTATGAAACGCTCTTCGCCTGGCTGGAAGGCCGCGCGCCGCAGCCTGACCCTCAGGCTGCGCCCATCTTCCGGCCCCTGATGCTGGCGCATCCCTTGGAAGACGCTGATCTCGCCGCACTTGAACCGGCTGCCTATTGCGCGGAATGGAAATGGGATGGCATTCGCGTGCAAGTCACTTCGGGGCCGGGTGGTGCAAGACTCTGGAGCCGCGGGGCCGAGGATATCTCCGCCAGCTTTCCGGAAATCATTGCAGGCTTGGATTTCCACGCCGTTTTGGATGGCGAATTGCTGGTGCTGCGGGATGGCGAAGTGGCACCTTTCGCCGATTTGCAGCAAAGGCTGAACCGCAAAAGTGTCACCGCCAAAATGCAGCGCGATTACCCGGTGGCGATCAGGCTTTACGATATGTTGTTTGACGGGACTGAGGATTTGCGCCCCCTGCCGTTCGCGGCGCGGCGTGCGCGGCTGGAAGCCTGGCATCAGCGCCAGCAACCGCAGCGCATGGATCTTTCCGATATGATCGCCTTCAACCAGATCAGCGATTTGCAAGGCTTACGCGATGGCGCGCGGGATGCGGCGATTGAGGGCCTGATGCTGAAGCGGGCCGATGGCCCCTATTTGCCTGGGCGCGTGAAGGGGCAGTGGTGGAAATGGAAACGCGCGCCGCTCACGCTTGATACGGTGCTGATGTATGCGCAGCGCGGCCATGGCAAGCGCAGCAGCTTCTATTCGGATTACACTTTCGGCGTCTGGCGCGAAGACGGCGAATTGGTGCCGATCGGCAAGGCCTATTCCGGCTATACGGATGAGGAATTGGCCTGGCTTGATCGCTGGATCAGGAACCACACAGTGGATCGCTTCGGCCCAGTGCGGGAAGTGGAAAAGGAATTGGTGCTGGAAGTGGCCTTTGACGCGGCGCAGCGCAGCAGCCGGCATAAATCAGGTGTGGCGCTGCGCTTTCCCCGCATTGCGCGCATCAGGCGCGACAAGCCGGCGGAAGAAGCGGATCGGCTGGAGGCTGTGCTGGCGCTGATCGGAGAAGGCGTAACAGCCCCAGATCAGGAGTGACTCATCCCGTACGGCACTGCATCGTGATGCTTCTTCAAGCGCTTTCCGAAGGCGGCACGGTTCCAGGCCGCGGCGTGATGGGCAAAAGCTTGTCGAGGCCAGTCATTTTTTCAAACAGCGCCGCCACCTGCAAGGCGCGCGCATCCTGCCGCGGGGGGGCCACAATATGCAGCCCAACGGGCCGGCCATATTGATCAAAGCCGCAAGGCACCGCGACAGCGGGGCAGCCCGCCAGCGTGGCGAAGGCATTGATCAAAGACCCGCCCATGTAGTTTTCCAGCTTCTTGCCGCCGATGCTCTCCGGCGCGCGCAGCATGACATCAAAGGCGGGTGTGGCGGCGCCCGGCGTGATCAGCACATCATAACGCTTGAACAGATCACGCATGCTGATGAAGAAGCGCCGGCGTTCATGTTCCGCCCAAGCAAGCCGCGATGCGGTTTCCTGCAAGCCGCGTTCGGTCTGCCAGATGATGTCCGGCTTGATCTTGTCCCGATGCTCCTTCAGCATTTTTTCGCGGTCCACCACAAAATGCTGGCTGCGCAGCACCAGAAACGCCTCATTCAAATCGCCTATCTCGGGATGGGCGTCTTCCACTACGGCGCCCAGCGCTTCAAGGCGGCGCACTTCGCGCGCGCAAATTTCCTCAGTCTCACGGTCCATCGCAAGCGCACCGCCGAAGCGTGCGGTGAAGGCGATGCGCTTCGGGGCCTCGGCCTCGGCCGCCGCAATCGCTGCCGCATAGGGGCGCGCGGGCGCTTCCCAGGTCAGCGGATCGGCCAAATCCCAGCCCGCCATGCTGTCCAAAAACAGCGCCAGATCGGGGATATTGCGCGCCATCGGTCCTTGTACTGATAACGGCGAATAGAGATCATCCGCCGTCCCCCGGCTCACGCGCCCCGGTGACGGCCTGAGCCCCACCACCGAACAATAGGTGGCGGGGCGACGCAAAGACCCGCCATGATCAGACCCATGCGCCAACCATACCTGCCCTGTCGCCAGCGCAACCGCGCCGCCCCCGGTGGAACCGCCGCAGGTGAGCGATGTATTCCAAGGATTGCGCGTGCGGCCAAACACCTCATTAAAGGTGGAACCGCCGGCGCCGAATTCCGGGGTATTGGATTTGGCAATGACAATGCCGCCCTTGCGTTCGATGCGTTCCACCAAGGGGTGGCTTTCGCGTGGCACGTAATCGGCAAAGATCGGGCTGCCATAGGTGGTGCGCACGCCAGCCACTTCCGCCAGATCCTTGATGGCAACGGGGATGCCGCCAAGCCAGCCGGCTTCACCTTCCGCTTCTCGGCGTTTGCCGGCCATCAGCGCACGGGCATGGTCGCGCGCACGGTCAAGGCAAAGCGTTGGCAGCGCATTCACCGCACCATCCACCGCGGCAATGCGCGCCTCGGCCGCGTCAATCAGGTCAAGCGGCGTGATATCGCCCGCTTTCAGCCTGGCGGCGGCTTCCGTGGCACTCAGGCGGATCAATTCATCTGACATACGACTTTTCCCCAAAACCAGGACAGGCTAACAGCAATCCAGGTTTGGAGAAGACCCGCATGTATAACCCGCCCTTGTTCCGTGAAGACCGCCCGGAAATCCTGCACGCCATTTTGCGTGAGGCGCGGCTCGCCATTCTGGTCAGCGCGGGCGCGGATGGTGTGCCGGAAGCAACCCATTTGCCGCTGCAATTCGCCGCCGATGAAGGGCCGCATGGCACGCTTTATGGCCATCTCGCCAAGGCCAATCCACATTGGCGCGCGCTTGCCAGCGCTGGCCGCGCGCGGGCGATTTTCATGGGGCCAGAGGCTTATGTCTCGCCATCCTTTTATGCCTCCAAAAAGGAGCACGGGAAGGTCGTGCCGACGTGGAATTACGTGGCCGTGCATGCCATCGGCGCGGTTGAGGTGTTTGAGGATGCCACGCGGCTCCATGCGCTGGTGGATCGGCTGACCAATCACCACGAAGCGCCGCGCGCCACGCCTTGGGCGGTGGATGATGCGCCGGGGGATTTCATTGCCTCACAGCTCAAGGGTATCGTCGGGCTACGCCTGGAAATCGAAACCCTGATCGGCAAGCGCAAGCTCAGCCAGAACCGGCCGGAACAGGACCGGCATGGTGTGGTGGAAGGCCTTGGCAATAGCGAAGATATGCGGGACCGCGATGTGGCGGCGCTGATGCAGCGGGGCAATTGACGCCCGCGCTACAGCGCCGCTTCCGCGCCAAACCTTGGAATGAAAACGCGCCCGTCTGAGCGCACGCCTGGGTTTGGCTGAAGCCCGGCAGCGGCGCGCGTGACTTCCGCGATCAGCCGCGCCACTTCGCCTTCCAATTCAAACAACCGCCCCGAATCCCCGGGGCGAAAGGCTGCGGTCGCGCGCACGCGCAATTCCTGGCCGGCAACGCCGGTGGAGCACGCCACATGCAGCGTGCCCTGACCCTGCAGAACAACCCGCCCCGTCACGCAGCGCTGCGAAGGCGCATCGGGAATCCACACCAGGCGCATGCGCGCCACATCGCCGGGCGCATTGGCGCGGACGCTGGCCTTGCTGGCATTGAAGCCCGCCGCTACCGCGGCCGAGGCAAAGCCATCTGGCACTTCCATCCCGTGATCATTCACCGCCACCGTCGCCCAGCTTCCATGGCCGGGTAGGGTATAGCGGACATACATCTGGCTGAGGCCATTGCGCGCAATCGCCCCCTCATCCGGCGGGCCGACAGCGCGCACCCAGGGCCCAACGCGCAGGGGCAGGCGTGCCGCCACCGCTTGGGTTCTTTCGGATGGCTGGGCAGGGGCTATCGCGACGCCACCGGGTCCGGGCGGTCCGGGCAGGTCATTCGGGTAGAGCTGGGTTATCTGCACATCCGGAACAGGCGCTTGCGTCACCGGTTGCGCTTCAGGCGGCAGTGGCTGTTCCGCACAGCCCAGCGCCGCCATGGCGAATAGCAGGGCAAAGGCGGCGCGGCGCATTACACGCGCTCACTGATTTTGATGGCAATCTTGCAGCCGGTCTTGATCGCCGCACTCAACAGCCGATAGGCGGGCGCCTGTTCCGCTTCATGTTCAAGCCCCGTGTCGCGATGTTCCAATTCCTCGGCGCGGAAGCGGGCGATATCGGCGCGCAGTTCCGCCTCATCATCGCCAAGCGTGTCCTCCTGCGCGCGGTAATGCTCATCAATCGCTTCTTCCACGGCAACCGTGCAGGCCATCGCGCCGCGATGGCCAAGCAGCGCAGTCGCCGCCCCAAGCGCAAAGCCTGCGACATGCCAGAAGGGCAGCAGCGCCGTCGGGCGCACGCGGCGTTCGCCAATAAGGCGCGAAAACGTGTCCAGATGGACCTGTTCCTGCGCCTTCATATGTTCGATCAGCGGGCCGTATTTGGTGCGGCCCAAAACAGCCAATTGGCCCTCATAAATGCGCTTGGCGCCATATTCGCCGGCATGATCCACGCGGATGGTGCGTTCCACCACCTCACGCGCCGTGGGGTCGCCGGGCAGGCGGTATTCGGCGGTTTTCTGCGTCATGCTCTTGCTCCTTGCCGGGCGAGGCGCAGCGCAAGCGCCCCAAGGCCCAAACCATACACCATATTCATTGCCGCCATCGAAATGGGAAGACCGGGGATCAGAAAAGCCGGCGCATCGCAGGGCTTGTTCGGGGTTGGGGCCAGGCTTTTCAGCATATCCTCAATGCTCATTGCCCCGCCTGCCGTCGCGGCCTTGCAGCCCGCAAGCGGTGAGGGCCAGAAGCCTTGCTCCACCCCGAGATGAAACCCGCCCAAAGTTCCGGAAGTGAGCGCGGCCAAGCCCGCCAGGCTGAGCAGCACCCCAGCGAAACGCGGCACCACCAGCGCCAAAGCAGCCAGGCCCGCCGCCACCCAATAGGGCCAGCGCTGCCACAGGCAGAGCTCGCAAGGTGCCAGCCCCAGCCAGGTCTCGCTGGCTTGCGCGACAAGCGGGGCGGCGGCGGCCAGGGCCAATACGATAAGGGCGCGCTTCATGGAGGACAGATTGCGCGCCAGGGCGCCGCTTGCAACTGGACCCATCTGGCGCTGGGCTTTAGGCTGACCTCAGGCAAGGGAGATCAGCCATGCGCAAGCTTTGGGGCCGGACCAGTTCCAGCAATGTCATGAAGGTGCTGTGGCTGATGGAAGAGCTCGGCCTTTCCTATGAGAGGATAGATGCCGGCGGCGCCTTTGGCCGCACCAAGGAACCGGAATACCGCGCCATGAACCCTATGGGCCTGGTGCCGACCTTGCAGGAAGAAGATGGCTGGGCGCTGTGGGAGAGCAACACGATCTGCCGTTATTTGTGCAATGCCGAGGCGCCGGATAGCCCGATCTATCCGCGCGATGCACGCCAAAGGGCCGCCGTGGAAACCTGGATGGATTGGACCCTTGGGCACCTGACCGCACCGATGGTGACGATCTTCTTCACCCATGTGCGCCTGCCGGAACCGGAACGCGACTGGAAGGCAGAGGCCAAGGCGCGCGATGAAGCAGGCCGGCTTTGGGGCATCATTGAAAAGAAACTGGAAGGGCAGCGATTTTTGTGTGGCGATGCGCTGACGCTGGCCGACCTGACACTCGGCTGCTGGGTGCATCGCTGGCATGTGCTGCCGATTGAACGCCCGAACCTGCCCAATCTGCGCCGCTATTATGATACGTTGCTGACACGCCCGGGCTTTACGCGCCATGTCGCGCTGCCGCTTGCCTGAAGGAGAGAAACGCCATGACCACCACCACGACCAGCCATGCCGAGGGTTCGGAATTCATCCGCGGGCTGCGCCCGTTTTTCGAATATCGTGATCTTGGCATCAAGGGCGCCACCGATGGCGCCTTTGGCGCGCATGTCATCCGCGCCATTCCGGGCGCCCATGCCACCGGGCAATGGCATACCCATAATCTGAAGTTCCAGATGTTCTTCGTGCTGAAGGGCTGGGTGCGCTTTGAATATGAGGATATCGGCGTCAAGGAATTCCGCGCCGGCGATAGCTGCTATCAACCGCCCTTGGTGAAGCATCGCGAGATTACCCATTCGGAAGATCTGGAATTGATCGAAATCACGGGTCCGGCGGAATTTGAGACTAAAGACGTGTGATCATGAAGCGCCGGGGCGCGTGAGACAGGAAGAAGAATAATGTCGCGATCTGTTATCGTGCTTGGCGCTGGCATGGTTGGCGTTTGCATCGCGCTGCATTTGCAACGCCGCGGCGCGCAGGTGGTAGTGCTGGACCGCGCGCCGCCCGGTGAAGGTGCGTCCTTCGGCAATGCAGGTCTGATCCAGCGCGAAGCCGTGTATCCGCATCCCTTCCCGCGCGATATCGCAACACTTTGGCGCATGGCGCAGAACCGATCGGTGGATGCTTCCTATCATCCTTCTGCCTTGCTCAGCCTGGCCGCACCCTTGTTCAAATATTGGTGGCATTCGGCGCCATCACGCTATCGGCCGATTGCGGAAGCCTATGCGCGGCTGATCGTGACTTGCATTGATGAACATGTGGCGCTCACACGCGGGACCGAGGCCGAAGCGTTGCTCCGCCCCATCGGCTGGATGCGGCTTTACAATACTCAACCGACGCTGAACGCCGCCATTGCGGAAGCGGAGACGCTGAAGCGCGAACAGGGCGTGAATTACGCGCTGCTGGATGAAGCCGGGCTTGCGGCAGCCGAACCGCATTTGCTGGTCAAGCGCCTTGGCGCCATTCATTGGACCGACCCGCTTTCCGTGAGTGACCCGCAGGCGCTGACACTGTTTTACGCGCGGCGCTTCACCGAAGCGGGTGGTGAAATCCTGCGCGGCGATGCACTCAGCCTTGCACGCCATGGCGCGGGCTGGCGCGTACAAGCCAGTGACGGCCCGCGCGAAGCGGAACAGGTGGTGATTGCGCTTGGCTCAGCCTCCGCAAAGCTGACCCGCCGCTTTGGCTATGCGCCGCCGCTTTTCGGCAAGCGCGGCTATCACCGCCATTACCGCATGCAGGGCAATGCGGTGCTCAATCGCGGGTTTCTGGATGCCGATAGCGGCTTTGTACTGGTGCCGATGCGTGCTGGCGTCAGGCTTACCACCGGGGCTGAATTCGCCCCCGATGATGCGCCGAAAACCCCAGTGCAATTGGCGCGCGCCGAGCCACTCGCGCGCCAATTACTGCCGCTGGCCGAAGCGGTGGAAGATGATCCCTGGATGGGGGTGCGCCCCTGCACGCCGGATATGCTGCCGATCATTGGCCGCCTGCCCGGCCAGGCCGGCGCTTGGTGCGCCTTTGGCCATGCGCATCAGGGCTTTACGCTGGGTCCGACGACCGGGCGGCTGGTGGCGGAGATGATGATGGGCGAAGCGCCCTTCATTGACCCGAAGCCCTATGATCCGGCGCGGTATTGAAACGCTCCGCATCACGGCTTGCCTTGACCGCGGCGACGGCTAGCATTTTTCATCGTAAACATAAGGATCGCCCCCATGATCAAGAAACGCCTGTTGCTGTCGCTGCCCATTCTCGCCGCGCTGGCCGGCGGCGCTGCGGCGCAAAAAAGCATCGCTGGCCGCTATACTGTCGAAGGCCGTACGCCTGATGGCGCGACCTATAATGGCACGGTGGAGGTGGTACCAACCGGCGATACCTTTCGCGTCACTTGGGTGATCGACGGGCAGCGTTATCTTGGCACCGGCATCGGCGATGAGGGTTTCCTCACGGTCAGCTACCGTTCTGGCAACGACACGGGGCTTGCCCTGCTCGTGCATGAAAACGGTGTCTGGTCCGGTATCTGGACCTATGCCGGCGGAACCAGGCTTGGCCAGGAACGCTGGACCCGTCGCTGAGCCGCATCTGAAGCTCGAACCCACAGTTTGAGGTGGCGAGGGGCCTTTCGGCGGAGCCTCCTGCCACCTACTTCTTGCAGCATTGGTTCAGATGAAGGTTCTTGATTATTAACCGGAATATACGATGATCGCGCTGCCCACCCCTCAGCAACTCCGCTATTTGGTGGCGCTCGCCGAATATGAACATTTCGGCCGCGCCGCTTCGGCCTGCGGGGTCACGCAATCCACCCTATCTGCCGGCATGATCGCGCTTGAGCGACAATTGGATGCCGCCATTTTGGAACGGAGCGGCGCCAAAAAGCCCGTCTTCACACCGCTCGGGGCGGAACTCATCCAACGCGCGCGGGTCGCCCTCGCCGCGCTCAATAGTTGTGTGGAAACCGCAAGCGCTGCGCGGGAGCCGCTTTCCGGGCCCATCCGCCTTGGCGTCATCCCGACCATCAGCCCCTTTTTGCTGCCCCGCCTGATGCCGCGGCTGCGCGCCGATTTCCCGCGCCTGCGCCCCTGGCTCCGGGAAGATTTGACCGAAAGGCTGGTGGAAGCCTTGGAATCGGGTCGGCTTGACCTGCTGCTGCTCGCACTCCCCTGCGATTGCGGGGCGGCGGAGACGCTGGCCATCGCCGAAGACCCGTTTCTGCTGGCCTGTCCGGAAGATCACCCCTTGGCCGGGCGCGCCAGCATCACGCCGCGGGCGCTGCTGGAGGAAAAACTCCTGCTGCTGCAGGATGGGCATTGCCTGCGGGATCATGCTTTGGCCGCTTGCGGGCTTTCGGGGGCGCTGACCGCCGAGGAATTTTCGGCGACTTCACTCCATACGCTTGTACAAATGGCGGCGAGTGGGCTTGGCGTTACGCTGCTGCCGCGCCTGGCCGTGGCTGGCGGTGTGCTCGCGGGGACTGGGTTGGTGACGCGGCCGCTTGAGAATGGCATGAGCCGTCGGATCGGCTTGGCGTGGCGGGCGCGGAGCCCAAGGGCTGAGGAATTCCGCGCACTCGCACCCGCGATTGCGACCGCGATGCAGGATTTGTAATGCTGCCGCCAAGGGAGGGAGGAACATGGCCGGTTTTGATCTTGGGCGGGTGATTGGCGCAGTGCTGGGCGGTGGTACGGCGCCACGGCGGCGCAGCCCCACGCGCTCACGCAGCCGCGCCACCGCCAGCAATGCTCAGCTTGGTCGCGCTTTGGCCGGGCTTGCCGGCATTGCGATTGAGGCGCTGCGCCGGAGCCAGACTGCCCCACCAGCGCCGGCCGCGCCGCCGCCACGACCGGTACCTCCCTCTGGCAAGGGTGGCGGTGGTTTCGATTGGGCCGGACCGGCGCGCCCGGCGCCCGCCAGCCCTGGCCCTTGGGGCAAGGCGCCGGGTGCCGCCAAACCCGCCGCCGACCCTTGGGCGCCTATCACCGCCGAACCGGAAGAAGAACCCAGCGCCGAGACCGCCGAAGCTTTGCTGATGCTGCGCGCCATGATCGCCGCCGCCAAGGCCGATGGCGCGATTGATGCCGAAGAGCGCGGGCGCATCGCCGCGCAATTGGATGGCGCGGGCCTCAGCCCCGCCGCACGCGACACGGTGCTGGCGGATTTCGATAAGCCCTTGACGCCCACCGCCCTTGCCAAGCTGGCGAGTGACCCGATGCTGTCCGCGCAGCTCTATGCCGCCGCGGTGGTGGGCGCGGGCGAGATCGCGGCAGCCGAGCGCGCCTGGCTTGATGAATTCGCCAAGGCGCTCAAACTGGATCGCGCCGCGGCGGCGGCAATCGAAGCGCGTCTCACATAAGGTGCACATCATGGATGGCTTGACCCCAGAACAGGCAAGGCTGCGCGACCGGGCGCGGGAATTGGCGCGCGAAGCGGCGGCCCAAGCGGCCGAGACCGATCGTTCGGGCGCCTATCCCTGGCCCATGGTGCGACGCATGGCGGAAGCGGGCTTCACCGGCCTGACCGTGCCGCGCGCCTGGGGTGGGCCGGGGGGCGATTACTTCGACGCTGCCCTGGTGATTGAGGAATTTTCCAAAGCCTGTGCGGTATGCGGCCGCATTGCCGTGGAGGCCAATATGGGCGCCATTGGCGCCATCATGGCCTATGGCACGGACGCGCAAAAGCGCATTGCCGCTGATCTGGTGCTGGCCGGCGACAAGCCCGCGATTCTGATCACCGAACCCGAAGCAGGGTCGGCCGCCACTGAGATGACCACGCGCGCGGTGCGCCATGGCGATAAATGGGTGATCAATGGCCGCAAGACCTGGATCACTGGCGGCGGGGTTTCCCGGCTGCATCTGATTTTTGCGCGGGTGATTGAAGACGGGCGCGATCAGGGCATCGGTGGCTTTCTGGTGGTGCGCCAGGGTGACGGTCCACCGCCTGGGATTACGTTCAAGCGCATCCCCTCCCTCGGGCTATGTGGGATGCCGGAAGCCGAGACGGAAATCGCGGGGCTGGAAGTAGCCGATAGCATGGTGTTGAGGCCCCCCGGTGGCTGGGCGCGCGGCTTTGGCCGGCTGATTGATGCCTATAATGGCCAGCGCGTGGGGGCGGCCACTGTTGCCTTGGGGTTGGCCGCCGGCGCCTATGAACATGCGCTTGAGCGGGCGCAGACCCGGCGCCAATTCGGCCGGCCCATTGGCGAATTTCAGGGCCTTGCCTGGATGCTGGCGGATATGTCCATTGAGGTTGAGGCCGCCCGCGCCATGGTGTGGCGCGCAGCGAAAAGCGCGGGGCCGAATGGCTTTCCGGATCGGCTTGCCGCCGCCCAGGCCAAGGTGCTGGCGGGCGAGATGGCGATCCGCGTGACCAACCAGGCTTTGCAAATTTGGGGCGCGGCGGGCTATTCGCGCGACAACCCGATGGAGCGCTATTTGCGCGATGCGCGCATGTTCGCCATTGCCGGCGGCACCGCGCAGGTGCTGCGCACCCAGGTCGCCGAACAGATCATGGGCCGCAAACTGCCCCAGACCCGCGATGGTTTTCTGCGCATCATGGAAGAGGAACGCCGCGCAGCTGAATAGGGGGGTGCAATGGGTTGACTTGGCCCCCTGCCCCGCTTAGACACCGCGCCTTCGAAAGGTTAGACCAATGAAAATTCGTAACTCGCTGAAGACCGCCAAGACCCGTGACAAGAACTGCGTTGTGGTACGCCGCCGCGGTCGCGTTTACGTGATCAACAAGAAGAACCCGCGGCTTAAGGCCCGCCAGGGCTGATTGCGCGCGGGCTTCGGCCTGCGTAGTAGCGTTGGGCGTTTGAAACGGGGCTTTGGCCCCTTTTTTGTGTTTGGGGTGGGAGCAAAACGGGGGCTCCGCCCCCAGACCCCCGCCGGGGTTTGGCAGGGGCGCAGGGTTGGTGTGGCGGCTGCGCCCAAGATCAAGGCATGTTACCCCGGACCCCGCCATCTTGGAGTTTGGTAGCTCTCAGGAAGGGTCAACGATTCCCAACGGAAGACCAACCAATAACAATGGGCATGGATTACCGACGCCACGTTGCCGGCGGTCCTCCAACTTGCGCCAATGTGTCGTTGCTTCTCCAAACTTGTCAGAAACAAGCACCTGCGCCACCGAAGTGGCGAAATCCTCAGGCTTTGCTGAAGGCCCTAACCGCCTTTCGATCATCTCTCTCTGGCGGGGGGTCGGGCGATAGCCATAGTCGGCTAAGGCCGCGAAGTCAGCAACGCGCTCACGCAGTAGAAAATCGCCAATCAATCCCCGCAAACCGTTATGCAACTGTGCCCCGCGGGTGATGATGATGCCAACTGAAATGGCGCCATCAGCGTGAAGCCGCTTAAAATTCTCAAGATCCCGATCAAAGAAAGGATCCTTGTTGTTCCATTCAATCTCAAGCGCAATGCATTTTCCGTCAGCATAGGTGCGAACATGATCCACCTCATGCGATTGGCTCTCACGCTTAAGGCCATTGATGCTGCGTTCAACAACAAAAGTTTGCTTGGACCATCCTCTGGCCGCGAGCGCTCTGCGTAGCCTTTGGGTGCCTTGTGCTTCACCACCGCCGCCCGCCACCAATTCGCGAACAGGGATACGGAAATCCAGCAGGGCCTGTTCGATTTCTGCGGCCACTTCCGGAAAATCAACCGAAAGAATAGCCTCGGCATGGGCTTCAAAGGCGATGTCAAAACCCTGCTCCCGAAGGCGATCAAGCATGGGATGTGCTTTCGCGGCTTTGCATCATTCGCCGTTGCGCGTCATTCCGCCGGAATATTGATCAGGCTCAGCAGATCATTTGCCGAATTATGCCGATACGTCGGCCAGGAGGGTGCGTAACCTTCCCCCGCCTGATCGCCCCAAACGCTCCAGCCCTTGCGCTGGCCACGGGCAAAAAGTTCAAGCCTCGGGCCAGATGAACAGGCTTCGATGATGGGGTAAATCTCATCAGGTTTGCGCGAATGCTCGCGTTTGCGGGTGCTGAGCAAGTTCACCTGCCTGCGTCCGGGTGGCAGGGTACGCGCGTTCTTGCCGCGCACACCGAACAGGAGCAATTCCGTCACGTTACGAAAATAAAAGCCGACGCCACGGCCGTCTGAGCCACCATCCTTGCGGATTTTGTGCCAGACGATGTTCGATTTATAGTTGAAGCCCCAGGCCGCCATGACCTGCAAGCCCTCCGGCAATAGTGCATTCGGGACCCAAAGATAGAGATGCGCCACAGGCGCCGCCGCCTCGGCCACCGGCAGCGCCTTTATATCGTCAAGCGTCATCGTGTCGTAGCGCGAAAGCCGACGATGCTCGGGGGCGATTTTGCCAGTACGGTTTTGAAATTGCCACGGGGGGTCGGCCAGGATGGTGCCAAATTGCCGCCCCGCCACCACTGCCCGCAAGTCCTTACCAGCGTCTTCCTGCATGCGGGACTCCCACCGAATCGCCTTGATTCTCTATTCCCCTTATGTTCACGTCACCCCGTCCACAGTCAACGCCTAACTGCTTTACGGCGGGGTCCGGGGTGACACGGCTTGAGCTTGGGCGCAGCCGCCACACCAACCCTACGCCCGCCACAGGCTAGCGCCTGCGGCGCACCCCGGCGAGGGTCTGGGGGCAGCGCCCCCACCCCTTCAATGCAGCTTCACCTGCGGCTGCCCGCGGTCCGCCACCAGCCCGACCAGCGTTTTCCATAGCACCGGCGCATGCCCATGCAGCGCGGTCTGGTGCATCTTGTACAAGGACCGATACATCATCCGCGCAAAATAGCCTTCGATGAACATGCTGCGCCCAACCAGGAAGCCCATCAGGCTGCCGACGGTTGAGTATTTGCCGAGCGACACCAATGATCCGAAATCGCGATAGGCAAAGGGCTCCACTTCAAGCCCACGCAGCTTGCGGTCAATCTGGCGGAAAAGATGATTGGCCTGCTGATGCGCGGCTTGCGCGCGTGGCGGCAGATTGCCCTTGCCATCCGGCCGCGGGCAGGCCGCGCAATCGCCAAGGGCGAAAATGTCCGGATCGCGCGAGGTTTGAAGCGTGGGCAGTACCACAAGCTGATCATTGGGGGTCGTCTCCAGCCCACCGATATTGCGGAGCACCGGGGGGCCTTTCACGCCGGCGGCCCAGACCACGAGCTCTCCCGGGATGACATCACCATCGGCCAACACCACACCATCGGCGCGCACTTCGGCCACACGGCGACCAGCCAGGACTTCAACGCCCAAATCCTCCAACAATTTCGCGGTGGCGGCGGAGATGCGTTCGGGCAGTGCGGGCAGGATGCGGGGAGCGGCTTCAATCAGGCGGATGCGGACATCGCGCGCCGGGTCAATCCTGTCCAGGCCATAAGCGACAACGGCGCGCAAGGTGCGGTGCAGTTCGGCGGCCAATTCCGTGCCGGTGGCCCCCGCGCCGATGATCGCGACATGAAGCTGGCCCGGGCGCACCGGTTCGGATTGGCTATTGGCGCGCAGGCACGCATTCACTAAGCGGCGATGGAAGCGGCTTGCTTGCGCCACGTTTTCCAACGGCACCGCGTGCTCTGCCGCGCCTGGTGTGCCGAAATCATTGGTGACGCTGCCGATGCAGATGACGAGCGTATCATAGGGCACGCGGCTTGGCGGCGTGACCTGGCGGCCTTCATCATCGAAGGTGGCACCCACCAGGACCTCACGCGCTTCCCGGTCAATGCCGGTCATGGGCCCGAAGCGGTAGGTGAAATGGTGGTTGTGTGCCTGCCTCAGGTAATGCAGTTCGTGCCGATCCCGATCAAGGCTGCCGGCAGCCACCGCATGCAGAAGCGGCTTCCACAGATGGGTGCGGGCGCGCTCCACCAGCGTGACCTCGGCCTCGCCAGTTCGGGCATAGCGATGGCCTAGCCGGGTCACCAGTTCCAACCCTGCCGCCCCGCCGCCTGCCACGACAATGCGATGTGGCGTTTTGGTACCTTGGGTCGCGTTCATGCCTTACGCTCCGATCCGGGTCGCCCGAATTGGCGGAGTCCGGGTTACAGGGGCAGCGCCCCCGGCTAGGCCGAGCAATCCCCGTGCCTGATGCGTATTTTGAGGTTTCTGGAGAAAAAATGGTGCCCAGAGCCGGAACCATTGCGCCGCTTTAAGGCGTTTCAAACCAGCTCCGAAACCCATACCAAAGCCCGACAATTTCCGCGAATTTCAAAGCGAAAATGATACCTTGAACCGCTTAGAACCGTTTTGATATTGCAAGGCCCGAGTGTGGGGAGTAATGTGGGGAGTGAAAAAACCACGCCTTTCGTCTCCCCACACTTTTGAGGCCATGCCATGCCGAGAAGAAGACTGGACAATCTGGACGACGCGACGATTAAAGCCGCTAAGGCGCGCGAAAAGCCCTACCGGCTTTCTGATGGGGGCGGCCTGCTGCTGCAGGTTGAAACGACGGGCGGGAAATCTTGGCTTGTGCGGTTTACGCATGCCGGGAAACGCCGGGAAGCCGGCCTGGGGGGTTATCCCGCCGTGACGCTTGCCGAGGCCCGCCGCAAAGCTGAAAAGGCGCTTGAGGAAGCCCGCAAGGGCGCCGATCCGGTGAAAGCCCGCCGCGAAGCCCGGAAGGCCCTAGAGGAGGCCCGGAAGGCCGAGGAAGAGGCAGAGCGGCGCATCTTTGCCAAGGTAGCCGAGGCGGTGATTAAGGCCGAGGCGCCTTCATGGAAGAACGCCCGCACGGCGCATATGTGGCAATCAAGCCTGGAACTACACGCCGCGCCGCTGATGAAACTGCCGGTGGCGAGCATCACGCGGGAAATGGTGCGGGATTGCATCCTGCCGATCTGGCACGAAAAGCCGATCATTGCCGCCAAAACGCTTCGCAGAATTGGAGCCGTTTTGCGTTTCGCCGCCGCGCAAAAATGGGGCGCCGATGCCACCGCCGCCGATGTTAGGACGCTGCGCCATCTTGGGTTCACCAAACAAGCCGGAGAACGTGGCCACCCTGCGCTGGCATGGCGACAAGCCCCGGCATTTTTCGAAGCCTTGGACAAGCTGCCCGGCTTGGCCCCGGTGGCGCTTCGCTTCGCCGCCCTAAGCGCGCTTCGATCCGGTGAAGCCCGCGCGCTGCGCTGGAATTGGATTAGCTTCGATGGGGGGGAAGCCGTGTTAACCGTGCCCGGCCTGGTGATGAAAGGCCGTAAGCTTTCCGAGCCGCCACCCCACCGCGTCCCGCTATCTTCCGCCATGCTGCAAACCCTCGCCACCGCCTATTCGCGAGCCTATGGCGTGAAGGTGGCGCCGGCTGATCTGCCCAAGCTGGCCCGGATTGCGGGCGATAGCTGGATATTCCCGAACATTTCCCGAACCGGCCCCTTCACGGATATGGCGCTTCTCGCCGTGATCCGGCGCATGAATGAGGGCGAGGATGGGCCGAAATGGGTTGATCCTTCCGGGCGCCCGGTGGTGCCGCACGGCTGGCGCGCCACCTTCCGGACATGGTGCGATGATTGCCACCCTGCGGAACGGGACGCCGCCGAAAAAGCTTTGGCGCATGAAGACGCAAACAAGGTAGCCGGGCGCTATCGCCGATCTGATCTGTTTGAGCGGCGCATAGGCTTGATGGAAGCCTGGGGCCAGCATTGCACGAAAGCGCCCGCCCCGGTGGTGAGCCTACCAGCCCGCACCATGGGCGCGCGGTAATGGCGCGCAAGCCCAAAGCCGGCGCGGGGGAAGCCGTCCCGCCTGAGCCGGAAGGCAAAGCGCCAGAGAGTGTGGAAGAACGCGCCTACCGCATGGCGCTGGCGCTGGAATTGATGGCAACGCCGGAAACAAAGCTTGCCGAGGCGCGCGCATTGTTCGAGGCGCTTTGCCGGATGGTGGGCGATGACAAAGCCCGCGCGCAATGGCAGGCAATCGCCAAGCGCCGGCGCGGGCGCCCGGCTAAGTCTAACGAGCAACGGGCCGCGTTTCTTTGCGCGATGTTTGACGCCGTGGCCGGGGATTGGCTGGGGAGAGAAGAGCCGGGTAACGCGCGAAAGGTGACACGCGATAGGATCATCAAACAGCAAGCCGCCTTTCTGTGGGAGAAACAAGCCGGGCAATCCGTTGAAGCTATAGCTCAAGAAATCCGCCGCGCGATTAAAGCCCGAACCCCTCACCCCTTTGGCGTGAAACTGGAAAGGCCGAGAGGCCGCCCGAGGCATGGCGACTTACCAAGCCTGAAAATGACAAAAATCAGCGAATAAATATATTTTCGCCTTGGCAACTTTTAGCCCTATGTGAACCAGCACCACGGCGCAGAAACGCGCCGCGCGATTCTCGAAAGGTGCTGAAAATGCCGAGACTTTCACCAAACCGCCCGGAACCGAATCCGCAAGCGCTGGCCTTCACCATAAGCCAAGCGGTGCGCCTTGGCCCTTGGAGCCGTTCAACCATCCGGCGCCTTGCTGCGAGCGGGAAGCTGGAAATGCGGAAGATTGGCGGGACTAACGTGATCACGGGCGAAAGCTTCCGCCGCTTGTTGGGGGCCGCGCCATGATCCGCCACATAAAGGCCGCCCTGCTGATGGTGGGGCCGGCGCTGGCAATTTTGGGCCTCACCGCGTTGTTCCACATCGCCACAAAATGAAAACCGCGCCCCATTGCTAGGGCGCGGCTAGAATTGCGAAAAGTCTTTGAGTCACAAAGAAAGGTAGCAATTCGCGGCACGGCTGGCAAGGGGCGATTAAGGATTTTCGCCTATGACGGTTGAAGAATTGAAGAGCGCCCTTGCGGATCGGATCGAACCGCTGGCGCTGGAATTGCTGCAAGCCGCGCCCACCATGCGCGCCCGCGATGAAATCCGCTTTGGCAGAAAAGGCGCCCTTGCGGTGCGGGTTGCCGGGCCGAAACGCGGGACGTTTTGCGATTATTCCGGATCGGCGAAAGGTGACGCCTTGGCGCTGATCTGCCATGCCCGCCGCTGCGAGCCGCGCGAAGCCTTCCGGTGGGCGCGCGCATGGCTTGGCGCTGCGCCTGGTAGTTACACCCCACCGCTTCCACCAAAGCCGCCTACGCCCACCGCAAGCCCGCCCGAGAGTGGCACGGCTGATCTGGCCCGGCGCTTGTGGGCGGAAGCAATGCCGGCACGCGGGACGCTTGCGGAAAAGTATCTCGCCAGCCGAGGGCTTACCCTGGAAGACGCCGCGCCGCTGCGCTTTCACCCGAGGGCATGGCGCAACAAAGATTGCGGCCCGCCCGGCCCTGCCATGCTGGCGCTGATGACATGCGCCGAAACTGGGGAGCCGGTGGGAACCCATTGCACCTATCTTGCGCCCGATGGATCGGCGAAGGCCGAGGGCGAGCGCGTAAAGGTGATGCTAGGCCGATCTGGCGTGATCCGGCTGGCCCCGCTTGAAGGCCCGGCGCTTGGCATTGCCGAGGGCATAGAAACGGCGCTTGCGGTGATGCAAAGGGCAGGCTGGCGCCCTGTATGGGCCGCAACATGCGCGGGCGCGGTGGGGCGCTTTCCGATAGTCCCCGGCGCCGAAAGCTTGGCGATCTTCGCCGATGCTGATCCGCCCGGAATGGCCGCCGCAAGGCAAACCGCGCAACGCTGGCGCAATGCAGGCAAGGCCGCGCGCATTATCGCCCCGCCTTCCGGTGATTGGGATGAAGCCCTGAAAGGCGGGCGCCAATGATTGACGCGCAAAGCACGGCAGAAATTCGGATCAATCCGCCGAAAGATTGGCTTGATGCGCCACCGCATGAAGCCGCGCCGGAGCATTGGGGCGCTATGCCGGTTGATGACTACGGAAACGAGACGCCGATTATTGGGCCCGATCCTGAGCCGGAACCCGCCCCGGTGGAAGCGCCCGCCGATCCTGATGCAATCTTGCAAGCCAATGGCGCGGTAATCGAAACGCCGCCGCGCCAATATGGCCGGCTTCGCGTTCATAGCGTGGCGGAAATCTTGAACGCCCCACCGCGCGCCTATTTGCTGCAAGGCTTATTCGCGGTGGCGGAATTGATTGTCCTATGGGGCGCGCCGAAAAGCGGGAAAAGCTTTCTGGCGCTGCGCTTGGCCTATGGCCTGGCGCTTGGGCAAGGCATGTGGGGCAGGAAAGCGCCCCGCCCGTTGCGGGTTCTATACGTTGCCGCCGAGGGCGCGGGCGGTATGGGCGCGCGGTTGCAGGCTTTGCGCGAAGCCCTGGGGGATGATGAAGGGCGCTTTGCGATCATTGCCCAGCCTGCCCAGATTGGCCCGCCCGGCGAAGACGCCGAAACATTGCGCGAAGCCGCCAAAGCCCATGCCGCCGATCTGGTAATCATTGACACGCTGGCCCGCACCTTTGGCGATGGCAACGAAGACGCCGCGCAAGACATGGGGGGATTCGTGGTTGAATGTGACGCGATACGCCACGAAACCGGCGCGGCGGTGGTGGTGGTGCATCACGGCGCGAAGGCGGAAGACGCGAAGACGCCAAGGGGATCGGGCGCCCTGATGGGGGCCGCCGATCTGATCTTGCAGGTGAAGAAAGGCGCCGAGGGCGCGCCGAGTGTGGCGATAGTCCAAGCCGCCAAGGATGATGAAGACGGGGCGGAAATGCCTTTCCGCTTGGAAGTGGTGACAGTGGGCGAGCGTGAAGACGGGACGCCGATGGATACTTGCCTTGCGATTGAAGCCGAGGCGGGCCGCGCCGGTGGCGGTGGGGCCAAGCTTCCGCCCGCCGCGCGCAAGGCGGTGGATTGCCTGCAAGACATGATTGCCGAGGGCCGAGGCGCGCCCCTGCCAAGCGGGACGGGCTTCCCCGATGCCCGAGGGCTTGAAGGGGTGAAGGTGGAAGCTTGGCGGGCCGAGTGTGATGCGCGCGGCCTAAGCCTGGCAGAGAAAACCGAGAACCGGCGCCGGGCCATTGGGGACGCGATGACAAAAGCCCGCCAAGCCGGTGCGGTGGCGGTGCGGGACGGGATTGCATGGCCGGTGCGGCGGGCCGGGACATGACACGCCAGCCGCCCCGAATTGATGGCCCCGGATTGCCCGGATCAAAAACGGATGAAAACGAAATCGCCTTTCGGATCACCCGGATCAAAGCCGGATTATTGATAAATCAAGGAACGGATTAAACCGGATGAAACCCGGATGAAACCCGGATCAATCGGATCACCCCCCTATAAGGGGGTGATCTGATCCTGATTTTGATCCGCCTGATCCTGGCAGGCTGGAAGGCTGGCCCAAGGGACGCGAAACCCGCCCGCGCCGCGCTGATCTATGCTATGAGGCGCGCATGACGAAAAACGCCACAAGCTTTCCGGCTGGCAATGGCAAGGGGTATGGCGGCCCGGCCCGAGGCCCCGGCATGGGCGCCGGATGGGGCGGCCCAGCCCGAGGCATGCGCGCCCCCTTTGGCCCAGAAAACCGCCCGCGCCCCGAGGCGCAAAGCGCCGGCAAGGCGGTGGCGACGGAAGCGCGCGCGCGCATTGCGGCGCATGCCGAGGCGATTATTGAAGCCCAGCTTGGCAGGGCGCTTGATCTGGCCCACCCCCAAGGCCACGCCGCTGCGAAAGCCCTGTTAGACGTGATCTGCCCACCCGAAACCCGGCAAAGCCTATCGGGCGCCCCTGATGCCCTGATGGCCTTCACCATCGTTACCGGAGTGCCGCGCGCCGGGGACTGAAACGACGCGCGCGCGCGCGGGGATCATCCCGCCCATGATTTTTTGACACAGTCCCGCCCCCCGCCGCCCCCTACCGGGCGCAACATGTGGGGAGTATTGTGGGGAGAGTCCCCGCCGCGATTTAGAAAATGAGTAATTTCAACGCGCTAGTGCAAGAAAATGGTGCCCAGAGCCGGAATCGAACCAGCGACACTGCGATTTTCAGTCGCATGCTCTACCAACTGAGCTATCTGGGCCCTGGTAGGACCGCGGCCCTGCCAGAAATCTCCTCCTAGCGAAGCGCCCCTGCCCTGTCCAGCCTGCTTTTGTCTGAAGTGGGGGGCGGGGCTTGCCGTAGCCTTCTGCCCTGTCGGGCTGCATTGGTCAGAATTCCTGCATTTTCTTGCGCCATTCCGCGGCGGCCAGGCTTTCCTCGATAGCCAGGATTTCGGTGGCGAGCGCACCGCGCGGGTCGCGTTCCAGCCCCTCATCCACGCAGCGTTTTGCCAAGGCCATGGCGGCGGGGGGCGCCTTCAGGATGGTGGCGGTGATATCCGCAACACATGCCGCGAGCGCATCGGGCGCCACCACGCGCGCCACGAGCCCGGCTTCGCGCGCTTCCTCGGCGGCAAGTGCTCGGCCGGTGAACATCAAATCCTTCGCCAGCCTTTTGCCGATGATGCGCGGCAGGCGTTGCGTGGCCCCCACCGTGCCCCAAAGCGCCTCCGGGGTGCGGAAGGAAGCCGCTGGGGTCGCGATGATGAAATCGCAGGCGGCGGCGATTTCCACGCCCGATCCCACGGCTGGGCCTTCCACCACGGCAATGGCCGGCATGGGCAGGCGTTCCACCGCTTCATAGGCAGCGAAGGCTTTCAGGCGCCGCGCGCGCACCGCGTCATCGCCCATGCCTTGGCGTTCCTTGAGGTCCGCGCCGGCGCAAAAAACCGAGCCTTGGCCGCGAACCACAACACAGCGCGCGCCATCTTCCCGCGCGCGACGCGTGGCCGCCACCAGCGCTTCGCACATGGCGCTATTGAGCGCATTGCGCGCATCCGGCCGGTTCAGCGTAATGCGTGCCAGGCCATCCTTGCAGTCATACAAGACAGCCTCGGTCATATCGCGCCTTCCGCCCGCAGCGTTGCGATTTGCGCTGGTGAATACTGCAACAAATCACGCAGCACGCCTTCCGTATCCTCCCCGAGCAAGGGTGGGCGCTGGATTTCGGGGTCCGCCAGGCCATCGAAGCGATAGGGCAAGCGCAAGGCGGGAAAGGCGCCAAGCAAGGGGTGGGTGAATTCACCGACTGAACCGCGCGCCTGCACATGCGGGTCGGCGAAGGTTTCATCCATGCTCAGCACCGGGCCATTCGGCACATCGGCCGCATCCAGAAGGGCCACTGCTTCCGCGCGCGTGAGTTTCGCCATCGCGGCCGTAATGCCGGCCATGACACCTTCGCGCTGCACCACGCGTTCCGCATTGGCTTGCAGGGCGGGATCGGCGCCCAATTCAGAAAGGCCCAGCGCGCGGCAAAGCGGCGCCCAATGCTGATCGGAACAGGTGATATGCAAAAACCGCTCATCGGCACATTTGAAGGAAGCCGTCGGCACGCGCCCCGGATGTTCCGTGCCCAAACGCGGCGGCACCTCATTCAACGCAAAGAAGCGCGCGGCGGCGGAGGTCAATAACGCCACCTGACCATCCAGCATGGAAAAATCAATATAGGCGCCCTGGCCCGTTGCATCGCGCCCGCGTAGTGCCGCCAATAAACCGATCGTGATCCAAAGCCCGGAGGTGAGGTCAGCAATGGGTAGCCCCGGCTTCACCGGCCCACCGCCGCGTTCGCCCGTAAGGGCCATCAAGCCCGACATGGCTTGGAATACCGTGTCATAGCCCTTGCGCTTGGCGTAAGGCCCGGTCTGGCCAAAGCCTGTGCAGGACAGCATGACAAGGTGCGGATTGATGGCGCGGAGCGCTTCCCAATCCAGGCCATAACGCTTCAGCGTACCGGTCGGGAAATTCTCCACCACCGCGTCGCAATGGCGGATCAGATCGCGCACCAGCGCCTGACCATCCTTGTGGCGCAGATTGACGGTGACGCTGCGCTTGCCGCGATTGCAGGCGAAGAAATAGGCGCTGTCACGCGCACCATTCCGTTCCGCGACCGGTTCATAGCTCCGGCTTTCATCGCCGCTGCCCGGCTGTTCCACCTTGATCACTTCCGCGCCCAATTCGGCAAGGATCATTGCCGAAAAAGGGCAGGCCAGAACGCGCGCCAGATCCAGCACGCGCAGGCCCTGCAGCGGCGGGATGCTCATGGGTCAGCGCATATAGCGCCAGCGGAAGCGATCACCATTCGATTCCACACGCCCAACCGAAGGATTGGGGAAATGGATCGGCAGCAGCTTGGTATCCGTATCTGCGACATTGGCCAGGAAGCGCGTGCGGCTATCGGCAGCCTCATTCGGGTCCCAGCAAAACATGGTGGACCAGGAAGGCCGGTGGATTTGCAGCGCGTGGTGCATCAGATCGCCCGTAATCACGGCATGCTGGCCACGGCTTTTGATATGCACGCAGCAATGGCAGGGCGTGTGGCCAGGGGTTGGTTCGATGGTGATGCAATCATCCAGGCTGAAATCATCATCCACCAGCATGGCCTGCCCCGCCGCCACCACGGGTTCGCAATTCATGGTGAAGACGGAACCGCCGCCACCGGGGCGGGTTTCGCCGGCTTTGGTTGAAGCTTCCCACGCGGCGTATTCACGCTTGTGGAAAACATATTTGGCGCGCGGGAAGGTCGGCACCCAACGACCATCGCGCAGCACGGTATTCCAGCCGGAATGGTCAATATGCAGATGGGTGCACATAACGTAATCAATGTCATTGAAGGAAAGCCCCTCCGCCTTCAGCCCATCAAGCCAGGGCTGCTTCGGGAAATCCATCGGCGCGGGGTAGCCCTTGTCTTCGCCGGTGCAGGTATCCACCAGAATCGTATGGCGCGGCGTGCGCACCACATAGGTCTGATAGGTGATTACCATCTTGCCCGAAGCGACATCATAGGTTTCCGGCTCCAGCTCCTTCAATGTCGCCTCGATCTGGTCCGCCGGCGCATTGGGGAACATCTGCCCCGGCGCGCGCCAGGGACCATCGCGTTCAATGATGCTGGTGATGGTGACATCGCCAATGGTGAGCTTGCGCATGGGATTCCTGCCTGGTTGGGTTATGGGCCAAGGCTAGAACGGGAAACGGGGTTTTGGGAAATCCCGCCCCCTTTCTCAACGCCGTAGCCGCGCCAGACTATCGGCGCGCGCGGCTTCGGTGATGGCGGCAACATCCTCAGCCAACAGCAGCCGCTCCGCTGCCAGCCGCTCGGCCGAAGCGCGAATAGCTGCGACATAAGCCTCAGCCGTTGGATAGCGTTCCTCCAGCGATGGCCGCGGGTCACGTGCCGCTTCGCGTTCGGCCTTGGTGGCGGCGAAGGGCAGCACCGCGCCGGTATTGTAGCAAAGCGCGCCGGGCGCGAAGCCTTCACTGCGCGGATTCCAGCCGGTATAGGTGGCTTTGGGAACCTCAATCACCGGGCCGCGTAGTCCGCCCACCGCATTACCATCCGCATCCACGCGCGGCACCAACACGGCATATTCGCCGCGCACCACCGGTGGCATGACGCTATTATCCACCAACTGCGCCGGGCCGATGCTGCCGCGATAGGGCAGGCCCGGCAAAGCAGGATAGGCGCCGGCCAGCTCCACCAAGGTGCCTTGGCCACGCATTGGGAAGCGGCTGGCAGGCGGTTCCCGCCCTTCACGCATCCAGCTTTCCATCGCGACCAGAAGCGCGCGCATCAAGGCGCCCCCCTGTAAGGGATTGACCGGCAAGGCGCAGCGATCCAGCCGGCTGATCGCCGCACTCGCTGGGGCAAAATGCGGCAAGCCGGAAAGCGCATAGGCGCGCACTTCTGGCGGCAGATCAATATGACGGCCCTGCGTGTCGGTCACGAGCAAGGATGCGCGCGCGCCCCAGAATTCATATTCACTATCGCTCTGCATGATGCGCGGGCAGGTATTGCTGGTGCGGCAGCGCAGCAGCAGACCATCGCGCTTGCCGGTCAAATGATCTTCCGTGACCGAATAGGTGAAGGGAAATTGATCCGCCGGATAATGCCGATCCCCATGCGGTGTGGGATTGCGCCCCGGCTGGGCGAAGCGCGCATTGGTGAAGGTGCGCCGCGTGCCTGGAATATGCGGCAGCATCGCATCATAGACTTGGCGTCCCTGCAGATCCTCATTGAAGCCAAGATAGAGGTAATCGCGCACAAAGCGCCCGGATTGCGAAATGCCATGCAGCATGGCGCGATCCACACTGACGCGCCCCGCGACTGCCAGGGGATTGGCCGCACCCTTTTCCCAGCGCAGAAACGCCGCCACATCGCGGAAGGCAGCAAAGGCCATGCCCTGCAGCGTCGGTTCCTTGGCGGTATAGATGAATTCATAAAGCGCGCCGGCATCGAAGCCCGCCGGGCGCGTGATTTCAATGCGCTTGGCATCCAGAAACCGAAAGCCCAAACCCGCAGGGCTTTGGCGTTCATCGCCCGCCTGCGCCCGCACCGTCAGCCGCGCCCCTTCCTGGCTTGCCGCCGGATAGGTGAGTTCCACCGTCACCGGACTGGTCATGTGATCAAACAAAAATTCTTCGCGCGACAAGCCAGTGATATTGGGCAAGACAGGCGCTTCCAGCCTGATGCCGGCACCGCGCGCCTCACCCGCTGGAATATCCGCCTGCCAGCCGATCCAGACCAAGGTATAGCCCTGCCGCAGCAGGAAGCCATTGCCGGGATCGCGCCCAAGCATCAGCGCATTGGCCTGATGATCGTGATAAAGCTGGCCGGCCAATTCCCGCCCGCGATTGGGCACTTCCACGAAAAGGGTGCCATTGCCGCGAAAGGCCTCGGCGGGGCGCAGAATGACAACCTCCGCCACCGCTTCCACCCGCCCCGCCGCATTGCGCGGCGCCAAGGCGATATCGGCGATGATGGCATTGCGCGGATCGACAGGATCAAGCGCAATCCTCGCGCGACCAGTCAGCCTTTCATAACGACCCACAGTGCCGAATTCGCGGCCAGCAAAGGCAGGCGCGGCCGGCGTTGTGATGGTGAATTCGGTGACCTCGGCCGCGGCGGCGGTGATCAGGCCGCCCATCAGCAAAAGGGCAAGGGCCAGGGGTTTCAGGCGCATGGTGGTTCCTCCGTTACGGAAGCCTAACCCTGGAATCGCCCCCTGGCCAATATCGCCCGCCCCGCCCATCATGCCCCAAAATCGAAGGGGATTGTCATGGCCGTTGTTGAAACCGAAACCCATGGGCAGGTGCTTGTCGTGCGCATGAATAGGCCCGAGCGGCTGAATGCGCTGAACCATGAGATGCGCCTGGAATTGGCGCGCATCTGGACCGCGTTTCGCACCGACCCGAAGCTTGAAGTCGCGATCCTGACCGGCACCGGGCGCGGCTTTTGCGCCGGCGAGGATATGAAGGAATCGCTCGCCGATAAAAGCCCCGGCGGGCGGCGCATTGACATGGAAGACCCCTTCAATGCCGGCACTTTGGAAAAGCCTGTGATCGCCGCGGTGAATGGCTTTGCCATGGGCGGCGGCTTCATGCTGGTGGAGCGCACTGATTTGCGCGTGGCCGCCAATACCGCGATCTTTGAAGTCTCTGAGGCCAAACGCTGGCTGCTGGGCGGCTATAATCACGGGCATCTCGCGAACCTTGCCTATCCCGTCGCAATGGAAATGGCGCTTGGCTTTCGCTTTACGGCGGAACGCTTCTATCAGCTTGGTTTCGTCAATCGCCTGGTGGAACCGGAAGCGCTGATGGAAACCGCGCTGGAAATGGCGCGGCACATGCTGACGCTACCGCCCGCCGCGCGAGTCAATACCATCCATATGATGCGCCGCATGCGCCCGGCGCCGACGGCAGCGCAACAGCGGCTCGCCGCCAGGCTGCATGAACATGGCGACAAGTCTGATCTGCTGGAAAGCCGCGCTGCCTTTGCCGAAAAACGCGCGCCGAATTTCAAGGGCTGGAATGATCCGGCGGATCGTTACCGCATGCCGGAGATAAAGCAGGATTAGCCCAAAAACTCACGTATTTCGCGCGCCGCATCGGCAAGCCCCATGCGGCGCAGCAATACGCCGGAAGGCAGCCCGGCCAGGAGCCGCGACGGGCAGGACCGATCGAGCATAACAAACACGCCCTTGTCATCGGCGCGTCTAATCAAACGGCCAAAAGCCTGACGCAGCCGATGGCGCGTAATGCGATCATCATACTCCTTTGGTCTGCCTTCCGATAAATGGAGGCGCCGTTCACGATGCAGAATGCTCGGCCGCGGCCAGGGCACGCGATCAAATACCAGCAGGCGCAAGGACCGCCCCGGCACATCCACGCCATCACGCATCGCATCCGTGCCAAGCAGGCAGGAATTTTCCTCGGCGCGGAACACATCCACGAGCGTCGCGTTATCCATCGCGTCAACATGCTGCGCATAAAGCGGCAGGCCGGCTTCTTCCAAGGCAGGGGCGATGCGGCCATGCACATCGCGCAAGCGGCGAATGGCGGTGAAAAGCCCAAGCGCACCGCCGCCCGATGCCAGGAACAATTCCCGCATCGCGCCGGCGATTTGCGCGGTGTTCTCCCGCGCCACATCGGTTACCACAATGCAGCGCGTGCGCGCGGCGTAATCGAAAGGTGAGGCGACTGCCGCACGAATGGCGGGCAGCGGCAGATGCGTGGCACCCGTGCGGCCTTCCGCTTCGCGCCACGCGGCTTCGGGGTCGTCATCCTCAGCCTCTGCCGCATCGCGCAAGGTGGCAGAGGTGATCAGCACGCCATGCGCGGGGGCGGCGACTTGCATGGCGAAGGGGATTGTGGGGTCAAGCCAATGGCGATGCATCCCCGCATCCGAATCCTGCCCGCCGCGCCTTTCAATCGAAAGCCAATCCACCATATCGGGACGCGCGCCGGGCGCGGGTTCCTCACCGCCAATCCGCGTCAGCATGGCGCGCCAGGCCGCCAGCGGCATGAGCACGCGGCGTTCGAGTGAACCGCAAATCGCTTCAATCCGCAGCCGGTCATTGGCTTCAATCTCGGCAGCTTCATCTTCCATGCGCGCCAGCAGCTTTTCGCGCAAATGCCTGACGGGTGCTTCCAGGCGTTGCAGTGCGCGTTCAAGCCCGCCCGCGATTTCCGCCATATCAGCGTTCAGCGGGAAAAGATCACATTCCGCATCGTAAAGCCCGGCTTCTTCGGCTTCCGCATTGCGCGCGCGCACTTGCCGGCGCACCGCGCGCAAAAACGCCTCGGCCGGATTGGCCGGCGCGCCCACCAGATCAACCGTGCCCTCATCGGTCAGCCGGCCAGACCAACCGCCCGCGGGCAAGGCACGCGCCGCTTGCAAGGCGGCTTCCAGGGGCGCCTGCAATTCCGGCCTTTCGCCGACCAATTCTTCCAAGCGCCGCTTGAGGCCACGCGCACGAGACCGCCCGCCTTCCGCACCCAGAATCCACCGGCGCAGCTCCGCCATTTCCGCACCCGTCAGATCAGCGGAAAAGGCGCTATCGGCGGCATCGAACAAATGATGCCCCTCATCGAACACCAGGCGCAGCGCACGGCCATCCTCGCCACCGCCAAGGGCAGCCTGGATCATCACCAGCGCGTGATTGGCAATCACAATGGAAGCGCCACGCGCGCGGCGGATGGAATGTTCGACAAAGCATTTGCGATAATGCGGGCAGGCGGCGTGGATGCACTCACCACGCCGATCCGCCAGCGGCATGATCGTATTGGTGCCAAACAATTCCGAAAGCCAGCCGGGAAAATCACCACCCAGAATATCGCCATCGCGCGTCGCAGCCGCCCAGCGCGCCACCAGGCCAAGTGCTACACCCTGCCCCGGCATGGCGGAAAAACCCAGCGCATCTTCCAGGTTCAAAAGGCACAGGTAATTTTCGCGCCCCTTGCGCAGCACCACGCGGCGGCGGCGTTCTTCCGCATCGGGGAAAAGCCGTGCGGTTTCCTGATCTATCTGGCGTTGCAGATTGCGCGTGAAGGTGGAAATCCAGACCGGCGCGCCATTGCGCTCCGCCCACAGACTGGCCGGCGCCACATAGCCAAGCGTCTTGCCCGTGCCCGTGCCGGCTTCCGCCAATACCAGCGCCGGGGCGCCCTGATCTTCCCGCGGTGCAAAGGCGGCTGCGGCGGCCGAGGCATAATCCGCCTGTTGTGGGCGTTGTTCCGCGCCCTCGCCCAATATCTGCGCGAGCTTTGCCCGCGCCTCATTCGGTTCAATCCCGAAGGAGGATGGCGGATTGGCGGGCGCCGCTTCTTCCCATTCTGGCAGGCGGCGCCAGACGCGCAGACCCTCCATGCCCGAACGGGCTGCGGGGGCACCGAGTGCGGCAAGAACGGAACGCGCCCAGGGCCAGCCCGCTTCACCCATGCGCGCGGCGAGGCTTGCGGCATCGCGGTTGAGCGGCGCGGCGCGATCATCGGCCAATCGGCGCAGCAATTCGGTCGCGATATCGGGCAATAACGCGACAGCGGCTTCATCATCGCGCGGCGCGGGCAGGCCAAGCGCCAGGGCAAGGCCGCGTGGGGTCGGCGCGCAGGATGCGGCGGGCAGCGCAAAGGCGAAAAGTTCCAGCAGATCATGCGTCGGGCCAATGCCCGCGACACCAAGCCGCCGCGCTGTCGCGGGTGCATGCACCAGCATTGGTGCGGCCTCAGAAAACCTTGCCGCCGCGGCGCGCGCCGGCAAGGTTTCGATACTGCCATCGGTATCGAGCACCACCGCGCGCCCCTGCCCCGCCACCAAAGCAGGCACCTCCGGCAATAGCAAACGCGGCGCGGCGGGCTTTTCAGCCATGCTGTTCAGGCGATGCTGACTGGCCGGGATGGGCAATGCACATGAAATTAGGCATCCTGGCGCGCCGGTATCCGGCGCATTTGAAAGCCGGTCTTGGTTTGTTCGAAGCCGGCATTCTCATAGAATCTTAGGGTGGATGGCTGTTTTGAACCGGTCAGGAGCATGACCTTGTAGCAGCCGGCGTTCCAAGCGGCCTTCGCTGCGGCATGCAGGATGCGGGTTCCATAACCTCGTCCCCGGTAACCCGCATGGGTTACGACATTTTCGATCAGCGCGTAAGGCTTTCCGTCGTTTGTGAGATTTGGAATGACAATCAAGGTACAGGATGCGACAATGACGTCACCCAGCAGCCCAAGCAGAACCGCGCTGCCAGGCAGCCGATTGATTTCGCCCAGCCGGGCGGCGGCCATGCTGGGCGAAATGGGTTTATCAGACGCGTTAAGATGCGGATAGAGCTTCAGCAGCCCCTCAAGATCGGAAGACAGCGCCGGGCGGATTGTGAACCCCAATTCCTTAGCGCCACCTTCTGACACGCGATGACCTCATTCTTCGCTTGCACCTTGGGCCTGTGTGCCACAAGGCGCCCCGTGCCTCACGCTCCGCGCAGCCTTTCGGCGATCTGCACCGCATTCAGTGCGGCACCCTTCAGCAGTTGATCACCACAAAGGAAGAAATCGAGCCCCCGGTCACCAAACACCGGATTGGCTCGGATGCGCCCGGCTTCGACATCATCCTGGCCCGTTGCGGTCAGCGGCATGGGATAGAGGCCCGCTTCCGGGTCATCCACCACCTTCACGCCCGCTGCCTGGCGCAGCACGTCGCGCGCGGCCTCAGGTGTCACGGGCCGTTCGGTTTCAATCGTCACCGCTTCGGCATGCACGCGGAAGGTCGGGATGCGCACCGCGGTGCAGGAAATCGGCAGATCGGGCATGCCCATGATCTTCCGGCTTTCCCAAACCACTTTCATTTCCTCGCGCGTATAGCCATTGGGCTGGAAGCTATCGATCTGCGGAATAACGTTGAAGGGCAGCGGATAGCGGAACACCTCATGCCCTGCCTTCGCACCATCCACCAGCACGCGGCGGGTTTCGCGTTCCAATTCCGTCATGCCTTCCGCCCCGGCGCCGGAGGCCGCCTGGTAGGTGGAGACAATCACGCGCTTCAGGCCGAACGCCTGGCGCAAAGGCTCCAGCGCCACCACCAGAATCGCTGTGGTGCAATTGGGGTTCGCGATCAGCTTGGCGCCGCCAATGGCCTTGGCATTCACCTCCGGCACCACCAGCGGCACATCATCCTGCAAGCGAAAGGCCGAGGAATTATCCACCACGTGCACTCCTGCCGCCACCATGGCCGGCGCATGGGCCTTGGCGAAATCGCCGGAGACCGCGAGCAGCGCGAGATCGAGATCACGCATCGCGGCATCGCTGAAGGGCTCGATCTCGGCCTCACCCAAGGGGGTTTTGATCTTGGTGCCGGCGCTACGGGCAGAGGCAAACAGCCTGAGCGAGGTCATCGGGAAGGCCCGACGCCCCAACACATCAACCAATTCGCGGCCCACCGCACCGGAGGCCCCAATCACGCCAACACGCATTGCAAATTTCCCGTGGTCAAGCTTGGAAGCGGGCGGTTTAACGCAGAAAGCACAAAGATGGAACAGGCAGCGGGGCTTGGGCCTCGCCACCTGCGCGCGGGCTGCCTATAAGCGGGGCTTGCTTAACGCCAAGGGATCGCAATCACCCATGTCCGCCGCCGCTGATTTTTCCGCCGTGAAGGCCTGGCCCTTTGAGGAGGCGCGCAAGGTCGCGACCCGCCTGGCCGCTTCCGGCAAGAAATCGGCGCTGTTCGAGACCGGCTATGGCCCTTCCGGCTTGCCGCATATCGGCACTTTCGGGGAAGTCGCGCGCACAAGCTGGATCCGCCATGCCTTCACCCAGCTCACGGGCCTGCCTTCGCGCCTGATCGCCTTCAGCGATGACATGGATGGGCTGCGCAAGGTGCCGGATAATGTGCCGAATAAGGATATGCTGGCCGCGCATATCGGCCGGCCCGTTACGGCGATTCCGGACCCTTTCGGCACCCATGAAAGCTTCGGGCATCACAATAACGCGCGGCTGCGCGCCTTTTTGGATGCCTTTGGCTTTGATTATGAATTCGCGTCTTCATCGGATTACTACCGTTTCGGCAAATTCGATGCGGCGCTGCTGCGCATGGCGGAAAACCACGCCAAGGTGCTGGAAGTGATCCTGCCCACCCTCGGCCCTGATCGCCGCGCGACCTATTCGCCCTTCCTGCCCATTCACCCGAAAACCGGCGTGGTGATGCAGGTGCCCATGGAAGAAGTGCGCCCGGATCAGGACATGCTGGTTTGGCGTGATCCTGACAGCGGGGAGCGTTTCGGCACGCGTATCACCGGCGGGCATTGCAAGGCGCAATGGAAGGCGGATTGGGCCTTGCGCTGGTATGCGCTTGGCGTGGATTATGAAATGTCGGGCAAGGATCACATCGAGGGGGTTAAAATCTCTGGCCAGATCTGCCGTGTCCTCGGCGGCGAGCCGCCGGTGGGCTTCAACTACGAGCTGTTCCTGGATGAGCAGGGGCAGAAGATTTCCAAATCCAAGGGCAATGGCCTGACGATTGAAGAATGGCTGCGCTATGCGCCGCCGGAAAGCCTTTCGCAATTCATGTATAACCAGCCGCAGCGCGCCAAGCGGCTTTACTTCGATCAAATCCCGCGCGCCGTGGATGAATATCTGCAACACCGCACGCGACTCCGCACTGCGCCGGATGCCGCCAACCCGGCCTGGCATATCCATCGCGGCGCCGCACCGAATGACCCTGAGCCACCGGTTTCCTTCACCATGCTGCTGAACCTGGCGAGTGTGGTGAATGCGGATGATCCTGATTTGCTGTGGGGTTTTCTGGCGCGCTATGCGCCGGGCGCCACGCCCGAAACGCAGCCTTTGCTCGGCAAGTTGGTGACTTATGCGGTCGCCTATTACCGGGATTTCGTCGCACCCACGAAGCGCTTCCGCAACCCATCCGATGCGGAACGCGAAGCGCTGACTGCGTTGATGGTGGCACTCCGTGACCGCGCGGCGGATCTGGAAGCGATGCCGGCGGAAGAACGCGCCAAGGCCGCGCAGGATTTGGTGTTTGATGCCGGGCGGCGCGAACCCTTCCTTGAGCCAAACAAGGATGGCCGGATGGGCGTTTCCCGCGCCTGGTTCAATGCGCTTTATCAGGTGCTGCTCGGGCAGGAAGAAGGCCCGCGCTTTGGCGGCTTCATCGCGCTTTATGGCGTGGCGGGCACCATCGGCCTGATCGAAACCGCTCTGGCGCGGGCGGAGAGCGCAGGCGCGTGACGCGGCAGGGGGTCCTTTCCCTGCTGAAACGCTACGGCCCGACCTGTTTCGGGCTGATTCTGCTGGTGGGCGCGCTTTATGTGGTGCAGCGCGAATTTCGCGGCCTGTCCTGGCGGGATATTCAGGCGGCGCTGCATGCCACGCCGCCGGCCGCGCTTTGGTTGGCGGCGGGCTGCACGCTTGGCGCCTATGTGCTGCTGTCGGCCTATGATCGCTTGGGGTCCATTTATGCCGGGCATCCGGTTTCCTGGCGGCGATCCTTGCTCGCTTCCTTCTGCGCCTATTCGCTCGCGAATAACATCGGTTTTGCCACTGTCTCGGGTGCGGCGGTGCGTTATCGCTTTTATGCCAGTTGGGGGCTGGCACCCGTTGCCATTGCGAAGGTGATTGCTGTCACCTCGCTCACTTTCGGGCTTGGGGGATTTGCGATTGCCGGGCTTGTGCTGATTCTGGAGCCGGATTTGCTCGGCTTTCTGGGGGAAGGCGCGCCACGCTGGATATTGCCGCTGCTTGGGTTTTGCTGCTGGGCGATTGTGATTGCCTATGTGGTGATGGCGCGCTTTGTGCCGCATATCCGGCTTTTCGGGCATCAGATTGACCTGCCGGGCTTTCGTATTGCGATTGCTCAGGTGGCGCTGGCCACCACCGATGTCGCGGTCACGGCGCTGATCTTCTACGCGCTGCTGCCGCCGGCCGAGGGCCTGAGTTTCCTGCATTTTCTTGGCATCTATATCGCTGCCTATATGGCAGGGCTGGCGGCCAATGTGCCGGGTGGCATTGGCGTTTTCGATGGCGCCATTCTGTTCGCCTTGTCTGGCTTTCTGCCCACGCCGGCCATTGTGGGCGCGCTGCTCCTGTTCCGGCTGTTTTATTACATCATCCCGCTATTCCTGGCCGGCGCGCTTTTCGCGGGGTTTGAAGTGAGCCAGCGCCGCAAGCTGGTGGCGCGCCTGGCGCCTGACCGGGGCATTGCGGTTTCCTTTGAAGTGCCGGCGCTCGCGGGCCTTACCGGCCTTGCCGCCTTGGTGCTGATTTTCATCGGCGCCCTGCCGCCCAAGCCAAGCCTGCTTGGCCCGGTGCCGCATTTTCTGGAAGACGCCGCAAGCCATTTTGCCGCTTCCGTGGTGGGTTCCCTGCTGCTGGCGGCGGCCTATGGGCTGGTGCGGCGGCTGGTACTCGCTTGGTGGGCCTCGCTTTTTCTGCTGGCCAATGGCGCGCTGATCCTGGTGCTGCGTGGGGAGCCGCCATGGTTGATCGCAGTCTTTCTGCTGGTGCCCTTGCTGCTGATGACCGCGCGCGGCGCCTTTTATCGCCATGCGAGGCTGATTGGGGAGGCTGTTTCGGCCGAGGGCCTGGGCGCCCTCGCTGCCGGGGCGATTTGCGGCCTGACGCTTGCGACCGTTGCCTATCAAAGTGAGCTTGCGGATCATTCCTGGTGGGGGGTGGTGCTGGCGGCAGAGGCGCCGCAAACGCTCCGCTTCACCGTGGCGCTGGCCGGGGTGTTGCTGCTGGTGGCGGCGTTTCGGCTGCTGGTGCCCGCCCGCCCACCGCTCTTCGCCTATTCTGAGCCGGTGCGGGAAAAGCTGCTGGCGCTGGGGGCCATGGCGCCGGCGCTTTCCGCCGGTGATGGGGCCGTTTTTGGCGAAGCGGGCCGCGCGGGCTTTGCCTTTCTCAAGCGGGATGGGGTTTGGCTGGCGCTGGGTGATCCCGCCGGAGAGGCGCGGGATAGGGTTTCCGCCATTTGGCGCTTCCGCGACCTGTGTGAAACGGCACGGGTTGACCCGGCCTTTTGGCGTGTTGGGCCGGAATTATTGCGGATTTACAGCGATATCGGTCTGACCGCCCTGCCCTTGGACCCCGATGGCACCGCGCCGCGCTATCTGGTCTGCCGGGCAGAGCGTGATCTGGAAAGCCTGCGCCCCCTGCTGCCCCATGGCGGAGAGGGTGCGGAGACCAGTTGAACCCCTTGCCAGCCATGCCTTGCCGCGCCATTGCAAGCCCGCCTGAGGTTTAAGGAGAAGACCATGCGCATCGCCATGATCGGCGCCGGCTATGTCGGCCTGGTATCCGGCGCCTGCTTCGCGGAATTCGGCGTGGATGTCACGGTGATGGATGTGGACCCCGCCAAGATCGCCGCGCTGCATGAAGGGCGCATGCCGATCTATGAGCCGGGGCTTGATAAGCTGGTCGCCGAAAATGTCGAAGCCGGCCGGCTTGGCTTCACCACCGATCTGAAAACCGCGATCACGGGGGCGGATGCGGTGTTCCTCGCGGTCGGCACGCCAACGCGCCGCGGCGATGGCCATGCTGATCTTTCCTATGTTTATGCGGCGGCCGAGGAAGTGGCGCGCGCAGCGACCGGCCCCTTGGTCCTGGTGACAAAATCCACCGTGCCGGTCGGCACCGGACGGGAAGTGCGCGCCATTGTCCGCCGCGTGCGACCAGAGCTTGCCATCAGCGTCGCCTCCAACCCCGAATTTCTCCGCGAAGGCAGCGCGATTGGCGATTTCATGCGCCCGGATCGCGTGGTGATCGGCACTGAGGATGAACAGGGTTTGGCGGTGCTGAAGCGGCTCTATCGCCCGCTTTATTTGATTGAAACGCCGGTGCTGGCCACCAGCCTGGAAACCGCTGAGCTGATCAAATACGCGGCCAATGCTTTCCTTGCGACCAAGATCACCTTCATCAATGAAATCGCCGATCTGTGCGAAAAGGTCGGCGCCGATGTGCATGATGTGGCGCGCGGCATGGGGTTGGATGGGCGGATCGGGCGCAAGTTCCTCCATCCCGGTCCGGGCTATGGCGGTTCCTGCTTCCCCAAGGATACGCTCGCTTTGGCGCATACCGCGCAGGATGCCGGCGCGCCGCTCAAGCTCGTGGAAGCAACGATTGCAGTGAATGAGGCGCGCAAGGCGCAGATGGCAGATCGCATTCTGGCAGCCCTTGGCCCGAACCCGGCGGGGAAGACGGTTGCGGTGCTCGGCCTCACCTTCAAGCCGGAAACCGATGACATGCGTGATGCGCCATCGCTGGTCATCCTGCCCAAGCTAGCGGCGGCGGGTGTGGCGCTGCGCGCCTTTGACCCGCAGCCTGGCCATGCGCGGCAGGTGCTGCCCCAGGCGGTGCATTATGCCGATAGCCCGTTGGATGCGGCGGCAGGGGCGGATGCGCTGGTGGTGCTGACGGAATGGAATGAATTCCGGGCGCTGTCACCGGATCGCCTGAAATCCGCCATGAAGGGCAGTATTGTGCTGGATCTTCGCAATATCTGGGACCCGGCGGCGATGCGCGCTGCCGGCTTCATTTATTCATCCATTGGCCGCCCCTGAGAGCCCTGACCATGACCGGATTCAATCATCGCTTCGACCCCACCGTGCTGCGCGAATATGATATTCGCGGCATTGTCGGCAAAACCTTGAACCCGGAAGATGCCTACGCCATTGGCCGCTGCTTTGGCAGCATTGTCAGCCGTGGTGGCGGCACGCGGGTCGCGGTTGGTTATGATGGAAGGCTGCATTCGCCTGAGATGGAAGCGCAATTGGTCGCGGGCCTGCGCGCCTGCGGGCTGGAAGTGCTGCGGATTGGGCTTTGCGCGACGCCGATGCTCTATTACGCGGCCTATGCCTTGGAAGCCGATGGCGCGGCGATGGTGACCGGCAGCCATAACCCGCCCGATTACAACGGCTTCAAGATGATGATCGGCAAGAAGCCCTTTTACGGCGCGCAGATTCAGCAGATCGGGCGCATGGCCGCAGCAGGCGATGTGGTGCCGGAAGCCGCCGGCAGTGACCGCGCCGTTGATATCGCAACGCGCTACGCGGATCGCGTCTTGCAGGATTGGGATGGCGGGGACCGCGCGCTGAAAGTGGTGTGGGATCCGGGCAATGGCTCGGCCGGGCCGATAGTGAAGGCTTTGGCGGCGCGGCTGCCGGGGCATCACATGGTGATCAATGCCGATGTTGATGGCCGCTTCCCGAACCATCACCCCGACCCAACAGTGCCGAAGAATCTCGAGCAATTGATTGCCGCTGTAGCGCGCGAAGGCGCTGATCTTGGCATTGCCTTTGATGGCGATGGGGACCGCATCGGCATTGTTGATAATGAAGGCCATGTGCTGTTTGGCGACCAGCTGATGATCGTGCTGGCGCGTGATGTGCTAAAGGCCAAGCCAGGTGCCACCATCATCGCCGATGTGAAGGCATCGCAAGTGCTGTTCGATGAAATCGCCAAGGCGGGCGGGCAGCCATTAATGTGGAAAACCGGGCATTCGCTGATCAAGGCAAAAATGGCCGAAACGGGCAGCCCGCTGGCCGGTGAAATGTCCGGCCATATCTTCTTTGCTGATAAGTGGTACGGCTTTGATGATGCGCCTTATTCCGCTGTGCGGCTGCTAGGCATTGTGGCCAGGCTTGCGGGCCCGCTTTCCGAATTGCGCGCTGCATTGCCGCAAGTGATCAATACGCCCGAATTGCGCTTTGACTGCACCGAGGCGCGTAAGTTTGAAGTGGTGCGCGAAGTGAAGGAACGCCTCGCCGCCGCGGGCGCCAAGGTGCAGGATGTTGATGGCGTGCGCGTGCTTACCGATGATGGCTGGTGGCTGCTGCGCGCTTCCAATACCCAGGCGGTGCTGGTCGCGCGCGTGGAGGCTTCCAGCGAAGCCGGGCTTGAACGGCTGAAGGCTGATCTGGCGCGCCAGATCACGGCCAGTGGCCTGGCGGTGCCGGATTTCTCCGGCGCCAATGCGGGGCATTGAAGGGGGGCGCCGGTTCGGGTTACGGTTCCTTTATCTTGCATAAAGGGAAGGAACCGGGGATGAAACTAAATCGTCGTCAGGTCTTGATTGCGGGCGCTATGCTGGCGGCGCCGGCCACGCTCCGCGCACAGGATTTCCCAACGCGGCCCATTCGCATCATCGTGCCCTTCCCCGCCGGCGGCACCACGGATTTGCTCGCACGGCTTTTTGCGCAGCGCATGACCGAAACGCTTGGCCAATCCGTGGTGGTGGAAAATCGCGGCGGCGGCGGTGGTTCGATCGGTGCTGATGTCGTCGCGAAGGCAGCGCCCGATGGCTATACGCTGTTGATGCACAACATCACCTTCCCAACCACCACGGCAGCGATGACGCTGGCGGGACGCCCACCGCATGACATTGAACGGGATTTCGCGCCGCTTTCGCTCGGCGCCAATGTGCCGCTGGTGATCCTGGCTAATCCCACCGTGCCAGTCACTGATTTGCGGGGCTTTATTGGTTGGGCCAAGGCGCAATCATCGCCGCCCTTTTATGGCTCCACCGGGCCTGGTTCCTTCATGAATATGGTGGGCGAAGTGCTGAAGCGCGAAGCCGGCATTGCCATGGAACATGTGCCCTTCCGTGGTGCAGCGCCGATGATCCAGGAATTGATTGCGGGGCGTGTGCAATTCGGCGGCGATCAAATCTCCACCTGCTTTGGCCATGTGCGGGCTGGCGCACTGAAGGGGCTGGCCACCACGGCTTCCAAGCGCGCCAAGGTGCTGCCCGATGTGCCGACCGTGCGCGAACAGGGCTTTCCTTCCCTGGAACTGGAAGGCTGGAACGGCTTCTTCGCCCCGGCGCGCACGCCAGCGCCGATCATGGCGCGGCTGCAACGCGAAATTGCCGCCGCCGCAGCGCAGCCCGAATTCATCCGCCGCTGTGATGAGGTGGGGGCGGAAGCGGTGGGCTCTGATTCCGAAAGCTTCGGCGCCATGGTGCGCGCTCAAGCCGCGAAGATCCGCGATCTGGTGGCGAGTGTGCAGTTGAAGCCGGAGTAAAGCCGCGTTTTAGCGCGTTTGAGCGCCAGCCGTGCGCAACAGCTCGGCATAGCGCGTAATGTCGCTACGCAGCCTTGCTGCGAATTCCTCTGGCGAAGAGCCAACCGCTTCAAAGGCGCTTTGTGCAAGTGCCTTTTGTACCTCCTCAGTGCGCAAGGCGCTGGCAAAGGCCTGATGCAATTTCTGGATGGCAATGGATGGCGTTCCCCTTGGCACCAAGAGGCAAAACCAGCCCGCAGCGTCAAATTCGGGCAGAACTGTTGCCATAGGGGGGACATCAGGCAATCCCGGCGCGGGATTGGCCGTGGTGACAGCAAGGCCCAGCAGCCTCCCCTCCCGAATATGGCCCGCAGCGCCAGCGCCGCCCACGAAAGCAAGATCAATTCGTCCGCCCAGCAGATCGTTCATGGCTGGGCTGGCGCCCGTATAGGGAATATGCAGAAGCGAAACGCCGGCCAATCTTTCAAAGAGCATCATGGCCAAATGCGTGGTGCTATTTTGGCCCACTGTCCCGCAGCTAAGTTTCTGTGGTGCTGAGCGCGCAAGTTCAATCACGGACCTTAGATCCCTCGCCGGCAAATTGGCCCTTGCAACGAAAGCAGTGGCCGAATTGACCAATTGGGTCACTGCCTCAAAATCACGCAAAGAATCATAGGGAACGCCTGGGGGAACAGAAGGACTGATCGCCACCGCGCCAGGATCAACAATCAAGACCGTATAGCCATCAGCGGGCGCCGCCGCGACCATTGCGGTGCCAATATTGCCGCCAGCGCCTGGACGATTTTCAATGATGATCGGCTGACCGAGCGCACGAGAGGCAGCATCAGCCAGAATACGCGCGAGCAAATCCGTAGCTCCAGCAGGCGTGAATGGGACCACAAGCCTGATGGGCCGGCTTGGCCAGGTCGGCGTTTGTGCATCGGCAGATGCGTAACCAAGGGTAGAAACCGAAAGCCCTAGCATGAAGGATCGACGATGTATTTTGGGCATGGGCTCTGTCCTCACTGTTTTTCGTGAGGCTATCATTCATGAGACGCGCAGCCAAAAGCTTTTTTGTAACCCCACACGAAGATTTCCATACTGGAAAAAATGCTTTACCAGCAGCGTTTGGTTGCCCCAACCACGCATGAGCCCGCAAGGAACGCTTGCCATGACCGAAGCCACCGAAGCCAGCCTGATTGCCACACGCGAAGGTGCGGCCGGCGCTATTCTGATGAACCGGCCCAAGGCGCTGAATGCGCTCAATCAGGACATGATCAGGGGCTTCGCGGCGGCCATCCGCGATTGGCGCCATGATCCGGCGGTGAAGCTTGTGCTGCTGGAAGGTGCCGGCGGGCGGGCCTTTTGTGCGGGCGGCGATGTGCGCGCTGTGCGTGCTTCGGCGGTTGCCGGTGATCGTGCGGCGGTGGAGGCATTTTTCTCGGAAGAATACGCGGTGAATGCCGGCATCGCGGATTTCGGCAAGCCCTGGGTCAGTCTGATTGACGGTGTTTGCATGGGCGGCGGTATTGGCGTTTCGGTGCATGGCTCGCACCGCATCGTCACCAACCACGCCATGTTCGCCATGCCGGAAACCGCGATTGCGCTATTTCCGGATGTTGGCACTTCCTTCGTGCTGCCACGCCTGCCGGGCGCGCTTGGTATGTGGCTGGCGCTGACCGGCGCGCGGCTGAATGGTGCGGATGCGGTACATGCTGGCCTCGCCACACATTTCACAACGCGTGAGGCGCTGCCCGCTTTGCGCGCTGCGCTGATCGCGGGCGATATCGGCTCGGTTGCGCGCTTTTGCGAAGCCGCACCCGCACCAAGCTTCGCGCCGCATCGCGCGGCGATTGATCGCTGCTTTGGGGCGGGGTCCATCCCGGCAATCCTGGCCGCACTGGAAGCGGAGGGCACGGATTGGGGACGCGAACAGCTTCGTATTTTGCATCATGCCGCCCCCACATCGCTTTTCGTGACGCATGAATTGCTGACCCGTGGCGCCAAGCGTGATCTGGCCGGCTGCCTTGCCATGGAATTGGCGCTGACGCGCGTGGTGGTGAATGATCATCCGGATTTTCGCGAAGGTGTCCGCGCGCTGCTGGTGGATAAGGACCAAAAACCGCAATGGCAGCCATCAAGCATTGCCGCGGTGGATCAGGCAGCCGTTCAGGCGATGTTCAAGGGGTAATCATTGCCCTAGCAAGACCAGCACCACGCCGGCCACCACCGCAAGCGCACCGATGATATCGCTGCGCTTCATCTTCTCCTTCAGGAAGAACTTGCTGAACAGCAGCGTGAATAGAATCTCCACCTGACCCACCGCGCGCACCAGCGCAACCGGGGCGAGTGCGAAGCCCGTAAACCAGCAGGCAGAACCGCAAGCCGAAAGCGCGCCCACCTGCGCGGAGGATCGCCAGGTGGAAAATACCGCGCGGATGCTTTCACGTTCGCGCAGCACCAGCCAGCCGCCCTGCATGATGGTCTGCATGATATTAATCACCACCAGGGTTTCGAGCGCACGCAGCACCACATCCGGCCCCTGCAATTCCTGCGTCGCGGCGCGGATGGCAAGTGCGCAAAGCGCAAAGGCAAAGCCGGCCCCAAGACCGCATAGTGCGGCGGGCTGCACCGTCGCGCACAGCATTTCCCCGACTGAACTGACCCGCCCCGCGAGCGAAAGATAAAGCGTGCCGCCGACTGAGACCGCAATACCCGCCCAGGCGAGTGGCGCGAAATTCTCACCCAGCAGCAAAAGCGCAAGGAAGGCCGCCTGCACCGCTTCCGTCTTGGCGTAGGCGGTACCGACGGCAAAACCGCGATGCGCGAAGGACATGATGAGCAGATTGGTACCGATGATCTGCCCAAGCCCGCCGAGCGCGGCATAAAGGAAGAACATCGGCGTCGGCGCGGAAAGCGCACCGCCAAAGATCAACAGATAGAGCCCGACCAGCACCATGCCGACCGGCACGCCGTAAAGATAGCGCACCACAGCAGCGGCATTGACGGATAGCTGCCCGCGCAGCCTTTGCTGCAAGGCGGTGCGCCAGGTTTGAAACAGCGCGGCGGTGACGGTGGCGGCAACCCAAAGCGGCATCAGCCGAGCCTCGGGTCCAGCCAGGGCTGCGCCATGGGCTGCCAGGGCGAAAGCCGCGCGCTGCCTTCATCCAATTGCACGCCAAGCCCAGGCGCTTGCGGCAAGCTGGCTGTCCCGCTTTGAAAGCGCAAATCATGGCCGGTGATCATGGTGAAGAAACGCTCCGTTTCGCCGAATTGCACTTCCAGCGGCAAAAGATTGGGCAAAGTTGCACAAAGATGTACCGAATGCGCATGGCATATCGGCCCCGTTGGGTTATGCGGCGCAATCTCAATCCCCGCAGTATGGGCAAGGGCGGCGATGCGGCGAATTTCCTCATGCCCGCCGGCATATTTGATATCCGGCATCAGCACATCATAGCAGCCGGCTTCGATGATGCGCCGGTAGGCGCCGAGCCCGGCGAGCGTTTCCGCGCCCGCGAGGCGCATGCCGCGATCATTCGCCATGCCGCGCAGGCGCGCGATGGCGGCGTGATTTGCTTCTGCCACCGGGCATTCCAGCCAGAAAAGGTTGAAGGGCGCGACATCGCGGATCAGCGCCGCCGCGCCGCTGGGCGAAAAACGCCAATGCGCATCCACCATGACGTCAATCGCGCTGCCCACCGAATCCCGTACCGCGGCGATGCGCGCAAGACCTTCGGCATAGGCCGCGCGTTGTGATGACTCCACCGCATCTTCCCAGACCATGGGCTCAAAAGGGGCGAGTTTGACTGCACGAAAGCCGGCCGCCACCGCGCGCCTGGCGGCATCAGCAAAACCGGCGGGCGTGCGTGGCGAAGCGCCGCGATTGATATTGGCATAAAGCGGCACGCTTTCGCGAAAGACTCCGCCGAGCATGGCGTGGATGGGCAGGCCCGCTTCCTGCCCCGCCACATCCCATAGCGCCTGTTCCAGACCGGAAATCACCGTATGCGCAACCAAGCCTGCCGGCGCATGTGGCAGCAGGCGCGCCAGGCGATTGCGTGCGCTCGCATCCTGGCCCTTCAGCGTTGCGGATAGGCGCGCCACTTCGGCTTCCAGCAATGCCTCGTGGTCTGAGAGCGTGATTTCGCCAATACCAGACCGGCCATCTTCCAGGCGCAGCACAACAAAGCACCAATTGGTCTTGGGCGTGACATTCACCCCCAGAAAATCCAGTGCGGCAATGCGCATCAGCCGCGCGCCTTTCTGAGTTCAATCGCGAGCGGCGGATCATCAGTGGCAAAAGCATCCACGCCGAGATCGAGCGCCTTTTCGATTTCCGCACGATGATTCGCCGCCCAGACACCGGTGGTGAGGCCCGCCTTGCGCGCCGCCGCAATGAAGGCGGGTGTGACATCGCCCATGGAACATTCGCACCCGGTCACGCCAAGCGCGCGCGCTGCCGCCATGCAGGCATCCGGCCCCAGGCTTGCCAGAATAGGGCTATTCACCAGCCAAATCGCACCGGCCAGGCGTTTTTTCTGCGCTGCCGCCGCTGCCGTGACGCCGTGAAAGGCGATGATAATGCTGCGCGCGAGCATGCCTTCCGCTTCCAAAACGCGCAGCACACGTGGCAGGAAGTCCGGATACGGTTTGTGGTCGCGATCCCCCTTCACTTCCACGCGCAGCAGCTTGTCGCTGGGCGCCACAAGCCGTGCTAGCGCGGCGAGTGTCGGGATGCCTTCTTCCGGCGCGCCGCGAAAGCGTGCCTTGCCAAGCTCAGCGGCGCTGCGCGTCACCAAAGGCCCAGCCAGGTCGGTCATGCGTTCCAGCGTGACATCATGATGCACCATGGGCACGCCATCGGCAGAAGGATGCACATCGCATTCCAGAACCTCCACCGGCAAGGTGAGGCTTTGGCGAAAGGCAAGCAGGCTATTCTCCGGCCAAAGATAGGCGCCGCCGCGATGGGAAATGATCTGCGCTTGCTTCATCGCCATCAACGCGCCGCGCGTTCCGCATGCTTGCCCATGGTGTTGAAAGGCGCATAGGGCGGGAAGGGACCGATCGCGATCATGTCAACCTCCACCAGCGCAGGGCCGGAAACCGCGAGAGCTTTTTTCAGCACCTCCGTCACTTCCTCTGCTTTGCTAATGCGGAAATACGGCATGCCGGCCAAGGCAGCCAAACCTTCCAGATTCGGGTTCAGAATATCATCGCCAAACAAACGCCCATCAGCGAGCGCATCCTGAATGTGACGTATCACGCCATAGCCGCGATCATTCATTACCATGGTGACCAATTCGGCCTTTTCCTGTGTGGCGGCCCAAAGCTCATTCATGCCAAGCGCGAAGCCGCCATCGCCCACCATGGTAATCGTCTTGCGCCCGCCCGCGCCAAGGGCGGCGCCAATGCCAAGCGCGAGGCCAGGACCAATCGCCGCACCCACCGGATGCACCGCATTGCGCGGGTCATAAATCGGGAAAATGCGATTGCCCCAGGTGGAGTTTGAAATGGTGATATCACGCACCCAAACCCCATCACGCGGCAGCGCGGCGCGCACCGCATCCGGAAAGCCCTGATAGGGGCCTAGCGTTTCGCGATATTCCTGACCCGCACGCGATTTCAGCGCGGCGAAATCCGCCGCGAAGCCCGGATCAATGGACATCTTGCCCGCCAGCCGATCCGCAAGTACCGCCATGGTCACGGCCGCATCGCCATGGACAAACAGCGAAGACGCATAGCCGCGCCCATTGGCCGCCGCATCGCCATCCACGCGGATCAGCGTCTCAGGCAGCTTCATGTTGAAATCCATCGTCTCATGCCCGCGCAGCCGTGACCCCACGACCAGCATGGCATCCACCGAGCCATAAAATTCCTGCACGCGCGGCGATCCATTGCCATGCAGCGCACCGAGCGTCATGGGGTGATCTTCCGGAATGATGCCGCGACCATTCCAGGAAGACACCGCACCAAAGCCAAGTGCCATCAAGCGCGCCGCTTCCGCACCCGCCTGCTTGGCGCCATTGCCAAGCCAAATCATGGGGCGTTTGGCTTTGGACAGGATGGCAACTGCTTCATCCAATTCCGCCGGATTGGGCGGCAGCGGCGCGGTGATGGGCAGCACCAGCGCATCCAACCCAGCAGGGCGCGCGATGGGCGTGCGTTGCAGATCAATCGGGATTTCAACCGAAACCGGTCCGCGCGGTGCTGAGAGCGCTTCCGCCGCCGCGCGCACTAGAACGCCGAAGGCTTCACCGGCACTGCGAACACGATAAGCGGCCTTGCACACCGCAGCGAGCGCCTGGGTTTGCCCTGGCACGTCATGCACCGTGCCGACGTCTCGATCAATGAAGCGCGTTGCCGTTTGCCCAGTGATATGCAGCACAGGGCTTCCCGCAAAACGCGCTTCCACCAGGCCAGGGATGGCATTGGCCATGCCTGGCCCCGTGCTGGTGAAGATCACGCCCAAATGGCCGGTAACGCGCGCATAGGCATCCGCCATATGCGCGCCGCCCATCTCACCACGCGCCTTCACATAACGCAGGCGGTTACGTTGGCCGATTGCATCCAGCATCGGAATATTATGCACGGACACAATGCCGAAGACGGTCGAAACACCAATCTGCGGCAGGAATTCCGCCACCAGATCGGCGACGGTGTATTTCTCGGCCATGGCGCGGCCTCCCTGTTTTTAGAAAGCGCTTCAGAAGCCGACCAGATCACCGCCCTTGAGCTTCAGCATTTCGCGTGCTTCCGCCGGTGTGGCGATTTCGAGACTAAGTTCTTCCAGGATGCGGCGGATTTTGGCGACTTGTTCGGCATTGGATTTCGCCTGCACGCCCTTGCCGAGCCAAAGGCTGTCTTCCAGCCCAACGCGGACATTGCCGCCCAGCATGCCAGCCATGGTGGTGAAGGGCATTTGGTTGCGCCCCGCCGCCAGCACAGACCATACATAATCCTTGCCGAAAAGCCGATCCGCCGTTTCCTTCATGAACATCAGGTTGCGCGGTTCAGCACCGATACCGCCCAGAATGCCGAAAATGGTCTGGGTGAACAGCGGCGGTTCAACAATCTTGCGGTCCAGCATATGGGCCAGGTTGTACAAATGCCCGACATCGTAACATTCAAATTCAAAGCGCGTGCCATGCGCCTTGCCAAGCCGTTCCACGACCTGTTCGATATCCTGGAAGGTATTGCGGAAGATGTAATTGGTGGTGCCTTCAAGATAGGGCTTTTCCCAATCATATTTGAATTTCCTCACCCGCGCCGCCGATGGCGCGATGTTGAAATTCATGGAGCCCATATTCAGGCTGCACATTTCGGGTTTCGCCAGCAATGGCGCGGCCAGCCTTTCATCCAAAGTCATGCCAAGCCCGCCGCCGGTGGTGATATTGATCACCGCATCGGTGGATTGCTTGATGACGGGCAGGAATTGCATGAAGACCTTGGGGTCCGGCGTGGGTTGGCCATTTTGCGGGTCCCGCGCATGCAAATGGATGATGGAAGCGCCCGCTTCCGCCGCCGCGATGGATTGTTCCGCAATCTCCTTCGGCGTGATCGGCAGGTAATCCGACATGGAAGGCGTGTGGATGGCACCGGTGACGGCGCAGGTAATGATGACCTTGGTCATGGCTTTCCCCTTGTTTGGCTTCTGGCTGATCCTGCCGCGCGCAGCGCCGAAACGGAAGGGGGTTATTCGTGCCTGAGCGCCGTTATCGGGTCCAAATGCGCCGCACGGCGCGCCGGCCAGAAGCCGAAGAACAGGCCCGTCAGCGCCGAAACGCCAACCGCAATCAGGACCGCATCGGCCCGGACCAGTACCGGCCAGCCCGCCACATCGGCCAGAACATGCGATAGCGCGATCCCCGCGAGCACCCCAGCCGCGCCCCCCAGCAGCGCCAGCATCACCGCTTCCAACAGAAATTGCGCCAGCACATCACGTCGCCGCGCCCCGATCGCGAGCCTGAGGCCAATTTCGCGCGTGCGTTCCGTGACACTCACCAGCATGATGTTCATCACGCCAATGCCACCCACCAGCAGCGATACTGCGGCGACAGAGGCAAGCAAGGTTGAAAGCGTACGCGCCGAAGCATCACGCGTGGCCTGGATATCCGAAAGATTGCGGATGGAAACACTATCCGGTTCATTGGCAGCGACGCGATGGCGCTGGCGCATCAGGGCGCGGATCGCTTCTTCCGCCGCCGCCATATTCTCACCTTCATGGACCTTCACGGAAATCACGCCGACTTGGCGCGCATTGGCGCGCGATGCGCCCATCACGCTACGCCGCGCGGTCCAATAGGGCACAAAAACCGTATCGTCCTGATCCTGGCCCATGGGATTCTGGCCCTTGCGCGCCATGACGCCAATCACCTCAAACGGCGTTTGTCGAATGCGAATTTCGCGCCCCACAGGGTCTTCTTCGGCGAACAACATCTCGGCCACGGTGGCACCCAGGATCACCACCTTGCGCCCACCGGCGGCTTCTTCGGGGGAGAATAGGCGCCCGCCATCGGCCACCCATTCATGCGCAGTGAAGTAATCGGGTTCGGTCGCCAATACGGTGGTGGACCAATTCTGGTTGCCTGCCACCACTTGAAAGGTCTGGCGAATGGAACCCGCTGCCACCTGCACTTCCGGAATCTCACGCGCAATCGCCGCCGCATCATCCCAGGAAAGATTGGAACGCCCGCCCGCGCCAAGCCGCACGCCACCCATGGTGGCGCTGCCGCCCCAGACAATCAGCAGATTGGCGCCCAGCGATTGGATCTGCGCCAGTACCTGCCGCCGCGCCCCTTCCCCCACCGCCACGGTCGCAATGACAGCGGCGACACCGATGAAAATGCCAAGCGCTGTCAGGATGGAGCGCAACAGATTCGCCGAAAGCGCCGATAGCGCGCCGCGCAAAGCTTCCAGCACATCAATGCCGCGCCTGGCAGCGGTAGTGATCGGGGGCAGAAGCGCAGTCATGCTGCTGCATCAGCCTCAGGCAGGGCGGCGAGTGCGGCGGCGGCATCGGCGGGGATTTGCGTTTCATCTGCGATCAGCCGCCCATCACGGAAACGCAGCACGCGTTCGGCAAAGCGCGCAACATCGGCATCATGCGTCACCATCAGAATGCCAACACCATCGCGATTGAGCGCCTGAAACAGCGCCATGATGGAAAGCCCGGTGCGCGTATCCAAGGCGCCGGTCGGTTCATCCGCCAGGATCAGATCCGGGCTGCCTACAATGGCGCGTGCAATCGCCACGCGCTGCTGCTGCCCGCCGGAAAGCTGCGTTGGGCGGTGATGCATGCGATCGGAAAGGACCACCGCCGCCAGCGCCGCCGCCGCACGTTCGCGCCTGAGCCGCCTTGGCATGCCGCGATAAATCAACGGTAATTCGACATTGGCCAGCGCATCCGCCCGCGGCAGCAGATTGAAGGATTGAAAGACAAAACCAAGCCGCCGACTGCGCAGATCAGCCAGCCGGTCATGCGATAGCGCCTCAACCTCCTCACCCATCAGGCGGTAGTTGCCGCGCGTGGCGCGATCCAGGCAGCCGATCAGATTGAGGAAGGTGGATTTACCGGAACCCGATGGCCCCATGGCGGCGACAAAACGCCCCGGTGCGATGGAAAGCGAGACATCCTGCAGCGCGGCGACCACACCCTCACCGGCCGGGTAATGCTTCGTAAGGCCGGTGGTTTCAATCAAAGCCGTCATGGCATCAGAAAAGCCGCCGCGTGGCAGCTGCAGGCGCGGCGCCGGCGCGTTCCTGACCAATGATCACCGCTGTACCCTCGGCGATATCACCGCTGAGGATTTCAGTGACGCTGCCATCGGAAAGCCCGATGCGCAGTTGCGCGGCGCGTGGCGGTGCCTCCCCTTCCTGCACCCAAACCGTGCCGGCTTGGCCGGCCGCAGCATTGCCGCGCAGCGCGGCAAGGCGCGCGCGTTGATCAGGTGTCAGCACTGCATTCAGGCGTGCGATCAGGCGTTGGCGTGCGGCTTGCGCTTGCTGGCGCCGGGCATCGGGGTCCTGTGGAAGGGCCGCCATGCGCGTGCGCATTTCCGCTCGCGCGGCTTCGATTTCAGTGCGCTGCGCTTCGGTCAAATCCGTGAGCTGTGCCAGCGCCTGATCCATTTGCTGGCCACCAGCTTGCGCCTGCGGCGCGCCACTTGAGCCGCCTGTACTACCAGCCGGGCGCCAGCGCAGCGCCGCATTGGGCACGCGCAGCACATCATTGCGGATATCGGTAATGATACGCAAAGTTGCCGTCATGCCGGGCAGTAAGCGGCCAGAGGCATTGGGTGTGGTCACCACAACGGTATAGGTCACCACATTCTGCACCGTGGTTGCTGCCAGGCGGATTTCCTTGACACGGCCGCGCAGCGTCTCATTGGGGTAGGAAGCCACCGTGAAGGTCACTTCCTGGCCCGCGCGAACGCGGCCAATATCAGCCTCATCTACCGTTGCATGCACTTCCATCTCATCCAGGCTGGCGGCGATCTGAAACAGGATGGGCGATTGGAAGGAAGCCGCGACGGTCTGCCCGACATCAATATTGCGGGACACGACAATGCCATCAATTGGCGATTTGATCGTGGCGTTGCGCAGATCAACCTCCACCTGGCGCAACTGCGCAACCCTTTGTTCGCGCGCAGCAATGGCGGCTTCAACCTGCGCTTCGGCGGTGCGGGCTGCGGCGGCAGCGGCCAAAAGCCCCGCATCGGCGCGGGAAACATCGGCCTGGGCCTGCGCTACAGCGGCGCGCAGCCGATCAGCCGTGAAGCCAGCACGCAGGGCTTCGCGTTCCGTCCCCACACCGCGGGCGCGCAATTCGGCGGTGCGTGCTGCTTCAACTTCCGCATCGCGCAGGCTGGCCTCAGCGCCCAGAAGCGCGGCGCGCACGGCTTCAATCTGCGCCCTGGCTTGCGCGTGATCCGCGACCGCACGTTCCGCCTGCGCGCGGGTGACGGCAATTTGCGCGGCGGCAGCGTGCACATCAGCCTCGGCCGCCGCGCGGCGGGCTTCAAGGGTCGCCGTGTCCAATTGCGCGATGGGTTGATCGGCCCGCACCTTCGAGTTGAAATCCGCTAGCAATTCGCGGATCTGGCCAGAAAGCTGGCTGCCCACCTGCACCAGCGTCACTGGGTTAACCGTACCTGTCGCCGCCACCACGGCGGTGATGGAACCGCGATCCAGCATGGCGGTCCGAAGGCGCGGCGCACCGGCGCGGTTATCCGCCTCAAGGAAAGATGGGCGTGGGAGGCCGGCTGCCCACCAGGCAGCGCCCGCACCAAGCAATAGAAGAAGGGCAAGGAGCCATTTCCGCATCGGCACAACATAGCAGGGTTTTCGCATTGTGCATGTCCCGGAAATTATCCGAAGGTAACGGGCTTGCCCGGCATTCGCAGGGAAGGCGCTTTGCGCTAGCCTGATGTCGCTGCTGTGCATGGGGGTCGGATGCGGATTTTGATTTTGGGCGCGGGCGCCTTGGGCGGGTATTTTGGCGGGCGCCTGCATCAGGCCGGGCTTGATCCCTGTTTTCTGGTACGGCCAAAGCGCGCTGCAGTTCTGGGGCAGGATGGTTTGCGGATATTGAGCCCCCTGGGCGATTATCAGGCCAAGGTTGCTTGCATCACCCCTGATGCGCTGCAACCCGGATGGGATGTGGTGCTGCTGACCTGCAAGGCCTATGATTTGGCTGAAGCGATGGAGACAATCCGTCCAGCCATTGATGCGCGTACCGCCATCATCCCAGTACTGAACGGCATCAGCCATATCGAGGCGCTATGCCGCGCCTTTGGGCAAGATCGTGTTTTGGGCGGGATCGCGAAAATCCAGGCGAGCCTCGCGCCCGATGGCACGATCCGGCATTTGAATGATTGGCGTTGGCTGACTTTTGGCGAAATCACGGGCGGCATAAGTGCGCGGGTTGAACGCATAGCGGGCGCTTTCAGCGCAGCACCCGGCATGGTCGCGACCGCCGTGCCCAATATCATGGCGCAGATGTGGGAAAAGCTGGTGCATCTTGGCACCAGTGCCATCTGCACCGTGTTGATGCGCGCCAATGTCGGTGAAGTCGCGCGCGCGCCAGGTGGCATTGCCTTCATGCATGGCGTACTTGAGGCCAATGCCGCCATCGCCGCCGCAGAGGGCTTCCCCGTAAGTGATGCCTTTATGCAGCAATATCGCGGTGTTTTTGGCGATGATGCCAGCGCCTATACAGCCTCCATGCTGCGTGATTTGGAAGCGGGCGGGCGGATCGAAGCCGACCATATCCTGGGCTTTCTGCTGGAAGCAGCGCGCCGCCATGGGCTGCCAAGCGCTGTGCACGAAGCAGCGTTATTGCATGCCAAAGCCTATGAACAGCGGCGGGACGCCAAGCGGCTACCGTAATGAACATTGCATTCAGGAGTATACCATGCGTTTGAAGGACAAGATTGCAGTCATCACCGGCGCTGGTTCCGGTATTGGTCGCGCGACCGCCGTGTTGTTTGCCAAGGAAGGCGCCAAGCTCGCGCTGGTGGACCGCGACGCGGCAGCGGTTGAGGAAACTGCCAAGCTTATTGGCGGCGCACTGACGCGCGTTTCCGATGTTGGCGCCCCGGGTGCAGCGGATGAAGATGCGGCGGTTATCCTGCAGCATTATGGGCGCATTGATATCCTGTTTGCGGCAGCGGGGTTTTCAGTCGGCGGCACAGTGCTGGACACCAAACCTGAGGATTGGGATGCGGTGTTTCGCGTCCATGTCGGCGGCACCTGGCTTTGGGCGCGCGCCGTCATTCCCGCCATGAAGCGCCAGGGGGGTGGGGCGATCATCACCACCGGATCACAGCTCGCCATCGCGGGTGGTGCCGGCAACAGTTCATATATCGCCGCCAAGGGTGCGATATTGAGCCTGACCCGCGTCATGGCGCTTGATTTTGTTGCCGACAATATTCGCGTGAATGCGATTGTGCCGGGGGCGATTGATACGCCCTTGCTTGCGCGCAGCATGAACCGCCGCGCGGATCCGGAAGCGGCCCGCGCCACATCTCGTGCCCGGCACGCCATGGGGCGTTTCGGCCGGCCGGAAGAAGTGGCGGATGGCGTGCTTTATCTGGCGAGCGATACGGCGAGTTTCACAACCGGCATTGCCCTGCCGGTAGATGGCGGGTGGCTCGCGAAATGAGGCGCGGTTGAAAGCGGCGGTCACGATGCTATTTTGAAGCGATGCCGGTAAAACAACGTCTCACCCCCCATCTTGCGCGCCTGGAAGCGGAAGCCATCGGTATTCTGCGCGAAGGTGCCGCTGCCTTTCGCCGACCGGTACTGCTCTATTCCATCGGCAAGGATAGCAGCGTGTTATTGCATTTGGCGCTGAAGGCCTTCTTCCCCGGCAAGCCGCCTTTCCCGTTATTGCACATTGATACCACCTGGAAATTCAAGGAAATGATCCGCTTCCGTGATGGCGTGGCGGAACGCCTCGGGCTGGAATTACTGGTGCATACCAATCAGGAAGGCCTCGCACGCGGCATCAATCCTGTCTCTTCCGGCTCTGCACTCCATACGCAGGTGATGAAGACCGAAGCCTTGCGCCAAGCTCTCGATAAATACGGCTTTGATGCCGCCTTTGGCGGTGCGCGGCGTGATGAGGAAAAATCCCGCGCGAAGGAACGCGTCTTTTCCTTCCGTGGGCCAGGCCATGTCTGGGACCCGCGCGCACAACGGCCCGAATTATGGTCCTTGTTCAATACGCGGATCCACCAGGGGGAAAGCATGCGCATTTTTCCCCTGTCCAATTGGACTGAATATGATGTGTGGGACTATATTGCGGCCGAGGAAATCGCGGTTGTGCCGCTCTATTTCGCGGCGCCGCGGCCCGTGGTGCGCCGCGCCGGCACTTGGATCATGCTGGATGATGAGCGGCTGCCGCTGGAGCAAGGCGAAACGCCTGAAACCAGAATGGTACGCTTCCGCACCCTTGGCTGCTACCCGCTTTCCGGCGCGGTGGAAAGCACAGCGGCCACACTTGCGGACATTATCTCGGAAATGCGCGCAGCACGCAGCAGTGAACGCGAAGGACGCTTGATTGATAATGACACGGACGCTTCGATGGAACGCAAAAAGCGTGAGGGCTATTTCTGATGCCCGCGCAACGCGATTTACTCCGCTTCATCACCTGCGGTTCGGTGGATGACGGCAAATCTACCCTGATCGGGCGGCTGCTGCATGAATGCGGGCTGATTTTTGAAGATACCTATGCAGCGCTTACCCGCGACAGCCGGCGCCACGGCACCACCGGCGGGGAGATTGATTTTGCCCTGCTGCTGGATGGGCTGGAGGCTGAGCGCCAGCAGGGCATTACCATTGATGTTGCCTATCGCTATTTCGCCACGCCGCGCCGCAGTTTCATTGTCGCCGATACACCTGGCCATGAGCAATATACGCGCAATATGGCAACTGGCGCTTCCACCGCGTCGCTCGCCATCATTCTTGTTGACGCATCCAAGGGCCTTTTGCCGCAGAGCAAACGGCATTCGCTGATCTGCTCACTGCTTGGCATTCGCAATATTGTGCTGGCGGTCAATAAGATGGATTTGGTCGCTTTTGATCGCCTGCGGTTTGATAAAATCTCTGATGAATACAGCGCTTTTGCTGGAGGTCTCGGCTTTCGGGAAATCCTGCCCATCCCTTTGAGCGCGCGGCTCGGGGATAATGTGACGAACCCTTCGCAGAATACGCCCTGGCATCAAGGCCCGTGCCTGCTGCAGCATCTTGAGGAGGTTGAGGTGCTGTCGGATCACGCCGCCAAACCCTTCCGCTTCCCCGTGCAATGGGTCAATCGGCCGGATGCATCCTTTCGCGGTTTTTCCGGCACCGTCGCTTCCGGGCGGATTGCGGCTGGGCAGGATATCCGCCTGGCCGGCAGCGGCCGCACTGCCCAAGTGCAGCGCATTGTCACCGCTGATGGCGATCTGCCTGAAGCGATTGCAGGCGAGGCGGTAACGCTGACGCTTGGCGATGAGATTGATATCGCCCGCGGTGACATGCTGGTCACGCCTGAATCGCCACCCGAGATTGCCGATCAAATCGCCGCCGATATTCTCTGGATGGGGACTGAACCAATGCTGCCGGGGCGGGATTATCTGCTCCGCATCAGTCAGGAATGGACACAGGCGCGCATTACGTCACTCCGGCATGGCATTGACGTGAACACAGGCAATCATATCGCCGCACGCACGCTTCAGATGAATGATTTGGGGCTTTGCCACCTGGCAACGTTGAAGCCGATCACCTTCGACAGTTACGGCGAAAATCGTGCAACCGGTGGCTTCATCCTGGTGGATCGGTTTACCCATGAAACGGTGGCGGCTGGCATGATTCGCCATGCGCTGCGCCGCGCCAGCAATATTCACATTGCCAACTTCATCATTGATCGCGCCGCACGGGCTGAACGCAATGGGCAGCGGCCCATGCTTTTGTGGTTCACGGGGCTTTCCGGTTCCGGCAAATCCACCATCGCTAATCTGGTGGAACAGGCGCTATTCTCTGCCGGGCGGCATTGCTACAGCCTGGATGGTGATAACCTTCGCCATGGGCTGAACCGAGATCTTGGCTTCACAGCTGCGGATCGCGTTGAAAATATCCGCCGTGCCGGCGAAGTGGCGAAGCTGATGATGGATGCGGGGCTGATTGTGCTCGCTTCCTTCATCTCCCCGTTTCGGGCGGATCGGCAAATGCTGCGTGAATTGATCGGTGCTCAGGATTTCCTGGAAATTCATGTTGATGCGCCGATTGAAACCTGCATGGCGCGTGACCCCAAAGGGCTCTACGCCAAGGCGAAGGCTGGGCTCATTCCAAATTTCACCGGCCTGGGCAGCCCATATGAACCGCCCGAAACCCCCGATATTCTGCTAAACACCGGGGAAGCCAGCGCTGAAGACTGCGCGGGGCGGGTTCTCGCCGCACTTCGCCAAAGGGGCATTGCCTGCTAGATGCGTCTGGCCCTTGCCCATGGCCAGCCAGATGTGCATTTTCGGGATACCCACAGGAAGCCGTCATGATCGCTCTGCCCGCTCCAAAGCCTGAGATTCTTGCCCGTCGTGCGGAAATCGTCGCGGCGCTCCAAGCGCTTGTGCCTGGCGATGGCGTGATTACGGAAGGGATTCGCCTGAAGCCCTATGAAACCGATGGGCTTGCGGCCTATCGGCAAATGCCGCTGGCGGTTGTGCTGCCTTCTTCGACCGAACAGGTCGCGGCGGTGCTGCGCTATTGCCATGAACAGGGCATTCGTGTGGTGCCGCGCGGGGCGGGGACCAGCCTTTCCGGTGGCGCTTTGCCCTTGGCGGATGCGGTGGTGGTTGGCCTCATGCGGCTTAATGCCATTCACGAAATCAATTACGCGGATCGCTACGCAGTGGTGGGTGCGGGTGTGACGAATATCGGCATCACCAAGGCGGTGGAGGCTGAGGGTTTCTTCTACGCACCCGATCCCTCATCACAGCTTGCCTGCATGATTGGCGGGAATGTGATGATGAATTCAGGTGGTGCGCATTGCCTGAAATATGGCGTGACGGCGAATAATCTGCTCGGCGTGAAATTCGTCACCATTGAAGGTGAAGTACTGGAGATTGGCGGCACCTATCTTGATGCCGCGGGCTATGATTGGCTTGGGCTGATTACCGGCAGTGAAGGCCAATTGGGCATTGTGACGGAAGTGACCGTGCGCATCCTGCGCAGTGCCGAAGGCGCGCGCGCCATGTTGGCTGCCTTCAATTCCATCGAAATCGCCGGCGCTGCGGTGGATGCCATTATTGGCAGCGGCATTATTCCAGTCGCACTGGAATTCATGGACAAGCCCTGCATCCATGCCTGTGAAGCCTTTGCCCATGCTGGTTATCCCTTGGATGCGGAAGCCATGCTGATCATTGAGGTTGAAGGCAGCATCGCTGAGCAGGATGCTTTGCTCGCGCGCATCAAGGATATCTGCGCGCGCTTCGATCCGATCAGCCTGAAGGTGGCCGAGACCGCGGAACAAAGCCTTGCCATCTGGAAAGGCCGCAAGGGCGCCTTTGGCGCGGTTGGGCGCATCAGCCCGGATTACCTCTGCATGGATGGCACCATCCCGACCAGCGAATTGCCGCGCGTGCTGAAGCGCATTGGGGAGATGAGTGATCAATACGGCTTGAAGGTCGCCAATGTGTTCCATGCCGGTGATGGCAATCTGCATCCGCTGATCATGTTTGACGCGAATGATGCGGATAGCTTCCGCCGCGCTGAGGCCTTTGGCGCCGATATCCTGAAGCTTTGCGTGGAAGTGGGCGGCTGCCTGACGGGTGAGCATGGCGTTGGCGTCGAAAAGCGCGACCTCATGACCGTGCAATTCGCGCCGCATGAATTGGCGCAGCAGCGCGCCATAAAAACCGCTTTTGATCCTGCCTGGTTGCTCAACCCTGCCAAGGTATTCCCATTACAAGGCGCGCTGGCGCCCGCACTCGCTGCCGAATGAGCACCATTATTGCACCCGCGGATGAGGCCGGCATCATCGCCGCGGTGCAGGCAGCGCAGGCGGCGCGCGAACCGCTGGCGATTGAAGGGCATGGGTCAAAGCGCGGCATACTGCGCCCCGTGCAGGCCGCGCGTAACCTTTCCACGCGGGCGCTGACCGGTATCACGCTCTATCGCCCGGCGGAGCTGATCATCAGCGCGCGTGCTGGCACGCCACTCGCTGAAATCGAAGCTGCTCTGGCCGAGAAAGGCCAGCAATTGATTGCTGAATCGCCCTATTTGAATGGGGTTTTTGGCACCTCCGCGGCGCCCAGCATTGGGGGCGTGGTGGCAGCTAATCTTTCCGGGCCGCGGCGCATTGCTTGGGGCGCAACGCGCGATCATGTGATGGGACTGCGCTTCATCAATGGTGCGGGTGAGGCGATCCGTTCCGGCGGGCGCGTTTTAAAGAACGTCACCGGGCTTGATTTATGCAAGCTGCTATCGGGGTCTTACGGCACGCTTGGCGTGATTACGGAAGTGACGCTCAAGGTGCTGCCAAAGCCCGAGACCAGTGCAACGCTGATCATTGAAACGCCTGATCTTGCCAGCGCTGTGGCCGCGCTGTCCGCCGGGCTTGGCAGCCCCTTTGGTGTTTCAGCCGCTGCCGCATTGCCGCAAAGGGATCACGTTGTTGCGTCGTTACGGCTTGAGGATTTCGCAGCCTCAGTCACGTATCGCATGGAAAAGCTGCGCGGCGTGCTGGGTAGTTTTGGCACACAGCGTGTGATTGAGGATGCCGAAAGCCGCGCTTTCTGGCGCAGCGTGCGGGAAGTGGAACCGCTTCAGGCCATACCCGGTGAAGCGATCTGGCGGGTTTCGGTACGGCCCTCCGCCGGGCCGCGCATCGCTGCTGCAGCGGATGCGATCGGTGGGCGCACCATGCTGGATTGGGGCGGCGGCCTGGTTTGGATTGCCGCAGCACCGAGCATTGCCAATCACGCCGCGATCAGCGCGGCGGCTGAGGCTGAAGCCGGGGCGGCCATGTTGTTCCGCGCGCCAGAATCGCTCCGCCTTGCCGTGCCGGTCTTGCCCGAAGAAGCGGCACCACTGGCCAAGATCAGCGCGCGGGTGAAGGAAGCCTTGGACCCTGGTGGCTTGTTCAACCCCGGGCATCTCCGCGCCGCTTGATCAGAATCTAGAGCGTCAGCTTCATGCCTTCATGGCTCGCCACGAAACCGAGGCTTTCGTAAAAGCGCCGCGCTTCGGGCCTTTGCTTATCGGTGGTGAGTTGCACCAGCCCGCAACCGCGGGCGCGACATTCGGCGATGGCCCAGGCGAACATTTGCCGGCCGAGCCCATCGCCGCGCCGGTCGGCGGCAATGCGCACGCCTTCGATCTGGCCGCGCCACATGCCAAGCCGTGACAGACCCGGAATAAAGCTGAGTTGCAAACAGCCAATCACCTGACCGGCATCTTCCACCACGGCCAGGCATTGATTGGCGTCAGCATCAATCGCGGCAAAGGCCGCGATATAGGCAGGGTTCGGTGGGTCAGCGGCATCCTCTCGCCCCTGACCCAGCATGTCATCGGCCAAAAGCGCGATGATGGCGGGCAAATCCCCCCGCGTGGCGCGGCGGAAAATCAGCGCCACGCTGGCCTCTCAGATCTTGACGCGATCGGCTGCCACCCAGCTCAGCGGATCCTTCCAGATCACCTGATCAGTGGTGACGGGACGATCCAGCCGGTTCATGCCGCGCAGCTGATCAATCGCGCGCTGCATGAAGGCAACACTGTCATTGGTCAGGTTCATGCGATATTCGACCTTGCCCATCAGCTCAGCGATAAAGGCGCGATCTTGGCGCAGGAAACGCGCCACCTGCTGCACCGCCTGGTCGCGATTGCTGGCAATGAAATCCGTTGCCTGCACCAAAGACCGCATCAGGCGTTCCGTGGTGGCGCGGTTCGCTTCCGCCCATCCCTTGTTTACATAGACGTAATTGCTTTGAATCGCGATCTGGTCATTGCTGAGCAGAATCTTGCTGCCCGGAATGGCGCGCATGGCGCGCGTCGGCCAGGGCTCCCAAACGACGAAGGCGTCAATATTGCCGCGTTCCATGGCGGCGACCATTTCCGGCGCTTCGACATTCACAATGGTGTAATCAGCCTGGTTCAATCCAAGCCGTGACACAACGGAAAGCCAGAAGGTCTCACTGCCCGTGCCGCGCGCAACACCCACGCGCTTTCCCTTGAGCGCTTCCATATTCTCGACATTGCGGCCCAGCACGGAAAGCCAGCGCATGAGCGCAACCCCTTCCGCCACAGCCACCACATTGGGATCACGCACATGGGCGGAAACGCCGGCCTGTTCGGCGCCATAGGCGGAATTGATCTGATTGCCGATCAAAAACGCAATCATCGCACTGCCCGATGGCCCGGTATTCACCGTCACATCCAGCCCATTGCGTTCAAAGAAGCCGCCTTCCCTCGCGACATAGAATTGCGCGAAGGAAGGATCAACGCCGGTGGCGATGGTGATCTTGGTGGGCGCTTGCGCGGAAGCGGGCAGGATATAGGCGCCCGCAGCAGCAGCCGGCAGCGCCAGAAGTGAACGACGAAGCATGGTGAAATCTCCCTTTAGACGGTTGCGTTGAAGCGCCCCGCAAAGGCGCGGATCAGAAAGCGAAAGCTGCGATCGGTCGCGAAGCCCAGCAGCCCAAGCGCGACCAGGGCCACGAAAATATCCTCGATCTGCATGAAAAGCCTGGCATCCCATAGCATCTTGCCAAGCCCATCATTGGAAGCGATCAGCTCTGCCGCCACAATAGTGACGAAGGCATTGGACATGGCAAGCCGCATGCCGGTCAGGATATAGGGCACGGTCGCCGGCAGCGCGACCAGGCCAAACACTTGCCAACGATTGGCCCCCAAGCATTGCGCGGCCCTGATCTTGTCCCGCCCCACCGCACCCACGCCGGCAGCGGTCGAGATGATCACGACAAAAATGGTGGTATAGGCAATCAGAAAGACCTTGCTTTCCTCACCAATGCCAAACCAGATCACCGCGACCGTGATCATGGCAACGGCCGGGATGAAGCGGAAGAATTCAGTCCAGGGTTCCAGCAGCCAGCGCACCGGCTTGAAGGACCCAATCGCGAGCCCGATCGGAATACCAATCGCTGACCCTAGCAGGAAACCCTGCGCGATGCGCCTGAGCGATGCGATAATCTGTTCCTGCAGAATGCCTTCTTCAATCAGCATCCAGCCACGTTCCAACACCGGCATGGGCGGTGGAAACAGGGTGGAGCGCACCAGGAAACTCGCCGCCAGATGCCAGATCAGGAACAGCAGCGCGAAGCCCGCGATATAGCCAGCAATGGTGGTCAGGCGTTCAATGCGCACCGTGAATCTCATCATGAATAAGGCCATGCACATCGCGGAAGACCCGCATGAAGGCATCCGATGTGCGTTCGCGGGGGAAGGGCAAATCCACCGGCACAATGGCCTTGAGCGTCCCCCCCGGCCCGCGGCGCATCACGCCGATACGGGTTGCGAGCGCGCAGGCTTCTTCAATGTCATGCGTGATGAACAGCACGGTCTTCTTGGTTTCGGCCCAAATGCGGCTGAGTTCCCCCTGCAAGACCGCGCGCGTCATGGCATCCAAGGCGCCGAAGGGTTCATCCATCAGCAGCATGCGCGGGTCATTCGCCAGCGCGCGCGCAATCTGAATGCGCTGCTTCATGCCGCCAGAGAGTTCCGAAGGATGCTTCGCCCCCTGCCCCGTCAGGCCGACCATGCGCAGGAAATGTTCCGCCTTGGCGCGCCGTTCCGCCTTGCCCATGCCGCGCAGCCGCAAGCCAAAGCCGATATTGTCCAGCGCGGTCAGCCAATCATACAGGCTGTCATGGCCCTGAAACACCACGCCGCGATCCGCACCAGGCCCTTGCACCGGCGCACCATCCAGCAGGATGCTGCCGGCCGTCGGCGCTTCAAACCCTGCCACCATATTCAGCACTGTTGTCTTGCCGCAGCCAGAAGTGCCGAGCAGGCAGAAGAACTCACCCTCGGCCAGGTCAAGGGTGAATTCGCGCACGGCTTCCCAGGCACCGGTGCGGCCTGAAAACACCTTGCCCACGCCCTGTAGGGATACCAACGCCACGGCTGCCCCCGTTCGTTACAAGATCAACCTAGGCGCGGTTCGCAAAACCGGCAACCCGGCTTCACGGCTCGGCAGGCCGGGTCTAATCTCCGCCCGTGCAGAAGCAAGGAGGAATGCCAGATGCCGAATATGCTTGAAGGTAAGGTTGCCATTGTTACCGGGGCCGGGAACGGGATTGGCCGGGAAATCGCCATCATGATGGCGGGCCAGGGTGCCAAGGTGATCATCAATGATGTGGGGGCATCGCTTTCCGGTGAAGGCCAGGATGCAACGCCCGCGCAGCAAACCAAGGCAATCATTGCCCAAAACGGCGGCACATCCGAAATCTGCACCGATAGCGTGGCCACTTGGGTCAGTGCGCAGAAGATTGTGCAATCGGCCATGGATCACTTCGGCCGCATTGATATCGTGGTCAATAATGCCGGCATTCTGCGCGACCAGATTTTCCATCGCATGACGCCGGAAGAATGGGATTCGGTGATTGCCGTGCATCTTTCCGGGTCCTTTTATGTCTCCCGCGCGGCGGCGACGCATTTTCGCGCCCAGCAATCGGGCGCTTATGTGCATATGTCGTCCACCTCGGGCCTGATCGGCAATTTCGGCCAGGCGAATTACTCGGCGGCCAAGCTTGGCATTGTGGCCCTGTCAAAATCCATCGCGCTTGATATGGCGCGCTTCAATGTGCGGTCCAACTGCATCGCCCCCTTCGCCTGGAGCCGCATGACCGGTTCGATCCCCGCCGAGACGCCGGAACAAAAGCGTCGCGTGGAACGCATCATGCGCATGACGCCGGACAAGAACGCGCCGCTCGCGGTGTTCCTCGCTTCCGATGCGGCGAAGGATGTGACGGGGCAGATCTTCTCGCCGCGGATGAATGAGATCTTCGTCTATAGCCAATCCCGCCCGATCCGCGGCATTCACCGCAGCGAAGGCTGGACCCCTGAGATGATCGAAGAATATGCGCTGCCCGCGCTGAAGCAGGCCTTTTCGCCGCTTGAGCGTTCCGGCGATGTCTTCTGCTGGGACCCGGTCTGAAGCCGTTCCTTTCCGCTGCGCTGGCGCTGCTCGTCCTGGGAACAGGGCGCGCAGCCGCCACGCCGCCGGAGATTCTGGCGGCAGCGCAGCGCCTGCCGCCAAGCGGCGCCCTGGAAGCGATTGATGCGGCGGCGGCCTGCGCCTTCGCGCCCAATGCGCGCCATCTTGGGCCATTGCCGGCGCGGCTTGCCTGGTCCCGTCCCGCGGCGGTCGTGATCTTTGCCGGGCTGGATGGCGTGCCGGAAGGGGACCGCGCCGTGCTGATTCGCCCCACGCGGGAATTGCTGGCGCGCCATGCGGTGCGCGAACGCATCCAGGCCGGGCGCGTTTCGCTACATGATCACGGCTTGAACACCCTGCCGGAGACTGCGCAAGAAATCGCCTTCATGGCGCTGCATGTCGCGCCACCCAACGAACCACCCGAGGGCTGTGTCGCCCCCGCCTTTAATTGATGGATTGACCTTATGGATCGCCTTGCCTCTGCCCTGCTAAACCCGCGCCGCATTGCGCTGATTGGCGGCTCATCGGACCCGAAGCGCCTGACCGCGCGCGCACAGGTCTATCTGCGCAAGCATGGTTTCACCGGAGAGCTTTTCCCGATCAATCCAAGTGCCGAGACCATCCTTGGCGAAGGCGCCTATCCACGCCTTGCCGATGTGCCGGGGGAGATTGATCTCGCTTATCTGCTGCTGGGTACGCAGCATGTGGAAGGCCAGATCGCGGCAGTTGCCGAAAAGCGCATTCCGGTGGCCGCGATCCTGGCCGATGGCTTTGCCGAAGCCGGGCCGGAAGGCCGCGCCTTGCAGGAAAGGCTTTTGGTAACAGCGAAAGCCGCAGGCGTGCGGCTGCTCGGCCCCAATTCCATGGGCCTTGTGAATTTGAACGCGCGCACCGCCTGTTCGGTCAATGCGGCGCTGGAAGCCGATAGCCTGCCGGCCGGGCGCATCGCGCTCGTGTCGCAATCCGGTTCCATGATGGGGGCCATCATGGCGCGCGGCGCACCGCGCGGGATCGGCTTTTCGCATCTGATCGGCACCGGCAATGAAGCCGATCTGACCGCAAGTGAAATCGCCGGCATGCTGGTGGAAGACCCGGGCGTGGATGCGGTGCTGCTGTTTCTGGAAGCGATTCGTGCACCGGAAAAACTCGCCGCCGCGGCGCGTCGCGCCCATGCGCTTGGCAAACCGATCATTGCCTTCAAGCTTGGTCGTTCGAGCTTCGGCGCGGAGCTGGCGGGCAGCCATACGGGCGCGCTGGCGGGTTCGGATGCGGCGGCGGATGCCTTCTTCCGGGCCAATGGCATTGCGCGCGTGACCATGATCGAAGCGCTATTGGAAGCGCCTGCCTTGTTCATTGGGCGCAAACCCTTGGCCGCGCCGAGGCGCACCATTTCGGTCATGACCACAACGGGTGGCGGTGGTGCCATGGCGGTGGATGCCTTGGGCGTTGTCGGCATTGAAACCCGCCCGCCCGATGCCGCTGCCGTCGCCGGCCTGGAAGCCGCTGGTCTGCCGCATCATGGGCGGATGATTGATGTGACGCTGGCCGGCACGCGCGCCGATAAGGTGGAAGCGGCGCTTTCGGCCCTCGCCGCCGATGCGGGCACGGATATGGTGCTTTCGGTGGTGGGGTCTTCCGCGCAATTCCGCCCACATGATGCGGTGGCGGGGATTACCGGCGCGGTGAAGGCCGGGCTTGGCAAACCCATCGCGGCCTTTCTGGTGCCGCAGGCCGATGCGTCCCTGCGGTTGCTGGGGGAGGCCGGCATCCCCGCTTTCCGCACCCCGGAAACCTGCGCCGATGTGATCAGGGCCTTTTTTGATTGGCGCGCGCCACGGGCCGAGGCCCCAGCGCCTTCCATCAGCCACACCATCCCCGCCAACCCGGATGAGGCTGATGCACGGCGGCTTTTCGCGCCCTTCGGCCTGGATAGCCCCTTTGCGGTGATGGAGGCACCCGATGCCGTGCCGGAGGGGCTGCGTTATCCCGTCGCACTCAAAATCCTCTCGCCCGATCTCGCGCATAAGACAGAAGTGGGTGGGGTGGCGTTGAATATCCCGGACGCAGCAGCGCTGAAGGCGGAAGCCACCGCCATGCTGACGCGCGTGAAAGCCCGCGCCCCGGCAGCACGCATCACCGGCTTTCTGGTGCAGCCCATGGTGAAGGGCCTGGCTGAGGCGATTATCGGCTTTCGGCGGGACCCGGAGGCAGGGCCGGTGATCCTGGTGGGTGCTGGCGGCATCATGGCGGAATTGCACCGCGATACCGCACTCCACATCGCCCCGGTGGATGAGGCCGAAGCGCGCGCCATGATCACGGAGGTAAAGGGGCTGAAGCCCTTGGCCGGCTGGCGCGGCCTGCCGCGCGGTGATTTGGATGCGCTGGCGCGCGCGGTGGTGGCGGCATCACGTTTGGCGGCCCAGCCAGGGGTGGCGGAAGCGGAAATCAATCCGCTGATCATCCATGCCGAAGGCCAGGGCGTGACGGTGGCGGATGCCTGGGTGGTGCCCGCTTCCCCTTGATGGCTTGCGGTGCCAGTTTGGCGTCATGAAGCCCGAAGATCTGATCCGCGCCCGCTACGGCGCCCTGCCCTTCACCCCGCCAGAGGCGATTCCACCGGCCCTTGCCGCGCTGTTGGATCGGCGTGTCACGCGCCGCTATAGCGCTGAGGCAGTAGATGAGGCGTTGCTGGATACGGTATTGGCGGCGGCGCAATCCGCGCCCTCCAAATCAGATTTGCAGCAATATTCCATCATCGTGACACGTGATCCGGTGAAGATCGCGAAGGTGGCGGATTGGATCGGCACCATGCCCTGGATCAAGGATGCGCCGGTGCTGCTGATTTTCTGCGGCGATATGCGGCGCGGCCAGGCGGCCTGTGCGCAGCATGGGCGAGAACACGCCAATAACAATATGGACACTTTCCTGAATACGGCGGTGGATGCGGCGCTGGCATTGGGGGCAGCGATTGCGGCCGCGGATGCAGCGGGGCTTGGCACCTGCCCGATTTCCTATGTGCGCAGCCATATCGAAAAAATCGCACCCTTGTTTGCGCTGCCCAAGGGGGTTTATCCCGTGGCAGGGCTTTCGCTTGGTTGGCCGGTTGCGCGGAATGAGGTGACACCACGCCTACCGCCATCGGTCGTGATCCATCGCGAAGCCTATTCCAGCGCGCATGAGGCCGAGGCGATTGCGGCCTATGATGCGCTGCGGCCCAGGCAAAAGCCGCGTTATCCGGAAATTCATGGCCCCGCGCCGGAAGGCTGCACCTGGTCCGAAAACGCCGCGCGCCAGTTATCGGTGCCGGAGCGCTTTGGCTTCCGCGCCTGGCTACGCAGCCGGGGGTTTGACCTTGACTGACCGCCCCCACCGCGAAGACCCAACCGCCGATAATCCCGGCGGTGCCGATGTTGAAGGCAAACGCAGCCCGCGCGCCCGCACCGCGCGCCCGCGTGATGCCGCGAGCCTGATTGTCTGGCGCCAAAGCCGCAAAGGGCCGGAATTGCTGATGGGCAAGCGCCATGCCGGGCATCGCTTCATGCCCGATGTCATGGTGTTTCCTGGTGGCCGCGTGGACCCCGATGATCATCGTGGTCCTGCCATCAGTGAATTGCGCGCGGAGCCTCGGCGCCTGCTGGAACGGCGCGCGACGCCGGCGCGGGCGCGCGCCTTGGGCATTGCAGCTGCGCGGGAGTTATTTGAGGAAACCGGGCTGGTGCTCGGCGAAAAGCACGGCGACGGTGTCGCTGCGGCGTTAGGGGCGCTTGATTATTTGTGCCGCGCCATCACCCCCACGGGGCGGCCCATTCGCTTTCACGCGCGGTTTCTGGTGGCACCGGCGGAAGCGGTTCATGGTGCCATTCAAGGTTCCGGCGAATTGGAAAAGCTTGGCTGGTACAGCCCCGAAGCCGCGCATGCCAATAATGTCGCGACCATCACGGCGCGCGTGATGGGCGAATTTTTGGCCTGGCTTGCTTTGCCGCAACCGGCGCGCGCCGAGCGTGAGTTGATCATCTTTCGCGGCATGGATGATCGGCGGGTGGAGAAGTGAGTTAAAGAAATTTCATTTCTCGCTCATGAATACGCGCGGCGCTTGACCTCAGCCCGCGCGGCGGCGCGGTTCCAGCAGCATCATCCCACCAAGCTTGAGCCCGCCGCCGCCAAGCGCCAGCAGTGCCACCGCCGCATGCGAAAGCCGTGCTGGCGCAGTGGCATCGCCCAGCAAAAGCGCCACCAACACCAGATCGCACAGCACACCAGCACCAATCAGAATAAGGGCAAACATCCACCTGCTCATGCAACGTTCAGAACGCCCTTAAACCTGCCCAGCACGGCAGCAGCGCGACCAGAGAAAGGCAGTTTCGTGGCAAGCGCGCATGGACAGAGCTCCGCGCATCTGAGACTGTTTTCCCGTCGCTTGATTGGAAGGAGTTCCCCCATGCGCCGTTTTCTGGCTGCCGCGCTGCTCTCCGGAGCCCTCGCCGGGCCCGCCTTGGCCCAGGGCCAACCGCCGCTCCGCTGCGGGGTGGATGGCACTTTCGCCCCCCATGCCTTCCCCTCGTTGCAAGGCGGTGTACAGGGCTTTCAGATTGACCTGTTCCGCGAAGTCGCCAAGCGGATGGGGCGGGAAATTGTGATCGAAAGCGCCTCCTTCTCCGGCCTTATTCCGGCCATGAATGCGGGGCGCTACGATTTCCTTTGCGCCCCCACCACGGTCACGCGCGAACGCGCCGAAGCGCTGCTGTTCACGGAAGGCTATATCTGGACCGAATTGCAATTCGGCATCCGGCGCGGCACGCCGCCCATCAAGTCCGAGGAAGATTTGCGCGGCAAGACCATCAGCGTGAACAAGGGCACACCTTATGAAAACTGGGTCACGGCCAATGCCGCGCGCCTGAACCTGACACTGCTCGCCTTTGACACACAGCCCGATGCGGTGCAGGCCGTCATTCAGGGGCGCGCCTATGCCAACCTCTCCGGCAATACGGTGGTGCGGTTTTCCGCTTCCCGCACGCCGCAATACATCGCGGATTTCGTGTTGCCCGGCACGCGCATGCATTGGGGCACACCGTTCCGGCGTGACAGCGCGGCGCTCCGCAACCAGGTTGAAGATGTGCTCACCTGCATGAAGCGCGATGGGACCATCGCCACCTTGTCTGAGAAGTGGTTCGGCAATCGCCCCGGCCCTGACCAGGCAGAGGTGATGGAATTCCCAGGCTATGGCCCGCCCGATCTGCCGGGCCATGACCCGACACCGCAGAACCCGCGCTGCTGATGGCGTTTAACGCATGGGCGCGGCGGGCATGACCCCCGCCCGCCCCATTGTCGAAGCGCGCGCCATCCATAAGCATTTCGGCGCCCTGCATGTGCTGCGCGGCGTCGATTTCACCGTGGAAGAACGCCAGCTTGTCTTTGTGATCGGGCCATCCGGGTCCGGCAAATCCACGCTGCTGCGTTGCCTGAACCGGTTGGAGGAACCCTCCAGCGGTTCCATCATCGTGGATGGCATAGACATGCTGGATGCGCGCACGGATATCAACAAGGCGCGGCAGCGGATTGGCATGGTGTTCCAATCCTTCAACCTCTATCCGCATATGACCGCGCTTGGGAATGTCATGCTCGCACTGCGCAAGGTGCAGGGGCTGGACAAGGCAGAAGCCGAAGCCCGGGCGCAGCGCGCCTTGGATCGCGTGCATTTGGCGGATCGTGCGGACCACTACCCCAACCAGCTTTCCGGCGGCCAGCAGCAGCGCGTTGCCATTGCGCGGTCCATCGCGCTTGAACCGCGCGTCATGCTGTTTGATGAACCGACCAGCGCGCTTGACCCTGAATTGGTCGGCGGTGTTCTGGCGGTGATGCGCGAATTGCGGGAAGACGGCATGACCATGGTTGTGGTCAGCCATGAAATGAGCTTCGCGCGCGCCGCCGCAGACCGCGTGGTGTTCATGGCCGATGGCGAGATTCTGGAACAAGGCCCGCCTTCTGAGCTGTTCAGCGCGCCGCGCCATGAAAGGCTTCGCACCTTCATCAGCCAGATCGAGCGGCATTGACCCGCCATGACCGGCTGGGAACGCTTCACCGATAGCTTCTTCAATGCGCGCGTCATGGCGCAGTACCTGCCGAAAATCATTGAAGGCTTTGGGCTCACGATTGTGCTGGCGCTTTGCATCATCGCCGCGGGCCTTATCGCTGGCCTGGCGCTGGCGGTGCTGCGCGCCATGGGGGTGCGGCCGCTCAATTGGCTGATCATTTTCGTGGTGGATCTGTTCCGCGCCCTGCCGCCGCTGGTGATTATCGTGCTGCTGTTCTTTGGCCTGCCCAGCATGGGGATGGAATTATCGGGCTTTGCTTCAGCTTGGCTTGCTTTGACCCTGGTACTGATGGCGTTTTCGGAAGAGATTTTCTGGGCCGGCATTACCAGCGTACCGAAGGGGCAATGGGAAGCGGCACGCTCCACGGGGCTCAATTTCCTGCAAGCGCTGGGCTATGTGGTGCTGCCGCAGGCTTTGCGCCTCACCATCCCACCGCTCACCAACCGCACCATTGCAATTACCAAGGGCACCGCACTCGCTTCCGTGGTGGCGGTGCCGGATATTCTGGGTGCGGCAAGTTCCGGGCTTTCCCATTCCTTCAACCCATCGCCGCTGACACTCGGCGCCTTGGCTTATCTGGTGCTGTTCTTTCCTGTGGTTGTGCTCGGCCGCTGGATTGAAACGCGCTTTGCCTGGAAGCGCTGAGCATGCAGGATTTCCTTGAAGCCTTCCTGAATTGGGAGATCATGCGCGAAGCCTCCCCCATTCTCTGGCAGGGGCTGCGTGCGACGTTATTGCTTTCGCTGCTGGTGGTGCCGCTTGGGCTTTTGGGGGGAATTATTCTGGCGGTGCTGTCCACCCTGCCCCATGCCTGGGTGCGCTGGCCGCTGCGCGTTTGGGTGGATACCTTCCGCGCCTTGCCGCCTTTGGTGTTGCTGGTCTTCATCTTCGCCGGCCTGCCCTTTATCGGGCTTGAGGTCAGCGCCTGGGGGGCGGTGGCGATCGGGTTTTTCCTGAATACGGGGGCTTATTACGGCGAGATTCTGCGCGCCGGCATTGAAAGCGTGCCGCGCGGCCAGGTGGAAGCCGCACGCAGCACGGGGCTGACCGCAGCGCAGACCATGCGCTTCATCGTGCTGCCCCAGGCGGTGCGCAATGTGCTGCCCGATCTGATTTCCAATACTCTGGAGGTGGTGAAGCTCACCTCCATCGCCTCAGTCGTGGCATTGCCCGAATTGCTGTTCCAGGCGCGGCAGGCGCAGAGCGTGACGTACAATGCATCGCCGATTGTAGCGGCGGCGATCATCTATTTCATCCTGCTCTGGCCCGTGGTGCGGTTGCTCAGCCGGCTTGAGAATAAGCAATTGGCGGCGCGGCGCTGAGCCAGCGCCACTACTTCACGGCATAGACATCATAGCATGGCCCGCTTGGCGGGCGCTGGCCCACACCGACGGCGACGATCTTGTTCATCCAGGCAAGATCAGCCGCGCCGGTTTCAAAGCGGATCAGCGTGCGGAAATAGATCTCGGATGGGTCAACGCTCTCTCCTGCCGCAAGCTTCGCGAGGGCAGCCGGTGAGCCATGGCGGATGCCATTATAGGCGGCATAAACCATGCTGCCGGAAGCGGCGCGAATGGTGAGCCGCACATCAATTTGCGCCGAGCCATCCGGGTCAACACGCAGCCAATCCGCGGCCGATCCCGGCATGATTTCGCCAGTGAGCTTGGGGCCAGCAACGGTGCCGCCCGTTACCGGCACGATGCGGAGTTCGCCGTTGCGCGTCGTGCCGATCATTTGCGGCGTTCCCACACCAAGCGTCATGCGGAACAGGTATTCGGATTGCAGGGGCAATGGGGTCATTGGCGTTTCTCCTTCCACGCGATGATGCCTCGGCGACCGTCTCTTTTCCAGAGCGGCGCGGACCACCCATGGTGGAAACGCCCCGATCGAATACAAGAAAATATTTTCTATCTCTGGTTGAATTGGGGTAATCATTTGAAGAATTACTGAATTCAAGGCTTGCTTTTTTATCCATTTTCAAGAAACCTTAACTAAATCTGAACATAACGGTCGAGGAGCAATTCGTGACAATCTTGGCCCCGTCGTTTGAAGGCTGCCAGCCCGCTTCGGGTTGCCAAGGCCGCCATGCGGGTTCGCCATGATCAATTTCGCAAGGCTGCTTCTCTTCCCGGGACAGACCAACGCGCTTTCAGGGCTATTCGAAAGCGATTGGGATTACGGCAGAGCCATTCATTTCGCGGCACCCCAAGCCCTTATCCGACAATTTGACACACAAACCTTGTCTGAAATTGCGCCGAGCATCCTGTGGCAGCAGGGCGTGGTCAGCGCCGCTGATATCGCCATTTCGGCTGATTGGCGCTTTGAACTTTACAACCAGGGCACCATCACGAATCGTCTTTTTCTGACTCTCACGGAAGGCGGCCATGCCACGGATGGGCGCTACGCCATCACGGGCAGCGCCTATGATGATGAGGTCCGTAATGCCGGGCGGATCGAAGGCGCCGCGCTGTTGGCGGACGGGGATGATCTGCTTGACGGTCGGCTTGGTGTTCTGCTCGGCGCCGCTGATGGTGGCGCGGGCGATGACACCTTATTGTCCGGCGCCGCCGCGGAAACGCTGCTTGGCGGCGATGGGCGGGATTGGCTGGATGGCGGTGATGGCGCCGATAGTCTTTTGGGCGGGGTTGGCCACAACCGTATTTTTGGCGGCACGGGCAATGACAGCGTCACCAGCGAGGATGGTGATGATGTAATCGCGGGCGATGCCGGCGATGATTGGCTGCTGAGCGACCGCGGGAATGACAGCGTCTCGGGTGGTGATGGCGCGGATACGCTGATTGGCGGTGATGGCGATGATACGCTGGCCGGCGGTGCCGGCGATGACGTGATTGACGCCTGGGATGATCGCGACCTGGCTTGGGGCGGTGATGGGCATGACACCATCACTGTCTGGGGGGGTGATGACACGGTTTTCGGCGGCGCGGGGGATGATGTGATCCTGGCCGGCACGGCCAGCCTTGAGGATATCATGAGCCTCTTTGCCTTTTAGCCGATACGCCGTGTTTCAGCGCTGCCGCCAGGGCAGGCCGGATGCCTTCCACCCGGCGGCACTTCCCCGATGTCCCGCGCCATCCACCGGGCCTTCAAAGCCATCCGCCACATTGAAGGCATGCGCAAAGCCCGCCGCCTGCGCCGCCTGCCCCGCCGATTGAGACCGCGCACCGGACCGGCAGATGAAATAGAGCTTATGCCCCGGCGTCAGCCCGGCCGCCTGCAAATCCTCGGCAAAGCCGCCATTGACCTGCATGGAGGGATACATTTGCCAGGGAATCAGCACCACCTGTTTCCCAAGCGCCCCCAAATCCGGCAGGCCAACAAAGTTCCATTCCGCATCAGTGCGCACATCAATCAGCACGGCGTCCTTGTCGGCGGCCAGAGCCGCCCAGGTGTCCTTGGGGCTGATATCGGGCACGGGGGGCATGGCGTGGTCTCCTGTTCCTGGTTCGCCCGCCATCTTGCCACAGCCTGGGGCTTTGCGTGTAGGGTTTCCTTGCAAGCCGGGGGGAGCATGCCCGGACCAAGGGGGGAAGCCATGTTGGGATTGATGCAGGATTGGCCCTTGCTGATGCATAAGGTGCTGGACCACGCCGCCATCCAGCATCCGGGGCGGCAGATCATCAGCCGTTCCATCGAAGGCCCTTTCCATCGCACGAATTACCGTGATGTGCGGCTGCGCGCGCTGCGTGTTGCCCAGCGCTTGCAGCGCGATGGCATCGAGCTTGGTGATCGGGTTGCCACCCTTGCCTGGAATACTTGGCGGCATGTGGAGGCCTGGTATGGCATCACCGGCATTGGCGCCATTTACCACACCGTCAATCCGCGGCTTTTTCCGGATCAGATCGCCTGGATCCTGAACCATGCCGGTTCGCGCGTGCTGATGCTGGACCTGACCTTCATCCCGCTGATTCAGCAATTGGCGCCGAAGCTTGAACACATCGAACGCTTCATCATCCTGACCGATGGCGCGCATCTGCCTGAGACGGGGCTGCGCAATGCCGTGGCTTATGAGGATTGGCTGGCCGAAGCCGATGGTGATTTCGCCTGGGCAAGCTTTGATGAAAGAACCGCCGCCGGGCTTTGCTATACATCTGGCACCACGGGTGATCCCAAGGGCGTGCTCTATTCGCATCGGTCCAATATCTTGCATGCGCTGGCGGCCAATCAGGTGGATTGTCTGGGGCTTGGCGTGGCGGACCGCGTCATGCCCGTGGTGCCGATGTTCCATGCCAATGGCTGGTCCTTGCCCATTTCTGCCCCCATGGCGGGCGCCACGCTGATCCTGCCCGGCGCCAAGCTGGATGGCGCTTCGGTGCATGAAATCATCACGGAAACGCAGGTGAATTTCTCCGCCGCCGTGCCCACGGTTTGGATGATGCTGCTCCAGCATATGGAAGCGACGGGCACGCGCATTGATACGCTGAAGCGCGTGGTCATTGGCGGTTCCGCCTGCCCCGCGGCCATCACCAAAACCTATCAGGAAAAATACGGCGTGCGGGTGATCCATGCCTGGGGCATGACGGAAATGTCGCCGGTGGGCACCACCTATCAGCGCAAGCCCGAAATCAGCGGGCTTGATCCCGAAGCGGCACTGGCGCTGCAAGCCAAGCAAGGCTGCCCGCCCTTCACGGTGGAGATGAAAATCACCGATGATGCCGGGCAGGAATTGCCCTGGAATGGAGAGGTTTTCGGTCGCCTCAAGGTGCGCGGCCCGGCCATCACCCGCAATTACTTCCGGCGGGAAGATGAAGCCGTGCTGGACGTCGATGGCTTTTTTGACACAGGCGATGTCGCGACCATTGATACCCATGGCTTCATGGAAGTGACCGACCGATCCAAGGATGTCATCAAATCAGGCGGTGAGTGGATTTCTTCCATCGCGCTTGAAAACGCCGCGGTCGGTTATCCCGGTGTCGCGGAAGCGGCCGTTGTCGCCATGCATGATCCGAAATGGGATGAACGCCCGCTGATGATCCTGGTGATGAAGCCGGGTGCCGCCGCGCCGGACCTCGCCGCCATGAATGCCTTCCTCGCTGATAAGGTCGCGAAATGGTGGCTACCCGATGATCTGGTGGTGGTGGATGAAATTCCCCATACCGCGACAGGTAAGATATTGAAGACGAAGCTCCGTGAAACCTTCAAGGATCACCGCCCGAAGGGCTGAGTCCTACAGCGCCTCACCTTCCGCTGCGCGGCGCAGGCGCCTGAGCGCCTCGGCCCCGCCTGGCAGCGCGGGATAAAGCGCCAAGGCGGCTTCCATGCTGCGCAAGGCGCCCGGCGCATCGCCGGCCTCGGCCTGCAAACGCGACAGGCTTTGCAAGGCGATGAAGTGTCGTGGTTCAAGCCTGAGCGCCTCGGCCAGATCCCGCGCGGCTTCCCGTACCTGCCCAAGCGCCGCCAAGGCTTCCGCGCGCAAATGCCAAGCACTTGCCGCATTGGGCGCCAGCGTCACCGCCGCGTCAAAATCCTCAATCGCTTCTTCCGGCAGGCGCGCATTCAGATTGCGGGTGCCACGCTGCAACAACAGCCTGGCTGCCGGGGATGCCGCTTCCACCCATAATTGCCTGATCCGCGCTTCCGCCAAGGCAAGCTGCGCCGCATCCTGGCTATCGCGCAACACGGTAAAAAGCTGGTCAAGCTCCGCCGCGCGCGGTGTGCCCTGCGCCAGCGCCAATCCCGGCAGCGCCAAGCCCAGCAGAAGGGCGGCGCGGCGCGTCATCATGCCAGCTCGCGTGCCTTGGCGATGCCTGCTGGCTCCGGCCCGCCTGCCATCCAATCGAGCAATTCCACCGTGTGAATGGCCGGCATCGCGCCATCACCCAATTGCGTCAGGCAACCGATATTCCCCGCCGCAATCACTGCCGCCCCGGTGCGTTCCAGATTGCCGAGCTTGCGTTCCTTCAACTGCCCGGCAATTTCGGGCTGCATCAGATTATAGGTGCCGGCCGAACCGCAGCAGATATGGCCTTCCGCCGGTTCCTTCACCGTGAAGCCAGCCTTCGCCAGCAACGCCTTCGGTTCCGCCGTGATCTTCTGGCCATGCTGCAAGGAACAGGCGGCATGATAGGCAACCGTCAGCCCCGACGCTGGCCTGCTTGGCGCATAGCCGAAGCGCATCAGTACTTCCGAGATGTCAGCGGCCAAGCCTGCCACCTTCTCCGCCTTCTCCCGCCAGGGGGCCGGCTCCTCACGGAACATGAAGCCGTAATCCTTGAGCGTGGTGCCGCAGCCGGACGCATTCACCACAATCGCATCCAGCCCTTCACCCTCAATCTCCGCTGACCAGGCGGCGATATTCGCCCGTGCCAAGCGCATCGCCGGATCGTGATGGCCCATGTGATGATCAAGCGCGCCGCAGCAGCCCTGACCCTTGGTCACCACCACCTCAATCCCCATGCGCGTCAGCAGCCGGATTGTTGCCTCATTGATCGAAGGGGCCAGCACCTGCTGCGCGCAGCCTGTCAGCAAGCCAACACGGCCACGTCTTTCGCCCTGCGCCGGGAAAACACCCCGACGCTCAGTCGCGGAAGGCGATGGCACATGCGCGGGCGCAAGCCGCAGCATTGCGCGCAGCCTTTCCGCCATGGGGGAGTTGCCCGGCACCAGGCGCGCAAAAGGCCGCGCCAGAATGGCGCCCAACAAGGCCACACGAAAGCGGAACGGATAGGGCAAGATGAAGGAGAGCAGGCGCCGCAAGAAACGTTCCGCCGCCGGGCGCTGATAGGTCTTTTCGATATAGGCACGGGCATGATCCACCAGATGCATGTAATGCACCCCGGAAGGGCAGGTGGTCATGCAGGACAGGCAAGACAGGCAACGGTCAATATGCCGCACCTCCAACTCACTCGCGGGCCGGCCCGATTCCAACATATCCTTGATCAGATAAATCCGGCCCCGCGGGGAATCCAACTCATCGCCCCGCAACAAAAAGGTGGGGCAGGTCGCGGTGCACATGCCGCAATGGACACAACTCCGCAGGATGCGGTTGCTTTCGGCAATATCCGGGTCGGCCAATTGGGCGGGTGAGAAAAGGGTCTGCATGGGACGATTATAACCTACAACACAAACCATGGGCAGAAGCGGGGGCTCTGCCCCCGCCCCCCGCCGACACGAAATCAATCCCGGCGCGGGCGGGCACCAAGGATATGGGCGATGGCGTAGGTCAGATCAGGGCGGTTCAGCGTATAAAAATGGAACTCATCCACGCCATTGGCCTGCAATAGCCGCACCTGCTCAGCCGCCACCACGGCAGCGACCATGCGGCGCGTCTCCACATCCTCCTCCAACCCCTCAAACAATTGGCCCATCCAGGCAGGCACCGACGCGCCACACATGGCCGAGAACTTCACCACCTGCTGGAAATTCGACACCGGCAAAATACCGGGCACGATCGGCACCGTAATGCCCTTGGCATGGCAGCGATCAATGAAACGCAGGAAAACCTCGGCATCGAAGAAATACTGCGTAATGGCGCGCGTCGCGCCCGCATCAATCTTGCGCTTCAGAAAGTCCAGATCCGCATCGGCTGAAAGCGCCGCGGGATGGGTCTCAGGATAGGCGCCCACGCTGATCTCAAAATCGCCAATGCGCTTCAGGCCCCGCACCAGATCCTCGGCCTGCGCATACCCACCCGGATGCGGCACATATTCCGAAGCACCAGCCGGCGGATCGCCCCGCAAGGCCACAATATGGCGCACGCCGGCGGCCCAATAGCGCCGCGCGACCTCATCCACTTCGTCCCGCGTTGCGCCGACACAAGTCAGATGCGCCGCCGGGGTCAGGCTGGTTTCAGCCACCAGGCGCGCCACGGTCGCATGGGTGCGTTCCTGCGTGCTGCCGCCGGCCCCATAGGTCACCGAGACAAAGCGCGGGCCAAGCGGCTCCAACCGCCGAATGCAAGCCCAAAGCTGTTCTTCCAACTTATCCGTCTTGGGCGGGAAGAACTCAAAGGAAAGCCGCGGCGCCGGGAGGGCGGCCGGGGCCGGAAGGGCGTTGAAACGCGGGCCGGTCAGCCAACGGGCCAAGGGGCCAGGGGTGAGGTTGTTCATGGCATATCCCGAAATGGTGAGGCCTTGGGCCTTCCGCAACCGCGCCCCCTTTGCCCATCACGGCCATCTTGGCAAGGGCGTCCGGTTTGCGTTAAGCGGTTCCCGAACCCGGGTTTTTCGCGCTAGATACTGTTGATGAACTCCTCCCCAACCCGCCTCCTCGGCTGCGCCGCGCTCGCCCTTCTGCTGCTGGCGGGCTGCGCCACGCGTCCGCCCGCCGACGACCCAGAGGCGCTGCAGGAATTCCGCGAAAACAACGACCCCTTTGAACCCGCAAACCGCGTCTTGTTCGAAGTGAATGAGGTGATCGACAAGGCCGTGCTGCAACCTATTGCGGAAGCCTATCGGGACCTGCTGCCAAAGCCTATCCGGTCCGGCATCCGGAATGTGCTGGGCAATCTGCGCACGCCGACCATCCTGACCGGCGATTTGCTGCAGGGCAATGTGACCCGCGCGCGCGAAACGCTCGGGCGTTTCATCGTGAATTCCACCATCGGGATTGGTGGCATTGTGGATGTGGGCCGGCGCTATGATGTGCATGGCCATTCCGAGGATATGGGCCAAACCCTGGCGGTTTGGGGCGTTGGTGAGGGTTTCTATATGTTCGTGCCCCTGCTGGGCCCGACCACGGCGCGCGACCTGACGGGCTTTGCGATTGATGTCTACACCAATCCGCAATCGCTGATCGGCCAGGGGCAAATACTCGATGTGTGGAATTACACGCGCATCGGCATGACCGTGGTGGATACGCGCGAAGCCCTGCTGGAACCCTTCGATTTGGTGCGCAAGACCTCATTGGATCCTTACGCAACATTGCGGTCCGCCTATCGCCAACGCCGCACCTTTGAAATCCTGAACAAGGATGGCCCTGGCGGCCCGGTGGCCCCGGCGGGTGGTGTGGGCTTCGGTCAGGGCGTTTTGGAGCGTCAATAATGCAAGGGCTTTTGCATCGCCGCCTTCTGCTTGCCGGGATTGCCGGGCTTGGTGCCACCCCGGCGCTTGCGCAACAGATGGATATCACCCGTGCTACCACCTTCGTTGATAAGGCTGGGCAGGATCTGGTGAATGCCATCAATGACCCGCGCCTTACCCTGACGCAACGGCGTGACCGCGTGGCCAGTATTCTGCGCACGGCAATAGATATTGAAGGCACCGGCCGCTTCATCCTGGGCCGCTATGTGCGCCAGGCATCGCCCGCCGAATTGCAGGATTACCTCAAGCTGTTTGATGAGATCATCATCCGCAACCTCTCTGCCCGCTTCGGCGAATATCGCGGCGTGAAATTCTCGCTCGGCCGTTCGCAGCAGCGCACGGAAGAAGATGCGCTGGTGAGCACCCTGGTCGAGCGCCCTAATACAGCACCCTTTACGCTTGATTGGCGGGTGGCGGAGATCAATGGCCAACCCCGGGTGGTGGATGTGATTGCGGAAGGCACATCCCTGCGGCTGACCACGCGGAGCGAGTATTCCGCCGTTATTCAGCGCAATGGCGGGCGCGTGGCGGCGCTGCTGGACGCGATGCGCGGGCAGATTTCGCAATTGGCGGCGCGTGAGGGCGGCTGAGCTGCCCCTTTCCCCATCATGGCTGCCGGGCCAGGGTCCAACCCTTTCAAGGCTTATGGCAGGCCCTGCGGGTATGGCTTATGTTCAAGGGCGAAACCCTTCCAAATATGCCAAACCGTCCTCATATCCAGGGTAGGATGTTTGTGAAGCGCAAGGTCATCCACGGATAATCGGCGGCAGTGAATACGGATTTTGAAGCAATCCTTCTGAGGGAATCGGATCAGCGGCCCGCCTGCCATCGGCGGGCCCCTCAGGGCTGCTGCGCAATTCACCCCCGCCCTGCCCCCGCCGCGACAATCCTATGACCACCGCGCTGCTTCCCGCTGGGCTAGCTTCCCCCCGATCCATGGCACTTTATTTCTGCGGTACCGGGGTTGCGCTTTGGGCTCTTATCATGGTGCTGCGGCCAGACCCCGGATTCGCCGCGGATGGGCCCTGGCTGGCGATGTTCTGGGCGCTCCAGATCGGCATTGGCATCGCCGTGCTGCACCGGGTGCTGCAACTGATGGGGCGCCTGCCGAAACTCGCCAGATGGCCTGCATGGCTGCTTGTTGCGGTCAGTGGTGTGGTCGGCTCCTTCCTGCTCGCGCCCGTTTACTGGCTGATCGGTGAGACCCTGATGCAGCAGGCGCTCGGTTTCCCCGCCACGACTGATGATGATGATGATTTGGTGGCGCCACTTGGCTTCGGCCTGGCGGCCATGCTGCAGGAATTCAGTGATATTGTGGGCCCGGTAACCGCCGCCTGGCTGCTGATTTCCTGGCCACGGCTTTACAGCCAGACCTCATCCTTGGTCGCGGTGCCGCAAGCCGCCGCGCCAATGCCGGCGTCCCTGCCCTTGCCAAGCCCAGCCGAGAGCGCCAGCCCGGAACCGCCCGCATGGCGCGCCGCTTTGCCCCGCGAATTGGGCGGGGATCTGATCGCCGTTTCTTCCGAGCTGCAATACCTGCGCGTTTGGACCACGCGCGGCAATGCGCTTGTGCTTGGGTCATTGCAGGATGTTGAGGATGGCGAAGGGGCGGGCGGCATGCGTGTCCATCGGTCATGGTGGGTCAGCGCGCGGCATGTGCGCGGCATCCGCCGAAGCGGTGACGCTGCCATCTGTGAAATGAGCGATGGCCGCCAGGTACCGGTCAGCCGGCGCCGGAAGGCCGAGGTCCTGACGCGCTTCGGGGACGGTGCGCGGTATGAAATTCCCCCCGCACCACCGCCACCATCGGCCCGCCCGGTTCAGAACAAGCGCTTAAGCCCGACCTGGAGCGACACTGGATTATAGTCCGGCTTGGACAGCCGCCCGGTAACGCCCGATTCGGCCGCCATATCAATGCCGCCCAGCGCGAGGAAACGGACATCCGTCACCAGCCGCCAGGCATTGCCAAGCGGGATTTCCCCACCCGCGATGAATTGCACGCCAAATTTGCCTTGCTCGGACCAGGCGCGTTGGTTGGAACTTGTATTGAGGTCGAGGTCTATTTCCTGAACCCAGCCAACACCCAGGCCGAGATAGGGTGTCCAGCCCCTGGTCAGGCCCACAAAGCGGCGCAAACCATTGATGAAAAAGATGTTTGAGGCGAAGTCGCCATCCGTCGCCAGCGTCGTGCCGCCTTTGGTCAGCGAATCGAGCGGGTGGCTGCGGTAATTCCACTCAAGTTCCGTGGCCCAGCCATTGCCGAACTGAAAGCCAATATTGGCGCCCAAGCCGAGGCCGGTATTGAAGCTGGCTTCCAGACCGGAGCCAAAGCCGGCATTGCCGACCTCATTGAAGGAGGTGGACCCAAGCCAGCTCGCCTGACCATAGACCGTGGCATAGACGCCACGCGGTTCGGTCTGTGCCAGCGAAGGCCCTGCCTGGCCGACAAGGCAGGCCAGCACGACAGCCAGGCCAAGAAAACGACGAAAATTCATAGACAAGGCTCCATGAAAGGATGTGTTCGGATGCGCCGAGCCGCGCCGCCTGGGGAGACGCGAACCAACACCTGCGGATATAGGGGAGGGCTGAAATGACGTATCGGGCGATTGAATGAGCGGTTGCCTGGATGAATGAGCGGCATCCGACCACTTGGGGCAGTGTTCGATCCTATGGAAAGGTCAGATCGCGCTTCTTGCCATGGGGGGTTATGGAATCGGGATCAGCTTATGTTCCCTTGCTGACCCGCAACCCCCGGTTCCGGCGGAAGAAACGCCGCGCCAAGCCATACGGGCGCTTGACCGGGCGTGAGGGCGGCAGATCAGCCGGGCTTCACGCTTTCATAAACCACCATGGCATGCCCCTTATGGGTAAAGCCGCCAGAAGGGTGCATGCCGATATCTTCCATCACCTGGCGTGATGCCTCATTGGTTTCGCGCGCCACGGCAATGATGCGCGGCAAACCAGCGGCATGGCCGAAATCCAGCGCGGCGCGGGCTGCTTCCCGCGCATAGCCCTTGCCGCGACATTCCGGCCACAGCGCATAACGGAGCGCCACACCCCGCCCATCGGGGCGTTCCATCAGCCCGCAAATGCCCAGAAACTCACCACTGCCGCGCACAAAGACAGACCAGGTGCCGTAGCCGCGCACCGCCCAGAAATCGATATCATCTTCCAATTCTTCCCGCGTGCGTTCGGCGCTGCGCGTGCCATGCAGCATGAAACCAAAGACGCGTTCATCCGCCTTCAGGCGAATAAGGTCGGGCAATTGCTCCGGCGCCGGCGGCAGCAGGGAAAGCCGCGCGGTATTGATGCCGCGCGGCGTATGCAGGGCGCCAAGCGGCTTGCTCACCGCTGCAAGGGCCGGTATTTGATGCGGTGCGGTTCCGTCGCATCCGCGCCAAGCCGCCGACGCTTGTCTTCCTCATAGGCTTGGAAATTGCCCTCAAACCATTCGACATGGCTATCGCCTTCGAAAGCCAGGATATGGGTGGCGAGCCGATCCAGGAAAAAGCGGTCGTGGCTGATGATCACCGCGCAACCGGCGAAATCCATCAGCGCTTCTTCGAGGGAGCGCAGCGTATCCACATCCAGATCATTGGTCGGTTCGTCAAGCAGAATGACGTTGTGTTCGCGCTTGAGCATCTTTGCCAGATGCACGCGGTTGCGTTCACCGCCGGAAAGCACGCCAACGCGCTTTTGCTGATCCCCACCCTTGAAGTTGAAGGCTGCGACATAGGCGCGTGAGGGGATGCTGCGTTTGCCGATGGTGATCATATCCAACCCGTCCGAGATTTCTTCCCAAACGGTGCGCGTGTCATTCAGGCTATCGCGGCTTTGATCCACATAGCCAAGCTGGACACTATCCCCGATCACGAGGCTGCCGGAATCGGGCTTTTCACCCCCCGTGATCATCTTGAACAGCGTGGATTTACCCGCGCCATTGGGGCCGATCACGCCGACAATGCCGCCCGGCGGCAGCTTGAAGGAAAGATTGTCAATCAACAGCCGATCACCAAAACCCTTGGAGAGATTCTCGGCCACAATGACGGTATTGCCCAGCCTTGGTGCGGGCGGGATGGTGATTTCGGTCGGGTCCGGCGCCTTTTCCTGGCTGCGGCGGAGCAAATCCTCATAAGCCGCAATACGCGCCTTGGATTTCGCCTGCCGTGCCGCCGGTGAGCGCCCGATCCATTCCTGTTCTTCGGCCAATTGGCGCTGGCGCGCGGTTTCTTCGCGTTCTTCCTGCGACAGGCGCTTGCGCTTGGCTTCCAGATAGGCAGAGTAATTCCCTTCATAGGGAATGCCGCGACCACGATCCACTTCCAGAATCCAGCCTGTCACATTGTCCAGGAAGTAGCGATCATGTGTGACGATCAGCACCGCGCCCTGATATTCGCGCAGCGTCTTTTCGAGCCAGGCGACACTTTCCGCATCCAAATGGTTGGTCGGTTCGTCAAGCAGCAGCAGATCAGGCTTTTCGAGCAGCAGCCGGCACAGCGCTACACGGCGGCGTTCACCGCCCGAGAGATGCGTCACTGCGCTATCGGCGGGCGGGCAGCGCAGCGCATCGAGTGCAATATCCACCTGCCGGTCAATTTCCCAGCCATTCACCGCATCAATCTTTTCCTGCAATTCGGCCTGTTCGGCGAGCAGGGTGTTCATCTCCTCCTCGCTCATTTCCTCGGCGAATTTTTCGGAGATTTCATTGAAGCGGGCGAGGTTCGCGGAAAGCTCGGCAAAGGCCGCGCGTACATTCTCCCCCACCGTCATATTGGGGTCGAGTTGCGGTTCCTGCGGCAGATAGCCAACCTTGGCCCCTTCCGCCGCCCAGGCCTCACCGCCGAAATCCTTATCCTGCCCGGCCATGATACGCATGAGGGTGGATTTACCCGCGCCATTTGGCCCCAGCACGCCGATCTTGGCGGTGGGCAGGAAGGACAGCGTAATGCCCTTGAAGACTTCTCGCCCGCCCGGATAGGACTTGGTGAGGTTCTTCATGACATAGACATATTGATAGGCGGCCATGGGGCTTGGGACCTGATGCGGTTAGGGGGTTTCGAAGGGCGCTCATAGAACAGTTTGCGCCCAGGTGAAATCGGGGCGCGCCGTCAAGCCAGGAAGCGCTATTCGGGCTCCGCAATACGGTTGAGGCTGCCCCGCAGCCGATCAAGCAGGCGAAAAAGCTGTACGGCTTCCTCGGTCGAGAAATCGGCAAGGGCTGCCTGGTAATAGGCGCGAATGGCCGGACCCATCGCCGCCCATTGGCGGTTGCCTTCTTCCGTCAGGCGCACATGGCGTAGCCGCCCATCACCGCCGGCGCGGAGCCTTTCCACAAGGCCGGCCGCCACCAGCCGATCGATCACCGCGGTCAGATTTTGGCGGCTGACCATAAGAAAGGCGATCAATTCCTTGACCGTCAGTCCGGAGTCTCGGCTGGCCGGGCGGGCCAGCGCCCCCATCACCGCCCATTGCTGGGTGGTAGCTCCAAAGCCCGCAACAGCCCGCGTGCCGGTTTTGTGCAGTAGGTTAGAGGCCTGATAAAGCCTGAGAAACAGCCGGTTCGCGACGTCAAAACGCGCCGCGTCATCCTCGCGCGCGGTCGGGCTCTCGGGGTTGGCGATGGATAATTGCATCAATAGCTTGCCATTTCTGATTTAATATATCATAGTATTGTCATTCTGGTCCTGCCAGTCAAATCTCGTTTGAACCGAACTAGGGGGAAACATGCGCGGCCTTCAGAACAAAACGGTCATCGTCACCGGTGGCGGCGGCGGCATTGGCGGGGCCACCTGCCGGCGCTTCGGGGAAGCGGGCAGCCGCGTGGCGGTGTTTGACATCAACCTTGAAAGCGCTGCGAAGACAGCAGCGGATATCACGCAGGCGGGTGGCGTTGCCCAGGCCTTTCGCTGCGACATCACGGATCATGAAGGGGTGAAGGCGGCCGTTGCGGCAGCGGAAGCAGCACTCGGCCCCATCAGCATTCTGGTGAACAATGCCGGCTGGGATGTGTTTCGCCTGTTCAAGGACACGACGCCGGCGGATTGGCAAAAGCTCATCGCGATCAACCTGACCGGCGCGCTCAATATGCATCACGCAGTGCTGCCCGGCATGCTGGAACGCCGACATGGGCGGATTGTGAACATTGCGTCCGATGCCGCGCGTGTCGGTTCATCGGGAGAAGCAGTTTACGCTGCCTGCAAGGCGGGCCTGGTTGGGTTTTCCAAAACCATCGCGCGTGAGCATGCCCGCCACGGCATTACCGTGAATGTGGTCTGCCCTGGTGCGACCAATACGGCGCTTTTCGCTGATTACAAAAGGGGTGCGGGCAATCCGGAAAAGCTGGAAGAAGCCTTCCGCCGCGCCACACCCATGGGCCGCATTGGCGAGCCGGAAGACCTGCCCGGCGCCATTCTGTTCTTCGCGAGTGACGATGCCGCCTATGTCACCGGCCAGGTGCTGAGTGTCTCTGGCGGCCTCACCATGGCAGGCTGAGGAACAGCATCATGACCTATCAGGATATTCTGTTTGAAGCGCGGGATGGTGTTGCGACCATCACGATCAATCGCCCGCAGGTGATGAATGCCTTTCGTGGCCAAACCTGCGAAGAATTGATCCATGCGCTGAACCGCGCCGGTTGGGACAAATCCATCGGCGTTATTGTGCTGACCGGCGCGGGCGATCGCGCCTTTTGCACCGGCGGCGATCAAAGCGCGCATGATGGGCAATATGATGGCCGCGGCATGATCGGCCTGCCCGTTGAGGAATTGCAAAGCCTGATCCGCGATGTGCCAAAGCCCGTGATCGCACGGGTGCAGGGCTACGCCATTGGTGGCGGCAATGTGCTGGCGACGCTGTGTGACCTGACCATCGCCTCCGAAAAGGCGCAATTCGGCCAGGTGGGGCCCAAGGTGGGCTCCGTGGATCCGGGTTTTGGTACGGCCTATCTGGCGCGCATTGTGGGTGAGAAGAAGGCGCGTGAGATCTGGTATCTCTGCCGCCGCTATACGGCTGCCGAGGCTGAGCGCATGGGCCTGGTGAATGTTGTGGTGCCGCATGACCAATTGGATGCGGAAGTGGCGCGCTGGTGCGCGGAGATTTTGGAACGCAGCCCAACCGCGATTGCCATCGCCAAGCGTTCCTTCAATGCGGATAGCGAAAACATTCGCGGCATCAGCAATATGGGGATGCAGGCGCTTTCCATGTATTACGATACCGAGGAATCGAAGGAAGGTGTGCGCGCCTTCACCGAAAAGCGTAAACCCGATTTCCGCAAATATCAGAAGTGAGCGCACCATGACCCGCCCCTTGACGGATGATCAACGCGCCTTTCAGGAAACCGCGCAGCGCTTCACGCGGGAGAAAATCGCGCCTGGCTATATGAAGCGTGAGGCAGAGGCACGGCTGGATCGCGCCCTGCTGTTGGAAATGGGTGCGCTTGGCTTGATTGGCGCTGATTTGCCGGAACGCTATGGTGGGCTTGGCGAACCAAGCGTCACGGCGGGGCTTGCCATTGAAGCGCTGGCCTATGGTGACATCAATGTGTCTTATGTGCCGCTATTGGCATCGCTCAATGGGCAGATCATTGCGCGGCATGCGTCGCCCGAATTGGCCGGGCATTGGATTCCGCGCATTGTCTCCGGTGAGGCGCTGTTTTGCATTGCGCTGACCGAACCGCGCGGCGGATCGGATGCTGCCAATCTGGCGCTTTCCGCGCGGCGTGATGGTGATTGCTTTGTGATCAAGGGTGAAAAATCCTCGATCAGCATGGCGGATCAGGCGGATGCGGCGGTGGTCTTTGCGCGTACCGGGCCTGTGGAAGCCGGGGCGCGCGGCGTGTCGGCCTTTCTGGTGCCCATGAATACGCCCGGCATCAGCACCACGCGCTTCAAGGATCTGGGCAGCCACGCCATCGGGCGCGGTTCGATCTTTTTTGATGAGGTGCGTATTCCCGCGAGTCATCTTCTCGGCGAAGAAGGTCTGGGCTTTGTGCAGGTGATGCAGGGTTTCGATTACAGCCGCGCGCTGATTGGCCTGCAATGCTGTGCGGCGGCGCAAGCCTCGCTCGATGAGAGCTGGTCCTATATCACGGAACGCCAGGCCTTTGGTGCGCCGCTTGCGCAATATCAGGGGGTGACATTCCCGCTAGCCGAAGCTGAAGGCCTGATCGCTGCCATTCGCCAGCTTTCCTATCATACGCTTCGTTTGCGTGACGCGGATGAGGCGCATACGTCTGAGGCCGCCATGTGCAAATGGCTTGGCCCCAAGACGGCGGTGGACGTGATCCATCAATGCCTGTTGACGCATGGCCATTATGGCTGGTCGCTTGATCTGCCGCATCAGCAGCGCTTGCGCGATGTGATGGGGCTTGAGATCGGCGATGGCACCGCGCAAATCATGAAACTGATCGTGGCGCGCGAAAAGGCCGGGCGCCTTGCCGTGCAATATGCCCGCAAAGGGTAAAGCGAAAAGGCGCCAAGACGCCTGATGCAAAGCAGGAGGAAACCATGACCGTCCAGGGCAATGATATCGCCATTCGCGGCCCCGCCATGCGCGCCCAGGGCTTTTGGCGCGATGAGACGCTGCTGCATCATTTGGCCCGCGCCGTGGCGCGCAGCCCTGACAAGACCGCGATTGTCGCCTGCCGTTCCGATCTCGGCACGGAAACGCGGCTTTCCTATCGGCAGATTGATGATCTATCGAACCGGCTGGCCGCGGCCTTGCGCGCGCATGGCATTGGGCGCGGTGATGTGGTTTCCTTTCAATTGCCGAATTGGTGGGAATTTTCCATCCTGCATTTGGCCTGCCTGAAGCTGGGTGCCATCAGTAATCCGCTGATGGTGATTTTCCGTGAACGCGAATTGCGCTTCATGCTGGGCTTGGCGGAAAGCAAAATTCTGGTGGTGCCGGCCAGTTTCCGTGGCTTTGATTACGCTGCCATGGCCGCCAATTTGCGCGAACACCTGCCGAAACTCGCGCATGTTTTTGTGGTCGGGCGCGATGGCGCGGATGGTTTTGCGCGCCTGCTTGAACATCCTGCTCCTGCCTCGGCCTTTACACCCGCCGATGGTCCCGGCCCGGACGAGGTGATCCAGCTGCTTTACACCAGCGGCACCACCGGTGAGCCCAAGGGGGTCATGCATAGTTCCAACACCATGCTGTCCAATCTGGAATATTTCGCCGGAAGGCTCGGGCTTGGCGTGGATGATGTGATCCACATGCCCTCCCCTTTGGCGCATCAGCTTGGCTTCATGTATGGCATTGTGCTGCCCATCATGTTGGGCGGTACGGCGATTTTGCAGGATATCTTCGCCGCACCCGAAATGGCACGGCAAATCCGCGATGAGGGTGCGACTTTCACCATGGGCGCCACGCCCTTCCTGAATGATCTGACGGAACATGTCGCCGCATCAGGCCAGGGCACACCGAGCCTCCGCGTTTTCGTCTCGGCCGGCGCGCCTATTCCGCGCGCGCTGCTCGCGAAGGCACGGCAGACGCTTGGCGCTGCGGTCATTTCCGCCTGGGGCATGTCGGAAAACGGCGCCGTTACCACCACGAAACTGGATGATGGTGAGGAAAAGGCCACCACCACCGATGGCTGCACGCTGCCGGGCATTGAACTGCGCATTGTGGATGCCGAAGGTGCCCGCGTACCGACCGGTCAGGATGGGCAATTGCAGGTGCGCGGCTGTTCCAATTTCATCGGCTATCTGAAGCGCCCGGAACTCAACCCCAATGATCCTGATGGCTGGTTCGATACAGGCGACCTCGCGCGCATGGATGCGGATGGCTATATCCGCATCGCCGGGCGATCCAAGGACATCATCATTCGCGGTGGTGAAAACATTCCGGTGGTGGAGGTTGAGGGCCTGCTGTTTCGCCACCCCGCCGTGGCCGAAGTGGCGATTGTTGGCTTTCCTGATGCGCGCCTTGGTGAACGCGCCTGCGTCTTTGTTCGCCTGCGGGAAGGCGCCAGCCTGACCTTGCCGGAGATCACCGCCTATCTGGAAGCGCAGCGCATGGCGCGGCAATACATGCCTGAACGGCTGGAAATTCTGTCGGAATTACCGCGCACACCAAGCGGCAAGATCCAGAAATTCAAGCTGCGGGAAATCGCGCGCGCCTTTGGGCAAGCTTAAACGGCATTCAAAGCCCCCAAAGCGTGTTGCTATCAGCCGGCGCCTGATCACGCCGTTCCGCCATGCCATAATCGCGCAGCACGGCTGCCACGCGCAGACGGTAGCCAGCGAAGATGCCATCCCGCCCGGCCGCTTGAGAGGCACGATGCCCGGCATGGCAGCGCCAGCGCGTGACGGCGCCCTCATCTTCCCAAAGCGACAAGCTGAGCAGCTTGGCGGGGTTGGTCAGGCTGCGGAAGCGTTCCACCGAAACAAAGCCCGGCATGCGCTGCAATTCCTCCCGCAGCGCCGCGGCATGTTCCAGATAATCATCCAGCCGGCCTTCTGCCGGCTCAACCTCAAAAATAATGGCAATCATGGGGGTGGCCTGGGGTGGGTGATGGGTCTCGGAACATGCTAAACGAAAGCCTTGGTCCTGAACATGATCTGAGGTTTGCGCCATGAACCAGCCGGCACCGCTTGCCTATAGTGATGCGAAAATCCGCGCCATCCTTCAGCGGGTGAAAACAATCGCGCTGGTGGGCGCTTCCGGCAATTGGAACCGGCCCAGCTACTTCGTCATGAAATACCTGCAATCGAAGGGCTATCGCGTCATACCCGTGAACCCGGGCATGGCCGGCCAAACCCTGTTGGGGGAGATGGTTTACGCCAAGCTTGGCGATATTCCGGACCCGGTGGATATGGTGGATGTGTTTCGCGCTGCGGATGCGCTGCCAGGCATTGCCGGTGAGGCGATTGCCATTGGCGCCAAGGTGCTCTGGGCGCAGCTTGGCGTCCGCCATGATGGTGCGGCCGCCAAGGCGGAAGCGGCCGGGCTTGAGGTGATCATGGATCGCTGCCCGAAGATTGAATTCAGCCGTTTCGGTGGCGAATTATCCTGGAGTGGTGTCAATTCCGGCCTGATCCGCAACCATGCGCCTGAACCACCGGCAGACCGAAAGGTGAAGACGCGCCCGCTGCCGCCGCGCAATCTGGATTACGGTTTTGCCACGCGCAGTATTCACGCAGGTGCCGCACCTGATCCCACCACGGGCGCGCGCGGTACGCCGATTTATCAGACAACGAGTTTTGTGTTTGATGATGTGGATCACGCAGCTTCCCTGTTCAACCTGCATAATTTTGGTCATGTCTATACGCGGCTTTCCAACCCAACCGTTGCAGTTCTGGAAGAGCGCGTCGCGAGCCTTGAAGGTGGGCGTGCCGCTGTTGCCACTGCCTCAGGCCACGCAGCGCAATTCGTGACCTTCTTCACGCTGCTGGAACCGGGTGATGAATTCCTCGCCAGCCGCAATCTTTATGGCGGATCGCTTACACAATTTTCGTTGAGCTTCAAGAAGCTCGGCTGGAGCTGCCATTTCGTGGACCCGGTCGAGCCTGAGAATTTCCGCCGTGCGCTGACGCCGAAATGCAAGGCGATTTTTGTCGAAAGCCTGGCCAATCCTGGAGGCATTGTCGTGGATTTACGCGCCATTGCCGATATTGCGCATGAAGCCGGCATTCCGCTGATTGTGGATAATACGCTCGCCTCCCCCTATTTGTGCCGGCCCTTCGAACATGGCGCGGATATCATCACCCACTCGCTGACAAAGTTTCTCGGCGGGCATGGCAATTCACTGGGTGGGATGATTGTCGAATCCGGCAAGTTCAATTACGCCAATGGTAAATTCCCGAGCATGGCGGACCCCGAACCTGCTTATCATGGGCTGAAGTTTTACGAGAATTTCGGCGATTTCGCCTTCACCACCAAGGCGCGCGCCGTGGCGTTGCGTGATTTCGGCCCAACGCTTTCGCCGATGAATGCCTGGCTTACCATCACCGGGATTGAAACGCTGCATCTGCGCATGGAACGCCATGTTGCCAATGCGCAGCAGGTGGCGGAGTTTCTGGCACGTCATGAAAAGGTGGCTTGGGTATCCTACGCCGGGTTGCCGACCAGCCCCTTCCATGCACTCGCCAAGCGCTATTTGCCGAAAGGCCCTGGTTCGGTTTTCACCTTTGGCGTGAAGGGCGGGTTTGAAGCGGGCATTCGCCTGGTTGAAAATGTGCGACTATTTTCGCATTTGGCGAATGTTGGCGATACACGCAGCCTGATCCTGCACCCGGCTTCCACCACGCATCGGCAATTGACCGAAGAACAGCGACTGGCCGCGGGCGCCGGGCCGGATGTGGTGCGGCTTTCCATCGGGCTTGAGGATGCGGCGGATTTGATCCGCGATTTGGATATGGCGCTGGGGGGATAGGGGGGTGCTGGTGCCGGGTGAGGGATTTGAACCCCCGACCTTCTGATGGCAGATCCTTTGGATGTATCAAAAATTTTTCCAATCGGCGAAAGCAGGGCGGAAATGAAAGCCGCGAATGATGCGCGAAGGCTTTCACATGGGCCCAAGCCCATGCAGCGCAATCAATACAGTTGGGGGCAGTGAGGTGCCGGAACTCTCCAACGCACTGGCATCACCTATCCCGAATGTCACGTGGCGCGGTACCGCGCTGGCAACTCAAAAATTCACCGTCTTTATTTCTCAGCTGGGACTGATCATTCAGGTTGATTTGGTGCCATGGTCATACGCGCTGCCCAGGCGGCATATTCGGAAGTAAGCAGCGTTTCGCCTTCCACGACCAACTCCTCTTCCCTGACCAAGCCTTCCCCAAACCGCGCGAGTAAACTTCCAATCGCCTCAGCGTAGCCGCCATAACTGCTGGCCAAAAATACATGGCGATCCACTGAAGCGAATAAAGCAACAGCCGTCGCAATCGTTGTCGTCGCACCAACAAAGGGGGTGATGGAAAGCCAACCCTGCGTAACACTGCCGAGGAAACCAAGCAGGGCTGCCAAGATCCCAAACACCAAGCCCAATCTCTGCGCTAATCTTGCCTTATTCCGGTGTTCTTCACTCCGTGAAACATACCAATCCTTCTGCTGCGCAAGCCTATTCTCGGCATACCATTCTGCAGACATACCCTCCGTCGGCGCCAGTCGGGAGGAAGAGGAGACTGCCTTCGCCGGGGGCTCGATTCCCTTTTCCCTTGCTGCGGCCACAAGTTCATTCGTTCGCGTATCGAATGATTTAGCGGCCTCAATTTTGGAATCCGCATAAGTGCCGATTTTTGCGGCGAATTTATAGCATTCTGACTGGAGGTTTTCGGCCGTAGCCCTCGCAACGATCCATTTTGCTTGCGACCGTTCACTCAGTATATGCCGGCCAAAAAAAGTACTCATGGCGGCTGCGGCGCCCGCGATCAGCGCAAAAAGGCCTGACAGAGAAAACGGCGAACCTTCCGTTCCTTCCATGTTAATCACTGCTGCGAATGCGCCCGAAACAGCAGCCGCTACAGCAAACCCCAATGCAAGTCTGGCCTGACGGGTATGGCTCGCTTGCTGCTGCCTCGCCTCTGCGGCCCAGCGCCGCGCGATCTGCCACTTCGTTTCAAGTAAGGATGGCGATGGCATCTGCAGATTCTCCTCTAGCGCTTAGTGATACCCAGTGCCTGCCGAAGCTTCGCGTCAATAAGGCCCTTGGGCAGCCCGGTCTTGATACGAAAGCTCGTGACGGCCGCTATGGTGCGCGGCCCTAAATCCCCATCGGCTGCCCCAATTTGGGTATAGCCTTTCAATTGCAATGCGCGTTGAACCGCAATTACCTCGTCGGCTGGTGGCTGTTCGTGCACGGGAAGAGGATCGGCGAAAACACGACGAACCTTGTCCAACCAAGCCTCCCGATCCGTCTGGCCATGCGTACCGCCATTGATGATTTTGGTCACAGCAAGAAAATCACCCGTATCACAGGTATCATTGAGCTTCTTCCAGCTCCAGAAGCCGCAGGCTACATGAAAGGCATGCTCAGGATCCAGCGCCAATTCCGGTTGGGCTTCAAGATCCAAACCGGTGATGGTGCCAACCTTTCGATAGGCATCCCGTCCAGTCAATTGAATGTACCCTCGGCCCCTGAAGCGCCAGCCATCCCCCGTTTCGGAAGAGCCATTGCCCATTCTATCGGAATAGACCCGGTTGGCCAGCTTTTCTGGGCTGCGGGCGAATGGTTCGGAATCCGCAATTGATGGGAAGCGCGTCGGCCAGGTCTTAAAAATACTCTCGGCGCGGTAGTTCAGGTTTTCCTCAAGCATTGAAAGCCCACCAGATTCATGAGCCATCTGTGCGAGAAAGAACTGCCAACGCAATGGCTTGCGCGAGACCTTGAAGCCATCCAGCAATGCGTCGCCCAATTCGGCTATGGACGCAAGATGTTCTGCCTGCGCGCGTGGAAAGAGAAGTTTAAGCCGATCAAATGAAAGCATCGCCTTCTCCGTTCGTTGCAGGGTGCAGATGAAGGATATTGCCAGGGCGCCACATTCCGCAAGTCAATTCCTGCACCGTGTGGTATCAGTGCCCGATTGGCTCATTGAGAATGATGCTCTGAAGGATATGATCAGTAGGAGGTGCTCATTACAGGCAAGAAGTGCCAGTCGTTTCCATCTGCGGCACTATAGACCTGGCTGCCACAACGGCGTGCTAAAGCGCCTCCAATTCCTGGATAATGAAGCCTACCGCCTTGGCATCGCCCGCTGCGGCGTCAACCAATCGGAGTACAGGATCGGCGATTGCATGATTGGGTGAGGTTACCGCAAGATGCGCCCAAGCTTCCGTCATGATTTCCTGCAGAAAAATTATATCAGTCTGAGCCGGACCTGGGCGCGAGTCCACAATTAGCATAATGCGGGAGACACTCACAAAATCGACTAGTGTCTGCAATTCAAAGACGCAGCCGCGATTCTGCCGATTGAAGGAACGTAGATCCATAACAACACCATGACTATCCGTCATCAGTCGCCTTACAGTCTCTCGCCAGCTTCCACCATTGCAGAATAGCAATTCGGTCCGGAAGCTACCGTCCGGGTCACGACTGGTTCTGAGAGACGCTATTTTTTGTTCAAGATCAGCTTCCGTCCCGATGAAAAACTCTCTAAGGCGTCGCAAAAGGAAGGCACGCAACATAACGGGTGTGATCACACGGCTAGCCAGATCTCGCGCTGCAATTAGCCTGAGCGAACCCCGGTAGCGCCAACGTGCACGCAAAAGATCTGCGAGGCGTGAGGCGCGGCGCGAATAGCCGAAGACGCGGAGGTAAAGCAGCGGCCTGCCTAGTATGGAATGTACCTTCCTGTAGAGGAAGTAATAGCCGATTTTGGTGATACCCAGATAAATCAGCAGTGGAAGGCAGGCTAGCGCAAAAATCTCAACAATATCGAATAGTGTCGCGGGACGGAAACTTACGAACAGCCAGAGAAACAAATTGAGACTGGCTGCACCCCAGACGGCGTTGTGCAGGAGAGCCTGATCACCGAGGCGCCCTTGATGGTGCCAGGCAGCAAGGCGTGCGATGAGCAGCCATGAAAGCATGATGCCAAGGAGAAATCCTGGGAGGTGCGCTAATACAAGAGCGGTTCGTACACCCAAGCCTATTGATGTCGCTGCCGACACATAAAGGTGGTCCATTTGCTCGAGAAACATGGACCTCAATGCCAATTGCGCGAGAATTCCAAGGGTAGAAAGGAAAATGAGCATGAGTAGAATGGGCCATAGTGCACGCAGACTTCGATTGAAAAGGCCAAGAAGTGGCGCGAATGCCGTGCCACCAATTCTGATGATGACATAAAATAGAATCTGCGAAAGCACCATTAGTCCATCATCTGGCTGCCGTAGCACCAAGATAGCGCCGAAGATGATGAAAACAACAAAAGCTCCGAGCAGGAGGAGCGATTGCTTGCGTCGGTCAGGACCAACCAGAAGCGCGATAACCACCAAAACGGGTAGAAGAAACGTCAAAGTTAAAGCGAAAAGACGCATTGGAAGGATGGGGCTGCCCGATGATTTTAGCCAGAGCAAGGCGGCGAGCATCGCAAAGCAGACTCCGCCAAAAAGCTCAATGGCGAAGACGGCGAGGGGCATGTCTCGTGCTGCGGACCTTGTTTGAGTGTTTTGCTGGGGTTCTATGGTCGCGAAGCGCAGCTTGGTCTGACCGGGTCTTTCCGCCGGCAGGGGGACCGCAATGCTGTCCCCGCCCCGCATGAGTGCCCTAATCCGGCGGCGATAGGCAGCAAGCACCAAAGCGCCGAGCAATGCGATCAGACATAGGTTTCCGATCAGGACGCTCAGAAAAGCACCAGAAAGATTTTCGATCGTCAGCATTCATGCGCCTTTCCGTGTTTTTATTGCCGGGTCTCCTATGGTGGCTGCCGGCTGCGCTTACCACACCATAGCAATGAGCACTGCGGATAGCTTGAATGTAGCCAATGAGCAATAAATTTTTCATTGCGGGCAGTTTATATACTAAGCGAACTCTTAAGCAACCAGTGCGGTACCAGAAGGATTAATTCTCGTATTTGTTCAGATCTTGGCCTTCCATCTTACTGAGACCGTTGCGGACCTGTTTTATGATTTTTCCGCGTTGATCCTCGCTCTTTATGTCCTGCCAGACATTGGAATTAATGGGCTCGTTCAGCGCCTTACGCATCACCTCAACATCTTTACCCAAATGATCGCGGAATACCTTAATGATTGCCTTCCTTTGTGAAGGGTAGTCCTCCGAATGCGCCTTCGCTTCGCTATTAACAGCTGCTTTGGCGGCCGGCAAAACGTCTGTTGTATTACTTTTATAGAACCATGTTCGGCCCGCCTTATGACGATTCTTGTGTAAATTGATTGCAAGGGCTCCATCAGCGCGTTTCCCACCGATAGCCTTCCTTAACACATATACCTCGTCTTTCGTGTTTTCTATTTCGCGAAATTTGAACGCTGGCAGGTTCGCGGCGTATTTTAAGAGAGAGGCCTGTGGCTGATGGTCAGCTTCCATGTCGTCTCCGCTTTGTAGATCGTTCAACGCTCCGTATGTTGCAACCATACCCTCAAGCTTATAACGTTCATCGAAGTCACTTATCGAGACGCCCTTTAGAATCGATTGAATCATTTTCGCTAATTTTTCTTCATTCTCGGATATCTTCTTCTGCAGGTTCGGTTTCTCACTGTCACCTGCCTTGTCACAGGTGGTCGCATCTTGATTGATCTCTTTAACCAGGGCCTTCGCGTCCGTCATTAATTTCTGCCGTTCTGAGTCCTGTTTGACTTTGTCATTGGAAGCTGCAGCGTCGAGGAAATCCCCAACACTTTGCTCAACACTTCGAATCTTGAGTACCGGTCGATCACCTTCCCTCTTGAACAGCAGCGTATGTCCACCATCGTCACTATCAACCTTCTTTGTCAGCCCCGCGAACCAATTGCCAATTGCGCTGCCAATACGCATCAAAAAGGCCTTGCTGCGCTCCAGCAATTTATCAACGGCAGTGGCGATTTTCTCGCGTAATGCCTCGATTGTTTCGGCAATGCGCTTGCCAAGGGTACCAAGGCCAACCTGATGAGCCAGGAAGCCGACCGCTATAGGCACACTGCGCGCCAATGCGCCTTCGACAAATACTGCGCCACCTTCCAAGGCACCCTGCGCGATCTGGCCGATACCATCAACTACACTATGCACGATCTCAAGCATTGGCTGCAGGTATTCGACTGCAGCCTGCATGGCGTTATAGAAGGTGATCAGGCTGTTTACGACGGCACCGATGCCCGTGGGATCCAGCATGGCCAATAGGCGCGGGATCATTTTCTTGGTCACTTGGGTGCTGACCCAGCCGACTACAGCACCGATAGCAGCCTCCCAAAGGTCAGAGAGTGAATCCTGCAAATGACGCCAAAGGGAAGCCGGGCCTTCGGTTACCAGATCAGTCAGCCATTCCAGCCCTTCACCAATGATGGCGGCGCCAGTGCGCAGCATGTTGCCTGCAGCCGGGCTGATTTTTTCAACGCGGGCTATGAAGAACTCCAGGCCAAGTCCCAGCACGTCCAGCGTGAAGCGGAAAACCTCCCCAAGGCTCAATTCCGCGGGCGGCGTCAGCCCAGCTTTCTGCACCTCAGCAAAGAGCCAGCCGGCAACTCCGCCCAGCAAATGGGTCCCTATATTGTCGAAGAACAGCCCAAACCCGCTCTTTACGGCGCTAAGCAGATTGATGAGGAAGCCAATCGGATCCTTTAGGATATCCGAGAGTGCTGTTGCCGCTTTGGCAATGATTGAGGTGACCAATTGCGAGGGTAGCCCGATCAGATCCAGCATGGCGCAGAAGAAGGTGAAGATACCGCCCATGATATTGCCATCCGCGAAAATGGTGCGGATGATTCGCATCGCCGTGGCCTGACATTTCTCCCAGAAATCCGGAACCTGCATGAGCGAGGAAAACACCGGAAGGCGGCCCAGGATTTGTTTGGTGATGAAATCCATCACAGGGTTACGAATGCAGGCTGGAATGGCGTTCCATACGGGCCCAAGGACCAGCGCGCCAAAACGCCCCGGCAAGTCAAGCACCGTATCTGCCACCTGGATAAGGCCATCCAGCATGCGCTGAATGAAGCTACCAAAGGTAGCCAATCCCTGATCAATCAAGCCAAAGGCGCCACGCACCATATTATTGGCGAAAAGTGTCGCGCGCACCGCTGCACCACGCAGCCATGCCAGGCCGCCCGCCATCGCTGCGAATATCGGGTGCTCGGTCATGCTGCCCAGGAAGGCGGTGACATTGCCGCCAAGGGAACCAATGCTCTCGGCAACCCAGTTTGCGGCGCCATTTGCGCTTTCTCTGAGGCCAGCGATCGCGCCGATCACTGCGGGCAACAATACGCCGCGCAGGGTCTGCTGCCCGGCGGCGCTACCCGTTGTTGCGGGGGCATGAAGCGCATTCATGCCCGCGGCGGTATGCTCAAGCCAGGCGGCTGCCTTGGTCTTGATGATTTTGATGGCATTGAGGGGCAGGTAAGCGGACACACCCTTTGCGACTTCCCGCAGTGGGCGCAATACCGGTTCGGCGGCTTCCTTCAGTGTGGTCCAAACCTCATTCGCCTTGATCTTCAACCAGCCAAGAATGCCGCCGGATTCATTGCCGCCAGAATCCGTTTCCTCCCCAAGGCCGATCCAGCGTTTGAGTTCACGCCAAGCCCAGCTGCCAAATTCCCGCACCGGCTGGGTCAGATCCCACAGATCGCCGGCCAATTGCTGAATGCGCTCCCAAGCGGAGCCGGCAAGGCCCTTCACGGTATCAATTGCGGGGGCCAGGAAACGCGTATTGATGTTGTCCAGGAAATCACCGACCGGTTTCAGGAATTCGGTCAGCTTAGCCCAGGCATCGCCTGCGGCGTCCTGGATGGTGGTCTTCAATTGCTCGAGCGCAGTAAAGAGCGGTTCGCAATCCCCGCCAGCCAAGGCGCCTAGGATCGCAGAAACTCGGCCACCGATGCTTCCGATTGCGGCAATCGCTTCCGCCAAGGCGGGGCTTGAGTCCCCGATAGTGGTCAAGACTGACTTGACGCCATCACGGATCAAGCCGCCAAGCCAAGGCAACAAGCCTCCGGCGCGACGGATCCCGCGCAGCGTATTCGCAAAAACATCCGGCAAAAGACTGAGGGCCTGGTCCACAACGCTGCCGAGAAAGCCGGTGCTACCCGCATCATTTGGCGCGCGGTGGATCATTTCGGCTGTCGGCGGGGCACGCGGTTGAGCTACGCTTGTTTCCAATGGCGGCGCTGCGCCGATTTGCGCCACATGCGCAAGCTCATGGGCCAGAAGGCTGGCGCCGATACCCGTTTCGGGTGCGTATTCGCCATGCGCGAAAACAATGGTGCTGCCACGCGTATAGGCCCGGGCACCCAAGGCCTTGGCGGTCTGGGCTGCTGCCGGGTCATGACGCAAACGCACTGCGGATAGGTCACGCCCCGTTGCTCTTTCGAAGCGATCGCGGAGCGATGCAGGCATAGGGTGCCCGCCCTCAGTTGCATCGCGGATGGCGGGCGCCATGGCATCGGGAACGCCAACGCCGCCGGCGCGCGCCGGTTCACGCCTGAGCAATGAAGACCCCAAGGGAATGGCCGGGCTAGGGTCGCGTCGGGCCATCGCACCAGCGCTGGCGATATTACTGGGTAGCGCGCGTACCGTTTGTGCGGCAAAACGGTCAGCGGAGACTTCGGCCGGATCGTTGGGGGCGCCGACCACAAGCTTGGCACGCACGCGCAAGCTAGCCCCACCGCTCAAGACTGGGGCGGGGGAGGGGCGCGCCGCCTGTGGGGGCGATTGCGCCACCTGGCGTGTTGGCTGGGCCGTTGTTCGCCGTTCCGCGGTACGCGCGGGGACGGGGCGCTGTACAGCCCTTTGCGGCAGGGCGGGTGCAGCCGCCTTCATGTGCCGCGCCCCTCCTTGGCATGTTCACGCCGTATTGCCTGAAGCAGATGCGATTGGCTTATCGGGCGGCCACCGTCCTTCAGCGCCTGCAGCGAGGCATGGCGGATGATATTCGTAATCGCGCCTCCTGTGAGGGGATACTCGCGCGCCAGGGCCTCCAGATCCGCATCTTTCGCCAAGACAGCCCGAGCAGGCATGGCACTACGCCAAAGCCGCAAGCGTTCTTCCGGTCGTGGCATTGGAAAATAGATGATTGAGTCAAAGCGGCGGGCAAAGGCTTCGTCGATATTTTCGCGGAAATTGCTCGCCAGGATCGTCACGCCATCAAAAGTTTCGATTCGTTGCAGCAGAAAGGAAACTTCCTGATTGGCGTAGCGGTCATGCGCATCGCGGGTTTCACCGCGTTTGCCGAACAGCGCATCAGCCTCGTCAAAGAAAAGGATCCAATCCTTGTCCTGCGCCACATCAAAAAGCCGTGCAAGATTCTTCCCCGTCTCACCGATGAATTTCGATACGACAGCCGCAAGGTCAATGCGGTACACATCCCGACCCGTGGCGCGGCCCAGCAATCCTGCCGTCATGGTCTTGCCCGTACCTGGTGGACCGTGAAACAACGCACGATAGCCTGGGCGTAAAAGGCGCCTCATGCCCCAATCGTCCAGAAGTGTCGTGCCATGGGCGATCCAGGCTTCAATTTCCCCAACTTGGTCGCGCGTGACTGGATGCAGCACCAGATCATCCCAGCCAAGCTTTGTCGTAAGCCGCTGTGCGGGAAACTGTACCCCTTCAGCCGGTTTTGGTGTTCCGCCGAGTGTGAGGCGATGTAGCCATTCCTCACCAATGCGCAGCACGGCGCGATGCATTGGCTCATCCGGCGTGGCAGGCAAGGGGCGCAGTACGCCCAGCCGCACGAAGGCGTGGTCTGCCCCAATCAAGCGCAGCAGCGGAAAACGGAGCGCCAGATCAGCGCCACCAACCAGGAAAGCAAGCGTATCCAGGGTGGGCCATAATGCTTCGTCACTTCCTTGCCGAAGAACGGCAAATTCCGTGAAGCGCCGATCAAGCGCCTGATTGCGCGTATGGAATACATCAAGCACTTGCGGGCGAATATGGGGTGCAAGAGCCAGTATCAAGGCAAGCCTTTCCACAACGTCGCAGCCAAGCTGCACGAGTAAGTCGGCGTAGGCGGATCCCGCCTTCAATTCGGGGCTGCCCCCCAGGACCATCGCTTCATCACCGCCTGGCGGAGCTTCGCCCGTATCGAAATAGGCTTGGAAGCGGCGTTCAATCACCCGTGAGAGCCAGGTGAGTTCTGCTTCAAGATCAATCGCATTGGCTTGGCTGGCGTTGCGCGCGGATTGGCGCGCAACGTGGCCGACCATGTCCTGCGGCGGCGTCACCATTCCACCCTGAGCGGTTCGGCCATCCAAGGAAGGCGCACCCAGTCCCGTGGCCAGGGCAAGCGATCCATCAGAACATCATAACCACGGCGCTCAATGCGCAGCAGTGGCAAGCCGTCGCGCCTTTCAAGCAGGCCCGGACGCAGAAGCCAGCTGCCACGCAACCCTTCCAGGGTCAGGCGACCCAGAGGCGCAAGATGCTCAAGCATGGCTTCGAGAAACGAGTGGCAAGCTGCACGCTCCGCCGCATCAAGCGGCGCGACTGGGTCAAGAACGGCTTGTATCGGCAGGCCGACAAGCAGTTTGATCAGTGGCATATGGGCTTCTTCGGCAATCAGGGTACCGCGTGCCACATGGTCCAGCAGAAGCGCAGCACGATGCGGCGCCGCGGTATCGCGCCAAGCCCGTTTGGGTGTCAGCAGTTCCAGAGTCTTGAAGAAACCCGACAGAAAGGGCCAAAGCAGGATCAGTCCAGCATCCTCAATGGTGATGGCTTCATCCGCCCATCGACCCGTACGATTGCGCAGTGCAGGGGTTTGCGTGACCTTCGCCGCTTGGGCGCGCAGCGGCAAAAAATCTGCGCTATTCAATTTCAAGGCCGCTTGCTCAGGCGCGCCTTGCTGAACATCGATGGAGATTTGTTCTTCGGTGATGCCTCCGGCCTTGGCCAATTGCGATCTAAGCGGCACAAGAAGTTGTTCCAGCAATGGTGCCGCTGGCTGCCTCGCCAGGATGAAGGGGGTGAGCAAGGCAGCCAAGGTCCCCGCATCGGGTAATGGGGCGTCCGTCGCGCGCATGTCGCGCAGCGCTGCAAGGGCGGCATCGGCTTCGGGCAAGGCGTATGCGGCCTCGGCCAACAAATTCAGAAGTGATGAAAGCTCCGGCATCGCTTCAGCCGCATCACGCAAGGCGATCGCCAAGGCAGTAGTTTTGGAAGAATCTGTCTGGACCGGTACTGCAGGACGCAAGGCAGTAGCGATCTTGGCTGATATTGCTTCCGCAGATAGCCCCTCAGTCCAGCTGGCCAGGAGGATGGCTTGAATGGGTTCCGCATAGGCTGCGGGAAATCGTTGCAGCAACGCCGAAGCAATGCGTTTCCGAAGCGTTTCAGTATCGGCAATGGGGCGGCTGGCAAGGGCGGTCAGAAGCAGGTCGCGTGCGCGCGTTGCACGTGCGGGGGGAGAAAGCACGGCACCTTCAGGTAAGGCCATGATCGCTGCCTCAATCGCCGACAACGGCAGTATTGTGGTCGCTGGCGACAAAAGCGCAGCAGCCCGGACGAGGAGCTGTCCGTCCAGTGCCACGGCAAGGCGGTAGCGGGCCACTGGTAGCGGCAGCAAGGCGTACAATGATTCTGCAGCCAATTTCGGCGAAGTTTCAATCAGCCACGCCAGGATACGTGCGAGTAATGGCCCGGCAGATGCCCCCGACCAGGCGCCAGACACGGCTGGTGGATCGCGTTCTTGATCATACCACCAGGGGACATGACCTTCGCGCGCAAGCTGACGCAGCAAGGCCGCAGCCCTTTCGGACGCATCCATCGGCGGTGGCGTGGCGCTTTCCTTGGTGTCCGCATCTCGCAACGTTCTGGCGGGCAGGCATTGGGCCAGCGCGCTCGGTAAAGCGCGCGCAAGGGCAGCGGGCAGTTCGGTTTCCAATGCCTCGACCGAGATCGGCCCCAATTCGATTTCCAATCGTTCAACCCTGGTCAGGGCTGCGCCGGGATCCATTTGGTGCAGGGCCCGCTCCAGCACGCGGCGCAAGGGCCCGAGTGCTAGCGCTTCGACACGCTGTCCAAGCCCACGCGCTGACGTACCATTACGCGTGCGCAATTCAATGTATTGGCGCCGGATGACGTGACGGGGCGGTTCCGGCAAGCGGTCCATATCAATTAGGCTCCGCAGCCTTTAAAGCCAACTCCCACCCGATGGATGGTCCCGGTGCAGTTTCCGTGATGCGCAGGATGATCGGCCCACGACCCGGCGGTACATCCAGGCCCAGGTCGGCGCCGTTGCCTCTGCTTGGTCTCGTGGCGATGCCGCCCCGAAGCAAAACGTAGGATTGGCTTGCGCGGCTTTCGCCCACAACCACGCGCGTCGCGTCTGCATTCAATTCGGCCTTGGGTGGCGCAATCAATGTTAAGGCTTCAGAAAACGTGGCTTCCAGTCCGGTACGAACCCTGCGCGCGGTCACCAACAGGCTTGTACCGAATGGAAGGTCAGGCGCTTCCAGCCGCGGCGGTGCAGGGGGAAGGAAGGCGTAGTTCGTATCTGCAGGCTTGCCTGCCGCTGCTTCAGCCAAAATGAAATCCATCCCAAGCCGTAGCTGCCCAAGGCCCTTGTTTTGCTTTTCGTCATTGTCATCGCGGCGATGAATATAGCCAGCCATCGGAAGGTCTGGCCCATTGGGTGCGACCCTGATGGCATATGTTACCCCAGGCTCTCCGCCCAGGAGGGTAATGGCGCCGATGCTCCCTTGTGATCCGACGGTGCAAAGCAAAATCAAGTCGGGTGCCGGATTTGGCTGTACCAATATGATCGGCATGGACGTGAGCGCGACGACACTTTCCACGTCCCGCCCCGCAATGATTTCATCATGTTTTTTGGTGGCGGAAACAAAAACCAGACTATCACTGCTTAGCGGGGGCAGCGCCAGATCAAGCCCCGCACGGTTACGGCGCCCATCTGCTTGCACCAGATTGAAGCCGGGCGGATTCAAAGGATCTGAAGGCAGAGAGGGATTTTTCACCTTCACTTCCGGCAGACCGCCTGCAACAGCCAGCGTGACAGTTTCTTCATCGCGATCCGGGTTGAATTCCGAATCGCGGAGGGGTCTCAGAAAGACCCGGTACTCGACTTCTTCTGATGCGCCGCGGACGCGCAAAGCGGGTGTGGCACCAAAACCCGGCGGATCAGCGGGGACCAGCGCGAGCGCAAGCGCGGGATCGGGGCGTACCAAGACGGGAAGTGGCGTCGTGAGCAATGTTGTTTCCGCCCCACCCAAAGCCGCCGTCTTCTGCACCCTGACACGCAAAAGCGTGTCAGCAACGAAATTCTTGCTAGGCAAGCTGATGGTTAAGCCATTGCCCGAGATCCAGTCGCCTGATGAAAACACGTTGTCACTTGCCAAGGCGCCAAGATCATCAGGCTTTGGGGCATCCCTTATCGGCCAAGCGACCAGGCGATACTCTGCCCCAGCCTGGCTTTCCAACACATCCACTGTCACTGAGCCATTGAAGTCCAAGACTATCGGCCTGGGGCCGAGGTCAGGGGAAGCCTGAAACCGCGCCAAAAGCTCACTCGAAAGGCCGACCTCAACCTCTGGCTTTGCGCGCAATACCGTTTCGCGGCCCCGCACCTGTTCGCGACCCGGCAACTGCTTCTTGACAGCCCGAATGGTGAAGCTGGTCTTTTCCTGAATATTAGCCACACTAAAGGACATGGCCTTGCCATTTCCCGAAAACCGCATGCGAGTATCGATTTCATTGCCATCCTTGTCCCGCAGCTCATAATCAACATCGGGCTGGGTTTCATCCACCAACACTAACGCCTCGCCGCCGAAGGTTACCTTTGGCGGCTCTACCCGCACCGGCAGATCCGCAAGCGGGGCAGTCCTGCCAATGCCAAGCAAATCCACAAGCCGATCGCGGGTAGCGCGTGCCTTGCGATCCAGCGTGGCGAATTCGCTCACGGCCCTATTCCTTCATGCCGAAACGGGCGCGCCGGGCGCGCCGCGTGGCGGCCAGCCAAGTGTGATAGTCGATACGGGCTTCCTCCATTTCTTTTGGTTCCAGCCAGACCAGCCAACAAACCAGATGTGCGGGCAAGGCGTTACGAATGGCCGCCGTGATACGCTTTTCCTTTACGGTGTTCCCCGGTTCAATTTTCGGCAAAACAACAGTCAACTGAAGGGAAAACGGATCCGCTCGGGTAACCAAATCCAGCAATGGTGCCGGCTGACCAACATCGCCCGGCTGAGGTCGCAGCAGAATATGTTCCAGCAGCAGGGGCTTCTCATCTACCGAAAGCCCGAGTTCAACCATGATGCGCCGTACCAGCGGCGGGTCGGATACTTCATTGGGTAGCGCAAGAAGGTCAACGCCACCGCCGCGGCTACCGCCAATCATGGGAAGTGCTTGCAAAAACGCCTCCTTCCGCGTGATCAGCTCTTCGGCGAGGGGATCATTGGGCAAATCCTCACCAAAGCGCGCCAAGAGGTGATTGAGCAACGCATTGCGCCGCCGTAGGGCATCAGCCGCATCTTCATTTTCAACAAGACCCCTGAGGTCATCGCTATCAGTAAGGATCTTCGGTGCATTCACGTGTGGCAGCAGTTCCTGCACATCACCTACCGGATAGGGTTTCGCTCCCCCCCCGGCCCCGAATAACGCCGGCAACTCCGCAAGCTGAGCGAAATGCCCAGCCAAGATGATGTCGAAAATACCTAGGTAGCCGCGCAGCCGTGACGCCGCGACACGGCGTTCCACGGGCGCGCTAGCCGTGAGCGTGCCTTCACCAACAGCATAGGTCGGCGGCAGGTCCGCAGCGATAGGGCGGAAGGCCGCGGGGTTGCGCCAGCGCCCGGCAGCCGGCGCCCGATCCATTTCTGAACCGCGCAATGCAGGGCGTGTCTTTGCGCTGGTGGGTCGCTTAAATGGTATCGTCACCAAATCGCCACCCGGTGAGAAAACGGCAAATATGCTTGCAGCGCGATCCAGGACAGGCACCCGATCATCCGGTATAGGCAGCGACCAATGTTCTTTTCTTTCCATGAAAATGATATGCCGAACTGCGGCAACACCGGGCACCGCCATGGCTTCTCGTATCAAATCTGAACGATAAATCGCCCGGTGTCGCCGCGCTGCAGCCAGGGCGGCGCGATCTGGCAAGCCGCGGCGCGGCATGGGGCCTTCCACCAAGGCAGCAGGATCCCCAAGCGCAAGCACCTCGGCGGCGCTGCGCCGAGGGATGGTGGGCGAAAAATACGCATCAAACCTGGCGCCAATGGCGTTCAATACCGCTTCCCCTTGCGCATCCGGTGTGAGTTCGATGGCGAGATCTAGTTTTACGCCGTACTCACCCAGAACAAGTATTTCCGCAAAATCCTCACCCAGGGCGCGTTCACCATGCAGCCTTGCGGCAACATCGGCTTCGACCTGGTTTGGCGAAACACCACCTTCCGGTTCCACAAGCACGCGCCAAAGCCCCTTCAGCGCGAGGCGCGTGCTGCCATCGGGTGTCGGCTGATCTGAAGGCAGCAGCTCGAGTGTGTTTTTGGCCGGATCATGCAGCGGCACCTGCAGGGGCGGCAATGCCGGTTCAACCCAGGCATTGCGTACCCCCGGCACATCAATCGCGGCAGCGCGCAAATCATCCACGGTGACAGCGCGGCAGGAAAGGCTCGCAATGGGGCCGGCAAAGACGCTTGGTGGCGCGACTTCACCCGGTTTGGGCGTCAGCAAATCCGGCAAGGGATGGAAAAGACGGTAACCAAAGTCGGTCAAGGCGTAGCAGAGTGCTTCAAGGATGGTGATGCCAGGATCATGCGCGTTGAAATCGGTCCAGCGCGTATCCGTCAGGCGTTCCAGTTCCTTGATGGCATCCGCGCGCAGCGCCGCGTAATCGAGCAGTATATGCTCGGCGGGCCCGGCGGACAGGACCGGCTGGGTAATGGCTTCAGCCATCGCCAGCAGCGTCCGGGGCTTTGGCGCCCAGTTCTTCTTCCAGCACCTGAATGGCGCCGGAGATGCGCAGCATGGTCTGGCGCAGCTGCGCCGCTTCCGCTTCCAATTGGGAGAGCCTTTCTTGCCCACGTGCGAATTCGGCACGGAGCTTTTCAAGGCGCTCATTCATTTGATCACGGAGGGTGGGGGCTGGGGTTGTCATAACGGAAAGCGTACCTCATGGTCAGGTGGGTTATGGGAAAGTGCCGGGCAACGTTAGTCTCCGGGCAACGTTAAGCTATTGTCCGTTAGTCTATTGTCCGTTGGTAAAACGCCGCGTGGTACCAAAGTAAATCTTTGCCCAATCTGGACCCCAAGCCAGTTGATCTTGAGTCCTATGCTCCTTGCCTCCGCAGCCGTCAGCCTAGTGTCGTGTCTCCATCGCAAAAATACCTTAAATCCATTTTTGGTAGGCTCATATATGCTGGTTGTGCCGATAATTGCCCAATGCGATGAGTTGCCTGCTAGCGATGTGAAATAAAATGGCGCTTCCGTAAAGCCTGCGTCATCTGTTTTCACCGAGATCGATATGCCCATGTTGCCAGTAGCAACAGGTTCATCGACCCAATCTGAGTTGGACTGCCCGACCCCCACCCGGAAGCCGCCTCCTGAAAAGATGTTGTCGGCGAGCAGAGCACCTTTCACATGTAGCTTAGCAGCGGGCTCGCGGGTACCGATACCCACATTTCCGGAAGGCATCAGCGCGATGTGGTCGTCTGCGTCATTGGCAACCCCGATTTCAAGTGTTGTTCTCTCGCCCGAAGCCCCGCGCCGTAGCCAACGAATCCATGCGCGGTCTCCGCCGCCCCCAAAAGCATCGGGCGGAAAGAGGATGCCAGCAGCCTCACCATCGCCAGCTGCCGGCATGATTGCACCGCCAAACACTTCAAGCTTCGCCCGCGGCGCAGTGGTACCAATGCCAAAATTTCCCTGCGAAGTAAGGCGCATTTGATCGCCATTTCGTATACGAAATGCGATCGAACTGGATCCATTCAAAACCGTAGTGCCAACGTCATTATTTGTGCCAAAGAGCAAGCCATAATTTCCATCTTGGGCCTGGTCCTGTAACGCAGAGCCAAGGAAGACATATCCGGTAGTATTTGGCGGCCAAGGGCCCATCGCCAAATCGCCAATCCGCGCTGGGCCAACCACTTCCAATTTCGCCCGCGGTGTAACGGTACCAATACCAAAATTTCCCTCTGACGTCAGCCGCATTTGGTCAGCATTGCGTATCCTGAAGGCAATTTGCGTGCTTCCATTGAGAAACGTTGTACCAACATCAGCAGTCACACCAAAAAGTAACCCGTAATTCCCTCCATCCATTTGGTTCTGTTGTGCTGAACCGAGAAAGGCATAGGCCGGATTGCCCGGCCATGGCCCCATGGCCAAATCGCCCACTCTAATGTTACCGGCAATTTCCAGCTTTGCCCGTGGCTCCCGCGTACCAATACCGACATTGCCGGAAGACATCAAAGAAATGTGATCCTCACTGTCGTTCGAATTGCCAATTTCCAGGGTAGTGTGCTCTCCACTACGCGCATACCATCTGATATAGGCTTGGTCTGCGCTCGCTCCGGGCGGGAAGGCGATCCCTGCCGTTGCCGCATTTCCTTCCGCCGGCATGATGGCACCGCCAACCACTTCCAGCTTCGCGCGCGGCGTTGGCGTTCCAACACCGATATTGCCGGAGATGACTGCGTTGCCAGTCACCTCCAGCTTTGCCTTGGGGTCTGTGGTGCCGATCCCCACATTGCCACTGGCACGGTCAATCGAAAGCAAGGCTGCATTCGGCGCACCCAGCACGGTCAGTGCTGGCCGCGTATTGTTTACACCTGGGCCGAGCGCCAGGGAAAAACTTGGGTCCGCATCGCTCAGGTTCTCATAAAGATTCAGCACGGGGCGCAGCCCGGTCGGTGCGCCTGTTGCTTGGATACTTAATGGCCCTGCTGCAGGCTTAACCAGCCCGTCGCTGCGCTGGTTCAGCATGCTGTCAATCAGCAAGGCAAACTGCTGCGCTGTCGGAATGGCGTTGGGAACAAAATAACTCTTCAGCGCTTCGCGGGATTGCTTGTTCTGTTCAATATCCATGGTTCAAGGCTCCTTGCCGTCGCCAGTGACGTTCCATTTGCGCGTTTCGGTCATGCTATCGCTGACCCTCCGACACGAAAATCAAGTTGAATGCGCATGAACCCGATACCGCCAAGCTCTTGCGGCGTATCAAGGGATATGCCCTCAACATCAATCTGGTGGCGGTCAGCCGCAATCAGGATGGTATCTTCGTACGTCACTTCTATGACATCATCGGATGCAGAGAATGTTTCTCCACCATCAATGCTCTTGAAAAGCCGCACCGAAGCGACGTAATCCACATAATCCTGCGCATCAATAAAGGCGACTAGGCTATTGGCATGTATCCGTGCGCCAATCACAATTTCGTTATCCCCATTATAGGCCCAGGGGGAAAGGAAGCGACTGATCGCAGCTTCAAGCCTTTCAATATCAAAGCGCAGATCACGATCCGATTTGAAGCGTACCACGCTGCGCACCTTCACCTGAACGAAGCGGGGATTTTGCACGACAAGTCCGGCAGTTGCGGGCTGCAGCGGCGCCAGATAATCCGTGATATCGGCCAGCATTTGTGCTGATGCGCGTGGGCGGCGCAGATCCTCTCCGCCACTATCAAGCCTTGGAATGACAATCACGCGCACAAGGCCGGGCGGATCGACATCGCGCGCAGAAATGCACTTTACCTTGTAAATGTCGGGAAAGCGCGCGAGTATCAGATGTTCATAATCCCACGGGGTCACGGCACGGCGGCGATGCCGCAAGCGTTCCGCGGACCGGTGCGCAAAAACCTGTGGCGCTTCGGCCGCCCGGCCGCCAAAGGACGCATAGGGTTGTTCCACCCGGGCAAGACCAGGGACGGTAGAAACCGAACGGGTAATGCTGCCGGCTGGTAGGGCCGCGCCAAAATGATCCGCAGCGACGCCTTCCGGTTGCAGCCTGACGCGCACGGCCTGTGCATGCAAGGCTACGGCCTTGCCCAAAGCGCCGCCATTCTCCACAACACTGGCGCGCAACCAGGTCAGCCCTTGTGGCAAACGCGGGCTTGCGTTGGTCTCCGGCAGGGCAAAGCGCAGTAGGCCGCTGCGGCGCAAGCCCGCAGTTTCATCCTCAGGCGCGGCTTCGCCTGTCAACGGCTGCCAGCCCTCCGGCCCAAGAATGCTCCAGCGGACCAACGGGGGTGTAAGGTCCAGATCACCTGTCCCGGGGGCGAGCATTGCAAGCAGATTCAGGCTTTGCGGCAGCTTGGCATTGGCGATACCGATCAGCATTTCGCCTTCTTCATCATAGGCGGGCAGGAAGGGGATGCCTTGCTTGGGGTTGGCGCTCGCCCTCACCCCCTCATGCCCGAAGGGATGGATGTGATAGCAGACGCAACCGCCTTGTGCCTCGGCTTTCGTGAAGTAAAAGGTTTCACTTGCCTTATAATTCAAGCCGATGAATTTGATTTGCGGCGTATAAGGGGGCGGCAGGACATAGGTCTTAGGATCGAGCTCCTTTCCTTCAGACGTTTTTCCGCGCCGTAAATCTATCGCCAATTCGGCTGCCTTTTGCGCGGCAAGGCTTGGGTATTCCGCGTGCTTGAAATCCTGCGTGAGCGTCAGGCGTAAATGGCGCGACCAGGTGCGCGGGCTATTGTTCGGCGTTTGATCGTCAGGCCTTGCGGGTTGAGCGGGCGCGGCTAAGTCCGGCTTGATTTGCTGGACAGCACTGCCATCATCAACTGAGAAGAGTGGCTTATCGCCTAGGTCTTTTCCACCCAGGCCATCATCAACAAGTGCGACATTGACCTTCGGTACCCATTCCGCGTCGCCATAAGGGCCAAAATGCGCCTTGATACTCTTTGGCGCACCCACAAAGCCACAACGGATATCAATGCCTGTAAGTTGCTTCTCCAGAATCTCCGGGTGGCTGAGCACCATGGTTGCGCCACTGCCGGGAGTGGGACCAAAGGGCAGAAAAGGCTTGGCACCATTCACCACACCACTATCGGTTTCGATCACGAGAGGAAACAGCGCCGGCTTGTCATTGCTTTCGCCCAATACGCTTATTTCGATTGATGCGCTGCTGATGCGAAGCATGCGGCATTTGTCATATACCCGTGCGGCGCGCGCCTTGGTCCGATCTGCTTCTGGTACCAGCATCAGCCTAGCGATTGGATCCCTGGCGCTGGAAAGGCTTTCCCCCAAGGGCGGCGGTGCCAGTGCCGGGTCACTTGCCTTAAGCGTGACAGAAACAGATAGTTTCTTGTCTTTCCATTCGAATTCTGGCGCTGCCGGGACGAACCAACCTTTGGCCGTGCTTAATTCCAAGCGAAAGGCTGTGTTGGGTTCTGGTAGCGCTTCCGATAATGGATTGAGGAAATCCAATGAAAGCGTGACGCGACGCGTGCCGTGAGAGAGTTTGAGCATAGGCGTACCAATGGCGAAGCCTATACAGGGCGCAGCATTGTGCGCGACATCACCAAAAAGCGACCAGGGTACCTTACCATCCCCAATGGCATCCGCCTTGGGGTGCAATGCAAGCCATGTCTCACGCTGCGCAACGGGCGGCGGCTTATTCTCACGCCGCCTTTGTGCCCTTTCAAGTAGCGCAATAGTATCGGGCCAGCCGATACTCGGTTCCCGAGGCTCGGTGGCTTCGTCAAGCGCCTTTGTGAGCTGTATTCCTTCATCGCGCGGCAGGAAGCTCGCGGCGCGTTCCGACAGGGTAGCGTTGTCAAGTGCTGGATCCTCGCCCGTAACGCGCGCCAAGACGGCCGCTAAGTATTGCTTCTCACGAAGAAGTGCCGCCAATTCCTGCCGCGTTTCGGCATAAAAACGTTCAGCATGCGCGCGGGCAAGCAAGGCAAGTGCTGCGTCCCATTCCGCTGCATCAGGTGCGGTCCCGCCCACGGGCTTGTTGGTCTCGGCTACGCGCTTGTTGAGGGTGGTCAGTAGCGTGGTCAGCGCCTCTCCAGGCAGCGCGAACCAAGACTCAATAACGCCCAAGAACTCTACCAGGTCTTCAAGAGTCTCTATCTTGCCGAGAGCAAGCTCGCTGAAGATAGGGGCGCCACCAAGAGCCGTCGTGAGATTATCCATCATCGCATCGGGCTTCTCGATCTTCAGATGAAACTTGGGATCCTTGTTGCGCAATCTCCCAGCGCTTTGAAGTAGCCCATTTACCTCCGCCCAATCGCTATCAATGGCACGCTTGTGTTGCATCATCTGGACAAAGGTGTTCTGGTCAAAGAAATTCAAGTTTCGTTTGAAGAATTGAACAACATCCGGGCGGTCGATCTGTAGCGCCAACGCTTCCAGTGTAGGGTTATCTGGTAACTCATTCAGGGGGATGTCACCGCAGGCTTCCGTTAACCTCTTTTCGAAGTTCCATTCATCATCGGACCGGAGTGAGAAATTTTCATCATTAGTACGTTTTCTGCCTGCTGAAATCAGAATATCGTCGATTTTCGCTTGATCCTCTGGCGTTTCCCGGTTGCGCCGTGCTTGTAGAAAGACAATTCGCCGCAATTCGTGCAATTGAAGAAACATTTTGTCCGGCGCAAAGCGAAGTGTCTTCAGCACTTGGCCCAGCCAGCTGGCTACCTCCTTTGCATATTCCTCGCCGTATGGGTCCTTTGGGTCCTGAGTACGCGTTGGCAGACCGGGCGCACCACTTGGCAGCCCATCGCCTGGCCGCGGCCTGCCATAGGTCAGGCAGAGCAAGAAGAGAATTCTCTGCTCCGACGACCCATTGAATTTGTCACCCCATACATCGCCAAGCCCGATGACGTCTTTTTCGACACGAAGCGTGCGTATTTCAGCCACCCGTGCTTGGTTGATCTTTGCCGGCGCCGTAAGCGCATAGGGGCGTATCCGGCCAGCGGAATCTCGTCCACCCGCGAAGACCAGGCCGGCAGGAACGTCAAGCGCCGAGAGGCGCGGCTGGGCGCCCAGCACAAGAAAAGCCTCATCCGGTAAAGGCCCTTCCGGTGTCAGCCCAAGGATTGTCCTGAAGTGATGATCAAGATGTCGCGCGGTCAGCCCACCAAGCCCATCACGCACATGCCGCAGCAGGTGCAGGAATGTCCAAAACAAGGTCAGGTGTGGGCGCCGCAGTCTTTCCTGCCTGTCTGCTGGCAGACTCGAAGGATCCTGAAGAAAGAGGGCAACCTCCTCAGCGGTGAGATCTTTAAGGAAGCCTGACCAGTAACCGCTTATGCGGTTAAAATCATCAACATTACGAATTTTGCCAGCTATCTGCTGGGCGAACAACAGCTGCTCGGCAATACCGCGATCGTCAATCAACGCAGTTGCTGGGTCCAAAGCCTTACGTCGGCGTGCACCTTGGCTGCTCCCGTCACGGTTCACGCGCCCAAGCTGAACCAGCGTCATGGCCGTTCACCACTTGCTGTGCGCAGCTGCCGGATCATGTTGCGCTGAAGGTCATGTTCGTGGTGATAAACATGCCCTTTCCCGAATACTCAGGCGTTGCATCCGGCACAGGCGGGGCCGTGCCAGGGGGCGGCTGCATGGCGGGTGAAGATACACGAAAAACCGCTTCGAATTGGCCACCAACAAGGATGAGCGCCTTGCCCTGGTGTTTTGCCTTTGTGCTTTGCTGGTCGGAAGCAAGCGCCTTGATCGCCAGGGTACCGACACCGGGAATGGAATAGACCGGCGTCATATAGGTACAGCCGGGCACGGAAAGCTGTGCCTCATCACCTGCCAGGCAGAAGGCCTTGCCGCTTTTTGTCGCCGGGCCGCTGCCACTCATTGTGCCTGGCTGTACCACAACAGTAGCCGCGCCAAAGCTTGGCAGGAACTGTGCCGTATCGCCATTGATGACCACGTGATCCGCCATGCGCAACTACCCCCTTATCGTAATATTGCGCTGGCTTCGCGCAGATAGAATGGAAAGACGAGATTGTAGCGTGAATTGCTGCCCCGGATGCTGTAGGTAAGCGAGACAAGCAATACACCATGCTGGTTCGGATCATCAGAAACATCAACACGCTCGGGCGCTATGCGAGGTTCGTGCATCAGCACGGCCCTCGTAACCTGGTCGCGCAATGTGGTTACAAGTTCCTGGTCCATTTCGGCAAAAACCAGTGGCTGGAGTCCGCAGCCGTAATCGCTGCGCATGACCCTTTCTCCCGGTTCAGTGGAGAATAGGATACAAAGACTTTCCTGAATATCTTTTGGGCCGGCGACCGTTTCAATCTCCGCGCCATCTGGGGAGAAACTGGGCGGAAAAGACCAGCCGCGACCAAGAAAATCCGCAATGTCGCTCATGCGATCTCGACCTCCTGCCCCTTGATCGTGACCTTGCCGCTTGCCTCCAAGACCAAATCCTTGGCCGACTTGATCGTAATGCCATCACTAGTCAGGGTAAGGCTATTCCCGTCCTCATCCTCTAGTGTCAGCGTCTTCGTATCATCATCAATCGTGAACACGCCGCGCTTGGTACGCAAGGTAGCCGCGGGCTTTCCATCCTCATCCCGGAACGCAAGTGCCGCACCGCTGGAGAGCAGGATGCCCTTATGCAGGTTTTCCTCTGAAGGTATTTCAAAATCTCCATCCGGCGCATTTTTGCTGCTGTGCAATGCACCAAGCACGATAGGCTGACGCGGATCATCGCCAAGAAAGCCGACAACCACCTCATCACCAACGGAGGGCCTGAAGACATGGCCAGCTTTGGGGCCTGCGCTTGTTGTTGCCAGTCGCGCCCAGAGCAACCCGCGCTCACCCTCACCTAGCAAGGGAAGGCTGATGCGCAGGCGATACTCGCCCTGCGGATCCTCCTCAAAGGCAGCCACGACGCCGAGGTACAGGCCCGATGCCGCGGGTAGCAGGCCCGCAGCCGCAGGCGCCTGGAGCCGTATCAGTTCAATGGCTGGTGTTGAAGGCAGACCAAGCTGCAGATCTGTGCGCCAAAGTGCCGGCGTGATTCGGTGTCTTATGCCAGTGATCAGGGCGCGGCCACTGAAGCTGGCACCAGCGCGCAATATTTCCAGCACATCAAGCGGCTTATAATCACCAGTTCCCGGCAAGGAGAGCCTTCCGCGAACCATGGCAAGACGCCTGCGCTGAAGCCGTGCATCGGCCCAAACCTGAAGCTCCTCCGAAGGGAGTATCCCGGGATGCGTAAGCCGTAAATCCGGCAGCTTGAGGGCGCTTCCGATCTGCCCTGGGGCCTCCGTTCCTTGTGCTGCACCGGGATCATTTGCCGCTGCGGGTGATGCGGGCGCCAATTGAGACACATCCCAGGCACATGCTTCCACGGCCGGATGTTGGCCGGTTCCATCAAATTCAAGCGCAGCTTCCAGAATAGTTGTTCGTCCGAATTCCAGCTTCGCGCCGGCCCCCGCTGCGATCTGCATGCGCGTCAGGCTGACCGTGTCCTGTTCGGCCATGACAAGCAATCCAATGGCATCGGCGCGCGACAGGATGAAATCCCAATCGGTGCAATCATGCTGCACTAAAGTCTCGTGCTTCGGTGCGCCAGAAGGTGCCTCCGCGCTCTTCAAAGTCAGTCCAGCACCCTCAACAATGCTGCGAATGGCATCAATGTCGGTCGTGTCGGCGAAGCTGGTACTGCGCCTTCCTTGCGTGAGGCGTTGCGCCCCTGCGAAGGCTTCAAGACTGAGTGTTGCCCCCCCCGCACGAACTTCAAGCGAGAGGCGGTGGATGACGCCCTTAAAGAGGCTTATCTCGGTTCCCGCCGCATCACGGGCCAGAAGTTCAATTGCCTTACCCACGCCCATTTGATTGGTGTCGGCCAGCTTCCAGTTTTGCGTTGAGGGATCAAAAGTCTCACCAAAGACAATAGAAGCGCGGGGAATGCGATTCACCTCAACCAGTACATCCATGGCCGCGATAGGGGTCCCGATATCCACCGGCTGTCCTGCAATCATGATGGTGTAGGTGTAGCCCGACATGGTGACCTCATCGCGCCAAAGGCGGAAAGCGCAAGATCACGCCCGGATCAACGGATCGCAAATGATCAAGCCCATTGAAACGCGCAACTGCCAGATGATGTCTATCAGACTCATACACTTGCTCAGTCAGCAGCGGAAGCGTATCGCCGGCGCGTACGGTAAGCGTGTGAGATACATCGGGTGAGGTAAAGTGTATTCTTTTGGCTTCATCAGAAGCCGATAAATCATGTACCAATTCAATGTCGAGTTCGGCGCGCGTCGTACGGCCCTGTCGGTTGAAGGACTGCTGATTGACCGTCACCCGACTCAGTCGACAGTTTACGTTGATATTCCCGTAACTCAAAATAAGAAAGTTTTGCTGATGGATAGCGCCATTGATGTCATAGGCCAATACGAGAAACTCTTCGATCTGTTCGTCGACTGAGGGTTTTGCGGGTTCGAAGGTATTAAAAACGCCCATCTCCGAAACGCCACTACCATCAAGAATTAGCTTTAGCTTCAAAGTACTTGGTTGGACTTGGCCCGCCTTTGGCGATTGTGTGGAACCATTAACATCTTGGGCCACTGCGAAGGATCGTGAAAACTCATGCGAAAGAGACTCGGGGTTAAACAGCGCGTAGAACGTCTTCTTCGCTGGTAGTATACGCTCTGCCTTATCGAAAGCCTCGATCTTCAGCTTTGTCAGTTTGAAGCTATCGGGGAACTCCATGCTTACCGCTCCTGCTCCCGGCGTAGTACGCGCAATGTTTCCTGCACGGCAGCTTCAACAATGGCGCTGTGATCCATCGTGGTAGGCGCTGATGGTGTTTGCGGCGTGTTGCCGTCTTCCACGATAACCCGAACAACCAATTCCTGAATGACAACGGGCACGGGACTAAATCCTGATCGCTTGCATACGAGTATAGGCCAGTTCCAAAGTGTCGATCAGAACCTCATCACGTGATGCATCCAAATCGGCAGTAGCCCAACGCACGGGGAAGGCTTGCACGAACATCCAACCCGCAATTGGCACAGCATCTTCGTTCAACAGCGTTATCATGACGTTGGATGGCGCGAATTTCATGAGCGAGAAGGCCACATTAAATTCAATATTCAGCGGAGAACCCACCATGAAACCACGTTCAAGTACAAGGTTTTCGTAGGACACCATGTCAGGCAGACGGTGCGTATAAAGCTGTTGTCCGCCTTCACGCACAGTGACGGTTGAAATGCTCGCCGAAAGCCCACTCACTCGCTGAAAACGCAAATCTATAGGGTTTGGAACCACACCTAGCGCAAAAAAAACGACCGCGAAGCGCGAGGAGAGTGGCAAGGTCATTGTTTAGCCCACATGCTCAAGCCGCATACCGGCGACCATAACTTCCAGCGTTTCAATAGCTGCCTCATTGGCGCTGGCGGACAGCGTTGGCGCCTCAAGCTTTACCGGCACGGCCTTGGCAATTCGCCAAATGATTGCGGGCAGGCCTTCGGCGTCACAAAGATTGATTTCCATGGGTTGCGGCTCAGGATCGCCGTTCAGCCAATCCAATAGCGCGGTCATGCCAATCACCATGCCCTTTTTGAGTGTGATGGGCGCGAATTTCGGGCGATTGAACCGGATCAGTTCCTCCCCTTCCCAGGTACTCAGACCATGGCGATAGGTCGTTGTCTCATATCCGATGGAAAGGCCAGACACTTCGCTGCAGCCAATCAAGGCAGAGCCGATGCTCACGCGGAAGTTGTAAGTCGGAAGCGGGTAGCGATTACGCTGTTCCGCGGTTGCCTCGGCCATGGCTGATGTCCCCCACCGTTCAAGCTTCCTCGATCATGACGCGGTCCGCGCGCATTTCAATGGTTTCTACAGCGACATCATTCGACTTCGCATCAAAACCCGGCGCGTCCAGCTTTACGGGAAAAGCGTTCAGGATTTTCCAACTGATCACCGGCTCACCTGCTTCATCGCAAAGACGGACAAAAATATCACGCTTTTCTACCTGATTCAGGGCGATGGAACTGATCCAGTTGTAAAGACGCTTGACAGATTCGGTACGTACAAATCCCTTCTTCAGGGTCACCGTTGCTTCCTTAGCCTGAGAGGGCATGAGGAAAACACGTGGGCCGGCGCTGCCCCCGCTTATTGGGCTTTCCTTGAAGGTCGTTACCTCATGGGAAATCGACAGGCCTGTTACCTCAGAAAAGGCAACGGCATCACCGCCGATTTCAACACGGTAATTGTACACTGGCAGGGGATAAGCCTGCTTGATGTCAGATGGGCTGACGGCCATGGATTATTCTCCTTGGGCTGATTAGGTTCAGGCCTGCTGCAGGCGATGCATGAAGCGGAGTACGATGAATTCGGCGGGACGCACGGCGGCCAAGCCAACTTCGACGATCATGCGCCCCTCCAAAACATCCTGCGGTGTCATCGTTTTGCCGAGCCCTATATTCACGAAATAGGCTTGCTCAGCCTTAGACCCCGCCAGAGCCCCACGCTCCCAAAGGCTGTAGAGGTAGCTTTCGACCATCCCCTTCACCTTGAGCCATGTGGCGGCGACATTTGGCTCGAAGACGGCAAAGGCACTCGCTTTCTTTACCGATTCTTCGACCATGATGAACAAGCGGCGGACCGGTACATAGCGCCATTCATTGTCGTTACCCGCAAGCGTGCGCGAACCCCATACAAGTACGCCCTTGCCCGTGAAGGCGCGGATCGCATTGATTGACTTCCCAGCATTCACGTCAATGTTGAGGTCTCCCTGTTCTTCATCGGTGATGAACTTCACCGGCGCGATGACACCATTCATGCTGACATTGGCGGGTGCTTTCCAAACGCCCCTATCCCTGTCAACGGAACAGTAGATGCCAGCCATTGCCGCAGAAGGCGGTAGAGTGATTCGCTCCTTTTCTAAGGCTTTCTTCACGCGCGCATAAAGATCAGTCTTGGTCGTTTTGATTTTGTCCAGACTGTCTGTTTTATCTGGCTCGCCATTGGCTTTGAGCGGTACTACGGTGATGTCGGATTCCTTATAGATGGGGCTGAGGACGGTCTGGACATAGGGGTGATATGCAGCCCCATAGGAAAGGTTGGAGGTACCGATTTTGTTGCGAAACTCATTTACGTTTCCGCCCAACACGTCCAGCACGGCAAAGCGGTCCATCAATTTCGCACAATGCTTGAGGACTTCGTTGCATACTGCTGCGAAATCATCTGGCGCCAGGAGCGTTGCGTCCGGGCAGACAAGGATCGTTGGCTCGTCCTGCTGCTCAAGAGACTTCAGTTCAGTGACAAAATGATCCTTGCTGGGGCTGTCTTCATAACTGCCCACTGATACAATCCAGCAGGGGCCGCCCCCGTTCATAAAATAGTGTCGCAACGAATAATAAAGCAGGAAGGGAGGAAAGGGTTTCGCAGAGGGTGACGGGGGGGGAGGATCTGCAGCCGGAGTGGCAGGATCTGCAGGCGGAGTGGCAGGAGACTGGGAAGTTTGCGAAGTCAGGGCAACTGAAAGAATTGAGTCTTTCCCCTCCGAAATCGTCAGTTTGCTCTCTGGCGGCCCGCCAAATATGGCCTCATATTCAAGCATCGTTGTGATGCGTTTGATCTTTCCCTTGCCTAGCTTGGTATATCCTAGGAATGCAGGAACGGCGCTTTTGACTTCTGCTACCGAAGGGGGCAGGAGCGCTATTTCCTCCACAAATACGCCAGGGGTTCTATAGGTGCTCATGTTAGCCTCTTGCGAATGGTGTCTGCCGCAACGGCAGCGCTGGGTTGCTGAGAAGTTCCGCAAATCATGGTGTTATGTGTCATGATCGCCATGGGCTCTAGACAATCACCGTGGCATGGAGAATTTCCACACGCCGCCCGGGTGGGCCAATTTGGCCGAAGGCTTCTGGCGCAGGGTTTGGCAGATGCCGGATACAGGTTTTTTCTTCGATCTTGAGGGCAATTCCGGAAATTGCGGCACTGTCCAGGATCACTGGTCCGGTTGATCGAAAGCGCAGCAAACGTCGGCCCTTAAGGCGGGCAGCGAGTATTTTGGCCTGAGGGTCAGCTTCGTCCGGTGCTGCCGTAAGGTCCGCAGGATCGCCCGCAATGGCAAGGCCGCGTAACTGGCTTGATTCTGATGGCAGCGTGACAGCAACAGAATTGGCGGGAATGGCGAGCGGTACGGCAATGTACCAGCACCAGAGCACGCTTCTAGCCACGAACGGGATCACAAAATTACGCCCGCCTTCCCGCAGCCAGGTATCGATATCAGGCTGCTCAAGAGTAATGGCTATCTCGGCCATGGCGCCAATCGGACGTCGCGTTTTTACCGGATAGGCCAGCTCTATGGGGATACCTTTCTGAAGCCCTGAACCAGTCAGGTCAACGGCATTTGCGGTTCTGTCATAGCTTTGAATGTCAACAAGGCCCTTGTTGCTTTTCGCTATTATTTCAGATACCTCCGTCTTGGGCGCCGGGCGCCCCGTCAGAAGCACGCGTTGCGGACCTTCCCGGTAGGCGATAACCTGTTCAGTGCCACGCAGTGTCTGATCCAACAGCTCAAGGGTAAGTCCGCCTTGGGTATTCGAAAAAAGCGGTGCCGAGAGACCCTGGAAGAGGCTCAAATCAGTAAGTGCCACGAAAGCCGAATCAACTTCAGAGAGAAGAAATCTCAACGTCACCTTGCCTGATAGCGTTGTTCTGGTCGCACCATTGCCATCTGTTTCGGCATAAACGAGGAGGCTTTCACCCAAGCGCTTTACCCCCATACCAAGCCCTGAAAGTACGGCGGCGGTTGCGCCAGACACCGAGATTGTCGGCAAGCGGGCGCCCTTATGGGTATGAGTGACCCGCAGCGTAAAAAGCGGCTTAACTTTCATGGCGCACCAGGATGCGATCAAGTTGCGCAATCGGCTGCGTGGTCTGACCAATAGCGCTAGCGAAGCCGAGAACCCTGATCCTATACAGAAGAGACGGCAGATATCCCGTTCCGAGGGAGCTCCATAATTCATTCTGTTCCGTGATCGTGAGACTTACGAATTCCAGCGTTAGGCGATCAATATTTGGGTCAAGCTTGGGTGCTGTGTTGCGGTCAATCACCGGATGCGCCTGGCCCCAAGCCGCGATGAGGGATAATGCGCGGAGGGATTCGGCGTAATCGCCGTGGCGCGCCGCGGCCAACACCATCAATTGCAGCCGGAGAGTAGGGCTGACACGAACAGCACTGCCGTCAGCCCCCGCCGCCAAATGCATATCAGCTGCGCGTAGTATGGGTTCATGCTGGACACCAGCAAGCAATAATGTGACGGCGCCCAATTTGAACTCGGGCTCCGGCTTGTCCCGCTTGGGAAAAACAACATGGTTCTGATCGGCGTCAATATCCGTTTGTGAGGCAGCAGCAAGGTGATCATTGAGCTGCTCACGGAGGTAATTGAGCGCCCGATCAATCATGGTCAAATCACCTCGGGCGACATAAGCGGCCACCTGCGTGAGGAAAAAATATTCAACGAAGCAATCATTCCCTCTCCTTTGGTGCTTTTTGCCGATTTTCAAGGGACATCGCTGACGGCGTCCCGAAGCGATAATTGTAGCGATCTTCTCTGAAAAACCTCTATTTGATCGAAGGCTAGAGACTAAATTCCAAGACTGTCAAGCCAAATACTCATATCACCTTCGAATCGTATCAATTTAATGTAGCGATGCGAACAAATGGGCAACGTGATGCGTGTGGCTCACGTTGCCGGTTTGGTTTTAGTCACTGAACGCGGCTGGGCGGTCGCTGCAAGAGCTTCTGCACCATTACGTATCACGAATGGATGGACGCAAATGGTTTTAGCGGTCACCGCCATTGGTTCGTCCGCGCTTTCTGGGTCCCTGCGCAGCCCTAAGCGCGTATCCCCGGTACAGCAATAAGAATGTATGCTGACCAATGTGAACCTCGTCGAAGGCGACATCGTCACAGAAATCAGTACGGGCTTGCGCAAGGGTGAACCACCGTCAGACCCAATGCCGCCTCGCTGCAGTGGCGTGATTTCTGTGGCCCTTTCCCGGCGGTTACCCCGGCCGGCCCTTGGCCAGCCTCTTATTGCTGTAGAGCCTGGACTTTCCGCCAACTCTTGATCACTCACGACCCAGCGGCTGCGCGGCCATCAGACGCTTGCTGAATCTGGCGCTGTGGGATTGCGGCAATCAAACGGAATCGCCAAGCCCAATCACGCGCAGCTTTGGCCAGCGCCTGCGCCAGCCCTTCGCTTCCAGCCGTGCACGTACCACTTCGGGCTTGGTGCGGAAGGCCGGCGTTGGACGGAGGATCATTGCCAGCACATCCGCCACGCCAAAAGGTGCGAGAATCTCAACCCCATTCCGCCCAAGGCGCGCGGCAATGGCCGTTGCGGTTTCCGGCCAATGCGCCAGGGCGTCGGCGACATCGCGATAGGGGCGATGGCCGTTGCGTTCATGCATCCGCGCCTGATTGCGCACAGACCATGGAAGGTCGGGCGCGGCGGTGCGCAACGCGCCCTCAAACGCCGCATCCTGTTCCGCAGCCAAATTGAACGGATCATGAAACACCACATCCAGATCAGCGGGCGGCAGGGCTTCCGTATCCTGCCCGGAAAGATGATCCCACACGGCGTTGCGCACAAAGCCCGCGCCAATCCAAGCACCCACAGGGCCATGCGCGGCGAGTACCGCAAGGCAGCGCATCATGCGCGGGTTATGCGCGATGAAATCAGCGATATCGGCGGCGCAGTGCATCCGCCTACGCAAACACGCGCGCCACCGCCGCCACCCTTGCCCGCGTCGGCGCATCCGCAATCCCATCAGCGCGTCCGGGCAGCCAATGGCGCTGAAACGCTGTCAGCAAAACGGAAAGCGGCAAATCGGTGCGATAGCCAATGGCGCCAAGCAGCGGCAGCAAAGCAGTCTCATCCGCCGGCGCTGCATCAGCCCCCGGCCAAAGCCCAACGCCATTCGCCGCAAGCCCCTGCCAATCAAACAACTCACCAGGGTCCTGCTTGCGATCGGGCGCGATATCCGAATGCGCCACCACGTTGCGTTGCTCAATCGGGTGGCGCGCCATGATCCCCAGGCACAAATCACACACCGCCGCCATTTGCAGCGCGGGAAAGGGGCGATAGCCCCATTCATGGCCGGGGTTCACGATCTCAATCCCGATGCTATTCGCGTTCAGCCCGCTGCGCCCGCGCCAATGCGAAATGCCGGCATGCGCGGCGCGGCGGGTTTCCGCCACCAGGCGAAACACCGCGCCATCTTCTTCCACGACATAATGCGCGGAAACCTTGGCGGTGGGGTCGCGCAGGCGCGCAATCGCCTCCTGCCCCGAACGCATGCCCGTGTAATGCAGGATCAGCGTATCAATCACCGCGCCATCGGGCCGCGCTTCGTGATTTGGGCTTGGCACGTCACGGATGCGCAAGGCGCTACAAGCCCCGCTCGCGCTTGATCTTGTCCCAGGCGGCGTTGATCTGCGCCACTTGTTCCGTGGCGCGCTTGACGAATTCTTGCGGCACGCCGCGGGATGCCAAGCTATCCGGATGGTTTTCCCGCATCAGCTTCCGCCAGGCAAGGCGCACTTCCTCATCACTCGCCTGTCTGGTCAGGCCCAGCATGGAATAGGGGTCTTCGCCTTGCGCTTCCGGCGCGGCGCGGCGCGTGCCGCCCTTGGCACGTTCCCAGGCGGCGGCATCCAGGCCAAAGCGCGCATGAATGCCGCGCAGCATATCGCCTTCGGATTTCGCCACCGGCCCATCGGCACGCGCAATCTGCACCAAGGCCACCAGCACATCTTCCAGCATGGCCTTATTGTCGGCAAAGGCCTCGCCCAGCTTTTCCGCGAAAGGTTCCCACCCATCGGCGGATTCGCGTGCCTGATCGAACAGGCGCCCGACCTCACCCAGCGCTTCTGCCGGCACATGGAACAGGTTGCGGAAGGCCGCGATTTCTTCCCGCTTGATCGGCCCATCCACCTTGGCAAGCTTGGCAGAGAGCACAACAACGGAAAAGGAAAACAGATTTTCCTTGCTGCCAAAAAACGCCATCAGGTCTGGCGTTGCAGCGGAAATGGCGCTGCCCTTGCCGCCCAGCGCGCCGGCATCCGCGGCATGGCCAAGCGCCGCCCCCACCATGGCGCCCAAGGGGCCACCCATGGCGAAGCCTGCCACACCGCCCAGCATTTTACCCCAGAAACTCAAAACGCCTCCTGCGCGCCGAAACCGGCCCGCCTGTTACCACGAAAGCCGCGCTGGCCTGTAGATGTGCCGGATGGCCGGGCGCGGCAAGCTTTGGGCGTTAAAGATCCAGCGCGGTCGCGGGGGCCGAGAACAGGAAGGACGCCATGGCCGCATCCGCCCCCGGCCGGCCAAAGAGCAGCGCGCCCACCGGCATGCCGCTATCGGTGGCGAGGCCTGCGCGCAGCGTCACCACCGGCCCGCCCAGCACCGTGGTTGGGATCACAAAGGAAGGATCGCCCGTGCTGCCGGCTTCCGGCGCAACATCCGGCGCGGCGGGGGTCAGGATGAAATCATCTGGCGCAAAGCCCGCCCAGAAGCGGGCGCGAAAGCCAGCAAGGTCACGAAGTGCGGCGTGATATTCCTCATCCGGGATGGCGAGGCCCTCAGCAATGCCATCGGCAACGGCCGTCGCAATCCGGTCGCGCGGCAGCCCGGCATGGGTGCGGCCAAGCTCCGCCAGCATGACGCGGCGATGGCGCGCGACCATTTCCTCGAACCCCGCGCCGGCGCTGGCGCGATGCAGCGTGAGGCCGGCGGCGCCAAGCTGTTCCGCGAGCGCGGCAACACGCGCCGCTGTTGCGGGCTTTTGCAGCTTTTCGATCAACGGGTCTTGCAGCAGCACAATACGCGGCGTGGTGGCGGGGCGGCTGGCAAGCCGCAGATGATCCGCCGCGTAGCCCGCAGCCAAGTAAGCCGCATCCTGCGCGCTGGCGCCGAAAGCGCCGACCGTGTCAAAGGAAGGTGCCAGCGGCACGACCCCAACCCCACCAATCGCGAGTGTTGAGGGTTTGAAAGCACAAACGCCGGTATAGGCCGCCGGGCGATTGACACTGCCTGCGGTTTGCGTGCCAAGCGCCAATGGCACCATGCCAGCGGCAATCGCAGCACCAGAACCGGCGGAAGACCCGCCCGGCGTGCGCGCCAAATCCCACGGGTTGCGCGTGGGCGGCAGGCTTTGGAAGAAAGCATATTCTGTGGTGTGCAGCTTGCCCAAAACAATCGCGCCCGCCGCACGCAGATGCGCAACCACCGTGGCATCGGCGCTGGCAGGCGCGATATCGGCGCGGGAGGGACTATTGGCGCGCGTCGGCAGGCCGCGCACATCAATCACATCCTTGATACCAACAGGGATGCCATGCAGCGGCCCGCGCAGCCTGCCTGCCTTGCGTTCCGCATCCAACGCGCGTGCTTCGGCAAGGGCAGCATCGGCCAGCACATGAATCCAGGCCTTCACCTGGCCATCAACGGCGGCGATGCGGTCCAGATAGCGGCGCACCAGGGTTTCGGCAGTGATCTCGCCTTTCGCCATGGCGGCGGAAAGATCACGAATGCGGCCGGGGTCTTGGATCAGCGGATTGGGCATGATGTTTCTTCTATTGGCAGGATGGGTTTTGGCGTCATCTTAACGAGCGACCTTTTGCACATAGAGCTGCCATAGCGGCAGCGATTGATGAATCTCCAGCTTTCGATGAAAAACATTCACGAAAGCATCAATCGCAGGCTTTGGCATCCGCGAAGGCTCACGCCTTTCTGGAATCTGGTCGGACCAGATATAATCATCAAAAATCAAGGTCCCCCCGATGCGGAGCAAGGGGAAGGCCAAGATGGCATCAGTCAGCACATCCGTCGCCTCATGCGACCCGTCAATGTAAATGAGATCGAAGCTTTCCATTTGGCCAGAAGCAATAAGGGCCGCCAAGGCATCGCGCGAAAGCTGCTTTTCCTTGCGCAAGGAAACAGGCCCCGCGGTTCGCCCAAGCGCGAGGCGCGTATTGTGATCAAAGCGGCGTTCCACATCTGTCATCACAGCCTCAACAAAACCGCCGGCCTGGTGTTCGATGCCTCCCTCCCAGGTGTCAATACAGGTGATTGAAACCGGGCTTGTGACCAGGCTCGGACATTTTTCGATCAGATAGCAGGCCGAGCGCCCTTCGAAGGAACCAATTTCAAGAATTCTGGTGGGCTTCAATGCTTCCAGGATTTGATCCCATGCCGGAATATGGCGCGAAAACCAGTCTTGCGTGAATTCATGGTCACTGCCCATCGCATATCCCGGCGCGTCAGACATGCTGCATCTCCGGCGTGAATGATCCCAGCGCGAAAACGCGCCTCATGCGATCACCTGCTCTCGCGCAATGCCGCGACAATCCATCTCAAACTCCAGATCAACCACGGGCGGACGGCAATATTGCCAAGTCAGCCCATGGCGCGCGGCGCCGCGGCGGACGATTTCCTCGGCAAAAAACGGCCCTATATCGTGCACCGTATAGGCCTGCACACCGGTGGTTGCGCGCCAATTGGCGCCGAGTAACCCCATGCGGCGTTCCATTTCCCCAAGCACCCAACGCGCCTTGGCGAGCATGCCTGCCGCTGAGGTATCGCCAAGGGCGACCGTATTGCTGCGGTAATCACCCTTGCCTTCGGCGGCTTCTCCACTGCCAGCCACCGCGAAGGATGGCGCGGCGCCGGCATCCGGCACGGTATAGACAAAGGCGTGAAAGCAAGGCTCGGCCGGTGGGGCGATTTCCGGGCAGACATTGCTGCGCGCCACGGGGTTCAGCCCATCGCGAAACAAGCCCCATTCAGTCAGCACTCCGCCATAAACCCGATTGAACGCCGCAAAACCTTCTTCCGTGAAAGGCGCGGGAGAGCGCAATTCGCAGGCTGCAAAGGCAAGCTTCGGCCGCCCGAGTGCCGCAAGATGGGATGCGATGCGCGCGAAACCTGCCATCAGCGGCACAGGTTCAGCAAAGCGCACGCGTTCCAGGCGAAAGCCAGGCTCGGCGGCAACGCCCGCACTATATTGATAGACACCAGGAATGAAGCGATAGCCCGCTTCGGGGATTTTCTGGACCATGCGCGCCCTTCCGGCCTTTGGGTTGCGGTTCGGCCATGGTGATGGCAGTCAGGCTTTGTCACAAGCCCCTTGCAGGACAGCATTCAAATGGCACCGCCCGTCTCACTTGGTATCATCGGCCTTGGCATCATGGGTGAGCGCCTGCTGCGCGCTGCTCTGGACCATGCCGCCGAAAGCGTCACCCCCGTCGCGGTCTGGGACCCCGCACCGGCGGCGGCGACGCGTTTGGCTGGCATCACCGGCGCGCCGCGCATGCTGGCCACACCGGATGCGGTGATCACCGCCTGTGATTGTCTTTACATCGCAGCCCCGCCAGCCGCGCATATTCCGCTGGCTGATGCGGCCATTGCGGCGGGTCGCAGTGTTTTTATCGAAAAACCGCTCGCGACATCGCTTGCGGAGGCGCGCGCCTTTGTCGCGCGGGCAGAGGCAGCCGGCGCCCGGGCGGCGGTGAATTTCCCCATGGCGTCCTCGCCCGCCGTGGCGCAGCTTTCCGCCTGGCGCGCGGCAATCACGCCTGAAAGCCTTGCCATTGAAGTCGCCTTCCCCACTTGGCCGCGCGGCTGGCAGCAGGCGGCGGCAAGCTGGCTCGCGAAACGGGCCGAGGGCGGGTTTACGCGCGAAGTTGTCTCCCACTTTCTGTTCCTCACGCGCCGGCAATTGGGTCCGCTGAAGCTATTGGAAGCGCAAGTCACCTATCCAGCTGGCGATGGCGCGGAGTCCGCCATTACCGCGCGGCTGATGGCGGGTAGCGTGCCGGTTACGCTGCAAGGCTCAGTCGGCACCACAGCCAAGGATGATCACAATACCTGGACGTTGAATGGCGCCATCCGGCTGCGTGATTGGTCCTTTGCCGAAAGGCTGGGCGCGGATGGCCATTGGGCGCAGGCGCCGGATGCGCTGCCCAATGAGAAAATGCGCCCCATGGTGCTGAAAGGCCAATTGGCGGAGGTTGCTGCAATGACGCGCGGGGAAGCGCATCGGCTGGCCACTTTACGCGAAGCCTTGGAGGTGCAGGAGATTGTGGAGGCTATCCTGGCAGCATAAATCGTCGTGTGATTTGCCAATCAGCCCTTCAAAACCTCTGCATTATGCGCGCCAAGCCGTGGCGCTGGGCCGGCCATGCGCGGCCTTTCGCCATTGAAGGAAAGCGGCATGGCAACCAGCGAAAAATCCTCATTCGGTACGGGTTGCACCATGCCAAGCGCCTGGGTTTGCGGTTCGGCCAGCACTTCTGGAATGCTATTCACCGGCGCGCAAGGCACGCCAATACGCGCCAAGCGTTCCAGCCATTCGGCGCGCGGCGTGATGCGCATCAGTGCGGCGATCATCGGCAGCAGCAGCGCCTTATGTTTCAGCCTGGCGCGATTGGTCGAAAACCTTTCATCACTCGCCCATTCTGCATGGCCCAATTCAGCGGCGAATTTCGCGAACAAGCGATCATTGCCGCAACAGACCAGCACTGGCCCATCCGCCGCATCAAACGCCTCATAAGGTGTCAGATTGGGATGGCCAGAGGCATGGCGTTCCGGCAGCTTGCCCATATTCACATAGGCGCTGATCTTCTGCCCCGCCCACAACAGCGCTGTTTCGAACAGCGATGTATTCACCACACCACCCTGCCCCGTGCGGTGGCGCCGTTCCAGCATGGCGAGCGCGCCAAGCACGGTCCAAAGCCCCGTCCCCTGATCAACCACAGATGCCCCCATGCGCACCGGCGGCCCATTCGGTTCCCCAGTGATGGAAGAAAGCCCACCGAATGCCTGCAATAGCGGTTCATAACCGGGGCGCAGCTTTTCCGGCCCGACATGGCCAAAAGCCGACATCTCACAATAGATCAAATGCGGATGCCGCGCGGTTACTGCTTGCGCGCCAATCCCCAACGCCTCCGCCGCGCCGGGGCGGAGATTATGCAGCATGATATCGGCATGGGCGAGCAAGCCATGCAAAGCCTCCACCCCCTCCGGTGATTTCAGATCAAGGGTGACGGATTTCTTGCCGCGATTGAATTCATGGAAATTCAGCGCATCGCCATGGCGAAAATCGGGGCCCATGCGGCGCGCATCATCGCCACCATCGGGTTTTTCGACCTTGATCACATCGGCGCCAAGATCAGCGAAAATCGCGCCTGCAAAGGGCCCGGCCAGTACCTGGCCAAGCTCCACCACGCTCACACCAGACAATACGCCCGTCATTGCAATTCAATCCCAGCTTCGCGCACCAAGCGCTTCCATTTCTCGATCTCGGCGGCTTGGAAACGCGCGAGATCATCAGGCGATCCCGGGCGCAGCACCATGCCGCTTGCGGTCAGGCGTTCGCGTACCGCGGGGCGCGCCATGATCTCATTCACCAGGCCATTCACGCGCGTGACGATTTCGGGCGGCGTGCCGGAAGGCGCATAGATCGCATTCCAGGAGAGCATTTCATAACCGGGGAAGCCCTGTTCTTCGACCGTCGGCAGATCAGGCATCATGGCAACGCGTTGACGGCTGGTGACACCAATCGCGCGCACGCGGCCTTCGCGCGCCTGCGGCATGGAGGTTGTGGCATCCACAAACATTACCTGTGCCACGCCGCCAATCACATCCGTGATGCCAAGCGGGTTTGAGCGGTAGGTGACATTCACCATATCCACCCCGGCCATGGCTTTGAACATCTCCCCCGCCACGCGGGATGAGGCACTGCCGGAGGCGAAATTGAGCTTTCCAGGATTAGCGCGCGCGTAATCGGCAAGCTCACGCATGCTGCGCACCGGCAAATCATTATTGACCACCACCAGCAATACGCCCACACCGATCAGCGCAACCGGCGCGAAATCGGCCACGGGATCATAGGGCAGGCGATGAAACAGCGCCGGGTTTGATCCATGCGTGGTATTGGCGGTGGAGAGGAAAGTGTAACCATCAGGTCGCGCCCGCGCGACCGCTTCGGATGCGATGAACCCATTGGCACCACCGCGATTATCCACGACAACCGGCTGCCCAAGTTCCGCACTCAGCGCATCGGTGAAATTGCGCGTGGTGACATCCGTGCCGCTGCCGGCGGGGAAAGCAACAATGAAGCGAATGGGCCGATCCGGCCAGCGCCCGGCCGGTTGCGCCGCGGCGCTGCCCGCCCCCGCCAAGCCCAAAGCCCCCAAAAGCGCCGCGCGGCGCGGCATGATGGTGTGTTTCATGGCGTTTCCCTCGGCTCTGGCGCGGCGTCGCGGGCAGCGCCATAGTCACCGCTAAGCGTCATCGCGCCGGGCCAGGCTGTCAACATCTGCCTGAATAGGGAAACCGCCATGTCTGATCTGCCAAAGCATGTCCATTTCCACGAAGAAGGCCCGCGTGAGGGCTTCCAGATCGAACCCGTGATCTATCCCTTGGCCGATCGCGTCGCGCTGGTGGAAGCGCTGGCGGAAACCGGCCTCACCGCCATTCAGGTGGCGTCCTTCGTCTCCCCCAAGGCGGTGCCGCAAATGGTAGATTCAGACGCGTTTTTCGCTGCCATCAAAAAGCGCCCTGGCGTTCGTTATGAAGCGCTTTGGCTGAATGAACAGGGTTTCAACCGTGCGCGCGCCGCACAAGGCGTTGATCTGGTCGGCAAGATCAGCCTTTACACATCGGATGCCTTCGCCAAGCGCAACAATAACTGCACTGCCGCCGAAATGCGTGATCGTGTGGTGCGCTGGCTTGATCTTTACGCTGAAGCCGGCGTCACAGTGGAACGCGCCTTGGTAATGACCGCCTTTGGCTGCAATTATGAAGGCGAGATTCCGCCCGAAAGGCCGGTGCAGGAATTGCTCTGGGCGCATCGGGTTTGTGCGGAACGCGGCATTGACCTGAAAAAGCTCTATTTCGCCGACACCATGGGCTGGGCCAATCCGCAGGCGGTGCGCCGCCTTGTCGGCATGCTGCGCGAAAAACTCCCCGATGTGGAAGTGGGGCTGCATTTGCATGATACGCGCGGGCTTGGCACCGCCAATGTGCTGGCGGCGCTTGAAATGGGTGTTTCGCTATTTGACAGCTCCGTGGCGGGCTTGGGCGGTTGCCCCTTTGCCGGGCATGGTGATGCGCGCGGTGCTGGGAATATCTGCACGGAAGATATGGTATTTCTCTGTCACGAGATGGGCATTGATACCGGCATTGACCTTGACCGGCTGATTGAAGCCGCGCGGCTTGCGGAACGCATCATTGGCCGCCCACTCGCGGGGCGGATCATGCATGCCGGATCGCTCCGGCAATACCGCGCGGCCTAAACGCGACTAAACGCGCAGCCATGTCTCGCAGAAGGCGAGCATCGCGGTGCTGATCTTGCGCCCCGCCACTTCGCGCGGAATCGGCGCGCCGGGGCGGCGAACACCATTCACCGTCACGGCGGCGCTTTCGCAGCCGATAAACAGGCTCGGCATCACATGCTTGCCGGTCGCGGATTGCGGTGGCGCGAAGGCGAAGCAAAAGGGCTCACCCAGGCCCTGCCACGCCATGGAAACCGTCATATCCCCCGCGCGCACGCTTTCGCTGTAATGGCTGCGCGGATCGCCCGCGCTTTTCACCTCATCCAGCTTGCGAAACCGCAGGCCCGAAAGCCCCGCAATGCCGCGAAAGGCGCCGAAATGGCTGAGGTATTCTGCAATCAGCCAGCGCGCGAGGGTTTCATTATCCGTCAGGCACCAATTCGCGGCCGCTTCCGGCGGGTTCGCCTCATGCGGGGATTGCATCAGCACCAGCGCATGGCCGGCGCCATGGGGGGAAAGCACCACGCGGAAAAAACTGGCGAGTGTGGTGAAGGGGCCATTCGGGTCCTCCTTCAGGGAAATCCCCGGATTTTCGCCCGACCATTCGACTTTCCCCGGGAATATGATGGTTTCTTGCATGGTGTTCCTCCTTTTCAATGCCGCCTACCGTGACCCAGCCATGCGCCGGGATCAATGCCCAAAACCACGCAAAGCTTGACGCGGCACGGCGCCGGGGCGCAAGGAAAGGCTTGCTTTTTCCGAGACCAAACTCCCCATGTCCTTTTCAGGTATCCCTGCGGCGCTGCAATCGGCGCTGACATCACGCGGCTATGCCGCCCCCACCCCCGTACAAAACGCAGTCCTCGCGGAAGACGCCGCCGGGCGGGATTTGCTTGTCTCGGCCCAAACCGGCTCGGGCAAGACGGTTGCTTTTGGCCTTTCCATCGCGCCGGAATTGCTGGGCGGCGCTGACCGCCTGCCGCCACCTGGCGCGCCGCTCGCTATCGTCGTCGCGCCCACGCGCGAATTGGCCTTGCAGGTGAAGGCCGAGCTCACCTGGCTCTACGCGCCCGCCGGCGGGCGCATTGCATCCGGCGTTGGCGGCATGGATCCCATTGCGGAAAAGCGTCAATTGCTCGCCGGCGCGCATATCATTGTGGGCACGCCTGGCCGGCTTTGTGATCATCTGGAACGCGGCAATCTGAAGCCCGATGCGCTGCGCGTTGTGGTGCTGGATGAAGCCGATGAGATGCTGGACCTCGGCTTTCGGGAAGAATTGGAAGCAATCCTGGATCGCCTGCCGCCGGAACGTCGCACGCTCATGTTTTCGGCGACCGTGCCGCGCGCCATTGCCGCACTGGCGAAAAGCTATCAGCGCGATGCGCTGCGCCTTGAAGTGGGCGGCGGCGGAGAAGCGCATGGCGATATCACCTATCGCGCCATGCTGGTTGCACCGCATGAAATTGAACGCGCGGTGGTGAATTTGCTGCGCCTGGAAAACCCGCCGCTGGCGATGGTGTTTTGCGCAACTCGCGCGGCGGTGGCGCGGCTGCATGGCAATCTGGCCGAGCGCGGCTTTCCCGCCGTGGCGCTTTCCGGCGAATTGACGCAGGCGGAGCGGCTGCGCGCCTTGCAGGCGCTGCGCGATGGCCGTTCCCGCGTTTGTGTCGCGACCGATGTCGCGGCGCGTGGCATTGATTTGCCGGAACTGGATTTGGTTATCCACGCAGAATTGCCGCGCGATTCCGAAACCCTGCTGCATCGCAGTGGCCGCACCGGCCGCGCCGGGCGCAAGGGCACCAGTGTTTTGCTGGTGCCGCATCCGCGCCGTCGCATGGCGGAACGGTTGATCGGTGCCGCCAAGGTTGCGGCAACCTGGGGGCCGGCGCCATCGGCTGACGCGGTGCGCGCGCGCGATGCCGAACGCTTGGCCGAACAGGCGCGCGGCGTTTTGGCGGAAGAGGCTTCGGAAGATGATCTGGCACTTGCCCAGCGCCTGCTGGCCGGTAGCGATATCACCAGCGAAACCCTGGCTGCGGCGCTGATAAAAATGCTGCGCGCCCCCTTGCCGGCGCCCGAGGAAATTGCCGAACAAAAGCCCGAAAGGCGCGAAGCGCGGCGGGAAGCGCCTGATGCCGATGCGCCGCGTGGCGGGGAAGGCGTGTGGTTCCGGCTCAATATCGGGCGGAATGGCAATGCTGATCCGCGTTGGCTGCTGCCGTTTTTGTGCCGGCGCGGGCATCTGACGCGCCAGGAGATCGGGCGCATCCGCATCCTGGGCCAGGAAACCATGGTGGAAATCGCGCCCTATGCCGCGGAACGCTTCGCCGCCGCCGCCCGGCAAAACAGCGCCGATGATCGGGAGGATATCCAAATCCAGCCCATGCAGCCCTTCCGGCAAGCCGCGCGGGAAGCGCCACCAAAGCCCGAACGCGCCGCGCCCATGCGTGAGGCGAGGCCTGCCAAGGCAGCCTCTGCCCCCAGGCCGCCCAAGCCAGGCAAGCCGGGCAAGCCGCCCAAGCGCTTTGAAAAGAAGGCCAAACCTGCCCCCGGCCAGGAAGGGCGCAAGCGCCCCGGCGGCGCCCCCCGGCTTGGCAAGCGCGGCCGGGTCGCGTAACCCCCGCGCGCTGGCGTGGCGCCGGCGCGACATGGGGGAAGCAGATGGCTGACATCATCATTGATATTGGTGGCGAGATTTTCGAGGCGTTTTTTGAAGACGCCGCCGCACCCAAGACCTGCGCGCGCTTCCGCGCCCTGCTGCCCTATCAGGACCGCATTATTCATGTGCGCTGGTCCGGCGAAGCCTGCTGGATCCCGATGGGTGAACGCGAGCTTTCCATCCCCTGGGAAAACGCGACCAGCTACCCAGCACCAGGGCAGATCATTGTGCATCCCGGTTCGATGAGCGAGACGGAAATCCTGGTCGCCTATGGCCCCACCTGCTTTGCCAGCAAGGCAGGCCAATTGGCCGGCAACCACTTCCTGACCATTCGTGAAGGCCTGGACCGCCTGGCGAAGACTGGCAGGGCGGTGCTGTGGGAAGGGGCGAAGCCTATCACTTTCCGCGCCGCCTGAAGCACAGGGCGCGCTTTGCAAAAATCCGGAGGATGGAAGCTGCCGCCCCTTGATTGGCGGCGGGACGATTTCCATGTCTTGATCACCAAGGGGCGCCATTCGGGCCCCTGGTGCGGACCAAGCCTCTTGCCGCCCAGATGGGGGCATATCGGGTGCAGTTCGCTGGCCTCAACGGACCTTGCTTTGCGAAGGAGTGTCCCTGCTATGAATGCTATTGATTTCTCCCCCCTTTTCCGCACCGCCATTGGCTTTGATCGCCTGGCGCGGCTGATGGATACGGCCCGGACTGGTGCCGATCCCGGGGGTTACCCGCCCTACAATATCGAAAAGACTAGCGATGACAGCTATGTGCTGACCATGGCGGTTGCCGGTTTTGCCGAGGCTGATCTGGACATCACCGCCCATCAGAACACGCTGACGGTGGTGGGTCGCGCCCAGGCCGCGCCCGATGAAACCCGCCGCTTCCTGCATCGCGGCATTGCCGGCCGTGGTTTTGAGCGCCGCTTTGTCCTGGCGGACCATATCGTGGTCAGCGGTGCCAAGCTTGAAAACGGCTTGCTGCATATTGCGCTGCGCCATGAAGTGCCCGAAGCGCTGAAGCCGCGCCAGATCCCGGTGCAGGCCAGCCGCCCGGCAGCGCTGCCGGAAGCGCCTGCCCAAGCGGCGTGACCATGATTGCGCCCCGCCCGGCAACGGGCGGGGCCTCACCCTTTCTTGAAAAAAGCCTCCGCCGCCAAGCGTTGGGCGTCCCGCGCGCCAATCGCTGCCTCGGCGCGGCTGATTTCGGCCTGCAAAGCCTCGATATATTCCCGCAGTTGCGCCACATCCCAGCCATCAAACACCATGGGCTGGAAACGCGGCGCCCGCCGGGGGCGGTCTTCTTCTTCGATCGGGGCCATTTTATCCTCCTCCCGCGGCTGGGTTTTGACCCTGGCCGCGCCTCTCTCTATAGGAACCGCAACAAGGCGGGGGTTTCTCTCGCCCGCCCGCCCCTTGAGGTTATGCCATGAACCAGCCCTTGATGCCCAAGGCCACCGCCGTGTGGCTGATTGACAAGACCGCGCTTACTTTTGACCAGATCGCCGAATTTGTCGGCATGCACCCGCTTGAAATCCAGGCCATTGCCGATGGCGAAGTGGCGCAGGGGATCATCGGCTATGACCCGATCACCAATGGTCAATTGACGCGCGAAGAAATCCAGCGCTGTGAAGCGGATAGCGAAGCGCGGCTGCAAATGGTCCGGCAAGTGAGCCATTTGCCGAAATCCAAGGCGAAGGGCGGGCGCTATACGCCCGTTTCCAAGCGCAATGATAGGCCGGATGCGATTGCCTGGCTGCTCCGCAACTTCCCGCAGGTGCCGGAAGCAACCATTGTGAAGCTGCTTGGCACCACCAAGGAAACCATCGCCAAGGTGCGTGACAAGACCCATTGGAACAGCGCGAATATCAAGCCGCGCGATCCCGTTATCCTGGGCCTTTGCACGCAGGGCGAGCTTAATGCCGCGGTGGGTACGCTCGCCGCTGTGGAAGCGCAGGCCGCAGAAGGCGCTGCGGCGTGATTCGCAGTAGGATTTAGTGCGGTTGTCCTGAACGCAGCCGCTCCATCTCCTCCTTCAGCCGCAGCTTTTCGCGCTTAAGTCGGGCAAGGGTTTCGGCGTCTGGCCTCGGTCGCTGGTCTTCCTGAAAAATCTGCGCCTCAAGCGCGGCGTGACGGTTATTGAGGGAAGCGATCCGGGCATCCAAGCGCATACCGTGGCATCCTTTGCTGTGATGCCGCCCGGGCGGTTGGCCCTGTCCCGGGCAGCCAGAGCATGCTACTCCAAACCGCCCTTAAAAAGCATCAAGAGATTTCACCCTGGCCCCGCGATGATCGCTGACCGAGAAGCCCTGCTCCGCCGCCTGCATGAACTCCGAACCGAGCATCGGGATTTGGATACCGTGATCGCGCGGCTGGATGCCGGGCCGGTGGATCAATTGCAGTTGCAGCGGCTGAAAAAGCGCAAGCTGAAGCTGAAGGACGAAATCGCCTGGCTCGATAGCCAGCTTTTGCCCGATATCATCGCCTGAAAGGGGCTGGATATGGCCGGAATACCTTTGGTTGGCGTGATCATGGGCAGCCGTTCGGATTGGGAAACGCTGCGCCACACGGCGGAAACCCTGGAAAAACTGAGTATTCCCCATGAAACCCGCGTGGTTTCCGCCCATCGCACGCCAGAACGCTTGTTTGATTACGCGAAGCAGGCGGCGGGGCGGGGGCTGAAGGTCATCATCGCGGGCGCCGGGGGTGCCGCCCATCTGCCCGGCATGGCCGCTTCCATGACGCATCTGCCCGTGCTGGGCGTGCCGGTGCAAAGTGCGGCTTTGGCCGGGGTGGATAGCCTGCTGTCCATTGTGCAAATGCCAGCCGGTGTGCCGGTGGGGACCCTCGCGATCGGGCGGGCGGGGGCGGTGAATGCGGCGTTGCTGGCGGCTTCGATCCTGGCCTTGGAAGATGCGGCGCTGGCGGAACGCCTGATCGCCTGGCGCGCGGCCCAGACCGAAAGCGTGCCGGAGAGCCCGGTATGACCCCCCTGCCGCCCGGCGCCATGCTGGGCATTCTGGGCGGCGGGCAGCTTGGGCGCATGTCTGCCATGGCGGCGGCGCGGCTTGGCTATCGCTGCCATATCTATGCCCCTGGCGCGCATGAACCCGGCATGCAGGTGGCCGCCGCCCGCACCGTGGCCGCCTATGAAGACCATGAGGCTTTGGCCCGATTCGCGTCTCAGGTGCATGTTGTCACCTTCGAATTTGAAAATGTCCCAGCCGCAACGGTGGAAATCCTGGCCCGGCGCGTGACCTGCCGGCCCGGCGAAAAGGCGCTTGGCATTTGTCAGGATCGCTTGCAGGAAAAGGCATTTCTGGAAGGCATCGGCGTGCCCGTCGCCCCCTGGCGCGCCGTGCGCACGGAGGGCGAATTGCAGGCGGCGGTGGCCGAACTTGGCCTGCCTGCCGTCCTGAAAACGACGCGGCTTGGCTATGATGGTCGCGGTCAGGCGGTGTTGAGGCACCCCGATGATCTGGCGGCAGCCTGGGCAAGGCTCGCCCCCCGCCCGCTGATCCTGGAAGGCTTTGTGCCCTTCACGCTGGAGCTTTCCGCCATTGCCGCGCGCGGCGCGGATGGGGCGCTGGCCGTGTTTGACGCGACCGAAAACGCGCATCGGCACCATATCCTCGATATCAGCTATGCGCCGGCGCGCGTGGCGCCCGCGATCGCCGCCGCGGCGCGCGACCACGTTGCCGCGGTGGCGCGCGGGCTTGATCTGGTCGGGCTGGTGGCGCTCGAGATGTTCCTGCTGCCCGATGGCCGGCTGATCGGCAATGAAATCGCGCCGCGCCCGCATAATTCCGGGCATTGGACCATGGATGCCTGCACCACTTCCCAATTCGAACAGCATATTCGTGCGGTCGTCGGGCTGCCGCTCGGCGTGCCGGATCGCCACCATGATGCGGTGATGCGCAATCTGATCGGGCCTGAAGGCATGGCCGCCTGGCCAGGGCTGCAAGGGCAGCGGGGGATTGCCCCGCATCTTTACGGCAAGGCGGAAGCCCGGCGGGGGCGCAAACTGGGCCATGCCAACCGGCTTTTGCCGCTGGGCGCGCTGGCCGGCATGGATGATGCGGCCGCACTTGGCCCGCTGGCTGCCATTGCAATGCAAAAATCATGAGGACCGGGGCGCTTTGGTCTTCTTTTGTTAGGAAACTGCCGGTAGTTTGAATGCCATGAACTTCGCCCAACCTCATCTTGGCATCGTTTCCGCCGCCGCCCTGACCCTCGGGCTTGGTGCAGCGGGACCGGCGCGCGCGCAATTCATTGAAGGGCCCTATATCGCCGGCGCGATTGGCATGAATTACCTCGATGACGCCAAGTTTCGCCTGGATAACAGCCTGAACCAGGGAATGACGGCGCTTGGCCAGCCCAATGGCGGGCAGCTTGGCTTTGATTTTGGCGGCGTGGGTCTGCTCAGCCTTGGCTGGGGCTTCAGCAATGGCATCCGGCTGGAAATTGAAGGCAGCTTCCGCAGCAATGAGGTGGATAGCGCCAATGGCGCCGCTGGCTTGGCCACGCCCGGTGGGCATAGCGGTCGGCAGGAAAGCTATGGGCTGATGGGCAATGCGTTGGTGGATCTGGTGCGGATCGGCCCCTTCCTGCCCTATGTCGGGATTGGTGCCGGCTATCTTGTCACCAGCTTCAATGATCTCAATGGCCGGCCCGGCAATGGCACCTTGCGGCTCCGCGCCGATGATACGGGCGGCGCCTTTGCCTTTCAGGGTATCGTTGGCCTTGGTCTGCAGATCAGCCAGGTGCCAGGGCTGACCCTTACCGCCGAGTATCGTTACCTCGAAAGCCTGGGGCCGAGCATCCCGGTCAGCTACGTCAATGCTGCCGGCGCCACGGTGCTCTCCGGCAAGGCGGATACGGAAAGCCGCAACCAATCCTTCCTGGTGGGGCTGCGCTATGCCTTCAATGCCCCCGCCGCTGCGCCCGCTGCCGTCGCGGCACCCGTCGCCGCGCGGAGCTTTCTTGTTTTCTTCGATTGGAACCGCGCCGATCTGACCGCGCGTGCCCGCCAGATCATTGGTGAGGCTGCGGAAGCCGCCCGCGCCCAGCCCACACGGATTGAATTGGCGGGCCATGCTGATCGCACCGGCACGCCGCAGTACAATATGGCGCTATCGCGTCGCCGCGCGGAAACCGTGGCGGAGGAATTGATCAAGCGCGGCGTTGCGCGTCAGGACATCAGCATCACTGCCTTGGGTGAAACTCAGCCCCTGGTCGCCACCGCCGATGGCGTGCGCGAACCGCAGAACCGGCGCGTGGAAATTATCCTGAAATAATCGCTGATTTCGGTGCGGCGGAACGCCACTGGCGCAGCAGCATCGCGGCCGCCACCGCAAGTCCACCCAGTGTGCCGATGACCCCCGCCGCATTCAGCGAAAACGCTTGCCCAAAAGCCGCCGGCAAGGGCCCGGCCAGCGTATAACCAAGGGCGCCAAGCGCTGCCCCCAAAGCCGCACCGCCCAAAACCTGCGCGCGATAGGAATCCGTAAGTAATCGTATCGCTGCCGCTGGGCACACCAGCATCGCCACCACCAGAATGCTGCCCACCGCTTCAAAAGCCGCGACCGCCGCAGCCGCCACCATCAAATTCAGCGCTAACTCCAAACCACGCGCCGGCAGGCCAATGGCGGCAGCGTAATCGGGATCAAAACAGAGCAAATGCAAGGGCCGCCAGAGCAGCGCGACCAGCCCGGCCAGCACAAGGCTCAATGCCGCCAACAGGAATATCTGGCGCGGCAGGGAAGCCAGTGCGGTGGGATCAAGCAAGGAGGAAAAACCCTGCGCTTCCAGCCAAACAAGGCTCTCCAATTGGCCGAACAGCACGCAATCAAGATCAAGATCAACGCTGCGCGCGCCGGTCGCTTCAATCAGCATCAGGCCAAGGGCGAAGAAGCTGGTGAAGACGGCACCCGTGGCCGCACCCGATTCCAGCCTGGCGACACGCCGCACCAGGCTGATCAGAAACACCGCCGCCAAGGCCGCCGCCAAAGCACCCAACAGCATGGGCAAGCCTGCCCGCGCGCCAGTGATCGCAAAGCCAGCAATGATGCCCGGCAGCACCGCATGGGATAGCGCATCACCGAGCAAACTATCGCGCCGCAGCACCAGGAAAGACCCAAGCAAACCGCACAAGCCACACGCGAGAATCGCAGCCAGCAAGGCAGGCAGATCGAGCCGCAGAAAATCCTCAACCGTCATTGTTCAGTGCCCATCCGCTTCGCGTCCGCGCAGCGGACGAACACTGAAATTTTGTCTTGTCGCATTTTCCGAGTCGCCAAGCGTATCCGCTTGGCTAGAAAATGCTCCGGGCCCCAAAGCATGGGGCGATGCAGGCAGCGATGAAGGCTCCGCCAATAACCGTGTCGCCATATCGGCCGGCAGGCCATGTTCGACCAAATCCGCCAAGCGATCCGCGCCCGCGATATCTGTCGCACCAAGGCCGAGCAGGTGAAGCTCCACCGCGCGATGCGCGCGCACGGCACGCCTCGCGGCGGCGGCACCGCGCGGGGTCAGGTGGATTTCGCGATCCGCGCGCGCGACCAAGCCGCGCAGCCCAAGCCAAAGTGCCAAGCGCGACGCATAGGCTTCAGACCAACCGCGCGCGGCGGCCAGGGCGGCAATCGGTGTCCAGCGATCCCCGGCTGTGCCGGGGCCAGCGCCGGCGGCTTCCTGCGCTTCCCAGGCGGCGCGCAGGAAATGCGATTCGGTCGCGGCAATACGCCGGCGCGTGCGGCGCCAGGCTTCGGGCAGCAAGCCGCGCTCTGGCGCCAGCAGCAGGGCGAGCGTGAAGAAAATCGCGCCCGCCAGCACCACCGCCGCGCCGGTTGGCCATTCCGGTTCAAAGGCGGACGCTGCCGCGCCCAAAGCCCCCGCCAAGGCGCCGAGCAGCGCCGAAACCAGCAACAGCACGGGCAGCCGATGCGTGAGCAAGCGCGCCGTCGCCGCCGGCAGAATGAGCAAGGCCACCACCAGCACCAGCCCCACCGCCTGCAAGCCCGCCACCGCGACAATCACGATCAACCCAAGCAAGGCGAGATCGGTGCGCGCGACCGAAAGCCCCATGACGCGCGCGTAATCGGGATCAAAACAAGCCGCGCGCAGGCGCTGGAATAGCGCCAGACAGATCACGACGCAGAAAGCGGCGATGCCGCCCGCCCAAAGCGCATCTTCCGCGCGCATCGCCGCCGCCTGACCCAGAATGAATTTGCCAAGCCCGGCTTGCGCTGCCTGCGGCATGGTCTGCACATAGGACAGCAGCGCAACGCCAAGCGCATAAAAACTTGAAAGCACAATCGCGATGGCAGCATCTTCACGAATGCGTCGCCCGCGCGTGAGTGCCTGCACCGCCAGCACACCCAGCACGCCCGCGACCAGCGCGCCCGCCAACAAGGGCGGCAGCGTGCGCGGATTGCCGCCAAAGGTGGCGACAATCATCGCCGCCAGCACCACGCCTGGCAGTGCGGCATGGCCGACCGCATCGGCCATCAAAGCCCGCCCGCGCAGCAACGCGAAAGCACCGACCGTGCCGCAGGCAAGCCCAAGCAAGGCGCAACCCGCCAGAACGACTAGCGTGTTATAGCCAATGCTCACCTAAGCCCGCCTTCCGCCACCGCCTGTTCCAATACATTCAGCCGCCCGCCATAGGCGCGCGCAATCGCATCCGGCGTGAAGGCGGATTTGACCGGGCCAGCGGCGACCGCGCGGCCATTCAGCAGCAACACCTGATCGAAATAAGCCGGCACGGTTGAAAGATCATGATGCACGGCAATCACGCTGCGCCCTGCCGCCACCACACGGCGCAGCACGGCGATGATCGCCTGTTCTGTCGCCGCATCAACCGCGGCGAAGGGTTCATCCATCAGGTATAGGTCAGCATCCTGCGCCAATGCACGCGCCAGAAACACGCGCTGCTGCTGCCCGCCCGACAGCCGCCCAATTTGCCGATCCGCGAGATCAGCGAGGCCCACCTGATCCAGCGCCGCACGCGCCGCATCGCGTTCCGCCTTCGGCACCCGCCCCCACCAGCGCATGCGCGGATAGCGCGACATGCACACGACATCGAGTGCGGTTGCCGGAAAATCCCAATCTACCGAAGCGCGTTGTGGCAAATACCCAACCCTGTTGCGCACCTCATCCAGGCTGCGGCCAAAGAAGCGCGCTTGACCTGCGATGCTCGGGATCAGGCCAAGGGCCGCGCGCAGCAGCGTGGATTTGCCCGCGCCATTGGGCCCGACAATCGCCGTCAGCCCCGGCACCGCCTGCCAGGTAATGTCCCAGAGAACCGTCTTGTCGCCATAAGCAACCGTCAGATGCGTAATCGCAAGCGGTGCGGGGGCTGAGATGCTCATGCGGTGGCAAGCCTGCCAAGCATGCCGCGTGCCGGTGCTTCCCCACCCAGGGCGCGGGCGATGGTCGTGAAGTTATGGTCCATCATGCCGTGATAGGTGCCTTCATAGGTGCCGGGCTTGCCGAGCGAATCGGAGAATAGCGTACCGCCCAAGGCCACGCGCTGGCCGCGCGCCCCTGCGCCTTCAATCAGCGCGCGCACGGCACGATCAGGGACCGAGGTTTCGGCAAAGACCGCCGGGATGCGGCGATCCACCAGGCCGCGCACAATCGCTTCAATGCGCGCAAGGTTGGCTTCCGATTCGGTGGACAGCCCCTGGATGCTATCCACTTCCAGCCCATAGCGCGCGGCAAAATAAGCGAAGGCATCATGCGCGGTGACCAAAAGGCGTTGGCGTGCCGGGATGCTCGCCATCACGCGTGCGCCATAGCCGTGCAGCGCCGCCAGGCGCTGGCGGAGCGCGGTCAGATTGGCTTCAAAAGCACTCGCCTGATCAGGCATCAGGCGGGCAAGTGCAACGGCGATGCTGCCCGCGGCTTCAGCCCACAGGACCGGATCCATCCAGACATGTGGGTCGGCGGCGTCCGGATAGTCAGGATTCGCGCGCAGTTTTGCCCGCGGCAGGGTTTCCGCCACCATGACCACCGGTTTGCCATTGGCGGCGGCGCGGGCCAGCACATCGCCCATGCGGCCTTCCAGGCGGTGGCCATTGGCGAAGATGATATCGGCGGCCAGCAGCCGCGCCGTATCGGCCCGGGTGGGGCGAAAGAGATGCGGGTCCACCCCCTCCCCAATCAGGGTTTCGGCGCGGATGCTGCCCACGCCGATATCGCGGACCAGATCGCCCACCATGGCAACAGTGGAAAGCGCGCGGGGCTGGGTGCGGTTCTGCGCCAGCGCAGGAAAGGGTGTCAGCGCAAAAAGCCCAAGGCCAAGGGCCCGGCGTGTAATGGCTGAACAACTGTTCATTTCTGCATATATTCCTTGTTTTTCAGTGACTTATCCTGTGGGCAAACTTGGTCTTGCTTGCCCCTTCGTCAAGTCCTTTTCGGACCATGTCTTGCGGAAACCGACCTGCCGACGCCATGTACAGCCTGGTTTAGGGGCGATGATCCCATGCGAGGGCGTTTTCGGATTGGTGATGATTTGGTGGTTGAATTGGCCGAGACCTTTCGGCTGATGAGCGACCCGACACGCCTTAAGATCATTCTGGCCTGCCGGGATGAACCGGCAGCGGTGAATGAAATGGCCGAGAAGCTGGGTATTTCGGCGTCGCTGGTCTCGCATCATTTGCGCCTGTTGCGTGCGGCGCGATTGTTACAGGCGGATCGTCGCGGACGGCAGGTGTTTTATGTGGTCGGCGATGAACATATCCGGTCCATGTTGGCCGATATGGTTGATCACATCAGTGAGGAAGAAGCCGCTGAGGCAGAGGCCTGAGATGTTGGAAAATGGATTATGCCGCTTTTCCGCATCTCCGCCCTTGTGCGGTGCGGGAGGCGCCATTATGGTCCGCCCAAGTTTGGGACTCCTGGGCTGAAGGCCTTGGTGGGTCGAAGGTTAAAATCTTGAAACGGCGTGATTTTCACGACCGATAAGGGATGGGTTGATGAAGGTTTTGAAGGCAAAGTGCCGCGCATTTGGCATGGGTCGGTTTTTCGCCGGTCTGGCCGCCGTGGCGATGGGTTTGGTGCTGACGGTGCCAGCCCTGGCGGAGAGCATGGTCGGCGCGCCCGCCCCCTGGGGCATGGGCTTGCAACCCTCAGGCGGGGTGATCAAGGAACGCATCGCGTCGCTGAACAGCCTGGTCTTTTTCATCATTGTCGCAATCACGATTTTCGTTCTCGTGCTGCTGGCCTATTGCGTCTGGCGCTTCAGCGCCGATCGCAACCCGGTTCCGTCCACGACCAGCCATCACACCGGGCTTGAGATTGCTTGGACAGTGATCCCGGTGCTGATCCTGGTGATCATCGCCATCCCATCCTTCCGCCTGCTCTATTTTCAGGATCGCGCGGTGGATGCGGATATGACGATCTCGGTGCAGGGGCGTCAGTGGTATTGGAATTACACCTATGTGGATCACGGGAACTTCGCCTTTGACAGCTACCCGGTCCAGGAAGCTGACCTGAAGCCGGGCCAGATCTTCAAGCTTGATGTGGATAATCAATTGGTCATTCCGGTGGGTGCGAATGTCCGCGTGCTGACCACGGGCCATGACGTGATCCATTCCTTCTTCGTGCCGGCTTTGGGTGTGCAGAAATACACCATCCCCGGCCGCACGTTGGAAACCTGGATGCGTGCCGATCGCCCCGGTATTTTCTATGGGCAGTGCAATCAGATTTGCGGCACGAATCACTGGTTCATGCCGATTGCCGTGCGTGCCGTACCGCGTGCGGAATTCGATGCCTGGGTTGCCGATGCGCAAAAGCGTTTCGCCCGGGCTGATGGCAGTGCGCCGGTGATCGCCGCCGCGCCCGTTTCTCAGGATTCACTTCAGATCGCGGAGGCCCGCCGGTAAGGCGCGGCAGAGGGAAGACAAACATGGCAACCGCTTCGCACGCCCATCACGACGATCATCACGATCACAAGCCGGGCTTTGTGTCCCGCTGGTTCTTTTCGACGAACCATAAGGATATCGGCACGCTCTACATCATCTTCTCGCTGGTTGCGGCGGTGGTGGGGATCGGCATTTCGCTGCTGATGCGCCTGGAACTCATGTATCCCGGCATGCAGATTTTCTCTGATGGCCAGATGTGGAATGCCTATATCTCGGCCCATGGCCTGATCATGGTGTTCTTTGTGGTCATGCCGGCGCTGATTGGGGGCTTCGGCAATTGGTTCGTGCCGATCATGATCGGGGCGCCGGATATGGCCTTCCCGCGCATGAACAATATCTCCTTCTGGTTGCTGGTGCCGGCCTTCCTGCTGCTGGCGGCAAGCCTTTTCGTGGGTGAGGGCCCTGGCGCGGGCTGGACGATCTATCCGCCGCTGTCCGACAGCACCTTCCATTCCAGCCCGGCGATGGATTTGGCGCTGTTTTCGCTGCATTTGGCGGGCGCTTCATCCATCATGGGTGCGGCCAATTTCATCACCACCATCTTCAACATGCGCGCCCCTGGCATGACGCTGCACAAGATGCCGCTGTTTGTCTGGTCCATGCTGGTCACGGCCTTCCTGCTGCTGCTGGCGGTGCCGGTGCTGGCGGGTGCGATCACCATGCTGATCACGGACCGCAATTTTGGTACGGCCTTCTTCCGCCCTGAAGGCGGTGGTGACCCGGTGCTGTTCCAGCATCTGTTCTGGTTCTTCGGCCATCCGGAAGTCTACATCATGATCCTGCCGGGCTTCGGCATCATCAGCCATGTGATTTCCACCTTCAGCCGTAAGCCTGTGTTCGGTTACCTCGGCATGGCTTACGCCATGGTGGCGATCGGCTTTGTCGGCTTCATTGTCTGGGCGCACCATATGTACACCTCCGGCATGGATGTGGACACGCGCGCCTACTTCATGGCGGCCACGATGGTGATCGCGGTGCCAACGGGGGTGAAGATCTTCTCCTGGATCGCGACCATGTGGGGCGGGTCCATCAGGATGGATACGCCCATGCTCTTCGCGGTGGGCTTCATCTTCCTCTTTACCGTGGGTGGCGTGACGGGCGTGGTGCTCGCCAATGCGGGTATCGATCAGATCCTGCACAACACCTATTACGTGGTGGCGCATTTCCATTACGTGCTGTCGCTTGGTGCGGTGTTCTCGATCTATGCCGGTTTCTATTACTGGATCGGCAAGATGTGCGGGCGGCAATATCCTGAGACGCTCGGCAAGATCCATTTCTGGATGACCTTTATCGGCGTGAACCTGACCTTCTTCCCGATGCATTTCTCGGGCAATCAGGGCATGCCGCGCCGCTATCCGGATTATCCGGATGCCTTTTGGGGTTGGAATTTCGTTGCCTCCATCGGGTCGGTCATTTCGGTCGCTTCCTTTGTGTTCTTCTTCTACATCGTCTGGGTGACCATGCGGTCCGGCGTGAAGGCTGCAGCCAATCCCTGGGGCGAAGGTGCGACCACCTTGGAATGGCAAGTGGCGTCTCCACCGCCCTTCCATACCTTTGAGGAAATTCCTCGGATGCGGTAAGGCCGCAACGTCATTGGGGTTATGATGAGCGACTCAGTCATCGAAAACGGCAAGGGGGGCGCGGCCCCCCTTCCTGTTTCCTACAATATTTCGGAAGTGGGCGATTGGGTCGCGCTGCTCAAGCCGCGCGTCATGTCGCTGGTGGTATTCAGCGCGGTCGCCGGGCTTCTGGTGGCGCCGGGGCATTTGCATCCGGTGCTGGCGGTGATTGCCATTCTCTGCATCGCGGTGGCGGCGGGTGCCTCTGGCGCCATCAATATGTGGTATGATCGCGATATTGATGCGGTGATGCGGCGTACGGCGCGCCGGCCCATTCCCGCCGGGCGCATTGCGCCGGATGCCGCGCTTGGCTTTGGCATTTTGCTTGGTGTCGGTTCTGTCGTGGTGATGGCCTTTGCGACCAATTACCTGGCCGCTGGCGTGCTGGCCTTTTCCATCCTGTTTTATGTGGTGGTTTATACCATGTGGCTGAAGCGCCGCACGCCGCAGAATATCGTGATCGGCGGCGCGGCCGGTGCCTTTCCGCCGCTGATCGGTTGGGCCGCGGTGACGGGTGACGTCACCCTGGTGCCGATCATTCTTTTCGCCATCATCTTCATCTGGACGCCGCCACATTTCTGGGCGCTGTCCCTTTGGGCGCATGAGGATTACGCCAAGGCCGGCGTGCCGATGCTGCCCGTGACGGCGGGCGCCCGCGAAACGCGCAAGCAGATTCTGTATTACACGTTGGCGCTGGCGCCGCTCGGCATGGCACCCTGGCTCATGGGCTTTTCCGGCCCTGTCTATGGCGCGATTGCAGCACTGCTCGGCCTGAATTTCATCCGCCACGCGGTTGCCGTACTGCGAGAGGCGCAGGATGCCGAAGGCCGCAGCCTTGCGGGGGACAAGGCGGCCAAGAAATGCTTCCGCTTTTCGCTGACCTATCTTTTCGCACTTTTCGCTGTGCTGGCTGCCGAAAAGCTGATCCTTGCGCCATGACCCCGGAAGAACGCGCGATTTTCGAAAAGCGCCGGCGCGGGCGCAACATTGCCCTACTGCTGGTGTTGGTGGGGCTTTCGGTGCTGTTCTATTTCATCGGCATTGCACGGTTACTTCGGGCTTGAGCGGCGGCGAGGAGCTTCCCACATGACCCCCATGGAACAGGATCAGCGCAAGGCGGAACTCGCAAGACGGAACAAGCGCACCGGGCTTGCCGCGGCAGGCTTGGTGACCTTTATGGTGGGTCTTTCCTTCGCCGCCGTGCCGCTTTACGACCTTTTCTGCCGCGTGACAGGCTTTGGCGGCACCACGCAACGCAGCGCGGCGGCGCCCGGCGCGGCTGGCGATCGGCAGATCACCATCCGCTTCAACGCCACCACGCATCCACAACTGCCCTGGCGCTTCATGCCCGAACAGACCAGCGTGACGCTGCGGCTTGGTGAAGAAGGCCTTGCCTTCTATTCCGCCACGAATCGCGCCGATACGCCGGTGACGGGGGTTTCGACCTATAATGTAACGCCGGAGAAGGTCGGGCGCTATTTCCACAAGATCGCCTGCTTCTGCTTCGACGAACAAACCCTAACACCTGGTGAGCGTGTGGATATGCCGGTCACCTTCTGGGTAGATCCCCGCATTGCCGAGGATCCCAGCACGCGCGACATCACCACCATCACACTTTCTTATAGTTTCTTCCGCACCATGGAAGATGCGAAAAAGGCAGGCGCCCTGGCCAATGCCGGGCCGCATGTTGGGCGTGGCAACACAAGGCAGAATTGATTGGCGGATAAACCCGGTTTTCATGCCTCATGGGCTTGATTTCGGGGGCGGTTTCAGGATTGATGCGGGCGTCCGGTTCGGGCACTAAGCCCGTGACCGAGGAAGGCACCAGGACTGACAATGGCAAGCACATCTCACGGGCAGGCAACCACGGCTGGTGGTGAAGCGCCGCCGCTTCATAAGCACCCCTACCATTTGGTGGACCCCTCACCCTGGCCCATTGTTGGCTCTTTCGCGGGCGGGGCCTTGGTGCTTGGCATCATTCTCTGGGCGCATTACGGATCAAAATTCGTTTTCATGCTCGGGCTGGCCGGTACGCTTGCCACCATGTTCTTCTGGTGGCGCGATGTGGTGAAGGAAAGCCAAACACCGGGGCTGCATACGCCGATCGTGCGCATCGGGCTTCGCTATGGCATGACGTTGTTCATCGCCTCAGAAGTCATGTTCTTCGTGGCCTTCTTCTGGGCCTATTTCCATTTCGCGCTTTTCCCGGAGCATGTTTCGGGCGCCGAAGTGGCGATGTGGCCGCCCAAGGGCACGCTTACTTTTGATCCTTTCGATCTGCCCTTCCTGAACACCATGATTCTGCTGCTGTCGGGCTGCACCGTGACCTGGGCGCATCACGCCCTTCTCAACAATGATCAGAAGGGGCTGGTGAACGGGCTCGCGCTCACGGTGTTTCTGGGCGTGATCTTCACGGCCTTGCAGGTTTGGGAATACACCTTGGCGCCGTTCCAGTTTTACAATGGTGGCATTTATTCCTCGACCTTCTTCCTCGCAACGGGCTTTCACGGCTTCCACGTGATCGTCGGCACGACCTTCCTGTTTGTCTGCCTGATACGCGCCATGAAAGGCCACTTCACGCCGGAGAAGCATTTCGGCTTCGAAGCGGCGGCTTGGTATTGGCACTTCGTGGATGTGGTCTGGCTGTTCCTGTTTGTTTGCATCTACTGGTGGGGCGCGGGCGAAATCGCGCATCACTGATCGACGCCGGGCATTGCCCGCGTGCTGACATCAGCCTTGCTTGGCCGCTACCCGCGATGCGGGGGCGGCCATTTTCTTGCTGGCCTATCGGATATCCGCCCGGGTCTTGCCGCATGCGGCGCTTATATCGCCGCGCATGCTGCTTGGCTTGCAATGGCGCTACCCTGGCACGACTTGGGTGGGTGATGTTCTCTCGACCTATGCTGTGGCCCGCTTTGGCAGGGCTGCCTGTTCTGATCATCCTGCTTGGGCTTGGCACCTGGCAGGCGCAGCGCCTGAGCTGGAAGACCGATTTGCTGGCCCGTATTGCGGCGGCCGAAGCTGCGCCGCCCGCGCCCTTCAGCGACCCGCCAGCGCCCTATGCGAAGCTGGAAGCACTCGGGCGCTTTGATCATGGGCGAGAGGCGCTGTTGGGTGTCGAAATCCGTGCCAATCGGATGGGCGCGCGGCTGATCGTGCCCTTCCTGCGTGATGCCGGCCCGCCCATCCTGGTAGATCGTGGCTGGGTGCCGCTGGATGGTCTGGCCGGCCTGCCCCGCCCCGAAGGCCCGCAGCGCATCACCGGCTATATACGCTTTGGCGAGCCCGCCGGGCGCTTCGCCGCGCAGGATGATGTCGCGGGCCGGCGCTTTTATCACTTCGATCCGGTGGCGATTGGCGCGGCCTTGGGCGTGCCGGGCATGGCACGTTATGGGCTGGTGCTGCTGGGCCCGCCGGGCAGCCTGCCAGAGCCCTCTCAGACCCTGCCGCGACCGCGCAATAATCACCTTGGCTATGCCATCACTTGGTACGGGCTGGCGTTATCCCTGATTGGCGTTTTCGTGGCCTTTGCCTGGCGCAACCGAAAGAAGGCCTGAAGCCTGCGCGGCGCAAAGGCTTCAGGGTATTGCTTCAAGCCCCGGCATCCTCCAGCGCCCATCCGTGACCTCGGCCCGCGGGCGATAGAGCCGCAGCACGGCATTCCAGGGGCTTGGTACCGGCAGGCAATTTGGCGTGGTATCGGCGCAGCCGCCGAATTGCACAGTCACTGAACCATCAGCCCCGCGATTCGCGGTGACGTTGTTGAGCGACACGGCATTGCGCGGATTGGGCACCATATAGCCGCGCGCATCATAAACCGTGACCGACCAGAACCCATCCACCGGCACATCAGCAAGGCGCATCCGCCAGCTACGACCTGGTTCTGGGGGCAGAATGGGCAGATAAATGGCCGCATGCGCAGGATTGCCACCCCAGCCGGCGGCCGCGGCGACAAGCCGCGCCACCGGGTCCACCTGCCCGCGCGCGCCAAAACCATTCTTGAAATCGGCGAAGGGGACAAGCGCGCTCAAGGCATTGCGCAGCGCTTCCTGAGAGGATTTGTCCCAATTCGGTGCTTGCCACACGCCGGGGCCGCCTGGTTGTTCAATCCGCAAGGCATCCTGCGCCGCACGCGCCGCCGCCACATCGGCGGGGTCATTCGGGTCAAGGAAGGTGCGGATGGCAAGGCCCAGATAGCGCGTGCCGATTTCGGCCCGCGTGAAGCGATGCTTGCCGGGCGCATAGAAGACAGCCGGGTTGTAATGGTCCTGGTCAATCAGCAGCAGTGACATGAAGCGCCCGCGCGTATCGGGCAATTCCACGGTGACCGGCCCCGCATCAAGATCAATGATTGCGAAGGAATAAAGCGTATCGCGATTCATGCGCACCACGCCCTGCTGGTCCAGCGGTGTGACATCGCGCAGGTGAAAAAAGCGGCCCAGAGCGCCTTGTGCGACATAAGTGCCGAAATAATGGTCCGTTTCGGCGCGGGCGAAATTATCTATCGTGACACGCTGCGGCGCTTGGGCCTGCACCGGCCATGGCAGGCTGAGCGTGAGGCAGAACAGCAGCAGGTGCAGAAGGCTTTTGATCATCGGTGCTCCACCTTTCGGACCCTTGGCTGGCAGAAGATCGCCGCCGCATGGCATTATGCTTGGGCGGCAAGGCCGCTATGTTCAAAGGCTAAAGGTAACCCACGCCCCCAGGAATGACCTATGTCAAACCCAGCCTATGCCAGCCTGAAATCCCGCTTTGGGCGCATCGCCGCGCTGAATGAAGCCGCCGCCATGCTGCATTGGGATGCGAGTGCCATGATGCCTTCTGGTGGCGGTGCCGCGCGGGGCGAGCAATTGGCGACCCTTGCCGGCCTTGCGCATGAATTGCTGACCGCGCCTGCGGTGGCGGAAGAACTTGCGGTGGCTACGGCAGAAGGCGAATGGGACAGCGCTAACCTTGCCCTGATGCGCCGCGCCCATGCGCGTGCCACGGCCCTGCCGACCAGCCTGGTGGAGGCAAGCACACGCGCCAATTCGGCCTGTGAGAAAATCTGGCGGGACGCCAAGGCGCGCGCTGATTTCGCCTTGGTGCGCCCGGCCTTGGCCGAAGTTGTCACCCTACAACGCGAAACCGCGGCGGCGCTTTCATCGGCGCTTGGCATGGCGCCCTATGATGCGCTGATGGATGGCTATCAGTGCGGTGTGACGGCGGCGGATGTGGAGCCTGTCTTCGCAACCTATGAGGCGTTCTTGGCTGAAGCCTTGCCGCGCGCTGAGGAAATCCAAGCCAGGCGCGGCGCGCCCGTCCCGCTGACAGGGGCGTTTCCCGTGGCAGCGCAGAAGGCGCTGTGCCAGGCGCTCTCGGCCCGCATTGGCTTGGAATATGATCATGCGCGGCTGGATGAATCGCTGCATCCCTTTTGTGGCGGCACGCCCGCCGATGTGCGTATCACGACCTTTTATGATGAAGCGGATGTCGCCAAGGCGTTGCTGGGTGTGCTGCATGAAACCGGGCACGCGCTTTATGAACGCGGCTTGCCGGCGGCCTATGCGCGCCAGCCAGTGGGCGAAGCAGCCGGGATGGCGGCGCATGAAAGCCAATCATTGATTGTAGAAATGCAGGCCTGCCGTTCGGATGCGTTTTTGCGCTTTTTGGGCGGTGAATTGCGCACGCGTTTTGGCTGCGATGCGGCGGTGGTCGCACCCGAGAATCTCGCACGGCTTTGGCGGCGCGTGTCACGCGGCTTCATTCGCGTGGATGCGGATGAAATCACCTATCCCGCCCATGTCATTCTGCGCTTTAGGCTTGAAAAGGCGATGATCGAAGGCGCGCTTTCAGTCGCTGATCTGCCCGCGGCCTGGAATGAGGGGTTGGAGAAGCTGCTCGGCATTCGCCCGCCCAATGATGCCAAGGGCTGCTTGCAGGATATCCATTGGCATGATGGTGCCTTTGGCTATTTCCCATCCTATACGCTGGGGGCCATGGCGGCAGCGCAATTGATGAAGGCAGCGCGCAAGGCGGAACCGGGCTTGGACGCTGCGCTGGCAGAAGGTGATATGGCGCCATTGCTGGGGTGGCTCCGCGCCCATGTGCATTGCAAGGGATCGCTGCTCGGCTTTCAGGATTTATTGCGCGCGGCCACCGGCAAGCCGCTGGACCCGAATGATTTCATGGATCATTTGCGGGCGCGTTATCTGGTTCAATAATCCCGCGCTACGCAATTTCCCGCAGCATCTTGGCGCGCATGGCGCGGGCGAAATCGCGCCGCGTTTCAGCCACCATCACAAAGGCGCCAGGCCCGCCCATGATGTTGCGTTCATAATGCACATGCAGTGGTTCATTGCCGCGCGTCACGGGCGCGATTTCAATGGCGAGGCCATTGATGGTGATGCCCTGCGCCACTGCCGCATCCCGCGCATCGGGTGCCAGGATTGTGGAGCGCATATCCGGACCATCCCCTGCCACATCAATCACGCGCTCATTTGCGCGGAAAGGTGCAGCGGTTATCAATGCCGCCGCATGGGTGATTGCGTCCCCAATCGCGTTATAGCTTTGCCGTGATCGCGGCGCGGCCAGCACGGCATTGGCGAATACTTGCGCTGATGCCGCATCACTCACGCGATGCCAATCCACCACCAAGGCAGCGCCACCCGGGCTGCCCCATTCCGTCATGGCCAGCGCAATGGCGCGGCGCGGATTGGCAGCAATGGCGGCGAGCACCGCCGGATGCGTGATGGATTCCGCAATGCCTTCGCGTTGCAGGCGAAACTCATCCCCATCAATGGACCCGGAGGCATCCATCGCCAGCACCAGCAGCAAATCCACCTCGGGTGCAGCTTGCGCCTGCGCTGTAGCGCTGATCAGCGCTGGCGTGAGGAGCACACCGCGGCGTGGCCATTTCAGCATCAACGAGCCCTTCCCAAAAGGCGACGCGCGCGTTCTACCACGGGAAGGTCAATCATCGCACCTTCAAAAGCGACCGCGCCCTTGCCTTCCGCAAGCGCCACATCAAAAGCCGCAATCAGGCGGCGCGCGCGTTCCACCTCTGCCGGGGCAGGCCCATATTCCTCATTCACCACGGCGACTTGCGCGGGATGGATGCAGGCCGCACAGCCGAAGCCAAGCGCGCGTGAACGCCTGAGCGAGGCGCGATAGGAATCAAGATCGGAGAAATCGGCAAAAACGCCAATGGACCCGAGCGGCAGGATACGCGCCGCGCGCGCCGCTGCCACTGCCATCATCCCATAGACATAAAGCGAATCAGCGCCCGGCACGGCTTCCAATTCGGTGGAGAGATCTTCCGAACCAACGCCAAGCGCTGCCATGCGCGGATCAGCGAAAGCAATCGCATGCAAGGCAGGCAGCGCATCGGGCGTTTCCACCACGCCGATGAAGCGCGTATGGCCAATCCGCATACCAAGCGCCGCTTCGCGCGCTGCCACCACTTCCGACAGAAGCTTGATATGTTCCGGCCCCATCACCTTGGGCAGCATCAGGGCGGACACTTCCGGCATGATGGCCGCAGCGATATCCGGCACCGCCAATTCCAAGGGCCGGTTGATGCGCACGCAAATTTCCTGCCCATGCGCGGCAATCGCCTTGGCCGCCCCTGGCAGTGCGGCGCGCGCAGCATTCTTCTCAGTGGGTGGGATCGAATCTTCCAAATCAAGAATGATCACATCCGCGCCGCGCGTATGCGCCTTGGCGACAAAGCGCTCCGCCACCGCAGGGATGAACAGCAGCGACCGCCAGCTATTCGGGTTTGATGCCGGCATCAGGCAAACTCCGCTTCCAGCTTGGCACAGAGAAAGCCATCCTTATCCGCTGCCCAGCATTCCATCTTGCCGTCTGCCTGTGCCGCACCACAGAGCGTCACGGTATCCCCCACCCAAAGCGGGCGCGCGAGCCGCGCGGTGAAGCCAACCAACCTTCCTTTGGCGCGCTTCAACGCCGCATCCAGAATCAATTGCATGGTCAGGCCACCATTTTGTACGGTTGCCTGATAGCCTTCCTCATCCCGCGCATAATCGGCATCGTAATGGATGCGATGCGCATTCCAGGTGACGGAGGAATAGCGAAACACCAAGGGCGAAGACAGCAAGACCTTATCCGACCAGGCAGCATTTTCTGGCGCCGGCACGGGCGGGGTTGCGGTGGTTTTCTGACCCGGAGGTGTCGCTTCGCGATACATCGCGTCAAATTCCTCAACGGCAATGACTTGCCCGCGGCTTTCGATGGTGTGGCGCATGGTCAGCACTGCCATGCGCCCGGTGCGGCCGTGCTTCGGCGCAATCGCCGCGACCTCGGCCTTTTTGATCGCGGGTTCACCGACAATCAGATTGCCATTGATGGTCACGCGCCGGCCCGCACCCATGCGGCGCGGCAGCGGAATGGGCGGCAGGAACACGCCCTTATTCGGGTGGCCATCCGGGCCGATATCGCTTTGCTTGGCGATATCGGGAAAGAACATGCTGAACCAATGCGGCGGCAGCGCCATGCCTTGGGCGATGCTGGCCGGGTCCATATCCAGCATGCCGGCGATGCGGCGCGCGGATGACAGCCCGATTTCATCTTCCACAATACGCGTCCGCCCCACCCAAGGGGCAAGCGCGGCAATCGCCGCATCGAATTCAGCATCGGTCATGGCATTGCATCCCAACATAAACGCGTGAGTCGCCCAGCGGTGGCGAAGGCAGCGGTAAAGCCCGGCATGCCATCCGGCAAGGTCTCTGGCACCCGATCCGTATAGACGCTGATGATGAAGCGCGGCGTGTTGCCACGATAGACAATGCCGGCATCCATCCGCCCGCGCGGCCCGCGCCCGGTCTTATGCGCAACCTTGGTCTTGCCCGGTAGCATGGAGGGGATCAGGTTACGGAGCCTCTGCCAGGACAGGATATCAAGCCCCAATTGGCAAAGCTCCCTGCTGGCGCCGAGTTCAGCCGCAGCGCCCGCATCCGCAGCACCCTGCAGCATCTTGTCCAGCAGAATGCCCTGATCACGCGCAGTGGTGCTGGCCACCGCTTCAATCGGGTGATCCCAGGCAAGGCCGGGCGGTGGGAAATTCACCCGATGCGTGGTGCCCTTCATGCCAATACGCCGGCACCAGCCATTCAGCGCATCACGATCCAGCCTTTCCAGCACAAGCTGCGTGCAGACATTGTCGCTGGTGATGATCATATTCACGAAAGCATCGCGCAGCGGGATCACACAGCCCGGCGTCATGTGTTGATAGGTGCCGCTATCCACGCCTTCCTGCAGGCGAGCTTCAATGGTGCATGGCTCATCAAGCTTCAGCACGCCTTCATGCACACGCGACAGCGCATGCATGAGGATGGAGGTTTTGCGCGTGCTGGCTGATGGCAGCACCATATCGCCATCGCGATCCGCTTCCTGGCCGGTCACCAGATCTTTCACATACCAGCTTGTGGTGAAGGGCTGCGCGTCACAGACCGCATTCATGCGCGCGATCAATTCCTGCATGGGCGTTCTCCTTTACGCGAAGCCTATCCCCCGTCGGGCGGCATGGCCAGGGCGCGGCTTTTCTGGTTAGGCTGGCACCAACCAACGGAGGATCGAAGCATGAGGCAGGATATCAAGCATGTCGCGGTAATTGGCGCGGGCACCATTGGCGCTTCCTGGGCGGCCTATTTCCTGAGCCGTGGTCTAAGTGTGACAGCGAGCGATCCCTCCCCCGGTGCGCCGGATTTGATCCGCCGCATGGTAGAAAATGCCTGGCCGATCCTGATGCGGCTTGGCGGCAAGGCGGATGCCAACCCCAATGCCTGGCGCTTTGAAGCGGACCCCGTGGCGGCCGTGGCCGGGGCGGATTTCGTGCAGGAAAGCGCGCCGGAACGCCTGGATGTGAAGCAGCCCTTGCTTGCGCGTATTGATGCCGCTTTGCCGGCGGATGTGGTGATTGCGTCTTCCACTTCCGGCCTGCTCGCCAGCCGCTTGTCGGAACATTGCGCGCATGCCGAACGCGTGGTGATCGGCCACCCCTTCAACCCGCCGCATCTGATCCCATTGGTTGAGGTGGTGGGCGGCGCCAAGGGGAGCCCGGAAGCGGTGCAGGCGGCGATGGAATTCTACCGCGCGATTGGCAAGTATCCGATCGAAATCAAGAAAGAAGTGCCCGGGCATTTGGCGAACCGCTTGCAAGCGGCGCTTTGGCGCGAAGCGGTGCATCTGGTGGCGGAAGGGGTTGCGAGTGTTGCCGATGTGGATGCGGCCATCAGCGAAGGCCCTGGGCTCCGCTGGGCGCTGATGGGCCCGCATACCACCTTCCATCTGGCGGGCGGCGAAGGCGGCATGGCGCATTTCCTGCACCATTTGCTGCCTGCGGTGACAAGCTGGTGGGATGATCTGGGGCATCCCAAGGTAGATGAAGCCTTGCAGCGCATACTGGCCGAAGGTGTCGCGGAAGGCACCAAGGGGGCGTCTACGCGGGAACTTGCGGCGTGGCGTGACGCGGCTTTGGTGCGCTTGCTGGAAGCGCGAGGGAAATGAGTCTTGTCGCGCGCCGCCCGTCTGCTCGATCTTTTGCAACTCTTGCGGCAGCATAGGCGGCCGGTAAATGGGGCGGTGTTAGCGGCGGAACTCGGCATCAGCCTGCGCAGCCTCTATCGCGACATCGCCACCCTGCAGGGACAAGGCGCTGAAATCAGCGGCGAAGCCGGCATTGGCTATGTTTTGCGGCCTGGTTTTCTGCTGCCGCCCCTGATGTTTCAGGAAGAAGAGATCGAAGCCCTGGCGCTTGGTTTGCGTTGGGTCGCGCAACAGGGTGATGAGGTATTGGCGGATGCCTCTCGTGTGGCGCTGGCGAAGCTCGCGGGGGTTCTGCCAGTCGGGGCAAGAAGTGCACTTGAGGAGTCGTCGCTCGTGGTGCCGCCGGCGGATCAGGCAGCCGTTGATCTATTGCCGGCACTGCGCCGCGCCATCCGTGCCGGCCGATGCCTGGTGCTGCGCTATCGCGACGAACAGGGCAGGGAAACCGAACGGCGCGTTTGGCCCTTTGGGTTGGTTTACTTCGATCAAGTGCGTTTGCTGGCGGCGTGGTGCGAATTACGTGGCGACTTCCGCCATTTTCGCGCCGACCGTATTGCCGGCCTGACCGAAACGGGGGAGCGCTATCCGCAGAGGCGCCAAGCGCTACTGCAAAAATGGCAAGAAATTGAGTGCAAAGGCCCGTTCTGAAGACTGCTGACAGAATCTGTCAGTGCCAGCGATTAGGTTCGATCTCCTGCATAGGAGGAACCCCATGCCTGAACCCAATTTCACCGTGCTCTATGTGGCGGATGTTTCGGTAAGTACCGACTTCTACACAAAACTGCTGGGTCGCCCGCCGGTCCAGGCATCGCCCGGTTTCGCGCTCTTCGCGCTGCAAAGCGGCATGATGCTGGGCCTATGGCTGCGTTCGGCGGTTCAGCCCTCTGCCGGGGCGGTCGGGGGCTGCGAGTTGTCATTTCAGCTCGCGGATGCCGCAGAGGTCATTCGGCTGCATGCGGATTGGATGGCTTACGGCCTGAACATCATATCTGCGCCAGCACAGATGGATTTTGGCTTCAGCTTTCTTGCGCAAGACCCCGATGGGCATCGGCTGCGCGTATTCGCTGCGCCATGACGGGCGGTTGGATTGCGGTCGCCTGCGCTGATCATGTCGCCTCGGGCGTGGCGGGCAGCTTCATGCAGGTGTGCCATGGCAAGGCAGCGCCGCTCCGGCGCATGCGCCCCGGGCAGCATGTCGCCTATTATTCGCCGACCGAGGCGTTCCGCGGGCGCCAACCACTACAAGCCTTCACCGCCATCGGCATCATTCGTGATACGGAACCATATTGCTTCGATATGGGCAGCGGATTTCAGCCCTGGCGGCGCAATGTTGATTGGCTGGTCGGCGAAAAAGCAGACATCCGCCCCTTACTGGGAAAGCTCGAATTCACGGCGTCCCGAGGTTCCGCCTGGGGCTTTCAGCTTCGCTTTGGGGTCCTGGCGGTGAGCGATGCTGACATGGCGGTTATTGCCTTTGCGATGAGCGCAAGACTGTCAGCCACGAAACCGGGTGCACCCAGGGCGTGAGTCATGCACAGCCATCAGGCCACCCGCCCCGCCCGCAACAACCGCCCCGGCAGCGCGCCAGTCGCCACCCCATCGCGATAGGTCACCGCACCATTCACAATGGTCGCGACATAACCATCAGCCTTTTGCAGCAAGCGCCGCCCACCTGCCGGCAAATCGCGCACCATGCGCGGCGCTTGCAGTTTCAGCGCCGCGAAATCAATCACATTCACATCCGCCTTCATGCCCGCGCGCAATACGCCGCGATCATGTAGGCCCGCCGCGCGCGCAGTATCAGATGTCAGGCGGCGGATCATATCCTCCACTGGGAACACCGCTTCCTTCGCATCCCGTGCCCAATAGGTAAGCAGGAAGGTCGGGAAGGACCCGTCCGAGATAAAGCCCACATGCGCGCCACCATCGGAAAGCCCGGCAATGGCATTGGGATGGCGGAGACACTCCGCACTCGCTGAAAGCGTGTAATCGGCGAAATTTGTGAGCGGCGCGAAGATGAAGCCGCGCCCATCATCTGCAATCAGCAGATCATACGCGATTTCCTCGGCCTTCCGCCCTTCCCGCGCGGCCATGGCGGCGATGGAAGCCGAAGCCGGCGGCGCGTAATCTGGCGGATCGCCAAAAGGGAACATGCGTTCAAAAGCAAGGCGCGAAATCAGCGGGAAATTGCTGCCCGAAATGCGATCCTCCGAAAGAATCCGCGCGCGCCTTCCCGGTTCCGCCATGGCGGCGGCGCGCTCGGCCGCCGGCAGGTGTGCGATTTCCTTATAGCTCGGGCAGCCGGAAAACGGATTCTGGCTGCCTTCCAGCCCCAGCAGAATGCCAATCGGGCGCGGCGGAAACACGGGGCGGATCGGCAGCCCCGCCGCTGCGGCGCCATCGGACAGAGCCAGCAATTCCTTCCAGGCTTCCGTCCGGTCATGCCGCGCCGTCAGGGAAAACACGACAGGCTGTCCCGTGGCTTCCACCACGCGCCGCACCATGGCGAATTCGGTGGCAGGGTCAGGCGTATTCCAATCGGACACCAATTCCAGCAAGCCGCCGCCGCCATCACGCAAGCCCTGCGCCAGGCCGCGCAGCTCATCTTCCTGCGCGCGGAGTGTCGGTGTCGGGTCGCCCTTCAGGGTCTTGTGGCTGATGGTGCGCGATGTGGAAACACCAAAGGCGCCCGCGCGCACCGCATCGGCGGTAATGGCGCGCATGGCGGCAATATCCGCCTGATTGGCGTTTTCCAGATTGAGCGCGCGTTCACCCATGACATGCACGCGCACCGCGCCATGCGGCAGCAGGGCGCAAATATCCATGTCGCGTGGGCGCGCGGCCAAAGCATTCAGATATTCGGGGAAGCTTTCCCAAGCCCAATTCAGCCCCTCATGCAAAATGGGCCCTGGGATGTCTTCCACACCTTCCATCAATTCAATCAGCTTATCGCGATCCGCCGCACGGCAGGGCGCGAAGCCAACGCCGCAATTGCCCATCACCGCAGTCGTCACGCCATGCCAGGCAGAAGGCGCCAAATGCGAATCCCACACCGCCTGCCCATCATAATGCGTGTGGATATCCACAAAGCCCGGCGTCACCAGCTTGCCGCGCGCGTCAATTTCCGTGGTGCCGCGTTCCGACACATGGCCAATGGCGGTAATGCGCCCGCCGGCCATAGCCACATCGGCTTCACGCGGCGCGGCCCCGGTGCCATCCACCACAACACCGCCACGGATTACGATATCGGTCATGGGCGAGCCTCCTGTTTTCTGAGGGGTATGTTATCCAATTTCGAAGCGCCTGCCAGCCCGCGCTTCAAGACCAATGAAAGGTGGGCGGCGCGATTTGCTCAGCCTGGCGATGCGCCCAATCCTGCTTTGGCACCTTGGCGATCACGCGCTGCTGGGCTTCATGCAAATGCTCGGCCGCCTGGCGGTAATCCATCGTCAGCACCTCGCCATTTTCCACCACCTTGCGGCCATCCACGAATACTGCCTTCAGCGCGCGGTCGCCCGCCGCATAGATCAGGCTGCGAATGGGGTCATAGGCCGGGCGGATCATCGGGTGGGTGATATCCACCAGCGAGAAATCCGCCTTGCAGCCCACCGCAAGCCGGCCAATGTCATCGCGCCCGAGAGCCACCGCGCCGCCAATGGTCGCGGCGTTGAACAGATCAGTCGTGCGCAGCGTGCGCGGCGAACCCGCTTGCGTGCGTGCGATATGCGCGGCCAGGCGCATTTCATCCAGCATATTATGCGGATAGGTATCCGTGCCGATCCCCATATTCACGCCGTTTCGCATATATCGCCCCAGATCACGCAAGGCGATGCCGCGCCGCGCAAAAACCGTCGGGCAATGCGCCACCGTCGTGCCGGTTTCTGCCAACCGCTTCAAATCCGTTTCGGTATGCCAGCGCGTTGAAGGATGATCATCCAGGAAAATCCCATGACCAATGATCGCGCGTTCGCCCAAAAGCCCGAGTGAATCAAGCCAGCCGATTGGCGTCATGCCATGCCGGCGCGTGATTTCGTGGAATTCGACGACGGATTGCGCCGCATGCACTTGCCAGGATAGCCCGCGCTTATTGGCCTCGGCCCGGCTATCCTTCAAAAGCCCGGCGGAGCAGGTATCAATCTGCGCCGGCACCACCATGCCGAAAAGCCGGCCGCATTCATGCTGTTCGGCGCGCTCAACCAAACGCAGCGCTTCTTCCATCGCCTTCTCGCCGGCTTTTTCATCCCATTCATATTCCACCACATGGCCATTCTTGGTGTACCAACGGGCAGAACGGAACATCGGCGCCACACAAACCCGCATGCCTGCTTCGGCCAGCAGATCAAGCCAACCCGGATGCGCCATCGAAAGATCAGCAAGCGTGGTCACGCCCGAAAGCAGCAATTCGGAAAGCGCGACGCGCACGCAATGCGGCACGGCTTCAGCATCCGCGCGGAAGATCGGCATGTATTCGTAAAGCGATGAGTTATAGAGACCCGGTGAGCCAACCTCATCCAGAAAACCCTTATTCATCGGCTCGCTCGATGGGTGGGAATGGATATTGACCAGGCCCGGCATGATCATCAGGCCCTTGCCATCCATCACCTCATCCGCGGGGCCTTCATAATGCCGGCCAACAAAGCGCAGCACGCCATCGGTAAAGGCCATATCGGCATCGGGCAGATAGGTGTGCGATTTCTCGGTGGCGTCCCAGGCGACAATCAGATCGGCCTTGCGGATCAGGGTGGTTGGCATGGCAGTTCTCCCGGCGGCTGCAGCGCGTCACCATAGAGTGATCAGCCCCGCCAAGTCACGCGGCGCAAAGCAGGCGAGCGGATGATAACCCCTAACGCGCAGAGCTTGCTCTTTCGCTGGCAGCGCTTTCCAGAATGTCGCGGAAGAGCCGCGCCGGCAGCCCGCCACCGGCGACATTATCCATCGGCACGCCATCATCATTGCCGAGCCAAACGCCCATCACCAGGCCACCGCTGATGCCGATGAACCAGGCATCGCGATATTCCTGCGTGGTGCCGGTTTTGCCGATCACGCTCCGGCCAGGGATGGCCGCTGCGCGACCGGTCCCGCGCGCCACCACTGCGGCCATCATGGCGCGCATGGCGTCCATATGTTCAGGTGTGAAGGCGCGTTCGGGCTCGGTCCGCGGCAAGGGCCAGGGGCGGCCTTCGGCCTGCACTTGTGCCACGCCAAAGGGCTCCACGCGAAAGCCGCCATTGGCAAAGGGGGCATAGGCCGCCACCAGATCAAGCAGCGTCACTTCGCCAGTACCAAGCGCGATGGTCGCATCACGCGGAAAAGGCCCATCCAGCCCGGCGCGCCGCGCAGCTTCCGCCACCTTGCGATGCCCGCCGGCGCGCTGCATCAGCCGCACGGCGGAAGTATTCACGCTATGGGCCAGCGCTTCTTCAACGCTGATTTCGCCCCGCGCGCGCCATTGGCCATTGCCCGGTGACCAGCCGCCAAGATTGAGCGCGGTATCCGCGATCATATCCTGCGGCCCAACGCCAGCCTCCAAGGCTGCCAGGAAGACAAAGGGCTTGATGGCGCTACCTGGTTGACGCCGTGCCTGGGTCGCGCGGTTGAAGGGGCTATTGCGGTAATCCTTGCCGCCGGCCATGGCGCGCACTGCACCGGTTGCGGCGTCCATGGCGACAACTGCGCCCTGGAATATTCCGGCCCGCGCGCCCGGCCCGGCCAAGATGGCGTCAATCCGCGCCTCGGCCGCCGCCTGCAAAACGGGATCGAGCGTGGTGCGCAATACCAGATCGGCATGGCCTGGCGCGCGCCCCGCCATGCCATCCTGCACCCAATCGGCGAACCAGCCGGCATCGCGCGAAGGTGCCGGGGTGAAGCGTATCGCCTCGGCCGCCTGCAAGGCCTGGGTCGCCGTCAGCACGCCGGTTTCGGTCATGGCGGTCAGCACTTCCATCCCGCGCGTCATGGCCGCCGCCTGATTGACGCGCGGATTGAAGCGTGATGGCGCCTTGGGCAGCCCGGCCAGAATCGCCGACTGCCCCGGCGTCAGCCGACGCGCCGAGACACCAAAATAAAGCCGCGCCGCCGCATCCACGCCGTAAGTGCCCGCCCCCAGATAAACGCGGTTCAAATAAATCTCGAGCAATTCATCCTTGCTGAAACGCTGTTCCAGCCAAAAGGCCAGCATGGCTTCCTGCGCCTTGCGCTTCAGGCTGCGTTCCGGTGTCAGGAACAGGTTTTTCGCCAATTGCTGCGTGAGGGTGGAACCGCCCTGCACCACGCGGCCGGAGGTGAAATTGGCATGCACCGCGCGCAACAGCCCGATCGGGTCAATGCCCCAATGCTCGCGAAAGCGCCGATCCTCAATGGCGATGAAGGCGGCTGGCAGATGCGCCGGCATGTCGCGCAGCCTGAGCGTTTCGCCATACAAATCGCCATTGGTCGCAAGCAGTTTGCCATCGGAAGCCAATAGCGTGGTGGAAGGCCGCCGCGTTGTCGCAAGCGCCGATTCCGGGCGTGGCAAATCCCAAGCGAGAATCAGCAACACCACGGAAGCGGCGATCAGGCCCCAGATTGTCGCCAGGAAACCAAAGCGCAGCAGACCCCAGCGCCGCCGCGGACGCGCCGCAGGACGTGAGGGGGGGGCGGAAAGACGCGCGCCGAGAGCCTCTCTGGCCGGGCTTCGGGGGGGCGTGCCGCGACCTTGTGAGGATTTGGCCGATGCTCGGGCCATGCGTTTGCATATCACGCCGGCCCCTTCGGCGAAACAGTGATTGACGCGGCGGGACAAGCCCCGGAACATCAAGCCGGTTTCAGGAGCGCCAGGCTTGGCAATGTCTCGCGGTATTTGGGTGATTGGCGCGGCGGTCTTCACCATTGGCTTTTCAACGACCCTCGCCATGCCGCTTTTCACCACCTATGCGGCGCGCGATGGCCAGGGCGCGGGCGGGCTTTCCGCCGCCTTCATCGCCTATGCCGCGAGTGCGATCATCTCCGCGCCGCTATTGGGCGGCATGTCGGACCGTATTGGGCGCAAGCCCTGCATACTTGCTGCGCTGGCGCTGACGATTTGCGGCACGATTGCGCTGATCACGGCGCCGGGGCTTGCCGCGCTGGCCTTTGCGCGCGGCATGCAGGGGCTGGCGGTGGGTTTGCTGGCGGGCGGCGCCACCGCCTGGGCGGCGGAATTGGCTGAGGGGCCGGAAGCTGGGCGCCGCGCCGCGCAAGTCACCACGCTTGCCAGCGCGAGTGGCTTTGCGGCGGGCGGCATCGCCACCATGATGGTGATTGAAATCTTCGGTGGCCGCGAACCACCGCTGACCTTCTGGCTGCATCTGACAGCTCTTGCGACGATCTTTCTGCTGGTATTCTTCCTGCCGGAAACCAAAACCCCGGCGCGTGTGGCGTGGCTGCGCATGCCAAGTTTTCCGCGCGGCACGCTGCCGCTTTCACTGAGTATGCTGGCCGCCTGGGCGGTGACGGGCACGGTGATCACCGCCGTGCCGACCGCGCTGACGGAAGCCGGCTATCCGCGCATGGGGCCGCTGGCAGTGTGCTTCATGATTCTGGTGGGCGCCTTGGTGCAGCAATTGATGGCGCGCATCGCGGCCAAGCGCCTGGTGCTGATTGGCTTGCCGGTACTGGTGCTGGGGACCGGCTTGGTCATGTGGGGCACGCTGCATGCGGCGCTGCCCGCGCTGCTGCTGGGTGGTGCCCTGGTCGGCAGCGCGGCTTATGGGTTCTTGTATATTGGCGGGCTGGCGGGGGTTTCCGAAAAGGCGGGGCTGGATCGCGCCCGCGCGGCGGCGGGCGTTTTCCTGGTGGCGCATATCGGCTTTTGCATCCCGCCGCTGATGGCCGGTTTCGCCATGGATGCCTTTGGCGCCGGCGCGACGCTGAGCGTGTTTTGGCTATTGCTCGCAGGCTTCGCGGCAAGCCTGATGTGGGCGTTGCGCGAGGCCGGTGAGACCAAAGCCCGTTAATATATATTAACGAAGCCCAATGGCCGCCGGCACTACCAGTTGCGAAAAGTAGTGCAATTCACTATATTCGCACCATGGATCAGCTTATCTCAGCCGCTGAGGCGAACCGCGCCTTTTCCCGTCTGCTCCGCGAAGTTCGCGAAGAAGGCCGGCGTTTCGTGGTGACTTCCCACGGCGAGCAGGTTGCCCAGATCGGTCCTTGCAGCGCCGCCGAAGCGGGCCGCAAAGCCGCGCGCGAGGCCTTGCTGGCACGCCTTGCGGCGCAACCCGTTCAGAATATCGGCCGCTGGAGCCGCGACGAATTATACGAGCGCTGAAATGCGCGTCGCACTCGACACCAATGTGCTTGCCTATGCCGAAGGCGTGAATGGCCAGGCGCGCAAGGATGCGGCGCTCAAGATATTGCAGGAATTCGGGGAGCATGAAGTGATGTTGCCCGTTCAGGCGCTGGGCGAATTATTTGTCGTACTGACGCGCAAGGCCAAGCGCGAGGCCGCCGAAGTGCGCAGCGCCTTGCTTGGCTGGTCAGATAGTTTTGCGATGATCGAAACAACGCCGGATGTGATTGTGGAAGCGATGGAATTGGTCACCACCCATCGCCTTGGCTTTTGGGATTCCGTAATGCTTGCCGCCGCGGCGCAGGCCGGTTGCCGTTACCTGCTTTCCGAAGACATGCAGGATGGCTTTACCTGGCGCGGGGTTACGGTGCGTAACCCCTTTAGCGATGCGCCAAGTTAGGCAGGCGAAAGCCGATCAGACGCCCGAATGGAACCAGATCCCGCGCCAATCAATGGCACCGACGTCGAAGTCAATGATCACGCTGACCTCGACGGCAGCCATGCCGAAGAGCACGGCGACCAGGACACCTTGGCCGGAAGTGACGCCGCCCGCATAGGGGACGGCCAACGCTAGTGGTGCGATTCATGCTGACCTTTCCCGTCCCCAAAATGCGCCCGCGTACCACTAGCCATGAATTTAGTGTGCCGATTCACGCCGCTATCGGGAACCGACAGCAGCGATCGGACCACTAGGCTGTCGCGCGGTTGGATGAAAGTTTTCATAATAATGGGGCATCCTGGTTTGAGTACGGAGGTGATTGACGCCGCGTCCGGCACGGCGCGTCGGGTATGGCTGGTCTGCAATTCGCCGGGTTGACCCGGCCTGTTGACGCGCCCTAGACTCATCGATCCGAAGCGCGTCCGCGTAGGAGGCTAGCATGGCGACGGTCTACGGCATGACCCCTTCGGGCAATTGCTGGAAAGCGGTTCAGATCCTGAGGCTCACAGGCCACCCCATCCGTTGGGTGGAGGTGGACACGAACGGGGGTGAAACCCGCACACCGGCTTTCCTGCATCGCAACCCCATGGGCAAGGTGCCCGTGGTGGAGACTGAGGACGGCAATGTCTTTGTGGAGTCGAACGCCATCCTCGCACATTTCGCCGAGGGCACGCCTTGGCTGCCGCCACCTGGCCTGGCCCGCACCCGGGTGTTCGAGTGGCTGTTCTACGAGCAGTACAGCCACGAGCCTTACATCGCGGTCGCACGCAACATCCGGGCCTACCTCCGCACCACCAAAGCCGAGGCGGAGCGGCTCGAGCGCTGCCGCGAGGGCGGAGAGCGCGCGCTCGGGGTGATGGAGGAACGGCTGATGCGGCACGACTGGCTAACGGAGCCCGGCCCGACGATCGCTGACCTGGCACTGTTCGCTTACACGCATGTGGCCGACGAGGGTGGCTTCGACCTCCAGCGCTGGCCCGCCCTGTCGGCTTGGATCGCACGGGTCCGAGCGCTACCTGGCATTGTGCCGCTGCGCTAGGGCCTGCCGGCGACGCTTCGGCATCGGCAGGTCTCACGACCGGTGATTAGGTGCCGGAGTTGAACCAGGCCCCGCGCCAATCAATGGCGCCGACGCCGAAGTCAAAATAACGCTCACCTCGACACCATGAATAGCGGAGACTGGGCCCGTGGTAACCTGCGGACCCTCGGCACCGTTCAAATAGCCATAGACATAGACCGGCGCCGTCGGCGGATCGCCAAATAGGTACCAGCGGTTATTCGGGATCGGGGGTTCGGCCAGCGACTGGACAAAGCGGGCATAGATATTGGCGTTGCTGATCTACGTGGCACCGACACTCACCGTCAATTGGCGCGCGGGCAATTCAAGGCTCGGGCCCACCAGTAGCTTCATGGCATTGCCGACGGAAATCGGCAGGCCGTCCAGCGTCTTTTGGCGCAGGATCGCAGCACGCCCGGCAGCGAGGTTGTTGATCTCCAAGGCACTCCCCGCCGCCGCCTTATTCAAGCGCGCAGCAGCCGTGCCGAATACAATAGCCGGGGCGTTCATCAGCGTCGGGCCTATGCGGCGAAGCCAAGTGCGCCGGGGCGCGCGTCGGCGTTTGAGGGGGGATCGGCTACGATCCGCAACAACTCAGAAAGACTCTAATCAAACCAAGCCTTCTTCCCGCGCCTTGATCTGCATCGCAAGATATTTCGAATACATCCGGCATTGCGCAAAGGAACCGCCGGTGAACCATAAGCCCTGTTGCGGCGTTTCCATCCACATATTGCGCAATTCCTGATCGGCCTCATCAAAGCCCCAGACCTTGCCGACGCGATCGGCCACCGCATCGCCAAAGAAACCGCGCACCAGATGATCCTGGCCCTTATAGCCGGTGGCGAGTACCAAAAGCTCCGCCGGCAATTCGCGGCCATCCTTCATCTTCATGCCGGTTGCGTTGAATTCGGCGATGTCGTGATACTGGATCAGCCCTACTTCGCGCCGCACCAGCAATTCCGAACAGCCGACATTGAAATAATAGCCACCGCCACGGGAACGATATTTCAGCGGCCAGCCCGTGCCATTATCGCCAAATTCCAGACGGAAGCCGATCTTTTCCAGCCCATCCAGCAAGGGCTTGTCCAATTCCCGCGTTTTGTCAGTCAGGATCTTATGCGCCTGTTTCATCACCGAAAGCGGGAAGGACACATTGATCAGATCGCGGTCTTCAAGCGTTGGCCCCTTGCCGTAATAAACGCCATCATACAGCTGCGCGCTCGGTTCCACATTCACGATCAGTGTTGGGCTGCGCTGCACCATGGTCACCTTGGCGCCATTGCCATGCAGGTCCTGCGTAATGTCATGCGCGCTGGTGCCGGTGCCGAAAACAAAAACCGGCTTGCCCTTCCATTCCGCGCCATTCTTGAAGCCAGAGGAATGCACAACCTTCCCCTTGAAGCGATCAAGGGTTGGAATTTCCGGCAGGTTCGGCGTGCCGCTCACGCTGGTGGCCATGATGATATGGCGCGGGCGCATGATGCGTTCGCTGCCATCAGCAAGCTTCAGCCGTGCCACCCAGCATTTCGCCGCCGCGTCATAAGTGGCGCCCTCGAAACTCGTTTTGGTCCAGAAATTGATCTCCATGGTCTCGACATAGGATTCGATCCAATTGGCGATCTTGTCCTTGGGGATATATTTCGGCCAGGTCTTCGGGAAGGACAGGAAGGGGAAGTGATTGCTATGCACCTGGTTGTGCAGCTTGAGCCCATGGTAGCGCAGCCGCCAATTATCGCCGACCCGCGCCATGCGATCCACGATCAGCGCTTCGATATTGAGCGCACCGAGCCAAGCTGCGGCGGTAACGCCGGCATGGCCGCCACCCACAATCAGCACCGCCGGATCGCGGCCTTCGAAACGCTGCGCCTCGCGCCGCTTATCGAGCCAATTCGGGCCGTTGAATTCACGTTCAAAAGCCGGTTCCTCACGCGCTTCGCGCATGCTGTCCACATCAAAGCCGCGCAGGCTATCAAGTGCGGTGGTCAGCACCCAGGCCATTGGCGCTTCGCCTGAGGCTTCCGCGCGCTTCAAGCGCAGTAGTGCCGCGCCGGTGCCGATTTTGGTCTCAAAGCGCAAAATAGCTTCGATGGTGTCTTCGCCGGCGCGTTCCACAAAGCGTGGCGGCGCGCGTTCCTCATCTATCGCAAAGCCCTTGGCGCCGGCTTCGGCGACCGCGGCCAGCAGTGCCTCCACCAGCTTCGGCTGACCGCTGACAGTGCGGATGCGCCGCCCCAGCGCCACGATATCGCGCCAATGGCTTTCGGTGCGGAACAGCGCGCCAAGCGCTGATGTGTCGCCCGCCGCCAGCGCCGCGTTGAAGCGCTTGAGCCAGGCTTCGATGATATGGCCGATGCCTTGTTCCGAAATGACCAGCATGTGCTTCCGCCTTCAACTCTTTGCGCCAGACCGGGCGCCATACGTCGCCCAATCCTAAGCCCCGAAACGCAGCGCCGCAAATCCTGCGGTATGGTGCATTTCATCCCAAGCGGGATGCGCCTATCCTGCCAGGTGAAGATGGAGAAACGCTCATGAATGCTTCGCTTGCAGGCAAGGTCGCGCTGGTCACGGGTGCGGGCAAGAATATCGGCCGCGCCATTGCGCTCAGGCTCGCCGCCGATGGCGCCGCCCTTGTGGTGAATGGCCGATCGGATGAAGCCGCGATAAAGGCCGTGGCTGATGAAATCATCGCCGGGGGCGGCCGCGCCATGGCCTATCGCGCCGATATCTCCAAGCCCGAGGAAGTGGCCGGCATGGCGGCTGCTGTGGCGGCCCAGATGGGTGGCGTGGATATTCTGGTGACCAATGCGGGACTGCGCCGCCAGACCAGCTTTCTGGACATGTCCTTCGCGGAATGGCGAGAAATCCTCTCGGTCGCGCTGGATGGCGCGTTTATCGTCACGCAAGCCTTCGTGCCGCAGATGATTGCGCGCGGCGGTGGTTCGATCATCGGGCTATCGGGCATTTCAACCCATGTCGGCACGCCCAATCGGGCGCATGTCTCCGCCTCCAAGGCAGGGCTGGAAGGCCTGATGCGCGCACTTGCGGTGGAATTGGCCCCAAAAGGCATTCGCGCCAATAGCGTTGCCCCCGGTGCGGTGGATACGGTGCGCGGCGCTTCGGCCGGGTCCATGCCAAGCACGCTAGCCGATAACGGCATCCCCATGCGCCGCCGGGCAAGTGTGGCCGAAATCGCCGATATGGTGCGCCTGCTGGCGGGGCCAGAGGGCGGCTATATCACCGGCCAGACCATTCACGTGAATGGCGGCGCCTTCCTGACGTGAAAGACGCCAAGGGTGATCCGCCCTGACGGATCACCCCGGCGCATTGCCCCGTGCGTTCAAGCGAAGCGGCACAAAGCGCTGCCCCCCGGCGTTTTCCACGGCAAACAGGCCAACATTGCGGTTCTGCCGGCGCAGACGTTCAACCTGTTCCTGCACTTCGGCCGGTGTGGTTACGCGCTGCTGCTGCACTTCCACAATCACATCACCGGGGCGGAGCTCACGCTCTGCGGCGGGGGTGCCCGGGATGACTTCCACAATCACCACGCCGCGCTGTTCGGGGCGCAGGTTGAAGCGCTGGCGGAGCTCATTGGTAATCGCCGCCACGCGCAAGCCAAGCCCGGTCAATTCCACCGGCCCCTGACCGGGCGGAGGCGCCGCCGGCGCACTTGCCTGGCGCTGTTCCGCCGGCAATTCGCCGAGCGTCACCGTCACGGTTTCTTCCTTGCCGTCGCGCCAGATCACCACAGGCACGGAACTGCCCACGGTATTATCCGCGACAATTCGTGGCAGGGCCCGCATTTCCGGCACCGGCACGCCATTGAAGCGGATGATCACATCGCCTGAGCGAATGCCCGCCTGCGCTGCAGGCCCTTCGGCCTGCGCATTGGCTACAAGGGCACCGCGCGTGCCTGCGGGCAGGCGCAAAGCTTCGGCAATGTCATCCGTCACACCCTGGATATTCACACCAATCCAGCCACGCCGCACACGCCCCGCATCACGCAGCTGCGCCACCACGCGCGTTGCCATATTGGACGGGATGGCAAAGCCAAGCCCGGCCGACACCCCGCTTGGCGAGACAATGGCGGTATTGATGCCAATCACCTGGCCGCGCATGTTGAATAGCGGCCCGCCGGAATTGCCCTGATTGATCGAAGCATCCGTCTGGATGAAATCATCATAAAGCCCCTGGCCGATATCGCGCCCGCGGGCCGAAACGATCCCCGCCGTCACGGTGCCGCCAAAGCCAAAGGGATTGCCGATGGCAATCACCCAATCGCCCACTTCCGATTGATCCGAATCGCCAAAGGCAACAGAGGCCAGCGGCTTGTCATGCCGGATGCGCAGAACCGCAATATCCGTGCGCGGATCGGTGCCCACCAATTCGGCGCGAATGGTGGTCTTGTCCTGCAGGATCACATTGATTTCATCAGCGCCGTCAATCACGTGGTTATTCGTGACCACAATGCCTTCCTGCGCATCAATGATGAAGCCAGACCCGAGCGATTGCGCGCGGCGCTGGCGCTGCTGCGGCGCTTCACCCTGGCCTTGGCCGGGGGGGCGGTTACGATTGAAGAAATCGCGGAAAAATTCCTCAAACGGGCTGCCCGGCGGCAGTTGCGGCATATCCGGCGCATTGGGCCGGCCGGAGCGCGGTGCGACATTCTTGGTGGTGGAGATATTCACCACCGCCGGCAGCAATTCCCGCGCGAGCGGTGCGAAGCTTTCCGGCGCGCGCTGCTGCGCCTGGGCCGGGGAGATCAGCGTCAGGGGGGCGACCGGCGCCAGGGCCATGGCACCGGCAAGGGCAAGATGGACGATACGCAAGGAAGTTCTCCTCGGGGATGGCGTCAACAACCATAACAGATTGGCGGCAGGGCCGCGAATTTAAGGCACCGGCCGGCAAGGAAATGCCACAAAACACACAGCCTCACCAAAGCTTCAGTAGCCAGGCAAGGCCAATGCCGCCCACCGCCGCGATCAGCCCACCAAGCCTGAGCCGTGCCTCCGGCGTTTCAGCCAGGCTTGCCAGCATCCGGCGCATGAAGCCCGGGGCGATGGCATAGGCCAAGCCTTCCAGGGCCAGCACAACGGCTATGCCCTGGAGCAGCGCGGTAAAGCTCACCTCGGCGCAGGTGCTGCCAGGCCATTCGGGCTTTCGCGGAAGTAGCGGAAGAATTCCGAATCCGGTGTCAGCACCAGCCGGGTATCGCCTTCCGTGAAGGCTTCACGATAGGCCTGCATGGTGCGCCAGAATTGGAAGAAGGCCGGGTCGCGCTGGAAGGCTTCCGCGAAAATGCGGATGGCTTCCTGTTCGCCCTGACCACGCAGGATATCCGCCTGCGCCTGGGCTTCCGCAATCAGCACGGTGCGTTCACGCTCAGCGCCCGCACGCACGCGCTGCGCCACTTCCGCGCCTTCCGCACGGGCTTCGCGCGCCACGCGTTCACGTTCGGATTGCATGCGTGAAAGGATGGCTTGCGTGTTTTCGCCCGGCAGATCAGCGCGACGAATACGCACATCTTCCACCGCAATGCCGAATTGGCGCGCTTCTTCATTCACCTGACGGCGAATTTCGCCCATGATCCGCGCCCGATCGGTGGAGAGCACCGCGAGCAAGGGCTCATTACCCAGCACGCGCCGGAGCGATGAGGTGACGATGGAATTGAGCCGGGCGCGAATGCCCGCTTCCGTCGCACCCACCGTCTGGAAGAAGCGCAGCGGATCAGTGATGCGATAGCGCGTGAAGCTGTCCACGATCAGCCGGCGCTGGTCACCCAGGATCACTTCTTCGCCTGGCGCATCGAAATCCAGCAGGCGCCGGTCGAAGGTAATGACCGATTGGATGAAGGGCAGCTTCCAATGCAGGCCCGGTTCCTGGATCACGCGGCGCGGTTCGCCGAATTGTGTGATCAGCACCTGCTGCGTCTGATGCACGGTGAACAGCGTGGAAGACGCGGTGAAGATCGCCGCCGCCAGCACGCCAAGCAGAATGATGGAGCGGTTCATCGCGGCACCCCCGTGCGGTTTTGTATCATGGGTGCGGCAGCCGCCCCTGGTGGTAATGGCGCGGGCCGTTGCTGAGGCGCGGCAGCAGGCGGCTGTCGCGCGCCACCGGTTTCGCCCAATTGCAGGAAGGGCACCACGCCCTGCAAACGGTCATCCACAATGACCTTGGGGTTGCGGCGGAGGATTTCTTCCATGGTTTCCAAATACATCCGGCGCGTGGTCACATCGCGCGCCTGTTCATAGGCCGAAAGCACCGACAGGAAGCGGGCACTTTCACCGCCGGCACGCGCGACCTGGCTTTCACGGAAGCCCTGGGCTTCCTGGACCATACGTTCAGCCTCACCACGGGCGCGGGGAATGATGTCATTGCGGAAGCTTTCGGCTTCATTGCGTTGACGTTCACGGTCCGCATTGGCGCGCTGCACATCACGGAAGGCATCAACCACCTGGGCAGGCGGGTCCACCTTCTGCAATTGCACCTGCGTCACTTCAATGCCGGCGCGGTATTGGTCCATGATCGCCTGGGCGCCACGGCGCACTTCCTGTTCGATCTGCGCGCGCGCTTCGGTCAGCGCCGGCTGGATTGCGGTGCGCCCGATCACTTCGCGCATCACGCTCTCAGCCGCGGTTTTCACCGTGCTTTCGGGGTTGCGCGTATTGAACAGGAATTCACCGGCATCGCGAATGCGCCAAAAGACGGCGACATCAATGTCGATGATATTCTCATCACCCGTCAGCATCAGGCTTTCTTCCAGCACATCACGTGCTGCCATCACGCGCCCGCCGGTGATGCTGCCATCCTGAGCGCCGACAAAGCCGATATCCACGCGGTTGATGCGTGTCACACGCGGCGTGGTGTGGCTTTCGATCGGCCAGGGCAGGCGATAATTCAAGCCAGGCTGGGTTGTGTGGCTGAAGGCGCCGAAACGCATCACCACGCCCTGTTCATCGGGCTGAACGCGGTAAAAGCCGGAAAAAGCCCAGCCCAGGATCACCACAATGCCCAGCAGAGCGACCAGCTTGCCGCTGCCGGACCCGCCACCGGGCAGGATACGGCGAATCGCCTCCTGCGCTTGGCGGATAGCGTCATCTATATCCGGCCCGCGGCCCCCTTGGCCGCCGCCGCCGCCACCGCCGCCCGAAGGCGGCTGACCCCAAGGGCCCGAAGGGCGCGGATTGCCCCAGGGGCTTTGACCGCCACTATTATTGTTCCAGGGCATGAAAGGCGTGGTCTCCAGCAGGTGAACGTCAAAAAACCAAGGGCCCAAAATTGGGCGGGATGCTTCAAGCGGGAAGCCAACCCCCATATAGAGGCGCGCGACCCTCCCGGAAAGCAGCTAACGGTGCTGTAACCCGGGCAGGGCGGATATTGACCATGGGCAGGGGCTTTTCAAGCGATGGCGGATGATTTGGCGGCAGCGGTGACCAAGGCCCTGACGGCAGTGAAGGACCCGGCTTCCGGCCGGGATGTGGTGGGCGCGGGCATGGTGCAGGGCCTGGTGGTGCGCGATGGCATGGTGCATTTCGCCCTGCAGGTGGCCCGAGAAGCCGCCGCGGCCATGGAACCGGTGCGCGCCGCGGCCGAAGCCGCCGCGCGCGCCGTGCCCGGCGTGCTTTCCGCAACCGTGGTGCTGACCGCGCATCGCGCCGAAGCCGCACCCGCCGCCCGGCCCGCCGCCCCGCGCGGCCCGGCTGGCCCCGGCCCCATGCTGCTTTCCGATGTCAGGGCGATTATCGCGGTAGCGTCTGGTAAAGGCGGCGTCGGCAAATCCACCACCGCGGTCAATCTGGCGGTGGCCTTGGCCGCCGATGGCCTCAAGGTCGGGCTACTGGACGCGGATATCTACGGGCCATCACTGCCGCAAATGCTCGGCACGCGGGAAAGGCCGCGGTCAGAGGGCCAGCGCATCACCCCGCTCAGCCGCTGGGGGCTGAAGGCCATGTCCATCGGGTTTTTGGTGGAGGAAGAAACGCCGATGATCTGGCGCGGCCCGATGGTAATGGGCGCACTGGAGCAAATGATGGGGCAAGTGGCCTGGGGCCCCTTGGATGTGATGATTGTGGATATGCCCCCCGGCACGGGTGATGCGCAGCTGACCATGTCTCAGCGCGTGCCTTTGGCGGGGGCGGTGATTGTCTCCACGCCGCAGGATGTGGCGCTGCTGGATGCCAGGCGCGGCGTGCGGATGTTCGAGAAGGTCAATGTCCCGGTGCTGGGACTGATCGAGAATATGTCCTTCTTCTGCTGCCCCAATTGCGGCCATCGGTCCGACATCTTCAGCCATGGCGGCGCGCGGCGGGAAGCGGAGAGGCTGGGCGTTGAGTTTTTGGGCGAATTGCCGCTGAAGCTTGAAATCCGTGAATTGGCCGATGCCGGTACGCCGATTGTGATGGCGCGGCCGGAATCGGAAGAAGCGCAATCCTATCGCCGCATTGCGCGGCGCGTTTGGGAAAAGGCGGCGGCGAAGGCGGATGCCGCGCCGAAGATTGTGATGGAGTGAGGGGGATCGGTTACGTTCATTTTGGCGGCCTGATCGCTTGCGGCGAAGCCTATTCTGCCGCAGCGTGGCCCTGGCGCTTTTCCTGCTTGGGCAATAGCGAACGCGCGATGATCTGCTTCATGACTTCGATGGAACCGCCTGCGATGCGCGCCATGCGCGCATCAGCCCAGGCACGCGCAATGGGGTATTCCCACATATAGCCCGCGCCGCCATGCAGTTGCACGCATTGGTCCACCACGCGGCCAAGCATTTCGGTTGTCTGCATCTTGGCGATGGCGGCATCCACCGCATCCAGGCCACCGGTCAGATGCACTTCAAGGCAGCGGTCCACATAAACGCGCAAGACCGCGATTTCCGCACGCATTTCCGCAAGGCGGAACTGTGTATTCTGGAAATCCGCCACTGTCTGGCCAAAGGCGGGGCGTGCCGTGACATAGGCGATGGTCTGTTCCAGCGCCGCTTCTGCTGACGCCACCGCGCGCACGGCCTGCACCAGCCTTTCCTGCGCAAGCTCTGTCATCAATTGGGCGAAGCCACGCCCTTCTTCCCCGAGCAAATTGGTGACCGGCACCCGCACCTGATCGAAAAACAGCTCTGACGTATCCATCGCCTTGCAGCCAACCTTCTTGAGCGGCTTGCCGCGCGCAAAGCCGGGCCGATCGGTCTCTACCAGGATAAGGCTGACGCCGCGCCCGCGCGCTGTGGGGTCGGTCTTGGCGGCGACGACAATCACATCCGCGCCCTGCGCATTGGTGATGTAGATCTTCTGACCGCTGATGACATAATCATCGCCATCACGGATCGCCGTGGTGCGGATGGCCTGCAAATCACTGCCGCCTTGCGGTTCGGTCATGGCAATGGCAGCCAAGGCATCCCCGCGCGTCATGGCAGGCAACCAGCGGCGCTTTTGGGCTTCCGTGCCGTAATGCAGCAGATAAGGCGCCACGATATCCGAATGCAGTGAGAAAGCGGGGCCGGTCGCACCGGCGCGCGACATTTCCTCAATGACAATGGCGCTATGCAGGAAATCCCCGCCCATGCCGCCCCATTCTTCCGGAACATTGCAGAGCAAAAGCCCGGCCTCACCCGCCTTGCGCCAGGCTTCGCGCGGCACCACGCCCGCTTCTTCCCAGGCCGCGTGATGCGGCAGGATTTCGCGCGCAACGAAGCGGCGCACCTGGTCGCGGAATTGCTCATGGGCGGGGGAAAAGACAGTACGGGGAATCATGCGATGCCTCCCTTGGGCTTGGTTACCTTGCGCCAAGGGCGATTGTGCGGATGCGGGGTCCACCTGTCTAGCGGCCGGTTTTCGATCACGCCACGCCTTATCTTGCGCCGGAAACATTTCTTGAAAATGCGCAGCTATTGGCCTTAGTCTTTGCCTGTTGGGGAAGAATTTGGCGGATAGGAAATGGCCGTCAATGATGGATCAAGACGATAAGGAAGGCCCATGCCGCATCTTGCCAATCTGGCGCGCGCAACACCCGACAAGCCTGCGGCCATTTTTCCCGATAGCGGCACTATCCTCAGTTTTCGGGCATTGGATGAGGCAGCGAACCAGATCGCGCATGGGCTGGTGGCGCTTGGGCTGACCCCAGGGCAGGGCATTGCGCTATTGTTGGAAAACACGCCGGAATTCCTGATGCTCACCTATGGGGCCAAGCGCGCTGGCCTGATGGTGACGCCTCTATCCATTCATTTGCGCGCACATGAAGTGGCCCATGTGCTGCGCGATTCTGGTGCGCTAGCCTTATTCGCTGAGGCCGGGCTAAGTCCATTGGTGGAGGCGCTGGATCTTCAGCACTTGGCCCATCGTTTCAGCCTGGGCGGTACCATTTCAGGCTTTACGCCACTGCAATCCCTGGTGGAAGGTCGGCCCACAACATGGCCCGAGGGTGAAAGGCCGATCGGTCGCGAATTCCTTTATTCTTCGGGTACCACTGGCCTGCCCAAGGGTATTCGTCGTGCGCTCATTCCTTTTGCGGATCGCCATAAGCCTGAATTCGACATGAGCTGGAAGGGCTTTTACGGATTTGATGCGGATACGGTCTATCTCTCGCCAGCGCCGCTCTATCACGCAGCGCCCAATCGCTATGTCCAACGCACCATTGATGGTGGCGGCACGGCGGTGATCACGCGAAAATTCGATGCCGCTTCGTGTTTGGCGCTGATCGAAAAATATCGCGTGACCCATAGCCAATGGGTGCCGACCATGTTTGTGCGCCTGCTTGCCCTGCCGGATACGGTGCGAAACGCCTTCGATCTTTCCAGCCATCGCTGCGCCATTCATGCCGCAGCGCCTTGCCCCATTCCGGTGAAGCGGGCGATGCTGGATTGGTGGGGGCCGATCATCCGCGAATACTATGCCGGTAGCGAAGGCATTGGCGTTTGCTTCATTGACAGTGAGACTTGGCTGCGCAAGCCCGGCAGTGTGGGCCGCCCTGCCTATGGCGCGGTGCATATCCTGGATGAGGAAGGCCGCGCGCTCCCACCCGGAGAGATTGGGCGCATTTGGTTCGAAGGCGGGGCGCGCTTCGCCTACCATAATGATCCCGAAAAAACTGCCGCTGCCTATAATGATCAGGGCTGGGCGACCCTGCATGATCTTGGCTGGCTGGATGCGGAAGGTTTCCTGTTTCTGTCGGACCGTCGGGCGGATCTGATCCTTTCAGGTGGCGTCAATATCTATCCGGCAGAGATCGAGGCTGTGCTCGGCCTGCATCCGGCAGTAGCGGAAGCCGCGGTGATTGGGGTGCCAGATGTTGAATTGGGCGAACGCCCGCACGCGCTGGTGGTGCCGCGGAATGTTGCGGCCAATGCCACACTGGCTGAGGCCATTATCGCCCATTGTCGCGCGCATCTTGGTAGTCTGAAAATCCCGGTGGCGGTCGATTTTCTTGAGGCATTGCCGCGCAGCGAAGCTGGCAAGCTGCTCCGCCGCGTATTGAAGGAACGCTTCCGCTAACGGGTGCGGGTGCGCTGCGGGCGCTTAACAATGGTCAAGCGCGAATCATCGCGGTGGTATGGTGGCCACCAGGATGTCGATCTCCTGCGCCGAAAAGCCGAATTCAGCCAGGATTTCTGCGCCATGTTCACCACGCAATGGCGGTGCCGCGCCAATGGCCGATGGCGTACGAGAGAAGCGCGGTGCGGGCGCTGGTTGCACAGCACCATGTGCGGCAACAAAAGTCTCACGCGCGGCGATATGGGGATGCGATGGTGCCTCGGCCATGGAAAGAATCGGTGTGACGCAGCCATCACTATCGGCGAATATTTCCGCCCATGCATCGCGTGTTCGGCCAAGAAATGCTTCCGCCAATCTGGCCTTGTGGGTGGACCAGGTCGCAGGATCCATGCGGTTTTCGAAACTGGAGGCATCAAGGCCCAAGCGCTGGAGCATTTCCGCGAAGAAAGCGGGTTCAATGGGGCCAACCGCGACATAGCCGCCGCAAGCACAAGCGTAGCTGCCGTAAAAACTTGCCGTGCCATCCAGGAAATTCGCGCCCCGCTTGGGTGCCCAACGGCCGAGGGAGAGCATGCCATAGATGGGCGCCATCAATAGCGCCGCGCCATCCACCATGGCGGCATCCACCACCTGGCCGCGGCCAGAATTGGCGCGTTCGATAACGGCAGCCAGAATGCCCAAGGCCAGCAGCATTCCCCCGCCACCATAATCACCGATAAGATTAAGCGGCGGTGGCGGTGGGCGATCAGGATCGCCAATGGCATGCAGCGCCCCAGTGAGTGCGATGTAATTGATGTCATGCCCCGCGCGTTTCGCGAGTGGTCCCGCCTGCCCCCATCCTGTCATGCGGCCATAGATCAGCCGCGGATTTGCCTTGAGCAGCGGCTCTGGGCCAAGGCCAAGCCGTTCCATGACACCTGGCCGGAAGCCTTCAATCAGCGCATCAGCTTGCTGGGCCATGCGCTTCAAGACTTCAACGGCGGTGGGATTCTTGAGATCAAGACACAAGGAGCGACGCCCACGCAAAACGACATCATCGCGCGTGCCGGCTGGGCCTTCGGGGCGATCAATGCGGATCACTCGCGCGCCCATATCCGCCAGCAACATCGCGCAGAAGGGACCCGGCCCAATGCCTGCGAGTTCCAGCACCGTGATACCCTTCAGCGCGCCCATGGACTTCCCCTGCGGTTGTTTCATAAAAACTGTAGCCTCTGCGCTTCAACGCGTCATGTGGTTTTGGGTGGCTTTTGGCTTGGCGTTGTCTGTGACCAGAGGTGTCGGATGCTACTGCAATTCCTGAACAAAAATACTGGATGGATGAACCCTGGCATGAGAAGTTGCCTGACGATACCGGATGGAGGAGAAGTTTTGCATGGCGCGCCTTGATCTGACCAATCCCGATGGCTCGATCACGAGCTTCACCACCAGCCCGCCGCGCGCCTTCGCGAAAGCCTTGCCGCCCTATCCGCGCATCGCCTTCGCGGCTGCCCATGTTGTGGCTGATCCTCTGGCCGAACAGGATCCCTGGCTTGATGCAAAACTTGATTGGGATCGGACCATAGCCTTCCGCAAGCATCTTTGGTCGCTTGGCCTTGGCGTGGCAGAGGCCATGGATACGGCGCAGCGGGGCATGGGGCTTGATTGGACTGCGGCGCAACAGCTTATCCGCCTGAGCCTTGATGCAGCGAAGGATCATCCGGGCGCGATGATCGCAAGTGGCGCGGGGACGGATCATCTGGCGCCCGGCCCTGATGTGACGGTGGATGATGTGATCCGCGCCTATGAGGAACAATGCGAAGCGGTTGAGAAAATGGGTGGGCGCATCATTCTGATGGCGTCCCGTGCGCTGGCAAAGGCCGCCAAGACCCCCGCGGATTACGAACGTGTTTACGCGCGCATCCTGGGTTCCGTGCGTGAACCCGTGATCATCCATTGGCTCGGTGAAATGTTTGACCCCGCACTTGAAGGCTATTGGGGCCATTATGATCACATGGCCGCGATGGAAACCGCGCTTTCGGTCATTCACGCCCATGCGCATAAGGTAGATGGCGTGAAGATATCCCTTCTGGATGACAAGAAGGAAATCACCATGCGCCGCCGCCTGCCGCGCGGTGTGCGGATGTATACTGGTGATGACTTCAACTATGCCGAATTGATCGCTGGCGATGCGCAGGGCCATTCCGATGCGCTATTGGGTATCTTCGACCCGATCGCACCCGCCGTGGGTGGTGCGCTTGCCTCCCTCGCCAAGAATGATCTTGCCAGTTTTCATGATATTCTGGCGCCAACAGTCCCGCTTTCCCGCCATATCTTCAAGGCACCAACACGCTTCTACAAGACAGGCGTGGTCTTCATGGCATGGTTGAATGGCCATCAGGATCATTTCGTGATGGTGGGCGGGCAGCAAAGCACCCGCAGTATTCAGCATTTTGCGGAATTGTTCAGGCTTGCTGACGCGGCGGGCCTGCTGAGCGATCCGGAACGCGCGGCCAGCCGGATGCGCCAGCTTTTGGCATTGCATGGTGTGGCGTGAAGCCCCTCAGCCTTAATACCGTCACGGTACGTGAGAAATGGGGACTCGCTGAATGTATCGAAGGCTGCGCACGCCATGGCATTCCGGGCATATCGCCCTGGCGGGATGTGCTGGCAGCAATGGGGGTGGATGCCGCCGCGCGGCGGATCCGCGATGCTGGCTTGACGGTGACAGGGCTTTGCCGTGGCGGCATGTTTCCCGCTGCCGATGCCGCAGGGCGCGCGGCGGCGATTGAGGATAATCGTCGCGCCATCGAAGAAGCGCATAAGCTGCAAGCGCGTAGCCTGGTCATGGTCTGCGGCGGCTTGCCGACAGGGTCGAAGGATATTCAGGGCGCGCGCCGCATGGTGCGTGAGGGGCTTGAGACGATCCTGCCCGAAGCACGCGCTGCTGGCGTGACTTTGGGGCTGGAACCGCTCCATCCCATGACCTGCGCGGATCGTTCGGTGCTTTCCACACTCGGCCAGGCGCTTGATCTCTGCGCCGCATTGGGTGAGGGTGTTGGGGTTGTTCTGGACGTTTATCATGTCTGGTGGGATCCGGAACTCAGCCACCAAATGGCGCGCGCTGCGGGCAAGATTGCTGGCTTTCATATTTGCGATTGGCTCGTCCCGACCACTGATCTTGTCTTTGATCGTGGCATGCCAGGTGACGGCGTGATTGATATCGCCGGCATCAGCGCCATGGTGAGTGCGGCCAGATATGAAGGTTTTGTGGAGGTTGAGCTGCTGTCGCGCCGCTGGTGGGCAGAAGCACCGGATGAGGTTTTGCGCATCATGAAAGAACGCTACGCGCGCATGGTGTGAGGCATCATGATCTGACACGAGTTGGTGCTGATGCCATGACCTCCACCCCTGCGGAGATTGCGGCCCATATGCGAAGTGAGCTGGAGAAATGGGGCCGTGTCGTGCGTGAGGCACGCATTACGGTGAATTGAAGTAGATGGTCTGGCCCATAGACGTCTTCGTGGTTTTCATTTCGGCCAAGCAGCTTTTTCCATGGGCTGCATGGCCGTAACATCCGGCCAGGGGGCGCTGCCCAGGCCGGGTGTTGCAATGCTGCCGATGTCAAGCAACCCTGCACGAATGCGAAGCCGCGGACCATGTGACGTATCCTCATAAAGATCGGGATGCGCTGCCCGATAGGCCTGCGCTTCGGCTGCCGGGCGGCCTGCAAAGCCATCTATGAAGTGATGGCCATTGCGTTCCACATGGGCAAGGCCGAGGGCACTGACCAAGGCAAGATCTTGCTGCACGCAAAGCCCGGCTAGAGTTGTAAGATCTTCGGCTGACATGAAATAGCCCTGGCCCCATTGCCGGCAACGCGCCAAGTTGATCAGGGATCGCCAAATGCCCTTGCATGCCTTGCTGGAAACCCCGCTATAGCCGAGCCCTTTGGCGACTAGGAATGCATCCAGCGCGCCATCACTCTCATCAATTATCACGGGCCGGGCAGCGGCGATATCCGTGATGCTTTCCTGCAGTGCATGCGAGCGCTTGATAGGCTGTTCGATGAACAAGATGGAAGCGCGCAGCCGTGTCAATCTTGGCTCAGCCTCTATCGCGCGCCATAGCGCCAATACGCTCTCCGCATCCTCATATTGTTCATTGCCGTCAAGCGTTGCGTGATAGCCATGCGAGCGATCCAATACGGCAGCGATACGGCAAAGCCGCGCGACATCTTCCGCGATATTGCCGCTGACCTTGAGCTTCCAATAGAGATGGCGATAGGTGGCCAAAACCTGTTCCAGTGTTTCGGGCAGACCATCATCCACTGCGTCCGTCAAATCCGCGCTGGTGATGGGGTCAACCAAGCCAACCGTATGGCGCGCGTGCAACCGGGCCGGCTTTGGTACATGTGCCAGCATCGCAGCGAAATCGAAATCCGCAAGATCAGGAATGACCACATGTGGCGCCATGCCGCCAAGATTAGCGCGCAGACCCGCATCAAAGGAAAGACCGGCAAGACGGAGCAGGGCATCGAAGGCTGCGCGGTCCCAAAGCGCGCGGCCAAAACTGGCCACAAGAGGATTGAGCCCTTCCGCCGCGCAGGCAGCAACATATGCGTTATAGCCATCGGCGTAATGGCCGAAGGCCGTATTGAAGCCCGCGGCGAGCGACTGCGCCTCCGCAATCTCAAGCGTACGGCGTAGCTGATGCTGGTTATCGGCATCAGTCAGGGCTGCATCCTTGTCGAACCATTTCGCCGCAAGGGTCTCGGCAGCCACGCCAAAGCCTTCCCTTCCTGTCACATCGCGAATGCGCACACGCACCACAGCCTGAATGCCATCCCTGACAGTGATCACACCAAAGCGAAAAGGCATACGCAAGGTAAAGCGCCATTCAAATCGCTCTGTTTCGAGAAACTGAAACTTCACGTTGAGAGCCCCTCCTCAATACCGCGCAAATAGCCAATGGCGCGTGCCGCGCAGGCTGCCGGGTCTGGATGATATTCAAAGGGTTCAACACCGCATATGCCCTGATAGCCAGTTTCGGTGAGCGCGCGAAGGATTGGGGCGAATTGATCCTGCCCTTGGCCAGGCGCGCGACGATTGCGATCATTCAGATGCACATGGGCGATCAGGCCGCTGGCCATGTGGCGTCGCAGAAGCGTGTCAGGTGCTTCGGCCTCTCCATTCCCGGCGGCGCTTACATCCAACATGCTGCACAAGGCGGGATTGCCGATGCGTGCGACGATATCCAGCGCCTCAGCCAAAGAGCTTGCCCAATTTGTCTGGCCCGGATCGAGCGGTTCCAGAAGGTATATCAGGCCGGCGGATTGTGCATGAAGGGCGGCCTTGCACAATGCGGCTTCAGCGCGTTCGGCATCGCCCGGAAACGTTACCTCACGCTGTGCAGGAGAACCATGCACCAGATAAGTTGCTCCCAGGTCAACCGCAAGATCAATCAGTGCACGCATGACATCACAGGTCTTGTCATGAAGACTGGCTTCCGTGATGGAAAGCCCAGAAGGAGCAACGAGAAGCCAATGCAGACCGGCAATAGGCTGGCCGACATCTTCAGCCATACGACGAAATTCGTTGCGCATAGCCTTGCTCAAGCAATGCGGTGCATCAGGATGGAGCGTGAATGGTGCAACCTCCAAACCGTCATAGCCTAAGGCTGCAGAAAGCTGTGCCTGTTCATTAAAAGGCAAATGACGCAGTACCTCATTGCAAAGGACAAAGCGCATTTTTATCAATCCCGAATGATTAGGCTTCATCTATTTGTGTAGTGGAGAAGGTGTCAGCCAAACGTCCCAGTATCTTCAGATTGCTGACCCCAGGGCGCGCAATACCTCATCTGTCGAAGTCACCATCGCGACATTGCGCATGGCATAGTCAATGGAAGCGCGGTGCCAATCCGCATTCATGGTGGAACAGCCATCTTCCGGGATAACCATGATATAGCCCTTATCGGCGCCAGTTCTGGCTGTGTGTTCGATGCTCATATTCGTCCATGCGCCGGTTTCGATAATGATGTCGCGGCCTTCGGCCTTCAGGATGCGTTCAAGCGCCGTACCTTCCCAGGCGCTCATGCGGGCCTTGCGGAGGATGTGATCACCCGGCTGCGCTTCAAGCCCTGGTACAGGTTCCGCGCCCCATGTGCCTTCGATCATGGCATTGGCGTCCACGCAACCTTCAAATAGTGGCGCATTCAGGGTCATGTCGCGGGCATCAGCGCGCCTGACAAACCAGACATGGATCACCGGAATGCCGCGACTGCGACAATGCGCAGCAAGCCGGGCGATGTTGGGAATGGCATTTTGTTGTCGGCAATGATCAGGGCTGCCGGAAGACGCGAAGGCGCCACCATCCATCACCACATCATTCTGCATATCCTGAATGATGAGCGCGCAGCGCGATGGATCAAGCCGCAAAACCTCATCCTGTTGTGGCGTAGTTTCGCGCGCGGTTTGGCGCACTGCCATGAAGGGTTCGTGGCGCGGGCCGATTTTGACGGGAATGGCATAGACCGAAGTGGTGGCGCAGACATAAAGCGTGCGCCAATCCGCCCCGCCCCAATGCAGATTGGCTGGCATTTCCGGAATGGCGACCTTGCCCATCAGCTTGCCGGACGGCGCATAAACCCAAATGCCGCCAGGCCCGGTGCACCAGACATTGCCATCAGTATCGCATTTCATGCCATCGGGCAGGCCGGGGGCAAGGCTATCACGCAGGCCAGAGGCGAAGATGCGCCCATTACGCAGCATTCCATCCGAACCGACATCAAACGCACGGATATTCGCTTGTTCGGTATCATTCACATAAAGAAATTTCTCGCAGGGCGAAAAGCAAATGCCATTTGGTTGGCTGAAGATATAGCGATCCACGACAAGCTGAGGTTCCTCACCCGGCTGCGCGCCTGGCCTAATGCGAAATACGCCCTGCCACCCAAGCTGGCGCGGGCGTTCAACGCCATAAACAGGCATACGGCCATACCAGGGATCGGTGAAATAGATCGCGCCATCCGACTTCACGCAGAGATCATTGGGCGAATTCAATTCCCGCCCCTGATAATGGCTGGCCAATACCTCTCGCAGCCCATTGGGGCGCACACGCACAACGGATGAGGTTGCATGCTCACAAATCAGCAGATTGAGATCTGCATCATAGGTGAGCCCGTTTGATTTATTGGATGGCCGCTCAATCTCTCGCACGCCGGCACGATCAAGGCGGCGGCGCATATCCGCCGGCATGTCCGAGAAAAGCAGATAATGTTCGCTCGGGTGCCAGATCGGCCCCTCGGTGAAGGTGAAGCCGCTGCCCACCTGAAGCACGGGGGCATGTTCATCAATCAGTCGGCGGAAACCCGGATCCAGCGCGACATGAGCCATGGCAGCCTCCCTCAGACCGGAAACCAATCCCGGCGCGCAACGGTTTGTGCAACCGGTCCCGGCACCTGCAGCTCAAGTCGGCCAATCACCTGGCCATGCTCAATCTTGGCTGGTTTGTCATGCACGGGCAGCAGGAATTTTGAGGAGTTGAGCAGCTTCTTGATTGCCGCCTTCTCGCCCCGCTTCGATCCTGCGTGATTGCCGGTGACCTGCGGTTCATGGAGGCTCACCTGGAAAACCGGCTCCACGATCTGATCATTGAAATCATAGATCACGTCGCCACAGATCGTGGCACGCCCTTCGGCTGTTTCAACATGGACATTCATGGACCCTTCCGTATGTGCATTGGCCGCTTCCAGCACAACCCCGGGCATGATCTCCACGGGTCCTGAAAGCTCCAGATCCTCAAAGCGCAGCGCATGGCGCGTATGCAGCCTTTCGATCAAATGCTGGATATCTGGCTTCGGATATTGTGGATGCATAAGACCCGAAACCGAGCATTCCAATTCACGGCGATTGACCACTACCGTGGTATTCATTGGGAAGTGATCATCCTTGCCAGCATGGTCAATATGCAAATGCGTATGCAGTACATAGCGCACATCACCCGGCTTCACGCCAAAGCGGGCAAGCTGGCGTTCGATCATGTTTTCATGGAATTGCAGGCCGCGCATGCCAAGCGTTTCCATGATGGCGTTATCGCGATAACCGGTATCGACCACAATCGGATAACGCCCGCCCATGATCAGAAAGCCATAAACCGGCACGCGGCGGATGCGCCCGCAATCCCGCGCGAGAACCAGAAAGCTCGATTCCAGCTCGATATCGCCGTAATCCAGCAGCTTGATTTCGAGAGCCATGCTCATTCCTCCCTAAAGCCGGTAGACCCGGCTGGCATTGTCAAACAACAGGCCACGTATCGCCGCTTCATCCAGATCGCGCATGGCGCTGCGATGGGCCGCAAGTAAAGGGGCGTAACCGGTCCAGAGTTTCTCGATCGGGAAATTCGAACCCCAAAGGCAGCGCGCATGCCCGAAAAGCTGCAGGGTTTGTACGTAAATCCGGGTGATATGCGCCGGATCCAGGCGATGCAGAAAAGTGCCAAGGCCGGAAAGCTTCACCATCACATTCGGGCACGCGGCCAAGGCCGCCATGCCCTTTTGCCAATCATCGCGCCCGCTGGCCGAAAGATCTTCCAGCATGCCGGCATGCTGCAAAACGAAGGTTACGCGCGGGCAGGCTTGCGCCAATTCAGCGGCACCCGCCATTTGTTCAGCAAACACCTGCAAATCGAAGGTCAGCGCGTAATCGGCAAGCCGTGCCATATTGCGCTGAACCTGCCTGTCGCGGCAGAGATCCGCATGTAGGGCAAAGCGATATTGCGGATTTGGGTGCCAATGAAATTGCTGGCGAATGCCGCGCAGTCGCGGATGGCGTACAAGACGGTCCAAAAAAGGCCGAACATCCTCAACCGTCATATCGGCATAAGCGATGCTTGCATGCGGCCAGCCGGTTTCAAGCGCCAGACGTTCTATCCAGGCAACTTCCTCCACTGCCTTATCATTTGGCCAATTTGCCTGGACATAGACCGCCTTTTCAACGCCGGTGTCGGCAATATCGGCCAGGTATTCGCTGATGGGATAATCGCGCCTAATCGCTTCATAGCCACCAAAAATCCGCGGCTGCATGGGTCCCATTAGCCAGGGAAGATCCGCCTGACGCCAGACATGAAAATGGCTGTCGATGATCCTCATGCGCTTGTTCCAGCGCGCGCTATTGGCGCCGACCCCACCAAGGAACGTGCAATGGCAATGGCGCTGCTGCCATCGGCCAAGTTATCAATATAGGGCAGGATGGCACGCATGGCGGTTGTCTCTGGTTTATAGCCCGGCGTATTCGCCAGGGGGCTCAGCCACAGAATATGCCAAGCGAGACCACGCATCCGCTGCATGGCCTGCACCAAAGCGTCAGGCCCGCCGCGTTCCAAGCCATCGGAAAGAATGATTACCACCGCCCCGCGTGCGAAACTTGCGAAACGTGGCACGGAAAGAAAGATACCCAGCGCCTCGCCCAACCGCGTGCCGCCATCCCAATCCGCCACAAGCCCGGCGGCGAGTGTCAGCGCCTGTTCCCGATTCCTGTAGCGCAAGGCGCGCGTCACGCGCGTGAGACGCGTACCGATGGTGAAGACCTCTGCCCGTTCAAGCGATTGCACCATGGCATGCGCAAGCCTGAGCGCACCATCCGTGCCCGCCTTCATGCTGCCCGAAACATCAATCAGCAGAAGTACGCGTCGCTGGCGTTGCAGGCGATGGCGCCGCGGCAATCGGCTGAGTTCCCCATCACGGCGGAGCAATTCGCGGAAGGCACGGCGCGGATCCGCCAATGCGCCGCTGCCGGCACGAAGGCGGCGCGAACGCCGCCGCGGCACAGCACCTGGCAAGGCCCGGGCAAAGGCGCGCAGCACTGTCTCCTCATCCACCACATTGATTGGACGCGTTGACAATCGCTCCAGCGCCGTCGCCTCTTGGCCAGAGGGTGTCTCATCTTCAGGCTGCGGCAACAATTCAATCTCGCCCGCATCAAAGGCACGTGGCGCTTCTTCACCCTCTGCCTCCGCGGGTGCGAGGCACGCCCTGCCAAGAAAGATTGCATCAAAGACAGAGTTGAAATCCTCAATCCGTTCCGGCGCCGGTCCATAAACGGCATGGGCGGCGCGGCGCAGATCGTGGATTGACCTCGGCCCCAGCAACCCGACAGCAGCAAGGAAACCTTCCGTTTGTTCCGTCGCTGCCGCAAAGCCCTGCATACGAAGCGCTTGCGGGAAAGCGAGGAAGGGCGTCAGCGCAGGCGGGATCATGCCGCCCCCTTCAGAACAGCATCAAGCCGTAGCGCAATATAGGCTAGGTCATCCTGATCCTTCAGCACGACGCCAATCGCACGCGCAAAGGCCGCGGGCCAGCTTGCACCCTGTGCATTCAACAAGGTGGCTGCTTCCGCCCATTCAACCGTTTCAGCAACGCCAGGCGGCTTTGCCAGGGGTTCCTTGCGCAACCGGCCAACTGCAGCAACCACCCTATGCGCCGTGTCGCGCGCAACAGATGATGCGCGCATCATCACAATCTGCGCCTCCAATTGCGGGTCCGGATAGCCAATCCAGTGATAAACGCAGCGCCGCCGCAAGGCTTCATGCAACTCCCGCGTGCGATTGGATGTCATGACCACTACAGGCGGTTCGCTTGCGCGTATTGTGCCGCGTTCCGGGATGGACAGGCTGAAATCAGAGAGGAATTCAAGCAGGAAAGCCTCAAACTCATGGTCTGACCGATCAATTTCATCAATCAGCAATAGCCTTTCGCGGGGCCGTTGCAGTGCCAGAAGCAAGGGGCGCGCAATCAGAAAATCATCACCATACAGATTGATGTAGGAATCGCCCGCCTGCCGAATGGCCAGCATTTGGCGCGGGAAATTCCATTCATACATCGCAGCAGCGGCATCGATGCCTTCATAGGCTTGGAGCCGCACAAGCTCTCGCGCAAGGATGGCGGAAAGCGCCTTTGCCGCTTCGGTCTTGCCGACACCAGGTGCGCCCTCAAGCAGCAAAGGTTTTCCCAAAGCGAGCGCAAGGTAAGCCGCAGTGGCGAGACCTTCATCAGCGATATACTGCGCATCACGCAGCGCGCGCGCCAGCGCCTCTGGACTGTCAATGCCGCCAATGCTGCGCCTTATTGCCATATTATAATCGCCGTCGCGGCTTCGCGCCGCCCTGTGCGCGAAGACCACGGAGCACTTTTTCAGGTGTCACGGGCAGTTCATCTACACGCACACCAATCGCATCATAAACCGCATTCACCACAGCAGGTAGCACAGGATTGGCGCACATCTCGCCAGGCCCCTTGCCGCCATAGGGACCATCTTCGGCAGGGCGCTCCAGCACACTGATGTGATGCGGCGCCAAATCGCCGGGGCCAGGCATGAGGTAGGTATTGAAATCCACCGGCCCGTGATCGCGTGCCGGGTAATAGGGTTCTGTCGTCTCCCACGCCGCGTGGCTCATGCCCATCCAGGCGCCGCCGCGCAATTGCTGCTCTACCAGACGCGGGTTCAAGGCGCGTCCAACTTCGTAGGCAGATTTCATATCAGTAATCGTCACTTCGCCGGTTTCATCATCAACTTCCACTTCCACCAGCATGGCTGCATGAGCGAAGGTCGAAACGGGCGTCATTTCACCGGTATCAGGATCAACATCACTGAGCGGAATGAGAAAAATGCCGCGGCCAGCAATAGTGCGCCCCTGCTTGAATTGCGCAGCCTGCGCCGCAGCCATGGTGGTGATGGACCTCCCCGGCGCGCCGCGCACATGGATATTGCCGCGCCCATCCGTCACCAAATCCGCTGCATCCACCTCAAGCTCTTCAGCTGCCGCTTCAAGCATGACAGCACGCGCTTCCTTGGCCGCCATGATGACCGCATTGCCCATGCGATGTGTGCCGCGGCTGGCAAAACTGCCCATATCATGCGGGCCCGTATCGCTATCGGCGGTGTCCACATAAACATCCGTCACAGGCACACCCAAGGTTTCCGCCGCGATCTGGCGCGTGACGGACTTCATGCCCTGGCCAAGATCAATGGCAGAAAGGGCAACGGTGAATTTGCCATCGGGGTTGGAATGGATTAGTGCCTGGCTGGGATCACCTCCAAGATTCATACCGATCGGGTAATTGATGGCGGCAAAGCCGCGTCCACGATGAAGTGCCATGGCTCAGCGCCTCCTGAACCCAGAGAGGGAGGAAAAGCGCATACTGCCAACCCGTGGCGGCGGCTGTTGTGGTGCTGTAGCTGGCGGCGGCGTTTGCGCAGGCATGGGCGCGGCTGATTGTATGGTCTGGGAGAGTCCGGGAAGCGAAGCTGGCTTCGCACCTTTTCGGCCATAGCTGCCACCTTGGAAACCGCGCACCAATCCATCCTGATCTGTCGCTGTGTTTGTCGGCAATCGCGCCCTGTCACCCCCACCCCCCTTACGAGAGGAGGCCGCCAGCATGGCGGGGCTCAGCTTCACGCCCGCTTTCTCAGCCACAACCTGGCAACATTCAATCAAGGCACAATTCTTCGCCAGCCTACGATGCGCTTTCATGTCACCATCGCGATAGGCATTCAGGATACGCAGTTCAATCGGGTTGAGCCCGACAGTATCGGCGACCTTGTCCATATGGGCTTCGATGGCAAAATCCACGCCGGTGATGCCAAAACCACGCATCGCTGTTGCCGGCGTACGGTTGGTGTAAACGCAATAAACATTTGCTGACACATTCGGAATCGTATAGGGGCCGGGCAAATGCCCAACACCCTTGATGATGGCGTAGGATGAAAGACGGGTATAGGCACCTGAATCGAAATAGCCCGTGAAGCTGCGTGCAATAATGCGCCCATCACGCATCACGCCATCCTTGATATACCAGCGTTCGGCACCGCGCGGCGCGCCAACCTGCATTTCCTCCTCACGGTCCCACATGCATTTGCAGGGGCGCCCGGTGAGCATGGCGCCAAGAATGGCAAGCGGCTCGTGAATACTATCCACCTTGCCACCGAAACCACCACCTACCGTACCACCGATAAAATGCAGGCGGCTTGATGGCATTTCCAAAACTTTCGAGGAAACCGCGAGTGAAAAGAAAAGCGCCTGGGTAGCGCTATAGCAGGCGTAGCGCCCATTCTGTTCAGGTGTAGCGATGGCGCCGCAGGTTTCAATCGGCGCCTGTTCAATCGGCGACATCTGATAACGGCCTTCGACAATGTGGTCAGCCTGCCTGAAAGCGGCCTCGACATCACCGTAGCGTAGTTTCTGATGATCATATTTGCCGTGATAGATGAATTTATTACTGGGGTAGATATCAAGAACAACCGGCGCCCCTGGTTTGATTGCCTCCTCAACATCCAACACATGCGGCAAGGGCTCCCATTCCACCAGCACCTTGGCCACGGCATCACGCGCGCGCGCTTCTGAGGTCGCGATCACCGCAGCAACCGGTTCCCCACGATAGCGCACGCGGTCTGTTGACAGCACTGGTTCATCATCAATGCCGAAATCAAGCAGTGAAAGCAGTGTATTGAGATTTCGCGGCACATCCTTGCCGGTGAGAATACGCACAACGCCCGGCATACGCTCCGCAGCGCTCAGATCTATGCGCCGGACCCGCGCCGCATGATGGGGCGAACGCACGCAGCGGATATGCAGCAGCCCTTCAAAAAGATGGTCATCGTAAAAAGGCGAGCGCCCCGTGACGTGACCGGTGATATCCTGACGCCGGGTTGGCTTGCCGATCTCATTCAGATTATCGTCACGCTCATCAGCGAAAATTTCCTTGCGGAAATCTATCATGGGCTGGTCGGTCAGGGTTCCACTCATGGCGCCTGTCTTCCTTCCGCAACATCGAGAATGGCAGCAATGATCGGCTCATATCCCGTGCAGCGGCAAAGATTTCCAGAGATGGCTTCGATGACCTGATCACGTGTCGGGCGTGGATTTATATCCAGCAAGGCCTTTGCCGCCATAAGCATACCAGGGGTGCAATAACCGCATTGCGCGGCAAAGCGTTGCATGAAAGCTTCCTGCAGCGGATGGAGACCTGCACGACCGAGCCCTGCCGTTGTTTCCAGATCTTTACCCTCTACCGACTCTGCCAAAACAAGACAGGCCAATTGCGGTTCACCATTGATCAGCACGGTGCATGCCCCACAACTGCCCTGCGCGCAGCCATATTTGGGTGAAAGATCACCAACGCCGCGGCGCAGCATATCGAGAAGATTTTGACCATCCTCAGTAAAGGCTGCCTTGGCCTCGCCATTCAGGATGAAGGTGACCGGCTTCATTGCCATATCAGATCATCCTTTCAAGCAGACGCGTAAGGTGAACGCCCGCCACTTCCCGCCGATACCAGGAAGAGGCAAGGGCATCTGTCGGCGGTTCCAAGCCATCTGTGACAAGCTGCGCGGCACGGGTGATGCTTGCGGCATCCAAGACCTGGCCTTCGAGTGCGCGTTCCGCTGAGAAAGCGCGTAGTGGCCCGGGGCCAAGGCCGATACAGGCGATGCGCACACCACGCAAACGCCCAGCATCGCGCGGCAGCAGCGCTGAGAACGACATTACGGAAACGCCTTTTGGCTTGACGCGGCTGACCTTGTGGAAGGCGAAGCTTTTATTGTCACGCGGGCGGGGCAGCTGAATGGCGGTGATCAAACCAGCCCGCTTCCGATCCCGGAAAAACTCCTCAATCGGCCGCGCTTGCCCGCCCGCCATGACAAGGCGCGCCCCAAGAGCAAGCAAGGCTGCCGCCAGATCGCCATAGGGTGGTTCAGCAAAAAGATTGCCGCCAATGGTTGCCATATTGCGTATCTGCGGGCCACCAATGGCGCGTACCACTGGGTGCAGAAAAGCAAGCTCCGCATGGTTTGCAAGCGCACTCATGGTGACGCCAGCGCCAATCTCAAAACCATCGCCGCTCTGCCTGATCTGCTTGAGTACAGGGTCAGTGCTGCGAATGATTCTGCCCTGCACAAAGCCAGCGTTGATTTCGCGCATCAGAACGGTACCACCGCCGAGATAGACCGCGTCACCACCAAGCGCGCGTTGCGCATCGCCAACGGTTGCATGCTTTTCGATGGTTACCGCCATCAGCGTACCCTTTCCGCAAGATGGCCACGAATGGCATTGAAGCCGCCATTGTAAATTTCTTCGCCCACAAGACGCGTCAACTCCGCCTCGCGGCCTTTCGGCGTATCGAAGCGGCTTTCCCAATGCCAGAAGGTCTGATCCCCATCGGTCACTGGCGCAAGCCGCACATGTGCAACGTAATTGAGCAAGGGTATCGGCGTATCCAATAGGCAGTAGCTGAACGCCATATCTGCGTCAGATAGCGTCAACAGTTTTTCGCGCAATTCGGAACCATCTGCCAGGCGAAAGCGCCGCACGCAGCCAACCCGATCTGCTGTCTGCCCGCGTTCAATGGTGCTTTCCGCTACGGCAGGATGCCACTGATCATGGCCATTGAAGTCGCGCAATATGGCCCAGATGGTTTCAACCGGCTCGGCAATCACGGTGCTTCGCACAACGCGCGGCATGTCAGGCCACCATCTGACGCTTTAGTGCGGTGAAGCCGGCCTCAAAGACATTCTGGCCGATATTGGTCACCAGTTCCTCGGCAAGCTCCGCAGCGCAGTCAAACTCCGCGGACCATTCAGCAAAAGTTCGATCGCCATCCGTGATTGGGGTCAGACGCAGCGTAGCAATATAGGCTGTCAGCGGCATCGGACTTTCAAGAATGGAATAGGTACAGAAATAATCATAATCGGAAAGCGCCAGAAGCTGTTCGCGCAGCCTATCGCCATTCTGCAGCCGAAAATCCCGCACACACCCAACGCGATCCGAAGGTTCGCCATTTTCGATGCGGCTTTCGCGCACCAGCGGCAGCCAACGCGGCAGCCCGTTGAAGTCGCGTACGCGTTCCCAAACGCGTCCAACCGGCGCATCAATGACCGAGCTGATATAGACCCGTGCCATTTACTTCTGCTCTCCCTTGCCGGATTTACGCGCACTTTCGGCAATGCGCTGCATGTCGGAAGCCTCCCGCATCAGCCCCCCCTGCTTGGCAAGGCTGCCGCCTTCAATCCCGATATCGCTCAAAAGACTGTCAATCAGCGGCGCCTGCACGCGGTAGCGCAGGGCGGAATTGATCACCTCATCGGTTGGTGAGCCTTCACGGCTGCTGCCACCGGTCACGCCGTCAAGCTGCATGATGCGAATATCCTGGATCTTCTCAAGCGGCTTCACGCTGGCGGCGACAATACCTTCCACATGTTCCAGCATCTTGCGTCGGAAGAGTGAATGGCGCGCCTCATCGGTCAGGATATTCTCTGCCTCATTTAGCAGTTTCTGCGCTTCGGCTTCAACCGCGGCACGAATCTTCTCGGCTTCGGCCCGCAGGCGCGCTTCCGCGGCGGCTTTTTCTGCCATCAGGACATCCACGGATTTACGGCGGTTCGCTGCCTCGGTCTCACGTGCGGTGAGCACTTTTTCCTCGGAAATCGCGGCAAGTGCACGTGCCGCCTCAGCCTCAGCGCGCGCCGCGGATTCTTCGAGGGACTTGCGATACAGGGTGATGGCCTTCTCCATCTGATAGGTCTCAACAGTCTTTTCGCGCTCAACTTCAAGCCGGCGGCGAATTGTTTCGTGATCTATACGGATTTCATCAAGCTGCCTTTCGGAAGCGATGCGCGCACGCTCAATATCCTCGCGGCTTTCGATCTCGGCCTCGCGCAGCGCCTGGACGCGCGAGATTTCAAGCTGCTCCAGTGAGCGCCGACGCTCAAGCCGTGCAGCCTCAACCGCGCGTTCGCGCTCAACCTCGGCTGTCTCCACATCGCGTGTGGCGACAATCTGGGCCTGGCGCACGGTTGCGTCTGCCTGCGCCGCCTTGGCCCTTTCGGCAGCCAGCGCGACGAGCTTTGACTGTTCGGCAGCCTCCACAATGCGGGCGCGTTCGATATCGGTGACCTCGCGGCTTTGCCGGCTCGCGATGCGTTCCTGCTCGAGTGCAAGTTCAGCAGCGATGCGTGCTTTCTCCACATCTTCACGCCGCGCGATTTCGGCGGCTTCTATGGCCTGTTCGCGCGCGATCTCCCGGGCCCGTGTCGCTTCTTCAGCGGTTATTTTCTCTGCAGCCAGGCGCCTTTCGCGGGCGATACGCGCACCCTCCGTCGCTTCGGCAGCAGCGATTTCAGCTGTCTCGACCGTTTTTTGCCGCTCAATTTCAAGTTCCCGGATGCGTCGATCTTCGGCGATACGGGCTTCGTTGACCTCTGCTGCTTGGGTGATGCGTGCTCGCTCGACCGCTTCGCGGGCATGGATTTCGGCCTCTTCAAGCGTTTTCTGACGCTCAATCTCCTGCTTGCGGACTTTCTCCTCACCAGCAATGCGTGTCTGGTTCAGCAGCAGCGTTTGCGCCATGCGCCGCTTTTCGGTTTCCTCGCGTGCGACAATCTCCGCCTGTTCCAGCAAGCGCTGACGCTCAATCTCCAGCGATTGGGTCTCGCGCTCCTTGGCAATGCGCGCTTCGTCGACTGCCTGTTCCTGAGCAATGCGGGCGCGCTCGGTTGACTCGCGCGCGGCGATTTCCGCCTCCTGCAAGGCCTTTTGCTTGGCGATTTCACGTGACTGGGTTTCACGCTCATTTTCTATCCTGGCCTCACGCACCGCCCTTTCCTGCAGGATGCGCGCCTTTTCAATCTCCTCACGCGCGGCGATTTCTTCGGAGTCAATGGCTTTCTGGCGAGCGATTTCCCGCGCACGCACTTCCCGTTCTGAGGCGATGCGCGCTTCGGCAATCGCACGTTCATTGGCAATGCGAGCCTTCTCGATAGTCTCGCGCGCGGTGATCTGGGCCTCTTCAGCTTCGGTATCGCGGGTGGCGCGCTCCTTTGCCAATTCCGCGCGCTGTTGCGCCCGACGGAATTCGATCTCGCGCTCCTGCTCAAGCCGGGCGGATTCACTCTCCCTTTCAATATCGAGCGCCTGTTTCTCCGCCTCGAGATTCCGAGCACGGATCTGGATCATTGCGTCCTGCTCGATATCGTTACGGAGCTTGCGACGTTCCTCAATGTCACGAATAAGTGCAGTCAGGCCTTCCGCATCAAACCGATTGGATGGGTTGAAGAATTCAAGGCTCGTCTGGTCAATATCCAGGATCGCGACACTTTCGAGTTCTAGACCATTCTTCTCCAGATCAACTTGCGCGGCAGACTTCACGCGCGCGACGTAATCGGCGCGGTTTTCATGCATGCCTGCCATATCCATCTCAGCCGCAATGGCCCGTAAGGCGCTTTCGAATTTGCCGGAGAGCAGCGCGTTCAGCCGTTCGGGTTCCAGCGTGCGGCGACCAAGCGTTGAGGCCGCCATGGCGACCGCGCGCTTTTCCGGTTTTACGCGAACAAAGAATTCCGCTTCAAGATCAATCCGCATCCGGTCACGCGTAATCAGCGCTTCCGATTTTGAGCGAATGACCTGCAAGGGCAACACATTCATATTGACCGGTGTGATGTCATGAATAATGGGCCAGACAAAGGCGCCACCATCAATGACTACTTTCTCTCCAAGAAAACCAGTGCGCACAAAGGCGACCTCCTTGGTGGATCGCCGATAAAGCCGCTGCATCACCCAATAGATGATGGCGATCGCGATGATGAGGAGAATGAGTGTTAGGATGAGTTGCCCGATGGTTTGTCCGGTCATGCTCGTTCCCTTTTCTGTTCAACGACCCGTGATGCGCTTGAAGGCACGGGTCTGTTCGGTCAATGCGATTTCGGCTGGCAGGCGTTCCATGGAAGAAGCGCCATAAAAGCCGTGGCAATGGATGCAATTCTTCAGGATAAAGTCGGCATCTTCCGGCATGGCCACCGGCCCACCATGCACCAGGATGATGGCATCAGGTTTCTCTGCCAAGGCTGCTTTTGCGATACGATCCACAATGGGTGGGCAATCGGCAAGCCGTAGCGCCGTTTCCGCGCCAATGCTGCCGCCGGTGGTCAGCCCAAGATGCACAACGATGATGTCAGCGCCGGCATTTGCCATGGCCTTCGCGTCTGCTTCATTGAAAACATAGGGCGTTGTCAGCAGGTCCTTGCGCTGCGCCAGCGCAATCATATCTACTTCCAGCGCATAGGACATGCCGGTTTCTTCCAGATTCTGGCGGAAAATCCCATCGATCAGGCCAACGGTCGGGAAGTTCTGCACGCCAGCGAAACCCACACGCTTTACCTCATCCAGAAAAACATCCATCAGCCGGAATGGATCGGTCGCGCACACACCGGCAAGGACCGGCGTGCGGCGCACAACTGGCAGCACCTCGGCCGCCATATCCATCACAATTGCATTGGCGTCACCATAGGGCATCAAGCCCGCCAGGCTCCCGCGGCCAGCCATGCGAAACCGCCCGGAATTATAGATCACGATCAAGTCGATGCCGCCGGCTTCCTCGCATTTCGCAGAGAGCCCTGTGCCAGCGCCGCCACCGATAATCGGTTCGCCACGCGCGATCATGGCGCGAAAGCGTTCCAGAATGGCGCTGCGAGATTCTACCCGAATATTCACGGCACCCCCTGCCTTTTGCGTGAAGGCCGCGCTGGGCCGAGCAGATTTTGGAATTCCGCGACCACCATGGCCGCAAAGGCGGCATCATTGATGTGGTGGCGCACCCGCAGCAAACGGCGATTGGGGCCAGGACGGAAGGTCGCTTCCATGGCACGGAACAAGGCCTCCCGCGCTGCAGGATCGTGAAACGCTTTGCCTGGGGCATCCAGCGCCGATACACCGCCTTCGGGCAGATAGAAGCGCACTGGCCCATCCATCAAATTCAATCGCGCTGCAATCCATTGTCCAATGGCGGTGCACTCAGCTGCTGTCGTACGCATCAGCGTGATCTGCGGATTATGCTGATAGAATTGGCGGCCGCGATAGGCCTCAGGCACCGTGTCAGGAGGACCAAAATTCACCATATCCACCGCGCCGACAGAACCGATATAGGGCAAGCGCGTACGGATGACAGCGCCAAAACGGTCTGCCGTGGCCGGCAAAATACCACCGAACAGCATATCGGCGATTTCGGTCGTAGTCATATCAATCACGCCGACAACCTTTTGCGAGTCAATCAATTTTTCCATTGATTGCCCGCCAATGCCGGTGGCATGAAAAATAAGACAGTCCCATTCCTTATTGAGTGCGTCTGCAATCTGGCGGATGCAAGGCGTGGTGACACCAAACATGGAAAGGGCGATGGCGGGGCGTTGCAGCTGGCGCGGTTTTGCGGTGCGGCGCGCCTGCACCATACCGATCATGGCCTGGGCAGCATTGCCAAGAATGTCCTCGGTGATTGCATTCAGCCCCTGCACATCGGCCACTGAATGCATCATGGTGATGTCGGTTGCGCCAACATAGGCGCGCACATCACCGCTTGCGATGGTGGAAACGATCAGCTTGGGTATGCCGATGGGTAGCGCGCGCATCGCAGGCGCGACAAGCGCCGTGCCGCCGGAACCACCGGCGGAAAGAATGCCGGCAATGCCGGTTTGCCGTTCTATCCAGCGCTTGAAAGCCTCCGTCATGCCGGCGACGGCCGCCCCACGATCTCCAGTAAAGACGCCTGCTGCGCCGCGCGGATGAAAGGCAGCGATTTGATGGGCCGGAATATCGGCGCCGGAATGGCCGCCCGTGGTGGACAGATCAACAAGCCTTACAGGCAAGCCAGCAGCGCGGATCTGGTCGCGCATGAAGCGAAGCTCTGCCCCTTTGGTATCAAGTGTACCGGCCACCAGAATCACCTCAGCGCCCGGCATAGAAAGTGGGCGGATTTCGGCTTGTGCAGCAGCTGCGCCCATCAACGGTTGCGCAGTCAGTATACGCGCTGTGCGTTCCAGCACTTCAACCGGAACAGGCTTCGACCAGCGCGTGGGGGGCGTTGGGTTTGAAACATAAATCTTCACCGGCCCGCCAGGTGTTGCGACTGCGCTTTCTTGCGCTGCGGCGGTGCTTTGTGTTGGCTCTGCCGGAATATCCTCATGACCATGGCGGCCAACGCCCAGCAGGCGTTGCTGCAATTCCCGATCGGCGGCCAATTCACGCGCCGGTGCGCTGCGATTGATGCGGCCATTCACCATAATGGCGACCGTTTCCGCAATGGCGCAGGCGACACCGATATTCTGTTCGATCACCAGCACATCAATCTCGCCATCTTGCGCGAGTTGCACCAGCAATTCCTCAAGCTGCGCGACAATGACCGGCGCCAGACCTTCGGTCGGCTCATCCATCACCAGCAGCTTAGGGTTCATCAGCAGGGCGCGACTGATGGCGAGCATTTGCTGCTCACCGCCTGAAAGCTGAGCGCCACCATTGCCGCGCCGCTCCGCAAGGCGCGGGAAGGTGGAGAAAATCCGCTCAATGGTCCAGGCGCCGCCCTTGCGCTCCACCATTTTCAAATGTTCTTCGACGGTCAGGGAACGCCAGAGCCTTCTGCCCTGCGGCACATAACCGATGCCTGCGCGCGCGATATCGGCTGGCGAGCGCCCGACCAAGGGCTGACCATGAAAACTGATGGAACCGGAGGCAACCGGCACCAGGCCCATGATGGCCTTGCAGAGCGTGGTCTTGCCCATGCCATTGCGACCAACAACGGAAAGCGCCCCGGCATCCAGCCGCAGATCAACGCCTTGCAAGGCATGACTTGCGCCGTAGAAGACATTCAGCCCGCGAATCTCAAGCGCGGCAGGACCCGTTTTCTCAGGCATGCGCATGGCGGCCATCCCCAAGATAGAGTTCCTGCACTTGCGGATCTTCCTCGATCTCCGCAGGCGTGCCTTCCTTGAAGACGCGGCCATTATGCATCATGGTCACACGCTGAGCGACGCGCAGCGCAACATCCATGTCATGTTCGATGATGATGAAGCCGATATGCGGCGGCATGTTGGTGAGGATTGCGATGAGTTCCGCCCGTTCGGTTGGTGAAAGCCCGGCAGCGGGTTCATCAAACAGAATAAGCCGCGGCGCGCCAGCAAGGGCAAGCGCGATTTCAAGCTGGCGCTGCTGGCCATAGCTCAATTCACTCACCAGCTTTTGCCGCACCTCGGTCAGGTGTACGGCTTCGATCAATTCCTCACAGCGTGTCAATAATGGGTCCCCGCGCCGTGGCCGCAGCAGGGAAAAGCGATTGCGGCTGACACCGCGGCACGCCAGATAGACATTATCGGCAACGCTGAGGCCGCCGAAAAGCAAGGAGATCTGATAGGTACGCCGAAGGCCGCGCCGGATGCGTTCATGCGCGGGAAACTCCGTCACATCCTCACCAAACAAACGGATGGTACCGGAACTCGGCAGGAAATCGCCCGTGACGCAATTGAACAAGGTGGTCTTGCCCGCACCATTTGATCCGAGCACCGCGCGTCTTTCACCCGCTTCCACGGTCATGGTGATATCAGCAATCGCAGAAAGTGCGCCAAAAAGCTTGGTGACACCGCGCAGTTCCAGCGCATTGCCCGCACCGGCAGCGCCGATGCGTTCGATCAAGGGCGGGTTGGGCGCTGCGATATTCATGCGGCCCCCGCCGCTTTTGGCCGCCCCGTCAGTGGGTCGAGATTCTTGCGCTGCCTTTCGCGCCAACGATCCCAAAGACCCAAGGCGCCATCAGGGGAAAAGAAGACCACGGCCAGGAAGCCAAGCCCGACAATCAGCTTGAAGCGTTCCGTTGAAAGACCAAAGCTTGAAAGCACATCGGGGCTGAAGGTGCTTAGCAGCACATAGATGAAGGCACCCACAAAGGGGCCGATGGGGCGCCTTATGCCACCAATCACCGCGATGATCAGAATATCAATCACCGCGGGAATGCCGGCGGTAAAGGGCGCTACCTGCGTGTTTTGCCACACCAACAGAATGCCACCAATCGCTGCAATCACACCGGAAAACGTGTAAGCGGCGATGCGATGCGCAGTGACATTGAAGCCCATGGCTGCCATGCGCCGCGGATTATCGCGGACCCCTTGCAGGGCCAAGCCGAAGGGTGAGCGCGCAACATAAAGAACGGCCAAATAGCATAGCGCCGCCATGACAAGGCTCAGATAATAGAACGCGGTTGGCTGGCGCCAATCCACGCCAAAAAGGCGCGGCGGTACGACAAAGTTGAAGCCATTATAGCCGTTGAAGATATCGTAGTTCTGGCGTGTGAAATAGAAGAAGGCACTGGCAATCGCCAGCGTGATCATGATGGTGTAAATGCCCTCGGTCCGCACCGCCAGCGCGCCGACCAGGGTTGCGAAAACCGCCGCGATGATGATTGCCAAGGGAATGTACAGCCACCAGGGCATGCCAAGGCTGATCTGCTGCACGCCCGAAGTGCCAAGGATGGCGACCGCATATCCAGCCAATGCCGCAACGGTCATCTGCACCAGGCTGACCATGCCGCCATAGCCGGCCAGGAACATCAGCGACAGCGCAATGATGCCAAGACAAAAGGACCAACCGAAAATCTGAAACAGCCAGAAATTACCGGCGAATACAGGCATGATCAGCAGGATGAAGCCAATCGCCCAATAGGCCGCCGGCACGCGACCAAAACCGCTGCCTAGCAAAGGAGCATCCAGGCCGCCTGAGCGCGGCGCGTCATTCACCGCCATGGCGCCCGCCCCTTCATCGGTTGCTTCCCATCAAGCCCTGCGGGCGGAATGCCAGCACCAGGGCCATGATCAGAAATGTGAATACGACGGAATAGGTTGGCGCATAGACAAGCCCGATTTGTTCAACCAACCCGATAATGAGCGCGCCAAGCGCCGCACCGGGTATGGACCCCATGCCGCCCACAATCACCACGACAAGGCTTGCCAATAGGAATCGCGTATCCTCACCCGGGGCAAGGGATTGGAAAGTGCCCCCAACAACGCCCGCTATGCCCGCAAGCCCCGCGCCGAAACCGAAGACGGCGAGGAAGACATAATGGATGCGCACACCGGATGCTGTCAGCATTTCACGGTCATCAACGCCTGCACGGATCAACATGCCAAGACGTGTGCGATTGAGCACCAGCCACATCCCGACGCCAATGATGATAGCCATGACCAGGATGGCAATGCGTACCTGCGGAAAGCGCATATAGACCGGATTGCCGCTGCGATCCGTACCCACAACAATTGGCAAGGTTGCTGGCCCCGTCAGCCATTGCGGGGTTTGCAGCGTATAGGATTGCCCGCCCCAAACCCAAAGCATCAGATCAGCCAGCACCACCGAAAGGCCAATCGTCACCATGGTCTGGCGCAGTTCCTGCCCTTCCATGCGGCGAAACACCTGGTGCTGCAGCAATAGGCCTAGCAAGGCGACTACAATAAAGACCACCGGCAGCGTGATCCACCATTCCCCTGTCACGTTGGAGACGACATAGCCGATATAGCCGCCGAGCAAATAAAGTGACCCATGCGCAAGATTGACATTGCGCATCAGTCCGAAAATCAGCGTGAAGCCGGAACCGACCAGGAAATACAGCGCGCCAAGCGTCAGTCCCCCAAAGATCGCATTCAGAAAAACACGTTTGCGCCCCAGCACCGCCTCCACACCCGGTGTCCATGGCGCAAGAATAAGCCAGAGCAGCAGCGCCACCAGCACGACAATGATCAGCGACCAAAGCGGATGGCGTCGCGTGAATTCTGTCATGGCTGCTCCATCATGATGCGCTGGGAAAGGCAGGGCCGCGGCACAAGCCCCCAAATCCTTGTTCCAACCGCACAGGAGTGGCGGCTGGAAGCGGGCATGGGGCTTAGGCCAGAAGCGATAAGGCCAACCGTGACTCCGGCGAAAAAAGTTTCGCCGGAGTCACGCTGCCATCATCTTGGATCAGCCCCCGCCCAAGGCGCGGCAATCAGGGTTGGTGCGGGAAGGCAGGCCCATCGCACGGAACTGCTCGGCGGTCATGCCTAGGGTCTGGTTCACCCCATCCACGCGCGCCACCATGCGGTTCACCAAGGTGCCCCCCGGGCCTTCCGCAACTTCGTTCACGAATACCGTGCCCGTTGCCTGACGGTTCTCATTCAGGCTCACCTCACCAAGTGGTGTGGCCAGCTTGAGCGAGGAAAGCGCCGCATTGAACCGACGCTGACCGTCGCTCAGATCACCATTAACCGCGTTCAGCCCAGCAATGGCGGCGGAAGTCGCGATGAAATAGCCAACGCCGAAGAGCGATGGGCTATTGAAACGCTCATTCGCAGGGAAGGCTTCGCGATAGAGCCGCACGTAATTCTGCCAGGCTGGATCGGGATTATCTTCCGCAAGCGGGCCGGAAGTGGGCGTGCCGATCAGCGCATCCTTGGCGCGACCGCGGGCGGAAAGCACGGTCTGGTCGGCCATGATGGTACCGCCGATCAACCGCGTGCCGGCACCGGCCTGCTGCCATTGATTGAGGAAGTTGATCGCATCCGTGCCACCCATGCCGAGATAGATGGCATCCACATTATCCGGCAATTGCGCAATGACGCCGCCGAAATCAGCAGCACCCAGCGGCACCCAAAAACGCTGCACAATCGTGCCGCCGGCGCGGCAGAAATCAACGGCGAAGCCAAGGAAATTGGTATAGCCGAAGGAATAATCCGCGGAGACAGTCGCGATGCGGCGCCAGCCCTTGTTGCGCACCACATAGGTGCCAAGCCCGCTGCCCCATTGCGCGCCGTCCAGGTTGAAGCGGAAGACATTCGGCGCGGGGTCAACCCAGGTCATTTCCAGCGCACCGGAAATGCCATTGATGATGGTACGATCGGGGATTGTTTTGGCGTAGTCACGAATGGCGATACCTTCCGAACCGGAAAGCGGGCCAATGATGAAATCCACGCGATCCTGTTCGATCAGCTTGCGCGCCTGACGCACGGCCGTATCGGGGCGGGTATCCGTGGGCGCCACGATGGTTTCGATGCGCCGGCCGGCGACGGTATGATTCACCTGACGCAGTGCCAATTCCACATTGCGTACGGCATCGCGCCCGCCCGCGGCAAAGGCGCCTTCCAGGGCAACCAGAATGCCGATGCGAATGGGCGGCTGCTGCTGCGCCGCTGCCGGGGCGCTCAGCCCCCAGGAAAGGGCAAAGGCGCCCGCCAACCCCAATAATGATCGCTTGGTCCAATTCATCTTCAGGTCCTCCCTCATGGACGTCCGGGGTGTTCCTGGCAGCCTGAACCACCAGACACCGCCCTTGTTCATTGCGTCTCGGCGGCCGAACCGATCTTGGCCGGCTTTCGGTCTTTGACATGGGAAGGTTGCGGGGCGCCTAGGCCTTTCGTCAAGAGCAAAGATTGCCAGCGGTGCTAAGCCCGGTCCCCCGGTGCTGGGATGCGCCTTACAATCGGCTGGGGATCAGGGCTTTCCACCTGGACTGCCACGGATCGGCCGGGTGCCGGCTTGGCCAGCACCTGGTGCCGCTTTATCGGGCGCATGCCAAACGGCCGCCATCTTCAACATGCGCCCGCCCATGCTCAAGCTTGCGGAGCATACCCGCCCGGCTTGGAGCTTTTCCCGTTTCATATGCGGCCATGGGATAGGCTCCAAGCCTTCATTTGATCGCATTCGCTCCGCCCCCAAGTGATACCACTTGGCTTGAACATGCACGAATGGGAGACTTCCGCGCAGGGAAGTCTTGTGCCGAAGGCGCCGTTACTCCGCCTGCCGCAGATTATTCTCCTCAATGATGCGGCGGAAGGAATCAGAATCCCGCATGACAGTTGCACCGAAATCGCGCGCATTCTGGAAGGTGATGGGCGTTTGGATGCGTTCATGGCCCTCACGCATTGCGGCCGAGCCCACCGCGCGTTCACATGCGGTTTCGTAACGGGCGATGATGGCCGGCGGCGTATTGGCCGGCGCAAAAAGACCGTGCCAGATGGCAAAATTCACATCGAAACCTTGTTCGCGCATGGTCGGCACATCGGGAAAATCCGGCACACGCTCTGGATTCAGCACCGCGACAGGATGAAGATTATTGGCGCGTACGGATGACGGATGGTCGTTGAAAATCTCGATATCCCGTGTGCGCATCGCTACCATGACATCACCAGGACCGCGATAGGCGATGTGGTTCAATGTCACGCCGGCGATGCGTGCGAAAGTGACCATGGAAAGATGCGGCGTGGTACCAGGCCCGGTGCTGGCAAAGGGCATGGGGGCTGGCGCGGCGCGGGCACGTGCAACAACATCGGCCACGGTCCGCATGCCGGAATCAGGCTGCGTCATCATAATGAGCGGCGCACGATTCACCATGCAGATGGGCGCAAGATCAGTTGCGCGATATCCGGCATTGCGCATGAAACTCGGCTGAATGGCAATCGGCCCCACCGGGGTAAAAAGCAGCGTCATGCCATCGGGCCGCGCGCGCACCACTTCATTGGCGGCGATGGTACCGGCGGCACCAGTTGTATTTTTCACTACAAAGGGCTGCCCCAGCATGGGCTGGAATTCTGCGGCGATCAGCCGCGCAACAATATCGGCAGCGGAACCTGGACCAAAGCTGGTGACAATAACAACAGCGGATTGCGCGCGCGCCTTCATGGGGGCGCCAAGCCCCGCTGTGATGGCCATCATAAGCAAGCCTAGACCAAGGCTGCGGAAAAGCGTGAAACGCATGTTTTCTTCCTCCCAATCTTGGACCGAAACGACATCGGCTGAGGAAGAGCCTGCGCGATTTTGGCCAAGGATGGAAGCGTGAAGTGAGCGGGTGAATGCCTCGCCCCAGGCCGGCCTGGCTTTGGCCAGGTGCATGCGGAACCGACCCAGGGCGCCTGAACAGGAGGGATTGCCTTCGCCTTGTAGCTTCTCCGGCGAATGGCCAACAAACCAATCGCCTTGTTAGCCGTTAGTGTAGGCTGCCAGCAGCCCAGAGTGATCCCGCACCCCTGCATCAATCCGGAAACATTCACTCTTGAGGTACTGGCCACGCGGGCAACGCGGGCAGAATCCTGCGCTGGCAGCGTGCGTATCAGGCCGGCCGAAAAGGCGGTCATGTCTATCGCGCCGCAACTTGCTGCCGCCTGCGCGACGCGGCCGCAAAAGGCGCCCATTTTCGGTGGGGTCTATTTTTTCATGTATCGGAATGATAAAGCACAGGGGTTCGCCGTAACATTGAAACTCTAAGAATTTTTGGTGGTCAACCAAACCGCGTCGGCGCCAAGCTCGGGCCAGCCAATCGCGCGGCCTGCCCTGGCTGCGGCTTCCGCACCTGTAAGGCTGCAGTCCCAACGTGCTGCGATGATGCGCTAGCCCGTGAAATTCCCCGCTTTGTCGGAGACAAGCCAGGCCAAGGGTGAGCCCATGATGCTGGGCCTCAGCATCGCATCCCTGGCCCAGCCAGACTCAGCGCCAATGAAGGGCGCATCAGTGGGGCCGCCGGGGATCAGCATATTCACCGCGATGCCGCTGCCCGCCAACTCCGCGGCCCAGACTGCTGAGCTGGCCTCCAGCGCCGCTTTGGTGGCGCCATAGGGCAATACGCGCAGCATGGTGCGGAAGGATGTGGCGTTATTGATAATCCTTCCGCAGCCGGCCGCACGCATCATGGGCACGGCCGCACGCGTCAGCAGCATCGGGGCCGTGACATTAAGCGATTCCAGACTGGTCCGCTGAACTCTTCAAGGCTTGGCAGTCGGGTTTCCGCATCGGGGCGCAGGCTGGATACGCCAATGCCCGTATTGTTCACGAGCACTTCTAAGCGGCCGAAATGGGAGATGGCGGCGGCCATAACTGCTTCGCATCCCCGCGCCGTCGAAAGATCCGCTGCAATGGCCCGTAGATTCGGGGGGAACCATGCGCCGCCAGCAACGCCTCCAAGCCCTTGGCATCATGATCAAGCGCAGCAATGCGGTGCCCGGCGGCAATTGGCGGGCCATTCTGCTGGTTTGGCAGCGCCTGTCAGGCCTGGGCTTTGATCAACCAGATCGGAGAGTGTGGTGATGGTTCCAGCATAAGCTCCTCCGCTGCCCCCCTACCTCCGCGCTAAAATAAACAACCGCCGAAACGGCAGCAGCACCGCCCCATCCGGCCCCGGCGGATAGGCATCACGCATCGCCGCCGCATAGGCCGCCAAAAAACCCTTGCTGCCCTCTGGCCCCAAAGCATCCAGAAAAGGCCGTAGGCTCGTACCCATGGCCCAGCGCACCACCGGGTCTTCGCCGCGCAGCACATGGATATATTCCGTCACCCACATCTCAAGTTTTGTGACACGCGGGCCGAGCAGCGCGTAATAGGCTCCAGGCGTCAGAATAGCGGGCGCAGTTTTCACGCGCTGCAAGACCTCAGCCCAGGGCCCTTCGCGCGCAATCCGGTCCTGCTCCGCGCGCAAGGGTGCCGCATGCATGGATGGCATTTGCACGGCCAGCACACCACCAGGGGCGAGGCACTCCAACAGACGCGGAAATAGCGCCTCATGCCCACCCAACCATTGCAGCGCGGCATTACTGAAGATCACATCCGCAGGCGCTTCCGGCTTCCAGGTGCTGATCTCCGCCTGCGCAGTCTCGAACCCCGCCGCCGCAGCCTTCACGAGCATCGCCGCACTGCCATCCACACCCATCACCCGCGCGCCGGGAAAGCGCGCAGCCAGCACCGGCAGCGCATTGCCGGCGCCGCAACCCAAATCCACCACCAGCTTCGGTGCCTCATGCGGAATGCGCGCAATCAGATCAAGCGCGGGGCGCAGCCTTTCATCCTCAAACTGCAAATAGACCTTGGCGTCCCAGATATCCTTCGCCGTCACAGGAAGCGTTCCCGAATATCCACGCTGCTTTCGCGGCCGAGCTTGTCAAAATGATCGGTCAACCATTTCTCTGCCGCATCGCGCCCGAATTGGCGCAGCATGCACAGAAACTCCCAATCGCCATTGAATTTAGTGGAAAGCTTGAAGGACCGGAGCCGATCCTCATCCTCGATCAAATGGATGAACAGGCGCCGATAACGCGGCTGCTCCAGCCGCCCCGCATCCAATAGGCGCTGCACGAAATCAATCGCGCGCATTTCCGCCATCAGGCTGCCATTGAAGGTGATTTCATTCAGCCGATTGACGATATCCGAAGCGCTTGTCGGCATTTCTTCGCGCACTTGCGGGTTCAATTGGATCAGCATGATATCGGGCGGCCCGCCCTGTTCATACAACGGCCATAGCGCGGGATTGCCGAGGTAGCCGCCATCCCAATAGGATTCGCCCTCAATCTCCACTGCCTTGAAGACCTGCGGCAGGCAGGCCGATGCCAGCAACACCTCTGCATCAATTTCCCGCCGCGTGAAAACGCGCGGCTTGCCGGTGCGTACATTGGTGGCCGAAACAAACAGCCGCGGCGCCTTGGTTTCCTCACGCAGCCGCTCAAAATCAATGCTCTGGTTCAGCGCATCGCGCAGCGGATTGTAATTGATGGGAAAGGGATTGATCTGATAGGGCGACAGCACGCGCGATAATGTATCAAAAGTGCGATAGGCAATGGACCAGGTCAGGTCATGCCCCCACATCACCTTTTCCCATGGCAAAGCCTGCAAAGGGCTGACCGCCAGATTGGCCGCAATGCTGCGCCAGAAACGGTCAAGCGCCGTGATCGCGCCCGTTGGGCCATTTTCGATCAACCCCTGCACCACCATCGCGCCATTGATCGCCCCGGCCGAGGTGCCTGAAAAACCATCGAAATCTATGCGTTCATCTTCCAGCAGCCGTTCCATGGCGCCCCAGGTGAAGGCGCCATGCGTGCCGCCACCTTGCAAGGCCAGGCTGAGCCGTTTTTTTGCCACCGGCTTGGCGACAGCAGGTGAAGCCAGATCGTCTGGCTGGCCCTGCGGCCCCTTCCCTGCCGGGCTATTCGCGTCCATCACGCAGCCATCCAGCCGCCATCAATGGAAAGTGCCGCGCCATTCACCGCGCCTGAGCCGGGGCCGCAGAGATAAAGCGCCATGCGCGCAATATCCTCAACCTCAATCCAACGCCGCGATGGCTGCTTCACCAGCAAATGATCACGCAGCGCCGCTTCTTCGGAAATGCCGAATTTGTCGGCGAGCGGCTTCACCTGCGCCTCGGCCAAAGGCGTCCTCACGAAGCCAGGACAGATCGCATTGCAGGTAATCGGCGTCTCCGCGATTTCCAGCGCCACCACCTTGGTCAAACCCACCACACCATGCTTGGCCGCGACATAAGCAACCTTATAGGGGCTCGCCACCAGCCCATGCGCGGACGCGATATTGATGATCCGCCCCCAGCCGCGCTTTTTCATCCCCGGCAGTGCGGCGTGAATGGCGTGGAAATTGGACGACATGTTGATGGCGATGATCGCATCCCATTTTTCTTCCGGGAAATCCTCGACCGGGCTCACGAATTGGATGCCGGCATTATTCACCAGGATATCAACGCCACCGAAAGCGGCTTCCGCTTCCGCCACCATGGCGCGCACGCCGGCGGGCTTGGAGAGATCCGCCGCCGAATAGGGTGCCTCATCCCCGCCCATCGCTGCGCCCACCTTGGCGCGGGCGGCGGCGATATCCTCAGGCTTGCCCATGCCATTCAGCATCACCCTGGCGCCGGCCTCCGCCAGCAGTAGCGCAATGCCAAGCCCAATGCCCGAGGTTGAACCGGTGACGAGCGCCGAGCGCCCCGCAAGCGTGCGTTCCATAAACCACCTGTGTCAGCTTAAGTTGACACCCCTTAGCGGGGATTGTGCAAAAAAGGAACTGGGCGAGGCCAGAAAACCGCCCCCGCCGGCGCCAAACCGCCATTCAATGGCGTTCGTAGATCAGCCTTGCGCGGATCGTCCCTGGCAGGGCGCGAAGTTCGGCCAGAATCTCCTCTGCCTCCTTCCGCGCCTCGGCACTGTCAATCACCAGATAGCCGATATTGCCCGCGGTCTGGAGATACTGGGCCGAAATGTTCAAGCCGCGCCGGCCGAAAATCTCATTGATGCGGGAAAGCATGCCCGGTGTGTCCCGATGCGCATGGGTCCAGCGTGCGCCCGATGGCCGTGCCGGCAATTGCACCTGTGGGAAATTCACCGCGCCGAAAGTCGCTGCCGTGTCGGAAAAATCAATCAGCTTCCGCGCCACTTCCTGGCCGATGCGCGATTGCGCTTCCCCGGTGCTGCCACCGATATGCGGGGTCAAAATCGCATTCGGCAGACCCTGCAAGGGGGAGACAAAGGCCTCTCCATTGCGGGATGGCTCCACCGGGAAAACATCCACCGCCGCGCCAAGCACATGCCCATCCTTCAAGGCAGCGGCGAGCGCTTCCAGATCCACCACCGTGCCGCGCGCATTATTCACGAAAACGGCGCCGGGCTTCATGGCGCGGATCTCAGCCTCGCCAATCATGCCCATGGTCTCGCCGGTTTCGGGCACATGCACCGTCACAGCATCAGATTCGGCCAGCAGCGCATGCAGGCTTGGCATGGGCTGCGCATTGCCATGCGGCAGCTTGGTGGTGTGATCGTAATAGATCACGCGCATGCCGAAGGCTTCCGCCAGCACCGAAAGCTGCGCGCCGATATTGCCATAGCCGATAATGCCAAGCGTCTTGCCGCGCACTTCCCAGCTATTCGCGGCCGACTTGTCCCATTCCCCACGATGCGCGGCGTTGGATTTCGGGAAGACGCCTCGCATCATCATGATGATTTCGCCAAGCGTCAGTTCCGCGACCGACCGCGTATTGGAAAACGGCGCATTGAATACCGGAATGCCGCGCGAAGCCGCCGCTTCCAGCGCCACCTGATTGGTGCCGATGCAAAAGCAGCCGATGGTGATCAGCCGATCCGCCGCCGCCAGCACTTCTTCCGTCACCTGGGTGCGGGAACGGATGCCCAGCACATGCACGCCCTTCAGCGCGCGCGCCAGCACGGGGCCATCCAGCGCCTTGGTTTCGCGTTTGACGGAACGATAGCCAGCATCGGCCAGCAGCTCGACAGCGCTATCGGAAATGCCCTCAAGCAACAGGATCTTGATCTTGTCCTTGGGGAGGGAGAGGCGGGTGGGGCTCATGGGGGGCGGTTCCTGCGCCTCATTCGCCCCGGTTTCAAGGGGCAATCCGCCCCGGCGCGCCTTGGCCCTTGCCGTAATCGCATCTTGCGACGCATTGTGGCGCTGCAACAGAAGCCCTTTTCCTGGGATTACCGATGGATTTCGCCGCCCTTTCCGAATGGGTCAACCTGGCCTTACGCTGGCTGCACCTGATCACGGGTATCGCCTGGATCGGGGCGTCCTTCTATTTCATTTCCTTGGACAATCAGCTTGACCCGCCGGCGGATAAGAACCCGCTGGTCCGCGGTGAGCAATGGGCGATCCATGGCGGCGGGTTCTATTACAAGCGCAAATATCTGCTGGCGCCGGAAAAGCTGCCGGAAAAGCTCCATTGGTTCAAATGGGAAGCCTATTGGACCTGGATCAGCGGCTTTTCGCTTTTCGTGCTGCTCTATTGGGGCCAGGCATCCAGCTATTTGATTGACCCTGCCGTAATGCCCCTTGCCCCCTGGCAGGCCATTGGCATCAGCGCGGCCATGCTGGTGGGCGGCTGGGTCGCCTATGATTTGGTCTGCCGTTCCAAGCTTGGAGAAAATGAGGCGCTATTGGGCGTGATCGGCGCTGTGGCGCTGGCGGTGGTGGCTTATGTCTCTTGCCAGATTTTCTCCGGCCGCGGGGCGTTTTTGCAGGTGGGCGCCATGACCGGCACCATCATGGTCGCCAATGTCGCCATGGTGATCATCCCGGGTCAGCGCAAAATGGTGGCGGCCATGAGTGCCGGCGCCACGCCCGACCCGAAATATGGCCGCTGGGGCAAGCAGCGGAGTGTTCACAACACCTACCTGACGCTGCCTGTGCTGTTCATCATGATCTCGCCCCACTACCCCATGACCTGGCAGCACCCGCTGAATTGGCTGATCCTGCTGGTGATTGGCCTGGCCGGCGCGCTGGTGCGGCAATTCTTCGTGCTGCGCCAACAGGGGCGAAATGCGCTGTGGCTGCCCGCCGGCGCGGTGGCGGCCATGATCGCGGCCTTCTTCATCGTGCAATCCGGCAAGCGGGATTATGCGAGTGCCGAGGTTCCCCCCTTCACGGAAGTTCAAGCCATCGTCGCCGCCCATTGCGCAAGCTGCCATGCCGCCCGGCCGAGTTTTGAGGGCATTGCGGTGGCGCCCAAGGGCGTGATCATGGAAACCCCGGCGCAAATCCGCCGCTGGGCGGCTGCGATGCGCCAGCAGGTGCAGACCGAAGCCATGCCCCCCGGCAATATGACCGAGATGACGGCGGAGCAACGCGCCAAGCTGATTGCCTGGGTCGCCGCCGGCGCGCCCTTGGATTGAAGGAGAATCCCCCATGGCCCGCAGCGGACCCGGTTCCCTTTCAACACATGTGCTGAACACGGCCGAGGGCATCCCGGCCGAGGGCATGGCGGTAGAGCTTTGGCGCATGGACCCCGCGCCGGTTTTGGTGACCACGCGGCGCACCAATGCCGATGGCCGCACCGATGGCCCCTTGATGAGCGCGGCTGAATTTCAGCCCGGGCGCTATGAATTGCGCTTTGCAGTCGCTGCGTATTTCCGCGCGCGTGGCCAGGGGGCGGAGTTGCCCTATTTGGATGTGGTGACCCTTGCGGTTGGGCTGATGGCGGATCAGGGGCATTACCATGTGCCGCTGCTTTGTTCGCCTTGGAGTTACGCGACCTATCGCGGATCTTGAAACTGCTCAGTGCCCGTCACTCTGCCCAAAGGATTCCACGCTGAAGCGAAAGGCGCGTGTCTCCGGCGACCAATGATCCGGCGCCAAACCCGCCTTGCGTTTCAGCGCGCGAATGAAGACGCGGGGATCAGGAATACCGCCCCAGACATGGGGCAGAAACAGCGCCTGGCGCTGACCATCGCGCAAAATCAGCCCATCCCGATCCGGATCAAGCGCATTGACCAACTCAGCCTCGCTATGCACGGCAATCGGGCGCGGCTGGCTCAAGATGGAAACATCCACCTTCACCCCGGCCAATTCCTCAGCAGTCAGCGGCTTGAAGCGCGGGTCGCCAAAGGCGGCTTTCCAGGCGCTATCGGCAATATCCTCATGCAATGCGCGATGCGCCGTCACGCTGCCGATGCAGCCGCGCAGCGCGCCATTCAGCGTCAGTGTGACAAAGCTTGCGCGCTGCGCCTTCATGGAAGGTGAAAGCGCCCCCCAGCCAATCTTGGGCCGGCGCCCCTGCTCCACCCCAAAACGCACCATGAATTGCGCCAGATCGAAGACCAGCTTGCGGTCTGAATCCGTCAGCCGCGCTTCCTGCGCATATTCAAACGCGACTGACGCATACCCAACCACGCGCGCCTTATCGCCATGGGTATCGCCGGAATTGCGATAATCCAGCGATGTCGCGCGCATATCCAAGGCGCGTGCGCGTTCCAGCATGCCATGAAGCGCATGCCGCCCGCAGGCCTCCGCGCCGCCTATGCGGTCCCCGCGCAATTGCTCAATCGCGGCAACCGTGCCGATATCCTTGGCCCGCGCCTCCTCATAGCCCAGGTAATGCGACAGGTCTGAGGAAATGATGATCGCTGTCTCCGGCCCGCCCCAAACGGCTTCCAGCGCCTGTGCCACCTGTTGCGGTATGGCCTGCCCGACGAGAACGGGGATGATGGCAACCTGGCCCAAGGCGCGCTGGATGAAGGGCAGATGCACTTCAATGCCGTGCTCTCGCGTGAAGGGCGCTGGGTTTTCCGCGACAAAGGGCAGCGTCAATAACTTCGCGATGGCAGCGCGATCCACCGGCAGCAGGCCAAGCGGCGTTGCCCAAGCCTGGGCGGGATGCACGGCCAGCCGCTGTACCGCCATGCGATGCGGCGGGCTTAGGATCACCACGCGGCGGATGGTGCCGCGCTGAGCAGCCAGCAGGCGATAGGCGCTGCCCGCGATGGGGCCGGAAAACACATGCCCGGCATGCGGCGCCACCACAGCTTTCGGGCGCAGCGCCCAGGGCCGCGCCGCGGCGATATGGCGATCCACCCCGGCGGCGAGGCTCGCGGGATCGGCAGGATAAAAGGCGCCCAGCACTTCCGGGGCTTTTGTCGCGGCATCCATCGCCCCATTATAGATGAAATGCCCGCCGAAACCATGATTCCCGAAGCCCAGAAGCTCACCGGCGTGCCAACGCGCTGGTGGACGAAGCTGTCTGATGGCCGGTTTCGCTGCGATGTCTGCCCGCGCGAATGCAAAATGCGTGATGGCCAGCGCGGGCTTTGTTTCGTGCGCGGCGCGAATGAGGATGGCGTAGTGCTGACCACCTATGGCCGGTCTTCCGGCTTTTGCGTGGACCCGATCGAGAAAAAACCGCTCAATCACTTCCTGCCCGGCACACCGGTGCTGTCCTTCGGCACGGCGGGCTGCAACCTCGCCTGCGATTTCTGCCAGAATTGGGGCATTTCCAAAAGCCGAGAGATGGATAGCGTCGCCTCCACAGGGCGCCCCGAAGTGATCATGCGCGCGGCCAAGCAACTCGGCTGCCGGTCCATTGCCTTCACCTATAATGATCCGGTGGTTTTCCTTGAATACGCCATGGATATCGCGAAGGTGTGCCGGGCTGAGGGCATCAAGACCGTCGCCGTCACCGCCGGCTATATGAATGCCGGCCCGCGTGAGGAATTCTACCGCCACATAGACGCCGCCAATATAGACCTGAAAGCCTTTACCGAGGGGTTTTATCGCGACATCACCAAGGGCCAATTGGAACCCGTCAAGGAAACGCTGATCTATCTGAAGCGCGAAACAAAGGTGTGGTTTGAAATCACCACCCTGCTGATCCCGGGGCTGAATGATTCGGATGCCGAGATCGTGTCTCTTTCAGAATGGATTGTGGATGCCCTCGGCCCCGATGTGCCGCTGCATTTCAGCGCCTTCAAGCCGGATTTCCGCATGAAGGACCGGCCCGGCACACCGCCCGAAACCCTGTTCCGCGCGCGGCGCTTGGCCCGTGCCGCCGGGGTGCGGCATGTCTATGTCGGCAATATCCATGCGCCATCGCGCGCCAGCACCTGGTGCCATGCCTGTGGCGGGTCGCTCATCAAGCGCGATTGGTATGAGCTGCTGGAATGGCGCCTGACCCCAGATGGCGGCTGCCCGGATTGCGGCACCCTCCTGCCCGGCGTGTTTGAGGAAAAGCCCGGCAATTGGGGCCGCAAGCGACAAAGCGTGCGTCTGGCGCCATAGCCATGCTGCGCCGTGCCATCCTGGGCGGGCTTTTGGCCGCACCGGCCCTGGCGCAAGCACCCGAACGCGCGCTGCGCCTGATCATCGCTTTCCCGCCCGGCGGCAGCACGGATATCCTGGGCCGCCTGATCGCGCCCCGCATGGGGGAAGTGCTGGGCGGGCTGGTGACACCGGAGAACCGTAGCGGCGCTTCGGGCGCGGTGGGCGCCGGCTTTGTCGCGCAGGCGGCGCCGGATGGCGGGACCATTCTGCTCGATTCCGGGGGGCAATCGGTCAATCCCTTCCTGATGCGCGGGCTTGGGTTTGATTATGTGCGGGATCTGGCGCCGATCACGCTGCTCGCCACCCTGCCGCTTATCCTGATCACCCGCGCCGAATATGGCGTGGCGGATTTGCCCGCGCTGCTCGTGCGGCTTCGTGCTGCCCCCGATCAGGCACGCTATGGCAGTGTCGGCGTCGGTTCCCGCACCCATCTGGCGGCGGCCAGCTTGCTAAGGCGGGCGGGCCTGACCGGTGAGCATGTCCCCTATCGCGGCGGGGCGGATCAGATGGCGGGCTTGCTCCGCGGGGATGTGCCTTTCGGCTTTACCTCCCTGGCACTCGCCAGCCCCCTGATCCGGGACGGCAAGGCCCGCGCCATCGGCCTTTCCGCCCCTGCACGCAGCGCAGCCTTCCCGGCGCTGCCGACCATCAGCGAACAGGGTTTTGCCGGGTTTCAAATGGGTGATTGGCTCGGGCTTTTGGCCCCCGCTGCCACCCCCGCGCCCGTGATCGCCCGCCTTGCCGCCGCCGCGAAGGACGCCGTGGAACAGCCCGCCCTGGCGCCCCGGCTGGAAGCGCTGGGCCTGACTCCAGCAGCGGACGGCCCCGAAGCCTTCGCTCGGTTCCTCGCCACCGAACGCACTGAGATGCGCGATCTGATCGCGGCCGAGGGCATCAGGCTCGACTGATAGGCGCCTGGCTTTCGCGATTCGGGGCCGGTCAGCGCGTCACCAAGCCTTGCAAAACCACGCCTTTGGGCAATTAAACCCCGCGCCCACGCCCCTTTGCGCTTGCAAACCGCGCCCGAACATCGCAGATAGCGCCCATCGAAGACTAAACCCTGAACCCTTATGGCGGGCGGCGTCCGGCGAAAGCCGGGGCGGGCGTCCGGCTTTTGCTTATGGAGGCCCACCGTGGCGCGTACCCCGCTTGATCGCATCCGCAATATCGGCATCACCGCGCATATTGACGCGGGCAAGACCACCACGACCGAACGCATCCTGTACTACACCGGCAAGTCCCACAAGATCGGTGAAGTGCATGAAGGCAATACCACCACCGATTACATGGATCAGGAGCGTGAGCGCGGCATCACCATCACCTCCGCCGCCGTGACTGCCGTGTGGAATGATCACCGCATCAACATCATCGACACGCCCGGCCATATTGACTTCAACATTGAAGTGAATCGGTCCTTGCGCGTGCTGGATGGCGCGGTCTTCATCATTGAAGGTGTGGCCGGCGTGCAGCCGCAATCCGAGACCAATTGGCGCTTGGCGGACCGCTATAACGTGCCGCGCATCATCTTCATCAATAAGCTTGATCGCACCGGCGCCGATTTCTATCGCGCTGCCGATACGCTGACCGAAAAGCTCGGCATCAATTGGGTCGCGCTGCAATTGCCGATCGGCATTGAGGACACCTTCCAGGGTATTGTTGACCTGGTGGAGATGAAGGCGCTGATCTGGGAAGGCGATGAGCTTGGTGCGAAGTATCATGAAGCGCCGATCCCGGCTGACTTGGCAGACAAGGCCGCTGAATATCGCCAGAAGCTGCTTGATACCGTTGTCGGCATTGATGAAGCCGCCATGGAAGAATATTTCGACAAGGGCGATGTGAGCATCGAAACCCTGAAGCGCTGCATCAAGCGCGGCACCATCACTGGCGAATTCCGCCCGGTGCTCTGCGGGACGGCCTTCAAGAACAAGGGCGTGCAGCCGCTGCTGGATGCCGTGATTGATTACCTGCCCTCCCCAATTGACCGCGAAGGTATCAAGGTGGCGCCGGAAGAAGGCCAGGATGAAACCGCAGATCGCCGCGTGATCCCTGCCAATGAAAACGAGCCTTTCGCCGGCTTGGCGTTCAAGATCATCAACGACAAATACGGCAACCTGACCTTTGTGCGCGTCTATCGCGGCGTGCTGCGTTCGGGTGATCAGGTGTTGAACACCACCAAGGGCCATAAGGAACGTGTTGGTCGCATGTTCCAGATGCATGCCGACAAGCGCGAAGAAATCAAGGAAGTCTTCGCGGGTGACATCGCGGCTTTCGTGGGCCTGAAGGATACCGGCACGGGTGATACGCTGGCAGCGCAGGAAGATGCGGTTGTGCTGGAACGCATGGCCTTCCCGGTGCCGGTGATTGACATCTCGGTTGAGCCGAAGACCAAGGAAGGCGTCGAAAAGATGACCCTTGGCCTGCAAAAGCTGGCCGGGGAAGACCCGTCCTTGCGTCTGCGCACGGATCAGGAAAGCGGCCAGACCATCCTTTCCGGCATGGGCGAATTGCATCTGGAAATCATCATTGACCGCCTGAAGCGCGAATATGGTGTGGATGCGAATATCGGCGCGCCGCAGGTTGCCTATCGCGAAACCATCTCCAAGGCGCATACCGAAACCTATACCCACAAGAAGCAGTCGGGCGGTTCGGGCCAATACGCCGAAGTGAAGATCATCTTCGAACCGAAGGAACGGAACGCTGGGATCGAATTCCACAATGGCGTTGTGGGCGGTGCGGTGCCGAAGGAATACATCCCGGCGGTTGAAAAGGGCATCAAGGTGCAGGCCGATACCGGCGTGCTGGCCGGCTTCCCCACCGTGGACTTCAAATACAGCCTGGTGGATGGCAAGTATCACGACGTTGACTCCAGCGCGCTGGCGTTTGAAATCGCCGCCAAGGCTTGCTTCCGCGAAGGCATGAAGAAGGCCGGCCCGGTGATCCTGGAACCGATCATGGACGTGGAAGTGACCACGCCATCTGATCACGTGGGCGATGTGGTGGGTGACTTGAACCGCCGCCGCGGCGTGATCCAAAGCCAGGATATGGCGGGCACCAGCGTTATCGTGCGCGCGCATGTGCCGCTCAAGGAAATGTTCGGCTATATTTCCAATTTGCGCGGCATGACGAAGGGGCGCGCTTCCTTCTCCATGCAGTTCCATCATTATGATCCGGTGCCGCGCAATATCGCGGATGAGATCATGGCGAAGTCGGCCTGATCCTGCCTTAGCCGCAGGTCAGCAAAACGGCGCGGGGCCTTCCCGCGCCGTTTTTGTTTGGGGGCGGGCTGCAGGGGCGCTTGCATCCCCTGCGGCGGCGTCATTATGCTGAAGGTTCAATGAGCGCCTTTGACCCGCCGCCCTATATCGGGAAATTGATCTCGGCCATTAATGATGGCGCGAAATCGGCGCAGCTTGGCGCGGTGGCTTTTGTTTTTATCGGCCTCTTTCTCCTCGCCACCTCCTTCTCGGCCACCGATGAGGATTTGCTGATCGGCAAATCCATCAGCATTTCGCAGCTTGGCGGCCTAACCGTGCCGGTGGTGCTTTCCTTCGGCTTCATGCCGGCGATCTTCCTGGCTTTGCATCTTTATACGCTGATCCGCTTTGACCTGCTGATGCAGAACCTTCGGCATTTTGAAGCAGAGCTGCGCGCCCATGTGCCGCTGCAGCGCGACCGCGACCGCTGCCTGCAATTGCTGGCGAATACGGAATTCATCCAGGCAGCGGTGCAGCCGGAGGCGAGTTTTGTCTTCCGTTGGACCTATCGCTTCATGCTGGCGGTATTTCCGGTGGCGGTGCTGCTGCTGGTGCAGCTTGGCTCGCTCCGTTTGCAGAGCCATGTGGTGAATATCGTGCATCACACCACCATCCTGCTCGATATCCTGCTGCTGATCTGGTTTTTCCGCCGGCAAAGGCCTTCGGGGGATTCGGTGATGCGCTGGCTGTTCAGGCGCGGGCGCTTTCTGCTGCCGGCGGCGGTGCTGGGGTTTAACTTTGCCTGGTGCCGGGTGCCGAGCGCAGAGGCGACCACGGTGGGGGCGGGGAAGTGGGAGGAATTGAAACGGGAGGTAAGACAGAAAAGGTCGGCGGAGACTGACGACCCCGAACCTGACATACGGGTCAGGCTGGCGATTGCAGGATTGCGCCAGCCGGTGGATTTGCTGCTGTGCCCCCATGTCGGGCTGGGGTGCCGATATCTTTCCGTGCCGGGGCGCACCCTGGTGGGCAAGATCTATGATAGCCGCACCTTTGTGGATGTGCTCGCCGGTGAAGCATTGGACGCGACTCGGCGCGCTGCCTTTGAGCCTTTGGTATTGCGGAACACACGGCTGCGCTTTGCTGATTTGTCGAAGAGCCAGTTTTTCAATGTGGATTTGACCCAGGCCGATTTGCAAGGTGCGCGGCTGGATGAGGCACGCATGCCGCAGGCGAAACTTGACGGAGCACAGCTGCAAGGCGCGCGGCTTGACCGGGCACATTTGCAGGGCGCGCGATTTGAAGAAGCACATTTACAAGGCGCATCGCTTTTTGGAGCGCAATTGGAAGGTGCGTCGCTCCGTCGGGCGCATTTGCAGGGCGCGTCGCTTTATGCGGCGCATTTGCAGCGTGCGTTGCTTATTGAGGCGCAGTTGCAGGGCGCTTGGCTTGAAGGGGCGCAGTTGCAGAGCGCGCAGCTTATCGGGGCGAAGATGCAGGGCGCGCTGCTTGTCAATACGCAGTTGCAGGGTGCGCTGCTTATGGAAGCGCACCTGCAGGGCGCGCAGCTGATTGGGCGAAGAGGGGTACAGTTGCAGGGCGCCTCGCTTGCAGGGGCGCATTTGCAGGGCGCGTCGCTTTTTCACACGCAATTGCAGGGAGCTTCGCTCCATGAGGCACAGTTGCAGGGCGCGTCACTTTTTGGGGCGCAGTTGCAGGGCGCGTCGTTTCGTGGGGCGCAGTTGCAAGGCGCTTTGCTAAGTCGGGCGCAGTTGCAGGGCGCCTTGATTGCAGACGCGCAAATTTGGCGCTTACGGGCGCCCGGCGCAGCGCTGGATGATGCGCAACTGCGCGATCTGGGGTTCAGCGACGCACCACCCTGCCCGGATAGGGTTCGACCTGGTGCGGCCTGCCCTAACCCGCGCTCCTGGGCTGTCTGGATTGAGGAATGGATCAAGTCCATCCCTGCCGGAGAGCGGCGAGACGCGGCGCGGCGAAGCCTCGCGGTGCTGACGGCGGACAAAGCGCCCGCGGGCGCTGAAACCGAGGAAGGCGCTTGGAACACTCACCCCACCCCGCTACCGGAGGCTGTCGCCAAGCGGCTTGGCGACCTCGCCTGCAGACCCGATCATGCTCCACGTATCGCGCGCATGATTTTAGAACAGATTCAATACGGAGAAATCCGCGACCTCGGCGACCACGTCGAAACGATAGCCACCCGCATGCTTGGCGATGATTGCCCCGGCGCAAACGGGCTCCGCGCGGACGAACGCGCGCTCCTAACCAGTATAGCCGGGCGCCGCTAATCCTACCCCGCCGCCGCCAAAACCTCCGCTGCGGCGCGCAACAACACCCCATCGCGGCGCCAGAGCGCCTCCAGCACGCGAAAGTGATCCGCCTCTGGCACTGGGATCAGCGCGCCGGGCGCTTGCGCCTCTGCCCGGTGGCGATGAAACACCCGGCTTTGCCGACGCAGTTCCGGCAATTCCCGCGCACCATAGGCAATGGCGATCGGCTTCTGCACCACCGGCCGGCGGATCGGCGAATGCGCCGCGATTTCGGCGGGCGTCAAATGCAGCTTGTCGTTCAAATTGGTCTCGGCAATCGGGGCCAATTCATGAATCCCGGACATAGCAAGCGCGCCCACCACCAAGGGATGTTCTGCCGCCAGCGCCGCCAAATGCCCGCCGGCAGACCAGCCGGAAGCAACCACCTTGCCCGCCACGCCATGCGCGGCGCCATGCGCGCCGAGCCAATCCAGCGCGGCGTGGATTTCAGCGACAATGCGGGTCATGGATGCTTCAGGCGCCAGCGTATAGCCGCAAATCCCAACCGACCAGCCAGCGGCCAAGGCGCCTTCGGCCATGATGGCGAAATCTTCCCGCCGATTGCGCTGCCAATAGCCGCCATGGATGAAAACCAGGCAGGGCGCGTCCGCGCGCGCGGCGGGGTAGAGATCCCATTTCTCGCGTTCGCCGCTGCCGAAGGGCAGATCAAGATGCCCGGTGTGCTTGGCGCGAAACGCGTCAGATAGGGCATTGCGATTGGCAACCTGCGCCGCGCTATCCGCCACGCCATTGAGGTTGTCATAAGCCGCATCGCGCGCGGCCTGGGGCCAGCCAGCCCAGCCTTCGGCGAGCCTATAGGGGCTTGTCATGGCTTGATCACTCCAATCGGGGTGCCGGCCATGAAGGCATTGATGGCGGCAACGGTCACTTCGTAATAGGTGCGGTAATTCTGTTCCGTCACGTAACCAAGATGCGGCGTCAGCACGGTATTGGGTGCGCTCAAGATCGGGTGATCCGCAGGCAGGGGTTCAATATCAAACACATCCAAGCCGGCGCCGGCGATGCGGCCTTCCTGCAAGGCGGCAATCAAGGCTGCCTGTTCAATCAGCGGCCCGCGGCTGGTGTTCACGATGAAGGATGTTGGTTTCATCAAAGCGAGATCAGGCGCGGTGATGGTATTGCGCGACCGATCCGATAGAACCAGGTGCAGCGTCACCACATCGGCTTCGCGCAGCAATGTCGCCTTGTCCACGCGTGTCGCGCCAATCTCGGCGGCACGTTCCTCCGTCAGGTTGCTGGACCAGGCGAGCACCTTCATACCGAAGGCCTGACCGATTTTGGCAACGCGCCCGCCAAGCTTGCCAAGCCCGATAACGCCGAGCGTCTTGCCTTCCAGCCCCAGCCCTACATGCGTCTGCCAGCGCCCGGCGCGCAGCGCTTCCTGCTGGCGCGGAATATCGCGCACCAGGGAAAGGATCAGCCCCCAGGTGAGGTCCGCGGTCGGATCGCCCGAAGTTCCTGTGCCGCAAAAAACCACGCCACGTTCAGCGCAAGCGGCGGCATCAATGGAACGATTGCGCCCACCCGTTGTGATGATCAAACGCAGGTTGGGCAAGGCTTCGATCAAGGCACGCGGAAAGGGCGTTCTTTCGCGCATCGCCAGGATGGCATCAAAGGGTTTCAGCCGTTCCACCAACGCCGCGTGATCGGTGATGGTATCGCGAAAAACCGTGATCTCGAGCCCCTTTGGCAGCTTCTCCCAAGGGCCGAGGGAAAGCGCCACGCCCTGGTAATCATCCAGAATGGCAAGGCGCTTGAGCGGTGCAACGGACATAAGGTGTTCCTTGAAATTACGAAGGGTTCAGGGTGATGCGCTGAAGCGCAGCGCGCAGCGTATCGGGCAAGGGTGTGGGCGTTTTCTGCGTGGCGCGATCCACATAGACATGCACCAGATAGCCCTCCGCACTCGCCTCATCCTCATCATTGCGGAAGATGCCGACCTCATAACGGACCGATGTAGTGCCCGCACGCGCGCAGCGCACACCGCAGGTGATGTCATCCGGAAAAGCGATGGGCGCGAAGTAGCGGCATTGCGTTTCCACGACCAGGCCAATCACCGGCGCTGTCGGGATATGCAAAAAGCCGGACGACGTCAGGAAGCGCGCCACCGCGCTATCTATCCAGGAATAATAGATGACGTTGTTGATATGGCCATAGACGTCATTATCCATCCAGCGTGTCGCGATGGGCACAAACATGGCGTAATCGGCGCGTCGGCCGCGTTGCTTGCTCATGCGCTGCCCCTAACGGCCCAAGGCGCGCGTGACAATCGCATTATCAACGCAATCGGCGAAGCTTGGCTCACGCGCAATCACGCCCGCGCTTTTCATGGCGCCCCGCAACTGCGTGAAGGCGGCTTCGGGGAAATGCGGCGTCTCGGGCCAAAGCCGCGCGGCCTGATAGCGGGCCAGGCCATGGGTCAACTCGGCCAAGGTCACATCGGGGAAAAGTGGTGCGACACTTGCGGCGATCTCCGCCGCAGGTGCGGCGTAAACAAAGGCCAAGGCATCCGCCAAGGCGCGTGTCATGGCTTCAAACTCCGCGCTGAAGCGCTGGATATTCGAAGCCGTTGCATAAAGCGCGGTATAGGCGCTGGGGCCGCGATCCGAAGCGCGATGCCACACCGCGCCGCCCTTGGCTTCCAGCCGTGTCGCGAAGGGTTCGAACATTTGCGCGACATCCAAGCGGCCCTCGGCCACCGCATCGGCATTTTCCGCCATGGTCTTGTCCGTCACGCGCGCCATGGCATCCGGGTCCACACCCGCCTGGCGCAAATCATCCTGCAAGCACCACCAGGGGGTCGGCACTTCCTTGACGCTGCCGAAGCGGAACTTGGGCAGATCCCTCAGGCTGAAGCCGGGGTTTGGCCCGTGGCCGAGCAGCATGAAGGGATCGCGCATCACCACCGCGCAAAAGGACCGCAAGGGGCAGTTGGGATCGGCAGCGCGCATCATGATCATGCGCATCGGGCCGGACCAGGCGACATCGGCCTGATCGGCAAGCAGCGCCTCCGCCGCCCGGGTCGGGTCACCGGCCGTGGCGCGGGTCACGGTCACGCCATGGCGCGCGTAAAAGCCGCGCTGTTCGGCGACATAAAAGGGCGCGTAAAAGACGGCGCGGAAGGGTTCGGCAAGGCGGATGGGCTTCACAATCTTCGCTCCTCTGGCGCCCTCATTCTGCCCGAGCTTGGCGCCCCGGTCAGCCCCGCAAGGCGCGCCCCGAGTCGCGGTTTGAGGCATTTCTGAACTTCGCGCGCTAAGGCCCTGCCAGATCAGCAGGAAGCATCCAACCCCTTCGCCCGCTCATCGGAAGACGCTATATCTTGTGGGTGCCGCCGGGGACACCCACTAGAAGCTGTGGATAACTCGAAGGCGCATCGAGATAAGGCCCCCAGGAGTTTCATGTCCAGCGCCGCGCCCAGGCCCGATACCGCCACCCGCATTGAACCCTTTCGCCTGCGCGGGGCGAATTTCAATTTGCTTGTGCTGCGCCTGCTGGATCATCGGCCCGAAGCGGTAGTGCCCGCCATTGGCGATCAATTCCGCCGCGCACCGGGGTTTCTGCGCTTCGCACCCATCGTGCTGGGGCTGAGTGACATTCAGGTCCCACCGAATGAGGTGGATTTCCCAGGCCTGATCAAGGGCCTGCGTGAGCTTGAGATCATGCCGATCGGCACCACTGGCGGCACGGCGGAGATGCGCAATGCGGCGCTGTCTTATGGCCTGCCACCGGTGCGCAGTGTCGGCGGCAAGGAAACGGATGATATCGCGGTGCCCGCTGCGCCCAGTGATGGCGCCCCACAAGCGGCCGCTGCGCCACCGCCGCCCGCTGCCAAGCCGGCCGCCGCGCGCAGCACCATGGTGGTGGAACAACCTGTGCGCGCCGGCCAGCGCATTTGGGCGGAAGGGGCTGATCTGATCATCACCTCCACCGTCAATGCGGGGGCGGAAGTGATCGCGGATGGCAATATCCATGTCTATGGCGCTTTGCGTGGCCGCGCCATCGCAGGTGGCGCCAGCAATATGGAAGCGCGGGTTTTTGCGCTGAATTTCGATCCGGAACTGGTTTCCATCGCCGGCTTCTACGCCGTGCGGGAAGGCTTTCCGGCAGCACAAATCGGCAAGGCGATGCAGGTGCGGCTGGTGGGTGAGCGCATGCGCTTCGACCCCATCACCTGATCGCTGTGCATTAAAGTCTTAGGGAGGCATAGGAAATGGCTCAGGTTATCGTGGTGACATCGGGCAAGGGCGGCGTCGGGAAAACGACATCCAGCGCCGCCTTCGCAACCGGCCTTGCCCAGCGCGGCAAGAAGACGGTGGTGATTGATTTCGATGTGGGCTTGCGCAACCTCGACCTCATCATGGGTGTCGAAAGGCGCGTGGTGTTTGACATCATCAATGTCATCCAGGGTGAGGCGCGGCTGAGCCAGGCGCTGATCCGCGACAAGCGCGTGGAAACCCTTTCCATCCTGCCGGCGTCCCAGACCAAAGATAAGGATACGCTGACCAAGGAAGGGGTTGCCAAGATCATCGAGGAATTGTCCAAGGAATTCGATTACATCCTGTGCGACAGCCCAGCCGGCATTGAAAAGGGCGCACTGCTGGCACTCTATTTCGCCGATCAGGCGATTGTGGTGACGAACCCGGAAGTCTCCTCGGTGCGGGATTCGGACCGCATTCTTGGCGTGCTGCAATCCAAATCGAAGCGCGCGGAAGAAAAGCGCGACCCGGTGAAGGAACATCTGCTGGTGACGCGTTTTGACCCGAACCGCGTGGAAAAGGGTGAAATGCTGAAGCTGGATGATATTCGCGAAATCCTCGCCATCCCTCTGCTTGGCGTGATCCCGGAAAGCGAAAGCGTGCTGCGCGCTTCCAATACCGGCACGCCGGTAATCATGGATAATGAAAGCATCGCGGGCCAGGCCTATACGGATGCGGTTTCGCGCTTCTTGGGTGAAGATGTGCCACATCGCTTCCTGGAAGCGGAGCGCAAGGGCCTGTTCCGGCGCTTGTTTGGTGGGAGGGCCGCGTAATGTCCTGGCTCGATTTCTTCCGTGGCCGACGCAAGGATGACAGCGCCGCGGCCGCCAAGGAAAGGCTTCAGATTGTGCTGGCGCATGAGCGCATTGGCCGCAATCGGGAGGATTTCCTGCCGAAGCTGCAACAGGAATTGGTCGCGGTTGTCGCGCGCTATGTCGCGATTGATCCGAGCAAGGTGAATGTACATCTCGATCGCGGCGGGGATATGTCCACGCTGGAGATCGAGATTGAACTGCCGGCGCCTTCCGCGATGCGGCTTGCGTCCGCGCGGTAAAGCCGCGCAAAGAAAGGCGCTGGCGTGCGGCGTATTTTCAAGCCAAGTGGCAACACTTGGCGACTCGGAAAATACGACCAAAAAAACTTAATGCGTGTCCAGTGAACGAATCTTCACGGGATACGTATCACCGCCCTTCCTGCCGCCAGGCCAACACCACGGTGCCGAGCAACAATAAAAGCGCCAACCATGGCGGCAGCAAGGGCAAGGCGGAAATGCTGATCACGCTGTGATCGGCATTGCGTCGCAAGCCTATCCAACCCGCGCCCGCAACCTCTCGCCCTGCGGTCACCATGCGCAATTCCGGCAGCGCGGGTGCGGCATCCTGACCCAACCAACGGAGCGCGCCACGGCCTTGCACCAGCGGGCGCAGCCTTTCGCCATCCGCGCGCAGATCAGCAATTTCCAAAGGATTGGCCACCGCAGCAGCGGCAAAAGCCACGCGCTTGCCATCGCCCACCTGCCATACGCCGGGCATGCGCGCGGCAATATCGGCAATCGCGCGCCCGCCACCGGCTTCTTCCAGCCGGATGGTGCTGCGCGTGCCATCTGGCGCCGTGATGGTCACTTCCGGTGGCGGTGCCGCTTCCAGGCTGCGGCGGGCAATCGCCATCCGTCCGGCATCAATCCGCGCCGTCAGATCTTCTTCTTCCAGTGTCGTTTCGCGCATCAACCAATGGGCGATGCGGCGCAGCAATTCTTCCTGCGGGCCGCCGCCATCATGCCCGCGCCCCCATAGCCAGATATGGTCGGACATCAGCAGCGCCACGCGCCCTTCACCAACGCGATCCAGCACCAGCAAGGGTGTACCCTCGGGGCTCTCCATCACCGCCATGCCGCCGCGTGCCTCACCGCGCAGCCAGCGATACCAGCGGCCCCAGCTTGCTTCTGTTGAAGCGCCATTGGCCCCTGCCAAAGCTTCGGTCACCGGATGGCGCGCGCCAAGCGTGCTGATGCGCGGGCGGAACGGCCCTTCCTCCACCCCCGCACCACGGCCCATTGGGCGCGCAGGCAATACCTGCGATAGCGGCGTAAAGGCCAAGGAAGCCGGCCCCGCGAATTCCGGCCCGACACTCATCAACAGCGCCCCACCCGCGCGCACATGATCGGCAATATTGCGCATATAGGCCGGCGGCAGCAGGCCGCGATTGGTGAAGCGGTCAAACACAATCAAATCGAATTCACGCAGCTTCACCTGAAACAGCTCACGCACCGGAAAGGCAATCAGTGCCAATTCATTGAGCGGCGTCAGATCATCCTTCTCCGGCGGGCGCAGAATGGTGAAATGCACCAAATCCACATTGGGATCAGCCTTCAATAGCCGCCGCCAGGCGCGTTCGCCGGCATGTGGCTCCCCGGAGACCAGCAGTACGCGCAGCCGATCCCGCACACCATTTACCGTGACCACCTGGCGGTTATTGAGCGCGCTGACCTCCCCCGCGCGGGGTTCGGCTTCAAGTTCAATCACCATCGGGCCGCCGCGCGCGACGGGGACGGAAATCGCGTGTTCACGCCCAATCGGGATTTCCTCACGCCGCGGCGCACCACCATCGCGGCGGATAATCAGCCCCGCATTGCCGCCGGCGGCTGCGCCCAAATCCTCAATCACCACGCGCAATTCCACCTGCTGGCCGACAATGCCAAAGCCAGGGGCCGAAACCAGGCGGAGGCGCCGATCAATTTCGCCGGCGCGGCCCGGCAGCAACACATGAAACGGCGCGTCGAAAGGCAGCAGCGCCGGCGCGTCATGCACCTGGCCATCGGTCAGCGCGATCACGCCCGCAAGCCGCGCCCGAGGCACATCGGCCAAGGCCGCACCCAAAGCCGAAAACAACGCCGTGCCGCGCTGGCCGGCTTCGGGCACTTCAACCACCCGCAAATCAAGTGCAGGCAGGCGCGCGGCCCGCGCTTCCAAGGCGACGCGCGCGGCGGCGATGCGTTCAGCCCGATCAGCAATCCCTGTGCTGTCGCTGCGGTCAACGGCCAGGATCGCGATATCCGGCCGTGTTTCGCGTTCTTCCCGCAACAGGCGCGGATTGCCGAGTGCGCCCAGCAGGATCACCACCGCCAGCGCCCGCCACCAAATGCCGCGCGCGCGCTGATAAAGCCCATAGGCCAGGAAAAGCAGCGACAGGGCCGCAAAAAGCGCCAGCAGCCAAAGCGGCAAGCGGGGGAGGAAATCTATATAGGCAAGGTGCTGGGTCACGGCTGATCAGGCCGGGGCGATAATCTCACCCCGGACCCCGCCATAACGAACACCGCACTAGGCGGCAGTGCTGCCCACCAGGCGCCAGGTCGGGTCGGCGCTATTGAGGTCACGCTGGAAGGTCCAGACATCGGTCAGCTCCGTCACCGCTTCCGCACCCGACACAATGGAGCCATCGCGCGCCTGCACCAGATTGATCTGGTCCGTCACCAGACGCACCGTAACCTCGGCCACAGAGCCGCGGAGTTCCGCCGCTTCAATGCCGCTTTCCTCAACACTGCGGAGTTCCGTGCGCTGGGTCTCCCCGGCGGCCTCACGCGCCGAAATCGCCTGGTCAAAGCCGGCAAAGGCCTCCTCAGACAAAAGCGGCTTCAAGGTGGCGCGGTCACCGCGGGCAAAGGCTTCCACAATCATGCCAAAGGCGGTTTCGGCGCCATCCAGAAAGCGGTTGGGATCAAAGCTGCGGTCACGCTTCTGGATTTGCATCAGCGCCTCACCCACCGGGCTGCGCGGATCAGGAATGACACGCCGTGCACCGCCCTGGGACGGTTTGGCGGCTATCTCCACCTCGGTCGCGGGGCCTCGCCCGGCGGGCACCGGCGCGGCTTCGGTCTGCGGCGGGCGCTCAAACCCCGTCCGGCGGCCAAGCACGCTCCTCAGGCGCAGCACCAAAAATGCCGCCACCATCGCAAAGAGGATCAGATCTATCGGCAAGCCACCCATGCTTTTGCTCCTTAGCCTCTAATCTAGGGTCTCGGGCGCCCAAGGGCAACGCTTGGATCGCGCGAAGCAACGAAGGAATTACGCACGCGCGGCGGCGATTGCCCAAAAACCAGGCCGGTTGCGAGTGTGCGGGAGCCTCGCTAGACAAACCGGGTTCAAACAAGGGTGACTCAACGTGATTCTGCTTCGGCACGGGCAAAGCGAATTCAACCTGCTTTTCACCCAAACCCGCAAAGACCCCGGCATCATAGACCCGAAATTGACACCGCTCGGCCAAACCCAGGCCGAAGAAGCGGCCGAGGCGCTGGCGCATGAGGGGATCAGGCGCATTATCGTCTCCCCCTATACCCGCGCCTTGCAAACTGCCCTGCCGGTGGCGCGCCGCTTGAATGTGCCGCTGACCGTGACGCCAACCGTGCGCGAACGCTATGCCTTCACCTGCGATATCGGCCGGCCGGTGACTGAATTGCGGCTCGATTTCCCGCATGTGGTGCTGGACCATATAGACGAGGTCTGGTGGCCGCCCGTGGAAGAACCGGCCGAACAGGTGATTGACCGCGCGCAGCTATTCCGCGACGAAATGGCCGCGCTGCAGGATTGGTCCCATACCCTTGTGGTGTCCCATTGGGGCTTCATCCTGGCCTTTACCGGCAAAAGCGTGATGAATGGCCAAATGCTGCGCGTGGACCCGACCGAAGCGCCCCCCGCCGAGATCATTTGGAAGCATTGATCGGGGAGCTTCGCGGCCCTACCCAGCCTCCAACCGATAGCCGCCCGCATCGGTCAGCAGAATGCGCGCCTCTGCCGGGTTGGGTTCGATCTTCTGGCGCAGCCGATAAATATGCGTCTCCAGCGTATGCGTGGTGACCTTGCTGTTATAGCCCCAGACCTCGCTCAGCAGGATTTCACGTGAAACCGGCTGCCCGCCAGCACCAAGCAGGAAGGCCAGGATCGCCGTTTCCTTTTCCGTCAGGCGAATTTTCCGCCCACGCCGCGCTTCCTGCAACAGCTTGGCGGCGGGGCGAAACTCATAGGGCCCGATGGTGCAAACCCCACCTTCCCCATCCGCGGCACGCGCAATCTGGGCGCGGAGCTTGCCGATCAGATCCTGCATACGGAGCGGCTTGGTAATGGCGTCATTCGCCCCGGCATCCAGGCAGCGCAGCACCTCTGCCTCTCCGGCTGCCCCGGCCAGGATGATAATGGGCATGCGCAGCCCCGAACGGCGGAGTTTTGCGCAAAACTCCCGCGCAGAGCCATCAGGCAGCCCAAGATCAAGCAGCATGGCGGCAAAGCGGTTGCCATCGGCGCGGATCAGCGCATCAGCGGCGGCAATACTGGCGGCGCCTGTGGCAGTGAATTCACTCCCGAAGGCCAATTGTTCGGCAAGGCTTGTCCTCAGCCGGTCATTGCCATCCACGATCAGCACGGGATGCGGCGGGGTCATCGGCGATAGGCCTCATTCTTGGTCATGGGCGCTGCCGCGATGGAAGCAGCGGCCCGTCTTTCGCGGAACAGGATGCCACCCGCCCCGCCCCGGCCGCAAGGCAGTCTGGGCAAGGCCGGGCTTCTTTCTGGCCTTGGGGTCGTAAAGCGCCGTATCAGTGCCACATTCCCAATGGTTGAATATCGGCCTAATGGAAACCCGTCACATGTCCCCACAAGGTGGCCTTTTGCCGCAGCACCCTGAACCCAGTCTTGATCCGCGCCGCTTGGCCATGCGTGGAGTGCATCGCGCCATTTCGGATTTGCGCCGCGGTACGCCCGTGCTGATTGTCCAGCAGGAAACCGCCTTGCTGGTGGGCGCGGCGGAAACGCTGGGCGCGGCGGGCCTGACAGATATCGCCGGCGCCGGGCTGGCCGTGCCGGTTTTGCTGCTGGCGCCAATGCGTGCCGCGGCGTTGCTGCGCCGCCCCGTAACCCAGGCCGAGGATCAGCCCGTTGTGGCGCTGCGCCTGCCCCCGGCCGCTTTGGACCCCGCCAGGCTGCGCGGCTTTGCCGACCCCACCGCCGAAAGCCTTCTGCCTGCCGAGGCCGAGCAGGTGGCCCCACCCCCGCTGGCCACTGCTGCCCTTGCGCTGGCCAAGCTTGGGCGCTTGCTGCCCGCGCTGGTGGTGGCCCCCGTCGCCCCCGGTGTGGCCGAACGGCTTTCACTGCTGACTGTCCCGGCAGAGGATATTCTGAGCTACCCGATCAGCGCCGCTTCCAGCCTGAAGCGCGTGGCCGAAGCCCGCGTGCCGCTGGAAGATGCGCCGGAGGCGCGCATCATCGCTTTCCGCGCCGCCGATGGCGGGATTGAGCATTTGGCCATTCTGGTGGGCGATCCGGAAGCAAGCGCAGCAGCCGGCCAAGCCCCCTTGGCGCGGGCGCATTCCGAATGTTTCACCGGTGATCTTTTGGGCTCGCTCCGCTGCGATTGCGGGCCGCAGCTGCGCGGCGCCATCAAGCGCATGGCGGAAGACCCGGCAGGCGGGGTGCTGCTGTATTTGGCGCAGGAAGGGCGTGGCATTGGCCTTGTGAACAAGCTGCGCGCCTATACGCTGCAGGATCGCGGGCTTGATACGCTCGATGCCAATCGCGCGCTTGGCTATGGCGCGGATGAACGCAACTTCCTGGTGGGCGCCACCATGCTGCGTGAAGTGGGGCTGACGCGGGTGCGGCTGCTCACCAATAACCCGGATAAGATTTCGGGGTTGGCTGCCTGTGGCATTGATGTGGTGGGCCGCGAAGCGCATCAGTTCGACCCCAATGGTGTGAATGACGCCTATCTGGACACAAAGGCGCGCCGCTTCGGCCATATGCTGGGATAGGCGATGGGCCCAAAGGGTGTGGCGCAGCTTGGCCCGGATGGGCTGCTACGTTTCCAAGGTGGCGTTTTTCGTTGCGCCATCGGCAAGGGCGGCAGGCGTGCCGATAAGCGCGAAGGCGATGGCGCAACGCCGATTGGCTTATTGCCGCTCCGGCGTTTGCTCTATCGCGCGGATCGTCTGGCGCCGCCGCGCGCCGCAGTGCCGGTAGCACCCATCGCCCCCGATGATGGCTGGTGCGATGATCCCGCCCATGCCGATTACAATACGCAAATCCGCCTGCCGCATCCCGCGCGGCATGAGGAGCTTTGGCGCGCGGATGAAATCTACGATGTGATTGCCGTGCTTGGCTGGAATGATGCACCGGTGGCGCGCGGGCGCGGCAGTGCGATTTTCCTGCACCTCGCGCGCCCTGGCTTCAGCCCGACCGAGGGCTGCATTGCGTTGGAACAGTGCGATCTTCTGCGCGTTTTGGCCGCGGGGCTGACGGCCATTGAGGTTATGGCGTGAGGCACGCGACATTGGGCGCATGCACCCAATGTCGCGGCGCGACGTGATGTTCAGCTTCTGACTAGATTGCAGTTGCCCTCATTGAGCGGGCGGAAAGCCTTGTCGGCTTCGGTGGTTTGCAAAAGCTTGTAGTAATCCCAGGGGCCGCGGCTTTCCTCGGGCTTTTTCACCTCAAACAGGAAAGACGGGTGGATCTTCCGCCCATCGGCGCGAATACTGCCGCGGCCAAAGGCGTCATCATCCGTTGGCATCGCCTTCATGCGCGCAACCGCCGCCGCGCCATCGGCCTTGGCGGCCGCAACGCCCATATCGGCCACTGCCTTCAGGTAATGCAATGCACCGGCATAGGTACCGGCATGGGTGCTGGCGAAGCCGGCATTGCCGATATGCGGGCGCATGCGCTGCGTAAGGGCGCGGGTGCGGTCATTCAAATCCCAATAGAAGCTTTCCGTCACGATCAGCCCTTGGGCCGTCCGCAAGGATAGCGAATGCACTTCCGTGATGAAAAGCAACAGCGACGCAAGCCGCACACCGCGCCGATTGAGCCCGAATTCAGCGGCCTGCTTCACGCAATTGATCGTATCCGTCCCCGCATTGGCAAGACCGATGACATTGGCGCGGCTGGCTTGCGCTTGCACAAGGAAGGAGGAGAAATCGGAGGTCCCCGGAAAGGGCGTGCGCACCGAACCCAGCACGCGCCCGCCAGCGCCCCGCACAAAGCCGGCAGTGTCGCGTTCCAGCGCATGGCCGAAGGCGTAATCTGCCGTGATGAAGAACCAGGCATCGCCACCGGCGCGCACCGTCGCACCACCGACGGAATTGGCCAGCATCCATGTGTCATAGGTCCAATGGACCATATTGGGTGAGCAGCGCGCGCCTGTCAGATCCGATGTCGCGGCTGAGCTGTTGATATGCACCTTGTTCTTTTCGCGGCAGATGTCATTGGCGGCGAGTGCCACCGAAGATGTGGCGACATCCACCAGCGCATCCACACCATCACGATCAAACCATTGGCGTGCAATATTCACGCCGACATCCGGGCGATTTTGATGATCCGCAAAGACGACTTCGACATTGAAGCCGCGCTGGCCGAAATCCTGTACCGCTTGCCGCGCGGCAGCGACCGAGGTGCTGCCGGTGACATCACGATACATGCCGGACATATCGACTGGCACGCCAAGCTTGATGGTATTGGCGGCCTGCGCCTTGGCGCTGCGCCAGGGCAGCCCACCCAAAGGCGCGGCTGCGCTGGCCTTCAGGATATTTCTTCTGTTCAAAGCCATTTTCTTCTCCCTAAAGGGCGATCTGGTGTCGCCACTGCAGGAAACTTGGACCTGGTTCAGAAAAGAGTCGAGAGCCGTTAAGGGCCTGCACCAGGGTAGCCGCGGCTCAAAAGAAGTTGAGCCGCGGCGCGTCATGCATCAGTCAAAATCACTAGAAAGCCGGACACTCCTCACGATAACGGAACGGGCCGGGTTTCTGATTGCTTGCCGATCAGGGTTTCCCGGATCTTGTTTTCGAGCCATTCCAATATCGGGTCAAAGGCATACCCCAAGACAAAGGCGGTGAGAGGCAATGAAACCGTGATATTTTGTAGGGTCAGGCTGTTTGGATTGATCACATCACCCCCGCCTGTCCACACAAGACCCAGTAAGCCACCCAAGGCGGCCGGCATGAGCAAGCGGGCAAGGCCGGCCATACCGGCATCTTCAAGGACTGATCGCGCCTTCTGCCGCTGACGCAGCCGCAGGAGATAGATTGAGGCGCCAAGCAGGGCGAGGAGCCCCGGCAGGATATGGTTTGCCAAGAGTGTCAGGACCGTCACCGTGCGGCGTTCGGATCGCTGCCAGTGATAGGAAGCGCTTCCACTCTCCACCACGTGTGGTTCGAGCGCTTCACAAGCCCCATAATGGAGCGCTTTAGGGTCATTCTTTTTCCCTGCCACCGACACCAATGGCGTGATGATCCAGCCGGTCGCCCAATCCTGCGTCAAGTTGCAATTCCATGTCCTGAGACGGTCGAACAGGATTGTCTCACGGGCTTTTTGTTGCGCAAGCCCGGAACATAGCCCTTCGGCTTCGGGCGTTTTAGGTACATAAAACGGCAGTTGATCATCCAGGTTACAGAGAGTCCCCATTTCTAAAGGGTCGGATTCCCCTGACTTGGGAACACGGGTGAAATGCCCTCTCCTGTCGAGAAGATTGAGCCGACCATAAATCTCATTAGCGGCCGCTTGTGCCTGCCTAGTTTGATTGATCAGGCTGCGCGCTTCATCCACGCGCCAGAAAACTGCGACCGAAAGGAACAATGTGACGATCAGCAGAGCCACCAGCGACAAATCAAAGGGGCCCAGCCAACCTTGCTGGGAATTGCGTATGGTCCTTGGAGTGACCGGCGCCGCAAGGCGGGAGAGTTCATCCACCAATAGCGCAAGATCGCGCAAGCCGAGCTCAGCCTTGGCAATCTCTTCGGGCGATCGCCGCAATGGTTCGAAGGAAAGGCCCGCCAAGCCCGGCTTGGCACCATCATCTGCTGGAGGCTTCTTGTCGGCTGACGCAACGACAAAAACCCTCTCGCTGCGCTTGGTCAAATGATCCAGCAGCAACAGCCCATCACGCTGCAATTGCTCAATCTGTTCCAGCAAGGCGATGGGGGGCCTGCGGGTATAGGCCGGGTCAAGCGGGTAATTGGGCGCGATGGCTGACGCTCCGGACATGGCTCATTTCCTCGAGGAGAGGGTAGATTGTTCTTGAGCCTAGGACCGCTTCATACGACCACGCAATAATTAAATCCCGGCAAGAGCGCCTGGGGCCATCAGGCACGCCCGGCGGCCTATGCCAGCGGCTTCTTCCCGCCCCCCATTGGTGTTTCGCGCACAAAAAGCGGCAGTGCATGGCCGGGCAGCCTTCCGCGCAATGCCGCCATCAGCGCCAGGCCATCTTCTTCCGGCACCTGAAACCGCGCCGTGCCTGGGGCGGCGTCCAGGCTGTGCAGGTAATAGGGTTTTATGCGGTTGCGGATCATCGCGCGCAGCAGCGCCTCCAGCGCCGGCGCATCATCATTCACGCCGCGCAGCAAGACGGATTGCCCAAGCAACGGTACGCCAGCATCGGCCAAGCGCACCAGCGCCCCTGCCGCATCCGGCGTGAATTCGCGCGCGTGATTGGCGTGCACCGCGATGAAAACCGGCTTCGCTTGCCGCATCGCGCCCACCAGCGCAGCCGTCACCCGCGCCGGATCAGCGACCGGCACGCGGGTGTGGATGCGTAAGCTTTCGATATGCGCCATGCCAGCAAGCCGCCTCAGGATTTCATCCAGGCGCCGCGCAGAAAGCATGAGCGGATCGCCGCCGGTCAGGATCACCTCTCGGATCGCCGTATTGGCTTCAAACCACGCCAGCGCTTCCTGCAATTCCGCTTCGGTCAGCAATCCCCCATCGGGCCCCACCTTTTCGCGGCGGAAGCAAAACCGGCAATAGACCGGGCAGGCGAGCAAGGGTTTCAGCAGCGCGCGATCCGGGTAGCGATGCACAACACCCTTCACTGGCGTGAAGGGCGCATCCGCGGTCGGGTCTTCCAATTCATGCGGCGCGGTGATCAGCTCCGCCGCATCGGGGATGTATTGCAGCGCGATTGGATCAGCGGGGTCATCCGGCTTGATCAGCGCGGCCATGGCCGGCGTGATGGCGATGGCGTAGCGCGCGGCGACAGCCTCCAAGCCCGGCACGGCGGCTGCCGCCACCAGCCCAGCGCGCGCCAAATCCTGCGGGCTGCGCAGTGTGCGGCTCTGGTCCTGGGCGATGGGCTGGGGCATAGGACCGAGCGACTATACCAGCCCTGAAAGCGCAGCAATGCCCCTGCCTCCCTGGCACCCGGAAGCCTTCGCCGCGCGGCTGCCCTTTTTGGAACGCCGCGCGCAGCTAACCACCGAAACCCGCGCCTTTTTCGCGGCCCGCGGCTACCGCGAAGTGGAAACCCCCGCGCTAGTGCCCGCCCCGGGGGCGGAGGTGCATTTGCGCGCCTTCGCGACCAGGTATGAGGCGCATTTGGGCCAGGGGGCGTCACGCAATCTGTGGCTGCGCACCTCCCCGGAATTGGGGATCAAGCGCCTTTTGGTGGCGGGCGCGGGACCGGTGTTTGAATTGGCGCGCGTCTGGCGGAATGGCGAAACCTCGCCCCGCCATGCGCCGGAATTCACCATGCTGGAATGGTATCGTCCGGGTCTTGGCTTTGAGGGGTTGATGGCGGAGACCGAAGACTATGTCCGCGCCGTTGCGCCGCGGCTGGTGGCGCATGGCGCGGTGACCACTGATCTCAGCCTGGCTTTTGAACGCATCACCATGGCGGAAGCTTTTGATCGCTGGTGCAATGGGCTGGATATTTTGGGCACCGAGGGCGATGCGGCGCGGCTGCATGCCGCCGCCCAGGCTGCCGGCTTCGCGACGCGCGCTGATGAGGGGTGGGAGGATCTGTTCTTCCGCCTGCTGCTGGAACATATCGAACCGAATCTCGGGCGTGGGCGCGCGAGTTTCCTGACGCATTGGCCGGCGCCGCAAGCGGCCCTGGCGCGGCGCGACCCGAAGGATCCGCGCGCGGCACTCCGCTTTGAACTATTCGTCGCGGGGTTGGAGCTCGCCAATGCCTTTGATGAGTTGACCGATCCCACCGAACAACGCGCGCGCTTCATCGCCGATACTGCGGAGCGCCGCCGCATCAGTGGCGAGCATGGCTGGGAGGTTGATGAGGATTTCCTGGCCGCCCTGGAACATGGCATGCCGGCCACCAGCGGCATCGCGCTTGGCTTTGATCGGCTGGCGATGCTCGTTTCCGGCGCGCGCGAAATTGGCGATGTGCTGTGGTTGTGACGCGCCTATCCCGCGTGGCGGAGTGTTTCGAGCATCGCGGCGCTGTCTTCCCGCGGCAGGGCGTAAAACACAAAAACATAAGGGTCTGAGGCTTCAAACACCGATGGATCGGGCGAAGCGCGCTGCATCGTCGCACGATCCAGATCAGCCATCGGGTGCCAGGCGCCGTTCAATTCGAAGAACACATCATAACCCAGCGCATCCAGATAGGCCGGCACGGCATAGGTGCTACCTTGGCGGTGGCGTTCTTCCAGTTCCAGCGTCAGCACCGGGCGGCAGCGGAGCAAGGTTTCGCGGGCGCCGCGCAGGATTTCATATTCAGCGCCTTCGGCATCCAGCTTGATGCCGGTCACGTCGGTCAGCGCGAAATCATCCAGGGTGCGCATCGGCACGGTGAAGCGCTCCACCGTCACACGGGCCGAGACATGCGCCGCGTAATCCTTGGCGGTGCTGGCCCATTGTTCCTGAGCCACCCCATCCAGTACGGGCATGGCAAGGGTGATGCTGCCCTGGTGATCGCCAAGCGCCAGATGGTGGCATGCGACATGGGCGGGTGCTTCGCCAAAAGCCGCCCGCAGTGCCGCTTGCAGCCGGGCAAAGGCGCTGGGCAGGGGTTCAAAGGCCAGCACACGGCTGCCCGGCAGGCGCGCGAGCGGGATGGTCAGCAGCCCATCATGCGCGCCGATATCCACCAGCGTGCCTGGGCGATGCAGCAGGCGATGGAAGTTTTCCTCATCCATGACGAATTTTTCCCCTTTGGCCCTTGGCTTCGCCTAAGCTTCCCGAAACAGGCTCCGGGAGCGAAACATGCCGATGCGTCTTTGTCAGCTTATCTATACCTCTCGCCCCTTCGGCTTCAATGCGCCAATGCTGGATGATATTCTGACCCTGGCGCGGGCGCGCAATGCTGAAAGCCAGATCACCGGCGCCTTGATCTGCCGCGCCGATATGTTCATGCAAATGCTGGAAGGCCCACGCGCGGCGGTGACAGAAACCTTCGGGCGGATCCTGGCCGATGATCGCCATGTGGAGGTGGCGCTGCTGCATGTGGGCGATACGCCGGAGCGCCTCTTCCCCGATTGGACCATGCGCGATGACCCGCCGCAAAGCTGGATGTGGAACCAGGCGGAAGTTCGCGAAGGCGCGATGCAGGAAGCGAGTGCGGCTGCGGCCTATTCCGTATTTCGTCGGCTGTCGCGGCTGCCGCCGGAACGCCGGGCTGTCTGAATGCTAATCGGCCGTCCAGCCGCCATCCACCAGCAAGGCCGAGCCCGTCATCAAAGCACCAGCATCGCTGGCAAGTAGCAGAATCGCGCCCATCAGATCTTCTACCTGGCCCACACGGCCAAGCTTGATCTTGGCTTCCACCTGCTCGCGAAAGCCAGGCGCGGCCAGGAAGGGTTTTGTCAGTGGCGTTTCGATGAAGGTGGGGCAGAGCGTATTCACGCGAATGCCATGCGGTGCGAGTTCGACCGCCATGGCCTTGGTGAGCCCCTCAATCGCCCATTTGGACGCGCAATAGATCGTTCGATTGGGCGCACCGACATGGCCCATTTGCGAGGAGACATTGATGATGGAACCGGGGCGCTTGGCAGCCAGCAGCCGCTTCGCCACGTGTTGAGCAAGGAAAAACGCCGCGCGGACATTAAGGCCCATCACCGCATCGAAATCATCCGGCGTCACATCGGTGAATGGCTTGGGGCGATTGGTGCCGGCATTATTCACCAAAATATCGAAGGGCTCGGCTGCCATGATCGCGGCTTCCGTTGCCCTCAGATCATTCACATCCAAGGCCAGAGCCTCTGCCGGACCACCCTTGGCGCGGATGGCCGCCGCTGCGGCTTCAATCTCATCGGCGCTGCGAGCCAGCAGCGTGACATGTGCGCCCTGATCCGCGAGTGCCGCAGCGGCGGCAAGGCCAATGCCGCGGCCGGCGCCGCTCACCAGCGCGCGGCGGCCGTCAAGCCGAAAGGAAGGGGTGCGGGGCAAATCCATGATGGCCATTCCTGAAGCGTTGTTGTCGTTGTTATCGCAAGCCAAGCGCGGCGCGCCAATCCGCGAAGCGCACCAGCCGCACACCCTGCCGGCGTGCTTTGCGAATCTCGCCGGCACTGGGAAAGCCGCAATAGGGCAGGACGGGCGGTGAAACACCCTTAGCCTCGCCTTGCGCCAGCGCGCGCAAGACTTCGCCAATCACCGGCAAGGCCGCGTCATGCAGCAGCCGCGCGGCGGTGGAAGCTGAAACACCCGGCGGCAAAGCGTGCGCACGTTGTGCCAGCACTTCGCCGGCGTCAATGCGCGCGGCGATACGATGGATGCTTATGCCGGTCGCCCCCGGCCCTTCCTGCAAGGCCCAAAAGGCTGGGATGGGGCCGCGATGGCGCGGCAGCAGCGATGGGTGGATATTCATGCCCCCGAGCGGCGCCAAAGCGAGGGTTTCGCGCGAGAAAATCTGATCGAAATGAAAGGAGAGAATCACATCGGGCCGCGCCGCCTGCAATGCCGCGTGGCAGGCCGCGCCATTCACATCCTCAACCTCCAGCAGCGCAATGCTGCGCGCATGTGCAATCCCCGCCAAGCCCCGTTGCCCACGTATCCGCGCCACGAGTGAAGGCAGCACGAAATTGACGAAAAGATAGGGCAGGAAACGCAAGCCAGAGCGGCGCATATGCCGCCAGAATTGCCCAAAGGCGCCACCCGATGCCGCGCGATAGGGTGTTGATCGGCCAATCAGCACCAACTCCGCCTCATGCGCCCGCGCAAAGGCGCGTACCGCGGCGCTACTCGCAAGGCTTTCCAGTGTGAATAGCGCGATGCGGAGCGGCGGCGCTTCACTCACCCGCTGCGCCGCCCCGCTTCAATCCGCCGCGGTGGCATAGGGAATATTACGCCCGCCATAGCGGCGCACGCGGATATTCGCCTGTTCTGCATGGCCCGCGAAACCTTCCAGCATGCATAGGCGAGAGCAATATTCGCCGATCATGGCGGAGGCCTCATCCGTCAGCACGCGCTGATAGGTGCAGGTCTTCATGAATTTGCCGACCCATAGCCCGCCCGTGTAGCGCGCGGATTTTTTCGTGGGCAAAGTATGGTTGGTGCCGATCACCTTATCGCCATAGGAAACATTGGTGCGCGGGCCCAGGAACAGCGCGCCGTAATTTGTCATGTGCTGCAAAAAATAATCCGGATCGCGCGTCATGACCTGCACATGTTCGGATGCGATGCGATCAGCCTCCGCCACCATTTCATCTTCGCTGTCGCAGATGATGACCTCACCATAATCTTCCCAGGCTTTGCGGGCGATGGCGGCGGTGGGCAGGATACCCAGCAGGCGTTCAACCTCGGCCATTGTCTCGCGCGCCAGTTTTTCGGAAGTGGTCAGCAGCACCGCCGGTGAATTCGGGCCGTGTTCCGCCTGGCCCAAAAGATCAGTTGCGCAAATCTCACCATCCACGGTTTCATCAGCGATGATCAGGGTTTCGGTGGGGCCAGCGAAAAGATCAATGCCAACGCGCCCGTAAAGCTGGCGCTTGGCTTCCGCGACAAAGGCATTGCCGGGCCCGACCAGCATATCCACGGGCGAAATGCTCTCCGTCCCCAGAGCCATGGCGCCCACCGCCTGAATGCCGCCCAGGCAATAGATCTCATCCGCGCCGGCCAGATGCTGCGCCGCCACAATGGCGGGCGCGGGCCGGCCTTCAAAAGGTGGCGCACAGGTGATGATGCGCTTGCAGCCCGCGACCTTGGCCGTCACCACCGACATATGAGCCGAAGCGAGCAACGGATATTTGCCGCCAGGCACATAGCAGCCAACCGAATTGACCGGGATATTGCGGTGCCCCAGCACCACGCCGGGCAGGGTTTCCACCTCAATATCGCGCAAAGCCGCCTTTTGATGTTCGGCGAAATTGCGCACCTGGGTCTGCGCAAAGCGGATATCTTCCAGGTCGCGCGGCGTGAGCTGATCAAGGCAGGCCTGGATTTCGCCTTCGCTCAGGCGGAAATTCTGCCGGTCCCATTTGTCGAAGCGGATGGAAAGCTCTCGCACCGCGGCATCACCGCGCGCCTTGATATCGGCCAGGATGTTTTCGACCGTCGCGCGCACCTTGGCGTCATCTTCCGCCACCGCATCCGCATCCCGACCCCGCTTCAGAAAACGCGCCATGTCCTACCCCTTTCCGGCTTCTGCCCTGTGCTTGAAGCGCCCAGGGCGGGCAGTCAAGCGGAGCATTTTCAAGCCAAGCGGAACCGCTTGGCGACTCGGAAAATGCGACCAAACAAAAGCCCGTTTGACCGAGCGGCCTAACGGGGGAAGTATTCCCCCATGAACCCTGCCGAATTGCTCGCCCCTATCGTGGGGCCGAAGAATTGCCTCATTGAGGATGCCGATATCGCCCCTTACGCGGTGGATTGGCGCGGAACCTATCGCGGCACGCCGCGCGCCGTGCTGCGCCCGGGCTCGGTTGAGGAGGTTTCGGCCTCTGTCCGCGCCTGCGCAGCCGCCGGGCTGGCCATTGTGCCAGCCGGCGGGCGCACCGGGCTTTGTGGCGGGGCGGTGGTGCAGGATAACGGCCCGCCTGCGGTAGTGATGAGCCTGGAGCGGCTGAATCGCATCCGCGATGTGGATGCCAAGGATTTCTCCCTGGTCGCGGAAGCAGGCTGCATCATCCAGAATGTGCAGGAAGCAGCGGCGGCAGCCGGGCGGCTTTTCCCGCTTTCCTGGGGCGCGCAGGGCTCGGCCATGGTGGGTGGGGCGCTTTCCACCAATGCGGGCGGCATTCGCACCATTCGCTGGGGCAATGCGCGCGATCTGGTGCTGGGGCTTGAAGTGGTGCTGCCTGATGGGCGGGTGCTGAATGATTTGCGCCGGGTGCGCAAGGACAATAGCGGCTATGCGCTGCGCCATTTGTTCCTTGGGGGCGAAGGCACGCTTGGCATCATCACGGCGGCCGCGCTGCGCCTGGTGCCGGCGCTTAAGCGCGTGGAGACCGCCTTTGTCGCCGTGCCATCGCCCGATGCAGCACTGTCGCTTTTGTCGCGCATGTTGGAATCGGGCGCGGATGTGATTGCCTTTGAATTGATCCGCAAGGAATGCATGCAGGTGGTGGAACGCTATGGGCTGCGCACACGCATGCCGATGGCACTCGAAAGCCCCTGGTATGTCATGGTGGAAATCGCTGCCGCGCACCCAGCCGTGCCGCTCAAGGAAATGCTGGAAGACACGCTGGCGGAAGCGGCGGAAGCGGGCGATTGCACCGATGCCGTGCTGGCGGCGAATGAGGATCAGCGCGCCGGCTTTTGGCGTATTCGGGAAGACTATCCGGATTGTCAGCGCCGCAACGGGCCTTATGTCGGCACCGATACCGCCGTGCCGGTTTCATCCGTGCCGCGCTTCCTCGCGCGTGTTGAACAGGAATTGGTCGCCAATTGGCCGGAAGGCGAGCTGTTCATGATCGGCCATGCCGGGGATGGGAATATCCATCTCGGCATGGGGGCGCCGAAGGGAATGGACTACAAGGATTGGGCATCGCGCGCGGCGGGGCTGGAATCGCTGGTGAATAGCATTGCGGTGGAAATGGGCGGCAGCTTCAGCGCCGAACATGGCATTGGCCAATCCAAGCGCCACGCCATGGCATCGCTGAAGGACCCGGTGGCGCTTGATGTGATGCGCGCCATCAAGGGCGCGATTGACCCCGATAGCCTGATGAACCCCGGCAAGATGCTGCCGGGGTAAGCCGCCTGTCAGGGGCGAGCCATCAGCCGTTTTGCCTCAACAAGGCAGGCGGCGTGATCGGCGGTACAGCCGCCTGCGATCCAAAAGGCTTCCACCCGCGCCAATAGCGCGCCGAGTGCGGGGCCGGGGGTAGCACCTTCTGCCAAAAGATCACGCCCCTGTAAGGGAAAAATCGGCGCGGCTTCCGCGTGCAATGTGGCGCGCAGCCCAGCGCGCAGCGGCGCGGCACCATCCCGCGCATCCGCCAACCACAGCGCGGCTTCCTGCGTTTCCAACGCCACCGCCGCATGGCGCGCGCGCCAACGGCGAAATTCTGCCGCGTCAACCGCCGCATCGGGCATTTCGGCTTCCTGCAAGAAGCGCAGCGCGCGAGTCTCAGCCAATGAAAACTTCAAGCGCGCCGCAAGCCCAGGCGCTGCACCGCCCAAAGCCGCAAGCCGCAGCAAGGGTTCCGCCGGCGCGCCGAATGCTACCAGCCGCGCGACGCATTCAATATCCGGCGCAGCGATTTCCGGCAGGATAGCGGGCAGCACGCCAAGCTCCGCCATCAGGCGCAGCGCGGACACAGGTTCCGCCACCATCAGGATGCGCTTGATTTCCATCCAGATACGCTCAACGGAAAGCCGCGCAAGGCCGGGGATGGCCGCGCGTATGGCGCGCAACGCCGCCGCATCCGGTGCGCCCTTGCCGTAGCGCGCGTGAAAGCGAAAAAACCGCAGTAACCGTAGATAATCCTCGGCCAAACGCGTCTCTGGATCACCCACAAACCGCACCACGCCACGCGCCAAATCTGCGCGCCCACCGAAATAATCATGCAGCACGCCATCGGCGCCAAGCGACATGGCATTGATGGTGAAATCACGCCGCGCCGCGTCTTCGCGCCAATCTGTCGTCCAGGCCACTTCGGCATGGCGGCCATCGGTCAGCACATCACGCCTAAGCGCCGTTACCTCAATCGGCTGATGGTCCCACACCGCGGTTACCGTGCCATGCGCCAGCCCGGTCTCAAACACCTTGCAGCCGGCAGCGCTCAAGCGCGCGATGATCTCCTCAGGCGGCAGTGGCGCCGCGACATCCACATCCGCAACCGGCAAGCCCGCCAAGGCATCGCGCACCGCGCCACCCACCGCACGGCTGCCGGGTAGAGAGGCCAAAACCTTGGCCGTGGCAGGCGCGGTCAGGAATGCTGGCAGCTGCTCTAGGCGCTGTTCAGTGCCGGTCATCGCCGCGGCTCCATATGGCCCGGCGTGATTTCGGTGCCGTCAATGCGCGCGGGGACGTATTTCGACCCCGGCGCGCTGGCGCGTGACAGCCCATACCAAAGCGCGCCGGCCAGCATCAGCGCCGCGCCGCAGCCCGCCAGCACGAGCAATATATTACCTGGCTCGCGCCCGGGGTTCAGCCGGCGCCAGAAAAAAAACGCCGCGAAAGGTGCGAGGAACAGCAGGGCTTCGATCAGATAGGGCACGGGCTTATTCTATCCGCGCATGGCAAGCGCTCAATCTTCGCGCAGCACAGAAGCAAGCGTCACCAATACGGAAGCGGTAGCGCCCCAGATGTAGTGGCGTTCATGCGGCCAAACCCAGAATTCCCGCGTCTCGCCGCGAAATTCGCGCGACCGGCGTTCAGGCTTGGCGGGATCGGTCACATGGGCCAGAGGATATTCGAATGTCTCCGCCACTTCCCCCGGATCAGGCTTCAGCGCAAAGGGCGGGCGGAGCAGCGCCACCACCGGCGTTACCAAAAAGCCCGTGCCGGTCAGCAAGGGCGGCAATTCGCCGACAATCTCCGGCAAGCCAGAATGCAGGCCGATTTCTTCCTCAGCCTCCCGCAGCGCCGCCGTGACGGGGTCCTCGCCTGCTTCAAGCCGACCACCTGGGAAGGAAACCTGCCCTGCATGCGCCTTCAAATCAGCGGAACGTAAGGTGAGCAGCACCGTTGGTTCCGGGTGCAGCACCAGCGGCACCAGCACTGCCGCCGGCGTCATGCGCCCCCCGGCGCGCGCGGCGCGTTCCACATCTTCCCTTGGTGCAGGCCGATCCGCGCGTAACCGTAAGGGGTCAGCGATGCGCGCCTGCAGCGCTGCAACCGTCAGCGGAAACGCGAATTGCCCGCTCACGCTTCCGGCAGATCCAGGATGGGCGCTTCATCTATGGGGAAGAACATCCCCTCGCTCCAAACGCCAAGCACCTGGCGGCCATTCAATGTCTCGGGCTGAGCCAGCGCCACCAATTCATAGAAGACAGCGCGATTGATCCGCGCCTCAAGCCCCGGGCGGACGGTGATATAGGGGCGCGGTTCGCGGCTGACGGGGTCAAGATGCACGCGGATTGGATGTTCCGCATCGGCGGTCACCATTTCATCCAGGTTGGTGCGGAAGCTGAGGCATTGGCGCGGCGCGCCATCGCCGCAATCACAATCGCGCCAGAACAGTTCAACGGCGATGAAGGGCGCGTCCTCAACCTCGATCCGGCCGCGCTCCACCGGGGTTTCCAGGATATAGGACCCATCGGCGCCGCGCTTCAGCACCGAACCGAACAAGCAGACCATTTCCTTCCGGGCAATCGGGCTGCCGCGATAATACCAGGTGCCGTCGCGGGCGATACGGATGGCAAGGTCACCCACATCATGCGGCTGGCGGGGCGCGCGCCCTTCCATCACATCGGCATGCGCGTGATTTCGTCCTTTCGCCGCATCCTGAAACGCCATAATCTATGCTCGACCCTTGCCGTATGACCCCAAGCCACCCAACCTCACCAAAGGCGGGGACGAGTCCCGAAACCCGATGCCAGCAATATAGGGAGCCTATCCCGCATGCGTGAAGGTGCTGAAGCTCAGGAAGCGACATTCCTGGTGCAGGAAGTTGAAAAACTGGGCCAAAAGCTGGCTGGCGTCAGGGCCGCCATCGGCGCGGCCATCTATGGCCAGGGCGATGTGGTGGAACAAAGCCTGATCGGGCTGCTCTCTGGCGGGCATGTGCTGCTGGTGGGGGTGCCGGGTCTGGGCAAGACCCGCCTGGTGGAAACGCTCGGTCAGGTGATGGGGCTGGATGCGAGGCGTGTGCAATTCACGCCCGATCTGATGCCGGCCGATATCCTGGGCAGTGAGGTGCTGGAAGACCAGGCCGATGGCCGGCGGGGCTTTCGCTTCCTGAAGGGGCCGATCTTCTGCCAATTGCTGATGGCCGATGAAATCAACCGCGCCTCGCCCCGCACGCAATCCGCCCTTTTGCAGGCCATGCAGGAACAGCGCGTGGCGATTGCCGGGGAAATACACCCCCTGCCGCGGCCCTTTCACGTGCTGGCAACGCAAAACCCGATTGAACAGGAAGGCACCTACCCCCTGCCGGAAGCGCAGCTTGACCGCTTCCTGCTTGAAATCGCCATCACCTACCCGGATGAGGCCGCGGAACGCGCCATGCTGTTGGCGACCACCGGCGCACCAGAAGCACCCCCGCCCCAGGCGCTGACCGCCGCTGAATTGATGGCCGCGCAAGCCCTGATCCGCCGGATGCCGGTGGGTGAAAAGGTGCTGGAAGCGATCCTGCGCCTCGTGCGCGGCGCGCGGCCTGAAACCGCCAGCCTGCCGATTGTGCGTGATAGCCTGGCCTGGGGTCCCGGCCCGCGTGCGGCTCAGGCGCTGATGCTGGCCAGCCGTGCCCGCGCCGTTTTGGATGGGCGGCTTTCACCATCGCTGGATGACGTGCTGGCCCTGGCCGAACCCGTGCTACGCCACCGCATGGCGCTCAATTTCGCCGCGCGGGCGGAAGGGGCCAAGCTTGCCGATGTGATCGCCGCGCTGAAGGCTGATCTTGGCTGAGGCCGCGCATAACATCGTAACGGCGCGGGCCGAGGCTCTCGGCGCCCGCTTGCCGCCTTTGGTGGTGAAGGCCGAACGCATTGCGGCCACCGTGATGCAAGGGGTGCATGGCAGGCGCCGGTCCGGCCAGGGTGACGCGTTTTGGCAATTCCGACCCTATCTGCCGGGCGATGCGGCAGCGCGGGTGGATTGGCGGCAATCCGCGCGGTCTGATCGCGTATTCATCCGTGAAACCGAATGGGAAGCGGCGCAAACCGTGGCGCTTTGGTCCGCCCGAGGCCCCGGCATGGCCTGGCGCAGCCGCGATACGCTGCCGCTTAAGCAGGAACGCGCCGAGATGCTTTTCCTTGCACTGGCAGCGCTACTGCTGCGTGGCGGCGAAAGGGTGCGCGGCTTTGGCGCCCCGCGCGCCTTTATCGGCCGTGCCGCGCTGGCGCCCTTGGCAGGCTTTCTGCCCGAACAGCCGCCAATTCCCGCCGATCCCCGCCTGCCGCGCCATGCGCGCGTGGTGCTGTTCAGTGATTTCCTGGCCCCGCTTGAAGAAACCCGCGCCGCATTGGCCGGTTTGGCAGCGCAGGGTCTGCGTGGGCATCTGCTGCAAATCCTCGACCCCGCTGAGGAAACCCTGCCCTTCGCCGGCCATATCCGCTTTGAAGACCCCTCGGGCGGTGCCCCCGCCCCGATACCCCGGACCGAGGCTTTGCGTGGCGCCTATCAGGCCGCACTTGCCCGGCATCGGGAGGGTCTCGCGGCCATGGCGCTGTCGCTTGGTTTCAGCTTCGCCACCCATCGCACGGATCAGCCGCCAGAGCTTGCCTTGCTCGCGCTGTTTCAGCGGTTGGAGGCAGGCTGATGCTGGCCCTCGGCCCCATCGGCTTCGCCGCCCCTTGGCTGTTGCTGGCGCTACCGGCGCTGCCAGTGCTGTGGTGGCTGCTCAGGGTGACGCCGCCCGCGCCCAAGCGCCAAATCTTCCCGCCCACGCGTATTTTGCGCGAATTGCAGCCGGCCGAGGCCACGCCAGCGCGCACACCCTGGTGGCTGCTGTTGCTGCGCCTGATCGTGGCGGGGCTGATTATTCTGGGCTTGGCTCGGCCCATCTGGCAGCCCATGGCTGGCACCGGCCAATCCGGCCCACTGCTGCTGGTGCTGGATGATGGCTGGGCTTCGGCACCAGACTGGGCGCGACGCATGACCCATGCGCAGCGCATCCTGGAAGCTGCCAAGCGCGAAGCGCGCCCCGTGGCGCTGCTGACCACGACGCCATTTCAAGGTGAAGCTGACCCGCTGAGCTTCCTCCCGGCCGAGGAAGCCGCCGCGCGCCTCGCGGTCGTGCGCCCCAAGCCCTGGACGCCGGATCGCGCCGCCGCACTCGCCGCGCTGAATACGCTGCGCGCAGCCAATCCCGCCGGGTTTGAAAGCATTTTCCTGACTGATGGGTTGGATCATGGCGCGGGTCAGGATGCGCAAGCCTTGCTGAATACCCTCGCTGCGGCCGGGCCGCTGACCCTGATGCAGGCGCCGGCCGAACCTCGGCGCGTGATCGCGCCGCCCGTGCTGGAAGGGGATCGGCTACGCCTAAAACTTTTGCAGGCGCCGGTGGCGCTGCCCGGGCAGGTCGCGATCCTGGCGCGCGGCGGGGATGGCGCCAGCCTCGCGCGGGTTGATTTGGCTTTGGCGCCGGGTGCAAGCAGCGCCGAGGCCGTGCTGCAACTCCCCAGCGAAATCCGCAACCAGGTGGTGCGGCTGGAATTGGAACCTGAAGCCGGCGCGGCAGGGGTTTTCCTGCTGGATGAAAGCTTCCGCCGCCGCCCGGTGGGGCTTGCGGCGGCCGAGGATACCGGGGCGGATGCGCCGCTGATCGGCCCGCTTTTCTATCTGCTGCGCGCGCTTGATCCCTTTGCGGAACTCAGGCGCGGCACGCCGGAAGCGCTGCTCGCGCGCCGGCTTTCCGTGCTGATCCTGGCGGATCGCGAATTGGCGGACCCGAAGGAACGCGAAGCACTCGATGCCTGGGTGCGCCAAGGCGGCACGCTGATCCGCTTCGCCGGGCCTCGGCTGGCGGCCAAGCAGGATACGCTGCTGCCCGTGCCCTTGCGCGCTGGGGAACGCCAATTGGGCGGCATGCTGACCTGGGAAAAGCCGCAAACCCTGGCCCCCTTCCCCGATCATTCGCCCTTTGCGGGGCTGGTGCCGCCCGCCGAGGTCACCATTGAGCGCCAGGTGCTGGCCGAGCCATCGCCCCGTTTGGCGGAACGGAGCTGGGCGCGGCTGGCGGATGGCACACCCTTGGTCACGGCGGAGGCCCGCGGCGCCGGGCGGATTGTGCTGTTTCATGTAACCGCGCAGGCGGAATGGTCGAACCTGCCGCTTTCGGTGCTTTTTGTGGATATGCTGCGCCGGCTTGTGGCACTTTCCGCCGGGGTAGCTGCTGGGGAGGCGGATCAGCCCTTGGCACCACTTGAAACGCTCGATGGTTTCGGCCGGCTTGGGGCGCCGCCTTCGGGTGCCGCGCCGGTTTCTGCGCGCGCCTTGGAAGAAACCCGCGCATCGGCGCGCCACCCGCCCGGCTGGTATGGCCCGGCCGGCGCAGCAGGTGAGGCCGCCTATCGCCGCGCCTTGAACCTTTCATCCCATTTGCCCGCACCGCAATTGATGAGCGCGCCGCCGGCTTCGGCCCGGCTGGAAACGCTGGGCGGTGAAGCGGCGGAACGTGATTTGGGGCCATGGCTTTTGGCTGCTGCCTTTGCGCTTTTCCTGGTGGAGTTGATTGCCGCCCTTGGCCTGCGTGGGCTTTGGCGGCCACGGCGTTTGGCACTGCCCGCGCTTGTGCTGCTGGCGCTGGTGCCGTGGCAGGTAAGCGCGCAAGGCGCTGATGGCAGCGCCGCACTCGCGACACGCCTGGCCTATATCCAGACCGGCGATGCGGCGGTGGATGAAACCTCTCGCAGCGGGCTTGCGGGGCTGTCTGATTTCGTCAATCGGCGCACGGCGGCGGCGCTGGCCGAACCCCATGGCGTGACGCCCGGGCAGGATGATCTTTCCTTCTACCCGCTGCTTTATTGGCCCATCCTGCCCGATGCGCCTGCACCCAATGCAACAGCAGTGGCGGCGCTGAATGATTTCATGCGCCAGGGCGGCATTATCCTGATGGATACGCGCGATCAGGGCTCGGGCGAGGGCATGGCGCAAAGCGCGCGCGCCGCACTTCGGCGCGTGACGCGGGATTTGGCGATACCGCCGCTGACCCCGGTGCCGGAAGACCATGTGCTGAATCGCGCCTTTTATTTGCTGAATGAATTGCCGGGGCGTTTCGCCGGCGGGCAGGTTTGGGTGGCGCGCGATCAGGACCGCGCCAATGACAGCGTGAGCCCGGTGATCCTAGGCGGGCATGATTGGGCGGCGGCCTGGGCGATGGACCGCAATGGCCAGCACCCACATGCGACGCTCCCCGGCGGGGCGCGGCAACGCGTGCTGGCCTATCGTTTCGGGACCAATCTGGTGATGTATGCCCTGACGGGGAACTACAAGGGCGATCAGGTGCATGTGCCGGCGATATTGGAGCGGCTGGGGAATTAGGGCGTTTGCAAGCCAAGTGGCTTCACTTGGCGGCTCGGAAAATGCGACCAACAAAAAGGCGCGGCGGTTATCTTCGCCGCGCCCCGTCACCTCACCTAATCGGCGGCGCGTACATCAGGCCGCCACGCGTCCACAAATCATTCAAGCCGCGCGGCAGGCCAATCGGTGAGCCCTTGCCGAGGTTGCGCTCAAAAATTTCGCCATAATTCCCGACCGCCTTGATGGCGTTATAGGCCCAGCGCCGATCAATGCCCATCAGCGGCCCGTGATCACCCGAAACACCAAGCAAGCGGCGGATGGAAGGATTGGGGCTATTCAGCATCTGATCCACATTGGCTTGAGTGACGCCCAGTTCCTCGGCCTCGATCAAGGCAAAGACCGTCCAACGCACGATATCGAAGAACTGGTCATCGCCATGGCGCACCGCCGGCGCCAAAGGTTCCTTTGAGATGATATCGGGCAGCACCACATGTTCGGCCGGGTTACGCAGCGCGCTACGGATGCCGGCAAGCTGGGAGGCATCGGTGGAATAGGCATCGCAGCGCCCGTTATTATAGGCGTTGCGCGTTTCCTCATTCTGTTCGAACACCAGGGGCTGGATGCGCGTATTGGTGGTACGCGCCCAGTCCGCCAGGTTCAATTCATTGGTGGTGCCGGCGGTGACACAAATCGTGGCACCCGCCAGATCAGTGGCGCGCTTCGCACCCGTGGCGACCCGCACCATGAAGCCCTGCCCATCATAGAAATTCACCGCGGTGAAATTGAGCCCATTCGCGGTATCGCGCGTATGGGACCAGGTGGTGGTGCGAGAGAGCATATCCACCTGCCCCGATTGCAAGGCAGGCAGGCGCGCCTGGGAAGACAGCACCACCCAGCGCACCTTATTGGCATCACCCAGAATGGCGGCGGCGACCGCGCGGCAGGTATCGGCATCAAGCCCGCGATTGACGCCTTGGCTATCAATCACACCAAAGCCCGGCGCGCCGGGATGCGCGCCGCAAATCAGCGCATCGCGCGCGCGAATGGCGGCCACCGTCGGGCCTTGTTGCACCGGTTGCGCGAAGGCCGGAAGCGCGGCGATCAGGCCGAAGGCAAGCAGGAATTTGGCTTTCATAATGATCCTCCCGGAATGATGAATTTCATACAGGCAAAGGCTTGCTGAGGCGCTGCCACAGGGCAACACCACAAAGCACGCCAAGCGCCAGCAATAGGCGCTGCGTATCAGGCAGCAGATGCAAGAAGGCCGCCGCGAGGCCGACAAGACCCATGGCCCAGCGCAAGACCCAGCCCATGGGGCGCAACAAATACCCCGCATAGGCTGATGTGATCAGTGTCAGTGCTGAGAGCTGAATCAGTGTCGCGGTCGCGATATCAAAAAAACTGCCGCGCAGCATGATCCCCGGATCATAGATGAAGGCAAAGCCCACGGTGAAACCGGCAATCCCGAAGCGGGAGGCATGGACACTCGCGATCGTCGGGCTTGCCTTGGCGATGGCAGCCGCGGCGAAGGCGGCCGCGGCAACGGGCGGTGTCGCATCCGCAATCACCGCGAAATAAAAGACAAACAGATGCGCTTGCAGCACATCAATGCCAAGCGGTCGGCCCAATTCCAAAACCTGCGGCACACCAATCGCCGCCGCAATGATGTAAGATGGTGTGGTGGGGATGCCGAGACCCAATACCAAAACCGTCACACAAAGCAGCACCAATAACAGCGCAAGATTGCCCGCCGACAAATCCTTGATGATACCGCCAAAGGCCACCACCATGCCGGTTGCCGTAAGTGCCGAGACCACCACGCCAGCGCCCGCGATGGAAACCGCGAGCGGCGCCATGGTGAAGCCCGCATCGGCAAAACTATCCAGAATGCGCCGCCAGCCCATACGCGTGCGTGCGCGCAGCAACGAAACACCAATCATCGCCAAGGTCGAACAGAAAGCGGCGTAATTGCCGCTCCAACGTTCTGTCATCAGATAAACCAGCAAGCCAATCGGCAGCACGAGATGCACATCCTGCAGCACCTCACGCCAGGCGGGAATATCCTTGAGCGCCATGGGTTCGATGCCGAGCTTCTTCGCCTCAAAATGCACTGCCGCCAGGATCGCGAAGTAATACATCACGGCGCCAATCGCAGCCGCGCTGATGATATCGCCATAGGGGATATTGGTGATCTCGGCCATCACAAAGGCGGCGGCGCCCATGACGGGCGGCATCAGCGCACCACCCACAGAAGCGGCACTTTCAATGCCGGCCGCAACCGCCGGGCGGTAACCCACGCGCATCATCAGCGGAATGGTCATGGCCCCGGTGGTGATCACATTGGACACCGAAGACCCGCTCATGGTGCCGAAAAGTCCTGAGGTCACAACAGCAACCTTGGCCGGCCCGCCGCTATAGCGTCCGGCCACGGCGGCACCCAGATTGGAAAACAATCGCCCCGTCCCACTGCCCTGCATGAAGGCACCGAACAGGATAAAGACGGCGATGGTGGTCGCAACAATGCCTGTCAGCGGGCCATAAACGCCGCCCGCCGTTGGCACCAGCCAGGCGGCTTCAATGATCTCATTCAATTTGAAATTGCGCGTGTTAAGCACACCCGGCAGATGGTGGCCGATGAACATGTAAAGCAGGCAGCCCGCCACCATCCAGGCCAGCCCCGGTTCAACGGCGCGGCGGATCGCTTCCAGCATTGTCACCAGACAGACAATGCCAAGGGTCAGCATCAGCGGCGTGAAGGGGGCCACATATTCCATGCGGTCATTCACCGCGCCCGCATGCACGAAAACCCATAAATGCGGCGCGGCAGCGGCCAATGCCCAAAGCCAATCAAACAGGCTTGGCCGGTGCTTGGGTGAGTGCTTCTGAAACGCGGGGTAAAGCAGGAAAAGCGGCGGCGTGAAGACCAGCAGATGCAGGCTCCGCATTTCGATCGGCTCCGGAAAGCCGAAGCCGCCGAAATAAAGATGCAGGGCCGCCCATCCCGCCATCCAAAGCGTGATGGCGCTTTTCAACCACCCATCAAGCGCGCGCATGGCGTGCCTACCTTATAGCCAGCGCGGTAGCTTCATCATGCAGGCGGATTGACGCCGGCTTCGCGGAAGGCGCGCACCGCACCACCCGCCAGGGGCACGCCACGATATTGCACGGATTTCGCCGGGTCCCAGGCACCCATGCTGGCATGGATGGAAATCAGCCTTTGCCCGCGGTTGCGGATCAGGGTGCGGGTGATCCGGAAGGTCACATCATCCGGCACGCTTTCATGCACCAGGATCACGCTATCCATCATGGTTACCGGCACATCGCCGGTCATGAGCGCGGGATAGGTCGCCCCCGGCAGGATACCCTGCGCATAGGCATATTGGCTTTGCAGATGGTCGCGCACATCCTGCGGGAAGGCGACCATATGCCCGCCGCGGCGGCCTTGCGCGATTTCGGTGAAAATCGCTGCCGGGCGCGCGAGCGCGGCATAAAGGTAATCCACCTGCCCATCATTATAGGCCGCCGCGATATCGGCGTAGGAGCCGTTCAAATAGCGCCCGCCTTCCGCCCTGATCTTGTCCGGACTGGTGCCAAGGAAACGCAGAATACGCTGCAGCGTCATTTCATCCGTGCTGCTGCGCTGCGGTGCTGCGATCTTCAGGCCGCGCTGCGTCAGGATGGCGCGCATATCCTCGGGCCCCGCGCCGCGATGGCGGAGGAAGTGATGTTCGGTCGGCGAATAGCCGGTGCCTAGGCAGCGCAGCCTTTCATGCTTGGCGTTATAGGGCTCGATCCCCTGCACGGCGGAGGCCGCAAAGGCATCAATCCCCCAACCGATCTGGGATTGGCCGTTATTGATGCGCGTGGAATTGGCGAGGCCCCCGCCAGGCACGACGCGGATTTGCAGATCAGGGTTTTCCTCCCGGATCAGGGAAGAAAGCCCCGCCGCCATGGTGTACCAGCCGCCACCCACGGACCCCGCCACCCATTCCAGCGTGGTTTGCGCGGACGCGGTGCGGATGAAGGGGGCGGCAAGCCCGGCGCCCAGCAACAGGCGGCGTGAGGTTTGAAGGGTCATGATGATCTCTCCCTGGTTCCATGAAGGAAACGGGCCGTTTTCCGGCGTTCCGGGGGAAGGCTGGCATGCGGGCGTGGGGCAAGGCAAGCGCCGATTACCGCCCGAAAGGGCTTATGCGGTGCGCAATGCTTCATCTTCCGGCGATTCAGTGCTTGCGATTCCGGCACAAAGCGCTCAAAAGGCGCCAGAAGGATGAGGTGGGCTGGCAGAGTCTCGAAACAGGAGGCCTCCGGCCATGACAATAGCAGCAGTTCTGCGGCAGAAAGGTAATGCCGCCATCTCCGTCACCCCCGAAACGCCGGTCGTGGAAATCGCCCGCATTATGGCGGCGCGCCGCATCGGGGCCGTGCTGATCGTGACCGCGTCAGGTCAGGTCGCCGGCATCTTGAGTGAGCGCGATATCGTGAAAGCCGTCGCGGATCGGCGCAACGGCGTCCGGTGCTTGGCCGCTGAGGAAATCATGACGCGCGAAGTCATCATGGTTGGGGCCGATACGCCGGTGGAAGCGGCGCTGGAGATCATGGATCAGGGCTATTTCCGGCATTTGCCGGTATGCGATTCCGATGGGTCCCTGCTTGGCATTGTCAGCATTCGCGATTTGGTGAAGTTCCGCTTCGCCAAGCAGGAACATGATGTTGAAGCGCTCAAGGCCTATGTGACGCGGAGTTTCATGCATTGAAGTAAGGGGGGCGCACAGTCCGCCCCTTTTCCTTCACTGAGCCAAGGTGACGCATCACGACCGGCGCAAGAGCACGACTTGGCCGCAAGGCATGGGCATGGTTAGCAGAATAAGATTTCGTAATGAAATCTCCACGAGCTATTGCGGAGTTTTTCGGTAGAATTGGCGGGATCCGGGATGGTGGGGACAGTAGCATTTCCGCCTGAGCATCGTTCTCTAGGGTTTCTGCATGGATTGGCGCTTGCACTGGCTGGAAGCGGGGGGCGAACTGACCCTCTGGCGAGATGTCATTAACGCCGAAGTTGAGGCAGCCAGGACTGCGATCGCGCGTCTTATGCCGCCCTGCAAGCTTGACATATTGATCAGGCGCCGACCGGGGCAGGTCATCCCGGTCATCGGCATGGGCGGAACTGCCTGGGGCAAATATCTCTTCGACCTTAGTATTGATCCCGGCAATCGAAATCTCGAACCTTCTTTGAAGGATGGCGCCTTGCGCCGACTGGTCGCGCATGAAGCGCATCATTGCATGCGCAATGCCGCCATCGGCTATGGAGAAACCCTTGGTGAAGCCTTGGTCAGCGAAGGCTTGGCAGGGCGTTTCGTTGAACAGCTTTTCGGTACCGCACCTGAGCCTTGGGAAAACGCCATGGATGAGGCAACCCTGCGCGCGCATTTGCCGGATGAGGCTTTGCTAGCTTCATCTGACTACAACCATGCCGATTGGTTCTATTGCAGGAATGGGCGCCTTCCATGCTGGCTTGGCTATACGCTTGGCTATCGGATCGTGGGCGATTGGCTCGCCACCGCCCCGGCGCCGGATGCCGCAACCTGGGTGGGCGTTCCCGCTAAAGCCGTTCTGGCCGTCGCCCGAGAGACAGGGATATTGGCAAACCCAGGCCGGGCTTAAGTTTCGTGACAGATTAAAGCGAAGGGGCCGCCGCCTCTCAGCACGCCTCCGCCCTGAAGCGCCGTGTCGGCGCGGTGATTTCCGCCTGCGCCGCCACCACCTGCAATTCACGCGCACCCGCCGCAAGCGTTTGGCTCAGCAGGCCGAAAATGCTGGAAGCCGCCGCTTCCAGCGCCGGCGCCGCCGCGCCGCTTTGCAGGCGATGAAACAGGAATAGCGCAGCAATCGCGTCACCCGCACCATTCACCGATAGCGGCAGCATGGGCGTCCGTAGCCGCCAAAACCCGCCGCCCTCAGCCGCGAGCAATTCAATCTCATCCTCCCCGGTCGCTTCAGTGCGGAGCGAGGTCAGCAGCACAATCCGCGGCCCCTTGGCTTGCAGCGCGGTGATCGCGGCCTTGGCGGTATCCAGGCTGGTGATCGCCTGCCCGGTCAGCCATTCCAATTCGAATTGATTGGGGGTCGCGATATCGGCCGCCGGCAGCGCCTGATCACGCAGGAATTCCGGAATGCCGGGGCGGACAAAAACGCCGGGCACAGTATCGCCAATCACCGGATCGCAGCACCAAAGCGCCTTGGGATTGGCGGCCTTCACCTTGAGCGCCGCATCACGCACCGCCGCACCGATCTCGGCCGAGCCCAAATAGCCCGACAGCACGGCATCGCAGCGGGGCAGCACGCCCCTTTCTTCAATCCCCGTGACGCATTCGCGGATCAGATCGGCGCCAAAGACCTGGCCGCGCCAGGCGCCGTAGCCGGTATGGTTGGAGAATTGCACCGTATGGACCCCCCAGACCTCTGCCCCCAGGCGCTGGAGGGGGAAAATGGCGCTTGCATTGCCGACATGGCCATAGGCGACCCAGGATTGGATGGAGAGGATATTGAGGCTCACGCGCGCCATACCTTTGCGATACCGGGGCCGAACCCTTGGCCCTGTGCGCGGCCCCGGTCAACCACTGGCTTGCCTTGGCCGGGCTGATCCCCTATAGCCCCCGCTCCCTAGGCGGCCGGTCGGCATCGGCGGCCCATTTATTGTGAGCATGCGCCATGAAGTCCGATATCCATCCCGCTTATCATGAGATTAACATCATCATGACCGACGGGACCGAATTCAAGACCCGTTCCTGCTATGGCAAGCCGGGCGATACCATTCGCCTGGACATTGACCCGAAGTCGCACCCGGCCTGGACCGGCCAGCAGCGCATCATTGACACGGGCGGTCAGATTGCGAAGTTCAACAAGCGCTTCGCCGGCATTGGCGCGCGCAAGAAGGACTGAAAGCCGCCAATCGCAGCTTCGTCATCGTGGCCCGCACAAGCGGGTCACGCAGTGCTGCGCCAAGCGATCATGCGGACCAAGCCCGGCTATTGCTGGGCTTTTTCTTTTTCAGCTGGTCAGGAGAACTTGGTGGAGCTGAGCGGGATCGAACCGCTGACCTCGTCATTGCGAACGACGCGCTCTCCCAACTGAGCTACAGCCCCGCACCAAGGCGGCGGTGAGTGCCCCAGGCTGGAGGCCTCGTTATGAGCAGGTCGGCTCTCGACATTGCTGACACAAAGCCTGAAAAACGCTAACTTAAATCACGTGTGATTGAGTGAACCGAAAAATGGGATCGGAATGGCCAAACTGAACACGTTACCGGATGCGTTATCATCGCTGCTGCATAACGACAGGGATTGGATCCCAGAACATATCGTTGAAAGCGCATGGCTGGAACATACGCCCTTCGCCGCTTGGTTGATGGCTGCACTCGAGCCGCGTGTTTTTGTGGAATTGGGAACGCATCGCGCCGTTTCCTACATGGCCTTCTGCCAAGCCAATTTAAGGCGCGCAAACCCCGGGAAGTGTTTTGCCATTGATACCTGGAAAGGTGATGAACACGCCGGTCTTTACAACGAAGACGTATTTGCCGAGGTGGAGAGGCTCAATCAGAAGTACTGCGCGTTCTCAACCTTGACGCGTGGGACATTTGATGAAGCCCTTCCATTATTCGCCGATGGATCAATAGACCTGCTTCACATAGATGGCTTTCATAGCTATGAGGCGGTCTCCCATGATTTTCACTCTTGGCTTCCGAAAATGTCCGACAAGGGCGTGGTCCTTTTTCACGATACGGAAGTGAGGGACAAGGCTTTTGGCGTTTGGCGGCTTTGGGCCGAATTGATATCAGAATACCCGCATTTTGACTTCCACCACGGTCATGGACTTGGCGTTCTGGCTGTGGGGCCCGTGATCGCCCCAAAAATCGCGCCACTGCTGCACCCCGAGGTGGCCGCCAAGGATGTAGAAAGGTTCAGGCACCATTTCGGGGAGCTTGGCGGGGAGGTGAGCCGTCTTTACCGCAAGAAATTCAATATCACGCCAGGAAAACCCAAAAAGAACTTCCGTTCACGTCTGCTAGGCCATATTCGATCACTGGCGCAACGGTTCCGCGCCAAGTGATCTGCTGAGCCCAGTATGGCAAAGACCGCACCACAAAAACGCTAAGCATCAGCTTTGAGAGCGCTGCATTTTGGGGTGATCTGGTGGAGCTGAGCGGGATCGAACCGCTGACCTCGTCATTGCGAACGACGCGCTCTCCCAACTGAGCTACAGCCCCACACCAAGGCGGCGGTGAGTGCCCCAGGCTGCGGGTAAAGTCAAGGCAGCGCCAAGGCATCAGTTTCACCCCGGATCATCCTTCCACAACGGGGGCCTTGCAGCCTGAACCCTTCTTCAAGATATAGGGGCTAATCCTTCCGGGCCGCGAAGCTGCGCGGCAGCGCCCGGGGGCGGCAGGAGGCTTCATGCACGCGTTATTCTGGCTGGTTGACACGGCGCTCAGCCTTTTTGTGTGGGCGCTGATTATCGGGGCGGTGGTGTCGCTGCTGATTGCTTTCAATGTGCTGGATACGCGCAACCGCGCGGTCTGGGCGATTGCGGATTTTTTCCATCGGCTGACCGAACCGGCGTTACGGCCCATCCGGCGCTTCATTCCCAATCTGGGCGGCATTGATATCTCGCCCGTCATTCTGATCCTGTTGTTGCAGGCGGCGCGTATTCTGCTGGCGGAAATCCAATACGGGCTTTTGGGCAGCAGCTTTGGCCGATAACGGCGCCACGGCGCTTCCCATCCCAAGGATCAAGGCCCAGGCATGACTGCACGCATTCTTGATGGCAAGGCGCTTGGCGCAAGGCTTCGCGCTGGCTTGGCCGAGCGTATCGCTGGGCTTTCGTTCAAGCCGGGGCTTCGGGTGCTGCGCGTGGGCGATGACCCCGCAAGCGGCGTTTATGTCCGCAACAAGGACCGCGCGGCGGCGGAGGCAGGGTTTGATAGCGCCACCACCCACCTGCCGGAAAGCACCAGCGAAGCGGCCCTGCTGGCCGAAATCGCCAGGCTGAACGCCGACCCCGCCGTGGATGGCATTCTGGTGCAGCTTCCCCTGCCCGGTCATATCCGGGCCGAGGCCGCGATTGCCGCGGTGGACCCAGCCAAGGATGTGGATGGCTTTCACCCGCTCAATGCCGGGCGGCTAGCGGCGGGCGAGCCTGGCCTGGTGCCCTGCACCCCGCGCGGGGTGATGCATCTTTTGGCGGAATCGGGCGTGGCGCTGCGGGGCGCGCGGGCGCTCGTGTTGGGGCGGTCGCAGATTGTCGGGCGGCCCATGGCGCAATTGCTTCTGGGGGCGGATTGCACGGTGACCATCGCCCATTCCCGCACGCGGGATCTGCCGGCGGAATGCCGGCGGGCGGAAATCCTGATCGCGGCGGCCGGTCGGCCAGAAATGGTGCGCGGCGATTGGATTGCGCCCGGTGCGGTGGTGATTGATGTCGGCATTAATCGCCTGCCCGATGGCAAGCTGGTGGGTGATGTCGCCTACGCCGAGGCTGTGGGCCATGCGGGGGCCATCACGCCTGTCCCCGGCGGTGTCGGCCCCATGACCATTGCCTGCCTGTTGGAAAATACGCTGGAAGCGGCTTTGGCGCGGCGGGGTTAGCGCCTACCAGCGCAGACTGCGCAACGCCGCGAGCGGCGCCACTTTCTCCGCAGCCGCGACGGCCGCAAGCGCCTCGCCGCTCGGGTCCGCGCCATGCGCTTCACCAGCCAGGCCCGTCAGCGCCCAAAGCGCATCAATCCCCACAGCCTGCGCGCCCGCCAAATCCGTATGCGGGCTGTCGCCAATCGCGAGCACGCGCGCCTTTGGGATTGGCCCCAGCAATTCCATCACCGGTTCATAAATCGCCGGGTCAGGCTTGCCGATTTCCAGCACATCGCCGCCGAATTCGCGATACACGTCAGCCAAAGCGCCGGCGCAGATCACCTTCTCACCGGCCACCATCACATGCCGATCCGGGTTGACGCAGAGCATCGGCAAGCCGGCATCGAAACAGGCGCGCAAGGCAGCGCGATAGGGTTCCGCGCTTTTCGTGCCGCCATCCGCATCCGGGCCGGTATTGAGCAGGAAATCAGCCTGGGTGGGGTCGGTCACGATCTCGGCGGCATCTTCCTCCACCACGGAAAGATCACGTTCCGGCCCGATATGCAGCACGCGGCGCCCCATCCGCGCGAACCAGGGATGCTTGCGTTCCTTCATGAGCCGCCAGGAAGCCTCTCCGGAAGACATGATGCCATCATAAAGGCCGCGATCGAGCCCCATGCGGTCCAGCATGCCTTGCACAAACCAGGCGCGGCGCGGTGCGTTCGTCAGAAAGACAATACGCTTGCCGCGCGCCTTCAGCGCGGTAAGGGCTTCCGGCACACCGGGATAGGGTTTGCGCCCATCATGCACCACACCCCAGAGATCGAGCACATAGCCATCGTAACGATCCGCGAGGCCCGAAATACCTTCCAGAATTTGCATCACGCATCCTTGCCGACAGCATCGGCGACCGAGGTAAAGCCATCACGCGCGAGAAGCGCGGCGAGGCCATCAAGAATCTGCCGCACCAAAACGGGCCCGGCATAGGCGAAGCCGGAATAAAGCTGCACCAGCGCAGCGCCGGCGCGGATTTTGGCATAGGCCTGTTCGGCGCTGGCAATGCCGCCCACGCCAATCAGCGCAAGCCGGCCCTGCGCAATACAGTAGCAGCGGCGCAGCATTTCAGTGGAAAGCGCGAAAAGCGGCGCGCCGGAAAGCCCACCCGCCTGATCCTTGAGCGCCGATTGCAGGGACGCCGGGCGCGTGATGGTGGTGTTGGAGATGATCAGCCCCGCAATACCCTGCGCCACGCAGGCTTCCACAATCGGGCTCAAGGCATCATCGGCCAGATCAGGCGCGATTTTCACCAGCAAAGGCGGGCGCTTTGGCAGCGCTGCGCGACGCGCATTGATGGCGGAAAGAATCGCGGCCAGGCGTTCTTCCCCCTGCAAATCCCTAAGGCCCGGCGTATTGGGGGAGGAAACATTGACGGTCACGTAATCGGCGTGAGGGGCAAGGGCCTCATACAGCGCCGGATAATCCCGTTCCGGGTCAGCGCCTTCCTTGTTAATACCGATATTGGCGCCGAAAATCCCAGGCAAGGGCCGCGGCAAGGCCCTGAGCCGCGCCAAATAGGCATCGAGCCCAGCATTATTGAAACCCATGCGGTTGATCACGGCCTGGTCTTCGGTCAGGCGGAACAATCTCGGGCGCGGATTGCCCGCCTGAGGGCGCGGCGTGACCGTGCCGGCTTCGACACAACCGAAGCCGAGGCGGAGCAGCGGCAGCACCGCTTCGGCGTTCTTGTCAAAACCAGCGGCAAGGCCGAGCGGATTGCGAAAGCGAAGCCCTGCAACTTCGGTCGCCAAGCTTGGGTGATCCGTGCCGCCATCCCGGCCGGCAAGACCAAGCGAGAGGGCACGGAGCGCGATACCATGGGCGGTTTCGGCATCCATGCCGCGCATGAGCGGCATAAGGGCGGAGGCAATGGCGGGTGTCATGACGTCCTTCTGCCCCGGTCCGCGACCTGGGGGAAGGCCCGAAGAAATAGGCAAGCCTGACCAGCGCAACGGGGCCAGTCGGCAGCCGATGCATATCCCGCTTTTTCCCTTGCCTTGGGCATAGGCTGTTCTTAATCTGAGGGTGACAGCTGTACACGGAACTGCAAGCGCTCATCATGAATCGTTTCAGTTGCAACCTTGTTGCGAATGAACCGCGCGTCTTTACCGGCTGCCGCTGCGCTGGCTGCCAAGAAGCCGTGAAGGGGCCGGCGATTGGCGAGCCTGAGCCCCCGCCTGGGCAGGGCACCGGGGATACGGTGCCGGGCAATAGCTCAACACCCGTGACCTTGGCCATCGGTGCTTCACTGAATGGCGCCGTGAATACCGCGGGGGATCGGGACTGGTTCGCCGTGGATCTGGTGGCGGGGCAGCGCTATAGCATTTCCCTGGATGGCGCCGCCTATGGCAGCTATTCCGCGCTGTCTGACCCCTATCTCCGCTTGCGTAACGCCAGTAGCAGTCTGGTAGCGCAGGATGATGATAGCGGGCCGGGGTTGAATTCCCTCCTCACCTTCACCGCATCGGCCACGGGGCGATACTATCTTGATGTTGGTGCCTATGGTGATTCGAGTGCCGGTGGTTATCGCCTCGCCATCAGTGCAGTATCGGGCCCCGCGCCGCCGACCACGCCTGTCTACACTTTGGATCAGATCGCGGATTATCTGATCAATGGCTATTGGGGTTTTTATGGCGCGCATCGCTGGGACACGAGCAGCGACAATATCGTCACCTATAATCTGACCGCGCTGACGGGCGAAGGCCAGATACTCGCGCGCGCGGCTTTTCAGACCTGGGCCAATGTGACCAATCTGGTGTTTCAGGAGGTCACCTCGGGCGGTGATATTCTGTTTGACGATAATGAGAATGGCGCTTTCGCTGATGGCAATTGGGATGAGGCGGGCCGGATCACATCCATGCGGGTGAATGTCAGTACCCAATGGCTTGCTGATTATGGGACTAGTTTGGATAGCTATTCCTTCCAAACCTATGTGCATGAGATTGGCCATGCGCTTGGGCTTGGGCATGGTGGGAATTACAATGGTTGGGCGACCTATGGTGTCGATAATTTCTATCAGAACGACCACTGGGCCTATTCCATCATGTCCTATTTTGACCAGGCAGACGCCGGGTTCGGCAGCTACCGCTTTGTGATGGGTCCAAGCCTGGCCGATATCGTGGCGATGCACAGCATATATGGAGCGAATACGAGTTTCAATTCAGGCAATAGTGTTTACGGCCGAAATGCGACCGCCGGATCGCTCTATGATTTTGCGAATTACAGCAGCACGCCGGCCTTTACCATCTATGATACGGGTGGATCAGATACGCTTGATGCTTCAGGCTATGGCGTAAACCAGACCATCAATCTGAACCCTGAAGCCTTTTCTTCGATCGGTGGCCTTATCAACAATATCTCCGTCGCGCGCGGTGTAGCCATTGAAGGCGCGGTTGGCGGTAGTGGCGCGGATTCCATGCTCGGTCATGCGGGCAACAATACGCTTATCGGCAATTCGGGCGCCGATACGCTGGATGGCGGCGCGGGCGATGACATGCTGATCGCTGATGGCTTTGAGGATTTTCTCGACGGTGGCGCGGGTAATGATATTGTTCTTATAGGCGGCACCTCGCTGGCCGATGTTCTGACCCTTTTTTCACCTGTTGTTTAAACTTCTGGGATAGGCTGAACGTCGCGTCACCACCAAGAACAAGGCAACCGCAGCGGCAGTTTTGGCGCAAGTCGAATAACGGCCCATGAAGCTTATCCTGGGCCTTCATGCCAAACCGCATCAAGAAGTTGGCCACTTGCTCAATACCAGCCAAACGGACAAATTGCTGTCGGCAGTTTTTCTTGCGGCGACTTCAGTCAGGATGATAATGAAGTCACAGTTTTGAGGAGATTTGTGCGCGCATGCCGCGTTTCGTCTGCACTGATATCCACGCGGAATCGAACCTGGGCTCGGGCTGCCAATGCGGCGGCTGCCAGGATGCCTTTGGAACGGCGATGCTGGGCGGCCCTGCGCCTTCGCCCGCCAATAGCCCGGCCGATATACCAGGCGATTCGACAACCGATGTTTCGTTGACCGTTGGAACACCGGTCACCGGCGTTCTTGAGGTGAATGGCGATCATGATTGGTACGCGGTGGATCTGGTTGCCGGTACGCGATACCAGATCACGTTGAATGGTGTCGCTCTTGATGGTTATGGCGCGCTGGAAGACCCGTATCTTTATCTGCGCAACGCCAATGGCGTTCTGATTGCCCAGAATGACGATATCCGCAATGGCGTCTTGCGCAATTCACGGATTAATTGGGTCGCCAACGAAACCGGACGGTTTTTTCTGGATGCCGGCGCCTGGGACGAAAGATTTGTGGGCGGCTATCAGCTTGCGATCATTGAATTCATACCGCCCACCTATACGCTTGATGAAATCGCGGATTTCCTGACCACCGGATTTTGGGGCGATGGTGGTCGCCGCTGGGATATCAGTGCCGACAATATCATCACCTATAACCTGACGGCGCTGACAAGCGCAGGCCAAACGCTGGCGCGTGCGGCCTTTCAAAGCTGGGCCAATGTCACCAACCTGGTGTTTCAGGAAGTCACCTCAGGCGGCAATATCACCTTCGACGACAATCAATCCGGGGCTTTTGCGTCTTCTTCAGTCAGTAACGGCTTCATCACCGCCTCATCGATAAACATCGGCACCAGCTGGCTCAATAGGTATGGTACTTCAATAGATAGCTATTCATTCCAGACCTATGTGCATGAAATTGGTCATGCGCTTGGGCTTGGGCATGGCGGGGCCTATAACGCGACTGCAACCTATGGCATTGATAACCTTTATCAGAATGACATCTGGTCCTATACGATCATGTCGTATTTCGATCAGGGGGATGCGAATTTCGGCACTTATCGCGTTGTGATGGGGCCAAGTCTTGCCGATATCGTTGCCGTCCATAACCAGTATGGGGCGAATACCATATTCAATTCGGGCGATAGTGTTTATGGCCGCAATGCCACCGCCGGTTCGCTTTATGATTTTGCGAATTACACAACTGCCCCGGCCTTCACCATTTATGATACAGGCGGGTCGGATACGCTGGATGCTTCAGGTTATGGCGCGAATCAAACCATCAATTTGACCGCGGAAGCATTTTCTTCCATTGGCGGCATCAGCAACAATATAGCCATCGCCCGCGGCGTGGTCATTGAAGGCGCGATTGGCGGCAATGGCGCTGATAGAATCTTCGGCAATTCGGATGCAAATTTTCTGGCCGGCAATACGGGCGCAGATACGCTGGACGGTAGCGCGGGCAATGACAGCCTTGATGGGGGCGGTGGAAATGACTGCCTGATGGGCGGTGAGGGTTTTGATATCGCGGATTATCACTTAGCAAACGAAGCCGTCTTTCTTGATCTTTTGTCTGGTGAGGCCTCGGGCCCTGATTTCGGCCAGGATGTGCTGATCAGCATTGAAGGCGTCGCTGGCGGGCAGGGTGCCGACAGCTTCATGGGTGATGCTGGCGCCAATATGCTCATTGGCAATGCAGGAGACGATACACTGAATGGTGGCCAGGGTGCCGATAGTCTTTACGGCGGCGCAGGCAATGATCTGCTGATCGCCGATGGGCTTGGTGGTGTTTTCGACACTGGCGATGGCGATGATGTGCTGCTTTTGGGCGGCACCCAACTTGCCGATATCCTGGCCCCGTTTGCGGCTTGGGCCTGACGATCAGCCAACCGCTTGACGCCCCCTGATCGCGGGGCGAGAAGCCTTCTGCCGAAGCCCTTTCGGCACCACGCCAGTCCGGGATCTCCATGACAAACTACAAGGGGCCGCTGCTGCTGGTAGGGGCCATGGCGCTTTTTGCGCTGCTCGATGCCAATTCGAAGCTGCTGGCCGGGCGCTATGGCGCGGACCAGGTGCTGATCATTCGTTATGGGACCTTGCTTGTTCTGCTCGGGTCGCTGCGACTATTGCGGCGCGGCGCAGGCGGGCCGATTGCAACGCCGCGCCCCGGGCTGCATTTGCTACGCGCCCTATGCATGGCGGGTTCCGCCTATGGCTTCTTCCTGGCCTTTCGCGACATCCCCCTGGCTGAGGGCTACCTGGTCTATTTCACCGCGCCCTTTTTCACCCTGCTTTTGGCCGCACTTGTCTTGGGCGAAAGGAATGGCCGCGCTGTCTGGTTCTGGTCCGCAGTCGGGTTTCTGGGCGTCATGGTCGCGATGCTGCCTGCGCTCACGGCTTCGGCTTCTTCTGCGCCTGTTCCTTGGCATGCCTATGCCTGGGCGTTTCTTGGCACCATGACCTATGCCGGATTTCTGACAATCAGCCGCATATTGCGCGCCGAACAGAATGCGGCACGGTTGATCTTCTGGTCATCCGGCCCGCTCTTCCTGGCGATTTTGCCCTTTGCCATCGCCGATTGGGTCACGCCCAATGCCTATGATTGGGTGGCGCTGATTGCCAATGGGCTCTTTGCCGGGGGCGCGACCCTGGCGCTTGCGATTGCCTTCAGCATTGATCGCGCGGCACGGCTGGCACCGCTGGAATTCACCGCGCTGGTCTTCGCACTGATGCTGGATGCCGCCATTTGGCAGCTCTGGCCTGGCGCATGGACCCTGGCGGGGGCCACCATTGTTGTTCTCGCCTGCCTGATGAGTGAGCGCGCGGCGCGGCGCGAGGGGGGCTGAGCGGCCTTTCATGACAGGTTGGCCGAGGCGTCAGCTTTGTCTTTCTGACCATTTCGCTTAAAAACCATCGGGCCGGGCGCATCGGCCGGCCCGATGGAAGATGGAAAGCCTTGCGCATGTCCCACACCAACCTTGCCTCGATCGGCTTTCCGGCAAAGGAGGGGGCGCGTGGCTTCACGACGCGCCCTGAAATCAGCGGGACCTTTGGCGCGGTGGCCTCCACCCATTGGATCACTTCCCAAGTGGGCATGGCGGTGCTGGAACGCGGCGGCAATGCTTTTGATGCCGCGGCTGCCGCCGGCTTTACGCTGCAAATCGTGGAACCGCATTTGAACGGGCCGGGCGGCGACTGCCCGATCATCCTGCATAGCGCGCGCACGGGCCAGCAACAGGCGATATGCGGCCAAGGCCCCGCGCCGGCCGGCTTGAATGTCGCGCTGATGAAAAGCCTCGGCCATGAAATCATGCCCGGCACCGGCATGCTGGCAGCACCCATCCCCGGCGCCTTTGACGCCTGGATGCTGATGCTGCGTGATCACGGCACCTGGAAGCCGCGCGATATCCTTGCCTATGCCATTGGCTATGCACGGCATGGCGCACCCATGGTGCCGCGTGTGCGCGCCACGATTGATTCGGTACGCCCCTTGTTTGAGGCGGAGTGGAAAACCTCTGCCGCGCTGTGGCTACGCAATGGCGGCCCGGCACCGGGCGGGCTTTATGCCAACCCGACACTCGCCGATACCTATGAACGCGTGGTGCGCGAAGCGGAGGCCGCAGGCGGGGATCGCGTGGCGCAAATTGAAGCGGCGCGGCGGGCCTGGTATCGCGGCTTTGTGGCGGAAGCCATTGATCGCTTCTGCCGCACGACCGAAGCGATGGACACATCGGGGCGCCGCCACCGCGCCGTGCTGAATGGGCAGGATTTGGCGAATTGGTCGGCCGGTATCGAAGAGCCGCTTGGCTTGGATTATCACGGCCATCGCGTGCTGAAATGCGGCCCCTGGAGCCAAGGGCCCGCCATGCTGCAAACCCTGGCCTTGATCGCGGGCGATGACATTGCGGCGATGGACCAGCTGGGCGCGGATTTCATCCATCTGGTGACGGAGGCAATGAAGCTCGCCTTCGCGGATCGTGAAGCTTTTTATGGCGACCCGAATTTCGTTGACGTGCCGATGGCAACCCTGTTGTCGCCCGCCTATAGCGCCGCGCGCCGCGCTTTGATTGGCGCTGCCGCCAGCATGGAATTCCGCCCCGGTTCACCGGATGGCCGCGCGCCGCGCACGGATTACGCAGCTGCCATTCGCCGTGCGCAGGAAATGGCCGCCGCTGCCGGCAGCGGTGAGCCCACTGTCTCTCGCCTTGGTGCCGCCGGGGGCGATACCTGCCATGTGGATGTGATTGATGCGGCCGGGAATATGGTGAGCGCGACACCATCGGCCGGCTGGCTGCAATCCTCGCCCGCCATTCCTGATCTTGGCTTTTGCCTTGGCACGCGCTGCCAGATGTTCTGGCTGGATGAAACCCTGCCCAATGGCCTGCGGCCGAATAAGCGCCCGCGCACCACGCTTTCACCCGCGCTGGTGCTGCGCGATGGCAAGCCCTGGATGAGCTTCGGCACACCGGGCGGCGAACAGCAGGATCAATGGCAGCCCATCATGCTGCTCCGCATGCTGCATCACGGCATGAATATCCAGGAAGCGATTGATGCGCCTTCCTTCCATTCGGAACATTGGATCAGCAGCTTCTGGCCGCGCGGTGCGAAGCCGGGCAAGCTGGTGATTGAAGGCCGCTATGCGCCAGAAGTGCTGGCAGCGCTGAAGGCGCGCGGCCATCAGGCGGAAGCCGGCGGCGATTGGTCTGAAGGGCGGCTGACCGGCGCGCGGCTTGAAGCCGATGGCACCATCCGTGCTGGTGCCAATCCGCGCGGCATGCAGGGTTATGCGGTGGGGCGATAATGGACAATAAGAACGAAACCAAACGCGAATACCACGCGCGCAAGCGCATCCTGGTCACGGGTGGTGCCGGCTTTGTCGGCAGCCATTTATGCGATGCGCTTTTGGCCGCAGGGCATGAGGTTCTCTGCGCCGATAATTTCTTCACCGGCAACAAGGCCAATATAGAAAGCCTGCTGGATCACCCTTACTTCGAATTGCTGCGCCATGACGTGACCTTCCCGCTTTATGTCGAAGTTGATGAAATCTACAATCTCGCCTGCCCCGCATCGCCCATCCATTACCAGCATGACCCGGTGCAGACGCTGAAAACCAGCGTCCATGGCGCGATCAATATGCTGGGTCTCGCGAAACGCCTGAAGGCGCGCATCCTGCAGGCTTCCACCAGTGAGGTTTATGGCGACCCCAATGTGCACCCGCAGCCCGAGGAATATTGGGGCAATGTGAACCCAATCGGGCCGCGTTCCTGTTATGATGAGGGCAAGCGCTGCGCAGAAACCCTATTCTTCGACTACCATCGGCAATTCCGCCTGCCGATCAAGGTGGCGCGCATTTTCAACACCTATGGCCCGCGCATGCACCCGAATGATGGGCGCGTGGTGTCCAATTTCATCGTGCAGGCTTTGCGCGGTGATCCCATCACCATCTATGGCGATGGCAAGCAGACGCGGTCCTTTTGCTTTGTCGCGGATCTGGTGGAAGGCTTGCGCCGGCTGATGGATTCACCCGAAGACACAACGGGGCCGATCAATCTCGGCAATCCGGGCGAGTTTACCATGATCGAATTGGCCGAAGCGGTGATCCGCCTGACCGGTTCGGCTTCGCGCATGGTATTCCGCCCCGCCCCGGTAGACGACCCGCGCCAGCGCCAGCCCGATATCACCAAGGCACGCGCCAAGCTTGGCTGGGAACCGACCATCCCGCTGGAACAGGGCCTGGTGCAGACCATCGCCTATTTCGACCGGCTGCTTTCGAGAGGAAACGCCTGAGCATGCGCATCCTGCTCACCATCGCGCATTTCTTTCGTGCCGAGGAAGGATCAAACCATAGCTCCACCGATGCGCATCGGCGTGATCAGCGCGCGGCGGCGATCCGGAATGTGATTGATTCCTGGCGCGGACATTACGGGCCGGTCTATGGCATCAATGTCTGGCACAAGAAATTCGAACCCATGGTGGGCGTCGCGGACCAGCTTGACATCATCGTGCTGGTGAATGGCGAGGATCACCTGCTTGACCTTGATTACTGCCGGTCCCGCGGGGTGCGGCTATATGATGCGAAGCTCGATAATCCACGCATGCTGGGCTTCACGGCGCATAAACTTTTTGCCGATGCGCGCAACCTTTATGATGTTTTTGCATTTTCCGAAGATGACCTCCGCCCCACCGGGGGTGACATGATCCCGCGCATCCTGGCCTTTCAGGATGATTATGGCTGGCGGCGCGTATTGTTTCCCAATCGTTTTGAATGGAATCCGCGCGGCCCGGCGCTGAAAACCTACATTGATGGCATGCTGCGCCCGGGGCTGCTGGCACCCTTCGAAGCGGCGCTACCGGATGAGCGTTTCCTGAAAGGCCGCCAGGGGGCAAAGCCGCTCACTTTCCAGCGCGCGACCAATCCGCATAGTGGGTTTTTCGCGCTGACCGCTGAGCAATTGGCGCATTGGATGGCACAGCCGCACTTCGGCGATCAGGATTGCAGCTTCATCTCACCGCTTGAAAGTGCCGCAACGTTGGGCATCCTGAAAACCTTCCCGATCTACAAGACCTTTGGCCGCGATATGGGCTGGCTTGAGATTGAGCATCTGGATACGCGTTTTTCCGGCATGAATTTGCCGGGGCGCCCGTCACCCGCACCCCGGTCAGCCTGATCAGCGCGGGCGGGGCCCGCTTCGCCGCGGCGCCGGGCCGCGCTTCGCCTTGGCTGGCAAGGCGGCCGCCGGCGCAGCCTTGCCGGATTGCGCGCGCAAATCGGCAATGGTCGCGCGATTGGTCACCTGTTCCGGATTCATGCGTATTTCCACAATGGCGGGCTTGCCGGAAGCGAGTGCGCGCTGGACTGCCGGCACCATATCCTCGGTCTTTTCCACCACCTCACCATGGCCACCAAAGGCTTCAATAAAGCGCGCGAAATCCGGATTGGTGAGTGCCGTGCCAGACACACGATGCGGATAGGTGCGTTCCTGATACATGCGGATGGTGCCGTACATCTGGTTGTTGAAAACCAGAATCACCGGATTGACGGAATGATGGAAGGCGGTCGCGATTTCCTGGCCCGTCATCAGGAAACCGCCATCGCCGACAAAGCCAATGACCGGCCGTTCCGGATGCACAATCTTCGCACCAATCGCCGACGGCACCGCATAGCCCATGGCGCCATTGGTGGGGCCAAGGAAATCCTGCCCCGCGCCCACATGCATGAAGCGCGTGGGCCAGGTTGCGAAATTGCCGGCATCGGTCGTGTAGATGGTATTGGCCGGCAGCGCCTTTTCCAAATCCTGCAAGGCCTTCGCCAGATTGAGCGGCCCTTCATAGTCGGGTGCTGCCGCCTGCTTCATGCGCGTGGCGCGCAAATCCCGCGTCCAGCCAGCCCAGGCGGGCTTCTTGACGGGCGCTGCCGCCTTGGCCGCCGCGGCAAAGGCATTGAGGTCTGCGGTAATGCCAAGTGCCGGGCGATAGACCCGCCCGATTTCCGATTGCTCGGGATAGACATGCACAATCGGCGTCGCCCCCGCCATATCCAATAGCGTATAGCCCTGGCTGAAAGTCTCACCCAGGCGCGATCCAATCGCGATGATCAAATCCGCATCCTTGGCATGCGCCACCAGGCCCGGATCGGCACCAACGCCGAGGTCACCGACATAATTTTCCGAAGTGCCATCAAAAATCCCCTGACGGCGGAAGCCGACTGCCACCGGCAAATCATTCGCCAGCAGGAAATCGCGGATATCGGCCTTGCCCTGATCCGACCAGCGTGACCCACCCAGCACCGCGAGTGGACGCTTGGCCTTGCCCAGCATTGCCATCATGCGCGAAACGGCATCAGGCGCGGGGTGCGGCGGCAGCACGGTGGCGGGGCCGATATCCGGCACATTCGCCATGCGCTTTTGCATTTCCTCACTGATCGCAATCACCACCGGGCCGGGGCGGCCAGAGACAGCGACATCAAAAGCATGCGCCATCAATTCGGGGATGCGCTTTTCATCATCAATCTGCGTCACCCATTTGGCGATGGGGCTGAACATGCGGCGATAATCAACTTCCTGGAAGGTTTCGCGGTCTGTCTCCTCAACCGGGATTTGGCCGACCAGCAGCACAAGCGGCGTTGAATCCTGCTGCGCGACATGCACGCCAATCGCGGCATGGCAGGCGCCCGGGCCGCGCGTGACAATGGCAACACCCGGCTTGCCGGTCAGCTTGCCATAGGCCTCCGCCATATGGATCGCGCCGGCTTCAAAGCGGCAGGTCACCAGCTGCAACCGATTGCGCACGGAATAAAGGCCATCGAGCAGATCAAGATAGCTTTCACCCGGCACGCAAAACGCGTGAGTGACGCCTTGCGCCACCAGCGCATCCGCCAAAAGCTTGCCGCCTGTCCGTCCTGTTTTTGCTTCGGCCATCACCGCTTCCCCAATCAATTCAGATGGGCGGAAGCTAGCCGATAAATCCAGCGCGTGAAATCACCCCGAGCCGCGGCGGCGGCGTTATTCCGCCGCCTGATGGCCATGGCTGGTGGCAGGGCGCTTTTCCAATTCCGCCAGCTTGGCCGCAATGGCGCCAATCGGCTTGGTATAGGGCGCCAGCAGCAGGTAAAGCGCCGGCACGGCGTAAAGTGTCACAATGGTGGAAAGCGTAATGCCGCCCACAATCACCACGCCCAAAGCCTGCCGGCTTTCTGCCCCTGCCCCCGTCGCCATGGCCAGCGGCACGGCACCCAGCACTGTCGCGATGGAGGTCATCAGGATCGGGCGCAGCCGCACGACGGATGCTTCCAGCACCGCATCACGAATACTCATCCCGCGATCACGGAGCTGATTGGCGAATTCCACCACCAGAATGCCGTTCTTCGCCATCAGGCCGATCAGCAAGACCATGCCGATCTGGCTGAACACATTCAGCGTCTGCCCGGTTACCCATAGTGCCAAAAGCCCACCCGTTACTGCCAAGGGTGTGGACAGCAATATGACAAAGGGATGCACAAAGCTTTCAAACTGCGCCGCCAGCACCAGGAACACCACCAACAACGCGAGCGCAAAAGTCACGTAAAGCGCGCCGGAGCTTTCGCGGAATTCGAGGCTTTGGCCCAGATAGGAAATGCGTGCTTCCTGCGGCAGCACTTCCTTCGCGGTACGGTCAAGGAAATCCAAGGCCTCACCCAGAGAATAGCCAGGCGCAAGGGAAGCGGTGATGGTAATGGCGCGCACGCGATCCTGGCGCGAGAGCGTTTGCGCGCGCGCGCGTTCGGACAGCGTCACCACATTTGAAAGCGGCACCAGCCCGCCGGTGCCCGTGCGCACAAAGACATTTTGCAGATCATAGGGCGAAAGCCGCGCCGATTCGGGCGCCTGCAACATCACCTTGTATTCCTGCCCACCCACGACATAGGTGGTGACTTCGCGCGAACCCATCATGGTTTCAATGGTGCGGCCCACGGCAGCGATGGAAATGCCAAGATCGGCTGCCTTGCGCCGATCAATATCCACGCGCACTTCCGGCTTGGTTTCCTTGAAGTTGTGATCAAGGTTGAGCAGGCGCGGATTGGTCCTGGCCCTTTCCAGGAAGGCATCGCGCCAGGCAATCAGCGTATCATAATCCGGCCCACCAATCACGAATTGCACCGGCGGCTGGAAGCCGCGCTGACCAAGCGAGGGCGGGTTCAGCGCAAAACCGCGAATGCCGGGCACGCCCGCCACCAGCGGGAAAATCTCGGCAGCGATGGCCTGCTGCTTGCGCTCCCGCTCATTCCAGGGGGCCAGCCGCACAAAGACATTGGCGATATTGCCAACGGCCGGGCGCTGGAAGCCGCCCACGGTTGCGAAGACCGCGTAAGCCTCACCACTGTCCAGATAGCGCTGCAACAGGCTTTCCAGGCGCATCACATGTTCGATGGTATAGGGGAAGGAAGCGCCCTCAGGCCCTGTGGTTGGAATAATCACCACGCCGCGGTCTTCGGTGGGGGCGAATTCTTTTGGCAAGACATTGAACAGCACCACGGCGAAAAGCGACATGGCCGCCGATGCGCCCATCACCAGCAGCGGCGCACGCAGCGCCTTATCCAAAGTCCAGCGCAAGGCTTCATTCATTGCCACGAAAAAGGGCTCTGTCATGCGCACCAAAAGCCCTTCACCCTCATGCGGGCGAAGTAGCTTGGAACACATCATGGGCGTGAGTGTCAGCGCAATCAGCCCCGAGAATAACACCGATGCGGCAAGCGCTATGCCGAATTCCGTAAATAGCCTGCCCGTATTGCCCCCCATGAAGGATAGCGGCAGGAAGACCGAAACCAGCACCAGCGTTGTCGCAATAACGGCAAAGGCAATTTCACGAGAGCCAAGCAGGGACGCCAGCAAAGGATCCTCGCCAAGCTCTATCCGGCGATGGATATTTTCCAACACCACAATCGCGTCATCCACAACAAGGCCAATGGCGAGCACAAGGCCAAGCAGCGTCAGTACATTCACCGAAAACCCGAATACTGCCATCGGGATAAAGGACGCCACGATGGAAACGGGAATGGCGACAGCGGGGATGATGGTGGCGCGCACCGAACGCAGGAACAGGAAGATCACGCCCACCACCAGCGCCAGCGCGATCATCAGTGCATGCTCAACCTCATAGATGGATTGCGCGATGAAAAGGCTTTCATCATAGCCGATAATGGCATCCACGCCGGGCGGCAGGCTTGGCTTGATGCGTTCCAATTCCTCCTTCACGCCATCAGCAACCGCAAGCGTATTGGCGGTGGATTGGCGCAGAATGCCAAGTCCGATGGCAGGCCGGCCATTGATGCGATAGCCGCCGCGCGTATCTTCAGCGCCAACCTCAACCCTGGCGACTTCGCCCAGCAATACCTGCGCGCCCCCGGTGCCGCGCGCCACCACCACCTGGCGGAATTGCTCGGGCGTGCTCATGCGCGTGTCGGTGCGCACGGTCAATTCGCGGGCGGAGCTTTCAAGCCGCCCGCCGGGCAGTTCCACATTCTCCCGCCGGATCGCGTCTTCCACATCCTGCACCGTCAGGCCACGCGCGGCGAGCGCTTGGCGATCCAGCCAGATGCGCATGGAAAAGCGCCGTTCGCCAATCACCAAGACCTGCGCAACACCTTCCACGATGGCAAGGCGGTCCACGATGCGCCGGCGCGCGATATCGGTCAGGTCAAGCGGTGAGAGGGTTTCGGAATTGAGCGCGATCCACAAAATGGGCCGGCTATCGCCATCCACCTTTTGCACAATCGGCGTATCGGCCTGTTCCGGTAGCCGCGCCAGGGCGCGCGCCACACGGTCGCGCACATCATTGGCGGCACTATCCACATCACGCGTCAGGCGGAATTCAAGCGTGATCTGGCTGCGTTCATCGCGCGATTGGGATTGGATGGATTTGATCCCCTCAATCCCCGCAACGGCACCTTCCAGGATTTCCGTGATCTGATTATCCACCACGGGCGCCGAGGCGCCGCGATAGGTGGTCACCACCTGAATGATCGGCGGGTCAATCTTCGGGTATTCCCGGATCGGCATCTTATACAGTGACGCCAGCCCAAGCACGATCAGCATCAGGCTGATGACAGTGGCGAAAACCGGCCGTTTGATCGAGATATCGGAAAGGACCATGGGTTCAGCCCTGCTCAGCTTGTCGGACGTGCAACGGTTTCGATGATGCGCACCGGCGCATCCGGGCGCAAGCGCTGAATACCGCGCACGACAACCGATTCCCCGGCGGCGAGCCCTTCGCGGATTTCCACTTCGCCGGGCAGGCGGAGCCCCAGCTTCACTTCCTGGCGCCGGGCGCGCCCATCACGGATCACGTAGACAAAGGCGCGGTCGCCCACGGGGTCAATCGCTTCCTCGGCCACCAGCAGCGCGGTTGGCCGTTCTTCCAGCACCATTTCCACATTCAGGAACAGGCCGGGGCGCAGCGCTTCATCCGCATTGTCGAATTCGCTGATCACGCGCACGCTGCGCGTTGCGGGGTCAATGCGCGTGTCAATGATCGTCACCTCACCATTGAAGCGGCGGTCGCCATAGGCGGTGCTGCGCGCGGTAACCTGCCGGCCAATGCGCACCCGCGCCAGGAAAACCTCCGGCACGGCGAATTCGACCCGCACGCGGGAAAAATCATCCAGGGTGGTGATGGCCGTGCCGGGCTGGATCAATGCGCCCAGGCTGACTTGCCGCAAGCCAACCCGCCCGCTGAAGGGCGCGGTCACGCGCAATTCTTCAAGCTTTGCCTCTGCCTGACGCACGCGGCCTTCCGCCTGACGGGACAAGGCTTCAAGCGTATCCAGCCGCTGGGCCGCAATGGTCTGGCCGGGCTGCAAGCCACGGGCGCGCTGCAATTGATTGCGCGCATCATCCAATAGCGCGCGCGCCTGATCGAGCTCTGCCGAAACCGCACCGGAATCGAGTTCCACCAGGGTTTCGCCCGCCTGCACCTTCTGGCCTTCGGTGAAGCGGATATGCGTGACAATGCCAACAATCTTGCCGGTGATGGTAACGGCTTCGCGCGCGCGCACCGTGCCGACACTCTCGACCCTATCCACCACCAGGCCGGTGCGCACAGGCTGGACGATAACACCCACGGGGCCGGTTGGGCCTCCGCGCGCGGGGCCCTGGCTTGCCGAGGGTTGCAGCCCAACCAATTGTAGCGGCGCGGGCAGGCCAAATTCCTCACCCTTGAAATGCCAGGCGGCGCCAGCGCCGGCGATCAGGGCAAGTAGGCCTAGCTGCGTAATGGTGCGCATATCATTCCAACCCAAGCCGCCCCCAAAGGACCGGCACCATGGCAGAGCGCGACCGCGTAAGCGGCCCCGGACCGCAGGAAAGAGCCAGGCGAGAGCGCCGAGCCCCACAAAGCTTCTGCCGCGCCCCGCAGGCCACGGCAAGTTTCACTTTTTTTAGATATGGGGCTGCCCCTCGTTCGGCGCTACCCTGATGCAGCGCGCCTGCCGCCCGGGGACAATCTGGCGGAGCGGGGGCACCCCATTATGGCAGCAATCAATCATTTCCGCGCAGCGCGGCGCGAAGGCGCAGCCGGTTGGCACCTTATCCAGCATGGGCGGCGCGCCGGGAATGGTGGTGAGCCGCTTGCCGCGCATGCCGGCATGGACCGTCGCCCCCAGCAAGCCCTTCGCATAGGGGTGCAAGGGGCCGGCCATGAGCGCGCCAACCGGGCCTTCTTCCACGACCTTGCCGGCATACATCACCGCCACCCGGTCAGCGATTTCCCCAGCAACGCCAAGGTCATGGGTCACAAACACCACCCCCATGCCAAGCTTTTCCTGCAAGGACCGCAGCAGCAGCAGCACCTGGATTTGCACCGTGGCATCCAAGGCCGTGGTGGGTTCATCGGCCAGCAGCAGCTTGGGCCGGCAGGCCAAAGCCACCGCAATCATGGCGCGCTGCCGCAGTCCCCCGGATAATTCATGCGGATAGGCGGAAAGCCGCCGCTTGGCCGAGGGGATTTGCACCAATTCCAGCAATTCCAAGGCCCTGGCATCGGCGGCGCTGCGGCTGGCGCCTTCATGGCGCTGCACGGTCTCGGCGATTTGGCGCCCGATGGTGAAGACCGGGTCGAGCGCCGTCATGGGTTCCTGGAAGATCATGGCCACATCGCCGCCGCGGAAATCGGCAAGCTGGCCTTCATTCATAGCCTGCACATCGCGCCCGGCCACCTGAATTTCGCCGGTGACCTTCGCGGTTTTCGGCAAAAGCTTCATCAGCGCGCGGAGTGTCACGGATTTGCCGGAACCTGATTCGCCCAGAATGCAAAGCACCTCGCCGGCGGCAAGGTCCAGATCAACGCCATTGACCGCATGTACGGTGCGGTCGCGGCTTTCGAACTTCACATGCAGGTCGCGCAGCCGGATCAGCGGCGCCTCATTGGCAGGTTTCAATGCTGCGCTCATGCTGCGATCCCCCCGGCCTTGCTGTGCCCACTGCCGGGCAGGGCCATGTGGCAGGCGGCGGTGTGGCCGGGACTAAGGGTGGCGGCGATGGGGGGGATTTCAGCGCAAACCGCCTCGGCAAAGGGGCAGCGGGTACGGAAACGGCAGCCGGAAGGCGGGTTCACCGGGTTGGGTGGATCGCCTGTCAACGGCGGTTCGGTGCGGCGCTGCGCCGGGTCCATGGAAGGGCGGGACGCCAAAAGTGCCTGGGTATAGGGATGCGCCGGGCGGCTATAGATCTCATCCACCGGGCCTTCCTCAGCCACTTGGCCCAGATACATCACCAGCACGCGATCACTGATATATTGCACCACATTCAGGTCATGGCTGATGAAAACATAAGTCAGGCCAAAGCTTTCCTTGAGGTCCACGAGCAGGTTCAGCACCTGCGCCTCCACGCTTTTATCCAGCGCCGAAACCGGTTCATCCAGAATGACCAAACGCGGGCGAAGTGCCAGTGCGCGCGCGATATTCACGCGCTGGCGCTGACCGCCGGATAATTCATGCGGGTAGCGGCGGGCGAATTGCGCGGGCGCGAGGCCGACGGCGGCGAGCAATTCCCTGGCCCTTTCCCGCGCTTCGGCGACCGGCACGCCATGCACTTCCGGGGCGAAGGCTATGGTATCTTCAATCGGCAGGCGGGGGTTTAGGGAGGCGTAGGAATCCTGAAACACCATCTGCACCTGACGGCGATATTCCTTGAGCGATATGCCGCCGCCCAGATCATCGCGGCCGACAGGTTCACCATCAAAAATCATCTCCCCCGCGCCGGGGTCGAGCAGGCGCATCAGCAACCGGGCGGTGGTGGATTTGCCGCAGCCGCTTTCGCCAACAATGCCCAAGGTTTCTCCCTTGCGCACACTAAGGGAGACACCGTCCACCGCGCGCACCTCCCCCATCTGGCGGCCAAACAAGCCACCCCGAATGGGGAAATGCTTCACGAGACCTCGGGTTTCGAGCAGAGGCTGGGCGGCGCCGCCGCGATCTGGGGCAGGAGGGGGCAATACCATGATCCTTGATAAGCAAGCCCTATGCCGCCTGGAGAGGCCACCCGACCGGCTTTTGGGCGATTTTTCGCCCAAAACTTAGTCATAATGCTAGGCGCTTTGCAAATTAACCCGGCCCGCGGTGTGGGCGCGTTTCCCGCCGGCCGGGTTCCGCGTTACCATGCTTGAAGGTCAGGAGGGCCAATGCCATGCGCGCGATATTCGTCATGATCAAATGCGAAATGGGCCAAGCCTATCGCGTGGCGCGCGAAATGGCCGACGGCATTCCGGAGCTTTCGGAAATGCATTCCATCTCCGGCCAATATGATTTGCTCGGGAAATTCTATCTGGAAGCAGGGCGCGATATCGGGCTTTTCGTGGTGGAAACCATCCAGACCGTGCCCGGCGTGAAGGACACTTACACCCTGCAAACCTTCAACGCCTTTTCGGGGCGCGGGGGCTGAGGCTCCACCGCGCCCAAAGCCACCTCAATTCTGCGGCATGCCTTCCGGCACAATGGTGCGCACCAGGCTGGCATCGAGCGATTCATAGGCGTGATAGCCAATCGTCTCGTAAAGTGCCGCGCGAGTTTGCATGCGCCCCACCATGTTATGCGTGCCGCCATCAGCCTTGATCGCGCCGTATAAGTCTTCCATAGCCTTGGCCGCGATGCGCAAATGGCTGACGGGCCAGATCACCATGGCATAGCCCATTTGCTGGAATTCGCTGGCGGTGAAAAACGGCGTGCGACCGAATTCGGTCATATTGGCCAAAAGCCTCACGCCCGGCATGCGCGCGGCGAATTCACGAAACATCTCGGCCGTGGTCAGCGCTTCGGGGAAAATCGCATCGGCGCCGGCTTCCAGATAGCGCTTGGCGCGATCAACGGCCGCATCCATCCCTTCATTCGCGACCGCATCGGTGCGCGCGATGATGACAAGGTTGCGCCTCGCCTTGCGGGCAGCCGCGACCTTGGCGGCCATTTCATCCACCGGGGCCAGTTTCTTGTCATTCAAATGGCCGCATTTCTTGGGCAGCAACTGGTCTTCCAGATGCACCGCACCCGCACCCGCTTCTTCAAAGCAGCGCACCATGTGCATCACATTCAAAGCCTCACCATAGCCGGTATCGCCATCCACCAGCACCGGCAGGCCGGAAGCCCGCACCACCTGGCGCACATGCCAGGACACGTCATCCACCGTGATCATGCCAAGATCGGGCAGGCCCATGGTGGCCGACATGGCAGCGCCTGACATATAGAGCGCCTCAAACCCCGCCTTTTTCGCGAGCAAGGCAGCAATGCCCAAATGCGCGCCCGGCATTTGCAGGATTTCCGGGCGGTCCAGCAGGCGGCGGAAGCGTACACCGGCCGGTTCATGGGGCAGATCATCGGCGATCACATAAGGCATGGAAATTTCCTCAGAAGAAAATGAACGTCACCAGCACGAAAAGCGGGATCAGCACCACAAAGGCCCAGGCGCAATAGCCGAAGAAGGATGGCATGCGCACACCCTGTTCTTCGACAATCGCCTTGACCATGAAATTCGGCGCATTCCCGATATAGGAATTGGCCCCCATGAAGACCGCGCCGCAGGAAATCGCGGCCAGCGTCAGCGCACCTTCCGTCATCAGAAAGGCGGGATCACCGCCGGCCAGGTTGAAGAACACCAGATAGGTCGGCGCATTATCCAGGAAGGAGGAAAGCACGCCTGTCATCCAGAAATAGACCCAGGGAATCGGCTCCCCACCCGCGCCGGAGGTGAGTGCCACCAGGGGCGCCGCCGCCCCCGCCGTGCCGGCGCGCAGAATGGCGAGAACGGGGGCCATGGTCACGAAAATGGCGGCAAACAGCTTCGCCACTTCCAGAATGGCCCCCCAGGCGAAGCCATTATCATCGCGCAACTGCCGCGGCGTGACCCACATGGAAATGGCGGCAATGGCGACAAAAACCGCCACACCCACCAGCCTTTCAAGCCCGATCTTATCGCCAAACAGCGCGACATCGCCGGGGCGCCAATAGCCCTGCGCCAGCACCATCAGCACCACGCCGCCAATCAGCCAAAGATTGGCATAGCCTTCGATGGATAGTTTCTCGCGCTTTTCGATGACCGGTGCCACCGGCTTTTCGCGCGACCAGGCCCAGCTATCCAGCACATAATAGGCCGCAAGCAGCAGCACGGCGCAGACCAGGAATTCGCCAAACATATGCGTCGTGGTCCAGAAGAAGGACACGCCCTTCAAAAAACCCAGATAAAGCGGCGGATCACCCAAGGGTGTCAAAGACCCACCGATATTGCTGACCAAAAAAATGAAAAACACGAAGGTATGGATTTTGCGCTGGCGAAACGCATTGGCACGCAACACCGGGCGGATCAGCAGCATGGAAGCGCCGGTCGTGCCCATGACACTCGCAATCACGGTGCCGAAGGCCAGCAAGGCGGTATTGGTGGCCGGGGTGCCGATCAGCGTACCCTTCAGCAGCACCCCGCCGCCGGTCACGTAAAGCGCCAGCAGCAGGGCAATGAAGGGGATGTATTCCTGCAACAGGATATGCCAGACCTCGGAAGCCGCGACTTCAGGCCCGAACACGGCGGCGAAAGGCAGCACCAGCAGCAAAGCCCAGCCGGCGGCGATCTTGCCGTAATGATGGTGCCAGAGATGCCCCGCCAGCAGCGGCATCAGGGCAATGGAAAGCAGCAGCCCGGCAAAGGGCAGGCCCCAAGCCAGGCTCATGCCCGCGCCCGAAACCCCGGCGGCTTCCGCCGGCAGGCTCAGCGCCAGGAACAACATCAGGGCGAAGCTGGTCGTCTTCATGGGCCAGGGCCTCCCTCAAACCTTGCGGGCTGATACCCGTCAAACCCGTGATTGCCGGATGATCCGCCCCGCCACAAGGGGGCGCCCCCTTTCCCCCATGGCCTTGCGCCCCTAGTTTGGGGGGCAGCAGGAGAACACCCGATGGATATGAATGGCGAGCGCCGCATCCCCGCGCCCCGTCAGCGCGTCTGGGACGCACTGAACGACCCCGAAATGCTGAAGGCCGCGATTCCCGGCTGCGAAAGCGTGACGAAGACGGGCGATGACGCTTTTGAGGCCAAGGTCTCGGTCAAGATCGGCCCCATGGCAGCGAAGTTCGGCGGGAAGGTGAAGCTGGAAAACATCCAGGCGCCGGCTTCTTATACCATCACCGGGGAAGGCAATGGCGGTGCCATGGGCTTCGCCAAGGGTGGCGCTGACGTATCCCTGGAAGAAGCCGGGCCGAATGAGACCGTGCTGAAATTCGCGGTAAAGGCACAGGTCGGCGGCAAGATGGCGCAGCTTGGCGCGCGGCTGATTGATGCAACCGCCAAGCAAATGTCCGATCAGTTCTTTGATCGTTTCGCCGCCGCGGTCGCTGCCGCCGAACCGGCTGCCCCCGGCGCGCCCCCCGCCCCCCTGCCCGCCCCGCCTGTGACCGGCGGCGGCATTTCCATCTTTGAATTGCTGCCGGAAGCGCCGCTTGGGATTCCGCTGCTCGCCTGGGTGGGGGGCGCGATCTGGCTGGTTATTGTCGCGTTGATGTTCAAGTGAGCTTGCCCGCAAGCGTCGCCGAAACCCAGGCGTTGCTCGGCTCTGGTGGCTATGTGGCGGATCGTGCGCTCGCCACCACCATCCATCTGGCGCTGACCATGGGCCGCCCGCTGTTCCTGGAAGGCGAACCCGGCACAGGCAAGACGGAAATCGCCAAGGTACTGGCGGCCAAGCTGCCGCGCCGGCTGGTCAGGCTGCAATGCTATGATGGCTTGGATATTTCCTCAGCCGCCTATGAATGGAATCACGCGCGGCAATTAATGGCGATACGCTTGGCGGAAGCTGCCGGCGATGTGGACCCCGCCGCGCTTGATCGCGGGATTTATGACCGCAAATTCCTCCAGCCGCGGCCCTTGCTCGATGCTTTGGAAGGCAGCCCCGCCGTGCTGCTGATTGATGAGCTTGACCGCGCCGATGAACCTTTTGAGGCGTTTCTGCTTGAAATCCTCGCCGATTTCCAAATCACGATTCCTGAGCTTGGCACGGTAAAGGCGGCAACCCCGCCGGTTGTGATCATCACATCGAACCGCACGCGCGAAGTGCATGATGCGGTGCGCCGGCGCTGCCTGTATCATTGGGTGGATTACCCGGATGCAGCGCGTGAGCGCGCCATTCTGAAACTGCGCGCGCCCGGCCTGCCGGAAGCGCTTTCCGCCCAGGTTGTCGCCTTTGTGCAAAAGCTGCGCGATGGCGATTATTTCAAGCTGCCTGGTGTGGCGGAGACGATTGATTGGGCGCAGGCGCTCGCCGCCCTTGATGCCAAGGCGCTGGAACAGGGCGTGGTGGATGAAACGCTCGGCGTTTTGCTGAAATACCAGGATGATATCGCCAAGCTGAAGGGCGAGGAAGCGGCGCGGCTGATTGCGGAGGCTCGGGCCGGGTGACGCCGGATCGCGACCCTGCCCGCATCATCGCCGGCGGCCAGCCCTTGCTGGCAGCGGCGCACAGCGCGGGCGGACATATCGCGACCAATTTGCTGGCCTTCACGCGGCTGTTGCGCCGTTCCGGCCTGCCGCTTGGGCCTGGTGAGGCACTCAGCGCGCTTGCCGCGCTGAACGCGATTGATATCGGGGATCGCCGCCAGGTCCATGCTGCGCTCCGCGCCGTGATGGTGCATCGGCGTGAGCATTTTGAGCTGTTCGATCAGGCCTTCCAATTATTCTGGCGAGACCCGGAAGCCGCCGCCCATGCCGCTGCCATGGCCGCGCTGGATGGCCATAAGCCGCCATCGGAAAAGCCGCCCCCCGCGTCTCGGCGTTTGGCCGAAGCCATGCAGGGCGAAAAACCCAAGCCCCGCCCGCCTGAGCCGGAACCGCCGCGCCAGGATATGAGCTTCACTGTCAGCGACCGCGAAAAACTGCAAAAGCTGGATTTCGAAGCCATGTCGGCGGCTGAAATCGCCGCCGCCAAGCAGGAAATTCGCAAGCTGACCCTGCCGCTTGATGAAAAACCAACGCGGCGCTTTCGCACGCATCCCGCCGGACGGGTTGTGGATTTGCGCGCCACTTTGCGCCAAAGCCTGCGGCTTGGGGGCGATATCCTGAAGCTTGAACACAAGCAGCGCGTGGAAAAGCCGCCGCGCTTGGTAGTGCTGTGTGACATTAGCGGCAGCATGGCTCGTTATGCGCAGATTCTGCTCCATTTCCTCCATGCCGTCACCAATGAACGGGACCGGGTGCATAGTTTCCTGTTCGGCACGCGCCTGACGAACGTCACGCGGCAATTGCGCCATCGCGATCCGGAATTCGCCTTTGAGATGGTGTCCCACATCGTGCCCGATTGGTCGGGCGGCACGCGGATTGGTGAAAGCCTTGGCCTGTTCAACAAGCTGTGGGCGCGGCGCGTGCTCGGCCAAGGTGCCGTGGTGCTGCTGATAACCGATGGGCTGGACCGCGAAGGTGCGGCGGGGCTGGCGGAAGCGACCGAGAGGCTCCGGCAATCCTGCACGCGTCTGATCTGGCTCAATCCGCTGTTGCGTTTTTCGGGCTTTCAACCGAAATCCCAGGGCATTCGGGCCATGCTGCCCCATGTGGATGATTTCCGGCCCGTGCATAATCTTGAAAGCCTGCGGGCGCTGATCCAAACCTTATCCGATCCGCGCACCGGCCAAAGCAGAAGGATGATGGTCGCATGACCCACAACGACAATGCCGAAGATATCCTGGCCATCGCCGCGACTTGGAAGGCAGCCGGTGAGGATGTGGCCATAGCGACCGTGGTGGAAACCTGGGGGTCCTCGCCACGCCCGGCGGGATCGCGGCTTGCCATCACCAAATCGGGCAAGCTGGCGGGGTCTGTTTCCGGCGGCTGCATTGAAGGGGCGGTCGCGGATGCCGCGCGGCAATCCATGGCAAGCGGCGCGCCGCAATTGCTCGATTTCGGGATTTCCGATGAACGCGCCTGGGAAGTCGGGCTTTCCTGCGGCGGCAAGGTGAAGGTGTTTGTGGAGCCGCTATCATGAAGGGCGCCACCCTTGCCCGGCTGCAAGCCGAACGCGCTGCCAAGCGCCCGGCGGTGCTGCTGACCAGGCTTTCCGATGGCGCGCAAATGCTTTGGCCGGGCGATGATATGCCGGAAGCGCTGGTGGAAGCCTCCAAGGCCGCACTTGGCAGCGAAGAAGCCGGCAATGTGACGCTGGGGGATGAGACCTGGTTCATCCATCCGCATAACCCGCCGCTGCGCATCATTGTTGTGGGTGCCGTGCATATCGCTCAGGCCATGGCGCCCATGGCCGCACCGCTCGGCTTTGCCATGGTGGTGGTGGACCCGCGCCGCGCCTTCGCCAGCGAAGAACGCCTGCCGGGGGTGACGCTTTCCACCGATTGGCCAGATGAGGCGATGGCAGCTTTGGCGCCCGATGCGCGCACCGCAGTCGTGACGCTCACGCATGACCCGAAGCTGGATGATCCCGCCTTGGATGCGGCGCTGAAAAGTGAGGCGTTTTACATCGGCGCACTCGGCAGCCGGCGCACCCATGCCAAGCGCGTCGCGCGCCTGACGGAACTTGGCCACAATGCGGAAGCCATGGGGCGCATCCATGCGCCGGTTGGCTTGAATATCGAGGCCATCACGGCGCCGGAAATCGCACTTTCCATCATGGCGGAAATCGTGGCAGCGCGGCGCGGTGCAGCGCTCGGCGCGGTCAGGCCCATTCCCGGTGTTGCGGCATGATATTCGGCCCGACGCGGCTTGAAGAAGCGAAAGGCGCGATCCTGGCGCATACCATGCGCCTGACCGGCCGCGTCCTGAAAAAAGGCACAGTGCTGGATGATGGCGCCATCGCCGCGCTGCGTGACGGTGGCCATCGTGAAATCATCGCAGCCCGGCTTGAAGTGGGTGATGTGCCGGAAGATGAAGCCGCTGAAAGGCTGGGCCAGGTATTGGCCGCGCCCTTGCTCGCGCGGTCCCGGGCGGCCACGGGGCGCGTGAATATCCTCGCCGAAACAGCCGGGCTTTTGGTGCTGGACACGAAGCGCATCGCGCGCATGAATGCGGTGGATGAAAGCCTGACGATTGCGACTTTGCCCAATTTCACGCCGGTGAACACCAAGGAAATGGTTGCGACCATCAAGGTGATTCCCTTTGCCGTGCCGGGGCAAATGCTCGGCGTGGTGGAAGCGGTCGCGAAAAGCGGCACGGGGCCGGTGCTCGCCATTCATCCCTTCCGTGCGCTGAAGGTTGGGCTGGTGCTGTCTGAATTGCCCGGCATCAAGGAAAGCGTCATGGAAGGCGCGGTCGAGGCCACGGAAGAACGCATCGCCGGGCTATGTGGGACATTATTGCCCGTTGAACGCGTGCGCCATGACACGGTCGCGATTTCCGATGCGTTGTCGCGCCTCAGGCGTGCGGGGGCGGAGATGTTGCTGGTGGCCGGCGCTTCCGCCGTGGTGGATCGGCGCGATGTCGGCCCTGCCGCCATTGTGCGCGCCGGTGGCGTGATTGATCATTTCGGTATGCCGGTTGATCCCGGCAATCTGCTCTGCCTTGGCCATATCGGCAAAATCCCCGCCATGGTGCTGCCTGGCTGTGCGCGGAGCCCCAAGCTGAATGGCTTTGATTGGGTGCTGCAACGGCTTTTCGCGGGGCTTGAAGTCACACCGGAAGATATCGGCGCCATGGGTGTGGGCGGCTTGCTCAAGGAAATCGAAGTAAGGCCCTTGCCGCGCGAACAGGCGCCGCGCACGCCACCACCCGCGCTTGCACCACGCCGAGGCCGCCGCGTGGCGGCGATTGTGCTGGCCGCCGGCCGGTCTCGCCGCATGGCGCCGCTCAATAAGCTTCTGGTCACGGATAATGATGGCGTGCCCATGGTGGTGCGGGTCGTGGATCAGGTGCTCGCTTCCCATGCGCGGCCGATCATTGTGGTAACGGGCCACGAGCATGACCGGGTGGAAGAAGCCCTTGCCGGCCGCGCCGTGCAATTCGCGATTGCCGAGGATTACGCGCAGGGGCTTTCCGCCTCACTCAAGGCCGGGCTGCGTGCGCTGCCCGAAGATGTGGAAGGCTTCATGGTCTGTCTGGGCGATATGCCATTAGTGAGTGCGGCGATGCTTGATCGGCTGATGGCGGCTTTTGATCCGGAAGAAGGCCGCGCGATTGTCATGCCGACCTTTCGCGGCAAGCAGGGCAATCCCATGCTCTGGTCACGCGAATTTTTGCCCGAGATGCTGGCAATCACCGGCGATGTCGGCGCGCGTCACCTCGCCGGCAAATATGCCGATCGCTGCGTGGAAGTTGAAATGGCCGATGACGCGGTGCTGCGCGATTTCGATACGACCGAGGCGCTGAAAGGCGTGCCGGGCTACAGCATGGTGCGCTGAGGGCGTGATCCGCCGCAACGGATCACGCCAAAGCATCAAACCTTGCGGGCCTTCAATTCATCACGGATTTCCGCAAGCAGCGCCTCAGTCGGCGTGGGTGGCGGCGGCGTTGCGGCCTTTTCCACGGCTTTTGAAGCTTGCAGCTTGCTCAGCACCTTCACCATCCAAAACACCGCAAAGCCCACGATGACGAATTTGATGATGGCATTGATGAATTTGCCAACCGCGAGCACGGCAGCGCCGCCATCGCGCGTCGCGGCCAGCGTTGCCTTGCGTTCACCGGAAATCACCACGAACAGGTTGGAAAAATCCATCCCACCCATCAGGAGGCCGATGATGGGGTTCAGCAGATCCTCGACCATGGAGGTCACAATGGCGGTGAAGGCTGCGCCAATCACAATGCCAACCGCCAGGTCAATCACATTGCCGCGCATGATGAAGGCCTTGAATTCCTTCAGCCATTGCGGTTCCTTCACCGGTATTTGACCGGTGATCTTGTTCGCCAGATCGCTCATGCCTCTTCCCCAAAAAAGGAGTCCATACTCTCGGACTCGTAATGTCCCAAAATGCAAGCGGATGGAATGCCTTTTGTAAAGTGTAACAAGGTATGGCCCAGGCACCAGCTTGGCGGGTGGCGCCTTGGTGCCGTTCCCCCTAAGCTGCATCCATGGAACCGAAGCACTTCGCCCAGCAAATCACTTTTCTTTACGCGGAAGACCCGGCCGCTTCCTGGGACTTCTACGAAAACAAGCTCGGCCTGGCGCTGGTGCAGGATCAGGGCACCTGCCGCATCTATGCCACTGCGCCGGGCGAGCGGGCCTTTCTGGGAATATGCCGCGCGCGGGCGCCGCGGGCTTCAGACAATCCCCGCGTGCAGGGCGGCGTTGTCTTCACCTTTGTTGATCCGGATGTGGAAGGCTGGCACGCGCGGCTGAAGGCGCGCGGTGTCACGGTGCCGGAACAAGTGGAATATTCCGAAGCCTATCGCGTGACGCATTTCTTCTTCCACGACCCCGCCGGCTATCTGCTGGAGGTGCAGCGCTTTGAGCGGCCGGATTGGCCGGACCCTGCGCCCTGATCAGCCCGACAGCATGGTCGCGGGCAGCCAGGTCACCACGCCGGGGAAAACCGTGACAATCGCGACAGCAACCACCATCATGAAAAAGAACGGCAGGGTGTAACGCGCCACCTTGAATATGCCCATATTGGTCAGGCCCTGCAGCACAAACAGGTTGAAGCCAACCGGCGGCGTTATCTGCGCCATTTCCACGACCAGCACGATGAAAATACCAAACCATACCAGGTCAAACCCAGCACCCTGGATGATCGGCAGCACAACGGAAACCGTCAGCACGATCATGCTGATGCCATCAATAAAGCACCCCAATACCAGATAGATAATCGTCAGACACGCGATGATCATGTAAGGGCTGAAGCCCTGCGCGCCGACCCAGGCTGCCATGGCGGCGGGAATGCCGGAATAGGCCATGGCCTGCGTCAAAAACGCAGCGCCTGCCAGGATCAGATTGATCATGCAGGAAAGCCGCACCGCGCCCATCAGGCTATCAATGAAGCTCTTCCAAGTGAGTGTGCGCCCCCATGCGGAAAGCGCCAGCGCGCCCACCACGCCAAAGACAGCGGCTTCCGTTGCCGTCGCCCAGCCGAAATAAATGCTGCCCATGACAAACATGATCAGCAGCACCACCGGAATAAGCTGGCCGCTTTCCTTCAATTTGCGCGACAGCGGAATGGAAGGATCACGCGGCGGTGTCAGCGTTGGGTTCATCATGGACCAAACCATGATGTAACCGCTGAACAACACCATCAGCATGATGCCCGGAATGACACCCGCGATGAACAGCCGCACAATGGAAACTTCCGCCGCAACGCCATAAACGATCATGACAATGGAAGGCGGGATCAAAAGGCCCAGCGTGCCGGCCCCGGCCAGGCTGCCCACCGCCATCGGCAAATGATAACCGCGTTGCGTAAGCGCGGGCAGCGACATCTTGCCAATGGTCGCCGCCGTTGCGGCGGAGGAACCCGAAACAGCCGCAAAAATCCCGCAGCCAATGACATTCACATGCATCAGCCGCCCGGGCAGGCGCTGCACCCAGGGGGCGAGACCGCGGAACATATCCTCAGAAAGCTTGGTACGGAACAGGATCTCACCCATCCAGATGAAAAGCGGCAGCGCGGCCAAGGTCCAGGAGGCGAGCGATTGCCATATCGCTGTCCCCATCACCTTTTCCGCCGGGAAGGTTGGCATGGAAGGCATCAGCATGGGCAGCAGGATCACGCCACACAACCCAACCAGCATCAGGCCAAGCCCGATCCAGACGCCAAGCCCAAGGAACAGGAAAAGCAGCCCAAGCAGCAAAAGCCCGGCTTCGGTTTGCGCGAGTTCCATCAGAGTTCCTCCCCCGCGCGGTCAAGCGCATTCATCTCCGCCGCCTTGCGATAGGAAGGTGTGCCGCCGGTCAGATGCACCGCCAAATCATCCAAAAGACAGAGCGCGAAAAGCGCCGCACCAAAAGCGCAAAGCCCCTGCGGCACCCAAAGTTTCCAGGCAACGGAACCCTGTGCCACATCCTCAAACTCAAAACTGTCCCAGGCGAGATCGAGCATGGAATAGGCGAAGAATAGCGCGAGCCCCGCGGTCAGCAGCAGGGCAATGCTTTCCATGATGAAGCGGCCGGATCCCTTGAGCCGACCGATAATCAGATCCACGCGAATATGCGCACCATGACGGAAGGCATAGGCCAGCGGCAAGGTTGCCGATGCAGCCACCGAAAAGGCGGTCAGGTCATCAGCGCCCAAGACCGTTAGGCCGAATTGCCGCCCGACCACCTGCGCGGTGATGATTGCGGCAATGGCGGCCAAGGCGATGCCGCCAAGCACGCCCCCCAACAGGTAAAGCGAATCAAGTGCCTTGCGCATAAGCCCCCACCTTCAATAGTCAGAAAAACGGGCGGGGAAGACCCGCCCGCTGCATGTTCAAGCGATCGCCGCCCGATAGGCATCCATCAGCCGCTTGCCTTCCTCGCCCGCCTTGGCCACCCATTCATCGGCCTGGGTGGCGCCAATCCGCGCCAGGCCCTGCATCAGCGCCGGCGACGGCGTGCCAATCGTCATGCCGCGGCTGGCAAGCATATTCTGCCGTTCCACGGTTTCCACTTCCGAAAGCTGCCAACCGCGCGCTTCAGCGGCTGCGGCAGCGGCACGAATGGCGCGTTGCGAAGCCTCTGGCAGCGCTTGCAGGGCGCGGGTTTGCACAAACACCGCATTCTTGGTGCGGGTGAAGCCGATCGGCGTGAAGAAGCGGCAGAAATCCCAGGCCTGCACATCAACACCCGTGGCGGCCGAGGTCACCATGGCATTCACCACACCAGTCGCGAAGGCCTGCGGCACTTCCGCCTGCTGCACCAGTGTTGGCGTTGCCCCGGCCAGGGTTGCGAAGCGATTGGTCAGCGCATTGAAGGTGCGCATCTTCATGCCGCGCAATGTTTCAACGCTTTCCACCGGCACATTGGTATAAAAGCCCGATTGCGGCCAAGGCACCATATAGAGCAGCGTGACACCCTGGCGCTGCAGGCGTGCTTCCACATAGGGGCGCTGCAATTCCGCCAATTTGCGCGCCTGATCGGTGGAGGTCACCAACTGCGGCACACTATCCACTTCAAAGAATGGGTCTTCATTGCCATAGGCTGAGAGCAGAATCTCACCAAGCTGCGCCTGGCCAGTCTGCACGCCGCGCTTGATTTCCGGCATGCGCAGAAGCGACGCATTGGAATGCATCTGGATTTGCAGGCCACCCGCCGCGCCCTGCACTTCCGTGATGAAGTCGCGCAAATTGCGCGTGTGGAAATTGCCATCCGGATAGGCGGTGGCCAATTGCCAGCGCGTCTGGGCAACGGCCTTGCCGATGAAGGGTGCCGCCAATGGCAGGCTTGCAGCGCCGAGCAGGACAGCGCGACGTGACAAATTCTCCATAATGAGCCTCTCCGTTTATAGCCTTGAGGCTCTGTTTTCCCCTTTGCCGTCACGCATGGCAAGGGGCGCCGCCGCAAAAGCCAAGCCGGCGACGCCCATTCTGCCTTGTTTCTGCTCAGGAACTGGCGCGATAGGCATCCAGCAGCTTCTTGCCATCCTCGCCAGCGCGCTGCACCCATTCATCGGCCATGGTGCGGCCCACGCGGGTCAAATCCTCAAGCAGCCTTGGTGTCGGTTGCAGTACGCGCATGCCGCGTTGGCCCAAAGTCGCTTCGGTTTCCTTGGCCGCCGCTTCAGAGATTTCATAACCGCGGCGCTCAGCCGTGGCGGCAGCGTCACGGATCATTTGCTGCTGCTGATCGGACAAGCCCTGCAAAGCGCGGCGGGAGATGAAGACCGCGTTCTTGGTCATGGAAAAGCCGAGCGGCGTGAAGACCTTGGCATAATCCCAGGATTGCGTATCCACACCCGTGGCGGCGGAGGTGATTTGCGCCTGCACCACGCCGGTTGCGAAGGCTTGCGCCAATTCCGCCGCCTGGACCAGGGTGGGCTGCGCGCCGATCAATTGCGCGAAGCGATTGGTCATGGGGCTGAAGGTGCGGAAGCGCTGACCGCGCAATTGTTCAAGCGAGGTCACGGATTCCTGGGAATAGAGCCCCGCCGGCGGCCAGGGCACCATATAGAGCAGGCTCAAGCCCTGGCGGGCGAAGCGCGCTTCAATGAAGGGGCGCTGCAGATCAGCAAGCCGCTTGGCCTGTTCGTAATTGACCACAAGCTGTGGCAGTGCATCCGCATCAAACAGCGGGTCTTCATTGGCATAGGCGGTCAGCAGAATCTCGCCCATCTGCACCTGGCCGGTCTGCACGCCGCGCTTGATTTCGGGCATTCTGAGGAGCGAGCCATTGCTGTGCAATTGCACGGTCAATTGGCCGTTGCTGCCCCTTTGAATATCCTCAATGAAGGTGCGGATATTGCGCGTATGCAAATTGCCATCCGCGTAAGGGGTGGCCATTTGCCAACGGGTTTGCGCATGGCCAAGGCTGGGGGTCAGCGCAGCGAGACCAGCGGCGCCGGCGAGGAAATCACGACGGTGAAGCTTCATGGGTTTCTTCCTTCTTCTGCCCGGCCCCGCCCCCGCCCAGCATTCAAAGCGGGTAATCGCGCGCCGGATCCACCCCAGAATGCGTCAGAAAATGCCGAATGGCCACTACCTCATCCTTGGAAAGGCTGTGCTGGCTATTGTGGAAGGCATGGGCCTGGCCATTCAGCTTCACGGCCAGCCGGCCTGAGCCATTATGGGCGACCTCGGCGCCGAGCTCCTCAAAAACCGCCTCAACCGCCTTGGGGTCAATATTGGCGCTGACGGGGTGGGAGAAGATGGCGTGCAATACCTTGCGATGACGATGGTTCATGATGGGGTCCCTCCATGACAGGTTTGACCACCCCATCCTGGCGCGTCAGCACGCAAATGCCTTGATCGTGATCAAGTGCTGGCAGAACCCGTGAGTTGGGTGCGCACCAGCTCCGCAAAATGCCCGCCTTGCGCCACCAATTCCTTGAAGCCGCCGCGTTCGGCGATCTCCCCGCCGGCGAATACCAGAATCTCATCCGCATCGCGCACGGTGGAAAGACGATGGGCGATGATGAAGGTGGTGCGCCCGGCCATCAGCGCCGCGAGCGCCTTTTGCACACGAGCTTCGGTCGCGGCATCCAAGGCACTGGTCGCCTCATCCAAGATCAGCACGGGCGGGTCTTTCAGCAGCGCCCGCGCAATGGCCAGGCGCTGGCGCTGCCCGCCGGAGAGTGAGCTGCCGCGTTCGCCGATCATGGTGTCATAGCCATGGGGCTGGCGTTGGATGAAATCATGCGCTTCCGCCAGCCGGCAGGCATGCTCCAAATCCTCCTGCGAGGCATCTGGCCGGCCAACCAGCAGGTTTTCGCGAATGGTGCGGTTGAACAACATGCTTTCCTGGAACACCACGCCGATATTGCGGCGCAGGCTTTCCAGCGAAATATCGCGCAGATCATGCCCATCCAGCGTCACGCGCCCTTCCTTCGGGTCCCATAGCCGCTGCAACAACGCCATGGCGGTCGATTTGCCCGCCCCTGTCGGGCCCACCAGCGCAATGGTCTTGCCGGGTGCGGCCGCGAAATTCACATGGCTGAAAATGGGCGGCCCGCCGGGATAGGCGAAGGCCACGTCTTCAAACGCAACCTCACCTTTCGCGCGGGGGATATCCAAGGCATTGGGCTTTTCCGGCACCGTGGTGCGCGCATCCAGCACGGAAAACATCTCGGACAGAGAAGGCATCAGCAGCACAAGCCGGGAGGCAAAGCCCACCGCGCCTTCCAGCTTGCCGATCAGCATGGTGGCGAAGCCCATGAAGGACACGATCTCCCCCACCGTTGCCTGGCCACGCAGATGCAGCCAGGTGCCCATCATGAAGATCATGATGACGCAAATGGTGGAAGCGGCCGAGGTCATGACGGAGACCACCGCCCACCAATTCAGCACCGGGAATTGATGCGTGATCACTTGCCGGATGATGTCACTGAACAGCCGCGCCTCACTGGAAAGCCGCGTGAAGGATTGCACCACCATCACATTGGAAAGCGCATCCTGCGCGCTGCCGGCCAATTGCGTATGCAGCGATTCCACCTTGCGCTGCGCACTTTCCGTGCGGCGAATGACAAAGCCGGCAAGGCTGCCGAAAATCACCACCAGGCCAATCAGCAAAAGCCCAAGCCGCCAATTCAGAATAAGCGTCAGTGGCAGCAGCACGATGGCGGAGATGAAGGTTGTCAGATGCTCTCGGAAAAAGGACAGCCAAAGCCCGAACAGGTTATCGGCGCCCACAAGCATAATCTTCATCAGCCGGCCCGATTGCGTATCCCCATGGAAGGATAGCGGCAGGGACAGTACATGCTGGAAGTAATCATGCATGATTTTCAGGCGATTGCGATGCGCCATGCGGTCCGCAAACAGCGCCACAGTGACATTGGCGCCGATGGCCGAAAGGCCAACCGCGCCCCAGATGATCAGCAGCGCCAGCGCTTCCGCCCATACGGCCGATTCCTGCATGCGATCCGAACGGGCAAGCAGATCAATCACCCGCCCGAACAGCACCGGTTCCAGGAATTGCAGCCCGGCAATGGCAAGCGCCGCCAAGGCGAGCCCAATCGCGACCGCGCGATCCGCGGCCAGCAGCCTGAGCACCCTTCCGTAAAGCCGCAAAAACTCCATCGCCCCCGCCGCCTTTGAACCGGCTGCATCATAGGGGGCAAATCGGGGAAGCCAAAACCGGGGCGGAAATGGGTTGATCTGGCGGGGTTCACGGGCCACTTTGGCGCTTAATCGAACTCCCGGGAGGCAAAGTCCATGATCACCCGCCGCAGCCTGGGCGCGCTATCGCTCGGCGCCGCCCTGCCCCTGCCCGCCTTGGCGCAGGGGCTTTCCAGCCGCCCGATCAGGCTGGTGATCCCCTTTACCCCGGCCGGCACCACGGATCTGGTCGGGCGGCTCACCGCCGAACGCCTTGCCGCGCGGCTTGGGCAGCAGGTGGTGGTGGATAACCGCCCGGGCGCTTCAGGCAATGTGGGCGGCGAATTCGTCGCGCGCGCGGAACCGGATGGGCATACGCTGCTGCTGACCACCATTGGCACCGGGGCGATCAATTTCGCCGTTTTTGGCAATCGCATGCCGTTCAAGCCCGAGGATTTGGCAGCGGTCGGCCTGATGTGCCGCGTGCCCAATGTGCTGATGGCGGCCAATCGCATGCCGATCCGCACGCTTGCCGACATGACGCGGGAGGCAAGGGCCAAGCCCGGTGGGCTGAATTACGGCACCGCCGGTATCGCCACTTCCCCCCATGTGGTGATTGAGCAAATTCGCCTTGCCCAGGGGATCCAGATCACCCATGTGCCCTTCCGCGGTTCCGCCCCCATGCTGACCGAAATGGTCGCGGAACGGATTGAACTTGGCATGGACAATATCCCATCGGCGCTTGCCTTCATTCGTGATGAAAAAATCCGCGCCATTGGCGTGACGGGGGCTCAACGCAGTGCGGTGCTGCCGGATGTGCCGACGATTGCCGAGCAAGGCATGCCGGGTTTTGAGGCGACCGCCTGGTTCGGCGTGTTGGCGCCAAGCGCGACCCCTGCGCCAGTGATTGCGCGCCTGGGTGCGGAATTGGACGCGATTGGCAAGGAAGCGGAATTCCGCGCCCGCATCGCGGCCTTTGGCGCTGATCCGCCGCGGCTCACGCCCGATGGCGGTTCCAGCCCGGAAAGCTTCGCCGCCTTCATGCGCGCCGAAGTGACGCGCTGGGCCGATGTGGTCCGCCAAGCCGATATTCGTGTGGAATGAGGAACAGAAAATGACCAAGAACAACGCCTTGCTGGGCCGCCGCATCATCCTGGCCGGCATGGCCGGCGCTTTGGCCGCCCCCGGCATTGCCCGCGCCCAGGCCTTCCCGACGCGCCCCGTGCGGCTGGTGATCCCCTTCCCGCCCGCCGGCACCACCGATATCTCCGGTCGCATCATGGCCGAGCGCCTGGCCGCGCGCATCGGCCAGCCCGTGATTGTCGAAAACCGTGCCGGGGCCACGGGAAATCTCGGCGCTGAAGTTGTCGCGCGGTCGGAGCCCGATGGCTATACGTTGCTGATGTGCACCATTTCCACCGCCGCGATCAATTACTCGCTCTGGGGTGCGCGCATGACGACCAAGCCAGAGGATCTGGCCGCGGTTGGCCTCGTGATCCGGGTGCCGAATGTGATTTTCGTGACGGCCAATTCGCCCTATCGCACCGTGAGTGACCTGATCGCGGGCGCCAAGGCCAATCCGGGCCGGCTGAATTACGGCAGCAGCGGTTCGGGTGGTTCGCCGCATATGACCATGGAAATGTTCAAGCTGCGCAGCGGCACGGATATCACCCATGTGCCGTTCCGAGGTGCAGGACCGATGCTGGTGGAAGTGGTGGCCGGGCGCCTGGAAGCCGGCTGCGACAATATGCCAAGCTGCATCGGCCATATTCGCGATGGCCGGCTGCGCGCGCTGGCGGTGACAAGCAATGTACGCTCTGCCGCGCTGCCGGATGTGCCGACCCTGGCCGAAGCCGGCATTCGTGATTTTGAGGCGACCGCCTGGTTCGGCGTGCAAGCGCCAGCCCGCACGCCACGCCCAATCATTGAAAGGCTGGGCGCCGAGCTTGATGCGATTACGCGCGACCCAGGGTATCTGGCGCGCATTGCGGAGCTTGGCGGCGCGCCGCCGGCCTTGACCCCCGCCGGTGGTACCAGCCCCGCAGCCTTTGAGGCCTTCATCCGCAGCGAAATCACCAAATGGGCTGAGGTGGTGCGGGTTTCCGGCGCGACGGTGGATTGAAACTGTCTCAATGCTTGCGGGGGGGCGGCGCTTATCTCTAGTGTTGGGTTTTCAATAGGGAGCCATTGACATGAAGATCAGCAGACGAGGCCTTGGGCAGGGTGTGGCCGCCGCCGCTGGCGGCTTGGCGCTGGGCGGCATTGGCGCCGGGCCGGTGATGGCGCAGCGCAGTGCCAATACGTTGCGCGTCGCCTTCCGCGATGCCGTGCCGAATATTGACCCTTATTTCAACAGCCAACGCACCGGGATCATCATTGCGCATCAGGCGATGGATGGGCTGGTGCATCGTGATCCGGATACCTTCCGCAATGTGCCGGCGCTGGCGACGGAATGGGCCTGGCAGGGCAATCTTGCGATTGATTTCAAGATCAGGCCCGGCGTGAAGTTCCATGATGGCAGCGACTTCGGGCCGGATGACGTTGTCTACACCATGAACACCATCGCCGAATTGGGGGGGCGGCTTTCCACGCCCGGCAATTACGCCTGGATCGAAGGCGCGGAGAAGCTGGATGCCAATACGGTGCGCGTGAAGATGAAGCGCCCGACCCCGGCTGCCCTGGATTATCTGGCAATGGTCACGCCGATCTGGCCCAAGGCCTATCGCGAAAGGGTGGGGCCTGATGGGTTTTCGCGCATGCCGATCAGCACCGGGCCTTATCGCTTCACGCGCGTTGATGTTTCCAACGGGGTCGAATACGAACGCTTTGATGGCTATTACCAGGGTGGCCCCAAGGGGCGGCCGGCCATTCAGCGCATTACCGCCCGCTATCTTTCCGATGCCGCAACAGAATTGACCGAGCTTCTGGCGCAGCGCGTGGATTGGATCTGGAACATGAATCCAGACAATATCGCCAATGTGAATCGCCTGCCCTTCCTGCAAGCCCTGCAACAGGAAACCATGCGCGTCGGCTATCTTGGCATGGATGCGGCCGGGCGGACGGGGGCGGGGAACCCGATGACGCATCTTAAGGTGCGTCAGGCGATCTTCCACGCGATTGATCGGCAGGCCATGGCAGAAAAGCTGGTGACGGGTGGCGCGCGCGTGCCGCCGGCGCCCTGCTACCCATCGCAATTCGGCTGCAATGGTGATGTCGCCGTGCAGTATGAATACAACCCGGCCAAGGCGCGGCAATTGCTGGCCGAAGCCGGTTTCCCGAATGGCTTTGATGTGGAGCTCACTTCCTATGTCCAGCCGCGGCAATGGTCCGAAGCGGTGCAGAATTACCTGCAAGCGGTCGGCATTCGTGCGCGCCTGAACCTGATGCAGGTGGCAGCGCAAATCCAACGCTCACAACGCGGCGAATTGGCGCTCGCTATGGGAAGCTGGGGCAGTTTTTCGATCAATGACGTCTCGGCCTTCCTGCCGCAATGGTTCGCCGGCGGGAATGAGGATTACGCGCGCGATCAGATGGTGATTGACCTGGTGAATGAAGGCGGCAGTTCCTCCGATGAGGCAGTGCGCAAGCGCGCCTATGACGCGGCGATCAAGCGCATTACGGAAATGGCCTATTTCGTGCCGCTGCACACCTACGTAAGCACCTATGCCTTCCAGCGGCAGTTGGAATTCAAGGCCTATGCCGATGAATTGCCGCGCTTCTATCTGGCGCGGTGGCGGTAAGATTATCCTGCACCGCAACGGCCCCGCCCGGTCATGCCGGGTGGGGTTTTTTATTTGTGGCTCAGCCAGCCAAATGGCATTCCACCAGACCATCTTCCAGGCTGGTGATACGCGGTGCTGTCGCCGCACAGGGCGCAAAACAAGCCGGGCAACGCGGATGAAAGCGGCAGCCGGGCGGGATACTCGCAGGATCGGGCATGATATCGCCAAGCCCGACATCCGGCACGCCAAGCCCCGGTTCAGGGGTCAGCACGCTATCCAAAAGTGCGCGCGTATAGGGATGGCGCGGGTCACGAAACAACGCCTCACTTTCGCGCCGTTCGACGATGCGGCCGAGATACATAACGGCCACCTCACTCGCGACATGCTCGACTACTGCCAGATTATGGCTGATGAACAGATAAGTGAGCCCCAGATCGCGCCGCAATTCCGCGAGCAGATTGAGAATTTGCGCCTGCACGGAAACATCCAAGGCGCTGGTCGGTTCATCGCAAACCACAATGCGCGGGCGCAGCACCAGGGCGCGCGCAATGGCGACACGTTGGCGCTGACCGCCCGATAATTGCGAAGGGAAACGCGTGCCCTGTTCGGTGGAAAGCCCGACGCGTTCCAGGCTTTCGGCAACACGACGATCAATCTCCGAGGTCGCGACATTGCTCTGTGCCACCAGCGGCATGGCGATGATATCGCGCACCCTCCGGCGCGGATTGAGCGAGGAAAACGGGTCCTGAAACACGGGCTGGATCAGCCTGGCGCGTGCGCGGCGATCCATGCCGTCCAGCCGCTTGCCATCCACCAAAACCTCACCGCCGCTTGGTTCCAAAAGGCCAAGAATCATGCGGGCCAGCGTTGTCTTGCCGCAGCCACTTTCGCCGACCACGCCAAGCACACTACCGGCGGGGACGGAAAAGCTGACATCATCAACCGCCACCACACGGCGCGGCGGCGCGAAAAGCCCCTGGCTTGCGCGAAATTCGCGCCGCAGGCCGCGCACTTCAATCGCGGGTGTGCTCATGCGCCGGCCCCTTCCCGCAGGATGCAGAGCATTTCATGCGCGGGTCCGACATTGCGGCGCGGAATGGCACCGGCGCAGGCAGCCTCGGCAAAATTGCAGCGGTCCCGAAAGGCGCAACCGGTAAAGCCTGGCGGAATGCGCGGCACCACGCCGGGGATGGAGCCCAGCGGTTCATCCCGCTTTACCTTGCCCGGCACCGGCACGCACGACAGCAGGCCGCGCGTATAGGGATGGCGCGGGGCGCGAAACAACTCGGCCGTTGGCGCGCTTTCTACCACTTCCCCGGCATACATGACCGAAACGCGATCCGCGACGCGCGCCACAATGCCAAGGTCATGGGTGATCAGCAGAATGCCAAGGCCAAGGTCTTTCTGCAGTTCTGCGAGCAAGCGAAGGATTTGCGCCTGCACCGTCACATCAAGCGCGGTGGTCGGTTCATCGGCAATCAGCAATTCCGGTTCGCACATCAGCGCCATGGCGATCATGACACGCTGACGAAGCCCGCCTGAAAGCTGATGTGGAAATTGCCCAAGCCTGAGGCCGGGCGCGGTAATGCCAACGCGGGTCAGCAATTCCACCGCACGATCCACCGCTTGGGCGCGGGGCGTGCCGCGATGGCGGCGCAAAACCTCGGTCATTTGCGAACCCACCGTATAGGCTGGGTTCAGGCTGGTCATGGGTTCCTGAAAAATCATCGCCATGCGATCACCGCGCAGGCGAGACATCTGCTTTTCATCGTAATCGCGAATATCATCACCGGCAAAGGAAAGCCGCGCCGCCTCGCGCTTGCCGCCCTTGGCGAGCAGCCCCATCACCGCGAGTGATGTGACGGACTTGCCGCAGCCGCTTTCGCCGACCAGGCAATGGGTCTCGCCCTTTTCAACCTTCAGGGCAATGCCGCGAACCGCTGCCGTGCTGCCGAAGGTGACGCGCAGTTCCTCAACCTCAAGCAGCGCGCTCATCGGGACAGATCCGTCCCAAGCATGTCGCGCAAGGCATCACCCAGAAGATTGACGCCAAGCACAAGGATAAAGAGCGCAATGCCGGGGATCATGATGACCCAGGGGCTGAAGAACATGTATTCCTTGGCTTCCGAAATCATCAGCCCCCAGGAAGGCAAGGGCGGCGGCACGCCAAGGCCCAGGAAGGAAAGTGCGGCTTCCAGCAGAATGGCCAAGGCCATTTCAAGCGTGGCGACCACGGCAAGATGCGTCGCGATATTGGGCAGCACTTCCTTGAGCAGTACGGTCATGGGCGAACAGCCCGCGCAACGTGCTGCCGCCACGTAATCCAGGTTGCGGATTTGCATGGTGGTGGACCGTGCCACCACGGCAAAACGATCCCAAAGCAATAGCCCGAGCACCAGGATCACCAAGGTGAAGCTGGTGCCCAAAAGCCCCGCCACAGCGAGTGCGACCAGCACAACCGGGATGGAAAGCCGTGCAGTGATGGCAAAGACCACGGCATCATCTATCCGCCCGCCATAAAAGCCGCCCATGACGCCCAGAAAGGTGCCGATGACGCCGGAGGTGATGATGGTCGCGACCCCGATGATCATGGAAACCCGCGCGCCATAAATCAGGCGCGAGAGGTAATCCCGCCCTAATTGATCCGTGCCGAGGATGTTTTCGGGCGTGCCGCCTTCCATCCACATGGGCGGGATCATCCGCCGCCCAAGATTGATGGTGAAGGGATCATAGGGCGCGAGTAGCGGCGCAAAGATGGCGACAAAGGTGACAAAGGCCACAATGCCCGCGCCCAAGATCGCACCCGCATTGCGCCAGACGCGTCGCCGATTGCTGGCCCCGGCCGGTTGCAAAACCGTGCTCATGCCGACCTCAAACGCGGGTCAAGCACGGCGTTCAATAGGTCAGACAAAAGCGTCAGGCCGATATAGATCAGCGCCAGCACCAGCACGACCGCCTGCACCACGGGGAAGTCGTTCTTGCTGATACTCTCCCACGCCAGATAGCCAACGCCATGCAGCGCAAAGACGGTTTCGATCACAATCGAACCACCCAGCATGAAGCCAAGCTGCACGGCGGCGATGGCGACCACCGGAATGGCCGCATTGCGAAACCCGTGCTTCACCAGAATGGAAAGGCGCGAAAGCCCCTTGGCGCGGGCGGTGCGGATGTAATCGGAAGCGAGGGCTTCGATCATGCCGCTCCGCGTCAGGCGCATCAGTGATGGAATGGCGGAAAAGGACAGCACGATGGATGGCATCACGTAATGCTGCCAGGACCCGGTGCCCGAGATCGGCAGCCAGCCCAGATTGAGGCCGAGCACCACCATCAGGATCAGCCCCAGCCAGAAGGAAGGCATGGCCTGGCCAATCAGCGCCACCATCAGCACACTACGATCCACCCAGGTATTTTCGCGGACCGCTGCCAAAATACCCAAGGGAAGTGCGACACAAAGCGCGATGAACAGGCCGCATAGCCCAAGCGTCATGGTGATTGGCATGCGTTCCATGATGAGGCGCGCCACGCGGGTCTTGAAGAAGTAGCTATCGCCGAAATCGCCCTGCAATGCGCGCCAGAGCCAATCGAAATACTGCACCCAAAGCGGCCGGTCGAGCCCATAGGCGCGGCGGATAAGCTCAATATCCTCCTGCGTTGCATTCGGCCCGGCAATGGATATGGCAAGATCGCCCGATAGCCGCGTGAGCAAAAAGCTCAACGTCAGCACCGTCAGCGCGACCAGAATCGCAACCGTCAAGCGGCGTCTTAGAAAATGAAGCATCCCACCTGCAGCCTAGGCTTGATGGGCCAGGCGCGACAAGGGGGCCATCACCAGGCCCCCGCCCAGCCATCCCGGCGCGGATCGGATGCCGCCATGCGCACGCCATTATCCAGCACGCGAATGGCTTCCACACTGCATGGCCCCTCCAGATCGGGCACAATCTTCACGCGGTGGCCGCGCGCTTCCAGGGCGCTGATCACCTCGGCACCCATGCCGCGTTCGATGGTCAGCAAATCCTCCCCGCCATGGGGGTAATTGCTTTCCTGGCCGGGTTGGGAGGATGTCCAGCGCGGTGCCTCCAGCGCCTGTTGCGGGTCCATGCCGAAATCGGCGCAGGCGACCAGCACCTGGGTATTCACCTGCACCTGATTATCCGCGCCCGGTGTGCCGAAAATCAGCCAGGGCCTGCCGGCTTTCATTAGCATGGGCGCATTCATGGTGTGGCGCACGCGCTTGCCGGGGGCCAGCGCATTGGCGTGGCCTTCATCCAAATGCCAATAGCTCATGCGGTTGTTGAACAGGATGCCGGTCTCAGCGCCCGTCACGCCGGAACCGAAGGCGGAGTTGATGGATTGGATGGCGGAAACCGCATTGCCGTCCCGGTCCACCACGCAGAAATAGGTGGTGTCCGTTTCCTGCGCGCCACGCACTGGCAAATGTGCCGCGCGATCCGTGATGGCGGCCGCGTGTTCCGCGGCGCGCCCGGCAGACAACAGCTTATCAAGCGGCGGGTTCACCGCGCCCGCATGGGCCTCGCGGTCCAGGAAGGCGCGCTTTTTCGCTTCTACCATCAGATGAATCAGCGCGGCGCTGCCCCAGCCGAGTGCGGCAAGATCAAAGCGATCAAGGATGCGCGCCATTTGCGCCATGGCGAAGCCCATGGAATTGGGCGGCGTCTGGCGCAATTCAAAACCACGATAGGGCACGGCGATGGGTGGCGCGATCACCGCTGCAACGGCGGCCAGATCCGCCGCGCGCACCAGGGCGCCGGCCTTTTCCAGGTCCGCCGCCAGCATTGCGGCAAGCCTGCCCTGATAGAAATCCGCGGGTCCTGCCGAGGCCAAACGCTGCAAGGTCGCGGCCAAGGCAGGCTGCACCAGCAGATTCCCCAAACCGGGCGGCTTGCCTTCCGGCAGAAACAGCGCGGCACTCAGCGCATCGGGCGAAAGCCGGGCACGGTTTTCGCCGGCGAAATGGCGGAGCGCATGGGTGGCAGCAAAACCATCGCGCGCCGCTTCAATGGCGGGGCCAAATAGCGCGCCCCAGGGCTTGTTGCCTTCCGCGCCATGCAGCGCGGCAATGCCGGCCACCATGCCGGGCGTTTGGACGCAAAGCGGGCCCTGCACCGGAATGCCGCCCGCCGCGCGGTAATGCGCAATGGTGGCCGCCGCCGGCGCCGCGCCGGTGCCGTTATAGGTGGTACTGGCGCCGGTTTTCGCATGCCAGGCATGGTAGAAACCATCGCCGCCGAGCCCCGACATATGCGGTTCCACCACGCCGAGCGTGAGGGCAATCGCCACCGCCGCATCGGCGGCATTACCGCCGGCGCGCAGAATCTCCATCCCCGCCGCAGTGGCGACAGGATGGTTCGTTGCCACCGCCCCGCGCCGGCCCATGATCAAGGGGCGATGCGCGCGCATGCCTTCATACGCCATGGCTCAGCCCCCGAGATTCATGCGCGAGACAATCGGCGCCCAGCGTGTGACTTCCGCTTGCACATGCGCCGCTGCGGCGGCGGGCGAAGGATCGGGCCAGGTTTCCACACCCGCCGCGGCCAGGCGCTGCTTCACGGCGGGGTCGGCTACCGCGCGCAGTGCTGCGTCACGGATAGGCGCGAGTGCTTCTTCCGGCGTGCCGGGCTTGCCGAACAACACCTGCCAGGCCGTGACTTCATAGCCAGGCACACCAACCTGCGCGAGTGCGGGCAGGCCGGGCACAAGGTCAGAAGGTGTCGCGGAACTCACCGCCAGGCCCCGCACGCGGCCATCGCGCATCAGGGGTGCCAGCATGGTGGGGCTATCAATCGTCAGGTTCATCCGCCCCGCGAGCAAATCCTGCACCGCATTGGCGGCCGTGCGGTAGGGCACGATGGTGAAGCTGGCACCGGAAAGCTGGCGGAACAATTCGCCTGCCAGATGATTGGTCGCGCCGGGATTGGTCGCGCCGTAATTCGCTTCTTCCTTTTTCTGCGAGAGCCACGCGAGCAGAGATGCGACATCGCGCGCCGGCACATCCGGATGCACCGCCAGCACAAAGGGCTGCCTGCCCACCAAGGCAAGCGGGATGAAATCCGTCACGGGATCATGCGGGAAATTGGGATAGACTGCGCGCATGACGGGGTGGTTATTGGTGCCAATGAAAATCGTATTGCCATCGGCGGGCAGGCGATGAAACGCCGCCGCGCCCACGGTGCTGCCGGCGCCTGGGATATTCTCCGGCACCACCGGGCGGCCAAGCTGGGATTGCAGCGCATCCGCCAGAATGCGCCCCACCACATCCGTCACGCCGCCAACGCCCACAGGGATGATCATGCGCAAGGGCCGCGCCTGGGCGAATGCCGGGGCAGCCAGGCCAAACGCAGCAGCGGAAAGCAGGGAACGACGCAGCATGGGGGGAACGCCTTTCGGTTTTGCCAAGCCGCAAGCCTAGCCTGCCTTGGCCATTCTGCCAGCCCTGACGCGCCTGCCTTTCCAAGCCTGGGGTTTCGCGCTTAGCTGGCCGTCAGAGCGGGGGACACGAGATGGCGAGCATTGTTCTGATCCACGGGGCCTATCAGGGTGGCTGGATCTGGCGCTTCGTCGCCGAAAGGCTCCGCGCCGCTGGCCATGATGTCCATGCGCCGACGTTGGATGGTTGCGCGGAACGGCGCCATCAGATGCGCGCCGGCATTGATACCGAAAGCCACGGTCAGGAAATAGCCGAATATCTCCATTACCATGATCTGCGCGATGCGGTGCTGGTGGGCACTTCGGCGGGCGGCATGGTGATGGCAGCGGCGGCAGAGCGCGCACGCGACCGCATTGGCCGCCTGGTGTTCGCCGATGCGCTGGCCTTGATGGATGGCGAGAAGATTCGCGACATCGTCACGCGCCCCGCCGCGATCAATACGGATATCGCGCTTGGCCCCAGCCGGGATGATGCGCTGAACCGGCTGTTTCTTGGCATGGAAAAGGGCCTTGCCGAATGGGCGGCGGATCGCATGACGCTGCACCCGATCAACACCTTCACCCAACCCGTGAAATTGCCAAGCTTCTGGCAGCAATCCTGGCAGGCTTCCGTGATCTATTGCCCGCAGGCGGCCAACCCCGGTGAAGCGCATCAGCGCCGCTGCGCGGAAAAGCTCAACGCGCGCTGGCATGTGATTGACACGGGCCACTACCCCATGCTGACCACGCCGGATGAGCTTGCGCGCATCATCATCTCCGGCTGAACCCTATGACCTTGCCGTCATTGGTGGCGGTATCAATGGCGCGGGCATTGCGCGTGATGCCGCAGGCCGTGGGCTTTCCGTGGTGCTGTTTGAGAAAGGCGATCTCGGCGGCGGCACTTCGGCCAATTCCACCAAGCTGATCCATGGTGGTTTGCGCTATCTGGAACATTACGAATTCCGCCTGGTGCGTGAAGCGCTGATCGAACGCGAAATCCTGCTCGGCATCGCGCCGCATATCATCTGGCCGCTGCGCTTTGTGCTGCCGCATCACCAGGGCCTCAGGCCCGCCTGGCTGCTGCGGCTTGGGTTGTTCTTGTATGATCACCTCGGCGGGCGGAAGCTGCTGCCGGCAACGCAGCGGATTGACCTGACAAGTTCACCCCTCGGCGCGCCGCTCAGCCCCGGGCATCGCATCGGCTTTGAATATTCCGATTGCTGGGTGGAGGATTCGCGCCTGGTGCTGCTGAATGCCAAGGATGCGGCGGAACGCGGTGCGGCCATTCATCCGCGCATGGCCGTGACGGGCGCGCGGCGCGATGGCGCGCTGTGGCACATCACCGCTGAGGGTCGAGATGGGACAGCCGAGTGCCACGCCCGCGCCTTGGTCAATGCCGCCGGCCCTTGGGTTGGCGCCGTGCAAGGTTTGGTGATGGGCAGCAACCAGCCGGCGCGGCTCAGGCTGGTCAAGGGCAGCCATATCGTACTGCCGCGGCTTTATGATCATGACCGCGCCTATATTTTCCAGAACGCCGATAGCCGCATCATTTTCGCCATCCCTTATGAGCGTGATTTCACCCTGATCGGCACGACTGACGAGGATCACCCGAATCCAGAAGAAGCACCACAGATTTCTGAGGGCGAGATCACCTATCTCTGCGCCGCCGCATCGGGTTATTTCCGCACGCCGGTAAAGCGGGAGGATATTGTCTGGACCTATTCCGGGCTCCGCCCGCTTTATGATGATGGTGCGAGCAAGGCGCAGGAAGCCACGCGCGATTATGTGCTGAAGCTGGATGCGCCGGCGGGCCAGGCGCCGCTCTTGACGATTTTCGGCGGCAAGATCACCACCTATCGCAAGCTGGCCGAGGCCGCCTTGGCCGAACTTCGCCTGCAGCCCGAAAAGGCCGGTTGGACTGCCCGCGCGCCCTTGCCGGGCGGGGATTTCGCCCCGGATGGCTTCGCCGCGCTGCTTGCCGCCTTCCGGCGTGACTTCCCGCTGCTGCCGGAGGCTCTGTGCACCCGGCTGCTCCGCGCCTATGGCACCCGCGCCTGGCGGATTTTCACCCCCGGTCAGGACCCTGGCCCAGCCATTGGTGCCGATCTGCACGCCGCGGAATTGGCGTATTTGCAGCGGGAGGAATGGGCGGAATCGGCAGAAGACGTGCTCTGGCGCCGGAGCAAGCTTGGGCTCCGCTTCGATGCCGGGGCGCGGGATAGGCTGGCCGGGCTGATGGGGGGATAAAAAACCCCGCAACACAAGCTTCGCGAAACCGTCTTTTACCTGTAATAAGGGCTCAGTATCGGGCAACGATCGCCAACATTGAGGGAGAGAGAAGATGAATCGTCGTGACATTCTGCTGGGAACCGGTGGCCTTTTGGCGGCCCCGTTTATTGCGCCATCCGTGCGCGCCCAGGGCCGGACCGAAATCCAGTTCTGGTATGGGCTGGGCGGTGCGCTTGGGGAACGCGTGGCCGAACAGGTAACGCGCTTTAATGAAAGCCAATCGCGCTTTCGCGTGAATGCCAATTTCCGTGGTTCCTATGTGGAGGTCATGACCGGCGCCATCGCCGCCTGGCGCGCCGGCACGCCGCCCCATATCGCGCAGGTGTTTGAAGTCGGCACCGCCACCATGATGGCCGCCGGCCCCGCGATTCGCCCGACGCATGAATTGCTGGGCGAGGTGGGCATTACGCTCGACCCCAAGCGCTATCTGGCCGGGGTGCGCGGCTATTATTCCGACACGCAAGGCCGCCTGGTTTCCATGCCGCATAACTCATCCTCCGCGGTCATGTGGATCAATCTGGAAGCTTTCGAAAAGGCCGGGCTTTCCACCACCGATCTGCCGAAAACCTGGGCGCAAATCCGCGCCGCCGCGCAGCGCATCAAGGCGACCAATGCAGCGGAAATTCCGATCAGCACCGCCTGGCCGACCTGGGTGATGTTTGAACAAATGTCATCCATGCATGATGTGGGCCTGGCTTCCAAGGCCAATGGCTTTGAAGGCCTGGATGCGGAAATGAACCTCGCCGCGCCAATCTTCACCAAGCACACCAATATGCTCCTGGAAATGCAGCGCGAAGGCCTGTTTGTTTATGGCGGGCGCGATGCCGATGGTTTCGCGAGCTTCCCCGCCGGCAGGGCCGCCATGTCCTTCAATTCCTCGGCCGGTCGGGCGCAGGTGCAGCGCGAAGCCAAGTTCCGCTGGGCTTCCGTGATGCTGCCCTATCATGATGATGTGCTGCAATCCCCGCGCAATGGCGTGATTGGCGGCGCCAGCCTTTGGACGCTGACCGCGCGCAACCGCACGGCGGAAGAATATCGCGGTGTTGCGGAATTCTACCGCTTCATTTCAGACGTTGAGCAGGACAAGTGGTGGCACCATGTCACCGGCTATGTGCCGCTGACGCTGGCAGCTTATGAGGCTTCGCGGGCTGAGGGCTTCTATACCCAGAACCCGGGCACGGACGCCGCCATTATCCAATTGTCGCGCGCAGAACCCACGCCCAATAGCCAGGGCTTCCGCCTGGGCGGCTTTGTGGAAATCCGCAACATCATCCAGGAAGAGCTGGAGCGTGGCTTCCAAGGGCAGCAGAATACTGAAACGCTGCTAGCCAATGCCAATCGCCGCGCCAATGTGGTGCTGCGTAATTTTGAACGCGCCAATCGCCGTTGATCGCGTAGCGGGGTCGCCTTCAGGGCGGCCCCCGTTTTGTCATTTGTTTGATCGCATTTTCCGAGTCGCCAAGTTATCCACTTGGCTTGAAAATGCTCAGTTGAGGCAACATGCAGCGCAAGGCGATTTTCAACAACAAGCTGCTGCCCTATCTGCTGTTGGCGCCGCAGCTTGCCATTACCTTTGTCTTCTTCTTCTGGCCGGCGGGGGAAGCCATTTGGTATTCCTTCATCCGCCAGGATGCCTTTGGCATTTCCAAGCAGTTCGTCTGGTTTGAGAATTTCACGGATCTTTTTGCGGACCCGCTTTACCTTCAGGTCATCATCAATACGGTGATCTTCTCAGTTGCCGTTACCGTGCTTGCCATGGGTTTGGCGCTTGGCCTCGCGGTGCTGGCGGATCGGCATATTCGTGGCAAGGATGGCTACCGCACCTTGCTGATCTGGCCCTATGCGGTGGCGCCTGCCGTTGCCGCCATTCTTTATATCTTTCTGTTCCATCCTGATATCGGGCTGATCGGCCGCGCGCTGAAGGCAGCGGGGGTCGCCTGGAATTATACGCTGAATGGCAATCAGGCCATGCTGGTGGTGGTGCTGGCTGCCGCCTGGAAGCAGGTTTCCTACAACTTCCTGTTCTTCCTGGCGGGACTGCAATCCATCCCACGCAGCGTTTTGGAAGCCGCCGCCATTGATGGTGCGTCAGCCCTGCGTCGCTTTCGCACGGTGATCTTCCCGCTGCTGTCGCCAACCACCTTCTTCCTGCTGGTGATCAACATCACCTATGCCTTCTTCGATACCTTCGGCATTATTGACGCACTGACCAAGGGCGGGCCGGGCAATGCCACGCAAACCCTGATCTACCGCGCCTATATTGATGGGCGGGTCAATCTGGATATCGGCTCATCCTCCGCGCAATCGGTCGTGCTGATGATAGCGGTCATGGCACTCACGCTCGTGCAATTCCGCTTCATTGAACGCAAGGTGCATTACTGATGGCCGAAGCGCGCAACAGCATCGCCGCCCCCATGGGCATGGCCGGCAGCAACCCCCGCGCGGATATGCTCACACACATCATCCTGGTGCTGGGCGTGCTGCTTTTCGCGCTGCCGATCTGGATTGTGCTGATGGGTTCCACCCATGATGCCGCAACCATCGGGCGCGGTGAGGTCCCGCTTTTACCCGGTGCCGAAGCCGCGGCGAATTATGGCGCGGTCTGGAATCAGGGCAACAAGCAGCGCGCCGGCGTGCCGGTTTCGACCATGATGTTCAATAGCGCCATCATGGCTTTGCTGATCACCTTCGGCAAAATCGCGATTTCCATCATCTCGGCCTATGCGGTCGCCTTCTTTTCCTTCCCTGGGCGCATGCTGTTTTTCTGGGCGATTTTCATCACGCTGATGCTGCCGGTCGAGGTGCGGATTTTCCCGACCTTCCAGGTGGTGTCCGACCTTGGGCTGGTGAATACCTATGCCGGCCTGATCGTGCCGCTGATCGCTTCCGCCACCGCGACCCTGCTGTTCCGACAATTCTTCCTGACCATCCCGGATGAGTTGGTGGAAGCCGCCAAGATGGATGGCGCAGGCCCCATTCGCTTCTTCAAGGATGTGGTGCTGCCGCTATCGGCCACAAATATCGCCGCGCTTTTTGTCATTCTGTTTGTCTATGGCTGGAACCAATATCTTTGGCCTCTGCTGGTGACGACCTCCACCGATGTGGAAACCATCATGATCGGCATTGTGAAAATGCTGGGCTCCCAGGGTGATACGGAATGGCATCTGGTCATGGCGACCACGGTGCTTGCATTGCTGCCGCCCGTTGCCATTGTCATCCTGATGCAGCGCTGGTTCGTCAAGGGATTGGTCGAGACCGAGAAATGAGAAACCCCCATGGCTGAGCTCAAGCTTTCCGGCATTGTGAAGAATTTCGGCGCAGTACGCGTGCTGCATGGCATTGACCTTGCCGTGCAGGATGGGGAGATGATTGTGATTGTCGGCGCTTCCGGCTGCGGCAAATCAACCTTGCTCCGCATCGTTGCCGGGCTGGAACGCGCGACGGGTGGCACGGTGCTGATTGATGATCGCGATGTGACGGCGCTGGAACCAGCCGCACGCGATATCGCGATGGTGTTTCAGAATTACGCGCTCTATCCGCATATGCGTGTCTTCGACAATATGGCCTATGGGCTGCGCATTCGCGGCCTGGCCAAGGAAGACATCAAGCGCCGCGTGCAGGAAGCGGCCGACTTGCTCGGCCTCTCGGCCTTGCTTGATCGGCGTCCGCGGGAGCTTTCAGGCGGGCAGCGCCAGCGTGTCGCCATGGGGCGCGCCATTGTGCGTGAACCGAAGCTATTCCTGTTTGATGAGCCGCTTTCCAATCTGGATGCGAAGCTGCGCGTTGCCATGCGCGCGGAAATCAAGCGCCTGCAACGCCGGCTTGGTGTCACCAGCCTTTTCGTCACGCATGACCAGGTGGAAGCGATGACCTTGGGCGATAGGCTCGTTGTCATGCATGAAGGCCGCGCCGCGCAAATCGCCTCCCCCATGGAGATTTTTGAACGCCCCGCCGATACCTATGTCGCGGGTTTCATCGGCAGCCCGGCAATGAATTTCCTGCCAGCCACCATCACGGAAGATGGCAAGGGGGCCGCGCTTTCGGATGGCAACATCCTCACCCTGCCCTCCGGCCAATATGCCGCGCGTCCGGGGCAGAAAGTGACGCTTGGCATTCGCCCGGAACATATCAGCCTGCCGGGACCGCTCCGCCTGACCACAGATCTGATCGAACCGCTGGGGTCCGAAAGCGTGGTGCATGGCAAGCTGGCATCGGGCGAGACCATGGCCTTGCGGCTGCCCGGCGCGCCGCCTTCAGCCGCCGTGCTGGAAATCGCGCCGCGCAGCGAACATTTGCATGTTTTTGATGCTGAAACCGGCAAGCGCCTGCCGCCGCCTGCCTGAAGCATTTTCAAGCCAAGTGGAATCACTTGGCGACTCGGAAAATGCGACCAAACAAAAAGTTTAGAGCGTGCCCCGTGAACGAAAGTGAACGGGATACGCTCTAAACACCGTCACGCCTGCCCGCGTTCCAGCAGCAGGCGCTTCACCTCATTCTTCGGGACCTTGCCGTAGCCGGAACGCGGCAGCGCGTCCCACACCACGATTTTGGCTGGCCATTTATAGCGCCCAAGCCGGCCATCCAGATGCGCCATCACCGCTGCCGGATCAATCACGGCGCCGGCTTCGGCCACCAGCACCGCAACCCCGCTTTCGCCCCATTTCGGATCAGGCACGCCGACCACGCAGGCTTCCGCAACGCTTGGGTGCGTCAGCAGCGCTTCCTCAACCTCACGCGGATAAACATTGGAACCGCCAGAGATATACATATCCGAAGCGCGCCCCGTGATGTACAGAAAGCCGCGCGTGTCCAAATGGCCGAGATCACCGGTATGGAACCATCCGCCGGCAAAAGCCTTTTCATTGGCACTGTCATTTTCGAAATAGCCGGCGAAAACCGCAGGACCACGCACGCAAATCTCCCCAGTCTCGCCGGCCGCCAAGGGCTGGTTTGCCGTATCCAGAATGGCAACCTCAATCCCCGTGCGCGGATAGCCGCAGGAACCGATCGGCATGGCGGGATCATCTTCCAGCGAATGCCAAGCCGGCGGCAGCACGGTGATATTGCCGGTCACCTCACCCAGTCCGAAATACTGCACCAGACAGGGGCCGAGCTTGCTCAACGCGTATTTCTGATCCTCCCGATACATTGGCGCACCGGCATAAATCACGTGGCGCAGCGATGAATGATCATGCATATCAACCGCCGGATCACGGCAGAGCGCATTCAGAATGGTCGGCACGGTGAACATGTTGGAAACCCGATGCGCTTCAATCAGCCGCCAGGCTTCCGGCACATCAAAACGCTCACCAGGCAGCAGGATGGAAACCGCGCCGCGCGCCACTTGCGATAGCGCATGCACGCCCGCCCCATGGGACAGCGGTGCGACAACCAAGGACGCGTCGTTTTCGGTCAGCCCCGGCATCAGATCGGCAATATGGTTGTTGATGACAAAGGCCATCTGCCCATGGGTCAAAATGCCGCCCTTGGGCCGGCCCGTGGTGCCGGAGGTATAGAAGAACCAGGCCGGATGATCACGATCCACATCGGCGGCTACGGTCACCGGTGCAGCTTGGCCTTCGGCGATCAAATCCTCCCAGGAAAGGCCGGCGCCATCGCCTATCGCGATATCCAGCACGCAGGCCGGGTTTTCCGCGCGGCAGGCGGCGCGATGTTCCGGGAAGGCCACATCGAAAATCTGCGCCTTGCAGCGTGAAGACCCGGCCAGATAGGCGGCTTCCGGCGGGCTCAGGCGGAAATTCGTCGGCACCCAAACGGCGCCAATCAGCCAGCAGGCCCAAACGCCTTCGAAAATCGCGTTATTGTTGCGTGAATGGATCAGCACGCGATCCCCGGCGCCGATCCCCCGCGCACGCAAGCCGGCGGCAGCGGAACTGGCCCTGGCGGCGATTTCCGCCCAGCTCCAGACCCTATCGCGCCAGATCAGCCCGGGGCGGTCCGGCAGCCGGCGGGCGGTTTGCAGCAGCATGGCACCCAGGTTGGAAGTCGGGATCATGCGGCGTCTCCTGTCTGTCAAAAGCGCCATTTCGGCGGCGCTTGCGATGTTTCGCTTGCCTCCGGCGCTGGCCTTGGGCATTGGGGGATTATAGTCTGGACTTAACCAAAGGGAGAAGAACGCCATGACCACCCCATTCCAGGGCGCGACGCGCCGTAACCTGCTGCTGGGCGCCGGCGCGCTTGGCCTTACCGCCCCCGCCATTGCGCGCGCACAGGGGCAATACCGGGCCGAATACAAGGTCTCGGTCGTGGGCAATCGCCCGCTGCCCATTTCCGACGGCGCCTTCACCTGGGCCGAGCTGGTCACGCAGCGCTCCGGCGGGCGGATCAATATGCGCGTCTATCCGGGCAGCCAATTGGTCGGCGGCGATCAGACGCGCGAATTGGTCGCCATGCGCCAGGGCGTGATTGATATGGCGGTGTTTTCCACCATCAATATCTCTCCGCAAATCCGCGAAATGAACATTTTTTCGCTGCCCTTCCTGATGCCCAATCACCGCGCCTATGACGCGATTATCAATGGGGAAGTCGGGCGCGATCTGTTCGGCACGCTGACCAGCCGCGATGTGGTGCCGGTCGCCTGGGGCGAGAATGGTTTTCGCGAAATCTCCAATAGCCGGCGTGAGATTCGCCGGCCGGAGGATCTGCGCGGCCTCAAGATCCGCTTCGCGGCGGGCGCGATTTTCAGTGAAATCTTCCAGGGCCTTGGCGCCAATCCGGTGCAAATGTCCTTCGCTGATCTGCAACCCGCGCTTTCCACCGGCGCGGTGGATGGGCAGGAAAACCCGGTCAATCTGTTCCTTGGTTTCCGGATGGACACGCTTGCACAACGCCATTTGACCATCTGGAATTACTGCGCGGATGCGGCGATTTTTGTCGCCTCCAAATCTGTGATGGATAGCTTCGCGCCGGCGGATCGCGATCTGGTGATTGCCTGCGCCCGTGAAGCCGCGCAGAGGCAAATTGCTGCCGCGCGCAAGGGGCTTGGCATTGATGGGGATCGTTCTTCCATCGAAGAATGCATCCGCCGCGGTGTGGCGGTGGCGGAACTGACGCCGGCTGAAAAGCAGGCCTTTGCCCGCGCCACGCGGCCGGTCTTTGACAAATGGGCCCAGACCGTGGGCAGCGCGCTGGTGCAAAAGGCCGAAGCCGCCATTGCGCGCGCGATTGCCTGACGCGCCATGAGTGTTGAGTTGGATCCGGGGGCAACGCTTCCGGATCCGAAAACCCGGATACCGCTCAGTTTTGAGCGCGTGCTGCTCGCGCTTGCCATGGCGGCCATGGCGCTGATCACAGCGGCCAATGTGCTGGCGCGCTACCTGACCAATGTCTCACTCGCCATTACGGAAGAATATTCGGTGGTGCTGATGGTGGTGGTGGCGCTGATCGGCGCGGCATTGGCCATTGCAACAGGGCGGCATATCCGGGTTGGCTATTTTACCGATCTGATGGGCAAGGCAGGGCAGCGGCGGGCGGAAATGCTGGCGCTGTTGCTTGCCATTATCTGCTTTGGCCTGCTGGCGGTGTTCGGCGCCAGGCTCGCTTATGATGAATATCGCTTCGAAGTGCTCTCCAACGGGCTTGGCAATCCGCAATGGCTTTACACGGGCTGGCTGCCGCTGATCTCTCTTCTGGTGATTGCGCGCGCGGCGGGGCGGCTGATCCGGCTGGCACGCGGTGAGGATGGCTGAGCCATGATCGCGACCATCCTGTTTCTTGGCTTTGCGCTATTGCTGGCGGGCGGCGTGCCGGTCGCCATTTGTCTTGGGCTGGCTGGCGCTTTTGCCATTTGGCTTGCGGATCAATCCATCATGGCAATGCCCACCAATGTCTATGCCGGCATCGCCAAATACCCGCTGATTGCCATTCCGATGTTCGTACTGGTGGGCAGCGTTTTTGACCGCACCGGCGTGGCGCTGCGCCTTGTGCGTTTCGCGACCGCGTTGGTGGGCGCGGGGCGCGGGGCGCTTGCTTCCGTGGCCGTGCTGGTCGCCATGGTGATTGGCGGCATATCGGGATCAGGCCCCGCCACCAGCGCGGCGGTGGGCCAGGTGGTGACGAAAAGCATGGCGGAGGATGGCTATCCGCGGCCCTTTATCGCGAGCACCGTGGGGGCAGCCGCGGCCACTGATATCCTGATCCCGCCTTCCATCGCCTTTATTGTCTATGCCGTGCTGGTGCCGGGGGTTTCCGTGCCTGCGATTTTCGCCGCCGGCATGATCCCAGGGATTCTCGCTGGGCTTTGCATCATCGCCGCCGTGGTGATCATTTCCATTCTGAAGGATTTCGGCGGCAAGGCCCGCAAGCAGGAAGCGATTGCCGTCTGGCAAAGCTTCAAGGACGCGTTTTGGGGCCTGATGGCGCCGGTGGTGATCCTGGGCGGCATGCGCCTTGGATTCTTTACGCCAACGGAAGCCGCCGTGGTTGCGGTATTCTACGGGCTATTCATTGGCTTTTTCGTCTATCACAGCCTGAAGCTCCGCGATGTCTATGAAATGCTGGTGGAGGCCGGGGAAATCTCCGCCGTAATCCTGATTGTGATTGCCTTGGCGACGGTCTTTGCCTGGTCCACCAGCACGCTTGGCATTGTGCGCCCGATTGTGGAATGGGTGGTGGGGCTTGGGCTTGGCTCCGCCGGGACACTCGCGCTGCTCACGATTTTTCTTGTCATTGTCGGCATGTTTCTGGATGGCATTTCGATTTTTCTGATCCTGCTGCCGCTGCTGCTGCCGATTGCCGCTGCCTTTCAGTGGGATTTGACCTGGTTTGGCGTGGTCCTGACCATGATGATCGCCATCGGCCAATTCACGCCGCCCATGGCGGTGAACCTCATGGTCTCCTGCCGGATTGCCGGCGTTTCCATGGAAAGCACCGTGCCTTGGGTGATCTGGCTGGTGCTGGCCATGTTGCTTTCGGCTGTCGCGGTCATGACCGTGCCGGATTTGGCACTATGGTTGCCGCGCGTGATGGGGCTTGGCTGAAGCGAAACTTCAGCCAAGCCTGAGCCCAAGTTCCTGCACGGTCCTGCGCTCATCCTCAAAATGCGCCGCGGCGGCCACGGCGTAATCAGCGCTGTTCAGATAGCGCACCGGCATGTCGAAACGCGCAATCACCGCCAGATGTGCGGGGTCAAACAGTGCTTCCTTGAAGGCATCATGCAGCACCCGCACTACACCCGGGTCCAGGCCACGTGGGCCGCCAATGCCATAGGTGCTCTCACCCAGTACATCATAGCCAACCTCTCGCAAGGTAGGCACATTCGGAAAGCGCGACGCTCTTTCGCTCATCCATACAGCCAAGGGGCGCACGCGGCCTTCAAGGGCCATATCCGCCCAGGCGCTGGTCTCCGCCGAGAAATGAATATCGCCGGCCAATAGCGCTTGCAGATTGGGCGCGGCACCGCGGAAGGGCACCGTCACCCAATCAATGCCAGCCAGCCGCGCCAGGCGCGTCATTTGGATGTCGGTGGTATTGGCGCCGGGCGTGCCGTAATTGAACTTGCCCGGATTGGCGCGGGCATCGGCCAGCAATTCCTGCATGGTGCGCCAGGGCGCATCGCGGCGCACCACCACGCCACCCATATAGCCCACCAGGCGAATGACCCAGGTGAAGTCCTGCATCGGGTCCCATTGCGGCCTTTCCTGCATCAGCGGCATGCGGAACGTACCATTGGACATTTGCGCCAGCGTATAGCCATCCGCCCGCGCCTCCCGCGCCAGGAATTGCGCGGCGAGCGACCCACCCGCGCCGGGCTTGTTTTCCACGATAATGGGTTGGCCAAGCCGCTTCGCCGCCTGTTCACACAGCGCGCGCATCTGAATGTCGGTGGCGCCACCGGGCGTCCAGGGCACCATCATGCGCAAGGGCCGGTCCGGAAACCGCGCCTGCGCCAGCGCAGGTGTCGCCAAGGCGCCAGCCATGCCCGTCATGAGGGCACGACGACCAAGCCGCAAAACCATGCCTTCCTCCCACTTCTTTACCGGAAGGCTAGACGAACCAATCAGTGAAAGGCGAGTATTTTCTCGCGCCCAAAACCTGATCCCTACACTGCGGCATGCGGACAAAAAAATACCGTGATCAGCGGCAACTGATCACGGTATGGCACAAGGCCAAACCGGCACGGCTTGCGCCATGCCGGCAAGGCAACGTCAGGTGGTCTGCTGAATGGCCGAGAGCAGCCAGCGCTCCTCAGGACCGCTGCGCACAAAGGTCCACATCTCGGTAGAGGTTTGGCGCTCGGTCGTGCTGCCTTCCACAAGCTTGCCGGTTGCTTCCTCAAAAGTGGCATCCAGCAGGCTGAAGCGCATGGCAACGGTGGCGTAATCCAACCCATCCTCATGCCAGGCTTCGGAAAGATCGCCGCCTTCCAGCTTCACATCGCGGGTTTCATTGCGCCAGCCGCGCGCATCCAGATCGCGGTAATCCTGCGCGAAATAGCCCACCATTTCCGGGGTGGCGAAGTCGCGCAGGCCCTTCAGGTCGCGGCGCGACCAGGCGGCATTCACCTCAATCAAGGCACGCTCAAAGGCCTGATAATCCTGCTGGCTAAGCTGGACATCACGCGACGGCGCGGCATAGGCACCGGCCGAGGCTGCGCCACCACCCATCGGGGTCGGGTCCATCTGGCGCGCATAGCCGGAAGGACCGGCCATCGCGGGGGCGGGCTGACGGCGGCGGAACAGCCGGAAGGCCAGATAGATCAAGCCACCAATCAGCGCCACTTGCAGCAACATCCCAAGCACGGCGCCGAAGCCACCGATACCGCCCAGGAGCCCACCGCCAAAGAGCATGCCGATCAGGCCGCCCATGAGAAGGCCACCCGCCAGCGCGCCCATGAAGGAACGCTGCGGCTGCGCTTGCGGCGGCATGCCAGGGCGCGCGGGCGCGCCGGCCTGCTGCGGACCGGAAGGTTGGGTTGCCGTGCGCTCCATCGGGCGCGCGGTATTGGGCGCGGTCTGGGTCGGCGGCGGCGCAGAATAGGTCCGGCTGCCGCGGCTGCCGGAAGATGAGCCTCCGCCCGGCTTGGCCTCAGCCAAGGCCGGGACCAAAACCATGGCCAGGGCCGCAAAAGCGGTGACTAGGTAACCGGGACGACGCATTGGATTCGGGACCTCCCAAGATGAATAGTTTTTAATATAGGCATTTTTTGACGAAAGCGAAGGGGTAAAACGCACGGGCGGGGGTCGAAGCGGGCAACCAGCCACACCAAAACAAGTAGTGGTGCGATTCATGCTGACCTTTCCCAGTCCAGAACTGCCCCCGCGCCCCACTCGCCCTATATCTGGTGAGCCGATTCACGCCGCTGCCGGCATCCGACAGCAGCGACCGGACCGCGCGAGCATGTTGCGTTCACGTGGGTTCACGCAACACGCTCTAAGCCGTTGTTTTTCGAGCATCTTCACACGTTCAGATGATTCCATCTGAACGTGATCTGCTCTAAGGATCGTGGTGGATCAAATTTATACGCCTTGCTAGTAGGTTTCTGTTAGAAATCACAAACATATGCCCAGTATCCGCCCCGCCACCCCTGAGTTGCAGCTCAGCCAGACGTCCTTGCAGGACGCGCTGAGGCGCGCCTTGCGCGATGAAGGCGGGCGGGCGGCTGTGCGCGTCTCTCCCGGCACGCGGCCGGAAGCCCAGCGCCTGGTTTTTGCCCTGATGCGGGAAGCGGTTGATGTCAAAGGCGGCTCTTTGGTTGAAATCGCCCCGCATGATTGGCTGCTGACGGAACTGCCGAGCTTCGAAGCGGGTAAGCTTCAGCTTCTGCTGGAGCAAATCTTGGGCAAGACAGCAGTGCATTTATTGCCGCTGCCAGCATCCAAGCACATGCTGATCAGCATCTTGAATGCAGCCCGCCTGCCACAATTCCTGGAAGTGCCCGCGCCGGAGCCGATCTCACCGCTCAACCTCGATGCGCGCCTGGATCGGATCAACCTCGCGCAAGTCTATCGGCGGCAAAGCATTGTCGGCATTACCGACACAAGGCTGCCCAAATTGGTGTTCCAGCGTCTTGGCTTGGACCACACAGCCCTGCGGAAGCACCTTGGCAGTATTGCCGAGGATCGGGCGCTGCTGCGCCACGCGCAATCCTCGCTGCAAAAACGCGTCCTGGAAGCGCTTGGTGATGAGGGTACGCGCAAATCCCTGATGGGCGGCGGGCCCATCGCCCCGCTATTGCTCGATTTGCCGCCCGATCTGCTGCCACCCATGCCGGCGGAGACAGAAGAGGATCCGCTGCCCGCCGCCGCCCCCGCCCTTTACGCGACACTTGCCCTGCATGAGGCCATTTCCATCAGCAACCTCGCCACCAGGCGGCAGGCGCTGCAGCAACAGGCCTGGGGCATTGCCATTTCAGGGCTTTCGGCATCAGCACTTTCCCTGGTTGAATCGGATGCCCTGCCGGCGGATTGGCTGATCATGGATTGGTCGCCGGCCCTGGATGATACGCAATCACTCAGGGTCTTGCGGCGCCTTGATCCGGCGCGCGTCATCCTGGATGGCTGCGATGGTGAAGCCGCTCTTCTCTGGGGCCTCAGCCAGGGCATATATCTTTACAGCGGCCCATGGATTGAAGACGTCATCGCCGCAAGCCGCATGGAATACTGCAGTGAAGCCACGCGCTGCCTGCGTTCGGAATGTCGCGCCCGCGGGCTTGCGACCTCCCCCTTTGATCGGCTCGGCTGCCACAAGCCTCTTTTGCTGGAAGCCGTATTGCCCGAGGGTCATTCATGAGTTCTGTTGCCCCCACCGCTGCGGCCTTGCCGGTTGAAGCGCTTGGGGCTGTGGCCCTTTCCAATGCCATTCGCGACGCAGTCGCCCTGGGTGAGGAGCGCCTGGTGCTCATGCTGCGATTTTCGGCCCTGCCGCGCGCCCGCCGCTTCGGCACAAGGGCAGAATTGCTGCGCGAAGCCTGGGAACCCTTGAACAGCACGGCCCGGATCAGGGGTTTCAAATTGCCGGGCGGTGATCTGGTGGCGATTGGTCTGCCCAATGCAAGCGATGCGCTGGAACAGCAGCGGCAAACCCTGCTGTCCATGCTGGAACCTGAGGAAGCTGAAAAGGCGGTCTATATGCTGCGCCTGCCGCAGCAGGCAGCCGCTGTCATGGCAGCGGTCGAAGACAGCCTTGGCATGGTGGCGGCCATGCGGGCCATGGCGCTGGAGGAACCGGAAAACCGCATGGTTGACGCGGCAGCGCTGGCCTCGGCGGAGCGCGGCTTGACCACGGCTGATCTCAGTATCTTTTTCCGCCGTCAGAAGGTTTGCTGGCTTGAGCCCGGCGGGCAAAACACCAAGCTGTTTTGGGAAGATCGCCGCGCTGAGCTTGCTGAAGTCTGCGAAAGGCTGCTGCCGGGCTATGACATCTCATTGACGCCAGCCTTTGCGCAAAGGCTGATGCAGTGCATTGACCGGCGGCAATTGAGCGATATTGCCCGGCCTGAGGAATTGCGCCACATGCGCGCACTCGCGCTGCCGCTGCGCGTCGAAAGTCTTTTTTCGACAGAATTCCTTCGGCTTGACTCCCTCATGCCGCAAAGCCAGCGACATAAGCTGATTATCGGGCTGGATGCGGAAGATGTGCTGGCCGCGCCCGATCTGTTCGAGCTCGCGCGCCATTTCGCGAAGGCGCGTGGCTATCGGCTGATGATTGAAGCGGCTTCCCCCTTTGCTGCCACGGTCATGTCCGGCTTACGCGGGGGCTTTGATTTTCTGCGCCTCAAATGGTCCGGGGAATTTCCCGGCGCCGATAGCGCTGCAACGGCGGATCTCCGCAAAAAGATTGCCCAGGCGGCCGAACATGTGATTTTGGCCGGGGCGGATCGCCCGGCGGCCATTGCCTGGGGTTGGGAAGTGGGCATTCGCATGTTCCAGGGCCGCCTGATCGAAAGCCAGCGCCCGGCGGCCTGAACCGGTCTGACTTGGCGAAACGCCGCTTTGGGCCGATATGCCCCCCATGTTGATTCCCGCAATCCAGGCCGAGGGTCTGTCGAAAACCTACAAGGACAGCGACCCGCCCGCCGTGGCAGGCCTCGATTTTGTCCAACCCGCCGGTAGCACCTGGGCGCTGCTGGGCGGCAATGGCGCTGGCAAATCCACCACCATTGCCATACTGCTCGGCCTTTTGGTGCCAAGTGCGGGGCGGGTTGTGGTGCTGGGCCATGACATGGCGCGGGACCGTTTCGCCGCGCTTGCGCGCATGAATTTCTCCTCGCCCTATGTCGCGCTGCCGCATCGGCTGACGGTTGCCGAAAACCTTGGCGTTTATGCGCATCTCTATAACGTGCCGCATGCGCAGGATCGCATCGCGGAATTGGCGGAGCGCCTGCAATTGACCGGCTTTCTGGACCGGCCCGCGGGGCAGCTTTCGGCCGGGCAAAAAACCCGCGTGGCGCTGGCGAAATCCCTGATCAATCGGCCGGAATTGCTGCTGCTTGATGAACCCACCGCAAGCCTTGACCCCGATACGGGCGATTGGGTCCGCAGCCTTCTGGAAGATTACCGCGCGGAAGCCGGCGCTGCCATTCTGCTGGCCAGCCATAATATGGCTGAGGTTGAACGCCTTGCGGATCACGTGCTGATGCTGAAGGGCGGGCGGATTGTGGATCAAGGCAGCCCCAATGACTTGATCTCCCGCTATGGCCGCGATGATTTGGAACAGGTGTTTCTGGATATCGCCCGCGGCCAGGGGCGCGCGGCATGAGCGGCGCGGCGCGGCGCGTCTGGGGGCTGATGTATCGGCATTTGGCGCTGTATCGGCGTTCCTGGCCGCGCGTTCTGGAATTGATGTATTGGCCCGTGCTGCAAATGCTGGTCTGGGGTTTTGTCACTGCCTGGCTTGCCGGCGTGCAGAACAATACCGCCAGTGTCACTGCCGGCGTGCTGCTGGGCGGTGTGCTGCTGTGGGAAGTAACGCTGCGCAGCCAAATGGGCTTCGCCATTTCCTTCCTGGAGGAAATCTGGTCGCGCAATCTGGGCCATATTTTCGTCGCACCTCTGCGCCCGCATGAATTGGTGGCGGGCCTGGTCGCCATGAGCATCCTGCGCACGGCGATTGGCGTGGGGCCGGCCATTCTGCTCGCCTTTTTGTTGTACGGGTTTGGCATTTGGACGCTGGGGCCAGGCCTCGTGCTTTACTTCGCCGCACTCATGGCCATGGGTTGGGCCGTGGCGCTGGGGGTGACGGCGCTGATCCTCCGCCATGGCGCGGGGGCCGAGGCTTTGGCCTGGGGCGTGCTATTCGGCCTGGCGCCCTTTTCGGCAGTTTTCTACCCGGTTTCGGTGCTGCCAGGCTGGTTGCAGCCAATCTCTCTCGCCATTCCGGCGACGCATGTTTTTGAAGGCATGCGCGCCGCACTGCTGGAAGGGCGCTTTGCCTGGGATCATCTGGCCTATGCCTTTGGGCTTGATCTGATCTGGCTTGGGCTGGCCGCCTGGCTTTTCATGGCGCAATTCCAGGCCGCGCGTGTGCGGGGCGCCTTGATGAATATCGGCGAATAAATCAGCGCGCCTCTTTCATCTTGCGCGCTTTTACGGCAAGTTTCGTCTTTCCGGTCCTTGGTGGGGCGATGGTCGCCCGCGCCCGGGCCGGTTGCGCTGGAGACTGGAAACGTGATTCCCGCCCTGATGCCGACCTATAACCGTGCCGACCTTGCTTTTGAGCGGGGCGAAGGCGCGCGACTTTGGACGGAAGATGGCCGACGTTTCCTGGATTTCGGCGCGGGCATCGCGACTTCATCCTTGGGTCACGGCCATCAGCACCTGACGCGGGTGATTGCGGAACAGGCGGGCAAGATCATTCATGCCTCCAACCTGTATCGCATTCCGCAGGCGGAAACGCTCGCGCGGCGCCATGTGGAAAATTCCTTCGCCGATAGTGTGTTTTTCTGCAATTCCGGTGCGGAAGCCAATGAAGGCATGATCAAGGCTGTCCGCAAATACCATGCGGAAAACGGCCATCCGGAACGCTACCGGCTGATCTGCTTTGATGGCGCCTTCCATGGCCGCACCATGGCCGCTTTGGCCGCCACGGGGAATGAGAAATACCTGGCCGGCTTTGGCCCGCCGGTTGAAGGCTTCGACCATGTGCCCTTCGACAATATGAATGCGGTGCGTGATGCGATTGGCCCCAATACGGCCGGCGTGCTGATTGAACCCGTGCAGGGTGAAGGCGGCGTGCGCCCCGCGCCGCTGCGTTTCCTCCGCGAATTGCGCGCCATGTGCGATGAATACGGGCTGCTGCTGGCGCTGGACGAAGTGCAGACCGGCATGGGCCGTTCCGGCAAGATGTGGGCCCATCAATGGGCCGGGATCGAGCCTGATGTGATGTCCTCCGCCAAGGGCATTGGCGGCGGCTTCCCGCTGGGCGGCATTTTCGCCAAGGAACATGTGGCGAAGCATCTGAAGCCCGGCACGCATGGCTCAACCTATGGCGGCGGGCCTCTCGCCTGCGCTGCCGGTAATGCGGTGATGGATGTTGTCTCTGCCCCCGGCTTCCTCGACCGCGTGGATCAGGTGGCGCGGCATTTGTGGCGTGGCCTGCTGGCACTCGCCGCCAAGCATCCGACAGTAATTGAGGATGTGCGCGGCGCTGGCCTGCTGCTTGGCCTGAAGCTTCGGCCCGAGGTGAATAATGGCGAAATGCAAAATGCCGCCGTGGCCGAAGGCTTGCTCACAGTCGCTGCGGGCATGAATGTGCTGCGCTTGGCGCCGCCCTTGATCATCACGGAAGCGGATGCGGATGAGGCGGTGGCGCTACTTGATCGCGCCTGCCAGCGCCTGACGCCAGCCGGTACCCAAGCCGCGGCGCAATGAGTGCCATGCTGAAATCAGTGAGGGGCGGCGATGCGCCGCCCCGCCACTTTCTGGAATTGATGGATCTTGAACCGGCGGTGCTACGCCGGATGCTGGACCTTGCCGGCCGCGCCAAGCGGGGCGAGCTTGCGGGCAAGCCGCTGGCTGGCAAATCCATTGCCCTGATTTTCGAAAAACCCTCCACCCGCACACGCGTTTCCTTTGAAGTGGGCATCCGTCAATTGGGCGGCGAGGTGATTGTGCTGTCGTCCAAGGACATGCAGCTTGGCCGAGGCGAAACGCCTGCCGATACCGCCAAAGTGCTGTCGCGCTATGTGGATGCCATCATGCTGCGCACCGATAATGTGCAGAAAATCCGCGAATTGGCGGAACATGCGACGGTACCGGTGATCAATGGCCTGACCGATGTATCGCATCCCTGCCAATTGATGGCCGATGTCATGACTTTTGAGGAACATCGCGGCCCAATCGCCGGGCAGGTGGTGGCCTGGACGGGTGATGGCAACAACGTCGCGCAATCCTTTATCCAGGCAGCGGCGCGCTTTGGCTTTACGCTGCGGCTGGCGACACCGCCTGAACTGGCGCCGCCGGCTGACTTGATTGCCTGGGCGCGCGCGCAAGGCGCCAAGGTGGAACTGACCCATGACCCCATCGCTGCCGTGCGTGATGCGCGCTGTGTGGTGACCGATACCTGGGTTTCCATGTCTGATGAGCGTGATGGGCGCGCGGAAAGCCGGCATAATCTTTTGGCACCCTATCAATTGAACGCGGCGCTGCTGAAGCACGCCGCACCGGATGCGATTGTCATGCATTGCCTGCCCGCGCATCGCGGTGAAGAAATCACCGATGAGGTGATGGATGGTCCACAAAGCGTGGTGTTTGATGAGGCGGAGAACCGGCTCCATGCGCAAAAGGGCGTGCTGCTTTGGGCCTTGGGGCTGGCGTGACATTGCACGCGTGACCCGCGTTAAGGGTCACGCGTTTTGGGGCTGATGAGACCCCCTTCCCTATTCAGGCTGCGCGCCGGAAATCCTGACCATCTCGGCCCAGATCGGCTGTTCGCGCTTCAACCGCGCGGCCAGTTCTTCCGGCGTTGAACCTGTCAGCCGCGCGCCCATGCCGATGGCACGTTGCTGCAATTCAGGATCGGCAAAAGCCGCGCGGATTTCAGAAGAGATTCGGTCCACAATCTCTCGCGGCATGGCGCGCGGGCCGGCCCACATATGCCACGGGCTGACATTGAAATTATCCATCCCCGCTTCCGCCATGGTGGGCACATTCGGCATGGCAGGCCAGCGTTCCGGCAAGGTCACCGCGAGCGGGCGAATACGCCCTTCCTGAATGACACCGACATAGCTCGCGAGGTTATCCACGGCGAGTTGAATATCACCCGAAAGCATCGCCGGGATGGTCTGCGCCGCACCGCGGAAGGCCACATGCGTCGCCTCAATCCCCGCGCGTCCCAGAAGATACGCGCCGGAAAGATGAATGGTGGTGCCCACACCCGAAGATCCGTAGCTGATGCCACCGCGCCGCGTTTTGGCCCAGGCGATGAATTCCTGCAGCGTTTGCGCGGGCACATGCTGCGCCGGCACCGCGACCACATTCGGCAAATCCCACATGGCGCTGATCCAGGCGAAATCGCGCTCAGGATCATAGGGCAGGGTTTTGAACAGCATGGGGTTGATCACGATATTATGCATGCTGATCGTACCGATGGTGTAGCCATCAGGCGTCGCGCGCGCGATGGCTTCCGTGCCGATATTGCCCGAAGCGCCGGAACGCGTCTCGACAATGAAATTCTGCCCGAAGCGGCGGGACAAGACCTCACAGGCCAGACGCGTCATGACATCAAGCGACCCGCCGGGCGGAAAGCCGACAAAGACGCGTACCGGCCGATTGGGCCAGGGCGCCTGGCCAAGTGCCGGCAGTGGCAGCGCTGGCGCGGCAAGGGCGGCTGCAATCAATGGGCGACGACCCAGCATGGCGTTTGCACTCCTCTTCGTTTTTGTTTTCTCGTGTCAGCTTGTGCGCGCGGTGCCAGCCAAGTCAATGGCGGAAACGCGGCGCCGCGGCACGCAATCTGGCCTCACCCAGCGCTATTCCATCCTCGCGCCTGAGATCCGCACCATATCAGCCCAAAGCCCGCGCTCACGCTCAATGCGCGCCCGCGCTGCCTCTGGCCCACCATGCAGCAGCCGCCCGCCCATCAGCAGCGCCCTTTCGGCGATTGCGGGCGTTGTGTTGATGGCGGCGATCTCCTCAGCCAGGCGGCGGACCATCCGTTCCGGCGTCCCGGCAGGGAAAGCCCACATGGTCCAGGACACTGCGGCAAAACCCGCAGCGCCGGCCGCTTCCTGAAGTGTCGGCACATCGGGCATGGTCGGCCAGCGTTCGGCTGAGGTTACGCCCAAGGCGCGCATCCGCCCTTCCTGGATCACTGGGACATAGCTTGCGAGGTTATCTATGGCGAAATGAACATCGCCGGAGAGAATCGCCGGGATGGTCTGAGCCGCGCCGCGGAAGGGCACATGTTCCCCGGCGATACCCAGGCGATGCAGGAACAGCGCCGCGGAAAGATGCGGCGATGTGCCAACCCCGGGCGAGCCATAGCTGATCCCGCGCGGCTGCTGGCGCGCCCAGGCAACGAATTCGGCGATGTTGCGCGCCGGTACATGCGCTGCCGGCACCACGGCGACATTGGGAAGCTCCCAAACCTCGGAAACCCAGGCGAAGTCCTTTTCCGCATCAAAGGGCAGTCGGGTAAACAGCACCGGTGCGGTCAGCGGAACGGTGAACCCGACCGTCCCGATAGTGGTGCCATCCGGCGCCGCCTTGGCTACCGCATCGGCGCCGATATTGCCGGCCGCGCCGGCGCGGTTTTCCACCACCACCGGCTGACCGGTGCGGCGGCTGAGTTCCTCGGCCATCAGCCGTGACAATACGTCAAGCGAACCGCCGGGTGGAAAGCCGACAATCACCCGCATCGGCCGATTGGGCCAGGGGGCTTGCGCAATTGCGGGGCTTGCCAGACCAAGCGCCAATGGCGAGGCAAGAAGGGTACGACGTTGCATCATATTCTCCTCCCGATTTTTGTTATGGTTGAAGCGTTTTTAAGATCGTCTCAGCGCGCGTAATCAGGTTCTTCCCGGTCCAAGACACGGCGCCAGGCATTGAGATGGAGCCGCGCATCAAGCTTTTCGCCCCATGGTCCCGTATGATTGCGGCGCAGATTATCCGGCAGCTTGTGCAAGGGCAGCCCGGTTTGCATGGCGGTCAATTGATACATGCAGGTGCGTTCCGCCATGTAGCATTCATCAAAGGCGTCATGCACGGTTGGGCCCACCACGGTTACGCCATGGCCGCGCATCAGCATGATGGTTTTATCGCCCATCAGCCGCGCAATACGGTCTCCTTCTTCATTGCTATGCACGGGCTGATCGCCTTCTTCATCATAAACCGTGCGGTCATTCAGCAGCAGGTTGTTGTGATGCGAAAGCGCAAACTCCGCGCCCTGCACCATGGAAAGCGCGGTCAAATGCCGTGGATGGACATGGATCACGCAGGCCGCCGCCGGATTGGCCAGATGGATGCGCGTATGGATATGGAACGCAACCTTGCGGAGTTCCCCGCTGCCGCGCAGCACGCGCCCTTCAAGGTCACAGACAATCAGATCGGATGCCTTCAATTCCTGGAACAAATAGCCGCGCGGGTTGATCAGGAAGCGCGGCTCGGCCTCATCGGGCAACATCAGGCTGTTGTGGTTGCCGATATGCTCGTTCCAGCCGAGCCTGGCGCCAATGCGAAACACCGCCGCCATGTCGCAGCGCAATTCCCATTCGCGCGCCTCTGCCTGGCTATCGCTCAGTTTTTCGATGATGGCGGCCATTTGCACCCTCTTGAACCAATCCCTACACCAAGCCTTGCACAGATCGGCCGCGCCTGACCATCGGGCGGGTGTTGACGGCGGCGGGCCGGGCGCGGAGCATCGGCGGAAAGGGGAAGGAAACCACCATGGCCGAAGCCAAGCCCGCCGAATTGCCCATCACCGGCTATCTGGACCGTTTCTCCGCGCGGCCCGGCGAAAGCCTGGCGGTGAAGATCAGCGTGCCAAGTGGCGGGCGCTACCGGGCCAGGCTGCGCCGCGTGATTTCGGGCGATCCCAATCCGGCCGGACCCGGGCTGCGGTTTGAAGACCTCTCAGCGCGCTTCGATGCCGAATTTCAGGGCCGCCATCAGCCAATAAGGCTTGGGTCCTATGCGCTGATCCCAAAGGCGCCCAAGCGCGCGGCGGGGCCCACCACCTGGACCGCGCTGGTCTGGTTCCAGGCGCAGCCCAGCGCCGAAGCCGCCGTGATCAGCGAAGAACAGGCGGGTTTACGCGCCACACTGGCCGTCGGGCCACATGGGCCGATGGCGCGCATTTCTTGGCCGGGCGGGGAGCGACAGCTTGGCCTGGGCGCGCCCTTGGCGCTGCGCCGCTGGCATCGGCTGTGGCTGAGTGCCGATCCTGCCACGGGGCGCATCCTGCTCGGCGCGCAGTGCATCGAAGATACCAGCCCCGGCAGTACGCGCGAAATCTCGGCGGCGGGCATGGCGCTGCCCGATGGCGCGGGCGTCGTGATGATTGCCGCTGAAAATGCCGCCGCGCCGACCGCGCATCTGACCGGCAAGATCGAAGACCCCGCCATCCTCGCCGGCTTTCGCACCGAATGGCCGCGCCCCGATGAAGCCCTTTCCGCTGCCGGGCCAGGGCTTCTCGCCGGCTGGGATTTTGCACGCGGCATCGCAACCCAGCGCGTGGAGGATATCGGCCCGGAAGCCTGCCATGGCGATCTGGTGAATGTGCCAACCCGCGCCGTGGTCGGCGCGCGTTGGTCGGGTGCGGAGATGTGCTGGCGCCACGCCCCCGCCGATTACGCCGCCATTCATTTCCACGCCGATGATTTGAGCGATTGCGGCTGGGCGGATGATTTCAGTTTTACCGTTCCGGCAGATTTACGCTCCGGCGCTTACGCCTTCCACATCACTTGTGCAGAAGGTGAGGATCACATCCCCTTCTACGTGCTGCCGCCGCGCGGCACGGCGACCGCGCCGATTGCTTTCCTCGCATCCACTTTCACCTATCAGGCCTATGCCAATCATTCCCGCGGCAATGCGGATGCCGCCTATCGCGCACGCGTCGCGGCTTGGGGCGCTTATCCGCATAATCCGGATGATTTCCCGATCTATGGGCGGTCCACTTATAACCGCCATCCGGATAATAGCGGCATCGCCTTTTCATCGCGGTTGCGCCCGATCATGACCATGCGGCCGGGGTTTCTCACCTTCAATGACGCGAAGGGGTCGGGGCTGCGCCACTACCCCGCCGATACGCATATCCTGGCGTGGCTGGAAGCGCGCGGCCTGCCATTTGATGTGATCACCGATCATGATTTGCACGCGGAAGGCGCAGCGCTGCTGGCGAATTACAAGGTGGTGATGACCGGTTCGCACCCGGAATATCACACGCCGCAAACGCTTGATGCGCTCTATGCTTATACGCGCAGCGGCGGGCGCATGATGTATCTGGGCGGCAATGGCTTTTATTGGCGCATCGCCCAGCCCGCCGATATGCCGGGTGTGTTTGAATTGCGCCGGGCAGAGGGCGGCATTCGCGCCTGGGCCGCCGAGCCGGGCGAATATTATCACCAGACCGATGGCGCCTATGGCGGGCTGTGGCGGCGCAATCGCCGGCCACCGCAGCAATTGGCGGGTGTGGGCTTTTCCGGCCAGGGGCTGTTTGAAGGCACCTATTACCGCCTGTTGCCGCCGGCGCGCGAGGCACGCCACGCCTGGATGTTTGCGGGCGTGGAAGGTGAGACCATCGGCGATTACGGGCTTTCCGGCGGCGGGGCAGCCGGCTTTGAATTGGACCGCGCGGACCCTGCCCTTGGCACACCGGATGGCACGGCGATCCTGGCTGTTTCGGAAGACCCACCCGCTTCCTTTGTCGCGGTGCCGGAAGAATTGCTCTCCCACGTCAATACCGTGAATGGCGAAAAGGCGCAGGCGCTGAAGCGCGGTGAGATCATCTATTTTGAAACACCAGGCGGTGGTGCGGTGTTCGCGGTTGGTTCCATTACCTATTGCGGGAGCCTTTGGCGCCAGGGGTTTGAAGGGCCGATCAGTCGGCTGACGGAAAATGTTGTGCGCCGCTTCGCCGGGCTTGCCGATAATGGTTGACGCCGCGGGGCGCGCGCATGAAGCTACCCCACCATCAATAACGGGAGAGCATGGATGAAACGCCTGAGTTTGAGCACGGGTCTTGTTGCCGCTGCCATGGCGCTATCGGCGGCGCCTTTGCTGGCCAACCCATTCACCTGCCCCACACGCGGCGGCGATCTGGTCTTTGGCCAGGAAGCCAATGTGAATTCGCTGGATCAGATGACCTCCAGCACCATTTCCACGCGCAATATCGCGATGAACATCTATGAAACGCTGGTCACGCGCGATGAGAATAACACGCCCATCCCGGAACTGGCCGAATCCATGCAGGAATCGCCCGATGGCATGACCTATACCTTCCGGCTACGCCAGGGCATCACCTTCCATAATGGCAAGCCGATGACCTCGGCCGATGTCGCGGCTTCCTTTGAGCGGTACAATCGCATCGGCCTGCAACGCAGCACCTTGGATAATGTGGCTGGCTGGGAAACGCCCGATCCGCATACCTTCATCATTCGCATGAAGCAGGTGCAGCCAACCTTCATTGAAGCGCTGTCTTCCTTCTCGGTCCCCATTGTCATCATCCCATCCGAGCATAAGGATGATGAACGCCAACAGCTGCGCCCCGTGGGCACTGGGCCTTTCCGCCTGCTGGAATTCGTGCCCGGCAGCCATGCCAGGCTTGGCCGCTTTGATGGCTATCGGCCCAATACGGCCTATCAACAGCGCACCGGCTTTGGCGGCTATCGCGTGGCCTGCCTGGATACCGTGACCTTCCGCATCGTGACCGAAGCCAGCGCCCGCGTGGCCGGCTTGGAAACCGGCGCGCTGCATGTGGTGGAAGATGTGCCGACACGTTCGGTGGAAGCGCTGCGGCGCAACCCGGCCATCACCATCCTGCCCTTGCAGAATTGGTGGATTCAGATTGCGCTGCCCAATACCTCCATCGCGCCCACCAATAATCTTGCCTTCCGCCGCGCTGTGCAGGCCGCGCTCAATATGGAAGACATTATGGATGCGGCTTCCGACAATAACTTCCGCCTCAATGTCGGGTTCCAATACCCGAATCAGCCAAGCTATACGGATGCCGGCAAGGAAACCTACAACATCAATAATCAGCAATTGGCACGGACATTGTTGCGTGAATCGGGCTATCGCAACGAACCGATTGTCATCCTGACCAATCGCGACCTGACGCCGATGTATAACGCGGCGCTGGTGATGGAACAGCAATTGAAGGCCATTGGCATCAATGCGTCACTGCGCGTGGTGGACTGGCCGACATCGGTGCAAATGTCGCAGCGGCTCAATTCCACGGAATGGCATTTCTTCCATTCTGGTTGGGGCACGCAGCCTGCGCTTGGCGCCCTGGCCACCATGCAATTCCTGGTTTCCCCCAATGCGGCCTATCGCCCGCGGGATGACAAGGATGATCCGGATGTGCTCGCCGCCTGGAATGACATGAACATCCTGCGCGACCCCGCCGCCCGGCAAGCCGCCTTTGTGCGCATGCAGCGCCTGGTGCTGGAACGTGCCTATGCCTATCCCTTCGGGTCACTCACCAAGGTTCAGGCATCGCGCGCCAATGTGAAGGGCTTCGTGCCCTTCCGCATTCCGCGCTTTTCCAATGTATGGCTTGAACGTTGAGAACCTGCGTTAGGGGGCGCGGCTAGTCTTGTTCCTGGTCGCGCTCCGCCGGCTGCTCAGCGCCATTCCGGTCCTGTTCATCGTCAGCCTGATCAGCTTCGGGCTGATGCGGCTGATCCCGGGTGACCCGGCGGCATCCATCGCCGGGCCATCGGCCACGCCGGCACAGATTGAACAATTGCGCCGCGACCTTGGGCTGGATGAGCCCTTGCTGCTGCAATTGCTGCATTACTATCAGGGGCTCTTGCAAGGCGATTTCGGCAAATCACTGCTGCTTGGCAAGGGTGTGCTGGCCGCCACCATGGAACGCCTGCCGGTCACCATCGGGCTTTCGCTCTACGCCCTGGTGCTGACGCTGCTGCTTGGCGTGGCGAGTGGCATTATCGCGGCCTTGCGCCAGAATACCTGGGTGGATCAGGTGGCGATGATGATCGCCATGCTCGGCATTTCCATCCCGAATTTCTTTCTTGGCCTGCTGATGATCATTTTCTTCGCCGTCCAGCTCGGCTGGTTGCCGAGTGGCGGTTATGTGCCCTTCACGCAGGACCCAATCGGCTGGCTGCGCAGTACCACCATGCCGGCAATATCACTCGCGTTGCTGCAGGCGGGTTTGCTGGCGCGCATCACGCGTTCCGGCATGCTGGAAGTGTTGCGGCAGGATTATGTACGCACCGCCCGCGCCAAGGGGCTGCCGGAACGCCAGGTGATCCTGAAGCACGCCCTGGCCAATGCGCTGATCCCGATTGTGACGGTGGTGGGTATCATCATCTCCCTTTTGCTGTCAGGCGCGGTGGTGACCGAGGCGCTGTTTTCGCTGCCCGGCATGGGGCAATTGCTGACGCAAGCGGTGCTGAGCCGCGATTACCCCATGGTTCAGGGCGGGCTTTTGCTGGTGACGACATTCCTGGTGGTGGTGAATATCCTGGTTGACATCCTCTATGCCCTGATTGATCCCCGGGTGCGCTATGAGTGAGGCCGCTGCGCTGGATGCCGAGGGCATTGCGCTGAAGCGCGAACATCCCGCGCGCGCGACCATGAAGCGACTGCTGCGGCATCGGTTGTTCATGACCGGGCTTTTCCTGTTCCTGATCATTGCCAGCATTGCGGTTTTGGCGCCGTGGATTACCGATGTTGATCCCAACCGGCTTTCCATGCGTAACAAGTTCAAGCCACCTGGTGAGGGCTGGGTTTTCGGCACGGATAGTTTTGGGCGGAGCCTTTGGTCCCGCGTGGTCTGGGGGGCGCAGCTTTCCATGATGATCGGCGCTTCGGTGGTGGCGCTGAATGCAGTGTTCGGTATTCTGATTGGCGCGGCTGCCGGCTACTTCCGGCGCATTGATAATCTGCTGATGCGCATCAATGATGCGCTGATGGCTTTCCCGGCCATTCTGCTGGCCATTGCGGTGACTTCCGTACTCGGGCCTTCCACCTTCAATGTCATTCTGGCGTTGGGGATTGTCTATATTCCACGAACCGCGCGTATTGTGCGGTCTTCTGTGATTGTGCTGCGAGAGATGGAATTCGTCCAAGCGGCAGTCGCTGCCGGTGCGGGGCATTGGCGTATCCTCACGCGCCATATCCTGCCCAATGCCATGGCACCGGTGATTGTGCAGCTTTCCTTTCTTTTTGCCTTTGCGGTGCTGTCTGAAGCCACACTTTCCTTCCTGGGCGTTGGTGCCGTACCGCCCACACCAACCTGGGGCAATATCATGGCGGAGGGGCGCGATTTCATGCGCGAAGCGCCCTGGATCATCACCATCCCCGGCATTGCGCTCATGATCACGGTGATGGGCCTGAATTTTCTGGGCGATGGCCTGCGCGATGTTCTTGACCCCCGGCTCAGGATTCAACAGTGACTTTGCTTGATGTGCAGGGGCTGACCACGGCCTTCATGACCGGGCGCGGCGAAATCACCGCGATCGAGGATGCTTCCTTCTCCCTCAAGGAAGGTGAGATCCTGGGTATTGTCGGCGAGAGCGGCAGCGGCAAAAGTGTCACGGCGCTCACCATCATGGGGCTGCTGCCCACGCCGCCCGCGCGCATCGCGGCCGGCAGCGTCAAGTTTCAGGGGCAGGAACTGACGAAGCTTTCATCACGAGAGATGCAGCGCATCCGCGGCCCCGGGATTGCGATGATTTTCCAGGAACCCATGACATCGCTGAACCCGGTGTTTTCCATCGGCGATCAGATCATGGAAACCATCAAGGCGCATGAAAACCTGCCCACTGCGACCTTGCGCAAACGCGCGATTGATATGCTGGACAAGGTGGGCATTCCCTCAGCCGCGCGGCGCTTGGATGATTACCCGCATCAGATGTCAGGCGGGCAGCGCCAGCGCGTGATGATCGCGATTGCGCTTGCCTGCAACCCAAAACTCCTGATTGCCGATGAACCCACCACGGCGCTGGATGTGACCATTCAGGCGCAAATCCTCGATCTGCTGATGGATTTGCGCGATGAATTCCGCATGGCGATCATGATCATCACGCATAACATGGGCGTGATTGCGGAAACCGCCGATCGCGTACTGGTGATGTATGCCGGGCGCGTCATTGAAGAAGCGCCCGTCGCGCGCATCTTCGACCACCCGGTGCATCCCTATACGCGCGGCTTGCTGGAATGCGTGCCTTCCATCACCGAAGACCGCGCGCGGCTGATTGCCATTCCCGGCACCCTGCCCGACCCGGCACGCCGCCCGCCAGGTTGCCGCTATAGTGTACGTTGCCGCCATGCGCTGCCTTCTTGCAGTGAGGCGCTGCCGCCGCTGATCCTGGAAGAAGCGGATCATTGGGCGGCCTGCCTGCGCGCCAAGGAATTGGCCGCGCCATGACCGAAGCCCTGATCAGCGCCCAAAACCTCGCCAAGCATTTCGATGTGGGCGGCGGCGGCATTTTTCGTGGCGGCCGGCCGAGCAAGCTGCGCGCGGTGGATGATGTCGCGCTCAGCATCATGCCCGGCGAAACGCTGGGGCTGGTTGGCGAATCAGGCTGCGGCAAATCCACCCTTGGGCGGCTGCTGATCCGGCTGCTGGACCCGACCGCGGGCAGCATTCGCTTTCAGGGGCAGGAAATCACCGGGCTTGGCCGAGCGGCGATGCGCCAATTTCGCCGTTCCATGCAGATCATTTTCCAGGACCCTTACGGCGCGCTCAATCCGCGCATGGCGGTCGAGGATATTATCGCCGAACCGCTCGTGATCCATGGCACCAAATCCAGCGTGGAGCGACGCCAACAGGTCACTGCAATGCTCGATCGCGTCGGCCTGCCGCGCCGTGCGCTGGATCGCTTTCCGCATGAATTCTCCGGCGGTCAGCGCCAGCGCATTGGCATTGCCCGCGCGCTGGTCCTGCAACCGCGCTTTGTTGTCTGTGATGAGGCTGTCTCGGCGCTTGATGTTTCGGTCCAGGCGCAAATCGTCAATCTGCTGCAGGATTTGCAGCGCGATATGGGGCTGACCTATTTGTTCATCGCGCATGATCTTTCGGTGGTGCGGCATATCTCAGACCGGGTTGCGGTCATGTATCTCGGCAAGATCGTGGAAGTGGCCGAAAAGCGCGTGATCTATAATGATCCGCAGCATCCTTACACGCGGGCACTGATCGCCGCCGTGCCGGCGCCGCATCCGTCACGCCGGTCACGCGGCAAACGGGAGAACATCGTTGGCGATATTCCAAGCGCCCTCAACCCGCCTTCCGGCTGCCGCTTCCATACGCGTTGCCCGCATGTGATGCCGATATGCAAGGAAGTGGCGCCACCGCTTACCGAGACGCAGGCCGGCCATCAGGTGGCCTGCCATTTGATGACCCAAGCCTGAATAGGAAGAACGCCATGGCTGATGCGCCGCGCAAATCGCGCCTGGTTTCCGAAGTTGATTTCAACAAGGATGGCAAGCAGACAGGCTTCATCCGCCTGTTCCATTCAACCCATGACAGCGCCTATGGCTTCCTGCCTATTCCCATTGTGGTGGTGAAGAATGGCGAAGGGCCCACTGCGCTTTTCACCTCCGGCAATCATGGCGATGAGTATGAAGGCCAGGTGGCGCTGACCAATCTGGCAAAGTCGCTTGACCCCGCGCGCATCAAGGGGCGTGTCATCATCCTGACCATGGCAAATTATCCGGCGGCCCTAGTGGGGCGGCGCGTGTCGCCGATTGATGATTTGAACCTGAACCGTATTTTTCCGGGCGATCCGGATGGCACGGTCACGCGGCAAATCGCGCATTACATTGACAGTGAATTGATCCCGCTTGCGGATTTTGTGATGGATTTACACTCGGGCGGGTCATCGCTGAATTACGTGCCCTGCGCGCTGGCGACACAATCCAATGATCCCGCGCTGTATCAAAAGCAATTGGCAGCGCTCCGCGCCTTTGGGGCGCCCTTCACCTATATTCAGGGCGGCGCGCAAGGCCAGGGCGGCAATCAGACGCTCGGTAGTGGGGCGGAACGGCGCGGCAAGATTGCGCTTGGCAGCGAATTGGGCGGCTCAGGTACGGTCAATCCCGCCGGCCTCGCGATTGCCGAGCGGGGTGTGCGCAATGTGCTGGTGCATCTTGGCATTCTGCCGCAAACGGACTGGGTCGAACCGCCCTCCCCCACCCGGTTCTTGGATGTGCGCGGGCAGGATTATTACGTTTATGCGCCGGAGAATGGCGTGTTTGAACCGCTGGTCCAATTGGGCGATACGGTTGCCATCGGCACGCCCGCCGCGCGCATTCATTTCACCGAAACACCGTGGTTGCCGCCGGTGGAAATCACCTTCAAGGCCGCGGGCATAGTCATGTGCCAGCGCATCCCCGCGCGCACCAAGCGCGGGGATTGCCTGTTCCATTTGGCGAGTGATTTGAAGATCGCGTAGCGCCTGACCTGCAAAACGGATCAGGCGTAGCTTTCAGCGCTTGATCCCGGCGATGGCGTTCTGAATGCCCGTAGTGGCCCAGGGGCCCCAAGGCATGGTGAAGAATTTGAAGCCCTTATCCACGAAGAAATTCGGCTCCATGCCGGGCGGGATGAAATACATGCCGGCCGCAATGCCATGCTTGGCGGCGGCTGCGGCAATCTTATCAAGCGCGCGCTGATAGGTATCGCAGGCGTAATCCAGCGGCACATCCAATTCAATGGAAAGATCGGAAGGCCCGATCAGCAACACATCCACACCGGGGACGGATGCGATGGCATCCAGATTTTCCAGCGCCTGCCTGGTTTCGATCATCGGCACAATGACCAATTCCTTGTTCACCGTATCCATATAGTCGCGGTATTTCGGGAATTCGCCCCATTCACCGCGTACGCCGGCATTGCTGCGATTGCCCTCGGGGTAGTAGCGGCAGGATCGCACCATGGCCTCAGCCTCGGCGCGCGTATTGATCATGGGGGCGATGATGCCACGCGCACCCGCATCCAAGGCGAAGCAGATCTGATCCGCCTGATTTGCAGCAACGCGCACCAAGGGGGCGGCCTTCTTGCCGCGCATTGCCTGGATGGAAGGCGCAAGCTGCTTGATTTCATAAGGCGAGTGCTGCGTATCGAACAGGATGAAATCAAAGCCGGCATCAGCCAGCACCGAGACATCAATATTCGGCCCCGCTGTCGTGCCGATGGCGGTTTTGCCTGATTTTATGGTTTGCTTGATGGCATTCATGTGGCCTGGTCTCCTCCAGAATAACGCGGCACTGAAAGAATTCTCTCAGGGCCATTTGGTGGCTTTGCGCCGTTTCACTGCCCTGCTGGGGCTTGGATGAATCCCCACTCATTCGAATTGGGCAAAGTCTTGCGTGATGATCACGCCTGGATGATCAGGCTAGCCACCATTTGAAAATCTTGGCAAGAGTCTGAAAAGAGTTCCTGTGTTCCCGCGGCGCATAAGTCTCGCACCACGTCGAGCGGCATTATTCATCGGTGATCGCAGGAAATGGAACGCGCGGCCAAAAGCTGCACCTACTTGCGCCGAGGCTGATCTGCGCGAGAATGCCGATACCACTGCCCACCCTTCCAACCATAGGGTGAAGCCCATCTGTTCCTGGTTTTTGTCGAGCGCTTGATGCTGCCCGAGTGGAGCGTACAGACCCTCAGGCAGACAACCCACCCCCTATCCTCAGGAATGGGGCAAGCGATACGGCGCGGCAAAATGGATCAGACAGACGCGCGTACCCAGCGAAGCTTGTAAGCGTTAGAGACCGGGTGCTGTCATCTGAAACCTGGCCCCCTCCACATGGGCCAAATTGGCCATATGTCCAAGCTCTTTTCTGGTGTGCGGGGGGCTAAGTCTCGGCTCACTGGCCTGCGGGGCTGCTTGAAAGCCAACGAACATATAGCCGATCAGGCGGATGGATCGCAGCGCTTCTGGTTGTCTCGGGTCCAGTTCAAGCTTGCGGCGAAGCCGTACAACCAGGTTATCCACCGATCGATCTTCAGCGCGACAACTGCGCCGATAGACTGCCTGCGATATCTGCTCGCGGCTGACAGGCACACCGGGCTGCCTTACAAGGCAGGCGAGCAGGTCAAATTCTGCCGTGGTTGCCGAGCAGCTTGTACCATCCGGGCGATAGATCTCACGGCGCGTCAGGCACAGCTTCCAGCCAAGCCCCAATTCGACCATGCGTGAAGGCAAGCCTGATGCTGATGGGTAGGTTTGCGTCTCCGGTTGTGGGGAGCGTCCCAAACGCGAATCAGGAAGCCCGCGGCGCAGCGCAGCGCGAATACGCGCCAGGATTTCCCTTGGGCTGGTTGGGATCACCATGCATGCATCGCATCCCGCTTCAAGCAGCGCCACCCTGGCTGCTTCATCATTATCCATGCCAAGCACGATGCAGAACACATCAGACCGCCCGCGTATCTGGTGCAGGTAGCCCAGCGCGCTGTTCAGCATGCTCCCCACCTGCAGGATCACAATATCAGGTCGCAGTGAATATTCATGTGCTTCAAGGCCTGAAAGCAATTCGCCGAACGTGGCACAATGGCTAACCGCCAGATGGTGCTGTTCAAGATAAGACCCCAAATCCGCGACCAGGGCGCGTTGCTCGCCAAGGATGGAAATCCGCAATGAACGGCTTTGCGGAAAAAAGTGAAGATTGGGGCTTCCGGTAACAGATGCCTCGCCTTCCTCCCGTTGCAAAATACGCATCAAGACACCTCCCGCGGCCAAAAAACGTCATCAAAACTCGGCGGGTCCACACCCGTCAGGAGGGTTTGAGCACAGCGGGGGCAAGAACTCTGTGATGTTTGGTACAAAGCAGGGGCCAAATCTGCCGTTTCGCGTTCAGTTGCCCTGTTTTTTTTCGGGGGCTATGCAGCCCCGGCAATGAATGCCTTTTCGGGGGCGCGGGGATTGATCCGCCCTGGGGTCATGATGGAAGGCGGTTTTGACTGTTTTGCTGTCCTGCGCCTTTCTGTTGGGACAAGACCAGAAAGCATCTGGCGGCATCCGGACGGACTGGAACATGTTGCATTCACGTGGGTTCACGCAATACGCTCTACGCCGTTGTTTTTGGAGCATCTTCACCCGTTCAGATGAATCCATCTGAACGCGATCTGCTCCACTCACAAGTCGGCGCCAGGCTTTATGTCCGTGGCCTCAACATCATCGGCACGGTTTTGCCCAGCGGCTATGAAGGCCTGCTGGGAAACTCACGCAATCATCCGGCACAGGGCGTGATTGGCAATCGCTATTCTCCGCCGGAACCCATCAGGGGCAATCGAAAAGCGCCTGATGGAAACCCTCGCCTTGTACTGAGCGGCCGCCGCCAAGCCCCGCCAGCGCAGGGATTAGCCCCTCAAACCGCCTTCCGCCCCGCAATCAGCGCCACACCCTGTGGGCCGACCTCCTCAGCATGCGGGTAATTCGCCGGCACGGCGCAGATATCACCCTGGCGAAAGGTCTCCGCCTTGCCATCGCGCGTGATGGTAATCTCGCCGCCAATCACCATCAGCCTTGCATCCCAATCATGGCCATGTTCTGGGTTTTCTTCATTGGCACGGAAACCACCGTAAAACACGCCATAGCCATCGCGTTTCAGCTCGGCTTCAAACTCCTCACGGGTCATTACGCCCTTCCTCCCCCTATCCCGTTCACCCCAGGCCCAGCGCCGCAAACAACCGCGCCGCCGGCGGCCAGGCTTCCATCACCGCATCGCGCTGAATAATGGCGGTAAGCCCGCCGCCGATCAGCAGCGCAATGGAAGCCGCCCAGGCCGCACGCAGCCCGCGCGATGATGCCCCTTGCGCCGCCTCGGCCGGGGGATCAGACGGCGCCATAGGCTCGGGTCGTGGCTCCTCGGCGAGCGGCGTCGGCGCTCGGCGTGGTTCCTCCACCATCGGTAAAGGCGGCGGCGGTTCAGGCGTGCGGAAGGCCGCAGGCTCCTCCGCGGGCAGGGGCGGTTCCGGGATGGGGAACATCATCCCGCATTGGCCGCAGCGCAGCGGGCGCGAGCGGTCGCGCAACAGACGCGGGGGCACCTGATACCCGGCAGCGCAATTCGGACATTCGATCAACATGCGCCTATTTTCCGTTACTGAAGGCTTCTCGGCAAGCGAAAGATTGAGCCCGAAGCCCCTGCCATGCGAAACAAGCCCCATGGTGAGATTCGGGCGCGTCGGGCTGGCCTATCCAACACCCCAGGGCGGCCCGGGGCAGGAGGCCTTGCGCGATATCTCCTTCGCCCTGGGGGAGGGCAGCTTTACCTGGCTGCTGGGGCCTTCGGGGGCGGGGAAAAGTTCTATCCTCAGGCTGATGCAGGCCGCCATCCGCCCCTCAAGAGGCGTGGTTTCGGTGCTGGGGACCGATATCGGGCAGGCGGAACGCGCCGCACTCCCGCCCCTTCGGCGCAAGATCGGCGTGGTGCATCAGGAATTCCGCCTGCTGCCGCATTTATCCGCCTGGGATAATGTGGCGCTGCCGCTGCGCCTCGCCGGCCGGGCAGAAGCCGCCGTCAGGCAAGATGTCAATGAAATCCTTGATTGGCTCGGCCTTGCGGCAAAGGCAGGGCGTGCGCCGGCTGAGCTTTCTGGCGGCGAACAGCAGCGCATTGCCATCGCGCGCGCCATCATCACGCGCCCCGCCCTGCTGATCGCCGATGAACCGACCTCGGAGCTGGATGTGTTCGAAGCCCGCCGGCTGATTGCGCTGTTTGTGGAAATGAACCGGCTTGGCACCGCGATTGTGGTCGCAACGCATTCCGAGGATTTGCCCGCGCGCCACCCGGCACGTGTGATCACCCTGTCAGAAGGCCGCGTCATTGATGCGCCGTGACGCAGGCGGCAGGGGGGACCCGATTGGCCTGCGCGGCGCGCTGGCGGATCGGCTGCTGGTGGCGCTGATTGCCGCCATGGCGCTTTTCGCCACCTGTGCGCTGGCCGGGCATGAGGCTGTCAGCCAAATGGCCAAGCGCTGGCAGCAAGGCGCCAATGCGGCCGTCACGGTGCAAATCCCAAACCCGACGCCAGCGCGCATGGAAGCGGCGCTTGGGGCGTTGCGCGCCCTGCCGGCGGTGCGCGAAGCGCAGGCGGTGGACCCTGGCCGGATGGCGGAATTGCTGCGCCCTTGGCTGGGGGATGTCGCGGGTTTGCCGCTGCCCGGCGTGATTGAATTGCGTCTGGCCGATCTGGCGGCCGACCCGGTGCTGATTGGCGATCGGGTGGCGGAAGCCGTGCCGGGTGCCGTGACGGAAGCGCATGGCGTTTTTGTCGCGCGGCTGGCCGCCGTGGCGCGGGCGCTTTCCGCGGCCGCCTTGATGGTAGTGCTGCTGGTCGCGGTTGTCGGGGCTTCCGTGGTGGTGCTGGCGGTGCGCGCGGGCATCGCGGCGCGGCGGGATTCCGTGATGGTGCTGCATATGCTGGGCGCGGCGGATCGCGATATCGCCGGGCGTTTTGCGCGCCGCACAGCCTGGCTTGCCCTGCTGGGGGCGATTCTGGGGGTGGGCTTGGCGGTCGGCGTGGTTTGGGCGCTGTTGCAGCTTGCCGGGCCCATGCTGCCCAAGATTACCGCGCAGGACCTGCCGCTTTTGGGCCTTGCCGCCATCCCGCTCTCGGCCGCGCTGATTGCCTGGGCCGCGACCATAGCGAGCATTCTATTGTGGCTGCGGCGCCTGCCATGAAGCTGCGGCGGCTTGTGTTCCTGGCTTTGGGGCTGCTGCTCTTGTGGGTGGGTGGCTTCATCTGGTTCCTGCGCGCCGTGCAGGCGGGTGCCGCGGATGCCAGCGCCACCGATGCAATTGTGGTGCTGACCGGGGGGACAGAGCGTGTGGAGACCGGCTTTCGCCTGCTTGATGAAGGCTTGGCGCCGCGGCTTTTTGTCTCCGGCGTGCATCCCGAATCGCGACTTGCCGATCTGGCGCGCGGGGCAGGGCTTGATCCCGCAAGGCTGCAAGGCCGGGTGGAGCTTGGCCATGCCGCGGCGTCCACCCGTGGCAATGCGGTGGAAATCGCTGCCTGGGCAAGCCTGCGCGGCACAAAAACGATCACCCTGGTGACGGCGGGCTATCACATGCCGCGCGCGCGCACGGAATTGCGCCGCACCATGCCGGGCTTGCGTGTGCAGGCGCATCCCGTAACGCCTGCCCGCCTCCGTGCGGAGGGCGCCTTTTGGCAGCCGCGCAATTGGGGGTTGCTGCTTGGCGAATACATGAAGTTCCTGGGCGCCGAGCTTGGGCTTTCGGCGATATTCGGTGGAAGGCGAATATGATCTGGCTGCGTTCCTTCATCTTCAATGCGCTTTTCATGACCATCACGGCCCTTAGCGCGATTGTCGCGATGGTGTTGCTGCCCTTCCATCCGCGCTTCATCCGCCGCTTCATCCATCTGTGGGCGCGCTTCATCATCTGGCTGCTGCGCATCATTTGCGGCATTCGCTTGGAAGTGACCGGCTTGGAAAACATCGCGCCGGGGGCGGCGATCATCGCCTCCAAACACCAATCCGCCTTTGACACTTTCGTCTGGCTCGCGCTGCTTGATCAACCGAATTACGTGCTGAAGCGCGAATTGCTGAACCTGCCCTTTTGGGGGCGCGTGGCGCGCCATAGCGGGGCGGTGGCGGTGGATCGCGATGGCGGGGGCGCGGCGCTGCGCGCCATGGTGCGCGATGCCAAGCGTGTGCTGGATGAAGGCCGGCCCTTGGTGATTTTTCCGGAAGGCACGCGTTCAGCACCCGGCGAAAGGGTAACCTATCAACCCGGCGTAGCCGCGCTGGTCATGGGTAGCGGCGTGCCCTGCTATCCGGTGGCGACCAATAGCGGGCGACATTGGGGAAGGCGCGCCTTTCACAAGACGCCGGGGGTGATTGCGATCTCAATACTGCCCGCCCTGCCGGCGGGGCTGTCACGCAAGCCCTTGATGGAAACGCTGGAGGCGCAGATTGAGGCCGAGACGGCGCGGCTGATGGCCCAAGGTTAGCGGCAAGAAAAAGGGCGGCCCAAGCCGCCCCTTTGCCGCAAGGCTATCCGCCCGGCGTGTCAGACCAGGAAAATCGCCATCAGCACCAGCACCACAATGATGGCGCCGGTGGACCAGGTGACAAAGCGCGTGAAATCTTCCCACCCGCCACGGCGATCCGCGAGAATATCGGCGGAGGTCACTTCGACGAAATCATAATGTTCTTTCTCAGCCATGGCTTTCCCCAAATCTTGGCGCTTGAGTTAGTGTGTAGAAAGCAATGCCGCGCGGGGCAAGGGGTTCAGCAGGGAATCAGGCGCAGATTCCGCCCCCGTGATCACGGCGCGCCCCGCTTCCAGCCGCAGGCGCCCCGCCGCCAGCCAGGAAAGCGCGGCGGCGTAAAGCTTATGCTCCGCCGCCAATACCCGCGCGGCCAGGCTTGCTTCCGTATCCTCGGGCAAAACCGGCACGGCGGCCTGGGCGATGATGGGTCCCTCATCCACCCCCGCTGTCACCAGATGTACGGTGCAGCCATGTAGCCTGACGCCCGCGGCCAAGGCGCGCGCATGGGTATCCAGCCCCGGAAAGGCCGGCAGCAGGGATGGGTGGATATTGATCAACCGCCCCTCCCAGCGCCGGACAAAATCAGGCGTCAGCACGCGCATGAAACCGGCCAGGGCAATGATTTCAACGCCGTGCCGGACCAATTCGGCTTCCATCGCGGCTTCAAACCCGGCGCGGTCACCCTTGAAGGCGCGGCTTTCCACGATAGCGGTCGGCACCCCACGCGCCTTGGCAATCTCAAGCCCCGCCGCATCGGCGCGGTTGGACAGCACCAGCACGGGTTCCGCCGGGTAATCCGGCCCCGCCGCCGCCAGAATCGCCGCCATATTGGACCCGCGCCCGGAGATCAGCAGCGCGAGTCTCCTCCGCTTCATGCGCGCGGCCAAGCCTGTGGCAAGTTCTGGATATGAATACCGGCCGGCCCGGAGGAGGCTTCCAGATGGCCAATACGGAAGGGCGCCTCACCGGCTTCGGTCAGCATGCGCGTCGCGGCTTCGGCCCCGGCAGCAGGCACCGCCAGCACCATGCCGAGCCCGCAATTGAAGACGCGGAGCATCTCGTCAGCGCTGACATTCCCCGCTTCGGCCAAAAAGGCGAAAACCGGCGGCACGGGCCAGCTTCCCGCTTCCAATACTGCCGTCATCCCCGCCGGCAGGACGCGCGGCAGATTGCCGGGCAGGCCGCCGCCGGTGATATGCGCCGCCGCATGCAAAAGCCCCGCGCGATGCAAGGCAAGCAGCGCCTTCACGTAAATCCGCGTTGGCGCCAGCAGCGCCTGACCCAGCTTCTGGCCAGACGCGAAGGGCGCGGGATCAGCCAGTGTCAGGCCGCGCGCGGCCAATACCCGCCGCACCAGGGAAAAGCCGTTGGAATGCACGCCCGAAGACCCAAGGCCGATCAGCACATCACCCGCCGCAACACCGGCCGGCAGCAGGCGGCCGCGTTCGGCAGCACCCACGGAAAACCCGGCCAGATCATAATCATCCGCGGCATACATCCCGGGCATCTCAGCGGTTTCGCCGCCCACCAGGGCGCAGCCCGCCTGCCGGCAGCCTTCCGCAATGCCCGCAATCACGGCCCGCGCCTGATCCAGCCGGAGCTTCCCGGTCGCGAAATAATCCAGGAAAAACAGCGGCTCAGCGCCCTGCACCACAAGGTCATTGACGCACATCGCCACCAGATCAATGCCGACCGTGTCGTGAATGCCCGCTTCGATCGCCACACGCAGCTTGGTGCCAACCCCATCGGTGGAAGACACCAGCACGGGGTCCGTAAAGCCCGCCGCCTTCGGGTCAAACAAGGCGCCGAATCCGCCCAAGCCACCCATCACGCCAGTCCGGTTTGTGGCACGCGCCAGGGGCTTGATGGCTTCAACCAGGGCGTCGCCGGCCTCAATATCCACGCCCGCATCGCGGTAGGTGAGGCTTTGGGGATTGGAACTGGTCAGGGCGACCTCCGATTTGATACACTGTCCGCGTGCTATAGCGTGGGAAAACGCGAAGGAAAGGCTTTGATGACAAAACGCCACGCCTGGGGAATTGCCGGAAGGAAACATGTGGCGGCGGCTTGCGCAAGCTTCTGGCTGAGCCTTTTTGCGCTGCCTGCCCTGGCGCAATTCAGCGATATGGGCGCGCTGACGCAGCGTGGCGTGGTGGCGGAAGCGACTGCGGAAAATGGCGTGGTGGCGCAGGAACGCGCCTTCGCCGCCGGGCGCCGCGCCGCCTGGGATCGCATTCAAGGCATGGTGAATGCGCCGCGCAGACCCACCGATGCCGAACTTGATCGCATGGTGCGTTCCATTGTGATCGAACAGGAAACCACCGGACCGCAACGCTATAGCGGGCGGCTGACGATCCAATTCGATGCCGATGCCGTGCAAAGCTTCGCCGAGGGTGCTGAGGTGCGCGCCGCAACCCTGCCTTCCGGCACGGCAAGCGAATCGCCGATCAGCATGACACCTGTCACACCAATCCTGGGATCATTGGAAGCAACGGCGCGTTACGCGACGCTCAATGAATGGCTGGAGATTCGCCGCCGCCTTGTGGCCGCCGGTGCCAGGCTTGATGTCATGGCCATCAGCACGGATCGCGCGCATCTGAATATCGGGCTGCGCGTGCCTATTGGCATGGCGCCCGAAACCTTCGGCCAGCATGGGCTGCAGCTGACGCGCGGGACGGGCGCGCAGAATGATCAATGGCGGCTTGGCCTTGCCGGACGGTCCTGACCTTCGCCGCCTGCCGAATGCCCCGCTGAATTTGGCGGGGGCAGGGCTTTTCACCCTGCCCAATCTGATCACGCTTGCCAGGCTTTGCGCCGTGCCGGCGGCAATCTGGCTGATGTTGCAGCACCGGCTTGATCTGGCCTTTCTGGTTTTCATCGGCGCGGGGATTTCGGACGCGCTGGATGGTTGGATTGCGCGCGCCTGGAATGCGCGGTCCCAGCTTGGTGCGGTGCTCGATCCCATCGCGGATAAGGCGCTGCTGGTTTCGGTCTATGTGACACTCGCGGCGATTGGGGTCTTGCCCGATTGGCTCGCGATTCTGGTGGTGTTTCGTGATTTGCTGATTGTGGGTGGCGTATTGGTCTTGTGGGCGGTTGGGCTGCCGCCGCGCATCAAACCGATTTTCATTTCCAAGGCGAATACGGCAGCGCAGATCCTGCTGGCTGCCTTGGTTCTGCTCTTGGCAGGTTTCGGCTTCAGCGCGCCTGTCTTGCTTGACGTGATGATCTGGCTGGTCGCGGCCACCACTTTTGCTTCGGGTGCGGCCTATGTGGCGCAGGCAGCGCGACGCACCGCCGGCGGAGCTCCATGAGCGATCAGCGCCCGCCCATCACCACACGGCCCGTGATCGCACCCCCAACAGGGCCGCGTACGGCAACACGCGGGCAGCGCTGGGCGTTGTTTTTGGGCTGCGGCCTTGCGCTGCTGTTCAGCCTTTGGCTGTTCCAGGGCATTCTGACGCCCTTCGTGCTGGCGGCGACCATTGCGTATTTTCTTGATCCGCTCGCGACACGCTTGGCACGGCTTGGCATCCCGCGTGGCCTTGGCGCCTTTCTTTTGGTGACGCTGCTGGCCGCCGTGACGTTGATGGCGCTGCTGCTGCTCTACCCCCTCATTCTCGCGCAGCTTGGCGTGCTGGTGCAGCGCCTGCCGGCCTATATTGCCGGTGTCGGGCAGGCCTTGCGCGAATTGCTGACCAGGCTTGAAGACACGCTGGGCCCCGAGATGATGGACCAGCGCTTGCGCGAATTGGCGATCAACCAGGCAGGGTCCATGCTGTCCTGGCTGGGCAGCGCCGCAACACGCCTGATTGGCGGCGGCTTTGCGCTATTCAGTGTTTTCACCTTTGTGGTGGTGACGCCGGTTGTTGCCTTTTATCTGCTGCGTGATTGGCAGGCCATGCTGACGCGCATTGAAAGCTGGCTACCGCGCCGCAGCGCCAATGTGATCCGGCAAATCGCGCGCGATACGGACCGCGTGCTATCCGCCTGGTTGCGCGGACAATTGCTGTGCTGTCTGGGACTTGGGATTTTTTATGCCTTCGCCTTGCATTTCGCGGGGCTGGAGCTTGGCATCACCATCGGCATCATGTCGGGCTTCCTGACCTTCATCCCCTATGTCGGCTCACTGACCGGCTTTGCCACCGCCGTATTGCTCGCCATCGGGCAATTCGGATCCTGGGAGGAAGTGCTGGTCATTGTGGCGATTTTCGTGATTGGCCAGGGCATCGAAGGTTACATCATCTACCCCTATCTGCTCGGCAATCGGGTGGAATTGCATGCGGTGTGGGTGATTTTCGCACTGTTTGCCGGCGGCGTTGCCTTTGGGTTTCTCGGCGTTTTGCTCGCCGTGCCCATGGCGGCGGCGATTGGTGTGGTGGCGCGCTACTGGCTGCGACGATATCTGGAAAGCCCGCTTTATCTCGACCCGCCACGGACCGGGCAATGATGCGCCAATTGGCCTTGCCGCTGCCGGTTGCGGCTTCCTCAGACGCGCGCGATGTGATTGCCGATGCCAGCAATGAAGCGGCGCGAAGCTGGCTGGCCAAGCCGGAAGCCTGGCCACTTGGCAGGCTCGCGCTGTTTGGTGCGGCAGGACATGGCAAGACGCATCTGGCGCGCGCGGCAGCCGCACGCTTCGGCTGGCGCTGGCTGGATGGCATGGGCTTGCGCGGCCTGCCCGCCCCGGCACCCCAGGGCAGCGTGATTGATGATGCCGATTGCGTAGCGGATGAGGCGGCGCTGTTGCATGTGATCAATCTCTGCGCCGAACGTGGCGAAACACTTTTACTAATCGGCCGCGAAGCGCCGGCGCGTTGGCCGGTGCGCCTGCCCGACCTGGCAAGCCGCTTGCGCGCCACACAGGCCGTTGGCATTGGCCCCGCATCGGATGCGCTGCTGCGCGCCTTGCTCGGCAAATTTCTCGCGGATCGGCAATTGCGGCTGGAGGCCGAGATGCAGGCCTGGCTGCTTGCCCGCTTGCCACGCGATGCGGCGAGCCTTGCTGAAGCGGTGGCGCGGCTGGATCACGCAGCCCTTGGCTTGGGCGGGCGGATCACGCGCGCCCTGGCGCGGCTGGCCCTGGCCGAATGGCTGGAAGCCCCTCAGCTTTGTGATGATTCTGAGACAGAGGCGCGCCTCCCCTCGCCATCCCCTGCCCCTCTGCTATAGCCTTTCGGCATGAGTGACATGATGCCCGATATCGAAGCCTTCCCGCTGGCGGAAAGCCCGGCGCGCTTCAGCAATCGGGAGCTTTCCTGGCTTGCCTTCAATCAGCGCGTGCTGGAAGAAGCGGGCAATGCGCGCCATCCGCTGCTGGAACGGCTGCGCTTTGTGGCGATTTCAGCAAATAACCTGGATGAATTCTATTCCGTGCGCGTGGCGGGTCTGGTCGGGCAAGATCGCGCCGGGGTGGTGACACCTTCGCCTGATGGGCTGACGCCGGCGCAGCAGCTTGCCGCCATTCATGAACGCGCGCGCGCGCTGATTGATGGCCAGCAGGATTCCTGGCGGGCGCTTCGCACCATGCTGCGCGAGGCGCATCTGATGGTGGTGGATCGGTCCGATTTGACCGAGGCTGATCGCGAATGGCTGGACGAATGGTTCATGGACCGTGTCTTTCCGGTGCTGACGCCGCTGGCCGTTGACCCTGCGCATCCCTTTCCCTTCATCGCCAACCTCGCGCTTTGCCTGGTCTTCAAGCTGGTGCGCGAAGAAGATGGCGGCACCATGCGCGCGCTTTTGCCGCTGCCGCCGCAGGTGGAGCGTTTCATTCGCCTACCATCGCGCCGCGGGTCGGGTGCGATGCGCTTCGTGCTGCTGGAAGATGTGATCCTGCTATTCCTGGACAGGCTGTTTCCCGGCTTCATCATGGCGGAAAGCGGATTGTTTCGCCTGATCCGCGACACGGATGTGGAATTCGAGGAAGAGGCCGAAGACCTGGTCCGTTCCTATGAAAGCGCGCTCAAGCGCCGCAGGCGCGGGCGCGCCATCCGGCTTTCCGTCACCGCCAATACGCCTTCCGATATGCTTGATTTCGTGGCCGAGGAATTGGATGCGCCGCGGTCAGAAGTATTCGTGGTGGATGGGCTGCTCGGGCTTTCCGATCTCACGCAATTGATTGTGGATGATCGGCCTGATCTGCTGTTCACGCCCTATACGCCGCGCTTTCCCGAACGCATCCTGGATTTCGGCGGTGATTGCTTCGCCGCCATCCGCGCCAAGGATATTGTGGTGCATCACCCTTACGAAAGCTTCGATGTGGTGGTGCAATTCCTGAGGCAGGCCGCGCGCGATCCGAATGTGATTGCGATCAAGCAGACGCTTTATCGCACCACGCGCGACAGCCCAATTGCCAAGGCGCTGATTGAAGCGGCCGAGGCCGGCAAAAGTGTCACCGGTATTGTGGAATTGAAGGCGCGCTTTGATGAGGAACGCAACATTGCGCTGGCCCGCGAATTGGAAGCGGCTGGCGTGCAGACGGTATTCGGCTTTGTTGAATTGAAGACGCATGCGAAGGTGAGTTTGGTGGTGCGGCGCGAAGGATCACATTTGCGCTCCTATGCGCATTTCGGCACGGGGAATTACCACCCGGTCACGGCGCGCATCTATACGGATCTTTCCTATTTCACGGCCGATCCGGCGCTGACGCGCGATGCCGCCAAGCTGTTCAATTACATGACCGGCTATGCGCGGCCGGAGACGATGGAAAAACTTGCCTTTTCACCGCTGACCACGCGGCCCACCTTGCTGGCGCTGATCCGGCAGGAAATCGCCTTCGCCAAGGAAGGCAAGCCGGCGGCGATTTGGATCAAGATGAATTCGCTGGTGGATGAAACGCTGATTGATGCGCTGTATGAGGCTTCCAAGGCCGGCGTGAAGGTGGATGCGATTGTGCGCGGCATTTGCTGCCTGCGCCCTGGCGTGCCTGGGCTTTCGGACAATATCCGCGTGAAATCCATTGTCGGGCGCTTTTTGGAACATTCGCGCGTTTATGTGTTTGGCAATGGGCATAGGCTGCCATCGCGCCGCGCCAAGGTTTATATCTCCTCCGCCGATTGGATGGCGCGCAATATGGATTGGCGGGTGGAAACCATGGTGCCCGTGGAAAACGCCACCGTGCATGCGCAGGTGCTGGATCAGATCATGGTGATCAATCTGAAGGACACGCTGCAAAGCTGGCAGCTTGGCCCGGATGGCCATTGGGCGCGCATCGAAGCGCCCGAGAATGGCGTCTCGGCGCATGAGTATTTCATGACCAACCCATCGCTATCGGGACGTGGCAGCGCCTTGGCGCGCGGTGCGCGGCGACAGCGGCAAGATCGTGTGAAGCAGGATTGATGGACGGCGCCGCGCTCAGCGCCCGAACGGGCCATGCAACCACGACCATGCGCTGCGGCGTGGTGGATTTGGGGTCAAATTCCGTGCGCCTTGTGGTCTTTGAAGGGCGCGGGCGTAATCCTGTTGCCATCTTCAACGAAAAGGCCGTACTGGGGCTTGGCCGTGGGCTGCATGACACGGGGCAGCTTAATCCCGATGCGGTGGCGCAGGCGCTGACGATCATGCAGCGCTACCATGCGGTGGCGCGCGCCATGGGTGCCGCACCGATTGAGGTTTTGGCGACTGCTGCGGTGCGTGATGCATCGAATGGCGCGGCTTTTGTCGCGGCCCTTGGCGAAAAACTACCCGGCGTACCGATCCATATCCTGACGGGGGATGAGGAAGCGCGGCTTTCCGCCGATGGCGTGCTGCTCGGCTTTCCCGGCGCGGATGGCCTGCTTGGCGATATCGGCGGTGGTTCACTGGAATTGGTGGCGCTCAGCCAGGGCGCGCAGGGCAAAAGCGCCAGCCTGCCGATTGGCACAATTCGCTTGGCCGATCGCGCCAAGGAGGATATCGGCAAGGCGCGCGCAATCGTGACCGAGGAATTGGCGCGCCACCCCTGGCTGCATGACGCTGCGGGGCGGGATTTGTATCTGGTGGGCGGCGCCTGGCGCGCCATGGCGCGCATGCATATGGCGCAAACAGGCTATCCGCTTTCCATTGTCCATCATTACGCGCTGACGCGCGAAGAAGCGCGCGATCTTTCCGGTGTATTGATGGCCGCCACGCGCCGCACGCTGGAACGCATGCCTGGCGCGCCCAGCAAGCGCCTGGCGGATTTGCCCTTTGCCGCGCTGGTGCTGCGCCGGCTATTGCGCGCCAGCGGCGCGCGCCGCGTGATTTTCAGCGCCAATGGCTTGCGTGAAGGCTGGTATGCGCGCCTGCTTGATGCGGCTGAGCGCAAGCGGGATCCGCTTCTGGCCGCCGCGCACGACATGGCGCTGCGTTTCGGCCGCGACCAGACCATGCCGCCCGCGCTTTTCGCCTGGACCGCGCCCTTGTTTGAAGATGAATCGCCACTTGCCCTTGGCCTGCGCGAAGCTGCCTGTTGGGTGAGCGATATCGGCAGCCATGATCATCCTGATTACCGTGCCGAACACGCTTTTTTCCGCGTGCTGCGTCAGCCCGGTGTCGGCTTTGATCATCACGGCCGCGCTTTCCTGGCCCTTGCCGCGGCCCTTCGGTACGAAGCGGAGACGGATGCGCCTTTCCTGCCCTCCGCGCGCTTGCTGTTGGATGTCGGCACGCTGCGGCGGGCAGAGATTTTGGGCGCGGCGTTTCGCCTAGCCTATACGCTTTCCGGTGGTACAACGGTCTTGCTGGCGGGCACATCCTTGGAACGCCGTGGTGGGCGGCTGATCCTGCGACTTCTGGAAGGCAGCGGCGTTTTTGCCGGTGAAAGCGTATTGCGGCGGCTGGAAACCCTGGCTGCCGCGCTTGGGCTTGAATCAAGCGTGCAGGTCACAAGCCGCAGCTGAAGTGCCGCGTATTTCAGTTTGGTGCTAGAGCGTGTTGCGTTCACATGGGTTCACGCAACCCGCTCTATATCTTTGTTTTTCGAGCATCTTCACACGTTCAGATTTTCCATCTGAACGTGATATGCTCTAATCAGCTTCGCCGCTGCACCGGTGGCCGCGTCACGGCCGGTGGCGTCGCAGCCCGCGCGGGCGGAGAGGCGGATAAGGACCGCGTTGTGGTCACGGCCATGGCGCCGGTCCTGCGGGTTCCCGTTTCAGGTGCTGCCTTTTGCAGGCGCAGCCACAGCGCCTCATCCCGGCCGTAGAAATCCGGGCGGATTTCCACATCACGCCCGGGAGCAGCAAGGGCAGTGTGATACAGCAGAAAAACCGGCACAGGCTCGGGCAGGGATTTGCGCAGCGTATCCCCGGTTGCGACTTTTTTCTGGATGACATCCATCGGTTCATCCATCAGCAGCGCGGCCAATTCCAGCGGGTTTTGGACGCGAATGCAGCCATTGCTGAGGCGGCGATTGTCGCGGCTGAAGGCTTCCTTATCCGGCGTATCATGCAGATAGACATCAAAGCGATTGGGCATTTCAAACATCACGGCGCCAAGACCCGCTTGCGGGCCCGGCGCCTGCTTCGCGTCGCCATTCGGCAGCAGGGTGATCTTGTTCTTCACCAGGTAAAGCGGGTCTTGCTTCAGCATGGGGCGGATATCCGCTTCCACAATGTCGCTCGGGATGATCCAGGGCGGGTTGAACAGCGCCGATTCAATGACGGTATGCAATTCCGGGCTTTGCTTGCGATCCGTCGCCTCACCCACGACAACGCGCGTCACGAATACGGGCCGATCATCCCGATAGAGCACAAGCTGCTGGTCGGGCACATTTACCCAGACGCGATCAGCCGGCAGTTCACGCGGCAGCCAGCGCTGGCGTTCCAGATTGGCCTCAATTACGCGCAAACGGTTCACCCGGTTGCGATCCGGTCGCAATGATGTCCGGTGGCGCTGCAGCGCCTCACGCAATGCCTGATAGGTCGGGGTTTGCGGCGCCAGCGCTTCGATGGCGGCGACGGGATCGGGGCCATCCAGCACTTCATGCAGCACTTCGGTCACATCCACCGGTTCGCGCTTCAGCGCTTCCCGGTCCTTGCGCCGGCTGGGTGGCAAGGCGCCAAAGGCCAAGGCCTCGGCATAGGTCAGCACCGCATGGGTCAGCAGCAATTCGCGCCGGTCCGGCGGGAAACTATCAATGCGCCGCAGCAAATCGGCCTGGAACAATTCGGGATCCAGGCCATGATCCCGCGCGCGCAGCACTTTCGCCTTGAAGGCCCTGGCTTCGGCTTCACGCGTGGTCCAGACCGGCTCAAAGTCACGCCGCGCGTAAAAGCGCCGCAAAAGCGCCCCATCCAGGGTCTCGCCAGCGACAACGGGCGGAGGTTCCTCTGGCGTATGGCCAAGCTCTTCCTCTGCTTCGTGGGCTGCCATCGGCTCCAGCGAATCGCCCTCAGAGGCCGCGCAGCCCACCAGCGCCAGCATGCCGGCAAGGCCAGCGACGCCCCGCAAAAGGCTGGCGCGACGCGAAATAAGGGCCGGCGGCGCTGCACCCAGCCCCTTGGCATCGAATTCTGGCCTATCCCAAGACCGTTTCACGCGTCCAACTCCTGAAACTTCACATTCCATGCAAGAAAAGGGTTTGACAACCCACTCATATTTGCTTTTTATCTGGTCCGTTTCCTAGTCTCTAGCAACCTGGATGTGCAACATGAACACCGAATCCAAAGAAATGACCCGCAAGGCGCTGCTCCGCAAGGCTGCGGTGGCCGCCATCCTTGCCCCGGCTGCGCTGCTCGCCGCTTGCGCTTCCGAGCCTGCTCCGCCGGCCCCGGCCCCCGCCCCGGCTCCGGCCCCGGCTCCTCGGGCTCGCGGCTGATCTGACGATCCCTCGGCGGCGCTTCGGCGCCGCTTCCGGGGAATTGTCATTGCCGCCTATCCGGGCGGCATACAGGCCTATAATCCCCGTTGCGCGTTTCGTGCAACGGGTTTTCGTCCTTTGAGGGCAGGATGAAACCTCCGTGCTTGGGCAGCACGTTTGGTGTGGCAGATCAGCCAATGGGATGCAGCGCACAGCCCCGGGGCTGAATTGCCTAACGGGCAACGCGGCCTTGCAGTAACGCCTTTCTTTCAATGACCATGCGCCGCGCCGCCGGAACAGGAAGTCTGGACTTGCCGCCGGTGGCAGGCGATTTTCGGGTATCGGGCAAGGCATCATGACCGCTTCCGCCATTTTCGGGGATTTGTTTGCCGCCTGGCTCTTTGGCTTTTCGGCGCTGATCAGCATCATCAACCCGCCCGCCGGGGCGCTGATCTTCCATGGCATGACGCGCTGGCTGACCGAACAGGAACGCGCGCGCCTGGCGCGGTCCATCGCCATCAATAGCTTCATTGTGCTGCTGGCCGCACTTTTCCTTGGCACGCCGATCCTCGGCTTTTTTGGCATTTCGCTTGAAGCCCTGCGAATCGCGGGCGGGCTGACCGTGGCCGTCGCCGGCTGGCACATGCTGAATGAGGAAGATGACAATCAGCGCCGCGAAGCCCAAGCCCCCGCCGCCCTGGATACCGCCCCGGTCGAGCGCATGAGCTTCTTCCCGCTGACCCTGCCGCTCACGACCGGTCCGGGCACCATCGCTGCCTCCATCGCGCTATCTGCGGAACGGCGTTCCTCTGAAATCAGCGGCATAGTCATGAATATGCTGGCCTTTACGCTGATTGCGGCCACCGTCGCCATCATTGTCTGGGTCGCCTATGCCAATGCCGCCGCGGTCGCCCGCCGGCTTGGCCCGACAGGCATGTTGATCGCGGCCAAGCTTGCCGCCTTCGTGCTGCTTTGCATCGGCGCGCAGATCATGCTGACGGGCGTGCTCGACGCCCTGAAGCCCCTTCTTGCGACGCGGTAACGTGCCGCGATAGTCCAGGACCAAAAGGAAAAAACCATGAACAGCACCGCCAAGATTGTTGATGTTGATTACGCGACAGACATGCTGATCCGCTTGCTCGCGATTGACAGCGTAACAGGGTTTGAAGCCGCCATCGGCGCTGCCATTGTGGATGAGCTGAAGAAGGTTGGCGTGCCGGCAAGCGCCATCCGCTATGACACGGTGCATCAACGCATCAAGCTGCCGACCGAAGTGGGCAATCTGATTGTTGATCTGCCAGGCACCAAGGCCGGCCCGCGGCTATTGTTCTCCACCCACATGGATACCGTGCCGCTGTGTAAGGGTGCGAAGCCGCGGCGGGAGGGGGACCGGATTGTCTCCGACGGCACCACGGCTTTGGGCGGCGATAATGGCACGGGCTGCGCGGTGCTGATTGCGCTTGCGAAAACCCTGATTGATCACAAGCTGCCGCATCCGCCGATCACCATGCTGTTCACGGTGCGCGAAGAAAGCGGCCTGCATGGCGCGCGGGAATTGGACCCGAAGGATCTGGGCGGCGCCGTGATGGGCTTCAATGTGGACAGCACCCATGCGGCGAAGCTCACCATCGGCGCGGTCGGGCAGCAGAATTGGGAAGTCACTATCAAGGGCAAGGCCGCCCATGCCGGTGTGGCGCCGGAACGCGGCATATCCTCAACGCTCGTGGCCTCCATCGGACTGACTGAAGCGCAACGCGGCGGCTGGTTCGGCAAGGTGGTGAAGCCGGAAGGCAAGGGTTCTTCCAATATCGGCATCTTTGGCGGCAAGGATGGCAAGCCCGCCGGCGATGCCACGAATGTTGTCACGGATTACGTGCATCTGGTCGGTGAGGCGCGCAGCACGGATGCTGACTTCGCCGTCAAGATCACCGAAGCCTTCGAAGCGGCCTTCAACAAGGCGAAGGCCGAAGTGAAGGATGCCGATGGCAACATGGCAGAGGTCACTTTCCAAACGCGCACCGCCTATCCGCCCTTCCTGATGTCGGCTGATGATCCCGCCGTGCAGCGCGCGAAGAAAGCCGCGCAATCCATGGGGCTTGAGCCTGTGACCATGGTTTCCGCCGGCGGGTTGGATGCGAATTGGCTGGTGAAGCATGGCGTGCCGACCGTGACCTTCGGCGCCGGCCAGGCGGAAATCCACACGGTCCATGAATATGTGGATGTGCCGGAATTCGCCCAGGGCTGCCGCCTGGCGGTTGCCATTGCGACGCTGGAGTAATATCCGCGCCCCATGCGCATCCTGCTGATCGAAGACGATAAGGCGACCGCCGATTATATCGCCAAGGGTCTGCAGGAAATTGGCCATGTCGTGCAGGTGGCGCGCACGGGCCGCGATGGCATGCTGCTTGCCGCCGGTGAGGCCTGGGATGTGATCGTCACGGACCGCATGCTGCCGGGGCCGGATGGGCTTACCATTCTGCGCGCGCTGCGGGCTTCCGGCATTACCACGCCTGTTTTGGTGCTGACGGCGCTTGGTGAGGTGGAACGCCGCGTCGAAGGGCTTGATGCGGGGGCAGATGATTACCTCGCCAAGCCTTTCGCCTTCAGTGAATTGCGCGCGCGTATCGCTGCCCTGGCGCGCCGCCCGGCGCCCGCCACCGATCCCGTGCTGCTGCAAGTGGGCGATATTGAATTGGATTTGCTGAAGCGCGTGGTGCGGCGCAATGGCCAGCCGGTGGAATTGCTGCCGACGGAAATGCGCTTGTTGGAATTCATGCTGCGTCGCCCCGGGCAGGTATTGACCAAGACCATGCTGCTGGAAGGCGTGTGGGATTTGAACTTCGATCCTTCGACCAATTTGGTTGAAGTTCATGTCAGCCGCTTGCGCCGCAAACTTTCGCTTGAAGGCTTGCCTGCGCCGATCCAGACCATGCGCGGTGTTGGCTATATGCTTGGTGCGCCGAAGTGAGTGCACTTGGGCGGTTGCTGCGCAGTTTCGCACTGCGCACCGCACTGCTGACAGCCTTTGGCGTTCTGGGCATTTCCGCCCTTGGCCTCGGGCTTGGTTGGCTGCGCAGTTCCGCCGCTTTGGAAGAGGCTTTGGACAGCACCATCCGCGCGGAAGCCGAATTGCTGATTGGCGAATTTCAGCGCTTCGGCATGATTGGCCTGACCCGCGCCGTGGAAGCCCGCACGCGCGACCGCACGCCAAGCGCCATTCTGGTGCAGCTCCGCTTGCCGGATGGGCGGCCCGTGGCGGGTTCCGCGCGGCTTTCCGGCGCGCCGGCAGGATTGCGTGGTTTTGTCACGCTGAGGGCACCGGAAGGGCCGGTGCGCACGCTCGGCATCGGCATTTCCAACGGCTTTACGCTGCTGGTCGCGGCCGAATTCGGCGCGGTGCTGGATACAGCTGCAACCCTTGCCACCACCTTGCTTGCTGCGGGTGCGGTGGCGGTGCTGATCGCGCTCGGCTTTGGGCTGTTCATGGCGCGCGGGCTGCAACTGCGCCTCAGGCGTGTCTCAGAAGCCGCAGAACAGGTGATGCGCGGTGATCTGGCGCGGCGCCTGCCCTTGGCCGGCAGCGCCGATGAATTCGACAGGCTGGCGGGCACGGTGAATACGCTGCTCGATCGCCAGGAAGCGCTGATTGAGGGCATGCGGCAAGTCACGGTGGATGTCGCGCATGATTTGCGCGGCCCGCTTTCCCGCCTGCGCCAAAGGCTGGAAGCTGCGCTCGCGCGCGCGCGCGACCCCAACGCCGACAGCGCCGCTTTTGAAGCTGCCTTATCTGAATTGGATACGGTGCTTGGCACCTTCACCGCGCTGCTCCGCATCGCGCAGCTTGAAGCCGGCCCGCCACTGCCGCCCCAGGAAGCCCCGGTGGTTGATCTTTCTGCACTCGTCACCACCCTGGCCGAGGCTTATGCGGTTGTCGCAGAAGAAGCCGGCAAGAGGCTTGAAGTACACATCGCGCCTGATCAGCACGTGCATGGCGATGCGGCGCTGCTGCGCCAAATGCTGAGTAACCTCATGGATAATGCGCTGATGCATGGCGGGCAGACCCTGCGCGTGACCTTGCGTGCAGGCCCGGTGCTGGAGGTGGCGGATGACGGGCCGGGCGTGCCACCAGAAGAACGCGCGCGCGTGCTGCGCCGCTTTTATCGGCTGGACCGCAGCCGCGGCACGCCGGGCAGCGGGCTTGGCCTGGCGCTGGTGGCGGCGGTGGCGAAGCTGCATGGCGCGGCGCCGGTATTGTCAGACGCCGCGCCGGGGCTTCGCGTGACAGTAGATCTCTCGGGTGCGAAGGCCCGATCCTGAAAATCATTTCAGCTTCGCGTTCGGGACTTTACAGCAGGTTTTCTCCATTTTCGCAGTCAAGGCGAAGCGACTCAGCGCCCTGACCTTGAGATGGAGAAAACAACACATGGCTACATCCAGCCCCACCCGCCGGACTGCGCGCTATGCGCTGCTCGGCCTTTTGCTTGGCTCCACCGCGCTTACCGGCCTTGCCGTGCATGCGCAGAATGCCCCCGCCCCTGTGGCCCCGGCCATCACGCTTGACCGCGCCGCACCCGCTGCCGGCTTTGCCGATCTGGTGAAGGCTGTCCGCCCCGCCGTTGTTACCATCAATGTCGCCGGCAAGCCGCCGCGCGCTGAGGCGGGGATGCCCAATCACGGCCAGGGCCGCGTGCAGGGCACGGGTTCGGGCTTCATCATTGATGCCGCCGGTTTCATCGTCACCAACAACCATGTCGTGGATGGCGCCACCCGCGTGACCGTGAAGCTTGAAGATGGCCGCGAATTGGCCGCGCGCCTGGTTGGCCGTGATTCACGCACCGATATCGCGCTGCTCAAGGTGGAAGCCGGCGCGCCGTTGCCCTTCGTGGCTTTGGGCGATTCTGATCGTGCCCAGCCCGGCGATTGGGTGGTGGCCATGGGCAATCCCTATGGCCTGTCCGGCACCGTGACCACGGGCGTGGTTTCCGCAACCGGCCGCGACATTGGCGCTGGCCCCTATGATGATTTCATCCAGGTGGATGCGCCAATCAATCAGGGCAATTCCGGCGGCCCGCTTTTCGCCCGCGATGGCGGCGTGATTGGCGTGAATACCGCGATCTTCAGCCCGACTGGTGGATCGGTTGGCATTGGCTTTGCCGTGCCGTCCAATATGGTGAAGCGCGTGGTCGCCGAATTGCGTGAAAAAGGCCAGGTGGAGCGCGGCTTCATCGGCGTTTCCACCCAGCCGGTGAACGCGGCCATGGCGGCAGCGCTGAAACTGCCCGCGAATGGCAGCGAAGCCCCGCGCGGCGCGCTTGTGGCGGGGGTGGAGCGTGACAGCCCAGCGGCCAAGGCCGGCCTGCAGCCCGGTGATGTGGTGACCGCGCTGGACAGCAAACCAGTGCGCAACCCGCGTGATCTGGCGCGCAGCGTGGCCGACCTCCGCCCCGGTGCGAAGGCTGATCTGAAGCTCTGGCGCGATGGTGCGGAACGGAGCCTTCGCGTGGATATCGCCGCGCAGCCCGGCACGGAACGCACCCGTGCGGGAGCGGAGGAATCCAACGCGCCGCGCATTGGTGTTTCGCTGGCGCCGATCACGCCGGAAGCGCGTGCATCACTCCGCCTGCCCAATGATGCCAAGGGCGCGCTGGTGCAGGCGGTGGAGCCGAATTCACGCGCCCAGGAAGCCGGTTTGCGCCGGGGCGATGTGATCGTGGGTGTCGGCGCTGCCGCAACCGATGATGCGGATGCCGTGGTGCGCGCGCTGCGTGAAGCGAATGCCGCGGGCGGCGCGGTTGCAGTGCGCATCCTGCGCGATGGCAAGCCGGCCTTTATCGCCGTGCCGGCCGCCCAGGCCTGAAGACTGAGCGGGTCAGGTGATGACCTGACCCGTTTCACTGCAAAGCTGGAGAAACATCACCGCGCGCCATGCGGAGACGTCACGCAAGGGCCGCGGTTTCCAGCCTGGCCGGCCATGGTGGCAGAACTGACCCCTTAAACCACCATGGTCGGCTTTTTCCTGTGGCATTGTCTGGCGACTTCAGAACCGCACAATGCCAACGGCCAGCAGGCGATTGGCAATGCCATGGCCGACGCCATTTGAACCGACCGCCGCCGCGCCATCTTCAAGATCACGCCGGCTGAAAACATATTCCAACCCCAGATCAAGCCAGCCAAAGGGCATACGACTGGTCGGGCGATCGGCAAAGGGGCTCCAGATCAGATTGGCAATGACCTGCTGCATTTCGCGGTTGCGCGCCAGCGCGCCATTCGATCCGGCAGCGAAGCGGATGGAGGATGGGAAATCCTGCCGCGCGTAAGCGTAGGAAACCGTGCTCCGCACGAAATCGGACCAGAAGCGGCGATAGCCGATGGTGCCGCCATAGCTGGGGACGGATTCCAGGCTGTAATCCATGCCGGTTGCGGTGATGATGTCGGAAATGCCACCTTGGCCGAAGGTATTGCCGGCGAAATAACGGCCGATCCCTCACCATAATAGCCCATCAGCATCAGCTCATCCCTGCCAAGGGCAGAAATCCATTTGCCAAGCGGCAGGCGCGTATGCGCGGCGAAGCCCCAGCCAAAGGTGCTTTCGCTTGGCTTTGGACCGAGCGTGGTGCCATCCGGTTCAAGCGATAACTGGCGGACGAGGCCGCGCAGCACATATTCCTCGGCGCCGTCGCGCCAAGTGAGCCGCGCCAGAAAATCGGGTATTTGATCAAAAGCGGGGCTGGCGCCGCCATCAAAGCGAATGGGCGAAAAGGCCGGGCCGCTTTGCGTCAGGATATCGCCATAGGGCGCTTCGATGGAGCCTTGCAGCATCAGATTGCTGTCAAAGCGATGTGTCACGCGAAGCTGCGCCTGGCGAATAAAAGATTGATTGAGGTTGGTCGCGTCATGCAGCGCTTCAGTGATCCCCTCATTCCAAAGGCTATTGGTATGACCGATCAGGTAGCTCCAATCATCGCGGGTCAGCTCAGCGAAGGCTTGTCGCAGACGAAAGGAGAGATCACCGCCGGCTGAAATTTCCCCGCGGAAATCGCCTTCCATGGTGGTATCAAGCCGGCCCCAGGCAGTATCGCTGCGCGTATCAAAGCCAAAGCGTGAGCTGCGGGCGGTTATGTCACCATCGCCGGACTGCGAGTTTCGCGCCGTTAGAGGAATACCTTGCACGGAAGCCGCATCGGTCGGGTTGCGCGCATTGAAATCGCGGTACGCGGTCAGGCGGAGGAAGCCGTAAAGCCGCACGGTCGTATCCGTATTCGGGATGCGCATGGCAAGCCCATCCAGGCTGCCGCGCAGCGCCTCATCCACCTCGGCGCGCACAGCCTCGGGCGAGCGTGGCGCAGGCGCGGCGGCGGCGGTGACTGGTGCCGCTGGTGCTGCTGCGGGCGCGGTGCGCGGTGCTGCGGCGCGTGTCGGCGCGGCTGGTGCCGGTGCGGGCGCAGGTGCTGGCGCTGCCACGGCGGCGGGGCGCTGCGGGCGGCGTTCGCGCTCAAGTTCATTGACGCGCTGTTGCAGCGCATCAATGCGCCGCATCAGTTCTTCCATGGTTGGCTGCTGTGCGAAGGCTGGTGAGGCACCAACCATCAGCCCCACCATAGCAGCACCGGCCCATTTTGATCTCATGTATATGCCCCCTGTGTCTATTGGCGATGACGCCAAGACATTCTTGAGATTATCTTGAGGCGTGGCGGGGGTGACGCCTATTGGCCAAGTGTCGCGCCGCTGTGCAGGGTATCTCTCTTGCGCCTATTGCGGCTCAGCGATCAGAACCTGAACGCAATGCTGACCGAGCCGAATTGTGAGGCTTCGCGCTGGGTTTCGAATTCCTTGCTGCGAATCGTATAGGTTGCGGTCAGGCGTGTGCTTGAAAATATCAGCGCAAAGCCAAGGCTGGCATCGCCCACGAGCACTTCGCGGTCAACGCTGCGGCTATCGCGCCAGGTATTGCCATCCAGCGAAATATCGCGGGCCACCGCGCGGCCTTCAACACCGCCAAAGACATACCACCCAAAACGCCCGGTCGGCTGAAAGAAAACCGAACCGGCGGAAACCGGGCGCACGCGGGGCGGGCCGAAATCGGCTTCAAGCTCTGTGCCGTAGCGCAGCAGCATGCCCGCCGCCGCATAGGTATGCACATTGCCAAGACTGGCCGCGAGGCTTGGCACCAGGCCAAATCGCCGCCCGCCGGAATCGGGTTCGCCATTCATCCGCCATTGGCGGTTCGTCACCAGGTTGATGCCGGGTTCATCGCGAATCTGGTAATCCCAGCCATAGGCGCGATCAATCCGCATCATATCATGCGTGGTATTCTGCACCCATTCGCCAAGCGCAGAGGGCCCGACGACACCAAGCTGCAATTCAAGCGTGCCCAATTCCCGCGCCGTATAGGAATGCAACGAAATCGCACCATAGAGCCAGGCGGCATAGGGGCGATCCTTCGGATCAGGATTGGTCGCCAGCGTGTCTTCCGGCGTGTACATCTTCTGCCCGAAGCTCAGCCCCCAACGCGTGACACCGCCGCCAGGGAAGAACAGGTTCGGCCCTTCTGTCAGCCCTGCAAGCCAGGCTGGCGGATCATAGGAAGGGGCGCGCCAGGCAAAGAGAAAACCATTGCTGTAGAAGCGATCATTGCCGGAGAAAGTGTCATTCTCCAACAGAAACGCGAAGGTGCCTGCCGGGTCAGCCTGTTGCTGCGCCGGCGTTTGGGCCAGGGCGGGCAGCGCTGCCAGAAGGGCCGAAGCGCAAAGGAGAACGCGTGTAATGCGGATCATGTCTCAGAACCGCCAGATCAACGGCACAACGAAGACGCAGATGATGAAAAACCAAATCATCATCGGCAGGCCGAATTTCCAGTAATCACCGAAGGCATAACCGCCCGGGCGCATGACCATGAGGTTGGTCGGTGTCGCGATCGGTGTCAGGAAGGCGGCGGCGGCGGCGATGCCGATGCTCATCAGCACCGGTATCGGCGAAATCCCCATGGAAGTCGCGGCCGCAACCCCAACGGGGATGATAATCAGCGCCGTTGCAGTATTGCTGATCAACTGGCCAAGCACAGCCGTCAGCACGAATAGCCCCGCGAGCAGGATCATCGGGCTGCCACCGGCTGCCATGGCGACCAGGCCATCCGCCATCAATTGCGCTGCACCAGTTTGTACCATCGCGGTGGAAAGCGGCATCATCGCCGCCACCAGGATCACCGTTGTCCAGTCAATCGCGCGATAGCTTTGATCCACCGTCAGCACGCGCGACAATACAAGGATGAAGCAGGCGGCAATGCCTACCACCGCCCCCGGCAGAAGCCCGGTCGCGAGGAAAAACACCATGCCGGCCAGCACGCCAAGAGTGGTCCAGGCGCCAGCGCCAAGCGGCACGGCCTGACGGCGCACGGTATCGGGCGAATTCACCACCAACACCTGCGGATCGGCCAGCCGCGTATCGAGCGCTTTCCAGGTGCCTTGCAGCAACATGGTATCGCCTGCCTGCAACTGCACAGGCTCAGCGCCCACATCAGCACCACCGCGCTGAATGGCAATCACCACCAGATCGCCGCTTTCGGTAATCATGCCCTGATAGGCGGTTTGCCCGATCATTTCCGACCGCGGCGGGATCATCACCTCGGCAAGGCCGGAACTGCGATTGAACAGGCTATCGCGCAAATCCTCATCGCTGTTTTCAAGCCGGAAGGCCAAATGCTGTTCCGTGGCCAACCGCGCCGCATCCTCACCCTGGCCGGAGACGATGAGAAAATCGCCCTCCATCATCGTGGGGCGGCGCAGCCTATCGCCCGTTAGGCCATCATTCACGGCGACAAGGCGAAGCCCTCCCCAGCTATCTTCCTGGAGTGCAGATGGTGGCTGGCCGATCAGCGGCGAAGTGGCGCGCAGCCGCAGCCGGAACAGGCCTTCCTTCAGCCGATATTGCTCAACAAGCGTGGTCGCATGGCGGCTGAAATCCACACTCATGGTCTCACCCGCGCGGTGCGGCAGCAGCTTCCGCCCGAACAACAGGGTGATGGTAATGACGCCAAGCAATAGCGGAATACCAACAATGGTGAATTCGAAAAAACCGATGGCGCGGAAGCCGGCATCCAAGGCGGCTTCACTCACCAGCACGTTCACTGGCGATCCGGTCAGGGCCAGTTTCGATCCCGCATGCGCGGCGAAAACCATCGGCATGAGCAATTGCGATGGTGGCAGACGCAGCCTGAGTGCCAAGACAACCACCACCGGCAAAAGCGCCGCAATCGCACCATTGAGGCTGATGAGCGCGGTCAACATCGCCGCCAGCAGGGAAATCAGCACCAGAAGCCGCGTGCGGCTATTCTCACCAGCGCCACGGATCAGCATCTGCCCGGCCCAGGCAGTCACGCCGGTGCGATCCAGCGCGGCGCTCACCACAAAAAGCGTCGCGATGAACATCACTGCGGGATCGCCAAAGCCTGATAGCGCCTGGTTCAGTGTCACCAAACCGGTGGCGTAAAGCGCCATGCCGACACCCATCGCCACCAGAATGACCGGAATGCGGTTCCAGATGAAAAGCACAATGGCCGCGAGGATGATCGCGGCCATGATGGTGATGTCATTCATGCTTCAGAGACCCCATGGTAGTCCGAGCAAATACCAGGCCGCCAGCAGCATGGTCCAGACCACGGAAATAGCGATGACATAGGGCAGCATTAGCGCAATTACCGTGCCCACGCCAGCATCCTTCTGATATTTGATCGCAAAGGTCACGATCATCGCGAAATAGGCATTGAGCGGCGTGATGGAATTCATCGGGCTATCGCCAACGCGATAGGCCGCCAGCACCACTTCCGGCGCCACGCCAAGCTGCATCAGCAGCGGCACGAATACCGGCGCAAAGATCGCCCATTTCGCCACGGCTGCCGTGATGATCAGGTCAATGCCAAAGACCGCAATCACAAAGCCGATCAGCAGCGCAACCGTTGGCAGGTTCAGCTTTTCCAGGAAATCCGCCATGGAAACAGCCGCCAATGTGGCCATGTTCGAATAATTGAAGATGGCAATGAATTGGCTGATCACCAGCAGCAGCAAGATCAGGCCCGCAAGCGCGCCGATGGATTTTTGGATGGCGGCAATCGCCTCACCCGCTGTGCGCATGGTGCCGGCAGCGCGGCCATAGGCGATGCCGCAGACCAGGAAGATCAGCGCAATGGATACAATCAGGCTGCCCATAAAGGGCGAAGACCCGATGATGGCGCCGGTTTCCGGATTACGCAGTGGTGCACCCGGCGGCAGCGTGAGCAGGCCGATAAAGGCCAACACGCCAAACAATGCATTCCGCGCCGCGCGCAGGCCCTTATACTCCTCATCGGAGAGCACATTCTCGCCGGGCACCTTGTAATCACCGGTATAGGCGCCAAGGCGCGGTTCAATCACCCGTTCAGTAATAACGCCAATCAGCACTGTCAGCACCGCGACGGACGCGATGGAAAACCAGACATTCGCCGCAAGATCAATGGACGCATTTGGATTGACCAGTCGCGCCGCATCATTGGTGATTTCTGTCAGAATGCCATCCACCGGCACGATCATCACATTGACCATGAAGGCGGAAGCCACCGCGGCAAAAGCCATGGCAAGGCCCGCCAAGGGATGCCGACCGACCGACATGAAGGCCGCCGCCGCCAGCGGAATCAGCACCAGATACCCAGCATCCGCCGCAATGGATGAAACAATGCCGACAAAGACAAGAATATAGGTCAGCAGCTTGGGTGGTGCGACGATCACCAACTTCCGGATCAACGCCTTCACCAGGCCGGCTTCTTCCGCCACACCAACGCCCACCATGGCAACAATGATCACGCCAACCGCATTGAAGCCCATGAAATTGGGCACCACACCGGTGAACATGAAGCGAATGCCGTCAATGGTCAGCAGGCTTCGGGCAGCGGTGGTCGCTTCCTCGATCTTGCCGGTTGCCGGGTTATAGGCCTGATAGGTGACCTTGGCACCAAGCAGCGACAGCAGGGCTGAGAGCAGCACCACGAAAACGATCAAATAAACAAAGATCATCACCGGATGCGGCACGCGGTTGCCCACGCGTTCCACCGTATCCAGGATACGTTGCATGGCGGTTTTTGGCGCCTCAGGTGCGCCGGAATTCTGCGTCGCGCTCATTTGGACAAAGCCTCCAGAATACGTGCCCAGGATCGGATACCCTTCTGGAAGCTTTCCAGATTGTATTTCTCATTCGGGCTATGAATGCGGTCATCTTCCAGCCCAAAGCCCGCCAGCACCACATCCATGCCAAGCGAGGTCTTCAGCATATGCGTGACCGGGATCGAGCCGCCGGAGCCGATAAACACCGCCGGCTTGCCCCATTCATCGGACAGTGCCGCGCGCGCCTTGGCGAAGGCAGGGTCGGTATCCGGGAAGCGAATGGCGCGGCCGGAGCCATGTTCGATGAATTCCGCCCGGCAATCGGATGGCAAGCGCGCCAGCACATGGGCGCGGAAGGCCTTGCGGATCGCATACGGGTCCTGATCAAACACCAAGCGGAAGGACACCTTGGCAGAAGCGCGGGCGGGAATCACAGTCTTGAAACCATCGCCCTGATAGCCGCCGCCCATGCCGTTGATTTCGCAGGTCGGGCGCGACCAGACCATTTCCAGCGCATCGCGCCCCTTCTCACCGGCCGGCTGCGACAGGCCAATGACGCCAAGGAACTTCTCGGCGGTGAAGCCAAGCGTTCCCCATTGCTGTTTCAGGCTTTCGGGCAATTCCGGCACGCCATCATAAAAGCCGGGCAGGGTGATGCGGCCCTGATCATCGTAAAGATCAGCAAGGATTTTTGCGAGGATCCGGTTCGGATTGGCCGCCGCCATGCCATAGAAACCCGAATGCAAATCACGATCCGCGGCGTGAATGATCACTTCCTCACCGCAAAGCCCGCGCAGCATGGTGACAATGGCCGGGGTTTGCGGGTCCCACATATTGGTATCGCAGATCAGGCCAATATCCGCCTTCAATTCTTGGCTATTGGCCTCAAGAAAGCCGGGTAGATTGACGCCGCCCGATTCTTCCTCACCTTCCAACAAAATCGAAACCGGGATGGGCAGCTTGCCCGTCACGGCCTTCCAGGCGCGGCAGGCTTCCACAAAGGCCATGAGCTGCCCCTTGTCATCCGCGCTGCCACGGCCGCGGATAACCTTGGTGCCATCGGGCAGGGCTTCGATCACCGGGTCAAACGGGTCACGATCCCAAAGTTCCAGCGGGTCAACCGGCTGCACATCATAATGGCCGTAGAACAGCGCCGAAGGGCCTTTGGCGGCGCGATCATGCGCCACCACAATCGGATGGCCGGGCGTTGGCCGGGCAGAGGCTTCAAAACCAATGCCGCGTAAATCCGCCGCATGCCATTCGGCATTGGCCGCGCAATCCTTGGCGAATGCCGGATCGGTCGAGATGGATTTGATCCGCAATACCGTGAAAAGCCGTTCCAAGGCGCCATTCATATCGGCATCAATATGCGCCAGAACCCGATCAAGATCGCTCATGTGTTTTTGCCTGCCTGCCTGAATGCCGGGCGCGCCGGTGGCACGACGCGCCAATGCCTGTGTAACATGTGTAGCGAAGTGTGCCATCCTGGACTTGCACGGCCCGTCCCGGCGCTGTGCCCCCCGTCCGGCGCCGGGCGCCGGGGGCGTGCCGGCGCCAAACCAATCCGGCAGGGTCACGAGCAATCATGATGGAATCAACAACTCTTCCCGTCCATGCGCTTCTGCTTGCCGAAAGGCTGGATACGCGCGCGCTTGATCGGCGTGGGCCTGTGCTGCCTGGGGTGCTGAGCCTTGGCGATTTGCCAGGCGGGGGCCGCGCCTTTGCCTTTCGCTGGGGCGCGCTGGTGACCATTGGCGCAAGCCTGCAGGAAGCCGAAGCGCTGGCGGCGGGGCTGCGCCCGCATCTGCAAGACCCTTTCGATGCCCCGGTGCATGAAGCGGCTGAGATCATCATCGGCGCGGCTGAGGATGGCGCGAATGAAGCGGGCGTCATCCTGCTGCGCGATGCAAGCCACGCGCGGCTTGCGCTGGTGGCCAAGGCGCTCGCGAAAAGTGCGGTGCTGACGCAGCAGGAAACCACCTTGGCGCGCACGCTGGATCGGCTGGAAGCACCGCTTGAACGCCTGCGGCGCGGGCGGCTTGGCATGCCAACGCGGCTGATCGTGCCGCTGATTGGGGAAGCGATTGCCGCGCGCGCGCGTTCAGCCGCTCGGGTGGATACGGCGGCCAAGCCCGATCTGCTGTGGGATCATCCGGAATTGACACCACTGCATGCCGTGCTTGCCGCCGAATGGGAGCTTGAGGAACGCACCGAAGTGCTTTCCGGCAAGCTTGAGATGATCCGTGAGATTTCGGAAACCCTGCTGGATTTGACCGAAACGCGCCGTTCCCGCCTGCTGGAATTGGCCGTGGTGCTGCTGATCGCGACCGAGGTCGCGACCACACTTTACGGCCTGATCATGCCCTGAAGACCTTGCGTCACGGCCCAGGCGGTGGGGCGGAAACCAAGCCAACCGGGGGCGGCGCTGTCATCCAGCTTGCCATGTTGCGGCCTCGTGCCTCACCATAGGCAAACAGCGCGCGCATATAGCCATTATCAAAAAATCTGGGCCGCGGCGTATCGAAATCCTCTCCGATGCTTTGCAGGCGAAAGCCGATGCGGTCGCGATAGGTGGTCAGATAAATCCGATCCAGATCATTGATGGAAGAGAAATGCAGCAGCGTTTGCGCTGACCGGCGCGCAATGCTGAAGATGCCACCCGGTGGGTCCGTAATCGCCACATCCACGCGGCCATTGCGGATGACCCAGGCCGTGGTTTCGCGTTGCTGCCCGGCGCGGCCTGCCAAAGCGCGCGGGCGGAACCGTGCCGGATAAAGGAAAACCTGCATCGCCGCGCCGCCATCCACATGCATTTCCTGAAAGCGCTGCCCAGCCACGTCAACATCAATCATCACGGGCGGAAAGGCGCCGGGGATGGAGGCAGAGGCCAACAGAATACGTCGGAAAAGCCGCAAGGCGTCCGGATGGCCGCTTGAAGCGATCGCGCCAATATTCCAGACCGCCGGGCGCCCGACGTCCAGATTGACAGTGCCGATCAGCAATAACCGCCCGCGCTGATATTCAGCAGCAATGGCCTGTAACATCGCCTCATCCGCGTGGCGTTCGATCAGCCGGGCGAGCGGCGTGGTATCGGCGACCGCTTCGCGGAACAGTACCGCCAGCGCAAGCTGACCGATTTGCACCACGTCACTCTGTGCGATTTCGGTGAACAGGGAACGCAGCGGCGGATCATAGGCTGGCCCCAAAAACGCAAAGGGCGCAATCAGCGCGCCGGCGGAAATGCCCGTGACCAGGTCGAATTCCGGCCTTTGGCCGGTTTCGGTCCAGCCCACCAGCACGCCCGCGCCAAAAGCGCCATCATCAGCGCCGCCCGAGAGTGCGAGGAAATGACCCGGCGCCACGCGCCCACCGCGCCCAGACGGCAGGGCACTTAGTCGGCGCCGCAACACGCGATCGTAATAGGCAATAATCGGGGCGGGATCACCATCGGCCCAGAAGCGGGAATCAGGCACGCCCAGGACATCAATATTTGTCACCTGTTCTGCTGGCGGTGCCGGCAGGCGCGCGATGCTGGCGCAGCCTGCCAAAAAGGCCAGCAGCAGGCAGGCCGCGGCGGCACGGAGCGCTAAGCTGGCCCTCATGCGCGGCACCGCACCCTGCCCATGGGCATCATCCGCCGGATGCTCCAGCCAAGGCTTCACGCAGCGTAGCTTCCTTGGTTTCATCGAAGGATGTGCGCATGATCTTGCCGCCCATGCCTTGCAGCCCTTCCATCACGCGCTCGGCGGTCATTTTCCGGATCAGCAGAAACAGCGCCGCCTCACCGTCCTGAAGGCTCTGCGCGACTTCCTTCATGAAGTTGTCATTGATGCCAACATCGGTAAGCCGACCTGAAACCGCGCCAGCCGCGGCCCCCACTGCCGCGCCCGCGAGCGGGTTGAGGAACAACAGCCCAATCAAGGACCCCCAAAGCGCCCCGCCCGCCGCACCGGCGGCTGTCGGGTGAAAGGTCTGATTCAGCTTGATGCTGCCATCGGGCTTGCGGAGTGCCACCACGGCATCACCAAGTTCAATCAGGTATTCGCGCTGCATGGAGGCAACACGCGTGCGCGCTTCTTCAGCCTGCGCTTCGGTCGGGAAGGAGATAACAAGAAGATCAGCCATTATTCTGTTCCTAGCTTCTGGCCCGGGCGGAATCCGACATGCCGCGGGCCAGGGCACGCATGCCGGGACTGATCAAGGACAGGCGGTGATGGCCCATGGCACCACCTTGCGCCTTGTCTCAATCAGGTCCGAATGACCGCGCCTGAAGATTCTCTATCACATGCAGTCGCCCGCAAGGGCAAGGGCTGTTCAGGGGCGGCAATCATGAAGATTTCGATTCAAGCTTGGCATAGCATTAGCGGGCGCAGCAGCGGCAGGCGATCAGCGTTGCGTCCCCATGCTAGGCGCCTTATCCCCAGCCTGTCGGATGTTGCTGGCATTACACGGGGCCGAGAGATAAAAAGCCCAGAGTATCGGGTGGGAGAGAGGCCGCTTTGCCCCAGGCAGGAACAGTGGTTTTGGGACGTCCGGCACCGCGCGCTGGCGCAAATACCCCACCGATCGGCCGTTTCGCGGTAGATACGCGCGACCTGCCGGCGGCGATCCGCTTTGATGTCTGGCGCGCCTTTTGGGAACCGGTTGTGCATGTCAGCACGCCACGTGCAGGCGCCACGGGTTTTTCCGGGCAGGCTGAACTGCGCAGGCTTGGCCGGCATGTATTGCTGAAATTCCAGGCCGATGCTGCCGATTATCGCCGCGCGCGGAGCGAGGGGTTGCGCGACGGTTTGGATCATTGGCTGCTGGCGCTCCGCCTTGCCGAAGCGGATGGCCAGCCCAAGGAATTGCTCCTCGGCGCGCTGTCGCATGGCTTTGGGCTGCGCAAGCTTGGTGGGCATTGGTGCGGCGTGCTGATCCAACCCGAAAACCTGCCGCAACTCGCCCCGGTTTTCGCGACCGGTCGCGCCTTGGCGCTCAGCAGCTCGGCGGCGCGCATGCTTGGGGGCATGCTGCCGCGTATCGTCGCTTCCGCCGATGAAATCAGCGGAGAAGATGCGCCGCGGCTGGAAGCGGCCTTGTCTTCCATGCTGTCCGCCTGCCTGATGGGTTTGGAAACACGCCCGGCATCCACACGCCAACAGCTTGAAGCCGCGCGCCGTGCACGCGTGATTGCGCTGGTGGATGCGGCGCTGGGCGAGGCTGAGCTTTCGCCCGCCATGCTCGTCAAACGTTCGGGCATTTCACGCTCAGAGCTTTATCGCTGCTTCGCGCCGATTGGCGGAATCGCGCGGGTTATTCAGCAGCGCCGGCTGCGCCAGGCCTACCGAGACCTGATGCGCGCCGATGGCCCGGCTTCCGTGAGCCGCATTGGTGAGGCGGTTGGGTTCTATGATCCATCCAGCTTCACCCGTGCCTTTCGCCGCGAATTTGGCTGCACGCCGAGCGAGGTGCTGACGCGCCGCCAATGGCAAGCGACCGAGGGGGCACCTGGGCTGACCGCAGCGCTGCGCGGCAGTTATTAGATCGGTTCCGTTCACCTTCGCGTACTGGACCCGATCCAAACTTTTGTTTGGTCGCATTTTCCGAGTCGCCAAGTGAGTCCACTTGGCTTGAAAATGCTCTACGCCGCGCGATCCGCCCGCCTTTCCAGTACAATCACATAAAGCGCCGGCAACACGATCAGCGTCAGTAGCGTTGCCACCAAAAGCCCGCCCATAATGGCGAAGGCCATCGGCCCCCAGAATACCGTGGGCGCAATCGGGATCAGCCCCAACACGGTGGAAAGCGCGGTCAACATCATCGGCCGCAGGCGTGACGTGGCGGATGCCACCACCGCATCCCGCAGCGCAAGGCCAGAGGCGCGGTCTTCTTCGATCTGCACAATCAGGATCACGGCATTCTTCGCAATCATGCCAAGCAAAGCAAGGATGCCCAGGATGGCGACAAAGCCAAGCGGCCTGCCAAACATCAGCAAGGATGCCACCACGCCGATGAGGCCCAAGGGGAGGATGGCCACGACCAGACCAAGCCGTGCGAAGCTCTGCAATTGGAACATCAGCACGGTCAGCATGACCACGATCATGATGGGCACAACAGCCATGACGGAAGCGCGGCTTTTTTCGCTTTCTTCGGCAATGCCGCCGGTTTCGATGGCATATCCCGCGGGCAGCTTTGCTTGCAGCTCCGCAATGCGGGGGGCGAGTTCGCTCACCACACGTTCCGGCAGTATGCCGGGGCGCACATCAGCCTGCACCGTCAGCGACAAAACCCGATCCCGCCGCCAGACCAGTGGATATTCCTGGCCGTAGGAAATGGTCGCGAATTGCCCAAGCGCGACCGAACGCCCGCCCGGGATCGGCACCTGCATGGTTTGCAGCGTGTCAAGCGATAGCCTCTCACTCGCCGTCGCGCGCGCCAGCACATTGACCAGATAGATGTCATCGCGGATTTGCGTAATGACGCTACCGGTAATGACGGAATTCAAGGTGGCGGCAATGGCGGCAGAGGAAAGCCCAAGCTGGCGGGCCTGGTCCTGATCCACTTGAATGCGCAATTGCCGCGAAGGTTCGATCCAGTCGAAGCTTGGGCTGCGTACCCCGCCGCTGGTCGCAACCACTTGCGCCAATTCCTTTGCAATGCTGCGGATGCCTTCAATATCGGGGCCCAGCACGCGGTATTGAATGGGCCAGCCCACGGGCGGGCCAAGTTCCAGCGGCGCCACGCGTGAAATCGCTGCCGGGAATTGCTCGGCCAGCAGCGCTTCGATGCGCGGTTGCAGGCGCTTGCGCGCTTCCAGATCCTTCGCCACCACCACGGCCTGGGCGAAGAAGGGATTGGGCAATTGCACATTGAGCGGCAGGTAGAAGCGGATCGCCCCGCGCCCGACATAGCTGCTCCAATGCGCAATATCGGGGTCCTTGGCGAAGGCCGCATCCAGCCTTTCCATGGCGGTTTCGGCAGCGTGGATGGAGGCATTTTGCGGCAGCGTCAGATCCACCACCAATTCAGGCCGATCCGATGATGGGAAGAATTGCTGGGGCACGAAACGCAAGGCAAAAAGCGCGATCACAAAGGCCACCACCGCAGCGGCAATAGTGACCCAACGAAAGCGGATGGCGAAGCGCAAAAATCCAGCATAGCCTTGCAGGATACGCCCCGGCGCCGGCGCTTCCCCGCCCGTTGCAAGCTTTGGCGCCTTCAGGATCGCCATGCCAAGCAGCGGCGCGAAGACCACCGCGACAAACCAGGAAACCACCAGCGCAATGCCCACCACCGCGAAGATGGAAAAGGTGTATTCGCCCGCCGAGCTCGCCGCGAAGCCAATGGGCAAAAAGCCGGCAATGGTCACCAGCGTGCCGGTCAGCATGGGTGCTGCCAGGGTGCGATAGGCGAAGGTTGCTGCCTGATCCTTGCGATCACCAACAGAAAGCCGCCGGATCATGGCGTCAATCGTCGTCATCGCATCATCAACCAGCAAGGTCAGCGCGATGATCAGCGCGCCGAGCGAAATGCGCTGCAGATCAATCCCGGCCAGCATCATGAGCGGAAAGACAATGGCCAGCGTGAGCGGGATGGAAAGAGCCACCACCGCGCCCGCGCGCACGCCAAGGGCGACAAAACTTACGCCCATGATGATCAGGATGGCCTGCCAGAGGCTTTCGGTAAAATCACCAATGGCGCTATCCACCGTTTTTGCCTGATCGGCCACCAGGAAGGGTTCGATCCCAATCGGCAAATCGCGCTCAATCTTGCGCATTTCGCGCCGCAAATTGTCACCCAGCGCCAGAATATCGCCGCCATCGCGCATCGCTACCGCAAGGCCAATGGCGGGCCGGCCATTCACGCGGAACATCGGCTGCGGCGGATCGGTGAAGCCGCGGCGGATTTCGGCAATATCCGTGAGCCGCACCAGCCGATCCCCGGCCAGGAAGGATACGCTCGCCAGATCAGCCTCATTCTGGAAAGCGCCTGAAACGCGCAGCGATAATCGCTCTAGCCCGGTCTGCACCACACCCGCCGGGCGCACGGCATTCTGCGCCTGAAGGGCCGCGATCAGCGCCGGGTAATTCAGCCCAAGCCCGGCCAATCTTTCCAGCGAGAATTCAATGAACACCACCTCATCCTGCGCGCCCAGGATTTCGATTTTCGTGACATCCGGCACGCGGAGCAGGCGGGATCGCACCGCTTCCACCTGGTCGCGCAATTCACGATGGCCAAAGCCATCGGCCGTGAAGCCGAAGATGATGCCGAAAGTATCGCCGAAATCATCATCGAAGCCGGGGCCGATCACACCCTGTGGCAGGGTATGGCGCATGTCGCCGATGCGCTTCCTCACCTCATACCACATATCCGGCACCACGGCGGGCGGCGTTGCGCCTTTCAGTTCAACAAAGATCGTGGTTTGCCCGGCGATGGTATAGCTGCGCAGCCGATCCAGATTGGGCGTTTCCTGCAGCGTGCGTTCCAGCCGCTCGGTCACTTGCAGCAGGGTTTCCTCAATGGTCGCGCCGGGCCAGGCGGCCTGCACCACCATGGTGCGGAAGGTGAAGGCAGGGTCTTCATTGCGGCCAAGCCGCATGAACACCAGCGCGCCGGCAATCACCGCCACCAGCATGAAATAGACAACAAGCTGCGGCCGCTTGATGGACCATTCGGAAAGATTGGGGCCGATCACTGCACGGCTTCCAGCAAGCGCACCTTTTGCCCGGGGCGCAGCGCCTGCACGCCCGCGGTCACGACAACATCGCCGCGCGCCAGGCCGGAACTCACCACCACCCGCGCCGGATCATGGCGCAGCACCTCAACGGGCCTGAGTGCGACGCTGCGCGATGCCTGATCCACAATCCAAACCGCCGGGCTGGCACCCTGGCGCGTCAAGGCGCTTGCCGGAATGGCGTAGCCGCCACCGCTGGAGATCTCCATCCGACCGGTCACGGTTGACCCAAGCCTGAGTGCCGGCGGTGGATTGGTAAGGCCAATGCGCACGCGGAAGGTTCCCGTCACCGGATCGGCGCTGGGCGAAACCTCACGCACGCGGCCCTGGGCGCGGATATTCGGGTCAAGCGTCAGCGCCACGGTGACAACCACATCGGCGGGCGCCTGATCCTTGACCGTGGGCGGCACATCAAACACGCCATCCAGCCCATCCTGGCGCGCCAGTCGCACAATCATGCGCCCAGGTGCCACAACTTCACCCGGTTCAGCCCCGCGCGCCGTGACGGTGCCGGGCGCATCGGCGATCAGCACCGTATAGCCCAGCCGGTTTTCCGCGATATTCACCTGGGCTTCAGCGGAATCCACTGCGCTGGTCGCGGTTTGCAATTGCTGCGCTGCCTGATCATAGCGCTGGCGCGTACCAAACCCGGTACGCAGCAATTCGCGCGCGCGGTGGTAATTCGCGTGGGTTTCGACCAATTGCGCCTCGGCCGCCACAAGGGCAGCGCGCGCGGCGCGCAGGCTGTTTTCCTCATTGGTGCGGTCAAGCCGCGCAATCACCTGCCCGGCTTCAACCCGATCCCCCACATTGACCAGGCGTTCCACCATGCGGCCATCAATGCGGAAACCCAGATTGACCTCGGTCTCCGCCTGGATGGTGCCGGTCAGGGTAACTACCGTGCTCTCGGCACGCTCACCCACGCTGATCACGCGTACCGGGCGCGGATCGGCCGCGGGTGGCGGCGCTGGCTGGTCACAAGCGGCAAGGGCGCCGGCCAGGATCAGGCATAGCAGCCCCTGGCGGCCCGGATTTCTGGGCATGCTCGACCCCTTCGGTTCCAAAATTTCCATCACAGTTAACGCGCCGGCCGCGCCGCAGGATCGGCGGCACGTCCCGATGCTGCGCGCGGCGTCCCGGCGGGCATGGGAAGGACGCCTTCTACCCGTTCCCGCAGGTAAGGGAAGAAGGGGTTGGACGATGCGCGCATCAAGGCATCAAGGCTCATGACCAAGACACCACTTTCCCCGCGCGGTGCAATGGCGCCAAGCCTGATGCCGAAATCATCATGGGCCGCCGGGGCAAGCCCATAGAGCCCATCTTCCACCGGAAAGGTCAAAGCGACATGGGACAGGGAAAAGAGACCCCGTGGCCAGGCAAGGCCAAGCGCCCTGCGGGCTTCTTCCGTGCTGCCCGCCGGCATGCTGCGCGCTTCCACCGCAGCGCCATCCGCCGCCAGATTGGTCACCAGCGTCAGGCCAAAGCCGCGCGGCGCGGCGGGGATGGCCGCCAGCGCCCCATCAGCACCGGGGGAAAGCAGCGGGCCGAAGCGTTCCTCACGATTGAGGTCAAACAGCACAAGCTCACTTTTGCCGGCGGGCAGCCGGGCATGCAGCGCGGTGATGACAGCGCTGGTGCTGACCGTGGAATCCACCACCGATTGGAAAGTCAGCACGGGTGGCAGACGATCCAACCGGCCAGAATCAGCCAATCGGCGCAGGCGGTTCTGCACCTCGACGGTCAATTGATGCGATTGGCGCGCGGCATTCACCGGAAAGGAATTGAATTTGAAGGGGTTGAATTCCGGCAGCACGGAAAGCCAGGCCGCGCCCGCAAAGGCCGGCAGCAGCGCCGGCAGGCCAGCCAAGCCCGCAAACCGCGCAAAAGGTGTGACGCCCACCATGGGGGCAATCAGCACAAGCTGATCCGGCAAGGCCGTGCTGGCCGATTCGGCCTCTTCCAGCGCATGGCGCAAAACCAGCGCCCCGCCATTGGAATAACCCACCAGATGCAGCGGCAGGCTTGGCGCGCGGCGGCGCGCTTCCCGGACCGCAAGCCGCGTGGCCGCCGCCCATTCCGGCCAGGCGGCATCAGCAAGCCCGGCCGGCACCGTGCCATGCCCAGGCATGCGCGGCACAATCGCCAAAAACCCTGCCTCGGCATAAAGCTGTGCCAAATGGCGCATGCTGAAAGGCGTATCGGTCAGCCCATGCACCAGCACCGCAGCGCCAAGCATGGGTCCTTTGGGTTCCAGAATGATGGAACGGTTCCAATCCTGAGCAAAGCGCGCCGGGTGGATCGCGCTTGCCGGATCGTAGCGATTGGCGGGGCTGCGATCTTCCGGCGGCAGGCGTTCCGTGATCTTGGTGCGGACGAAATCAAAGGCTTTCGCTTCGGCCGCCATGAAGCCCCGCCAATCCGCGGCATCCAAAGCCTCCGCGCTCAATTCCGGTGGCACCTTGGTATGCCAGGCGCGCAATTCCGGACCGTGATAGACATCCCAGGCGCGCGCTGCGATCAGGATCACCAGCAGCGACGTCAGCACAATCAAGACCCGCTTGACGAAGCGCCTGGTCCAAGAAATCAGCATCCGATACCTCCGAAAGAGAGATCATGAGCACCCTGCCCCGTCCCCTGATCGTTTTGCTCTCGCTCACCTGCGTGGTGATCTTGGCCTCGGCGCTGTCGGCGGCACAAGCCGTGGTGGCGCCGATTGTCTTTGCCCTGTTCGCGATTGCGCTGGTCTGGCCACTGCAAGGCGCGCTGCAACAGCGCATCCCCGCCGTGGCGGCGCTGCTGATCACCATGCTGGTAACGCTGGTGACGCTGCTGGGCTTGGCGCTGTTGGTCGCCTGGGCCTTTGGGCGGGTTGGCGCGCATATTGTGACGAATGCGGCACAGATTCAGGCGTTTTATACGGCGCAGCTTGCCTGGGCAGAGGCGCGCGGCATTGATGTGGCGGGCACTTTCGCCGCGCAATTCGATGCGCGCTGGCTGGTTCGCCTTGCACAAAGCGTCTTGGCGCAGCTGCGCGGTACGCTCAGCTTCATTCTGCTGACGCTGGTGTTTGTATTGCTCGGCCTTTTGGAGGTTGGTGCGGTCAGATCGCAAATGCTGGTGCTGCGGCACAATACGCCAACGGCGCTGCTGCGCGCGGCGGAGCGGATCGGGGCGAAGCTGCGCGCCTATATGCTGGTCCGCACGCTGGTTTCGGTTGTCACCGGCCTGGTGGTTTGGGCCTTTGCCAGCATCATGGGGCTGGAGCTTGCCGCCGAATGGGGCGCGATTGCGCTGGTGCTGAATTACATCCCCTTCCTGGGGCCGCTGGTGGCAACGCTGTTTCCCACCTTGTTCGCGGCGCTGCAATTCGGTTCCTGGGGGTCGGCGCTGATGGTTTTTGCCGGGTTGCAGGTGCTGCAATTCCTGGGCGGCAGCTATATCGAACCGCGGCTGGCGGGGCGAAATCTTGCAGTCTCCCCCTTTCTGGTGCTGGCTTCGGTTTTTGTCGGCGGCTTCCTGTGGGGCGTGCCGGGCGCCTTTATCGGCCCGCCGGCACTGATTGCGGCGCTGACGCTGTGCGAGGAATTCCTCGCCGCGCGGCCCTTTGCTGCGCTGCTTTCGGGGAAGGAAGCGCGGGAATAGAGCGTCAGATACCCGCAAGCAGCGCATCCAGATCAAGCGAGGAATGCTTGCCAAGTGCCGCGCCGTGATCACGCAGGAAGGCATCGCCAGCCTGCCGCCCGGCATCGCGCAGCCATTCAAGGAAAGCCCATTCGGCATTGAGCTTGGAGGAATAGCCAAGCTCCACCATCACATCATTGCGCACCATATGCAGCCGCATGCGCGCCCAGGCGGCACCTTCGCTATCGCCCGGATCCGCCACCTTGCGGAGCAGCGCCATCATCTTGAGTTCCTTCAGCGCCACCGCGTTGAAGGAGATTTCATTGACGCGATCCAGAATATCCCGTGCGCTGCGCGGCATGCCGGGGCGGTCAATCGGGTTGATCGGTATCAGGATGGTGTCATCCGATTCCAATTCCGTGACCAAGGGCACCAGGGTTGGATTGCCGGCGAAACCGCCATCCCAATAGGCATCCCCTTCGATCTCCACCGCCTGGAAAAGCTGCGGCAGGCAGGCGGAAGCGAGCAGCGCTTCCACGCCCAGATCGGCATTGCGGAAAATCCGCGCGCGACCGGTGCGCACATTGGTCGCGGTCACAAAAACCTTGATCGGGCCATTGCGCAGCGCGGTGAAATCCAGGCTATCGGCCAGCACATCAGCCAACGGATTGCCGCCCAGCGATGGCACATCATAGGGGGAGACCATGCGCGCCATGAGGTCCATCATCAGAAAGGCGGGCGAGTTATCGAGCGTCCAGCGCCCGAGCATGATATCCACCGGGCCGCGCTGAAACGGGCTGAAGCGCGCCGCTTTTGAGACCTTGCGCCAGAAGCCCTCAAGCGCCTGGCGCGCACCTTCCCGCCCATCGCGGGCATAGCCGCAGGCCATGACCGCGGCATTCATGGCGCCGGCGGAGGTACCGGAAATACCTTCAATCTCCAGCCATGGTTCCTCCAAAAGCCGATCCAGCACACCCCAGGTAAAGGCGCCATGCGCGCCGCCACCCTGCAGGGCAAGGTCCACATTGACGGTCTCACGCTTGGTCATTCAAACCTCCTTCAGGCGGGCGCAGCCGGCCAGGATGACGCCTCTGGGCGACATGCCGAGCAAAAAAACGTCCGATATCAACATGATCAAGATCGGGATGCAGCGCCTGATGCGGCGTGACAGGGCGCTTAATTGACGAGGCGCAGCGGCTTCTTCAAGCCATGCGCCGACTGTTCCTGGCTTGGTACATCATTCCTGGTGCTTTTTCCGGCAGGCACGCGCTATCCGCCAGGGGGCAGGCGCGGGGTGGCTTGGCCCGGGGCGCACTGTCCCCCCGCCATTCCCCTTGCGCCAAGGGCGTGCTGCCTGTCCTGCCAAAGGTTAAGAAAAGCTTGGCCCGGCGCGTTACCTGATGTAGTCTATTGGCCAAGGCTGGGATGGCAAAGCGAGAACAAGGACCATGATCGAGGTTGGGGGCTTCAAGGCTGCTGATCCATCGCCGATTGCTGCCGGCATTCTTCCGGGCGATCCCGCGCAGCCCTTGGCGCTGCGGTGCCTGCATGAAACCAATCGCCATTTGCCCCCGCAACAGCAATTCGACGCCTGGCGGGAAGCCAATGCAAGCTTTCTGATCCACCACAGCCCGCCCTCTCGTCCCGAAAGCTATGAGGCTGAGGCGACGACCTGGAGCTTCGGGCGCCTTGCGCTGACCAAGGCGGAGACGCCTGGCGGTGCCTATAGCCGCACGGCTGAATGCCTGCGCCGGGATGGCCTGGACCATTGGTGCTTTTCCATGGCCACGCATGGCAGCCGCGTGCATCGCACGCGTGATCAGATCAGCATGATGCAGCCCGGGCAGCTCATGCTCGATTCCCTCGCACAACCCTTTGAAGTGGCGCGCACGCGGTCTTCCTGGCTGTTCCTTTACATGCCGCGAGATTTGCTTCCGGAATCGAGCGGGCTTGCGCAGGGGTCGCGCATGCTGAACACGCCCGAAGGGCGGCTATTGGGCGAGCATTTGCGGCTGCTGGCCGCCGAATTGCCGCGCATGAATGCCGCCGAGGCTGAGCGCATGGCCGAAGCAACCCAGGCGATGATCGTGCTTGCCGTGGCCCCCGGTTCGCGCGCCGAGCAGGCGGCAGCAGGTCCGGTGGCGGCGGCGCAGATCATGCGGCTCAGGGCGCTGATCCGCGCCAATCTGGGCTCGGCCACCTTTGGCCCGGCGCGACTTTGCCGGCTGGCGGGGATTTCGCGGTCTCAGCTTTACCGGCTGTTCGAGATGCATGGCGGGGTTGCGCAATGCATCCAGCGGGAACGGCTGGCGGCAGCGCATCGCGCCTTATCCAACCCGGCCGATCTGCGCAGCATTTCGGAAATCGGCGAATCGGTCGGGCTGTTCGATCCTTCCAGCTTCAGCCGGATGTTTCGCCGGAGCTATGGCATCTCACCCCGGGAATTGCGCCTGGCGACCAGCGCTGGCGCCCATTCGGCCGGCAGCCAGGTGCCGGCAGCGGCCTGGAATGCGGGGTCTTTCCCGGCCTTGTTGCGGTTGCTGTGACGCGGCTTCGATACTGATCGGCGCTTGCGCCAACGCGGTTCCGTGAAAGTGATGGGCAGCGGCCTGCCCTATGCAAGCTTCATATCGGTCGCGGGCGGCAGGTAGCGCGGGTCATAGACTTCGCCCCAGGAAAGCGGGCGCGCAATGCCGAAGGCATCGCGCACCATGTCAATGCCGCGCTGCAGCCTGACGGTATCCACGCGCCCGAAACCATTGGCGCGCACATGCTGCGTGAAGGTCAATTCATTGAGCGACATCTCCAGCCGCTCACGTTCCAGCGCCACATCGGTCAGCGGTTCACGCATCCGCAGCACTGCAATGGCGCCGGCGGGATCGGCCAGGCTGTCATATTGCGCGCGGATCAGGCCGCGGATCAGGGCGGTGACGGCGGCGGGATTGGCCTCGGCAAAGCGGCGCGTGGTGATCAGGGATGTGGCATAAAAATCTGCGCCAAAATCGCTGTATTTCATGGTGATGATGTCGTTCGCCGGCACCCCCAAGCCCCGCAGAGACAGGATGCCAGAGGTGATGAAGCCGGTAATGGCATTGACCCGGCCCTGCGCCAGCATCGTCTCTCGCAATTGGGGTGTGACGGTCTGCCAACGAATACGCGCCGCATCTATGCCGGCGGCCTTGGCGAAGGCGGGGAAAAGCTGGCGGCCGGAATCCGATTCCGGCGCGGCCAGGGTTCTGTCCTGCAACTGGGCGGGGCGGGTGATCCCTTCGCGCCGCACCGTCATGACCGCAAGGGCGGTGGCGTCATAGATCAGGAAGGGGCTGAAGAGGTCAATCTCTGGCCGTTCAAGCTTCATGCGGATGGTGGGGTTCAGATCGGCAACACCAACATCATAGGAACCACCGGCAATCTTCACGGGTACATCGCCGGAACCGAAACCGCGATCCATGGTGACCGCCAGGCCTTCGCGGCGGAAATAGCCACGCTCCAGCGCGAGCAGAAAGGCGGCCTGTGGGCCCTGAAAGGCCCAATCCAGGGAAAAGCGAACCGGCAGCAGGCTTTGCGCATGTACCGCAGGGGCGGCGAGCACGGCGGTGGAAGTCGCGGCAAGGGCCAAGACGGAACGACGGCTTTGCATGGTTTTGCTCCCGGCGGGGTATCGGTGATGGGCGCTTCAAGCACGCCCTTTCCTGGCGTTGGTGAAGCAAGCGGCGGACCAGTATCTTGGGGCTTGCTGACCTGCCAAATGCTGTATTCTTGTGCTCACGCGCAAAAACCCTGCCAAGGGAATGGGCAAAGGCCAGGGCACCCATGGGGCAACCCGTGGCGCCAATATGCCGCTGGCGCTGGCTTTGCGCGATGGCGCAAGCCGCGCTAGGCTTCGTCCAAAGGCTGCACATGCCCGGTCGTGCTTGAAGGCGGGCAGGATGCCGCGACGCAATGGATGATATCAAGTTTCAGGTCGGGAGAGAGATCATCATGCAATTCAACCGTCGTCATGCGCTTTTGGGCGCCGCCGCGCTGGGTGCATTGGGTATTGCCCATCCCTTGGCGGCGCAGCCCGCGCCACCGCCGCAACGTGGCGCCAATCCGCCGCGCTTTCTGCGCATCCGTCACGGCGATATGGAAGTGACAACGCTGCTGGATGGCGCCATGGCCGGCACCAATGCGGGCATTCAGAATTTCTTCCCCGATAGCCGGCCAGAGGAAATCGCGCCGCTGCGTGCACGCGCCTTCGCGATTGATACCGGGCTGCATCAGCCTGTTGGCGCCTATCTGGTGCATACCGGGCGCAATCTGGTGATGATTGATTGCGGTGGGCATTCCAGCTTCATCCCAACCACGGGCGGCACGCTGGATGCGCTGCGCGCCGCGGGCTATGCGCCGGAACAGGTGGATACGGTATTGCTGACGCATATCCACCCCGAACATGCGCTGGGACTTTCCTATGATGGCAGCACGCGCAATTTCCCGAATGCCGAAGTGGTGGTGACGCAGATTGACCATCAATTCTGGACTGATCCCGCCATGGAATCCCGCGTGCCCCAGGGCCAGCGCTTCATCGAAGCCGGGCGGCGCGCCATCAGGCCCTATGGCGGGCGCATTCGCACGGTTGAGATGCGCCAGGATCTTGAAGTGGTGCCGGGCATTTTCCTTGATCCCGCGCCGGGGCATACGCCGGGGCATGTCAGCTTCCGCCTGACCAGCCAAAATCAATCCATGCTGATCTGGGGTGATATTGCGCACCAGATCGTCATTCAATTGGCACGCCCGCGCTGGCGCGTTGGCGTGGATGTGGATGGCGCCATGGGCGTTGAATCCCGCCTGCGTACCCTGGATATGCTGGCTTCAACCGGCATGCTGATGGGCGGTGTGCATGTGCCCTGGCCAGGCTTTGGCCGCGTGATCCGTGATGGCGAGGGCTTTCTTTACGTACCGCGCCCGCAACAATTTGCCTGAGGGCGCTTGGCTGCGCTGCGTGGCCGGAGATATTGCTTTGCTGCGGCCGGCATTGATGGGGAGAACGCTGCCGCAGCCCATTTTGCCGGCTGGCATCAGCTTCTCGGGTGACCTAACCCCGCTTCAGCGTCATTCGCCCCAGCGCAAAGCCGCCAATAAATGCCGCCAGCACCATGGCGGCGACTTCGCCCATCAGCGCATTCGCCAGCGGCAGGCCGATCAGCGTCGCCAGCACAAAGGCAATGATGAAGCCAAAGCGCTGACGCCATCCGGCGGCAGGGGCCTTGGCCTTCCGCCCCAAGGGTCGCGCCTGCCCGCCTGAATGTACCTGACGCGCCACGCCCCGTCCGCGCGCATCGGACATGGGGTCAGACCTTTTGCCCCAGCATTTCCATCATCTCCCGCCATTCGCGCTTGGAAAGCCCACTGGTTTCCTGCGTCACGGCTTCACCGGCCAGCATGCGGCGCAGGATCGCGATCATTTGTGCGGAAAGCGTCACCGCGCCCATGCGGTAATCGCGAAAGGCCTCAAAAGCCATCGGCACCCAGGCCTCAACCGTTTTGAGCATGGCCTCCGCATAAACACGGATTTCATATTGCGCATGGGCATCGGCGCGGAGTGACAGGAAATGCAGCAGATTGTGCAAATCCGTCTTCCAATACCATTGCGTATAGGCATTGAGCGTCAGGTTCATCCGCGCCAATTCACGCGCGAGCCCCTGGCGGCTTTCGTCGCGCGCAGCACCTTCATCATCCTCATTCAACATTTCAAGGTAATGGTCATAATTGCGCGTGGCGTCTTCGCGTAGCAGGTCAAGCACGCGCGCGGCTTCAGCGCCTTCAAGCACCTCGCCGCGCCCCTGGCGGTTGCTGGCAGATTGCGCAGCCAGGTTTTCCGGCGCGGGGATGTAGAATTCGCGGTCCAGGATGGAATAGCGTGCGGAATACTCATTCACATTCGCGGTGCGATGGCGGATCCATTGCCGCGCGATAAAGATCGGCAGTTTCACATGGTATTTGATTTCGCACATCTCAAAGGGCGTGCTGTGGCGATGGCGCATCAGGTAGCGGATCAGGCCGCGATCCTCATTCGCTGCGCGGGTGCCGCGGCCATAGGATACGCGCGCTGCCTGCACAATGGCGGCGTCATCGCCCATATAGTCAATCACCCGCACAAAGCCGTGATCCAATACGGGGAGCGCCTCGTACAACATGGCCTCCAGCGCCGGCACGCTCGGGCGGCGCGTCGGCGCCTCATTCGCGCGCGCGGCTGCGATTTCCTGCTGCTGGGCATCGGTAAGCGCCATGGTGAGACTCGCCTGTTGGGACCCTTTGGCGGTAGCGGCGGGGGCGGGGCGGGTCAAGCGCTCAGGTGCTTCCGCCGCGCGCCACTTCCGGGCAGGATGGTGGGGAAATCTGCCGCCCGGAGCCCCCATGTCCCCGCTTGACGCCATTCGCCGCCACCAGGCCGAACTCACTGCCTTCCGGCGCGACCTGCATGCCCATCCGGAACTCGGCATGGCGGAATTCCGCACGGCGGAGAAAGTGGCGACCGCGCTGGAGGCTTTGGGTATTGAAGTCCATCGCGGCGTGGGTGGCACGGGGGTGGTTGGCGTGCTCCGCAATGGTTCCGGCAATCGCGCCATCGGGCTGCGCGCCGATATGGATGCGCTGCCGATGGACGAACTGACAGACCTGCCCTTTCGCAGCACGGTGAAGGGGGCGATGCATGCCTGCGGGCATGATGGGCACACCACCATGCTGCTGGGTGCTGCCAAATACCTGGCGGAGACCCGCAATTTCGACGGCATTGTCCATTTCATCTTCCAGCCGGGGGAGGAAGGCTGCGGCGGCGCGCTCGCCATGCTGGAAGACGGGCTGTTTGAGCGTTTCCCCTGCGATGCGATTTACGGCATGCATAACCGCCCGAATTTCCCGCTTGGCGAATTTGCCATCCGGAGCGGCGCCTTCATGGCGGGCGGTGCTTTTTTCGACATCACCATTACCGGCAAGGGTGCCCATGGCGCGCGGCCGGAAGCTTCCGTTGATCCCGTGCTGGCGGCCTGCCATGTGACGGCGGCGCTGCAATCCATTGTCTCACGCAATCTGTCGCCGCGCGATGTGGCGGTGATCAGCGTAACCAAGGTGGTCGGCGGCGAAGCCTATAACATCATCCCCGAAACCGCCGTGATTTCCGGCACGGCGCGCTTCTTTTCGCGCGAGGTCGGCCAGCAAATCGAAGAAGGGCTGCAGCGCGTGGCGGCAGGGGTCGCAGCCGGTTTTGGGGCCTCGGCCAGCCTGGATTACCGGCTGATCTTTGCCCCCACCATCAATGCGCCGGAACAGACCGAAGCCCTGGCCGCCGCGGCGGCGGAATTGGTGGGGGAAGACAAGGTGGCGCGCGACAAGCCACCCGCCATGGCGTCTGAGGATTTTTCCTTCATGCTGGAACGCGTCCCTGGCGCCTATATCAATTTCGGCATTGGTGATGGCGCTGAAGTGCATAACCCGCGCTATCAATTCAATGATGAAGCCATCCCCTATGGCGCGGCGCTTTATGCGCGCGTGGTGGAAAAGGGCTTGCCGGGCGCGTAAGCCCCCTCGAAATCACGCGCCAAAGCGCCTATATGTGTTCCGTCACTTCGGTGACTATGGCGATAAACACGGCTCGGAATAAGCGTTGCGGACCCGGGGGCGGTACCCGGCGCCTCCACCAATCACCCGCCTTATCAGCGGCAGATGGGGGCGAAACAGGCTCGACGCGCGTGGTAAAGGGGACGCTTTTGCCCGGCATTGTACCGCCGTTATCGGGCTAAACCTTAAGTGCGAACGATAACAGCCGCGAGGCTGCCGCACTCGCTGCCTAACAGGTAAGCGCGGCTCGGGGGGCGCCGGGCAACAGAAGCCCCCCACTCTTTCCTTTGTGCGCCAAGGGAGATAGAGACACCCCGCGATGAGCGAGAAATCCCCCCCGCCCGAAAGCCTGCTGCCCTATGAAGCCTGGTCCGAAGAAGCCATGCGCGAAGTTGCCTGGCGGGCCTTGGAACATGCCGCAAAGCACGGCCTGCCGGGGGAGCATCATTTCTACCTGAGCTACCGCACCGATCATCCGGGTGTTGCGATCCCAGGGCACCTCAAGGCGAAATACCCGCAGGAAATCACCATCGTCCTGCAACACCAATTCGATGGGCTGTTTGTGGACCGTGTGGCGGAGCGCTTTGGCGTGACGCTGCGTTTCGGCGGCGTGCCGGCGAAGCTGGTGATCCCCTTTGGTGCGCTGACCATGTTCCATGACCCGCATGTACGCTTCGGTTTGCGCTTCACGCCAAGCGGGTTGGAGGACGAAAAAGCCAGCCTGCCCGCCGCCCCTGAGGCGCCCGCCGCGCCACCAGCCCCCGCACCCGCAGCGCCGGGTGAGGTGGTAAGCCTGGATGCCTTCCGCCGCCGCCCAAACAACAAGGACGGCGGTTAAGGCTGGATCGCGATCCGCCCGGTATTCTGACGGGCGAAAAAGGCCGGGCGATACATATCCCGCACCTCGGCGCCGGGTAGTTCAAAACTCCCGGCCGTGACAGCGCGCAACCGCACCGCAATGCGCGCGACACGGTTTTCCCCCTCCAGCGTCACCGCCGCGATGAAGCGATCATCCAAGGCCGGCTGGCTATCAATGGCGGTAAGCTGGCCAAGCCAAGGCAGGCCAGAAACCTCACCAGCGCCAAAGCGGCCAGTAATTTCCCACCCCGCCGGCAGGCCCTGTTGCAGCATGAGTTGGAATTTTTCCTCATTCTCCGCGCGCGCTTCCAAGAGCAGAATGAAGCCATCCCCGGCGCGGAGCGTATCAAGATTCAAGGCGCTGCCATCCAGCGCATGGAAATGCCGCCGGATCGTCAGCCCCTGCCGCGCAGCGGGCAGAGCCTCACGCGGAATGCCTTTGGTCGCCACCATCTGCCAGACGGTGGTGCTGCCCAAGTTGCGCAGCCGCGCCGGGCCGGAAAGCGGCGCGACAATCACCGGTGCCGCCGGCAGCGCCACGCCATCCAGGCTGGCTTCGATCGGGCGCATGCCTTGCCCCAAACGCGCTGCCGCGAGCACGGCCCAAGCTTGTTCCTGTGTGCTGGTCGTCTCCGGCGTGAAATTCTGCCCCGGCAGGGCGCCCATCAGCGCCGCCAGCCGATCCGCGAGCAAACCACTTTCCTTAAGCAGGCTTGCCACCGCCAGCGCATCACGCTGCGCCGTGCCGTAATCAAAGCTCCACCAGCGCCGACCAAGGTTTGAAAGCGCGGCGTTGAAAGCCTGCTCCGCCCGCACCCGATCTCCGCCGCGCGCGAACACCGCGCCCAATTGCGCGAGGGACAGCGGCGTTGGCATGTCGCCCGCGTTTTCCATGAGCCGCCGTGCCGCCCCCAGACGCACGCGCCCCGCCATGGCCAGCGCATGCAGCCGATAGGCTTGCGCGGCGCGTTCTTCCGGCGTGGTTTCACCCGTATCGCCCACCGCATCATCCAGGAAACGCAGCGCATCATTGAAGGCAGCTTCCGGTAGCGTGGCGCCAGCGCTGCGCGCGCGGAGCAGCGCTTCGACCGCAAAGGGTGTCAGCCATAATTCCGCTTCCGCATTGGCAGACCAAAGACCGAAAGCGCCATCAAAACGCTGCCGATCCAAAATGGCTTGCACCGCCGCTTGCAGCCGGGCGGCGTGATCGGCGCCATTGGTCGCAAACAGCCCCGCACTCAACGCAATGGCGCGCGCGGCGCTTTGTTCCAGACAGGCCAGAGGAAAGGCTTCCACAGCACGCAAGGCCGCCGCCGCGTCATAGCGCACCACAGCACCAAGGCTGAGCTCCGCCCGTGCCGTACCCGGAATGAAGCGATCAAAAGCGGGGGTAATTTCTCGCTCCGCCCCTCCGGCCAATTCGGCCGATTGCACATCAGTCAGCAACGGCCGCGCGGGGCGAATGGTGATGCGGCTTTCGCGCGTGACGCTGAAGCCCTCAGGCCCGCTGAGGCGCAGGCGCAGCACGCCCTCTCCACCTGCAACGGCACGCAGGCCAGTCGCAGGTGCGGCGCGTTCGCCTGTGGCAAGCTGTGCGGCCAAGCGCGTGGGCCCTTCAATCGCAATCGCGCCTTCGGTGCTGAGTTCGGCGACGATCTCACCCGCCGGCAATTCGATATTGTGCATCAGCACTGGCAGGCGCGCGGTATCTCCGGGGGCGAAGAAGCGCGGCAAGGCGGCTTCCACCACCGCCTGATCACGCACAATCATGGCGCGGCTGGCGGCACCGATCCGGGTGCCCTCCCAGGCCACCGCCATCAGGCGCAATTCGCCCGCGAAATCCGGAACATCAAGCGCGATCAGCGCCGTGCCATTCGGATCAACCCGCACGGGACCTGAGAATAGAGACACCAATCTTTGCGGCGGCTGAATACCCATCCCCGCCAGGCCGCCATCACCGCCTTGCCGCAACAAGGCAAGCGCACCTTCCGCCGGCGCCAATAACCGCCCGTAATCATCGCGGATATCCACACCCAGCGCACGCTTGCCGAGGAAATGCGCCACCGGATCAGGCGAGGCAAAGCCGGTCAGGCGCAAAATCCCCTCATCCACCGCGGCGAGTGTCACCATCGCCTCACCCCGCGCCTCAGCAATGCGGATCGGGATTTCCACGCGCTGGCGTGGGCGGATGCGTTCGGGTGCGTTGATGCTCACCTCAAGCCGACGCGGTGCAGGATCAAGCCCAATCCAGGCAAGGCCAAGCGCACGGCCGGGGCGACCTTCACGCGCCTCACCAGGGCGATAGGCGGTGATGGTGATATAGGCGCCCGGCCCCCAGGCAGCATCCACCGGCACTTCAATATCCGTGCCCGCTTCACTCAGCGTGATTTCGCGCAGCGACACCAAACGATCCGTCAGCACCGCAACGGTGGCCGGCCCCGCAAAAGGCGGCGTGATGCGCAGCCGAGCCACTTCTCCCGGCGCGAAATTGCGACGTTCCGCGGCAACATCAATCCTGTCCGGAATCTCCGCACTCTCCACACCAGCCCAGCCGGCGCGGAAGCGATAGGATACCATGCCAAGCCCATCCGCATCGGCGACTTCCAGCCGATAACGGCCAAAGGGCAGGCTGCGCGCAAAGCGCGTGGGCGCGGCGGGGTTGATGGAGATATCCGCGGCATCCACCGGTTCATCGCGCCAGACGGTTTCAAACCGCGCGATGGAATCCCGCATCACCAGCCGCCAATCCGGTCTTTCGCGCAGCAAGCGCAACCTGAGCCGCGCCGGCGCCGCGCTGCCATCGGGCGCGACGGCGGCGATATCAAAAGCCGCTTCCGCGCCGGCATCTATCGCATCACCCTGAAAGGTGGGGCGCAGCACTGGGAATAGGCCCGCAGCACGCACCGGCACGGCAATGCGTGCGCGGCTTTCGCGCCCGCCAGGTTCCGCAATGGCCAGCGTGACATTCGCCTTGATGGGCAGCGTTGTGTCTGGTGCGCGCGGCAGCGTTAATGCAACAACACCACGCCCTTCACGATCAAGCGCTGCGATTTCCTGCGTGATGAGATCAGGCGCGAAGCTTTCATCCTGCAAACCGAAACGCCAGCCGCGCCAGGCTTCAAAAGGCTCGGGGTCCGGCAGCAGGCGAATCTCGGCATTGCCCGCAAGCCCCGCGCCCGGCGCGCCATAAAGAAAGCGCGCGCTGATCGGCAAATTGAGCGCAGTGGCGCCGGGCACCAATGGCCCCGGCGCCGGCCCGGCAGTGACCTCCAAGCCTTCCGGCACAAAGGCATCCACGCGGAATTGCGCGCGGCCAATCGGCGGCAGCGCAGGATCAGCGAGGGCTTCAATATTCCATTGGCCATAGACAGCGCCATCAGAAAGCCTAAGCGGCCAGGAAATCGCCCCACCCATTAAACGCGGCGGGGTGATTTCCGCCGCGATCTGCCCATTGGGCCGCCGCAGCCTGAGCCTGACTGGCACATCCTGCGGATTGCCGGCGGCATCACGCAAAAGCCCCGTCAGATTGACGGTCTCGCCAGGGCGATAAATGCCGCGATCAAGCCACAGGAACGCATCAAGCGGGCCGGGATGCGCGCGGCCGGAGGCACCACGATCCGAAAGATCAAAACTCGCCGCTTCAAGATTGAGCGCGGCGAGATCATCCGGCGCTTCGGCATGAATGGCGAAGGGCGCCAATGGCCCTTGCCCGCGCAGCAGCGCAACTGGAAAACGCGCGAGCCCCGATGCATCCGTGCGCGCTTCGGCCAGCACATCATTATTGCGCGCCATCAGCGCAATGCGGAGCCCGGATTTCACCTGGCCCGAATGAAAACTACGCGCCTGCACGGCAAGCCCATCCGCGCCGCGCCAGGCGGTCAGCCCGATATCCGTCACGAAAAACGGAAAGGCGGCGGCGGTGGCTTCGCCGCGGCGCGTTTCCGCCTGGCGCGCCGTGATCACGTACAGCCCCGGCGCGGCATCACGCAGCAGATCAGAAAGCGGCAGCGCATGGCGCGTCAGGCGATTGGGCGCACCCCCCTGCAAGGCGGCACTGCCTTCCCACAGCACGCGACCGCTTTGATCGCCGATATATTGCGCCATCCATTGATCCAAAGCCTCACCTGGGCGCCAGCGTTCGCGGAGTGAGATCAGATTCCGCTCCGAAAGCCGCACTAGCCGGAGTTGCAGATTTTCGATGTTGATCGTCGCAACACCAAGGCGCGGCGCCTGACCGCGCGGCAGGATGAAGGCGCGGTTTTCGAAAGCAATGCGCGCTTCGCGATCCGGCATGGCGATGGCAAGCGGCGTATCGGCACGCAGATTGCCGCCTTCACCTGGCAGTCCAGCGCGCAGGATCAGACGCGTGGTCTGACCCCAGGGCAAGCCGCCCACACAAAGCTGATCGCCTTCACGTTCGACCGTCAGATTGGGCACGGGCGGATCGCTGCGCACCCAATCCTGCGCGCGCCAATCAGCGCGCCGCGCGGGCGGGATGGTGAAGGTGATGCAGGCGCGCGCCGGTTCGGCATCCGGTTCCGGGTTGACGCGCCGCACCAGCATGCCGGCGGCGCGGCGGGCGGTATCAAGCGCTGCCTTATGGCGCGCATCATTGGGCAGGCGTTCCACCACGGCTTCAAGCGCCTCCACCTGTTGCGCGAGGCGATCCTGCCGGCGCAGCGCTTCGGCAATCAGCAAAAGGGACGGAACCTCGGGCTCGCCACCCGGGGCGAATTGAAAGGCACGCCAGGCGGCTTGCAGGGCGCGGTTGTTTTCGGGCGGCGTGCGCGCAAGTTGCGCCTCGGCCAGCGCCAGCCAGTGATCGGAATTGCTATTGCCAAGGCCAATGCGTTCTTCCCAGGCGCTGGCCGCGGCGGCGAAATCGCGCCGTGCGGTGGCATCCTGCGCACGGCGTTCGGCAGCCGCGCGCTGTTGCGGCGTGCCGCCGGCGGGGAAGCGGCGTTGCAGGCTTTGCTGATAGGCGCCGGATTCCTGAGACAAGCCCGGCAAATCAAAGCCCTGCGCCCCTGCATGCATGGGGGCAAGGGCCAAGAGCAGTATCAGCAAAAGGCGCGGCAGCGTCATCTTGGGGTTCCTCGCCAAAGGCATGGCAGCTTATCGCATGTTACGCGGGCGAATGCATCACGGGGCTTTATGCCCCGAAACCTCGGCCCCCGCATCCCGGCTGAGCGCGGCAAGCATGGGAATGGAAAGAAGCGTGACCACGGCCGCCACCAGAAAACCGGTCGAGAAATCCGCCAGCGCAAGCTCCGCCCGCCCTGCAATCAGGCGTGATGCTTCCAACGTCGCAGTCGCCAGCACCACGCCAAGCGCGGGCGATAATTGCTGCAAGGTGCTGTAAAAGCTGGTAGCGGCGGAAAGCTTTTCGGGTGGCACATCAGCAAACACCAGCGTATTGAGTGAGGTGAATTGCAGGCTGCGGAACAGGCCACCGCAGGCTAGCAGCAGGAATATCGCCGCCGCCGGCCAGGCCGGGTTGGGAAAGGCGAGCAGCGCAATCCCGGCTGACGCCAAGACACCATTGATCAGCAGCGCATTGCGAAAGCCAAAGCGCTTCAGCAGCGGGCGCACCAAAGGCTTCATGGTGAAGGCGCCAAGCGCTGTCGCGAAGGATATCAGCCCGCTTTCGGAAGCCGACATGCCAAAGCCGATTTGCAGCATGACCGGCACCAGAAAGGGCACCGCGCCAGCACCAACACGAAACAGGCTGCCAAAAAGCGCCGGTTGGCGAAAGGTTGGTATTTTGAGCAGCGCGATATCAATCGCCGGTCGCGACGCGCGGCGGCAATGGAAATAAGCCGCAAGGCCAATTAGCAAACCTGCCACCAGCGCAACCCCAGGCCAGGGTTCCGCCACCACGTGCCGCCCGATGGTTTCAAGCCCGAACATGCCAAGCGCCAAGGCAAGCCCCACCAGCGCCAAGCCCAGCACATCCGGCCGGCCTGGATTGGTTGGTGGAATGGCAGGAATTTTCCACGCCACCAACAAGAAGCCGATCAGACCGATTGGCACATTGATCCAGAAGACCGCGCGCCAGCCAAAAAGATCAGTGAGGATTCCCCCAAGCGGCGGGCCAGTGACCGGTCCAAGTAGCGCCGGCATGGTAAGCCAGGCCATGGCGGAAAGCAGTTCTTCCTTGCGCACGCCACGCAGCAGCAATAGCCGCCCGACCGGGAACATCATCGCGCCCCCGGCACCTTGCAGGATGCGAAAGGCAATCAGGTCTTCCAAGCCCCGCGCCTGGCCGGAAAGCGCAGAGGCCACAACAAAAACAACAATCGCCAGCATGAAAACGCGCTTGGCGCCGAAGCGATCCGCAATCCACCCTGAAAACGGAATGAAGACCGTGAGTGCGACAAGATAGGATGTAATGGCCGCCCCCAGCCGCGCCGGGTCTTCGCCCATATCGCGCGCCATGCTGGGCAGCGCAGTCGCAACAACCGCACTATCCAGATTTTGCATGAGCAGCGCGGAGGCAACAATCAACGCTATCAAGCGATGATTGGCATGGGCGGCGGGTTGGTCCATTTCGTGCGGCTTCAGAGACGCAGGATGACGCGGCCGGCGCTGCGCCTTGCTGAAACCTCATCCATTGCTTCGCGGAATTGTTCCAAGGGATAGGCCGCGTGGATTTCTGGCTTGAGCGCGCCTTGCTGCCACCATGTCATCAATTGATCCCAAAGGGCGCGCGCAGCGGGCGCATGGTCTCGGCGCCCATCGCCCGGGGACCAGCCGACATAGGTGCCCCAATTCACGCCAATCACGCCTATATTCTTGAGCAGCAGGATATTGGTTTGCAGCGTTGGAATGCCGCCACCGGCGAAGCCGACCACTACAAGATTGCCGCCATCAGCCAGGCAGCGCAGGCTTTCATCAAAGGCAGGGCCGCCGATGGTATCCACCAGGCAATCCACACCGCGCCCGCCTGTCGCGGCACGCACCGCATCGCGGAAGGGTGCCGCGCTATCCAGCACTGCATCCGCGCCGCGGGCGCGCAGCATCTCATGCTTCGCCACGCCCGCACGCGCAATCACCTTCGCGCCGCACGCCTTGGCGATTTCAACGGCGGCGAGGCCAACACCGCCCGCCGCGCCATGCACCAGCACCCAATCGCCGGCCTTGATCCTGCCGCGCCAGAGCAAAGCGGCGCCCGCAGTTGGGTAGGAAATCGGGAAAGCCACGGCCGATTCCAAAGGCAGGCCGTCCGGAATGGCGATGGTGTGGATATCATCGGCAATCGCTTCTTCCGCCATGCCGCCCCAATCCACCACAGCGAAAACGCGCGTACCGGGCGGCGGCGCATTCGCATCAGGTGCGGCTTCCAGCACCGTGCCGACAATCTCCGTCCCCGGCATGAAGGGCAAAGGCGGTTTGCGCTGATATTTTCCTGCCACAACCAATTGTGTGGCGAAGGATACCCCCGCTGCCGCGACCTTAATCCGCACGCTACTTGGGCGGAGCGCCGGGCGCGGCACAGCCTTGATTTCAAGTTCCGCGAAATCCCGCCAGCTTTCGCATATGATGGCGCGCATCACGCAGCCTCATCCTGCATGATCATATCGGCACCTTTTTCGCCAATCATGATGGTCGGTACATTGGTATTGCCGGTGGTCAGCGTCGGCATGATCGAGGCATCAATCACCCGCAACCCCGCAATGCCACGCAGCCTGAGCCGGCTATCCACCACACTCGCGGGGTCTTCGCCCATACGGCAGGTGCCGACCGGGTGATAAATGGTGGTGCCATATTGCCGCGCGAAGGCGAGCAATTCATCATCGCTCTGCACTTCCGGCCCCGGCAGCAATTCCCGCACGCTATAGGGTGTGATGGCGGCTTGTGCGAAAATCTGCCGCACCATGCGTAGCCCACGCGCAAGCAATTCCTGATCGCTCCGCGTTGAAAGATAATTCGGCCGGATCGCGGGCCTTTCAAATGGGTCGGCGGATTTCGCCATGACGGTGCCGCGGCTATCGGGCTTCACCGGGCAGATGGCGCAAGTCATGCCGGGTTCTTTTTCAAGCACACCAAACTGTCCAAGCGCATAGCTTGCGGGCGTGAACAGCAATTGCAGATCCGGGCTGGCGAGCCCTTCACGCGAACGCGCAAAAACCTGCGCCGTGGTCACGCCAAAAGTCAGCGCGCCATTGCCGACCGTAAAAAACCGCGCCACCTGTTCCACTAGGCGCAACCCGCGCGCCAATTGATTGGTGCTGATGCTGTCCCTCACGCGATGCTGCACGCGCGTGACGTAATGATCCTGCAAATTGGCCCCGACCTGGGGCATATCCTGCACCACCTCAATCCCCAGCGCGCGCAAATGCTCGGCAGGACCGATGCCCGAGATTTGCAGCACGTGCGGTGAGTTCACGGCACCTCCGGATAGGATCACTTCTCGCCTGGCGCGGATTTGCTTGAGCACGCCGCCCTGGCGAAACTCCGCGCCCACGCAGCGCTTGCCGTCAAACAATAGCCGCGTGACCTGGGCTTCGGTTTCCACCTGAACCTTGTCACCCGCCTGCGCCAGATAGGTGCGGGCGGTGGAACCGCGCCAACGGCCAATCCGCGTCATTTGCGAATAGCCGACACCTTCCTGTTCAACGCCGTTCAAATCCTGGCGGAAGGGATGGCCCGCCTGCTGCGCCGCTTCGATGAAGCGATGCGTGAGCGGCAGGATGGTGCGGTAATCTTCCACCTGCAAAGGCCCATCCTGACCGCGCACGGAAGGATCGCCACCATTGCGATAGGTTTCGCTGCGGCGAAACAGCGGCAGTACTTCCTCATAGCTCCAGCCGCGGCAGCCCATTTGCGCCCAAAGATCGAAATCGGCTGGATTGCCGCGCACATAAAGCATGCCGTTGATGGAAGATGTGCCGCCCAAGGTGCGCCCACGCGGCCAGCGGATTTCGCGGTTATTGCTGCCGGCATCGGCTTCCGTGGTGTAGCCCCAATTCACCAATTTTTGGTTCTGCATCAGCTTCAGCATGCCGGCGGGGATGTGAATCCAGGGGTGGCGATCCTTGGGCCCGGCTTCCAACAGCGTCACACGCCTTCCCGCCATGCCAAGCCGGCTTGCCACCACGCAGCCGGCAGAACCGGCGCCAATCACCAGATAATCGGTTTCCATGTCAGCCACCTTCAATCAAGCTTGATGCGCGCATCGCGCACCAGCTTGCCCCAACGATCAAATTCCGCTCGGACAAAACGTGCATAATCTTCCGGGCTATCGGCGACGGGCTCTGCACCCAAAGCATCAAAGCGCGCGCGTGTTTCAGGGTTGCGCGCGGCGCTGGCGACCGCCTGCTGCAAGCGCGCAATGATGGCGGGCGGCGTGCGCGCTGGCGCCCAAATGCCGTACCAGGTCGAAATTTCATAGCCAGGCACGCCGGCCTCAGCGATGGTCGGCAAATCCGGGAAGGGCGCGATGCGATTGCGCGTGGTGACGCCCAACGCGCGCAAGCGCCCATCACGCACCGCACCCGCGCTGGCCGGCACGGAATCGAACATCGCCTGCACCGTGCCCGCAATTAAGTCCTGCCCCGCCGGACCGCTGCCGCGATAGGGTACATGCACCAGATCGGTTCCGGTCATCAGCTTGAACAATTCCCCCGCCAAATGCGGCGCACCACCTTGGGACGAAGACGCATAAGCGATCCGCCCCGGATTGGCGCGCGCATAGGCGATGAATTCCGCGACACTCCTCACCGGTAGCGCCGGATTCACTACCAGCCATAGCGGCACGGCAGCGATATTCGTCACCGGCGCGAAATCTGCCAGCACATCAATCGGCATATTGGGGGTCAGATGTGGCACAATCACATGGGCCGAGGCATTGACCAGAAAAGTGCTTCCATCAGGCGCGGCGCGCGCCGCTTGCTCAGACCCAATCAGCCCATTGGCGCCGGCGCGATTCTCCACCACGAAAGGCTGACCAAGCGGGCCCTGCACGGCTTGCGCGACGATGCGGCCCATAATGTCGGTGGGCCCGCCTGGCGGATAGGGCACAATGAAGCGCACCGGGCGGCTTGGCCATTCCGGCGCCTGCGCTCGTGCGGCAAATGGCAGCAAGGCACCGGCAATTGCGGCGCGGCGTGTGATCTTCATGGCTGGCCCCTTCCCATATCCTGATTTGGCGTCAGGATAGGCATGATTTGGCGCTGGAGGAAACGCGATGAATGAAGCGATGCGGCCCTATAAGGGGCTTCGGGTGCTGGATGCCGGCCAGGGCATTGCGGGACCCTATTGCGGCATGATGCTGGGCGCCTGCGGCGCCGATGTCATCAAGCTTGAACCACCCGAAGGCGATTGGTCGCGCGGGCTTGGCACGGCCAAGGATACGGTTTCGGTCATGACCGTGTGTTTCAATCGCGGCAAGCGTTCCGTTGTGCTGGATTTGAAATCGGAAGAAGGCAAGCGCGCTGCCGCTGCCTTGGCGGCGCAGGCCGATGTGCTGATTGAAGCCTTCCGTCCCGGCGTGGCGGCGCGCATCGGCCTCGGGCCGGAAAATGCCAAGCCGGATGCGGTTTGTCTTTCCATTTCCGGTTTTGGGCAAAGCGGGCCTTATGCGGAACGGCCGTGTACGGATTCCGTGGCGCAAGCCTTTTCCGGCTTTGTCAGCCTGAATGAGGGTGCGGATGGCGCGCCGCATAAGGCCGGTGCCTTCATCGCCGATATGGCAACCGGGATTTATGCCTTTTCTGCCGTGCAAGTGGCGCTTGCTGCGCGCGCGCAGGATACCACGCCGCGTCGGCGCGTGATTGACATGTCGCTGATGGCGGCCACGTCCAATCTGTTGACGCACCAAATCGGCGAATGGGGCGTACAGGGCAAATCGGCCGCACCGCCCAATGCGCCGGCGGGCGCCTATCGCGCCGCAGATGGTGGCTGGGTGATGATTACGCTGGTGCGTGAAGCGGAATGGCCGAAGCTCTGCGGTGCGCTTGGCATCGCTGATATCGCCACTGATCCGCGCTTCCTGAATTTCGATCTGCGCTGGCAGAATAGGGAAGCACTCTACGCCATCATTCGCGCGGCTTTTCTGAAAAAGCCCGTTGCGGAATGGGTGACAATCTTGCAGGGCGAAAGGCTACTCGCTGACCGCGTCAATACGCCGCTTGATTGGTTGGCGAATGAGCATGTGGTGGCCTATGGTGCCGCCGCGCGCATTCCCCAGCCGCAATTGGGCGCCGTGCCGCTGCCGATGCTGCCGGGGCTTGGCCACTTTGTGGCGGAAGCCCCGGCGCTTGGCCAGCACACGGCGGATGTGCTGGCCGAATTGGGATAAGGCGCGCCCCTCCTCAATTATGCGGCAGGCGCAGCCCTGGCTCATCCCATTGCATCGCGACCAACTTCCCAGTGTTGGACAGCGTAATATAGGCGGTGCGCATATCAGGCCCGCCAAAGCAGATATTGGTCGGCATGCGTTCGGGCATTTTCACGGTGCGGAGAATCTCGCCCGAAGGTGACACAGTTGTGATCTCGCCCGAAACCAGTGTCGCCACAATAACATTGCCCGAAGCTGCAATCGCGAGGCTATCGAGCCGCCGATAGCCGGGGAATTGGCACAACACACGCCCGCCCGCGCTGGATGGCCAGGGTTCCTTCTTCAGCTTGCCGGGTGCTTCAATATCCCAGGCCCAAAGCCGGCCAGTTTCGGTCTCGGCCACATAAAGCGTCTTGCCATCAGGGCTGATCCCAATCCCATTGGCGCCGCCAAATACCGGAAAAGCCGCTTCCACCACGTGCGATCCGTCTTCCGATGCCCAATAAGCGCCGCCATGGTCGCGATCCCGCGCGCGCACCTTGCCGAGATCGGAAAACCAGAAACCGCCCTTGCCATCAAACATCAAATCATTCGGCCCACGCAAAGGCCGCCCATCGCAAACCCGGATCAGCGCTTCAACCTTGCCGGTGGCGCCATCAATCCGTTCAATCCGCCCGCCCGAATAATCCGGCGATTGACCGCTCGGGCGCAAAATCCCGGGTTCTTCATGCCAGGTGAAGCCGCCATTATTGCAGACATAGAAGCTGCCATTCGGCCCGAGTGCCAGGCCATTCGGCGCGCCTTCCACCGTGGCGATCGTGGTCTTCGCCCCATTGGGCGCCACTTTCATGATGCGCCGCGCCTCGATTTCCACCAGCGCCACCGACCCATCGGGCATGGCAACCGGGCCTTCGGGGAAGCGCAGCCCCTCGGCAATGATCTTCAGGTCAGGTGATGCAACATGAACGGCCATGGTTTCCTCCTGCATTGGTTGGGCTGATCATGGCCCCGTTTTGCCCCGCTGCGAAGCCTTGACGCGGCGGGGCTTCGGGGGAAGCCTTCACCCCATGAAAACCGCCCCTGATCCCGTCACGCTCTCGGTCCTCGATAACCGCTTCCGCGCCATTGTGGAGGAAATGGGGGAGGCGATGCTGCGCACCGCCTATTCGCAAATCCTGAACTCGTCCCGCGATTTCTCCATTGCCTTGTGTGATGCCGAAGCGCGGCTGGTGGCGCAGGCAGATCATATTCCGGTCCATGTCGGCGCCATGCCCTTTGCAGTGCAGGCGGTGCGCGATGCCTTTGGCGATAGCGTACAGGAAGGCGACATCTATTTGTTGAACGACCCCTATCATGGCGGGTCGCATTTGCCGGATTTGACAGCCATTGTGCCGGTTTTTGCCGAAGGGCGCTTGGTATTCTGGTCGGTCGTGCGCGCGCATCACACGGATATCGGCGGCGCGACCCATGGCGGCTATAATCCAGGGGCGACGGAGATTTGGCAGGAAGGGCTGCGCGTGCCGCCGATTCTGCTCGGCCAAGGGCGCCTGCCGCGCGAAGACCTTGTGCGCATGATCATCACCAATACGCGGCTGGCGCGCGATGTGCGTGGTGATCTGATGGCAATGATCGGCGCCGCGCATCTCGGCGAAAAGCGCCTGCTATCGGTGCTGGGACGCTATGGCGCCGATACCACCGTGGCGGCGGTGGATGCGATTCTGGTACTCGCGGAAGCGCATACCAGGCGCATCATTTCCACCTGGGCCGATGGCACCTGGCTGGGTGAGGCGTTTCTGGATGATGATGGCTTTGGCGGCCAGGATATCGCCATTCGCGCGCGCGTGACGAAAGAGGGCGATCACCTGACCGTGGACCTCACGGAAAGCGCGCCGCAAACGCCTGGCTTCGTCAATTCATCCTATCCCAATATGGCGAGTGCGGTGCGCATGGCGCTTGCCTTCTTGCTAGATCCGGAAGTGGCAAAGAATGATGGTTGCTTCCGGCCACTCACGATCAAGGCGCGCGAAGGCACGGTGGTCTGGGCGGCTGAAGGCGCGCCTGTGACCATGTGCACATCGCATTGTTCGAATGAGATTGTGGAGGCGGTGGTCAAAGCACTGGCAAACGCCTGCCCTGATCGCGCCATGGGCGGATGGGGGCGGCGCTTTCGCGTGGCGATCAAAGGGAAAGACCCACGCCGGCCAGGGCGCTTTTTCGTCTGGCACATGTTCCATGCGCGGCCAGGTGGCGGTGGTTCTTCGGGCGGCGATGGTTGGTCCACTGCGGGCGAATGGCATTCCGCCGGTGGTTTGAAATTCGGCAGTGTGGAAATGGCGGAAGCGCGTTTCCCGCTGTATTTTGTGCGCCATGAATTCCGCCCCGGCAGCGCGGGTGATGGCACCTATCGCGGCGGGCTTGGTGGCGATTTGCTGCTGAAATTGGAAACCGATGGCCCATCAGTGGCGAATACCGCCGGTGATGGTGTGCGCTATGGCGCGGCGGGGATGCTGGGTGGCCAGGATGGCGCACCACACCATTACCGGCTGGAACGCGCCGATGGCAGCGCGCGGGATTTGCGTACCAAGGAAGTCGGCATTCCCTTGGCGCCCGGCGATCAATTGCATGTGCTCTCAGGCGGCGGCGGCGGTTGGGGGCCGCCGGAAAAACGCGACCCCGCCGCGCGCGTGGCTGATGCGGCGGAGGGTTTGATCATTGCGCCATCTGAGATCTGACATGGTGGCCACCGTATCGCACACTGAACTGCTCATGGGGGCTTCGCCGTGAAGCGTCAGGTAGCGGTTTGGCAGATACATCTCATTGCTGGTGTGGTAGGCTTGACTTTTACGATGCTGATTTATGTTTTGGCAGCGGCCTGGATGTGTGGTTTCTCTAAAGTGCTGGCGACGACCGTAGCGAGCTTTAAAACTGAGCCAGCTGGACTATTGGTATTCTTCCTGGGTGCCTGGTTGGTTGTCCGTTTGCCATTCAATGACATTGTCGAGTTTTTCTTCTGGAAGCGTGGATTGTATGAGAGTTTCTCTCCCATGATGATTGAGCCGGGTACTACTCCAACTGAGCATGATGCGAGTTGGATTCCTGTACCTAGGAATGAGTGGGCATCTTTCGTCAAAGGTCATTTCTTTTACATAATTCCGCTTTTTTCTTTGTTATGGTTTTTTGTTTTTGCATTTATCGTGAGGCTCTATTGTGTGGGCGGCTGATTTTACTTCTGTCCCTGATTTATCATCTCCGCGAAGGACTGCGCCCATGCTGAAAGCTTGGCTCGAAACCAACAACCTAGGTGATATCAGATCATGACCTATCGCATTGGCGTTGATGTCGGCGGCACTTTCACCGATGTGGTCTGTGTCGCCGCTGATGGCACCACGACGCTCGCCAAGGCAGCCAGCACACCTGCGGATCAATCCGAAGGTGTGGTCGCTGGGCTTGTTGTTCTAGCCGAAACCCTTGGTGTCACGCTTGCCGATCTGCTGCGCCAGACAGAACGCATCGTCCATGGCACCACCGTTGCCACCAATGCATTGTTGGAACGCAAGGGGGCGAAGATTGCGATGCTCACCACCGAAGGGCATCGCGATGTGATTGAAATGCGCGAAGGGCTGAAGCCCGAACGCTACAATATGCGCCTGCCCGCCGCGCCCGCGCTTGTGCCGCGCCGCTTGCGGCTTGCGGTACGCGAAAGGCTGCGCCCGGATGGGCGGGTGGAAATCCCGTTGGATCAGGCATCACTCAATGCCGCGATTGAACAATTGCGCGCGGAAAAGGTGGAAGCGGTCGCGGTATGTTTCCTCCATTCCTGGCGCGATGCGCGGCATGAAAACGCGGCAGCCGAGGCATTGCGCGCAGCCTTGCCTGAGGTTTTCATCACCACCTCGGCCGAGGTGCTGCCGCAGATCAAGGAATTTGAGCGTTTTTCGACAGCAGCGGTGAATGCCTATGTCGGGCCGATTGTATCCCGCTATCTGGCGCGGCTGCGCGGGCGGCTGGAACAGGCGGGCTATGGCGGGCCGGTGTTTGTGATCCTCTCCCATGGCGGTGTGGCGCCGGTGGAAGAAGCGGCGCGCTTGGCAGCAGGCACGGCGCTATCCGGCCCGGCGGGTGGTGTAGCGGCGGGTGTTGCCTTGGCGGAACGGGGCCTCGGGCAGGATCTGATCACCTTTGATGTCGGCGGCACCTCCACCGATATCGCGCTGATTCAGGAAGGCGATGCCGCGCTTGGCCGAGGCCGCGATGTCGCCGGCGAACGCATTGCGCTGGAAAGCCTGGATATCGTGACACTTGGCGCGGGTGGTGGTTCGATTGGCCATATCGGCGCTGGCGGCACCTTGCAGGTTGGCCCGCGCAGCGCCGGCGCAGTGCCGGGGCCAGCGGCCTATGGGCAGGGTGGCACGGAACCGGCGGTGACGGATGCCAATCTGGTGCTGGGCTATCTGGATGCGACGAATTTCCTGGGCGGCAAACGCAAGCTGGATATGGCAGCGGCGGAGCGCGCTTTTGCAAGCCTCGGCACCAAGCTTGGGCTTGATGCCATGGCCGCGGCGGCGGGCGTGCATCGCTTGGCGAATATCCGCATGGCGGATGGGATTCGCGTGGCGACCGTCAGGCGCGGCGTTGATCCGCGCGATTTCTGTCTGCTGGCTTTCGGAGGCGCGGCGGGGCTGCACGCCAGCGCAGTGGCGCGGGAACTCAGCATGAAGCGCGTGGCGGTGCCATTTTTCGCTGCCGGGCTTTCCGCCTGGGGCATGCTGCATACGGATTTGCGCTACGAAATGGCGCGCAGCGAATTGAATACGGGCGGCGTGCCGGATGATGAGGCGCTCCGCGCCATTTGGGCCGCTTTGGAAAAGGAAGGCCGCGCGCGCGTCGCCAGCTGGTTTGGCGGCACGGTGGAAACGCGGCGCGCAGCAGATATGCGCTATGGCGAACAGGTTTTTGATATCGCCGTGCCTTTGGATCATGTTGCCTGGGAAGGTGCTGGGCTTGCCGATCGGCTGCGTGATGCCTTCCATGCGCGCCACGAAGCGCTATTCACCTATGCGCTACGGCAGGAAGAGGTTGTGCTGGTGAATGCTAGGCTTGCGGTGATTGGCCGCTTGCCGCCGATGCCAGCCCCGGCGGGCACGGCTACAGGCGCCACGGCAAAGCCGCGTGGCGCGCGCCGCATCACGCTGGAAGGTGGCGTGGCAGAAGTGCCGGTCTATGATTTCGCCTCCCTTGGCGCGGATCAGCCGGTCGCGGGGCCGGCGATTGTGGAAAGCGATACCACCACCGTTTTGCTGCTGCCCGGCGATGCCGCGCGAATGGATGCGCGCGGCTGGCTGGAAATTACGCTACCGGAACAGTCGTAAAAAACTTCAGCGAACCGGTGCGGGCGCGGGCGCATTTGCCGGCCGCTCGCCCCCGATTGTCTCGCCCCGCCGGGCGGTCCATTGGCCGGCGCCTTCCAATTGCCGCCCCGTCCATTGCAAGGCACGCCCAAAGGCCGAGGTAGTTTCCTCTGCCGCGCGACCCATGGCGGCGCCGGCGCGTTCCGAAAGGCTCCGTTCCTGCTGAACGGGTACGGCATCTTGCGCGGCGGATGGCGGCGAGGCTTGCGCCACGGCGCTGGCAGCATAAAGCGCGCAGAGGATAAGAAGAAGACGCATCATCGGTGGATTTTCCCTGTCAGACACGAAGATATCTTTGATATGGGAAGGCGCCTGCCCGGCGCCAATAGCGTCACCCCAAAACCAACATGACCCAAAAGGGCAGCGTCAGGATGGAAGCGATATGCTCCGTGGTGGTGATGGCGGCCATCAGCTTGGCATCACCCCCCATGGCGCGCGCCATCACATAGGAAGTGGCCGCTGTTGGCAGTGCCATGAAGATCACCGCCGCTGCCAGCGGCAAGGGCGGCAGACCGGCATATGTCCCCAGGGCATAGGTAATGGCGGGCATGCCCACCAGTTTCAAAACGCCTGTCAGCGCCTGGGTTGGGATGCGGTCGGTAAAACTCTCCCAGGATAGCGCCGCGCCAACGCATAGCAGGCCAAGCGCCACTGATGCGCGCCCCAGGGTTTGGATGGTTGGCTTTACTCCCGGGGGAAAGCCGCCGAGTGCGGCGATGGTGAAGCCCAGGATGCAGGCGATGATCAGCGGGTTCAGGATCAATTGCCGCAGGATCACCAATGGCTTTGGCCTGCCGCGGCTGCCATCCATCGCGAAGGCAAGCGTGGTCACACTTTGCACAAAGGGCACGATGATGCCGGTGGCCACTGCGCCGAAGCTGATACCCTCGGCGCCGAAAATCGCGCCCACAATCGCAAAGCCCATCAGGTTGTTGAAGCGTATGCCGCCCTGCAGGACCGATGTCATGGCGGCATGCCCATGCCCCATGAAGCGCGCCAGCAGCACGGAAATCAGCGTACCGATGGCAAGCGCGCCCCAAATGGTGAAAGCCATGGCACCCAGCGGCAGGCTCGCGGGATCAAGCGCTGCCAGGGCGGAAAGGATCAGGCTTGGCAGCAGCACCCAATAGATCAGCTTTTCCATGCCTGCCCAAACCGCATCCATGGGTAGCAGGATGCGGCGCAACAGCGCCCCAAGGCCAAGCAGCGCAAAGGCCGGCACAAAAGCATCAAGCCAAAGGTCCATGCGCGCTATTCAGCCCCCGCCGCCGGGGGCGGTCCAGGGTGGCGGATTGGGCACGCGCGCAATCGCTGCCATGCAGGCCGATTCGGTCAGGCGCCGCGCGCCAAAGGCCCTGGCCGCCGCATGGGTCAGCACCAGTCGCGACGCCTCCGGGTAGAAAACCAGGTCCAACCGGCAATCCGGCGCCTGATAGAGCCAGATCTCTGCCTCCCCCTCCCGCCGGCGTAAGGCGGGTTCGCCAAGGGCAGAGATCACTGCCTCGGGCTCTCGTCCCTGCAAAACGCTGGCGGCGGGGGGTGGGCTGGCGCCCAAGCGGCGCGGGGCGCTGGCGCTGCCCGGCGGCGGCGGCAAGGGCGCAGCGCGGATTGGGGTCATGGTTTCGGGCATGCCAAGCACGGCCAAGCTTGCCCTGGTGTCGCGCAACGCCTGTTCCAGGCCAAGCGCGGCATTCTCGGCTTCAGCCTTGCGGCAGGCGGGGGTAAGCAAGAGCACCGCCAAAGCCAGGCTGGCGGCGCCCATGGGGCCAAGGGAAAGAGGCCGCGCCGATATGCTTCGCCGCGGTGGTGGGACTGCCGGCCTTGGCCGCTGGCGCACGCGGCGCCAGATCAGGATTCGCTGGATTCGACCACGCGCACGGGCGGCGCCACAGCCATGGCAGGGCTGGAAGGTGCTTCGGTGATCATTTCCATCCGCCCGGTGAGCTGCCCGCCATCTTCCACCGAAAGGCGGCGGGACCGCGCCACGCCCAATACCCGGCCGGTGGCGCGGATGATCAGGCTGCCGGTGGCGGTTAGCGTGCCGTCAAACACGCCGGCGATATCGGCATCTTCGACCTGCACTTCACCCTTGAAGACGCCGGAATGGCTGATGGCCAATTCCTGGCACTGCAAAAGCTGGCTTTCCATGGTGCCTTCAATGACGATGCGCTCGGCTTCCGTCACGCTGCCCTGAATGCTGATGCCCTTGCCCAATTGCAGGACGCGCTTTTCACCAGCCTCGGCCCGACCGGTGGGGCGGCCAGCCGTAGGTGTCGAAGGGCGCGCGGCGGGGGATGGCGTGATGGTGGGCTTCGCGGACGAGGCAGCCGCACTTGCCGCGGGCGGCACTACCGCCGCCGGGCGGAAGGGCGGCACCGCCAGGTCGGGATCACGCGCCGTCGGCACGCTGGTTGGTTCCGGTGCTGGCGGAGTGGTGGCTTCATCCTTGCGGCGGAAAAGCGACATTTTGGCCCCCTGGCTGATTCGCGTTGCTGATGCCTTCGGCTAGCATGCGACTCTGGCGCGCCACAACGGGCGAAAACGGGTTATCCCCCGCTTTTTGTAGATGCGCCCGAAAGCGTATCGAATCCACCAAGGCCGCGGATCAGCAAATGCGCAGCCGCCGCAATTCCGATGATCGGCACGAATAGATTAAGCACCGGCACCATCGCCATGAGGGCCAAAGCAAGGCCGAGCATCCAGCCCTGCCAGCGCAAACGCTGCCAGGCAATGCGCGAATGCGCCAGGTTCATGCGCCTGAGCGCCACTTCGCGCAGCAACCCCGCACCAAGCCCATGCGCCGAAATCAGCAGCGCCAGCAGCGCCCCCAGAAACGGAATGAAAAACAGCGGCAAAAGCAGAAGTTGCAGCGCAAGCAATTTCACCCCGAACCAGACGCCATAGCCAGCCTGCGCCAGGGCGGAAGCGCCGGAAGGCGCGGCGAGCCCGGGGTAATGGCGCCGTTCCACCGCGCCTGCCACGCTATCGGTGAATTGTGCCGCGATACCAAGCGCGACCGGCAGGAACAGCCACCAGCCCAGGAATACCCCGGCCGCCGCACCGCCCGCCTGGGTGATCCAGGAAAGCCATTCCGGCCCGCCCGCCGCCGCCCAACCCGCAAGCCAAGCGGCCAAGCCGATCAACCCCGCCACGGCCAGGGCCGCCCCCAGCACGCCCAGGATCAGGGGAAGGCGAAAGGCAGGATCGCCCATTTGGCGTAAGGCGAGAAGAAGCGCTTGCGGCATGGTGGACGCCACCCTCGCCCAAGGCTAATCCCGCCGCAACCTTTTCCCGGAGCCCTCGCCCATGACCCCCCCCAGCCTTGATATTCTTGGCATCGGCAATGCCATTGTGGACGTGCTGGCGCGTGCCGAGGACAGCTTTCTGGAAGAACATGGCATGGCCAAGGGCGGCATGGCGCTGATTGGCACTGACCAGGCAGAGGCGATTTACGCTGCCATGGGCCCAGGCATTGAAAGCAGCGGCGGGTCCGCCGCCAATACTTGCGCGGTGGCAGCAGGGCTTGGCGCCAAGGTCGGCTATCTTGGCAAGGTCGCGGATGATGGGCTGGGTCGTGTGTTCCGCCATGACATCACCGCCGCAGGTGTGTCTTTCCCAACCCCGCCCCTTTCCGGCGGCGCCCCCACCGCGCGCTGCCTGATTTTGGTCTCCCCCGATGGTCAGCGCACCATGAACACCTTTCTTGGCGCCTGCGTCACCTTTGGGGAGGCTGATCTGGACCAAGCCGCCATTGCCAGCGCGCGGATTGTCTATCTGGAAGGCTATCTTTTTGACCCGCCGGCGGCCCAGGCCGCCTTCCGCGCGGCAGCGCGCACCGCGCATCAGGCCGGGCGGCAAGTGGCGATCACGCTATCCGATCCCTTCTGCGTGGGCCGCCACCGCGCTGCCTTCCGCGCCTTTATCCGCGAAGAAGCCGATATCGTCTTCGCCAATGAAGCCGAGATTTGCGCCCTTTATGAGACCGAGGATTTCGACGCCGCGGCCAAGGCCGTGCGCGCCGAAGTGGCCATTGCCGCCCTGACCCGCAGCGAAAAGGGCAGCCGCATCATCGCTGGCACTGAAACTCATGAAATCCGCGCCGAGCCGACCAAGCTGGTGGACAGTACCGGCGCCGGGGATGCCTATGCCGCCGGCTTCATGGCGGCGCTGACACGTGGCTTGCCCCTGCCCGAATGCGGCCGTTGGGGCAGCGTTGCGGCGGCCGAGGTGATTTCCCATTTCGGCGCCCGGCCCCAGGCAGACCTGGCCGCGCTGGTGGGCGGCCGGTCCGGTGGGGTGGCAGCGGCGCTCGGATAGGCCTTCAACTGTCATACGCTTTTCTCTGGCTTTTTCCGGCGCGACCCCCTATCTCCCCGCCATAACGAAACGCCTGGATGGAAACCACCGCTCGCCCCCAAGCCTTGGGAGCCGGGCTGGTGGCGTTTTGCCAGGCTCCTTCCCAGGTGTTCCATGCAGATTCGTAACGTTGCCATTATCGCCCATGTTGACCACGGCAAGACCACGCTGGTGGACAAGCTGCTGAGCCAGGCCGGCGCCTTCCGCGCCAATCAGCAGGTTGCCGAACGCGCGCTTGACCGCAATGATCTGGAACGCGAACGCGGCATCACCATCCTTGCCAAATCCACCGCCGTGGAATGGAAAGGCGTGAAGATCAACATCGTGGACACGCCTGGCCACGCCGATTTCGGCGGTGAGGTGGAACGCATCCTGTCCATGGTGGATGGCGCCATTGTGCTGTGCGACGCCGCCGAAGGCCCGCTGCCGCAGACAAAATTCGTGCTCACCAAGGCGCTCGCGCGCGGGCTGAAGCCGATTGTGGTCATCAATAAGGTGGACCGCCAGGATGCCCGCCCGGATGAGGTGCATAACGAAGTCTTCGACCTTTTCGCGGCTTTGGGTGCCAGCGATGAGCAGCTTGATTTCCACACGCTGTTTGCTTCCGGCCGGCAGGGCTGGGCGGATTTGGAACTGAATGGTGCGCGCAAGGATTTGGCGCCGCTATTTGACCTGATCCTGTCCCATGTGCCGGAACCGAAGGTGGACCTCGAAAAACCCTTCGCGATGAATGCCTCCATCCTGGAAAGCGACAATTTCCTGGGCCGCATCCTGACCGGACGCGTCGAACAAGGTGTTGCGCGCATCAATATGCCGGTGCGTGTGCTGCGCCAGGATGGCACGGTGGTGGAAAGCGGGCGGCTGACCAAGCTGATGACCTTCTCGGGCCTTGAGCGCGTGCCGGTGGATGAGGTGCGCGCGGGTGATATCATCGCCATCGCCGGGCTTTCGGACGCGACAATCCCCGATACCATAGCCTCCCCCGAAGTGACCGAACCGCTGCCCGCGCTGCCGGTGGACCCGCCGACGCTCGCCATGACTTTCCGTATCAATGACGGCCCCTTGGGTGGGCGTGAGGGCAAGAAGGTCACGTCGCGCCAGATTCGCGAAAGGTTGTTCAAGGAAACCGAAGGCAATGTCGCGATCAAGGTGAAGGTGAGCGAAGAAGTTGACGCCTTCGAAGTGGCCGGCCGTGGTGAATTGCAATTGGGCGTGCTGATCGAGACCATGCGGCGTGAGGGGTTTGAACTGACCATCGGGCGCCCGCGCGTGCTGACGCGCGATAATCCCGAAACCGGTGAGCGTGAGGAACCCTTCGAAGAAGCGCTGATTGATGTGGATGAAAGCTATTCCGGCGTGGTGGTGGAGAAGATGTCGCTCCGCAAGGGCCAGATGCAGGACATGCGGCCTTCGGGCGGCGGCAAGGTGCGGCTGACCTTCCACATCCCGTCTCGTGGCTTGATTGGCTATCACGGCGAATTCCTGACCGATACGCGCGGCACGGGCATGATGAACCGGCTGTTCCTTGGCTATCGCCCCTGGGCCGGGCCGATTGAAGGCCGGCGCAATGGTTCGCTGATTTCGAATTCGGATGGTGAGGCCATTCAATACGCGCTGTTCTATTTGCAGGAACGCGGCACCTTGTTTGTTGACCCCGGCGTCAAGGTTTATGTCGGCATGATCCTGGGCGAGCATTCGCGCGACAATGATCTGGAAGTGAACCCGATCAAGGAAAAGAAGCTGACGAACATCCGCGCCGCCGGCAAGGATGAGGCGCTGCTGCTGATCCCGCCGCGCAAGATGAGCCTGGAACAGGCTATTGCCTATATTGAAGATGATGAATTGGTTGAGGTGACGCCGGGCGCCATTCGGCTCCGCAAGCGCCACCTTGATCCGCATGAGCGTAAGCGCCATGCGCGTCGGGCAGAGAGTGAGGCGGCGTAAGCATTTTCAAGCCAAGTGGAAACACTTGGCGACTCGGAAAATGCGGTCTCACAAACTTCCGCATATTTTCAGGCCAAGTGGAAACACTTGGTGACTCGGAAAATGCGACCCGAAAAATTCCCACGTATTTTCAAGCCAAGTGCAAACACTTGGCGACCCGGAAAATGCGGTCTTACAAACTTCGGGTATTTTCAAGCCAAGTTAGCTTCTTGGCTTGAAAGCTTTCTAAGCCTCACGTGTGGGGTACCCCTCCAGCATCCTGGCGAAGTCATCCCAAGGGCGCGGCTTGAAGATGGTATCGGTGACGAAGGCATCCGTCATCCTGTCACACCGAAAGGCGCGAATATCGCCGCGCAATTGATCCCAGCACAGCACATACCAGACTGGCGGATTGAGCAGCAGGAAATGAGGCTCAATCAACCTTTCCGTATGGTTCCGGTGTCGGTCCCGGTAGCGCATGCTGATGACGCGATTGAGGGCGAAAGCTTCCTTCAGGGCGTGTCCGCATTGCTTTCGGGTCTTTTCAAGGGATGCCAGCACTGCGCCAGACGCTGCCCCACCAATCCTGATGCGTTTGCGCATCGCCGCAATCCGGCGCTGCTCACCAGGCGCGAAACTGCCCATGACCTTGCGCCTAATTGCATCGGCATGGCTCATTTGAAGTGACGCATACAGGCTTTCACCGATGGCCAGGCCGATCAGCAGATCAAGCGCCTCCCGGCGTGACAGGTTGATCCGCCCAATTCCCCAACCAGGTGCAATGCGCACACCGCCACCTCGACCCCTTTCGCTTTCCACGGGAACGCCCCGTTCGCGCAGGATTTCCAAATCCCGGTGCAGCGTCCGCAGGGATACGCCGAATTCGATCGCGGCCTCCCCCAAGGCGAGCGCATCTTCGTTCTTCAGCCAAGCCTCAAGCCGATCAAGGCGTGCGAGGCGGGTGGACATCGTCATCCGGTTCCTATGGCGCAAAATATGCCAGAAAGCGACATATTTTTCCGTACAAGACAGGCACCGCGCGCAAGACGCCGGGAATGGAGGATGATCGTGAAGCAGCAAGTCCTGGAATTGGTCTCATTCAAGCTGGCGCCTGGAAGCTCCGAGGTGGAGATGCTGGCCGCATCAGGCATTTGCCAGTCGGAATTCCTGCAAAAGCAGGAAGGCTTCCTGCTGAGGCTCACGGCGCGGCGGGATGATGGGTCTTATGTTGATGTCGTGCTTTGGGAAAGCCAGGCCCATGCTGACGCTGCGTTGGAGCATTCCCAGTCTTCAATCGCCGCAGGGCAGTTTTTTGCCCATATTCTCATGGACATAGAAAATGCCGAACCAAAAATGGAACATTGCGCCGTACTGCGGCGTGCCGGGCATGAAGCCTGAGTTTTCTGCCTTGGAAGAAGAAAAGCCATGGCCGCACCAACAATGAACGAGGTCGCGGCCATGCTGTCTGCCCGCTATGCCGATGTTTCTCTTGCCACCACCTGGGGCGAGACAGCGCTATTCTACAACCCCGGCAAGCGCCTTCCCAGGGGCATCTATTTTGCCACGCTCAAGGACCATGATGGCGCGAATGACAAGGCATCAGCGCTGCATCGGCCTGGTGTTTTTCGTCTGAGCCTTGGCCTGCCGCGGGGAGACTATATTTCGCGCTTTGGGCCAGTGCCGTTGCGCCCGGGTAAGGGGGGCGTGGTCCTGGGGCCTTGGGACTTCACCGCCCTGGACCAGCTTTCGCCGCACCCAATTTATGCCTGGATGGGCTGGGTGGCAGTGCTCAACCCATCGCACAGCACATTGGCGGCACTATCGCCCTTGTTTGACGCTGCCTTCGACAAGGCGCGGCATGGTTTCCGCAGGCGCCTTGGGTGACGGGAATTGAACGGGGTCACCCTATCGCGGCGCCCCTTCCCCAATCCGGTGCAACAGCCGCCCGCCATCCGCGAGCCCAATCACCACCAGAATCTCATCCGGGCGCGGGCCATCGCCAAGGCTCACGGTGATCGCGTCAAAATGCCCGCGCGACCAGACATCATCCTTATGCCCAAGTGGTAGGTCGAGCGCGCTGCCAGGCCCGCCCATCTTGGCCGCAGATGGGATAATCGCCGCCCCGCCGCCAATCGCCTCCCGCAGGGGCCGGCCAAGGGCCGGGTGCAGGATAGCGGCGGCATGTTCCAATTCCCCCGCCGCGCCCACAATGGCGCCCTTGCCATAGGAAACCGCCGGCCCGCGCAGCAGCTTCACCAATTCTGGCGCGACTTGGGCCGCAAGCTGCGGGCCAATCTCCACCAGGGGCGACAAATCCGCCTGATAGCGCCCGGCATAGGGATTGCCGATCAGGATCAGCGCCACGGCGCGGATGATCGGGCGCGGTGCCACGCGCCCGGCCTCCGCAAAGCTTTCCTCACGCAGATAAACGAGTTTGCGGATATCGGGCATGGCGATGCTTCCCTACAAGTTTCCGGCACGAAGCCTTGCAGTTTTGCCCCGGCATAGGAAGCCAGCGCCACCCCCTGGCAGAAAGCCGCAGCACGTTGCATCCTGCCGCCATCAATCAAGGGAATACCGCCATGGTCCATGCTCCGAACCGTCCGCCGCCTGGTGCGCCGCCTGTGCGCATCAACCTCTATTCCGATACGCAAACCCGCCCGACGCCGGCCATGAAGGAAGCCATGATGCGCGCCGAAGTGGGCGATGAGCAGCATGGCGATGACCCGACGGTGCATGAGCTTTGTGACCGTATGGCCGCGCTGATGGGTAAGGAAGCGGCGATGTATTTGCCATCCGGCACCATGTGCAATGTGGTCGCGATCCTGACGCATTGCCAAAAGGGTGATGAGGTCGTGGCGCATGAAACCAGCCACATCCTGCATAGCGAAGGCGGCACCCATGCCGCGCTGACCGGCGTGCAGATCATGCCGATGCGCGGGCCGAAGGGCATGTTCACCGCCGATGACCTGCGCGGCGCCATTCGCCCGAAAACCCGCTACACCCCGCCACAGCGGCTTTTGGAGGTGGAACAAACCGCCAATATCGGTGGTGGTGCGGTATGGCCGCTGGCGCAACTCAACGCCGTGGCGGCGGTCGCGCATGGTGAAGGCTGGGCCACGCATATGGATGGCGCGCGGCTGATGAATGCCTGTGTCGCCGCTGGTGTGGCGCCCAAGGATATGGTCGCGTCCTATGATTCTGTCTGGCTGGATTTCACCAAGGGGCTGGGCGCGCCGCTGGGGGCCGTGCTCTGTGGCAGCAACGAGTTTATCGGCCGCGCCTGGCGCTGGAAGCAGCGTCTGGGTGGGTCCATGCGGCAGGGCGGCATTTGCGCCGCCGCCTGCATCTATGCGCTGGGCCACAATATCGATCGGCTGGCGGAAGACCATGCCAATGCCAAGGCGCTGGCGCGCGGCCTTGCGCAGATTGAAGGCGTGAAGGTGGAAGACCCGGAAACCAACCTGGTATTCTTCGATATCAGCGGCACCGGCATGGATGTCGCGCGCTTGCAGGAAAAGCTGCAAATGCGCGGCATCGCGGTCAGTGGCCTTGGCGGGCGCGTGCGGGCCTGTACGCATTTGGATGTGACAGCGCCGATGATTGATGAGGCGGTCACGGAAATCCGCGCTGCGCTGAAGGCGGCTTAACTCAACGCTTGATCCGCCCGGGCCTTCAATCCGGGCGGATCAGAGTTAACCCTCAAAGCGGGGCAAGGCCACGCGCTTGCCAAGCGCCAGCGCATCCAGCGTCATTTGCAGCGGCGTCAGATCGGCCTCGCTTTGGCCGCTCTGCACCAATTCGGCGAAGCGGGCATAGAGCATCGGGTATTCTTCGCGCGTCGCCTGCACCGTCACCTTGCCGTCAATCACCAGTGTTCCACCGCTATCGAGCAATGCCACTTCATGGCCGCAGCGTGTTGTGATGTGTAGCTCTCGTTGATCGGGGCCGACATGACCCCAATTCGCGTGCAGTTCCAACGGGCCGGCGCCATCCAGCGTGCCAAAGCGGATCGTGGCAGCGAGAGGCGCGGCGTGGTTGGCGGCGATATGCAGTTCCGCGCTCTGCATGAAAGGCGGTGGCGTGAACAATCGGCTGATTACCGACAGCGCATTGATCGCCATGTCGAAAACGCCAAGCCCATCAACCTGCCAAATCCACTCCTGGTCGGGGTGGTAGACGCGAAAATCCTCATGCCAATCCACGCGCAGCCGGGCCAAATGCTTATCCGCGAGAAAAACCCGCGCAGCCTCTACCGCGCGATTGCATTGCGAATGCCAGGAGGCATAGACCACGCGCCCAGAGCGCGCCGCCAATTCCACCAGCGCCTCTGCCTCACCCATTGTCGCAGCGGGCGGTTTTTCCAACAGCACATGCTTGCCCGCCAGCAGCGCATCGCGCGCAATGGCGAAGCGCGCCGCAGGCGGCGTGCAGATCGCGACCGCATCCAACGCGCAAGCGGCGAACATGGCCTGATGGTCTTTGTAGATGGGCAAACCCGCGATCGGTTCGCCGCCGCCAAGATCAGCAAGCCCCGCCAAGGTAAAGCCGGCATTGGCCGCGATTGCCGGCACATGCCGCTTACGCGCAATCTGCCCCAAGCCCACAATGCCAATGCTGATCGCCATGGCCGCCCCCTTCATCACGCGCCCGCCAATAGCGCGCGCATTGGCGGAGCTTATCGGAATTCGGGAAGCCGCCCAGGGGCACGCGCCAGCTTTTGCTTGACATGATGGAGCGACCCCGAATGACATGCGCCTGATGCCTCAGAACAGAGCCCGCCTGTGACGCCGCCGCGCGCCATGCTGCGCAAGCGGCCGCTATGGATGCTTGCCGCTTGCCTTGGCGCGCTGTTGCTTGCGCCCTTCGCACTGGATCGGCTTTTCCCGCCCAATCTCTCGCGTCTGCATGCTGTGGGTGTAGAGGTGCAGGATCGCGACGGGCGCATTCTTTCCGTTTTGCCAGCGCCGGGCGGTTTTTGGCGGCTGGCGACCAGGCCCGAAGATGTCTCGCCCATTCTGGTTGATCTGCTGATCGCGGCGGAGGATCGGCGCTTCTACCAACACCCCGGCGTTGATCCGCTGGCGCTGGCGCGCGCGGCGGGGCAATGGCTGCGCGCGGGGCGGGTGGTCTCGGGCGGGTCCACCATCACCATGCAGTCGGCGCGGCTTTTGGAACCGCGCCCGCGCGGGCTGCGCGCCAAGGCGATTGAAATCTTCCGCGCCTTTCAATTGGAAGCGCGCTTCAGCAAGCAGGAAATCCTGGGGATCTGGCTGACGCTTGCGCCGCAAACCGGCAATATCGAAGGGATACGTGCCGGCGCACTCGCCTGGTTTGGCCGACCCGCGCACCGGCTGGATGCGGCGGAAGCGGCGCTGCTGATTGCCTTGGCCCGACGGCCAGCCGCGCTCAGCCCTGATCGGCACGCGGAAGCCGCGCGCGCTGCGCGGGATGATGTGCTGCGCCGGCGCGGTGCGGCCATGCTTTCCGTTGAGGATCAGGCATTGGCGCTGGCGGCACCCTTGCCCAATGCGCGGCTACCCATGCCGAGCCTGGCGCCGCATCTGGCGCGGGAATTGGCGCGGCGGGGTGATTCGCCCATCCGCAGCAGCCTGGATGCCGGGCTGCAACGCGCCAGTGAAAGACTGGCCCAGCAGGCGCTGCTGCGGTTGCCGGAACGGGCCAGCGTGGCGCTGATCATCGCTGAACTGCATTCGCGCGAAACCCGCGCCTTGGTGGGTGGGGCCTTTGGCGCCGAGAACCGCGCCGGCGCGCTGGATTTGACGCGCGCGACCCGTTCGCCTGGTTCCGCGCTCAAGCCCTTTCTCTATGCCATGGCCTTTGAACAGGGGCTGGTCAGGCCCGATACGCTGCTCTCCGATCTGCCGCGCCGCTTTGGCGCCTATGCGCCAGAGAATTTCGATCGCGGCTTTGTGGGCCGCATCACGGCAGCCGAGGCCCTGCGGCTTTCGCTAAACCTGCCGGCGGTTGCGCTTCTGGATGGAATTGGCCCGGCGCGGTTTGCGGCATCGCTGCGCTCAGCCGGGGCAGCGCCAGTGCTGCCGCGCGGGGTGGATGCGTCCCTGCCGCTGGCGCTTGGCGGCGCGGGGACGACGCTCCGCGATATGGTCGGGCTTTATGCGCTGCTGGGTGATGGCGGGCGGGCGGGCACCCTGCGCTTCACCCCTGGCCCGGCACCACAAGGGGCGCCCGTTTTGGAGGCGCGCGCCGCCGCCGCCGTGGCGGGGCTTTTGGTGCAGGAATTTCCGGGCGGCGGGCCGCGCGGAGTGGCGTGGAAGACCGGCACATCCTGGGGTGGCCGCGATGCCTGGGCCTTTGGCTTTGATGGCCGGCACGTGGCCGGGGTTTGGGTAGGGCGGCCCGATGGCACGCCAATCCCGGGCCTGACCGGGCGGGACGCTGCCTTGCCGGTGCTAGCCAAGCTTTTCGCCTTGCTGCCGGAAGCGCCGCTGGAACGCGCGCTGAGCCGCCCCGAAGCGCCCGTGGCGGCCTTGGGCAGTGATCCCTTGCGCCTGATCTTCCCCCCGCCCGGGGCGGTATTGGCCGAAGGTGCCGGCCCCGTGGTGCTGCGCGTTGCTGGTGGCCGGCGCCCCCTGACCTTCCTGGTGGATGGCGCGCCACTCGCACGTGATGCCGCACGGCGGGAATTGGGCTGGGTCCCACCCGGCCCCGGCTTTTACCGCATTGCGGTGATGGACGCCGAAGGTGCGCTTGTCGCCGCCGATGTGCGCGTTGCACCCCCCAGCGCCCCGCGGGCGGAAGGTGCCGTTTTGAGCCTCACCCCCGCCGAATAAATCGGGGCTTGCGCGCAAGGGGCGCTCGCCCGACCATAAGGCCAGAAAGACGGAGCAGAGCGTGGCGCAGTTCAAAGGCACTGAAAGATACGTCGCAACCCGAGAGCTGGAGGTTGCGGTCAATGCCGCGGTGGCGCTGGAACGCCCGCTGCTGATCAAGGGTGAGCCAGGCACGGGCAAGACCGTGCTCGCGCAGGAAATCGCCAAGGCGCTCGGCTATCCGCTGATTGAATGGCACATCAAATCCACCACCAAGGCGCAGCAGGGCCTTTATGAATATGACGCCGTCAGCCGGCTGCGCGATGGCCAGCTTGGTGATCCGCGCGTGCATGACATTGCGAATTACATTGTGCGCGGCAAGCTGTGGGAAGCCTTTGAAGCCGACCACCCTGTGGTGCTGCTGATTGATGAGATAGACAAGGCCGATATCGAGTTTCCAAACGATCTGCTGCTCGAACTCGATCGCATGGAATTCTATGTCTATGAGCTGCGGCGCAATGTGAAGGCACGGCATCGGCCGGTGGTGATCATCACGTCGAACAATGAAAAGGAATTGCCGGACGCGTTTTTGCGCCGCTGCTTCTTCCATTACATCCGCTTCCCGGATCGCGAGACGATGGAAAAGATCGTGCAGACGCATTTCCCGAATATCCGCCAGGATTTGCTGCGTGAGGCTTTGACGGTGTTCTTCGATGTGCGCAATGTGAATGAATTGAAGAAAAAGCCCGCCACTTCCGAATTGCTGGATTGGCTGAAGTTGCTGACGATTGAAGACATGCCGCCTGAGGCATTGCGCAGCCAGGACAATAAAACCGCGATCCCGCCGCTTTATGGGGCGTTGCTCAAGAACGAACAGGATGTGCATTTGTTTGAACGCCTGGCCTTCCTGACGCGGCGTCGCGGCGGCTAGGAAGGACGACCATGTTCGTCACCGTCAACGGTGCCAGGCTCTATTTCGATGTCGAAGGCGCCGGGCTGGTGCCAGACGGGACGCGCATGCGTGCAAAGCCGACGGTCGTGCTGCTGCATGGCGGGCCGGGCTTCGACCATTCCATCTATAAGCCGGCCTTTTCCGCACTCTCGGACGCGGCGCAGTTGATCTATGTCGATCTGCGCGGCAGCGGCCGCAGCGGTGGCGACCATCCGCAGGAATGGAACCTCGCGCAATGGGGCGACGACGTGAAGGGGCTCTGCGACGTGCTCGGCATCAAGCGCCCCATCGTGCTCGGCACCTCCTTCGGCGGCTTCGTGGCGCAGGCCTACGCCACCCGCCATCCGGCACACCCCGCGGCGCTAGTGCTTGCAAGCACCGCGGCAAGGATCGATTTCGACGTCGTGTTCGAGGCCTTTGAGCGGCTCGGCGGGACTGAGGCACGGCAGGTGGCAGAAGCCTACTGGCGGAATCCTGGCGACGCCACGCGGGTCAGGTACTTTGCCGTCTGTCTGCCGCTCTATCGGGCGAAGCCGCCGCAGGACGACGCCATGCGCCAACGCGCCATTGTGCGCAATGCCGTCGCGATACACTTCAACGGGCCACGCAACGAGCATGGCCGGATGGATTTCCGCCCACTGCTTCGCACCATCCGCTGCCCGGTGCTGGTCATGGCGGGCGACCGCGACCCTATCACGCCGATGGCGTTCAGTGAGGAGATCACCACGCATCTGCCACCGCACCTCGTTCGCCTCGAACGTTTCACGGGATGCGGGCACGGCGTGCAGGCGGACGACCCGGTGCGCGCCTTCGCTGTGCTGCGGGACTTCATCCGCGAGGTTCATGCGAGCGAGGCCGCAGCCGGCGGCGTGGTCGCCTAGGGAGACCGGCACGATGTTCGCGCCCTTCATCATCGCGCTGCGCGCTGCCGGGGTTCCGGCATCCATTACGGAATATCTGGCCCTGCTGCGCGCGTTGAAGGCTGGCGTGGCGGGCTTTGATGTGGAGGATTTCTACCATCTGTCACGAGCTGCGCTGGTGAAGGATGAACGCCATCTGGACCGCTTCGACCGTGTTTTTGGCGAAATCTTCAAGGGCTTGGAATCGCCGCCCGGCACGGCAGAAACCACGGTGGAAATCCCCGCCGAATGGCTGCGCAAAATGGCGGAGAAATTCCTGACCGAGGAAGAACGCGCCCAGATCGAAGCGCTTGGCGGTTTTGACAAGTTGATGGAAACGCTCCGCCAAAGGCTCGCGGAACAAAAGGGCCGGCATCAGGGTGGTTCAAAATGGATCGGCACCGCCGGCACATCGCCCTTCGGCGCCTATGGCTATAATCCGGAAGGTGTCAGGATCGGGCAGGAGGAAAGCCGCAATCGCCGCGCCGCCAAGGTGTGGGACAAGCGCGTCTACAAGGATTTGGATGAGGATGAGGCGCTTTCATCGCGTAACATGAAAGTCGCTTTACGCCGGCTACGCCGCTTTGCGCGCACAGGTGCCGCGACGGAACTGGATATGCCGGGAACCATTGGCGCCACCGCACGCAATGGTGGGTCGCTTGATCTGCATATGGTGCCGGAACGCCGCAATGCGGTGAAGGTGCTGCTGCTGATGGATATTGGCGGTTCGATGGATGATCATATCCGCATCTGCCAGGAATTGTTTTCCGCCGCGCGTGGCGAATTCAAGCATCTGGAATTCTACTATTTCCACAATTGCCCCTATGAACGGCTCTGGCGCGAAAATCGCCGGCGCAAGGAAACCGAAAAATCAACGCAGGAGGTGCTGCGCACCTATGGCCCGGATTGGCGCCTGGTGCTGGTGGGGGATGCCACGATGGGGCCTTATGAAATCTCTCAGCCCGGCGGTTCGGTCGAACATTGGAATGAGGAATCAGGCGTGGTCTGGATGGGCCGCCTGACGCGGCATTTCCGACGCGCCGCTTGGCTCAATCCCGTGGATCAGCAGCATTGGCGCTATACCCATTCCATCGGCATGATGCAGGGGCTGATGGAAAACCGCATGCATCCGCTGACACTGGCGGGGCTTGAATCCATGGCGCGGGAATTGGCGAAATGATGCCTGCGCCGCAACTAAGTAATCGAAAGAAGGAAACGCTGTTTCATGGCCTCTAAGCCTCGTCTGCCGCGCGGGCGGCAATTCTTTGCCAATCCCGGCCCGACCAATATTCCGGATTCCGTGCTGCATGCAGTGGCGCATGTGACTGTTGATTTCAACGATCCCGCCTTCATGCCGGTTTATGATGCCTGCGTCGCGGGGCTGAAGCGCATTCTGAAAACGGAACAGGATGTTTTCATGTACACGGGCTCAGGCCACGCCGCCTGGGAAGCGAGTCTGGTCAATCTATTCTCCCCCGGTGACAAGGTTGCCATCATCGAAACCGGCTATTTTTCGCTGAGCTGGGCGCAAATGGTGAAGGATCTGTCCTTGGAAGCGGAAACCATTGCCGCCGATTGGCGCCGCGGTCTGGATTTCGCCGCACTGCGCGCCGCGCTTGCTGCCGATACGACGCATAGCATCAAGGCTGTCTGCGCCGTGCATAATGAAACCGCAACCGGCATGGTGCTGCCGCTCAAGCAAGTGCGCGCCGTGATGGATGAGGTTGGGCATCCCGCCTTGTTGTTGAGCGATACCATCTCCTCCCTCGGGTCGCTTGATTTCCGGATGGATGAATGGGGTGTGGATGTCGCGGTGGGCGGCAGCCAGAAGGGCTTGATGTTGCCAACGGGCATGTCCTTCACTGGCGTTTCGGCCAAGGCGATGGCTGCGCATAAGACATCACGTTTGCCGAAATCCTACCTGTCCTGGACGAATATGCTGACGCGCAAGCACAAATCATTTGTGGGCACGGTGCCGACTTCCTTGTTCTACGGCTTGCAGGAAAGCCTGCGCCTGCTGGAAGAAGAAGGGCTTGATCAGGTTTTCGCTCGCCATTCACGGCTTGCCGAAGCGGTGCGGCGTTGCGTGCGTCATTGGTCCGGCAATGCGGGGCCGCAGCTTTTCTGCACCAATCCAGATCGGTATTCAGATAGCGTGACCGCGGTGATGATGCCCGAAGGCCATGATGCGGAAGCGGTGCGCCGCACGGCGCTGCAAAGCTTCAATGTCTCACTCGGCGGCGGGCTTGGGCCTTTGGGCGGCAAGGTATTCCGCATCGGCCATTTGGGCGATTTGAATGAACCCATGATCCTAGGCACGCTTTCCGTGGTGGAGATGGCGCTGAAGCTGAATGGCGTGCCGCATGCGCCAGGTGGTGTGGCGGCAGCGATGGAATATCTGGCGGAAGCCGCGCGTTGAAATAAAAAAGGGGCGCGCCACTGAGCGCGCCCCATGTGACCATAACCGGCCGCAACGAGCCGGAATTGCAGGAGGAAGCAAGGCAATGTCCATCACCCATCGCAGCGTCTATCGCCATGCTGATATGCAGCGGCTGTTCAACCCTGCCTCGATCGCCGTGATCGGCGCCTCCCCCCGCGCAGGTTCCTTCGCGGATCGCACCATCAGCGCGCTGTCTGGCTATACCGGTCGGCTGCATCTGGTGAATAGCCGCTATGACAAGATAGGCGAGCGGCCTTGTTTTGCTTCCGTAGCAGCGCTGCCCGAAGTGCCCGATTGCTGCATTGTGGTCGCCGCCAAGGATGCGGTGGAAGAAATTGCGAGCGATTGCGCCAAGGCCGGCGTTGGCGGCGTGATGATTTATGCCTCCGGCTTTTCGGAAACCGGGCGGGCGGAGGATATCGCGGCACAGCAGCGCCTGGCCGCCATTGGCCGCGATGCGGGCATGCGCATTGTCGGGCCGAATTGCATCGGCATGCTGAATTTCGGCACCAAGGCCGGCGTGACCTTCATGGTCCCGCCGCCCATGGAAGCGCCCTTGCCACATGCGGTCGGTCTGGTCAGTCAATCCGGCGCGCTTGGCTTTTCCTTGGCACAAGCGGTGATGCGTGGCGTTTCCGTGAGCCATTTGCTCACTACCGGCAATTCTTCCGATATTGATGTTGCAGACTGCGTTTCCTTCCTGGCTGATGATCCGGCGTGCCGCGCGATTGCCTGTGTTTTTGAAGGCATGCCGGACCCGATGCGCTTCATTGAAGCGGCGCAAATTGCCGATGCCGCCGATAAGCCGCTGATTGTCTTCAAGCTCGGCACCGGTGAGCAGGGCGCGGCAGCGGCCATGTCCCATACCGGATCACTTGCGGGCTCCCAGGCCGCTTATCGCGCGGCGTTTGAGCGTGCGGGTGCGATCCTGGTGGATAATTTCGAAGCCATGGTGGAAACCGCATCCTTCATGGCAAAGGCGCCAAAGCCCAAGGCGCGCGGTGTAGCGGTGGTGGCGGTCTCGGGCGGCGCCGCCATCATGTCCGCTGACCGCGCGGAAGAACGCGGCATTCCGCTGCCGCAGCCAACGCCACCCGTGCAGGCCATTCTGGAATCGCGCATTCCGGATTTCGGTTCCGCGCGCAATCCTTGCGATGTCACTGCGCAAGTCGCCAATGATCCGGAAAGCCTGACCGCTTGCGCTTCCGCCATGCTCGGTGAGGATCATTACGGTACGCTGCTTTATGCGCAGATCTATTCGACTGAGCTTTCGGCCAAGCGCCCCGGCGAATTGGCCTCCATTGCGGAAAAGCACGACAAGCCGATTTGCGTGGTTTGGACCACGGAATGGCTGGAAGGTTTCGGTTCGAAGGAGGCGGAGCAGAATCCGCGCATCGGCCTGTTCCGGTCCATGGATCGGTGCTTTGCGACACTTGATCATTGGCATAAGCGCGAAGAACGGCGCGGCGCCGGGCCCCGGCAATATCAGCGCCTGGCACGCCCCGAAGCTGCGCAGGAAGCGGCGACGCTGATCAAGGCCGCGCAGGATCGCACACTGACGGAACGCGAAGCAAAGCAGGTGCTGGCTGCCTATGGCGTGCCGGTGGTGCCGGAACGGCTGACCACCACGGAAGATGAGGCACTCGCTGCCGCCAAGGCGCTTGGCTGGCCGGTGGCGATCAAGGTGGAAAGCCCGGATTTGCCGCATAAGACCGAAGCGGGCGTCATTCGCTTGAAGCTGAAGGATGAAGCCGAATTGCGCGAAGCCTTCCGCGCTGTCATGGCCAATGCCAAGCATCATGCGCCCAATGCACGTCTCAATGGCGTGCTGGTGCAGCCCATGGCGAAGCCGGGCGTGGAAATCATGGTGGGCGCGCGGATTGACCCGCTGATGGGACCGCTGGTGGTGGTGGGCCTTGGTGGCGTGCTGGTGGAATTGATGCGCGACTCCGCGCTGGCGCTCGCGCCCGTCACCAAGACCGAAGCGCGCGACATGCTGGGTCGCTTGAAAGGCCGCGCGGCGCTGGAAGGCTTCCGTGGCGCGCCGGCCGCCGATATGGATCGGTTGTCCGATATCATCGTGCGGCTTTCGGAATTCGCCGCCGATCAGCGCGATCTGATCGCTGAGCTTGATGTGAACCCCATCATCATCGCCGGCAGTGATGCTGTCGCGGTGGATGCGCTGATCGTGAAGGCCTGAGGCACTCTCATGACCCAACCGCTCTTCCTGCTCTGGACCGATGGCGCGGATGCCTATCGCAAGGCGATTACTGGTGCCGGGCTGGATCAGCGCATCAGGCTTGAGGACATACCGCGCAGTGCTACGCCGACAGCCGAACAATTGCAGGAAGCGGAGGCGATGCTGACCTGGGGGCCACCTGCGGGCATGCTTGCGCAGATGCCAAAGCTCCGCTGGGCGCAAGCGCTGACTGCCGGGGTGGAACATTGGCTCGCGCGCGCTGATCTGCCGCCTGACCTGACGCTGACCTGCGCGCGGGGGACGCATCGCGTGCAAATGCCGGAAAACATTCTAGGCGCGCTGTTCCACATCACCAAACCCTATGCCGCGATTGTCGGCGATAACGCCGCCGCCACCTGGACACGACGCGTTTCCACGACACTGGCGGGGCAGACGCTCGGTATTCTTGGCCTTGGTGCCATTGGGCAGGAATTGGCGCGCAAAGCCTCAGCCCTTGAAATGCGCGTAATCGGCACGCGCCGTGCCGGCGGCAAACTGCCACATGTGGAACGCGTCTATTCGCCGGCGGAAACCGATGAGGTGCTGGCGCAAGCCGATTTCGTGGTGCTGTTGCTGCCCGCCACGCCGGACACTGAAAATATCATCAATGCCGCGCGGCTTTCGCGCATGAAAAAGACCGCATGGCTGCTCAATTTCGGCCGAGGCGCCTTGATTGATGATGCGGCTTTGGTCGCCGCTGCCAAGGCCGGCACCATTGCCGGCGCCATCCTGGATGTATTCCGCCAGGAACCCCTGCCCAAGGATGATCCTTTCTGGGGCACGGAAAACATCCTGGTACTGCCGCATATTGGCGGGCTGCATCCTGAACGCGATTCGATGGTGGCGGCGCTGCTGGTGGAAAACCTGCGCCGCTTTCTGGATGGCGCGCCGCTCAAGGAAGTGGTGGATCGCAGGGCGGGTTACTGAAAGATGCCGTATCGCCCCTTTGATCTCAGCGGCAAGGTTGCGCTGATCACGGGCGGCAATTCCGGCATTGGGCTTGGCATGGCCCAGGCCCTTGCCGAAGCCGGCGCTGATATCGCGATTTGGGGCAGCAATGCGGCGAAGAATGCGGCGGCCTTGGAAAGCCTGAAACCATTTGGCGTGCGCCTTCATGCGCTGACCTGCGATATCGGCGATGAAGCGGCAGTGGAACGCGCCTTCGGGGAAACCGTCGCACAGCTCGGCCGCGTGGATGCCTGTTTCGCCAATGCCGGCACCTATGGCCATGCATCACGCTTCACCGCGCTGGAAACCGCCGAATGGCAGCGCGTGATGCGCATCAATCTGGACGGCGCCTTTTTCACCCTGCGTGCCGCAGCGCGGCATATGGTGGAACGCGGCGGCGGTGGTTCTCTGGTAGCTACAGCCTCACTGGCTGCCATTGAAGGGGCGGCGCGCAATGCGCATTACGGCGCGACCAAGGGCGCGCTTGTCGCGATGATCCGGGCACTGGCGGTGGAAATGGCCCGGCATGGCATTCGCGCCAATGCCATCCTGCCCGGCTGGATCGAAACCGCCATGACCGCCGGCAATGTCGCGGATGAGCGTTTCAGTGGCGCCGTGCTACCCCGCATCCCCGCCAGGCGCTGGGGTCAGCCGGCGGATTTCGGCGGTATTGCGGTGTATCTGGCAAGCGACGCTTCCGCCTATCATTCCGGCGATTGCCTGGTGATTGATGGCGGCTATTCGCTATTCTGACCCCCCTCTGGACCCCGGCCCCCGGCTTGGGTTAGGAAAGCGTTGCGTTGCCCCTGTGGCGGAACGGTAGACGCAGACGACTCAAAATCGTCCGCCCGTAAGGGCATGGGAGTTCGAGTCTCCCTGGGGGCATTCTTCCACTCAGGCACGCGCCAAATAAGCCGCCACATGGCGATGATAATGGCCAAGCGAACGCGGCTTGCCCGCGCCAGCACCTTCCGCCCATCGGTTCATCGCACGCCAGCGCCATAGGATGCGGGCCACTTCCGGGGTGGCAGCGCCAAAATGCGTGGGATCATCGCGCAGCATCGCCAGTGCCGCGGCGTAATCGGCATCAAAACTGCTGGTGCGCGTTTCAGTGAGCTGCCCTTCGCGCAGCTGGTAGCGATAGGCCAGGGCATCGCAAACGGGCGCATGCCCGCCGGCCTGGGCCAGGCCCCGCAAATCCCACCAGACATCATCAATCAAACGAAAGGGGCGAAAGGCCTCGGCGGTGGCGCGCGGGCGGAGCAGATGGAGCGAGGCGAATACCTTCCGCCATTCGCGCCAGCCCATCTCCTGCACCCCTTCACCCGGCACGTGGCGGAGCGCCGTGCCATCCGGGGCGCGGATGATGCTCGGGATCACAGCCGCCCCCCGGGCGCGCGCCAGGGCAAGCGCCGCAGCCAGGCCATGCGCCTCCCCTTCATAGGCATCATCGGCGTCCAGCATGGTCACAAAGCTGCCTTGGGCCAAAGCCAGCGCCCGGTTGCGCGCAGCCGGCGCGCCAGAGGCAATCGGCCCGATCGGGGCAAAGACCAATCTTGGGTCGGGCGGCAGGCATTCCCGGTAATCCGTGCCGTCATCTGAAGCGATGATGAGCTCCACCGCCGCATCCCTGGCATGGGCAAAGACCGAGGCGACGGCCAGCGGGATTTCCGCGCGCAGGCCATGGGCGGCCATCAGGATGCTGATGTCTGGGGCGGCGGGGGGCATTAGGTTCCGGCTTGGGTTCGGTCGCTCTTCCTGGGGGGTATCTGGGCTCCCCGGCATGACGAAAGTCAAGTAATGCGGTGTCTCAGGCCTGTTGTGAGTGAAATTTCAGGCTTTTGGCATTTGGTGCTGGACAAATGAGGCAAGACTTGATTCTTTAGAGATCACTTTAAGTCGCGGGGTTATCGCGCCGATGGCGCTGCTTTCCAGCTTCAAGCGGATCCTGAAGGGGATGCTCGTGCCGGCCGTTTTCCTGGCGGTATCCGGCTATTTCGCCTGGCACGCTGTGCATGGCGAACGCGGGCTGAACGCGCGCGAAAAGCGTGAAGCGGATATCGCCGCCGCGCGGTCCGAACTTCGACGCGCCGAAGCAGAGCGTGACGCAATGGAACGCCGTGTCGCCGGGCTGCGTGGCGATAGGCTTGATCGGGATCAGCTTGAAGAACGTGCCCGTTCGCTGCTGAACATGGTCGGCCGGGATGAGGTTGTGGTGCCCTTTGGGCCGGAACGCCGGCTTTATTGACCCCCCGGGCGCCGCGCCTGATTTTCCCTGATATTTCAAGCCTTACAGCGCCCTGCTTATACGGCAGAGATTGGCCACGCGCGGGCCTCAGCACGGCGGAACAAACACTTAACTGAATTATAGTTAATTGCATTATTGCATTGCAAAAACACGATTTTTTAGTCTTTCAAGGCTTGAAATCCACAATTGCTCGGCGCTAAGTGCGCTTGGAAGCTAAGTTCTGGAGGTCCAATACCATGCCCCAAGCCACAGAAGCCGCCAGCAAGCGGCGCGGCAAAGCCAAACCGCCATCCCTTTCGCGGGAAGAAATGCTGCGCGCCTATCGCGACATGCTGTTGATCCGCCGGTTTGAGGAAAAGGCCGGCCAGCTTTACGGCATGGGGCTGATTGGCGGCTTTTGCCACCTTTATATCGGCCAGGAAGCGGTCGTGGTTGGCATGCAAATGTGCCTGAAGCCGGGGGATCAGGTGATCACTTCCTACCGCGACCACGGGCATATGCTGGCGACCGGCATGGAAGCCCGCGGCGTGATGGCGGAACTCACCGGGCGTATCGGCGGCTATTCCAAGGGCAAGGGTGGGTCCATGCACATGTTCAGCCGGGAGAAGGGTTTTTATGGCGGGCATGGCATTGTTGGCGCGCAGGCGTCACTCGGCAATGGGCTCGCCTTCGCGAATTGGTATCGGCAGGATGGCAGGGTGGCGCTCACCTATTTTGGCGAAGGTGCTTCCAATCAGGGCCAGGTGTTCGAAAGCCTGAACCTGGCGGCGCTGTTCAAGCTGCCCTGTGTTTTCATCATCGAAAACAATAAATACGGCATGGGCACGAGTGTTGATCGTGCTTCGGCTTCGCGTGATTTGTCGCAGAATGGCGCGCCCTGGGGGATCCCCGGGGAGCAGGTGAATGGCATGGATGTGGCATCTGTGCGCGAAGCGGGCGAACGCGCGGTCGCGCATTGCCGTGCCGGCAAGGGGCCGTATCTGCTGGAAATGAAGACCTATCGCTATCGCGGCCATTCCATGTCTGACCCCGCGAAGTATCGCACCCGCGAAGAAGTACAGAAAATGCGCGAAACATCGGATTGCATCGAAACCGCGCGCAAGGCGCTGCTGGATGATTTCGGCGTGACGGAGGCCGAGCTCAAGGTGATTGATGATGAGGTGAAGGCGATTGTCCAGGATAGCGCCGATTTCGCGCAGGAAAGCCCGGAACCGCCGGAATCCGAATTGATGACCGATATTCTGGTGGAGGCGAATTGAGATGGGTGCCGTAATCCTGATGCCCGCGCTTTCCCCCACCATGACGGAAGGCAAGCTGGCCCGTTGGCTGAAGAAAACCGGCGATAAGGTGAAATCCGGTGAAGTGATTGCCGAGATCGAAACCGATAAGGCGACCATGGAAGTGGAAGCGGTGGATGAGGGTGTGCTGACCTCCATCCTCGTGCCGGAAGGTACGGAAAATGTCGCAGTGAACACCGCGATTGCCGAATTGGATGGCGGCGCTGGTAGTGCCAAAGCCGCGCCCGCACCGGTGGCAGCGCCTGCACCCGCCGCCGCGCCTGCCGCGGCATCCGTACCCGCCGCGCCGCGTGCCGCAACACCTGAGAAGGATTGGGGCCCGACCAAGACCATTACGGTGCGTGAAGCGCTACGCGATGCCATGGCTGCAGAGATGCGCGCCGATGCGGATGTTTTCCTGATTGGCGAAGAAGTCGCGCAATATCAGGGCGCCTATAAAATCAGCCAAGGCTTGCTGGAAGAATTCGGCCCGCGCCGCGTGATGGATATGCCGATCACGGAGCATGGCTTTACCGGCATGGCGGTGGGTGCGGCCTTTACCGGCCTGAAGCCAATTGTGGAATTCATGACCTTCAACTTCTCCATGCAGGCAATTGACCAGATCATCAATTCTGCCGCCAAGACGCTTTATATGTCGGGCGGGCAATTGGGCTGCCCCATCGTCTTCCGTGGCCCGAACGGCGCAGCTTCACGCGTCGCGGCGCAGCATTCGCAATGCTATGCTTCCTGGTATGCGCATTGCCCGGGGCTCAAGGTTGTTGCGCCCTGGTCAGCCGCTGATGCGAAAGGGCTGCTGCGCGCTGCCATTCGTGACCCGAACCCGGTCATCGTACTGGAAAATGAAATCCTCTATGGGCAGAGTTTTGAATGCCCGACGGCGGATGATTTCGTGCTGCCGATTGGCAAGGCGAAGGTGGAGCGCGAAGGCAGCGATGTCACCATCGTCGCTTTCTCCATCATGGTTGGCATGGCGATGCAGGCGGCGGAAAAGCTCGCGGAACAGGGCATCAGCGCAGAGGTGATCAATCTGCGTTCCATCCGGCCCTTGGATACGGAAACCATCGCGGCTTCCGTGCGCAAGACCAATCGCCTGGTGACTTTGGAAGAAGGCTGGCCCTTTGCCGGCATCGGCGCGGAGGTTGCCATGCAAATCATGGAAACCGCCTTCGATCATTTGGATGCGCCGCCGGTGCGCGTAACAGGCGTGGATGTGCCCATGCCTTATGCGGCCAATCTGGAAAAACTCGCGCTGCCGCGCCTGGAACAGGTGGTGGAAGCGGCGCGCAGCGTCACGTATCGTCGGTAAAGGGAGAAGCCCCATGGCCACAAATATTCTGATGCCCGCGCTTTCGCCCACCATGACGGAAGGTAATTTGGCGCGCTGGCTCAAGCAGGAAGGTGACCGGATCAAGGCCGGCGATGTGATTGCAGAAATCGAAACCGATAAGGCGACGATGGAAGTGGAAGCAGTGGATGAAGGCATTCTTGGCCGCATCCTGGTGCCCGCCGGCACGCAAGGCGTGAAGGTGAATGATGTGATCGCCGTTTTGGTGGAAGCCGGCGAAGCCGTGCCCGCTGCCGGCGCCGCGCCGCAAGCGACACCTGCTGCCACGCCTGCTGCACCCGCGCCGGTTGCCGCGGCGCCCGCTGCTGCTGCGCCGGCACCTGCACCCGCATCCGGTGATCGCGTTTTCGCGAGCCCGCTCGCGCGCCGCATGGCCGCACAGGCCGGTTTGGATATCGGCAAAATCGCCGGTTCCGGCCCCAATGGGCGGATCGTGAAGGCGGATGTGGATGCGGCGTTGTCGCGTGGTCCTGCGCCTGTGGCTGCCGCCGCGCCTGTTGCTGCGCCTGCGCCGGTTGCGGCACCGCGCCCCGCAGCGCCGGTCGCGATTACCGCGCCGCATACCGCTGTGCCGAATAGCAGCATACGCAAGGTGATTGCGCGCCGCCTTGCCGAATCCAAGGCGACGATCCCGCATTTCTATGTCAGCACCGATGTGGAAATTGATGCGCTGCTGAAAATCCGCGCTGATTTGAATGCGCGGAGCCCGAAGGATGGCCCCGGCGCCTACAAACTTTCGGTCAATGATCTGGTGATCAAGGCAACGGCCGTCACATTGCGCCGCTTCCCCAATGTGAATGCGATCTGGACCGAAGATGCCATTCTGCAATTGCATGATGTTGATATCTCGGTCGCGGTATCCATCCCCGATGGGCTGATCACGCCGATTGTGAAGGGCGCCGATATCAAGGGCCTAGCAGCCATCAGCAATGAAATGAAGGACCTGGCCGCGCGCGCCAAAACCGGCAAGCTGAAGCCAGAGGAATTCCAGGGCGGTGGCTTTTCCATCTCCAACATGGGGATGTATGGCGTGAAGGATTTCGCCGCCATCATCAATCCGCCCCAGGCCGGGATTCTGGCAGTATCCGCCGGTGAACAACGCCCGGTGGTGAAGAATGGTGCGCTTGCCATAGCAACCGTGATGACACTCACGCTTTCCGTGGATCATCGCGTCATTGACGGCGCCTTGGCGGCAGAATTCCTGCAAGCGCTCAAGCGCAATATTGAGGATCCGCTGAGCCTGATGCTCTGATGGGTGCTGGCTTTACGCTGCGCGATGCCACACCGGCCGATGTGCCGGTAGTGGTGCATTTTGTCCGCGCCTTGGCCGAATATGAAAAGCTGCTGCATGAGGCCAAAGGCACCGAGGCTGATTTTGCCGCAGCACTTTTTGGCGCAACACCTCGGGCTGCGGCCATTATCGCCGAAGCGGATGGCAAACCGGTTGGGCTTTGCATTTGGTATCGCACCTTTTCCACCTTCACCGCGCGCCATGGCATTTGGGTGGAGGATATTTTTGTGGAGCCCGCCTATCGAGGACAGGGCATAGCGCGTGCCATCTTCCGTCGCCTCGCGCGGCAGGTGAAGGCTGAAGGCGGCGCAAGGCTGGAATGGAATGTGCTGGATTGGAATGAGCCCGCGATTGGCGCCTATCGCGCCATGGGTGCGCGCGGGCTTGATCAATGGACCATGCAACGTGTTGACGGCGCGGCGCTTGATCGCCTGGCCGAATAGAGGAAGGAGCCTGAGACATGGCTGAGGCATTTGATCTGGTAGTGGTGGGTGGCGGGCCAGGCGGCTATGTCGCCGCCATTCGCGCCAGCCAGTTGAAGATGAAGGTCGCGCTGGTGGAGCGCGAGAATCTGGGCGGCATTTGCCTGAATTGGGGCTGCATTCCCACCAAGGCGCTGCTGCGCGCATCTGAGATCAATCATTTGCTGCATAGCCTGGATGCCTATGGCTTCGCGGCTGACAATATCCGATTCGATTTCGCGAAGGTGGTGAAGCGCTCACGCAGCGTGGCGGGGCAGCTTTCGGGTGGCGTCAAGCATTTGCTGCGCAAGAACAAGGTCACGGTGTTTGATGGTCATGGCAAGCTTGCGGGCGCCGGCAAGGTTGCGGTGAGCAAGGATGGCAAGCCGGTAGCTGAATTGGCGGCCAAGCACATCATTCTGGCAACCGGCGCGCGGGCGCGCGTGCTGCCGGGGATTGAACCGGATGGGAAACTGATCTGGTCCTATCGCGAAGCCATGACGGCGCCGGCCTTGCCCAAGCGGCTGATTGTGATCGGGTCCGGTGCGATTGGGTCTGAATTCGCGTCCTTCTATCGCAATATGGGGTCCGAAGTGACGCTGATTGAAGCGATGGATCGCATTCTGCCGGTGGAAGACGCTGAGGTTTCCGCCTTTGTGCATAAGGCTTTCGAAAAGCAGGGCATGAAGGTGCTGGTCGGTGCCAAGCTGCAAGGCGTGCGCAAGGAAGGCGACGCCGTGGCAGCGATTGTGGAAGCCGGCGGCAAGGTAACTGAGATCAAGGCGGATCGGCTGATCAGTGCCGTTGGCATTGTCGGAAATGTTGAAGACCTCGGCCTTGAGGGCACAAAGATTCAGGTGGACCGCACCCATATCATCACGGATGCTTTTGGCCGCACTGGTGAGCCTGGCGTCTACGCCATTGGTGACCTGACCGGCCCGCCATGGTTGGCGCATAAGGCATCGCATGAGGGGATCATTTGCGTTGAAGCCATTGCCGGGATGCATCCGCATGCCATGGATACACTGAGTATTCCGGGCTGCACCTATTGCCGGCCTCAGGTTGCCTCGGTTGGGCTCACGGAAGCCGCCGCCAAGGCCCGTGGACATGAGGTGAAGGTTGGGCGCTTCCCCTTCATCGGCAACGGCAAGGCGATTGCGATGGGTGAGCCGGAAGGCTTTGTGAAAACCGTGTTTGATGCCAAGACCGGCGCGCTGCTCGGCGCCCATATGGTGGGGCCGGAGGTCACGGAAATGATCCAAGGCTACGGCATTGCCCGCACCCTGGAGACAACCGAGGTTGAATTGATGCACACCGTCTTCCCGCACCCCACGGTTTCGGAAGCCATGCATGAAAGCGTGCTTGATGCTTACGGCCGGGTGATCCACATATAGCGTCTGATCCGCGTAGGTCGTATGACCGAAGCGGTGAATCAGCCGCTCAAATCAAGTCTCGTCATGCCCCCGACCCGCATCGAAATTGACCATCGCGCCGCCAAGACGGGTGCCGAAAGGCATCCGGAAAAGGCGCATCGTCCGGATAACCCCATCCAGCGCAAGCCCGCCTGGATACGGGTAAAGGCGCCAACGCATCCGGTTTATCTGGAAACCCGCGCCCTGATGCGGGAGAAGAAGCTGGTCACGGTGTGTGAGGAAGCGGCCTGCCCGAATATTGGCGAATGCTGGTCTCAGCGCCACGCCACCATGATGATCATGGGTGAGACCTGCACGCGCGCCTGTTCCTTCTGCAATGTCGCAACCGGCATTCCAAAGCCCTTGGATGCAGATGAACCGCGCCGGGTCGCGGAAGCGGTAGCTTCGCTTGGGCTACGCCATGTGGTGATCACCAGCGTGGATCGCGATGATCTGGCAGATGGCGGCGCGGCGCATTTTGCCGAAACCATTCGCGCCATTCGCGCTGCCGCCCCAGGTACGACGATTGAAGTGCTGACACCGGATTTCCTACGCAAGGATGGCGCGCTGGAAGTGGTGGTGGCGGCGCGGCCGGATGTGTTCAACCATAATCTGGAAACCGTGCCCGCGCTTTACCCCAGCATTCGGCCCGGCGCGCGGTATTATCATTCTTTGCGCTTGCTGGATCGCGTGAAGCAGCTTGATCCTTCCATTTTCACCAAATCCGGCATCATGGTGGGGCTTGGCGAAAAGCGCATTGAAGTGCTGCAAGTGATGGATGATCTGCGCAGTGCGGAGGTGGACTTCCTGACTATCGGCCAATACCTGCAACCATCGGTGAAGCATGCGGCCGTGGATCGCTTCGTCACACCTGATGAGTTTGAGGATTACGCCAAGGCCGCGCGCGGCAAGGGGTTTTTGTTGGTGTCAGCCACACCTTTGACGCGTTCTTCCTATCACGCGGATCGCGACTTCGCGGCGCTGAGTGCGGCGCGGAACGCGCAACTGGCCGCGCGAAGCTGACATGCCGACCCATGCGGAAAAGAAGGTGCTCCGGTATTCGCAGGAGCAGCTTTTCGACATGGTCGCCGATGTGGCGCGCTATCCCGAATTCCTGCCCTGGTGTGTCGGCGCGCGGGTGCTGAGCCGCGATGAACAGGTGCTGGTGGCGGATCTGACCATCGGCTTTCGCATGTTTCGTGAAACCTTCCGGTCCCGCGTGGGCTTGAACAAGCCCGGCCATATCCATGTGACCTACGAAAACGGCCCTTTCCGCTATTTGAACAATCACTGGCGCTTCACGCCGGTGGTGGGCGGGACAGAGGTGGATTTCTTCGTGGATTTCGAATTCCGCAGCCGCATTCTCCAGGCAGCCATTGGCGTTGTCTTCAATGAGGCAGTGCGGCTGATGGTGCGCGCCTTTGAACGGCGCGCGATGCATCTTTATGGGCGGCCGGGCGCGGCTGGCATTGGCAAGCCGGCCTCGGCCTAGGGCGCTACTGCAATTTGATGTTGCGTGCCTGGATCATGTTGCGCCATTTGGCGTTTTCCGCCGCGAAATAAGCCGGCCATTCGGCGGTGCTCCCAACGGTGGGCACCACCGCAAGCGCGCTCAGGCGTTCGCGCGTATCGGGGGCTTCCATCGCGGCCTTGGTCAGCGCATGCATGCGCGCCAGGATATCGGCGGGCACACCCGCTGGCGCTTGCAGGGCGATATGTTCCACCACTTCCACGCCCGGGAAGCCCTGTTCGGCGAAGGTTGGGATGTCGGGCGTCAGCGGGCTTCTTTCCTTCGTCGCAACGGCGAGCGCGCGCAAGGAACCCGAACGGATATGCGGCAAAATGCCTGATGCAGCCTGGAAAACCATCGGCGTTTCATTGGCGAGCACCGCCTGCACCGCCGGCGCGCCACCGCGATAACCGACATCCTGAATGGTAAGCCGCGCTTCCTGCAAAAAGAGTTCGGTCGCGAGATGGGTCGAAGACCCCGTGCCGGAATTGGCATAGGTCAGGTTGCTGTTCGGGCGGCGCGCAATTTCTACAAACTCGGCCAGGGTGCGCGCCGGAAAGCTCGGATGTACCACCATGATGATCGGCATGGAAGCAATCAGCCCGATACCGACAAAATCCTTTTCATTGTCGTAAGGTAGCGGCATCAGATGCGGCGCCATGGCATAGGTGCTGACCGTGCTGACCAGCATCGTATAGCCATCGGGCCGCGCGCGGGCGACGCTATTGAAGCCAATCGTACCATTGGCGCCGGTGCGGTTATCCACCACAAAGCTGCGGCCCGTATCGGTGGAAAGCTTCTGCGCCAGAATGCGCGCCACCGCATCCGTCGAACCGCCCGCAGCCCAGGGCACCACCAGCGTAACCGGGCGGCTTGGCCAGACATCTTGCGCGCGTACAGCCGTTGGCAGCAGCGCCGGCGCGGCAAGCAAGGCAAGGTGACGACGAGAGATCATGGGGTCCTCCTTCAGGATTTCTTTCGCTTTCATTAGGGTTACGCAGCGCTGCAAGGCAAGCCTGTTTGTCTGGCCTTTGGTATTTTATAAGTGCCATCAGGAGGGATTTCTCCCAAGCTATTCTTCGTGTCGTTGCCAGCGGCGGCAATCGCAGCAACACGGCCCATGGCGATTTGCTGGCGGGTTAGGCAAGCACGGACGCGAGCATCAACCCGCGCCCGATGGTTTTACTCCGCCGCGCGTAGCGCTGCCTGGCTGCGCAGCTTCACAATGCCGGGAAGGGCATTGCCTTTCCACAGCGCTTCCAGCAGCGCCTTGGCTTCCTGTGCACCAATCGCATCTGCCGTCAGTTCAAGAAATTTATCGGACAGATCAGCATCCGAAAGCGGCGCATCCGGATCACCCTTGCGCGTGTGCTGATGGCGGTTCAGCACGCGCCCATCGCGTAGCTTGATTCCCACCTTGGCTGAACGCTTGGATGGGAAGGCGGCAGCGCATTCGGGATCAAGCGCGACCGTGACTTTCGGCATCAGCGCGCGGATCGCGGGATCGGTCAGGCGTTCCGCTTCAAAGGCCGCCAACCGGACACCGCCATAAAGCAGCATGGTCGCGACGGTGAATTGTGTGGAGAAGCGGCAATCCTGTTCTGTCGCAGCCGTCGGGCGATCACAGACATCCTTGGTCGCCTTGTAACCGCCGACATGCACGCCAAGCACATCACCCGCGCTGAAACCCGCTTCGCGTTGCAAATCGCGCACCGCATCAAGCGCGGCGAAGATATGCCCGCAGCAACCGTGATTCTTGAAGGTCATATCCGTGATGGCAAAGGGCTTGCCGATATTGGCCAGCGACTTTTCCCATTTGCCGGTATCTTCGCTGGTGGCGGCTGCAAAGCCCGCCGGGCCATGCAGCACATCCAGCGCACCCGTCATGCCGCGCGCTGCTGCCATCGCCGCCATGGCGCCGGCTTCCGCCGCATGGCCGGGATGCAAGGGCTTGGACATGCCTTCCCCGCGGAAGGCTTGTTGCAGGCCGCTCGCCATAGTGGCGCAGGTTGCAATGGCGTGTGCAGTGCGTTCCGCATCGCAATTCAGCGCCACCGCCACCGCCGCCGCCGCGCCAAACGTGCCAACCGTACCGGTGGTATGCCAGAAATCGTAATGGGAGGGCTGTACGGCAACACCAATGCGGCAGGAAACCTCGTAGCCCGCAATCATCGCGCGCAGCAGCAAATCCATACCCGCACCACGCGATTGCGCCGCCGCCAGCGCTGCCGCAATGGTCGGGCAGCCCGGATGATAGACAGCGTAGCGATAGATATCGTCGAATTCCACAGTATGGGATGCCGTACCATTCAACAAAGCCGCGTGACGCAGCGGCACCTGGCGGCCGCTTACGTAACACACGGCACCTCCGCCGCCGCGCGTTTCATCTTCAAGCGCGGCGGACATCAGCGTCGCGGGCGCGCGGGATGCGCCGGCGAGTAGTGCTGCGAACCAATCCACCAAAGCGCGGCGCGCGTGATGCGCGACTTCTGCATCCACCGCGCGGCTGCGCCAGGAAGCGGCGTGATCGGCCAGAATGAGTAAGGGGTTTTCCATAATGGGCATTGCTACGCGTTGCCGCGCAGCACCTCCTTATTGATCACAACATCAGGATCAAGCTGACCCTTGAAATGGCTGATGATGCTCTCCGCACAGGAAAGCCCCATGCGGCGCATGCCCTGTTCTGTCGCGGCAGCGGAATGCGGGGAGACCACTACATTCGGCAATTCAAGCAATGGCAGGCGTGTGGTAACGGGTTCTTCCCAGAATACATCAAGCCCAGCGGTCGCAAGATGCCCGGTTTTAAGCGCGGCGGTAAGCGCCGCTTCATCCACCAAAGTGCCGCGCGCGGTATTGATATAGGTGCCGCCTGGCTTCATGGCGGCCAGGAAAGTGCCATTCACCATGCCGCGCGTTTCTTCATTGCTCGGGCAATGGGTGGTGACGATATCGGCCTCCGCCAGGCCTTCATGCAGTACCTTCACCGGGCGGAAGCCTGCGCCCTTGATGGTGTTTTGCGGGATATAGGGGTCATGCACCAGTACCTCCATCCCGAAGGCAGCGCATAGCCGCGCGACGCGCCCGCCAATGCGCCCGAAGCCGATGATCAGCACCTTCCGCCCAGACAAATCCCAGGTTTTCAGCGAAGGCTTGGAACCCCAATCCAGCGCGCGCAAGTTCTTGTCGTAATCCAGCGTGCGCCGCGATGTGGATAGCATCAGCATCATCGCATGTTCGGCGACCGAAAGCGCATTGGCATCGGGCGTCACGGTCAGCGGAATGCCGCGTTCGGTCAGCGCCTTCACATCTACCGCGTCATAACCGACGCCATGGCGCGCGCAGATGGACAGCATCGGGGCGTTTGCCAGAAAATCACGATTGATGGGTGTGGCGCGGACGATGATGGCTTCCGCGGTTTGCATCGGCTCCCGCAGGGTATCTGCATTCACCTCGGTCAACATCGTGACCTTGAAATCGGGTTCCGCATGCAGCCTTGCCATGGCATCGGGGTGTAGCGGTCTCAGGCAAACGATATGGGGCATGGTGTTTCCTATTCTACCTTGGCGCCGGAAATGCGGACCAATTCCGCCCATTTCGGAATCTCGGAAGCGAGAAAGGCGCGGAATTCTTCGGGCGTGGACCCAACTGGCTCGCTGCCCTGCTGAGCAAGTTTCGCACGCATATCGTCGGTGCGCATCACGGCGCGGATTTCGGCGGCGATGCGATTGACGATCGGCGCTGGTGTGGCAGCCGGCGCCATATAGCCATTCCATAGTGCCACTTCGAAGCCGGGCAGGGTTTCCGCAATGGTCGGTACATCGGGCAGCAATGCGGAACGCCGCGCGGTCGTTACGGCAATGGCGCGCAGTCGTCCTGCCTGTACATGGGCGATCACCTCCACCAAGGGCGCGGCCATGGCTTGGATTTTTCCACCGATCAGATCGGTCACGGCCGGCGTACCGCCGCGATAGGATACATGCGTGACCTCAATCCCGGTGCGCGCGGCGATCAATGCGGCGGAGAGGTGTTGCGATGTGCCCGACCCCGCATTGCCGAAATTGAGCACGCCCGGCTTCGCCTTGGCTTCGGCCACCAGCCCGGCAAAGTCGCGTGCCGCCACATCCGGATGCACCACCAGCAAATTCGGGATGAAGGTGGTTTGGCTGATCGGCGCGAAATCGCGCTGCGCATCAAAGGGCATATTGCGATAAAGCGCGCCATTCGTAGCGTGCGTGGAGCTTGTCGCCATCACCAGCGTATAGCCATCGGGCGCGGCGCGGGCGACAGCCTCACTCCCGATATTTCCAGCAGCACCTGGGCGGTTTTCAATCACCACCGGTTGGCCAAGCCGGGGCGAAATCGCCTCAGCGACCAGGCGCGCGGTGATGTCCGTGCTGCCGCCTGGTGCGAAGGGAACAATCACGCGAATGGGGCGATCCGGGCTCCATTGCGCCTGGGCCAGCGCGGGGCTTGCCGCGATTGCTGCGAGCCCCGCCAGAATTTGCCGTCTCTGCATCATTTCCTCCCTTTGATCAGACGCCGCCGATCTTCGTCGGCTGGCACGACGATGTCACAATTGATGATGCGCAGCCGGACCCATCACCGCTTCGCGCATGCGCGCTTGCAAGAACGCGCCTTCGCGCGGCGGCAGCACCAAGGGCTTGCTGGCAGCGTCAATCTTCGCCACCGCGAAGAAGGGGCCTTTGCCGGCATGGATCGCCTTATGCAGCGCCGGCACTTCATCGGGCTTGGTGACGAACATTGTATGCGTGATGCCCGCCCCCTTCGCCATCATCACCAGATCAACGCCATGGCGTGTTGCGGTTTCCTGCATGCCGGTTTCGCCGTAATGCTCATTGTCCTGGACCACGATGGAAAGATTAGCCGGCTTTTGCACCGCAATCGTCGCCAAAGCGCCAATGCCCATCAGCATTTCACCATCGCCGGTAATCACCAGCACCTTGCGCTTGGGCTGCGCCAAGGCAAGACCAAGGCCGATCATGGCCGCGCCACCCATGCCACCCCAAAGCGGCAGGTTTTCCGCGCAATCACCAATGGCCGTGATGTCCCAGGCCGGCGCACCAAGCCCGGCAATGACCAGCATTTCACCACGACCCGCGAGCAGCGCGCGGGTCAATTCTCGGCGATCAAGTTTTCCGGAAGCAGCAAGCATTTTTTCAGTCCTTCCCGAAAGTCTTGGCGCCAAGCACGCGCTGGCCAATCAGGGTTGCGGTGGGGCGGAAGGTATTGAAGGCCAGGCGAATGGTGGCATTCACCGTGGGCGCGATATCTTCCGGCGTATCGGCGCGGCGCACCAGCGTGCCCATCGCTTCCAATACGGTTTGCGTCGCATTGCCCATGGGTACCTGCGCCGGGTTGAATTCACCGAAATCGCCGCGCATCGTCACCAGCATCGGCAGTGGGCAGCGATGCATGGTGGAAAGCGAAAGCATATTGATGCAATTCCCAACACCAGAAGATTGCATCAGCAGCACGCCCTTCGCCCCACCAAGCCAGGCGCCTTGCAAAAGCGCGATGCCTTCTTCTTCGGTGGTCAGCGTCACCACGGTCATTTCATTATCCGCAAGGCAGCGTCGGATCAGCCGGGAATGCCCGGCATCCGGCACCAATGCCACTTGCGTGATATTGTGGGTCTTGAGCAGGGAATAGATCTGATCCGGCCAATCGGCCGCAGCGTCGGGCGCCTTGTCTATTGAATGCTGGTCCATGGTTTTCCTGATCCTTGATCGCCCCAACATCCTGCGCCCGGGCCTTCATGGCAAGACAGGCGGGTCCCGGATGTTCTATGAAAGGCGCATGATCCGCATCACCCCCGCCATCGCCATTGCCGAGCATGAGCTGAAGGAGGCGTTTTTGCGCGCCTCCGGCCCCGGGGGGCAGAATGTGAATAAGCTGGAAACCGCGGTGCAGCTCCGCTTCGCGGCCATGGCATCGGCCAATTTGCCTGATTCGGTAAAGCAAAGGCTAGTGGCGCTGGCGGGGCGGCGCATGACTCAGGATGGCGTGCTGATCATCACGGCGGAACGCCACCGCATGCGGGAAGCCAATCGCGAAGATGCCCGCCAGAAGCTGATCGCCCTGCTGCGCAAGGCGGCGCTGCCGCCTCCACCACCCCGCAAGGCCACCAAACCAACCGCTGGTTCAAAAGCGCGGCGCCTTGAATCGAAAACACGCCGTAGCGCTGTCAAGCGGCTACGCGGCGGGGCGATTGACGAATAAGGCAGCCCAGAAAAACGGCACAAAAAAAGGCGGTGTCCCATCGGAACACCGCCTTTGCTGAAAAGCGAAAACTCAGGCCTTCGCCTTACGCTTGCCCTTCTTCACGCCGGCCAGCGCAGCGCCCTTCAGCGCAGGGCTCGCCTTGAAGCGAACGGTGGCGCCGGCCTTGATCTGCACCTTCTCACCGGTCTTGGGGTTCAAGCCGGTGCGCTTCGGGGTTTCGCGCACGGCGAAAGCACCGAAATCAGGAATGGTGAAACGGCCGGAGCTGACGATTTCAGTCTTGATCGCGTCAATGATATCGGCGGCAAGCTTGCCCGCGGCAACCGCGGACATATCGCCGGACTTGGCGATCACGTCAGTGAGGAACTTCTTCGACATTGTTCGATTCTCCCTTAAGGATGGCTTGGAATAGCCGAGGATTCGGGGCTTGTCAGCAGGTGCAAAGGATTTTTTTGCGTCCTTGACAAGAAAATTTCAGAGCGCCAGCCGAAAGACTCCGAAAGCCCCATCCTGGCGTCACAGGAAGCCCTGAATTCCGCGGAAAATCCCGCGTTTCATCAATTGATGGAAGCGCCGGAGGCCCTGACAATAGGCGTCCATTTCGCGGTCTCGGCACGCATGAAGCCGGCCAATTCCTCAGGCGTGCTGGGGGCCGCTTCCAGCCCATGGCGCGCAAGATGCGCGACGATTTCGGGATCACGCAGCGATTCGACCAGCGCTTCATTGACCCTTGTCACAATGGGCCGGGGCAGGTTGCGCGGACCCATCAGCGCATACCAATTGGCTACCTCATAACCCGGCAAGGGCCCGGCTTCGGCAATGGTGGGTGTATCGGGCAAAAGCCGGCTGCGCTGCGGCAAGGGCACCGCCAAGGCGCGCAGCTTGCCCGCTTCAATCTGTGGCAGCACGGTCGCCGCAGTCGCCACCGAGAAATCCACCTTCCCCGAGATCAAATCAGTGATCAATTGCCCGCCACCGCGATAGGGCACATGCACCGTGCTGATCTTGGCCATGGCATCAAGCAAGGCGCCGCCCAAATGCCCCGCGCTACCAACGCCTGATGACCCATAGGTCAATTGATCCGGCCGCGCGCGCGCTGCCGCGATCAATTCCGGCAGGCTGCGCCAGGGGCGATCCACGGGAACCACCAGGATATTGGTGACCTCAACGGAACGCGAAATCGGTGTCAGATCTGTCATGACATCAAAGGGCAGGCGCGCCATGATCGGGTTCAGCACCAGCGATGCGATGGTACCCATCATCAGCGTATGCCCATCGGATGGCGAATTCACCGTGGCTTCAGACGCCAGATTCCCGCCGGCACCGGGGCGGTTTTCCACAATGATCGGCTGGCCCAACAGCGCTTGCAGCTTGTTGGTCAGCGTGCGTGTGGTGATGTCGGTCCCACCGCCGGGCGCAAAACCAACCAGGATGCGAACCGGGCGCTGCGGATTCCACACGCCCTGCGCGGCAAGGGGTGCGCCGGCAAGCAGGGCAGGCGCGGCCAAAAGGCTACGGCGGTGCAACATGCGCTTCCTTCCTTTCCCGATCAGCCGCTTTGACGCCGGCGCAAATCATGCTGTTCTTTCTTCTGCTTCATAGCCGGCCGGAAAGCGCCGCGCCAGTCAGGGGGAAAGCATGTCGGGAAACAACATTACGCGTCGTCCGATTCTTTTGACGGGGCTGGCGGCACTCGCGACGCCAGGGCTGGCGCGCGCCAGCACCTATCCGGAACGTCCGATCCGCCTCGTGATTCCCTTTGGCGGCGGCGGGCAAACCGACATCGTTTCCCGCGTCACCGCGGAAGCCTTGCAGCAGCGGCTTGGTCAGACCGTGCTGGCCGATAATCGCCCGGGCGGGGCAGGTAATCTGGCCGCGGAGGCAGTCGCCCGCGCCCCGGCCGATGGCTATACCGTGCTGGTCGCGACCATGGGCACGAATAGTGGGCTGAATGCGCTGCTCTACAAATCCGTGGGCTATGATTCGCAGCGCGATTTCGCGCCGGTTGGGATGTTCTGCACAACGTCAAACCTGCTGGTGGTGCATAATTCCATCCCCGGGCGGGACTTCAATGAAGTGGTGGCCTGGATCAAGGCCAATCCCGGCAAATTCACTTTCGCTTCCGCTGGCGTTGGCGCCATTACCCACCTGATCATGGAAGATATGGGGGCGCGGCTTGGCCTTGATATGGTGCATGTTCCCTATCGCCAGACCACCAATGCCATGACCGATCTGATCGCCGGGCGCGTGCATGCGCGCTGCCTTGGCCTGCCAGAAGGCGAACCGCTCCGCCAGGTGCAAAGCGTGCGCCCCGTGGCTGTCACCACCGTTGAACCGCGCCCTGAATGGCCGGGCGTGCCCACCATGGGCCAGACCATTCCGGGCTTTGAGGGGTCAAGCTATTTCGGCCTTGCCGTGCCCGCCCAAACCCCGCGGGAGATTGTGGTTAGGCTCAATGCCGCGCTGCGTGAGGCCTTGGCCGATGAACGGGTGCGCGCGGCCTATAAGCGCGTTGGCGCCGACCCGGCCGATCCGGCCTCGCCCGAGGATTTCGCCGCCCGCGCCAAGCGTGATGGCGAACGCTGGGCGCCGCTGATCCGCCGGCTCAATCTTGTCGCGGAATAGCAACGCCGGCGAAAAGGGGGCTGCCCGCGCCGCGCGGCTGCGCTAAACTATAGAGGTGAATATCCTGGCACCCCTCCAGCCGCGGCTGGATATTGATGTCGCCTTCGACCTGATCTGCCCCTGGTGCTATCTGGGCGTCAGGCGGCTGCGTCGCGCCTTGCGGGCCAGGCCGGATATCATTCCGGAACTGGTCTGGCGGCCCTTTTTGCTCAACCCCGATATCCCGCCCGGCGGCGTTTCCCGCGCGGAATTCATCGCGCGCAAATTCGGCGGTGAGGATCGCGCCCGGCGCCTGCAAAATGCACTGACCGAACTTGGACGGTCTGAGGGGATCAGCTTTCGCTTTGACCTGATGGGGCGCGTGCCATCCAGCATCACCGCGCATCGCCTGGTGCGCTATGCGGTACGGGAAGGCCTGGGCGAGATGATGGTGGAAGCGCTGTTCCACGCCTATTTCACCAATGGCGTTGATATTGGCGATCCTGGGCGGCTGGCCCATTTGGCTGGGCGCATTGGGCTCGACTCGCAGGCGGCACTGGCCTTCCTAAGGTCAATTGAAGAGGCCGAGGCGGTGCATACCGAAAACCTCCGCGCCCATCGGCTGGGGATCAATGGCGTGCCCTGCTTCATCATTGCCGGGCAACAGGCCATCGCGGGCGCACAGGAACCCGAGGTGCTGGAAAGACTGCTGGATGTCGCCCTGCAGCAGCATCACTTCTCTGGCGGCGATAGCGGCTGAGGCTTGCGCCGCTGGGGCCGGGCGTTTAAAGGCAGAGCAAGTCGGTAAGGGCGCATAGCTCAGTGGTATGAGCGCCTGCTTGACACGCAGGAGGTCCGTGGTTCGATCCCACGTGCGCCCACCATCCGCTTCAGAAGCGCATGCGGAAGCCGACGATCAAGGAATTCGCCCCCTCATAAACGCCGTTGAAGGTGCCAAAGATGCCGCTGCGATGCATGTAGCGTATGGCAATTTCGCGATCTGGCCGGCTGGGCAGGGCGAAGGTGATTTCGGGCGAAAAGAAGTTCAGGAATTTCGATGTGTTTGTTTCCGGCTGCGCATCAGTGCCGCGTTCCACCTGCGGCAGGCGCGTGACGTAATTTGGCCCCATGGAAAGCCCGAAAGTGGTGTAGAGGTAGTTGGTCCAGGGGAAGCCATCATACCGCACATAGGCGGCAGCCCAGAATTCCCCGCCTTCCGTGTCGCCAAAACGATAGGCCCCGCCCAATTCCGCATCCAGCATGAAAAAGCGCCAGAAGCGGGCCAGGCGATAGCTGGCGGCCCCGCCAAGCAGCGTGTCATCCCCCCAGGACCCGGTCCAAGGCGCCACGGCAATGTCCCTAAGCTTGCCATCCGCCACGGAAGACCCGGCGAAGACCATGCCGGCCCAGGGCCGCGCATCGGCCAATTCCCGCGCCCGATCCGCCACAGAAATACCTTGGGACGTGGAAGATTGCGACAGGGCCGCAGGCGTGAGGCTGAATAACGCCAAAAGCAGCAGGGCCAGGCGCAAGAATTGACGAAGGGGGGGCATCAATCGCTCTATGAAAAAAGTGATGCAAGGTTTCTATAGGAAGGGAAGCGGAAGGCAAGCGCGCCAAAAACGCGTTATGTTACAATAAATTGCCCGGACTTGTCGCAGCCGGATCACCGCGCCACATGAAGGCCATGGTCATTCTTCGTCCATCTTTTCCCCGCAAAATCTTTGGCTGGGCCATGTTGGTGCTTGGCGTGCTTGGCTTGGTGCTACCCTTCTTGCAGGGCTTCCTGTTCCTGGTCTTTGGCGTTTTTGTGCTGCGCGATCAGCATATCTGGGCGGCGCGCCGCTGGGCCTGGGTGGCGGGGCGCTGGCCTGAGATGGTGGGCAAGCTGGAGGCGATGGAAACCGGCATGGCGGCGCGGATGCGCCATTTTGCAAATCGGTTGCGGCTGCGGGGTTAATCGGCACTCTGGCCACCCGCGCAGGGTCGGCGTAAGGGCCTTTCATGCATCGTCTTTGGCTCATCACCGGCGCCCTGGCCGGGCTGATTGCGGTTGGGCTTTCCGCCTGGGCCGCGCATGGGCTGCCGGCGCGGCTTGATGCCGCGCGCATGGCGGCGGTGCAGAATGCACTTACCATGCAGGGCTGGCATGCGCTGGCCTTGCTGATTGCGGGGCTGATGGCGGAACGCGGGCGGCGCCTTGCCAACTTCGCCGCCGCCGCCTTTCTGGCCGGGATGGTCCTGTTTTGTGGCGCGGTCTGGGCCGGTGCGCTCACGGGGCAATCACTTGGCCCCATCGCGCCTTCGGGCGGGATGCTGCTGATGCTGGGCTGGGCCTTGCTGGCGCTCGCGGCGGCGCGGCGGTGATCCGCGCTGCCTACCTTGCCGCCGAGGGGTTTGAGGCAGAATTGGCCGAAGAACTCCGCCTTTCGGGCCGGCGCTTGGCTGGCTGGCATGGTCGGCTGGCACTTTCCCCAGACCCACCCGCCCCGGCGATCTGGGCCTTGGATATCTGGACCGATCCGCGGGAATTGCCGGCGCCTTCGGTGAAGGCCGCCGCAGATGCGCTCCGCGCCATCCAGCGCAATTGGTCCCATCTGCCGCTGTTGCATCACCGCCGCAGCACACTGATTGCCGAACGCCTGCCGCCCGTAAAGGCACGCCCTTTGGTCTTTCCGGAACCCGCGCCCACGGCACCGCTTGGCGCCTGGACGCTGCTGGCGCCGGATCGGCTGCTGGCGAGCCCGAGCAAGACCAGCCCCTTCGTCAATGGCGAACCGCGCTTTGTGGAAGACAAATCCGGCCCGCCATCCCGCGCCTATCTTAAATTATGGGAAGGGCTGACCCGGCTTGGCCGCCATCCCGGCCCGGGCGACCGCTGCCTGGACCTGGGCGCTGCCCCCGGCGGCTGGACCTGGGTGATAGCGCAACTCGGCGCCGCGGTGACGGCGGTGGATAAGGCGCCGCTCGACCCGGCTATTGCTGCCCACCCCGGCGTTAATTACCGGCCAGAGAGCGCCTTCGCCCTGGACCCCCGGCAAGAATCGCCGATCACCTGGCTGTTCAGTGATGTCATTTGTTACCCGGCGCGGCTTTTGGGCCTGGTGCGCCGCTGGATTGAGGCCGAAAAGGCCGACAACATCTTTTGTACGATCAAATTCCAAGGCGAAACCGATCACGCTATCATCGCGGAATTTCAGCAAATTCAAGGCTCTATCCTGTTCCACGCGGCGCACAACAAGCATGAAGTGACCTTCGCGCGCCTGATGCCCTGAATTTTTTGTGCCCCTCCGCCAAAGCTGGCACGGCTTCTGCAATAGTCCGGACGTACCAAAATGGTGCCGCCGACCAAAGCGTCGGCGCCAACCAAAACGGGGTTGCGACGATGTTGGTGGTTCCGGAAAAGTCTCTGACAGCTCCTCAGGAGATCCGGGCTCGCCGCATGCAGAGCACGCAAGACGCGGCTCGGCTTGACGTCGCAGGGGGGCGAAAAGAATTCGCGCCCATGCTGCAAGAATTGCGGCAAAACCCGGCAAGAACTGCCGGTCCGGGGACACCCACGGGCAACACGCTCGCTGCCATGCTCCAGCGGATCGATACGGACCAAGATGGTCGCATCTCTCCGCTGGAGCTGAGGGCTTCCGCGAAACGCGCCTATCAGCCACCCGAAGGCGCCAAGCCTAAGGTGTGAATCTTCTGTTGCCGCCGGCCTGACCCTATAAGGGGGCATGTCGCAAGTTCAGACGGCCCAATTCGGCGCAACTGCCATCATCATGCGCGTGCTGCGGGCTTCCGCTTCCGATCGCATTGCCCTTACCGCTGCCGGCTGCGCCTTTTACGCCATGCTGGCGCTGTTTCCCGGCATTTTCCTGCTGATCTCGCTCTATGGCATGGTGTTCGACGCAGCGGCGGTGGAACCGCAGCTTGAAGTGCTGCGCGAATTGGTCCCCGAAGACACATTCGAGATGATCGCAACCCGCGTGCATGATCTGGTGGAAGCGCCGCGCCCGCGCCTTGAATGGAGCGCGATCCTGAGTGCCGCCATCGCGATCTGGAGTGCCTCGGCCGGCACGCGGGCCACCATCGGCGCGCTGAATATGGCGCATGATGTGGAAGAAACGCGGCCCTTCTTTCGCTACCATGCGCTGGCGATTGGGCTGACTTTGGCGGCGACCCTCGCCGCCGTGATTGCGATTGCGGCGCTGGTCGCCCTGCCGGGCATTCTGGCGCTGTTTGGCCTGCCGGCGCTGCGGGCGCTTTCCTTGCGCGGGCTTTCGCTGCTCACGCTTTTGCTGCTGATCGGGCTTTCGCTGCTGGCGGTGTATCGGTTGGGGCCGGCATCGCGGCGCCTGCCGATCCGGCGCATCCTGCCCGGCGTTGTCATGGCAACCCTGCTTTGGGCTTTGGGGTCGGCGGCCTTCAGCCTTTATGTCTCCGACTTCGCGACCTATGACGCCATGTATGGGCCGCTGGGTGCCACGGTAGGCCTGCTGATGTGGTTCTATGTCAGTGTTTATGTCGTGCTGCTGGGCGCCGAGTTGAATGTGGCGCTGGCTGCGCGCGCCGGGGTGTGGTGACAGCAGCGTGGCGGCGCGCCAGAGTCGCGCCGGAGGCCCCGCATGACCCAAACCACCATCAGCGCGATTGCCATTCACTGCGTGGATGCGCCGATTGATCCACCGCTCCGCAATAGCCTGAATGTCATTCCCCGCGCGCCCTTGGTGATTGCGGATGTCACGACCAGCGATGGCGCCACCGGCACGGCCTATGTCTTTCCCTATACGCGCGCGGCGCTGGGACCAACGACATCGCTGGCGCGTTCGATTGGGGAAGGGCTGATCGGCCGCCCCTTGGCGCCAACGTCACTCTGGCGCCAATTGCATGATGGGTTTCGCATTCTGGGCAGCGAAGGCCTGGTGCAAATTGCGCTATCGCTGCTGGATATGGCGCTGTGGGATGCGCTGGCGCGTCGTGCTGGCCTGCCGCTTTACGCCATGCTGGGGGCGGAGGCGCGGCCGATGCCGATATACGCCTCGCTCCGCGGCTGGGGGCCGGCGATGCTCTCGGAAGAATCCGGCCAGGCGGTGGCGCGGCTTGGCGCGCGGGCGGTAAAATTCAAGCTTGGCCATCCGCGGCTTGAAGATGATCTGGCGACGGTGCGCGCGGTGCGAGGCGTGGTCGGTGATGATGTCGCGATTTTCGTGGATTACAATCAGGCGCTGACGCTGCCTGAGGCTGAGCGGCGCGGGCGTGCCTTGCAAGCGCTTGATGTGCGCTGGCTGGAAGAACCGCTGCCGGTGCAGGATGATGCGGGCATGGCCGCACTTGCCGCAAGGCTCGAAATTCCGATCCAAGGTGGCGAGAATTGGTGGGGCCCCGCTGGCATGCAGCGCGCCTTGGCGGCTGGCGCCTGCGATTTCTGCATGCCGGATGCGATGAAGATTGGCGGTGTGACAGGCTGGCTCCGTGCCGCTGCCATGGCGGCGGCGCATCGTATCCCGATGTCATCGCATATTTTTGTCGAAGTCAGCGCGCATTTGCTGCAAGCAACGCCCACCGCGCATTACCTGGAACATCTGGATATCGCCGCACCCCTGCTCCGCCAGCCCTTGGCGGTGCGGGATGGCATGGCGCTGGTGCCCGAAGCCCCTGGGCTTGGGCTTGAATGGGATCAGGCGGCGTTACGGCATTTTGCGGTGGATTGATTTCGTCAGAACGCCATCACGCTGCCTGCGCAAGTGTCGGCGAACTATCCGCCACCGTTGTCCGATGCAGATCGCGCGGCTTGTCCACCGGGTAGCGCCGTGCGCGATGCATGGTCACGCGGTTATCCCACATTACCAGATCATGCGCGCGCCAGACATGGGCATGGACAAATTCGCGCTGGGTTGCGTGTTCGGTCAGATCACGCAGCATGGCGCGCGCTTCGGGCACCGGCCAGCCATGGATTTGCCCGGCATGAGCTGAAAGAAACAGCGAAAGCCGCCCGGTCTTGGGATGGCGGCGCACCAGGCGCTGCGGCACTGGCGCCCATCTTTGGCGTTCTTCTTCGGTGAAGTCGGTAAAGCCCAGAATCCCGCGCGAAAAAATCTGGCTGTGATCCGTGATCAGGTCGCGGATTTCCGCCTTCATCGCAGGATCCAAGGCATCCCAGGCAGCGCGCATATCGGCGAATTCCGTATTGCCGCCCTCACCAGGGATCACACGCGCCGACAGCAGGGAATATTTCGCCGGCGTCGCCTTGAAGGATGAATCGCTGTGCCAGAGCATATTCCCCAGGCTGAACAGGCGCCGCCGATCATCGCGCGCCAGCACATTGGAATTCTTGTCGAGGTTGGAGATGTCATTCACCTCCATGGCAAGGCGCCGGTCAGCGACCTTGGCGATATCGCCGGTCGCGGTCTCCAGCGGGCCGAAGTTACGGCTGAAGGCCAATTGCTGTTCGTCATTGATGTCCTGGCCGTGAAAGACCAGCACGCCGAACTTGTCCATGCCGGCATCAATGGCGGCGGCATCGGTGGCGCTGACGGGGTTTCTCAGATCAATGCCGGCAACCACGCCAACAAAATCGGGCCGCGCTGGATTGGCGGGGGTGATGGTGACACTCATGGGTTCCTCCTGTGGCGCCTTTGAGGCACCTTTGACCCGGAGCATAGCGCGGAAATCGGCACTTTGAAGCGGTTTGTGCGGCGTGGCCTGTCCATGCCAGAAAGCGACCATGTCCGATGCCCAGAGCCGCCCCCGCCGCGCCGCCGGCCCGCCGCCCAATGCGGCGCGGCTGCGCGAAGCGGCGCTCGCCCATCTGGCGCGCTTTGCCGCGACCGAGGCAGGGCTCAGGCGCGTCCTGGAACGCCGCATCGCCCGCTGGGCCCGCGCTGCTGAGGCTGAGGGCCAGCCGCGCGAGGCCATTGCCGCCGCTGCCGCTGCGCTTACAAGCGAAATCGCCAGCATCGCGCAAAGCCTGGTCGCTGCCGGCGCGGTGAATGATGCCGCCTTTGCCGAAAGCCGCGCCCGGCGGCTCGCGCGTTCCGGCCATTCCCGCCGCGCCATTGCCGCGCACCTCGCAGCCAAGGGGATCGAGAGTGACACCGCCGCCGCTGCGCTGCCGGAAGGCGAGGAGGCTGAGCTTCTGGCTGCCATCGCGTTCTGTCGTCGCCGCCGGATTGGCCCCTTCGCGCGTGTGGCACCGGATGCGCCGGCGCGCATGAAGGCTTTGGCGGCCCTCGCCCGCGGCGGCTTTGCCCAGGGCCTCGCGCGCCGCGCCTTGGCGATGGAGCCCGATCAGGCCGAAGAAATGCTGCTCGCAGGTCGGCGCGAATGAGTGACCAGACTGAGATCAAAGGGCCGGTAGTCTTCACCCGGCATGGCGTGGCACGGGGTATCCGCACGGCCTTGCCCTTGGTGATTGGCACTTTTCCGTTTGGGTTGGTGGTGGGGGTGATTTCGGACCAGAAGGGTCTATCCTGGCTCGAAACGGTGTTGATGGCTGCGCTATTGTTCGCGGGATCCTCGCAATTGCTGGCCTTGGAGCTGTGGTCCGATCCGGCGCCGATCATGGCGGCCACCATTGCCGCGCTTGTGGTGAATATCCGCATGGCGCCGATGGGCGCGGCGCTTGCGCCTTGGTTGGACAAACTGCGCGGCGTGAAGCTTTGGGGCAGCCTGGCTTTCATGGTGGATCATGCCTTCGCCCTTTCCGCCGCTGAGCAACGTCGCGGCGGGCGCGATGCCGGGTATCTGCTTGGCATTGGTGTGACGCTGTGGTGCTTCTGGAATGTTTCGGTCGGTCTTGGACATATCCTGGGATCGGCGGTGCGGTTTCCGGCGGGGCATCCGCTGTATTTCGCGGCCATCGCGACCTTTGTGGCGATCCTTGTGCCGCTTTGGCGCGGGGTGCGCCGTGATTTCTGGCCTTGGTTGCTGGCGGGCGCGCTGGCATTGCTGGCCTGGAAGGCAGGGCTCGGGCAGCCCTGGCCCTTGCTGATCGGCGCCTTTGCCGGTGCGTCGCTGGGGGCGTGGTTGGAGTTGCGCCGCGAATGACGCTCCGCCCTGATGTGCTGCTTGCCATTGTCGGCATGGCGCTCGCGACCTACCTTTGCCGCGCTGGGGGCTATGCGCTGTTTCGCGCGCTACGCCCGCCGCGTTATGTGGAAGTGGTCTTGCAGCATCTGCCGGGGCCGATTTTCATGGCCTATGCCATGCCGGCGCTCGCGGCGCATGGCTGGAAAGGTTGGGTGGCCGCAGTGGCGGTGGTGGCGGTGCAGTATTATGCGCGCAGCCTGGCAGCGGCGATCCTGGTTGGGGTTGGTGCCATGGCAGGGCTTGGTGCGTTTGAAGCCTGGTATCTTGCGCGCTGAGGCGACACTTTCGCGCATCGGAGCGCCAGGCATTCTGGTGCTGGTCATTATCGCGATTGGCACGCTGATTGTGCCCTTGGATACATCGGTGAATATCGCCTTTCCGGCGATCACGGCGCGGTTTGAGCTTGGGCGCACCGGCATTCAATGGGTGGTGATCTGCTATGTGCTGACCTATGGCAGCCTGATGCTGGGCATTGGCCGGCTTGGCGATATTTTCGGCTATTTGCGCGTGTTTCGGCTGGGTCTGGCCTGGAGCATTCTGGCCTTCATCCTTTGCGCCACGGCGGAAAACTACGCCTGGCTTTTGGCCGCACGTGTGATGCAGGGGATTGGCGCGGCGCTGGTGATTGGCTGCGGGCCTGCGCTGGCCACCAGCCATTTCACGGAAGATTTGCGCCCGCGCATTCTGGGCTTTTACGCCTTTGGCTTTGCCGCAGGTGGTGGGTTGGGGCCGTTGATTGGCGGCGTGCTGGTGGAGCATTTCGGCTGGTCCGCGGTTTATTGGTATCGCGCGCCCCTCGCAGCCTTTGCGCTGGCCCTAAGTGTATTCTTGCGCGCCCCACCACGCGCGGCAGGGCGCGAAAGTTTTGATCTGACCGGCGCGGTGCTGATCACGGGCATGATGTGTTGCCTGCTGCTGGGGATCAATCGCGCACCGGATATTGCGGCGGGTAATCCGCTCTCCTTAGCGCTGGCCTTTGGATTTTTGGTTTTGGGCTGGTGGTATGGAAGGCATGCGGGGCGCATTGCGCGGCCAGTGATTGCGCTGAAGTATTTTCGTGACGCTGATTTTCTTTTTGCCTGCATTGCAACCGCTGTGGTGAATTTCGCCTGTTTCGCGGTACTGCTGTTTCTGCCCTATCTGCTGCTGCATGGCGTTGGCTTGGCGGCAGGCTGGGGCGGGCTGGTGTTGGCGATTGGGCATTTGGCGGCGATGGCGGCATCGCCCTTTGCCGGATTTTTGCTGGCGCGCATCAGCGCGGCGCAGCTGGCATTGATTGGTTCGGTGATGACGGCGCTCGGGCTTTGGCTGATTGGCGCCATCGGCGCTGCAGGCGGCGCGCTTGTGCTGTTGGTGGCCGCGCTGGCGCTACAGGGCATTGGGCTTGGCCTGTTTCAGGTGAGTGTGACCGATCTATTGCTGGAACGCATGCCGCGTGAGGATCGTGGTGTCGCGGGCAGCCTTTCGCAGGTATCGCGCACGCTGGGTGTTGTGACCGCCGCTTCTCTGCTGAGTACGGTTTTCGCCGCGCTTGAGGTCGCCGGTGTGGCGCGCGGGCTTGCGGGGATGGAGGCGTTTCGCGTGGCCTTTGGCAGCATCTTCAGCTTCGGCGCGGCGTTGGTAGCGGTGCTGGTGATGGTGGGGTTCTTCGTCAACCGACGCGGGTATCGCTGACGATCCGCCCATCCACCAGATGAATCCGCCGATTGGCGCGTTTGGCGAGTTCCGCATCATGCGTCACCACCAGAATGGCGCGGCCTTCTTCCGCGGCCAGGCGCTGGAAAATGTCAAACACCGCCGCGGCATTGCGTGTGTCCAGATTGCCCGTCGGTTCATCGGCCAGGATGATGGCAGGGTCATTCGCCAATGCGCGCGCGATGGCGGCGCGTTGCCGCATGCCGCCCGAAAGCTGTTCCGGCAATTTTGCTGCCGCTTCCGCCATACCAAGTGCTTCCAGCAGCTTCATCGCCTGCGCCCGCGCTGCCGCATCCTTCAAGCGGCCAAGCCGGCGGATCGGGATCAGCACATTATCGAGTGTAGAAAATTCCGGCAGCAGGAAATGGAACTGAAACACGAAGCCAAGCCGCGCAAGGCGCAGATTGGCAAGTTCCGCCGCACTCAGGCTTGCGGTGTCGCGGCCTTCCAGCAGCACGCGGCCTTGGGTAGGACGGTCGAGCAATCCCAGCAGATAAAGCAGCGATGATTTGCCGGACCCGGATGGCCCGGTGATGGCGATGAATTCGCCGCGCTCCACCTTCACCGACGCATCCGCCACCAGCGTCACGCCCTCCGGCAGGCGGCGCGTTATGTGTTGCGCTTCCAGCAGCGGTGGCGCGGCGTTGTTCATGCCGCGCCACGAATGGTCTGCACGGGATCAAGCCGCGCCGCGCGGCGTGCCGGCACCACGGCGGCGACGCTGGCCGATAGAAGCGCAAAGAAGGAAGCGACAGCGAAAATCCGCCAATCATGCGCCAGCAGAAAGCGGTCATTGCCGGCTGGCGTTTCGGTATTGAAGCGGATTTGCGCCAGGCCTTCGATCATGATCTGGCCAAGCACGCAGCCAAGCACGGCACCCAGCAGCCCCGCAATCATCCCCTGCAACAGGAACAGCCATTGGATATCGCCTTCGGTGAAGCCAAGCGATTTCAGGATGGCGATATCGCGCGTTTTCTCAAACACAACGGTCGAGATGATATTGTAGATACCAAAGGCCGCGACCAATAGAATGGCGCCGGTGACGCTATACATGATGGCATTCTGAATGACGAAAACCGTCAGCACATTGCGGTTCTGTTCTTCCCAGCTTTCGGACCTGTCGCCAAAGCGCGCTTCGATCTGCCGTGCAAGGGTTTCCGCCGCGGTCACATCATTCAGCCTAAGCAGGATTTGGTTGACCACATTGGGCCGGTCCTGCAGGATTTGATTGACCTTGAGCAGCGTATAGCCGGCCTGATTATCGAGCGTGGCCAACCCGGTTCGGAAAATACCCACAATCTTCATTTGCAGGCTGATGCCCCTAGGCGAGACAGCGATGATGGTATCGCCCAAGGCAACACCAAGCTTTTGCGCAAGCCCAATGCCGATGATCAACCCATTGGCGGTGCTGCGCAAATCCTCCAGGCTGCCCTGGATCAAATCCTTTTCAAGGTTGGAAACGCGGCGATAGCGCGCGGGCTCAATCCCCGTGATGGAAACCGAAACATCGCGCGACCCGTAACGGAGTAGCGCCTGGCCGGTCAGGATGGGCGATGAAAACACCCCTGGTATCGCTTCCAGGATGGCCATTTTCTCTGCACTCGCGCGGATGCCGCGCACGCGTTCGGTTGGTTTCACACCTGATAGCGCCACCGCGCCATCAGGATGGGCAATCTCCACCGCCTGTGGCAATGGGCGGCGTGTTTCATCCTTCACAATGATGTGTGGCTGCACATCAATGACCTGTTCAATGAAATAGGTCTGAAAGCCGCGCATGAGTGAGGCGATGGCGATGAAGAACGCCACCCCCAAGGCAACCCCCATTACGGATACCAGGGTTTGCCGACGCCGGCGGGAAAGCATACCCCGCGCCAGATCGAAAATCAGGTTCATGGCCTTAGGCGTATCGCCTGCCCATCCTTCAGGCTCTGCGGCGGATCAAGCACAACGATATCTCCCGCCGCTACCCCTTGGCGGATTTCAACAGCGCGTGGGCCTTGGACACCGACGCTCACCTGCCGCCGCCGTGCGACTTCACCCTGCGCGACAAACACATGATCGCCGCGAAGTGCCGCAGGTGGGATCAGCACGGCATTCGCGGTTTCACGCAATACGATATTTGCTTCCACCGTCATGCCGATCATGAGCGGTGTGTCATCCGGCAGGGAAAGGCGCACACGATAGGCCTTGCGCGTCGCATCACCCTTGGGCGTGATTTGCGTCACTGTCGCGTTCAATACCTGCCCGGCAAAAGCATCGGCACGCAGCAGGGCGCGTTGGCCGTCGCGGATTTGCGCGATGTCTTCCTCATCCACCTCGGCGGTGATGCGAAGCGGCTTCGGCTCGCCAATCCAGAACAGGGCCGCGGGGGTATCAACCACCTCCCCCACTTCGGCATCGCGGCGCAGCACCAGGCCGGCGGAAGGTGCGCGGACGATGTAATCATCAAGGCGCCGCTGCGCGGCTTCCGCCACGGCACGCACGGCGCGGGCTTCAGCCTCAGCGCGGTCGAGTGCAGCGCGGGAGGCGACGTCGCGCGCCACGAGGGCGCGCACGCGTGTCAAATCCTCCTGGGCGAAATTGGCGCGGGCTTCGGCTTCCTCAACACGATGCCGGGCTTCGCGATCATCCAACTGCGCCATGGGCTGGCCGGCTTCAACCCGCGCACCTTCTTCCACCAGCACGGCGGTGATGCGCGCGCGCACCGCCGGGCCAACCCTGGCCCAATGCACTGGCTCCACATTGCCAGTGGCATAAACCGCCTGCACAGCGGGGCCGAGGGTCGCGGAGGCGACGGCAACCGCTGGCGGCAGGCCGCGCCAGACCCAGACGCCTGCCAGGCCAAGCAAAAGCAACACTATCGGGATGATGATCCGGGCACGCATGCTGTCAGCCTAACATGACACTCACCGCTTGGCTCCCCCTCAGGTTCACGGAGCAGCAGGACGTGGGGATATGGGGATGGTTGTGCGAAGGCTTGGCAGGGGGTATGACGCGCCGGTTCCCAAGGTTCGTGTTTTTTGGGCCGACTTAGCTCAGGGGTAGAGCAACTGATTCGTAATCAGTAGGTCCGGGGTTCGATTCCCCGAGTCGGCACCATTAAAATCAATGATTTAGTGACGCCTACTCTGCAAAAAACTCCTCAGAAAAGCATTTTGGTGCCACTATGGTGCCAGATTGGGTTGGCTGGATGGGCATGGCCTCGGTTCCGGTGCCTGCTCGTCTCGTGGATGGTCGCGGCGTCTATGCTGGGCGGACATCTCATCCGCGCCCTGGCGTAGCGCCATTCGAACAGCCGCACAGCCTGGTCAGATGGTAGCCGAGATGAAGGCTCGGCTTGGGCATCGGTGTATGCTGACGCTGACCCAGGGCGTGATCTCCAACGCCATGCGTTGACCCTCTGGGGGCCATCAGGCTTGGCTCGGGCGCTGCGGTACCGGGTGGCGTCAACTCAACTCGCAGAGCCCCTTCGCGCCAATCCAAACCCTTGCCGCACGTTCCCGCGAAGCCTTCCGTCCTCGCAGCTCGATCCGGGGCGAAGGCACCAGTAAGGCGCCTATCCTCCACCGGCGTGAGTGAGCGCCTCAGCTGCCGCTGAAACCCACGGTGAGAGTGATATAGTGATCTGGAGGAAGCGGAGGCTTCATCACTTGCCTTTTATAGCGCCCTCAGCATCCCGGAAGACGGATGAAATGGCTATTTTTCCAGTCGCAGGATGCTGCCAATTGCTCCTGCGCGCAGAAAAGGAGGGCCGCATGTGAGGTATTTCATATTTCCAAGCTACCCACCGATAACACTGAATTTTGCATGATTAAGAACTGATGGGTTCACGGACGTCGGAAATCCACCTGGATTTTTTCAAGCTTCGTCCAGAAAGTAAGCATGACAACTTCGCCAACTGCATTGGGCATTAATCATGCGAGCAAGATCAAAATAATTTTTTTGTAATCTATTACTTTTTGCAAGACGATAAAGTATCATGGCACTCTAAGGGCACAGAGCGCCAAAGTGGATAATCTTAAGATTTTAGCTTGGTTTTCTCTGGCCTGATACATTAAGAAAAATCAGGATAAACTCATGGCTAAATTGAAAACGAAAATCCGGTCAGGTCAGCGTGGTCTGGGAAAGTCGCAGAGCGGTGCCAGCAAAGCCATTAATGTCGAGGCTATCGGCAAAGACATTCTCACCCTTGGAGAAAGGGCTGCTGAGAACAAGCCTGAAACCTCGAAGGTGCGTCAGGGTCTCACCGACGGGTTACGTTATTTGACGGCTCAAGAAGCCGCCAAGCTGCGAAATCAGGGGCTAAGTTCTTTTTGGCGTCAAGTGCAAAGGGGAGAATTGCCACAACCCTACAGGGTTTCGCCCCGGTGCCCGAGATGGCTTCTTTCGGATATTTTGCCGACAAGAGGCGTAGCTGCAAACGATAATGAGGGTTAGCCTGATGAGCGTGAATGCGGCAATTCAGTACTG
>JADCER010000004.1 GCA_020249925.1 Roseomonas sp. | reverse complement strand
GCGCATGAGGTACTCCCCCGCCGAAAAACTCGAAATCATCCAATTGGTCGGGCAGTCGAACCTGCCCCAACGCCGCTGTCTTGCCAGCCTCGGCATCCCGCGTCAGACCTTCTATCGCTGGTATGACCGTTACCTTACCGGCGGGCCAGAGGCCCTGGCTGACAAGCCATCCCGCCCTGACCGCGTCTGGAACCGCATCCCCGATGCAGTCCAGGGGCGCATCGTTGATCTGGCGTTAGATTTGCCCGAGCTATCGCCGCGTGAATTGGCAGTGCGCTTTACTGATCAGGAAAGCTATTTCGTTTCAGAGGCTTCGGTCTATCGCCTGCTCAAATCCCGCGATCTGCTCCCAAGCCCGGCTTTCATCCAGATCAAGGTCGCCGAGGAATTCCACACCAAGACCACGGCGCCCAACCAGCTTTGGCAGACGGATTTCACCTATCTCAAGGTCGTCGGCTGGGGGTGGTTTTATCTCTGCACCGTGCTGGATGACTTCTCCCGCTACGTCATCGCCTGGCGGCTTTGCACAGGCATGACCGCGAGCGATGTCAGTGAGACGCTGGAGCTGGCCATGACCGCATCAGGCTGCCGCGATGTGCCGCTGCGCCAGCGCCCGCGATTGCTCTCGGATAATGGGCCTGGGTTCATCTCAGACGCCTTCGCCCAATGGCTGGCGCAGCACGGTATCCAGCATGTTCGCGGCGCGCCTGCCCATCCCCAGACACAGGGGAAGATCGAACGCTGGCACCAGACCATGAAGAACCGCATCCTGCTGGAGAATTACTACCTGCCCGGAGCGCTGGAGACTGAGATCGCCGAGTTTGTCGAGCAGTATAACCACCGGCGCTATCACGAGAGCCTGAACAATCTGACCCCGGCGGATGTCTATTTCGGCAGGGGGCAGACCATTCTGCTGGAGCGCGAGCGCATCAAGCGCAGAACCATCCAGCAGCGCCGCTTGATGCATCACCAAAACGCAGCTTAACCTCAACCACAGATGGGCCAGATACTCCGTTAGACAGCGTGCAAAGCGGTCTCAAATGATTTGACGACGGACAGGATCAGTGTCGAGACGCCCGCTAGGGTACCTAGCGCGTTCAGCAGACGTTCCTGGATAGCGATTACCTTGAACAAGCCCGCCTACCGCGTCGCACCTTAATGAAGGTGTCACCGTTTCGTGATCATGGCGCCATAAATCTCAGCGTAATCGGAATGGCTTTGTTCGCGTTGGGGTCTTTTTCCTTGACCAAGGCTGTCTGAACCGGAGAATTGAGGAATCTGGCTATGTCATCAAAATCAATATCATCAGACGAGTTCGTAAGCCCGCGCGCCACGAATTTGTTTTTCCGCAGGTGGCTGCGAAATCCCCTACAAATGGGTTCCATTGTCCCATCCTCGCCAGTATTGGGTCAGCTCATTGCCAGGCATATCGAGAAAGGCTCGGACGCCGCCGTGCTTGAACTCGGTGCGGGCACAGGGGCCGTTACGCATAGCCTCATCCGCTGCGGCATCGCGCCAAAGCGCATTGTCTTGGTGGAAATTGTCCCGGAAATGGCCGACCATCTGGAATTGACGTTCCGCGAAACCAAAGTGCTCCAGGCAGATGCGTTCAACCTGCCCGTTGAAAAGCTTAGCCAAATAGCCCCCAATATCGGGACCGTGATCTGCGGCATTCCCTTGGTGCTATTGCCCGAAAAAAAGCAGCGTCAGTTCATTGACCAGGTAGAGGCTGTAGCTCCCGGTAAAGGCTTCCTCCTCTATACCTACTGCATCTCATCTCCCTTACCTTATCGCAAATTGAGGCTGGCCGCTGAGCGGTTGGCCTGGACCCCGCTGAATTTTCCCCCCGCCAGCGTTTGGCATTATCGTCCGAAATCCTAACCCTTCACGGCACCACCACCCGGAGCGGTCTCAATGCTGGCCTGATTCGAATAGGCAGGGACCCGGCGGCATCCCCATCCGCCTGAACCGGCAGATCCGCACCAAACACCTCAATTTCATGCCCACGCTGCAGCGTGATGCTTGAAAGCATGGGCAGCCTGCCAAGGCTCATCGCCGCCGCGTGCTTCAGCGCATCAATCATATGGTGCTGATAAAGCGATAAGACATGGAAGTCCGCCTCTCGTGGGTCCGCGCTTGGCGCGATTTCAAAGCGGCCCGCGTAAAAGCGCCCCTTGGTAACCACAAGGCCGGAGGGTTCCAGTTGCTGACCATCCACATTCACCTTGAATGAATTAAAGGGATGACTGGTAAGATCACGCAGCGTCTGCATGACATAGGCGGCCTTCCCGAAGGCGCGTTTCAAGCCTGGTGGCAGCCGATGCACCACCACTGCATCCAGCCCAACGCCCACCATTTGTATAAAAAGCCGATCAGAAGCATCGCCGCGCTTCAAGAGCCCAGGATAGACGCAAGTACTGCGCCCAAGGAGCAAGGCACGCGCAGCTTCCTTCGGGCTCAAGGGTACGGCCATTTCCAGCGCAAAGACATTCGCCGTTCCAAGCGGCAAAAGCCCTAGTAACGCTGAAGTCCCTTCCAGGCCCGCCGCCACTTCGGCAATGGTACCATCACCACCGGCGGCTACGACTATTCGGTCCTTATGCGCGGCCAGGCGGGCGAGCTTTTCCGCATCACCGGGCGCGCTTGTTTCCAACAGCTCAAATTGAACTCCAAGGCCATAGAGAACATCCAGCGCTGTATAGAGCCGCGTCCGGCGTCGCGCACCGGCTACTGGATTAAAAATAATGCATAGATTTGGCGTCATGAATCACAATCAAAACACCCGAACCTTTCAAATTCATGATAGTCACGAGAAACTTACATGACACTTTGCCGCACTTAGGAAATGTCATCTAAGGTTCATCCCAGGATTTCAATAATTTGGCTAGCCGGTCTCCAGGAGAAACGCGAAGTCCTCGTGCCGATTCGCTGCGGTACAGGAATTCGCTACAGGAGCGCAGCCAATGCCCCTCGCTTCAACGCCGCAGTCCTTCCGAACAATATTTCTGTCAGACATCCACCTTGGCTTACGCAGCTGTCGCAGCGACTCGCTGATTGATTTCTTGCAGCAGGTGCAATGCGAAAAGCTTTATCTGGTGGGCGATATCATTGACGGGTGGCGGCTACGCCGTTCCTGGTATTGGGATTCCTATCATGATGAGGTCATTCGCTTGATCCTGCGCATGGCCCGTCATGGCACTGAGGTTATCTATATCCCCGGTAATCACGATGAGCTTTTCCGCGACTGGCTTGGGCTGGAAGTCGCGGGCGTAAGGCTTACACGAGAGGCGGAGCATACTGCGGCCGATGGGCGCCGCTTTCTTGTCATCCATGGGGATGAGTTTGATGGCGTGATCCGCTATGCCAAATTCCTCGCCCATATGGGTGATTGGGCCTATGACGCTGCGCTTTTGGTGAACCGGTGGTTCAATTTTCTGCGCCGCAGATTTGGCTATCCTTATTGGTCGCTCTCACAATGGTTGAAGCGGCAGGTCAAGGAAGCGGTGAAGGCTATTGATCGTTTCGAAACAGCCCTTGCTCACGAGGCGAAATCACGCGGTATGGATGGCGTTATCTGCGGACATATCCATCATGCCGAAATGCGCATGATCCACGGCATCCTTTACATGAATGATGGTGATTGGGTGGAAAGCTGTACGGCGCTCGTCGAACACCCGGATGGACGCTTTGAATTGCTTGATTGGTCGCACCGCCAAGCCACTTTGCAAAAAAGGCCATTGCCAGCCCCTGCGCCCGAACTGATGGCTAAAATTCTTCATGGGGCGGGTTGAGCCCATGCGTATCCTGATCGTCAGCGATGCGTGGTTTCCGCAGGTCAACGGGGTGGTGCGTACGCTTTCGGTGGTTTCCGAAATACTCGCTGCAAAGGGTGATACCGTGGAGGTGATCGGGCCGGATCGCTTCACTAACATCCCAATGCCCGGCTATGCGGAAATCCGCCTTGCCATCGCGCCTAAGCGGCGCCTAGCAAAGCTTGTTGCGGATTTTGGGCCTGAGATAATTCATATAGCAACCGAAGGTCCGCTTGGCTGGGCAATGCGTGCGCTCTGCCGTCGCAACAACTGGCCATTCACCACTGCCTTCCACACCAGATTCCCGGAATACCTTGAAGCAAGAACCCGCATCCCCGCAGATTGGTCCTGGCGCGTCATGCGCCGCTTTCATGAAGCTGGCGATGGCACTTTCGCGGCTACTCCCTCCCTCAGGCAGGAACTCGGTAAGCGTGGCTTTACAAAGATACGATCCTGGACGCGGGGCGTTGACCTGCAGAAATTCAATCCGGTATCGCGTGATGAATGGTCAGGACTGCCGCGCCCCGTCTTTCTTTGCGCGGGTCGCGTCGCAATTGAAAAGAATCTCGAAGCCTTTCTGGCGCTTGATTTGCCGGGCAGTAAGGTTGTGGTTGGCGATGGTCCCGCCCTGCCAGCGCTGCGGAAGAAGTACCCCGATGTGACCTTCACCGGGTACCGTGAGAATGGTGCGCTCGCGCGGTCCTATGCAGGGGCAGATGTCTTTGTTTTTCCGTCACGTACGGACACCTTCGGCTTGGTATTGCTTGAAGCCCTTGCGAGCGGCACCCCCGTTGCGGCTTTTCCGGTGACAGGCCCCATTGATGTCATCCCTGATGGGCAAGTCGGGGCCTTGGATGAGGATTTGCGTTCAGCCTGCATGAGGGCGCTGACCTGTGATCGAGCAGCCTGCCGTCGTCATGCAGAGGCGTGGTCCTGGGAGGCTTGCGTGGCCCAGTTCAGAGACGCACTGGTACCGATCCGCTAGCCGGGCGTCTGTCATCGTTTCTTCATATTCGCGTCACACAGGCATCACGCGATTGAGTCACACCGTCACAATGCTTTTGAGGAATTCCCCAATGCTCAAACGTCGCACAGCCCTTATGCTTCCTGGCCTGGCGTTAATGGCTTCAAAGGCACAGGCACAAGGCGGTTGGCGCCAACAGGTGACCGAAATCCGCTTCGGCATGATCTCTGTAGAGAATGAGCGGGACGCAATCGCACGGCTCCAGGGCCTTCAATCCTACATGACGCGCGAACTCAGGACCCCTTTCCGTGTCTTCAGGGGCTCTGATTACGCGGCAGTGGTTGAGGCAATGCGCGCAGGTCACTCAGAGCTCGCCTATCTTGGTCCGGCTTCCTACGGGCTCGCGCGGCGCGTCATGCGTGATCGGGTAGCCCCGATCTTCCGTTACATCGATAATGAAGGCATGGAAGGCTATTACAGCGCCATGATCGTAAAGGCAGACAGCCCAATCCGCCGATTGGAGGATATGCGCGGCAAGACGCTTGGCTTCAGTGATCCGAATAGCACATCAGGTTTTCATGTGCCCGGTTGGTTTTTGCGCCGCCAGGGCATGGACCCTGCCACCTACTTCTCTCGTACAGGCTTCACCGGCAGCCATGAACAAGGCGTTATGGCTGTCATCAATGGTACCTTTGATGCCGCCGTTCTTGCTTATTCCAATGAGCGCCGCAACACCTTCCAGCGCATGGCGGAAAAAGGCATGATTCCAGAGGGCGCAGTGCGCGTCATTTGGAAATCTCCCCTGATACCGAATTCCCCCATTGTTTTGCGCATGGATTTGCCCGAGGGTTTCCGGCGTGAAGTTATTGCCGCGTTCGCAGCCCTGCCCGACCGCGATCCGCAGGCATTTCGTGACATGTCATCCGGTGCCCAAGGTCTCGCGCCCGCCAAGCATGAGGATTACCTCGATATCGTTGCCATTCTTGAAGAGAATGCAGCGCGTCGGCGGGAAAGGCGCTCCTGATTACTTCCCCCGTAATAGTCGCCGCCGAAGCACGCTGGCGTGCGGCCAGGGCTATACGCCAGCGCGCTTGGTTCTTGGGTATCTTGCTGCTGGCACTCGCCATTGCGGTCTCGGCGTGGCTGGGTGAAGTCAGTATTTCGCGACTTTGGCGCGGCCTTCCCCTCGCAGGTAACTATATCGCGGGCACCATGCCGCAACTTCGCCTGGACCATTTCCTGGACGATCTTTCGTATTGGATGTGGGGCTTTACAGAATGGGTGTGGCTGCTCGCCGATACGCTATTGATTGCCTATGTGGGCACTGTCTTGGGTGGCTTGATTGCCCTGCTGCTGTCCTTTCCTGCCGCCGCCACGCTGGCGCCCGCTTGGGTCGTCACCTTTACCAGACGCATTCTTGAACTCATGCGCACAGTGCCAACGCTCGTGCTTGCGCTTATTTTCGTCTACGCTTTCGGCCTTGGTGCCTTCGCCGGTATGCTGGCAATAGCCGTACACTCGGCGGGCGCACTTGGGAAACTTTTTGCTGAAGAACATGAAAACGCTTCGCTCGCACAGATGGAAGCGGTGCGCGCGGCCGGTGGTTCCTGGCCTGCACAAATGCGCTTCGGAATCTTCCCGCAATCCCTTCCTGGTATTCTGAGCTACGGACTCCTCCGCTTCGAAATCAATGTGCGGGAAGCCAGTGTTCTCGGTATTGTCGGGGCCGGAGGTATCGGAGAAGAACTCTATCTCGCAGTACGTCAATTCGAATATCAGGATATCTCCGCCATTCTTGTCCTGATTTTGGCGACCGTTACGGTGATTGATCTACTTTGCGGGCGGCTGCGGCGGCGGGTTTTGGGAAGCGTTCCATCATGAATTCTCGCCTTAACACATCGCTTCTTGGCGCCCTGTTGTTACTGCTCCTGATCATTGGCCTGTGGCGCATGGATGCTACGCCAGAGCGCATTTTGAATGGTATCACAAAGCTTGGTTGGCTAGTGGCGCTGATGTGGCCCCCCTCTGCGGGCGGCGTGTTGCCGGAACTGTTGGTAAGTCTTCTGGAAAGCCTTGCCATGGCATTCCTGGGGACGCTTTTGGCAGCCCTTGTGGCGCTGCCGCTGTCCTTGCTCGGCGCTGGGAACATCATTGGCAATGTCTTGCTGAAATTCTCTGTACGCCGGGTCTACGATGGGCTGCGCGGCATAGATACGCTGATTTGGGCGCTGATCTTTGTGGCTGCTGTGGGGATGGGTCCGTTTGCTGGCATTCTGGCCCTGGCAGTCCCCGATGTAGGTACCCTGTCCAAGTTGTTCAGTGAGGCGTTAGAATCGGCTGATCGTCGGCAGGTGGAAGCCGTTCGTGCTGCGGGTGCCAATCGTATACTGGCCATTCGGCTAGGCTTAATCCCTCAAGTCGCACCCATCATACTTTCGCAAATTCTTTATACTTTGGAATCCAACGCGCGATCCTCGACAGTGCTTGGGATTGTGGGCGCCGGTGGTATTGGTTTGGCGCTCGCTGACCGCATTCGGATCAATAATTGGGATGAGGTTGCCTTCATTATCCTGCTGATCCTGGCCATGGTCGCCGTTATAGATTGGGCGAGCCGAAAGCTCCGCCTCAAGATCATTCGGACAAATTCATAGATCATCGGCGCCAAGCAGAGGTGAAGCGGGCGAAAAGCCCGCCTACCGTAAGTTCAGTAAGCTTGGCGGTCAGTGAAATCGCCAGAATGACACAGGCCATGGCGGCAGCGGCGCTTGCCTGCCCTGCCTCATCCATATGCACAACCGATACGGAGGCAGGTTTGGTGTCTGGACCATAAAGGAAGATAACGGCACTGACTGTGGTCATGGCACTGACGAAGAAGAAGACTAGGATTTCCAGGATGGCTGGTAAGCAAATGGGCAGGGTGACGCGACCAAAAGTCTGCCAAATGGGAACATGGAGGCTGGCGCTAACCGCTTCAAACTCCGGATCAAGCTGGCGAATGGCCGTAACCGCCGTCAGGTGCCCAACCGTGTAGAAATGGATGATTGAGTTAAGCACCAGGATAGTGAGCGTGCCATAAATGATACCAAGCGGATTGGCAGGGTGATTGAAGAAAATGATGAAGGCAAGGCCCAGCACCAAGCCCGGCACCGCAAGCGGTATGGTGGCAAGAAAGCGCAGCGGTGTAGCAAGAAGGCTGCGTGTCGGGCCACGTTCCAGACTATAGGCAATAATGAAAATCAGCGCGGTCCCAACAAAGGCCGTGATCAGGCTCAGCTTCACCGACAGCCAAACCGCCTGCCAGCCAGCTGTGTCAAAGCGCGTGAAATCATAATTATCCAAAGTCAGTGCGAGATTATAGGGCCAAAAGCGGATGAAAGACCCCCAGACGGCGACTGCCACAATCCCTAGCAAGGCCATGGCCACCGAAAGGCAAAACAGGAAGGCAGGAATATCACGCCCGCGTCTTGGCTTTGGCCGATACGCAACCGCGCGGCCCGTCAATGTTGCGCTTCTTTTGTTGTGCGCCCAGCGATCCAACACAAAGGCAAGAACGGCGGGTATCAATAGGACCAGGCCAACCACCGCGCCCATATTCAGATCCTGCCGTCCTACCACCTGCTTATAGACATCGGTCGCCAATACGTTGAATTGACCGCCGATAACCTTTGGAATGCCGAAATCTGTAACTACCAGGGTGAAGACAACGACACTTGCCGAAACCAGCCCATACGTGGCGCCGGGCAGTGTGACGGTCAGAAAAATACGCAGGCGGGAGGCTTTCAGCGCCTCGGCCGCTTCATACAAGCGCCCATCGGCCGTCGAGAGCGCGACAGAGATAATGATCGCAGCGGCAGGGAAGCAGTAAAATATCTGCGCCCCGATAATTCCCCAAGGCCCATAAATGCTGCCACCAGCCATCAGCCCGCGCAGCATGCCCTGATTGCCAAAAAGGTAGATCAAGGAAAGGGCGGGCAGAAGCGACGGTGCAAGGATTGGCAGCAGCATGACGGCGCGGAACAGCCATTTCCTCGCCATGCAGCTTCGCGTTAGCCCGTAAGCATAGGTAAAGGCGAGTGGGATTACCACACAGGTGGTTACCAGCGCTGTCCAAAGCGAATTCCAGGCCGAGCGCACTAGGCTAGGAGTGGTTACATAGATGGCGAAATTACGTAATCCGACAAAGCCACCCTGCTGATCTTCAAAGGCGCGCAGCAAAAGGCTCAGCAGAGGCAAGGCAAGCGCAAGGGCGAGAAACAGCAACGCAAAGGCTTGGATCAGGCGCAACCAGATTTCATCGGCTGATGCCTTGGGCCGAACAACGGGCAAGTTCTGAAAAAACGCCCTGTTCATGCGCGAAAGATCAAGAGCCGTTCGGGTTGGAAACGGGCAAAGAGTTCCGCGCCAGGAAATGCCTGCAATTCAGCAAAGCGCGCTGGCGAGAGATCCGCTTCGAAGCGCAGCCCATTGGCTTCAAGCCCAACACGACAAACCGGCCCCAAAAATTCACACCCGATGACCTTGGCAAGAAAACTGCCGAATCCCTGATTGGCCTTATTGGATAGCTCCACATCTTCCGGACGAATGAAGACCTCAATCTCCTCACCGTACAGCAGATGCGCCGCGCCAGGTGCCGCCATCACCAGATCCTTGAAGACAATATGTCCTGCTGGCGTATGCACCTTGGCCATGAAGTGTGCGGAACGGCCAACAAAGCCCGCCACAAAGGCCGAAGCGGGCTGGCAATAGACTTCTTCGGGTGTGCCGATCTGTTCAATGCGTCCCTGGGACATCACCACGATGCGGTCTGAGACGCTCAGCGCTTCTTCCTGGTCATGCGTGACCATGATCGTGGTCACACCCAATCTCTGCTGCAAGGAACGTATTTCCTGGCGTAGATGTAACCGCACAATGGCATCAAGCGCTGATAGCGGCTCATCAAGCAAAAGCAGGCCAGGTTCAGCGGCCAGGGCGCGCGCCAAGGCAACGCGCTGCTGCTGTCCGCCAGAAAGCTGTGCGGGATATTTGGCGATCTGGTCTGAAAGCCCAACCAGATGCAGCAATTCATGAACACGATTGTTTTTTCTTGCTTTTGGCCATGCGGCGCCGCGCAGGCCATAGCCGATATTGTCGGCAACGCTCAGATTTGGAAACAATGCATAGGATTGGAAGACTATCCCAAAATCGCGTTGCGCCGGGGGCAAGGCTGTGATGTCACGGCCAGCCTGGATGATGCGACCCACGGTTGGCGGATCCAAACCCGCAATAGCGCGCAACAAGGTAGTTTTGCCACAACCCGATGGCCCAAGGAAGGAGACGAATTCGCCTGGAAAAACCTTCAGGCTGACGCGTTCAAGGGCAACGAAATTGCCAAATTGCTTACCGACATCCCTGATGATCAGGAAGGGATGACCGATGCCAGATGCTTCTCCGGCATCGGTACCCAAGCCATCATCCAGGGCGGCACCCATTTCGTTTAGCGCGGCGCAGACTTGCCGTCATAACGGCGCTGCCACTCGGCAAGTAGCCTTTCGCGCGCCGCGGCGATTTCGGCAAAATTCGCATTCACGAGGCGCTGCGCGAATTCGGCCGGATAGCCACGCACCGTCGGCTCAACACCCGGCAGAGCAAGCATGGCGTAGAAGCGGCCATAAAGCTCAGCAGCAGTGCGCGAGACCGTGAAGTCAGCAAGGCGCTTCGCCGCTTCCAGGTTGCGGGTGCCGCGCATGATGGCGGTGGCTTCCAGGTCAAAGCCGACACCATCGCTCGGCACAATGATGTCAATCGGCGCGCCCTGATTCTTCAGCGTGACTGAGCGCATATCGAAGGAAAGCCCCACGCCGAATTCACCGCGCGCGGCATTGTTGCAAGGCGCGCTGCCGGAATGGGTGTATTGCTGAACATTCTCATGCAGCCGGTCCATGAAGGTCCAGGCGCCTTGCTCACCCATATTGGCAATCCAGCCCGAAATCGTCAGGAAGCCAGTGCCCGATGAATTCGGGTTCGGCATCACGATCTGGCCACGGAAGCGCGGGTCAAGCAGGTCCTGCCAGGTAGCCGGGCGCGGCAGGTTGCGCTGCTGGGCGACCACCGTATTGAAGCAGATGGCGGAAACAAATGCGTCCATGCCGGTCCAGGTCATGGGGCTGCGTGCACTGCGCATATTCGGGCGCAGCGCCTCGGCGCCACGCGGGGTGTAGGGTTCCAGCATATCCTGCGCTTCCATTTGCAGCAGGGAAAAGACAGAAAGACCCCACACTAAATCGGCGCGCGGATTGGCCTTTTCCGCGATCAGGCGGGCGGTGATGACACCCGTTGAGTCACGCACCCAGGCGATTTCAACATCGCGCAAGGCGGCCTCTGCGGCCTGCTTGAAGGGCGCGAGCTGTTCATTTTCAAGCGCTGTATAGACTGTCAGGCGCGTGCGCTGCTGCGCTTCTGCCGAAGGCACCAAGCCTAGGAAGGCAAGGGCGAGAAGGATGAATCGCATGAATGAACCTCCTGGTTAGGGAGGTTCGGCTATCGCGCGAACTGCGACGGCAGCATGACAGGTGCGTGACACTTCCGTGTCAATTTGCTTCCAGGATGCCGGGCCTTTCGCCAGATGCCAGGCGGGCTTCAATATGCCCAATCAGCCCGGGCAGCTCCGCGATACTGTCAATCACAAGATGGGCGCCTGCTCGCAGAAGGGGTTCACTCGCCGAACGCCGGAACTCCGTACGTTGATCAGCCGGGAGCTTCATAAGCTCCTCAGCGGTGAGCCCTGGATTATTGCCGGTCAACGCAGCCCCCACGGCCCAGCAACCAGCGGCGCGTGCTTCGCCTATGCCGGGTGCGGTATCATCCAGCTTGATGACACTACTGGCAGGCCAAATCCCCATTTGGGCAAGCGCGGACCAGATTTGCAGCGGGGCAGGACGCCCTGCTGCCAGATCTCCGGCGCAAATGGTGACTTCCGGCACAAAGCCCTGCGCAGCGGCGAGTGGCATGAGCCGTTCCATGATAGGGCGCGTATACCCAGTGGTGGAGCCGATCCGAATACCGCGCTCTGCACACCATTGAAGCGCCGCATGTGCACCGGGGATCAGCGTAGCATGCGCTTCCACGGCAGCGATGTTCATGGGCTCAAAAACCTCGAAGATCGCGTCAATCGCGGCATCATCGAAATCCCGGCCATGGCGTGCGCGCCAGGCTGCGGCAACACTCGGGGCCGAACCGACGAGGCGAATATGATCCCGCTTGGCCATGCCCATGGGACCGCGTGCATCGGCGATGGTGATGTCTACGCCAAAATGCGCAAAGGCCTTCACAAAGGCGCCCATGGGCGCGCGGCTGCCATGATCAACCACAGTCCCGGCCCAATCCAGGATCACGGCCTTGATTTTCTGTGTCATGGGTTTGCTTCCATATTGGCTAGTACCTCCTCGGCAATACCAAAGCCCGTACTCGCCCCCGTGCCGGAGGTGACGGAAACAAGGCGGACCCCCGGCATTGGTGTTTCAAAGAAGGCATCATCAGGACCGGAGGGATAGAGGCCGGTCCACCTTTCAGTCACCTCGGGCTGAGGAAGATCAAGCACGCGCTGGGCTTCACGAATGATGAGCGCATCTACCGCTTCGGGCTGAAAAGGGTCTGGCGTCGGGCCATAATGATGGCTGTCACCCACCACCAGGGAACCATCGGCGCTCTGCACAACGATCAAATGCACGCCGTGGTCGAGCTCATTCTTCTGCTCAATCTGAAGACGCTCCCGCAAGCTCGGCAAGGATGGGCAATCCGCATAGCCGCGATAGCGATGTAGGCCGAGATCACTCATGATGGCGGCAGGCAGGCGCCAACCGGGATCAGCCAAGCGCAGCATATGCAGTTTGCAAAGCGTTACCTGACGGCGCGCGAAGATATTGGGGAAAAGTGTTGCGATATCCGGCCCAGGACAGACCACGATGTGTGGTGCGTTGAAAATGCCCTCAGTCGAATCAACCTGCCCAGAGGCAATGCCGTGCACGGCACAGCGCCAGAAGAAATACACGCCAAGCGATTCTTCAAGCCAGGCTGCAAGGCGCGGAATGGCTTCTCGGCTTTCGACCCTAAGCTCATGCGGGCTGTGCAGTGCAGCAAGGAGGTCCGCGGAGCGGAGTGGCGCGGGGATGTCGCCCCCTTCCAGCAAACGGCAAGATGCACCCATCGGGCTGGCCAGGAATTCGCGCAACACGCCGACGGCCTCGGGCCGCCGGACTGCCATGAGCAAGCCGCGATGATGGATCGGGATACCAGCGAGTGGGGCAACCTCGGCCCAAAGATCACGGGACCGACGCGCGCGTTCCCAGGTTTTATGCTCCGCCTGGCCAGTCACCGTGACAAAGCCGAAGTTGCGAATGCTGGCACCATTGGCCTGCGCGTCACGGTCAAGAACCGCTACCTTCAAGCCACGCCGCGCAGCATGCAGCGCATGAGCGAGGCCAAGAATGCCCGCGCCGATGATCACGAGATCAAAGGCCTTATGCATGAGACGATGACTCCAAAACTGAAGACTGCTCTGTAGATCCTACATTGCCTCCGACAGAGTCTGGCGGAAACCCGCCATTAGGCTCTCGAAGCTTTTTTAGGCTTGTCAGAGGCTGGCGCCGGATGGTGGCTTTTGCTGGCGTTCTTCCCAATGCAGGAGGAGGATTTGCAGGAACTCCGATTTCTTATGCCCTGCTTCCTTTGCCGCCTGCTTGAATTGCTTGCGGAATGCTTGGGTTACAGAGAAACTGAACTCTTCCTTGCGGATTTTTTTGGGTTTCAGCATTTTCGTGCCGGAAGTAGAAATCCGCTTACTGGCTGGCGCCTCCGCCACAGGCACTGCTGCTTTAACAGTAGTCTTGGCAGTCACGCTTCCTTGGCGGGCCGGTTTTCGGGCGGCCTTGGCAGACTTCCTAGGTGAAGCTGGTTTTTTCAAAGGCGGTCTCCTCATCTTCGGGGGAGACGAATGCGAAGCGGGAGGATGATCAACCGCATTTCGTTGAATATTTTGTGAATATTTTATGACAACTGAAGCCGCGTGGGGGTAGCGTAGCAAAGCAGCCTCCACGCGGGCAGAATTAGGCTTGAGATTACCTTGCGTTGAGTAATTCCGGAACGCGCAGCAGGATGAATTCATTCGCATCTGCCTGGAAGAAATGGCGCCCAGCACTGAAAGGTAGATTATTGTCATTTCCGACAATGATGTGCTGACCATCAACCGCGGCCACATTTTCGATCGTGAAGAATGGGAAGGTAAAGCGGTCACGCGGGGCATCGGCCGGGCGATCACCCCGGACGCGGGCGCGGCCTTCCGGATCCCGAATAGCCATCAGGTCAATATGCGCGATTTTCCGAACAAAACCATCTGCATCGGTCTGCGCCATATCAACCAGATAAACCCGCTTGAAGCGCGCAGGCAGCGGAAAGCAAGGTTGCTGGGCTGAAGGCCGTACACCCTGGGCGCAAGCAAGGCCCGGGTCACCTTCGCCATTGTCGCGTTCAATCACTAAGGCGCGGGTGGCATCAATGAAATTGAAATCGCCAATAGCCGTGGCGCCTGCTTCAAGCCGGTAGCGCAAGCTGCGCCCGGTCCAATCCATCCGCGGCACGCTGAATTCCAGGATGCGCAGGAATTGTCCTTCGGGCTGGTCCGAATTTGCCGCAAAGAGGGGCTGCTCCAGCAGCGCCCAAAGCGTCTGACCATCCGGCGTCAACGCCATGCCTTCATAACCGCCCGAGCGCCGCACGCGATAGGGAACGCCAGCCGTGGGGCTCGCCGGAACTTGCAGCGCCGGGTGATCGGGCGACATCAAGACCTGGCCATCCAGACGGGTTTCAAACACGCGCTGAACAACGCCATCGGCAGAGATATGAATGAGGAACGGGCCAAATTCATCACCGATCATGAAGCTTCCATCCGGCAATGGCTGAATGCTCTCAAGATCGAAATCCGAGCCCGTCAGATAGCGTTGTTCCGTACCCTCATAGGCGATGCGGAAAGGAATCCGGCGCAGCGGGTCACGCAAGAAGGTGGTTTGCAGCAGTGCGGCTTGGCCTGTCGTCCAATCCGGCCTTACCTTGTGGAACATCAGCAGCGCATCGGGGCTGTTGCGGCGATTACCGAAGCCGTTATCGGTCAAAACCCAATAATGACCAGATTCATTGGCAACCGGCTTGATGCCGGAGAACCCTTGGACCGGTTGACCAATGAAGGGGACGGCAATGCCAGTTTGGCGATTGCCGTGCATGGCTCCCGTATCACCCATGATGCTGCCCAGGGCGTCAACACGCAAATTGCCGGGTCCCGCAAACTTGCCGGAAACCAGCGCATCGCGCGGTGCATCGGCGGGCGGCAGGGTCATGGTGAAGGCGGGAAGAATAGCGTGACCAGCCAATGTTGCCTCAAAGCGTTGATCTGCCAACGCTGGGGCAGAGATACAAAGCGCGGACGCCAACAAAATATGACGCAGCTTCAACATGATGAACCTCTCTCTTCAAGAATGGTTCATCCGGATAACAGCGCCCAATGACAGAGCCACGACCGAATGATTGCAAGGAGATGAAAGAAATGGGGTTTCTCAGAATCTCGTGAAAGCGCTACCAAATTTGTTCCCGAAACGCTGATGACATGCGCCCCTGAAATGTTTCCCTCTTCAGGGAGCAGAGCATGAGAAACATTCTCTACCAAAAGATGGCTACAATCCAGGGGACGCGTCACCGCCTTGGCCGCCGAATAGGCCGCCTGGGGCTTGCCTGTGTAGCGAATGCCCGCAGTGGAGGCGTGTCCGGCCTCAGCGCCTATGGGTCCAGACGTTTTCTCATTTAGCTTGCAAATATGTTTCCACTCATTTGGGGGCTAACCCACGATAGAACGAGGGTAACGTGTGGAAAGTTTTTTCTTGGTCACACAACGGGTTTACCCTGCTTAATCCGCTCGAGCTCGTCAGCGAGCTTCTCCACGCCCTCTCGGGTCTCCTTCTTAAAATCGTAGTGCTCATAGGCCGAGGCGCCGTCTCGCGGCTGGGCATGTCCAGTGATTCGTACACGAACCTCCCTGGGGATCCCCAGTCGCTGCATAATGGTAATTGAAGTCCGGCGGCAATCATGTCCTGCCCAGCCTGTCGTTTCCGTCAGGCGGCGCACCTCTTCAATTCCATTGCTTCTGCCATTGAAAGGGCGCTCGCCTCTACTCCCAACACCGAAAAGATAAGGTCCCCAGTCCTCACCATTCCTTTCCATCTGCGTTTTGATGAGTTTTTGCGCAACTCCAGATAATGGCACCGCATGTGGTTTATCCTGCTTCATCGTGTCGCGAGGCACATTCCAGACAGCGCGTCTCAGGTCCAGCTCTTCCCTACGCATTTTGCAGACTTCAATGCCTCGCATGCCGGTCAATAGAATGAACTGGAGCATTGTGCCCCAGGCGCTGCCTTGCAGGTTCATCACAGCAGCCAGCTCATCATCATTTAGGATGCGGTCTCGTGGCTTGACTGGCTTGGGCGGTCGAATCTGTCGACACACGTTTTCTGACACCAAGTCTCGATCCTGACACCAACCCAAAAAATGATTTAGGTAGGAGAACAGCTTCCGGCGTGCACCCGGTTTAGAGGCATAACTGTCCAATAACCTTGCGACATCCGCCTTGGTAATCCGCTTTACAGGCCGCTTCTCCAGCTTTCCAAGAGCCCCGCTTAGGATGGCTCGTTTGTCATTAATGGTACTCGCGCGGTTCTCAACCTGAGCATTAAGATATTCGATTAAGAGTGCTCCGACCAAGTTTTGGTCATCTGCGGCGCGGTCTGCCCTTGCATGGCGCGGGTCAGTGCCAGCATCGCATAACCGCCTATTCGCCTCGCCCAGATTGCGGGCCTCTGCCAGCCTTAAGGAGGGGTATCGTCCTAGCTTAATCGCAACGCGTGCACCTGAGCCCCGAACCCGCCCCACAAACCTGACCCCGGCCTCTCCCTTCGCGTAAAATCGGAACTCTAGGCCATTCTCGCGCAAAATGGCCCCCTCTGGAGCACTCTTAAGCGCAACATCTGTTAGGGCCATTGGGTCACCGCACTAAATCCATGGTGCCACTATGGTGCCAGATTATCGGCGCTGGGGAAAGACGGGGTGAGACGCCGCGAGAATAAAAATACAATAAAACAACAACTTAACGGCACCCGTGAGACATGGTGAGGCGTACTGAAATGGCCCCTTTTAGGACTGTTAATCCCTAGGTCGTTGGTTCGAGTCCAACTCGGGGAGCCAGAGAATCCAAGGCCCTACGAGCGGCCTCCCTCTCCGAAAAAAAATCGAAATTCTGCTGTGTAGTGTAAGCTTGGTAGGCCCGTGAAAAGTAGCGCGGGTTTTTATGTTCCGGCGTTTCGTAATTGTCACGCACTCTTTCCTCACGCGTCGTTATGCATGTCCGAGGCTTCCGCTCCGCCAGCAACCGTAAGGAAAAGCAAGGGCGAGGAAAGCCGCAGGCGGCTTCAGCCCAAGCCACGCGCGGCCAAGCCAGCGGCGAGCGCCAGCATTGTCGCGCCGACTAGCCCGTCCAGCACGCGCCAAGCAGCCGGCCGGCGGAAGAATGGCACGAGCAGCCGCGCTCCATAACCGAGAAGCGCGAACCATAGCACGCTAGCAAGCCCCGCGCCGGCCACGAACGCAGGCTGCCCTCCAGACGGTTGCGCCGCACCCACCACACCGACCAGAAGCACGGTATCAAGATACACGTGCGGGTTGAGCAGCGTGAACCCAGCGGTACGCGCCAGTGCCGCACCGAGCGACAGCGCCTCCCCACGTCCCTCCGTGTCGAGGCCCTCGGCCGACCGGACGGCACGGCGCAGCGCTGAGATCCCGTACCAGCCTAGGAAAAGCGCGCCGCCCAGCGTCAATGCTGCAGAAAGTCCCGGCAGCCGATCAAGCGCCGCGCCGAGACCCGCGACACCGGCTGCCATCAGGGTAACGTCGGCCAACGCGCAGAAGGCCACGATCGGCCCGACATGCTCGCGCCGAAGTCCCTGGCGCAGGACAAAGGCGTTCTGGGCCCCGATGGCGACAATGAGCGCGGCTGAGAGGGCGAAGCCGTTGAAAAAAGCGTTGGGGTCGGTCACGGCGATTGTGATGGCGGCTCCGCGTGATGTAGACCAGCTTATATTTCTAACGCTGATGAAGCTGGTCTTATGTCGTTAGACTACCCCGCCCTGGCTGCGCTCGCGGCCGTCATCCGCGAAGGCGGCTTCGAGCGCGCAGCTGCCGTGCTCGGCGTCACGCCTTCAGCCGTGTCTCAGCGCGTCCGCGCGTTGGAGGAGCGGCTGGGTGCTGTGCTGGTGGTGCGTGGCCAACCGCCAGTGCCGACCGAGGCAGGGGCAAAGCTATATGCCCATGCCGAGCAGGTACGGCTTCTGGAGGGTGAGCTTGCTGCCGCGCTGCCCGCCATCGCCAAGGGTTTATCCGGCCCGACCACGCTGCGCGTTGCGGTCAATGCCGACAGCCTAGGCACGTGGTTCTTGCCCGCCGCCGCCCGTTTCGCGGAGTGCAGTGGTGCCCTGCTTGACCTCGTGCTTGACGATGAGGGCCACACTGCCGAGCGTCTCCGTTCCGGAGCCGTATTGGCAGCGGTGACCGCCGACCCCAGGCCGGTCCAGGGCTGCCGCACCGTTCCACTGGGCGCTTTGCGCTACGCCGCGGTGGCGAGCCCCGTCTGGCTGCGCCGCCACTTCCCCGTTGGGTTTAAACCGGCCGCACTGGCCTTGGCGCCGATGCTGCGTTTCGACCGACGCGACGGGTTGCAGGCCCGCTGGGCGCGAGAGGCGTTAGGGATCGAGTCTTTGGATGCGCCCGTGCATTGGGTGCCCGCCACGCAGGGCTTTCTGGATGGTGCCCTGGCTGGCCTCGGCTGGGCGATGAACCCGCTACCGCTCATTGCCGACCATCTGGCGGCTGGCCGATTGGTGGAACTCGTACCCGGCCGGCGACTGGACGTCGCGCTGCACTGGCAGCATGCGCGGCTCGGCGCGCGTCTGTTGGCGGCGCTGACGAAGGAGGTACTGGCGGCGGCGCGTGACAACTTGGTGCAGGGCGGCAGAACCACCAGACGCGCGCGGTGATGTATCCGTTCGGCCAGCAGATGGCGAGGATCACCACGACGCCTTACCGAAACTGCGCTTCCTCAGAGCTCATCTTGATGGCGCATTCCTCGGGAAAGCGAAGAACGAGGCGGTAGCTCTGGAAGGTGGCGGGCCTAAGCGCCGCTCTGCCGTGGCGTTGGCATCAGAATACTTTCAAGACAAGTTAAGTCACTTGGCTCTCCAGAAAATGCGATCACGCCATCAATCCGCCAGCACCCACATCACCCATAGCGCCAGGCTTGGGAACATCACCACCAGCGCCAGGCGCAGCACATCCGCCACCACGAAGGGAGCCACGGCACGGTAGGTGGCGAACATCGGCACATCCCGCGCAATGGCATTCACGACAAAGACATTCAAACCAATCGGCGGCGCCGCCAGGCCGATGCCGCAGACGATCAACACCAGAATGCCGAACCACACTGCCACGTCATCCGCGCCCATGCCGAAATCCAGCGCAGTGACGATGGGGAAGAATACTGGCAGGGTCAGCAGGATCATCGCCAATTCATCCATCACCGCGCCAAGCAGGATGTAGAAGGCCAGCAGCATGACCAGTACCGCATGCGGCGGCAGGCCAAGCCCTGCAATGGCTTGCGCGGCTTCCATCGGTAATTGCGAAAAGGCGAGGAAGGCGTTGAACACCTCGGCCCCCAGCAGGATCATGAAAATCATCGCCGTGGTTTCCGCGGTGCGGATCAGCGCCGTGCCGAATTCCTTGAAGCCAATGCTGCGCCGCGCCAGCCCCACCAGCAACATGGCAGTCGCTCCGGCGGCGGCGCCTTCCGTTGGCGTGAATATACCGCCGTAAATGCCGCCCAGCATGACAATGGTGACAAGCGCCGCCGGCCATGCCCCGGCCAAGGCGCGCCAGCGTTCGGCCATGGGGAGCTTCTCGCTTGGCGGCGCCAGGCCGGGATTGCGCCGCACCATGTAGGCGATGACGCAAAGATAAAAGGCAGTGGCAAGCACGCCCGGAATCAGCGCGGCCTGAAACAGCTTGACGATATTCTGTTCCGTGGAAATCGCATAAACCACCAGGATCACCGAAGGCGGTATCAGAATGCCAAGCGTACCGCCCACTGCAATGGTGCCGGTGGCGAAGCCAAGATCATAGCCATAGCGACGGAATTCCGGCAGCGCCGTACGCCCGAAAGTTGCCGTTGTGGCAACAGAAGAACCGCAAATGGCGCCGAAGGCCGTGCAGGCGCCGATCGTGCTCGAAGCAAGCCCGCCGCGGCGATGCCCGATCCAGGCGCGCGCGGCGCGAAACAGGTCGGTGGAAAGCCCTGAAACCTCGGCCAGCGCCCCCATCAGGATAAAAAGCGGAATGACCGAAAGCGTGTAATTGGCAAAGTTATGATAGGGCGTGGTTTTGATGTAGGACAGAAAGGCTTGCAGGCTGGTTAGGTGAATATAGCCAAAGGCGCCCACCACCAGCATCGCCAGCCCCACCGGCATGCGGAGCGCGATCAGCCCCAGCATGGCGACGAAGCCAAGAATGGCAATTTCCAAGCCGCTCATGCGCTGCCCCTGAGCCGTGCCATAGCCATCGCTAGTGCCACCAGCGCGGTGAAGCCAGCAAGCGCGGCGCAAGCGGCGATGGCGGGTGCGATGGGCAATAGCAGGACCATGGTGGTGGTAGCACTTTTGGCCGCATCCAGCGCGCCCGCGCCAAGGCGCCAGGCAATCAACGCCATCATGGCGGCAAAGACAACTTCCCAGAGCGCATCGAGCACTGCCTGAAAGCGCTGCGGTAGTTTCGTGGTGAAGCTATCCACCATCACATTGCCGCGCCGCGCCTGGCACCAGGGCATGAAGGCAAACACGATCAGCGCAACGCCCATTTGCACGAATTCAAAATCCCCACGCACGCCGCCGAGCCCCAGCGCGCGCAAGGTGATGGAGGTACTGACCAGCAGCGCCAGGCAAACCGCCAAGGCGCCACCAAGCAGCGCGAGCAGGCGCGCAAGACGGTCAAGCAGACGCACCCCGGTTTCAGATGTTGCCCGATCGAGGGTGCCGCCGGAGTTTTCGCTCACGCGTGTTTCTGTAGTGCTGCGCGGGCATCAGCGAGCAGGCGTTCCGCCGGCAGGCCGCGTTCTGTTGCCTGCCGCAGCCAGGTATCGGTCACGCCTTGGGTGGCGGTGCGGAAACGCGCCACCTCCTCCTGCGGGAGGCTTGTGATGGTATTGCCCGGCCGGGCGCGCACGATGGTGAGCGTCGCTTCCGCCGCGGCATCCCAGGCCTCACCGGCCATGCTGGCGGCGACCATGCCGGAATTGGCATCCAATATCTGCCGAAGATCAGCGGGCAGCCCATCATAGCGCGCGCGGTTCATGGCCAGCACAAAGGTCGCGGTGTAAAGCGTGGGTGAGCCCGGTATTTCGGTATGATAGCGCACCAATTCATGCACGCGGATCGCGGGCACCACTTCCCAGGGTACCACCGTGCCATCCAACACGCGCTGAGCAAGGGATTCGGGCACTTGCGGAATGGGCATGCCGATTGCCTGTGCCCCCAAGGCGCGCAGGGCCTCACCGCAAAGGCGCGTCGGGAAGCGCAGCCGCAAGCCGGCCATATCCTCAAGCCGCGCGACGCGCTTATTGGCATGGATCACGCCATGATCATGCGCCCACCAGCAAAGCGGCTTCACTTCGCGGAATTCTTCTACAAGATGCTGTTCGCCATATTCCTGCAGCGCGCGGGAATTGGTGATGGCGCGGCGAGAGGCGACGAAGGGCAGTTCAAAGGCTTCAATGCGCGGAAAACGACCGGGCGTATTGCCGGGCAGCGTCCAGACAATATCCGCGACACCATCGCGCGCCTGATCGAAAAGCTGCGGTGGTGCGCCACCAAGTTGCATGGCGGGGAAAATCTGAATGCGCAGCCGCCCGCCAGAGGCTTGTTCAATCCGCTGCGCCCAGGGGGCCAGGAAGCGCTGCTGGCCATTGGACGCAGGCGGCAGGAAGTGATGCAGACGCAGCGTAACTTGCGCCTGCGCCTTCAGATCACGAACAACCAGCGGGCTGGCAAGGGCGCCGATGCCAAGGGCAAGGCTTGCGCGGCGGGACAAGTTCATGGACGTTCCTTTATCTTTGCCGGATCATGTTGGTCCGGGCCGAAGCGGCGGTTTTTTCTGGTCTTTGGCTAGCATTACCCTCAGGTGCCAGCAAGCAAAAAGCAGTTTTAAGCCCCGCTGGTCGGGCCAAGCGTTCAAAACCCAAGACCGACATAGTTTTCCGCGAGCGCCGCCTGCGCCGCTTCGGATTGCATCAGATAGGCAAGCTCAGCCCCGCGCAGCCGCTCATCAAAGGCGCTTTCGGCACCATCAAAGCGATGCAACAGGCTGGTAAACCACCAGCTGAAACGCTCGGCCTTCCAGATGCGCGCGAGCGCGCGTGGCGAATAATGCGCCAGCGCCGCATCCTGGCCGCTACGGAAAAACCCTTCCAGCGCTTCAACGAGGTAATGCACATCGGATGCCGCCAGGTTGAGCCCCTTGGCGCCAGTCGGCGGCACGATATGCGCGGCATCACCGGCCAGGAAAAGCCTGCCAAAACGCAGCGGTTCGGCCACAAAGCTGCGCAGCGGTGCAATACTTTTTTCAAGCGAGGGACCGGTGGTGAGCGCGGCCGCCGCAGCCGGGTCAAGCCGCCGACGCAGCTCTGCCCAGAAGGCATCATCGGACCAATTGGCAGCGCTATCATTCAAATCACATTGCAGATAATAGCGGCTGCGGGTTTTGCTGCGCATGCTACAAAGCGCAAAGCCGCGCGCGTGGCGAACATAGATCAATTCATCATCCACCGGCGGCACATCGGCCAAAAGCCCAAGCCAGCCAAAGGGATAGATTTTCTCATAAAGCGTGATGGCGGATTGCGGTACACTCGCGCGGCAAATGCCGTGGAAGCCATCGCAGCCCGCGATGATATCGCAGGACAATTCGTGCAGGGCGCCATCGGCTTCAAAACGCACCTTGGGCTGCGCAGTATTGAAATCCAGAGGCGTGACGTTCTCTGCCTCATAGACTGTGAGCAGCCCGGAAGCTTTGCGGGCCTGCATCAAGTCACGGGTTATTTCGGTCTGGCCATAGACGGTGACGGTCTTGCCGCCCGTGTGGCGGCTGAGATCAATCCGCTGCCGCACGCCGTCCACACAAAGCGAAAAACCGTGATGCACCAGGCCTTCCGCCTGCATGCGCGCGCCAACCCCGGCGCGTCCCAAAAGCTGTGCCGTGGTTTGTTCAATCACGCCGGCACGAATACGCCCCAACACATAATCAGCGCTGCGCTGTTCCAGAATGACCGCCTCGATACCCGCCTTGTGCAGCAATTGGCCAAGCAGCAACCCGGCGGGACCCGCACCAATAATCGCAACCTGGGTACGCGTTGGAAGACGCATGAGCTTTTCCCCTAAGCCGGCGCCTGTCTTGTGGTGAAATCGCTTGACGAGGCTTGCGGCTGGTCCTCTCATAATAAGCGAGGCGCTTGGAATCCATAGCAGGCCAGCGCCGAACAGGAAACTTCCAGGGAAGAAACCGCCCATGCCGTGCTGTGACCGTGGCGCCCTTGCCGCAATGCCCCGATCAATGGACCGGAGGAGGAGCGCGTGATGGCCGAGGAGGATTTCATTCAGCGCGATCCCGCGGCGCATCCGCTGCCGATCTCATCAATCTACAAGACCAGCATGTTCCGCGGCCCGACGCGCCCACCCCTTTCCTTGAAGACCGGCATGGCCGATCTGACAGGCCCGGTTTTCGGCGCAGAGGAGCTTGGCCCGCGCGACAATGACCTGATCCTGAATTACGCCAAGGCAGGCTTTCCGATTGGCGAGCGCATCATCATCCATGGCCGCGTGCTGGATGGCAATGCGCGGCCCTTGCGCGGCGCCTTGGTGGAACTTTGGCAGGCCAATGCTTCTGGGAAATATCGTCACCGGAATGATAATTATATCGGTGCGATTGATCCGAATTTCGGCGGCTGTGGGCGCTGCCTGACGGATGGTGATGGGCGCTATATCTTTCGTACCATCAAGCCCGGCCCCTATCCCTTCCGCAACAAGATCAATGATTGGCGCCCGGCGCATGTACATTTTTCGGTCTTTGGCACGGGCTTCGCGCAACGGCTGATTACACAAATGTATTTTGAGGGCGATCCGCTGATCCGCCATGACAGTATCCTGAACACCATTCCCGATGCCGCAGCGCGGGATCGCCTTGTGGCGCGGCTTGATCTTGCCGCTTCGGTGCCGCTCGATACGCTGGCCTATCGCTGGGATATCGTGCTGCGCGGCACACGCGCCACGGTGTTTGAAAACAAGCTGCAAGGGAATTGAACCGCCATGATCACACCCGATGCGCTTGGCTATTTGCCCGAAACCCCTTCCCAAACCGCGGGACCCTTTGTGCATATCGGCCTGATCCCGCGCCAGGCCGGCTTCGATATCTTCGAGAATAATCTTGGTGCCATCACGCTTGGCCCTGAGATCAAGGGCGAACGCATTCGTATCGAAGGGCGGATTTATGATGGCACCGGCGCGGTTATTCGCGATGCGCTGGTGGAAATCTGGCAGGCGGATTCCTTTGGCCGTTTCAACCATCCGGCGGATCAGGCCCCGGGGCCGCGCGATGCGGGTTTTCGCGGCTGGGGGCGCACGGGGACGGATTTTGAAACCGGCACATGGTCATTCGCCACCATCAAGCCGGGGCGCGTGGCGCGTCGGCATGGAGAGGGGTTCCTCGCGCCGCATATACAGGTTTGGATTGTAGCGCGCGGCATCAATCTTGGGCTGCTGACGCGGCTTTACTTTGAAGACGAGCCAGCGGCGAATGCGGAAGACCCGGTGCTGCGCCTTATCGAACAGCCGGAACGGCGCAAGACGCTGATTGCGCAACGGGTGAATGGCGCCGAGAACACCTATGTCTTCGATATTCATTTGCAGGGCGCGGCGGAGACGGTTTTCTTCGACGTGTGATAAAAAAAGGGGGGAGGGACATCATGATCAATCGTCGGGGCTTGATGGCGGGCATGGCGGCCACGCCGTTGGTGATGCGCGGTGCCGCTGCGCAAGGCATGGAATGGGTGCCAAACCGGCCTATTCGACTTGTAGTGGGCTTTGCCGCCGGTGGGTCCACTGACACGACCGGCCGGCTGATGGCGCAGGCACTAAGCGCAGCCCTGCCTCAGCCAGCCGTGGTGGAAAACCGCGTGGGTGCGGCAGGAAACATCGCGACCGAACATGTGGCGCGCAGCGCACCAGATGGGCATACGCTGGTGGTCGCCTCCATGGGGTCTCAGGCGGTGAATGCGGCGCTCTATCGCAACCTGCCCTTTGATCCGGTGAAGGATTTCACGGCAGTATCGTTGTTTGTGAAAAGTTCGAACATGCTGGTGGCGCATCCGGGCTTTCAGGCGCGTAGCCTTGCTGATCTGGTCGCTTTTGCGCGCGCCAATCCGAGGCGCGTTAATGTCGGTACGGCCGGGGCAGGGTCTTCGCAGCATTTCGCCGCCGCCCTGTTTGAGCATTTGGCGAAGGTGCAATTCACGCACATCAATTATCGCGGCGGGGCGCCGGCCATGACGGATCTTGTCGCCGGGCGCGTGGATATTGTGTTTTCGCCCATCGTGGAAACCGTACAGCAAATCCGCGGCGATCAGGTGCGGGCACTGGCCATTACACGCGCCCAGCGCGCACCAGAATTTCCGGATGTGCCGGCGGTCGCGGAAGTGGTGCCGGGCTACGAGTTTTCATCCTGGCTTGGTGCCTTTGCGCCGGCCGGCACGCCGCCAGCCACGGTGCAGCGCATCTCGCAAGCCTTGGCGGCCGGGTTGAGAGACCCGCAGATACGCGAACGCGTGCTGTCCCTTGGCTATGAACCGGTGGGCAGCACCCCGGAGGAATTCACGGCTTTCTTCGCCGCCGAGATGCCGCGCGTCGCGGAACTGGTGCGCATTTCCGGCGCGAAAGTGGAATAACCCGCGCCGGAGCAAAGCCATGCCGAAGACCAAACCGCTCATGACGGCGCCGGTATACATGACCGGCTTCGGCAATTCCTTTGAGACGGAAGCGCTGCCCGATGCCCTGCCAGTCGGGCGCAATTCGCCGCAGAACTGCCATTACGGGCTTTATGCTGAACAGCTTTCCGGTTCGGCCTTCACGGCGCCGCAGAGCAAGAATGAACGCTCCTGGCTTTATCGCATTCGCCCGAGCGTGAAGCATTCCGGCTTCTACCGCGCAGTTGATCCTGGCCTGATCCGCACCGCGCCCAATGCCGCTGAGCGCCAGCCCATGCTTGGGCAATATCGTTGGGATCCTATGCCCATGCCGCGCAAGCGCGTCAGTTTTGTGGAAGGCCTTACCACCATCACGACCGCTGGTGATTCGGATACGCAAACCGGCATGGCCGCGCATATCGCCTTCATCACACGGTCCATGCGGCACGAGTATTTCTCCAATGCCGATGGCGAATTGTTGATTGTGGCGCAGCAAGGCCGGCTGCGCTTCTGCACTGAATTCGGCGTGATGGAGATTGAGCCGGGCGAGATTTGCGTGATCCCGCGCGGCATCATCTTTCGCTGCGAAATCCCGGATGGGCCGGCACGCGCCTATGTCTGCGAAAATTACGCTGCGCCCTTCACCCTGCCCAATCGCGGCCCAATCGGCGCCAATTGTCTGGCGAATGCACGAGATTTTCTGACCCCCATCGCAGCTTATGAGGATGAGGAAGCGCCATCGAAACTCTTCGTCAAATGGGGCGGCGATATTTTTGTGACCGAGATCGGCCAATCGCCCTTGGATGTCGTTGCCTGGCACGGGAATTACTATCCCTACAAATATGATCTAAGGCGTTATGCCGCGGTCGGCTCGATTTCCTTTGACCATCCGGACCCTTCGATTTTTACGGTGCTCACCTCCCCTTCTGGCGAGGAAGGCACCGCCAATATCGATTTCGTGATCTTTCCGGAACGCTGGATGGTGGCGGAAAATACCTTCCGCCCGCCCTGGTATCACCGCAATGTCATGAGTGAATTCATGGGCCTGATCTATGGCGTTTATGATGCGAAGCCTGAAGGCTTCGTGCCCGGCGGCTTTTCACTGCATAATCAAATGCTGCCGCACGGCCCTGATGCAGTAGCGTTTGAGCATGCCTCCAATACTGAACTGAAGCCTGTGAAGCTGACCGGCACCATGGCCTTCATGTTCGAAACCCGTTTCCCGCAGCGCGTGACCGCCCATGCGGCGAAGCTGCCCGGCTTGCAGAAGAATTACATCGGCTGTTGGGATGGTTTGCAAAAGCGCTTCAACCCCAAGAAGAAACAGGCCTGGTGAGATGAGTATCACGCCACCCCATCAGGATCGGCTCGTGTTGCTCGGCACCAAGGGTGGGCCTGCGATTCGCAAGGGCGGGCCTTCACCCACCGCGCATTTGCTCGAGATTTGCGGCCATCCTTACGTGATTGATTGCGGGCTTGGCGTGACGCGTGGACTGGTGGAAGCGGGAATGCCCCTACCGGCATTGCGCAATATCATCATCACCCATCTGCATTCGGATCACGTGCTTGAATTGGGGCCGCTGATCCACACGGCCTGGACCGCAGGATTGAAGGAAAAAGTGGTGGTGCATGGGCCGGTCGGCACACGCGCTGTCTGGCAGGGTTTTCTCGCCTCACTTTCCTATGACATTGCGATCCGTATTGAGGATGAAGGACGGCCTGATCTGGCCGCGATGGTAGAGGTGCTCGAATATGCCGAAGGCCATGTCTTTACCGATGCACGCTTGAAGGTTTCGGCCTTGCGGGTGAAACACCCCCCGGTGACGGAATGTTTCGCGCTGCGCTTTGATCATGGCACGGGTTCGGTGGTTTTCTCGGCTGATACAACCTATTTCCCGCCGCTCGCCGCCTTTGCACGCGGCGCAGATATTCTGGTGCATGAAGCCATTTATGAACCAGGTGTGGATCGGCTGGTGGCACGCGTCGGCAATGGCGCGCGCCTGAAGCAACATCTGCTGGATAGCCATACGCTTGCGGAAGATGTCGGGCGCATCGCGGCAGAGGCCGGCATAGGGCTGCTCGCGCTCAATCACCTGGTACCGGCAGATGATCCGCTGGTGACAGAGCAGCATTGGGTGGAAGCGGTACGTGCCCATTACCGCGGATCATTGGTTGTTGGGCGCGATGGTCTGGTGCTGCCACTGTCAAGCGGCAGTGCATGAAGGCCGCCGAACCCTTTGCGCGTTTTGCCTATCAACGCCATGCGGATCAGACGCGTGCCTCACCTGCAACCCATCCTGTGGTGATTATCGGTGCTGGACCGGTTGGCCTTACGCTTGCGATTGATCTCAAGCTGCGTGGCATTGATTGCGTGCTGCTGGATGATCAGGACCGGATCGGGGAAGGTTCGCGCGCCATTTGCTTTGCCAAGCGCACGTTGGAGATTTGGGATAGGCTTGGCTGTGCCGCGCCTATGCTGGAAAAGGGAATATGCTGGAATATCGGCAAGGTCTTCCAGCATGAGGAATTGCTATACGGTTTTGATCTGCTGCCTGAGCCTGGCCATAAAATGCCGGCCTTCATCAATTTGCAGCAATATTACGCCGAGAAATTCCTGGTGGATCGTGCGCAGGCACTTGGGGTTGATCTTCGCTGGCTTAACCGCGTGATGGGCCTGCATTCAGGTGAACAAGGCGCGCGCATCACGGTTGAAACGCCTGACGGTCCTTATTTGCTTGATGGGCGCTTTGTCATTGCTTGTGATGGGGCGCGTTCGCCCATTCGCACCATGCTTGGCCTAGAATTCATGGGTGAGCAGTTTGAGGATCAGTTCCTGATTGCCGATGTACGCATGACAGCCGATTTCCCGGTGGAACGCTGGTTCTGGTTCGATCCGCCTTTTCACGGCGGTCAATCCTGCCTTTTGCATAAGCAGCCGAATGATATCTGGCGCATTGACCTGCAACTTTCACCCGATGCGGATGCTGAATATGAAAAGCGGCCCGAAGTGGTGCGCCCGCGCATTGAACGCATGCTGGGCCATCGTGATTTCGAATTGGAATGGATTTCCGTCTATCGCTTTCAATGCCGGCGCCTGCAAAGCTTTGTGCATGGACCGGTGATTTTTGCTGGGGACGCCGCGCATCAGGTCTCCCCCTTCGGGGCGCGCGGTGCCAATTCCGGCGTGCAGGATGCGGATAATCTTGGCTGGAAACTCGCCGCCGCACTGCAGGGCGGGGCAGGGCTGATCGCGAGCTATGATCAGGAACGTTCGGCCGCGGCGGATGAGAATATCCTGAATTCAACACGCGCTACTGATTTCATCGCGCCCCGCCGGAGGGCAGAATTGCGTTTTCGTAATGCGGCGCTGGCGCTGGCGCGGCAGACAGCATTCGGCAAGCGCTTCGTGAATTCGGGACGACTTTCAACGCCAACCACCTATCAGAACAGCCCCTTGTCAACGCCAGATGAGGCGCCTTGGGCGGGAGGGCCCCCACCTGGCGCGCCCATTCCTGATGCGCCTTTGGGCGAAGGATATCTCAGCGAAAAACTGGGCCATGGTTTCACGCTGCTACGCTGGCGCAACGGTAGCAACGCCGGTGGTGTGGACGGACTTCCGATCATCGACGCCCAGGATAGCGACAGGATGTTGATTGAGCGCTTTGCACTGGCCCCCGGCGCCGCTTACCTCATTCGCCCGGACCGCCATGTGGCGGCGCGTTTCCGTGACGTGACGCGAGCGGCGGTCGAAGCCGCGCTCAACAAGGCCAGCGCGGGATGGCGGGGATAGACACCATTTTGCACTTCCCGGAGTTTATGATTGACCCTGCCAGGACAAAGGCTTGGGCAGAGGCGTTGCGCCGACTCTGATACCGCATTGCTGCATATGCCTGCCCACCGGGGGACTCGAACCCCCACACCCTTGCGGGCTGCGGATTTTAAGTCCGCTGCGTCTACCATTCCGCCAGGCGGGCCAGGCCAAGGCTTACTAGACCTTTTCCGCGCCGCGTTAAATCGCCCCTCACCTGCCCCCTTGGCGGGCGCACCAATCCCGCCAAATGATGCGCCAGGCGGCCTCAAGCCCGCGGGCATAGGCGCCAGCATCGCCCAAAGGCCCCAATGAAAGCCGGGCACGTATGGCGGCCAGCCCGTCTGGGTCGCGCGCGAAGGCCACCGCCTTTTCGATGTAATCCGCGGCATCGGCGGCGATCCAATCCTGCAAGCCGACGGCACTCAACAGCGTTTCGCCATTGCGGCTGATCATGCCCCCGCGCCCGCGCCGCGTCAGGGTGGGCACGCCGGCATGGATTGCCTCGGCCGTTGTGGTGCCGCCCGGAAAGGGGAAGGGGTCCAGCATGAAATCCACAGCCGCATAGCGGGCAAAATACGCCGCGCGCAGGCTATGGCCTTCCAGATCAAGCCGCGCGACATCGCCCCCTGCTGCCGCGAAACGCGCGCGGAGTTTTTGCGCCGTCTCAGCCTCTCGCAAGGCAGCCGTTTTCAGCAAAAGCCGCGCATCGGGCAGACGGTTCAGGATGGCCGCCCAGGCGGCAAGAACTTCGTCATTGATCTTGGCGAGGTTATTGAAGCAGCCAAAAGTCACATGGCCATGGCGCAGCATCGGCGGCGGGCTTGGCGCCACGGCTTCTCGCGGTGGTGTGTAGCACAAATAACATCCCGGCAGCCGGAGTGATTTTTCGATGTAAAGCGCTTCGTCTTCCGGTGGCAGCGCAACGGCATCGGCAATGATCCAATCCATCGCGGCCACGCCATTGGTATTGGCATAACCAATCCAGCTTACCTGCACCGGTGCGGGGCGATATTCCATCACGCCGATCCGGCTGGTCTCCGTATGGCCCGTCAGATCCACCAGAATATCAATTCCATCGGCGCGGATTTGCGCGACAATCGCCTCATCTTTCAAAGCACCCACAGAACGCCAGGCATCGAAAATCCCGCGCAACCTGGCCGTAGTGGCATCGGTGCGTTTGCCGATATCATAGGCCGTGAGATGAAACCCGGCGCGCTGATGCGCCGAAATCGCCGCTTCCAGAAAATACCCAACAGGATGCTGGCGAAAATCACCGGAAAGCATGCCAATGCGCAGCCGCCGATCCGGGTCAGGTGTATTGGCGAAGGGGGCAGGCGCAGGGCGGCCAAACCGCGCGGCATAGGCGCGATGCGCCGCCGCCACTTCTTCTGCCGTGATGCCCGGCATGTAATTCAAACCCAGCAGCAAATTCTGCCAAGCAGGGCGGCAGAGCGGGTCTTGCGCAATGGCCCGGCGCTGTACCGCCATGGCCGCACCAATATCGCCCGATTGCTGCAAGGCGAGGCCATAATTCACCTTGGCATCGGCGCGATCCGGCAATTCTTCAGCGACGCGCGCCAGATGGGGAAGCGCGGCACTCGGCTGGCCTAAACCCATCAGCGCCGTGCCCAATTCATTCCGCATCAGCGCATCGCCCGGCGCTGTTTCAAGCAGCGCCCGCAAATGGAAAACGGCACGGTCCAGACGCCCGGCATCCCGCCAAGGCACGGCGACCGCACGGTGCAAATCCTCTCCGGCGCCGGCGGCAAGCGCAGCCGCAATCACCGCCTGCGCGGCATCAGCCCGCGCCGGCAGTAGCATTGTCACCAGATTGGCCGCCGCGCGTATATAAGCAGGGCGTTGGCGCAATGCTTCACGATAGGCGGCCTCGGCCCCCGGCAGATCGCCTGAAAATCGCAAGGCCTGACCGAGATTATTGCGAATTTCCGGCGCATCCAGCCCAAGCGCGATGGCACGGTTGAACAGCGCTGCGGCGGCGGGAAAATCCTGCGCATTCAGCCGCGCCATCGCCTGATCCAGCAGCGCCCCAGTTTCGGCCAGTGCGCTCATCCCGCAATCGCATAGGCCGGGCGCCTGGGATCGGCGCCGGCGCGCACCAGCCCGGCTGCGGGGTCGGACATCACCGCCTCCACACTCCCGGCAAGCCAGGTGATATCAGGCCATTCCTTGATGTCATGTCCGCGCCCCGCGAGTGCATTGCGCGTGGCTTCCGGAATGCGTGTTTCCACTGCAAGGCGCCGCGGAAAATAATCAAACGGCGCGAAGGATGACGGAAACGCATAGGAGGAGACGCGCGGCGCTTCGATCGCTTCCTGCAATTCCATGCCGAAATGCAGCACATTCAACATCACCTGCAGCATGGCCTGGATTTGCACATCGCCGCCCGGCGTGCCGAAGGGCATCACGCCACCGGCACGCGTCACCACCATGGCGGGGTTCGGCGTCAGGCGCGGGCGCTTGCCGGGCGCCACGCCGGCAGGATGCGCGGGATCAGGCCGGCTTTGGCTGCCGCGATTGGATGGGATCAGGCCAAGCCCCGGCACCACGGGCGAATTCCAGGACCCATCGGAAGGGGTCGCGCTGAAGGCATTGCCCCAACGATCCACCACCGCGACATAGGATGTATCGGCTTCAATCTTCGGCAGATCGCGCCTGACCGGCCCATCTGCCGCGCGCCCCGCACCAAGCAGTGGCGGATACATGGCGGGATGCGCGCGCACCGGGTCCATCTCCGCCACGCGCGCCGCCAGATGCGCATCCGACAATAGCTGATCCAGCGGCACATCAATGAAGGCGGGATCACCGAAATGATATTCGCGATCCGCCATGGCCGCTTTCACGCATTCGGTAAACAGGTGCAGATATTCCGCCGAGTTGTGTTCCAGCCCATCCAGCCCGGCGCGTTCCATCAATAGCAACGCTTCCAATAGCGCCGGGCCTTGGCACCAGGGGCCGCAGGTAATCACCTCATGCCCACGCCAGCGGCGCGAGATTGCGGGTTCAATCCTTGAATGAAAACCCGCCATATCCTCCATGGAAAGAAAGCCACCTTCGCGGCGCTGAAAGGCCACGATCTCGCGCGCGATATCGCCGCGATAAAACGCCGCATGCGCTGCCGCCAGCCCTGAAAGCCTGCCCTTGGATGCGGCGCGTTTTTCTTCCTCCACCATATACGTAAGGCTGCGCGCCAAATCGCTTTGGATGAAGCGCTCACCGATTTTCGGCGGCGCGCCGCCGGGCAGGAAAATCGCCGCATTGGATGGCCAGCGCGCATATTCTGCCGTATGCGTCGCTACGGTTTCCGCCAGCAGCGGATAAACCGCGAAGCCTTCCACCGCATAGCGAATGGCATATTGCGCCACATCGCCAAAGCCCATGGTGCCATGCCGTTCCAAGGCCGTGATCCAGGCATCCGGCGCGGCAGGCACCACAGTGCGGCGCACGCCTTCCGGAATCGTCCCGCCATGTTCGCGCATGAAGACATCAGGCGGCAGAGATGCCGGCCAATGCCCCAGCCCCGCGATGGTTTCTACCTGCCCGCTCGCCAGCCGGATCATGATGGGCGCCACCCCCGCCACATTCACCAAATCGGGCAGCAGCACGCCAAGCGCTATCCCAGCCGCACACCCCGCATCCACCGCATTGCCCCCCGCTTCCAGCACCGCATAACCGGCGGAGGCCGCCAGATAATGCCCCGCCGAAATCGCATGGCGCGGGCCACTGAGCGTGGGACGGGAAGCGGGCATGGCTGATCTCCGCGGGTAAGGCTGCAAGGGCATAGACTGGCCCGGTTTCGCCTGGCGCGCCAATGGGGCCTCAATTGAGGCCATGCTGACATGGGCAAACCTGGTTTTCAGGAAAATAGTCGGGTATGTGCCTCGTTACTCGGACGCTCAGAGGAAAATCGCCTGATGCGGATCGCGCAAAGGCGCGGGCATGCCCATTCATGGCACCGGTATTGACCTTGCCACTGGGGGAAGCTCCATAGGCTGGCAGTAAAGTTCGGAAGGCAAAACAAGCTTCAATGGACATCGCATTGACCAAACTCTTTCCCGCATCAAGGCGCGGGGCAGTGCTGTTGCTCCCTCTGCTTTTCGCCAGCCTGCCCGCCGCTGCCCATTCGGAACTGCGGCAATCCGTGCCGGCCGCCGGCGCTGTCCTGATGCAAGCGCCTGAACAGATCGAACTGCTGTTCAACGAAAGGGTGCAAGTCACGGCGCTCAGGCTTTATCGTGAAGGGACCGAGGAGATTTCGCTGCCGCGCCGCAGCATCCGAACCACAAGCAGGGAAATCATCGCCCTACCGCCGCTCCCAACCGGTGCCTATCGTGCGGAATGGCGCATCATCTCGGCTGATGGGCATCCGGTGGGTGGCGTCATCCCCTTCCGGATAGAAGCGCCGAACCGCCCATGATCCTTGAATATCTGCAGCCTGACGCGTCCCTGCTGGATGGCATCACCGTCATCATCAGGGCGCTCTATTATATCGCCACCATCGGCGCCGCCGGGCTTGGCCTATTCGCCATTGGTTTCGGCCACCGGCTTGAACCGAATGAGGCGGCAAAACTGCGCCAAAGCTTGCTCGGCACCATCGCGGCGGGCTTGCTGTTGTCGGTGGTCGCACTCACGCTGCGTGTGCTGGTGCTGACCGCCGGTGCCAGCGTTTTCAATGCAGATGTCTGGGCTGCCGTGATGCGTTCGCGTATTGGCGATGCTTTCTGGCTGCGCGTAGCGGGGCTTGTATTGCTCACCGCGGCTGCCACCGCATGGCGCATTGGGCCAGCCATTACGGCGATTGGCGCTTTGCTGGTTGTCGCTTCCTATGCGGCGATGGGGCATTCCATGCTGTTTGCCCCACGTCAGGAAATCGCCGCGCTTGTTGTCGTCCACCTTGCCGTCGTTGCCTTTTGGGTTGGGTCACTGCCGCCCTTGTTGTGGGTGGCGCAACGCCGTGATGGCACCAGCGCCGCAAGGCTGATCCAGGATTGGAGCAAGGCGGCGATGTGGGCGGTCAGCGCCATGATCGCTTCTGGCATGTTGTTGAGCTGGTATCTGACATTGCGGCTGGACCGCATTTTTGATGCCTGGCATGGCTGGGCCTTGGCGTGGAAGGTCTTGGCGGTTTTGGCCGCCCTCGGCCTCGCCCTCTGGAACCGCCAGCGCCATACGCCGGCGCTCGCGCGGGGCGATGCCGGTGCTGGCGCGCGTCTTGCCGCATCCATTCGGCTTGAAATGCTGCTGGTCGCGCTGGCCTTCTATGCGGCAGCCGAGATGGTATCGGTCCATCCGGTGGATTACGGCCATCGCGTGCAAAACTGAGGGAGAGGGCCCGGCCATGCTGTCACGGCGCATAACCACGATTGCAAGCCTTTCCATGCTTGCCAGCCCCGCACTCACGCAACGGCGCGAAAGCGCTGAGGTCTGGCGCGACCCGAATTGCGGATGCTGCGCGGGCTGGGTTGCGCATCTGCGGGAAGAAGGTTTTGCGGTGACGGATCGGATTGTGCCATCCGTCACGCCCTTCAGGCGGATGCTGGGTACGCCATCGGATTTGCTGTCCTGCCATGCGGCCCGAATTGCGGGCTGGCTCAAGATTGAAGGGCATGTGCCGGCATTGGCAATCCGCCGTGCATTGGCCGAAAACCTGCCGGGCGTGGTGGGTCTTGCTGTTCCCGCCATGCCGATTGGAACCCCGGGCATGGAAATCCCCGGCCATGAGCCGGAACTTTATGACGTGATCGCCTGGCGCGCGGATGGCAGCCATTTCGCCTGGTTGCGCATGCGGGGCGCAAAGCTTGCCTAACCGCGCGGGTCTGGCGCCAAGGCCCGCATGGGGGGAGAATGCGCCCAAAGCTCAGGAAGCCCAACCATGACCGAAACCGAACAACCCGTCCTGCTTGCCATTGATGCGCGCGGCATCGCCACCGCCACGCTCAATCGCCCGCATAAGGGCAATGCGTATAACGCCGCCATGCTGGAAGGGCTGATGGCGGGGCTTGATCAGCTCCGCCCCGATGCCGCCATTCGCGGCCTGATCATTCGCGGCGCTGGCGCGCATTTCCAGGCCGGCGCGGATATTGATTGGCTGGCGGAAGTGGCCGCCTACCCGCCCGAACCGGCCTTCGCCGCATCGCTGGCCACCACCGAGGCGATGCGCAAGCTGAATGAATTCCCCAAACCGACCTTTGCCGTAATCCAGGGCGCCTGCTTCGGTGGCGGTGTCGGCATTGCCTGCTGCGTGGATGTGGCGCTGGCCACCCCGGCCGCGCAGTTCGGCATTACCGAAGTGCGCGTCGGCGTCGCCCCCACACCGATCAGCACGCATATGGTGGATGCACTCGGCCTTCGGCAAACCCGCCGCTACGCCATTACCGGTGAACGCTTTGACGCGGCCGAGGCACTCCGCATCGGCCTGGTGCATGAGGTGGTAGCGGCAGACGCCATTGAAGCGCGGCTCGCGCATATCATTGACCAGATGATGCTCTCCGCGCCCACCGCCATTGCGGTCACCAAAACCTCCTTCCTGGAGGCCAATGGCCTGACGCTCTCCCCCCGCCAGGTGGCGCAATTGGCGCAGGAGGGCTGGATGCAGCGCGCCGCGCCAGAGGGCCGAGCCGGTCTGGCCGCGTTTCAGGCCAAGCGCCGGCCGGGTTGGTATCAATAGCCCTGTGGATAACACTCGGACTTGTCCGGGCGGTTGTCATAAAAGCTTCATCAAACTGAAATCGAAGCGTCGTCAGCCCTTACTAGAAGGCAGGCGCCGCCCAGATGGGGGTGGCATGGTTCCAGCAACCGGAGCATTCCCGTGGATAGGCGATCCTTCCTTCTCGGCGCCAGCGCCGCCCTGACCCTTCCTGCCCTTGGCGCCCAGGCCCAAGCCGCGCAGATCACCGGCGCGGGGGCGACCTTCCCCAACCCCGTCTATCAAAAATGGGCGGAAGCCGCGCGCGCCGCCATTGGTATTCAGGTGAATTACCAATCCGTGGGCTCGGGCGCGGGTATCAACCAGATCCGCAACCGCACGGTTGATTTCGGCGCCACCGATGCGCCGCTGAGGGCCGAGCAATTGACTGAGGGCAATCTGCTGCAATTCCCAACCGTGATGGGATCGCTGGTCGCCATTGTGAATATCCCAGGCATTCAGGATGATGCGCTGCGCCTGACGGGGCCGATCCTGGCGGATATTTTTCTGGGCAAGATCACGCGCTGGAATGATGCGCAAATCGCCGCCATCAATCCGGGGCTTGCGCTGCCCAATCTGGCCATTGCGCCCGCCTATCGTGCGGATGGCTCCGGTACGACCTTTGTGTGGACTTCCTACCTTGCCGCCGTGTCGCAGGAATGGAAGGACCGTGTTGGCACGGGGACTTCGGTGCGCTTCCCGGCTGGCACCGGCGCGCGCGGCAATGAAGGTGTCGCCGGCACGGTGCGCAATGTGCGCGGTGCGATCGGCTATGTGGAAAACGCCTATGCCATGACCAACCGGTTGGCGGCCACGCAGCTCCGCAACAAGGCCGGCAATTTCATCAAGGCCGAACACAAGGCCTTCATGTCCGCCGCCGCCGCCGCGGATTGGTCCGTGCCCGGTTTCGCCGCGAATGTGATTGACCAGGCCGGCCCCGAATCCTGGCCAATTGTCGCGCCCACCTTCATCCTGATACCGACCAACCCAACCGATGCAGCGCGCAGCGCCAGCGTGCGCCGCTTCTTTGATTGGTGCTTCGCCAATGGCAGCCAATTGGCAACTGATCTTGAGTATATCCCGCTCCCCGAATCGGTGCATAACGCGGTCCGGGCTGCTTGGCGGCAAAGCTTCAGCGCCTGATCATTTCTGCCCGTAAGCCCTTCGCGGCTTACGGGCGGCCATTTCCTCCTGAACCCTTGGGGGTGTTCCTTGGCGTCTCAAAGCGTAATGCCCCCGAAAGCCGCGCGTCGGTCAGGCAGCCTGGGCGATAAGGTCTTCGCCCTGCTCTGCCAGGCCGCCGGCATTTTCGTGCTCATCCTGCTGGGCGCGCTGATTATTGAGCTTTTCATCGCCGGCCTGCCGGCCTTTCGCGCCTTTGGTCTTGCCTTTGTCACCTCCACGGATTGGGATCCGGTGCGGGAGCTTTTCGGCGCTGGCGTGTCCATTTATGGCACGATTGTCACCGCCATGTTGGCCATCACCATGGCCGTGCCGCTTGCTTTCGGGATTGCGTTTTTTCTGACCGAATTGGCCCCGCCCTGGATGCGCCGCCCGGTTGGCACGGCGATTGAACTTTTGGCCGCGGTGCCTTCCATCATTTACGGCATGTGGGGATTTTTCGTGATTGCGCCGGCCTTTGCGCAGCATGTGCAGCCCTGGATCATTGATAACATCGGCGAATTGCCGCTGATCGGCTTTCTGTTTCAGGGCCCGCCCTTCGGCACCGGGCTTTTCACCGCGGCCTTCATCCTTGCCATCATGATCCTGCCCTTCATCGCCGCCACCATGCGCGATGTTTTCATGCAGGTTCCGCCCGTATTCAAGGAAAGCGCCTATGGGCTTGGCGCCACCACCTGGGAAGTGATGAAGGGCGTTGTCATTCCCTATACGCGGGTTTCCGTGGTGGGCGGCATCATGCTCGGCCTTGGCCGCGCCTTGGGTGAGACCATGGCGGTGACCTTCGTGATCGGCAATGCCAATCGCATTTCCGCCTCACTCTTTGGGCCGGGCAATACCATCGCATCGCTGGTGGCGCTGGAATTCGGTGAAAGCGAAATCGGCAGCCTGAAGCTGGCATCGCTGCTTGCGCTTGGCTTTATCCTGTTCCTGCTTTCCTTCGCGGTGCTGGCGACATCGCGCTATCTGCTCCGCTCTCGGCTGAAGGTCTGAACCATGTCGCTGGCCCTATCCACGCTACCAAATCCAGGTCCGCGCAAGGATGTTGCCATGGCCGCAAGGCTTGGCCGCCGGCGCAAAAGGGCTGATCGCATCATTCGCACGCTTTGCATCGCAGCGACCGTGTTTGGCCTTGTATTGCTTGCCTCCATCCTCGCCACGCTTTTTTATCGTGGTCTTGAAGCGATGTCGCTGCGCGTTTTCACCCATGTCACCGCGCCGCCTGGTTCCGAAGGTGGCTTGCTGAATTCCATTGTGGGGACGCTGATCCAATCCCTGCTTGGCACCGCCATCGGCACGCCGATCGGCATGCTGGTTGGCACTTATCTGGCCGAATACGCCAAGGATTCCTGGCTGGGCAATGCGGTGCGCTTTGTGTCCGACATTCTGCTTTCCGCACCTTCCATCCTGATTGGGCTTTTTGTCTATCAGATTTTGGTGCTGCCCTTTGGGGGGTTTTCCGGCTGGGCCGGGGTGGTGGCCCTTGCTATTATCGTCATCCCCATCGTGGTGCGCACCACGGAAGACATGCTGCAATTGATCCCGAATACGCTGCGTGAAGCGGTGGTCGGGCTTGGCGCGCCAAAGTGGAAAATGATCATTCTGATCTGCTGGCGCTCTGCCATGGCGGGCATCATCACCGGCGTTCTGCTGGCCGTTGCCCGCGTGGCGGGTGAAACCGCGCCGCTGCTGTTCACCTCGCTCGGCAATAACGCCTGGTCCACCGATCTTTCCAAGCCGATGTCGAGCCTGCCGGTGACGATCTATTCCTTCGCGGGTTCCCCCTTTGAAGACTGGATCGCCCTGGCCTGGGCCGGCGCCATGCTGATCACGCTTGGCGTGCTTGCCCTCAATATCCTTGCGCGCACGCTGCTGCGCAGCCGCATCTGACCGGAAGGACGGAAACATGAGCCTTTCCACCGAAACACAAAGCCAGACTACCGGCACGAAAAGCTTTGGCGGCATGCAGGCACGGTCTGAAGCCACGCTGAACAATGCGCGCGTGGCCATTCGCAATCTGGATTTCTTCTATGGCGATAATCGCGCGCTGAAGGGCATCAATCTTGACCTGCCGGACCGGCAGGTTACCGGCATGATCGGGCCATCCGGCTGCGGCAAATCCACGCTGCTGCGCGTGCTCAATCGCATGTATAGCCTCTACCCCGGCCAGCGCGCGACCGGTGAGGTGATGATGGATGGCGAAAACATCATCTCCGATTCCGTGGATTTGAATACGCTCCGCGCCAAGGTAGGCATGGTTTTCCAGAAGCCGACCCCCTTCCCGATGACGATTTATGAAAACATCGCCTTCGGCATTCGCCTGCATGAAAAACTCTCCAAATCCGAGATGGGTGAGCGTATCGAATGGGCGCTGACGCGCGCCGCCCTGTGGAATGAGGTGAAGGATAGGCTGGATCGTTCCGCCCTTGGTCTTTCTGGCGGCCAGCAGCAACGGCTTTGCATCGCGCGCACCATCGCCGTACGGCCTGAGGTGATCCTGTTCGATGAACCAACCTCCGCCCTTGATCCCATCAGCACGCTGAAGATCGAGGAGCTGATTGACGAATTGAAACGCGATTTCACCATCGCCATCGTCACCCATAACATGCAGCAGGCTGCGCGCTGCGCGGATCAGGTGGCGTTTTTCTATCTGGGCGAATTGATTGAGGTAGCGCCGGCAGCGCAGCTCTTCACCGCGCCCAAGCATCCCAAGACGCAAGAATACATCACCGGCCGGTTTGGCTGAACCAGGCAGGAGCAACGCAGATGCCCACAGAACATATCGTCCGCAGCTATGATGAGGATTTGCGCAAGCTGCGTGACATGATCGCGCGCATGGGTGGCCTTGTGGAACGCCAGGTCGCCGATGCCACCCGCGCCCTGGTCCGCCGTGACAGTGACCTGGCCGGCGAGGTCGTGCAGCGCGACATGCAGATTGACCAGCTTGAACGAGAGATTGAGGCGTTTTGTGTGCGGCTTCTGGCGCTGCGCCAGCCCATGGCGGCAGATTTACGCTTGATCATTGCCGGCATGAAGGTTTCCAATGATCTGGAACGCATCGGCGATTACGCCGCCAATGCAGCGAAGCGTTCCATCGTGCTGGCCTCACTCCCCGGCCTTGGCAGCATGAATGGTTTTGAACGCATGGCGCATCTGGTGCAGGAAAACCTGAAGGCCGCGATGGATGCGCTGGTGCAGGGCGATGCCGAAGCGGCGGAACGCGTCTGGGGTGCCGATGAACCGGTGGATGAAATCTATAACGGCATTTTCCGCGAAATGCTGACGCATATGATGGAAGACCCGCGCAATATCACCGCCGCGACCCACATGCTGTTCATCGCCAAGAATCTGGAACGCATCGGCGATCACACCACGAATATCGCGGAACGTATTCACTTCGCGGTCCGCGGCGAAAACCTGCCGGAGGATCGGCCGAAGGGCGATACCTCGGCCTTCGCTGTGGTCCGCGCGCCGGGCGACTAGGCATGGCGATGATGGCAGAAAACTACGCTAGCCTTGCCAAGCCCACGGTACTGATCGTGGAGGATGAGGCGCCGCTTTTGACCCTGCTGCGCTATAACCTCGAAAAGCAGGGCTTTCGCGTGGATGAAGCGGCAGATGGGCAGGAAGCGCTGCTGCGTGTGGCGGAAGCGCGGCCCGATATCATGCTGCTGGATTGGATGCTGCCGGCGCTTTCAGGCATTGAGGTCTGCCGCCAGCTTCGCCGCCGGGCCGAAACGCGCGACCTGCCCATCATCATGGTGACGGCACGGACCGAGGATCAGGACGCGGTGCGCGCGCTTGATATCGGCGCGGATGATTACATCGCCAAGCCCTTCGCCATTGAGCATGTCATTGCGCGCATCCGCGCCTTGCTGCGCCGGTCCGGGCGCGTGGCGTCCAAGGGTACGCTGACCTATGCCGATCTTGCGATGGATCAGGACGCGCATCGCGTCACACGCGCCGGGCGGCCCTTGCATTTGGGGCCGACGGAATATCGCTTGCTGGAATTTTTCTTGCAGCATCCGGGCCGCGTTTTTGCGCGCGAACAATTGCTCGATGCCGTGTGGGGCCGCGATATCCATGTGGAACCACGCACGGTGGATGTGCATATCCGCCGCCTGCGCAAGGCAATCAATCGCGATGATGAGATGGACCTGATCCGCACCGTGCGCTCCGCCGGTTATGCCTTGGATTCTGACCCGGACAGGCTTGGCTAATCACCATCTTGGCGCCACCCACCACAAGGCGTAATCACCACCGCGCAATCTGATCAGCGAGGGGTGCGATGCGCGTTCTGGTGGTGGGCGGCGGTGGCCGCGAACATGCGCTCTGCTGGGCCTTGGCGGCTTCGCCCTTGCTGACCAAGCTGTTTTGCGCCCCGGGCAATGCCGGCATCGCCGAAGTGGCTGAATGTGTGGCGATTGGCGCCGAGGATATCTGTGGTCTCGTTGCCTTCGCTAAGGACAATGCCGTTGATTTGGTTGTGGTCGGGCCGGAAGCGCCGCTGACGCTTGGCCTCGCCGATGCCTGCGCTGCCGCCGGGCTGAAATGCTTCGGACCCTCTGCCGCCGCCGCGCGATTGGAAGGCAGCAAGACCTTCACCAAGGAAGTGGCGGATGCCGCTGGCGCGCCCACCGCCGCCTGGGCACGCTTCACCGATGCCGCTGCCGCGCGCGCCTATACTCGCGAAAAGGGCGCACCGATTGTGGTGAAGGCCGATGGCCTCGCGGCCGGCAAGGGTGTGGTGGTGGCCGCGACCATCGCCGAAGCTGAAGCCGCCATCACCGATATCATGGAAGACCGTGTCCATGGCGCGGCGGGCGCTTCCGTGGTGATTGAAGAATGTCTGGTGGGCGAGGAGATCAGCTTCTTCGCGCTGTGCGATGGCACCACCGCCTTGCCGCTGGGCGCGGCACAGGACCATAAGCGCGTGGGTGACGGCGATACCGGCCCCAATACCGGCGGCATGGGTGCCTATTCCCCGCCACCGATTTTCACCGAGTTGCTGCAGGAAACGGTCATGGCGCGCATCATCCGCCCGGTGCTGGCCGAAATGGCGCAGCGCGGTGCGCCCTTCAAAGGTGTGCTCTTCGCCGGGCTGATGATTACGGCGGATGGCCCGAAGCTCATTGAATTCAATGTGCGTTTTGGCGATCCGGAATGCCAGGTGCTGATGCTACGCCTGAAATCCGATCTGCTGCCCGCCTTGCTCGCGGCCTGTGATGGCGAATTGGCGCGGTTTGATCTCCGCTGGGAAGCCTTGCATGCCATGGTGGTGGTGATGGCGGCGCAGGGCTACCCCGGCAGCTACGCCAAAGGCAGCGAAATCCGCGGCCTGGAAGCGGCGGGGCAGGTGCCGGGTGTGCAGGTGTTTCATGCCGGCACCGCGCGGCGCGAAGATGGCGCGCTGATCGCAACCGGTGGCCGCGTGCTGGGTATTTCGGCCACAGGCAAAACGCTGCGCGAAGCGCGCGCTGCCGCTTATGCCGCGGTGGACCGGCTTGATTGGCCGGGCGGGTTTTACCGGCGTGATATTGGTTGGCGGGCTTTAAAATAAGGCCCTCTTGCCGACTCGGGGCGGTTCCGGCCATGGAAGCCTTGTGTTGAACCTCATCAAACTCTCGGTCGGTCCCAAGGATGTCGCGGCGCTGGCGGCCTTGCAGGCGCTCCGCCTCAAGGAAGACCCGCCGCTCCGCGCCTGGACGCGCATGTTCCCGAAGCGCGTGGAGGAACTCTGCAATGGCGGTTCCATCTATTGGGTGATTGGCGGTTTTGTGCGCGTTCGTCAGCGCATCCTGGAAATCCGTGAGGAGGAATGGGACGACCAGACCCCCTGCGCTGCCCTGGTGCTGGACCCCACGCTGGTCCTGGTGGAAGCGCGCCCAATGAAGCCCTTCCAGGGCTGGCGCTACTTGAAGCCGGAAGAAGCGCCGGCGGATGTGAACCAGGCGCGCGCGCCGACACGCGGCTTGGATGCGCTGCCGCCCAAGCTCCGGCGCGACTTGGCTGAGCTCTGCCTGATCTGAGTCGGCCCCGCCATTCTTGATAAAAATTAAGCTTCTGCTCACCGCAGGGAGAGGTGCCGGGTGCGACATTGCCTACGTCGCGCGGCTCATTCCCGGCATGCCGCGCCGCAACTGGTCCGTCTTCGGGCGGTACCTTTGGGCTGGCTGGTTTGATCCGGCCGGCCCTATTTTTTTGCCGATTCCGCTTCCAGCAGGGCAAGCAGCCCTTCCAGCAATTGCGCCGGCGTTGGCGGGCAGCCGGGGATCAGCAAATCCACCGGCAGCACGGCGCCGATGCCGTTTTCGACCGCATAGGAACCCTTGAAGACGCCACCATCCACGGCGCAATCGCCCACCGCCACCACCCAGCGCGGTTCCGGCGTGCTGGCCAGCGCACGTTCCAAGGCTTCGCGCATGTTCAGGCAGGCGGGACCGGTCACCAGCAGCACATCGGCATGCTTGGGGGAGGCGACAAAGCGCAGCCCGAAGCGTTCCAGATCATAGGCGACATTCTGCAACGCATTCACTTCCAACTCACAGCCATTGCAGGAACCGCTATCCACTTCGCGAATCGCCAGGCTGCGGCCAAGCCGTGCTCGGCTTGTCACGGCAAGCCTTTCGCCAAGCGCCTGAATGGTCTCACGCGGCACCAGCGGCGCTTGATCCGTGAGCGGTTTTGCGAATAGCGCGCGGGCGAGCTTTGGCCAAAGCATCACAAATCCACCCCGCTATAGGAACAATTGAAGGATTTATTGCACAGCGGAAAATCGGCGACGATATTGTCTTCGATGGCTGCCTCCAGAAGGGGCCATTGCAGCCAGGAAGGATCGCGCGGGAATAGCGCGCGAATCAGCCCGCCATCATCCAGCGCAATCCAATGCAGGCATTCGCCGCGAAAGCCTTCAATCATCGCCATGCCTTCGCCGGCGCGCACGGGTAGCGGCGCCATCAGCTCACCGGCTGGAAGGTTCGCGAGGATTTGCCTGACAAGCGCAATGGATTGGCTGAGTTCCAACACACGAATGCGTACCCGCGCATCCACATCGCCCGCTTCCAGCACCGGCACATCGAAATGCAATGTCGGATAGGGCAGGTTCGGTGGCAGGCGGCGCGCATCGAAGGCGCGCCCGGAAGCGCGGCCAACATGGCCGCCAGCGGCAAAGGCACGCGCCAGATCGGGGCGCAAATATCCTGTTGTCACCACACGATCCTGCAAACTGGCATGCGCCTCATAAACCTTCATCAGCGCTGGGATTTCCGCTTCCACCGCTGCCAGCGCGGCCAAAATCGCCTCGGCCCCGCGCGGCGCGATATCGGGCGCGACACCGCCTGGTAAAACGCGGTCCATCATCAGCCGATGGCCGAAAGCGGCAGCAATGGCGCGCAGCACGCCCTCACGCAGCAACCCGCAACGCGCATGGGGGAAGGCAAAGGCCGCGTCATTGCAGACAAAGCCCCAATCATTCAAATGATTGTGAATGCGTTCCAATTCCAGCATCAGCGCGCGGAGATGCAGCGCGCGCGGCGGCGGCGTGACACCAAGTGCCGCTTCCACCGCCGCCGAAAACGCCCAGGAATGCGCAACCGTGGTATCGCCCGAAAGCCGCGCCGCATAACGCACCGCCGCACGTGGCGAGGTGCCCAACATCAGCGAAAGCGTGCCCTTATGCGTATAGCCAAGCCGCTGTTCCAACCGCACCACGGCTTCCCCTTGCACGGAAAAGCGGAAATGCCCGGGTTCGATCACGCCGGCATGGATGGGACCAACCGGGATTTGGTGAATGCCTTCCCCTTCCGTTGGCAAAAATTCGGGCTGCGGGGCCTCGCCCGCAAAGGGGATGGGCTTGGCGGCAAGCGGATGGCGCAAGGGCCAGCGGCCGTGATCCAACCACGGGCGCAGATCAACCGCGCCTTCCGCGCGATGGCCCCATAATTCCAGGATCATGCGTTCAAAGCGCACCGCGCCGGGGCGCGCGGGGGAAAGTGCGGCGTAATTCCAGCCCGCCGCCGGAGTTGAGGCCAGCACCGCTTCCGCGCTTGGTTCATGCAGGAAGCAGGCATGGACCTGCGTCGCATCCGCCCAAAGCCCCAGCAGCGCCAGATCGGGTTCCTGCTGCAAGGCAGCCGGCAATTGCCCCCAGGCGGTGGGTGAAAGCAAGAACCGCTCATAAGGCTTGGCACCTTGCGGATTGCCGCCGCGGATCAGGCTGGAAGCCGGCCCCATCATCCGATCATTCCCGCCGCGGCCTTGAGGAAACTGCTGAAAAGCGACGGCATCGCAAGCCCGAGCAGCAGCGCCACCGCCAGATGCAGCCAAAGCGGCACCATTACCGCAAGCCCATGCCCAGCAACCGCCACATCTGGCGTTGGCGCACCAAAACAAAGTGCTTGCAGCGTATGGATCAAAGCTGTCATCGCCACCACCAGCCCAAGCGCCAGCGCCACAGCAAGCCAAGGCTGCGCCGCCATGGCCGCAGTCAGCACGGCATATTCGGACGCAAACAGCAGGAAGGGCGGCAGCCCGGCAATGGCGCCAATCGCCAAGGCAAGCCCCCAACCGAGCCAGGGATCACTGGCGACCAGCCCTGAAATATCCGCGAGTTTCTGGCTGCCCTTTTGCTGCGCCGCGCGGCCAATGCCAAAGAAGATCGCGCTTTTCACCAATGAATGGCCAATCATATGCAGCAAGCCTGCCAAGTTTGCCGCCGGGCCACCAATCCCAAAGGCAAAAGCGGCGATGCCCATATGTTCAATCGAACTCCAGCCGAAAAAACGCCTGGCATCACGCCGCCGCCATAAAGCGAGCGCCGCCAGCAGCACGGAAGCCAGCCCCAGCGTCATCAGGAAAGGCCCAACCGCCAGCGTATCCGGATGCGCGCCGACAATCGCCTTGGCGCGCAACACCGCCAGCATGGCGGCATTCAACAAAAGCCCGGATAGCACGGCGGAAATCGCAATCGGGCCTTCCGCATGCGCATCCGGCAGCCAGGAATGCAGCGGAACCAAGCCTGCCTTGGTGCCATAGCCCACCAGCAGAAAAACGAAGGCCAGGTTCAGCGTATTCGCATCACAGCGCGCCGCCACACGCTTCAGCGCCACCCAGGACAACCCGCTTTCCGCATCCAGCAAGGCTTGTGCAGCGGAATAGAGCAGGATGGTGCCGAACAATGCCAGCGCGATGCCAAAGCCGCAAAGCATGAAGAATTTCCACGCCGCTTCCATCGCCGCCGGCGTACGATGCACCGCCACCATCAGCACGCTGGCGAGTGTCGCGATTTCAATCGCCACCCAAAGTATGCCGAGATTATCTGAAAGTAGCGCGAGGTATTGCGCGCCAAGGAACACCTGAAAGGCGCCATGATAGGCACGAATGCGCCAGTGATCGAAGCCCTCATGCGCCAGCGTAGCTGCGGAAAAAATTGAGGTCGTCAAAGCGACAAAGGACGCGAGCAGCACAAAGGGCAAATTCAGCGCATCAATTCGCGTCCAGCCCTGTTCGCCATGCGGCAGGGTAAACAGCGCCAGCGCCAATATGAAAGAAACACCCGCGCAACCGATATTCGCCGCTGCCGCAATGCGGAGCCTCGGCAAGGTCAGCAAAATCAGCGCACCAATCCAAGGGAAGAAAACCATGATCCAGGGTAGCGGCATCACTCGCCTTCCCCCCGATGCGTATCGAGACTTTCCGTATCCAGGCTTTGGAAACGCTCACCCATTTGCAGCGCAAAAACGCCGGCGATCACCGCCAACATCAGCACCAAAGCCGCGGTGGAAAGTTCCATCACCAGCGGCATGCCAGCAACACCCACCGCCGCCAGGATCAAGCCATTTTCCAGGCTGAGCAGCCCGATCACCTGGCTGATCAGGTTGCGCCGCGTGATCATCATCAGGCCACCGAGCAGCACCACGGAAAGCGCCAGCGCCAAATCCTCCCGCGCCAAGGCGCGCTGTCCGGCGGTGGCCGGCAACACCACCAGCAGCGCGAAGCCCGCCAAGGCGACACCGGCAATCATGGAAGCGCCAATGCCAAGCGCAGGATCAACACCGCGCTGCAAATTGAAGCGCCGCACCAGCCGATGCAGCGCAAAGGGGATCAGCACCGCCTTGGCGCCAAAGGCAATCGCGGCTGTCACGTAAAGCCCTGTCGCGCCTTGCACATAACCTTGCCAGGCGGCCGCCAGCGCCAGCAGCGCGCCTTGTGTGGCGAAGGCATTGATCACCGCAGAAATGCGCCGTTGATAGAGCAGCACAAAGGACAGCAGCAGCACCGCGCCACCCAGCAGATGCGCCAGATCATAGGGAAGCTGCCCGAAACTCATGACAGCCCCGTTGAGACAAACAGGAACACGGCACCCAATAAGCCCAGCAGCAGCGCCGCGCCCAAAAACTCCGGCACGCGAAAAACGCGCATCTTGGCGATGGCGGATTCAAACACGGCAAGCGCCAAGGCAAGCACCGCCATTTTCGCGATAAACACCAGAAGCCCGATGATCCAGGCGATTGGTCCTGCGCCGGGTGCGGCCATGCCGAAGGGCAGAAACACCGCCGCCAGCAGCGCCAACCAAAGCGTGAGGCGCAAGGATGCCTGAAACTCCCACAAGGCCAAATGCCGGCCGGATGCTTCCAGGATCATCGCCTCATGCACCATGGTCAGTTCCAGATGCGTGGCGGGGTTATCCACCGGGATGCGTGCATTTTCCGCCACCGCCACCGCCAGCAGCGCCACTGCCGCGAAGCCAAGCGACACGCGCAGCCCAAGCGCGCCTTCCTGAAAAATGCCGATAATCACATCCAGATTCGTCGTGCCGGCCAGAATGGCGAAGATCAGCGCCGCCAAAACCAAGGCAGGTTCCGCAAGCGCCGCAAAGGCCATTTCGCGTGTCGCGCCCAAACCACCAAAGGATGTGCCGACATCCATCCCCGCCAGCGCCATGGCAAAGCGCCCAAGTGCCAAAAGCCCTGCAATCAGCAGCAAATCCGCGAAGGGGGCGAATACCATGCCGCGTGCGAAACTCGGCACCAGCGTGGCTGCGAGCAACGCAGCGCCGACCGCGACATAAGGCGCGGCACGCGAAATGGCTGAGGCGTTTTCCGCCAACACCGGGCGCTTCTTCAAAAGCTTCAGCAGATCGCGCCAAGGCTGCATGGGATGCGGCCCGCACCTGCCCATCAGCCGCGCCTTCAGCCAACGCACGCACCCTGTCAGCACCGGCGCCAGCGCCAGGATCAGCGCCAGGTGCAAAAGCTGCGTGAGAAGGCCGGTGAGGATGCTCATGCCACCGCCACAGGTCGCGTGAGGGTTAGCCCCAGTGCATGAGACCCCCGCCCTTCCCCAATGTGCCGGGCTCGCACGCTATCCTGGGGGGCCACCTTGCCAGCCTGCGCGCTATGGTGGACGACAAGCAGCTTTGGAAGCCACGCCTGATCCACATCCGCGGCTCGGAAGGTCTTGCTCATGACGGGTAGTGAATCAGATATGGGGCAAACCGGCTAGAGCATGTTGCGTTCACATGGGTTCACGCACCACGCTGTAGCGGATTCTCAGCCAGGCGCCTAACGCAAGAAGCTCGATCTCAAGAATTTGCCAGATCGAATATTGCCCCAAAACAACAAAAGGGCGGGAAACCCCGCCCTTGCCGAGACCACCCGAAGGGGCCTTTGTGCCGGCAGTCTATTTGATCTTGGCTTCGCGAAACACGACGTGCTTGCGCGCCACGGGATCATACTTCTTCTTTTCCATCTTACCGGTCATGTTCCGCGTGTTCTTCTTCGTCACGTAGAAATAACCCGTCTCCGCGCTGCTCACGAGGCGAATGAGGATGGTGTTCGATTTGGCCATGGTCAAAAACTCCAGCCCGCCGGCCGCTGGGCCGATGGTTTCCTTGGCCCCTTCCTAAGCATGCCGAAGTTTTCGTCAAGGGGAAAAGCAAGCCCATCCCGGTTTCAGCGCATCAGGGCCGCCCGATAGGCCGTTGCATCCGTCACCAGTGACTGGGCGAAATCCACCTCTCGCTCCACCGCATCCAGGCTTGGGCAGCTCTCCCGCAGGATGCTTGCCTCAAGCGCCGAGACCGGTGGCCGCAGGGCAAGCAGGCGCGCCAGTACCGCGCCCATGGGTTGTTGCCCCGCCCTCAGCGCTGCCAGGCCGGTCGCCGCTGCCTCATCCCCGCCCGCAGTGCAAAGCGCCGGCAAAAGCCCCGCCCCCTGCAAAGGCCAGCCGGATGGCATGACAATGCGCGACCAGCTCAATTGCAATTCCCCGCCATTGGGCAAGGGCAGCAGGATTTGCACCAGGCCCTTGCCCTGGGTGCCGGTGCCAAGCACCGCAGCCCGGCCACGTTCGGCCAAGGCTGCCGCCAGGATTTCCGCCGCCGAGGCGGTGCGCCCATCCACCATCACCACAATGGGCCGCCCTTGCGCGAGGTCCGTATCGGATGCGCTGTAGCGCCGATTGGCCTCAGGATGGCGCCCGGCAGTGCCCACAATCTCCCCCGCATCAAGGAAGATATCCGCCACCGCCACCGCCTGGGTCAGGATCCCGCCGCGATTGCCGCGCAAATCCAAGACAAGGCCGCGCGGCGGATTGGCGCCCGCGAAGGCCGCTTCGACAAAACCCGTGACCTGAGCGGAGGTGAGTGCGGTAAAGCCAGAAAGGCGCAGATGCAGCACCCCATCGCGCATGGCCGATGTCACGGTTTCCACGCGCTGCGCCACGCGGCGTAGCGTCACACTCCTTCTGCGTCCGGCGCGCTGGGTTACCAGCGTCACCTCGGTCTCGGCAGCGCCTTCCAAAAGCAGCTCCGCGCCGGCCAGGTCATTGGCCAGGACCATTTCATCATCAACAGTCACCAGCCGGTCACCAACGCGAATGCCGCCACTGGCCGCCGGACTATTCGGGGTAACCGCCGCCACCACCACCTGGCCGCGCTGGGCCGCAAGCCTGAGCCCAACACTGCCCTGCCCAAGCCGGCGTTCGCGGGCAAGCTGCGCTTCTTCCGGCGTCACATAGCGGCTGAAAGGGTCAAGATGGCCGAAAATCGCGTTGAAACTGGCGCGCAGCAGCCGGTCCCGCCCGAAATCCCGAATGGGCGGAGAGGCCGCCCAGGCGGCCTCCTGAAACGGCAGCAGGGCTTCGGCCGCTGCCAAGCCAATCGCTTCAGGCCTGCCGCGGGTGGAATCACTCGGCAGCGCGCGGCTGATCAAGACGCGGCGCGCGCGCATCAGGCGCAATTCGCGGCCCTGGCGTTCGACGCGCAGGCTTGGATCATGGGTGGTAAAGCCTGCCAAGCCCCAGGTGATCAGATCACTCGGCAACGCGCGTTCCATATGCCGATCCAGGATGGCGGCGAAGCCGGCGGCAAACACGTCCCGCATTTCCTCCCGCGGGAAGGGGGGGATCGCTTCCTGCACCGCGGCGCGCGGCACTTCCTGCGCCAGCGCCGCGCCAAGGGGCAGGGCGGAGGCACAGAGCAGAATCAGTAACGCAAGCGAAAGAAGGATACGCGCGCGGGTGTTCAGCGCCGCCCACGCCGCGGCGGCGCCGGCCGACCGCCGCGTTTGGGCATGCCCTGCATGATGTGGAACACCATCCCGCCCGTGCGCGCGGTCGCTTCCCGCAGCCGCACTTCCACAGACTGACCCAGCGTAAAGGTCAGACCTGTCCTGCGACCAGCCAGGCGCTGCGTGGCTTCGTCCTGATCCCATCTATCATCCGGCAATGAGCCAAGCGGTACGATTCCGCTCGCGCCATTCTCATCCAAAGTGACAAACAGTCCGAAGCGTGTCACCCCTGAAATGCGCGCGGCGAAGATATTTCCCACGCGCTCTGACATATATGCCGCAAGGTAGCGATCAACCGCATCGCGTTCCGCCGCCGCAGCGCGGCGTTCGGTCGCGGTGATGTGTTCGCCGGTTTCCAAAAACCGCGCCGCTTCCACTTCCGCCAAGCCATCGCCGCCAAGCTTCAAGCCACGGATCAGCGCGCGATGCACGAGCAAATCCGCATAGCGCCTGATAGGTGAGGTGAAATGCGCATAGCGCGCCAAGGCCAGGCCGAAATGCCCGATATTGTCTGGCGCATAGGCCGCCTGGGATTGGCTGCGCAGCACGGTTTCATGCACCAGGCGTTCGTGCGGGCTTTCCTTCACCAGCGCGAGCAAGGCCGCGAAGTCGCGCGGATGCAGCCGATCACCGGGCGGGAGCGACAATTCCAGGCTGCGCAGAAATTGCCTGAGCCCTTCCAGCTTCAAATCCGAAGGCCGGTCATGCACGCGATACATGCAGGGCTGGATCAGGCGTTCCAATTCCTCCGCCGCGCAGACATTGGCGGCGACCATGAATTCCTCGATCAACCGATGGGAATCGAGCCGCGCGCGCGGCACCACCGCCGTGACGCGCCCCTTGTCATCCAGCAGTACGCGCCGTTCCGGCAGATCGAGATCCAGCGTGCCGCGCGCCTCACGCGCCGCCAGCAAGGCGCGGAAGGCGCCGTAGAGGCTGGCCATATGGCCGGGGGCCAAGCCTTCCGGTTCGCAGCCCGCTTCAAAACTCGCCTGCGCCTGTTCGTAAGTGAGCCGCGCGGCAGAGCGCATGATGCCGCGCCCGAAGCGATGCCCGGTCTTTCGCCCCGCGCCATCAAAGCGCATTTCAACAAAAAGGCAGCCGCGATCTTCGCGCGGGCGCAGGCTGCACCAGCCATTGGAAAGCGCCTCGGGCAGCATCGGCACCACGCGGTCGGGGAAATAGACCGAATTGCCCCGCGCCCAGGCTTCGCGGTCCAAATGGCTGTCAGGGCCGACATAATGCGCGACATCGGCAATGGCGACCGTCACTTTCCAGCCGGCGCCATCGGGTTCCGCATGCACGGCATCATCGAAATCGCGCGCATCATCGCCATCAATCGTCACCAGCGGCAGGTCGCGCAAATCAACCCGCCCGCGGGCCGTGACACCCTTCGCCGCTTCCGCTTCGCGCAAGGCTTCGGCAGGGAAGACATCGGGAATGCCATGGGCATGGATGCAGATCAGGGAAACCGAACGCGGTTCGCCCATCACGCCCAGGCTTTCGATAATCCGTGCCGGCTTCGGCCCGAAATGCCGCGTGGCGGGTAAGGGCTCGGCCAAAACGATATCGCCTGGCTTGGCACCACCGGCTTCACCGGGTGGGACCATCCATTCGCCCTTCTGGCGCCGATCGGTCGGGATGATGCGCCCTTCCTCATAAACGCCCAGGATGCGCGCCGGTGCGCTGCCCGCGATGCGCTTGAAGGTGCGGCCTTCATATTTGCCGGCACCGATGGGCTTGAGGCGCGCGAGTACGCGTTCCCCAACCGCGAGCGCCGGGCGGCCTTTGCCTTCCGGGCGCATATAGATGACGGGTGGGCGCCCCTCACCGTCCCATTGCAGCGGGCGCGCGATGGGATCGCCATCCGGGTCGGTGCCGGTCACTTCCACCGGCGCCATATCCGGCAGGCGGCCGGGCGCGATAATGGCGCGCTTGCCGGCGGGGCTGGAGCCGCCTTCTTCGGCCAATTCGCGCATCATTTGGCGCAAGGCAGGGCGCTGATCCGTACTCAGGCCAAAGGCGCGGGCGATTTCGGATTTGGTCACGCGGCCCTTGGCTTCCGCGATAAAACCGCGCAGCGCTGCCTTGGAAGGGAGTTCCCCCGTGCCTTCGCCAGCCCGACGCGCCGTACTGCGACGTTTGGCGCTGGCCGCGGGGCCGGAGGCGGCGCGGGATCGGGCCTTATGGCCTTTCACCGGCGGGCCGCGACGCGGCATCTCAGCGGCTGCTCTTGCGGGCGGCGGGCTTGGCTTTTGCCTTGGTGGTCGCGGCCTTTGGCTTGGCAGCGGCGGCTTTTGGCTTGGCGGCGGGCTTGGCCTTTGCCGTTACAGGCTTCGCTTTCGCGGCGGCTGGCTTCGCCTTGGCCACTGGTTTCGCCTTGGCTGCTGGTTTCGCCTTGGTGGCGGCGGGCGCAGCGGCGGCGGCCTTGCGCGCGCCACCCTTCGCACCCTTGCGGGCAGCGGCACCGCGCGCCTTCATCTCCTTGCCCTTTTCGGCGAGCAGCGTGACCATATCGGCAAGCTCAGCGTCTTCCATCGCCAGATCGCGCGGCAGATTGGCAACGGTCCGCCCATGCTGCGCATAAGGCCCAAAACGCCCCTTGCGCACCACGACCATTTCCCCGTCCTTCGGATGCGGTCCCAATTCGCGAATGCGCGACCGTGCATCAGCCAAAAGCGCAATCGCGCGATTGAGCCCGATGGTCAGCACATCATCATCCTTGTCCAAGGATTTGAAGATGCTGCCACAGCGCACATAAGGCCCGAAGCGGCCAAGCCCGGCGGTGATTTCTTCCTTGCTTTCCGGATCAATGCCAATCACGCGCGGCAAGGACAGCAAGCCAAGCGCCGCTTCCAAAGTCATGTTTTCCGGGTTCTGCCCGGCAGCGAGGCTCGCGCGGCGCGGCTTGGTGGGTTTGCCCTTGGCATCGGTGCCGGGCTCCCCAAGCTGCACATAAACCCCGTAAGGCCCGCGGCGCAGCGTGACGGCCTGGCCAGTTGCGGGGTCCTTGCCCAATTCGCGATCCGCGCTGGCACCTTCGCCATCGGCTGAGCCCACACCGAAGGGCCGCGTGTAGCGGCATTCCGGATAATTCGAACAACCAATAAAGGCGCCACCGCGCCCGAGCCGCAGGCCAAGCCGCCCGGCAGAACAGCTTGGGCAAACGCGCGGGTCCGTGCCATCACCGCGCGCGGGGAAGATATGCGGCCCCAAATCCTCATCCAGCGCGTCAATCACGTCGCGCACTTTCAGATCCTTGGTCGCTTCCACGGCGCGGGAGAATTCATCCCAGAAGGCATGCATCACCGCGCGCCATTCCGCCCGCCCGCCGGAGATTTCATCAAGCTTCTCCTCCATGGCGGAGGTGAAGCCGGTATCCACGTATTTTTCGAAAAACCGCACCAGGAAGGTGGTGACCATCCGCCCCAAATCCTGCGCGATAAAACGCCGCTTTTCGAGCGAGACATATTTCAAATCCTGCAAGCGCTGCAGGATGGAGGCATAGGTGGAAGGCCGCCCAATGCCCAGTTCCTCAAGCTTTTTGACAAGCGAGGCTTCGGAATAACGCGGCGGTGGCTGGGTGAAATGCTGGCTTGCAGCGATGTCGCCGCGCTTCAGCGCTTCCTTTTCCCGCATCGGCGGCAGGATGCGGCTTTCCTCATCCTCGGCGGGGGCGCCTGGCAGGATGCCGGCACGCGCATCGGCCGCACGATCATCCTCATCTTCGCGGTAGAGTTTCAGAAAGCCGTCAAAGGCAATGACAGAACCGGTGGCGCGGAAATTGGCGCGGCCATCCTTGGCGGTGATTTCGACCGCGGTCTGGTCCATCTCGGCCGAAGCCATTTGGGATGCCACTGCGCGCTTCCAGATCAGATCATAAAGCCTGGCCTGCGCGCCTTCCAATTCGCCGCCCATGGTATCCGGGCTGCGGGTGACATCGGTCGGGCGGATCGCCTCATGCGCTTCCTGCGCGTTCTTCGCCTTGGAGGCATATTCGCGCGGCGCGGCAGGCATGTAATTCGGCCCGAATGCGCTTTTGACGTGATCACGAATGGCGGCAATCGCTTCGCGCGCCATGGTCACGCCATCCGTCCGCATATAGGTGATGTGCCCTGCCTCATACAAAGCCTGCGCCGTGCGCATGGTTTGCTGCGCGCCCATGCCAAGCTTGCGCGATGCTTCCATCTGCAAGGTTGAGGTCATGAAGGGCGGCGGCGGGTTGCGCCGCACGCGACGCTTTTCCACCGAAGCGACACTATAGCTGCCACCTTCGGCGAGCTTTTTGGCGCGCATCGCCGCCGCTTCATCCGGCAGGTCGAATTGCTCCAGCTTGCGGCCTTCAAGATGCGTGAGCCGCGCGGTGAAAGGCGCGCCCGCCGCCGTGGTGAAGCGGCCTTCAATGGTCCAGTATTCGCGGGCGCGAAACGCCTCAATTTCCGCTTCGCGTTCGCAGATCAGGCGGAGTGCCACGGATTGCACGCGGCCTGCGGAACGTGAACCCGGAAGCTTCCGCCAAAGCACCGGCGAAAGCGTATAGCCGACCAAATAATCCAGCGCGCGGCGCGCCAGATAGGCTTCGATCAGCGGCTGATCCAAATCGCGCGGATGCGCCACCGCATATTGCACGGCGCGTTTGGTGATTTCATTGAAGGTGATGCGCTGAACATGCTTGCCCTTCAGCGCCCCGCGCTCGGCCAGCATATCCTTCACATGCCAGGAAATCGCTTCCCCTTCGCGGTCCGGGTCAGTCGCCAGGAACAGACGCTTGGCACCCTTAAGGGCGGAGGCAATCTTGCCCACCTGCTGCTCACCGCGCGGGTCCTTGCCCCAGAGCATGGCGAAATCCTGATCGGGCAGGACCGCGCCATCCTTTTCTTCCAGATCGCGGACATGGCCATAGGAGGCCAAAACCGTGAAATCGCGGCCGAGATATTTTTCGATTGTCTTCGCCTTGGCCGGCGATTCAACCACGACTACGTCGCTCATGCCTTCCCGATTCACCCTCGCCCGGATAGCGCTACCCGATGGCCAGGCAGCATATCCACCCGGCCTTCCAGTTCCAGATCGGCGAGCGCCGCCTGGAGCGCGGGGGGTGAGAGGTGACAGCGCCGGAGCAGATCGTCAACAGATATCGGTGCCATTCCAATCAAATCAATGAGTTGACCATATTCGCCGGGTGTGGCCTCAGGCGGTGCATCCTCGGGGATCGGCATTTCCGGGGGGTCGGGCAGGGCAAAAAGCGGGGCATCGCGCGGCGCTTCGGGCAGATGCGCCAGCACATCGGCGGCTGATTCCACCAAATGGGCACCCTGGCGGATCAGGTCATTGGCGCCGCGGCTGCGCGGATCAAGCGGGCTGCCGGGGATGGCAAAGACCTCTCGCCCCGCTTCCAAAGCAAGGCGGGCGGTGATCAGCGTGCCGGAGCGTTCGGCGGCTTCCACCACCAACACACCCAGCGAAAGCCCGGCCACGATCCGGTTGCGCTTCGGGAAATGTCGCGCGAGTGGCGCGGTGCCTAAGGCATGTTCCGCCACCAGCGCGCCTTCACGGCCAATCCGCGCCTGAAGTGCGGCGTTTTCCGGCGGATAGGCAACATCCAAGCCGCCCGGCAGCACGGCCAGCGTCCGCCCCGCCCGCAAGGCACCCTGATGCGCCGCCGCATCCACCCCGCGCGCGAGGCCCGAGATCACCAGCACGCCCGCCTTGGTCAGCGCCTCCGCAATGTCTTCGGCGATGCGCCGGCCGGCGGCGGAGGCATTGCGCGCGCCGACAATGGCGAAGCTTGGCACCTGCGCCAGCAAGGCGGCATCGCCCTGCACCGCGAGCATCGCCGGGGCATCGGGCAGCAGGGCGAGCAAGGGCGGGTAGTCAGCACCGCCCCAAAAGATGAAGCGCGCGCCAAGCTTCGCCATGGCATCGGCTTCGCGGCGCGCCTCATCCAGGCTTGGGATGCGCGCCGGGGTTTCGCGTTTGGCGAGCAGGCGGGGCAAAGCCTCCAAAGCCGCGCGCCCACTGCCATGGCGGGCGAGCAGGCGGCGAAAGCCCATGGGGCCGATCCCCTCGGTCTCGGCAAGGCGCCAGAGGGCAAGGCTTTCGGCAGGGCTGGGCGTGGCGGTAGGCATAGGCGAAACCCTATGCCACAATTCAACCTATACGGGAAATATCAAATCGTAGTGCTACTTGGCTGTTTTGCCGATGCGCGGTTCGGTCCCTGCCAGCAGGCGGCGGATATTCGCCTCATGCCGCCAAAACACCAGCACGGCGATCAGCAACGCCATCAGCGCATGATCCGTGCTGGACAGGACCAGGGCGAAAAGCGGTGCCGCCGCAAAGGCCGTGAGTGCCGCCGCGGAAGACATTTTCAGGAATTTCGCCGCCAGCAGCCACACGGCACAGCAGGCAAGCCCCACCGGCCAGGAAGCGGCCAGCAATACGCCAAGTCCGGTCGCCACCCCCTTACCGCCACGAAAACCAAGCCAGACCGGGAACAGGTGCCCAAGTACCGCCGCCGTGCCCACGACCAAATCCTGATCGCCCAGAAAATAGCGTACGAGCAGCACCGCCACCGCCCCCTTCAAACCATCCAGGATCAGGGTGGCCGCCGCCAGGCCCTTGCGGCCGGTGCGCAGCACATTGGTGGCGCCTATGTTCCCGGAGCCGACCTTGCGAATATCGCCAAGCCCGGCCGCCTTGGTCAGCAGCAGACCAAAGGGGATGGACCCGATCAGGTAGCCGCCCAGCAGCGCGATCACGAACATGATGCTATCCGCGTGTTCAGCCATGGTTCAGCCCCCGAAAACGCGGCGCCCGGCCTTCCAGGTGCCAAGCACCCGGCCCTCCAGGGCACGGCCATCAAAGGGCGAGTTCTGCGCCTTGCCGGGTAGCTTGCCGGCTTCAACCTTCCAGCCGCGATCAGGATGGAACAGCACCAGATCAGCAGGCGCGCCCTTCACCAGCCTGCCCTGCGGCAGATCGAGCAAACTCGCGGGCCGCGCGGTGAGCAGCCCAAGCGCGGTGAGCATCGGCACATCCCCGGCATGGACGCGCGCCAAAGTCACGCCCAGCAAAGTAGCCAGCCCCGCACCGCCCGCTTCGGCCTGGGCAAAGGGCAGCCGCTTGTCATCCGCATCGCGCGGCTGATGGTCTGAGGCAATGGCGTCAATCGTGCCATCCACCAGCGCTGCCACCACCGCCTGCCGATCAGCCTCCGTCCGCAGCGGCGGGGAGAGCTTGGCGTAAGTCCGGTAATCGCCAATCGCGGTTTCGTTCAAATCAAAATAGGGCGGCGCGGTATCGCAGGTAACGGCCAGCCCCTCGGCCTTCGCGGCGCGGATCAGGTCAAGCGCCGCCGCCGTTGAGACATGCGCGAAATGCACATGCCCGCCCGTGATGCGCGCGAGTGCGATATCGCGCGCGACCATCATGGCTTCCGCAGCGGGCGTGATGCCGGGCAGGCCAAGCCTTGTCGCCAATTCACCTTCGGTGGCGGCGCCGCCGGAAGCGAGGCTCGGTTCTTCAGGGTGCTGCATGATGAAGGCGCCAAAGGCCCGCGCATAAGACAAGGCAAGCCGCATGGTGCGCGCCGAGGCAATCGCGCGCACCCCATCGGTAAAGGCAATGGCGCCGGCTTCGCGGAGCAGGCCGAATTCCGCCAATTCCTTGCCGGCGCAGCCCGAAGTGGCCGCGCCATAGGGCAGAAGTGCCACCGAACCCGTGGCTTCCCCGCGCCGCGCGATGAAGGAAATCAGCGCGGGGTCATCCAAGGCAGGGTCGGTATCCGGGAGCACGCAAATGGTGGTGATGCCACCTGCGGCTGCGGCCTGCGCGGCGGAGGCGATGGTTTCCCGATGCTCCGCCCCCGGTTCACCGAGATTGGCGCGGAGATCAATCAAGCCAGGCGCAAGGCAGGCACCGGCCGCATCCACCACGGCAGCGCCTTCGGGCGCGGTCAGGCCAGCGCCGCAATCGGCGATCAGCCCATCACGGATCAGCAAAGCACCCGGCGCATCAAGGCCAGAGGCGGGGTCGAGCAGGCGGGCATTGGTGATGAGGGTGTAGGCCATCACAGTGACTTCTCAAAAAACACGCGGCGATAGCCTGCTTCTTCGGCGCGATGCGTCTCGCCAAAGCCAAGGCGCTGATACATGGCGATGTTTTCCGCCATCACCTCATTCGTATAGAGCCAAAGCCGCTGGTGCCCGCGGCGGCGGCCTTCGGCTTCAATCCAGGCCAGCATTTGCCGGCCAAGCCCCTTGCCCTGCGCGACGGGTGCCACCGCGATATTGTCCAGGAATAGGCCAGTTTCGCTGTCTTCCAGCACCGCGACACCTTGCAACGCGCCATCGGCTTCCAGCACGAAGGCCTGATGATCTGCGATGCGCGCGGCATAATCATCCAGCATAGGTGCCGGTTCACGATCAAGCCGCGGCACGTAATGCGCATAGGCGGCGCGTACCATTTGCCGGAGTGCGGGCGCTTCCTCAGCGCGCGCGGGGCGAAGCTCACACATTGCGCCTGAGCCCACGCGCCAGCACATCCAAAACCGCCATCCGGCAGGCGACACCCATTTCCACCTGTTCACCAATCACGCTGCGTGTCGGGTGATCGGCGATGGCGCTGTCAATCTCAACACCGCGATTCATCGGGCCTGGGTGCATCACAATCGAATCCGGCTTGGCATGCGCCAGCTTTTCCGCATCCAACCCATAGAAGCGAAAGAACTCCCGCGCGGAAGGCACCATGCCGCCCGACATGCGTTCGCGTTGCAGGCGCAGCATCATCACAACATCAGCGCCGGCAAGCCCGGCCTTCATGTCGTGAAACACCTCAACGCCCAAACGTGCCGCCTCTGCCGGGATCAGGGTGGGTGGCCCCACCACACGCACGCGGCTGCCCATGGTGGTCAGCAGATGCATGTTGGAACGCGCCACGCGCGAATGCGCGATATCGCCGCAAATCGCGACAATCAGCCCTTCAAGCCGGCCCTTATGGCGGCGGATGGTCAGCGCATCCAACAACGCCTGCGTCGGGTGTTCATGCGTGCCATCGCCGGCATTGATCACCGCCGCATCCACCTTCTGGCTCAGCAGCGAAGGCGCGCCGGATTGCCCATGGCGCACCACCAGCAAATCGCAATGCATGGCGTTCAGCGTGCTGGCGGTATCGAGCAGCGTCTCACCCTTATTCACGCTGGAAGTACTGACCGACATATTGATGACATCGGCGCCCAAGCGCTTGCCCGCGAGTTCAAAACTCGTGCGGGTGCGCGTACTGTCTTCAAAAAACAAATTGATCAGCGTGCGACCCTTCAACAGGTCTCGCTGTGTTTTGCCGCTGCGATTGAGCAGCGCGTAGGATTCCGCCAGGTCCAGCAAATCCGCGATATGCGGCGGTTCAAGACCCTCAATGGCGAGGAGGTGTTTGCGGGGATAGGTCACGCGCCCTTTCTAGCCGCCCCCGGGCTGGGATGGCCAGACCCGGCTAAAGCTCAGCAAGGGCGCCGCGCAATGCCTCGGCCTTGCGATCCAGCGAGGCGCGTCCAGGGCTCCGCTGCACTTCCCGCGCGCTACCATCGGCCAAGCGCAGCACAAGGCGCCATTCCCTTGAAGATGCACCAGTATCCGTATCCCCGCTATTGGTGGTGCCTAGAACAGCTTCGGCCAATTCAACCTCTACCCCTTTAATGGCGCCCGGGGGCAGGGTTTCCTGCATATCGAAAAACCGCCACCAGGTAATGATGCTGCGGGTGAAGACCGCGCTGCCATCGGCGCGAATCGCCAGCGCATGGGGTGCCGGGATGAAGGACAGCCACAGGAACATCCCAAGCCCCAGGATGGGGAAGCCCAGCCCCAAAAGCCGCGGCGTGATGGCGGGCCAATCGGCCAGGAAACGGGGCACCAGGGCAAAGCCCGCCATGGCAAAACCAAGCCCAGCCAGCGCACCAATGGCATAGCGGATGCGCCCATCCAGCGCGATTTCGACCAGAATCTGATCCATGCGCCTCATTCCTTGGTGGCGTCCAAAGCGGCCTGCAGCATCCACGCCGCCGCGGCCTTATCCACCGATGCTGCCCTTTTGCCGCGGCTGAGATCGGCTTCCCCCACCATCATGCGGTTCACGGCGGCCGAAGATAGCCTTTCATCCCAAAGCGCGGCGGGCAGACCAACGGCATCTGAAAGCGACCGCGCCCAATCCCGCGCCGCCTGCGCCGCCGGGCCGAAGGACCCATCCAGGCCAAGCGGCAGCCCGACCACCAGCCCCCCCACGCCTTCCTTGGCGGCAATCGCCTTGATTTCGGCGGCCATGGCCGTGAGCTTCCCGCGCTTCAGGCTGCCATAAGGGCTCGCCAACATCAGCGAGACATCACTCAGCGCCACGCCCACGGTTTTCTCACCCGGATCAAGGCCGATCAGCCGGGAATGGCGGGGCAGGGCAGCGCGCAAATCGGTCAGGTTGATGATAGGCATCGGGGGCCTTATGGTCCGCCGCTCTTTTTCCGGGAAGTAGTGATTTCATGTCCCTAGACACCGCCACCGTCCGGCGCGTCGCGGCCTTGGCCCGGCTGCGCCTTGAAGAACAGGATATCGCCCGCGTGCAGGGTGAGCTGAACGGCATTCTGGGCTGGATCGAACAGCTCCAGGCCGTCAACACCGAAGGTGTGGAGCCCATGGCCGGCGGCACGCCAGGCGGCGCGGCTGCCATGCCGATGCGCGATGATGTCGTGACCGATGGCGGCAAGGCGGAAGCCGTGCTGGCCAATGCGCCAGACCGAGAGGGCGAATATTTCGGCGTGCCGAAGGTGGTGGAATAATGCATCCGACCGATTTTACCCTCGCGGGCGCCTTGGCGGCGCTGAATGAGGGCGCGATCAGCGCCGAGGAATTGACGCGCGCCCATGTGGCGGCGGTGGAGGCGCTGAACCCGAAGCTGAATGCCTTCATCACCACCACGAGCGAACAGGCGCTGGAGGCAGCGCGCGCTTCCGATGCGCGCCGTAAGCGCGGTGAGGCCGGGCTGCTTGAGGGTATTCCGCTCGCCATCAAGGATCTGTTCTGCACGGAAGCTGTGCGCACCACGGCAGGGTCCAAAATCCTGGGCAATTTCATCCCGCCTTATGAAAGCACCGTGACCGCGCAGTTGAAGCGCGATGGCGCGGTGTTTCTGGGCAAGGCCAATCTGGATGAATTCGCCATGGGGTCATCGAATTTGACCTCGGCCTATGGAGGCGTTTTGAACCCCTGGCAGCGCAAGAATGATCCGGGCGCGCGGCTGGTGCCGGGCGGGTCTTCCGGTGGGTCGGCGGCAGCGGTGGCAGCGCGCATTGCACTTGGCGCCACAGGGACAGATACCGGCGGTTCCATCCGTCAGCCGGCGGCGTTTTGCGGCATTACCGGCATCAAGCCGACCTATGGGCGCTGTTCGCGCTTTGGCATTGTGGCTTTTGCCTCTTCCTTGGACCAGGCCGGCCCCTTTGCGCGCACGGTGGAAGATTGCGCCATTCTGTTGCGGTCCATGGCAGGGCATGACCCGAAGGATTCCACCAGCGCCACCCAACCCGTACCGGATTTCGCCGCTGCGTGCGGGCGGAGCGTGAAGGGTCTGCGCATTGGCGTGCCGCGCGAATATCGGCTGGATGGCATGCCGGCCGAGATTGAAAAGCTCTGGCGCCACGGGCTTGATTGGCTGCGCGATGCGGGGGCGGAGATTGTGGATATCTCTCTGCCGCACACGAAATACGCGCTGCCCACTTATTATATCGTCGCACCGGCTGAGGCTTCTTCCAACCTGGCGCGTTATGATGGCGTGCGCTTTGGCCTGCGCGTGGCCGAGAAGGATAGCGACCTGCGTGATCTTTATGAACGCACGCGCGCCGAGGGTTTTGGCGCGGAAGTGCGCCGGCGCATCATGATCGGCACCTATGTATTGAGTGCGGGTTATTACGATGCCTATTACCTGAAGGCGCAGAAAATCCGTGCCCTGATCGCAGGCGATTTTGACGCGGCCTGGGCCAAGGTGGATGCGATTGTGACACCCGCCACGCCATCGGCGGCCTTTGCGGAGGGTGAGAATACCGATGACCCGGTGAAGATGTATTTGAATGATGTCTTCACCGTGACGGCCAATCTGGCCGGCCTGCCGGGCCTGGCGCTGCCAACCGGCTTGGATCATCAAGGCCTGCCCTTGGGCTTGCAGGTGATTGGCCGCGCCTTTGATGAGGAAACGGTTTTCGCGGTGGGTGCCGCCTTGGAACGCGCCGCTGATTTCAAGGCAGTGCCAGCAATGAGGGCAGGCGCATGAGCTACACGATTGAGGGCGAAAGCGGCCCATGGGAAGTGGTGATCGGGCTTGAGGTTCATGCCCAAGTCATGTCGAACGCCAAGCTATTTTCTGGCGCGGCGACGGCATTCGGTGCGGAACCCAATGCGCAGGTTTCCTTCATTGATGCGGGCTTTCCCGGCATGTTGCCGGTAATCAACCGCGAATGCGTGGCCCAAGCCGTGCGCACCGGGCTTGGCTTGAATGCCAAGGTCAATCTCTGGTCGCGCTTTGATCGCAAGAATTACTTCTATGCCGATCTGCCGCAGGGCTATCAGATCAGCCAATACGCCCATCCCATCATCGGCGAAGGCGCGATTGATATTGAATTGTCTGATGGCAGCACGAAGACCATCGGCATCACGCGGCTGCATTTGGAACAGGATGCCGGCAAATCCCAGCACGACCAGCATCCAACGAAATCCTTCATTGACCTCAATCGTTCCGGTGTGGCGCTGATGGAAATTGTCTCGGAACCCGATATGCGCAGCCCCGAGGAAGCCGGCGCCTATCTGACGAAGCTCCGCCAGATCATGCGTTACCTCGGCACTTGCGATGGCAATATGGATGAAGGCTCGCTCCGCGCCGATGTGAATGTTTCTGTCCGCAAGGCCGGAGAGGGTTTTCGCACGCGGTGCGAAGTGAAGAATGTCAATTCCATCCGCTTTGTCATGCAGGCGGTGGAAGCCGAAGCGCGCCGGCAGATTGAGGTTTGGGAATCCGGCGGCACGGTGGAACAGGAAACGCGGCTGTTCGATACGGGGCGCGGCATTACGCGGTCCATGCGGTCCAAGGAAGATGCGCATGATTACCGCTATTTCCCGGACCCTGATTTGCCGCCTTTGGTGATTGATACGGCATTTGTGGAAAGCCTGAAGGCAGCGCTGCCGGAACTGCCAGATGCGCGCCGCGCGCGGTATGTGCGCGATTACGGCATCACGCCCTATGACGCGCATGTGCTGACGCTGGAGCGCGAAACCGCGGCCTATTATGAAACTGTCGCCAAGGGGCGGGATGCGAAGCAGGCAGCGAATTGGGTGATGGGTGATCTTTTCGCCGCCATCAACCGCACCAAAACCTCTATCGCCGAACCGCCGGTCAGTGCTGCTGATCTTGGCGCGCTGCTTGATTTGATGGCGGATGGCACGCTTTCCGGGAAGCTCGCCAAGGAAGTGTTCGAAGCCATGGTGGAAACTGGCCGCGCGCCGGGCGCCATTGTGGAAGAACGCGGCCTGAAGCAGGTAACGGATAGCGGCGCAATTGAAGCCGTGATTGACCAGGTGCTGGCCGCCAATGCCGATAAGGTCGCGGAATATCGTTCCGGCAAGGACAAGCTGTTCGGCTTCTTTGTTGGCCAGACCATGAAAGCCATGCAGGGCAAGGGCAATCCTGCGCTGGTCAATGATGTGCTGAAGCAGAAGCTTTCGTGAAAACGCGCGTTGCGCGGGAATAGAACCTGTCCGATGCGCGATGGCGCATCCGACAGGTTCTAACAACATAGTTTGAGCGCATTTTCCGAGTCGCCAAGCGATACCGCTTGGCTTGAAAATGCTTAGCCCCCCCGCGCGGCGCTGCGCAATTCCTCGGCGAAATCAGCGCGTTTTTGGTGGATGGAGGCAATCACGCGCCCCATCGGCACGCCAAGCGATACAAGTGCTGCTTCCGAAAGCTGCAGGCTGGCTTCAATCGTCTCCGGCACAGTCTCACTCACACCCTGAGCATAAAGGTGGCGCGCATGCGCAGCATCCCGCGCGCGGGAAATGATCGGCAAATCCGGCCGCTCTGCGCGAATGGCGCTGACAATCTGATCTATCTGCGGCGCAAGATTGATGGTGATGATGACGCTTTGTGCCGAAGCCAGGCCGCAGGCCTGCAAAAAGGCCGGGCGCGCGGCATCGCCGAAGAACACTTCCTCACCGGCGCGGCGCGCGCGGGCCACGGTGGCGGGGTCATTATCCACCGCGATCTGCCGCAAGCCATGCTGGCGGAGCAGCGCGGCCACGGTTTTGCCGACACGGCCATAGCCGATGATGATGGCATGGCCCTGCTGCGCGCCCGGCAGGGCCTCAAGCTCTGGGTCCTTGGGGCGGGCTTCTTCCAGCAATGGCGCCACGCGCCGCGCCAGCGCCGAAAGCAAGGGCAGCATCGCCATGGTCAGGCTGATCGCCGCCAGGATGAAGCCGGCAAGGCCTGGTTCAATCAGCGCCAAGCCGGTCGCGAGCCCAATACCGACAAAGGCAAATTCGCCCCCAGGCCCAAGCAGCAGCGCAGATTCCAAAGCCGCCGCCCGCGTCAGCGCGAAATACCGCGCCAGCCCATAAACAATGCCGGCCTTCAGCAGCATCAACCCGAAGGCCAGGCCCAGCAGCAGCGCCGGTTCCTTCGCCACTTCGCGGAAATCAATGCTCATGCCCACGCTGAAGAAGAAAATGCCAAGCAGCAGGCCCTTGAAGGGCTCAATCGTCGCCTGCACGGCGCGGCGATATTCAGTCTCGGCCAGCAAAAGCCCGGCGACAAAGGCGCCAATCGCCATGGAAAGCCCCGCCTTGGCGGCCATGATGCCGGTCGCGACAATCACGAAAAGCACGGCGGCGATGAAAAGTTCTTCCGAACGCTGCCCACCCACCAGGCGGAATAGCGGGCGCAGCACCACGCGCCCGAGCAGCACAATCACCGCCAGCACCAACAAGGCCTGCCCCAAGGCTAGGGCGATGCTGAGCAATACGGAACCGCCGCCCTTGGCGCCGAGGATACCGATAAAAAGCAAGATCGGCACCACCGCCACATCCTGCGCGAGCAGCACGGAAAAACTGGCGCGGCCACCGCTGGTGAGCAGCCTTTCCTGCTGCGCGAGCAATTCCAGCACGATGGCGGTGGAAGAAAGCGCCAGGCACGCAGCCAGCACCGCCGCAATGCCGGGGCTGAAGCCAAACGCCAGCGCAATCAGGCTGAGCGCCACAAAACTGAGCGCCATTTGCAGCCCGCCCAGGCCCAGCACCAGCCGGCGCATCGCCTTCAGGCGTTCAAAGGAAAGCTCAAGCCCAATCAGGAACAGCAGAAAGACCACGCCAAGCTCGGCAATCGCGGTCACACTTTTCGCGTCTATCACCGTGAACCAATAAAGCAGCGGGTATTCATTGATGAAGGACCCAAGCGCGAGCGGCCCCAGCACCGCCCCTGCCCCAAGATAGCCAAGCACCGGGCTGACACCGATGCGGCGCAACAGGGGCACGATCACGCCCGCCGTGCCGAGCACGACCAGCGCATCGCTATAGGCCTGGAAGTTGATTCCCTCAGCCACCCCGAAACCTTCCCAACTGAGCAGTCTTCATATGGGGCCGCGATGGTGATTTTGCGGCAGCGTCAGGCCTTTAATGCGGCAGAATAGCGCGCGGGATCAAAGCCGATGATCAGTTTATCGCCAAGTGTCAGCACCGGGCGCTTGATCATGCTGGGTTGCGCCAGCATCAGCGCGACCGCGCGGGCTTCATCCAGCCCTTGCTTCTGATCTTCGGGCAATTTGCGGAAGGTGGTGCCGGCGCGGTTCAACAACGCCTCCCACCCTGCCTTGCCGACCCAGGCTTGCAGCGTGGCCGGGGTGATGCCGGCGGTCTTGTAGTCATGGAAGGCGTGGGCAATGCCCTCGGCTTCCAGCCAGGCGCGCGCCTTTTTCATGGTGTCGCAATTCTTGATGCCATGGATGGTGATGGTCATGTCGCCTGCCCCCTGCCGGATCGCCCCGCGATACCAGCCTTGCGCGCTGCGGCCAATCGCGCCAGCCTCGGCCCCATTCCACAGGAGCCTCCGCATGAGCAGCACCAGCGATTACACGCCCCCCAAGGTCTGGACCTGGAACAAGGCCAATGGCGGGCGCTTTGCCAATATCAACCGCCCCATTGCCGGCCCGACGCATGACAAGGAATTGCCGGTGGGCCGCCACCCGATGCAGCTTTATTCGCTGGGCACGCCCAATGGCCAGAAGGTGACGATCCTGCTGGAGGAGCTTTTGGCACTCGGCCACACAGGCGCGGAATATGACGCCTGGCTGATCCGCATTGGCGAAGGCCAGCAATTCGGCAGCGGCTTTGTGGAGGTTAACCCGAATTCCAAAATCCCCGCGCTTTTGGACCGCAGCGGCCCGAAACCCATCCGGGTTTTCGAAAGCGGTGCGATTCTGGTGCACCTCGCAGAGAAATTCGGTGCCTTCCTGCCGAAGGACCCCGCCTTGCGTGCCGAATGCCTTTCCTGGCTGTTCTGGCAAATGGGGAGCGCGCCTTATCTTGGCGGTGGCTTCGGGCATTTCTACGCTTATGCGCCGGTGAAGATCGAATACGCGATTGATCGCTTTGCCATGGAAACCAAGCGGCAATTGGATGTGCTGGATCGCCGCCTCGCGGACAGCGCTTATCTGGGTGGGGATGATTATACCATCGCCGATATCGCCGTTTGGCCCTGGTATGGCGGGCTGGTGCGGGGGTATCTGTACGGCGCGGCGGAATTCCTATCCGTGCATGAATACAAGAATGTGCAGCGCTGGGCGGAAGCGATTTTCGCCCGCCCCGCGGTCAAGCGCGGGCGCATGGTGAACCGCGTCACGGGCGATCCATCCGAACAATTGCATGAACGCCATGACGCGAGCGATTTCGCGACAAAAACCCAGGACAAGATCGCACCCGGTGGTGCGGCCTGATCGGGCTTCAATTCACATCACTCACAAAGAGGAAACACCATGCCACTCGCTCCTAACCTTGCGCGTCGCCGCCTCGAAAAGGGCGAACTCGCCCTTGGCTTTGGCGTGCATCATTTGCGCACGCCCGCTGTTGGCATGATTGCCGCGGCATCGGGCTTTGATTGGCTATTCATTGATATGGAACATGGCGCGATGAGTGTGGATGACGCGACCCGCATGGCCATGGCCGCGCTTTCGCAGGGCGTCACACCGATTGTCCGCTGCTGCAAGGATGCGCTGTTTGAAGGCACGCGCTGCCTGGATAATGGCGCCATGGGCGTGGTGGTGCCGCATATTGATACTGCTGATGAAGCCCGTGATGTGGTGCGCGCCTTCCGCTACCCGCCACTCGGGGAGCGTTCCTGGGGCGGCCCGCCGGCGCAATATGCCTTCCAGGTTTCCGATACCGCGGCGGCGCAGAAGGAATTGAATGAACAGATCATGGTGACCGTCATGATCGAAACGCCCGAAGCGGTTGCGAATGCGGATTCAATCGCCGCCGTGCCGGGGGTGGATTGCCTGATGATCGGCACCTCGGACCTCACGGCCTCCATGGGCATTGCCGGGCAGATCGGTCACCCCGATGTTCGCGCGGCCTATGCCAAGGTAGCGGCGGCCTGCAAGGCGCATGGCAAGGTCATGGGCATGGGCGGCGTTTATGATGAGAAGAACGCGTCCGAATATATCGGCCTTGGCGCGCGGTTTCTGCTGAGCGGTTCGGACCACGCCTTCCTGATGGCGGGCGGTGGTGCGCGGGCGAAATTCCTGCGCGGCTTGCAAGGCTGAAGTCAGCCGCAGCACCGAAGCCCCGCCGGCCCTGCCGCGCGGGGCATTTGTTCATGACGGATGCTGTTCGCCGCAGCCGCAATCCGGCTGCACCAGCTTCGCATCCTTGCGGATGATGTGAAAATCAATCCATTCCGCCACCAGGCGCCGTGCCTCACTGAGCGGCGCTTCGGGATGGTGGATGCGGTAGAGCGTTGTGCAGGCATTGAAGGCCTGCGGGTCATCGGCGCCAATGTCGCGCAATTCCCGATAGGCGGTAATGACCGCGGCTTCACAACGGCGAATGGAAGGGGAGGTTTGTCGTACCATTCAACTCTCCTGAGTTTATCTGGTGCTTTGCTTCACGAAGGGCGCCTGGCTAGCTGCTGCGCCGTTTTGGCTTTGCGGCCGGCGCGCGCCTTCGGCCGAATAATTCAAGCTTATGTCCCACAAGATCATAGCCAAGGCGTTCTGCGATGGCTTGCGCCAAGGCTTCATGCGCTTCATCGCCGAATTCAATGACATGGCCGGTTTCAACATCAATCAGATGATGATGATGGCCGCGATCCGCCAGATCGTAGCGCGCCCGCCCACCACCAAAATCGCGCCGTTCCAGAATGCCGCGTTCTTCAAGCAGGCGCACCGTGCGATAGACCGTGGCGATTGAAATGCGTCTGTCGCGCTGCAAGGCACGGCGATGCAATTCCTCAACATCCGGATGATCTTCGGCTTCGCTCAAGATCTGCGCGATCAGGCGGCGCTGGCCGGTCATCTTCAGCCCCTGCGCCACGCACAGGGTTTCAATGCGCGAACCCGTCACGGATTCGGCGGCTTTGGCTTGAGGGGCTGCCAAGGGCGTTTTGGGCAAAGGGCAAACTCACTCTGGGCTTTGAAGATCAGCGCTATCCCCTGCCTTATGCGACGCGGTCCGCGGCTTCTCAAGCCCTGGGATGGCCCTGGGCGCTGCGCCTGATCTTGGCGTGTTACATTTTTTGATATTGCGACTAATTCGCAATTGCAGTATATCCCCCCCAGGAGGTCACCATGCGCCGTCGTTCACTTCTTGCCCTGCCCTTTGCTGCCCCACTCGCCAGCCCTGCCCTGGTCGCCGCGCAGGAACGCGCGCTCAATCTCTATTCATCGCGCCATTATGATACGGATCGCGCGCTGTATGATGGCTTCACGGCCGAATCCGGCATTCGCATCCGGCTGATTGAAGGCGATGCGGATCAGCTGATCGCGCGCATTCAATCCGAAGGGGCGAATAGCCCCGCCGATGTGCTGATAACGGTGGATGCGGCGCGGCTTGCGCGGGCGGTGGATGCGGGGGTTTTGGCTGAAACCGAAAGCGAGATCCTGAAATCGCGCATTCCGGAAAACATGCGCGCCCGGGATGGCAAATGGTATGGGCTTTCCAGCCGCGCACGCGTGATCATGTATGACCGCCGGCGCGGCGTGCCCGAAGGCTTGGCGCGCTATGAGGATTTGGCCCTGCCGGCACAACGCGGGCAGATCCTGATCCGCGCAGCCGCGCATCCTTACAATACCTCCCTGATGGCGAGCATTCTTTTGGCCAATGGCGCAGAAGCGGCAGAGGCCTGGGCGCGCGGCGTGGTGGCCAATATGGCGCGCCAGCCGCAAGGCGGTGATACGCCGCAATTTCAGGCGGTGGCCGCAGGCGTGGGGCGCCTGGCGGTGGCCAATACCTATTACTTGGCGCGGTTTGGCGCTTCATCCAACCCGCAGGAAAAGGCGCTGTTTGACCGCATTGGCGTGATCTTCCCCAATCAGGCGCCGGGGGATCGCGGCACGCATGTGAATGTCTCCGGCGCTGGGGTGGTGCGGAGTTCCGCCAACAAGGCCGTGGCGCTGCGCTTCATTGAATACCTCAGCAGCCAGCGCGCGCAGGAATTATTCGCCAATGGCAATTTTGAATATCCGGTGGTGCCGGGGGTCGCGCCGCACCCCGCACTGACCGCGCTTGGCAGCTTCCGCGCTGATCAGTTGAACGCGCAACGCTATGGCGCACTGGCACCAGAAGCGCTGCGGATTATGCAAAGGGCGGGGTGGCGATGAGGGGGGAGGCTTTCAAAAGCCGCGCGCGGAGTTGGGGGGCGAGAGAACTCGCCCCCCAAGCCCCCCACTCCTTTTTTTGACTTTTGGCGCTGGGCGTTTTGCTGCGCGGCATGCCATTGCGATGCTTTGGGTGCCTCAGGCGCCGTCAGCCGGCGCGCCAATGGCAGCGCCCCAGAGCCGCACCGTGCCGTCACGCCCCCCCGAGACAAGGCGCGCGCCATCGGGCGAAAACCTGACCGAGAGGACCCTGCCCTCATGCCCCGTGAGGGTGGCGAGCAACGCCCCGCTGGCAGCGCCCCAGAGCCGCACCGTGCCGTCGTCACCCCCCGAGACAAGGCGGGCGCCATCAGGCGAAAACCCGACCGAGAAGACCCGGCCCAAATGTTCCGTGAGCGTGGCGAGCAGCGCCCCGCTGGCAGCGCCCCAAAGCCGCAGCGTGCCGTCATCCCCCCCCGAGACAATGCGCGCGCCATCGGGCGAAAACCCGACCGACCAGACCCCGCCCCCGCCCTCATGCCCCGTGAGCGTGGCAAGCAAAGCCCCGCTGGCGGCATCCCAGACCCGCAACGTGCCGTCCCTACCCCCCGAGACAAGGCGCGTGCCATCGGGCGAAAACCCGACCGACCAGACCCAGTGCTTATGCCCTGTGAGGGTGGCAAGCAAAGCCCCGCTGGCGGCATCCCAGACCCGCACCTTGCCGTCACTACCCCCCGAAACAAGGCGCGTGCCATCGCGCGAAAACCCGACCGAGAGGACCACGTCCTTATGCCCCGTGAGCGTGGCAAGCAAAGCCCCGCTGGCAGCGTCCCAGAGCCGCACCGTGCCGTCATCACCCCCCGAGACAAGGCGCGCGCCATCAGGCGAAAACCCGACCGAAAAGACCGTGCCCTCATGCCCCGTGAGGGTGGCGAGCAACGCCCCGTCGGCAGCGTCCCAAAGCCGCAGCGTGCCGCCATTACCCCCCGAGACAAGGCGAGCGCCATCGGGCGAAAAGCCGACCGAGCGGACAGCGCCCTCATGCCCCCTGAGCGTGGCGAGCAGCGGCCAGCTTTCCGCGCCCAACACGCGCGGTTCCAGCGGCGGGCGCAAAGGCTTTGAACCGTCGGCGGGCATGATGGCAGGCGTTTGTGGTGGCGGGTCCCCTTCTTGCCGTAAACGATTTACCTTCAGCAGATTCTCGAGCGCAATGCGCAAATCATCAGGGGCGCTGGCTGCTAGCTGGAGCGCATGTTCTTCAGCCCGCGCGAGGAAGCTTCCCGCTCGCTGAACCAGAACAGATTTCGTGGCAAAATCGGACGCAATCGCGCCTGAATAGAAACCTATCAACGAAACGATGGAAACAGTGGCAGCACGCGTAAGCAGGCCCAACGCATTGCCGTGCCCTCGATAGCCTGCTTTCTCGCCTAGCACGCCGCCGCGTTCCGCAGTTTCTATTGGTAGGGTGGCGCGCGCTGCATCCTCCGGTGAGAGAACCCCTTCCTGGCCTGCAATCTCGAGTAACTCACGCGCGGCCGGCAGCGTGCGCCGTATCGGTTCAAAAAGTTCCGGGCGGGTCAGAAATTCACGTCGAGCATCATCGGCAGCCAGCACACTTGGGAAGCTACGCAGCCAGGGCGAGGCTGATGAGATAAAGTCAACAAGCGCCCGTCTGATATCGTGATCAAGTGGCGCATCGGATGCATTCTTGTCAGCACCAATCGCGTCATCCTGGCTCACATATGACCCAAGAGAGACAGTATGATCATAAAGATCGACCAGCGCGTCGGGCAATTCTATCGTCGGGCGATTCGCAGCCTCGAGCGCACGCTTCGCTATCTGCGGTAGTCGGCGCCAGGAACGCTGATTATCCAGCCGAGTGCCACATGCGTCTATAAGGTCTTCGATTTTCGCGATGACATTGCGATGACGTTGTGCCGTTGCGGGTTGTGCAGCGACCGCCGCATCCGTCGCTTGCCCTTGTACAATAACGAAGCCTGTCTCTGTCTCAGCGTAGATAACAGAACCGGGCGGCGATTTTGCCGCCTTGAGGGTTTGTAAATCCTGATCGAGACGGGTGATGTGCCAAGTAGCGCCCGGCGCGGTTGCGCTCCTGGGCTGCTTCTTTGCTTTTTCCGCCTCCGCCGCGTTCTCACGTGCCCTCTCAGCCTCCTCGACCCAGCTCTCATCAAAGAGAAACTCCTTCTGACCAGTCGTTCTACCTTGCGCATTTGTCTTCTTTTCTATCGTCCGCAGTCTTTGAATGAAACCAGCCCATCGGTCTCCTTGAGGCACATGCTCGCCGTTCAGCCAGCGCGTGAAAGTTTTCAACTCGATATTGAAGTTCTTTGCGAATGCGCTGCGCGGCCGACCGACCATGGTCGTCTGCTGATGTGCTGCCCAATGCCGAAGAATTTTCTCGAGAACAAGCTGCAAATCCGACTTTGTCGCATTTGTCTTGGACATCAAACTATCCTTTCGAGACAAATCAATCTTCGTTGCGTTTGCCGCTTGAAATCCTACTCGTTGAGACGGGTAGCTTCCGCCATGGCAAACGCCATGGAAACAACGAAAATGACCGGCTCATTGGAAAACGTGCTGCGGAACCATAACCTTTGGTGCTGCGTCTGTCATGGCCTGCTTGCGGGCTTCAAGCTGGCCATTGGTTCGCTCGCAGAGGCGACGGCCTATGTGGCCATCACCGCCAACCATGCCCTCGGCGCCCGGGATGAGTTTCGGCGTAAGCCCCCGCCTGGGCAGTGATACCGCGCGGCAAAGGGCGGACGTTGCCTTGGCGCGCATTTGTGCCCCGCTCGCCACGCTTGCCATCATCATCACCCGCGCCAAGCGCGGGTGACCGCCCCAATCCCCCTAGCCCCACACCCCATTCCGCCCCATCTTCCCCTCATGTCGTTCCCGAACCACCCCATCTACCTGGACAACCACGCCACCACCCCGGTGGACCCGCGCGTGCTCCAGGCCATGCGCCCCTTTTGGGAAGCGCAATTCGCCAACCCCGCCAGCGCCGAACACGTCATGGGCCGCGCGGTGGCGGAAGCCGTGGAAGCCGCGCGTGAGCACATCGCCGAATTGATCGGCGCCTCGGCGGCTGAAATCATCCTAACCTCCGGCGCGACCGAGGCAAATAACCTCGCCATCAAGGGCGCCGCGCGCTTTGCGGCCAGCCAGGGCGATCCGCGCCGGCGCATCATCACGCTGGCGACCGAGCATAAATGCGTGTTGGAATCCGTGCGCGACCTGGCGCAGGAAGGGTTTGAACCCGTCATCCTGCCCGTCGGCGCCGATGGGCTGCTTGATCCCGCAGTGTTGCGCGCTGCCTGTGATGAAAACACCCTGCTGGTGTCCATCATGGCGGTGAATAATGAAATCGGCGTCATTCAGGACCTGCCCACACTGGGCGCCATCGTGAAGGAAGCGGGTGCGGCCTTTCATACCGATGCCGCGCAGGCAGCCGGGCGCATTCCGCTTGATGTTGGGGAAATCCAGGCCGATCTGCTGTCGCTTTCGGGCCATAAGGTCTATGGCCCGCGCGGCATTGGCGCGCTTTATGTCCGTCGCCGGCCGCGCATGCGCTTGGCCCCCCTGTTTTCTGGTGGCGGGCAGGAAAGGGGTTTGCGGTCCGGCACGCTGCCCGCCCCCCTGGTGGTTGGCTTTGGGGAGGCCTGCCGGATCGCCGCCATTGAAGGGCTGCTCGATTCCGGGCGCATCGCCGGGCAGCGCGATTTTTTCCTGAAAAAGCTCCGCGCTGAAATCCCCGGCCTGGTGGTCAATGCCGAGGCCGCGCCCCGGGTTTCGGGCAATCTGAACCTGACCTTTCCGGGCGGCGTCTCCGCCCAGGCCATCATGGAAGGCGCACCGCTTGTCTGTGTTTCCACCGGTTCGGCCTGTTCCTCGGCGGAAATCGAGCCGTCTTACGTGCTGCAAGCCATAGGGCTTGAACCCGAAGCCGCCCGGGCCACCTTGCGGATTGGGATGGGACGCTTTACCTCGCCCGCCGATGCGGAACTGGCCGCGGCAAGCCTTGCCGCTTCCTGGCACCGCGCAGCCTCCGCAACAGACAAGGCAAGTGATTAGCCATGCCGAAAATGGTATTCATCGAACGCGACGGAACGCGGAAGGAAGTGGAAGCCCCGCTTGGCCTTTCCGTGCTGGAAATCGCGCATCGCAACAGCGTTGACATTGAAGGCGCCTGCGAAGGCTCGCTCGCGTGCTCCACCTGCCATGTGATTGTGGACCCTTCCTGGTTCGGCAAGCTGGCCAAGCCGACCGAGGATGAGGAAGACATGCTGGACCTTGCCTTTGACTTGCAGGAAACCAGCCGGCTGGGCTGCCAATTGATCATGACGGATGCGCTGGATGGGCTGGTGGTGAAGCTGCCCGCCGGGTCGCGCAACGCGGGCGGCTGAAGCGTGGCCGCAGCATGGGATGAATTCGGCGCGGAAGGCGGCTTGTTTCGCAAGCTGTCGGCTGCCGCTGCGTCCGAATGGCGTGGCTATACTTGGCATCCCTTTGTGCAGCAGCTTTCGGCAGGCACACTGCCGCTCAAGGCGTTTCAGCATTATCTGATCCAGGATTATCTGTTCCTGATCCATTTCGCCCGCGCCAAGGCGCTTGCGGTGCTGAAGGGCGAAAGCCTGGCGGCGATGCGCGACAAGGCCGCTGCTGTTTTGGCCATTCTGGATGAAACCAAGCTTCATCTGAAATACTGCGCCGAATGGGGGCTTTCGGAAGCGGCGGTGGTTTCGGTTCCGGAAAGTGCCGAGACGGTTTCCTATACGCGCTGGGTGCTGGATCGCGGCTACGCCGGCGATATCCTGGATCTGGAAGTGGCTTTGGTGCCCTGCACGGTGGGCTATGCACAGGTGGCGCTACGCATTCTGGCGGACCCTGCGCGGCAGCGTGATGGGAACGCCTATCAGTCCTGGATTGATGCCTATGCCGCTGGTTCCTATCAGGAAATGGCCCATGCCGCGGCGCGGCGGATTGATGCGCTTGGTGTCTCCCATGGCGGGGAAGCGCGCTTTGCCCGTCTGGCCACGGATTTCGCCGAAGCGGCGCGGCTGGAACAGCGCTTCTGGCAGCAGGGGCTTGATGCGGTGGGGCGGGCCTGACGATGCGCGTGCTGGTGGCCATGTCGGGCGGGGTGGATAGCAGCGTGGTAGCCGCGCTGTTGCAGGAAGCCGGGCATGAGGTGATTGGCGCCACCTTGCAGCTTTATGATCACGGCGCGGCCTTGCAGAAAAAGGGCGCCTGCTGTGCGGGGCAGGATATTCTGGATGCGCGGCGCGTGGCGGATCGGCTTGGCATCGCGCATTATGTGCTGGACCGTGAAGAGATTTTCCGCCGCGATGTTATGCGTGATTTCGCCGATAGCTACGCGCGCGGCGAAACGCCGGTGCCCTGCATCCGCTGCAACCAGACCGTGAAATTCCGCGACATGGTGGCGATGGCCGAGGATTTGGGCTGCGAAGCACTGGCTACCGGCCATTACGCACGGCGGATTGAAGGCGCCGATGGAGCGGAACTGCACCGCGCCGTGGACCCTGAACGCGACCAAAGCTACTTCCTGGCCGCCACCACGCGCGCGCAGCTCGAAATGGCACGCTTCCCCTTGGGTGACATGCCGGACAAGGCGACCGTGCGCGCTGCCGCCGCGCGGCTTGGCCTGGCGGTCGCTGAAAAGCCGGATAGCCAGGATATCTGCTTTGTGCCGGCCGGGCGCTATGATGCGCTGGTCGGCAAGCTGCGTCCCGATGCCGCCGAACCAGGTGAGTTCATCCATGCCGATGGCCGCGTGCTGGGCCAGCATGGAGGGATTTCCGGCTTCACCGTGGGCCAGGGGCGGGGCCTCGGTCAGGCTTCCTGGGATGGGGAGCAGAAGCTTTACGTCGCGGCGGTGGATGCGCCGAAGCGCCGGATTGTGCTGGCCCCGCGCGCCGGCCTTGAACGGCGGGATGCCGAGGTAGCGGAGGTGAATTGGCTGATCGCCCCGCCGGAAGCGCCGCTGCGCTGCGCCGTGAAGCTCCGCGCCCGCGAGGTGCCGCGCGCCGCTGAGGTTACCTGGGATGCCGGGGCGGGGCTGTTGCGCGTGGTCTTGGACGAACCCGGCGTGATCGCGCCAGGCCAGGCCTGCGTGATGTATGATGGGGACCGCGTTTTGGGTGGTGGGTTCCTCCGCGCGCGGCTTTCGGTTGACACTGATCGGGCAGCGGCCTAACTCCCCCAACCCGAAGGCGGCGTAGCTCAGCTGGTTAGAGCACGGCACTCATAATGCCGGGGTCAGCGGTTCAAGTCCGCTCGCCGCTACCATTCATCAGGCGCTTCGATAGTGTTTTGGGGGCATTCGCCATGGCAAAAAATGCGCACGCGATCTCGGCCGAGGAAGCCGCGGCGCTGGTGAAGCCCGGCGATTGGCTCGATTTCGGCGCCTGCTTCAACCAGCCTGATGTTTTTGATCGTGCACTCGCCGCGCGCAAGGCGTCCCTTCGTGATGTACGCATTCGCAATTGCCTCAGCATGAAGCCGCGCGCCTTTCTGGAACAGGACCCGGAAGGGGCGCACTTCGCTTGCTATAACTGGCATTTTTCCGGCTATGACCGGCGCAAGCATGACCAGGGGTTGGTCAATTACCTGCCCTGCCATCTTGGTGAAATCCCCGACTATTACCGCCGCTTCATCCCGCGCACTGATATCGCCGTGCTGCGCGCGGCGCCGATGGATGCGGACGGCTATTTCAATCTTGGTCCAGTCAATGTCTGGCATCCCGCCATTGTTGAAACCGCCAAAACCCTCATCATTGAAACCCTGCCCGATATGCCGCGTGTGGTTGGCACGCATGTGCGCGTGCATCGCAGCCAGGTGGATTACGTGATTGAGGGCGATGATGTACCGACCCCGGAATTGCCCAATGCAGAAGCATCTGAGGTGGACCGCGCCGTGGCAGCCTTGATCGCCGAACAGATCGAAGATGGTTCCTGCCTGCAAGTTGGCATTGGCGGCATGCCCAATGCGGTCACCGCGCTGTTGCAGCAATCTTCAGTGCGCGATCTTGGCATCCATACCGAAATGCTGAATGACGGGTTGGTTGAACTATACCTGGCCGGGCGGATCAGCGGCGCGCGCAAGGCTTTCGATCAGGGATTGGTGACCTATAGCTTCGCCATCGGTAGCCGCCGGCTTTATGATACGCTGCGCGACAATGATGATTTCATTGTCCGGCCCGTTGATCACACGAATATGCCCGACATCATCGCCCGCAACGACCGCGCGGTCGCGATCAACAACACCACGCAGATTGACCTGCAGGGGCAGGCGGCATCCGAATCTGATGGTCATCGCCATATCAGCGGCACGGGCGGGCAGGCGCAATTCGTGCGCGGCGCCTATGCGTCCAAGGGCGGCAAGAGCTTTATCTGCTTGGCCTCAACCTATGAACGTAAGGGCGTGCGGAAAAGCCGCATTGTGCTGAATCTAACAGCAGGCAATGTCGTTACCACTGCGCGATCAGATCAGATGTATGTCGTTACTGAATACGGTATTGCCAATCTGAAGGGGCTGTCGGTCGCTGAACGTGCGAAGGCCATCATCGGCCTTGCCCATCCCGATTATCGTGAGGCCCTGTCTCGAGAGGCGCGCGACCATGGGCTAGCACCGCGGCATTTTCTCTGACCGCGGCGGTCTTGATGGTGTGATCCGCGGAGACGGATCACACCTGCGCATCATCACCCGCGATGCAGCGCGCAAAGCTTATTGCCGTAAGGGTCGCGCACATAGGCCAGATAAAGCCGTACCGCGCCGCCTTCGCGCCAGCCAGGCGGGTCCTCAATGCTGGTGCCGCCATTGGCCACAGCCGCATCATGGAAGGCCTTCACCTTTTCAGGGCTGTCGCAGGCAAAACCAATCGTGCCGCCATTGGCACCGCAGGCGGCCTTGCCATCAATCGGCTTGCTGATGCCAAGCGTGCCCGTTGGTGTGCGGTAAAAGCAGCGCCCCTTCGGGTCCATCTTCCCTTCCGCGACACCAAGCACGCCCAACGCCGCGTCATAGAATTTCTTGGAAACGGCCACGTCATCCGCGCCGACAAAGATATGAGAGAACATTTCCACCCCTTTGAGTTGAACGCCCAGCACAGGGCGATGGGCCATCTTCTGACTCTCAGCGCCGATTGCAAGCGGGAGGAGCATTTTCGAGCCAAGTGGAACACTTGGCGGCTCGGAAAATGCGACCAAACACGCATTTCCAAGCCAAGTGGAACACTTGGCGACTCGGAAAATGCGACCAAACACGCATCTATTCCGGCTTCAACCCCACCGCACGCACCACCGGCCCCCATTTCGCCATATCGGCTTCCATCGCCACGCGCATGCCGGCGGGGTCCTTGTGCCAGACCTCGGCGCCCTGGCGACGGATACGCTCGGCCACATCGGTTTCGGTGACGATGCGCCTGATGCCGGAAGAAAGCCTTTCCATTACCGCTGGCGGCAGATTGGGCGGCGCGATGAAACCGAACCAGAGATACATCTCAAACCCCGGCACGCCGGCCTCCGCAAAGGTCGGAACATCGGGAAGCGCGGGATCGCGTGCGCTGCCGGTCACCGCAAGGGCGCGCATCTGGCCGCCGCGGATATGGCCGATGGAATTCGGCACATTGTCAATCAACAGATCAATGCGCCCGGCGATGATTTCGGTGCCTGATGCTGCGCCGCCGCGAAACGGCACATGGGTAATGTCCACGCCCGTCATGTGCTTCAGCAATTCGCCCGCCAGATGCGGGCTGCTGCCGCTGCCGGAACTGGCGAAAGTCATCCTCCCCGGCTGGGCGCGGGCGCGTTCCAGAATTTGTTGCAGGCTGGTCAGGCCGCTATTCGGGTTCACCACCAGCACATTCATCAGCCGCGCGGCGATGCCGATCAGGCTGATCTCCGTGCGCGGATCATAGCCCATATTCGGATAGACAAAGGGATTGACCGATAGGATCGGCGTATTGCCGATGCCGATGGTATAGCCATCCGGCGTTGAGCGCGCGACATGCGTGGTGCCGATATTGCCCGCAGCCCCTGGGCGATTTTCCACCACGCCTGGCTGCCCGAAGACCTCTGGCATCTTATCCGCAACCCAGCGCGCCAGCATGTCATTGATCGCGCCTGGCGGGTAAGGCACCACAATGCGGATGGGCCGGCTTGGGAAGGCTTCCTGAGCGTGCAATGCTGGCGCGGCCAGCAAGCCGGCGGCACCAGCACCCATCAGGGCGCGACGAGACATCGCCATGGCTGATCCTCCTGTCTGCTTGGGGCGCGGCAGGCGCCCTTATGGGTGGAGGCTAACGCGGAAGGGCTCCCCGCACCACAGGCAGTATGGACGAAGTTTTCGACGGGTAGGCGCCAGGAAGCAAACCGGACGCAAGGCAGGGCCGCCCTTGCGGCCGCAGCCGGGCTTTAGGCGATCTTGTTCAGACCAGCGGTGGAAGAAGCCTCACCCTCAGGCCGGGCAGCGGGCTGCGGTTCAGGCTCTGGAGGCAGGGGAATTCCGGGGCGTGCCCCGCTTGGGCTCCCGGGCGATACACTAAGCGCCTTCACGTCAAAAGGCATGTCGGCGCCAAAGAGGATAGAGGCACGGTAGGCTTCGATTTCGCGCGGGGTGGGCAAACTCACGCTCAAGCGGCCGACCGCGTCGCGAAATTCGATGACGACCATGCCCAGATCACGGTCAATGCGCATCCTGGGATTGGGCGGCCCGATTTCAGGCGAGGGTTCTGGCGGGACGGCACCCGCAGGCCGATCGCCTCCTACTGCTCCAGCGGGGGGGCGAAGTCCATCCTTGATCTGGGTTTGGGCGACGTTTAACTGACTGATCATGGCATTGACACCGTCTCTCATATCGCAAAACATCATCACCTGAGTCAAGAAATTTGTTAAGGCCTCAATCGCAAACCTGACATTTTAATACGATATTAAAGGGCGTCACATCTTTGAAGAATCAGCAGGGCATTCACTTTCGTGTAAAGCAGGCAGGGAGAGGCGGCCAATGAAACTGCATTTTCGCGCTGATGGGCGCCCCGTCCCGATGCTTGAGGTCGGCGATCTGGTGCGTCTGACACGGGCTGAACCTGGCCCAGCCCCGGTCGCAAAGGCGGGCGAATGGGGCAGGGTGCGCCGTATCTCTGCAAAAGGCACCCTGGAAATAGAACTTGCCGGCTATTCCCGCCCCAGGGGCGTTGCCCTTTCCATGGTAAGCGACATACCGCAGACCAATGTCATCCCCTGTGACCAACGCGGCGTGGCCCTGGAATTGTCGCAAGAAGCCCATTGGCGCAAGAGTGATGCCAGCGGCTTCGGCTCTCGGAAGAAGCAGGGCTGAGCGAAGCCTCACCAGGCTTTTCGGCGCAGGCGGTCACGGGCCGGGGCCGGAAGCCAGCCCCACCGCCCCCAGAGCGGTTCCCGGCGAGCCAAGTGCTTCCAATTGCTTGAAAACGCCCCAGAGCAGATCGCGTTCAGATGGAATCATCTGAACGCGTGAAGATGCTCGAAAAACAGATCTCTAGAGCAGGTTGCGTGAACCCATGTGAACGCAACATGCTCTAGGCGGCCGCCATCAGCGGCTTGCGCGACGCGCAGAATTCCTCCACCGCCACGATGTAGCGCAGAAGCTCTGGCTCACCGACCGGCAGGCTGAGCGCCACCATGCCGCGCCGGGCGATGTAAATCCCCGCCTGCATCATATCCAGGAAGAACAATTCCCGCAGCCCTTCTTCCTGGGCGCTGGCGGTATAGGGGCGCAGGATCGGCCCCAGACGGAAATGCGGCTGCACCATGCTGCCAATGCCGGTGAATTGCATGGCGACCTTGTGCTTGGCGCAAATCCCGTTCAGCGCATCGCGCAACCCATCGCCACGCTTGCGCAAATCCTCTGCCGCCGTGTCATCAAAAATCTCACCCATGGCGAGCGTACCCGCTGACATGGACAGCACGTTGTTATTGAAGGTGCCGGCATGCGTCAGCGCATTGGGCTTATGGGAGTCGAATACCGACATGACATCGGCGCGCCCGCCAAAGGCGCCGAAGGACATGCCGCCCGCGATATATTTGCCGAGTGAGACAAGATCAGGCGTGATGCCATGCAGCTTCTGCAAGCCGCCTGCGGTGTGGCGGCTGGTCATGACTTCATCGAATATGAGCATGGCGCCGACTTCCCGCGTTGCTTCGCGCAGCCCGGCCAAAAACTCACGCGTGGCGGGGATGCAGCCGCCGCTGCCCATCATGGGTTCCAGCAACACAGCGGCCAGATCAGCGGCGTGTTCGCGTATCAGCGCCAAAGTGCCGGGCAGGTCGTTATATTCGGCAAGCGTCACCGAAAACGGCGCATTCACCACACTGCCACCGGTGACGAAGCTCATCACCCCGCCATGATAGCCGCCGCGGAAGGCGATGATCTTGCTGCGTCCCGTATGCGCACGCGCGGCGGCAAGGGCCATCAGATTCGCCTCGGTCCCGCTATTGGTGAAACGCACCAATTCCAGGGCGGGGAAGCGCGCGCAGAGAATGGCGGCGAGCTTCGCCTCATTCTCCCCAACCGCAGCCAGGCTGATGCCGTTCTGGATTACCTGGTGCAGCATGGCCTGAATGCGCGGATCGGAATGACCGAACAACCCCGCAGTATATTCGCCGCAGAGGTCGAGGTATTTGTTGCCGTCAATATCTTCCAGATAGCAGCCCTGGCCGCTTTTCATCGCGGTTGGGAAGGGCGTGTAGAATAGCGTGGTACGCGTATTGCCGCCTGGCATGACAGTGCGGGCTTTCTCATGTGCGGTGGCGCTATTGGGGCGGGCGCGGGAATAATTCTCCCGCGCTTCGGCCAGCGCCGCCTCCAGATCCGAATTGCGCGGCGCGGTGGCTGAATCGAGTGGCGGTGTCATGCGCGTTCCTCTTTGTTTTTCTGAGGCGGGGACGGACCCCCTGGGGACCATGACGCCCATCCGCCTTGAAGCCTCACTTCATCATGTTTTCTGCCGTCATGCACCCCTCAATTATGGCCCTCGCTTTGCGCCGCTCGGCCGCGGGTGGCATAAGCACGCGGTGCGGATTCTCTATCACCTCCCCCTCTCGCCCTATTCGCGCAAGGTGCGCCTCGCCTTGGCGGAAAAGCGCATTCCCTTTGATCTTCGGGTCGAAAGGGTCTGGGAAAGGCGTGCGGAGTTCCTCACCATCAACCCCGCCTGCACCGTGCCTGTGCTGCAGGAAGAAAATGGCTTTTGCATCATCGATTCCTACGCCATTTGCGAATATCTGGATGAAGCCTATCCGGATATGCCGCTGCTTGGGCGCTCACTCGGCGAAAGGGCTGAAATCCGGCGCCTGGTGGCGTGGTTTGACGGGAAATTCCATTTTGAGGTCGGGCGGAACCTGCTGTTTGAAAAGCAGATGAAGCAATTGATGGGGCGCGGTAATCCGGATGCCGGGGCCATTCGCGCCGGCTATGCCAATTTGCGCCCGCATCTCGATTACCTCGGCTGGCTTGCGGAAACCCGGCCCTGGCTCGGGGGGAATGCGCTGTCACTCGCGGATTTGGCGGCGGCGGCGCATCTTTCGGCGCTGGATTACCTGGGCGATGTGGATTGGGCGCTGAATGACGCCGCCAAGGATTGGTATGCGCGAGTAAAATCCCGGCCATCCTTCCGGCCGTTATTGCAGGACCGGATCAGCGGCCTGATCCCGCCTGAACATTACGCCGATCTGGATTTCTGACGCTTTTTGCTTGAATATAAGACGAAACTAATTTATCTACTCCTCTGCTGCATGAGGAGCCCGCCATGACTGCCCAATCCATTCCCGCCCGCGAAGCCGCTGGCCTGATCACCTCGGGCGAGGCCGTGTTGGTGGATATTCGCGAAGCCGATGAACGGGCGCGAAGCCATGTGCCGGGATCTCTCCATGCGCCGGTGTCTCGGTTGGGGAGTGCCGCACTTGGCATCGCGCCTGGGTCCACGGTGATTTTCCATTGCCAATCGGGCAGCCGCACAGCGCAGAATGCGGGCGCGCTTGCCGCCGCCGCCCCGGGCTGCCGTGTGCTGCTGGTGGAAGGCGGGATTGGCGCGCTGGCTGCCGCCGGCCTGAAGCTTATGGAAGACAAGCGCGCACCTTTGCCCATCATGCGGCAGGTGCAGATCACCGCTGGCAGCCTGGTGCTGCTGGGCGCCGTTTTGGGCGCGCTGGTGGATCCGCGCTTTCACGCGCTTTCCGCTTTTGTTGGCGCGGGCCTGGTTTTTGCCGGCATCATGGGGCTTTGCCCCATGGCAAATTTCCTGGCGCTGATGCCGTGGAATCGGCGCGCGGCTTAGTCCACCCGGGCGCCGGAAGCGCGGATCAGCGGCGCAAAGGCGGCTTCATTCTCGGCGCGGAATTTCACGAATTCCTCCGGCGTGGTGTACCAAGTGGTCGCGCCATTTTCGAAAAAGCGCCGCTTGATGTCATCGGTTTCCAGCGATTGCTTGGTGAGTTCATTGATGCGCCGGATGAGCGCCGGGGAAATCCCGGCCGGCGCGCAAACCCCGCCCCAGGAATTGATTTCAAACCCCGGCAGGAATTCCGCCATGGTAGGAATCTCGGGCGCTTGCGGGCTGCGCTGCGCGCCCGTCACCGCCAGCGCACGCACCTTGCCATCACGCGCCAGCGCCAAGGCTTGCGGGATATTGTCGAAAATCATGTGAACGCGCCCGCCCGCCAGATCAATATGCGCCGGCGCCGCGCCGCGATAGGGCACATGCAGCATATCCACGCCGGCCAAGAATTTGAACATTTCGCCAGAAAGATGAACCGTGGTGCCGGACCCGGATGATGCGAAAGCAAATTTGCCGGGATTGGCCTTCAGCAGCGCGATCAGTTCAGGCACGCTGCGCGCCGGCACGTCATTATTCACCACCAGCATATTCGGCAATTGCCACAGGCCAGAGATCAGCGCGATGTCGCGCGCGGGATTGTAATTGAGCCGCGTATAAAGCGTCGGCGAAATCGCGAGTGGCGCGACCGAAGCAAGCCCAATGGTATTACCATCCGGCGTGGAGCGCGCAATCGCCTCTGTCCCCACATTACCGCCGGAACCGGAACGGTTTTCAACCACGAATTGCTGGCCGGTCATCTCGCTCATTTTGATGCACCAGATGCGGGACAGGATATCCGTGCCGCCACCCGGCGGGAAAAGCCCGATGAAGCGAATGGGGCCGCTTGGCCAATTGCCCTGCGCGCTGACAATGGCAGGTGCTGCGAGCAATCCGGCGCCAAGGCCCAAGGCGGTGCGACGTGTGATGGTGTTCTTCATGGTTATCCTCCCGTTATTCACGTGCAGCATATCGCATTGGTCTTGGCTTGTGCAGGGCGCGTCAAAGGCTATTCCACCACCGCGCCCGCAGCGCGGATCAGGGGGGCGAAGCTTTCCTCATTGGCGCGACGGAATTGTGCCAAATCCTGGGGTGATACCCACCAGACTTCGGCGGCTGCTTCCTCATAACGGCGGCGAACATCGGGGCTTTCCACCGCCTGCCGGCCAAGTTCGGCGATGCGCGCAACAATGGCGGGCGAAATGCCGGCCGGGCCGCAAACCCCGCCCCAGGAAGTCACCGCATAGCCCGGTAGGAATTCGCCAATGGCCGGAATTTGTGGCGCTTGCGGGCTACGCTGCGGGCCCGTTACGCCAAGCGCCTTCACCTTGCCTTCGCGAAAGGCGCGAACCGCTTCGGGAATATTGCCGAACATCATGTCAACGCGCCCGGCCAGCAGATCAATCTGCGCCGGCGCACCGCCACGATAGGGGATATGCAGAATATCCACGCCCGCCATTTGCTTGAATAATTCACCAGAAAGATGAAGCGTCGTGCCCGCGCCAGAGCTTGCGAAGGTAAAGCGCCCAGGGTTCGCGCGCGCCTCACGTATCAGTTCCGGAACGGTATTGGCCGGAAAATCAAGCCGCGTGATCAGCAGATTCGGCAATTGCCAAAGGCCGCAGATATACGAAAAGTCACGCGTCACATCGAAGGGCAGGCGCCGATACAGGGTGGGCGCGATGGAAAGCGACGCGACCGAGGCGAGCCCAATCGTATTGCCATCGGGTGCCGCGCGCGCAATCGCTTCCGTCCCGACATTGCCGCCGGAGCCCGAGCGGTTTTCCACCACAAAGGGCTGCCCGGTGATTTCCGCCATGCGGTTGCACCAGATGCGAGAGAGCAGATCGGTGGAACCGCCCGCTGGGAAGGTGACGATGAAACGAATGGGCCCGGTTGGCCAAAGCGACTGCCCCAAGGCCGGCGTGGCGAGCAGCGCGGCCCCCAACCCCAAGGCGGTGCGGCGCGTTGTTCCTGACATGCTTCCTCTCCCCTTTTTGCCCTTGTGGGGCTGATTTTCTCCCATGGCAGGGCGGGAAGGGCGGGCGCGTCAAGGGGAAAGCGACTGCACCAAAAAGAATGGCCCGAAAACCGTAAGGTTTCCGGGCCAAGTCAACAGGGAGGCTTCACGTCTGGGAGACGAGGGATCAAGAGACCCCTTCCGAACAACGTCGGATAACCTTCTTATAGCCGCTCTCGCTCTGGTTGTGGTTCCCGTTCTCGACTACACGGCCATGCGCTGGACGCATGGCTAACCCCTTTCCCGTAACATTCAGTCACACCGCGCCGGTCAGCTCCGCCACCAGGAAGTCTCGGAACACCGCTACACGCTTGGAATGCCTCATTTCTTCGGGATAGACGAAATAGGCCTCAATCTTCGGCCCCTTCACCCCCGGCAGCACCTGGACGAATTCATCCAGCTCCGCCCCAATGTATTCCGGCAGCGCCGCCAGCCCCAAACCACTGCGCACCGCCTGGACCATGCCGGGCATGGAATTGAGTTCCACCGCCGCGCGCCTGGCGGTGCCGGGGCGGCGGCCGACCTCGGCCAGCCAATTGATGTTCTCGATCGGCGGCTGATAGTCGCCATAGATGATCAGCCTATGCGCATCCAAATCCTCGGGCCGTTGCGGGATGCCGATGGTCTTCAGATAGGAAGCCGCACCACAAATCCGCCAACCGAAACTGGCGATATGGCGCTGGATCAATTCCGGTTGCCGCGGCGCATGCATGCGGATCGCGACATCCGCTTCGCGCATCGCAATATCCAAATCGGAATCATCCAATAGCAAGGTCACGCTGATTTCCGGATGAATATCCAGCAGCTTCTTCAAACGCGGCGCCAGCCAGGTACTGCCAAAGCCGATGGTGGAGGTGACCTTGAGCCGCCCCGCCGGGCGTTCCCGGCTTTCGGTCAACATGGTCTCAGTCATCGCGAGTTTCGCGAAAACCTCTCGCACTGTGCGGTTCAGGGTTTCGCCCTGTTCGGTCAGGATCAGGCCGCGCGCATGGCGGTGAAACAGCGGCACATTCAGCGCTTCTTCCAGCGCCTGGATTTGCCGCGATACGGCGGATTGGCTGAGGTTCAGTGTCTCACCCGCATGGGTGAAAGACCCAGCCTCCGCCACCGCGTGAAAGATACGCAGCTTGTCCCAATCGGTGGGCATCAGGCCGCCGCCGCGTGGCCCGCTTCAAGCGCGGCGAGGTATTTTTCCGCCTCAAGTGCTGCCATGCAGCCGGTACCGGCGGCGGTGACCGCTTGCCGATAGATCTTGTCCTGCACGTCACCCGCCGCGAAAACGCCGGGGATGGAGGTGCGCGTGCTGCCCGGCGTGGTTTCGATATAGCCTTCCGCATCCATGGCGATTTGTCCTTGGAAAAGGGCTGTCGCTGGTGAATGACCGATGGCAACAAAGACGCCATCCACCTTCAATTCGCGCGCTTCCCCCGTGATGCGATCACGCAGCGCCAAACCACGCGCCACCGGCATGCGGCCTGATGTATCGGCCAGCACTTCTTCCGTCAGCGTATTCCACATGATCGAAACATTGGGTTTGGCGAAAAGCCGCTGCTGCAGGATTTTCTCGGAACGGAGGGAATCACGCCGATGGATCAGCGTGACATGGCGCGCGAGGTTGGCAAGATACAGCGCTTCCTCGGTCGCGGAATTGCCGCCGCCAATCACTGCCACATCCTTGCCGCGATAAAAGAAACCATCGCAGGTGGCGCAGGCGGAAACACCGAAACCGCCCAATTCCTTCTCCCCCGGAATGCCAAGCCAGCGCGCCTGCGCGCCCGTCGCAATCACCAGTGCATCCGCGACATAGACATCACCGGAATCACCCACCGCGCGGAAGGGCCGGCGCGAGAGATCAATGGAGGTAATGACATCCTGCACCACCTTGGTGCCGCAATGCACAGCCTGCGCGGCCATCTGGTCCATCAGCCAGGGGCCTTGCACGGCCTCCGCAAAGCCTGGGTAATTTTCCACATCCGTGGTGATGGTGAGCTGGCCACCGGGCTGCATGCCAGCCACCAGCAGGGGCGAAAGCCCGGCGCGCGCGGCATAGATGGCCGCCGTATAGCCCGCCGGCCCGGCACCCAGAATGAGCAGCTTGCTTTGAAATGTCTCGGCCACGATCCGCACCCCTGTATTCGTTTTGCTGATATCGGCCAGCCGCCCCTTCCGGGCAAGCCACTGACGGGCCGATGCCGCATCTTGAAATGATATTGCGCGGCAGCCCGGTTTTGAGCAATGAAGACCCGTGCCCAATTCCAAGACCCCCGCCCCCGATCCGGCCCTGGATGCGCTCGACCGTCAGATTCTGGCGGAGCTTCAGGCCGATGGCCGGATCACGAATGTGGAATTGGCGCGCCGCGTCAATCTCTCCGCACCGCCTTGCCTCCGGCGCGTGCGCCGGCTGGAAGAAGAAGGTGTCATTCGCGGCTATCACGCAGACCTCGACCCCACCGCGCTGGGGTGGGAGGTGGTGTTCTTCGCCCTTGTTGGCCTGGAATCGCAAAAGCAAAGTGTGCTGGATGCATTTGAAGCGCTGGCGACTTCCTGGCCGGAGGTGCGCGAATGCCACATGATCCGGGGTGGTGGGGATTTCCTGCTGCGACTCGTGGCGCGCAATACGGCACATGAGAATGAACTCACCACGCGGCTGACCGGGGCGCCGAATGTGCTGCGCGTGCAGACCTTGCAGACGATCCGCACCGCGAAGGATGCCGCGGGCGTGCCTTTGGGCTAGGCCTGGTTCAGGGGCAGGGCGGTTTGGCCCAAGACCCAGCCCTCCCAAGCGCGGATCATCGGGTCTTCGGGGATGAAATCCGGGCGCTTGCCATCCGCAACGCCAATCAGGCCAAGCAGGCCGATCAGGGAATCGAAGCGGTCTTCCCCGGCGGCATCGGTGCCGAAGCCGGTTTGGATCATCTCAGTCAAGGCTGCATCGGGGGTGACGTGAAGCGCAGCCATAGCGTCGCGGAGCGTGGGGGCGAGTGCCCGGCGGGGCGCTTCGGCGCGTTTTGACCCCGGCAGTTTCAGCCCAAGATGGCGCAAGGCTTCCGCCGGATAAACCTCGGCAATCGCGAGCTGACCGGGGCGGAGCAGATCATGCAGCGCCCCGGCGAAGGGCCAAAGGCGGAAGGGCGCGCCGGCGGCCAGCGCGGGGGCAAGCCAATCGCGCCAGGCACTGATGGCGGCCTTGCCGGATTGATTGGCGCCAAGCGTCCAGAATACCGGCGCGCCGGCAGGGCGTTCTGCCGTGGCGCGGTCACATAGGCGGGACAGGCCAGCGGCATCGGGCAGGCCAAGTGCGGTCGCATGGGCCAGGCGCGTCATGCCCTTGATGCCGCGCGCCGGGTAGAAGGGCCGAGCGGGGGAGACGGTTTCGAGGGTTGGGGATACCGCGAAAAAATCAGCCTTTCCCGCAAGCCCCGCCAGAAAGGCCGGAAAATCCTTTTCAGGGCGGTTTTCGGCGAAGCCGCGCGGCACGCCGAGTGGCAGGTCCAGGCCCAAAGCGGCGGGGCTGCCTTCCGCCAGCAAATGCGCCGCCAGCGTGGCGGGATCGCCCACCAGGCGCGGGGCGCTGGCCTGCCAATGCCTCCCCTGGCGGCGGGCGATGCTGACCCAGCGCTTGCGCGGATCAAGGCTCCAATCCGCATGGGCGGCGATCATGGTGCGAAACCCCTCGCGCGCGCGGCGCGCTTCGTGCCATGCTGCCGGCAAGACGAAGGGAGAGCGTGATGGATGGCATGGCAGCTTTGCCCCCCAAGGGAACCGATGCGGCGCATCCGGCGGGGCAATATGGCGCGATTGCGAAGCTGTTTCATTGGGTGACGCTTGGCCTGATGCTGGTGGCGCTGCCGCTTGGCTTCGTCATCCAGCATGTGAAGGATGCAAGCAAGATGGGGTTTTACGCCGTGCATGAAAGCGCGGGGCTGACCATCCTGTTTGTCGCCATTGCCCGGCTGATCTGGCGCCGGCTCAGCCCGCCGCCCAGCCTGCCGAATGACATGCCGAAAATGTTTCGCACCGCCTCAGCCGCCGTGCATCATTCGCTTTATGCGCTGCTGATTATCCAGCCCTTGCTGGGCTTCATGGCCACCAATGCCTGGGGTTTCCCAATGCGCGGTGCCACCGCTTATTTGGGCTTCATTGAATTCCCGAAATTCATGGAAGCCTGGGAAAGCCTCGCGAAAATCCTGTCGCTGTTTCACACCATCGGCGGCTGGCTTTTGGTGGTGCTGATCGCGCTGCATGTGGGCGGCGCGTTGTTCCACCACGCGATCAGGCGCGATGGAACGCTGATGCGCATGATTTGAAGCGGGACTGGGTCAACCCGGGTCGCCGGAAAGACCGGCGATCATTTGTTCGTTGATATCAATAAGAAAATTGATATCAGGTTCCAGATTTTCCATCTCCCGCTGCACGCCGCGACCAAGGCGCATGATGCCGATGCGGGTGGCTTCGGGAAGCTGATTTTCCGGATTGACCAGCGCCGCTTCAATGGCGAACCAAAGGCGCCGATTATCCGAAACGGCGCGGGCGCGATCTATGGCATCGCCATTCAGCGCCGCCTTCAGGCCATAATTGATGCGACGGAAGACATCGGCTTCCTGTTCGCGAAGTGTGCGGACCCGTTGCGTGGCACCGTAGCCGCGCGGCCCAAGCATTTGGTTCATGGGTGTCGCCGTCATTCAGCCGTGGTAGCAAATTGCGCGATAGGTGTCAGGCCCAGCACCACTTCTTCGTGGCGCATGACGCGGCGGGCGAATTTCAACGCCTGGTAGCACTGGTCTTCTTCCGCAAGCGCGAGCGCACGATCAAGATATTCCCGCGCAAGGTTTGATGTGGTCGCTTCCTTGAATTCGGCGATGCGTTGCTTCGCTTCTTCCAGGCCGGCCTTGCGTTCTTCGTAATCGCCGATATAGGCGGTCTGCAAGGCGAAGTAGATACGCCGGGCTGGCGTATCCGCCATATCGGGCGTCATCAATTGCTTGCCGAACAGGAAGCGTGCCTTGGCGGTAAGTTCAATCCGCGCGCGGTTGCGGAAGCGGATCGGGGCGCCATTGACGATCATCATGTCGCCTTGGCGGAGTTCGAGTACGAGCGTTGACATTTTTTGTCTCCGGTTTTGGGTGATGGCCCCGGCTTGACCGGGGCCATCACTTTATTGTGATGCCGAGGAATTTACATCCTCAGATTTCTTGTCACTAGCGAAAGAGGCTCAAGAGGACCTGCGGCCCCTGATTCGCAATGCCAAGGGTTTGGACACCAAGCTGCTGTCGGGTTTGGAGTGCTTGTAATTTCGAGCTTTCCTTGGCTAGGTCAGCATCCACAAGCGCTCCAAGACCGTCCTCCATGGCGTCAATCTTCTTGGAGTTATAGACCTGCTGGTTCTCGACGAACTGCATCTGCGCGCCAAACTTGTTGAGCGCGGTAGAAACGGCCGCGTCTTTCACATCGAAGTCACCAGTGCCAGGGGCAAGCCTGGCCACCGCGGCCGCCGCGTCCGCCGGCACTGTCGTATTGAGCCTGAGGGCAGCACCATCCACAGCTTCGATGGTGAAAGTTGCCCCTGATTCATTCCGGATGCTGACGATATTACCACCACCAGCAGTAGCAACGGTGCTCAGCAGCGTACGACCATTATAGAATGCATCGTCAATGAAGCTGCCGATCTGGTTGACGAGCAAGGAGTACTGTTCCTGATACTGAGTACGCGAGGCGCCGGTAACGGCGGCATCAGCCAAGCGGGTCAGCACGGCGCGCGCCTGCTTCATGGTGTCAGACACCACGGAGAGCGAGGCGAAGGTGGTGGAAAGAATACCACGCGTACCACCAAGCTGTTCGCCAACCGCCGTGACGCCCGCGACATCCGAACGCACTGCCTGAGCAACGGCGAAGGCGCCACCATCATCCCGAGCGTCGGCCACGCGGAAACCGGTGGAAACGCGCTTCTGAACGCCACCGAGTTCAGAATTGGTCTGATTGAGGGATTGCAGGGCGAAAACGGCCTGACGATTGGTATTGACAGAATTGAACGACATTGGGGTCTTCCCCTTTCAAGTGGCTCCCGCTCTACCCTGAGTAGCGATTGCCAGTTTGTCATCCGCTTTTTGCGGCACACAGTAACTCTGCCCGATGATGGTTAATAAAAACTAAATGCGGACCGAAAAAACTAAAGCCTAGTCAATTTTTTTTAAGCGAAGCTTACCAGGCGCCTTAAGGGGCAAGCTTTGCGGCAGTTTTGGGTGGCATCAAGCCCTGGCGCCAAGGGGGCGCCAAAAACAGTTGCGCCCGGCACGGGGCCGGGCGCAAGGCGGGCAAGCACAAAAGCGCAAGGAGGATTAACGGAACAGCCCCAGCAGAACCTGTGGCCCCTGATTGGCCAGCCCAAGTGTCTGGACCCCAAGCTGTTGGCGGACCTTCAGCGCCTCCAGCGTGGAGCTTTCCTTGGCAAGATCGGCATCCACCAGAGCGCCGAGCCCAGTTTCCATGGCATCAACTTTTTGTACGTTATACTTGATCTGATTATCCACAAAGGCCATCGAGGAGCCGAACTCATTGAGCGCAGTCGAGATGGCCCTATCCACATCATCAAAGTCACCCCCGCTGACGATCCAGCTTGTCGCCTGGGCAGCACTGGTTGGCGCGGTTGCGGGCATTTTCAGGGTGGCGCCGTCCACGGCATTGATTGTGAAGGTTGCGCCACTTTCATTGCGGATGGCCGTGAGGCTGCCGCCACCCGCCGTAGCAACGGTCGAAAGCAGGGTACGACCATTGTAAAAGGCGTCATCAACAAAGCTCTGCACCTGTTCGGCCAGAAGTTCATACTGTTGCACGTATGTAGCGCGTTGATCCGCGCTAATGGCACTATCCGCCAAGCGCGTCAGCACGGCGCGAACCTGCTTCATTGTGTCAGAAACGACTGAGAGTGCGGCGAAGGTCGTCTGCAAAATGCCCTTGACGCCGCCCAATTGCTCACCGACCGCGATGACACCAGCCACATCAGAACGAACCGCCTGCGCGACCGCAAAAGCCCCGCCATCATCCTTGGCATCGGCCACGCGATAGCCCGTGGAAACACGCTTCTGCGTCACCGACATTTGGGTATTGGTCGTATTGAGCGCCTGCAGCGCGATCAGTGCCTGCGCATTCGTATTGATGGAATTCATCGTCATCGGAATTTTTCCGTTTCCACAGCGCCAACCCCCAAAAGGAAGTCTTTGCGCCTATGTTCCACCGCATTTTGCGACGTGATCTTACTAAAACCTGAAATGGTTAATAAATTCTAAACGCCGGGTCGCATTTTTCACTCAGGGGCAATTTTCCTTAACAAAGATATTGGCGGGCCATCGCGATACAGCCCGCCCTGTCCGCCTTACTTCGCCCTTTCGTAATAGGTACCATCGGCGGTCTTCACGACAATCTTCTCACCTGCCGTGATAAAGGGCGGCACCATCACCTTGACCCCATTGGAAAGCACCGCCGGCTTATAGGATGAAGACGCGGTCTGGCCCTTCACCACCGGATCGGCTTCCACAATCTCAAGCGTCACCGTCTCGGGCAGGTCCATCGAAACCGGCTCACCTTCGATCAGCTTCACATTGACCGTCATGTTTTCCTGCAAAAAAGGCAGGCGGTCGCCCAGGATATCCTTGGGCACCAGGGTCTGTTCGAAGGTTTCCGGGTCCATCAGGACCAGATTCGCGCCATCCTCATAGGAATAGGTGAATTCCTTATCCTCGGTGGTCAGGCGTTCCACCGTATCGGCGGTGCGCCAGCGCTGGTCCTTCTTGGCGCCGGTCTTCACATTGCGCATTTCCACCTGGATCACGGCGGCGCCCTTGCCGGGGATCATGATGTTCTGCTTCAGAATGGTGTAGCGCTGGCCTTCAAATTCAATGACCATGCCGGCGCGCATCTGGTTGGCTTGCATCTTCGCCATGGGGATACCTGCATCTTGGCGGTTGAAACGGGGCCAGCCCGGGCGGGATGGCATTCGCGCGCGGGTATAGGGGCCAGTGCGGGGCGCGGCAAGCTTTGGGCCGATTTGCCATGCCGCCAAACCGATCTAGGCTGACCTGAAACGCCACGCGCAAGGAAAAGGTCATGGCTGCCGCCAGCCCCGCACCCGCTGCCCCTTACCCCGAACCCAGCGAAGCCAGCTGGGTCGCGCGGGATTTCCGCTTCCACACCGGGGAGGTGCTGCCGGAACTTCGCCTGGGCTACCTGACCCTTGGTGATCCTTCAGGCATTCCCGTGCTGGTGCTGCATGGTTCGGCGGGTTCCGCGCGCAGCATGATCTCGCCGGGTTTTGCCGGGCAGCTTTTCGGACCCGGCCAGGCTTTGGATGCGGCGAAGCACCATATCATCATCCCGGATGCGCTGGGGGCGGGGAAATCCTCCAAGCCCTCGGATGGGCTGAAGGCCCGTTTTCCCCGCTTCAATTACGCCGATATTCTGGCAGCGCAGCACCGCCTGCTGACCGAGGGCCTTGGGATCGGCCATGTCCGGCTGATCATCGGCAATTCCATGGGCGGCATGCTGGCCTGGCTTTGGGGCGTGACCCATCCTGAATTCATGGATGCGATCGTGCCCATGGCGGCCCAGCCCACCGCGATGTCCGGGCGGAATTGGATGCTGCGGCGCCTGCTGATTGAAACCATCCGGCGCGACCCGTCCTATCAGGATGGGGATTACACCAGCCAGCCGGCTTGCCTGCCCTTGGCCTTCCTGTTCTTCAATATCGCGACCAATGGGGGGACGCAGGCCTTGCAACAGGCGGCCCCGACTCGGGCGGTGGCGGATGCGCTGCTGGATCAACGCCTGGCCCAGCCGGGCCCATCCGACGCCAATGACCTTATCTATATGTATGAGGCATCACGGGATTATGACCCGGAACCGCTGCTGGGGCGGATCAGGGCACGGGTGCTCGCGATCAATTCCGCGGATGATGAACGCAACCCGCACGAGACCGGGCTGATGGCCGCCGCCATGGCGCGCATCCCGGATGCGCGGCTGTTGCTGATACCGGGCAGTAGGGAGACCGCCGGCCATGGCACCACCGGCCAGGCGCGGTTCTGGCGCGAAGAACTCGCGGCGTTTTTGAAATCCATTCCGTGAAGACCAACAAACCGGGAGAAAAACCATGCCATCACGTCGCCATATCCTGACCGGGCTGGCCGCCCTGCCCTTGGCCGCGCCGCGGCTTGCCCATGCCGCCTGGCCGGGGGATCGGCCGATTGAAATCATCGTGCCCTTCCCGCCCGGTGGCGGGGTGGACACCATGGCGCGCATGATCCTGCCGGGGCTTCAGGCGCAGCTGCCGGGCGCGCGCTTTGTCGTGGTGAATAGGGCCGGCGCTGGCGGGCAGCTTGGCTGGGAAGTGGCCTTCGCTGCCGCACCCGATGGCTATACCTTGGCCGCGACATCCGTGCCGGCCCTGGTGACCTATCCCATGGAACGGCAAACCAGATACCGGGCGCTTGATTTCACCTTCATCGCCAATGTGGTGGATGATCCGGGCGGCTTGTTCGTCGTGGCCAATTCGCCGCTGCGGGATTTGCGGGACCTGATCGCGGCGGCCAAGGCGCGGCCGGGGCAGATTTCCTATGGCAGCACGGGCATTGGTTCGGATGATCATCTGCTGGTCATCGCCTTTGAGGAAATGGCCGGCGTGCCGCCGATGACCCACGCGCCCTTCAACGGCATGGCGCCGCTTTCGACAGCGCTATTGGGCGGGCATTTGCAGGTGGGCGCCTTCAACATGAGTGAAAGCCTCGCCCTGCTGCGTGATGGCAAGATCAGGTCCCTCGGCCAGGCGGCGGCAACACGCTGGGCCGGCACGCCGGATGTGCCAACCTTCGGGGAGCAAGGCTATCGGCTGGTGAGTGGGGCAACGCGCGGCGTGGTGGCGCCGCCTGGCTTGCCGGCAGAGATTCGCACTCGGCTGGAAGCGGCCTTCCGCGCGGCGCTGTCTGATCCGAATTTCATCAGGGAGGCGGAAAGGCTTGGCCTGCCGCTGGCGCCGCTGATCGGCGATGCCTATCGCGCCGAAGTCGAGCGTAATGAAAAGGAATTGCGCGGCCTGTGGCAGCGCCGCCCCTGGAGGGAATCATGAAAGCCGCCCCGATGCTCCGCGTTGATCCCGCTGCCTTGCGCGGCCTGGTGCATGCCATGATCCGCGCCGGCGGCAGCCCAGAAGATGAAGCGGCGATGGTCACGGATCATTTGCTGGAATCGAATCTGCAAGGCCATGACAGCCACGGCATCATGCTGCTGGTGCGCTATGTGGAAAATCTCCGCGCTGGGAAGCTTCATGCCGGCGCCATGCCGGAAGCGGTGCGGCAGGAGGCGTCTCTTGCCGTGTTTGACGGCAAGATGGGCTATGGCCAGCGCATTGGGCGCATCACCATGGATTGGGCGATCAATGCCGCGCGCCAGCATGGCCATGCGGTGATGGCGTTGAAGAATGTGCATCATCTGGGGCGCATCGGCTCCTACGGTGAACAGGCGGCGCGGGCTGGGATGATTTCGGTCCATTTCGTCAATGGCGTTTCCGGCCCCGGCGCGGTGGCGCCCTTTGGCGGGAGCGATGGGCGCATGTCCACCAATCCTGTCTGCGTCGCCGTGCCGGCAGTGGCGGAAGGCGAACACCCGCTTATCCTGGATTTCGCGACGGCGGCCATCGCACTTGGCAAGTGCCGTGTGGCCTTCAATGCCGGCAAGCCAGTGCCGGATGGCGCCTTGGTGGATGCCAAGGGCAAGCCCACCAATGATCCTGGCGTTTTGTATCGGGATCAGCCGCGCGGCGCCTTGCTGCCCTTTGGCGGGCATAAGGGCTATGGGCTGGCGCTGATGTGCGAAATCCTGGCCGGCGCGCTGATTGGTGGCGTAACCGCGGCACCGCATCACCCGAAGGATGGCAGCATCGTCAATGGCTGGCTTGCCTTTGTGATTGACCCGGCGCGCTTCGGTGATCTGGCCGCTTTCCGATCCGAAATGGCCGCGGTGATTGCGCATGTGAAGGCATCTCCGCCCGCCGATCCTGACCAGCCCGTGCTGGTAGCCGGTGAGAAGGAAAGGGCGACACGCGCGGCGCGGCTGGCCGGTGGCATTCCGGTGGATGCCACCACCTGGGATATTCTGGCGGACACCGCGCGCAGCCTTGGCATCAATGCCATCCCGACACCGGGCATGTTTTAGGCGGTGCTGCGCCTTCTGCTACTTGCGCTGAGCCTTTGTGGCGCAAGCGCTTTTGCGCAAGCGCCGGATTGGCGGACCGTCGCCCCTGCCCTGCCCTTGAGCGCGCCCGTCACGCCAATCACCGCGCCGGTAGCGATTGGTGGGACTGCCTGGGGCAGCTGGCGAAGGCTCTGCCGCGAACAATGGGAAAGGCTGGATCGGACGCCACGGCGCGATTGCCTGAATGTCGCGACGGTGGAACGCGATGCGCGGGCGCGCGCGACGCGCCTTATTCTGGCACCGGAAGCGCTGCGCGGCGAAAGACTGGCCGTGCTGCGCCGCGATGATGGCGGCATCGCAAGCTTTACCCATGACCCGCCCGATGCCGAGCGGGATGGCGCGCTGGTTCCCTGGCGCCGGCAATTTGAAAGCTGGAGCCTGACGGCACGGCGCATCGCCCCCGGTGTGACGTTTGAATTGCCGGTGCCCGAAAGCCCGCGCGGCGTGACCTGCCGCGCCGAGGGGCTTTCACGGATCGAAGCACAGCAGGTGCTGGTCGCGCTTTGCGCGGTGGAATTGGCCGGCCGGCTTGGCAATACGGGGCAGGAGGCGCGGATCGCCATGGCGGGGCGGATTGCGATTGACCTGCAGACCGCGATGATACTGGCGCAGGGCTATGCATCACGCATCGAGACCTTTGCGGGCGGGCGTTCCAACGGCGTGGTGGTCACTGCGGCGCGGCATTGGCTGGAATAGCGCGGCTCTTTTTTTCGGCCTTTTAAGGAAAAACTTGCGATTGGGCTCCGAAAGGCCCATATGGCCCTTGTCACCTCGTCCGGTTTGGGCGTTTCGGCCCGGCCCCATGAAGGTTTGGCGAGTTTCCTCAAACCTGCTTCCCGTGCCTTCCCATGGTTGGGCTGTAGCGATGGTCGGCCCGTAGCGCGATCCCGCGTGGCGGAGTTTCTCAACCGGAGTAAACAGCATGGCAACCGGCACTGTAAAATGGTTCAACGCCACCAAGGGTTATGGCTTCATCCAGCCCGATGATGGCAGCAAGGACGTCTTCGTTCATGTCAGCGATGTCCAGCGTTCTGGCCTGCAAGGCCTGAACGAAGGCGACAAGATTGATTTTGAATTGCAGAAGGGCCAGCAGGGCAAGATCTCTGCCGGCAATCTGCGCAAGATCTGATCTGCGATTGCGGCGCTTTCGGGCGCTGTAGTTTCTGGAGCGGGGCGGCGTTTGTCGCCCCGTTTTCGTTTTATGTTTGGAGAAGCGGCATGGCGCGCAAACCGAATTATGGGCAGAACCGGGCTGATGTGAACCGGGCCAAGCAGGCGCGCAAGGAAGCCAAGCTGGAAGCGCTGAAGGAAGCGGTGGCGCGGCGCAAGGCGGGCGAAGAACCGCAGGATGCCGAAGCCGACACCAGCGAAGATTCAAGGACTAAAGGAGAACACCATGGCCAATAAGCCAGGAACCCAAGCACGCTTCGTGCTGTTTGATGTGATTTATGAGGATGGCAGCCGCCGTTCCAACCGGAAGGTGCCGGCGGAATTGCTCGGCGGGCTTGATGGGGACTTGCCCGCGCGCAAGGAAATTGAAGCGCAGGACAATGAAATCGCGAAGGCATCCGGCAAGGCCGCGCTGCGCATCGCGTCCCTGGAACGCGCCGGCGGCAAGAAGCGTTAGGCCCGCAACGTAAAACGAAATGGCAAGGGCAACATGAGGCTTAGATACCCTGAGCCATGCCTTGCCGCTTGGTTTCACGCATGCAAGATAGGCGCTGACGACAAACGCAGGCTCTGCGCCGCGCTTTTTTGACCTATCGGGGATGCTCTGTGATGCCGACTGACGCCGAACTTCTGTCCCGCCTGACCGCCCTTGGCCATGCCCTGCCGCCGGCGGCCAAGCCTGTGGCGGAATTCATCCTGTGGCGGCGTGAGGGCAATCTGATCTTCCTCGCCGGCCAGATATGCGAACGCAACGGTGTGCCCTACCCCACCGGGGTCTATGGCAAGGATGTTGACCTGGCCACCGCGCGCGCAGGCGGGCTCGCGATCGGCCTGCAACTGCTTTCCACCCTGCGCATGGCGCTTGGTGGCGATCTTGGCCGCGTCCGTCAGGTGGTGATGGTGCGTGGCTTCGTGACCGCAGCACCCGGCATGGGTGATTATCCCAAGGTGATCAATGCCTGTTCGGAGCTGTTCATCGCGCTTTGGGGCGAGAATGGCCGGCATGCCCGCACCTCCATCGGCGTGGCGCAACTGCCACTCGATGCAACAGTCGAGATTGACGCGGTCTTCGCCGTAGATTGAGTGTCACCCGTTGGTCGAGGCTTCCGGCGTGAAGCTGGAATAGCCTATAGACCCTGCGTGGAACCGCTGGCGCTTTACATCCATTGGCCGTTTTGCGCGGCCAAATGCCCCTATTGTGACTTCAATTCCCATGTCCGTGACAGGGTGGATGAGGCACGCTTTCGCGCGGGCTTGCGGCGCGAATTGGCGCATGAAGCGGCGCTGCTTGGTCGCCGCCCGCTGGCGAGCATTTTCTTTGGCGGCGGCACGCCAAGCCTGATGGCGCCTGAAACCGTCGCGGCCTTGATTGAAGATGCCACGCGTTTCTTCGACCCGCTGCCCGATATTGAAATCACCCTGGAAGCCAACCCCACCAGCGTGGAAGCCGCGAAGCTTGCGGCGTTTCGGGATGCCGGGGTCAATCGCGCAAGCCTTGGCGTGCAATCCCTGAATGCGGAGGCTTTGGGCTTTCTTGGCCGCCGCCATGATGTGGGGCAGGCGATTGCCGCCTTGGAAGCGGCGCGCGGTATTTTCCCAAGGCTTTCCTTCGATTTGATCTATGCGCGGCCCGGCCAGCAGGAAGCCACCTGGCGGGCAGAGCTGCGCCAAGCCTTGGCGCTCGCGGCTGATCATCTCTCGCTTTATCAGCTGACGATTGAACCCGGCACGCAGTTTGAAACGCTCTATCGCCGTGGCGCCTTTGCGCTGCCGGCGGAAGATGATGCGGCGCGGCTTTATCTGGCAACGGCGGAAGAAGCGGCGCGCTTTGGGCTCAAGCCTTATGAGATCAGCAATTACGCCAAGCCCGGCGCGGAAAGCCGGCATAATTTGGCTTATTGGCGCTATGGCGATTACCTTGGCATCGGCGCCGGGGCGCATCAACGTGTGTTGCACGAAGGCAGCATTCAGGCCACGCGGCGCCATCGCGCGCCGGAAGAATGGCTGCGCCTGGTAGAAGCCCAGGGCCATGCGGCAGTGGATGTGGAAACCCTGAGCCCTGCGGAAGTTGGCCGGGAAGCCATGCTGATGGGGCTGCGCCTGACGGAGGGCATAGACCCCAAGCGAATCGAAGCCCGCGCCGGGCTTGCCTTTGCCGAGGTTGTGGACCCCGCCATGCTGGCGGCCTGCCTGGATGAGGGTTACCTGTTTTGGCGCGAAAATGGCCGGCTTTGCGCAACCGGGGAGGGGCTTTTGCGCCTGGATTCCATGCTGCCGCTGCTGCTGCGCTGATAAAACTTGATCCTTCCTGAAGAAGACGTAAAAATATGATTGATGACGATCACCCATGCCCCCGAACCACGCAGCGCGATCGAAGCCGCCGGTAACCTGCCGGATCTGGAGCTTGATATCGCGACCGTTGCCTTGCAATTGGCGCGGGTGGATGCGCCGGAGGCCGATTGGCGCAAGGTAGCCGCGCATTTTTCCGATATCGCACGCAAGGTGGTGGATGCCGCCAGCATGGATGGCAAGGCGGATGGCGGTGATCTGGAAGCGCGCCGCCTGATCCTGGCGGAAACGCTGCATGGGCATTTCGGGTATCAGGGCGATTCCGAAACCTATGAGGATATGGCGAATGCCAATCTGATCCATGTGGTGGAACGCCGGCGCGGTCTGCCCGTGGCGCTGGGCATTTTGTGGCTGCATGCCGCCGATGCCGCGGGCTGGGGCGCCTTTGGCGTGGATTTCCCCGGCCATTTCCTGCTCGCGCTGGAAGGACCCAAGGGCAAGCTTATTCTGGATGTCTTTGCGGGCGGCAAGGTTCTGGAAGCGCAGGATTTGCGCGCGCTGATCAAGCGCGTGGAAGGCGAAAAGGCGGAACTTCGCCCCGGCGTGCTGCGCCCCATGACGCGGCGTGAAGTGCTGCTGCGGCTGCAAAACAACATCAAGCTGCGGCGCTTGCGCGGCGGGGATGTGAAGGCGGCCCTTTCCGCGACCGAAGACATGCTGCGTCTGGCGCCCGATCATGCCGCGCTTTGGCGCGAAGCGGGGCTGATGAACCAAAGGCTGGAACGGATTGGTGCCGCACTCGGCTGCCTGGATCGCTTCCTGGAATTGGTGCCGGAAGGCGAAGCGGCCGCCCGCGTCCGCGCGCTTGCTGGCGAATTGCGCCAGCGCCTGAATTGATACTTTGCCCCGTATCGCCAGCACGCATCGGCCAGGGTAAAAAGCGCCCATGACCCAAACCCGTCCGCGCGTTGCGCTTTTTGTCACCTGCCTGGTGGATCTCTATCGGCCGACGGTTGGCTTTGCCGCCATCAAGCTGCTGGAAGAAGCCGGCTGCCTGGTGGAAGTGCCGCCAAGCCAAACCTGTTGCGGTCAGCCCGCCTATAATTCCGGCGACCGCGCCAATGCCAAGGCGCTGGCCCGCGCAGTGGTGGATGCCTTCCAGGGCTATGATTATGTGGTCGCGCCTTCCGGTTCCTGCGCCGGCATGATCGCGCATCACTACCCGGCGCTATTTGATGATGACCCGCATTATCGCGGCAAATCGGAAGCACTCGCCGCGCGTACGCATGAACTTGTGTCCTTCCTGACCGATGTGATGGGCATGGAAAAGGTCGCCGCGCGGCTGGATGGCAGCGTGACTTATCATGATTCCTGTTCGGGCCTGCGCGAGATGGGCGTGAAGGCGCAGCCGCGCAAATTGCTGAAATCCGTTGAGGGGTTAAGCCTGATCGAATTGGCGGAGCCGGAAATCTGCTGTGGTTTTGGCGGGACGTTTTGTGTGAAATACCCCGATATTTCCGTGCGCATGGTCACCGATAAATGCCGCGATATTCAGGCAACCGGTGCGGGCACCTTGCTGGCGGGCGATATGGGCTGCCTGTTGAACATGGCGGGGCGGCTGAAGCGCGAAGGATCTTCAGTAAAGGTGCGCCATGTTGCGGAAGTGCTGGCGGGCATGACACGCGATGCCACGCCGATTGGGGATGCGAAGAAGGGCTGAATTACTCCGCCAATGCAAAGGGGCGGATGCGGCTGATCAGATCATCCGCCGTATTTACGCCACCAAGAGACACGCCAAACCCCATGGCCGTCAGTGCCTGCGCGGTCCAGGTATTGCAATTGTTGAACACGTGAAACCGCCCTGTTGCCGGATAGAACAGGCTGAAAGGGTAGATGCCACGCGCCGTCACCACCGCGCGCCCCGCCCCGGCACGGTCAAAACTATGGCGCAGGAAATCAAGCAATCGGCCCAGCGCATCGGCATCAACGGCAAAGGGCAGGATGGTGACATTGGGCCAAATGCGCGCGGGATGATCCGGAAGGCCCGCCACATGCATCACCGCCGGCCCTGGAAAGGCCGCGCGCAAGGCAAGCCAGGCGCCCGCTTCCCGTGCCGGGTAGAATTCCGCATCACCCCAGCCGAATTCAAAAAACCGCGCCTGGGGAAAATCGGCGATTTCCGGGATCACGCTTTCAGGCACATCGGCGCGCGCCAGCACAATGCCGCTATGCCAGCCATTGCTGACAACCCAGACCCGATGCCTGGCGTTGCTCGCGAAACCAAGTGTCGGCGCAAGAAGCAGCGCGCCAAGGATAGTGCGGCGCGAAAAGGCAAAGGCTTTCTCCGCGCCGCCCTGGATCACGTCGGGATCAGCACGCCTTGCACAACATGCACCACGCCATTGCTCGCCATCACATTGGCACGAATGATGCTCGCCGACGTACCGGAAGGCGCCTGGCCCGGGCGTGCCGCCTGAATACGCGGGCTTTCCGCGGTTCCACCCACCACGCGCACGTCAATGCCGCCCAACATCCGGATGCGACCGCCGCGCGCCTGGATACTCGCCAGGCTCAGCCGCCCGCCCGCGATCAGGTTGAGCAACCCTTCGCGGTCACCGTTACGAATGCGTTCCGGTGCACCCGACCAGGCAAGATTGGTGGGGGCAAGTACGGTGTAGATGCCAGGCCGCTCAAACAATTCCGAAGCCAGCCCAGAACTGCGCAGCGCGGCGCGGAAACTGGACAGATTTGGATCAGAACCCAGGACATCCATGAGCGGCGGGCCGCCTTCCGGCGCGACCTGCGCGCAGCCATTGAGCAAAAGGGCAGCGCCGCCGACGGCGAATAGGGAACGACGCGACAGCATCGGCGTTTCTCCTTGGCTTTGGGCGCGAATCGCACCCTGTTCATCCTGACCCCTTCTGGCCCTGTGCGGATGAAGGGGCAAGCCCCTTGATGCCTCAGGGTGGTGGCATCAGCACGATGGTAACGGTGCGCGATGGGGGCTCGGCGGCGCGGACGGCAGGGCTGAATTGGGCGCTGCGTGCCTCTGCCCGCAGCCGTTCCGCCGCAATGCCGCGCTCCGCCATGGCATTGGTCACGGCGCGGGCGCGTTGTGCGGCCAATTGGATGGAGGTGGTGGCCCCGCCTTCCTGCCCCGCATGGCCCAGGATGCAGATATTGCGCCCCGGTTCCGCCAAGGCGGCTTCGATGGCCGCCGCCAGCGGAGAGCGTGCGGCTTCCGGGATAGCGGCGCTGCCGCGCGGGAAAGCGATGGAAAACACATCATCTTCCAGCCTTTCCGCACCAACGCAGGAAAAGCCATAGGGCTGCGCCAACGCCGGCAGCGCCGCGAGCGCCAGGATGATGGCGAGCCATGGGCCAGGCTTCATGCCGGCAGCAAAATCTCCGCCGCGCGGAGCTTTTCAATCAGCGCCGCGGTCTTGGCGCCTGGGCAGGCAAGGGCCAGAGAGGTTTCCGTAATGCTGGGCTGGGTGATGATCCAGGCTGCGGCCTCAACCTCCTCAGCGGTGATCGGCAGGATGCCCATTTCGGTGCGCAGCCCAAACTCCGCGCCACGGCGGACGGTTTTCACATTGGGGCGCACGCGGAATGCCGGGGTGCCCTCGGCCACGGCTGCTGCCGGCGCCGCGCCGCGTGCGGCCAATAGATCATAGCCGCCGCGTTCATAGCGGTAATGCGCGAGGAAGCTTTCCACCGCTTGCAGGAATTTCGGATCGCGCGACCATTCGGCGATGCGCTGGCCCAGCAAGGCGGCACGTTGTGTCAGCGCATATTTCGCTGCCGCCGAGCCATCCTGCCGCGGCAGGGGCTTGCGAAACTCCGCATCGTGAAAGGCGCGTTCTGTTAGCAGGCCCATGAAATCAACGCCCATCGCCGCATGCACGCCATAGGCGATATGGACGGAATTGGGTGCCTCGGCCAAGGCATCATGATACCAGCCGCGCGGCAGATAAAGCAGATCGCCCTTTTTGAGATGCGCCTTGAACCGAAGCGCGCCCTTGGCCTTTTCATGAAATTCCTGACCCTGGCTGCGGAAAATGGCATGCGCCACCGGCCATTCGGCGCGGCCTTCCCAGATGTTCCAGGTCTTTTCCCCTTCTACCTGTACGGCCCAGACATCATGCGTGTCATAATGTGCATGAAACGCCTTGTGGCTCTGCCAGGAAATATAGACATTGGCCTGCGCCTTGCCGAGGCCAGCGCCTTCCAGCGCATTGGAAACGCCAGCAAGCCCCGGTGTCAGGCTATCAACATCATTCATCACCACGGAAGCGCCGCGCGCCACCCATTCCTGCACCTTGGCGGGGATGGGTTGCAAAGCCGTGGCGCCATCGCGCGACATTGCACTTTGGCTATATTGCGCGGCGGGGATTGTGGTGCTGTCCAGCACCACCTTCAGGCTGCGTTCGGACCAGATATGCGTCATGCAGAGCAGGCGATTAATGCCGGCCCAATCCAGGATATGGGCGAATTTCTCCGCAGCGCCCGGCAGATGCAGCGGCTGCTGATCATAATATTCGGCGAAGAAGCGCTCTGGCGGCATTGGCGCCAGGATATCGGCCAGGGTCATGCTCATGGCGTCTTATATCAGAGGAAACGGGGCATGGGAGAGGGGCTGTGGAGCCTTATTCTCTTTACCGGCCGCCTCGCGACCAAAGGGCTGGCTAGGGCGGCCTGGGCACAAGTTTTATGAATCGCATCAAGCACGGCCGGCGCTCAGAGACCAGTAACAAACGATTATCATCGGTGAAGTCTGCCAACTCTTTGATGCTGCTCGTGGGGCGCTCGATAGGTTTAAAAATCTCTATCTCAAAATATTTCGACGCCTCTTGAAGAAACGCCGCGTAGCGTGTGGAGAAGTCATCAATCCAATTATGGATTTCTATCACAATGGTGCAGGATTTAAGTACGCTGAGGGTCTTCTCAACCAAAACATCGAACTCCGCACCTTCGATGTCAACCATTACAAGGGCGCCAGAAAGGTCAGCCCGAGGTAAGGCGCAGATCGTTTCCGGATTTGCCTCCGCGAAGATTTCGAGAATACCTTTCGAATCATTACGTCGCCAATTCTTCGCGATAGTCTCGCGTCCCAATTCGGATTGTTCGAAGCAGATCGCTTTGCGGATCTTCTGCGTCTTGAGCATACCGATTGCATAATAACCATCCGCAGCGCCAATGTCTACAAAAGTCGCAAACTGACCAAATTTGACTTGCGCCAAAAAACTGAGGATCTCCAACTCATACAGTCCGAGGCATTGGCTGCCTAGGTCCAAGCATCCCCACCAAGCTTCTCTATCAAGCTTCAGTCCTGCAAAAAGGACCATAGCGCACGGTCCCATGGAGCATATCGAAAACCTCAAGCGAAATTCTTTCTTGACGCTGACGAATTGTTTCGTTGCGCCAAGCCTCCCGCTCTGCCACGGAAGATCTGATGCTTCTTTCAAGCATGGGCTTAAAGTATTGAAGCTCGCTCTCGATAAGTTTCGAAACATCTCTCATGTACTCAACACCTTTCGCTGAAACGGAACGCCGTCTGAAGCTGCTTTTTTCTGGCCGCAGTTATATTGCGCAGACAATAATCGCTCTCATTCTCCACGTGAAATGCACCGAAGACGATGGTGCCAGTAACGGGCGAGATGGAAAGACAAATCGTTACACCAGAAAAGCGGCGCCTTCAACGAGGGGTGGTGGTACTCGATTCAGAAAAGCGGACGTCATCCTATAGGAAATCACTGGGTATGGAGCTTTGGCGACTATTTCCTAACCAGGTCCGTTTGCCTGGTCGGCCTTCCCCAACGCATTACACTGAACCCAGGTTGCGGAGCACCATCCGGGCCCAGAAATTTCGCTGCTTGGGATTGAGAAGTGTGACCGAGCCAACTCTGTTGAGAGTTGGGGATGTGGATCGCATTATACGTTTGAAATACTCCCTACAACTTCTGACTTGGCCATCTCCGTCCGATTCGTTATGGTGAGAATGGTCAAACATCTCGATGGTGAGACATGTCAAATATCTCGGCAATTGCCCTAGTAGGTCAAAATGATAACGCTATTTTGACCTGGTTGACTGACAGTTTCGCCAATCGGGCAAAGCTGTACGGTATTTCTGTCACTGTCATAGACCTTTTGGGTGAAGGCTGGCCTGACAAGCTTAACGCTTGTCTTGCGGCGGGCCAACCGGTCTTTTGCTTTTCATTTCAAGGTTTCGGGATGGGGCTTAGCGTCGAAGCTGGCAACCTTTGGACCAGCCTGAATGTTCCATTCATCTCCCTTATGGGTGACGCTCCTTTTCATTCGCCAGGCTTGCATTCTAGTGAAGGCTCAGGGCTATACCATCTCTACGCCTCCGAAGACTTTCAACAGGTTTATCGCGACATCATGAATGGTAGGAATTTTTCCGCTGTCTGCGGGGGCTTTTATCCCCCCAATCCACTGGCGGACCAAACCCCCTGGCACGATCGGGATCTTGAAATCGTCTACGTCAAAACTGGCGTGGACCCCAAGGCTAGACGCGCCAAGTGGACTACGCTTCCGGATAAAATACGTGGAGTTATTGAAGATGCGTCAGCCGTCGCTCTGGCGGGGCAGAAGAAAACCATCGGACAGATTGTTGTTGATGCCTTCGCGGCGCACACGATGCGTTTCGGTGAGAGTAAGGCGTTGCTACTAAGGGTCTGCTCGGAGGTGGATGCTTATGTCCGCGCCGTAAGGGCCGAACGCATGTTATGGGAAGTCATGCGACATGGCGGGCATATCTTTGGTAATTGGGCACACATAGAAAAGACCAATTCGCGCGCGAAGTTTCATGGACCAATTCCGGCCGACCAGCTTGATCAGGTCTACGCACGTAGCCGCATCTTGCTGAATATTTCGCCTTGTACTTTGAATTTCGTGCATGAACGAATCGTTTCTGCCCTCATGGCAAAGGCTTTTAGCATCTCTGACGGTACGCCTTTTCTTGACCAAGCGCTCGCTTCTTACCCAAATTTCAAATCGGTTCTTATTGATGGCGCCGAATTGCCGGATCAAATCGACGCACATATCTCTGATATTCGGAAAATGGGTGCAAGCCGTGATAGCGATCTTTTAGCAATACTCGATCAAAGCAGGCGTCGGGCTGAGGATGAATTTGGGGTTGATCGCTTTATTGGTGAGATTCTTGAAATGGTGTCAATGTTTCATTTAGAAAGAAATAGCTCTTTTTGGGCCTACACACGTTGAATGGATGATTCCCGATTTTTATGCTCATAGGGCACCTCGCATTGTATCTGGTCGCAAACACCAGTCTTAACCACTTAAGGATGGATAAAGCCAAATCAATTGAGCATCACCGATTAATGGTCTCGAAATAAAGCCGTCGCAAACTCTCATCATCCACGGCTTCAGCGAAAGCCAATGCAACACGTGTCGCCACTTTCGCGTCCAGGGTGTCGCCATTGCGTGCAAGCGGTACAATCTTGAAAACACCTGGCAAGTCAATACCCAAGCCAAAGAATCGGTCTTTCCCGACCTGCTTTAGCGTGTGACGCAAGACATAGCGTCGCCGCAGTGGAGGAGCTTCCCTATGGGTACCGAGAAAACATGCGGCATACTCACCGGCATAGTGATACCCTGTGCTATATTCAATCAGTCGCGCGTATAGATCACCCGGGCACCGCCTTGTCATTTCAATGATTGCGATGCCATCTCCCGCGTCCAGGAACTGCGTGTGCAAAAGGCCGTCGCATAAGCCAAGATGGGCGGATACTGCTTCAATCGCGCCACGCAGTGTGCCCAGCTTTTTGCTGTCATAATCATCACAAAGATAGGATGTATCGACAGCAAAAGGATTGTAGCGCGACCCCTCGCGAACGATGAAGGCCCGGTCAACGGCTCCAGACTTCAGAAAGGCCGTATAGCTGTGCAACTCCCCTTCGATAAAGTTTTCGCAGATCACCTCGCCGCTCGGGCTTTGGGTCCTTGCCAGACGCACGGCCGCATCCACTGCTTTCGTATCCGCCGCATCGAAGATCGTGACGCCTCGGCCACTAAAGCTATCCGCTGGCTTGCAGATGAATTTCCCGTACCTTGGGAGCAGCCTAACATCTACCGCACGGGGCGCCGGAATATTCAGTTCAAGGCATAGCCGGCGGAATAGCGGCTTGTTGGTAAGGATATCGTTTGTTTCTGCCGAGAGGGTATAGCTGCCCCGCTGCTTGAGCCGAACAAAGCTCGCCATCGAAACATCGGTGCATCCGGGCACAACCACTTCGAAGCCATGCACATCAACGTAGTGTTGAACCAGAGCCGCATTCGCATAATCGGCACAGATCCAATTCTCCTTATGGGCGACAGCAAGAGCGTCTTCACTTCTATTTCCCATGGTCCAGACATCGCAGCCGATAGCAGTGAGGTATTCGTGAATGGGAACCGCGCTGAAGGCTGCGTCAAGCAGCAAGACTTTCACGGCTTTTCCTCCCTTCTGGCTGATGCAAGGCAATAACGACTTCAAAAGATGGTCACGGCTAATTTCGCGCGACGGTATGGTGCCGACGAGTCAGCATTCGCGGAAGACTTCCGCGATCAGGTCAAGATGGGCCTCTGTCACGGCTGAATGCAAAGGCAGGCAAAGCACCTGTTCCTTGGCAATTTGGGCATAAGGCCTGGCGCGCTTGGAAATGATCGGCATGTTGCGATAGGGTTCATAATCCGTGCAGATAGGGTAGAAGTACTTCCGGGCAAATATCTTCCTTTCGGCGAGGCGTTCTTTCACCTGGTCCCGATCAAGGCGCGATCGTGTGCGGTCAATACGCACCAGAAGATATTGCTCGGACTGGGTGGTGTTTTCTGCAGCCTCCTGCAGAAGCACACCGTCCAAACCGCTCAGAATTTCCCTATAGCGCTGTCTCAGCCTGCTGCGTTTCTCACGCTCGATTTCGAAGATATCGAGATTAAGCAGACCAATGGCAGCCTGAAGCTCATTCATTTTGCCGTTGATGCCGACTGCAACTACTTCCTCCTCATTCTTGATGCCGAAATTTCGGAGCAAATAGATACTTTCACGGTCTTCAACCTTATTGGTTGTGATAAGCCCGCCCTCCAGAGTATTGAAGAGCTTTGTTGCGTGGAAGGAAAAGACTGACGCATCTCCCAGAGAGGCGACAGGACGTCCATTCCAATAGGCGCCAAAGGCATGGGCTGCATCATAGATCAGCTTTAAGCCATGCAAGTCGGCCAGACGCTGCAAGGCATCATGATCACAGATGCAGCCATAAACATGCACCGCCAGGATCGCCGAGGTTCGGGGTGAAATCGCCAATTCCACAGCCTCGGGATCAATCGTCAAATCAGCCTTCCTGATATCCACGAAAACCGGTCGTAGATTATTCCAGGCGATCGAATGGGCGGTCGCGGCAAAAGTCATCGGGGTAGTAATGACTTCGCTTCCAGGGGGAAGATCGAAAAGCTTGAGCGCGACCAGGAGCCCTATCGTTGCATTATTGAATAATCTGGCTGTCGGCACACGTAGAAAAGCCGCCAGACGATCTTCAAGTTCCAGACTCAATGGGCCGTGATTGGTCACATATTTGGAAGCCCAGATCTTGCTGATGTATTCATTGAGGGCGGTCGGATCCGGCAGGAGAGGTTGGCTCACATACAAGGGCACGACCTCCTCGGCGGGTACACTTCCAGTGGCCACAGGCCTCTCAAACTTCATTGGTTTGGCCTTACTCAATGTGGCACCTCAACCTCAGCATGCGCATCTATCGAACGCTTGACAGCATCAATAACGCGCATGTTTTCATAGCCCTCCTCAGGTGGCACAAGAGGACGCACCCCATGCAGCACCACGGCCTCAAAATGGGCGAATTGCTTGCTAAGGTTATCGGCCACTTCCCTTCTCAAGAAATCTGTTTCGAAGGGCGACCACCATGATGGGGGGTGGCTGGGTTGGTAGAATCGTGTCTTCATGACCGGAAAATCAAGGGAGCCATTGGTGCCGGCAAAGTGGTAGCAAGCCGTATCGAGGGATTGCGGGTACGCAGGATTTTCGCCGGTGGTCAATTCCCAACTCCGGTCGCTCGCCGCGATGTCGGAAAGGATGAAAGTGCCAAGTGCGCCATTTTGAAATCTGAGACCAATCGCAGCGGTATCTTCGACCTCTAAACCCCGGCGCCTCCGGCTTGCGCTGGCAGAGACTGCACTTATTTGTCCGCAAAGAAAACGGAGGATGCCAATTTCATGGATAAGATTGATCAGGATGGGTCCGCCACCAATCTTCGCTCTCCAAGGGCCTTCTTCGAAGTACTGTTCAGGCTTGCGAAAAAGCGCACTTCCCTGCACGGCAACCAATTCACCAAATTCCGAGGATTGAATGAAATTTCGCGCTTCGGTCAGCATACTGCTGTAGGTTCGATGGTGGCCGACAAGAACAGGGACATTGCATCTTTTTGCCTCGGCGCAGATGAAAGCAGCGCTTTCAAGATCTGCCGCGAGTGGTTTTTCGACCAGCACCGGTATCCCATGCTTTATGCATGTTAGGGCTTGCGGCACATGAAACTCATTTGGTGATGCAATGATAGCGGCATCAAATGATATCTTGGCTATGGCTTCATCCAATGACGTATATAGCGGTAAGTCGCGCTCGGCTGCGAAATCTAAATTTTCTTTGCTCGTTGGCGCAACGATGCCGATCAGAAGGCTGTTTGCAGACTGGGCAATAAGCTGCGCATGCTTTTTGCCTATCAGGCCGGGACCAGAGAGAAGCACCCTGACCCGCCTGCCCGAACCAGCTTCTGCTGAGCGAAGGTTTTGACCGGATAGCATGGTTTATCTCACTCTCGTAGGTAACTGAATGTCAACAAAAATTTGCGATCGAGTTCTACTGCACTTGCTTGGGTCCGAGAAACGCATCTCCCTTTATGATGAAGACCTACCCATGAATAATCTCCAAATCGGCGTAATGTCGCATGAAGGGTTTCGCCTGCTTCATTAGTAAATCAGCGCCCCCTCACTCCCCCGCAATGATCGCATCGGCGATTTTCTCCGCCGACATCAACGTCGGGAAATTCGTATTCGCGCAGGGCACAACCGGGAAGATTGACGCATCCACCACGCGCAGCCCCTCAATCCCCTTCACCCGGCCATTGATATCCACCACCGACATGGGGTCTTCCGGCCGGCCCATGCGGCAGGAACAGGAAGCGTGCCAAACACCAATCGTCGCCTTGCGGATAAAGGCTTCCAAAGCCGCATCATCGGTCAGCACCTGATCAATGCGGAAGCCTTCCACCACGAAACGGTCAATGAAATACTTGCGCAGGAAAGCCGGCCCATCAAGCACCAGGCTGATCAAATTGGTCAGCATGCGGTTCTTGTCATTCACCACGCCAATCTTGCGCACGCGGTCGCTATAGCTGGCCGGGAAGTGATTATCCGTGACCTTGCCAAGCTCATCACTCATCTGGATCGCGGCCATCATGCGAAAGCCGCTCATCAGCCGGTCAAGATCGCGCTTGTCTGACAGAAGGTTGAATTCGACAATCGGCTCATCGCGCCAATTGCTGGAAGCAAGCTTCAATTGCCCGCTTTCCGAATAGGTCTTGTTGACCCAAAGCAGCATGGAAGCGACTTGCTCCCCCACCGCATGCCAGGCGGATTTGCTGACAACAGCGGCAAACATATCCCCCGCCGGCACGCCTTCCAGCTTGGATGAGTAGCGGAGCCCAAGCAGGATATGGCGGCGCGTTTGATTATCTACCCGTGCGCCACGCTTCAGGAAGGACGATAGCGCAATGGAAGGATGATCCATCAGGCCCTGGCCAACACCTGGCAGGGCCATGCGCACGGGAATACCTAAATCCCGCAAATGCCCAACGGGGCCGATGCCCGAACGCAGCAAATGCGCTGGCGAATGAATGGCGCCGCAGGATAGGATGATCTCCCGCCCCATGAAGCGCTGTTCCTGCCCGCGCACCAGGGCCACTACGCCAACGCAGCGCTGGTCTTCAAACAGCAATTCCCTCACCTGGGTTTCGCAGGAAATCGTCAGGTTTTCCCGGGCGCGGGTTTCGCGATCCAGATAGCCCATGGCGGCCGAAACACGCTGTTCCTCGGCATTGGAAATGGTGATCGGGAAATAGCCATCCTCGAAAAACCCATTCTGGTCTTCCAAAGCCTTGAAGCCGGCGGCGGCGAAGGATTTGGCGGCGGCCTTGGCGTGATTGTTCCACTTCTCGGGCTTGATACGGCGCACCTTGATACGCCCATCCTTGCCATGGAAGGGACCATCGAAATCAAGATCGTGCTCAACCTTTTTGAAATAGGGCAGCACCGCATCCCAATTCCAGCCGGTCGCGCCACGCGCTTCCCATTCATCATAATCCGTTGGCGCGCCACGATTGGCCATTTGCCCATTGATGGAAGAACCGCCGCCCAAAACCCGCGCCTGTTCGTATTTGCGCAAGGGCGGGCGTTCCCCAGGGTTATTGTGAGAGACAATCTGCGTATGCACGCGCAGTTCCGTCCAATGAAAGCGCGGATCGAAATAGGCGGTGCCAGGGTAGCTGTCGCGGATTTCCTTCGGTTCCTCACCGGGCGGTGCGTCGGGGCCAGCCTCACAGAGCAGCACCTTATGGCCGCTCCGGGCTGAGAGCCGATGCGCCAGCACTGAACCGGCGGAACCGCCGCCCACAATAATCGTATCGAACATCACGCTTCCTCTTTCTATTCTCAAGCTTGGGCGATCATGCGCCCCAAGGGGCGCCCGCCACAAATATGCACATGAAAATGCGGCACTTCCTGGCCGGAATGCATGCCCATATTCATCAGCACGCGATAGCCATCGGGCTCCAGCCCCAGGCCCTTCGCCACCTGACCCACGGCGCGCCAAAAGCCGGTGATTTCATCAGGCGTCGCAGTAGCGCTGAAATCGGCGATGGAGACGTATTTGCCCTTCGGGATCACCAGCACATGCACCGGCGCCTGGGGAGCGATGTCATGGAAGGCCAGCACATGATCATCCTCATGCACCTTCTTCGCCGGAATCTCGCCGCGCAGGATACGTGCGAAGATATTGCTGTCATCATAGGGGCCAAGGCCATTGACCGGCATGGGGTTATGCCTCCCTTATCGAAATTACCTTCCCCCACCATGCCATGCGCCGCCAGGATTGGAAGCCCGTTCAGGCCAAACCGAGCCAAGCGGCGGCCGCCTGATCCGCGCCACTGGGGAAGGGCGCGTCGCGATCGGCCATCCAGGCCAGGATATCGCCGGCCACTGCCGCGCCGCCCAAATCGCGCAGCAGCATGTGATGGCCTTCTGGGTAGAAGGCCAGGCGCTGGGCGGCCCCGCGCGGCAATTGGGCCAGGGCGGCGCGAATCGGCTTGGGCGGCACCAGCTCATCCTTCGCGCCGTAAAGCACCAGGGCTGGGGCGGTGAAGCGCGGCAGGGCAGCGGTGGCAGCATCCATCAGATCAACCAGGCCGGCCACGGCATCAACCCGGGTTTGCTTCAACACTTGCGGGTCGCCGGACCAGCGCCGCCAGGCGTCCAGATTATCCGTTGGGCGAAACAGCGGCGCGCTGGAAGATAGCGCCAGTCCCGGCGTCAGCGCATTCAGCGTTTCCAGCATCAGCCGCGCCTGCCAGGCCAGGCTGGCCCGCCCGCGCAAGGCCGGGGCGGACAGCACAAGGCCATCGGCCATGGGCGCCTTGCTGCCGGCCAGCACCAGCACCGCACCCCCCATGCTTTCGCCCATCATGAAGACCGGCAGGCCCGGATGGCGGGCGCGCATCAACCCAGCGGCGGTAATGGCATCCTGCGCCAGGGTCTCATGCCCCGGCCAAACGCCGCGCGGCGCGGCGCCGCCAAAGCCGCGCTGGTCATAGGCGTAAAGCGCCACCCCCGCCCCGGTGAACCAGGGCGCAGCATCTTCGGCAAAGGACCGGCCATATTCATTCATGCCATGCAAGGCGAGCATCACGGCGCGCGGTGGCCCTTCCGGGCGCCAGGCATGCAGCGGCAGGCGCAGCCCATCGGCCATGACCAACGCATCATCCAGCACGGCGGGCCTGGTTACCGCCGGCCCCATGGGGGCACGCGCCTCCGCACAGCCGGCCAAAGCCAGGCCGGCCAGCAGCGCCCGGCGCGACGTTATGAGGGGCTTCATGGTCATGGGCATCAGATAGGGTGCCGGGCAAGGCTGGTCCATCACCCGCCGCCCCGGTATGATCCGCAAAAGTTTTGCCAAATGAGGACCCAGATGCGCGACCAGCAAATGACCAGCTATGGCCCAAAGCCCGTGGTGGGCGTGACACCCGAACAGCGCGTCACGGTCCATAGCCGCAAGGTGGCCTGCGATGGGGAAGCGGCGAGCGGCCTCGGCCACCCCCGCATCTGGCTGCATATTGAAGGCCATGATGTGACCTGCCCTTACTGTTCCATCACCTATGTGCTGGCCGAAGGCGCCGGCGAGGATCATGGCCATTGAAGACGGCACCGGCCCTGAAGCGGCGCGCCCACATGGCAAAGCCTTGAGCGAGGCGATTGCGGGGGCCGAGGGCCTGCCGGAAACCAAGCCCGGTGAACGCCACCTGATTCTGGTGGATGGTTCGGGGTATATCTTTCGCGCCTATCACGCGCTGCCGCCGATGACGCGCCCGGATGGCACGCCGGTGAATGCGGTGTTTGGCTTCACCAATATGCTGTCGCAGTTTCTGCTGCGTCACGCCGCCAGCCATATCGCGGTGGTGTTTGACGCCGGGCGCAATACCTTCCGCAATCAGATTTACCCCAATTACAAGGCGCATCGCCCGGACCCGCCGCCGGAATTGGTGCCGCAATTCGGCCTGATCCGCGATGCGACCGATGCCTTTGGTGTCGCGCGCGTGGAGCAGGATGGGTTTGAAGCGGATGATCTGATCGCCGCCTATGCCAAGGCTTTCGAAGCCACCGGCGGTCATGTCACGATTGTGTCTTCTGACAAGGATCTGATGCAATTGATCCGCCCTGCGGTGCAAATGCTCGATCCCATCAAGCAAAAGCCGCTGCGCGCGCCGGAGGTGATGGAAAAATTCGGCGTCGCACCCGAAAAAGTGGTGGATGTGCAGGCGCTGGCCGGCGATGCGACGGATAATGTGCCGGGCGTGCCGGGCATTGGCATCAAGACCGCGGCGCAATTGATCACCGAATATGGCGATCTTGAAGCGCTGCTGGCCCGCGCGGGCGAAATCAAGCAGCCGAAGCGCCGCGAAGCGCTATTGGAAAACGCCGAGATGGCCCGGATTTCGCGCCGCCTGGTGACGCTTGATGACAATGCGCCGCTGCCGCTGGAGATTGCCGCGCTGGAAGCCAAGGCGCCGGGTGATGGCAAGCTGGAAGCCTTTCTGCGTGCGCAGGGTTTCCGCTCCATCCTGGCGCGCATGGGCTTTGGCGAGGCGAATGGCGCACCGCATCGCGCGGCGAGCCGTGCCATGGCGTCGGAGGCACCCGCGGCAGAGACGCCCAATGTTGCTGCGCCCTTTGGCGCCTATGATTGCGTGACGGATGAAGCAAGCCTGGCGCGCTGGGTCGCGCTGGCGCGTGAAGCAGGCGTTGTCGCGGTGGATACCGAAACCGATAGCCTGGATGCGCGGCGCGCCAATATGGTCGGGTTTTCGCTTGCCATTGCGCCGGGCCGCGCCTGTTACGTGCCGATCCGCCATGGCAGCACGGGCGATATGCTGGCCGCGCCGGCGCCTGAGCAAATCGCGCCGGATGCCGCATTCGCTTTGCTGCGGCCGCTTTTCACCGATGCCTCGGTGCTGAAGATTTTCCAGCACGCGAAATATGATCTGGAAGTGCTAGCGCGGGCCGAGAATGGCGGCTTTGCCGACATCAGCCCGATTGATGACACCATGATGCTATCCTACGCCATGGAAGCCGGTCGGCATGGCCATGGCATGGATGAGCTTTCGGTTCTGCATCTGGGCCATAAGCCGATCAGCTTTGATGAGGTGACGGGCACCGGCAAGGCGCGGATGCTGTTCAGCGAAGTGCCTTTGGACAAGGCCACGGCCTATGCCGCCGAAGATGCGGATGTGACTTTGCGCCTTTGGCTGCTGCTGCGCCCGCGCCTGCGCGCCGATGGCGCGCTGGCGAGTTACGAACAGATCGAACGCCGCATGATCCCCGTATTGCGCGAGATGGAAGCCGCCGGCGTGAAGGTGGATGGCGCGGAATTGGCGCGCATTGGCGAAGACTTCGCGGGGCGCTTGGCAGTCTTGGAAGCCGCCATTCATAAGCTTGCGGGGCGCGCCTTCAATGTCGGATCGCCCAAGCAATTGGGCGAGATCCTGTTTGATGAAATGGGGCTATCCGGCGGGCGCAAGGGCAAGACCGGCGCCTATTCCACCGATGCGGCGGTGCTGGAAGAACTCAGCGCCCAAGGCGTGGAATTGGCCGGCAAGGTGCTGGAATGGCGCCAATTGGCCAAGCTGAAATCCACCTATGTTGAGGGCCTAGCCGCGCAAATAGATCCCGCCGATAAGCGCGTGCATACAAGCTATCAAATGGCGATCACCTCGACCGGGCGGCTTTCTTCGACCGATCCCAATTTGCAGAATATCCCGATCCGGAGTGAGGAAGGCATGCGCATCCGCCGCGCCTTCATCGCCGAAAAGGGCCATGTGCTATTGGCCGCTGATTACAGCCAGATTGAACTGAGATTGCTGGCGCATTTGGCTGAGGTACCGACATTGCGTGAAGCCTTCGCGGCAGGCGAAGACATCCACGCCCGCACCGCGTCCGAAATCTTCGGCATTCCGCGCGACAAGGTGGACAAGGAAGCGCGCCGCCGCGCCAAGACGATCAATTTCGGCATCATCTATGGCATGTCGGCCTTTGGTCTTGCGACGCGCCTTGGCATTCCGCCGGGAGAAGGCCGCGCCATTATTGATGCCTATTTCGCGCAATATCCGGGCATAAGGCAGGAAATGGAGCGGCTGAAGGAAGAAGCGCGCACCCATGGTTTTGTGCGCACACCTTTCGGCCGCAAGCTGTGGATTCCGGATATCGCCACGCGCGACCCGGTGCGCCGTGCCGGCGCCGAACGCGCCGCCATCAACGCCCCCTTCCAGGGTGGCGCGGCAGAGATCATCAAGCGCGCCATGGTGCGCCTGCCGCGCGCCTTGCGCGATGCCAGCCTCAAGGCGCGCATGCTGTTGCAAGTGCATGATGAATTGGTGTTCGAGGTGCCAGAGGCTGAGGTAGAAGCAACCTCCGCCCTTGTGCGGAGCATTATGGAATCGGTTGCCACACTCCGCGTGCCGCTTTCGGTTGAAGTTGGGCAAGGCCATTCCTGGGCAGAGGCGCATTGACCATGGCATCGGGTTGGAGTGCGGCTGAAAAAACCACGCTGGCGCAAATCTGTGCCGCGCATTTCGTCAGCCATTTGCATATCCTGATCCTGCCGCCGCTATTCCCGCTGCTGCGGGAATCGCTCGATGTTTCCTATATCGAACTCGGCCTGACGCTGACGGTGTTCAATATTGTCTCGGCCTTTACGCAGGCGCCGATGGGCTTTGTGGTGGACCGGATAGGCCCGCGCAAAATGCTGGCAGCGGCGCTGATGTTTGGGGGTTCCGCCTTCATTCTGCTTGGGCTGTTTCCAAGCTGGCCCATGCTATTGGTGGCCGCCGCCATGGCTGGCCTTGCCAATAGTGTTTATCACCCAGCGGATTACGCGGTGCTAGGTTCGGATATCAGCGAAGGCCGTGTGGGCCGCGCCTTTTCCTTGCACACCGCTTGCGGCTTTTTGGGTGGTGCCATCGCACCCGCCTTCATGCTGGGTGTTGCTGCACTCGGCGGCATGTCCTGGGCAATGATTGCTGGCGGCCTGGTTGGCCCGCTGGTCGCGATACCGCTGATATTCGCCGCACGGCGCGATGCGGCCAAACCCCGCCCGGCAGCAACCGCGCAGCGCGCTTCCGAAGCGGGTGGCGTGCGCCGCGTGCTGACCCCGGCCGTGATGGCGATGATGGTATTCTTCATCATGCTCGCATTGGCCAATGGTGGCATACATAGCTTTTCCGTTGCGGCCTGGGTGGCGCAGGGCATGACCCTGGAACTCGCGAATGGGGCTTTGACCGGCTATCTGTTCGCGAGCGCGATTGGCGTTTTGGTGGGCGGCTATATCGCGGATTGGACCAAGCGCCATGGGTTGGTCGCGACCTTTGGCTTCATCGCCGCCGCAAGCATGATGCTGTTGATCGGCAATGGCACCTTCCAGGGCTTTGCGCTGGTGCTTGCCATGATCGCGGCCGGCTTGCTGACCGGCATGATCATGCCATCGCGCGATATGCTGGTGCGCGCCGCCGCACCGCCAGGGCAGGCGGGGGCGGTGTTCGGCATTGTCTCCACCGGCTTCAATATCGGCGGCATGGTGGGGCCGCCCTTGTTTGGCTGGTTGTTGGAAGCGGGCGAACCACGGCTGATCTTCATCACCACCGCCGGCTTCATGCTGCTAACCGCCATCATGGCGATTGGTCAGGAATGGCGGCTGGCGCGCCGCCGCCGCGCGGCACTCACCGCCGCGGAATGATCATGCCTTGAAGTAAGCGAGCAACACGGAAAGTGTTGCGATGGATATCAGCGTAGAAAGCAGCACCGTCGCACCCGAAGCGCCCACGCCGGTTTCATAGCGCCGCGCCAGCAGAAAGGCATTGGCGCCGGTGGGCAGGGCAGAGCTCACCACCGCCACTGCCGTTTCCAAGGGCGAAAGCCCCAAGGCCCAACAAGCGCCCCAGGCAAGCGCGGGCATGAGCGCGAGTTTCAGGAAACTGGCGAAAGCAACCTCGGCCCGCGCGCCGGCCAACGAAAACCCCGCGAGCGATCCGCCAAGGCAGAACAGCGCCAGCGGTGGCCCCGCCGCGCCGAGCAATTCAAGCACACGCCGCGCCGGCGCCGGCACAGGCAGGCCAAGCCCCTGCCAGACGAAAGCGAGGAAGACTGCCATGACAATCGGATGGCGCAGCACACCCAGCAAGGTGGCGCGCAATACGCGTGACAGCGGCGCCTGGCTATGCAGCCCAATCTCCGCCACCACGGTTGCGACACTCAGCAACACCATGGAATGCAGCGCCAGAATGGCCAGCAAAATGGTCAGCCCCGCCTGACCAAAAGCCGCCGTGATCAGCGGAATGCCAAGCATGACGGTATTGCCGAAGCTGGCATTCAGCGCGAACAGGCCCGCCGCACCTATGCCCTGGCGCAGCCTTGCACGGCCCAGCCAAAGCGCAATGCCGTAAATCAGCATGGAGGCGATGAAGAAGGCGAATGCGGCCGGCCCGCCGCCTTCATGGCCGGAAGTGCCACCATTGAACAACAAACAGGGCGAAGCGATGGAGAAGGTGAAGAAATTCAGCCCGCGAAAGCCACCCTCATCCACAAAACGCCAGCGCGAAGCCGCATAGCCCAGCGCAATAATGGCAAAGACCGGCAGAACTATGCCAAGAACAATGCTCACGCGCCGAGCAAGCCCTTGATGAAATCCGCCATGCTTGGCTGGCGCGCGCGGGTGCTGCGCGCGGCATGCAAAATGGCGCGGGCTGCTGCCACAGTGGCATCGAAATCCTGATTGATCAGCACATGATCGAATTCATCCCAATGGGTGATTTCTTCCCGTGCGGCGGCCATGCGCCTGATGATTTCCGCATCACTATCCTGGCCGCGCTTGCGCAGCCGGTTTTCGAGTTCCGCCATGCTGGGCGGCAGCAGGAAGATGCTGGTGACATCGGCCGGCATGCTGGCCTTCAATTGCCGATGGCCCTGCCATTCAATGTCAAACAGCACATCGCGCCCTTCGGCCAAGGCCGCCTCAACTGGCGCGCGCGGCGTGCCATAGCCACGGCCCAGAAACATGGCGTGCTCCAGCAAATCACCGCGCGCGATCATGGCGTGATATTCGGCCATATCGCGGAAATGATAATGCACGCCATCCTGTTCACCGGGGCGCATGGCACGTGTGGTGACGCTGACGGAAAGCGTGAGATCAGCCTCGCTGTCCAATAGCGCGCGGGAGATGCTGGTCTTTCCCGCCCCGGGCGGAGCCGCGATCACCAGGCAAAGGCCGCGACGCTTCATGGGCGCTTACTCCACATTCGCTGCCTGTTCGCGCAGGCGTTCAATCGCCGCTTTCAGATCAAGCCCCAAGCGCGTCAACGCGACACTGGCAGATTTGCTGCACAGCGTATTGGCTTCGCGCACGAATTCCTGCGTCAGAAATTCCAGCCGCCGGCCCACCGCGTCACCGGAAGCAAGCAGCGCACGCGCTTCGGCTATATGGGCGTTGAGGCGATCAATCTCCTCCCGCACATCGGATTTGGCGGCGAGTAGGGCGACCTCGGCCGCCAAGCGTTCCTCCGGCACGCGGCGCTCACCTTCCAGCAGCGCGGCCAGGCTTTCCAGCAAGCGCGCTTTTTGCTGCGCGGGTTGATCCGCCGCTGCATCGCGGGCGAGTGCCACCAGGGCAGCGATTTCATCAATCAAGACGGCCAGGATTTCCGCGAGCCGCGCGCCTTCCGCCGCGCGGGACTTCGCCAAGGCTTGCAGGGCAGTGGAAAAGCTAGCCGCCACGGAAGCGCGGCGGGCTTCTTCCGCAGCCTCGTCCAGTTCCGTGGTTTCCGCGCGCAGCACGCCGGGCAGGGTCAGCAGCGCTTCGGCGCGCGGCGGCGGGGCGCCCGGGATGCGCGCCGCCAAATCCAGCGCCAGGCGCAGCGCTTGTTCCAGCGCGACAGGGTCCGGTGTCAGGCGCGGCCCCGCCTTTTCGTCCCGCTTGATGTTCAGCGTGGCCGAGATATTGCCGCGCTTGAACGCCTTGCCGGCCGCATCGCGCAAGGCGGGTTCCAGCGCATCCAGCCCATTGGGCAGGCGCAGCCGCAAATCGAGCCCCCGCCCATTGACGCTGCGCACTTCCCACAGGAAGGAAGCGCCATCGGGCAGGGTGCCATCGGCACGGGCGAAACCGGTCATGGATGCAAGCTTGGCCATGCGCGGTTTTTGCGCCAGAGGAGATGTTATGCAAGCGCTTTGGCAAAATGTGTTGATTACCGGTGCCTCATCCGGCCTGGGTCGTGCCCTGGCGGAAGCCTGCGCCGCGCCCGGCGTGGTGCTGCATCTTTCGGGACGCGACGCCGCCAGGCTGGAAGAAACGGCCAACGCCTGCCGCGCGCGCGGGGCAGAGGTGCGACCATGTGTGCTGGATGTCTGCGACGCTGCGGCCATGGCGGGTTGGATCACGGGCGCTGGGCGGCTTGATTTGGTGATCGCCAATGCCGGCATTTCCGCCGGCACCGGCGGGGTGACGGAACCCGCCGCCCAGGCAAGGCGGATTTTTGAGGTCAATGTGACGGGCGTTTTGAATACTGCCCTGCCGGCGCTGGAGGTCATGGCCGCGCAAACCCCCGGCGCCGATGGGCTGCGCGGACGGGTGGCCGTGGTGGCATCCGTCGCTGCTTTCGTGGCCGCGCCGGGTGCGCCGGCCTATTGCGCGACAAAGGCCGCGGTGCAGCGCTGGGCGGAAGCGCTGGATGCGACAGAACGCGCGCGCGGCATTCGGATGCATGCGATCTGCCCAGGCTATGTCCGCACACCCATGACCGCGCGCAATAAATTCCCCATGCCGTTTTTGATGGATGCGGATGAAGCCGCGCGGCGCACGCTGGCGGGGCTGGCGCGCGGCAAGACCCGCATCGCCTATCCCTGGCCCACCACTATGCTGGCACGCTTCGCGGGCAGTCTGCCGATTTCCTGGCGGGCCGCGATTTTCAGCCGCCTGCCCGCCAAGGATGGCAACATTTAATCGTTACCCATTCGGCTTCAGCATCTGCCGCAGCACCGTGCCGTCTGAAAGCCGGTCAAAACCGTCATTAATCTCTTCCAGCTTCACCACGCCGCTTTTGAGCTTATTCACCGGCATCTTGCCGCGCCGATAGAGCGAGAGCAGGCGCGGAATATCGCGTTCCGCCACGCAGGATCCCATATAGGAACCGCGAATACTCTTCTCTTCTGAGACCAAATTCGCATGGAGATAAGACACTGACGCATTCACATTGGGCAAGCCCGCGCTAATGGTGCTGCCGCCACGCGCAGTAATGGCAATGGCAAGCTGCATGGCCGGGATGGTGCCGGCGGTTTCAATCACCGTATCCACACCGCCATCGGTCGCATCACGCACCGCCGCCGCGCAATCATCATTCCCGGCCAGGAAGACATCGGTAGCACCCCATTCCTTGGCCTGTTCAAGCTTTTTCGGGTTGGTATCAACGGCAATGATGCGATCCGCGCCCGAAGCAACGGCGGCAAAAAGCGCATTCATGCCAACACCGCCCAGGCCCACCACCGCGACATTTTCACCGGGCTGCAAGCGTGCGGTATTGATCACCGCACCCGCACCGGTCATCACCGCGCAGCCGAAAATCGCTGCGTCATCCAGCGGGATATCCTTATCAATCTTCACTGCTGAACGCCGCGCCACCACGGCGAACTGCGCGAACAATGACAAGCCGCTATTGTGGTTCACATAATTCCCATCCAGGCGCTTGATGCGCTTTGCACCACTCACCAGCGATCCCGCCGCGCGTGCCGCATTGCCGCTCGGGCAGATATTGGGTCGGCCACGGGCGCAGTAACGGCAGGTGCCGCAGGATGAGGCGAATACCGTGATCACATGATCACCGGGCTTCAAATCCGTAATGCCTGGCCCGCATTCGCGCACAATGCCGGCCCCTTCATGGCCGATCACAATCGGCAGCGGGCGCGGGCGCTGATTTTCAATGGTGGAAAGGTCTGAATGGCAAAGCCCCGCCGCCGCGATTTCGATCAGGATTTCACCGGGGCCAGGTGGGTCAAGCTCCACCTCCTCGACCACCAAGGGGCGCGTTTTGGCATAGGGGCGCGGCAGGCCCTGTTCGAATAGAATGGCGGCTTTCATGCGCATCGGCGCTTCCTCCGGGTGATCTTATCCGTCAGCTTGCACCCGCAGCGCGCCATTCGGCAATCAGGGCATCCGCGGCGCGGTCCATATCATCACTGCCATTATAGCCATGGAAGGAAATGCGGATGCGCCCGCGCCCATTCCAAATCAGCACACCGCGTTGCGCCATGCCCTCCACAATCGCAGCTGCTTTCGGGTGTTCAGCGCAAACACTCGCACCATGCCAGCGCGGATCGGGCGGCGTGGTGGAAGGAATGCCGGCCTCGCGCAAGCGTTCCAGCAGCCCCACCGTCAGGCGCTGCACATGGGCTTCAATCGCCTCAGGCGCATGGGCTTCCAGATAACGCAGCGCCGAATCCAAAACATAAAGCCCAAGATGCGATGGATTGCCGCGCGTGAAGCGCGCAGCGCCTGGCAGCAGCGCGGGCGTTTCAGACCAATCCGGTCGCCCCATAGAGGCAATGGAATGCCACCCCGCCGTGCTTGGCACCCAGCCTGGCTGACGCGCGGGATTCCAATAGGCCAGCGCGACACCTGTGCAGCCCAGCAGCCATTTATAGCAGGCGGAGAAAGCAAAATCCGCAACCTCGGCATGGATTGGCATCCAGCCGGCGCCTTGCGTGAAATCCACCACCAGCAGCGCGCCAACCCTATCCGCTGCCGCGCGCAAGGCCAGCAGATCATGCCGCGCCGCATTCAGGAAGGATACCGCACTGACGCCAATCATGCGCGTTGAGCCATCAATCGCGGCAGCAAAGCCGGCGGGGTCGGCAGCCTTGGCAAAGCGCAGCGTCACTTTGGGCTGGCGTTGCAGCGTTAGCGGTGCGACGACAGATGGATATTCATCCGGGTCCACCAGCACCGTATCGCCTGCGCGCCAATCCAGGCTTTCCACCACCATGGAAACGCCCTCCGCCACCGATGACACAAAGCCGATATCCGCAGGCTGAACATGAAACAGCCGCGCCGCCCGCGCCCGCGCGCTTTCCATCATGGCTTCCTGACGATGGCGCCCGGCCGGCCCATCCGATTTATCGACGGCATAGGCGGCAAAGGCGGCATCATGCTGGCGCAGAAAGGGTGTTTCCCCAGCGGCACAAAGATGCGTAATGCCAGGCGCGATACGAAAATCGGCAGGGTTGAATAGCGGGGAGGAGTTCATGCGTTCTGCCCTTGGGCTTTAATGATATTCAAATCCCAATCCGCGCAGGCGTCAAAACCAAGACGTGCGGCGCAGGCGATGATAGGCTGTGCGCGATGAAAGGTGATCCACCCTGCCCGCCCTTGTGATCCTTGCCGCCTATGCCCTGTTGGTCGTGCTGCCGGTCGCACTTGGCTGGTGGCTGATCGGCCCCGCGCGGCCTTGGTTGGATGAGGCGTCCAGCGCCATCGCCATGATGGCGACCGCAGCGCTGTTGTTGGAATTTCTGCTCTCTGGCCGGTTTCGCGTGATCAGTGCCGGCATCGGCATGGATCGCAGCCTGCGCTGGCATCAGGTTTTCGCGCATGTGCTGACGATCGCGGCATTGCTGCATCCGCTGTTTTACCTGAGCCCCAGCGGCGCGGCTTTTGATCGCCCGGATGACCCTACCGGCGCGCTGGTGCTGGGCTTGGATGCGGCCTCGCTCATTTCCGGTGCTTTGGCCTGGTTGCTGCTTGGCGTGCTGACACTCACCGCCATCAGGCGCGATGATTTGCCCTATCGCTATGAAACTTGGCGGGTCAGCCATGGGCTTGGTGCGGCGCTGCTGGCGGGGTTGGCGCTGCACCATGCCATCTCGGCCGGGCGCTATTCGGGCGCACCAGCGCTGATCGCCTATTGGGCCTTCCTGCTGGCCTTGGCGCTCGGCAGTCTGGTTGCGGTTTATGTGCTGCGGCCTTGGCGCCTGGCGCGCCGCCCTTGGCGCATTGCGGGGCTGGAGCGGGTGGGTGATCGGCTGTGGTCGCTGACGCTGGAACCCGATGGCCATGCGGGGCTTTCCTATCGCGCTGGCCAATTCGCATGGTTGCGGCTGAATTGCGCGGCCTTTTCGGTGCGCGAGCATCCTTTCTCCATCGCCTCGGCGCCCGCGGATGGAAAGGCCTTGCGCTTTCTGATCAAGGAAGTGGGCGATTTCACGCGCCAGATTGGCACGCTGCCTCTTGGCGCGCGCGCCTTTGTGGATGGCCCGCATGGCGCGCTATGCCTGGAAGGCCGGCAGGAGCCTGGCATTTTCATGATCGCCGGCGGGGCGGGGTTGGCGCCCATGCTTTCCCTATTGCGGGACGCCGCCGCGCGCGGCGAAACCCGCCCCATCACCCTGCTTTATGGCAATCGGCATCAGGGGCAAATCATGGCAGCGGCGGAATTGGCAGCACTTGCCGGGCGCTTGCGGCTTGATCTGCACCATGTGCTGCAGGAACCCCCGCCGGGTTGGGCGGGCTTCGCCGGCATGATGACGCCCGCATTGATCGAGGCCGAAGCGGCGCAAGCCGCGCGGGAGGGTTGGATTTTCCTGCTCTGCGGCCCTGGCCCCATGATCCGTGCCGCGCGAGAAGGGCTGGCCGCACTCGGCGTGCCCCGGCGCCGCATTCTGGAAGAGCGCTTTTCGGTGTTTTGAGCCCCAGCACGCGCCTTAATCATGCCCGGCTTTCGCGGCATAAGAAGAAAGAAGATCAATTCAGGGGAAGCCTCCCGTGCCGTTGAAGCCACTCAAGAAAGCCGTGCTGCCCGTTGCCGGGCTTGGCACGCGTTTCCTGCCCGCCACCAAGACCATGGCGAAGGAAATGCTGCCCATCGTGGACAAGCCGCTGATCCAATACGCGGTGGAAGAAGCGCGCGCTGCGGGCATTGAACAAATCTGCCTGATTACCGGGCGCGGCAAGACCATGCTGGTGGATCATTTTGACATTGCCTATGAGCTGGAAAAGACGCTGGCCGAACGCGGCAAGGAAAAGGAATTGGCGGCGCTGCGGGCTGACGCGATTCAGCCGGGCATGGTCTTTTCCGTGCGCCAGCAAGTGCCAATGGGGCTTGGCCATGCCATTTGGTGCGCGCGCGCCTTCATTGCCGATGATCCCTTCGCGATCCTGCTGCCCGATGATCTGATGCAATGCGAAGTGTCCTGCACGGCGCAGCTTGCCGAGGCCTATCGCGAAACCGGCGGCAATGTGGTGGCGATTGAGGAAGTGCCGCGTGATCGCGTCAACCGCTATGGCGTTTTGGATGTGGCGGAAGATCGTGGGCGGCTGGTTTCCGTAAAGGGCCTGGTGGAAAAGCCGCCGATTGAAAAGGCGCCGTCCAACCTGACCATCATTGGCCGCTATGTGCTGATGCCGGAAGTGATCGGCCATTTGGCGCGGATGGAAAAGGGCGCGGGCGGTGAAGTGCAATTGACTGACAGCATGGCGAAGCTGATCGGCACGCAGCCCTTCCATGGGCTGCGTTATGAAGGCCGCCGCTTTGATTGCGGCGACAAGGCGGGTTTTTTGGAAGCGCAGGTAGCTTACGCGCTGGCCAGGCCGGATTTGGCGCCGGCCATGCGCGATATTCTGAAGCGGTATGGGTAGGGGTTATCTTGGCTGCATAGCGCGCACGAGGTCTGCCACATCCGGCGCATCATCCAGGCGCCAGATCGCGTCCCGTAGCGCCGCAGCGCCCGCCTTGCCCAAAAGCGGTTCGGCATTGTCGCGGTATTTCGCTTCCAATTCATCATCGGAAAGCGGCGCGCCGGGGTCACCCTTCGGCAGCAGCACGGTTTCTGTCAGCTTCGTGCCATCTTCCAAGGTAATGGTCACGCGGGCGGGGAATTTCGCCGGGTAGAGTTTGTTCAATTCCGCATCCGGCACCACTTCCGTGCGCGCCAGCACCTGGCGGATAAGCGCATCATTCACGCGCGCCGGCGCGAATTGGCGCTGCGTCAATTCCCCATCCACCGCGGCGGCAGCGATACAATAGGGCACGGAAACCCGCGCACCCATCAGCGTCGTGACATCCTTGTTCGAAAAATGTGATTTCACCGTTTCATAGGTTTCATTGGTAATGGCGATGATGCGCTTCGGGTCCGGCTTGTGCTTGGCCACGATGGCGAGTGTTGCCTGAATGGGCGAATGGCTCGCCAGGATCGAAGGGAAATATTTGAAGCCGTTTTGTAGAATCTCCCATTCCGTCCCGAGCCCTGCCGTGAGCGCGGCCGCTTTCGGTTCCAGCGAAAATGCCGCCAGATAGCCTTTGGGGTGTTCCAGAATACCGGGCGGGCTGGTGGCACCAAGCGCCGCCAATTGCGCCGACAGAATACCATTCAGCGCGGCCTTGCCGGGGTGGATGGATTTCGTCATGTCGCCGGATTCAAAGAAGGTATTCAGCCCGGCAGCTTGTGTGCCGGCCAGGCCAAGCGCGCGTTGCACACCATCTGCATCCAGCCCCATGGCATGGGCCGCACCGGCAGCGGCACCGAAAGTGCCATTAGTCGCTGTGGAATGCCAGAAACGATAATGCGTTGGCATCACCGCCATGCCGACACGCACCGCGACCTCATACCCTGCCACCAGCGCCGCCAGCATGGCGCGGCCAGAAAGCCCACGCGCTTCGGCCAAGGCAAGCGCGGTTGGCACCATGACGGATCCGACATGCAACAAGGCGCGCTTATGCGTGTCATCATTATCGGCGGCATTGATCAGAATGCCATTGGCGAGTGCCGCGAAAGCCGGCTGCACCGCAACCCCCTTCGTGCCCATGATATGCGCGCCGGGTACGCCGGGATAAAGTGCCGCGATATCGCGCGCGATGCGGGATTTCTCCGCATCCTCAGTCCAGGCTGCCATGGCGCAGCCTAGCGCATCCAAAACAAGCCGTGTCGCCTGGCGCCGTACTTCTGGCGGCAGTGCATCGGGCTTGATGGAGGCTGTAAATTCCGCAAGGGCGCGCGTGGTCATGGAGGTGATTCCTTCTGGGGTAGTTCAGGTGACGCATAGATCAGGCTGTAGAAAGTGGCAGGGTCCGATACACCCTGCGCGGCAAGCGCTGCATTGATCATTTCGGCATTCGTGCCTTCAACCACGATAATCGTGGCGAAGGACCCATCGCCCCCTGGGCGTAGTCTTTCTTCGGGGCTTGGGACGGTCACGGTTGGATCAGCGCACCACAGCCGCACGCGCGTCACGCCGGGCTGTTCAAGGGCTTTGGTCAATTGTGCTTCAAGCGCTGCTGCGGGTGCCGCCTGATGCGCGATCAGCGCCAGCAAGCCGCCGGCACCGGCCTGCCCCTCATCCAAAGCCACGCGGCAAATACTGCGCGACATGGTGCGGAAATGCGCCATGATGCGCGCGGTCCACTCCGTGGGCTCTGCCAAGCGCTTGAGATAAGGCGCGGAACATAACACTTGCGGTATCGCGGTTTCGTAGAAGGTGAGAAACTCCGCACGCGGGCCATTTAGGCGGCGATAGCGCCGGGCAGAGAGAAATCCCGGAATGCCAAGCCGATCAGGTACGTGATCCTGCTGATACCAGGCTTCGTAATCGCGCCGATCACAAGCAGGCGCGATATCATTCATCACGCAAAGCAAACCGCCGCCCTTGGCCATGCTGTTTCATCCCTTTGGTCTTGGGACCGAGTATTGCGCCGCTGGCGCGCGAGGGGAAGCGGTGCGCGTGCTGGACAGATAGCGCGCGCCCGGCCACGATCGTGGCAAGAGAGGGAGGGCAGCATGAAAAAACTCTCACTGACGCCCAAGCCCTGAAAAATGCGCGCTGCATAGGGGAGAGAAAACATGTGCGATAAGGCAAAGGAACGCGGGCTTGGTTGGCGTGGTTGGATGCCGCTGCCACCGCGGACGGAAACCAAACCGCTCGGCCCCTGGCTTGATTTGACGCACCCGATAGATGAAGCAATGCCGCGCGTGCCCACCTTCGGCCCGCCCAAGGTCAAGAAGCTGTTTTGCCTGCCGGCCGATCCGCTAACGGTGACGAGCTTTGAGATGGTGGTGCATACCGGCACGCATGTGGATGCGCCCTGCCACTTCTTCAGCGATGGCCCCAGCATGGAACAAGTTCCCTTGGAACGCTGGAATGGTCCCGGCGTTGTCTGGCGCTTTGATTTGCCGGCCAATAGCCTGATCGAACCAGAACATCTGGAAGCTGCGCGCCCCTTGCTGCGCCCGGGTGATATCCTTGCGCTGGATACGGGGTCTTCGCCGCACATCAATACACCCGCCTATGATGCGCATCCGTGTTTGAGTCTTGCAGCAGCGGATTGGATTGTGGCGAAGCAGGTGAAGCTATTGGCCTGTGATTTTCCAACGCCCGATCTGCCGGTGCATCGCCGCCCGGCCGAGGGCTTCACCTGGCCCGTGCATCAGCGCCTGCTGCGTGATGGCGTGCTGATTTGTGAACATTTGCGCGGGCCCCGCCCGCTGGCCGGCAAGCGCGTGGAATTCATTTTCGGTGCGCTTTCCATCACCGGATCAGATGGTGCGCCGGCACGTGTCATGGCGCGTGAAATCGCTGAATAGATCAAAGGGCGTGCCCCATGGGTGAAGCATTTTCCGCCACGCAAATCCTTGGGCGTTTTGTCGCTGAATCGCGCTTCGATTCCCTGCCTGAGGCACTGCGGCATGAAGGGCGGCGTTCCATCCTCAATCACATCGGCTGCGCCCTGGGTGTTGCGCGTGATCCGGCGGTGATCACAGCGTTTGAAATCATGCGCGATGCCTCAGGCAAGCCACGCGCCACCGTGCTGGGGCAGCGCGATCGGCTTGGCGTGATGGAAGCAGCTTTCGTCAATGCTGTCGCTTCAAACTTGCTTGATTATGACGACACGCATCTGAACACGGTGATCCACCCAAGCGCACCTGTCGCCCCGGTGGCCTTTGCGCTTGGTGAGGAACTCGGCGCCAGCGGGGCCGAGGTTCTGCATGCCTTTCTATTGGGCGGAGAAATCGCCTGCCGCATTGGCAATGCGGTTTCCCCAGGACATTACGCGCGGGGCTGGCACATTACCGCAACCTGCGGCGTTTTTGGCGCGGCGGCGGCAGCGGCGCGTCTGATGCGGCTATCGGCAGAAGAAACCGCGCATGCGCTTGGCATTGCCGCCAGCCAATCCGGCAGCATCGTTGAGAACTTGGCGACTGCTGCGAAGAATATCGGCGTGGGCAATGCGGCACGCAATGGCATATTGGCCGCGCGCTTTGCCGCCCGCGGCTATCGTGCTGCGCCGCTGGCCATTGAAGGACCTCTGGGTTGGGCGCGCGCCATGGGGGATGAGCCGGTGCTGGCCGAGATCACAGAAGGGCTTGGCCAGCGCTGGGAAATCGCGCGCAATACCTACAAGCCCTATGCGGCGGGGATTGTCTTTCATGCGGTGATTGATGCCTGCCTGGCGCTGCGCGAACAGCTTGGCGCGGCGGTGGCGCACATTAAAAGCGTAACGGTGGCCGGTGATGCGCTGTTGCTGGCGCGCGGGGATCGCGACGTGCGCAATGAACGCGACACGCGCGTCAGCATCCATCACTGCGCCGCGATTGCGCTGCTGCTTGGCCGCGCGGATGTGGCGGATTTTGAAATGCCCGCGGTGCAGGATGCTTCCCTTGCGGCGCTGCGCGCCAAAGTGGTGGCGGCATGCGATGCCAGCCTGCCACGAGGCGCGGCGCGCGTGACCATCATGCTGACTGATGGCAGCACGCATCAGCACTATGTCGAACACCCGCGCGGCAGCGCTGAACACCCGCTGAGTGACGCGGAACTCGCCGCCAAATACCGCGCCAATGCCGCACTTGGCGGCACCACTTCCGATGTGGAAGCGCAGATTGCGGCGCTATGGGCTTTGGATAAATCAGCGTCCATCGCGCCGCTGATGGCGCTGCTCAGTAGCCCGGCGCGCAATGCAGCAGGGTAAAGCCGGCTGAGGTAATCACCAGATCAATCTTGTCCGGCGTGGTCCAGCCGATGTCCTGTTCCCCACTACGCGGATCCTGATCATCAAATTCCGGCAGCCCGAAGCGTGCGATCAGCCTTTGGCGCAGCACATCGCCTTGCGCCGCAGTACCACGGCCTGAAACACACGCCAGGCCGCCGGTTTTTGTATCAAAGCCGAAGGCAATATTCATGCGCAGCCCCTCCACGCTGAAGGTACCACGCGCACGATATTCCACCCGCGCATCCATCATGCGCCGTTCCGCCGCCGGCAGGCTGCGCACCGCGCGACGTGATGCGGTTACCGCCTGCGCTTCCGTCATGCCCCAGCGCGTATATTCCCAGGCCGCGTCAGCGGTTGCGGCAAACACCAGCAGCATCAGGGCGATCAGGCCATGGCGGGCCAGTTTCATGCGGTATTTCCGGGCAGCGCCCGACCTCTGACTTTTCTTGCCTGCCTATAGCGCGAAATGCATGATTTGGCGCGCGTTGCAGCGAGCGGTCTGATTATGCGCTTGGCGACGCTCACGGCCAAACAGGCACGCCCTCCAGCCCAGCCGTTTCCGGCAGGCCGCAGATCAGATTCGCATTCTGTACCGCCTGGCCTGCCGCCCCCTTGCCGAGATTATCCACCACGCCCATCGCAATCACCAAGTTTCGCTCTGGGTCCGTTGCGTAGCTAACGAACGAAAGGTTCGACCCGGTCGCCCATTTGGTCTGCGGTGGCTTATCGGTCACGCGCACAAAAGCCCGCCCGTCGTAGAAGCGCCGCGCCGCGTCCAGGCATTGGTCCGTGGTAGTGCGACCGCGGCAGTAGATGGTCGCGAGTATGCCACGGGTCATCGGCACCAGGTGCGGCGTAAACACCAGCCCGGCCGCGCTGCTGCCGCTTAGCTGCTCAATCGTCCTGGCCATCTCGGGCATGTGGGTGTGCTTCATCAGACCGTAGGGCACCAGGTTCTCATTGCTCTCGGCAAAGCCGAACTTAGTGTCGCCGCCGCCTCGACCAGCGCCGGAGATGCCGGTCTTGGCGTCAATCACGATGTTGCCGGGTTCGATCAGCTTATTGGCCAGCAGTGGCGCCAACGCGGTAAGCGTCGCCGCAGGGAAGCAGCCGGGATTGGCAATGCGAGTCTGACCCTCGATCTGAGCCGGCCAGATGTCGGCCAAACCATAGATCCAACCTTCAACATAGCGGTGGTCGCCGCCGATATCGACGATCTTCACGCCCTTGGGGACACGCGCCAGCGCCTCGGCGGAACTGCCCGTGGGCAGTGAGGCAAACAGCACATCGAGCTTCGGGAGCATCGCAGGGTCCCATTTCTCGATCATCATTTCGGCCAGCTTGGCTGGCGCACCGGGGAAGCGGTCCCCCAAGCGGCTGCCGGCGCTGCCTTCACCTGCGGCGTAGACCAGTTCGAAAGCCGGGTGGTTTGCGACCAGGCGCATCGCTTCGCCTCCGCCAAAGCCGCTGATACCGACAATACCAATGCGAATACTCATGATGGTTTCCTATTGCTGGATTGCTCGTTGCCTGCGGCGTCGAGGCGCTTGCTCATGTATACGGTCGCACCGAACTGCGGGTGCTCTTCCTTACGATCAACCCGATAGCCGAGCCTGCCGTAGAGTCGGAGATTCTCGGCAAATCGCGCGTTGGTGTAGAGCCGCATCTTGCGCAGGTTGAGAGAGCGGGCGACTTCCTCCGCATGCGCCATCAGCGCGCTGCCATGGCCACAGCCCTGATGGGTGGGTACCACCGCGACGTTGACGATCAGCAGGTGGTCAGCCTTAGGCGCCATTTCGATCAGCGCCACGGCTTCGCCGTCCACACGCAGCAGGTCTATCAGGTGGTCGCGCACTCCCGCCTCGTAGTCGGCGGTCATCGGTCGCGGCTCCCGCCCGAGGATGGGCACCCACTTCGCGTAGGCCGCGCGGGCGAGGTCGCGGATGATCGTCACATCAGCGGTGGTGGCGCGCCGCAGCGTTTTCTGCCCGGCATCCTTGGATATTTGTGGCGGATTGGGGTGGTCGGTCTTGCAATTCTGCATGAGATATTCCTGCGAGTTGGACAAAGAAAAACCCCCGAAGCCAGGGGCTGCGGGGGTTCAAAGATGCGGGCTGATGCCGCCTCGGGGTTGGACCGCTACAGGGCGGACCTCACCTTGGGAGGGGCTTGTCTGCACGCAGCTACAGAAGCCGCCGCTGAGAAGCAGCGACGGCGTCGGTTAGCGATGCGGCGGCAAGTTCCAATCATGGAACAAAGCCTAGTGTCGCGGCTGAAGACCTGTCAACGCGAATCTGTCGCCACGCCCCGCATGCGGGTTCAAACCCGCCCGTGACAAGCCTTGAACTTCTTCCCGCTACCACAAGGACAAGGCGCATTGCGCGGTGTGCGGCCCCAAGTGCTCGGGTCATTCGGGTCCACCGCTTCGGGTAAGGAACGCGCTGACGCCGTGCCGATCGGCGCGGTGACAGGCGGGCCACCCACCTCCATCATCTCAGCCCCGGCCAAAGCCGGGTCAGGGTGGCGCATGTCAAAAACGCCAATGCCTTCCGGCGCAGGTGGCGGCGCATCGGGGCGGATTTCAATGCGCAGCAGCAGGCTGGTCACACGTTCCCGCAGGTTTTCCAGCATGGAATTGAACAGGCGGAAGGCTTCGCTTTTGTATTCATTCAGCGGATCACGCTGACCATAGGCGCGCAACCCAATGCCCTGGCGCAAATGATCCAGCGACAGCAAATGTTCCTTCCAGGATTGATCGAAAATCTGCAGCAGCAGGGATTTCTCGATCTGGCGCATGATCTCCGACCCCACATTGGCCGCACGAGACGCATAAGCCTGCGCCGCCGCCTGCATCAGGCGTTCGCGCACCGCATCATCATCAATGCCTTCTTCGCGCGCCCAATCGGCCACCGGCAGATCAAGGTTCAGGATTTCCTTGACGTCACGATCAAGCTTTTCCAAATCCCATTGCTCGGGATAGGCGTTTTCCGGAATGGCGCGGGCCACGATATCCGTGATGGTTTCCTCACGCATTTCCGTGATGGTTTCAGCAACCTCATTCGCCATCATGAAGGCGCGGCGCTGGGCATAAACCTCCCGGCGCTGGTCATTCATCACATCGTCGTATTTCAGAAGGTTCTTGCGGATGTCGAAGTTCCGCGCTTCCACTTTTTTCTGCGCGCGTTCCAGGGCCTTGTTGATCCAGGGATGGACAATCGCCTCCCCTTCCTTCAGGCCAAGCTTTTGCAGCATCCCACCCATCCGGTCAGACCCGAAGATGCGCATCAGATCATCTTCCAGCGAAAGGAAGAAGCGCGAAGCGCCCGGGTCCCCCTGGCGGCCGGAACGACCGCGCAGCTGATTGTCAATGCGCCGGCTTTCATGGCGTTCCGTACCAATCACGAAAAGCCCGCCGGCAGCGCGCACGATGGGCCGCGCCTCATCCACCTCCGCCTTGTGGCGCGCCAAAGCGGTCTCAAATTCCGGTCCTTCGATGGCATTGGCTTCTTGGCGTGCCAGCATTTCCAGATTGCCGCCTAATTGAATATCTGTGCCGCGGCCCGCCATATTGGTCGCAATCGTCACCGCACCGGCGCGCCCGGCCTGGGAAATGATGGTCGCTTCCTGTTCATGGTAGCGCGCATTCAGCACCTGGTGCGGAATGTTCTTCTTCTTCAGCAGCGTTGAAATCAGTTCCGATTTTTCGATGCTGGTGGTGCCAACCAGGCAGGGCTGGCCGCGCCCGCGGGCTTCCTCAATCAGCCGTGCCACAGCCTCATATTTTTCTTCGGCGCTGCGATAGACCTCATCATCCTGATCAAGGCGCGCGACCGGCACATTGGTCGGGATTTCCACCACATCCAGCTTGTAGATTTCGGCAAATTCATCCGCTTCCGTCGCCGCCGTGCCGGTCATGCCGGCCAGCTTCGGGTAAAGCCGGAAATAATTCTGGAAGGTGATGGAAGCCAGCGTCTGATTTTCCGGCTGGACTGTCACATGTTCCTTGGCTTCCAGCGCCTGATGCAGGCCATCGGAATAGCGCCTTCCTTCCATCATGCGGCCGGTGAATTCATCAATGATCACAATCTTGTCCTGCCGGACGATGTATTCGACATCGCGCGCGAAAAGCGTATGCGCCCGCAAGGCTTGGTTCACATGATGCACGAGTGACACGTTTTCCGTGTCATACATATTGCCTTCGGTCAGCAGGCCGTATTGGCGGAGCAATTCTTCCACCCTTTCGCCGCCCAATTCGGTCAGGCTCACGGTGCGCTGCTTTTCGTCCTTCTCAAAGGTGTCCTTGTCCTTCACCAGCTCCTTCATCACCTCATCGGTGCGGCGGTAAAGGTCGGAAGTGTCATCGGTCGGCCCGCTGATGATCAGCGGCGTCCGCGCCTCATCCACCAGAATGCTGTCAACTTCATCCACAATGGCGTAGGCGAAATCGCGCTGGACCATATCTTCCAGGCGATACTTCATATTGTCGCGCAGATAATCGAAGCCGTATTCGTTGTTGGTGCCATAAGTGACATCGCAGGCATAGGCCGCCTGGCGCTGTTCATCCGTCAGCCCATGCACAATCACGCCAACGGTCAGGCCCAGGAAGGAATAGATGCGCCCCATCCATTCCGCGTCGCGCTTCGCCAAATAATCATTCACCGTCACCACATGCACGCCCTTGGCGGGAAGCGCATTCAGGTAAACCGGCAGGGTTGCGACCAGCGTCTTGCCTTCGCCGGTCTTCATCTCGGCGATCTTGCCTTCATGCAGCACCATGCCGCCGATCATCTGAACATCGAAATGGCGCAGGCCCAGCACGCGGCGCGAAGCTTCCCGCACCGTCGCGAAGGCTTCCGGCAGCAGCGCATCCAGGGCCTCGCCCTTGGCCAGCCTTTCGCGGAACAGCGCGGTCTGGCCCGCCAGCGCCTCATCCGAAAGCGCCTGCATGCGCGGTTCCAGCGCATTGATCGCGGGCACGCGGGATTGATAGCGCTTGAGCGCGCGGTCGTTGGAGGTGCCGAAAATGGCGGCGGCAAGGCGGGCAAACATCTGGCGCGTCTATCTCTGGCGGGCTCGCGCCCGTTCCTGGCGCCGGGGCGCCTCAAGCATGATTCGGATTGGTGGCAGAGATAGGCTTCCCAGGGGGGCGGGTCAACGCTTGCGCCTTGTGGGGAAGGGGCGCATCGGTCATGTTCCGGGCCAAACACTGGATTGGGATCATCCCCTATGCGCCATTCGCGCGGCCTTGCCGCCACCGCCCCCCTTCGCGCCACCCTGGCGCTGCTGCTGGGGGTCTCCCTTGCCCAGCCCGGTCTGGCCCAGCCGGCCCCGGCGGCCCCACCGGCTGATCCCATCGTGGCCAAAGTGGATGGGGAGGAGATTCGCTTCTCAGACCTTGCCAATGCCGCCCAGGAATTGCCCGAGGAATTGCGCGGCGCACCGCCGCAAATGCTCTATCCCCTGCTACTCGATCAAATGATTGCGGGGCGCGCCGTGGCCGCCGCCGCCCGCCGGGCGGGGTTGGACAAGGATGAGGCGGTGCGCGCGCGCATCCGCCGCGCCGAAGAACAGGAATTGCAGCAGGCCTATCTGTCCCGCGAATTGGCCGGACGCGTGACGGAAGAACGCATCCGCGCCGCTTATGACGCCGAAATCCGCGCCCGCCCGGCGGAAGAAGAGGTGCGCGCCCGCCATATCCTGGTGCCAACCGAAACCGAAGCCCGCGAAGCCCTGGCCGAAATCCGCGCCGGGGCTGATTTCAACGCCGTGGCGCAGCGCCGTTCCGCCGGGCCGGGCGCGCGGGAAGGTGGTGATCTTGGCTTCTTCAAGCGTGGCGACATGGTGCCGGAATTCGCCGAAGCCGCCTTTGCGCTGCGGGCGGGGCAAATGAGTGCCGCGCCCGTGCGCAGCCCCTTTGGCTGGCATATCATTCGCGTGGATGAACGCCGCGCTTCAGCACCGCCCGCCTATGAGGAAGTGCGCGAAACGCTGCGCCAGCGCCTGTTTGAAGGCGAGATCAATACCCTGGTGGAACGCGCCCGCGCTTCTGCCAAAATCGAAGTGTTCAACCTGGATGGCTCTACCCCCCGCGCGCTTGATGCCGCGGAACCGCCAGCCCCTGCCGCCCCGGCGGGCCGCCCCGCCGCCCCTACCCGCCGTTAGATTGAGAGAAGACCCATGGCCGGACATGATATCCCGACCTCACCGCTTGCCTTACCCCTGCCGGAAATGCCCGCGGTGCCGGGGGTGCGCGTGGCATCAGGCCGCGCGGCGATCCGCTACAAGGATCGCGATGATGTGACCGTGATGGCCTTCCCGGCCGGGACCACGGTGGCAGGTGTTTTCACCCGCAATCGCTGCCCCGGCGCGCCGGTGGATTGGTGCCGCAGCGCGCTCCCCGGCGGCAAGGCGCGCGGCCTGGTGGTCACAGCCGGCAATTCCAACGTCTTTACCGGCCGCGCCGGGCGCCAGACATGCGAGGAAACCGCCAAGGCCGCCGCCGCGATTCTAGGCTGCAAGCCCAAGGAAATCTTCCTGGCCTCCACTGGCGTGATTGGCGAAAAACTGCCGACCGAAAAACTGATCGCCGCCCTGCCGCGCATCTTTGATACGGCGGCAGAGCGTGATTGGCAGGGCGCGGCCAAGGCCATCATGACCACGGATACCTTCCCGAAAGGTGCCATCCGCAAGGCGCGTATTAGCGATGCGGAGGTCACCATTGCCGGCATTGCCAAGGGCAGCGGCATGATCGCGCCTGATATGGCGACCATGCTTTCCTTCCTGGCCACCGATGCGAAAATCCCCGCCGCTGCCTTGCAGGCGCTGCTGAAGAAGGGCGTTGACCGTTCCTTCAATTGCGTGACGGTGGATTCTGATACCTCCACTTCCGACACGGTGATGGTCTTCGCCACCGGCACGGCCAAGCATGCCCGCGTGCCGGCGGAAGGCGGCGCGGTACTGAAGGATTTCGCGCGCGCCCTGAATGAAGTGCTGATGGAATTGGCGCTGATGGTGGCACGTGATGGTGAAGGCGCGCAAAAGCTGATCCAGATCAACGTGACCGGCGCCACCACCGCGCGTTCGGCGCATCGCATTGCCATGTCCATCGCGAATTCGCCTTTGGTGAAAACCGCCATTGCGGGTGAGGACGCGAATTGGGGCCGCATTGTCATGGCCGTCGGCAAGGCGGGTGAGCCCGCGGATCGCGACAAGCTTTCGGTCAATGTCGGCGGCGTCTGGATGGCGCGCAATGGCGGCGTGGTAGATGGCTATGATGAAGCGCCCGTTGTGCAGCACATGAAAGGGCGCGAGGTGGAAATCACCGTGGATATTGGCCTTGGCAAGGGCAAATCCACGGTTTGGACTTGCGATCTGACGCATGGCTATATCGACATCAATGGCAGTTACCGGAGCTGACGCGCCCCAGCCCTGCCATGGAAGATAGCTTCGCGCCACTGACGACAGAGCGCTTGCGGCTGCGGCCCTTGCGCGCTGACGATGCCGCTGCCTTGCATCGTTTGGTGAATGATTGGGAAGTGGCGAAAACCCTCGCCCGCGTGCCCTTTCCTTATCCGCGCGATCTAGCGGATGAATGGATCGCTTCCACCCGCGCGCAAATCGCCGCCGGCACCGCCTGGCATTTGGCGGTGACGCGTGAGGAGGATGGCACGGAAGCGCTGCTTGGCTGTGTTGGCCTGACGCTTGATGCGAAGAATCCGCGAGAGGCGGAGCTTGGCTATTGGATTGGCCGGCGCCATTGGGGCCAGGGGCTCGGGTCGGAAGCGGCAGGGCGCCTGGCGCATTGGGCGCTCGCCAATCTGGAGATTGATCGGCTGGTGGCCTCGGCGCTCGTGGATAATGAACGCTCGGCGGCGGTGTTGCGGCGGATCGGCTTCAAGGAAAGCGGCGCGGGTAGCCAGGAGTTTATCTCGCGCGGCGGGCTCATGCCCGTCAGGCTGTTTACCGCAACGCGTATGGATATCGCCGTGGAAGCGGCCGCGCCGGTCGAAGCCGCGCCGGCCACTGGCAAGCCGACGCTCTTGGTGGCGGCAGTAGCGCTGATCGATTCGGAAAACCGCGTGCTGCTGGCACGCCGACCGGAAGGCAAGCCCCTCGCCGGCTTGTGGGAATTCCCGGGCGGCAAGGTGGCGCCGGGCGAAACGCCGGAAGAAGCGCTGATCCGCGAATTGCGCGAGGAATTGGGCATTGATGTCAGTGCCGCCTGCCTTGGCCCCTTCACCTTTGCGTCCCACACCTATGAGAAATTCCATCTGCTGATGCCGCTTTATTTGTGTCGGCGCTGGCAGGGGCAGGTAACGGCGATGGAAGGCCAGGCGCTGGCCTGGGTGCGCCCGGTGCGGCTTGGCGATTACGCCATGCCGCCCGCCGATATCCCCCTGGTTGCCATGCTGCGCGATTTCCTTTGAGCTTATCCGCCCCGACAGGAGAGACCCATGCCGAACCCGACCGCCTGCCTGCTGATCATCGGCAATGAGGTGCTGTCCGGCCGCACCCGCGATGCCAATCTGCAATTCCTGGCAACGCGCCTTGGTGAAATCGGCATTCCCATGAAGGAAGTGCGCGTCATCCCCGATGTGCCGGAAGTGATCATCAATACCGTCAATGAAGTGCGCGCGAAATTCGATCATGTTTTCACCACCGGCGGCATTGGCCCAACCCATGATGACATCACCAGCGAATGTGTTGCGCGCGCCTTTGGCGTGCCCTGGGAACCGCATCCGGATGCCTGGCATGCGCTGGAATCCTATTACGCGAAGCAGACCCCGCCCGGAGATTTCAACGCGGCGCGGCAGCGCATGGCGACCATGCCGCGCGGTGCGATTCTGATCGAGAATTCGGTTTCCATCGCGCCGGGTTACACCATCGGCAATGTGCATGTGATGGCGGGTGTGCCGCGCATCATGCAATCCATGTTCGAAGCACTTGCGCCCCGCCTGCAAGGTGGCCCGCCCATCCTTTCGCGTAGCGTGCATGCGCATGGCGTGGTGGAAGGCGCGATTGCGGAGGGGCTTTCTATCATTCAGCAGCGCTATGCCGATTTGGATATCGGGTCCTACCCCTATTACCGCCAAGGCGGCGGGGGCGGAGTTGCCGTGGTGGCGAAGGGCACCGATCTGGCGGCGATTGAAGCCGCCGCGCAGGAGGTTTTCGCGCTGATGCAGAAATGTGGCGGTACGCCCGCGATGGGGGAACCGGGGTAGTCAGTTCGCTTCCGCCATCGCCCGCACCTCAGCGGCGCTGATGCCCTTCTCCCGCAGCGCCCGCAGGCTTTCCGCGCCATCGCGCTTCGCCAGCCGCCGCCCCGACGCGTCACGCATCAGCGCATGATGCGCATAGCGCGGCGCGGGCCAGCCCATCAGCGCCTGGATCAGCCGATGCAAATCGGTCGCTGGTTTCAGATCATCACCGCGCGTCACCAGCGTGATACCTTGCAGCGCATCATCATGCGTAACGCAGAGATGGTAGGATGCCGGCACATCCTTCCGCCCCAGTACCACATCGCCGAAAACTTCCGGGCGGCATCTATGCCAACCCTCATTTTCCTCATGCGCCTGCAAGGGCGTGCTCACAGCCTCACAAGCGCGCGCCATGTGGAGCCGCAGCGCATAGGGCTGCCCGGCGGCGATGCGGCGCGCGGCCTCGGCTTCCGGCAAGTCACGGCAAATGCCGGGATAAAGCGGCCCATCCGGGCCTTGCGGCGCAGCCCCCGCCGCGGCCACTTCGCGCGCAATATCGGCGCGGGTGCAAAAACAGGGATAGGTCAGCCCGCGCGTCGCCAGCCTATCCAATGCGGCGCGATATTCGGCGAAATGCGCGGATTGCCGGCGCGGCGTGCCATCCCAAGCCAGGCCCAGCCAGCGCAAATCTTCCAACAGCGCTGCCTCATATTCCGGGCGGCAGCGCGTGGCATCTATATCCTCAATGCGCAATAAGAACCGCCCGCCCGTGGCGCGCGCACGGCGCCAGGCGAAAAGCGCGGCGCGCGCATGGCCCAGATGCAGGAATCCTGTCGGGCTTGGCGCGAAGCGCGTGATTTCAGGCGTTGCATCCATGGCTTCCGCCGGGTAGCGGGCAGTACATGCGCGAGGCAAGTGGAGAATCCCAGATGGCAGCTTTGGAAGGCCCGCAATATGGCCCCGCTTCAGGCGGCAAGCCTGATTCGCTGGTTCTGCTGCTGCATGGTGTGGGGGCGGATGGCTTTGACCTGATTGACCCGGCGCCTGTCTGGGCCGAGGTCCTGCCCCATACCCTGTTCATCGCGCCCCATGCGCCCTTCCCCTTTCAGGGCGCACCCTTCGGCCGGCAATGGTTCGACATTGCGGACCGCACCCCCGCGCGGCTTGAAGCCGGGCTCCGCCATGCCGCCGGCATCCTTGGGGACTTCACCCAAGCGAAGCTGGCCGAGCTCGGCATTGGCGGAGACCGTTTGGCACTGATGGGCTTCAGCCAAGGGGCCATGGTGGCGCTTTTCGCCGGTCTGCGCGGCGCCGTGCCGGCCCCGGCCTCGATCCTCGCCTATTCGGGCGCGCTTTTGGCGCCGGAAAGCTTCGCCGCCGAAGTCACCGCCCGCCCACCCGTACTGTTGGTGCATGGCGAAGCGGATGAGGTGGTGCCCGCCATGGCCAGCCGCCAGGCCGCGCGGGCTTTGCAGGCCGAAGGGGTGCCGCATGAATTGCTGCTCCGCCCCGATCTCGGCCATGGGTTGGATGATGCCGGGCTTGCGGCCGGCACCGCGCTGCTGGCGCGCAGCCTTCCGCGTATTGCAGGCGGATGAAACCTACCTGGCATGGCTTGCAGCCCGGCGCGCCGCATGTCATGAATTCACCAGTCGCGGCGGCACCACTACATCTGGGGGTTCCCGCCGACTAGAACCCCCGCATGCTGTGGCGCCACGCTGGAAGGAGCGAGGCTTGCCAGATGGCGGTACCTTCGCGGGGGCGCATGCCTATCCCGCGCTTGTTCTGAATGCGGATTTCCGCCCGCTTTCCTATTTTCCGCTATCCATCTGGTCCTGGCAGGACGCCATCAAGGCTGTCTTTCTGGACCGTGTTTCCGTGCTGAATGAATATGATGTGGAGGTGCATTCACCCTCCATCGCGCTGCGCTTGCCGAGTGTGATTGCGCTCAAGGAATTCATCCCCGCCGCACGCCGCCCGGCCTTCACGCGCTTCAATGTTTTTCTGCGGGATCACTTTGAATGCCAGTATTGCGGCGGGTCCTATCCCACACCGGATTTGACCTTTGACCATGTGATCCCGCGTTCACGCGGCGGGCGGACTTCCTGGGATAATGTGGTTACCGCCTGCGGGCCGTGCAATTTGCGCAAAGGCAATCGCCTGCCACGCGAATGCGCCATGGTCCCGCGCCAGACACCGCGCCAGCCGACAAGCTGGGAATTGCAGGAAAATGGCCGGTCCTTCCCGCCGAATTATCTGCATGAAAGCTGGCGGGATTATTTGTACTGGGACAGCGAATTGGAGAATTAGGTCAAGGCCTTCCGCTTTCTCTCGCTTTCCGTCTTCAATTGCCCACACGCAGCCAGAATATCGCGCCCACGCGGGCGACGAATCGGGCTGGCATAGCCCGCATCATTCAGGATTTCGGCAAAGCGCTGAATGGCTTCCGATGTGCTGGTCTTGTATGGGCTGCCGGGCCAAGGATTGAAGGGAATTAAGTTCACCTTGGCCGGCATGCCGCGGATCAGGCGCACCAATTCGCGCGCCTCAGCCTCACTATCATTTACGCCACGCAACATGACGTATTCGAAGGTAATGCGCCGCGCATTGGACGCACCCGGATAGCGCCGGCAGGCGGCCAGCAATTCCGCAATTGGGTATTTGCGATTGAGCGGCACAATCTCATCACGCAATTCATCCGTCACCGCATGCAAGGAAACGGCAAGCCCCACACCCAGCTCCGCCCCGCAGCGATCCATCATCGGCACAACGCCGGAAGTGGAAAGCGTGATACGCCGGCGCGAAAGGCCAATGCCTTCATGATCCATCACGATCTTCAGCGCCTTGGCGATATTTTCGTAATTATAGAGCGGCTCACCCATGCCCATGACGACGATATTGGAAAGATGGCGCGGCACGCCATCCTTGGGGCTTGGCCATTCGCCATAGGAATCGCGCGCGGCGATGAATTGGCCAACGATTTCCGCCGCGCCCAGATTGCGCACCAGCGCCTGCGTGCCGGTATGACAAAAGCGGCAGGACAGTGTGCAGCCAACTTGCGTAGAAATGCAGACCGCGCCGCGATCCTCATCGGCTGAGGGGATATAGACCGTTTCCACCTGCTGCTGATCACGGAAGCGAAACAGCCATTTGCGCGTGCCATCCGCGCTATCCTGCTGGGTCGCCACTTCCGGTCGGCCCACCACAAAGCGTTCCGCCAGCTTCATCTGCATGGGCTTGGCGATGGTATTCATGCGGGCGAAATCGGTCTCACCCTGGTGATAGATCCAATGCCAAAGCTGCTTGGCGCGAAAGGGCTTTTCGCCAAGGGCGACCATCTCGGCGGCCAATTCCTCACGCGAAAGCCCAACCAGATCGCGCCTGCCATCGGGCAGGGTTGCCGGCGGCGGGGCGAAGGCTGCGGCCTTGGCCAGGATCCGCGCGCGCTCAGCCTCGTTCAGGTCAAGCACAGCACTGTTCATCGCCGCGCCGGGCATTCACGCGAAATCGCGTCATGGGCGGCGGAAAAGCCGGCCAGGCTGAATTGGTCAGTTGCGGTGCCGCGCCCGCCGGCAGCGGGGCCGCGTGCCGTTGCGCGATTGCCGCTGCGCATCGCCGCGACCGCCGCCGCGCCATCGCGCGCAAAAGCGGAATTGCCGCCGGTATAAAAGGGCAGGTTGGTTTGGCCAATGGCCACCGTGACCTCCGCATTGCGCGGATAGGCATAGCCGGCGGTAATCGCCACCGCATCCCGCCCGCCCGGACGATGCGTGACCGTCAGCACCACCCCCTGGCGGTTTGGTTCGGTCTTGCTGGCGCGGGTAAAGGCGTAGCAGATCTTCTGGCCATTTTCCTGATAGGTCGCGGCCGTCCAATCCCGGAAGGTGCCAAGCTGGCGCGGGCCGGGGGGTTGCGCAGGCGCAGCCGGGCGCTGCTGCGCCAGGGCGGGCAGGGCAAGCAGCAGCAGGCAAAGTGGCAAAAGACGAATCAGGCGGGGCATGCGGCCCCTAGATACGCAGCCCGGCGGGCAGGGGCAACCTGGGACCCCCCGCCCCATGAATAGCCAGCTTTCAGCGCCGCCGCTTCCTCAGGCCGCCAGAAGCACCGGCAGCCGCGGGACGCCGGAAAGCAGATCCGTTGTCGCGCTGCCAAGCACCAGGTTGCGCAGCGGGGAATGCCGCACAGCGCCCATCACCAGCATGTCCGATTCCGTATCGGTTGCCGCGGCCAAAAGCCGTTCCAGCACCCCCCCGCTGCCGCGCTGCAAGGCCATGAAGCGCGGCTTGCCGCCATGGCGGGCCAGCAGATGGGCAAGCTCTATCCCCGATTGGCCAGGGCGCAATTCCTTGTCATCGCTGACAACCGCGATGATGGTTTCCGCCGCGCACCGGATCAGCGGCAGCGCGCCGTGAATGGCCCGGACCGAGGCCGGCGTCGCATCCCAAGCGACAAGAATGCGCTGGGGCAGGCCGGCCAAGGGCCGCGCCGCGGGCGCCAGCAGAACTGGCCGGCCGGAATCGAAAATGGCGGCCTGCAACAGGATCTGTGCGCCCGTGCCCGCCATGCCGCGCTGGGTGAAGACCGCCAGATCGCTAACCCGCAGATGATCCGCGAAAACCTCCCCGCTGCCATAGGCAAAGCTGCTGCGCTTGCGCGCCTCACAGGTCACACCAAGCCGTTCTGCGGCAGCCTTCAAATGATTGGCGACATTGTCTTCCTGCTGGGCGGCCACCGCATCATCCGGCGTGGTCGCGCTGAGTGCAGCTTCAACCGGAAAAATCAGCGCAGTCAGATGCGCGGAAAAAGCCGCGGCGAGCGCCAGCGGCGTTGCGGCCATCGCTTCCGTGTCTGCCGCATTGGCGGGGTCAAGATGGGTCAGGATACTGGTGAAACTCATTTCCATTCGCTCCGGCTGTCGCGCATCTTCAGGCCCTTGGCCGGTGATGACGCATTCACTTGTTTTGTTGGCGGGCAGCCGCAGCGGCCGCCCGCCAAGGAATGTGGGTATTGCCGCGCGCGGAAACCAGCGTTGACATGGGTCAAGCCAAGCCGAAATTCCCGAGGAAAATCCGTAACCGTAATTTATTGTAACAGAATCAGGCCGGCGGGGCGACCGATAGTCCGCGCACCTTGTGTTCCGCAATGAAGCGCGCCACCAGGCCGGATGCCTTCGCCTTTTCGACAAAATCCGCAAGGAAAGCAGCCGCGGCAGCATTGCGGCGTGATGTACCAATCGCCTGCTGCACGGCAGTGAATTTGCCATCCAGAATCCGCGCACCGGGCATTTTTTCGATGTCCGAAAGCAGCTTCGGCCGCAGCCCTGCGAGCACTTCCAATTTTTCAGCTGCGAATTGCTCAAATGCGGCATCGAGTGTGGCGGAACGGATCAGCTTCGCCTGATGGATATTGCGTTCCAGCCAAAGATCATAAGCCGCCCGCGCCGTCACCGCGATGCGATTACCGGGGCGATCCACTTCTTCCATCTTTGTGATGGGGGAACCGGGAGGGACCATATAGGTCGCCTCGATTTCCGCATAAGCTGCGGTGAAGGCGATTTTTTCTGCGCGCTGCGGCTCAGCGCCGATCAGGCCGATATCCCAGACATTGGTATCCACCGCATCCGCCAGATCACCGGGCCGCGCAAAGGGCACGTAGTGCACGGGCACGCCAAGCGCATCGGCAATGGCGCGCGCCATGCTCGGCGATACCCCGGCGGGATCGCCATTTTCCGCGCGGCTCGTGACCAGCAGGAAATTCCCCATATTGATGCCGGCGCGCAAAACGCCCGTCGGCGCCAATTCCGCCTTGATTTGATCCATCATGATATCTTCCCTTTTCAGTACTGCATTTCAGCCGCGCGCCGCGGTGGCCGCACCAGCGCGGCGATTGATATGCCCACCACCCCCACAATCGAGGACCGAGCCCGTCATGAAGCGGGTATCATCGGAACAGAGGAACATCACACCCGCCGCGAAATCGGCCGGCGTACCGAGTGCGCCCATCAACGAACGGCTGCGAATGGCCTCAGCATAGCCCGCCGGCATGGGGTTGCCGGCGCTGCCCTCGGCAAAGCCAGGCCTAGCGCTGTTCACCCGCACGCCTGAGGGGCCGAGTTCCAAGGCAAAAGCGCGCGTCAGATATTCCAGCGCGCATTTGGAAGCGCCGTAGGGCACGCCATTGCCGCGATGCACTTCGGCAGCCGCTGAGGTGACGTTGACAATCGCACCCCGCCCAGCCGCAGCCATGGCGCGGCCAATGCCCTGCATCAGGCGAAAGGGTGCGCGGGTATTGACGCTGATGATCTTGTCCCATTCCGCGCCAGTCACTTCCAGCAGCGGAATGAAGGGATAGATGCCGGCATTATTGATCAGCACCTGTGGCGCGCCCTTGCCGGTGGCGGCGGCGATCAGCCCATCCAGCGCAGCGTCATCGGTTAAATCAGCGGGATGCAGTACGGCGCGCCCCGGCGGCAGCACATTGGCGAGTGCGGCCAGCGCGGCGGCATCGCCATCACTCAGCAGCAAATGGGCACCTTCTTGCGCAAAGGCTTCCGCCAAGCCACGCCCATAAACCCCGGCGGCGCCAGTGATCACAACCTGTTGTCCCGCAAACCGCATGGCGCTTGCCCCCTATCCATAAGCGGCAGGGTGCGCCCTGAGGGGCTGGTGATCAAGGCGGTCTATCTTGCCCTCAAAGCGGGCGACGCGCCTTCAAGGCCGCAGCCAAAGTGCCATCATCCAGCACATCCAAGGCGCCACCAATCGGCACGCCCTGCGCAAGCCGCGTGATGGCAACGCCACTCGGCTTCAGCCGGTCCGTCACGTAATGTGCAGTGGTGGCGCCTTCCACCGTTGCGGGCAAGGCCAGGATCACCTCCGCCACATCGCCCGTTTCAATCCGCGCGAGCAATGGCTGAATGGCCAAATCCTCAGGCCCCGTTCCAGACAGCGCGGAAAGCATCCCGCCCAGCACATGGTAAAGCCCATGATGCGCATGGGCGCGTTCCAGGGCCCACAGATCCGCGACCCCTTCCACCACGCAAACCAGCTTCCGATCCCGATGTGGATCACGGCAAATCGTGCAGGGGGAAACCGTGTCCAGATTCCCGCAAACCTCGCACGGTTTCACCGCGCTTGCGGCGTCACGCAGCGCGGCGGCCAAGGGCAGCATCTGCCCATTGGGGTCCATCAGCATTTTCAGGACAGCGCGCCGCGCACTGCGCCGGCCAAGACCAGGCAGGCGCGAGAGCAGCGCAATCAAATGCTCGATCGGGTCGTTATGCAGCATCAGGCTGCGTGATGCTTCAGAAAGGCAGCTTCATGCCCGGCGGCAGATTGATCCCCGCGGTCGCCTTTTGCATTTCGGCCGCCATGGTGGATTCCACCTTCTGCTTGGCATCGGCATGCGCGGCCACCAGCAAATCTTCCAGCACTTCGCGTTCATCCGCATTCATCAGCGAAGGATCAATCGTGACGCGGCGCAAATCGCCCTTGCCGGTCAGGCGCACCACTACCATGCCGCCGCCGGACTGGCCTTCCACTTCGGTGGCTTCCAGCTTGGCCTGCATTTCCTGCATGCGCGATTGCATCTGCTGCGCCTGCTTCAACATATTGCCCAGGTTCTTCATGGTGTCCTTCGCCTAAAAATCATCGGGAGGGGTTTCGTCATCGCCGTAAGCGGGTTCGGCATCAGGTGGCGCGAAATCGCGCGCATCATCATCAGGCAAGGCAGCGCTGCGCGAAAGCCCATAGGCATCGGCTGCGCCATCATGCACCGCTTCAATCGTAGCACCAGGAAACGCCGCCAGAATCGCCTGCACCAAGGGATGTGCGCGGGCAGTGGCAAGCCTATCCGCCTCCGCTTCCTTGCCTTGCGCGGCGAGTGTCGGCGCGCCGGCTTCCTGGCTGATGATCACGGTCCAGCGCTGGCCGGTTGCTTCACTCAGCAGCGCCGTCAATTGCGCGGCCAGATCGCGCGGCGCATCCGCCTCAGGGTTGATTTCAAGCCGCCCCGGCGTAATGCGCACGGGGTGCACACTATGGCGAAGCTGCGCATGCAAAAGCGGCTTCACTCCGGAAGCAAGTGCCACAATTTCCTGCCAGGTGCTGGGCTGCGCCAGCGCGGTCACGGGCGGGCTTGGCGCTGCTTCAGCACGCACTGGCGCACCGCCAGCCACCGCGCGCAAGCTGCCTCCGCCGCCACCTGGTGCCGGGCGAGGCGCGGAGCCTATTTCCCCAGCATCGGTCAGGCGCTTCACCAAATCACCCGGCGTTGGCATATCCGCGACATGCGCAATGCGGATCAACACCATCTCCGCAGCAGCGCGACGATCGGCACCTTCAAGCTGCAATTCGCCAATACCCTTCAGCAGCATTTGCCAGGTGCGGCCCAAGACCGGCACAGAAAGCCTCTGCGCCAAAGCCGCACCACGCACACGCTCGGCTTCCGGCAGGGAACCATCCTTGCGCAGCACGGGGGCTGCGCGAAAGCGCGTCAGCAAATGGCAAAGCTCCGCCAGATCCTGCAAAATCACCAAGGGATCGGCGCCCAATTCATGCGCGCGATCCATAATGCCAAGCGCTGCGGCAATATCGCCGCCCATCAGCGCTTCCATCAAATCAATGATCATGGCGCGGTCCGCCAAGCCCAGCATGTCGCGCACCGCTTCGGCAGCGACATGCGCGGCGCCGGATTGGCCAATTGCCTGATCCAGCAGGGAAAGCCCATCACGCACGGAACCATCGGCAGCGCGCGCAATCATGGCCAGCGCATCGGCTTCAGCCGTCACCGCTTCCTTGTCACATATCCGCGCGAAATGCTGTGCGAGCGATTCTTGGGGCACGCGGCGCAACGCAAAGGTCTGGCAGCGGCTGCGAATGGTGATCGGCACCTTGCGCAATTCCGTCGTGGCCAGAATGAAGGTGACGCCTGATGGTGGTTCTTCCAGCGTCTTTAGAAACGCATTGAAGGCTGCCCCGGAAAGCATGTGGCATTCATCCAGGATGAAAACCTTTTGCCGGCCCTGGCTGGCGCGGAAGCGCAGCGCTTCGCGCAATTCCCGCACATCATCCACGCTATTATTGGAAGCGGCATCCAGTTCCACCACATCCGGGTGCCGATCAGCCAGAATCGCCTTGCATTCCGGGCAAACCCCGCAAGGGTCTGCGGTCGGGCCGCCCTTGCCATCCACACCAATGCAATTCAGTGCGCGCGCAATGATGCGCGCCGTGGTGGTTTTGCCAACGCCGCGCACACCTGTCAGCAGAAAGGCGTGATGCACACGCCCTTGCGCGAAAGCATGGCGGAGCGTGCGCACCAGCACATCCTGCCCGATCAGATCATCAAAGCTGGTGGGCCGGTATTTGCGCGCCAGCACCCGGTAGCCCGACTGTTCCACAGGCTTCGTCATCGGGGCGGGCGCTGGTGCGGGCGGCGGCGTGGAGTCTCCGAATAGTCCCGGCCCTTCCGGGGCCGGCGGCTCAGGCAGGCCCGCTTCTTCCGGCGTGTCATCGCCAGGCGCGGGAAGCGGTGAGCCGAACATATCCGAAGCCATGGCGCGGGGCGGTCTTTCCTGTCGCGATGATCGCGCGGGCGCGCGGTGGAAGGCCGACAAGCGACCCGAGCAAGAACCCGTTACGGCTGCTTCCTTCCGGACCTGACCGGGTTGGCGAGGAGCCCGTCCGCCGCCGACCTTCCGATAGCACCATATCATGTCCCCATGCCCCAATGCCAATGGGGGGCTTGGTTGCCCCACGCCGGGCCGCGTGGCAGGTTCAGCCCCATGCTTTCCATCCCTGCCAGCCGACCCAATGCCTATACGGGCAGCCCGCTAGACCGGGCATCCCATCGCCGCGATGACGCCGCCTTCATTGAAGCGGCGCTGGCGGACCCCAACACGGTTTTCGCCCCCGTCTGGCGCGCCCGCAGCCTGATGCGCGGCGTGGCGGAAGGCGTCCCCCAGGCCGTTTTACTGACTGGGGAGGCCGCCGGCGCGCTTCGCATGGCGGGCGGGCCCTGGGCCTGGCTCGGCGAATGGGAAGGAAGGCAGGTTTTCGCCGTGGATTGCTCCACGGCTGATGACCCGATTCCCCTGCTGCCGGCGGAAATGGGCGGCTTTGCCGATCTCCGCCAAGTGGCAGGGCTGCTGCCGCCGGGGGAAGCCAGCGTGCTGGCGCATGCGCGCGGCCTGATGCATTGGCGGACAAAACATCGGTTTTGCGGGGTATGCGGCGGCGTCTGCGAACCGCGTAGCGCCGGCCATGTCATGACCTGTACCGTCTGCAATGCGCAGCATTTCCCGCGCACCGACCCCGCCGTGATCATGCTGGTGGTGCGTGGCGATTCCTGCCTGCTGGGCCATTCGCAGCGCTTTCCGAATACCACCATGTATTCAACCCTCGCCGGCTTTGTGGAACCTGGCGAAAGCCTGGAAGAAGCCGTGCGCCGAGAGGTTCAGGAAGAAACCAATGTGCGGGTTGGCGCGGTGCGCTACCATTCATCCCAGCCCTGGCCCTTTCCATCTTCCATCATGCTTGGCTTCCATGCCGAGGGGCTGAGTGAGGAGATCACCATAGACCCCGAAGAATTGCGCGATGCGCGCTGGTTCAGCCGCGATGATTTGCGCAATCATCAGCAGCTTGGCTTTTCCCTGCCGCGCGTTGATTCCATTGCGCGCCGGCTGATCGAGGATTGGTTGGCATCATGAAAGCAGCGGCGGCATTTCTGTTGGCCTTGGCGGTGGCGGGCTGCGCCAGCCAATCGCGCGAAGATATCTTCCCGCCCGATACCAGCGAAGACGCCGCGGCCTGCCGGGAAGAAGCCCGGCGCGACCCGGCGCTCAGGGATTTGCGGCATAGCATCTTCATTGGCTTTCAGGCGCAGGAAGAACGCGTGCGCAATGAAATCGTCGCAACGCAGCGCCGGACCTATTTTGATTGCATGGCGCTGCGCGGCCATGCGCGCCAGGGCGGGGTGGAGAGAGTCAGGCGCTAACTCAGATCATCATCTACTGCGCGATAGCGCTGCAGATGATGATCTGAACCAATGTTTAATCGCATTTTCCGAGTCGCCAAGTGATTCCACTTGGCTTGAAAATGCTTCGTTTGATCGCATTTTCCGAGTCGCCAAGTGATTCCACTTGGCTTGAAAATGCTCAGCGCAATTGCGGATTATCGAAATCCGGCCGCCTTGCGCGGGCCAGCGCGCCGCGCAGCGCTTCAGCCAATTCGGCCTTTTCCGGCGCGGAGAGGTGGCGGCCAATTTCCAGGGTGCGGCCGCGGCTTTTGATCCAGAGCCGCCCGCCGCGCGGCGCGGCCTCATCCCATTCCACCTTGGCCCAATAGGCATCCAGAACGCTGCGCACCACGCGGCCGCGATGATCCACATGGCGGATGGAAAGCCCGGCATCGGTCAGCAATACCATTTCACTGATCCGGCGCGATGCGCGGGCATGCCATAGCAGCGCCGCCAGCGCCGCGCCGACTTCCAACCCGATAAAGGGCAGCACCGGCCAGGCGCCAAGCGCGAAGAAGATGCCCGCCGGGATCGCCGCCGCCAGAATCAACAGCCCCGCCAAGACGCGAAAGCCCCGCAGCGTAAAGCTCTGCGGTGGGGTGGAAATCGCTTCAAATAGAACGGTTTCTCTGGGGGGTGTCATCGACGCTTAACTTAGGTCAAAATGATCCCAGAACACCATGCCCAAAGCGAAACCCGATCACGGTTCTGCCCGCGCGCCCCGCCGCGCCCGCCTGATGGCGCGCGACCAGGCCGAGGCATTCCTGCGCGCCCTGGCCCAAGGCAACCCCGCGCCGGAGACGGAGCTTTTCTACCAGGATCATTTCTCGCTGCTGGTGGCGGTGGTGCTTTCGGCGCAAACCACTGATGCGGCGGTGAATAAATGCACGCCGGGGCTGTTCAAGGCGGCACCGACGCCCGCCGCCATGGCCGCCCTGGGCGCTGAGGGCATCGCCCCCTTCATTCGCCGCATCGGGCTATGGCAGGCCAAGGCGCGTAATGTGGCGGCGCTTGCGGCGCAGCTGGTGGAACGCCATGGCGGGCAGGTGCCAGCAGAGCGTGCCGCGCTGGAAGCCCTGCCCGGAGTCGGGCGGAAAACAGCCAATGTCGTGCTGAATGTCGCCTTTGGGCAGAATACCATGGCGGTGGATACCCATATCTTTCGTCTGGGCAATCGGACGGGCTTGGCTCCCGGCAAGACGACGCGGGCGGTGGAAGAAGGCCTGGTCAAGCGCTGCCCGCCCGAATTGCTGCGCGATGCGCATCACTGGCTGATCCTGCATGGGCGCTATATCTGCAAGGCAAGGGCGCCGGAATGCTGGCGCTGCCCGGCGCGGGGGTTCTGCAATTACCGGGATAAGGTGCTCGCGCCGCCCGTGTAATTCGATAGCGCGCTATCTATTTGCATCCTAGGCATTCCGGGATTAGCCTTCCCAGCATGCCTGATGGGTCAGATATTTCCCAAGCGCGCTGGCGGCTTGGTGTGGCCATTGCCCAGATTGCGCGGCGCTGGCGCGTGCGGCTGGACCAACGCATCCTGCCCTTTGGCCTGACGGAATCGCGCTGGCTGGTGCTGCTCAGCCTCGCCCGGCGCGGCGATGGCGTGACGCAGAAGGATTTGGCCAAGCGGCTCGCGGTGGAAGGCCCCACCATGGTGCGCACGCTGGATTGGCTTGAAGCGCAGGGCTTCGTAGAACGCCGCGCTGCCCCGGGGGACCGTCGCGCCAAGACCATTCATTTGACCGAAGCCGCGCGCCCGGTGCTACAAAACATCGAAGCCGAAGCCGCCGCCGTGCGCGCCGAAATCCTGGAAGGCATCCCCGAGGAAGATTTGGCCATGTGCCTTGCCGTGCTGGATCGCGTGGCGCAGGGCCTGGCGCGCAGCGAAGGCGGTGCGTGATGGATATCGGCCCCGCCAAGACATCGCCGGTTTCTGCCCGCCCCAATTCCGCTCTGAAGCGGCTGCGTTTGGCCGCCGCCCTCACCGCCGGGCTCGCGCTGATCGCGGGCGCCGGGCATTGGATCTATCGGCATTTCACGCATGTGATTGTGGATGATGCGCGCATCGCGGCTGACATGATCGCGCTTGCCAGCCGCGTTCCAGGCTGGGTGATGGAGCTACCGGTGATTGCCGGCGATGAACCGCGCCAGGGCGCTTTGCTGATCCGCATTGATAGCCGCGATTCAGCACTCACCTTGCAGGAATTGGAAGCGCGGCTGGCGAATATCGCCACCCGCCGGGCAGAGCTTGATGCGCGCATCACCATGGTGGATCGCCTGACCAGCAGCCAGGAAGACGCGACGCGCGCCAGGCTGGAAGCCGCCCGCGCCGCACTGCCGGCAGCGGAAGCGGATCGCGTTTTCGCCGCCAGCGAATATGAACGCGCCAATATGCTGATCGGCACGGGCAGCGCCACACGCCAACGCCACGATCAAACCCGTGCCTTGCTGGAATCTGCCACGCAACGCGTATTGGCAGTCGCTGCCGATATCCGCACCGCGGAGGCGCAATTGGCCAATGCCGGTGCGGCGCGGGAGGAAATGGGCGTGATCCGCCATCAACGCGCTGCGCTGGAACCGTTGGAGCGTGAAATCTCCGCCCAGCGCCAGCGCATTGCGATTGATATTGAAGACCGCACCATCCGCATGCCCTTTGATGGCGTGGTGGACCGCGTTTTCGTGGACCCCGGCGAATATGTCACCCCCGGTCAGCGTGTGATGTTGGTGCATGACCCGCGCCGCGTGCGCGTGGAAGCCAATGTGAAGGAAACCGAAATTCGTTATTTCCGCCCCGGGCGTGAAGTGCGTGTGACGGTGGATGCCTATCCGGGGCGCGTCTTTACCGGGCGGGTGGAGCGTGTGGGTGCGGCCGCCACCAGCGAATTCGCGCTGCTGCCAAGCCCCAACCCTTCCGGTAATTTCACCAAAATCACGCAGCGCCTGCCGGTGCGTATTGCGCTGGAAGATTTGCCGCCAAATGGCGCGCTGCGCCCGGGCATGATGGTGGTGGTGGAAACCCCCGCCCGTGAGTGAGGCAACCGCCGGCGCACCCATACCGCCTCGCGCTTCCTGGGCGGGGCCGGAAATGGCAGTGCTGGCGGCGCGGTTTGGTGATTCCTATCGCTGGATGGTGACGATCCCGGCGATGATTGGCACGATTGCGACCATCCTTTCTTCCACGATTGCCAATGTCGCCTTGCCGGAAATCATGGGCGCTTATGGCATGGGGCAGGATCACGCGCAGTTGGTAGCAACCGCGTTTCTGGCTTCCGTCACCGGCACCATGTTGCTGAATGGTTGGCTGGTGGATCGCTTTGGGTTTCGGCTGACCTATTCGGCGGCGATGCTGATTTTCATTTTTGGGTCGCTGCTATCGGGCTTTGCGCCGGAAGAAGGCACGTTGATTCTGGGCCGCGTATTGCAAGGGGCCGCGGCGGGCATGGTGCAGCCCCTGGGTATGCAAATCATTTTCATGGTCTATCCGCCGGAAAAACGCGGCTCTGCGATGGGGCTTTACGCGGTGGGCGTGGTGCTGGCGCCGGCACTTGGCCCGGCATTTGGCGGGCTGATGGTGGATGGCTTCGGCTGGCGGTCAGTATTTTTCCTGGCGATCCCCTTCGCCATGATTGGTCTGATTTTGGGGCTGATCGTGATGCCTGGCCCCGCGCGGGAAGGCACCAAGCGGCGCTTTGATGCGCCGGGCTTTATCCTGCTGATCATTGCCCTTTTTGCGCTGCTAACCGGGCTTTCCAGCGGGCAGCGCGAAGGCTGGCAATCCGATGCGGTAGTGACGGAGCTTTCGATCGCCGCTGTCGCCGCCATTGCTTTCGTTTGGTGGGAATGGCGCAGCCCCTATGCCATGCTCAATCCGCGGCTATTCACCGTGCGTGGCTTTGCCTGTTCATCCCTGGTGGCGCTGGTCTATGGCGCGACACTGTTTGGTTCGGTCTATCTGCTGCCGCTTTTTGTGCAGACGGTGCAGGGCTATTCCGCCACGCGCGCCGGATTGGTGCTGATGCCGGCCGGGCTTGCGCTGCTGCTCGTTTTTCCAATCGCTGGGCGTATCGCGGATAGGACCGAGCCCTGGCTGCCGATTGGCATTGGGCTGATCCTTTTCGCCTATTCCACCTGGCTGATGGTGGATGTCGGCACGGATACGCCCTTCTGGACCTTGGCGATCTGGATTCTGATTGGGCGCATTGGCTTTGGCATTGCGATGCCCAGCATGAATGCTGGCGCCTTGCGATCCCTGCCGCCGCAATGGGTTGGGCAGGGTTCGGGCGCGATCAATTTCGCGCGGCAATTTGGCGGGGCTATGGGCGTCAATCTGCTGTCCATCTATCTGGAACGCCACACACAGCTTTATGCCCAGGCGCTGACAGCAACCCAGGAAGGGCGCGGCAATACCGCCGATTGGTTGCGCGATGCTGAAAGGCTGCTGGCACAAGAGGGCTTCGCCGATGGCATTCGCCAGGCTTTAGCGCAGGATTACCTGGGGCGCGTGGTGCTGACCCAGGCGTCTATGCTCGCCTTTCGCGATACCTTCACCGTGTTGGTAATGATTTGTCTGCTGGCGCTGGTTGTTGTGGCGGTGATGCGCGGCGCCAAGCGGCCTGGCTGATCTTGCCGCCTTGGCGCTGGCGTTCCATCCTGCCGACTACCTTGAAAGGAATGCCCCATGGACGCGCCCGTACTTGTTGAAATTGTGGATGACATCGCCCTGGTCACGCTGAACCGGCCCGAATCGCGCAATCCGCTCGATCCCGAAACCCAGGATGGGCTGATTGCCACCTTCATGAAGCTGGATGCGGAAGCGAACGCGCGCGTGGCGATTCTGACGGGTGCCGGCAGCGCCTTTTGTGCCGGCGGCAATGTGCGCCGCATGGGCGAGGCCGCGAGTGGCAGCACGGAGCGCACCCCGGCCCAGGCGCGTGGCTATTATCGCCATGGCATTCAACGCCTGCCGCGTATGTTTGAACAATTGGAAATCCCCGTGATTGCGGCAGTGAATGGCCCCGCCATGGGGGCCGGGTGTGATCTTGCCTGCATGTGTGATTTGCGCATTGCCGGCCAATCCGCGCGCTTTGCCGAAAGCTTTGTGAAGCTTGGCATCATCCCCGGTGATGGCGGTGCCTGGCTGCTGCCGCGTGTGGTGGGCTTCGCCAAGGCGGCCGAAATGTCATTGACCGGTGATACGCTGTCAGCAGATCAGGCGCTGGCTTATGGGCTGGTGTCTCAGGTGGTGCCAGATGCGGAATTGCTGGATGCGGCACGCGCGCTGGCGCGGCGTATCGCCGCCAATCCGCCGCAAGCCGTGCGCATGGCGCGGCGCCTATTGCGCGAAGCCTGGAATAACCGGCTTGATTCCGTGCTTGAAATGTCCTCCGCCATGCAGGCGGTGGCGCATACCACGGAAGACCACAAGGAAGCGCTGGCGGCGATGCGCGAAAAGCGCAAGCCAACCTACAAGGGCGCCTGATCCTTGTTCACGCCGGGGCTGCTGGCTGGGCGGCGCGCGCTAATCACCGGTGGCGGCACCGGCTTGGGGCGCGCCATTGCCCGACGCTATCTGCAATTGGGTGCGCGCATCGCGATTTGCGGGCGGCGCCTTTCGGTTTTGCAGGAAACCGCCGCGGCCTTGCGCGCGGAAATCCCCGGCGCGGATATTGCTGTGCACGCTTGCGATATCCGCGATGCGGCGGCGGTGGAGGCGATGCTCGATACCGTCTTTGCCGAAGGCGCGCCGGATATTCTGGTGAATAATGCCGCGGCGAATTTCCTGGCGCAGACGCACCGGCTTTCCGCACGCGCCCTGGATGCAGTGCTGGCCACCACGCTGCATGGCGCGGCTTATTGCACCATGGGGGTGGGGCGGCGCTGGATTGATGCGGGACGGCCCGGCGTGGTGCTGAGTATCCTGACGCTTTCCGCCTTGCAGGGCGCGGCTTTCACCGTGCCTTCTGCCATGGCCAAGGCCGGTGTTTTGGCGATGACAAAAAGCCTTGCAGTGGAATGGGGCCGTCATGGCATTCGGCTTGTGGCCATCGCACCCGGCACTTTCCCGACCGAAGCGGCGGTGGCGCGGCTGCGTCCCGGTGGGCTTGATCACGCCGATGTGCCGCTCAACCGCGCCGGGCGGCATGAGGAACTCACTGACCTTGCCGCCTATCTGGTTTCAGAAAATGCCGGCTATATCAACGGCGAATGCGTGGTGATTGATGGCGGGCGGCGTTACCTCGGCGGGGCACGCGCTGGTGTGCAGGAAATGCTCGGTTGGGATGATGCCGTCTGGGAAAGACAGCGCGAAAAGACACCGAAGAAATGACCGAAGCCTTCACCGAGATTCTCTATAGCGTTGCGGATCGCGTCGCGACCATCACGCTCAATCGGCCGGAACGCATGAATGCCTGGTCAAGCGTGATGGAAGCCGAAACCCGCGCGGCTTTTGCGCTTGCGGTGGCGGATGAGAACGTGCGCGCTATTGTGCTGACCGCAACAGGCAAAGGGTTTTGCGTCGGTGCCGATGTTTCCGCCATCGCCACACGCGGCGCGGAACGCCCGACCTATGCCGGGGTGACACCGCCGCCCGGTGATGCGCCCCCCACCGAGGATTTTGCGCGGCGCTATTCCTATATGCTCAATATCGGCAAGCCCGTGATTGCGGGCATCAATGGCGCGGTGGCGGGGGTTGGGCTTTGCCTGACGCTGTTTTGCGACATTCGTTTCATGGCGGCGGGTGCCAAGCTTTCCACGGCTTTTGCGCGGCGCGGTCTGGTCGCGGAACATGGCAGTGCCTGGATGCTGCCGCGCCTGATCGGGCCGATGAATGCGGCTGATCTTTTGCTGTCTGGCCGCAGCATCACGGCGGAAGAAGCCGCCGGCATGGGCTTGGTGCGCGTGCTGCCGGCCGATGGCTTTCACGCTGCCGTGCAGGCTTATGCGGCTGACCTTGCGCATAACTGCTCGCCACGTTCCATGCGCGTGATCAAGCGGCAGATGACACTCGCCCCGTTTCAAAACCTGTCAGAAGCAGTGGAACTGGCCGAGGTCGAGCAGGACGCCACACGCGGCACGGAAGACCGGCGCGAAGGGGTGGCGGCGTTTCTCGAAAAACGCAAACCGAATTTCACGGGGCGTTGAGCATTTTCAAGCCAAGCGGTAACGCTTGGCGACTCGGAAAATGCGATCAAATCAAGATTTAGCGCTGCGTCGCCGCGTGCTAACGCGGTTAAGCAGCGCTGATCAGTAAGCGATTGGTCTTTTCCATCGCGGCGACCAAAGCCTGGAAGTCGCGCGTGAAAACATCCCGCGCCGTGCCATTCTGCGCCAGATCGTCACCGATCTCGCCAATACTGCGCTTGCCATCAATGCGCGACAGGATCGCACTCGCCAAACGCGGCAAGGGCACAGGCACGGTCAGGCCATCAAAGCTCACGCGCAGCACGCCATCGCGCGGCAGGCTGGCGGCGAGCTTCGCGCCATCCAATTCGCGCAAGCACGGAATGGCCGCGGGATCATCCCAGGGCGCGGTGACCGCCGGCGCATCGGCGCGCACGCAATAGGCAATATGCACGCCCATATTGCCGGTGATCGCCTCGGCCAGGGCCGCACGCTGCACCACATCCATGGCTTCGATGCGCGGGCGGAGCTTGGGATCGGAAAGATAGGAAAGCGGGTCGTAACGCAGCGGTTCCACCAGGCACACTATCCGCAACCCCGCCGCCGAGATCAGCGCATTGAAGGCCGGCACCGTGAAGGCAACATCGCGCGGATTGAGCAGCAAATCATACAGCCCGGCATCGCCGCCCTTTTCGTGATCCGTGATCCAGGGATTGCGGCGCAACCATGCGGTTTCCGGCATTTGTCGCCACAGCCGTTTGGCGATTTCAACCCGCGCTGCCGGTGCCTCATCGGGCGGCGCCAGCAAGCGCAGCGCATCCTGCGCCATATAGACGCCGGTGCGCCCATGCGGCGCATAAACCATCAACCCCAAGCCACCGCCCGGCGCCAAAACGGAAACCAACGCCTTCAAGCCTTCCAACGGATCGGGCAGATGATGCAGCACGCCGCAGCAATCAATGTAATCAAACGGCCCAAGCCCGCTGCCTGCCAGATCAAGCAAGGACCCTTCCTGGAACACCACATTGCTCAGCTTGCGCACCGCCACGCGCGCTTCCGCGACACGCCGCGCCGCGGCGGAACGATCAAGCCAGGTCACATCCCCCGCGCGCCCGGCATTCGTCATTTGCTGCGCTAGCATCACGGTCGCATCGCCACTGCCACCACCGGCGACCAGGGCGCGGAGCGGCTGGCTGGCCGGGCGGCGGGCGCCAAAAATCCAGTGATCCACTTCCCGCAAATGGCTCGGGCTGCCGATGATCAGGCGCTTGGCCTCATCCCGCGGATCGCGCTGGGGGTAGGGATAGGCATCATATTGCGCGGCAAGCGCGGCATCGGCAGCGTCTTTCATCGCACCTATCTAGCAAGCTGAGAGAAAGCCGAAAGCCCGATCACGCGTCGCGCGACAGCAATTCCTTGAGCAATTCCACCGTGCGCGCGGGTTGTTCCTGTTGCACCCAATGCCCGGCGCCAGGCACCAGATGCGCTGCCGCCATGCGGGTGCAGGCAATCCCCTGCATACGTTCAAAAGCGCCGGGGGCCTGAAACACGCCCCAATCCGCAGCACCGGCGATAAAGACCGAAGGCACATCAATGCTGCGCCCGGCAAATAGCGCCAAATCCGCATTCACTTCCGGCGCGAAGCGCGTGCGATACCAATTGAGCCCACCCTGAAATCCGGTGCTGCCATACTCCGCCGCATAAACGGCCATTTCCGCTTCCGTCATCCAGGCGCAGCGCGCAACCTCAGCAGCGCTTGGCATTTCATGCGCCACTGTCTCCGGCATCGTCTCGGCACGGTCCATGACGTAATAGGTCGGCAGTTTCGCCATTTCTGCGGCAGACCAATCGCGCAGCTTATGCGGTTTATTGGCCGCCCAATCAGCGCTTTTGTGGTGGTAATAGGCGCGCATGAAAGCGTGCAGCCCCTGCGCCGCGCCCATCATATCCGCATTGGCCGGGCGCGTGGCGTAATAGGCGTGGTAGTGTTTGCGCGGGCGCGGCAAGGTGGCCAAAGCCTCATCCAACCCCGGCATGGCGGAAGAACCGCTGGATTGCTGACCAGGCTTCGGCCAATCCGGCCCGCCGGCGAAAGGCGCGCTCATCAGCGCCACGCGGCGAAACACATCAGGGCGGGTCAGCGCGCACCAGGCGGCGACCGGTGAGCCGAAATCATGCCCAATCACCGCCGCCACCTCCCGGTAGCCGAGTGCGGCCACCACGCCCAGCGCATCGCGCACCAGATTGGTCAGGCGAAATGGCGCCAGCGGCGCGTCATAATCCGCACTCCACCCCGTGGTGCGGCCATAACCGCGCTGATCCGGCGCCACCACGTGATAACCCAGCGCCGACAAGGGCAGCATCACCTGCCGCCAGGAATAGGCGAGCTCCGGAAAGCCATGCAGCAGCAAAAGGCAAGGCCGACCCGGCGTTTCATGCCCGGCTTCCAGCAGATGGACGCGAAGCCCATTGATGCCCTCCAGAAAGCGAGAGCGGATGCCTTGCGGCAGGGTTGGCGTGGCAAGCGGTTCCATGGCGGTGTTTCCTTCCTGCCCCCATCCCGCCCGAAGCGCGCCCCGCAATCAAGCCCCGCATTGACGCGCGGCGCCGCTGGCGAGACTTTGCCACCATGCAGGATGGTATCCCCTGGTCGTCCGACCTACTGACTCTGGCGCAACGCTTCGGCCCGCGCAGCGCTGTCACTGATGGCAGCGCCACGCTTAGCTATGCAACGCTATCCGCCCGCGCCCATGGTCTGGCGCGGCGGCTGGTGGCGGAGGGCTTCCAGCCCGGCCAGCCGGTTGCGACCTTCGTGCCCAATGGCTGCGATGCGCCCTGGGTCAGTTATGGGCTGACCATGGCCGGCGTGGCGGAAACCCCCTGCAATACGGGCTCCACCGATGCCGAGCTTGGCTGGTTCGCCACGCTTACAGGCTTCAAGCGCATTGTCGCACCGCGTGCATCCTGCGAACGGCTGGCGGGGCTTGGGTTTGAACCCCTCGCCTTGGAAGACATTGCACCGGATGAAAGCTTCACGCCGCTACCCCCCGTGCCATCCGATGCCTGGGGGCGCATCATTTTCACCTCTGGCACCACGGGCAAGCCCAAGGCCATTCTGCATAGCCATGGCGGGCGATACCTTGCCAATATCCTGCAACGCGCCGTTTTGCCCTTCACGCCGGAACCAGGTGAGCGTGTGCTGCTGATGACGCCCTTCACCCATGGCGCGGCGCTGATCACCTATGCCTGGCTCGATCATGGCGGCGAGGTTGTCCTGCAGGATGGCGTGCGGGCTGAGCGCATCGCACCGGTTCTGGCGGCGCCCCGGCTTTCGGCGATTTTCGCCCCACCCACAGTGCTGGCCAAATTGCTGGCGCTGTTTCCGGGGCAGGCCGTGCCGGGGCTCAAAGTCATTTTCTGCGGCACGCAGACGCTCACGCGCGATCTTTACGCCCGCGCCGCGGCGCAATTCGGCCCGGTGGTGCGCGTGACCTATGGCATGAGTGAATGCTTCAACCCCATCACCGTGCTGGAAGGCCCGGATGTGGCGGCTGCGATGGACGAAGCCGAAGATGGCCTGGGTGCCAATCTCGGCTGGCCGGCGACGGGGGTCGAGATCGCCATCCGGGATGAGGCCGGCGCCCCCCTGCCCCCAGGCGATTCCGGCGATATCTGGCTGCGCGCCCGGCATATGAATATCGGCATGATCGGGCCGGATGGCTTTGTGCCCCGCCCTGCCGGCGCCTGGCACCGCACTGGCGATCAAGGCGCCATTGATGCGCGCGGGCGCTTGCGGCTCGCGGGTCGGGCTTCGGATGTGATGAAAACCGGCGGCTATCGCGTCCATCCGGCCGAGATCGAAACTACTTTGGAACCCGCCGCCCAGGGCCGCGCGATTTGCGTTTTGGGCCTGCCCTCCGATTATTGGGGGGAGGTCATTATCGCGGTGGCCGAAGGCCTGGCGGAGGGGTGGGAGCAAACCGCCCTGCCGCTGGCGGAGGATTTGGCCAAGCATAAGCGCCCGCGCGCCTGGCTCACGCTGCCTGAATTGCCGCGCAATGCGCAGGGCAAGGTGGTGCGTGCCCGTGTGCGGGAAGCGGTATTGGCGCGCTGGCGGCTTGAAGATGGGCCGCATCCACGGTTGATGCCTGCCCCTGCTGGAAAGGATGACTGACCCATGGTGATTGAGGGCCTCGCCCCCTTCTATGCCTGGACCAAGGCGCTGCACCTGATCAGCGTTTTCGCCTGGATGGCGGGGCTTTTCTACCTGCCCCGGCTTTATGTCTATCACACGCAACAGCCGCCGGGCTCCGCCCAGGGGGAGCTGTTCAAGACCATGGAACGGCGCCTGCTGCGCGCCATCATGAACCCGGCCATGATCACGTCCTGGGTCTTTGGCCTGCTGCTGATCCTGACCCCTGGCGTGGTGGATTGGCGCGCCGGCTGGTGGCACGGCAAGCTATTCGGGCTTTTGGGCATGACGGCCTTCCATATGGACCTGGCCCGTGCCCGGCGGCTTTTCGCCAAGGATCGCAATACCCGCAGCGAAAGGTCCTGGCGCATCGCCAATGAGGTGCCGACGCTGCTCTTGATCCTGATTGTCATCATGGTGATCGTGAAGCCGTTCTGAGCATTTTCAAGCCAAGTGGTACACTTGGCGACTCGGAAAATGCGATCAAAAGAAAGTTGGGGCCGTTTCACTGCGCGGTAATGCTGTGAAACGGCCCCAAATGTGGTTGACGCGGGGCCGCGGGCTTCATACATAAAAGGTCCTCCCTTTCGCGGCCCCGGCGATCCCTGATCGGCGCTGCCGCATTTCCCTTCTACCCGTTAACGGGACATTCATGGATGCGCTGCGTGCTGCGCTTTGCATCGTGATTCAGGTCCTGCTTTCTCAAGCCTCACGGAACGCCAAGGCACAAAATGCATCTTTCAGAACTTAAGGCGAAAAGCCCCGCGGACCTCCTCGCATTCGCTGAGGAATTACAAATCGAAAACGCGTCATCGCTGCGCAAGCAGGATATGATGTTCGCGATCCTGAAGACCTTCGCGGATAATGAACAGGCGATTTTCGGCGAAGGCACGCTTGAAATCCTCTCCGACGGTTTCGGCTATCTGCGCAGCCCGCAGGCAAACTTCCTGCCCGGGCCGGATGATATCTATGTCTCCCCCGCCCAGGTGCGCCGCTTTGGCTTGCGCACCGGCGATACGGTGGAAGGCCAGATCAGGGCGCCCAAGGATGGGGAGCGTTATTTCTCCCTCCTCAAGGTCAATGCGATCAATTTCGAAGACCCGGAAAGCCTGCGGCACCGGATCAATTTCGATAACCTGACACCGCTTTATCCGAACCGTCGCCTCAAGATGGAAAATCCTGAGGTTGAAAGCGTCGCCAAGGGGCCAACCAAGGACAATACGCATCGCGTCATTGATTTGATTTCGCCGATCGGCATGGGCCAGCGCGCCTTGATTGTGGCGCCGCCGCGCACGGGTAAGACCGTGATGCTGCAGAATATCGCCAAATCCATCACGGCGAATAACCCCGAAGTCTTCCTGATGGTGCTGCTGATTGACGAACGGCCCGAAGAAGTGACCGACATGGCCCGCACTGTGCGTGGTGAGGTTGTTGCGAGCACCTTTGACGAACCGGCGACGCGCCATGTGCAAGTAACCGAAATGGTGCTGGAAAAGGCCAAGCGCCTGGTGGAACACAAGCGCGATGTGGTGATTTTGCTGGACAGCATCACGCGCCTGGGCCGCGCCTATAACTCCGTAGTACCGTCATCGGGCAAGGTGCTGACGGGTGGTGTGGATGCCAATGCGCTGCAACGCCCGAAGCGCTTCTTTGGCGCGGCGCGCAATATCGAAGAAGGCGGGTCGCTGACCATCATTGCGACGGCGCTGATTGATACCGGCAGCCGCATGGATGAAGTGATTTTCGAAGAATTCAAAGGCACCGGCAATTGCGAAATCGTGCTGGATCGGAAGCTTTCCGATAAGCGCACCTTCCCCGCGATTGACATCACCAAATCCGGTACGCGTAAGGAAGAATTGCTGGTGGATCGCGGCACGCTTTCCAAGATGTGGGTGCTGCGCCGTATCCTGAACCCGATGGGCACACAGGATGCGATGGAATTCCTGCTGGATAAGCTGAAATACAGCAAGACCAATCAGGATTTCTTCGACGCGATGAATACCTGATCCAGGGGACGTCATGGTCATTCTGCTGACAGGTGGGATGGGCTTCATCGGATCGGCGGTGGTGCGGCATCTGCTCGCGACCACCGATGCGATTGTCGTGAATATTGACAAGCTGACCTATGCCGCGAGCCCTGAATCCCTTGGTGATTGGCTGAAATCCCCGCGCCATCAGCATCTGGCGCTGGATATTTGCGACACGGCGGCGATGCGTGATGTTTTCACCCGCTTCAAGCCGGCGCGCGTCATGCATCTGGCGGCCGAATCCCATGTGGATCGTTCGATTGATGGGCCGGCGGAATTCATTCGTACCAATGTGGTTGGCACGCAAGTTTTGCTGGAAGCTGCACGCGAATATTGGCAAGGGCTGGAAGGCAGTGCCAAGGCTGATTTCCGCTTCCATCATGTCTCCACCGATGAGGTTTTTGGTTCGCTCGAAAGCGCGGATGACGCGCCGTTTGATGAGCATACGCGCTACGATCCGCGCAGCCCTTATTCGGCTTCCAAGGCCGCATCAGACCATCTGGTGCGCGCCTGGCAGCACACTTATGGCTTTCCATCCTTTGTTTCGAACACCACGAATAATTACGGGCCGTGGCAGTTTCCGGAAAAGCTCATCCCGCTTGTCACGTTGAATGCGCTGGAAGGCCTGCCTTTGCCGGTTTACGGCGATGGGTCGAATATCCGGGATTGGATCCATGTGCAGGATCACGCCGAGGCCTTGGTGCTGGCGCTGATGCGCGGCGTGCCAGGGGCCACCTATTGCATAGGCCCGCGCCAGGAACGGACCAATCTGCAGGTGGTGCAGGCGATTTGCCGCACGCTGGACCGGTTGCGCCCTGATCCTGCTGGCGCGCGGGAACGGCTGATCACCTATGTCAAAGATCGCCCTGGCCATGATTTCCGCTACGCCATGGACCCAAGCGGCGCCGAAGCCGCGCTTGGCTGGAAAGCGCGCTATGATTTTGAGGCCGGGCTTGATCAGACCATTCGCTGGTATCTGGACAATGAAGCCTGGTGGCGGCCCATTCGCGAAAAGCGCTATGCCGGGCAAAGGCTTGGGGGGGTGAAGGCATGAAGGGCATTTTGCTCGCCGGCGGGTCCGGGACGCGTTTGCACCCGATGACCTTGGCGGCTTCGAAGCAATTGCTGCCGGTCTATGACAAGCCGATGGTCTATTACCCGCTGGGTACGCTGATGCTGGCGGGCATCAAGGATATCCTGCTGATCTCCACACCTGCCGATCTGCCGCAATTCCGGCGCTTGCTGGGTGATGGCACACAATTCGGCATTCGCATCAGCTATGCCGAACAGCCAAGCCCGGATGGTATTGCGCAGGCATTTCATATCGGCGCGGCGTGGATTGGTGGTGAAGCCTGCGCCTTGGCGTTGGGCGATAATATCATCTACGGCCATGGGCTAGTCGAAAGCCTGAAGGCGGCAGCGGCCAATGCGCAAAATGGTTTGGCTTCGGTCTTTGGCTATCGCGTGGCGGATCCGGAACGCTATGGTGTCGCGGAATTCGATGCGGCTGGGCGCGTGCTTTCCATTGAGGAAAAACCCACCAAGCCGAAATCCGATTGGGCGGTGATTGGGCTTTATTTCTACGACAAGCGCGTGACGCAAATGGCGCGGGATTTGAAACCCTCCGCGCGCGGTGAATTGGAAATTACTGACCTCAACAAGGTCTATCTGGCCGATGGTAGCCTGCGTGCCGAGCAATTGGGCCGCGGCTGCGCCTGGCTTGATGCCGGCACGCCGGCTTCATTGCTGCAAGCCGCACTTTTCGTGCAGACGGTGCAGGAACGCCAAGGGCTGCAAGTGGGCTGCCCTGAAGAAATCGCCTTCCGCATGGGCTTCATTGATGCGGCGGCGCTCCGCGCCCAGGCGGATCGTTTGGGCAAGACCGCTTATGGCATCTATTTGCGCGATCTGGCCGAGGGACGGCTGGCGTGAAGATCGAACGGCTTGCCATTCCCGATCTGATTCTGATTGAACCAAAACGCTTTGGTGATGAGCGCGGCTTTTTCAGCGAGGTCTGGTCGCGCCAGGCCTTGGCAGCCCACGGCATCACGGCAGATTTCGTGCAGGATAATCATTCCCTGTCGCGCCAAAAGGGTGTGGTGCGCGGCCTGCATTTTCAGCGGCCACCCACAGCCCAGGCCAAGCTGGTGCGCGTGGTGCGTGGTTCCATCCTGGATATTGCGGTGGATATTCGCGAAGGCTCAGCCACTTATGGCCAGCATGTGGCCTGCGAACTTTCCGCCGCGAATTGGCAACAGCTTTGGATCCCTGCCGGCTTTGCGCATGGCTTTGTGACACTCGAAGAAGATACAGAAGTGCTCTACAAGGTTGATGTCTATTACGATCCAAAAACCGATGCCGCCATCGCCTGGAATGATCCTGCGTTGGGTATTGATTGGCCGGTACACAGCCCAATCCTGTCCGATAAGGACAGCAAGGCACCACGGCTTGCCGATATCGCGCCGCCCTTCCCGAAAGGGTCTTGGTGATGCGCCGCATCCTCGTCACCGGTCGTGGCGGGCAATTGGCGACTGGGTTGGAAGCCGCACTGCCGGCGCAAGGGTTTGAGGCGCTGCTGGTCGGCCAACCGGAATTCGAATTTGACAAGCCGGATACGGTCATCGCCGCCTTTGCTGCGCTGAAACCCGATGCGGTGGTGAATTGCGCTGCTTGGACCGCCGTTGATGCGGCGGAAGATGATGAAGCCGGTGCCTTTCGCGCCAATGCGTTGGGGCCGGCCTTGCTCGGGCGGCTAACCCGTGCAGCGGGCATTCCGCTCATCCAGATTTCCACCGATTATGTTTTTGATGGGCTGAAGGCTGCGCCTTATCTGGAAAGCGATTTGCCCAACCCATTGGGCGCCTATGGCCGCACCAAGCTTGCGGGGGAATGGGCAGCACAAGCGGCCAATCCGCGCTGCATTATCCTGCGCACGGCCTGGGTCTTCGCGCCGATGGGCAAGAATTTTCTGCGCACCATGCTCGCGCTCGGCGAACAGCGCCCGGAACTCCGCGTGGTGGCGGATCAATGGGGCAGCCCGACCGCAGCGCCTGATCTGGCCGATGCCATTACCGCCATCCTTGCGCGGCTGCGCGCCGATGGCTGGCGCGATGATCTCGCCGGTACCTATCACGTGACCGGCGGCGGCTTCTCCAACTGGCATGGCTTTGCCGAGGCGATTTTCGCCGAAGCCGCTCGCCATGGTGGACCGCGCCCCAAGGTGCATGCCATCACCACCGCCGATTACCCCACCAAGGCCAAGCGCCCCGCTGATGGCCGCTTGGATAATGGCAAGCTCGCTCGTGTTTTCGGCGTGGCGCTGCCGCCTTGGGAAGCCGGTCTCGCCCGCGTGATGGCCGCGCTACGCCAAGGCTGAAGCCTTTCCGAAAACAGTTTTCGGCGGCATGATATGGGCAAGACTTAAGGGAGGATCACTCATGGCCCAAATTTCCCGCCGCGCCGCGCTTGCGCTGCCGCTGCTTGCGGCGCCTGCCATCGCCCGCGCGCAATCCTGGCGCCCATCCGGCCAGGTACGCATCATCGTGCCGGCTGCCGCTGGCGGCACCACGGATATCATGGGAAGGCTGCTCGCGCAGTTCCTGCAGCCGCGCTGGGGCACGCCAGTGGTGGTGGAAAACCGTACCGGCGCGGGTGGTACTATCGGCTCGCTTGAAGCGGTGCGCGCGCGCCCGGATGGTCTCACGCTGCTCATGGGCAATATCGGCCCGCAGGCCATTGGCTATTCGCTATTCCGCAATCTGCAATATCGGCCGGAGCAATTGGCTCCCATTGCCGGCACCATCGCCGGGCCGAATGTGCTGGTGGTGAACAACAACGTCCCGGCGCAGAATGTGGCTGAGCTTGCCGCGATGTTGCGCGCAAGGCCTGGCGAAATACCCTATGTCTCAACCGGCGTCGGCCAATCCACGCATCTTTCGCCGGTGCTGTTCCTGCAAATGCTGAATGCCCAGGCCATTCATGTGCCAACGCGCGGTTCTGCCCCGGCACAGATTGAATTGCTCGCCGGCAATGTCACCTTCCTGATTGATAACCTGACCGGCATCATGGGCCATATCCAGGGTGGGCGCGTACGCGCCTTGGCGGTGACCAGCAAGGAACGCCACCCGCTGCTGCCCAATGTACCGGCGATGCGCGAAACCATGCCGGAACTCGCAAACTATGAGGTGAATACCTGGTTCGGTGTTTTCGGCCAGGCGGCCATGCCGGCCGAGATGATCAACAGCATCAATGCGGATGTGATGGCCATGCTCGGCTTGCCTGAGACAGTGAAGCGCTTCGAAGAATTGGGCGGCGTGCCGATGATTGGCAGCGCGCAGCAATTCGGCGCTTTCGTTGCCAGCGAAATCACCAAATGGGCTGATGTAATCAAGAAGGAAGGCTTGCAGATAGACGCAAGCTGAAGGCGCCTAATCTATCCGGCGCAGGCCACGGGCAAAGCGCCGCGCATTTTCCACGTAATGCGCGGCTGACGCCAGCAGGCGTGCGCCTGTTTCCGCATCAAGTGCGCGAATCACCTTGGCCGGCGCACCCATGACCAGGGATCGTTCGGGGATTTCCTTGCCTTCGGTCACCAAGGCGCCGGCGCCGATGATGCTGCCCGCGCCAATGCGCGCGCCATTCATCACCGTCGCCCCCATGCCAATCAGCGCGCCATCCCCAATAGTGCAGCCATGCAGAATGGCGTGGTGCCCAACCGTCACATCGGCGCCGATCGTCAACGGAAACCCGACATCGGAATGCAGCACGGAACCTTCCTGAATATTGCTGCGTGCGCCGATGCTGATCGGTTCATTATCGCCACGGATCACGGCGCCGAACCAAATGCCCACATCCTCGGCCAGGATCACATTGCCCATCACCTGCGCATCCGGCGCCACCCAAAAGCGGCCCTCGCCAGGGGTTTGGGGGATAAGATCATCAAGCGCATAAATCGGCATCGTGTTTTCCTTCTTGGTTTGCTTGCAACAGAAGCTTTCAATCACCCGCTGGCTTGCGCAGCGGTTCAAGAATTTCCGCATTATGCTGCCCAGGGCTTGGCAGATCATGGCGTAGCGGCAGGCGGTTTGCGCCGAATTGCATGGGCAGCGCCGGCACCTTGGCGCGGCTGCCATCGCTGAGTGTAACTTCGTGAAAGCCGCCGCTGGCCTGCAAATGCGAATCCTCAAACAAATCCCAAGGCTTGGCGATGCGTGAATAAGGCAGACCGGCACGCGCGCACATTTCCTCAAGCTCTGCCACATTGCGCTTCTTCAGGAAGGATTGCACCAGCGGGATCAGTGTTTCACGGCGCTTGGCGCGTTCCGTATTGCTGGCATAATCCGGGTTGCTCAGCGCTGGCTCATTCAATTCGCGCGTGAAGATCTCCCACTGGCGTTCGGTGACAACGCCGATGAAAATCTGTTCGCCATCAGCCGTGTCGAAAACATCATAAACGCCCCAGGCGCGCCGACCCGCCGGCATGGGGTCTGGCGCCTTGCCGGTAATGGCCTGTTGCAGCATGGCGGTGGAAACCAGGAACGCCGCGTTTTCAAACAAGCCCGCCTGCAGATATTGCCCACGCCCGGTGGTATCGCGTTGGCGCAGCGCACCCAGAATGGAAATGGCGCCGAACATGCCGCCCATCATGTCATTCACCGGCGCCCCGGCGCGCAAAGGCCGCCCAGGCGGGCCGGTCATGTAAGCAAGGCCGGATTGCATCTGCACGACCTCATCCAGTGCCGTGCGGTTTTCATAAGGCCCGGGCAGATATCCCTTGAGCGAGCAATAAATCAGCCGAGGATTGCGCGCCGAAAGCGCCTCATACCCCAGGCCTTTTGCGGCCAGGCCACCGGGGCGGAAATTCTCCACCACCACATCCGCCGTATCAATCAGGCGTCGCAGCAATTCCAGTTCTTCGGCGTTTTCCGTATCCAGCGTCACGCTTTTCTTGTTGCGGCTGAAGGCGGGAAAGAAGCCGGTGCCGGAAGCGACAAGATAGCGCGTGCGATCGCCCTTGCCGGGTGGTTCGATCTTGATCACCTCAGCACCCAGATCAGCCAGCACCAGGCCGCAAGTTGGGCCCATGACCATGTGGGAGAATTCGACAACGCGAATGCCGGCAAGCGGAAGCGGATGCATCAGAAGAACCTGCGGGCAGTGTTGGGCATGGCGGCGCGCCTGCCCAAAGGCGCTGCCTGGACCAAAGCTTAGGCGATTTCGCCGCAAGGTAAAGCAGGAAGGTCGCGGGTTGATTCCATACTTTGCCAGGCAGGCGTGATCGTCTATGCACACGAAATGGAAAAGCTTATCTACACCCTGGTGCGCGCGGCGGATTGGCGCGCGGCGGAACAGGCTGGCGCTTATCATGGCAGCGCGGATGACAGGCGCGATGGTTTTCTGCATTTTTCAACCGCGCCGCAGCTTCGCGCCAGTGCTGCCAAGCATCGTGCGGGCATCGCCGATTTGCTGATGGTGGAAGTTGCAACGGCAGCCTTGGGCGCGGCGCTGAAATGGGAACCAGCCAGCGGCGGATCCAGGCCCGGTTTGTTTCCGCATCTTTATGGCGCGCTGCCGCTTTCGGCTGTAGCGCAGGTGGTGCCCTTGCCGCTGGATAAGGACGGGCTGCATCAATTTCCGTCCAGCATTCCCTGACGCCAGCGCTGCGTCTGGCGTCAGCGCAACACCCACCACAGCACGGCCCCAGCCAGTAAGACCCAGACGCCGATGATGATGGCCGCACCCGCCTTGCTGCGCGGCCTTTCCACCATGCGTGCCGCGGCGGCGCGGCTTTCTTCCATGACATCCGCCGGAATCAGCCGCGCGATCAGCGCAATGGCGATGGGCAGCAGGATCACCTCATCCAAAAACCCAAGTACCGGGATGGCATCGGGGATCAGGTCAATCGGGGAAAGCGCATAGGCCGCGACCAGAAGCGCCAGCAGCTTGGCGAACCAGGGCGTGCGCGGGTGGCGTGCCGCAATGTAAAGCGCCAAGCCATCGCGCAGCACCAAACGCGCCCAGAAGCGCAAGCGTTGCCATAAGCGGGTCACGCGCGGCGCGGGGCGAAGCTATGCGCATCCGCCATGGCCCAAGCCTCGGCAAAGCGCGGATCATCCGTGCCGGTGAGCAGTGCGCCGGGCGGAAGCGTCGGGTAAAGCTCGGCAAAGCTTTTCACGACACTCGGCGAAAGGCGCCGGCTGAAATGTTCCGCGCGCAATTCGGAAGGGTGCGCAAGCCCGGCGGCCGCCACCAATTCATTCAGCGCCTCCAAGGTGGCGGCATGGAATTGATGCACACGCGGTGCCTTATCCGGTACGCGCAAGGCGCGTTGGCGGGTTGGGTCTTGTGTCGCCACACCGGTTGGGCAGTGATCCGTATGGCAGGACAAGCTTTGAATGCAGCCAATGGCGAACATGAAGCCGCGCGCCGCATTGCACCAATCCGCGCCGAGTGCCAGCGCACGCGCAACGTCAAAGGCACTCGCGATCTTGCCGCTGGCGCCAAGCCTGATCTGATCTCGCAGCCCAATGCCGATCAGCGCATTATGGGCGAAGCTTAGTCCTTCCCTCAGCGGCATGCCGACATGATCCATGAATTCCAGCGGCGCTGCGCCCGTACCACCTTCTGCGCCATCAATCACGATGAAATCGGGCGCAATCCCGGTTTCGATCATGGCCTTGCAGATGGCGAGGAATTCCCAGGGATGACCGATACACAGCTTGAAGCCCGCAGGCTTGCCGCCCGAAAGGCGCCGCATTTCGCCAATGAAACGCATCATTTCAACAGGGGTGGAAAACGCGGTGTGCGCGGGCGGGGAAACGCAATCCTGCCCCATCGCTACGCCCCGCGTGGCAGCAATTTCCGCGCTCACTTTGGCAGCCGGCAGCACGCCGCCATGGCCGGGCTTCGCCCCTTGGCTCAGCTTGAGTTCCACCATTTTCACCTGATCCAGCGCCGCGACTTCCGCGAAGCGCTCCGGCGAAAAACTGCCATCCGGATTGCGCGCGCTGAAATAGCCGGAACCGATTTCCCAAATCAGATCACCACCCGCTTCGCGGTGATAGGGGCTGAGCCCCCCTTCGCCCGTATCATGCGCAAAGCCGCCGCGCTTGGCACCTTGGTTCAGCGCGCGAATGGCATTGGCGGAAAGCGAGCCGAAACTCATGGCCGAGATATTCAGCAAGGATGCCGAATAGGGCCGCGCGCAGGCGGGCCCGCCGATCAGGATGCGCGGTAGTTCCTTGGCTGGCGTGCGGGCGGCCAGCGAATGCTGCAACCAATCAAAGCCCGTGTCATAGACATCGTACTGCGTGCCGAAGGGCCGCTTATCCAATTGCTTTTTGGCGCGTTGATAGACAATGGCCCGCTTGTCACGGCTGAAGGGCGTGCCGTGCTTTTCATCCTCAAAGAAATACTGCCGCATTTCGGGGCGGATTTCTTCCATGAGAAAACGGAGCCGCCCCGCGATTGGATAATTGCGCAGAATGGCATGCGTCGGGTGGAACAGATCACGCAAGCCAAGCGCGCTCAACGCCGCAGCCAGCACAAAGCCCAAGCCTGTCCAGAAACCAGGCGCGATCAGCAGCGTAAGCCCAAGCAGCACCGCCGCGACTAACGCCAAACTCAGGCAGATGAAACGCGGCGAAAAGGCAAGGCTCAGGCTGCGGGTCATGGCGGCACCTTTCGTATCACGCGCAGCATAGACCGGATTGCGCCGGCGTCAGCCCAGCAAACCGCGCCGCTTGATCTCGGCGGCGATGCGCCCGCTTTCATCGAGCGGCGCGCGCGCAAATGGCGCGGGCGCGGCGGCCAAATCCCGCGCCTGAGCTGCTTCAATCAGGCTTTGCGCCAAACGTTGATGGCGTGGCCCAAGCCCGCCAGGGTCGGCGATGAAAACCGGCCCAGCGGTCGCCAGCGCTTCCGAGAGCATGGAAACCGAATCCCCCGTCACCACCACCTGATCCGCCCAGGCCAGAAAGCCGGCATAGGGATTGGGCGGCGCATCGCCCCAGCGAAACAGCCTATGCGGATGCCCAGCCAGCGCCGCCGCCATGGCTTCTTCCGCTGGGCGCCCGGTGCGCCGCGATGCGGTGACCAGCACACTCCCTGCAAAGCCCGCGACCTTTGCCGTGATGGCGCCGGCCACGCTTGGGTCCATGCCCTCGGCGCGTGGTGGCCCGCCCATCAGCAAGGCGACGCGCGGGGAAGGGAGTGCTGCAAGTGCGGCGAATTCCACCCGCGCGGCGGCCAGCCTTTCGGGCGAAATCCGATGCGCCGCGCCCAGAATGGGCAGGATATTAGCGGCGGGCTTCGGCGCATCATGCCGGCCAATCACCAGCAAATCGAAGCGCGCCGCGCCAAAGCCGGGGCGCATGCAATGCACCAGCCGCGCGCCTTTTTGCTGCAACCAAAGCGCCACCGGCGCGCTCCGCCGCCCCGCCGATATCACCAGATCAGGCCAAGGGGGCGCGAAAGCAGCGCGGGCTTCGAGCGTCAGGCCAGCCAGGGAGGCGAAGGGCAAAGGCAGCCGCGCCAGCTTCCCCCAGGCCAAATCCACCCGGCGGAAGGGTTCACCCAGCCGCTCGGCAATGCCCAAAGCCTGCGCCGCCGTGCCGGCGCGCGGGTCCGCCAGCACCCAAATCCGGGGCGACTCGGGCAGGGTCATGGACGCCGCCGCCCTGGCGCATTACCAAAGCCCGGAAAGAGAGGAGCCCTATCCATGCCCGCCCTTCATGCCTCCGACTGGGACCGCGACGCGGCGCTCACCACCGCGCGCATCCTGCTTGAAATCAAGGCGGTGAATTTCCGCCCGGAAGAGCCCTACACCTTTACCAGCGGTTGGAAGAGCCCCGTCTACATTGACTGCCGCAAAATCATCTCCTTCCCGCGCGCGCGCAACCGGATTTGCGATTTAGGCGTGGAAAAGATTGGCAGGCATGTCGGTTATGAATCGATTGACGTGGTGGTGGGCGGTGAAACCGCTGGCATTCCCTTCGGCGCCTGGATTGCGGATCGCATGCTGGCGCCCATGGCCTATGTGCGGAAAAAGCCGAAGGGTTTTGGGCGTAATGCGCTGATTGAAGGCGAGGTACCGGTCGGCCAGCGCACGCTGCTGGTGGAAGACCTGACCACCGATGGTGCTTCCAAAATCCGTTTTGCCAACGCCCTGCGTGATGCCGGCGCCATTTGTGATCATACATTTGTCGTTTTCTATTACGGTGTCTTCCCCGGTTCCTTTGAAACCATGAAGGGCATGGGCCTGAACCTTCACCATCTGTGCACCTGGTGGGATGTGCTGGAGGTCTGCCGCGAACGCCCCTATTTCAGCGAAGGCGCGCTCAAGGAAGTGCGAAAATTCCTGGAAGACCCGGTGCAATGGTCCAAGGCAAATGGTGGGATCGGCAGCGCCGAGGAAGCCAAGGCGCGGGCGAGTGGCGAATAAGGCCGCCCCGCAACACATGAAGGAAGCTTAATATTTTATTCAGGTGACTGAGACAGCGCAGGCGCTATGCGGGTTTAAGGCGCTCTGCGCAGCCGATTCGTTGGCAGGGCGTGTGTCATCAGAAAGGGTTTTGAGTGATGAAACGGCTTTTGCTTCTGGCTGCCTTGGGCGGCTTGGTTATCGCGACCAGCGCCGTACCGGCCGATGCCGCGCCGCGCCGTGCGACCGATGGTACGGAAGCGACCAATGGCAGCACGCAGCGCGGCCAATCCACGCGCAACCGCAGCGCTTCCCAGGGCCAGAAGGCCAATCGGCAGAAGCGCAGCAGCAGCGCCAATAAGGCCAACCGCCAACGTGCGCCGCGCAACGGTTCCGCCGCAGGGTAAACCCCAAAACGCCACCTGATCAGGTGGCGTTTTCCCTTTCAGACGGGTGAAGCCTCAGGCGTCGGCCTTATGCGCCACGCCCTTTTCCTTGAGCAGGCCGGAAAGCTCACCGGACTGGAACATCTCAGTAATAATATCGCAGCCGCCCACGAATTCGCCGCCGACATAAAGCTGCGGGATGGTCGGCCAATTCGTGAATTCCTTGATGCCTTCACGGATTTCCATATCTTCCAGCACATTCACGCCCTTGAAGGGCACGCCCATATGGGAAAGGATTTGCACCACGCGGGCGGAAAAGCCGCATTGCGGGAAAACCGGCGTGCCCTTCATGAACAGCACAACGGGGTTCGCCTTGATATCGGCTTCGATACGTTCAAAGGTCGGGTTGGTCATCTTTGTGGCTCCTATTCCGGTGCAGAGGTTTGCAAGGCCAGCGCATGAAGAACACCCCCCATGCGGCCCTGAAGCGCGGCATAGACAATCTGATGTTGGCGCACGCGGGGCAAGCCCTTGAAGGCGGAAGACACAACCTTGGCGGCGTAATGATCGCCATCGCCGGCCAAATCCTCAATCGTCACTTCCGCATCCGGCAGCGCTGCCTTGATCAGCGCCTCAATTTCCGCGGCCTGCATGCCCATGGCTGCTATTTCTCCCCCATCAGCGCCGGCAGCGTTGCCTCATGGGCCACCGCCAGCTTCGCAACGGATATGGCAGTGCCATCGGGCAGAACCAAGTCCCCCCCGCCGGCCGAGCCGATCAGCCGGGCCGGGACCCCCGCCGCGCTTGCCTTGGCGATCAGCGCCGCGCCATCGGTCACCGCCAACACATAACGGGCCTGGTCTTCGCCGAACCAAAAGCCATGGGCGGGGATGCCCTCTGGCACCGGGCTGAGCCGGGCGCCGATACCACTGCCCATCGCCATTTCCGCCACAGCGACCAGCAGCCCGCCATCGGCGCAATCATGGCTGGCCAGCACTTCGCCCGCCAGGATGCGCGCGCGGACAAAATCGCCATTGCGGCGTTCGGCGGCCAAATCCACTGGCGGCGGCGCGCCTTCTTCACGGCCCGCGATTTCGCGCAGCCACAGCGATTGGCCAAGCCAGCCCTGCGTTTCGCCAATCAGCACCAGATCGCCCTTGGCCGGCATGGCGAGCCCCACCGCCTGCGCCGCTTTTTCCAGCACGCCAACCCCGCCAATCGCTGGTGTGGGCAAAATCGCGCGGCCTTCGGTTTCATTGTAAAGCGACACATTGCCCGAGACGACCGGGAAATCGAGCGCGATGCACGCCGCCGCCATGCCCCGCACAGCCGAAGCAAATTGCCCCATGATTTCCGGCTTTTCGGGATTGCCGAAATTCATATTGTCGGTGATCGCCAAGGGCAGCGCGCCCACGGCGGTGATATTCCGCCACGCTTCCGCCACCGCCTGCTTGCCGCCTTCTTCAGGGTCTGCGAGGCAATAGCGCGGCGTGCAATCCGTGGTCATCGCCAGCGCGCGGTCATGATTTTCAATCCTGACCACGGCGGCATCCGCGCCACCGGGGCGCTGCACGGTCTGGCCATTCACTAGGCTGTCATATTGGTCCCAGATCCAGCGCCGCGAACACAAATCCGGGCAGGCAACAAGCGTCATCAAGGCCGGCGCAATCCCGACCGGATCAGGAATGGCGGCAGCCGCCAGCACCGGCTGCTTCGGCGTTTCCGCCGTCGGGCGGCGATAGAGCGGCGCTTCGGATTCCAATGGCGCCAGTGGAATATCCGCTTCCAGCACACCCTTATGGCGGATCACGATGCGGCCCGTATCAGTGAGCTTACCGATCACCGCGAAATCCAATTCCCATTTGCGGAAAATCGCCTCAGCCTCGGCCTCTCGGCCTGGCTTCAGGATCATCAGCATGCGTTCCTGGCTTTCGGAAAGCATCATCTCATAGGCTGACATGCCTTCTTCGCGCTGCGGCACCGCTTCCAGTTCAAGTTCAATGCCCATGCCGCCCTTGCCGGCCATCTCCACGCTGGAACTGGTCAGGCCCGCGGCACCCATATCCTGAATGGCAACAATCGCATCCGTCGCCATCAATTCCATGCAGGCTTCGATCAACAGCTTTTCGGCAAAGGGATCGCCGATTTGCACAGTCGGGCGCTTTTCTTCCGAATCGGCGCTGAATTCCGCACTCGCCATGGTGGCGCCATGGATGCCATCGCGCCCGGTCTTGGACCCGACATAGACAACGGGATTGCCGATGCCGGTCGCCTTGGCGGTGAAAATGCGATCGGCGCGCGCAATGCCAACCGTCATGGCATTGACCAGCGGGTTGCCGTTGTAGCGCGGGTGAAAATTCACCTCGCCCCCCACAGTCGGCACACCCACACAATTCCCGTAGCCGCCAATGCCGCGCACCACACCATCAATAATGCGCTTCATGCGCGGCGCATCCGGCGCGCCAAAGCGCAGCGCATTCAAATTGGCAATTGGCCGCGCGCCCATGGTGAAGACATCGCGCAGAATGCCGCCCACACCTGTCGCCGCGCCATTATAGGGTTCGATGTAGGATGGGTGGTTGTGGCTTTCCATTTTGAAAACCGCAGCCAAGCCTTCCCCGATATCAATCACGCCGGCATTCTCGCCCGGCCCCTGGATCACCCAGGGCGCCTTGGTCGGCAATTCCTTCAGCCAGACGCGCGATGATTTATAGGAGCAATGCTCCGACCACATCACGCTGAACAGGCCAAGCTCCGCCAGGCGCGGCGCGCGGCCGAGAATGGCCAAGACCCCTTCATACTCATCGGGCTTCAGGCCGAATTCGGCAGCAAGCTGGCCAGCGCGTTCGGGGGGGAGAAGAGGAGCAGCAGCGGTCATGATGGGAAACTGATGGCCCGGCCAGGGGCGCTTGTGAAGACGGAAAACACTCAGGAGGCTCCGCCTCCTAAACCTCCGCCGGGGTGGCCGTGCCACCCCGGACCCCGCCGAGACTTTAGGCAAGGCCCTCCATGCCGGCGATGGCGAGGATCGTGGCCAGGCTGGAACGCATACCGCGCAAGGCCTCGATAGGCTCCACATCCAGCCATTCATCCAAGGAATGCGCTCGGCCACCTCGGCCGCCCGCGCCAATCTTCAAGGCGGGAATGCCAAGCGACATCGGGATATTCGCATCCGTCGAAGACCATTCAAAGCTTGGCCGATAACCCTCCGCCGTCACTGCCGCCGCGGCCAAGGCGCGGATCGGGCTGCCCGCCGGCGTCTCCCCCGCCGGACGATCCCCAACCGGCTTGATATCGGCGGTAATCGCGCCAATCGCAGTGGAACGTGCGGCATTCTCACCCGCCACCGCCAAATCCACCATCTCCAGAAAGGCATGATCCAGCTTGGCAAGTTCGGCGGCCGAGGCGGAACGCAAATCCACCTCAATCACCACACGATCAGCGATGGCATTGATGGAAGTCCCGCCCGAGACCACACTCACGCAATGCGTGGTGGGCGGGCTATCCGGCACCTTCAGCGCGGCAAGGCTGCGCGCACATTCCGCCATGGCATACATCGGGTTCACCAGACCGAAAGCGGCATAGGAATGCCCGCCCGGCCCCTGGAACGTGACGCGATAGCGCTTTGACCCCACACCGCCGCTGACAATGCCTTCCACCTGCGGGCTATCCACGGTCAGAAAACCACGAATGCGCGCGCGATGCCGCCCCTTGGTGAAAAGATGGCGAATGCCGCGCAAATCGCCCAGGCCTTCTTCGCCCACATCACCCACAAAAAGCAGATCATGCCGCGTGCGAATCCCCGCCGCATCCAAGGCACGCAAAAAACCGAGATTGACCGCAAGCGACCATGTATCGTCACTCACCCCCGGTGCGAAAAGCCTGGTGCCTTCGCGCCGCACACGCACATCGGTGCCGGCGGGAAAGACAGTGTCCAGATGCGCCGCCACCACCAGGATCTCGCCATTGCCGAAACCACGGCGGAGCCCCATCACATTGCCGATTTCATCCTGCTCCACCTCCTCCAACCCATGGTCGCGCAGCATGGCAAGATAGGCGGCGGCACGTTCTTCCTCGGCAAAAGGTGGGGCGGGGATTTGCGTGAGCGTGATGCAATCTTCCACCATGCGCGTGTGATCCGCGGCAAGCTTCGCGCAGGCCGCAGCAAAACGCGCATGGGCGCGAATGGCGGCAATGGTTTCTTCTGGCGTCATCACATCCTCCTTACGCGCGGCGCCAGCGTATCACGCCGGCGGCATCCTTCTCCGCCACCGCTTCGCCCATTACCTGCAAGCGGCGCAAATGGGCGAGTGTTTCGCCAAGCCCAAAGCCAAGATTACGGATATCGAGCGGGCGGCGGAACAGCACCGGCAGCAGATCATGCGCGCTACTATCCGCCATGGCATCCATCAATAGCGAAAGCCGTTCCGCATGATGCGCGGTGAGCCAATCAAGCCGCGCATGCAGGCCGTAGAAGGGTTCGCCGTGGGAGGGCAGCACCAGTACATCTTCCGGTAGCGCGCGAAAACGCTGCAAGGATGCGAGAAAGGCACCAAGCGGATCGGCAGCGGGCTCACCCGCATGCAGCCCGATATAGGGTGAAATGCGCGGCAGGATCTGATCAGCCGCGATCAGCACGCGATCTTCCGCATTGAACAGGCAAGCCATATCCGGCGCATGGCCATGCCCCGTCATCACGCGCCAGGGGCGGCCACCAATGGTGATGTCCTGCCCATCGGCAATGGCTTCAAAAACCCTGGGCAAGGGTGCCACCGCCTTCACATAAAGCGGTCCACGCGCGCGGATGAATTCGGCATATTCGGCGGGCGCACCGGCGGCTTCGGCAAAGCGTGCCTGATGCTCCACCATCTCCGCCCCCGTATCGAACCACAGCGCGCGCGCCTGCAGCCATTCGATCTTGGTCATCAGCGGAACCAACCCATGATTTTCCGCAAGCCAGCCCATCAGCCCGGCATGATCGGGGTGGAAATGCGTCACCAGCAGCCGATGCAAGGGCCGCCCGGCAAAGGCATCACCAGTCAGCGCCTGGCCCCACAAATTGCGGGAGGTTTCATCAGCGATCGAGCAATCAATCGCGAGCCAACCTGGCCCATCTTCCAACAGCCAGACATTCACATGGCTCGGCGGGAAAGGCAGGGGAAAGCGCAGCCAGCGCAAGCCAAGCCGAAGCGTCGCGGCGTGACCGGGCGCGGGGATATCGGGGATCATGGCCCACCCTGGCGCGGAAGATGGCAGGAGACAAGCAAGACAATTCAAACCGCTTGGCCTGAAATTGCTACACTCCTCCGCCGCCTCATTGGTTTCCCCCACCAGCTGATCGCCGGAAAAGGTGGCGGTTGAACATCTGTTAACCATTTTCTCGAGTCGGGGCGCCATAAAGGGCGTCTGACAAACCCCTTCGAAGCCTCCGATCCCATGACCGGTGCAACACATGAAGCAGCCACCCAAAGCCATCTCCAGGAAACTTGCCGAGGCGACCGCACTACTCCAGCGGGGTGAATTTGCCGCGGCCGGGGCTGCGTTTGGGGCCGTCTTGAAATTCGACCCGCGCAATGTTGATGCGCTGCATTTTGCGGGTATCGCTGCCGCTCAAATGGGGCACCTCGAAGAGGGCGAGGCCCTCATCCGTCGGGCCTTGGAAGTCAATCCCCGCCACGCCGCCGCCCATAGCAATCACGGTAGCGCGCTGATCCGCCTGAACCGGTACGAAGACGCTCTCGTTAGTCTGGACCGCGCAATCGCGCTTGATCCGAATAGGGCCAATGCCCATAAAAACCGTGGCGTCGCCTTAACGCATATGAAGCGATTGAAGGATTCTGTTGCCGCCCTCGATCGGGCCATTGCGCTGGACCCCGATGATGCCGAAGCACATAATCATCGTGCCTGCGCGCTGATGGATCAATTCAAGCTTGAGGATGCACTTGCGGGTATTGAAAAGGCGCTGAGCCTGCGCCCAGGCTCGCCCGCCTTTTTGGTGAATAAGGCCCTGGTCTTGTGCACATTGCAGCGTCCTGCCGAAGCCGTGGAAGCCACTGACGCGGCACTGCGCGGGAAGCCTGATGATACCTCGGCCTTGATTGCGCGCACCGAGGCACTGCTTGCGCTTGGCCGGCCAGAGGACGGGCTCAGTACCATTGATCGGGCTCTAACGATCAGCCCCACACTCGCTCAAGCTCATGTGTGGCGCGCCAATGCGCTCATTTTGCTTGGTCAGCCGGAGAAAGCCTTGCTGTCGGCCGAGACTGCCCGGACCCTTGCACCCATGGATCCAGCTGCTCACCGGGGCTATGGCTTCGCTCTGGGCAACTTGAATCGGCTGGAAGAGGCAATCGTCAGTTACGATTACGCATTGAAACTACAGCCCGATGATCGGGAAGCCTCATGGAACCGCGCTCTGGCGTTGCTGGCGCTTGGGCGTTTCGAGGATGGATGGCTTGCCTATGAGAATCGCAACCTTCGCCACAAGACCTTGGCCGCCCGCAAATATCCAAAACCGCTATGGTGGGGCAATCAGCAGCTCAAGGATCAGCGTCTCTACATCTATTGGGAACAAGGGCTTGGCGATACGATCCATTTTGCGCGCTATGTGCTGCTCGCCGCGGCTGCGGGTGCCAAGGTAGCTTTTTCCGTGCAAGACCCGCTGCGGCGGTTGTTCAAGGGCTTTGAACCCGCTGTCACCGTGATTGGCCAGAATGAAGCACCGACAGAATTCGAATTACACGCCCCGCTGCTGACGCTGCCGCTGGCCTTCGGGACCAGGCTTGAAACCATCCCCGCCTTTGAAAATGGCTACCTCACGGCGCCGCCTGAGGATGTGTCGCGCTGGCATCAGCGCCTACCCGCCGGCCGCCGCATTGGTCTGGTCTGGAGCGGCAGCCAAACACACGCGAATGATGCCAACCGGTCCCTTGCGCTCGCGAAGATTTCACCATTGTTCCAGCCAGGCGATGTCTGGGTTTCGCTCCAAAAGGAAGTCCGGGACAGGGATCGCGCCACGCTTGCGGGTTCCGGCATTTTGGATGTCAGCGCTGAACTTGGCGATTTCGCCGATACGGCAGCGCTGATTTCCGCGCTTGATCTGGTGATTTCGGTGGATACCTCGGTCGCGCATTTGGCTGGTGCGCTTGGCAAGCCTACCTGGGTAATGCTGCCCTTCGCACCGGATTTCCGCTGGCTTTTGGATCGCGAGGATTCCCCCTGGTACCCCAGCATGCGCCTGTTTCGCCAAAGCCGCGCCGGCAATTGGGATGGGGTGCTGGCGCGCATCGGTGAAGCGCTGCGCCAATAGTTGGTAGGGGCGGCAGACAAAGACCCCCAGGCGATGCAACATGCGCCCAATACATCGCACCAAGGGGGAAATGCCATGTCATCCGGCAGCTATGACCGCGCCAGCTTCAAGGGCCTGACTTTCCATGACGCGCAGGCGCGTTTTCTGGCGGGGCAGGATGATCCCCGCGCCTATCTGGAACGCTGCCTGGAAGCCATCGCCGCCAAGGATGGCGTGGTGCGCGCCTTTGTCGTGCTGAATGAGGAAGGGGCACGTGCCGCCGCCGATGCTTCGGCCGCGCGCTACAAGGCGGGCCGCGCGCTCTCAGTCATTGATGGCATGCCAATCGGCATCAAGGATCTGATCGAAACCATCGACATGCCAACGCAAATGGGCTGCGGCGCCTTCGCCGGCAATTTCCCGAAGCGCGACAGCATCATGGTGCGCGCTTTGCGCGATGCCGGCGCGGTGATCATCGGCAAGACGGTCACGGCGGAATTGGGCATGGCGCATCCGGGGCCCACCACCAACCCCTTCGATCCGCGCCGCACGCCAGGCGGTTCATCCTCAGGCTCCGCCGCCGCCGTTGCGGCCAATATGATCCCCGCGGCGATTGGCACGCAGGTCGGCGGGTCCATCATTCGCCCGGCTTCCTATTGCGGCAACATCGCACTTAAGCCCACGCAAGGCGCGATCAATCGGGGGGAGAGGCAATCGCTCAGCCAATCCACCGCCGGCGTTCATGCCAATAGCTTCGCCGATATGTGGACAGTGGCGATTGAAATCGCGCGCCGCGCCGGGGGTGATCCCGGTGCGCCCGGGCTATTCGGCCCGGCAAGCGCGCCCGCGCCCGCCAAGCCCGCGCGGCTGATTGTCATGGAAACCGAAGGCTGGGCGGATTTGGATGCCGCTTCCATCGCCGCCTTTGAAGGTTTGCTCGCAAAACTTCGTGCAGCGGGGGTGGAGATCTGGCGCCGCGCCGATCATCCGCTGATCGAAGGTTTTGAGCGCGCGCTGGCCCACGCAAAAGCCATCACCGCCGATATCTGCGCCTTTGAACAGCGCGCGGGCTTGCAGCATTTGGCGGAAACCGCAGCGGATCGCGTAAGCCCCCGGCTATTGGCGCGCTTGCAGCATGGCACCAAGGTTGATTTCGTTGGTTGGTCGTCCCGAAGGACGCGAACGAAAGGCCGGTTGGCCAAAAGGCGGGATGTCCTGACCAACACGGGTCCCGCCCTGGCGGGACTGGCGCGGGCCGGTCATGGACAGACGGCCGCCGACCGGCAGCCTCGCGGACGATCCTTCCCCACGACCAACCTACAGTAACGGCGGATGGAGCTGAAAATAGTCAGAGCAATCGCCGATCATGGCGCACGCGGCGCCGTCATGGCCTTCTGCAAGTCAGCGAGGTACAGGTCGGTATGTGACCCAGGCGGGGCGATGATCCGGCCAACGAGCCGGACGAGCGGATTCGGGATGGTCACACGTTCGGTGACATCGAGACGGGTGCCTTCGCTTGAGGCGGTGAATCGGCCGACCCACTCGCCGCTGAAGCCACGCGCGGCGACATAGGAGATCGCAAAGAGCTCGTTAGGGCGGTTGCCCTCAAGCTGAAAAGCGATGCGGTCGCCGGCCTTGGTGTGTTCGACCCAGCTTCGTCCGTCTTCGGCAAGCTCGACTTTGCCAATGTCAGTGCGCCACTCGGACTGCCGTCCAACATCAGCCACTGCGCTGAAAACGCGATCAACCGGTTGATGGATCATGACCGTTCGCTTTGCCTCGGTCGTCTTGGGCAGAAGCAAGCCTGCAATCAAGGCGAGCCCAGCAACGGCGAGTACGGCTCCACAAATCACGATGAGCGTTTTCATCGGTCACGCCTCCTCAATGTGCCGATCGGGACGACGGGTCTCGTAGTCGTAGACGGCCAGCTGCTTGCGCAAGGGCGAGACCCTGACGCCCTCGTTCTGCAACAACGCCGCTTGTCGCTCGACCCCGCCCGGGAGCTTCGGATTGAGAAAGCCGCCCTTGCGCAGAACCCGCCACCACGGCGTCAACTCGGCCTGAGGAACGCCGCGCTGTCGACGCTCTTCGGCGGCTCTCGCCGCCATGTTCGCGAAAATCGCGGTCGAGACGGGACAAGCGACAGCCACTTTGTGGCGTCTTGCCAAAGCGGCGCGAAGATCATCGAGGGTGACGACTTCACCCGGCTCAATCCGTCGGATCAGCGCATCGACCTCCGCCGGACTGGAGACGACCATGGCCCCGCCTTTGGCCTCGGCGTAACCCGGTGCTCCAGGCGGAATGAGATGGATGATGTGCGGCTCCCGGCCGTTGTTCAGATGATCAATTGCGGACTTCTTCTTGGGCATTGCGTCTCCGATGGTCGCTGTTCAAGTTTCTATTCAGCTAGCGCCAGAGCAGCGCCTCGGGAATAAGACTATTTTGTTCATGTTTTGTTTGTTCGATCAAGTGATGCGGTACACCACCGAGTCGCCATTTCTGGAGCCGCGGAAAAAGGCCCCGCCGTCGCCGGCGGAGCCTTTCCGAGGACCGCGCGCCTCAGCCGATGACAACGTCGGTCGGTGCGCTGGCCTCCCGCTCGACGGCGCAGACGAAATGCCCGAGCCGGTCGCAGTGGCGGAAGCCGGGCACGAGGGCGAGGACATCGTCCTCGCTGATCAGAGTCCAGACGAGGCCTTCAGGCTGCGCCCAGACATGGGCGGTCGCCTCATCGGAAGTGTCGAACAGAAGCCCGCCGAAGGGCGCGTCGGGGCGCGGGTTGGCTTGCACGGGCCGGTAGGTCGCGGCCCAGGTGGCGAAGGCTTCCGAGTGGCGGTTGCCGACGACTGGAAACCTATCGCGCCCGGCTATTGCAAAGGGACGAGCTGCGCCGGCGGCTGGCCTCACTCGCACCCTTGGCGGATGGCTTGATTGCGCTGTCATCGCCCGGCCCCGCGCCGGTGTGGCTCGGCGATCAACCAGGCCAGCCGATCGCCCCGCGCCCAACCGGGGATATCAGCTTCAATGCAGGGACCTCCGCGCTTGGGTGCCCGGCGGTGACTGTGCCGCTATTGGCGGTGGATGGCATGCCGCTTGGCGTGCAGATCATCGGCCAATGGCATGAGGATGCGCGGGCAACGGCGATTGCGGCTTGGGTGGCGGGCGTCGTCTAATCCAGTAGCACTTCAACGCCAAGCGCCGCGGCCGCGTTGCGCAAGGCGCGGTCCTTGGAAGCCAGCGGCAAGCGCCGGCGCTGCGCCAATTCCAGATAGGTCGCGTCATAGACCGAAAGCGTGAAGCGCTCCGCAAGCCGCAGCGTCGCTTCCCAGGATTTATCGGCGGTTTCATCATCAAGCGTGATCGGCAAGGCGCGCAGCAGGCCCGCAAGCTCCGCGCGTTTTTGCGCATCAAGCCGGCGCCGCCGTTCCGCCACCAGCAGGCCATTCAGCGCTTCCAGTGGCCAAAGCAGCGGCGCCATGGCGCCGGTTGCCACCACGCGGTCCAGCAGGGCCATGATGGGGGGCGATTGTTCATCCTCAAAGCACCAAGCGAGTGCGACGGAATTATCGAGCACGAAGCTCACTTGCGGCCTTCTTCAACCAATTCCTTGATGGGGACGCCGGCAAGCTTCGCCCCGCGGCTCGCGGCGCGCAGCGCCTCGGCGGTTTGGCGCGCCTTTTCCTGATCGAAGCTCGGCAGCACCGGGACCAGTTTCGCCACCGGGACGCCCCGGCGCGTGATGGTCACTTCCTGGCCACGAACCACTTGATCAACCAGGGCGCTGAGCCGGTTTTTGGCATCGAAAAGAGGGATATTCATATTGCTGATCCATCTGGCCAGATAGCTATCTAGCCAGATGGTGCGTCATTTGTCCAGCACATAAGCGCGCGCCTAACCCAGCAAGACGCCCCTAAACGCCGCGAGCCGCCGGGCCGTCAGCCCAAGCCCATCCTCAATCAGGCCCGCCTCAGACCCAAAAGGCGCCACCGCCGCATCCAGGGCAGCGGTGAGCAGCGCCGGGTGCGTGTCCAATATCGCGTCCTTGGCTTCCTGGGGTGCCTCATCCGGCAGCGGGTGGTCGCGCCGCCAGAAGCGGTCGGTCGCCAAGTAATCGGCCAGGATTTGCTCCCGCGAAACGCCAAGCGCGGTCAGGATCAGCGCCGCGCCAAGCCCCGTCCGGTCCTTCCCCGCCGAGCAATGAAACAGCAGCGGGCGGCGGTCATCTTCCAGGATCAGATCACAAAGCCGCCGATAGACCGGCAATTGCTCGGTCGCGTAATTCAGATAGGCAATGCCCAGCAGCCGCGTCGTCTCCGCCCGCGTCGCCGCACCATTGGCGAGAAGATCGCGGAGCGAGGCACCGATGCGCGGTTCAATCGGCAGTGGCACGGCCCGCGCGCCAGGCGGCAGGCGGGAAGGGGCGGCAGCGGCTTCACGCGTGCCGCGCAAATCGCAAACGGTGCTGAGCCCCGTTGCTTCCAGCGCCACCAAATCCTGATCGGTCAGCCGGTGCAGCGCGTCGGACCGGAACAGCACGCCGTGGCGCAAAGCCCGGCCCTGATGGCCGCGCCATCCCCCCAAATCCCGGAGGTTGGAGGCACCTTCAAGCGGCAAAAGCCGGGGCAAATGCTGGGTCATGGGCGAATTATGCCAGAAAGCGTGGCGCTGGCCATGCGGCGGGATTGTTTCAAGCCTGGCAAAACTATCTTAGAAAGCGCGCGGCATCTGCCGCCTTTGGGAATAAAAAATGGGCACGGCCCTGGAAATTCTGATCATCCTGCTGCTGGTTCTGCTGAATGGTGCCTTTGCCATGTCGGAACTCGCCATCGTGTCCTCTCGCCGGTCGCGGTTGATGGCCATGCAGAAGCGTGGCGTGCGGGGCGCGGATACGGCGCTGGCGCTGGCCGAGGACCCGCAGCGCTTCCTGCCGACCGTGCAGGTGGGCATCACCATGGTTGGCATCATCGCCGGCGCCTTTGGTGGCGCGCGGCTGGCCGGCACCGTTGCCGCCGGCCTCGAAATGCTGCCCTTCCCCGTGCCTTTCGTGCAGGAAGTGGCGTTTGCGCTGGTGGTGCTGGCGATCACCTATCTCAGCCTGATCCTGGGCGAATTGGTGCCCAAACAATTGGCGCTGCGGGAGCCCGAGAAGATCGCCATTCTGGTCGCGCGCCCGCTCGCGCTGCTCGCGCGCTTCACCGCGCCCATGGTCTGGCTTTTGGGGGCATCTTCCGCCCTGGTGCTGCGGTTTTTCGGGCCGGTGCGCGCCTCCGACCAGGCGGTGACGGAAGAAGAAGTGAAGGCCGTGGTGGCCGAAGGTGCCCAGGCCGGTGCGCTGGAAACCGAAGAACGCCACATGATCGAACGCGTGCTGCGCCTTGGCGACAAGCCCGTGCGCGCGCTGATGACGCCGCGCAATGATATCGCCTGGCTTGACCGAAATGAGCCTTTGGAAAACCTGCCTGAGAGGCTCCGCGCCGCGCATGTCACGCGCTTCATTGTGGCGGATGGGCGTGTGGATAATGTGGTGGGCGTGGTCGCGGCCAAGGATCTGCTTGATCAGCTTCTGGCCGGCGGCCCCATGTCGCTTGATGCCGCTTTGCGCCAGCCCATGGTGCTGCCCGATACGCTGACCGCGCTGGATGCACTGGAACGCATGCGCGGGGACCCGCTTGGCATGGCGCTGGTGCTGGATGAATACGGTTCCTTTGAAGGCATGGTGACCGCTTCCGATCTGCTGGAGGCGATCATCGGCGAATTGGGGCCAAGCGAGCCCATGCCGGCGGAAGCGGCGGTGCTGCGCTTTGATGGGTCATTGCTGCTGGATGGCAGCATGCCATCCGATGAATTGCGCGCGCGGCTTGACCTGCCGGAAATGCCAGGTGCTGGGACCTATCACACGGTCGCCGGGCTGATGCTGGCCCTTTTGCGCCGTGTCCCGCGCGAGGGGGACCGGATTGTCTGGGCCGGCTGGCGCTTTGAAATTGTGGATATGGATGGCAGGCGCGTAGATAAGGTGCTCGCGAGCCGGGAAGAAGCCGGCGGTGATGGTGGGGGGTGAGAAATCTTCTTGTCCGGACGTGATCCGTACGTTATGGAGGGGTTCTGAAGGAGCGCCGCCATGTCCCCAGCCCTTGCCGCTGCTGTCACCGCCCCGGAAGGTGGCCGCATCGAATTTCGCCTGCCGGCTGAGGAAAAGGCCATGCTCGCCCGCGCGGCGGCGCTGATGAATATGGACCTGACCACCTTCATCCTGCGCAAAATGCTGCCCGAAGCGCGCGCCGTGATCGAAAACGCCGAACGCCTGGCACTTTCTGACCGCGATAGCCTGCGCGTGCTGGCGCTTTTGGAAAACCCTCCCGCACCCACCGGAAAACTCCGCCGTGCTGCCGGAGCATTTTCAAACCAAGTGGAATCACTTGGCGGCTCGGAAAATGCGATCAAACAAAGGCTTGGAGCGAGTCCCGTGAACGAAGGTGAACGGGCACGCTCCAAGGCTGCCCGCAGAATCACGTGAGCAGCCCCTGGCGGGAGCAGCCGCTTTCCCGCAGCCATGACCGCAAGAATTTTGATTGCGGCGAACCCGCTTTGAATGAATTTCTTGCGCGCCATGCAAGGCAAAGCCATGAAAGCGGTGGGGCCAAGACCTTTCTGGTGGTCGAGCCCGCCGCGCCGCAGAAAATCCTTGGGTTTTACAGCCTGAGCTTCGGCGCGCTTGCCTATGCCCGCACCCCCACGCTGCTGACGCGCGGCCTGGGGCGCTATGAGGTGCCGGTGTTTCGCTTGGGCCGATTGGCGGTGGCGCGCGGATGGCAAGGGCAGGGCATGGGCGGGGCGCTGCTGATTGCTGCCGGCCGGCGCTGTATTGCGGTGGCCCAGGAAGTCGGCGGCGTTGCTTTGTTGATTGACGCAAACTCGGACCGCGCTGCGCAATGGTATGCAGGGTTTGGCGCGCTCCGCCTGGAAGATGCGCCGCTTTCGCTGGTTTTGCCACTCAGCGTCATCGCGCAGGCGATGGCTGGGGCGTGAGTTTGAGCATGGGTGCCAAATTCTCCTGCCAGGAACCACGCCGCGCTTGAACGGCGCATCATTTTGATGCAGATTTACATCATGCCAAATGCCCCCACTGAAACCCGCCTGGGTGTCACTGTTCGCCTCGAGCCCGAGGCGCATGCACGGCTTCAGCAAATCGCCAAGGCCGAACATCGCTCGGTCGCTGCGGTACTGGAGCTGCTTGTCGAACGTGAAATCCGCGCGCGCGACGAAGCCGAGCGCACCATCCGCCTGCATGTGGCGCCGGAACTCCAAGCTGTGCCATTCGGCGAACCCGATCGTCGGCCGGGTGAGAGCGACAGGAGTTATACGCGCCGCAAAAAGACCATCGACGCGTTGTTTGGCCGCTGAGGCGGCGTGGCAGCTTGCCCGATCCCATCCGGGTGCTTTGTCTGGACCATGTTCCCGTTCGGTCCGCCGGATCCGCCTGACCGGCCTGGGCCAGTGCGGCACATCGCCTATGTGCTGGCTACAGACAGTAAGCCAAAGGTGCCAATACTCCTGCTGGCCTACACAAGTTCTGGGCCATGGCGCGGCGCCGCAGCGCGGTTGCCGCTTGGCGTGATCGAATTCGACGAGGCGGCGGCGCGCGCGGTCGGCCAAAAGCCGTTCCACATTGATTTACGATGCCTCGCGCAGGTGCCTCTGGCAAAGCGCTGGTTCCCTGACCTCGGCCAGACGGGTTTCGGCATTATCGGCACAACAGGTGCGCGGCTCCGTGAACGGATTGATGTGATGCTGAGCGATCTGGTGACGCGCAACCGCGACCTGATTGAAATGCGCGGGCCTCGCTAGGCGCCGCAATTCAAACCGACCCCTTCCGCTCCACCACCAGAATACGCGCCGCACCAATCGGGTGGGCGACATGCTCATCACCGACATCGGCGACAAAAACATCGGTCGGCCCAAGGCGCACCGAATGTTCCTGGCCATTCAGCCGGTATTTCATCTCAACCGCGCCATCAAGCACGACGAAAACCTCCGCCCCATCATTGACGTGCCAGATATAGGGCTGGTCGGTCCAATGCAGCCGCACCGTGGCGCCTTCAATTTCGGCGAAATCACGGGCACCCCAGGCGCGAGAGGCAGTGAAGCTGCGATTATCCTGATAGATGTCGGGCATGGCTGTATCCTGATGCAGCGCGAGAAAAACCTATTGCCCCGCCGATTTCGCAATCGGCGCGATGAATTGCGGCTCGGTATCCCATGGGAACAGGATCCAGGTATCCTGGCTCACTTCCGTAATAAACGTATCCACCATCGGCTTGCCGGCGGGCTTGGCATAGACGGTGGCGAAATGCGCCTTGGGCAGCAGGGCGCGCACCACCCGCGCCGTGGTGCCGGTATCCACCAGATCATCCAGCAGCAGCCAGCCTTCCCCATCGCCCGCCGCCTGGGGCAGCTTCACCACCTTGGGCTCGCCCTTGGTTTCCTCATCATACGTCAGCACCGAAACGGTTTCGATCAGCCGGCAGTCCAATTCCCGCGCCACCACGGCGGCCGGGATCAGCCCGCCGCGGGTGATGGCGACCACGCCGCGCCAGGGGCCGCGTTCCAAAAGCCGCCAGGCCAAGGCCTTGGCATCGCGGTGCAATTGGTCCCAGGAAACCGTGTAATATTTCTGCGCCATCAGAACATCCTTCCGCCATTCGGCACGCGTTGATCCGGCCCCAGCAGCACCACGGCGCCTGCCTCATCGGGCATGCCGAGCACCAGAACCTCACTCATGAAGCCCGCGATGCGGCGCGGGGCGAAGTTAACCACCGCCGCCACCTGCCGCCCCACCAGGGCTTCGGGCGTGTAATACACGGTCAATTGCGCTGAGGAGCGCTTGACGCCGATCTCAGCCCCGAAATCAATACTCAGCTTGATGGCGGGCTTGCGCGCCTCCGGAAAGGGTTCGGCGGTCAGGATGGTGCCGACCCGGATATCAATCCGGTGAAATTCATCAAGGCTGGCTGCGGGTTCCATGACGGGCGTTTAATGCAGATTCGCCCGGGGCGAAACCGCCCCCGGGGCTTTTCCCGGCGCGCCAGAGGGGGCATGAGGGGGGGCGTAACTGTACCTGATGGAAGCCTGACCCGATGCGTGATCTTCACCTTGCCGGCCGCAGCCCCGCCTATGGCACCCATGGCATGGCCGCAACCTCCATGCCGCAAGCCACTTTCGCCGCGCTTGAAATCCTGCGCGCCGGCGGCAATGCCATGGATGCCGCGATTGCGGCTTGTGCCGTGCAATGCGTGATTGAACCGGAATCGACCGGCATTGGCGGGGATTGCTTCTGCCTTTACGTGCCCGCCGGCAGCAGCACGGTGATTGCGCTGAATGGTTCCGGCCGCGCGCCGGCCGCCGCGACGCCCGAAGCGCTGCGTGCCACCGGGGCGACCAAGATGGAAAACACCTCGGCCCATTCCGTCACGGTGCCGGGGGCGATTTCGGCTTGGGAATTGCTCAATCGCAGCCATGGCAAGCTTGGGCTTGATCGTATCCTGCAAGCGGCGATCCATTATGCCGAGGAAGGCTTCCCCATCACCCCGCGCGTGGCAGCGGATTGGGAAGGCTCCGTCGGGAAATTGCTGAAACACCCGGCATCGGCGCGGCGTTTTCTGGATAATGGCGCGGCCTTCAAGCTCGGCACACGCTTCCGTCAGCCGGAATTGGCCAAGACCTTGCGCGCGATTGCGGCGCGTGGCGCGGCGGCTTTCTATCAGGGCGAAGTGGCCGCCGATATTGTGGCGACACTGCGCGAAGCGGGCGGCCTGCACACCGAAGAAGATTTCGCCAATGGCCAGAATGTCGCGGAATTCGTCACACCCATTTCCATCCCCTGGCGCGGGATGGAGGTCTATCAATGCCCGCCCAATGGGTCCGGCCTGCACGCACTGCAAATCCTGGGAACACTCGCCCATCTGCCCACGCCGGAAGGCGGGCCGCTTTCCGCCACGCGCTTGCATCGGCACATCGAAGCCGCGCGCATGGCCTATCGGGACCGCGATGCCTTCCTGGCTGATCCCGCGCAAGTGAATGTGCCGGTCGAAAGGCTTTTGAATGCGGATTACCTGAAGCGCCTGGCGGGCCTGATCCGCGATGATGCGGCGCTGCCGGAATTGCCCGCAGCCGGAGAGAGCGACCTGAACAAGCACAAGGACACGGTCTATCTTTGCGTGGTGGATAAGGATGGCAATGCCTGTTCCTTCATCAATTCGCTGTTTGAAGGTTTCGGTTCCGGTATCCTTGCGGAAAAATCCGGTGTCATGCTGCAAAATCGCGGCTTTGGTTTCCGCTTGCAGGAAGGCCATCCGAATTGCATCGCGCCCAATAAGCGCCCGTTGCATACCATCATCCCTGGCATGGTGATGAAGAATGGCCGCGCCATTATGCCCTATGGCGTGATGGGCGGGCGCTATCAGCCAACCGGGCATAGCTACTTTCTGACCAATCATTTCGAATTCGGCTTGGATGTGCAGGAAGCGATCGATCTGCCGCGCCTGATGCCGCAGGATGGCAAAGTGCAGGTGGAACGCGGCTTCAGCGGTGCGGTGATTGATCAACTGAATCGCTTGGGCCATGTCTGCGAAGGTATCGACAAGCCCCATGGCGGCGGTCAGGCGATTTTCATTGACCATGAAAAGGGCTGCCTGGTGGGTGGTTCTGACCCGCGCAAGGATGGCTGCGCGATGGGTTACTGATCACCCGCACCCGCGCAATTTCAAGAAAAACCAAGGAAACGCCCATGACCGAACCCTGTGACCTGACCGCGATTGAAGCGCGCCGCCTGATCGGGCGGCGCAAGCTTTCCCCCATTGAATTGCTGGAAAGCTGCCTGAAGCGCATCAGTGACGTGAACCACGCGGTGAATGCCGTGGTGGCCTTGGATGAGGACCGCGCCCGCGCCGCCGCCAAGGAAGCCGAAGCCGCGGTCATGCGCGGCGATGAATTGGGCCCGCTACATGGCCTGCCGATTGGCATCAAGGATCTTGAGGAAACCGAGGGGCTGCGCACCACTTATGGCAGTCCGATCTTCCGCGATTTCATCCCGGATGCGGATTGCGGCATGGTCGCCAATCTGCGCGCCAATGGCGCCATCATCACCGGCAAGACCAATACGCCGGAATTCGGTGCGGGGGCTAATACGCGGAACGCCGTCTATGGCGTGACAGGCAATCCCTTTGATCCGATGAAATCCGCAGCCGGTTCTTCGGGCGGTTCGGGTGTTGCCTTGGCCACCAATATGTTCCCGATCTGCTCGGGCTCCGACACCGGCGGTTCTTTGCGCAACCCGGCCGCCTTCAATGGCATTGTTGGCTATCGGCCATCGCCTGGCTTGGTGCCTTCTGAAAAGCGCGCCCATGGCTGGTCCGGCCTGCCGGTGCTGGGGCCGATGGCGCGCAATGTGCCGGATGTCTGCCTGCTGCTTTCCGCCATGGCATCCGATGATGCGCGCGATCCGCTCGCCTACACGCTGCATGATGGCTATGTGCGCGAAGAACCAAGCCTTTACTTCCCCGTGCCGCGTTATGACCTTGCCAGCCTGCGCCTGGCTTTCAGCCCGGATTTCGGCATGGCGCCGACCGAAAAACATATCCGCGACATTTTCGCCGACCGCGCCGGCGCCATCGCGCCCATGTTTGGCGCGGCGGAAGCCGCGCACCCGGATTGCGCCGGCGGTGATGAGGCGTTTGAGGTGCTGCGCGCCGCGGGCTTCCTGACCTCGCATCTTGAGAAGTGTCGCACGCGCCCTGAGGATGTTGGCCCCAATGTGCGCGCCAATGTGGAAGAAGGGCTGCGCTATAGCCTGGATGATTACGCCCGTGCGGCGGCGGCGCAGACCAAAATGTACCGCGCCTGGCAAGGGTTTTTCGCCGCGCATGATGTGCTGATCACGCCGGCCATCACCATTTCGCCCCGGCCCTGGAAGGAGCTGTTTCCGGCGGAAATTGATGGCCAGCCGACACGGACCTACTTCCATTGGCTCGCCTTGGCCTATTACCCGACGCTTTGCGGCCATCCGGCGATTTCGATCCCGATGGGGCTGGACCGCAACGGCATGCCCTTTGGCTTGCAGGTGGTGGGGCCACGCGGGGGGGATCGGCTGGTGCTGGGCGTCGCTGCGGAGATTGAGGAAGCCTTTGCCGGCGATGCGCTCCGCTGCCGCCCGGTGCCGGATTTGGCGAAGCTGAAGGCGGCCACGCCAGTGAAGGACATGCCGGGCGCGGTCGGCTGGGATTGAGAATATCGCCTATGTGGCGGCACTCGAGGCAAGATTACAATAACGTCATGTGATGACAAGCTGACGCTGCCAAAAGCGCGGGATCGCTCCGGGAGGCGGGGCAATTATTTGACTATGTCAAAGTAATTTCCCCTCCCCCCCTCAATACTCATCTCTGGCGAGATTGAGCCGCCTATTGGCCATGCGAAGCAGTTCGGTCAAGCGCAAGGAAGCTGCGGCGATCAGGGAGAGGGCGCTGGATTCCTGCCTTTCCAACCAAGAATCACCCCGGCCGGCCAGTGGGCTCGCGGCGCTTGAGCCTGATTTTGACAGGGGTGAGCCGCGCCGAAGAAGCGCGGGGGCAAGAAAATCAATTGAATATTGTTGCCCAAAGCACTAAGGAAGAATTTCATGAATGCCGTTTCCTTTGGCAGGAGGTTTTTAATGTCTAACATGTCTCGAACTCTGGTTGCCGCCTCGGCATTGGCCGTTTTGGCAAGCGGCGCTTCCGCCCAAAACCTCCGGGGGCTTTATGTGGGCGGCGGCATTGGTGGCTTCTATCAGTTCTCCGATGAAGGGGCCGTCGGGAATGCCAAATATTCGCAGGATTGGTCCATCGGGGCCGTTGGTGTGCTTAGTTTGGGTTACGGGTTCGGCAACGGTATCCGTACTGAAATCGAAGGAGCTTTTCGCAGCGCCGACATCGACTCAACCGATTTGAATGGTCAGGCTGCCAATGGCAGCGGCAAGGCGCAATCCTATGCCTTCATGGCAAATCTCGTTTATGATTTGGATCTCAGGTTGATCGGCATCAATACCACTGCCGTTGTGCCCTATTTTGGCTTGGGTATTGGCTACCATATCGGGTCCTTCGATAACATCCGCATGAGCAACTCGACAATCAGTATTACCTCGGATGACCAGGATGGTAGGTTCGCCTACCAGGTCTTTGGCGGTCTGGCCTTCCCCATTGCCTCTGTCCCGGGCTTGGCCTTCACCACAGAGGTCCGCTACATCAATGATGATCACGGTCCCGAATTGAAAACGGTCAACACCAGCGGCGGAACCAGCACCAGCAAGCTCAACCGAAGCGAATTCGCGAATATAGGTGTCCTGTTGGGGCTGCGTTATGCCTTCAACGCCGCGCCAGCAGTGGCCGCGGCTGCCGCGCCGGTTGCTTCCGCCCGCACCTTCCTGGTGTTTTTTGACTGGAGCAAGGCCGATCTGACTGATCGTGCGCGCCAGATCATCGGTGAAGCGGCCGCTTCTCGCGGCTCGGGCGTCACGCGCATTGAAGTGAATGGATTCACGGATCGCTCCGGACCGGCTGATTACAATATGCAGCTCTCGCTCCGCCGCGCCAATGCCGTGGCGGCCGAACTGGTGCGCCGTGGCGTGCCGCGGAATGAAATCGTGACGCGCGGCTTTGGTGAGGAAAACAACCTGGTGCCAACAGCCGATGGCGTGCGTGAACCTCAAAACCGCCGCGTGGAAATCATTTTGAGGTAGTCAGCCAGATACCACCTCATGCGGCCGCCGGCCCCGATTTGGGGCGGCGGCCTTTTTCTTTGCCCATGCATGGCTTGCCACAGGCGGTTCGGTCGGCCATTGCAGTGACCCATGCGGCCCTTGCTGATCGGATCGGAAATCTATCGCGGCTCCACCTATGGGCCGAAGCATCCGCTCGCCATTCCGCGGGTTTCCACCACGCTTGACCTGATCCGCGCGCTGAATTGGGTCTCGCCCGATCACTACATCGAAAGCCCACGCGCTTCACCCGAAGAACTGCAACGCTTCCACAGCGCTGAGTATATCGCGGCCCTGATGCGCGCCGAGGAAACCCAATGCGTGAGCGCCGAAGATCGCGCGCGATTTCGCATCGGCGCCGATGGCAATCCAGTCTATCGCGAGGTATTTCGCCGCCCCGCCACCAGCGCGGGCGGTGTCTTGCTGGCGGCAAGGCTCACGGCCCCGGGCGGGGTGGTGCATGTGCCAGGCGGTGGCACGCATCATGGCCGGGCGGATCGCGCTGCCGGCTTTTGTTATGTGAATGATGCGGTGCTGGGCTTGCTCGCCTGGCGCGATCAGGGGCTGTCGCCGCTGCTTTACGTGGATATTGACGCGCATCACGGCGATGGCGTGCAGGATGCCTTTCATGATGACCCGCATGTCTTCACGCTTTCCGTGCATGAGGATGGGCGCTGGCCCTTTACCGGCGGGCTTGGTGATAGGGCCGGTGGCCATGCGGCGAATATCCCGGTGCCCGCCGGCTTCAATGACAGTGAAATGGCCTGGGTGCTGCACGAAGCCATCCTGCCCATCGCGCGGCGCCTCAAGCCCGCTGCCATCATGCTGCAATGCGGCGCCGATGCGCTGGAAGAAGACCCGCTGTCGCGCCTTGCGCTTTCCAATAACGCGCATCGCGCCGTGGTGGCTGCGCTGATGGGCCTCGCGCCCCGGCTGATTGTTCTCGGCGGTGGTGGCTATAATCCCTGGAGCGTGGCGCGTTGCTGGGCCGGGGTTTGGGGCGCGCTGAACGACCATGCCCTGCCCGAACACCTGCCTGATGCGGCAGAGGCTGTGCTGCGGCGCCTGAGTTACCATCGCGCTGCCGGGCGGAACCCGCCGGAGCATTGGTTCACCACCCTTTCCGATGCGCCCCGCCCCGGCGTGGTGCGCGCCGTGGTGCGCCGTGCGGCGGCCGCCGCGCTTGAGGCGCTTGCTGAACCCGTGTCATGAAGCCCCCTATGCAAAGACGTTCCCTGCTGGCGCTGGCCGCCCTGCTGCCCATCGCTGCCTTGGCGCAACCAGGCGTTGATCGCCCCCAGCCGCGCCTACCGACCGAACCCCTGGTATTTGAAACCCGCGATGGGCGCCGGCTTGCCTTCACGGTGGAAATGGCCGTGCAGCCGGAACAGCAAATGATCGGCCTGATGTTCCGCCCGGAAGTGAAGCCCAACGAGGGGATGTTGTTCGATTGGGGGAGCCCACGCGAAAGCTCCATGTGGATGCGCAATACCATCACATCGCTGGACATGATTTTCATCGCCGCCGATGGGCGCGTGCATCGGATTGCGGAGCGCACCGTGCCCTATTCGCTCGCCAGCATTTCCAGCAATGGGCCGGTGCGCGCCACGCTGGAATTGGCCGCCGGCACGGCAGAGCGGCTCAATATCCGGGTTGGGGACCGCGTGCTGCATCGAATTTTCGGCACGGCACCCTGAAAGCCGAACAGAACCGGGCTTCAGCCCCGTGCGCCCGCCCAGGCCTGCAAGCGCGGCCGGATGCGCAGAAAGCCGCGATAGCCGCGTTCCAGCAGCCAAAGCAAAGGCGGCAAGCGCGCAGCGTGACCGAGCGGGCTCAGCAGTGGAATGGCACGCCACATGGCAGCGAAGGCCGCCGCCCCATCCAGCAAGGGGCCATCCGCTTCGCGGGCATGGAAGCGCTTCAGCAGCAAAGCGGGATCAATCGGGCAAGCCGCGCCCTCAGCGCCGATATCAACGAAGTCAATCGCACCCCGCCGATCCAGCCGGCGCATCAGCGCGATTTCGCGCAGGCAGAGCGGGCAGGCGCCATCGAACCAGACAGTGAGCTGGGCTTGGGTGATATACCCCAGGTAAGGTGCCCAGCTGGCGCGGCAAGGCCGATGAGGTTTTCTACAGCAGCGCGCCGATAATCCGCCCACCCGTCAGCGGGCGTGGCGCGCCGGTGGTGCCCGGGAAGCTGAGTGGAAGTCCGCGCGCGACTCGGGCAGCCAAAACACCGAAAGCCTGGGCTTCCAGCGCATCGCCATCCCAACCCGCGACCTCTACGGGGCGTACGGGTTCTTCCAAGGCGCCGCCAAGGGCCTTCATCAGCGCCGGATTGCGCCGCCCGCCACCCGCCACCAGCCATTGCAGCGGTGGTTCCGGAAAATGCCGCGCGGCGGCGGCCACACATACGGCACAGAAAGCCACCAAGGTGGCAGCGCCATCGGCGGCGGAAAGGCTGCCCGCGCCCGCTTCCCGCAGCGCGCGATCAAAATCCAGCCGATCGAGCGATTTCGGCGGCGGTGCGGCCAGATAGGGATGCGCCATCAGGCGCCCCAGCACCGCGCCATCCGCCTGCCCCGCCAAGGCGAGCTTGCCTGCAGCATCATAATCCTTGCCGGTATGCTGGCGCGCCCAATCATCAAGCGGCCCATTGGCCGGGCCGGTATCGAAGGCGAGCATCTCACCCTCCGGCCCCAGCCAGGTCACATTGCCAACGCCGCCGAGGTTCAGAATGGCCAGCGGCTTCGGCAAGGGCGCTGCAAGGGCGCGATGAAACACCGGCACCAGGGGCGCGCCCTGCCCGCCGGCGGCGACATCGGCGCTGCGGAAATCATAAGCCACACTCATGCCCGTGCGACGCGCCAGCATCGCTGCATCGCCGATCTGCCAGGTGAAGGGGGGGCCGCTGCGCCCCGGCGCGGCCGGGCGGTGCAGGATGGTTTGACCGTGAAAACCGATCAGGTCTGCCGGCAGGCCAATCGCTTCCACCGCTTCGGCATGGCGTTCGGTCAGGCGGCGTGTCGCATCCAGCAAGGCGGGGTCATCGGGCGCCAGGGTCTCGGCGCGGTCCAGCAGGGCACGCAGCGCGCGGCGCAAGGCAGGGTCATAGGGCAGGGTCTGGCGCGGGCCGAAGCGCGCAATCACCTCCCCATCCGTTTCCAGATAGGCAGCATCCACGCCATCCAATGACGTGCCACTCATAAGGCCGATGGTTCTCAGCATGATGGGGACGTGCTACCCCCGCCCGCCTGTCGGTGGAAGCCCCCGGCGGGGAACGAGTTTCGACAAACCGGATAGCATCATGAACAGCGCGCGAAGCGATTTCCTGCATGTGGCGCGGGAACGCGGCTATATTCACCAAACCACCGAAGAAGGCGCCTTTCTGGCGCGGCTGCAGGCCGGCCCGCTGGCGGGCTATATCGGCTTTGATGCGACCGCGGACAGCCTGCATGTCGGGTCCCTGGTGCAGATCATGCTGCTGCGCCTGATGCAGCGCACCGGCAATCGCCCCGTGGTGTTGATGGGCGGTGGGACGACGAAAGTGGGCGATCCTTCCTTCCGGGATGAGGCGCGGCCCTTGCTTTCGGATGCGCAGATCGAAACCAATAAGGCCGGCATTCGCAAGGTATTCGATGCCTTTCTGACCTTTGGTGATGGCCCGACGGATGCCATCATGCTCGATAACGCGGAATGGCTGGACAGGCTGCTGTACATTCCCTTTTTGCGTGATGTTGGGCGGCATTTCAGCGTCAATCGCATGCTGACCATGGAAAGCGTGAAGCAGCGGCTGGAACGTGATCAGCCGCTGACCTTCCTGGAATTCAACTACATGTTGCTCCAGGCCTATGACTTTCTGGAATTGCGTCGGCGGCATGGCGTGGTCCTGCAAATGGGCGGGTCCGACCAATGGGGCAATATCGTCATGGGGACCGATCTGATCCGGCGCATGGATCAGGCGGAAGCCTTTGGCTTGACCACACCGCTGATCACCACCGCATCCGGGGCGAAGATGGGCAAGACGGCGAAAGGCGCCGTGTGGCTCAATGCTGATCGCGTTTCGCCTTATGATTACTGGCAATTCTGGCGCAATACGGAAGATGCCGATGTGGCGCGCTTCATGGGCTTGTTCACCGATCTGCCGATGGCTGAGATCGCCCGCTACGCTGCGCTGCAAGGCGCTGAGGTAAATGAGGCGAAGAAGGTGCTCGCAACCGAAGCCTGCGCCCTGCTGCATGGCCGCGCGGCGGCGGAAGCGGCGGCCGAGACAGCGCGCAAGGCGTTTGAAGAAGGGCTGAATGCCGCGAGCCTGCCGACGGTTGTTTCAGCCCTGCCCGCCGGCATTGTTGATGTGCTGGTGGAACATAAGCTGGTGCCAAGCAAGGGTGAGGCGCGCCGCCTGATCGCCAATGGCGGCATTTACGCCAATAACGAAGCTGTGGCTGCGGTTGATCGCGTGCTGGATGCGGCCGATGTGCAGGATGGCGTGATCAAGCTTTCCATTGGCAAGAAGCGCCATGTATTGCTGAAGCCGGCCTGACCTTATCCGGCGTTACGCCACAACTCCGGCTGCAATTCTTCCTTGCGGTTCGGGAACAGCATGGCGCAGGCCAGCGTCACGCAGGCAACCGCGCACAAAACTAGCATGGCAAGCGCCAGTGATCCTGTCGCTTCATGCAAAAAGCCAATCAAGGGTGAGGCTATGGCCGCGCCCAGAAAGCCCACCGTGAAGCGAATGGAATAAAGCTTCGCGCGCAGGGCGGGGGCGACATAACGCGCGGTCATTGTCTCATTCACCGTCACCTGGCCGAAGATGCAGGCGGCAACCAGCCCCGCCACGGGCAGTACCACCCAGCCATCCAGAAAGGCCAGCGCAAAAAGCCCCGGCACCACCAGCACTGCGAGCGGCATGAACACAGTCTTGAGTGTGTGCCGATCAATCATGCGGCCCACGCTGAATTGCGCGACTCCACCGCAAATGGTCGCCAGGAAGGAAAGCAGGCCAACAATCGGCAGCAATTCTGGGCTGCCGGCCAGGCGTTCCTGCATCAGCTTCGGGATCAAGAGCGTATAGGCGTTGAACACCAGGCCAGAGACAGTGGCGATGGCTAGCAGGATAATCACCGCGCGGCGGACCAAGGCGGGCGGGATCTCAGGAAAGGGCTTGCCGCCGGCCTGGATGCGCGCGGAATCAAAGGGCGGTTCGCGCCAGTAGAAGAAGCCCGCAATGATGCAGGCGATACCTGGGATGATGAAGGCCCAGCGCCAGCCCACATCGGCGGCAATCAAAGCCGTGATGACCGGCGCAGTTGCGACCCCCAGATTGCCGAAAACGCCATTGATCCCCATGGCGCGGCCCACTTTCTCACCCGCGGCTTCCACCAAAATGGCGGTGCCGATCGGGTGATAGATCGCGACAAAAGCCCCCATGGCGCCAAGCGTGATGGCAAGTGTCATGGGTGATGGGGCAAACCCCGCCGCCACCATGAAGGCGCCGGAGCCCATGAAGAAAGCCACCATCAAAAAGCGCCGCCCGAAGCGATCCGCAAGCCAGCCCATGGGGAGCGCGCAAAGCCCGTAAATCACGAACATGGTGGTACCGAGTGCGAGGATAGGCCCGTAATCCGGGCCGAAAATCCCCGCATCCTGCTGCACCATGGCAAGCACGGCGGTTGCCAGGATCAGCAGGCTGTAATGGGTGAAACTATGCGCGGCATTGATCAGTACCACCTGCCGTCTGGCCGCATCCATGCGCCTATCCCCCAAGAATTATGGGCATCATGCAGTATCGGCGGGGCTTGCGCCACGGGGGGCGCGGCGGCGCAATTGGCGCAGCACATCGCGCGGATGGAAGGCGCCAAGGGCCATGCCAGTGAGGGTGAAAACCACCGCGCCGCAGAGGATCATCAGGCCCGCGCGCAGCACATGGCCGAGCCCAGGCAGCGCCACGCCCAAAGCAAAAACCGTCGCTGCCATAAGGGTACTCGCCAGCAGCAGCCGCGGCAGCACGCGCCGGCAGCGCCGGTCCAGCACCAAATGCCCGCGCCGCACCAGAAGCCAGGCAAGCAGGCCGCCATTCACCCAGGCCGCGATACTGGTGGCCAAAGCCACCCCGACATGCCCCAGCACATCCATCAAGGCCAGATTGAGCGCGAGATTGACCGCGACGGACAAAATCCCGATCCGCACGGGGGCGGAGGTATCGCCGCGCGCAAAAAACGCCGGCGCAAAAACCTTCACCAACACAAAGGCCGGCAGCCCGACAGCATAGGCGATAAGTGCCGCTGCCGAAGCCGTACTCGCCGCCGCGTCAAAGGCACCGCGCTGGAACAGGGCTGCGATAATCGGCCCCGCCGCCACCGCCAGCCCCGCCGCGCAAGGCAGCGTCAGCAGCACCGCCAATTCAATGCCGCGATTGAGCGCGCGATGCGCGGAGAGCTTCTCCCCAAGGCGCAAATGCCGCGCGAGCAAGGGCAATAGCGCGGTGCCGAGTGCCGCACCAATCACGCCAAGCGGTAATTGCGCCACGCGATCCGCGTAATAGAGGTAGGAGACAGAGCCACTCACGAGGAAAGACGCGATAATCACATCCACCGCCAGATTGATTTGCGTGACGCCGGCGCCGAGCACGCCTGGCACCATGCGGCGCAGCACTTGCCGAATGGGTGGCGTGAGGGCCGGGCGGCGATAGAGCCTTAGCGCCATCCCCGCCTGCCGCGCCGCAAGCCAAACCATGGCAAGCTGCACGACACCGGCGGCAAAGACCCCCCAGGCCAAGGCATGGCCAGGGGTGGGCAGATAGGGCGTGAGGCCTACCAGCGCCGCCATCAACAACAGGTTGAAGAATACCGGCGCGGCGGCGGCGGCAGCGAAGCGATCCAGGCTATTCAGCACGCCGGAAATCAGCGCTGTCAGGCAGATCAGCGGCATGTAAAAGAAGGTGATGCGCGTGAGTTCCACGGCGAGGGCGAATTTGCCTGGATTGGCGGCAAAGCCAGGCGCCAGCACGCCAATCACCTGTGGCATGAAGATCAGCGCGATCAGTGTCAGCAGCGACAGCCAGAGCATCATCAGCGTGCCCATGCGTTCCGCCATATCGCGCGCCGCCGCACGGCCCTCGGCGGCCAGGATGCCGGCAAAGGCTGGCACAAAGGCCGCGTTGAAGGCGCCCTCTCCAAACAGGCGGCGGAACAGATTGGGCAGCTTGAGTGCGACAAAAAACGCATCCGCGACCGGCCCCGCCCCAAGGCGGGAGGCAATCAGCATGTCCCTGGCGAAGCCGAGAATGCGGCTTGCCATGGTCCAGCTTCCAACAGTCAGCACGGAACGCAGCATGGCGATGGTGTAGGCGCGGGCGCGGCGCAGCGGAAGGGCGCTTGTTCTCTGGCCCGAGCGCGCCTAGGTGATAGGGTCTTCCGGCGCTGATGCCGAACCTTTCCGCGAGTAACCACGCGATACCAAGATGACAGATACGAACGATCCCAACGCCCCCTCCCCCACGGCGGCGCAAGAACCCGCCCCCGAAGCCCCGGTGATGAGCGCCGAAGAACGCCTGGTCATGCTGGCGCAGGAGATGGAGGCTTTGCGCGACAAATGGCTCCGCTCAGAAGCCGAAATGCAGAATCTGCGCAGCCGCACCCAGCGCGAGGTGGCCGATGCGCGCGCCTATGCCACACAGAAATTCGCGAGCGATGTGGTGGAAGCGGCGGAAAACCTGCGCCGCGGGATCGAAGCCCTGCCGCCGGCCGCCGAGGATGAGCCCGATCTGCTGACCAAGCTCCGCGCCGGGTTTGAAGGGGTGGAGCGGTCCTTCCTGGGTATTCTTGAACGCAATGGCGTGCAGCGCCATGACCCCAAGGGCCAGCCCTTTGACCCGGAAAAGCATCAGGCGATGGCGGAACAGCCCGCGCCGGAAGGCGTGGCGCCGGGCACAGTATTGCATGGCTGGACATCCGCCTGGACGCTCAATGGCCGGCTGCTGAAGCCCGCCATGGTGGTGGTGGCAAAGGCCGAGGGGTGAACCCTTCGGCTTGAAAAGCCCTTCAGCCTTGGGCGGCGCTGGCCGAGGCTATCGCGGCGTTCATGGCGCGCACGCCTTGTGCCGGCCCTTCCGGGTGGTTCCAGACCGCGCCAACAACGGCCAGGAAATCCGCGCCCGCCTGCACCAGCGGCGCGCAATTGGCCGCGGTGATGCCACCAATGGCGACCGAGGGGATTTCGAACATCTCATGCCACCAGGCAAGGATATCGGGCGAGGCGCGGTGGATGGTTTCCTTGGTTTCAGTCGGGAAAAAGGCGCCGAAGGCGACGTAATCGGCGCCCAATTCGCCCGCTTCCATAGCGAGATGTCTTGAAGCGTGGCAGGTGATGCCAAGAATGCGCCCCGCAAGTAGCCGGCGCGCTTCGGCGTGATTGCCATCCGCCTGACCGAGATGCGCGCCATCACATCCAAGCTTTGCTGCAAGCTCAGCATTGTCATTCAACAGGAACGCGACATCTCGCGCGGCGGCGATGGGCATAAGGATGTCTGTGGCGCGCGCGATTTGATCTTCGCTGGCGCCCTTGAGGCGCAATTGCAGGCAGGCGACATCGCCGGCATCGAGCGCCGCGGCCAGGGAATCGCGAAAGACCAGCGGATCGAGCCTTTGCGGGGTGATGAGGTAAAGCCGGCAGGAGGTATCAGACATGATGGGCGCCAGAGCTGGGGATGAAACCCACACAAGCCGGAAGGGCATTTTCTGGCAAGCCAGGGCGATAATTGGGCAAGGGGGGCTAGGCGTGGCGCGCAACAGGGGCTATTGAGCGCGCCTTCCGGCCTTGTCCCGTTCGTCTAGAGGCCTAGGACACCAGCCTTTCACGTTGGCAGCACGGGTTCGAATCCCGTACGGGACGCCATTCCCTACACGACACTCGCTCTCCCCCCACCCGATCCTCCCGCTCTTTGGCAGGATTCCTGGGGTTTTGGGGGTAAACCTATTGACCGGCCAAGCCCGGAACAGCCCAAAATTCGCTCTCCGAGGGCCGTTTCTCTCCGAACCTGTTGACTTGGCCGATTTAGTACGGAGGTCATAAGCTGTTGAAAAAGCGATATTTTCGTATACCGGAAATGTGGCGTGGTTGGCAGAACACTTGCCTAGGGATCCGTACTGAATTAGCGAAAAACTCGGTTCGGCTGTCCCCCGCCTGAACTCTTTCAAGGCCATCCCGGGTTTCAGAAGCCTCACTAACTGGCGCCACACCGAAGAATAAACGAGCCTTCAAAACACTTAATTGCAAACCCGTATATTTATTCAATAAAGTCCCCCCATGCCGGTTAACTTGCCTTCATCCGCCAATTTTGGCTTCCTTGCGCGTTATGACGCCGGCATGGCGATGGCTGCTATCCGCGCCGAGCAATACTTTCCCGAAGACCCTGTCACCTCACTGATGAAGCTACGCCAGTTCGGGGAAATGCTGGCGCAACAGATTGCCGCCCGAACCGGAGTTTTCGCCTCAATTGAAGAGACACAGGCCGAACTCCTGACACGCCTCCGCCGGGAAGGTGCCGTCCCCCGCGATGTTCTTGACGTCTTTCACGATCTAAGACGCAGAGGCAATGATGCCACGCACGGCCACCTTGGCGACCATGCTGAAGCCATGGCGGCTCTTCGGCTGGCGCGCCAATTAGCCGTTTTCTTTCATCGTACCTTTGGCGATCCGAAATTTAAGCCCGGCCAATTTCAACCGCCGCTCCTACCCGCAGACGCCACCGCAGATCTACGCGCAGAAATCGAGCGTCTCCGCGCTGAGCGAGATGCAAGCTTATCTGCTGCAGAGCGCGCTCGCGAAGCCGCCGAAGCGGCTCAGGCGCGCGCCCAGGCCGAGGCATCCGATCGAGCAGTTTGGGAAACCCTGGCTGCGGAGGAGCAAGCAGCGCGAGCGGCAATGGCAGCCGAGCTTGAAGCTCTGCAACAAGCCGCCGCCGCAGCTCCTGTCGCTGCGCAGAACGCTATCAACATCGCCGCCTTTAATGCCGCCGAGGCACTCGACTTAGATGAAGCCTCCACGCGCGATCGGATCGACGCGCAGCTTCGCGCCCACGGATGGGAAGCGGATAGCCGTACCCTCCGCTATGCAGCTGGCATCCGCCCAGCGAAGGGCCGAAATATGGCCATCGCGGAATGGCCCACAGCTAGCGGCCCCACCGACTACGCCCTCTTCGTCGGGCTCACTTGCGTGGCGGTCGTCGAAGCCAAGCGGCGCAATCGGAACGTCGCCGCCGCAGTAAGCCAGGCGGGTCGCTACGCTCAGGGCTTCCTGGCCGAGCCCGGAATCGAGATTCCCCCAGGCGGCCCATGGCCAGCGGATACCCAGGGCGAACAGCCCGCATTTCGGCTGCCCTTCCTGTTTTCTGCGAATGGCCGTGGCTATCTAAAACAGATCGAGACGCAATCCGGCGTTTGGTTTCGCGACACGCGCGCACCCACTAACCACAGCCGCGCGCTTTCGGATTGGTACACGCCGGAAGGCCTCTTTGCCCTGCTTGGCCAGGACCATACGCGGGCTCAGGCCGAGTTGGCTCAGAAGCCTTTCGATTTTGGCTTCGATCTTCGACCCTACCAGCGCCGCGCTATCGAGGCCGTCGAGCAGACCCTCTCCGACGACCAGCGCCGCAGCTTGCTGCTCGCCATGGCCACCGGCACAGGCAAGACCAAGCTTGCCATCGCCATGCTGTATCGGCTGCTGGCAACCCGACGCTTCCGGCGCGTCTGCTTCGTGGTGGATCGTACCGCGCTTGGCGACCAAGCGGGCGGCGAGTTCCGCACCACGCGCGTCGTCGGCGCCAACACCTTCGCCGACACCTTCGGCCTTAAGGGGCTGAACGAGGTCGCGCCTGACGAAGCCACCAAGGTGCATATCTGTACGATCCAGTCCCTGGTGAAGCGCATCCTCTTCGCTGAAACGCCAGAGGACGTGCCGGCCGTGGACCTCTATGACTTGATCGTCGTGGATGAATGCCACCGCGGCTATACACTCGATCGCGAGCTGGGCGACGCGGAGCTAGGCTTCCGGAGCGAAGCCGACTACGTCTCGAAGTATCGCCGCGTTCTGGACCACTTCGACGCGGTCAAGATCGGCCTTACCGCCACGCCGGCGCTGCACACCACACAGATCTTCGGCCGCCCAGTCTTCACCTACGGCTTGCGCGAGGCCGTCATTGACGGCTTCCTCATCGATCAGGAGCCACCAATTCGGATCGAAACTGCTCTCTCCGTCGCCGGCATCCATTTTCAGCGCGGCGAGGAACTGCCGCTGCTCGACCCCCTCACGCAGTCGATCGACCTGACCATCGCACCCGACGACCTCGACTTTGAGGTCGAATCTTTCAACCGCCGCGTCATCACCCAGGAGTTCAACCGCGTCGTCGCAGAGGAACTCGCTCAGCACATCGACCCCAGCTTACCTGGCAAGACGCTGGTCTTCGCTGCATCTGACGCGCATGCCGATATCGTTGTGAAGGCCCTGAAGGACGCCTTCGCGGCCGCCTATGGCAGCATCGAGGACGGCGCAGTCGTGAAGGTCACCGGCGTCATCGACAAGCCCGGCCAGATGATCAGACGCTTCCGCAATGACGAACTGCCGAAGGTCGCCGTCACCGTGGACCTGCTGACGACCGGAGTCGATATCCCCTCCATCGTCAACCTTGTGTTCCTGCGCCGTGTGAATAGCCGCATTCTCTACGACCAGATGATCGGCCGAGCGACGCGCCGATGCGACGCCATCGGTAAGGAAACTTTCCGCGTTTTCGACGCCGTCCGCCAGTACGACGCCATTCAGGCCTTTACCGAGATGAAGCCCGTCGTCGTCAACCCGAACCTGTCCTTCGAACAGCTTATAAAGGAACTGGCCGAGACCGAGGACGCCGGCTTCCGCGCCGCGGTACGGGACCAATTGCTGGTCCGCCTCCGCCGCCGGATCGGCAAACTCTCGCCCAAGGCTGCCGAAGCCTGGGAGGCCACCGCAGGTGAGAGCCCTGCCGATACGCTCGCACGCGTCCAGACCGCAACGCCCGAGGATCTCGCCAACTGGGTGCGCACACGCCCAAGCCTTGGCATGATCCTCGATTGGAACCCCGAGGGCGGGCGGCCCATCCCGCTCGCCGTCTCTTTCCACCCCGACACCCACCACGCGACCACCATCGGCTACGGCACCGCCGGCCGGCCTGAGGATTACCTATCGGCTTTCGCCACCTTCCTGCGCGAGAACGGCAACACGCTAGCGGCGTTGCAGACTGTGTTGACCCGGCCACGGGACCTGACCCGCGCGAGCCTAAAAGAACTCGCCATGGCGCTGCAGGAAGCGAATTTTACCGAGGTTGCTCTCCGTGCAGCTCACCGCGACGCCAGCAACCAGGACATCGCCGCCGGGCTGATCGGCTTCGTCCGTCAGGCGGCGCTCGGAGACGCGCTTGAGCCCTGGCCAATCCGGGTGGAGCGCGCCATGGCGCGACTTCGGGCCCGCAAGGCCTGGACCCAACCGCAGCGCCAATGGCTCGATCGTATCGGAAAGCTGGTATCCGAGATGGGCGTCGCCGATCTGGCCCTTCTCGACGAGGGTCTCTTCGCGCAAAATGGCGGCATGAAACGCCTCAACACGGTCTTCGGCGGGCAGCTCGCGGAATTGCTCGGCGATATCAATGAAGAAGTCTGGAAACCAGCAGCATGAGCGGCGGCGTAACGAGCAACATTGTCCAGCGGTTATGGGGGCTGTGCAACATCCTCCGCGATGATGGCATCACCTATCAGGACTACGTCACAGAGCTCACCTACCTGCTCTTCCTCAAGATGTTGGCCGAGACCGGCAAGGAGAATTTGCTGCCCGAGGAATACCGCTGGGCCGGGTTGACCTCGCGCGAAGGCGAAGCGCTGCTCGCTCATTACCGCACCACACTGCTCAAGCTCGGCACCACCGGCAGTCCCAGCATCAGGATCATCTTCACCGATGCGCAGACGGCGCTCCGCAAACCGGCCAACCTGCGTGAACTGGTCGGCGCCATCGACAAGCTCGATTGGTACTCCGCCAAGGAGGAGGGCCTGGGTGACCTCTATGAGGGCCTGCTGCAGAAGAATGCTACCGAGAAGAAATCCGGGGCAGGCCAATACTTCACCCCGCGCGCGCTGATCGACTGCATGGTGCGATTGCTGCAGCCACAGCCCGGCGAGGTGGTGCAGGACCCAGCGGCCGGGACCGGCGGATTTTTGGTCGCCGCCGATCGTTACATCAAGGCGCGTTCGGACGGTCTGTTCGCGCTGCCAAAGGCGCAGCAGGAGTTTCAGCGCCGAAGCGCCTTCACTGGGCTGGAGCTTGTGCCGGGCGCGCATCGGTTACTGATGATGAATCTGCTGCTGCATGGTATTGAGCCGGATAGCGTGAAGGGTGGCGATGCGCTTGGCCCAGATGGCGAAGGGCTGGGCCAAGCGGACCTTATTCTCTCGAACCCGCCCTTCGGTACAAAGAAGGGCGGCGGGCGTCCGGTGCGTAGCGATTTTACCATCACCGCCGACACATCAAACAAGCAGTTGGCCTTTGTGGAGCATATGGTACGCGCGCTGAAGCCGGGTGGCCGGGCCGGCATCGTGCTGCCGGACAATGTGCTGTTTGCCGATGGCGCTGGGCGGGATTTGCGGCACTGGATGATGGAGGTGGCGGACCTCCACACCATCCTGCGCCTGCCGACCGGCATCTTCTACGCGCAGGGCGTGAAGACCAACGTGCTGTTCATGCAACGCAGCAAGGCAGCCAAGGGCGCCACGAAGGCTGTGTGGGTTTATGACATGCGCGCAGGTCAGCCAGCTTACGGCAAAACGCGCCCCCTGCGTGCCGAGGATTTTGCGGAGTTCGAGGCCGCCTATGGCGTGGAGCCGAATGGCACTGCCCCGCGCGAGGACCAGGGTGCCGATGGGCGTTGGCGGCGCTTCACCCGCGCGGATATCGCAGCACGAGGCGAGAACCTAGACATCTCCTGGCTGCGCGCGAGCGATGAGGCGGCGGAGGATTCTCTAGAGGAGCCGGAGGATATTCTGGACGCCATTCGCGTGCATTTGGCGAAGGCGATGGCGGAGATTGAGGCGCTGGCAGGAGAGTTTTCGCCGGATACGGCGGGGGTGGAGGCTGCGGAGTGATCGACGAGTTGCCGCCGGGCTGGGCGTCAGCGCGTCTCGGTGACCTCGTGGAGCCGATCGAGGTCGCTGATCCGACGCGCACACCCGATGCCGTCTTCCGCTACATCGATATCGGTTCGATCGATAATGAAGCGCTCCGGATTGGTGAGCCAAAGACCTTCTCGGGTAAAGATGCACCCTCCCGTGCGCGGCGAGTTATCCGGGATGGCGACGTTCTATTTTCCACGGTTCGCCCATATCTCCGCAACATTGCGCTCGCCAGTGTCGCGCATTCAGGGTGTCTGACGTCTACCGGAATATCTGTTCTCCGCGCGAAACCGAGTGTACTTCCCGGCTATCTTTTTCGTCTCGTGAGCTCCAACGCGTTCGTCGAGGAAGTCGGAAGATCTATGGATGGAACGCTCTATCCGGCAGTTAGAGACAGCGATGTCTTAGCTGCCTCGATTCCGCTCCCGCCCCTCGCTGAGCAGCGCCGGATCGTGGAGCGGATCGAGGCACTCTTCGCCCGCACCCGCCGCGCCCGCGCTGACCTCGAACGCATCGCACCGCTGGCCAAGCGGTATCGCGAACGGGTGTTAGCCAAGGCCTTTGATACCGATGCGCCAAGGGTCAGGATCGATGCAGTTGCGGAGCTTGCTGCCGGTTATGCCTTCCCCAAGGAGTGGCAGGGGAAGACACGCGGCGACTACCCTTTCGCCAAGGTTCGTGACATTTCACTCGCCGTGGCTGAGGCCGATGGCATTCTGAATCGGGCCAACAACTATCTTGATACGGCTGATCTTACGACCCTTCGAGCACGTCCTGTTCCAGCTGGAGCAACGGTATTCGCGAAGATCGGAGAAGGGCTCCGCTTGAACCGCCGTGCCATCACGTCGCGCTCCCTGATCATCGATAACAACTGCATGGCCCTGGTGCCTAAGGCGAGGGCCGTCCTCGCAACTTATCTTCACCGCTTCATGCTCACAGTTGACCTTTCACCGCTTGCGGTTGCTACCTCGGTGCCGTCGGTACGTGCTTCTGATATTGCGGCGCTCGAAATTCCGGTTCCTACTCCAGATGAGCAGGCTGCCGCCGTTCGGACAATCGACAAGGCACAAGGGACCGCAAAGACAGTTGAGCGAGAAGCGGTTCGTGCCCTCGCCCTCCTCGACCGCCTGGAACAGAGCATCCTCACCCGCGCCTTCCGAGGCGAATTGGTCCCCCAAGATCCACACGATGAACCCGCTAAAGTCGAACTCGAGAGGTTGCGTTCCACCCCAGCGACGGCAGGACGAGGGCGATCCCGTAAGCAGACGATGCCCGCAACTAACGCCTCGGTTGCCCCAAGCATGAAAGGACCTGCAGTGCCGAAGAACCGCGCCGACGCTGACGTAAAAGGGCAGCCCTACCTCGCGAACCACCTTCGCCAGATTGGCAGCACAGCGACCGCCGAGGATCTCTATAAGGCAGCCGACCTTTCTATTGCTGATTTTTACAAGCAACTGTCTGAGGAAGTCGCGAAGGGTTGGGTGAAGGATGCAAGCGGCAAGCTGGAGGCCGCATAATGCGCCTCGATCGCTTGTGGGTAGACGGTCTGCGGAACTTGCGAGACTTCACCATAGATTTTGACGATGGCCGTCTGACAACGGTTGTGATCGGGCAGAACGGTTCCGGGAAGTCCAATTTAATCGAAGCCATTGCCACAATCTTTCGTGACTTCGATCTAGGTGATGCACCACGCTTTCAGTGCGAATTGGATTACCGCATCGGGAATCATGAGGTTAAATTAGTGAAGCGTGACGCAGCTTGGACTATTATCGTGGATCGCGCGGCGATGTCTCGCGCCGAGTTTGACCGGCGCAAGAAAGAACTCTTCCCAGATCAGGTTTTTGGATATTACTCAGGCGCAAGTCGCCGGTTTGAGGCGCTATTCGATAGGCACCAGAAACGCTATTACGACTCTATCATCGGTAAGAAAAGGAAGCGGGCTGATAGTTCGCCGATCAGGGAGAGGCGTCTATTTTACTGTCGCCAAATCCACGGAGTGCTTGCCCTCCTGTCATTCTTTGCGTTTCCGGATGATGAAGTTAATGCCCAGCTTTCCGATATGCTCGGCATTACCGGCTTTCACTCAGCCCTGTTCGTTTTTCGAGAACCTTCTTGGTTCGTTAAGTCTCAACAGGGAGATAAATTGCCACAAGAATTCTGGGGGGCTAAAGGCCTACCTGGCGAGTGCGCTCGCAAGCTCAGGGATGTGGCTTTCTATCCGCTCATCAGGAATGAGCGGATCGTTGATGACTATCGGGACCGAGGTACGGACGAGCAGCAACACTGCGTGTTTCTCCGCGATGGCAATGCGTTGAGCGAGTTTGCTTCAGCTTTCGAAAATGAACTGGACATGTTCGAGGCTTTGGAGAGCGTTGATATCTCAGATCTCATTAGGTCTGTGGACGTGTGGGTGACTCGGCGCGATGATGTTACCGGCGAAGTAAGCTTCGGCGATCTCTCTGACGGTGAACGACAGTTACTCATGGTATTGGGTCTTATTCGCCTTTCGCGGGGTAAGCGGGCACTTTTTCTACTTGATGAGCCCGACACCCACCTCAACCCGGCTTGGCAGCACCGCTACCTCGACCTGATACGGGATTGGGCAAAGGCGGATGCTGATCGCTGCCAACTGATCCTGACGTCACATAATCCCCTGACGATTGCCGCCCTTGAGAAGGCTGAAGTGCGCGTGATGCATTCCAACGAAGAGGGACATGTTACCGCCACGGCGCCATACGTAGACCCTCGCGGCATGGGCTTCACGGCGACTCTCACCGAGATTTTTGGTCTGAACACCACGCTGGATGCGGAGACACAACGGAAGGTTGATCGCCGAAACGAATTGGCCAGTCTGACGCATCGAACAGATGAGCAGGAGATCGAACTGCTGGCGGTAAATGACCAGCTAAACCGCCTCGGCTTCCTGTTTGAGGATCGGGAGCCGCTGTATCAAGACTTCCTGCATGCATGGCGCGACTTACTTTACGCTGATCGTCCTCCTCTAGGCCCTGACGAGTTGCAGGCGCGCCATGCAGCAATGACGCAGTTGCTCCGTTCCCTTCAACAGGCAGATTCAGCGTCATGATCTATGTCCGCCGAGATCCGACCAAAATCCCGGAGAAGCTACTTAAGGTTGCGGCGCGGGCGCAGGGAGATTTGATGAAGCTCCCTTCAAGTCAGCGGATCGCATTCATCAAGAAAAAATCCCATATCTGGCGGGCATTCGCCCGATATCTGGCGCAGATGTCTTATGGAAAATGTTGGTATTCTGAAAGTAACGACCCGCAATCGTTTTTTGATGTCGATCACTTTCGGCCAAAAGGCGAAGCCATTCGGGAAGAGGAGCAGAAGGATGAGGGTTACCCGTGGCTAGCGTTCGATTGGATGAATTTCCGATATTCAGCGCAGCGCTCCAATAGGTTGAGTACGAATGATGCGTCAGGCGAAACAGAAGGAAAAGGGAGTTGGTTCCCGCTACTCCCAGGAAGCAAGAAGGCAACTTGGGACGATCGATGCGAGTCAGAAGAAAAAGCAATCCTCCTCGACCCAACCTGTAAAGAGGACGTGGCGCTAGTTGACGTCGGCGCTGATGGTCGAATTATTCCGAGCTTGATTTGTGTTGGAACGCAGCGGGTACGTCTCAAGCGATCCCGCGAACTCCTGGGATTGAACCTAGAAAATCTTGTTGGAGCCCGCAAGAAAGCGATCCGTGACGTTAATGAGCAGTTCGATATTTTATCCAAGACGCTGGCAGTTGCCAACCAAATTGAAGAGGCTGCCGATGGTTTACCAGTGTATGAAAGCTTTCGGCAGTTGCGTCGATGGTCACGGCCAGACCATCCCTATTCGCTAACAATCCGTGCCGCCCTCACTCGTCTAGGCGCGCCTCAAATTTGTGCGCCGCCCGAGGAGCTTGATCATGAGAAGAGCCATGACTCGGCGCTAGATGGTGCTCTCAACCCGCAGCGCAAATCGTAACGACAGGCAAACTCCTCACCCAAGATCTAGTCTGCTGCACGCAACTTGGCCGCACGACCAAATACGCCGGGCGAATATCGTACACCACGTGAAAGAAAATTGTAACCGCTGTCTGCGCCCCACCTTGCATCGTAACCTATTGATCGTGCCCTTTGCGCCGTTGACGTGAGCTGGAGGCGGCTGTGGTGGATGATGCTATGACTGAGAGCACTCGAAAGAGCGCTC
>JADCER010000003.1 GCA_020249925.1 Roseomonas sp. | reverse complement strand
CGGCTTCGTTGGACCCCACCAGCCCGCCGACATGAGACTGGCCCGTCACCGCGCCCGTGGCATAGGCTTGCGTGATGCTGCCGCCATTGTTCCACCCCACCAGCCCGCCGACAAAGCTGCCACTGCCCGTCACCGCGCCGATGGCATAGGCTTGCGTGATGCTGCCGGCTTCGTTGGACCCCACCAGCCCGCCGACATGAGACTGGCCCGTCACCGCGCCCGTGGCATAGGCTTGCGTGATGCTGCCGCCATTGTTCCACCCCACCAGCCCGCCGACATAGTTGCTGCCCGCCACCATGCCTGTGGCATAGGCTTGCGTGATGGCGCCCTGGTTCCACCCCACCAGCCCGCCGACATAGTTGCCGCCCGTGACCGAGCCACCCACCAGCCCCAGATTGCTGATGCTGCTGCCGCTGCCGGCATAGCCAACCAGCCCGACATCAGGGGTGCTCTGCCGATTGATGGTCAGCCCCGTGATGACATTCCCCGCGCCATCCAGGCTGCCGGTAAAGCGCGCCGCAAACCTCCCCACCGGGACAAAGCCTGCCCCGCCATTCCAGCCGCTGGTGCCGGCGGCGGCGATGTCATTGGCCAGGCGATAGGAACTGGCCAGCAAGGCCGAGGAACTCCCCATGCCCTGCACGCCATAAACATCCGTCAGGCGATAGGGCGTAGCGGCGCTGCCATCGCCCCCCGCCGCGCGCAGGAAACTCCCGCCCGTCAGGCGGAAATCCGTCGCCGCAAAGCCGGGCAGCGTCGCCGTATTCTGCACCCAATTGCCGCTGGCCAATTCAAACCGCCCGACGGAAATCGCCTCGGTCGCGCTGATATTGCCGCCCGCTTGCAGCGTCAGCCCGCCCGCCGTCGCCGTCACCGCGCCATTCAGCGTAATCGCGCCCGCCGCTTGCAGCGTCAGGTTGCTGGCGCTGGACCAAGTGAGGGACACCGCCAGGGTGATATTGCCCGCCTGCGTGCCGCCCGTGCCGGTGGATACCACCACATTCGCGGCACCCAGCGCCGTCACCAACGTGCCGGCATTGATCACGCTGTCATCCGTGGTCGCGGTAAAGCCCGAACCCGTGGTCTGCGTGCCGTTGGAAATGGTGATGTTATAGGGGTCCAGCAGCAGCGTACCCCAGGCGCCCAATGGCGCGCGCAAATCCGCAAAGCCGGTATAGTTCAGCACCCCGCGGGAGGAGACCTCAGCCTCTCCCCCACGCCCGCCCTCGGCACCGCCGCGCGCGCTGATGCTGCCCGCGAAATCCGTCCGGCCCTCGGACCACAGCACAATATCGCCGCCATCGCCGCGCGTGGTCGCATCGGCGCGGATCACGCTGGCATTATCCACACTCACGCGTTGCGCGCGCGGCAGATCGCCCTGGCCAAGCCGGTCGCCGCCAATCCGCACCCGCCCGCCGCCCGTGGCGCCGGAGGCATTCACCTCCGCCCCGCGCAGCGCGATATTGGCGCCGGTCATGGTCACATTGCCGCCGCGGCCGGTGGCGCTGCTGGCATCCACGCGGCCGGAGACATTCACTGCCCCGCCCGGACCGCCGGAAAAGGTGATGGAACCGGCCGTGCCAGACACCGTATTGGCTTCGACCACGCCAGACATGTTGATGGCGTGCCGCGCCGCCGCCTGCGCCGTGGCGGCCGCAATTTCCACCCGCCCGCCCGGCGCCGAAAGCCGGCCGCTATTGCTGACAAGCGCCTGATCACCCCCCGCCGCGGTGGGCACCGCCACCTGCAAGAAGCCATCGCCCGAAAGATCAAGCGTGACCCTTTCGCCCGAACCAAGCCCAATCCGCCCCATGGGCACGCTGATGGTGCCGCTATTATCCACCGCACCGCCCAGCAGCGCCGCATAGCCCCCAGGCCCCGCCTGGATGCGCCCCGCATTGCTGACCGCGGCTGAGGCGCCATTGCCCTGAAAGCGCAGCCGGCCCGAAAGGAAATCGCTATCCGAAATGCCCAGCGTGGAGGCAACAAAAGACCCCGTATTCACCACGCCGCTTTGCGTAATGGCGATGCCATTCGGATTGACCAGAAACACTTGGCCATTCGCATTCAATTGCCCCGCAATGGTGGAGGGCGCCTGCCCCGTCACGCGGTTGAGCATGGCGGCGCTGGAATTGGGCTGTATGATGTCCACGCGCCCGCCCTGGCCGATTGAAAAACCTTGCCAATTCACAATGGCATTCTGGCTGCCCTGCGTGATCGTCATCCGCCCGCCAGAGGGCGCGCCAATGGTCACCGAACCAGAGGCGACGCTGCCGCCAGTCGGCAGGGTTTGCGCCTGCGCGCGGAGTGCCAGGCTGCCCACCGCCACCAAGGCTGTCGTGGCCAGCAGGATTTTCGAAAAGCGAATCATGTTATGCATTGGAAATCTCCCCGCCCCCGTCAAAACCGCAATTGCAAGCTGAAAATGAAACTGTCTTCGGTGCGCTGCGTGTCGCTGCGTTCCTGCCGACCAGCTTCGAAGCTGGCGCCGAAGCTTGTGCGTCCGGCGCGCGGGGCAACACCCCAGCGCAGGCCAACGCCATATGAACCGGCGCGCAGGCTGGCGCTTTCCACCGCGGTTGGCTCAGCCAAATCCACCTGGCCATAGGCACCAAACAGATAGGGCGTCAGGCCCATATTCAGCCGGCCTTCCTGCTGGCCCAGCAGGTGCTGCAATTGCAATTCGCCGCGCACCACATAGCCGGAATCACCCTGGATCTGGCCGCTATAGAAGCTCGATAACCCGCTGCTATTGGCAAGGCCGATCTGTTCAGAAAGCGGCAGCGCCTGGCCGAAGGAAGTCTGCGCGCGACCTTCAAGCTGCACGGCAAAAATCTGACCAAAGGGCTGCTGGTAGCGCAGCGTTCCATCCAGCTTCTGGAAATCCGGCGTCACCCCCTGGCGCGAGAGCGGCACCTGGCCCGGCGGCGGCACTTCTCGCGCGCCAAAGGCATCCAGCCCAAAGGAGGTAGTGGCCCGGCCAGTCAAAAGGCCGCCAATCGCCGTCAGCAAAAACCCATCGCCCGAAAGGCGCGCAATGCGGAGTTCGTCCTGTGACAGGCCAGCATTCAGCGGCGCAATCACATCCACCTGTTCTTCCTGAACATCAAAGGCAGCCTCAAGATAGGCTGAGGCCGTGCGCCCGCGCAGTACGGGGTAGCGCAGCCGTGTGGAGAAACGCGAAAAGGTGGAAGAAGTCTGCGGCGCGCCGGCACGTGGCCGCGGCGTGGTGCGCGATTGCGTCGCTTCAAGATTAAGCGTCCAGCCATCAAGGCCAAGCGGGATCACCGTGCCCAGTGCAAATAGCCGGTTGCGCGCATATTCCTGGAAGAAATTGTCAGAACCATCGCCGGGCCAGCCACTCAGGCGGAAATAGACCTGTTCGCCATTGCCGGTCGGCGTATTGAGGTCAAAGCCAAGCCCAAGCGAGACACGCCCAAGGGAGGGCGAGAGGTTATTGTCCAGTGTCGCGACACCGGTGATCAGGTCATGATCGGCTTCAAGCACCAGGATGGTGCCGCCAGGGTTCTCGCCTGCCGTCAGGGTGGAACGAAGCCGGGTGCCCGGCAGATCGCCAGCGAGCAACAACGGGCGTTCGATGCGCGCAAGGGTGAGCCCAGGCTGCCCGACCAGGGGCGCCATCATCGCCGCCACGCGATCCCTGATGCGGGGCGGCAGGCGGCTGGTGTCCACCTTTTCGATCACGCCATCAATCACCAAAAGGCGGAGCGTGCCGCCATCGCGCAGATTCTGCGCCGGCAGCACAACGCGCGCCAGAACATGGCCGGCGCGGGCATAGGCTTGGCCAATGGCTCGGGCGGCGGCGAAAAGCTCGGCCGCCGTGACCACGCGACCAATCAAGGGTGCGGTGATGCGCGCGGTTTCCGCTTCAAGCTGCGCAAGGCCGCCTTCAACCTTGATGTCGGCCAGGCGCACCGTGAGGTTTTCTGACCCCGGCGGGGCTTCAAGCTGCGGGATGGAGGGGATGGCAAGGCCGCCCGGGACCGGCGTTACCGAGGGGCGGAAGGTTTCGGGGACAATCTGGCCCGCCGTCTGCGCCCGGGCTTCGGGCAGCGCCAGGGCGCTGAGGATGAGCAAGGCGGCGAGCAGCGCGGGGGCGCCTTGGTGGCGTGATTGTGCCGGGGTAGTCGCTCGAGGAGGTCTTATCCCTGAGGCGCGAGCGTTGCGCAGACGGGTCGAGTTTGAAAAATCTCTCATTCTTTCCCTAACCTGCCGCAAAGAATAACTGCGCCCAGCGTCCATTTTTGTGCCTTCTCACCAGAGATTCGTGGTTTCGCCCTTATCGTTAGGCGATCAAGCGTGGGGTTTCTGTGACTTTTGCTACAGAAGAAGCGCGTTTTCCGGGCGCGGGCTGGACAGGCGCGGCCCGACAATGCCGCACGGGATTTCGATGAGACGTGGCGGCATTCCCAGCGGGCTGGAACCACGTGAGCCCCAAGGGAAAGACACGGCGCCTTGGCGGGTGAGCCAATGCTCGACTTGTTAATCTGGCGGGGAAGCTTTTGCGGCGTGGACGCGACGCAAGGTATGAATATAGGGGGGGAAGGTGGCTATCGAAATTTTCTCGAATTTTCAGTTATTTGGTCCGGATTTAGAACGCGCCCTGGTGGATTCGAACCACCGACCCACAGCTTAGAAGGCTGTTGCTCTATCCAACTGAGCTAAGGGCGCCCCAATAACCCAACTTCAATGCGACCAATTCTCATGCCGGCCGAATTTGAAGTTATCGGCATAGACTTTGGGCTTGATGGCCCCGGCGCTCTTGGCCGGCGCTTCGGCCTCATAACGCAGGCCTTGGGCTTCGGCATAGGCAATCGCCTGTTCGCGCGTTTCGAAATGCAGCGTCACCTGCTTCGCCGTATCGGCCGAGCCATACCAGCCAACCAATTGATCGGCGCGCTGCGCTTCATTGGGCACGAAGCTTAGTACCCAGCCTGCCTTGCCAGAGCGGCCGGACTGCATGGCGGATTTCGCCTGCTGGTAGATGCGCGCAAAGCCTTTGGTGTCAGACATGGGCTTACCTCTTCCTCAGGCGTTTCTTGTCCAACATTCGGCGCCGAATCTCAAGCGAAAGCCAAATGGCTTCCCCCGGCCCGGGAATTGCAGCTAACCTTTTGGCGATTACGCCAAAACAAGGACCCCCGCCATGCTGATGAGCCAACGCGATGCCTTCGATATCCCGCGGGAGGTCTGCTACCTTAACGCCGCCTCCTGGAGCCCCCTGCCCCGCGCCGTGCAGGCCGCCGGGCATGAAGGGGTGGACCGCAAGGCACGCCCCTGGGAGGTGGACCCGGGCCTCGCCCGCGCGCAGCATGAAAGGACGCGCGCCGCCGCCGCCGCGCTGATTGGCGCAGCGCCGGAGGATGTGGCGCTGATCCCCTCGGTCTCCTATGGCGTGGCCGTGGCGGGCAAGATTTTCGCGCCGCCTGCGGGCTCACGCGTGCTGCTGGTGGAAGATGATCATTCCTCCCCCGTGCTGGAATGGATGACGCGCGCTCCCGCGCAGGGGTTTGAGGTAGAGGTGGTGCGGCGGCCTGCCAATGGCGATTGGACATCGGCCGTGCTGGAAGCGGTTGCGCGGCCAGGCGCGGCGCCGGTATCGCTTGCCTCAATCTCCTCGGTGCATTGGGCCGATGGCGGCGCGATTGATGTCAACGCCATTGCGCCAGCCTTGCGTAGCCGCAGCGCCGCCTTGTTGGTGGATGCAACCCATGGCGCTGGTGTCACACCGATTGATGTCGCCACGCTCGATCCGGATTTCCTGATTTTCCCGACATACAAATGGGTGCTGGGGCCTTACGGGCGCGCCTTCATGTATATTGCCAAGCGCCGGCAGGAAGGTGTGCCGTTGGAACAAACCGGCTTTGGCCGCCGCGCCATTGCCTCGGAAGTCGCGCCCTATTTGAAGGACACGAGCTTCGCCCCCACCGCGCGCCGGTTTGACATGGGGGAGCGCGATCATTTCATCTCCTTGGAAATGGCGGCCGTGGGTATGGAGATGATGGCTGACTGGGGGCCGGCCGCCATCAGCGAAAGGCTTGGCGTGCTGACCGATCGGCTGGCCGAGGGCCTGGCGGCGCAAGGTGTGGTGCTGACCCAAAAGCGCTTTCGCGTGCCGCATATCTTGAGCATCGCCTTCCCCGGCGCCATGCCGGAAGGGCTGATCGAAAAACTGGCGGCTTCAGGCGCGCATGTTGCGCCCCGGCTTGGGCGCGTGCGTATCAGCCCGCATGTCTATAATGATGAGGCTGATATTGATCGCTTCCTGGAAATTTGGGGCAAGGTCACGCAATAACATAATCGGCAGGATCAAGATTTTCCGTCATGCGCCGGTAATCCACTAGGCGGAAGGGTGAATTGGTGACCACCCTGCCCGCCTTGTTCTTGTACCAGCTGCCGACACCGGGATGCGTCCAGACCATGCGCGCATGCGTCGCATCCAGAAACTCATTATAGGCAGCGCAGCGATCCTCACGGATTTCGATGCTGCGCGCACCGCTTTCCACCAATTCCCGGATCGCCTGCATGATGTAGCGCACCTGGCATTCCGAATGGAACATGGCACTGCCACCATGCGCGAGGTTTGTCCCCGGCCCATAGAGCATGAAGAAATTCGGAAAACGCGGCACGGCAATGCCCAGAAAGGCGCGCGGATCATCATCGCCCCAAAGCGCGCGCACGGAAACGCCGTCGCGGCCGAAAATCTCGAAAGACCCAAGCGCCTTAGCGCCATCAAAACCTGTTGCCATGATGATGATATCGGCGGGATGATGCCGCCCATCGGTGGTTTCCACACCATCCTTCACAATGCGCGCAATGGGTGTGGTGACCAATTCCACATGCGGCGCCGTCAGCATCCTGTACCAGCCATTATCGCGCAGCATGCGTTTGCCGTAAGGCGGATAGGGCGGCACGACCTTTTCCAGCAAATCTGTGCGATTGCCGATCTGCGTCTTGATATAACCGATGATATCCTCTCGCAGCTTCTGATTGGTGGCATTGAGCGATTGCGCGGGCTGATCCCAATTCGGGTCCTTATGCAGTGATGCATGCATGCCATCGGCGGACGCCCATAAAAGCTGGAAGCGATACCATTTGGCATAGAAGGGAATGTGCTTCAGCGCGGCCTTTTTCGCTTCCGTCACTACCGCATGGTAATTGGCGTTATAGACCGCCCAATGCGCCTGGCGCTGGAAAATGGTGAAATGGCCAAGCTTGGGCGCAATGGAAGGCCCGGCCTGCATGCCGGATGCCCCGGTGCCGATCATCGCAACTTGCTTACCATCAAGCACAACATTGTGATCCCAGCGCGCAGTATGAAATAGCGGGCCGCCGAAATCCGCCACACCGGGAATGGGCGGAATCACCGGCCGGCTGATGGTACCAACGGCACCCACCAGCGCCTCAAACTCATGCGTTTCTTCGCGCCCTTCGGCATTGCGCGTCGTCACGCGCCACAGCGCCGCCGCTTCATCATAATGCGCGGTGACGACGCTCGTGTTCAGATGCAAATGCGGCCGTAGCGCGTATTTATCGGCAATGCCTTCCAGATACTGCCAAAGCTGATCGCGCTTGGAAAAATGCTCCGGCCAATCATGATTGGGTTCAAAGGACAGCGAATAGAAGTGATTGGGCGTATCCACGCCGCAGCCCGGATAGTCGTTTTCATACCAGGTGCCGCCGACCGCATCATTCTTCTCGAAAATCGTGAAGGGCAGGCCGGCTTCCTTGAGCTTGATCGCCATCAGCAGGCCGGAAACGCCCGCGCCAATAATGCCGGTGCGAAACGCCGCGCGGCGCGCTGCCGGCACATCATGGCGCCATTGCACGGTTTTCGGGTCCGGCGCATCCACTACGGTTTCTTCGCGGATCAGCGGCAGATATTCCGCCGGTACCTCAGCCCCCACGCCAACGGATAGCATGCGGTGTAGCAGATGCGCGGGCGGCTCCGCTGGCAGCGGGCGCCCGCTTTGCGCGTAATCCAACAACACGTCGCGCAACCGGGCGCGGAGTGCCGCGCGCAATTCATCCGGCGCGGCTTCGTGGAAATTCCAGGGGCCCTTGATGTGCGGCGCCAGCCGGTCAAGCCACTCCGCCTCCCCGCTCAAATGCACCAGCACCATCAGCAAGGGCGCGATATCGCCGCCCGCCAAAGCCTCATCCAGCAAGGCAGGGTTGGACAGAAAGGTTTTCGGGTCGGGGATCATGGCGCCTAGCTGATCATGCCAGGCCATGAAATGCAAAAGGGCCCCGTGCAACGCACGAGGCCCCTTCCAGTTCCGATCCGATCAGGATCAGACGGAGTAGTACATTTCGAACTCAATCGGGTGCGGGGTGTGTTCAAACTTGTACACTTCCGACCACTTGAGTTCGATATAGCTTTCGATCTGATCCTTGGAGAAGACATCGCCGGCGAGCAGGAAGTCGTGATCTGCTTCCAGCGCCTGCAACGCTTCACGCAAGGAACCGCACACGGTCGGAATGCCCTTCAGCTCTTCCGGCGGCAGGTCATACAAATCCTTGTCCATCGGGTCGCCCGGATGGATCTTGTTCTTGATGCCATCAATGCCGGCCATGAGCATGGCAGCGAAGGCAAGGTAAGGGTTCGCACCCGGATCCGGGAAGCGCACTTCTACGCGCTTCGCCTTCGGGCTCGTCGCGTAAGGAATGCGGCAGGAAGCCGAACGGTTGCGCGCGGAATAGGCGAGCAACACGGGGGCTTCGAAACCCGGGATCAACCGCTTGTAGGAATTGGTCAGCGGGTTGGTGAAGGCATTCAGCGCCTTGGCGTGCTTGATGATGCCACCAATGTAGTACAGCGCCGTCTCCGACAGGTCGGCATAACCATTGCCGGCGAACACCGGCTTGCCGCCCTTCCATATGGACTGGTGCACATGCATGCCCGAACCATTGTCGCCATAGATCGGCTTCGGCATGAAGGTCGCGGTCTTGCCGTAGCTATGGGCGACATTGTGCACGCAGTACTTGTAGATCTGCATGAAATCCGCCTGCTGCACCAGCGGGCCGAACTTCGTACCGAGCTCATGCTGGGACTGCGCCACTTCATGGTGATGCTTTTCGATCGGCAGGCCCATCTCCCCCATGGTGGAGAGCATTTCGGCGCGCAGATCCTGTTCGCTATCCACCGGCGGGACCGGGAAATAGCCACCCTTCACCACCGGGCGATGGCCCATATTGCCTTCCGGGAAGTCCTTCATATTGGCGCCGGGGCCTTCAACGCTATCCAGCGAGAAGTGGCCGAAATTGCCGCCCGTGCCAAACTTCACATTGTCGAACACGAAGAATTCCGCTTCCGGGCCAAAGAAGGCGGTATCGCCAATCCCGGTGGACTTCAGGAATTCTTCTGCCTTCTTCGCGGTAGAACGCGGGTCGCGATTATAGCGCTGACCGGTGGAGGGCTCATAAATGTCGCAGAACAGGATCATCTGCGGCTTGGCCGAGAAGGGATCCATCACTGCGGTGCTCGCATCCGGCATCAGGATCATGTCGGATTCATTGATGGCCTTCCAACCCGCGATGGAGGAACCATCAAACATGATGCCTTCTTCGAAGATTTCCGGTTCGATCGTGGAGACATGCTGGGCAGTGTGCTGCCACTTGCCGCGCGGATCCGTGAAACGGAAATCCACATATTCCACGCTATGTTCCTTGATCATCTCCATAACCTTGGAGACGGCGTTGCCACCCGCGGCGGCTGCTGGCTTTTTGGCCATACTTTGCGATCCTATTCCCTGCTAGCGAACCCCGAAAGAAACTGCCCCGAGCCGCGACTTCGGTATCCCGCGACCCAGTCCGGCACCAGGCAAGTACCCCAGGGGCACCCGCCCGGCTTATTCAGGCGCGGCAGGGTCTATTCCCGCCACCCACGCCCCGCAACCCCCGCCGAGATGGGGTGGGGCGAAACTCAAAGGCTTCAGACCGCGTCCTCGCCCCGCTCACCGGTGCGAATGCGGATCACTTCAACAACATCTGATACAAAAATCTTGCCATCGCCGATCCGGCCCGTGCGGGCGGCGGCTTGGATGGCCTCAACAGCGCGGTCGAGCATGTCGTCGCTGCAAATCACTTCAACCTTCACCTTGGGCAGGAAATCCACGACATATTCGGCGCCGCGATAGAGCTCCGTATGGCCCTTTTGCCGGCCGAAACCCTTCGCTTCGATCACTGTCAGGCCTTGAAGGCCGATTTCATGCAGCGCGTCCTTCACCTCATCCAGTTTGAAGGGTTTTATGATGGCCTCGATCTTTTTCATCGCTCCCGTCCCATCATGGGGTTGACCCCATGCCATGCTCGGCGGTGCCACGCCCCGCTCACTCGCGCCGCATATGGCATGCGGTAGGGGGGGCGGACAATCGCGGCGAGCCAAGAAAAACGCTTTTCTGGGCAGCGGTAGCCTATTTTTTGTTCATTAAGCCCAAAACGCTGGCAGGGCTGGTCAATGGCTTGCCCGCCGCCGCGCTGCACCCCATAAGCGCCAAGGCTGGGGTCGCCCAGCGCGTGGTCGTAGCATTCGGGCAAGGTAGATGAAGCCGCAAAACGAAGTCCTTTCAGGCATTGGCACCACCATCTTCACCGTCATGTCGGCACTCGCCAATCAACATGGTGCGGTGAATCTGGGCCAGGGTTTTCCTGATTATGATGGTCCGGCAGATGTCATCCATGCCGCCGCCGCCGCCCTGCTGGATGGCCGCAACCAATACCCGCCGATGAGCGGCGTGCCGGAACTCCGCCAGGCGGTCGCGCATCATAACAAGCGTTTCTATGGCATTGAGGCAGATCCGAATGCGGAGGTTGTGGTGACCTCTGGCGCCACGGAGGCGATCACCGCATGCCTCATGGCCGTGCTCAATCCCGGCGACGAATGCGTGCTGATTGAGCCGCTTTATGACACTTATTTGCCGGTGGTGCGGCTGCTTGGCGCCATCCCGAAGCTGGTGCGCCTCAGCCCGCCGGAATGGGCGCTGCCGCGCGCGGAATTGGCGGCGGCTTTCGGCCCGAAGACTAAGGCGCTGTTGTTGAATTCGCCGATGAACCCGACCGGCAAGGTATTCACGGAAGAAGAGCTCCGCTTCATCGCGGGCTTGCTGGAGCAGCATGATTGCTACGCGATTTGCGATGAGGTCTATGAACATCTGACCTTTGATGGCGCCAAGCATATTCCGCTGATGACGCTGCCGGGCATGCGGGAACGCTGCATGCGGGTTGGCAGCGCGGGCAAGACTTTTTCGCTAACCGGCTGGAAGATCGGCTACATTACCGCTGATCGCAGCATCGCACCCAATGTGACGAAGGCGCATCAGAACCTGACCTTCACCACGGCACCCAATCTGCAACGCGGTGTTGCGGTGGGGCTGATGAAGGATGATGCCTATTTCGCTGGGCTTTCGACGCATTTGCAGGCGAAGCGCGACAAGCTCGGTGCGGGCCTTGCGCAGCTTGGCTTTGATGTGCTGCCGACCAAGGGGTCCTATTTCATCACGACCGATTTCCGGCCGCTTGGCTTCAATGGCGATGATGTCGCCTTCTGCCGCACGCTGACCGAAGAAGCCAAGGTCACTGCGATTCCGGTGACGGCCTTCTACGCCAGTGAGGATGCGCCATCGCATTACGCGCGCTTTGCCTTCTGTAAGGGCGATGCGGTGATTGATGAGGCGCTCACGCGGATGGAAAGCTGGCTTTCGAAACGGCGCGGCTAAGGTCGGTCTGAGGTTCATTGGCAGGCGTATGGCTTGAGCCTGCACGTGACGTTGTACCGCATACGCATCAACTGAACTTCATCGCGGTTAACTGCCGAATACAAAGGAGGGGGGTATTCCGCAGGGAAAGCATTATGGCGCCGATGCTACCAAATCTGGTTCTGTTGGACAGTAAGTGGACGATCGACAGTGCCAAGATTTTCCTGATAGCTTTGGTAGCGAGGGTCCTTACCGCAACGACCTACCGTACCGCCAAGGTTGCGACATGATGAGCATACGTCCTCTGAATTTCATCGTATTATCTTTCGGCATCTTGGCCTTGGCCTGCGCCGATGCGGCTGCGCAAAGAGCCGAACAACCGCGCTTTGGTTATCAACGAGCTGGAGCATCATTCGCGTGCGTGATGCGAAATTTGCAACGTGGTCCGCATGAATGCGACCGCTTAGGCCCGCTCCATTTGATGGATCCGGCTGCGACCTTAAACGGCAAACTTCCGCCACCAAGTCAAACCTTGCCGCAAGGCAACGCGACAGTGACTGTTCATCTCTTGGGTGGCACCGCCTATGTCGCCGCGACGGTTGTCGCTGGCAAGATCGCTGCGCTGCAAGTCACCGGTACCTCCGCCCCTCCGGAATGGACGTTCGAAACCATCGGTCTCGGATCACCATCGGAACTGATCCTAAGCCGGCTCGGCCCGCCATTTCTTCGAGAACCCATCCCAAGACGTGGCACGGGCCTCTGGCGGGATGGAGGAGAATTTTGGAGCTATGGTACCTGGCCTTTTTCCTTCGAAGTTTCCAATGGCCGCGTTATCTCTATTCGCCTCGCTGCACCTTGATTGAATCAGGGCAACCCGATGGCGCGTCAATGAGCAACCGGTTGCAGCATGTCCGGACCAAATGACAGGAAACCCTACCCCTGTCTTGCGGCGGATCAAGCGGTCAAAAAGTTTTCAAGCGCTGCAAGGAAACCCTCGGGATTTTCGGCATGCAGCCAATGGCCGGCGCGGGGGATGCTGACAAACCCAATGCGAGGAAAAAGCGCACCAAACGCTGCATGATCATCGGCGCGGATATAGGGCGAAAGCGCGCCAGCCATGGCCAGCGCCGGGCCTTCAAACCGCGCGCCTTTTGGCGGCGCGAAATCCTCGATCTCCGGCATGGCGTCGGCAATTTCAGCAAGGCCGATACGCCAGCTTGGCGGTGCCGTTTCAAAGCGGAGATTCTGCAACAGAAAGCTTCGGATCGGCGCTTCCGGCACAGCGGCGCGCAAGGCCTGATCGGCTTCTGCGCGCGTCAGGCCGGCATGCAATGGAACCGCCTGCATTGCAGCCACCACAGCGCGCAAGGCGGGCGCATAGGGGCGCGGGGCGATATCGGCGATGATCAGGCGCCCCACCATGTCAGGCCGTGTCAGCGCCAGCATCATGGCCACCTTGCCGCCCATGGAATGGCCAAGCAGCGCAGCGCTTTCGATGCCAAGCGCCGCCAGGGTTTCCGCCACATCTTCAGCCTGCGCCGCGTAGCTCATGCCCCGCGCATGCGGCGCTGCGCCGTGATTGCGCAAATCCAGCGCCACCACCCGGTATTCAGCAGCCAAAGCCTTCTGCACCGCGCCCCAATTACGCGCCGATCCAAAAAGCCCATGCAGCAGCACCAGCGGCGGCCCCTGCCCGGCTTCCAGCGCCTGCAACCGCATGCCTATTCCACCGCCGCCAAGATGACCGAGGCCGCAATCAAGCCGCCCCCCAGAATCATATCCCAGCCAAAGGGCTCACCCAACCAAAGCGTGGAGACAAATACCCCAAAGGCCGGCACCAACAGAAAGGCCACCGAGGCCACCGCGCCCGGCAGGCGCCGCCCGACTTCCACCACGCACCAGGTGCCGATGGGTGCCACGATCAGGCCGATATAGAGCAAATAGGGCCAGGCGGAGAGGCCGATCGGCGGTGCTCTTTCGCTCATCAGCGCGAAGGGCAGGATGACCAGCGCACCGATCGAAAAGGCCCAGGGCAGCAGATCGAACATCGGGGATTTCGGTGGAAAGCGCCGCGTGACGATGATGGCGATGCTCCAGAGCAGCGCGGCGAGGACCAGCATGCCGTGGCCCGCCAATTGCCCAGGCGCAGTCCAATCCACCGCCCAGGGGCCGGCCAGGACCATGATACCGGCAAGCCCCAATAGCGCCGCCAGCCAGCGCCGCCCGGAAACCTGTTCGCCCATCACCAGCATGGACAAGGGAATGAGCCAATAGGTGACAACAGCGGAAATGATCGCGGTGCGCCCCGCTTCCACCAGCGCAACGGCGGCATGGGCAAGCACGAAAAACCCGCCAAGTTGCAGAATGCCAACGGCAAAAACGGTCGGCAGGTCCTCGCGCTTCGGCCAGTGGAAGCGCCGCAGCACCAGCAGCAGCAGGCCGGCGGCAATGGTGGCCAGCGCCGCCCGCCCAAGGCCGAACCACATGGGGCAGGCATCCGAAACGGCGGCCTTGGTGATGGGCCAAGCGCCGCCAAAGAGCAGAATGGCAAAAAACAAAAGATGCAGCGATGATCTCATCGCGTGATAGCGTGCCCCCAAGCTCAATTCTCTAGAGCGTGTCGCGTTCACATGTGTTCACGCCACCCGCTCTACCTCGTTTTTTTCGAGCATCTTCACACGTTCAGATGATTCCATCTGAACATGATCTGCTCTTGGGGGATTCGCCCAAGGCGTGAACCCCTCTCAGTCATAGAAGCCTATTTTTTGTGCGTTGGAAAACAGGTTTTTTTTGTTAACGGTGACGTTAACCATTTGTCATCCAACGGCGCGGCCCATGGCCGGGCAGAAAACCACGCCGCAACAGCAGCATCAGCGCCCCGGCGAGGAACAAAACACCAGCCCCCGCGGCCAGTGCCCTGCCCGCCCCACGCGGCTGGCGCCAGAGCAATAGCGCGCAGCCAAAGGCGGCGAGGAGCAGCAGATAAAACAAAGGCCGGGCCTAATCCGCCACCTTCAGCATGATCTTGCCGATATGCGCGCTGCTTTCCATCAGCCGATGCGCCGCCGCAGCCTCATGCAGCGGGAAGGTCTGGAATATGCGCGGACCCGCCTTGCCCGCTTCCAGCAGCGGCCAGACCTTGGCGGCAAGCGCTGCCGCGATTTCCCCTTTCTCCGCCGTGGTGCGGGGGCGCATGGTGCTGCCGGTGACCGTCAGGCGCTTGACCATGATCGGGCGCAGATCAGCCTCCGTCCTGAAGCCGCCCAGGAAGGCGATGATCACGAGGCGCCCATCGCGCGCCAGGCATTTGAGGTTGCGCGCAAAATACTCGGCGCCGACCATATCCAGAATCACATTCACGCCCTTGCCATCGGTCAGGCGCTGGATTTCCTCGGCGAAATCCTGGGTGCGATAGTCAATCGCGGCATCCGCCCCCAATTCCAGACAGGCAGCGCATTTCGCTGCATTGCCGGCGGTGGTGATCACCCGCGCGCCGAAAGCCTTGGCCAATTGGATGGCGGTGACACCAATGCCGGAAGACCCGCCATGGATCAGCACTGTCTCCCCAGCCGCGAGCCGCCCATGGCCGAACATATTGGCCCAGACGGTGAAATAGGTCTCAGGCAGGGCCGCCGCGCGCAAGGCATCATAACCCTTGGGCCAGGGCAGGGTTTGCGCCTCAGGCGCCGCGCAATATTCGGCATAGGCGCCGCCATTGGTCAGCGCGCAAACGCGATCCCCAATCCGGTAGCGCGTGACGGAGGCGCCCAGCGCCACCACCTCACCCGCGCATTCCAGGCCGATGATGGGCGAGGCGCCAGGCGGCGGCGGGTAGCTGCCCTCACGCTGCGCCACATCCGGGCGATTGACGCCGGTTGCCATGACGCGGATCAGCACCTCATCTGCTGCCGGGATCGGCAGCGTGGTTTTGCCGGGGACCAAAACCTCCGGCCCGCCGCCCTTGCCATGGTCAATGAATGTCATGGAGGCAGGCAATTGGGTCACGGCAGCGGCCTTTCAGCGGGTTGCATGGGAAGCGGGGGCTTAACCCCCCGCCCACGGAAGATCAATTCGCCCTGATCCCGGCAGTGCGAATGATCGGTTCCCACTTCGCCATTTCAGCCGCCAGGAAGCGTGCCGCGCTTTCTGGTGTGCTGTTGGTGGTGACCTCCATGGTCAGTTCGGAAAGGCGATTCTTCACCGCATCCTGCGTGAGCGCGCGGTTGAAGGCGGCATTGATGGCCTGCACCGTCTCAGCCGGCGTGCCGGAGGGCACCATCGCCATATGCCAAGTATAGGCCTCATACCCCGCAACACCGCCTTCGATGAAGGTCGGCAGATCGCGCGCGTAGGGCATGCGCTGCTGGGTGCTGATGGCAAGCGCGCGCAATTCGCCGCGCTGCATATAAGGCAGTGCCGCCGCCGCCACATCCAGCATGATCGGGATGCGCCCGGAAAGCACTTCCGGCATGGCGGCCGATGACCCACGGAAGGGGATGTGATTGGCCTTGAGCCCGCCTGCCATGTGCAGGAAAAGCTCACTCGCCAAATGCACCGCGCCGCCATTGCCGCTGGAGGCATAGTCATACCGGCCGGGGTTACGGCGCAGCAGGTCAATCAGTTCCGGCAGGGTGCGCGCGGGAAAATCCCTATTGACCAGCATGATCATCGGGATCTGGCCGATAAAGGCAGTCGGCGTGAAATCCGCGACCGGGTCAAAGGGCAGGCGGTCAAACATGGCGCGCAGGCAGGCATGGGCGATGGTGGTGTAAAGGATGGTCTGGCCATCCTTCGGTGCCTTGCTGACCAAATCCGTCCCGATCACCACGCCCGAACCGGTGCGGTTTTCCACCACAAAGCGCGCGGGTAAGAATTTGGACATTTCCTCCGCAATCAGGCGGGCCGGGATGTCCGTTGGGCCGCCGGCGGCGAAGGGAACAATGATGCGGCCAGGGCCAGACGGCCAGGCTTGCGCCTGGGCAGGACGGGCAAGAGGTGCCAGCGCGGCAGCGCCAGCCAAACCCAGGACATGACGACGTTGCATGGATGATCCTCTCCAAGTGTCTTCTAGCTGTCACAGAAATTGGCGCTCGGGGCAGCGTCTTCCAGCCCCCTGCCCTGCCTATCCGCCAAATTCTGCGCGAATGGCCGCGGAATGCTCGCCCAGCCGCGGCACCGGCCCCAGGCTGCGCGCCCCATCGGATAGCTTCGCCGGCGGCGCGCCCACCTTGATCGGGCCCTTTTCCGTTTCCACCGTGATGCGCCTGAGCGCCGGATGGTCACGCAAACCGCCGCAATCATTGATGAAGCCAAAGGCGGTATTGGCGCGGCGCAACTTGGCCGCGCATTCTTCCCGCGTGAGCGCCGCGAACATCTTGCCGATATGGCCATCAACCATAGGGCGATTGGCGACACGTTCATTATTGACGCGAAACCCCTCACGCTGCGGCAGATCAGGTTCATCCAGGAAATGCGCGCAAAAGCCGGCCCATTCACGTTCATTCTGAATGGCGATCAGCACATCGGCGCCATCCTTGGTGGTGAAGGCGCCATAGGGGCAGATGGAAGGATGCGCCATGCCGATGCGGGGCGGATTCTTGCCGGTGCCTTCATATTGCAGCAGCGGCACCGTCATCCAATCCGCCATGCCATCGAATAGCGAGACAGCAATGCCCTTCCCCTTGCCGGTAATGCCGCGATCAATCAGCGCTTCCAGCACCGCCGCATAGGCATGCATGCCACACGCAATATCGCAGGCTGAAACACCCACGCGCCCCGGCCCTTCCGCGCGGCCCGTGACGTAAGCCAGCCCGCTTTCCGCCTGCACCAGCAGGTCATAGGCCTTCATGGCGGCGTAATCGCCTTCCTCGCCATAGCCCGAGATATCCACGGTGATCAGGCGCGGATGGCGAGCGCGCAATTCCGCCGAACCGAAACCCGCCCGCGCCATCGCACCTGGGGCGAGGTTCTGGATAAACACATCGGCCTTGGCGATCAGCGCCTCAAGCAGCGCCTTGTCGTCGGGCTGTTTGATATCAAGGCAAAGGCTTTCCTTGCCGCGATTGAGCCAGATGAAATAGCTCGATTGCCCATTCGCCACCGCATCATAGGCGCGGGCGAAATCGCCTTCCTGCCTTTCGATCTTGATGACACGCGCCCCGGCATCTGCCAGCCGAGACGCGCAATAGGGCGCGGCGACGGCCTGTTCCATCGAAACGACGAACAGGCCCGCAAGGGGCTGGGATGCCATCAATAGGACCGCGGCATGCCGAGCACATGCTCGCCCACATAGCTCAGCACCAGGTTGGTGCTGATCGGCGCCACCTGATAAAGCCGCGCTTCGCGGAACTTACGCTCCACATCATATTCCTCGGCAAAGCCGAAGCCGCCATGGGTTTGCACGCAGGCTTCCGCCGCCGCCCAGGCCGCATCGGCGCCGAGCATCTTGCCCATATTGGCTTCCTCACCGCAGGGCAGGCCGGCTTCGAATTTGGCGAGGCCCTTTTGGATCAAAGCCTCGGCGGCGCGCATCTGCGCATAGGCCTTGGCGATCGGGAATTGCACGCCCTGATTCTGCCCGATCGGGCGACCAAATAATACGCGCTGCTTGGAATAATCCACGGCCTTGTTGATGAACCACTTCGCGTCACCAATGGTCTCGGCCGAAATCAACAGGCGTTCGGCATTCATGCCATCCAGGATATAGCGGAAGCCCTTGCCTTCCTGGCCGACCATATTTTCGGCCGGCACTTCCATATTGTCGAAGAAGACCTCGCAGGAATTATGGTTCATCATGGTGCGGATCGGGCGAATGGTGAGCCCATTGCCGAGCGCCTTTTTCATATCCACGATGAAGGTCGAAAGCCCATCGGTGCGCTTGGCCACCTGATCGCGCGGCGTGGTGCGCGCCAGCAGCAGCATCAGATCGGAATGCTCTGCCCGGCTGGTCCAGATCTTCTGACCATTGACGATATACTTGTCGCCCTGCTTTTGCGCGAAGGTGCGTAGGCTGGTGGTATCCGTGCCGCTGGTCGGCTCCGTCACGCCAAAGGCTTGCAGGCGCAATTCGCCGGTGGCGATTTTCGGCAGATACTTTTGCTTCTGTTCCGGGCTGCCATGCTTCAGGATGGTGCCCATGATGTACATTTGCGCGTGACACGCAGCCGCATTGCAGCCCGTGGCGTGGATTTCTTCCAAGATAGCGGCGGCCGCCGAAAGCGGTAGGCCAGACCCGCCATATTCTTCCGGGATCAGCGCCGCGAGCCAGCCGGCATCCGTCAGCGCCTTGACGAATTCGGTCGGGTAGCCGCGGCGCGTATCAAGTTCACGCCAATATTCGCCGGGGAAGCGGGCGCAGAGCTTGCGCACTTCCTCACGAATTTCGGCATGGGCTTCCTGGGAATGATGCATATCCATCGGTCTTGCTCCGGTTTCGCTTCCGATTAGGGCTGGCTGGCCGGGCTTGCAAGATGATGGGGCGCTTCAATCCACCGTGGCGCCCGAACGCCGCACCACCTCAGCCCAGCGGGCAATATCGCGCGCCAGGGTTTCGCGGAATTGCTCCGGCGTATTGGGCGCGGCGGGGGGCGTGATGGCCTGATCCTGCACCAGCCAAGTGCGGAATTCGGGCGTCGCGATGATGCGGTTCACCTCAGCATTCATGCGCTGCAGGATCGGGTCCGGCAGGTTGGCAGGCGCCAGGATGGCATACCAGGTGCTGGTATCCATGGGCGCTGTGCCGCAAGCCTCAGCGACCGTGGGCACATCCGGGAGCGCGGCAAGCCGTGCGGGGCTCATCACCGCCAGCGGGCGGACCTGCCCTTGGCGGATCGGCCCCATGGCGGCGCCGGATTGGTTGAAGAACAGGTCGGTATCGCCCGCGAGCAAGGAGGCCATGGCGCCGGGTTGGCCGCGATAGGGCACGTGCAGCAAATCGAGATTGGCCGCGATGGCGAATTGCACCCCGGCGAGGTGGGTGGAGGCGCCATTACCGGTGGACCCGAAGGACACCGCTTGGGGCCGCGCCCGTGCCGCTGCCAGCACCTGCGCGCAATTCTGGAATTGCGGGCGCTTATCAGTGCTCACAATCATGACATTCGGCACATCGCCGAGCAGCACCACGGGCGTGAAATCCCGCTGCACATCAAAGGGTAGGTTTTTGTAGAGGGCTGCATTGATCGCATGCGTGCCCGCGGTGCCGAAATAGAAGGTGTAGCCATCGGGCCGCGACTTCGCCACGAAGTCTGACCCGATATTGCCGCCAGCGCCGGTGCGGTTATCCACAACGACCGGCTGACCAAGCGCGCGGGAGAGCGGCTCCGCCAGGCGCCGCGCATAGATATCCGTGCCCGCGCCATTCGGGAAACCGCCCATCAGCGTAATGGGGCGATTGGGCCAATCGCCCTGCGCCAGGGCGGGCGAGGCGATCAGGCCGGCCATAAGGGCCGCAAGCAGGCGAAAGCGCATGGTTTGAAACTCCCCGGGATTGTTGCAGGGCAGTTTAACCATCTAAGCTTCAGGAATGAACAGCCCAAATGCAGCGCCGCGCATCGCACGTGGCGGCAAATCCATCTATGGCGCACCGCTTGGCATTTTGATGCTGGAAGCGCGCTTTCCCCGCATCCCGGGCGATATGGGCAATGGCGAGACCTGGCCCTTCCCCGTGCTGTTTCGCGTGGTGCCTGGCGCCACCCCGGAAAAGGTCGTGCTGCTGGGTGCCAAGGGGCTTTTGCCGGATTTCATCGCGGCAGCCCAGGAATTGGTGCATCTGGGCGCCGAGGCGATCACCACCAATTGCGGCTTCCTGTCCCTGTTCCAGCGCGAATTGGCGGACGCGGTGCAGGTGCCGGTTGCGACATCATCGCTCATGCAGGTGCCTTGGGTGCAGGCAACATTGCCGCCCGGCAAGCGCGTTGGCGTGATTACCGTCAGCAAGCAATCACTCACGCCCGCGCATCTGGATGCCGCTGGTGTCGCGCGCGATACCCCCTGTGTCGGCACGGAAGGCGGGCGGGAGTTTTTCCGCGTCCTGATCCGCGCCGATCAGCAGGATATGGATATTGACCTTGCGACGCAGGATATCCTGGATGCCGGGCGCGCATTGGTCGCACAACACCCGGATGTCGGCGCCATTGTGCTGGAATGCACCAATATGCCGCCCTATGCGGCGGCGCTGCGTGATGCGCTTGGCCTGCCGGTCTATGACATCTATTCCATGATCAGCTGGTTCCATGCCGGCATCAGGCCGCGGCGCTTTGGTTGAGCCACGGCCAGGATATACGGTTTATCTGGTCAGCGGCCGCCAAAGAGCGAGAGCAGGAATTGCGGCGCCTGATTGGCGATGGAAAGTGTTTGGCTGCCAAGCTGCTGGCGAATTTGCAGCGCTTGCAGACGGGCTGATTCGCGCGCCAGATTCGCATCAATCAGATTGCCCAGGCCACCTTCCATGGCATCCAGCTTGTCGCTGTTGAAATTGATCTGCGCATCAATATAGCGCGCATCGGAACCCAGCCGGTTCATCGCGTCATTGATCGCCTGATTGATGGCGGTGAAATTGCCTGTTGCCGGGTCCAGGGCGGCGCGGGCAGCAGCGTCGGTCGTGAAGGGGCCTGCATTGACCAGGAAAGTCGCAGCGGGACCAAGTGCGGCGAGCGTATAAAGATCAGCCGCGTCAGCCGATTCGCTCCGCATGGTCACGACATCATCGGCGGGTGATGCCCCGGTCAGCAGATTGCGCCCGAAGTAATCCGCATCTTCCAGAAAGCTTGTGATCTGGGTGCGAAGCTGCGCGTATTGCTGATTATATTGATCACGCGCTTCCCCGGTGATGGTGCCATCGGAAAGGCGCGTCAGCACGGTGCGGATATCAATCATGGTCTTCGAGACCTGCTCAAGCGCTGTCAGGGAAACATCCACCAGGCCGCGCAGGCCGCCCAGTTGTTCATTGACTGCGCTGAGGGAGGCCGTGTCGCTCCGCACCGTTTGCGCCACCGCAAAGGCGCCGCCATCATCCTTGGCATCGGCAACACGATACCCGGTTGAGATGCGCTTCTGCACCTCAGACAAGGCATCATTGGTGCGGTTGAGAGATTGCAGCGCGGTCATGGCGCCGATATTGGTGATGACCGAAGTGATGCTCATCGGATTTTTTCCCTTATCGCAGGCCCATTTTGGGCGTCAGTTACACTGGCATCAAAGAAATAAAATTTGATGAATCGCGGGCCTTATTTGGCAGGCGAAAGCAAAAATTTTTTGTTCTGTAGCCGCATCATAAAGCGGAAACACCACGGCCTGAATGCCGTGGTGTTCCACAAAAAACTCTGCACGCATGAAGCGGATCAGGCGAAGGCGCGCTTCACCTCAACGACCGAAGAGGGAGATCAGCGCCTGTGGTGCCTGGTTCGTGATGGACAGCGTTTGCGTGCCAAGCTGCTGGCGGATCTGCAAGGCCTGAAGCCGTGCCGCTTCCTTCGCGATATCGGCATCAATCAAGGCGCCAAGCCCGCCTTCAAGCGCGTCAAGCTTGTCGCGATTATAGCTGATCTGGGCGTCAATATAGCGCGCATCGGCACCAAGGCGATTAAGCGCGTCATTGATGTTTTCATTCACATTCGCCCAGTCGCCCGCAATGGCTGCCTGCGCGGTTGTGGCATCGGCGGGTGCTGCGGCCACCACGAAATCGGTTGCACCAACAAACGCCGCAAGGGTCAGCGTGGTGCCGGCTTCATTGCGAATGGATACGATATCGCCGCCGCCATCGGCGACCACTGTCGAGAGCAGGGTGCGGCCATTATAGGTTGCGTCCTGGATGAAGCGCTGCACCTGGGTCTGAAGCTGCGTGTATTGCTGTTCATACTGCGCGCGTTGCTCACCATTGATGGTGCCATCGGCAAGGCGCGTCAGGACCGTCCGCAATTCCACCATGGTCCTGGATACCTGACCAAGGCCTTGCAGGGTCACATCAACAACGCCCTTGAGACCGCCCAATTGTTCATTGGCCGCCGTCAGGCCGGCGATATCACCGCGCACGGTTTGCGCAACCGCGAAGGCGCCGCCATCATCCTTGGCATCGGCCACGCGAAAGCCGGTGGAGACACGCTTCTGAACAACGCCGAGCGCATCATTGGTCCGGTTGAGGGATTGCAGGGCGGTCATCGCCGCCAGGTTGGTATTCACCGAATTCAGATTCATGGGATTTTCCCTTCGCTGCGCCCGTTTTGGGGACAAGCCGAAACTGCCAGATGAAGGTGAAGAAGCTGTTAAATAAACTACTGAAAAACCACGTTTTTTATTGAAATTCGGTAAAAATGCCGTTGCTGTCTTCAGTTTTCTCAATCGCAAATGGAACCAACATCCTCCGCTCTACGCCATAAAAAAACGAGGGGACATGCCCCTCGTTTTCAGAACGCTGTCGCAGCCACATGGGCCACGATGCAGGCTGCTTCAGCCCTTCATATTCACGGCCTGGCGGCCGCGCTGACCGTCACGCACTTCAAGCGCGACCTTTTCACCCTGCTGCACATCCTGCTTGCCGGCGCGTTGCAGCACCGATGAATGCAGGAAGACATCCTGGCCGCCATCTTCCGGCGTTACGAAGCCAAAGCCGCGCACCTGATCAAACCACTTGACCGTGCCGGCGATGTCATAGGTCGGCCCGCCTTCATCGCGGTTGAACTCGCGGCGCGGCGGGGGACGATCCCCGAAATCACGACGCGGGGGACGGTCACCAAAACCGCCACCACCGCCAAAGCCGCCGCCGCCACCAAAGTCACGGCGCGGGGGACGATCACCGAAGCCACCGCCACCAAAGCCGCCGCCACCGCCGAAATCACGGCGCGGGGGGCGATCACCGAAATCACGGCGCGGGGGACGATCCCCGAAATCGCGGCGCGGGGGACGATCCCCAAAGCCACCACCGCCGCCGAATTCACGGCGCGGCGGGCGCGCTTCGCCACCGCCTTCGCCCTTCTTCAGCTGCATGATTCGCGTGATCAGGCGCCGGCCCTGCCGGTCAGAACCGATTTCGCAAACCAGCTTGTCGCCGGTATCTGGCGGCTCAATGCCTGCCTCTGTCAGGGCAGAGGCGTGAAAAAACACATCCTGCCCATCTGGTCCCAGTACGAAGCCGAAGCCTTTACGGGAGTTGTACCACTTCACCTCGGCCTCGATCGGCCCGGTGCTATCCTGGTGCTCGTTTTCAGGAAACACTGTTTGACTATCCACACATAAATGACCGCAACGCGCGGGATGCAACGCTGGTATTTGGCAGCATGACACCGCATTTCCCGAAAAGCGAGAAAAATCTTAAGTGAGACGGATGAAAAGCTAAAAAAACGCCTTGAATCGTCGCGAGTCGAAGGCAGCGATGGGGATCGGCGGGGCGCGGCGGGCCAGCAGGGCCGCCACCACCTCCCCCGTCCGGGCGGCGGCCACCAGCCCGGTATGGCCATGGCCAAAGGCATGGATCACATCCGGGCTGGCGCGGGATGGGCCAAGGCAGGGCATGCCATCCGGCATGGAAGGCCGATGGCCGAGCCAAAACTTCACCCGTTCTGTCGGCAGATCGCGTGGCAGGCCAGGAAAGCAGCCAAGCAGATGGTTTTTCAGGATTTCTGCGCGTTGCCAATTGGGCGCGGCGTCAATCCCGGCAATCTCCACCTGGCCGGCGCAGCGCAGCCCCCGCGCGGTGCGCATGATGGACATTTTGCCGTCTGAGGGCATCAACCCATGTCGTGGCGCCACTTCTGGGGCGCTGATTTCGGCGTGATAGCCGCGTTCGCTTTCCAGCGGCACATCATCCCCAGCCGCGCGCGCCAGCGGCTTGGAATGCACCCCGGCGGCGATCACGGCGGCATCGCAGGCGACCTCCCCCTGCCCTGTCGTCACGGCCCGCAACCGCCCGGCTTCAATGCGGAAACCGGTGGCGCGGTCGCGGTGCAGTTTGGCGCCCTCCGCTTGGGCAAGGGCAATCAACGCCGCAACATAGGCGCCAGGGTCGGTGCAATGCCCGCCCTCATCCACGAAAATCCCAAAACCATAGCGGCGGTCGAGTTCTGGTTCGCGTTGGCGGAGCTCATCCGCGTCAAGCTCAATCCAGCGCACACCAACCTGGTGGCGGATTTCCCAGGCCTTCCGTTCAGCCTCAAAATCCGCGCGGGAGGGGTAGATATACATCAGCCCCCGCCTTTCGATCAGATGCCCAACCCCGGCCTGGTCCGCCAAAGCCTTGTGCAGCCGGGGTGCATCCTGCACCAGCGGGCGAAGCGCGTGGGCGGTCCGTGCCACATCTTCCCAGCGCCAGCCGGAAGCGAGGTAGCGGATCAGCCAGGGCGCGACCTTCGGCAAATAGCTCCAGCGGATGGCGAGCGGCCCGAGCGGGTCTGAGAGGAATTTCGGCAGCTTCTTCCAAATGCCCGGCACCGCTGGCGGGATTACCGACATGGGGCTGAGCCAGCAGCCATTGCCATAGGATGCCGCCTGCTCCCCGCCCGGCTCACCGGGATCGAGGATGGTGACGCGGTAGCCTTCCTTCAGCGCCACAAGCGCCGAGGCCGCGCCCACCGCGCCGGCGCCAATCACCACGACATGGCGCGCCATGCTCAGCGCGCCCTTGTCTTGGCGATGGTCTTGACGGGGCCGGATTGCACGGGCTGGCCGCTCAGATACTTGTCCAGGAAGAACAGCCGGTCCTGGCCCCAAAGAAACAGGTCATCGCAAACATAGGTGGGGGCGCCGAACACGCCGCGGGCGATGGCGTCGCGGTTGTTGCGGTCAAACTCCGCCTGGATGCTGGCACTTTCCTCTTCCCGGTGCAGGCTTTCGCCTGGCATGCCCTGTTCTTCGGCGATGGCGACGCGAATGTGCGGGTCGGCAATGTCGCGGTCCTCCAGCCAAAGCGCGGTGAGCAGCGCATGGGAAAGCCGCACGGCATCCATGCCGCGCGCTGCCGCTGCCATGACCATTTGGCCGGCCTGGCGCTGATCCGATGGCGGGTAGTGCTTCGGCTTCAGCTTGATCGGGATGCCGAGATGCAGCGCCCAGCGGTCCAGTTCCAAAGCGTGGTAATCCTGGCGCGGTTCCGGGCGGGTGCGAAGCGCAATGCCGCCGGTATGCGGCACCACCAGGCGGAAATCATAAGGGCGCAAGACCAGATTGGCGCCGTGGCGCTTGATGATGTCGGATAATTGCTTGCCCCCCAGATACATCCAGGGGGAGGAGAGCGTGTAGAAGCATTCGACAGTCTTGGTCATGGCATCAGCCTTTCGCGACACGGCCTGGATCGGTTTGCGCCATTAGTGAGACATGGGCGGAGACAACGCGCCAGCCCTGCCCCGGAATGCGCGCCATGATCTTGGTCTCCCGCCCGATCAACCCGCTATCCAGGCGCTGAAACTCCAGATTGGTGGTGGCGAAATCGCGCCCGAAACTGGTGATGGTGATTTTCTTCTGCGCACGCGGCGCATAGGATTTCACGCTGGCGCGAAAGGCACGAATAGCCTCGATCCCATAAAGCAATTCCGTGATGCCGTAACGCACCACGCGTGGATCATCCCAGAAGGAGCTATCCAGCACCGCGGCGTCATTGGCGGCGATGGCGGCTTCATAACGGTCAAACACCGCGCGGACTTCCGCGATGATCTCGGGATCATTGATTTCCATGGCGGCCCTCCCGCAACCTATGCGGGGATCATGGCGCAGAAGCGCCCGCGGTGCCAGCGGGCGATTGCCGGAAACGAAAATGGCGACCCTAAGGCCGCCATTTCTTGTGTTGCAAAAGCCGAAAGGGCTTCAGCCGGCTGCCGCCATCGCACGCTTGGCCATCACGCCCACCAGATGGGCGCGATATTCGGCGCTGCCATGGATATCGCTGTTCAGCCCATCAGCCGATTGCGCAATGCCGGCAATGGCATTGGCCGAGAAATTGCCCGCCAGCGCCTTTTCCATATCGGCCTGACGGAACACACAAGGCCCGGCGCCATTCACCGCAACCCGCACGCCGCCGGCGCCCTTGGAGATGAAAACCCCCGCCATGACATAACGGCTGGCCGGGTTCTTCATCTTGGCGTAGCCGGCCTTCTCAGGGATCGGGAATTCCACCGCCACCAGGATTTCGTCCGCGCCGAGCGCCGTGGTGAACATGCCCTGAAAGAAATCATCCGCCGCGATCTTGCGCTTGTTAGTGTGGATGGTGGCGCCAAGGCCGAGCACCGCCGCCGGGTAATCCGCCGCCGGGTCGTTATTGGAAACCGAACCACCAATCGTGCCGCGATTGCGCACCTGCACATCACCAATATGGGACGCCATATAGGCCAGCGCCGGAATGGCGGCCTTCACTTCCGCGCTATTGGCAACTTCCACATGCCGCGTCAGCGCGCCGATGATGATCGCATTGCCTTCACGGCGAATGCCCTTCATCTCGGCAATGCCGGACAAATCCACCAGCGCTGATGGCTTGTTCAGCCGGTGCTTCAGCGCTGGGATCAGCGTATGCCCGCCAGAGACCGCCTTGGCATCCGGATCAGCCAGCAGCTTCGCGGCATCGGCCAGGTTGGTGGGCTTGTGATAGGCGAAATCATACATGGCTATGGTCCCTTATTCTGCCGCCGCGCGGCGGCCGCTATTGATGATCTGCCAGAGTTTTGCCGGGGTCGCCGGCATTTCGACATGCGTCACGCCATAATCGGACAGCGCATCCACCACCGCATTGATCACGGCGGGCGGTGAGCCAATGGCCCCCACCTCGCCGCAGCCCTTCACCCCAAGCGGGTTATGGGTGCAAAGCGTGGTATGAGTCGCAACCGAAACGGGCGGCAGATCATCCGCCCTTGGCATGGTGTAATCCATCATGGAACCGGACAGCAGCTGGCCATCCGCATCATAGACGCAGGTTTCAAGCAAGGCCTGCCCGATCCCCTGCGCGACACCGCCCTGCACCTGGCCTTCCACGATCATCGGGTTGATCACGCGGCCCACATCATCCACGGCGGTGAAGTTAATCACGGATGTGCGGCCGGTTTCGGGATCAATCTCCACCTCCGCGATATGGCAGCCACCCGGATAGGTGAAGTTTTTCGGGTCATAGAAGGCGGTTTCTTCCAGGCCCGGCTCCAATTCCTCAATCGGGTAGTTGTGCGGCACATAGGCCGCGACGCTGATATCCACCAAGGCCTTGGTCTTGTCCGTGCCGGCCACGCGGAAGGTGCCACGATCGAATTCAATATCGTCCACCGAGGCTTCCATAAGATGCGCGGCGATGCGCTTGCCCTTGGCAATGATCTTGTCCATCGCCTTCATCATGGCGCTGCCACCAACGGCCAGGCTCCGAGACCCATAGGTGCCCATGCCGAAGGGCACCTTGGCGGTATCGCCATGCACGATATCAACCTGCGCCACCGGCACGCCGAGCTTGTCAGCGACCAACTGCGCGAAGGTGGTCTCATGGCCCTGGCCATGGCTATGCGCGCCGGTCAGGACGGTCACGCTGCCCGTGGGATGCACGCGGATGGTGCCGACCTCATAAAGCCCGGCGCGGGCGCCAAGGCTGCCAACCACGGCAGAAGGCGCAATGCCGCAGGCTTCCAGATAGGTGGAACAGCCAATGCCACGCAGCTTGCCGCGCTTGGCTGCTTCCGCACGCCGTGCCGGGAAGCCGGCCCAATCGGCGGAGGCAAGCGCCTGTTCCAGGGTCGCGTGGTAATTGCCGCTGTCATATTGCAGCGCGACCGGCGTCTGATACGGGAATTGATCGGGCTGAATAAAATTCCGCCGACGCAGTTCCACCCGGTCAATCCCGGTCTGCTTCGCGGCCACATCCATCAGGCGTTCCAGCAGGAAGGTCGCTTCCGGCCGGCCGGCGCCGCGATAGGCATCCACCGGCACAGTATTGGTGAAAACGGCCTTCACTTCGCAATAGATCACCGGCGTGGTGTACACGCCCGCAAGCAGCGTGGCGTAGAGATAGGTCGGCACACAGGGCGCGAAGGTGGAAAGATAGGCGCCCATATTCGCAAGGGTGGAAACCCGCAGCCCGAGGATCTTGCCATTGGCATCCAGCGCCAATTCGGCGTGGCTCACATGATCGCGCCCATGGGCATCGGACATGAAGCTTTCGGTACGATCCGCCGTCCAGCGTACCGGGCGGCCGAGCTTGCCGGCGGACCAGGTGACGATGGCTTCTTCCGCGTAATGGTAGATCTTGCTGCCAAAGCCGCCGCCGACATCAGGCGCAATCACGCGCAGCTTCGATTCCGGCAGATGGAGCACATGGGCACCCATGAGCAGGCGAATGACATGCGGGTTCTGGCTGGTGGTGGTGAGTGTATAGTCGCCCGAGCTGCGATCAAACTCGCCAACCGCGGAACGGGGTTCCATGGCATTCGGGATCAGGCGGTTATTCACCAGATCGAATTTCACCACATGCGCGGCACCGGCAAAGGCGGCATCCACCACGGCCTTATCGCCGATATGCCAATCATAACATAGGTTCCCGGCCACACCGTCATGAATGGCGGCTGCACCGGGCTTCAGCGCCGCTTCCATGGTGGCGGCGGCGGGCAGCACTTCGTAATCAACCGCAATGGCTTCGGCAGCATCGCGCGCCTGCTGGCGCGTGGCTGCAATGGCAACCGCCACCGGGTCACCCACATGGCGCACCTTGTCCTGTGCCAAAACCGGATGCGGCGGTTCGGCCATGGGCGAACCATCCTTGTTGTGGATTTGCCAACCGCAAGGTAGGCCACCCACGCCATCCTTCGCCATATCGGCGCCGGTATAGATTTCGACGACACCCGGCATGGAAGCGGCCGCCGAGATGTCCACGGATTTGATGCGGGCATGGGCATGCGGGCTGCGCAGGATCCAGGCATGAAGCTGCCCGGGCTTATCCGCATCATCCGTATAGGCGCCGCGGCCCTGGATGAAGCGGAAATCTTCCTTGCGGCGGACGCTGGCGCCGATGCCTTCAAACGGTGTCACCACGTTCATTTGTCTTGCCTCCCATCAGGCTGATTGCTGTGTCGCGGCCTTATTGCTGGCCCAAAGGCAGGGTTTTGCCCCTGCCCCCTTAGTCGGCAGCGCGCGCCATTTCACGGCGCCTGCCCTGCATCACTTCCGCCGCCGCCGCGATGGCCTTCACGATGTTGTGATAGCCAGTGCAGCGGCAGAGATTGCCTTCCAGCCCTTCGCGGATTTGCTGTTCCGTGATGCCATTCGGGTGCTTGTTCACCAGGTCAATCGCGCTCATGACCATGCCCGGTGTGCAGAAACCGCATTGCAGGGCGTGGTATTCGCGGAAGGCTTCCTGCATCACATGCAGCGTGCCATCGGCGGCGGCCAGGCCTTCAATGGTGGTGACATTCGCGCCATTGCACATCACGGCCAGCGTCGTGCAGGATTTCACGCTTTCGCCATTGATATGCACCACGCAGGCGCCGCATTGGCTGGTATCGCAGCCGACATGCGTGCCGGTCATGCGCAGCTTCTCACGCAGCAATTCCACCAGAAGTGTACGGCCTTCAACCTCGGCCGTATGGGTTTGACCATTCACGGTAAGTGTCACCTGCGGCATAGCGCGTCTCCCAATCTTTGTTTCTACCTGACCATGGGCCAGGGATGTTTCAACCCAAAGCCTCACCCAAGCGGTGGGGCTTCGTCAAGCTTTTCCAAGTAAAATCATGCCCGAAGAAAGCGCCCCGCGGCAAGGGGGCGCTTTGCAGTTTAGTGCTTGGCGATCAGCGCGGCACCCTTGGCCCCGGCCAGCGGGTTTTCGGCCGCCGGACGGTCATGCAAATGGCAGGCGGCCCAGTGCCCGGGCTCCGTCTGGCGCAGTGCCGGTTCATCCTGCCGGCAGCGATCAAAGGCATAGGGGCAGCGCGTATGGAAGCGGCAGCCCTTGGGCGGGTTGATCGGGCTTGGCACATCGCCCTTCAGGATGATGCGCTCCCGCTGCGCCCCCGGTTCGGGCACCGGCACGGCAGACAGCAGCGCTTCCGTATAGGGGTGCTTGGGCGCGGCAAACAACTCACGCTTCGGGGCCACTTCCACGATCTTGCCAAGGTACATGACCGCCACGCGATGCGTCATGTGTTCCACAATCGCCAGATCATGGCTGATGAACAGCAGCGCGAGGCCAAGTTCCTTCTGCAAATCCTGCAGCAGGTTCACGATCTGCGCCTTCACGGACACGTCAAGCGCGGAGACCGCCTCATCGCAAATGATCAGATCGGGTTCGGCTGCCAGCGCGCGGGCGATGCCGATGCGCTGACGCTGCCCGCCCGAGAATTCATGCGGCCAGCGGCCCACCGCATCACGCGGCAGGCGCACGCGGTCCATCAGATCACCCACGCGCTTTTCGAGGTCAGCGGCATCCTTGGCCAGGCCAAAATTGCGGATCGGCTCGGCCAGAATATCCCGCACCCGCATGCGCGGATTGAGCGATGAATAGGGGTCCTGAAACACCACCTGCATGCGCCGGCGCAGCGGACGCAGCGTACTGGCGGGCATATCGTCAATGCGCGTGCCATCCAGCGTGACCTGCCCGCCGGTGATGTCGAACAGGCGCAGAATGGCCTTGCCGACGGTGGATTTGCCGCAGCCGGATTCACCCACCAGCGACAGCGTCTCCCCCTTGGCGATGGAAAAGGAAATGCCATCCACCGCATAGACATAGCCGGTGACGCCGCCCAGGAAGCCGGCGCGGACGGGGAAGTGTTTCTTGAGGTCATGGACCTCGAGCAGAGGCGTGCTCATGCTGCGGCGGCCTCCTTCACGGCGTAATGACAGGCGACGATATGGCCGGGCGCCTTTTCTTCGAGGCCCGGGGCGACGCTGCGACAAAGATCAGTGGCATAGTTGCAACGGCTGGCGAAAACGCAGCCTTCAAGCTTCTTCTTGAGGCTTGGCACCAGGCCGGGGATTTCCTGCAAACGCGTTTCCGTCCCATCCAGTGAGGAACCGAGCTTCGGCACGGACCCAAGCAGGCCTTGCGTATAGGGGTGGCGCGGGTTGCGGAACAAAGGCCCGACCTTCGCTTCTTCCACCTTACGCCCGGCATACATCACCACCACGCGTTCGGCCACTTCCGCGACCACGCCAAGATCATGGGTGATCAGCACAATGGCCGCACCCACGCGATGCTTGAGGTCGCGCATCAGATCGAGGATCTGCGCCTGAATGGTCACGTCCAGCGCTGTTGTTGGTTCATCGGCGATCAGTAGCTTCGGGTTGCAGGCAAGCGCGATCGCGATCATCACGCGCTGGCGCATACCGCCTGAAAGCTGATGCGGATATTCCTTCACGCGCCGTTCGGCTTCCGGAATGCCGACCAGCTTCAGCATTTCCACCGCGCGGTCTTCCGCCTGCTGCGCCGACATGCCCTGGTGGAGGCGCAACGTCTCCCCGATCTGGCGGCCCACCGTCAGCACCGGGTTCAGCGAGGTCATGGGTTCCTGGAAGATCATGCTGATCTCATTGCCGCGAATGCCGCGCATTTCGGCTTCCGAAAGATCAAGCAGGTTCTTGCCATTGAAGCGGATGGCACCGGCCAGCTTGCCGGGCGGTTCCGGGATCAGGCGCAGGATGGACATGGCGGTGACGGATTTGCCGCAACCGCTTTCGCCCACCACGGCCAGCGTTTCCCCGGCTTCGACATGAAAGGAAACACCATCCACCGCACGGTTAATGCCATCGGGCGTGCGGAAATGGGTTTGCAGATTGTCAATTTCGAGCATCGCCATGGGTCAGAGCCTCTTTGCCATGCGCGGGTCGAGCGCATCCCGCAAACCATCGCCGAGCAGGTTCACGGCCAGCACGGTGATGGACAGGAAGATGGCGGGGAAAAAGACGATATAGGGTTTCACCTGCCAGAGCGCGCGGCCTTCGGCCATGATATTCCCCCAGGATGGGATGATGGGCGGCGTACCGGCGCCAATGAAGGACAGGATGCTTTCCACAATCATCGCCGAGGCGCAGATATAGGTTGCCTGCACGGTGATCGGCGCCAGCGTATTGGGCAGGATATGGCGCCAGATGATGACCGGCGTGCGCGTACCTGCCGCTACCGCCGCATCCACATAGGGCTGTTCACGCAAGGACAGCACCACGCCGCGCACCAGGCGCGAGACGCGCGGGATTTCCGCAATGGTGATGGCGATGATCACATTTTGCACCGAACCGCGCGTGAGTGCCATCAGCGCGATGGCAAGCAGGATCGGCGGGATGGACATCATGCCATCCATCACGCGCATGATGATGCTATCGGCCCAGCGCACAAAGCCGGAGATCATGCCGATGGTAAGGCCGATGATAGAAGCGAGCACCGCGACCGAAAACCCAACCAGCAGCGAAACGCGGGCACCATAGAGCACGCGCGAATAGATATCGCGCCCCAGCATATCCGTGCCGAACCAATGCGTGGCAGAGGGTTCGCGCGTGCGCAGCGCCGGGGCAAGTGCAGTGGGGTCCTTGGTGAACAGCAGCGGGGCGAAAATCGCCACCAGCACCATCAGCGTCACCAGCGATCCGCCAATGGCAATCGCCGGGTTGCGCCGCATGAAGCCGAAAAACCCGCCCCGGGCCTTCACCGGCGGCATGATATCGGGAAGCGAGGGCGCCACCGCGACATTTGCGGCGGTGATGCCCTTGGGGTCGAGGATGGAGGCGGACATCAGTATCTGATCCTCGGGTCCAGAATGGTGTAGAGCAGGTCAATCAAAAGATTCACCAGCACATAGACAAAGGAAAACAGCAGCACGACGCCCTGGATCACAGGATAGTCGCGCCGCAGAATGGCATCCACCGTCAGGCGCCCAAGGCCCGGGATGGCGAAGACGCTTTCCGTCACCACCGCACCACCGATCAGCAGCGCAATGCCGATGCCAATCACGGTCACGATCGGCACGGCGGCGTTCTTCAGCGCATGCAGGAACAGGATGCTCCGCTGCCCCGCCCCTTTGGCGCGGGCGGTGCGGATATAATCCTGTTGCAGCACTTCAAGCATGGTCGCGCGCGTGATGCGTGCGATCAGCGCGATATAGACAGTGCCGAGCGCCACGGCGGGCAGGATAAGGTTCTGAAACCAGGGGAAGAAACCCTGTTTGATTGGCGTATAGCCCTGCACCGGCACCCAATCGAGTTCCAACGCGAAGATATAGGCCAAGACATAGCCCACCACGAAGACGGGGACGGAAAAGCCCAGAACGGCAAATCCCATCACCGTACGGTCAACCATCGTCCCCTGCTTCCAGGCGGCGATCACGCCCATCGGGATGGCGATGGAAACCGCCAGGATGAGCGTGATGATCATGAGCGACAGCGTCGGTTCAATACGCTGCTGGATCATGGTTGAAACCGGCAGATTGGTGAAAATTGAGACGCCGAGATCACCCTGAAGAATACGCCAGACCCATTCCCCGAACCGGATCAAAAAGGGCCGGTCGAGGCCGAGGCTGGCACGAATGCGTTCCACATCTTCAGGCGTCGCCTGATCGCCCGCAATCACCGCGGCCGGGTCGCCCGGCGCGATGTAGAGCAGACTAAAGACAAAAAGCGCGACGATGGCCATCACCGGAATGGTGGCCAAGACGCGTCGGACGATATAGGCGAACATGTTCCCGGCAATCTTTCCTGATTAGGCCTTGTTCACACCCCAGAAGAAGGGCAGCGGGCCGCCGACGATGCCGGTGACATTGCTGCGCCACGCCTGATAGGTCTTGTAGAAGCCGGTCGGCGCATAGGTCATGTGGCTCATGGCGGCGGCATTCATTTCCGCAACCGCGGCCTTTTCCGCCGCCAGATCCGGCGCTTCGAACCACTTGTCACGGGCCGCTTCCACCGCATCATCCTTGGGCCAGCCGAACCAGGCGCCATCGCCATGGGCGCGAAGGGCAAGATAGGCTGCCGGGTTGATGCAATCCGCACCCGCATGCCAGGTGTGGAAGATATGCCAGCCACCCTGACCGGGCGGTGATTTGGACGCGCGGCGCTGACCAACCGTGCCCCAATCGGTCGCCACAAAGTCCACATTCATGCCGATGGAACGCAGCAGCGCATTGGTCACTTCACCCATGGCCTTGAGCGGCGCCTGATCCTGCCCAACCAGTACCGTGATGGGCTGGCCATTATAGCCGGCTTCACGCAGCAGCGTACGCGCGGCGGCAACATTCCGCGGGCCTTTCAGGATATCACCGCCGGCTTCCGTATAAAGCGGCGTGCCCGGCGTGAAGAAGGAAGGCAGCGTCTGCCACAGCGCCCGGTCATCACCGACCACCGCGCGCATATAGTCTTCCTGGTTCAAGACCATCGCCACTGCCCGACGCGCGCGCACATCGTTGAAGGGCGCATGCAAATGGTTGAAGCGGAAGGAACCGATATTGCCAAGCGGATCCGCGATATCCACGCGCACATTGCGGTTGCGGCGCAAAGACGGGATCAAATCGGTCAGCGGGGTTTCCCACCAATCGATTTCATTGTTCATCAGCGCCGCCGAAGCCGTGGCCGGGTCTGGCATGATGATCCATTCGATGCGGTCCACACCCATGCGCTTGCCGCCCGCCAACCATGACGGAGGTTCATTGCGCGGCACATATTGTTCAAAACGCGTGAAGACCGCGCGGGCGCCGGGGACCCATTCATTGCGCACAAAGCGCATGGGGCCGGAACCGACGAATTCCGTGACCTGCTGGAAGGGATCGGTACGCGCGATACGTTCCGGCATCATGAAGGCCATTGGCGTATTGTTCTTGCCAAGCGCGAGCAGCATCTTGGGATAAGGCGCCTTCAGGCGCCAGCGGAAGGTGCGGTCATCCACCGCCACCAATTCTTCCTGGATCGCGCGGATCATCTGGCCCATGCCATCGCGCACCGCCCAGCGATTGAGGCTGGCGACGCAATCGGCCGCGGTTACGCGCGTGCCATCATGCCACATCAGCCCTTCACGCAGACGGAAGGTCCAGACCTTGCCATCAGAGGAAACTTCCTCACTTTCCACCATCTGGCGCTTGGATTCCAGCTTGTCATCGAAGCCGTAAAGCGTGTCCCACACCAGGGCGGCAGCATTGCGCACCACATATTGCGTGCCCCAGATGGGGTCGAAATTGGCCAGATTGGCCTGTGGCACGAAGCGCAGCGTGCGCGCGGCAGCGCCCTGCGCCAGCGCCGGGGCGGAAAGCCCGCCCACACCCGTCAGCGCCGCAACGCCGGCTGTTGCCTTGAGGAAGTTTCTACGATCCATCTCCCGTCTCCCATTCCATGTTCGGGGCAGCCCAGACTGCCCAGTTGAAAATCACTCTGCCTCATAGAATGGCAAAGCAGAGCCCATAACCCCGCTTAGCCTGCTTTGAGTGCGGCGCAAATAGCCGGGATCGCCCCTGGCGCTAAGCCGACCCCGCCGAGGAATGCATGGGCCATGCCAGCCGGGCGCGCCATGGCCGCGCCTGGGGTGGCAAGGCCGCCCCTGCCCTTCAGCCCCGCCTGATGCCCCAATAAAGTGCCAGGCCCGGCACGCGCCCGGTCAGATTGGCGCGCAAGGCCGTCATGGATTTGTAGGAGCCAAGCGGGATATAGGGCAGTTCATCCATCGCCACCGTTTGCATATCCCGCGCAATGGCCTGCTGCGCGGCAAGGTCTGGCGCGTCGAACCAGGCATCGCGCAATTCCTCAAGCCGCGGGACATCCGGCCAGCCGAACCAGGCATTGGTGCCATTGCCCCGCAGCGGGAAATGCGCCGCCGGATCGGCGAAATCGAAGGACGAGAAGGAGGTAAAAAGCATGGACCAGCCGCCACGCTCCACCGGCTCCCGCGAGGTGCGCCGCTGCACAGTGGTGCCCCAATCGCTCAAGACAATGTCGGCATTGAAGCCAAGCCGGCGCACCAGATCGGCACCCACCTGCGTGAGTGCGGCCGGCACCAGAATATCCGTCGGGCCGATCAGCCGCATGGTCTGGTTCGTGTAGCCCGCGTCACGCATCAATGCCCGCGCGCGGTCAATGCTGCGCGGCCCCATCAGCGGCGCCAGCCCGGCATCATTGGCAAGCGGCGTGCCCGGCGTGAACATGCCAACGCCGGTGGTGTAGAGCGAAGGATCCGTGCCGACCGATGCCTGCATGAAATCCTGCTGGTTGATCGCGGGCAGTAAGGCCTGACGCAAAGCCTTGTTGTTGAAGGGGCCATTCAGATGGTTGAAGCGCAAAATGCCGGTCAGCGGCAGCGGGTCAATCGCTTCGATCACCACTTGTCGGTTGCGGCGGAGCAGCAGCTGCACTTCCGGCGGCGGCTGTTCGTACCAGTCAATTTCGCCGGTTTGTATCGCGGCGGCGGCGGTCGCGGCATCCACAATGATGTGCCATTCCACGCGATCAAAATGCGCGATTTTCGGCCCGGCGGTCAGGCTTGGCGTGCCGGTCGGCACGGGCACGTAGTCGGCGAAGCGTTCAAACACCGCCAGGCTGCCGGAATTGAATTCATTGGCCCTGAAGCGGAAGGGACCGCTGCCGATGGATTCGCGCACCTGCTGGAAGGGATCGGTCTTGGCCAGACGCTCTGGCATGATGAAGGCCGGGCCATTGGAAACCTGCGCCAGCGCATGGAACAGCAGCGGGAAGGGTTTTTTCAGGCGGAAGCGGATCCGCATATCATCCAAAATCTGGATGTCATCCGTCACGGTGGCCAGCTTCTGCCCAAAGGGGCTGCGCTTCATCCAGCGTTGCAGGCTTGGCACCACATCCTGCGCGCGCACAGGCTCCCCATCATGGAATTTCAGCCCGGGGCGCAGCGTGATGGTGACACTCCGCCCGCCATCATCGCTGCTATGGCCGGCGGCCATTTGCGGCTGCGGCTGGAATTGCGCATCCATGCCATAAAGCGTGTCAAACACCATATACCCGTAATTCCGGGTGATATTGGCCGTGGTCCAAATGGGGTCGAGGCTGGTGAGGTTTGCCTGCGGCACCATTTTCAGCACACGGTTCTGCGTGGGCTGCGCAATGGCGAAGGAAGGCAGCGCGGTTGCGGCTGCGGCGGCACCTGCTGCGGCGCCAAATTTGAAGACATCACGTCTTTGCATGGAAACCCCCTATTGATTTCCTTGTATCAGACCCGCTTGCGGCGGGCGGCGCAAGCGCCGTTTGGCCTCAGCCCGGCTTATGGCCGAAGCCCAAGGCCGGTTGCTGGGCAGTATCAATCCAGATTGCCTTGCTTTGCGTCAGCTCGGCCAGAACCTCCTGCCCCGAGGAGCGGCCATGGCCAGAGGCACCAAAGCCACCAAAAGGCACCGAGACATGGATGGTGCGATAGCCATTCACCCAAAAAGTCCCTGCCCTGACCCGGGCCGCCACGCGATGCGCCCGGCCCAAATCACGTGTCCAGACCGCACCAGCGAGGCCAAAGGGCGTGGCATTGGCCAGCGCGATGGCCTCATCCTCATCATCGAAGGGGATGGCGGCGACGACGGGGCCGAAGATTTCCTCCTGCGCTGGGCGCGCTTCGTTGGAAAGCCCGGCGAGCAAGGTGGGCGGCACCCAAAAACCGCCTTCCGGTAATGCGCCTGGCCGCGCCGCCGCCATGACCGCAGCACCGGAAGCAGCACCTGCGGCGAGCAATTCCCGCACATGGGCGAATTGCCGGGCATTGGCCACAGGGCCCATTTCGGTTGCGGCATCCATGGGATCGCCCAAGCGAATGCGTCGTTGCGCTTCGGCAAGCGCGCTGACGAAACGATCATGCAGGCTGCGCTGCACCAGAAGGCGCGATCCCGCGACACAGGATTGACCGCTGCCGGCATAGATCGCCTGCTGCGCGCCCTGGATGGCGCTGGCGAAATCGGCATCGTCAAAAACGATATTCGCACTTTTGCCGCCGAGTTCGAGCAAGCTGGGCACGCCGCGCGCGGCGGCCGTTGTGGCTACGGCGCGGCCCGCCGCGACGCCGCCGACAAAGACAACCTTGGCGATTTCGGGGGCGGCAAGCAAAGCGGCACCCGTCCCCTGCCCCGGCCCGGCGATCACTTGAAACAGGCCGCGCGGCAGCCCGGCTTTTTCCGCGAGCAGCCCAAGGGCGAGCGATGTCAGCGGCGTGAATTCCGATGGCTTCAGCACCACCGCATTGCCGGCAGCAAGTGCGGGAAAGACATTCCAGCCGGCGGTGAAAATCGGCGCATTCCAGGGTGTGATGGCAAGCACCACGCCGAGCGCTTCGCGTTTCACCATGACGGTATGGCCAGAGGGCACCGGGATGATGCGGCCTTCGATCTTGTCGCACCAGCCGGCCCAGTATTCCGCCATCTCCGCCACACGCGCGACCTCGGCCCGCGTATCGCGCAAGGGCTTGCCGGTTTGCGCAGATTCCAGACGGGCCAGATGTTCCGCCTTTTGGCGAAGCAAGGGCGCGATGGCCCAAAGCCGGCGACCGCGTTCTGCGCCACTCAACGCCTGCCAAACGCCCTGCGCGCGGGCGGCGCTGCTGGTGGCTTGCGCGACAAGGCCAGGGCCAGCGCTGGCATAGTCCAGCAGCACGGCGCCGGTTGTCGGGTCCTGCAAGGTGATGGTGTTGCCATCGCCGGCGATGATCTCGCCATCCACCAGGCTGCCCGTGCGGCCACCCAAAAGGGCGGCGACTTCTTCGATGATTACGGTCTTGGCACTGAAGGGGCTCATGGTTTGGCTCCGGCGAAAAGCGCTGCCGAAAGGCGGTTGAAATCGGCCTCATCCGGCACGGCGTCACGCAATTCCTGCCACAGCGCGGCCGCGCGGCCAGTCGCCTCCAGCGGCACATCCAATTCCCGCGCCAATTCCAAGGCCAGGCTCACATCCTTGCGCATCAGCCCAGCGCTGAAGCCTGAGTCAAAGCTGCCGGGGATGATCCAGCGCGGCCAATTCACCTCGGTCACCGCGGATCGGCCAGAGGCACCATTCAACACCGGCAAAAGCGCTTCCGGCGCCACCCCGGCAGCGGCACCAAGGCGCAGCGCCTCACCGGCCGTCACCAAATGGCTTGCGACCAGCAGATTATTCACGAGCTTCGCCACCTGCCCCGCCCCGGATGGCCCGATATGCAAAAGCCGCGCGGTGAGGTGTTGCAGCAAGGGTGTTGCGCGTTCCAAGGCAGCGGCATCGCCACCCACCATCATGGCCATGCTGCCCGCCGCCGCACCCGTCGGACCGCCTGAGACCGGCGCATCCAAATAGAAAACGCCCCGCGCCTTGGCCTGTTCCGCGAAACCGCGCACGGCGCGCGGCGAAAGGGTGGAGGTATCGATAATCACAGCGCCCTGGGCCAAGGTGGGGAGCACATGGCCAAGCACTTCGGCCACTGCGGCGTCATTTGGCAGGGAGAAGATGGTGAGATCCGCCACGCTGTCGGCGATATCGGCGCCGATTGCCGCGCCCGCCTGCCGCGCCGCCGCGCGCTTGGCGGGGTCCAAATCCCAGGCGCGCGGTTGGTGGCCCGTCGCCAATAGCCGCGTGAGCATGGCCATGCCCATATTGCCGAGACCAATCACAGCGACCATGCGCGCTTCCCTTCACGCCAGCATTTTCCGAAGCCATGTGATAGCGCCGGAACGGCGTAAGGGCCATGGCGGTTTGCGCTGCCCCGCTTTCCTGCGTAACAGGCGCGCATGGCAGTTCAGGCGATCCTTGCGCGCATTGAAGGCATGATCGGCGCGGCACGCTTTGGCGTGCTGATGGAGTTCCTACGCTTCGGTGTGGTGGGCACCATAGGTTTCGTGGTGGATACTGCGGTGCTCTATGCGGGGCTGGCGCTTGGGCTTGGGCTTTATGGTGGGCGTGCGGTGTCCTACTTGGTTGCCGCTACAACGACCTGGGCGCTCAATCGCGTTTGGACATTCCGCGGGCGCGGCGATGGCCCTGTGCATCAGCAATGGGCGCTGTTCCTGGTGGTGAATCTGGTGGGCTTCGCGATGAATTACGGCACCTATGCCGCGCTGATCGCCTTTGTGCCGGTGGTGGCGGCGCATCCCGTGCTTGGTGTCGCTGCTGGGGCGATTGCCGGGATGTTCGGGAATTTTGTGCTCTCGCGCCAATTGGTGTTTCGGGCGCGGGGTTAGGCGCGATGGGGTGATGTGCCCCACCGCGCCATTCAGATTTTAGCTCCGCACGAAGCTGCAGCCACCGTCAGCAAGTGGACGGAAAGCGTTATTCGCCTCGGTCGTTTGCAGCAGCTTGTAATAATCAAACACGCCGCGGCTTTCCTCGGGCTTTTTCACCTCAAACAAATAGGCCGGGTGCAGCTTGCGGCCATCGGCGCGGATGGTGCCGGGACCGAAGCAATCATCATCACAGGGAATGGCCTTCATGCGCGCCACAGTCGCGGCCCCGCTTTGCTTGGCCTGCGCCGGCCCCATATCAATCACCGTCTTCAGGTAATGCAGCACCGCTGCATAGCCGCCGGCGTGGTTCATGCAGAGCGCATTCTGCCCGATATTGGGCCGAACACGGGCCGAGAAAGCGCGGGTGCGATCATTCAAATCCCAATAGAAGGTTTCGGTGCAGATCAGCCCTTGCGTGGTGGCAAGCCCCAAGGAATGCACATCCGGCAGGAACATCAGCAGGCTGGCTAGCTTGATGCCCCGGCGCATAAGGCCGAATTCCGCCGCCTGCTTGATGCAATTGATGGTGTCACTGCCGGCATTGGCAAGCCCGATCACCTTGGCGCGCGAGGCCTGCGCCTGCACCAGGAAGGCCGAGAAATCGGTCGTGCCCGGGAAGGGTGTGCGCACCTGGCCCAGCACGCGCCCGCCGGCATTGCGCACGAAATTCGCCGTGTCGCGTTCCAAGGCATGGCCGAAGGCGTAATCCGCCGTGATGAAATACCAGCTATCACCCCCTGCGCGCACCGTGGCACCGCCGGTGGAATTGGCCAACATCCAGGTATCATAGGTCCAATGGACGGTATTGGGCGTGCAGGCACGCCCCGTCAGATCCGACGTGGCGGAAGTGGTATTCAGGAAAACCTTGTTCTTGTCGCGAATGATTTCATTGGCGGCCAGCGCTACGGAAGAAGCGCCGCCATCCACAACAACGTCAACGCCATCGCGGTCAATCCATTGCCGCGTCAGGTTGGAACCGACATCGGGACGATTCAGATTATCGCCAAAAAGCACTTCGATATTGAAGCCGCGATTGCTCATTTCAGCGGCTGCCTGACGCACACAGGCGAGTTCGGTCGGGCCGCTCACGTCGCGATAAGTGCCGGAAAAATCCGTCAGCAGCGCAATCTTGATGGTATTCGCGGCCTGGGCCTTTGCGCTTTGCCAGGGCAGGCCACCAATGCCTGCGCCAAACCCTGCGCCGGCCGCAAGCGCCGTGCGACGTGAAACTTGCATGAACTTTCCTCCCGTTTGGTATTGGCTTTTCCCGGCAGGGAAAAGGCTACGCCATCTGGACGGAAGGTAAAGCCCCCCGGTTCAAGCCAAGATTTCAGGCGCCCTGCAACTGCACCTTTTCTTCGGATTTTTCGGCGGCATGGTGGAAATTGGCGCGCTGATAACCAGTCATGAAATCGGGATAGGTGATGGGTTCCATCCGGCTTGGCGCGGCATCAGCGGTGATCGGTTTCATGACAGCGCGATAATTCGCATCCATGAAAAAGGGAATCGCATAGCGTTCGCGACCGGAACGATTGATCACGCGATGCGGGGTCGCGAGGAAGCGATTATCCGTCCAGCGCCGGAGCATCATCCCGCCATTGATCAGGAGTGCGCCTTCAGGTGCCGGCGCATCCAGCCAGCGCCCATCCGGCAGCCGGAGCGAGAGGCCCGGCACCTTGTTCTGCGCCAGAATGGTCATGAAACTTGTGTCCATATGGGGCGCGATGCCGTATTCATTCTCGGGCGCGGTGGGTTCCTGCGGCGGGTAATGCGACATGCGCAGCGTGAACATGGGTTCCTGGAAGAAGGGCGCGAAGTAATCGGCGGGCAAGCCAAGCGCGCGGGCATAAATCGGCAGAAGCGAAAGCCCCAAGCCTTCAAATGCCGCGCAGGCCTTCAGGATGTTTTCGCGAAAGCCGGGCAAAGCCGGCCATTGATTGGCACCACGAAAGCGCACCTTGTCCAGAACGTCGGGATGATCCGCGGGCAGGTCCCGCTTGAAGAACACGGCCTCATTCGCATTGGGCAGCGCCACTTCGCCCACCGCATTCACGCGCGTGGTGGCACCGCGCATGGGCATATAGCCGATATTATGTTCATTGATCTTGAGCGCGAGCTTGGCTTCAAAAGGCTGAGCATGAAACCGCGCCGCCTCGGCGAAGGTTTGATCGAGCAGCGCTTCCGGAATGCCGTGATTGCGCACGAAATAGAAGCCAACCTCGGTAAAGGCGTGGCGCAGTTCCTGGCCAAGCTGTTCAAGCGCACCGGGCGCGCCCGCGCGCAAGGGAGCAAGGTCCAATACGGGAATGCTGTCAGCCATGGCGATTTTCCCTGCGTGATGGCAGGCAGCATCACGCCGTAAGCGCCAGCGCGCAAGGGGCAGGCTTCAATTGGCCGAGCGGCTCAAATCCCACAAATTGGGCACGCTTTTATTGTCATAGCCAGAGATGAAATACTCGGGCTGGCTGGTCTCAGCATTGAACATGGCGCGCTTCACGGCACCGATATTGGCGCCATAGACATGGATGCTGATGCTGGTGCGCCCTTGCACCGCATTTTCCACGCGATGCGTGTCGTAACTGTCGCTGCTCAAGACCACCACATCGCCGCGCTTTACCCGGTCAACGCGCCCCGGGCGCATTGGCCCGCCATTCGGGTCAGCGACCATTTCGGTCGAAATCTCCTCACCCTGATGCACGCCAACCAGGCCCCAGACGGTGTGGTTATGGACCGGAGTCTGTTGCCCCGGCCCCCACACGAAGCAGACCACCGAAAACCGCTGTTGCGGATCGCAATGCAGCAGCAATTGCCGATAGGTATCGGTTGGCGCGGTAAACTCCGGCGGCAACCAATTATCGGAAAGCACAAGCTTGCGGAGCAAGCTCGGCGCCTCCTTCAGGAAAAGGGCCTCATCGCCACCCGCATCGGCCAAGGCTGTCATGCCGCGGACGAAGTCTCGCAAGGGGGCGATGTCTTGAATAAGGGTGCTTCCGTTGTCCATGCATGTGAGGATTGAGTATTTTGGGTCGGAATGCAACCATTAGTTTCATATTTTTTTAAGAAACCTCCGCCGTGAGGACAATTCGGCCCGTAACCTTGCCATCTTTCAACCTATTGAGCGCTGTGTCGGCTTGATTAAGCGGCATACGGGTAATCGGAATGCCCGGCAAACCACCTTTTTGGGCAATGCCGACCAATTCCCGCAACTCCTTGACATTGCCCACATATGAACCCTGGATCGTGAGCGCGCGCATCGGCATGACCGGTAGCGGGACCGCCAATTCGCCGCCGAATAGCCCCACCTGCACCAGCTTGCCGCCCTTGCGCAGCGCATCAAAGGCGCTCCGCGCGGTTTCGGTCCCGTTCACCAGGTCAATAATGGCGCGCACCGGGCCGCCACAGGCGTCCATGATGCGCTTGGCGGTGCCGGCATCCCCGCCCTGGACGATATCGGTCGCCCCTTCCCGCCTGGCGGCTTCGAGCTTGGAAGCGCTGACATCCACCACCACGATCCGCCGATGGCCCTTCGCCTTCAGCACGGCAATCGCATTCAGCCCAAGACCACCCGCGCCTATCAGCACAATGGGTTCATCTGCCGGCATCGGCATGACCTTGTTGATGGCGCTGAACACCGTAATGCCCGAACAGGCATAGGTCGCAGCCAGGGCGGGATCGAGGTTGCCCACCGGCACCAGATGCCGCAGCTCGGGCGCCAGCACATGCGTCGCATAGCCACCATGCTGATAAACGCCGAGGCTTTTCGGCGTGAGGCACATATTATCCTCATCCGCGAGGCAGGCATCGCAGGTGCCACACCCCACCCAGGGGAAGACCACCATGTGATCGCCAACCTTGAGGCCAGCGCCATTGGCATCAGGCCCCCATTTCAGCACGCGCCCGACAATCTCATGCCCCATGGCGAGAGGCAGCTTCACCCCACGATCCGAGAGCTTCAGATAGCCGCGTGAGCCAAGATCATAGCCGCCTTCCCAGATATGGAGATCGGAATGGCAAACCCCGGCATGGGTGATTTCCAGCAGCACCTGCTTTCCGGAGGGTTCCGGTGTTGGGATCTCGATTTCCTGAAGCGGCTTTCCGGCTTCAATGACAGCCCAGGCGCGCATGGCAGACTTCCTCATTTCTTGGCGTTGCCGCCATGGGAACAAGCCCTGCGCCGCTGGTCAAGCGGTGTTTTCAATCCGGCCGGATATTGTTCTCCCGCACTACCCGGCCCCAGGTGGCGATCTGGGTGGAAAGGAATTGCGAAAAGGCGGCCTCCCCCTGCGGGTTGAGATCAATGCCAAGGCCAAGAATGCGCTGGCGAATCTCCGGCACATCCAGCGCCTTGCGGATGGCCGCTTCCATCCGGGCCTTGATGGCATCGGGCAGGCGGGCGGGACCAAGAAAGCCCCAGAAGGCACGCGAATCGATCCCCGGAATGCCAAGTTCCGACAGGCTAGGCACATCCGGGATATTTGGACTGCGCGTTGCACCGGTTTGCGCGAGGGGCAGCAGCGTGCCGGCATCAATATGCACGCCAACGGCAGGGCGAGTGGCGATGGGCAAATCCACCTCACCGGCCGCGGCCGCAACTGCCAGCGGCCCGCCGCCACGATAGGGCACATGCACCAGCTTGAAATCGCCGGCGCGCTGGATGAGTTCCATCGTCAGATGCGCGAGGCTGCCATTGCCAATGGTGCCATAGGTGATGGTATCCGGCCGCGCCTTCGCCGCCGTTACCACATCGGCGAAGCTGCGATAGGGGCGTGTGCGATGCGCTGTCAGCATCATGGGCGCGGTGCCGAACAACAAAAGCGAGGTCAAATCGCGTTCGGTATCGAACCCCATATTTGGGATAAGCGCCGGATTGACCGCATGCGTATCAAAGACGATCAACCAGGTATTGCCATCGGGTGCGGCGCGCGCGACCTGCGCGGTGCCGAGTGAGCCAGAAGCACCCGGGCGACTTTCAACAATGATGGGCACGCCAAATTCGGCCTGCAAATGCGGTTGCAGCAGCCGCGCCAAAGCATCGGTGGAACCGCCCGGCGGGAATGGCACCACGATACGAATGGGGCCATTGGGCCAGGCGACCTGGGCGCGTGCAAGATGCGGCGCGGTAAGCATTGCCGGCATGGCGGCCAGAATGGTGCGTTTGGTGATCATCTTTTGCTCAATCCCGGTCTTGATGGCTTCAGGCTTTTGGCGCGGGCGGTATGGCCTTGGCCGCCATCAGCGCGCGGCGGATTTCGGCTTCCGCCTTGTCCAATTCCACCGCAGCATCGGCACGCTGGGCGCGGGCGCGTTCGGCGATGTTCAAACTATCTTCAATCGTTGCCACCAATAGCTGATTGGCCTGCTTCACCGCAGCCAGATCGAAAACGCCGCGTTCGATTTCATTCCGCGCTTCCGCATTGCCCTGGCGCAGCCTCTCGGCATTCGCGGTCAGCAATTGATTGGTCAGGTCATTCGCCTGTTTCAGCGTCTGCCCCGCATCGCGCATTCGCTGAATGGCGAGTGCCTGGGCAAGCTGCTGACGCCACAGCGGCACGGTATTGGCCACCACGGATTGGATCTTCGCCGCCAAGGCCTTGTCATTTTCCTGAATGAGCCGGATGGAAGGCAGCGCCTGCATCGCGACTTGCCGCGTCAGGCGCAGATCATGGATGCGCCGATCAAGCTCATCACGCGCCGCGCGCAGATCGCGCAGTTGCTGCGCCGCCAGCATATCGCCGGCGGTGGCCTTGGCTTCGGCTTCGGGGATCGCGGTGCTGTCAGTATTGTTCAGCACAATCTCGCCAGCGGCGATGTGATCACCAAGGCCGTGGAACCAATCAAGCGTGGCGCCATAAAGCCGTTCAAGCTTTTCGACATCTTCCAATAGCCGCGTGCGATGGGCGTCCAGCTTGTCGCCAATCGCCTCCACCTGGTCCTTCAGCCCTTCGTAGCGGCTGACGACCTGTGCGGCTTCCGCCCCCGCCTTGTTGAACAGGCGCGCGAAAAAGCCCGGCTTTTCCGCCAGCCCCGAAACATCAAAACCGCGCAGCGTGCTGAGCAGATTGCCAAGCGTCTGCCCTGCCTCCCCCGCTTCGCGATTCTTCGCCCCTTCCAGCATGGCATCCGCTGCCGCCGAGGCGCGGGTTTGGGCTTCCTGGCCGAAGCGAAGCACCGCGGCGGGGTCTGTCACATCAAGCTGCGCGGCAAGGCGTTCAACCTCGGCCCGGCGTTCTTCAGGGGTGGTGACGATGTCGCTCATGAATAGCCTTCCTCGCGCAGCCGATCGGCCAGCACCTTGACTTGGATATCGAGTGCCGCGCTTTCCTCGGCGCGGAGGTCATCGCGCAAGCGCCGTGCGGCGGCTTCAAGGTCACGCAGCAGCGCGCCAAGCGCGGGCGGTGGCGTTGCGCCGGCTTCAATCCGTGTGGCGATACGTTCCAGCCCATCCAGATGCACCGCAAGGAAGCGGCGCGCGCGAGGGATTCGCTCGGGCCGCGCTTCCAGATCATCCAGCACCTGGCCAATGACCCGCGCCACCGGCAAAAGGCGCGCTTCATGGCCGCGCATGGCAATGGCTTGAATGCCGGCAAGCCTGATGCGCGCATCCGCGAGCGGGCCTGAGGGCGGCGGCGGTGGTGGCGCGGGCGGGGCGACTTCCGGGATTTCGGCGTAGAGCAGCCGCGTGCCGCCCCAGGCGCCAAGCGCGAATAATAGCCCGATGATCGGCCCTGCCCCGGCGCCAAGCCCGGTGGCGAGGCCAGCCGCCACACCCATCAGCACGGCGGCGCGCTTGGCGTCGCCTTTCCTGGCGCGCTTCATGATGCGCGCGGCGATGAAGGGCAGCCCGATGCCGAGCAGGCAGCCGATCAGCGCTGTCTGGCGCATGGCAAACAGGTTGAAGAAAGCGGCGGGCAGCATCGCAAGGCCCATCATGGGCAGCAGCCAAAGGCGCCAAAAACTATTCACAGCCCAAACACCGAAGCGACCGCGCGCCAGAGCGCCAGCAAGCCCGCCAGCGCCATGGTGCCGCCAAGCAGCATGAAGCCAAGCCAGCGCTTGATGCCAAGCGGCAGGCTCGGGGTTTGGGGCGCCGGCAAGGGCGCGTTGCGGTTTTCACTCACGCGGCGTTACATCGCCTTTGGGAAGCGGCCTATCAAGACCGGCCAAAGGGGAAGTTACACCATGGAACAGATCGCCATCATCGGAACCGGGCTGATTGGCCGCGCCTGGGCCATGGTTTTCGCCCGCGCAGGCCATAGCGTGCGGATTTGGGACCCGGTGGCGGGGGTTTCTGATACCGCCCTCGGCCTGATTGGGCAGAGCCTGCAGGATTTGGCCGATGCCGGGCTGATCAGCGAAACGCCAGCGCTTATCGCGGCCCGCATCAGCGCCGCCGCCAGCATGGAAGCATGTGTGGCGGGCGCTGCGCATGTGCAGGAAAACGGGCCTGAGCGTGTGGAGCCGAAGCGCGAGCTTTTCGCCCGGCTTGATGAGCTGTGTGCGCCGGATGTGGTGCTGGCTTCGTCCACCTCCGGCATTCCAGCCAGCGCCTTTACAGAGGGGCTTGCCGGGCGCGCGCGCTGCCTGGTCGCGCATCCGGTGAACCCGCCCTATCTGGTCCCCCTCGTGGAATTGGTGGGCGCGCCCTGGACCGCGCCGGAAGTGGTGGCGCGCACGCGGGCCTTGATGGCGCGTGTCGGCCAGGTGCCGGTGACAGCGATGAAGGAAACCCGCGGGTTTGTGCTGAACCGGCTGCAAGCCGCACTGGTGGCGGAAGCCTTCCGCCTGGTGCGCGATGGCGTCATGAGCGTGGAAGATGTGGATGCCTGCGTGAAGGATGGGCTTGGGCTCCGCTGGTCCTTCATGGGGCCGTTTGAGACGATTGATCTGAATGCCCCGGGTGGTGTGGCGGATTACGCCGCGCGCTTTGGCGGGCTGATGGGCGGGATTACGGAAGAACAGACGCCGTTTTTGTATGATGACGCAACGGTTGCGCGCGTGACCGCGGAACGGCGCGCGGCGCTGCCTTTGGAGAAGATTGGTGAGCGTTCAGCCTGGCGGGATCGGCGGTTGATGGGGGTGCTGGGGCATAAGAGGAGGGTGGGGGAATAGGCCCAGCTATTTCGCCTGCAAAAACGCGAGGCTCTCCCCTTCCAACATCACCGCCGTCAGCCCCCCGCCGGACCAGGCGGCGGTGTCAATGCAAATACGGTTTTCTCGCACCACCGGCATGAAGCCCGCCGTATGCCCATGCACAACCACAAACCCATGATCGCGCGGGCTGTTCAGAAAATCATGCCGGATGCGCAGCAAATCCTCACGCGATTGCTCTTCCAGCGCCACACCTGGGCGAATGCCGGCATGGACGAACAGATAGCCACCTTCCTCATGCCATAGGGACAGATCGCGCAGGAAGCGGCGCTGATGCGGGGCAATCGCCTCGGGCCAGGCTTCACGCGGTGCATCGGGCGCGACACCCCAGGAATCGAGCGTCGCCCTGCCCCCGCCCCACAGCCAATCCGCTGCCGCCGCTCCATCGCCGGAAAGCGCGCCCAGCATGGTTTCCTCATGATTGCCCATCAGATGCAGCGTGGGAAGGCCGGGAATGGGGTCACGTTCCGAAAGGTAATCCACCACGCCGCGAGACTCCGGCCCCTTATCCACGTAATCGCCAAGATGGATCAGCAGGGCGGAGGCCACGGGGCGGCGGCGCAAATCCTCGGCAATTTGCGTGTGCAGATCGCGCAGTTGCGGCAGTGTGCCATGGATATCGCCAATGGCGTAAATGCGCCGCCCGCGCGGCAAATGCCCAGGCGCACCACGTATTTCCATCACTTCCGATCCGCCCTTGGGTCCAGCGCATCGCGCAGCCCATCACCGACCAGGTTGAAGGCCAGCACCACCACAAAAATCGCGAGCCCCGGCATGATGGAAAGCCAGGGCGCCTGAGTCAAAAACCGCTGAGCGCTATTCAGCATGGACCCCCAAGAAGGTGCCGGCGGTTGCTGCCCGAGCCCCAGGAAGGAAAGTGCAGCCTCGGCAATGATCGCTTCCGCAATCGCAAGGCTCGCCTGCACCAGCAAGGGCGGGATGATATTGGGCAGCACATGGAACAACCCGATGCGCCAGGGCGGATTGCCGAGCGCGCGGGCTGCCTCCACCCAATCGGTTGATTTCGCATCCAAAGCCATACCGCGCGCAAGCCGCACGAATACCGGCGATGCGGTAATGGCAATGGCGAGCATGGCGTTTTCCAGGGCCGGCCCCAGAAACGCCGCCAGCGCAATCGCCAGAATAAGGAAGGGCACTGAGAGCATGGCATCGGCCACGCGCGATATCAGCCCATCCACCCAACCGCCGATCAGGCCCGCAAGCAAGCCGAGCGGCACGCCAATGAATAGCGCACCGAGCACGGAAATCACGCCCGCCATCAGCGAAGCCCGCGCGCCCCAAATCACGCGGGAAAGCACATCGCGGCCGTTTTCATCCGTGCCGAACCAATGTTCGGCGGAAGGCGGCTTGCGGATGCGCGTCCAGCTTGTTTGCAGCGGATCGTAGGGTGCGATGAAGGGCGCCAGGATCGCAATCAGCACAAAAGCCACCACCACCACCAGGCCAAATACCGCAAGCTTGTGGCGAAAGAACCGCTTCAGCGCGCGGCGCCCAGGGCTTTCCCCCATGGTGATGGCGGGAGCGTTCATGCCTGACGCAGCCTTGGATTGATCGCCATGTAAAGCAGATCAGCCACCAGGGAGAGCAGCACGAAAATCAGCGCAGTTGCCAGCACGACACCTTGCACCACCGGATAATCGCGATTGAACACCGCATCCACAATCAGCTTGCCAAAGCCCGGAATGGTGAAGACCTGTTCGGTCAAAACGGCACCAGCCAGCAGCCGGCCAAATTCAATCGCGCCCAAGGTCACCACCGGGATCAGCGCGTTGCGCAGCGCGTGTTTCCAGATCACCACGCGCTCACGCAGGCCTTTGGCGCGCGCCGTGCGCACATAATCCTGTGACAGCGCTGTCAGCATCGCCGCGCGTGTGTGGCGCATGAGCACCGAGGCAACGCCGGTGCCAAGCACAAAGGCCGGCATGATGGTGGTCGCGATGGATTGCCAGAAATCCTCGGTCAGCGGCACATAGCCCGAAGGCGGCAGCCAACCCAATTCCACACTGAACAGCAGGATCATCATAATGCCGAGCCAGAAATTCGGCGTGGAAATGCCAAACAGCGCGACACCATTCGCCGCCCAATCCGCCGGCTGATCACGCTTGACGGCGGAAAGAATGCCCGCCGGCACGCCGATCAGCACCGCAATGATGAAGGACATGGCGGCAAGCTGCGCAGTGACCGGCAGCTTATCCAGAATAAGCTCACTGACCGGCATCCTGATGCGCCAGGAAAAGCCGAAATCGCCGGTCAGCACATTACCGATCCAATAGAGGTATTGTTCGTAAATGGGACGATCAAGCCTGAGCTCCGCACGGATTTGCGCCAGCACTTGCGGGTCGCCCCTCTCCTCCCCGGCTAAAATCAGCGCCGGATCGCCGGGCATGAGTTGTTGCAACCCGAAGATCAGGATGGAGAGGATGAAAAGCGTGGGCAGAACCTGCCCAATCCGCCGGAGGAGCCAGACCCACATGGCGGCTATTGCAACCGCACGCCTTGCAGCCGCACCAGCCCATCCGCGATGGGCCGATAGCCGGAAAGCCGCGCACTATGCGCCATGATATTCTTGCGGTGCCAAAGGTAGATGCGGTGCACATCCTCCCCAAAGGCGATGCGCACGGCGCGGGCGTAAAGCGCCTGGCGCTTCGCCAGGTCCAATTCCGTGCGCGCCTCATCCAACAGCCTGTCCACTTCCGCATTGGAATAGCGGCCATCATTCTGCCCGCCACCGGTGCGGCTAAAGCTGAAGATATTGCCATCCGGATCGGTGCGGCCGGACCAGCCAACCAGATAGGTTTCAAACTCGCCCCGCGCGGCCGCCTGCAAGGATGAGGCGAATTCCATGGCGCGCAGGCGAAGATCAAAACCCGCTTCCTTTACCATGGCCTGAATAACCTCGCCCACCTGCCGCAAATCCGGGTTGTTCGGCACAGTCATTTCAACCGTGATCGGCAAGGTCACGCCTGCTTCACGCAGCAGCGCCTGGGCACGCGGCAGGTCACGCGCGGTCGGCGGGAAATCACGCACATGAAAGGGGCTCGCCGGCGGGAAGGGCTGGCGCGTTGGCACATACATGCCCTCATACACCACCTGGTTCAGCGCTGTGCGATCAATCGCCAATTCAAAGGCGCGGCGGAGGCGCGCATCGCGGCCAAAGGGCGTATTGGCGCGTTCGCCATTGCCGGTATTGATGCTGATGCTTTGATAGCCAAGCTCATCCACCGCAACGGCGCGCAGATTGCGATTGCGCTGGATGGTCTTGATGTCATCGGGTTCCATCCGCTCGGCGAATTCCACCGCGCCGGATTGCAGGTTCGCAAGGCGCACCGTGTTGTCCGGAATGGGCAAATAGGTCACGCGCGCCAGATGGATATTCCGCGCATCCCAATATTCGGGGAAGCGTTCACCCACGATGCGTTCCTGCGCCACACGCTCCACAAAGCGAAACGGCCCGGTGCAGACCGGCCGCGTGCCAAAATTGCGCCCCAGTGCTTCGGCTGCCTTGGGGCTGACCGGCATGCCGGCGCGATCCGTGAGCGCCGCCAGGAAGGAAGCCGATGGCCCCTTCAGGCGAATGCGGATGGTGCGCGGGTCCACCACTTCCACGGTTTCCATATCGGCGATTTCGCTGCGGCGGAAACTGCCCTGCAAGGTCAAATGCCGCATGAGCGAATAGCGCACCGCTTCCGCATCCATCACTTCATTATCGTGAAAGCGCACCCCTTCACGCAGGGTGATGATCAGGCTGCGCGGGTCTTCCCAGCGATGGCCAGTCGCCAATTGCGGGACGATTTCCAGCCTTTCGTTGATGTCAAAAAGCTTGTCGCATAGCGCAGCATAGACAATGCGTCCGACAAAGGTGCGCGATAGCGTCGGGTCCAGAATATCGGGGTCTTCCTTCAGCGCGATGCGCAGATGCTGCGCGCTGGCGGGCACTGCTGCGACAGCGAGCACCCCAAAAGCGGCAAGCGCCGCGCGGATCATGGTTTTCATGCGTGATCTCCCATCCCGGTGGGTGAAGGGGCAGCGCCCCGGAAAAAGGATTGCAACCGCGCGAGCCTTTCCCCCCCACCCAGCGCAGCGATACGCTCGGCAGGTGGCGGCAGGCTCTCGGCAAAATGGCAGGCCACCGGGTGGCCCACACCTTCAAGGCGCGGCGTTTCAGCGCGGCAGCGTTCAGCCGCAAAGGCGCAGCGCGTATGAAAGCGGCAGCCGGATGGTGGCGCGATGGGGCTTGGCACATCGCCTTCCAAGGGCGGCGTTTTGGCCTGCGCGCCCGGCATGGCGGCCACCAGCGCGCGCGTATAGGGGTGGCGCGGCGCGCCCAGCACATCCTCGGCCGGGCCTTCTTCCACAATGCGTCCCAAATACATCACCGCGACGCGGTCCGCGACATGGCGCACCACGCCAAGATCATGGCTGACCAGCACAAAAGTCAGCCGCAAATCGCGGATCAGATCGCGCAGCAGATTGATCACCTGCGCCTGTACGGAAACATCCAAGGCGCTGACGGGTTCATCGCCAATGATCAGGCGCGGGTTGCTGGCGAGTGCGCGCGCAATCGCGATGCGCTGGCGCTGCCCGCCAGAGAATTCATGCGGCCAGCGCCCGGCATTTTCCGGCCGCAAGCCAACGCGGCGGAGCAACTCGCCAACGCGCGCGGCTTCCTCGGCGCGCGGCACCACACGATGCAGCCGCAATGGTTCGGCGATGGCCTGCGCCACCGTCATGCGCGGATCAAGGCTGCCGAAGGGGTCCTGGAAAATGATCTGCATATCGCGCCGGCGCGCGCGCAAGGCGGCTGGTGAAAGGCTGGCAAGGTCCTCACCCGCGAAACGCACCGAACCGCTATCGGGTTCAATCAGGCGCAGCATGACACGCCCGAGCGTGGATTTGCCGCAGCCGCTTTCGCCGACAATGGCCAGAACCTCGCCCTCAGCGACGGAAAGCGAAACACCATCCACCGCATGCACCGCACCGGCGCGCCGGCCCAGCGCATCACGCACCGGGAAATGCTTCACGACATCACGGAGCTCCAACAACGCCGTCATGCCGCAGCCCCCAGCATGCCATCCAGCGGCGCGCGCAGGCAGGCGCTGAAATGGCCGGGCGCGACCTCAGTCAATGGCGGCGCGCCTTCAGCACAGCGGGCGATGGCAAAGGGGCAGCGCGGCGCAAAGCGGCAGCCAGGCGGTGGCGCGCGCAAATCCGGCACCGTGCCTTCAATGCTGGCAAGCCTTTCGCCGCGCCTGCCCGCTGCTGGTGCGGCGCCCAATAGGCCGATGGTATAGGGATGTTCCGGTCGCGCAAAAAGCTCGGCAGCGCGCGCCTGTTCCGCCACGCGCCCGGCATACATCACCACAACATCATCGGCATGATCCGCGACCACGCCAAGATCATGCGTGATCAGAATCACCGCAGTGCCGGTCTCCCGCTTCAGATCATCCAGCAGCGCCAGAATCTGCGCCTGCACCGTCACATCAAGCGCGGTGGTTGGTTCATCCGCAATCAGCAGCTTGGGCCGGCAGGCGAGCGCAATCGCGATCATCACGCGCTGGCGCATCCCGCCCGAGAGTTGATGCGGGTATTGCCGCGCGCGCCGCGCCGCATCGGGGATGCGCACCTTCTCCAGCATCGCGACTGCCGCCTTGAAGGCTGCGTCGCGGTCCAGCTTTTGGTGTAACCGCAACGCTTCCGCCACCTGTTCGCCAGCGGTGAAGGCCGGATTCAGGCTGGTCATGGGTTCTTGGAAAATCATCGCCATTTCGGCGCCGCGCAAGGCCCGACGTTCTTCTGCCGGCAGGCCGATCAATTCCCGCCCCATCAGCCGCGCGCTGCCCGCGACCATCGCGTTTTCCGGCAGCAGCCCCATGATGGCGAGTGAGGCCACCGATTTGCCGCAACCGCTTTCCCCCACAATCGCGAGTGTCTTGCCCGCTTCGGCGCGGAAGGAAATACCATCCAGAATGGAAATCGCGCGGCCATCCTGGCGAAAGGCCAGGTTCAGGCCTGCAACCTCCAGCACTGGTGCGGTCATGGGCGGCACCGGCAGGCGGGAAAGGGGGGCTTTGGTATCACTCGCCTAAAAAGCCCCCAAAGCGCTTCTTTCGCAAGCCCTGACCTGGTGCGGCGCGCCCCAACGGCGATGAGCCCTGCCCAAAAGCAAAGCGCCCCTGCCGCGAACCGCAGCAGAGGCGCCTTGTTTCGAGAATGCGGCTGCCCTTACAGGCGCACGCGCAGCAGATTGGCGATTTCCCCCACAACGCCGCGCCGGAACGCAAGCACGCAGGCAATGAAGATCACGCCCTGGATCACCGTGACCCAGGCGCCCATCTCCGCCAGGTAGTTCTGCATCGCCACAATCACCGCGGCGCCAATCATCGGGCCAAACACCGTGCCGAGCCCGCCCACCAGCGTCATCAACAGCACCTCACCGGACATGGACCAATGCACGTCAGTCAGCGTGGCAATGCCGAAGACCAGCGACTTGGTGCCACCCGCCACACCGGCAAGGGTGGCGGAAAGGATAAAGGCCACCAGCTTATAATCATCCGTCCGATAGCCAAGCGATGTGGTGCGCGCTTCATTCTCACGAATGGCCTTCAGCACCTGTCCGAAGGGCGAATGCACGATGCGATGGATCAGCAGGAAGCAGGCGACAAAAATGACTGCGACAAACCAATACATCGTCATGTCGGAGGAGAGCGAAATAACGCCAAACAGATGGCCGCGCGGCACTGCCTGAATACCGTCTTCACCGCCGGTGAAGGGCGCTTGCAGACAGAAGAAGTAGATCATCTGCGCCAGCGCGAGCGTAATCATGGCGAAGTAAATGCCCTGGCGGCGAATGGCGATCCAGCCGAAAATCGCCCCCTGCACCCCAGCCAGCAAGGCGCCGACCAGGATGGAAAGCTCCGGCGAAAGGCCCCAGACCTTGGCGCTATGCGCGGCGATATAGCTGCCCATGCCGAAATAGGCGGCATGGCCGAAGGAAGTCAGCCCCACATAACCGATCAGCAGGTTGAAGGCGCAAGCGAAGATCGCGAAGCAAAGCAGCTTCATCAGAAAGACGGGGTAGAGGAAGAAGGGGGCGATCACTAGCGCCGCAAACATGACCAAAAGGGCCACGAATTGCGCCTTGGTGAAGCCAAAGATTTCTTCCTGCGGTCCCGCAGGTGCTGAGCTGCTGCTCGTCATGGAATGACCGGCCATGGATCATGCCCTCCCAAAAAGGCCGGCAGGACGCGCCAGCAAGACAATGACCATGATGATGAAGATCACGGTGGCCGAGGCTTCCGGATAGAAAACCTTGGTCAGACCTTCAATGATGCCAAGCCCGAAACCGGTCAGCACGGAACCAAGGATGGAGCCCATGCCGCCAATCACCACCACCGCGAACACCACGATGATCAGATTGGTCCCCATTTGCGGATTTACCGAATAGATCGGCGCGGCCAGCACGCCGGCAAGTGCGGCGAGCGCCACACCCGCCCCGTAGGTAAGCGTGATCATGCGCGGCACATTCACGCCAAAGGCCTGCACCAGCGGTGCGTTTTCCGTCGCTGCCCGCAGATAGGCGCCAAGCCGCGTCTTTTCGATCACGAGCCAGGTGGTGATGCAGGCAAAGAGCGCAAATACAACGACCCAGCCGCGATAGACCGGCATGAACATGAAGCCCAAATCCCAGGCGCCGGAAAGCTGCGACGGGATCCGATACGGCATGCCGGAGGAGCCGTATTGATTTCGGAATATGCCTTCGAGGATCAGCGATATCCCGAAGGTCAGCAGCATGCCGTACAAGTGATCCATCTTGTATAATCGACAGATCATTGTTCGTTCCAATATCACCCCCGTAAGCCCCACCAGCAGCGGCGAGAGGATCAGCGCCCACCAATAGCCGATGCCCAGGTAATGCAGCAGCATCCAGGCCACGAAGGCGCCCATCATGAACTGCGCGCCATGGGTGAAGTTGATGATGTTGAGCAGCCCGAAAATCACCGCGAGGCCGAGCGACAGCATCGCGTAAAAGGCGCCATTGATCAGTCCGAGCAAAAGCTGCCCAAAAAGCAGCGGCGTCGGTATGCCGAAAATCTCATCCATACGGAGAATTCCCTCAGGGCGCCGCCGCCCTATGGCCGAAGCCACAGGCGGAGCGCGAAGTGGATAGGGTGTGCGTCATGTCAGGTACGAACGAGAGGGCAATTACCCTCATTCATTGGGCGGAAGGCCTCATTCGCCGGCGTCGTTTGCAAGAGCTTGTAGTAATCATAAGGACCGCGGCTTTCGGAGGGAGCCTTCACCTCAAACAGATAGGAAGGGCAAAGCTTACGGCCATCGGGGCGAATGATGCCAGGGCCGAACGCGTCATCATCGCAGGGGATGGACTTCATGCGCGCGACCACTTCCGCACCGGAGGTTTTCGACGCCGCGACACCCATATCGGCAATCGCCTTCAGGTAATGCAGCGCGCCCGAGTAATTGGCGATGGACGCCATATTGGGCCGCACATCACGCAACCTTGGGCGGAGCCTTTCGGAAATGGCGCGGGTGCGGTCATTCAGATCCCAATAGAAGCTTTCCGTCAGGATCAGGCCCTGCGCGGTTTGCAGGCCAAGCGCATGCACATCGGGCAGGAACATGAGCAGCGCCGCAAGCTTCACGCCGCGGCGCGTAACGCCGAATTCAGCCGCCTGCTTCACCGTATTGATCGTATCCGCGCCGGCATTGGCCATGCCGATCACCTTGGCGCGGGAGGCCTGCGCCTGCACCAGGAAGGATGAGAAATCGGTCGTCGCCGGGAAGGGATAACGCACCTGCCCCACCACGCGCCCGCCGGCATTGCGCACGAAATTCGCTGTATCGCGTTCCAGCGCATGGCCAAAGGCGTAATCGGCGGTGATGAAGAACCAGCTATCACCACCGGCACGCACCATGGCCCCACCCGTGGATTTCGCCAGCATGTAGGTATCATACATCCAATGCACGGTATTGGGCGTGCAGGCCGGCCCCGTCAGGTCCGAAGTCGCAGAACCGGTATTGACGCAGACCTTGTTTTTTTCCCGCGCGATATTGGCAACCGCGAGGCCGACCGAAGATGTTGGCACATCAATGACCATATCCACGCCCTGGTCATACCATTGGCGGGCGATATTCACGCCAACATCAGGGCGGTTCTGATGGTCCGCGTTGATGATCTCAACATTAAAGCCGCGATTGCCGAATTCCTGGACGGCCTGGCGCGTACACTCAAGCCCATAGGGGCCGCTGATGTCGCGATACGGGCCGGACATGTCATTCAGCACACCGATGCGAATGGTATTCGCCGCCTGCGCGCGGGCGGAACGCCATGGCAAGCCACCAAGGGCAGCGCCGCCAGCGGCGGCACTCCCAAGAACATTACGCCTTGTTGTTGTCATGACGTTTCCTTCCCCAACAGATCAGATCACGAACGCACGAGCGCGCAGCCACCTTCACCGATCGGGCGGAAGGCTTCCTCGGCCGGGGTGGTTTGCAACAACTTGTAGTAATCCCAAGGCCTACGGCTTTCGGCGGGCGTCTTCACCTCAAACAGGTAGGAGGGGATCAAGCGCCGGCCATCCGGACGGATGACGGCCCTGCCGTAAAGATCATCCTCCGAAGGCTGCGCCTTCATCCGGTTCACCAGGTCAAGGCCAGAGGCCTTGGCAGCCGGCACGCCCATCGCCGCCACAGTCTTCAGGAAGTGCAGCGTGCCGGAATAGCAGCCGGCATGGATCATGTTCGGGTAATTGGTCGGCACGCGGCGCAGCATACGCTCGGTCCAGGCGCGGGTCTTGTCGTTCAGATCCCAATAGAAGCTTTCGGTGCAAACCAGCCCCTGCGCCGTTTGCAGCCCAAGGCCGTGCACGTCATTCACAAACAGCAGCAAGGAGGCAAGCTTGATGCCGCGCCGCGTCAGCCCGAATTCCGCTGCCTGCTTCACGCAATTCTGCGTATCCGCACCAGCATTCGCGAGTCCGATCACCTTGGCGCGCGACGCCTGAGCCTGCACCAGGAAGGAGGAGAAATCCGTCGTGCCCGGAAAGGGAGTGCGCACCTGACCAAGGATACGCCCGCCAGCCGCACGCACAAAATTCGAGGTATCGCGTTCCAGCGCGTGGCCAAAGGCGTAATCGGCGGTGATGAAGAACCAGGTATCGCCACCCGCGCGCACCGTCGCCCCGCCGGTGGAACGTGCCAGCATGAAGGTATCATAGGCCCAGTGAAGGGTATTCGGGCTGCATTGCGCGCCCGTCAGGTCAGCGGTGGCTGAACCGACATTGATATAGGCCTTGTTCTTTTCACGCGCGACATTGGAAACGGCCAACCCCACGGAGGAGGTCGGCACATCAATGATCAGGTCCACGCCCTGATCATACCATTGCCGTGCCAGATTGACGCCAACATCCGGGCGGTTCTGGTGATCGGCTTCGATGATTTCCACCCGGAAGCCGTGGCTCGCGCCGAATTCCGACGCGGCTTCACGCGCGGCGGCAACCGAAGTCGGGCCGGTATTGTCACGATACATGCCCGACATATCGGTCATGACACCGATACGAACAGTATTCGCCGCCTGCGCGCGCGCAAGGGAGAGCGGCAGGGCGCCGGTGGCGGCCGCTCCGGCTAAAACACTACGACGTGAAACCTGCATTTTTTCTCTCCCTCAAGCGATGATGTTGTTGGATCAGCTACGCACGAGCGGGCAATTGCCTTCAGCCAAAGGCCGGAAGGCTTCCTCACCCGGGGTGGTCTGCAAAAGCTTGTAGTAATCCCAAGCGCCGCGGCTTTCCGCCGGCGTCTTCACTTCAAACAGATAGGCGGGATGAAGCTTCCGGCCATCGGCGCGGATAGTGCCCTTGCCGAAGCAATCATCTTCCGTCGGTATCGCCTTCATGCGCGCAACCGCTGCCGCGCCATCGGCCTTGGCCGCTGCCACGCCCATATCGGCCACCGTCTTCAGATAATGCAGCGCACCGGCATAGGTGCCAGCATGGGTCATGGCCGGCATATTCGGCGCCATGGCGGAACGCACCCGATTGGTGAAGCGCCGCGTTGCGTCATTCAAATCCCAATAGAAGGTTTCGGTCAGCACCAGCCCCTGCGCCGTTGGCAGACCAAGCGCATGCACATCATTGATGAACATGAGCAAGGAAGCGATCTTGATGCCGCGGCGCGTGATGCCGAATTCGGCGGCCTGCTTGACGCAATTGGTGGTATCCGCGCCCGCATTGGCAAGCCCGATCACCTTGGCGCGAGAGGCTTGCGCCTGCACAAGGAAGGAAGAGAAATCGGTCGTACCTGGGAAGGGCGTGCGCACCTGGCCCAGCACCCGTCCGCCAGCGGCACGGATGAAGTTGCTGGTGTCACGTTCCAGCGCATGGCCGAACGCGTAATCCGCCGTGATGAAGAACCAGCTATCGCCGCCGGCACGCACCATCGCCCCACCGGTGGATTTGGCGCACATCCAGGTGTCATAAGTCCAATGCACGGTATTGGCATTGCAGCGCGCACCCGTCAGGTCGCTGGTCGCCGCACTGCAATTGATATGCACCTTGTTCTTTTCGCGGCAGATATCGGAAACCGCGAGCGCCACCGAGGATGTGGTCACATCCAGCAGCACATCCACCCCTTCGCGATCAATCCACTGGCGCGCGATATTCACGCCAACATCGGCGCGGTTCTGATGGTCCGCCGACAGCACTTCAACATTGAAGCCGCGGCCTGCAAATTCCTGCACCGCGGCGCGCGCGCACACCACCGAGCTCATGCCCGAAATGTCGCGATACATGCCCGACATGTCATTCAAGACGCCGATGCGGATGGTATTCGCGGCCTGGGCCTTGGCGCTGCGATAAGGCAGTGCGCCAAAGGCGGCGGCGCCGGCTGAACCGGCCAAAATGTCCCGACGTGAAAGGCTCATTTTTGGTTTCCCCTTTTTTGCTTGGCCGCCCCGGCTTGGAAAACGGCCCTGTTAAACGCCAAGATATTCATGCAACCGGTCGAGTGATGCATTCAGGTCTTCATTGGCGACCATATCCACCACACGGCCATGTTCCATGACATAGTGCCGATCCGCGACTGTTTGCGCGAAGCGGAAATTCTGCTCGACCAGCAACACCGTGAAGCCGCGCTTCTTCAATTCGCGGATGGTGCGCCCGATCTGCTGCACAATCACCGGCGCCAGGCCTTCTGATGGCTCATCCAGCAGCAGCAGCCGCGCCCCGGTGCGCAAAATCCGCGCAATGGCCAGCATTTGCTGTTCACCGCCCGAAAGCTTGGTGCCTTGGCTGCGCGCCCTTTCCTTCAAATTCGGGAATAGCGTGTAGATTTCATCCAAGGGCAGCCCACCGGGGCGCACCATGGGCGGCAGCATGAGGTTTTCGGTCACGTCGAGCGAGGCGAAAATCCCCCGCTCCTCAGGGCAATAGGCAATGCCGGCGCGCGCAATCACATCTGAACGCGCATTGACGAATTCCTTGCCCTCATACTTGATGGATCCGCTGCGGCGCGGCACCAGCCCCATGACGGACCGGAGCGTGGAGGTCTTGCCCGCGCCATTGCGGCCAAGCAGCGTCACCACCTCGCCTTCGCGAATATCAATATCCACGCCGTGCAGAACATGGCTTTCGCCATACCAAGCCTCAAGCCCGCGAATTTCCATCAGCGCACCGGTGCTGGGCTTGGTGCCCGCGGGGGCGGTCATCACATCAGCCATGGGCCGGCTCCGCTTCGGTTGATGCATCCGTGCCAAGATAGGCCGCAATCACATCCGGGTTGCGCGAAACGGCCGCGTAGTCACCTTCCGCCAGCACGCTGCCGCGCGCGAGCACGGTGATGGTATCGCAAAGCCCTTGCACAACACGCAGGTTATGTTCCACCAGCAGAATGGTACGACCCACGGAAACCCGCTTCACCAACGCCACCACGCGGTCCACATCATCATGCGCCATGCCGGCTGTCGGTTCATCCAGCAGCATCATCACCGGATCAAGCGCGAGTGTCGTTGCGATTTCAAGCGCGCGCTTGCGGCCATAGGGCAATTCACCCGCCGTCAGATGCATCCATTCCGTGAGGCCCACATCGGCCAGCAATTCCTCAGCGCGCGCATCGAATTTGCGCAGCACCGAATCGGAACGCCAGAAATCGAAGGAACCGCCACGGGCGCGCTGCAAGGCCACGCGCACATTTTCAAGCACGGTCAGATGCGGAAACACGGCGGAGATCTGGAAGCTCCGCACCAGGCCGAGGCGGGCCACCTCGGCCGCCTTCATCCCCGTGATGTCGCGACCATCATAGCGAATGGCGCCACGGGTCGGCGGCAGGAATTTCGTCAGCATATTGAAGCAAGTGGTCTTGCCGGCGCCGTTCGGGCCGATCAAGCCATGGATGGTGCCGCGGCGGACATTCAGGTTCACGTCGCTGACTGCGACGAAGCCCCGGAATTCCTTCGTAAGCCCTTCCGTTTCAAGGATGGTGTCAGACACCCGAACCACGCCCCCCTTCTTGTAGCGGCAAATACCGCCAAGCCTCTTTGGACCCCTTCCTATGCGAGGCGTGGCCTTCCTGCAAGCCACCCCTTTCATTTCCCGACAAAAATCGGCGGCGCGCCATCTGAACAAAAAAAGGGCAGAGGTTCCCCCCTGCCCTTTTATGCCGTGATCGCTCTCCGGCTCAGGCTTCCGTCAATTCCTCGGGCTTCACCTGACGCTCGGCCACCTTGGCCAGCTCCAGGATGAAGTCCACCACCTTTTCCTCAAAGATCGGGGCGCGGAGGTTTTCCATCGCATCCGGATTCTTGCGGAAGAACTCGATCACCTGCTGTTCCTGCCCACGGTAGCGCGCGGCTTCCTGGCGGAGCGCACGGCTCAATTCATCCGGCGTCACCTGGATATTGTTGCTGCGGCCGATTTCAGAAAGCAGCAGGCCAAGCCGGATGCGGCGCTGGGCGATGCCGCGATATTCGTCGCGCAGCGTCGCTTCATCCTTGCCGGCATCATCGGAATCGAGCCGACCAGCCTTCAAATCCGCTTCCACGCGCTGCCAGATCTGGCTGAATTCACCTTCCACCATGCCTTCCGGCACCGGGAAGCTCGCCTGATCGGCCAGCTTGTCCAAAAGGGCGCGCTTCAGGCGCATGCGCGCCATGGCGTCATATTCGCGCTGCAGGCCTTCCTTCACCTGTGCCTGTAGGGCGGCAAGGTCCGCCTGGCCCACGGTTTTTGCCAATTCATCATCAATGGCGCGCGGCACGCGCTGCTGCAGCTTCTTCGCCGTGATGGAGAAGACCGCGCGCTTGCCCGCCAATTCGGCCGAACCATACTCCAGCGGGAAGACCACCTGGATATCGCGGCTATCGCCAACGGAAAGCCCTTCCATCTGTTCGGTGAAGCCCGGGATGAAGCCAGGGCCACCCACTTCGATGGGCATATCGGTGGCCGAACCACCCGCGAAGGGCGCGAGTGCCGGTTCTTCCGTGCCCGCGATCAGCCGCGCAGGCCCGATGCGCAGCGTGAATTCCACCGCAGCACCCGCCGGCATGCCGTGCAGATAGATGAAGGGACGGCAGGCGCCGATTTCCGCCTGATTGGGGAAGGTGAAGGCCAGCGTGCTGCGCCCGGCCGTCACCTCAAAGGCGTCGCGCTGCATATCCAGGAAATCAACGCCATCAGCGCGCGGGCTGTAGAAATTGAAGCCAAGCTTGCCCTGGGTGCCTTCCGGCAGGCTGCCGCCAGCCAGTTTGGTGCTGACCATCAGGCTTTGCGTGGCACCCGGCGCCGCGGCGATGCCCTTCGGTCCTTCCAGGAATACCTGGACCCAGCCGGCCTCACTCGTCGTGCCGCTCACGCGCAAATCGAAATAGGGCAGCGCTTCATCCGTGCCGATGGCCGCAATTTCGGACTTGAGCCCGCCCGAGAGGCCAATTTCCCACCCGCGCGGCGCCTGGCCCGGAATGCCGGGCACGGCACCAAGGGCCGGGCCATTGGTCAGCAGGTCAGGCACCACGGAACCGGCGAAATCGCACACCATCACCTCACCCTTGGTGGCGGGGCGGGCTTCGGTCACATCCGTCAATTCGCCATTGCGGGTCGCCAGTGTTTCCAGGATTTTCTGCACTTCCTCATCGGAAGGCTCGGCGCGCAGGCGTTCGAGTTCAATGCCGGAAAATTCCGGCATCGGCACATCCGGCAGCACTTCCAATTCCATGCGGAATTCAAGATCGGCGCCTTCGGCAAAATTCGTCACTTCGATCTTGGGTTGCAGCGCCGGCTTCAGGCCGCGATCGCTCACGACCTTGCGCGAGGCATCACCCACGGATTCTTCCAGCACCTCACCCATCACGGCGGTGCCATAGCGCTGCCGCACAATGGAAAGCGGCACCTTGCCCGGGCGGAAGCCAGGCAGCGAAACCGTCTTGGCGATTTCGGCAAGGCGCTTTTCACGGCTGGAGGCGATATCGCCGGCCGGAAGCGTCACGGAATAGGCGCGCTTCAAACCTTCATGCGCGAGCTCATTAACCTGCATCGGAGGATCGTCCATCCCAAGTTAGAGAAACAAAAGGCACTGGCGGCGCTTTGGTGCGGGCGAAGGGACTCGAACCCCCAAGGCTTGCGCCACCGGAACCTAAATCCGGCGTGTCTACCAATTCCACCACGCCCGCGCCCAACGGCGCCGCGCCGCGGTCGGCGGCTGGGCTTTAGCCTATGCCTTCACGCTTTCCAAGTGAGGTAACGCCATTTCTGCTTCAAGAAACCAAAGCCTGGGCGCAGGCATCCAGAATGGCGGCCTCATCCAGCCCATATTCGCGGTAGAGATCGGGGATATCGCCGGCCTGGCCGAAGCGGTCCACACCCAGCGGCACCACCTTCTGCCCGCGGACGGACCCAAGCCAGGCATGGGCGGCGGGGTGGCCATCCAGCACCGTGACCAGGGCCGCATTGGGCGCCAAGGGTTCCAGCAGGGTTTCGATCCAGCTTGGCGCGCCAAAGCCGGCGCGCGCCTTGCGCCGTGCCGCGAGCCAATCCGTATGCAGCTTGTCCGGGCTGGTGATGGCGAGCAGCCCGGCCTCGGGGATGTCTTCCCGAATAGTGTTGAAAGCGGCCAAGGCCTCCGGCGCCAGGGCGCCCTGATAGGCCAGCGCAAAACTCGCCCCCGGCGCGGGCGGCACCACCCAATAGGCGCCGGCGATCACCGCTGCCGGATCAAGGTTGCGTTCGGGCTGTTCCAGCCCGCGCGTCGAAAGCCGGAGCCATACCGCCGAGCCATCGGGCTTTTGCATGTGATGAAAGGCATGGCGCATCAGGATGGCCAATTCATCCGCATGGGCTGGTTCGTAGGATACCAGCTTATCCTGCGCCATGCCGATCAAGGGCGTATTGACACTTTGGTGCTGGCCGCCTTCCGGTGCCAAGGTCAGGCCCGAAGGCGTTGAGACCAAAAGAAACCGCGCATCCTGGTAGCAGGCATAAATCAGCGCATCCAGGCCGCGATTGACGAAGGGGTCATAGACCGTGCCCACCGGCAAAAGCCGCGCCCCATAAAGCCGATCCGCCAAGCCAAGCCCCGCCAGCAGCAGGAACAGGTTCTGTTCCGCAATGCCCAATTCCACATGCTGGCCTTCCGGCGACATGCCCCAGCGCTGCGCCGAAGCGAGCTTGGCATCGCGGAACACGTCATTCTTCTTATGGCGGTCAAAAATGCCGCGCCTATTCACCCAGGGGCCGAGATTGGTGGAAACCGTTACATCAGGGCTGGTGGTGACAATGCGCTTGGCGAGTTCGGCATTCTCCCCCTGCCCGCGCCCGATCTCGGCCAGAATTTCGCCAAAGGCGGCCTGGGTGGAGTGCTTGCGCCCTGCCGGCACGCGCGGCGCGGGGAAGCGGTCTGGCACATGGATCAGGGGCGATTGCAGGGCGCGTCCCTGGGGAGATAGCGGCTTGGCGAAATCAATGCTTGCGAGGAATTCGCGCACTTCTTCCTCGGGGACTTCCAGCCCTTCGAATTCATCCCATTCATGGCCGGGACGAATTCGCATGGCGGCGCGGAAGCCTTCCATCTGCTCCTTCGTCATCAGCCCAGCGTGATTATCCTTATGCCCGGCGAAGGGCAGGCCCATGCCCTTGATGGTATAGGCAATGAAGCAGGTCGGTTGATCGCCCGCCGCATCCTGGGCGCGGAAGGCCTCGGTCAGGGTTTCAATGTCATGCCCGCCGAGATTGGTCATCAGCGCGGAAAGCTCATCATCCGAAAGCGGGTCAATAATGGCGCGAATGCCGGCAACGCGGCCAAGATCAGCCAGGATGGCGGCGCGCCAAGCGGCGCCCCCTTGGAAGGTCAAAGCGGCGTAGAGGCTGTTCGGGCAATCATCAATCCAGCGGCGCAATTGATCGCCATCGGGCCGCGCAAAGGCCGCTTCCAGCTTGCGGCCGTATTTCAGCGTGACGACATTCCAGCCCATATCGCGGAACAGGCCCTCGATCCGGCCGAAAAGCCTGTCCGGCACAACGGAATCGAGCGATTGGCGGTTGTAATCCACCACCCACCAGACATTGCGGATATCGTGTTTCCAGCCTTCCAACAGGGCTTCGTAGATATTGCCCTCATCCAATTCCGCATCACCGACCACGGCCACATGCCGGCCAGGCGGAATACCCTCGGGCGCCATGCGATGCAGATGCACATAATCCTGCACAAGCGACCCGAAGGAGGCGAGTGCCACGCCAAGCCCAACCGAGCCGGTGGAGAAATCCACCTCCGCCCCGTCCTTGGTGCGGGAGGGATAGGGCTGGATGCCGCGGAATTGCCGCAGCGTTTCCAGTTTTTCCCGCTGCTGCCGACCCAGCAGGTAATTGATGGCGTGAAACACCGGCCCGGCATGGGGCTTCACCGCCACGCGATCGGCCGGTTTCAGAATATCGAAGTAAAGCGCCGTCAGGATGGAAATGCAGGAAGCGCAGGATGCCTGATGCCCGCCCACCTTCAACCCATCCCGATTGGGGCGGATGTGATTGGCATGATGGATCATCCAGGAAGACAGCCAGAGCAGCTTCTTTTCCAGCGCATGGAGGATTTCAATCCGCCGCGCGCTGCCCGGCAGATGGCGCGCCTTGCCCTTGCCTTGCACTGTCATGATCCGATCCCCCGACAACCTGCCTGGAATATGGCGCTTTGCCCGCGCCGAAGGAAGGGGCAAATCAGGCGCGGATCAGCCGCTTCAGCCCGCCCGAGGCCGCGCGCTGCCCCTCCCCCACATAGGCTTCGTGATTTTCCTCGATCGAGGCCGGGTCATAGAGGTAATTCACCATCAGGCCGCAGGATTGGCGAAGACCATTCTCCGAGACATCAGCGCGCCAATTGAGCCTTTCGACACGCGCGCCATTGGAAAGGTGGAAATGCGCCACCGGATCAAGCGCGCGACCGGGTTTCCCATGAGGGGCTTCCTTGACCAGATAGCGCGCACCAAGCCGGATCAGGATGGGGGCCATGGCGCGGGCCAGCGCTTCCTGCTTGAGCCAGGCGCGGTCCGTGATGAGCTTGGCGAAATCAAGCGCCGTGCCATTGCCCATGGCGGCGGTCAGGGTTGCCTCTTCCTCGGCGGTCAGCAGTGCCACGCCATCCCGCGCGCTTTGTTCCAGCCAAGCGCGAAAGCCCGGCATGGGGGAAAGCGTGCAAAAGGTTTTCAGTTTCGGGAATTCCGCAGCAAGCAATTCCACCACGCGCTTGATCAGGAAATTGCCAAAGGAAATGCCATCCAAGCCGCGCTGGCAATTGTTGATGGAATAGAACACAGCCGTATCCGCCTGTCCGGCATCCTGCAACGGCGCCTTTTCATCAAGCAGCTTTTGCACACTGGCGGCCATGCCGCGTTCGAGGGCGACCTCGACGAAAATCAGCGGTTCATCCGGCATGCGCGGATGGAAAAATGCATAACAGCGCCGGTCCGAATCAAGCCGATTGCGCAAATCCCGCCAGGTGCGGATGCGATGCACCGCTTCATATTGCACCAGCTTTTCAAGCAAAGCGGCGGGGGATTTCCAGTCAATCGCGCGCAATTCCAGAAAGCCGACATCGAACCAGGAAGCAAGCAAGCCCTTGAGGTCGGTTTCCAAAGCCTGCAAGGGCGCTTCGTGATCCTTGAGGCGCAGCAATTCCGCGCGCATTTCCACGAGGAACTTCACCCCATCCGGAATGGCGGCAAAGGCGGTGAGCAGCTTGAGGCGCGGCGGCTCCAAGGCGCGGCGCAGCCCTGCAAGGGCAATGGCGCGCAAGGCCGCATCTGGCGCGGCGCTCAGTTTTTCAATGGCGTGCGTCACCGCTACACCATCGGAATCAAAGGCGGCGAGGGCGCGGAGGAAACCAAGCCGCCCTGCTTCATCCAACCCGCGATAACGCTCAGCCAGGGCAGCGGCGCGGTTGCGCGCGGAAACCTCCCCACCACGGGCTTCCAGGCAGGCGCGAAACTCCTCGGCAAAATCATTGCTGGCTTGTGGGCTGCGCTGCACCACCCAAGCCAGATCGCGCCAGAGCGATGCCACGCGGCGCATGGCGCGATCCATCAGCCCGGCTTCTGTGGCGATATCGGACATGTCACCCGATCCCCTTCACGGGGAAGCCTATCGAAAGATTGGTTAAAAAATCAAAGTATTTTTGCGTTAAATGCGCGCGCTTGATAAGTTTCACTTGGGCAGCGTTTGCCGTGCTGCGGCCATGAGGGCGGGCAAATCCTCGGCGATGAAGCCTGGCGGGCCAGCGGCCGCACCCGCACCATGCAGCCAAACGCCAGCGGCAGCCGCTTCAAAAGGCGCCATGCCCTGGGCGAGCAAGGCCGCAATGGCGCCTGCCAGAATATCGCCCGTGCCGGCGGTGGCGAGGGAGGGCGGCGCATTGTCATTGATGATGATACGGCCATACGGCGCGGCGATGATGCTATCCGGGCCTTTCAGCACGACAACCGTGCCAAGCCGCGTGGCGGCGGCGCGTGTGGCAGCAAGCCGATCCGCGCCCGGCGCGCCAAATAGCCGCGCAAATTCGCCTGCATGGGGTGTGATGACGGCCGCGCCGCGCAGCAGATCGGGCGCATCAGCCGCGGCCATCAGGGCGCCCGCATCGGCGACCAGCGTTTTACCCGCCTCAATCAGCGTGCGGATGGCATTGCGCGTTGCCTCATGCGGCAGAAGCCCAGGCCCCGCGAGCCAGACCTTGCGGCGGGCATCGGGCAGCAGCGCATCGAGTGTTGCATCACTCACCAATTGGCCGGGCGCATCGGCGCGGAGCATCGCGGCCAGGTCCAGGTTCTCGGCATGGAGCGTGACCAGCCCCGCGGCGAGCCGCCGCGCTGCGGATGCCGCAAGCCGCGCGGCACCGGGCATGGCCGCGCCGGCGAGGATGGTCAGATGGCCGCGCGTGTATTTATGCGCGCGCGGTTCAAGCGCTGGCAGCGCCCAAAGCGAGGGATGATTGCGCCAGCAGCGCGGCGCAATGTCCTGCAAAACCGTCTGGGGCAAACCGATATCGGCCAGCAAGGTCTGACCGCAAAGCGCGCGACCTGGCAGCAACAGATGCCCGGGCTTCAAGCGAAAAAAGCTGATCGTGAGTGCGGCTTGCGGGGCGTAACCCAGCACCTGCCCGGTAGAGCCATCCAAGCCTGAGGGCACATCCACCGCGACCAGGGGCGCCTGGATCGCGCGCAGCACTTGGGTAACCTCGGACACCAAAGGCCGTGTCAGGCCGGCGCCAAACAGCGCATCCACCACCAACCCGGCGCGCGCAGCCTCGGCAGCGCTGAAGGCCACCCTGGGCCCGTGCCAGCGCGCTGCCGCCGTAGCGGCGGCCGTGCCGGGGTTGGGCGGCGCGAGGGCCGCGACCGAAACGGGCCAGCCTGCCTGTTCCAGATAGCGCGCGGCGACATAGCCATCCCCGCCATTATTGCCGGGGCCGGCCAGCACCAGGGTCCGGCAAGGGCGAAAGCGGGCACGGATGGCCCGCGCCACCGCCCTGCCTGCCGCTTCCATCAGGGTTTCGATGGGAATACCCGCCGCCAGCGCCGCGGCATCCGCGCGCGCCATCTCAGCTGGGGTCAGCAATTCGGTCGGGTAAGGGCGCGCCATGGACCATTTATAGCCTATCCGCGCGCCGACCATATGGGCTGGATCAAGCTCTGCTATAGAAGCGCATCGAGAACAGGAGTCGTGCATGGCCTTCGTGATCGCCATCGCCCAGCGCAAGGGCGGCGCCGGCAAATCCACCGTGGCGGCCAATCTGGCCACCGCGCTCGCGGAATCCGGCCATCGCGTCGGGCTTTTGGACATTGACCCGCAGCGCAGCCTGGCCCGCTGGGACCAGCAGCGCGGCGTTAGCAAAAAGGCCCATACCCTGCATTTTGAGGCACCGACCGGCTGGCGCCTGCCCGCCACCCTGGAACGCCTGAAGCGCGAACAGGATTTTGTGCTGCTCGATACCGCCCCGCATGATGACACGGATGCCAAGCTTGCAATGCGCGGTGCCGATCTGGTGCTGGTGCCGCTGCAACCCTCGGCGGCGGATCTTTGGTCCATGGATGCCACGCTTGATATCGCCAAGCAGGAAAGGCGCCCCTTCCGCCTGCTGCTGAACCGCGCCCCTGCCTCGGGCAAGCTGCGTGAGGATATTGAAGGCCAAATCCGGGATCGCAAGCTGCCGCTGCTGGAAACCACGCTCGGCAACCGCACCGCCTATGCCCAGGCCTTCATGGCGGGGCTTGGCGTGGTGGAAGCATCACCGCGCGGGCCGGCGGCAGCGGAAGCGCGTGCCCTTGCGGCGGCGCTGGAAGCCATCCGCAAGAAAGGTGTTTGATCATGGGTGATATCTTGCTCGCGCTGCATTTGCTGGGCGCGGTGCTTTGGGTGGGCGGCATGGCTTTCGCCCTACTGGTGCTGCGCCCCGCCGCGCATGAGGTGCTGCAAGCGCCGGAGCGCCTGGCACTCGCCCAGGCCGCCTTTAGGCGTTTCTTTTTGATTGTGTGGCATGCCATGCCGATTGTCTTGCTGACCGGCTGGGCCCTGTTCTTTCTTTGGTATGGCGGCTTTGCCGGCGCGCGATGGAGCTTGCACCTGATGCATCTGCTCGGGCTGATTATGGCTTTGATCTTTCTTGCACTATTCTTCGGCCCTTGGGGCACGATGCGCCGGGCCATGGCGGCCGGTGACAGGCCCGGGGCAGCGCGCGCCTTGGAAGGGATCCGAAAGCTAGTGCTGACAAATCTGATTCTAGGCTTGATTGTGGTGGCCTTCTCCGGCTTTGGGCGCCTGGCAGGATGAGCATTGCGCTGAAGGACGGCATGCAGATTGTTGAAGATGCCGCGCCGGAATTCGAAGCGGTCGCCGCCATTCAGCGCGGCCTGCATAATTTCAACCAGGAAACCGGTGGTTCTTATGACCGCGAACCGGTCACGCTTCTGGTGCAGGATGCCGATGGCAAGACGCTTGGCGGCTTGCTTGGCCTGACCTTCTGGGGCTGGCTCTTCATTGATTGGCTCTATCTGGAACGCGGCATGCGCCGGCGCGGCATTGGTGAGGAATTGCTGCGCCGCGCGGAAGCGATTGGCCGCGAACGTGGCTGCACCAATGCCTATACGGATACTTTCAGCTTTCAGGCGCCGGGCTTTTGGAAGCGAAATGGCTATGTGGAATTCGGCAAGCTGGAAGGCATGCCGGCTGGCCATGCGCGGGTGTGGCTGCGGAAGAAGTTGTAGGTTTATTCCACCTTGATCCCGGCCTTGGCGACCACATCCGCCCACATCGCGATCTCGCGCTTCAGCACCGCATCAAATTCAGCCGGGCTTTGCCCGCCGGGTTCCGTGCCCAATTCCAAAATGCGTTGGTTCAGATCGGGTGCTGCAATCGCCGCCGCAAACGCCTCATGCAATTGCGCTTGAATGGCCGCAGGCGTGCGCGCGGGCAGGAAGGCCGCGACCCAGGTATCGGCTTCAAACCCGGGCACGGTTTCCGCGACACTCGGCACATCCGGAAAGGCGCGGTTGCGCGTGGGGGATGTGACCGCGATGGCCCTGATCTGCCCCGCCCGCGCCAGCCCCGCTGAGGCCGTCAGCGAGTCAAAACCAAGTTGCACATTACCCGCCGCCAGATCCTGCAAGGCAGGGCCGGAGCCGCGATAGGGGATGTATTGGATATCCACCCCGGTCGTCAGGCGAAACAACTCCGCCCCCAAATGCGGCCCACCGCCGGGTGACCCCGCCGTGTAATTCAGCTTGCCCGGATTGGCCCTGGCATAAGCGAGCAATTCGGCAATGGTCCGGATGGGCAGGCTGGGCGTGGCCGTTACCAGCATGGGCGTGCGCCCTATCATCGTGATGGGCAGGAAGGCGCTTGGAATATCGAAAGGCGCCTTGTCCTTATGCGTTGTCGGCAGGATGGAATGGGCCGAGGCATTGATCAGCACGGTAAAACCATCGGGTGCCGCGCGGGCGACCTCACCCATGCCAATAATGCCCGAAGCGCCGGCGCGGTTTTCCACCACAATCTGCCAGCCTTTTTGCTCAGTGATCTTGCGGGCCACCAGCCGGCCCAGAATGTCACTCGGCCCGCCAGGCGGGAAGGCAATGACGAAGCGGATGGGCGCACTGGGCCAGGCGCCCTGCGCCTTGACGATGGCGGGCGCCAAAAGCCCAGCGGCAAGCGCCCCCCGACGAGACAAAAGCGGCATGGCCGATAACCCCTTTTCGCAAAGGATCAGCGTGACCCAGTTTCCCGGATCACGCCATAGCCTTGCTTGCAGAAGGTGCCGCCGCGGGGTGAATGAATTTATTTGCTGTTGCCACGCATCTCCTCCCCGCAGAACGCGCGTGATGTGGTGCGATTCTTCGCTTGATAACGCTCGCGGCACGTATCCCAGGAGATATTGAAACGCCCCACGCAGCCCATAACGCCGCCGGGCGCGTATTGCGAGGCGCGGCGCTTGGACGCGAGCTTGGCTTTTTCTTGCAGGTTCCAACCAGGACGGATAGCGCGCTGCCGGCAGCTAGAGCCCGATCCAGACTGCAAAGTTAAATGGTATTGATCAACGAGCCTGGCCGGCCGACGTAATGGCTCGCACGCCAACGGGTCTCGCCACCACGCCTTAGGAAATGAAACTGCTGAACGCGTTGCTCGCAGCACTCAGGGGCTAAGCGATATCCGTTTCCACATGCCACCATTTCGGCCTTGTGCTCCTAAAGGAATGCGCAGTGGGGCGGAGGGCCGCCGCCGGCTTGTCGAATACACCAAGCAGCAAGCCCACGACCGGCTTGTCGTCGATGGCACCGAGAGAGGTGCCGCAGGTCTTGCAGAAGGCGCGGCTTGAATAGGGCGACGAACGATATGTGGCGGGCTTGCCGGCCTTGCCTGTCCAGGCAACCGCATCGAGCGGAAACTCGACCCAGGCGAGCGTAAGGCCGCCAGTATGGCGCTGGCACATGCGACACGAACAGGTGTGCGGCCTGGCGGCGGGGGCTTTGGCTTCGAAGCGGATAGCACCACACAGGCAGCCGCCGCTGTAGGTTTTGACCGACATTTCCCAGACCAACCTTCCTTACGGCCGAAACCCTCACAGTCTGGCCGATCTTGAGGGAAACGGCAGACGCAAGGCATAGCTTTCTTGTGCTTCCGCCGCGTCTGCCGCCCAAAATCTAACCCGATCCATCCGTTTCGGTCTGTTACCCCTTCAGCGTCGCCAAAGCGTCATTCAAGGTCTTGCTGGGGCGCATCGCGGCCGAGGTTTTCGCATCATCGGGACGGTAATACCCGCCCAATTCCTGCGGCTTGCCCTGGGCTTCGATCAATTCGCCATAAATCTTCTTCTCATTGGCTGAGAGCAGATCCGCAAGCGGCTTGAAGCGCGCCGCGAGGCCAGAGCTATTGTCGCGCGCCGCCAAAGCCTGCGCCCAATAAAGCGCCAGGTAGAAATGCGAGCCGCGATTATCGATCTCACCCACCTTGCGCGCGGGGGAGCGGTTATATTCCAGGATCTTGCCATTCGCTTCATCAAGCGTCTCAGCCAGCACCTTCACATCCTGGTTATTCGTGGTCTGCGCCAAATGCTCGAGCGACGCGCCAAGGGCCAGAAACTCACCAAGCGAATCCCAGCGCAAATACCCTTCCTGCTGGAATTGCTCGACATGCTTAGGCGCTGAACCGCCAGCGCCGGTTTCAAACAGGCCACCGCCATTCAGCAACGGCACAATGGAGAGCATCTTGGCCGAGGTGCCGAGTTCCATGATCGGGAACAGATCGGTCAGATAATCGCGCAGCACATTGCCGGTGACCGAGATGGTATCAAGCCCCTTGCGGATGCGATAGAGCGAGAATTGCATCGCCTCAACCGATCCCAGGATGCGGATATCAAGCCCGGAGGTATCGTGATCCTTCAGGTATTTCTCGACCTTTTTGATCAGTTCAGCATCATGCGCGCGCTTGGCATCCAGCCAGAAGACCGCGGGCGTATTGGTCAGCCGCGCACGGCGCACGCCAAGCTTCACCCAATCCTGAATGGGCGCATCCTTCACCTGGCACATGCGGAAGATATCGCCGGCCTCCACAGGGCGTGAGAGCAGCACGGTGCCATCATCGGCGACCACGCGCACTTCGCCATCGGCCGTCAATTCGAAAGTCTTGTCGTGTGAACCATATTCCTCGGCCTGCTGCGCCATCAGCCCGACATTGGGGACGGTGCCCATGGTCTTCGGGTCAAAGGCGCCATTGGCCTTGCAGTCATCAATCACCGTCTGGAAAAGCCGCGCATAGCAACGATCCGGGATCACTGCCTTGGTGTCATGCAGCTTGCCATCCGGGCCCCACATCTTGCCCGATTCACGGATCATCGCCGGCATGGAAGCGTCAATGATCGTATCGCTTGAGACATGCAGATTGGTGATGCCGCGATCAGAATTCACCATGGCAAGCGCCGGGCGCGCCTTATAGGTCGCGTCAATATCGGCCAGGATCGGCGCCTTTTCGGCCTCCGGCAGGGTTTCGATCTTGGCCAGCATATCGCCAACACCGTTATTCGGGTTGACGCCAAGGCGGGTCAGCGTCGCGCCATGCTTTTGGAAGACATCGGCGAAAAACACCGAAACCGCATGGCCAAACAGGATGGGATCGGAGATCTTCATCATGGTGGCCTTGAGGTGCACGGAAAACAGCACCCCTGCGCGCTTCGCGGCATCAATCTGTTCGGCGAGGAAGGCGCGGAGTGCCTTCCGGCTCATCACCGACGCATCAATGATTTCGCCCGCGATCAACGGCGTCTTGGCTTTCAGCACCGTGACGCTGCCATCCTTCGCCACCAATTCAATGCGCGCATTGGTGGGTGCGGCGATAGTGGTGGCGACTTCCGAGCCATAGAAATCCCCGCCCGGCATATAGGCGACATGGGATTTGGAGTCCTTCGACCAGGCGCCCATCTTATGCGGGTTATTGCGCGCATATTGCTTCACGGCACCTGCCGCGCGGCGGTCCGAATTACCCTCCCGCAGCACCGGGTTCACGGCACTGCCAAGCACCTTGCCGTAACGGGCGCGGATTTCCTTTTCCGCATCATTGGTAGGGTTATCCGGATAATCCGGCACATTGTACCCCTTGCCCTGCAATTCCTTGATCGCAGCCTTTAGCTGCGGCACCGAGGCCGAGATATTCGGCAGCTTGATGATATTGGCTTCCGGCTTCAGCGCGAGCTTGCCGAGTTCCGCGAGTTCATCATTCACCCGCTGCTCAGGCGTCAGGTTTTCCGGGAAATTCGCGAGGATACGGCCCGTCAGCGAAATATCCTTGAGGCTCATTTTCACGCCCGCGACACCCACGAAGGATTCCACGATGGGCAGCAGGGAATAGGTCGCCAATGCCGGTGCTTCGTCCACCTTGGTCCAGACGATTTCGAGTTCTGACATGCTGTTGCCTTCCATAGCCTGGGCCGTTGGGGCCGCCTTGAATGTTTTGAGATTTGCGCCCGTCTTGTCGCATCAGGGGGGGCGAAGGGCAAGTGGGCAGCGCCTGTGGTTGCAGGCCCGTCCCTTCCTAAGAAAATTTTAATTCTTGCGCCTGATCAAGGGCTTATACGGCCGCGCTTAGCGGTCCCCATAGCCCCGCGGATGCGCTTCCCGCCAGGCCCAGGTGGTGCGCACAATCTCATCAATATCACCAAAGCGCGGCGCCCAGCCGGTTTCGCGCCTGAGCCTTTCGCTTGCCGCCACCAGCACGGCAGGATCACCGGCACGGCGCGGCCCGATACTATGCGGCACGGCGCGGCCACTGACGCGTTCAATCGCGCTTAGCACCTGCTTCACCGAATGGCCTTCGCCATTGCCGATATTGTAGCGGCAGGAACCATGCGTCTCCAACCGCGTGAGTACGCGCAAATGCGCATCCGCCAGATCGGTCACATGCACGTAATCGCGGATGCAGGTGCCATCGGGTGTTGGGTAATCATCGCCAAACACCGTCAGCGCCGGGCGCCGGCCAAGCGCCGCATCAATCGCGAGTGGCACCAGATGGGTTTCGGGGTTGTGGTCTTCCCCCGCCCGCCCGGCAGGGTCCGATCCGGCAGCGTTGAAGTAGCGCAGCGCCGCATAGCGCAGGCCGTGGATACGCTCCGCCCAGGCCAACGCGGTTTCCACCATCAGCTTGCTTTCGCCATAGGGATTGCCGGGGGCGACGGGGCAATCCTCATCAATCGGGATGCGTTCCGGCTTGCCAAAAAGTGCCGCGGTGGAGGAGAGCACAAAGCGCAGGCACCCGGCGCCAACCGCCGCTTCAATCAGCCGCACGCTATTGCCGAGGTTCTCCGCAAGGTAATGCATGGGCGATTTCATGCTTTCGCCCACCAAGGAAAGGGCAGCGAAATGCAGCACCGCATCAAAGCGCCAATTGGCGAAAACGCGCGCCAGTTCCGCGCGATCCGCAAGCGGCGCCTGCACCAAAGCCGCGGCAGAGGGCACGGCAGCGCGATGGCCTTGGCTGAGGTCATCCAGCACCACCACCTCATCACCGCGATCAAGCAGCGCCAGCACCGCATGGCTGCCGACGAAACCGGCCCCGCCTGTCACCAGATAACGCGCCATGTCCTAATTCCTGCCCCAAAACCTCAGCGCCGGGGCGGTGCCTCTGCCAGCCTTTCGCTGCGCGGTGCGTCCAGCGCGCGGAGATAGGCGGCATCAAGGCCGTAAATGTCCCGGCGCATGACCACATTGCCGGAGTCAACGATCACCGTGTCATAATGAAGGCGCACCGGGATGGGCCGGGCCAGGGAAATGCCCTGGGTCACCCCGCTATCCAAGACACGATCGAAGCGTTCCTGATTCCAGGCGGACATGCCGCTGAAGGCCTCCGCCAGCAACTCCATCGGCCGTTCCAGGCGAATACAGCCAGAGGAAAAGGCGCGTTCCGCCCGGCGGAACAAATGCCGATCCGGCGTGTCATGCATGAAAATGTCGTCGCGGTTCGGCATGACGAATTTGATCCGGCCGAGCGCATTCGCCTCACCGGGGTCCTGGCGGATGATGAAGGGGAAGCGGTCCTTGGAATAGGCGCTGAAATCCAGCGTGGTCGCGTCAATTTCGGTGAGTTCGCCATCAATGCGCTGATACAGCCGATAGCCCAAGGCCTGCATGCGCCCGGGCTCTCGGCGGAAGCGCGGCAGCAAATCCTCCCGCGCATTGCGATCCGGCACACCCCAGGGTGGGTTGAATTGCACCGCGACCAGCCGGACATCGAGCATGGGCGTTTGCCGATCTGTCCTGCCCACCACCACGGCCATATCCAGCACCACGCGCCCGGCATCGGTCAGGCGCAGGCGGAAATGGGGGATATTCACCTCAATGCGCCGATCAGGCGGGGCGGCCAGGCCGCGGCGCATATCAAGCGCCACGCGAAGCTGGGCAATCTTGGCCTCAACAGGCGTATTCAAGGCAGCCCAGGTGAGGCGTCCGATGCGGCCATCCGCTTCCAGCCCTTCTGCGGCCTGAAAGCGCCGGACGGCTTCTTCCAGCCGCGCATCGTAAACGGGGCTTTCCGCCGCCGCGCCGCGCAGTACTTCCGGATCAAGCAGCGCCAGCCGTGCGCGAAGCTGCCCAACCCGCGCGGCATCATGGCTGCCGGGTTCGAGCGTGCTGGTAAGGTTGCCTTCAATGCCCGGCCAACCACCGCGCGCGGCGATGGCCAGAAATCGCACCAACGCTGCCTTGATCGGCGCCGCATCGGGATGAAGCATCGCCGCTTGGTCCAGGACGCTGGCTGGATCGGCACTTGCGAAAAGCCGGTCGCGCCAGGCGGGAAAATCAGCCCGCGCGGCATCACGCCGGATATCCGCGCGCCCTGGCAGGGATGCAACCCGGCCCAGCACCAGATCACGCAAGGCCGCTTCGGCACGCGACATCGGCGCAACGCCCGGCAGATCATAATGGCGCGGGTCCAGCCCATCTTCGCCAAGCGCTTCCAGCCGGCGCGCCAAGCGTTCAAGCGCCGTGCGAGATGCGGCGCTGGCATGCCGCGCCATGCCCACGGAAAGCCCTGCCACGCCAAGCCCCAGTACCGCCCGGCGGCGTACGAATCGCCCTGGCTTACCATCAAAGTCAGTCATGTGTTTCTGTTAGCGCCTTCATCGGTTCGCGTGCAATTTCCTTTGCGCGGCTCAGGAAATTCTATCCGCCCCGTGTTGCGCCCCGGCAAGTTCCTGCACGGTGATGGGCTTATAGGGCGCGCGGGGGCGGAAATGCCCAACCTCCTCCACCGCTACGCCACGGATTTCGGCAATCACCGCCGCCACGGTCGGGCCGCAAAGCCGCCCCTGGCAAGGCCCCATGCCGCAGCGCAAATAGGCCTTGGCCTGGTTTGGGCCGGTTGCGCCAATCGCCGCCGCCCAGCGCAGAGACCCTGCCGTCACTTCCTCACACCGGCAGATGATGGTGGATTCTTCAGGTGGCGCCAGGATTTCCTGCGATGGCGCGTAAAGCGCATCCAAAAAGGGGCGGAGCGCTCGGGCCTGCAATAGCGCATCCGCGCTGGCTTCCGCACGGAAATCACGATCCGCCCCTGCAAGTCTGCCAAGCCTGAAAGCCGCATCCAAGGCGGCCAATTGCCCGGTGGCAACTGCCGCTTCCCAGCCGCCAATCACCGCGCCATCGCCGGCAACTGCAATACGCGTATGGGAAGACGCGCCAAAAACATCCAGCTTGGGCCGCCAGCAAAACTGCCGCGCATCCCAAACATGCTCCAGCCCAATCGCCATGGAGATATGCGTGGAAGGGATTACGCCTTCATGCAGCAGCAGCGTATCGCAGGGTTCAAAACCGCCTTCGAAGCGCAGTGTCTGTACCCGGCTACTGCCTTCCGCGCGCAAATGCTTCGCGCCCGTGATCACCCGCATGCCGGACTGACGCGCCTTCAGAATCAGCCCAATGCCTTTGGTGAGTTGCGCAAGGCCGCTGAAAATCCCGCCCTGTTCAAGTGCCGTGCGCAAAATGGGCTGGGTGCGTGTTTCCACCAGCACCGGCAGCACGCCTGCGCGGATCAATTGATTGGCCAGCAGCCACATCAGCGGCCCCTGCCCTGCCAGCACCACCCTGCCCGATGGCACCATGCCGGCCGTTTTCAACGCAATCTGCGCCGCGCCCGCACTCATTACACCAGGCAGAGTCCAGCCCGGAATGGGCATTGGCCGTTCCTGCGCGCCGGTTGTGAGCAAGATGCGATCCGCCACGAATTCCAGCGTCTCATTCAAACGGGAAAGTGAAAGCGTGCCCATATCGGGATCGAGCATCCAAAGCGTGGCACCGGGGCGATAGGTGATATCAAGTGCGCGAAAGCGCGCGATCAGATCAAGCCCGGGCGCCATATCGCGCGCCAAGGCGGGATCGGTGCCGGCCAATTCGGCGGCGCGAAACACCTGCCCGCCAGGTGCGGGGTTTTCATCCACCACCAATACGGAAAGCCCGCAATCGCGCGCGGTGATCGCCGCTGCCATGCCGGCGGGGCCCGCGCCCACAATGGCCAGGTCGAATTTGCGCGGCGCCTGAGGCGTGGAGACGGGCACAAGGCTCATCGCTGAGGCTCCCGCGCGCCATGCTGGCGGGCGATGCGCATGCCGGCAGCGACCGGCACCATGCAGGCCTGCCGGTTCGCGACCCCATCAATCTCGGCCAGGCAATCGAAGCAGACGCCCATCATGCACCAGGGCAGGCGCGGGCTGCCGGACACCGCTGTTTCACGAATGGCAGGCAGGCCCGCAATCAGAATGGCGGCGGCGGCGCTGCTGCCTTCCGGCACCATCAGGGCGCGGCCTTCCACGTAAACCTGCACGGTTTCCGGCCGATGATCGGGGCGCGTGCGAAACATCAGAAGCGCTCAGCCGAAAACGGCGCCAGGAAAGGATCAAGCGCGCCACGCGCAATCATGGGTGCCAGCAGCTTCCCATGCGCGGCGGCCAGCGTAACGCCGGAATGGCAATTGGCGGTATAGGCACCGGGCAGGGTTTCGGACTGGTCATAAATCGGCAGCCCATCAGGCGACATGACGCGCAGCGCTGACCAAGCGCGCACCACATTCAGCTTGCCGATCCAGGGAAAACAAAGCGCCGCGCGATGGGCAATTTCCGCCATCACCGGTTGGGTCTGGCGTGTATCGAACCCCACTTCCTCCACGCTATCGCCCAGCATGATGCTGCCTTCACCGGTTTGGCGAATGGTGGTGGTGGGCATGGGCAGGGCAGCGCGCGTGCGTTCCGTCACCAGCACCTGGCCACGCTGCGGGCGTACCGGTGCCTTCAAGCCGAAATGGGAAGCGAGCGCGGCATTGCCGAGGCCAGCCGCCAGCACGGCGCGTTCCGCCTGGATGGTGCCAAGATTGGTTTCCAGCAGGAAATTGCGTGGCGCGGTCGCGATGCCGGTGATTTTCACATTGGGCAAATAAACCCCGCCAAGCGCCGTAAAACCGTGATGCAGGCTGCGCAGAAGTGCCAAAGGGCTGACATGGCCATCATAGGGCGTGAAGGAAGCACCCACCACGGCAGACCCAAGCCCAGGCAGCATTTCGCGCGCTTCCCGCGCATCAAGCATTCGGTATTCAAAACCGTAATTGCCCGCTTCGCGCTTCATTTGCTGCATGCGCGCTTCGCGGTCTTTCATTTCCTGATCGGAAAGGCAAAGATGCACGCCGCCTAGTTGGGCAAGATGAAGCGATTGCCCGGTTTGCTTGGTCAGATCATCCGCCAATTGCGCCCAGCTTTCGGCCGATTGGCGCGTCCAGCGCTGATACCATGGCGCGCCGAGCCCCTTGGATTGTACCCAAACCAGGCCGAAATTCCCCCGGCTGGCGCGATAGGCGGCATCCCCCTCATCCAGCAGCACAACCGAAAGCCCTTCACGCCGGAGACCCCACGCAATGGCGGAGCCCACCAGCCCGCCCCCAATCACCATTGCGTCGAAGCGTCTTCCGGTCATGACAGGACCAGTTTATGCGCTTTCGGTTAACGAAACATGCGTCATCACCGCCCGCCGCCAACCTGCAGGCAGGCCGCCGTCACATAGGAAGCCGCGTCAGAGGCCAGGAACAGGATGCATTCCGCCACTTCCTCAGGCTTGCCGGGCCGGCCCATGGGGACCAGCGGCCCAAGCCGCGCCAGCCGATCCGGCGCGCCGCCACGGGCATGGATTTCCGTTTCAATCAGGCCCGGATTGACCGCATTTACCCGAATGCCTTCCTGCGCCACTTCACGCGCCAACCCTATCGTTAGCGTATCCACCGCGGCCTTGCTCGCGGCATAATGGACATATTCGCCCGCACTGCCGAGTTCCGAGGCGCGGGAGGAGACATTCACAATCGCACCCCCCTTGCCGCCATGCTTGGTGGACATGCGCTTCACCGCTTCACGGCAGAACATGGCAAGGCCGGTGACATTGGCGCCCATGGTATTGGCCCAGCCGGCATGGGTAATATCTTCCAGCCGCCCGCGCGGGCCCGTCCCGCCGGCATTATTCACGACCACATCAATGCGCCCGAAATGCTTCATGATGCCATCAAAGGCGGCAATCGCATGCGCCTCATCCTCGACCGAGCCTTGCAGCAGCAAGACCTTCGCCCCCGCCGCTTCGCAATCGCGCTGCACCGCTTCGGCGCTGACGCGATCCTGCTGGTAGGTCAGGCATAAATCATAGCCGCGGGCGGCCGCCATGCGCGCCGTGGCCGCGCCAATGCCGCGCCCGGCCCCGGTGATCAACATTGTTTTGCGTGACATCATCCATCCTCCCTATTTTCACTGCCTTTATGGCATGGGATGGCGGGCTTGCCGATACCCGCGCGGCGGGTGAGCATCAGGAAACAGGAGGCCACCATGACCCCATATTCACCCACCAGCTTCACGCCGCTGGCCTTTCATGATGCCGAGCAGCGCTTTCCAGCGCTGCAACACGCATCAGCGCCGGCGCAAGACAGGAAAGGCTGAAAAATGACACGCGATCTGGAAGGCAAGAGCGCGCTCGTGACTGGCGGCGCCTCTGGCATAGGGCGCGCTACTGCGCTCGCTTTTGCGCGGGAGGGAGCGCGGGTGGCGGTGGCGGATATCCTGGAGGAGGCGGCACAAGGCACTGTCACCGAAATCAAGGCGATGGGTGGCCAAGCGCTCGCCATCGCTTGTGATGTCACGGATGATGACGCGGTAAAGGCCATGATCGCGGCGACGGTGGATGCCTTTGGCGGCCTTGACTGCGCCTTCAACAATGCTGGCATCGCCCCTTATCAGGTAAATGCCCAGGGGCAGAAAATCGCGGATGTCGCGCCTGAAGCATGGCGCCGCCTGATTGATGTGAATCTGACTGGCGTTTGGCTATGCCTGCGGCATGAAGTGGCACAAATGCGCGCGCAGGCTTCAGGCGGCGTCATCATCAATACCGCCTCGATCCTGGGGTTGGTCGGATCGGCTACCTCCTCTGCCTATGTTGCGGCAAAGCATGGTGTGGTGGGTCTCACGAAGACAGCGGCGGCTGACCATGCCGAAGATAACATCCGCGTTAATGCGGTTTGTCCGGGCTATATCGAGACACCCATGACCGAGGAGACGATGCGCCGGCGGGGTGAGCGCATTCTGGGGCGCGTGCCAATGGCGCGCATGGGCCAGGCAGAGGAGATCGCCGAAGCGGTGGTATGGCTTTGCAGCCCGAAAGCAAGCTTTGTGACCGGCGTCTCCTGGGCGGTGGATGGCGGCTATACGGCGATTTGACGCACTTCCTGAAGCGGGCATGATTGCACCTTGGATCACCGCAACCATCCCGCCCATTTCTGTTTGAGGAACGCCCATGTCTGAAATTGAGATCACCGATGATGCGGGGCTGCGCATCATTCGCCTGAACCGGTCGGAGAAGAAAAACGCCCTGACGCGGGCGATGTATGGCGCGATGGCAGTGGCGTTGCGGGAGGCCGCAACTACACCCGCCATTCGCGCCGTATTGATCACGGGCGGCGATGCCTGTTTCACCTCCGGCAATGATGTGGCGGATTTCCGCGCGCGCGGGGAACAGCAGGCGGAGGTTCCCTCACCCGCGCGGGAAATGCTGGCGGCTCTTGGCGAGTGCCCAAAGCCCGTGGTTGCGGCGGTGGCCGGTTATGCGATTGGCATTGGCACCACGCTGCTTTTGCATTGCGATCTGGTCTATGCCGGCGATAACGCCATCTTCCGCATGCCTTTTGTGGATCTGGGGCTGTGCCCGGAAGGCGGTTCTTCCCTGTTGGTCCCGATGCGCGGCGGGCAGCTGCTCGCCAATGAATTGCTGATGCTGGGGGATGCCTTTGCGCCGGACGTCGCATTGCGTGCCGGCATCATCAATGCCGTGGTGCCTGCCAACGAATTATTGGCCCATGCGGAAGCCAAGGCACGCGCCTTGGCCGCCAAGCCGCCGGCGGCCATGGCGCAAACCAAGGCGCTGCTCAGGCGTGCGGATGCAGCGCGCATCGCCGAACATATGCAGGTGGAATTCGCGGCCTTCGGCGCGCTGCTGCGCGGGCCGGAAGCGGCGGAAGCGGTTGCGGCGTTTCAGGAAAAGCGCAAGCCGGATTTTTCGCGCTTCTTTGCGGCGGCAAAGGGGTAAGGCGATGCTGCACCAATGGCCGGCCCAGGCGCGGGTTTATCATGATGTTTCGGTCGCGGAAGCACTGCCGGGCGAGATTGGCACCGCGGCTCGGATTGCGCTGGTTACCACGCGTTCGCTGGTGAAAAGCCGCATCGCCGAGAGTGTGCGCGAAGCGCTCGGCGCGCGCCTGGTCGCGGAAAGCGCCGCCATGCGCGCCCATAGCCCGGTTGAGGATGTTTTGGCGCTGGCCGCGCTGCTACGCGAAAGCCGTGCCGAGTTGGTGGTGTGCTTGGGTGGCGGTTCGGTGATTGATGGCGCCAAGGTCGCCTGCCTTGCGGTCTGGCGCGGCATTACGGAGCGCGCAGCGTTGATTGAAGCGGCGGTCTCTCGCGGCACATCAGCCGGTGCCTGGGATGGTGCCGCGCCCTCGCCGCGTTTGGTCGCGGTGCCAACCACGCTTTCCGCCGCCGAATTCGCGCCCCATGCCGGCTATACGGATTTGGCCGAGGGGCGGAAATATCGCGCGCTTGATCCCTGGATGGTGCCGCGCGCTGTTCTGCTTGACCCGGCTGCCACGTTGGAGACGCCGGCTGAGCTTTTTCTGTCATCTGGCATTCGCGCCTTGGATCATGCAGCGGAGCGTTGGTGCGCCTTGCAGCCCGCGCCATTCTCCGATGCGGTATCGCGCCAGGCCATGCTGATGCTGGCAGAGGGCCTGCCGCGCGTGGCGGAAGCAGCGGGGGATTTGCGGGCGCGCGCGCTTTGCCAGCAAGCGGCCTGGCTTTCCGTGCAGGGCGGATGGGCGGGCGTGCCCGTCGGTGCCAGCCATGGGCTTGGCTATATTTTGGGTGCTGCGCGCGGCGTGCCGCATGGCATCACCTCCTGCCTCATGCTGCATGCGGTGATGCGATGGAATGCGCCAGTGAATGCAGCGCGGCAGGCGGATATCGCGGCGATTTTTGGCGGCGCGGAAGCAGGCCCGGCGATTGAGGATTTTGTCGCGGGGCTTGGCCTGCCGACGCGCTTGCATCAGCAAGGCATTATGGAGGCTGAAATCCCGGGCCTTGCCGCGCGCTGGACGGGCGATGCACCGATTGCGACCAATCCCCGCCCCGTGCGTGGCGCGGCGGATTTGGAGGAGATATTGCGCCTGGCAAGTTAAAGATTGCGCCGTTCTGCCCTGAGTGTGGGCAGGCCAATCCCCATGGCGTCAAACCCTCCATCCACAGCAATCACCTGGCCGGTCAGATAGCTCGCGCGGTCACTGCACAGGAAAAATACGGCCTCCGCCAATTCCGCTTCCAGCCCATAGCGATTAAGCGGCAAGTGATCATGATAATCCGCGCGGATTTCCGGCGTATGCACGGCCTTCGCCATGGCCGTATCCACTGGGCCGGGGGCGACTGCGTTTACGCGGATGCCAAGGCTCGCGAATTCCACCGCCTGCTGTTTGGTCAAATGCGCAAGCCCGGCCTTGCTGGTGCCATAGGCAACGCGCAAAGTTGAAGCGCGGAGCCCGGAGATGGAGGTGATATTCACCATCGCCCCGCCGCCAGCCTCTGCCATGATGGGTGCGGCTGCTTGCGCTGCCAGGAAGGGGCCGGTCAGGTTTACCGCAAGCACACGCGCCCAATCTTCCGGCGTGGTTTCCAGAATGGGTTTGAAAATGGCGATGCCGGCATTATTCACCAGCGCATCCAGCCGCTTGAAGCGCGCTGCCGCCTGACGCACGGCGGCACCAATCGCGGGCGGGTCTGAAACATCGCAGATGATCTCGAGCGTTTTAGCAGGTTCGGCCAGCGCCGCCATGGTCTCACGCAGTTGCTCAGCGTTGATGTCAAGCAGCGCGACATTCCAGCCCTCGGCGAGAAACCGCTTCGTGACGGCAAGGCCGATGCCGCACGCGGCGCCGGTGACAAGGGCGGTCTTCATACTGATATCCTATCCTTCAACGCGGCATGGTGCCGGCGCGGCCGGCGGTTGAACCGCCATCAATCACCAATTCACTGCCCGTCATATGCCGCGATGCATCAGATGCCAGGAACACAACACCAGCCGCGATATCCGCCGCGGTGCCCGCTTCACCCAGGGGCACGATATTCGCCGCCAATTGGCGCGGATCAATCGGCGCATTACGACCATCCTGCGTGCCCTGCGGCATCTTCTGCCAGATATCGGTTTCAATCACGCCGGGATGGACGGAATTGCAGCGAATGCCATCCCGCGCGCCAGCGCATTCCAGCGCGACGGATTTTGAGAATAGCCGCACCGCCCCCTTGCTCGCGGAATAACCTGCCAAACCGGCAGAACCGCGAATGCCAGCGATGGACGACATCATGATGATGGAACCGCCACCCGCGCGGCGCATGGCGGGAATGGCGTATTTCACCGAAAGAAACACGCCATCAATATTCACCGCATTCTGCCGGCGCCATTCTGTCAGCGACATATCAAGCAAAGGTTTCATGATGGCGATGCCGGCATTGGAAACCAGCACATCCAGCCGGCCAAATTGCGCTTCAATGGCGGCAATCACCTCCGCCCAACGCGCCTCATCCACCACATCCTGATGGAGGTAAAGCGCCTGATGTCCGGCGGCGCAGAGCTTCTCAGCCAAAGCCTCGCCACGCGCATCATCAACATCGGTCAGCACCACGCGCGCCCCTTCGGCCGCGAGCGCTTCCGCGCAAGCGGCACCTATGCCGGCCGCAGCGCCAGTGATCAGCGCAACCTTGCCTTGAACCTGTCCCATTGCCTTTCCTCCCCTCAAGCAAAACGTTCCGCCGCGAAGGGCGTGAAATCGAAATTGGGCTTTTCGCCTGCCAAAAGCGCGCCCATTAGCGCGCCAGTCGGCGCTGATCCCGTCAGGCCCAAATGCCCATGGCCAAAGGCACAATAAAGCCCATGCCAGGCGCGAACCGGCCCCATGACCGGCACGCTATCGGGCAGGCAGGGCCGATGGCCCATCCAGATCTTGCCGCCTTCCGTGCGCGCCTTGGGGAATACCTTTTTCAGATCGCCCAACAACAACATCGCGCGCGCTTCCGTGGGCGGCGCATCAAGCCCGGCGATTTCAACCGAACCCGCCACACGCAAGCCTTCTTCCATTGGGCTGATAAAGACCTTGCGATCAGCGGGCGACAGCACGCGCCCAACGCGCACGCCCGCATCCGGCAGCATCACATGATAGCCGCGCTGGGTTTCCAAGGGTACCTTCAGCCCCAAGGGTGCCAGCAAACGCGCAGACCAGGCACCGGCGGCGAGCACAATCTGATCCGCGGCAATATCCTCCCCCGCGCAGCGCACACCGGTCACGCGCTTGCCTTCGGTCAGAATGGCCTGCACTTCAATGTTGCGAATCTCGCCACCCATGCGGCGCACGCCATTGGCCACCACGGCAGCGAGCCGCGCTGGATTCACGCAGGAACCGTGATCGGGCAGATAAAGGCCAATCTGGTAATCCTCGGACACTTCCGGTTCCAATTCGCGCAAGGCCGGGCCGACCAGCTTTTGCACCTTCAGCCCATGCTTCTGGCGCAGCGTGAGGGAGGCATGATCCTTCGCGAGCTGTTCCTCATTCCGGTAGAGATACATCTGGCCTTCTTCGCGGATCAGGTCACTCGCCCCTTCTGCGGCCAGAATTTCGCGATGCCGATCAGGCGCGGAAAACAGCAATGCGGAAAGCGCAACGGCGGCGGATTCCACCTTCTCTCGCCGCGCGGAGGCAACAAAGCGCAGCAGCCAGGGCATGGCGCGCAGCCAATAGCGCGCGGGGATATGCAAAGCGCCGGCCGGGTCCATCAGCATTTTCGGCACCTGCGCCAACACGCCCGGCATGGCGAGCGGTGCCACCGACCCATGGCTGATAGCGCCCGCATTGCCGGTATAGGCGGCACCTTCCTTGCCGGCTTCCAGCACCAGCGGCTTCAGCCCGCGCCGCGCCAAATGCCAGGCGATGCACAGGCCAACAATTCCCCCGCCAATAACGACCGGGGCGGGTTTGGGAGATTGCGTTTCCATGGCGCCATCCTGACGCAGTCTGAAGCCCCAGGGAAGCGCCCGGTTGACGCCCCGCGGCCAGGGCATCACCTTTGGCGCTTCTGGAGGATGCCAGCATGAAAATAACCCCCAATAATGCCGGGCTCGGCGCCCGGGTCGAGGGCATTGACCTGCGTGAACCTGCCTCGCCCGAGGATTTTCGCACGCTTTTGCGCGCCCTTGGCGAATATGGCGTGCTTTGCTTCCCGAAGCAGGATCTGGAAGCGCCGCAAGTGGCGGCCTTCGGCAAGCGTTTTGGCGATCTGGAGGTGAATGTCGCCAATCTGTTCCATGCGCCAGGCCATCCGGAAGTGATGATCCTGTCCAATATGAAGGATGCGGCGGGCAAGCCTTTGGGGCTTAATGATGCCGGCCAGGGCTGGCATACGGATATGTCCTATTCCAAGGAAATCGCGCTTGCGAATATGCTGCATGCCAAGCGCGTGCCGCGGCGCGATGGCAAGGTCTTGGGGGCAACGCAATTCCGCAATATGCATGCCGCCTATGCCGATCTGCCGGCCGAGGTGAAGGCACGCATTGAAGGCCGCGTTGCCATTCATGATTTCAGCAAATTCTGGGACATGATGCGCCAGAGGCCGGGCAGCATCCGCGGGCCACTCACACCCGACCAGCGCGCGAAGAAACCGCCCGTGGAACAGCCCATTGTGCGTATCCATCCCATCACCGGGCGGCCGGTGCTCTACTGCAATTGCGGTTATGCCATGTATGTGAAGGATATGGATCGCGCGGAATCCGATGCGCTGCTGGATTACCTGTTCCGCCATCAGGCGCAGGAAAAATACCTCTATACGCATGAATGGTCGGAAGGTGATGTGCTGATCTGGGATAATATTGGCACCATGCATAATGCGGTGGCGGATTATTTGCCCGGGGAGGATCGCTACATCCTGCGCGTGCAGGTTATGGCGACACTCGATTACGCGGCGCTCGCGGCATGAAGCTGGTCACTTTTCAGGGCGCGCATGGCCCTGCCCTTGGTGGTGTGGTGGGCGACAGCCTGGTGGCACTGCGCCCTGCCCTATCGGCCGCCATGCGCGCGGCGGGTGAGGCTGATCGCAGCACTGAGATCATCCCCGCCGATATGGTGGCGCTGCTTGGCGATGAAGCGGCGATGACGGCCGCCGGCCGCGCACTTGCCTTTGCAGCGCGGGCGGAGAACGGCGCGCTGCGCCAACCGCTTGCGGGTGCGAAAATCTTGGCGCCGCTGAAGCCCGGAAAGATCCTCGGTGTCGGGCGCAATTACAGCGATCACGCCAAGGAAGTCGGCGGCCCCAAGCTGGAAATGCCGCGCATTTTCATGAAGCCCGCAAGCTCCGTCGTGGGCCCCGGGGCAGTCGTGACAATCCCGCGCGATGTGAAAAAGCCCGATTGGGAAGTGGAACTAGGCGTCGTAATCGGCAAGACAGCGCGGGATGTGCCGGAGGGCATCGCACTGGATTACGTCGCGGGCTACACGGTGTTGAATGATGTCAGTGCGCGGGAATTTCAATTCGATGTGCCGCTTGCCATGACATCCTTCGCCAAGGGCATGGATGGCTTCTGCCCAATCGGCCCCTGGATTGTAACGCCGGAAGAAGTGGGCGAGCCCTGGATGCTGGAGGTGAAATGCTGGCTGAATGGCGAAGAAGTACAGCATGGCAATACGCGCGATCTGATCTTTTCGGTCTCGGCGCTGATTGCCTTTCTGTCGCGCTATATGACGCTTGAGCCAGGCGATGTGATTGCCACCGGCACGCCAGCCGGCGTTGGGCATTTCCGCGACCCGCCGCGCTATTTGAAGCCGGGTGACAGGCTGCGCCTGGAAGTGGAACGCGTTGGCGTGCTGGAACATTCGATTGGTTGAAATAACGGGGAGGCGAGAATGAGAAAAACATTTCTGACCGCGGCTTTGGCTGCGTTGCTGGCGCTACCTGCCTGGGCGCAGCCCAAGGCGCCAGGTACGGATTACCCGAACCGGCCGGTGCGCGTGGTGGTGGCACTTGCCCCTGGCGGCAATGCCGATATCAATGCGCGGCTGATTTCAACCGCGCTGTCGCAGCAATTGGGCCAGCAATTCGTGGTGGAAAATCGTCCCTCGGGCGGGGGCACCGTGGCGTTCGAAACGGTCGCGCAAACACCGCCCGATGGCTACACGCTGCTGGTCGGAGCACTTGGGTCGCATGCGCTCAATATCGGGCTTTATGGTGACAGGCTGCGTGTGCATCCGCTGACCGGGGTGGACCACATCACCATCAGCAGCCATTCCGCCATTGTGCTGGCGGTGCATCCTTCGCTTGGCGTGAATACACTCGCCGAATTCCGTGCCCTGCTCGCCGCCAATCCCAACCGGTTTGATTTCGGGTCTTCGGGCAATGGCACCACGGGGCATATTTCCTCTGCACTGCTGCTGCATCTGATGGGTGTTCAGGCGCAGCATGTACCCTATCGCGGTTCTGCGGCGTCCTTTGCTGATCTGGCGGTGGGGCGCATTGCGTTCCAGTCGGACACCATCTCCTTCCTCGCTGATCACATCCGCGCCGGCACGGTGCGCGGGCTGGTGATTGCCACACCAGAACGTTCACCCATGGCACCCGATGTGCCGACTTCCGCCGAAGCGGGCCTGCCCGCCTTCCAGGCCACCACCTGGACGCCATGGTCCGCCACACTCGGCACCCCTTTGCCGATCCGGCAATTCCTGTATGAGCAAATCGCCATTGCGCTGCGTAAGCCAGAGGTGCGGGATCGGCTGATCCAGCTTGGCAATACCATCCCGGATGGCATGACGCCGGATGCAACGCGCGCCTTTATCGCGAGTGAAATTGACAAATGGGTGCCGATTGTCCGCGCCACCGGCGCACGGGTGGATTGAGGAAGACAGGACATGAAAATCGAAAGACGCGCCCTTTTCGGCGCCGTTGCCGCAAGCGCCTTGCCGGGACTCGCTCAAGCACAAGACATTACCTGGCCCACCAAGCCCGTGCGCGTCGTGGTGCCTTATGCCGCCAGTGGCGGGACGGATATTCTGGTGCGCGCGATTGGGGAGGCGTTGCGCAGCACCCTGCCCCAGCCCTTCATCGTGGAAAATCGCGCGGGCGCTGCCGGCGTAATTGGCTCAGAAGTGGTGGCACGGGCAGAACCTGATGGGCACACGCTGCTGGTCGTGGTTTCCACGCATGTCATGAACAAATACCATCTGCCCAGCATGCCCTATGACGCGATACGCGATTTCACGCCAATTGCGATGCTGACGCGCAACACCATGGTGCTGGTCGCGGGCGCCAATCAGCCCTTTGATTCGCTCCGCTCCATGCTTGCCTATGCCAAGGCCAATCCCGGCAAGGTGGGCACCGGTTCAACCGAGGCGCTGTCTTCCTTCATTGGCCAGGAAATGGCGCGGCGCGCGGGCGTGGAAATGCCCGATATCGCCTATCGCAGCGGCGGGCCTTTGATGAATGATATCGTCGCCGGGCATTTGCCGAGTGGTTGGACCAGCACAGTCAGTGCCATGCCGCATATGCAAACCGGGCGCGTGCGTGTGCTCGCGGTTTCCACCGGAACACGTTCGCCCTTCTTCCCGGATGCGCCAACGCCCGCCGAACAGGGCGTGCGCGATTTTGATCTTTCCGGCTGGGTTGCGATGCTGGGGCCGCCGCGCATGCCGCCTGCCTTGGTGGATCGCATCTATCGCACCATCAGCGCTGTTTTCGCCGATGAAACCTTCAAGCAAAGGCTGGTGGCGCTTGGGGTAGAGGCCGATGTGCGCCCATCTGCGGCGCTGCTGGAAGCCATGCAACGCGATGATCGCATTTGGGCCGCGGCGAGTGCCGCCGGCCATATCCGCCCACAATAAACAGATAAGGAATTCCCATGGCCAATCCATCCCTTCGCAAGGCGCTCGCCGAAAAGCGCTTCATCCTGGCACCTGGTGTTTTTGACATGATTTCGGCCAAGATCGCCGATGGCATGGGGTTTGACTGCATCTATGGCACGGGCTTCGGCACCGTTGCTTCCGCGCTAGGTGTCGCGGATGCGGGCATCGCCACCTATGCCGATATGGTCGCGCGCATGGGCACCATGGCGCGCGGCTGCAAGACACCTTTGGTGGCGGATGCCGATACGGGCTATGGCGGTTTGCTCAATGTGCGCCACACTACGCTTGGCTATGAAGCCGCCGGCATGACAGGCATTCAGCTTGAAGATCAGGAAATGCCAAAGAAATGCGGCCACACACCCGGCCGGCGCGTGATCCCGGCCGAGGAAATGGTGCTGAAAATCAAGGTCGCCGCCGAAGCGCGGCGCGATCCGAATTTCCTGATCGTGGCGCGCACCGATTCCCGCACTACGCTTGGCCTTGAAGAAGCCATTCGCCGCGGGCGTATGTATGGCGATGCCGGCGCTGATATCGTTTTCATCGAAAGCCCGGAAAGCGAGGATGAGATGCGCGCCATCGGCAAGGCGATTTCCAAACCCTTGCTTGCCAATATGGTGGAAGGCGGGCGCACGCCCATTTTGCCTGCCGCGCGCTTGCAGGAAATCGGCTATGCCATGGCAATCTATCCCGCCATTGGCTTTCTTGCCGCTGCCGCTGCGCTGGAACGCGCCTATGCGCATTTGAAGAATGCAGGGGACAGTATCGCGCTTGGTGAATCCTATGGCTTCAAGCGCATGACGGAACTCATGGGCTTCCCCGAGGTCTGGGATTTTGAAAAGAAATGGGCCGTGCCCGAAAAGGATAACGCAGCATGAGTGCACTTCCCGAAGTGAAGGCTTTGGTCTTCGATGTTTTCGGCACGGTGGTGGATTGGCGTAACGGCATCGCGCGCGATGCTCGGACCTTCCTGGCGCGTCACGGACGCAGTGATATTGACCCGCATCGCTTCGCCGATGCCTGGCGCAAACGCTACCAACCCGCCATGGAAGAAGTACGGAGCGGCCGCCGCCCCTTCACGCGGCTTGATGTGCTACACCGCGAAAACCTCGATGGCGTCTTGAAGGATTTCGGCGTGATCACAGCAGGCGTGAGCGCGGAGGAGCTTGATTGGCTAAACCGCGCCTGGCATCGCCTGGACCCCTGGCCCGATACCATTCCAGGCCTGATCCGCCTGAAAGCCAAGCATTTCATCGCGCCCTTATCCAATGGCAATATCCTGCTGCTGGCGAATATGGCGAAGCGCGCCGGCATGCCCTGGGATGCGATCCTGGGGGCTGAGGCGGCGCAAGCCTATAAGCCGCAGCCGGAGGCCTATTTGCGCACTTGCGAGATTCTGGGCCTGAAGCCAGCGCAAGTCGCGCTTGTCGCCGCGCATAACGGCGATTTGGCCGCCGCACGCAAATGCGGGCTGGCCACAGCCTTCGTGCTCCGCCCCAATGAACATGGGGCGGATCAAGGGACGGATTTGAAGGCCGAACAGGATTGGGGCGCGATCGCGACCAGCTTTGAGGATTTGGCTGATCAGCTTGGTTGCTGATCAGCTTCTCCGCGCCAGGGTTTATTCGGCGCGAATATTTCCTTCACGGATCACGGGCGTCCATTTCGCGTGATCGCGCGCAATGAGTGCCGCGAATTCCGCCGGGCTTGAGGCAATAACATCCGCAGCCTGCACACGCTGCACGGTTTCCTTCACTTCGGTTGAGGTGATGATTGCGCGGAAGATGCGATTGGCCGCTGCCACCACATCATCCGGCATGCCGGCAGGGCCTACAATGCCGTGCCAAGTCATTGCCTCAAACCCTGGGAAGCTTGCCGCAACAGAAGGCACACCCGGCAGCGCGGCAACCGGGGCTGGCGTGCCAATCGCAAGCGCACGCACACGACCTTCGCGAATGAAGGGAAGTGCCGTGGAAACAGAGGGGAAGGAAAATTCCGTCTCACCCTGAATCAGGCTGCGCATCACATCAGCGCCGCTCCGGTAATGCACGGCCGTGAGCTTCACGCCGGCGCGGCGGCCCAAAAGCTCTGCGGCCAAATGGCTGACATGGCCAACACCTGGGGAGGCATATTGAATGCCATCAGCGCGCGCCCGCGCGCGGGCCAGCAAGTCTTCCAGCGTTTGCACCGGCAGATTGGCCGGCACGATCACCGCAATCGGCAGATTCACCAGATGCGAGATCGGCGTGAAGGCGCGCATCGGGTCATAATTCAGCGCAGGCTGCAATTCCTTGCCGATGCAATTGGCGCCGAGGTCGGCCATCATCAGCGTATAGCCATCAGGCCGGCTTTGCGCGACGAAAGCGCCCGCAATGGCGCCGCCAGCGCCGGAACGGTTTTCCACCACCAGCGACTGGCCATTGGTCTGCGCCGCAAAGCCATTGGCGACCAGGCGCGACAGCGTATCCACCGCACCGCCAGCGCCGAAGGGCACGATCAGCCGTACCTGCCGATCCGGCCAGGCGGCTTGCGCAGAAACAGCCGAGGGCAAAAGCGAAGCAAGGCCAAGACCGGCAAGGCCACGGCGAGAAATGGAAATGGACATGGCAAGAAACCTCCCGTTTCGGCCTATTTTGGCATGGGGTGGGCTTCCTGCAAGCGTCATGGCGCGGTTAAGCTTTTGCCTCGATGTAAAAGAAAGGCCCGCCGCATGACCTGGTCCATCGTTGCGCATGATCCTGCCTCGGGCGCCTTCGCGGTTGCGGTCACCACCTGCAATATCGCGGTGGGCGCCACCTGCCCCTTCCTGAAATCGGGCGTTGGTGCCGTCAGCACGCAATCCATGAGCAACCGCTATCTGGGGCCAGCCGTGCTGCAAGGCCTGGAACGCGGCCTGACGCCGGCCAAGGCGATTGAAGCCGCCCTGGTGGGCGATGAGGGCAAGGGCTTGCGGCAAATCCATGCCGTGGATTGCCATGGCCGCAACGCCGCCTGGACCGGCGAGAATTGCGTTGAATGGTGCGGGCATCTGAGTGGTGATGGCTTCAGCGTCGCCGGCAATATGCTGGCAGGCGGCGCGGTCGTGCAGGCAAGCTTCGACAGTTTCCGCGCCAATGCCGGCCTTGTCCTGCCGGAACGCCTGATCACGGCGCTTGATGCGGGCGAGGCCGCCGGCGGCGATAAGCGTGGTCGGCAATCTGCGGCACTTGTTTTGACCACGACAGAGGATTTCCCCGACATCAATCTCCGCGTGGATGATCACACGGCGCCGCTTATCGAATTGCGTCGCCTGCTGGGTCTGTGGCGCATTCAGGCCGAGCCCGGGCTTGCTTCCCGGCCCAGCAAGGCCAATCCTTCCGGCGAGACAGATCTTGATGTGATTGAAGCCGCCTGGATTGCGCGCGGCCTGGATTTGCGCCTGCAGCGCCCGTGAAAGGAAAGTAGTGATCATGAAGACGTATCGAATTGCCGCCATGGGTGGCGATGGCATCGGGCCGGATGTCATCAAAGCAGGTTGTCAGGTTTTGCAGGCTTTGGCTGACAAGAATGGTGGCTTCAAACTCGATTTTCAGGATTTCGATTGGGGCAGCGATTACTATCGCCGTACCGGACGAATGATGCCGGAAAATGGCCTGAACCAGCTTGAAGGTTTTGATGCGATCTTCTTCGGCGCGGTTGGTGCGCCGGATATTCCTGATCATGTAACGTTGTGGGAATTACGCCTCGCGATCTGTCAGGGTTTTGACCAATACGCCAATGTCCGCCCCACGCGCCTATTGCCCGGCATCAAGGGGCCATTGCGGCCTGATCTGGGGGAGCAGATTGATTGGGTAATCGTGCGCGAAAATAGTGAGGGCGAATATGCCGGCGTTGGTGGGCGCGCGCATCGCGGCCTGCCGATTGAAGTTGCGATGGATGTCGCGGTCTTCACGCGCGAAGGGGTGGCGCGCATTTGCCGCCATGCCTGTGAAGTCGCCATGGCGCGCCCGCGCAAACACTTGACGGTAGTGACAAAATCAAACGCGCAGCGCCACGGCATGGTGATGTGGGATGAGGTTTGCGCGGAAATCACCGCGCAATATCCGGCCCTCACGGTCGAGAAAATGCTGGTGGATGCCATGACCGCCCGCATGGTCATGAAGCCAGGCAGCGTTGATACCGTGGTTGCAACCAATCTGCATGCTGATATCCTGTCTGATCTTGCGGCGGCATTGGCGGGTTCGCTCGGGATTGGTGCGACAGGCAATATTGATCCGTCGCGCAAGCGCCCTTCCATGTTTGAACCGATCCATGGCTCGGCCTTCGATATCACCGGCAAGGGTATTGCCAATCCGCTGGGCGCTTTCTGGACCGCTTCCATGATGCTGGAACATTTGGGCGAAGCTCCAGCGGCGGCGCAGTTGATGCACGCGGTGGAATTGGTGACCGGGCGCGGTGATGTGCTGACACCCGATCTGGGCGGCAAGGCGACGACGGATCAGGTGACAGAGGCGATCATCAACGCCATTCGTGGCGTGAATGTTTAGACGCTTTACAACAAAAGAAAACATCCATGGAATTCGTTGATCTCAGCCGTGAAATATTTCACCGCACGCAGACACACCCAAGCCACCCGCCCGTAGTGATGACAGTCTGGGGCGATCATTCTGAAAAGAAGGTAGCAGGCAATACTACCTTCACCAGCAAGGCGCTCTATTTTTCCATGTCGGACCATGCCGGCACGCATGTGGATGCGCCGGTGCATTTCGACCCGCGCCCTGATGCGCTTTCAGTGGAGCAAATGCCGCTCGAGAAATTCTATACCAGCGCGATTTGCCTTGACCTTTCCCATGTACCGCTGAAGCACGCGATCACAGTGAAAGAAATGGAGGCAGCACTCGCCAAATCAGGCCAGGAAATCCGCAAGGGCGATACCGTGCTGATCTGGATGGCAACGAATGAAAGACTACTCGGCAAGCCTGGCTATTTGCATGATTTTCCGGGGCTGGCGCTGGAATCCGTGCATTGGCTTGCAGATCGCGGCATTGGCATGTTTGGGGTGGAGGCGATCAGCCCTGCCCCGGAAGGCGAGTTGAATTTCCAGGCGCATATGGCCTGCGCGGAACGCGGCATTACGCATATGGAATGCCTCGCCAATCTGGATAAGCTGATTGGCCGCGGGCGCTTCACATTCATCGGCTTTCCGCTGAAAATCAGGGGCGGTACGGCGAGCCCCATCCGTGCCGTTGCCATGTTCCCCTGATATCCTTTGAGATCAGCGCCCGCGAAAACGTGGCGGGCGCTTTTCGCGAAAGGCGGCCTTGCCTTCGGCAAAATCCTCTGACGCGCGAATGGCGCCCATGCGCTGGCCATGGATCGCCATTTGCTCGGAAGGCCCGCGCGGCAGGATTTCCTCGGTCACCATGCGCTTCAATTCCGCAACAACCATGGGCGCCATGCCGGTCAGTTCCAACGCCCAAGCCTTGGCGGTTTCCAAAGCCTTGCCGTCTTCAACCACCTCATTCACCAAACCAATCGTGGCCGCGCGATCCGCATCCACGGTGCGGCAGAGCAGCATGATTTCCATCGCGATCTTATGCGGAATGCGGCTGACCAGGCCGGCAATCATCCCGCCCGTCAGACCCAGCTTCGCTTCCGGGTAATAGAATTTCGCGCTTTTGCCGCAGACCAGCAGATCGGCCATCATGGCCAGCACAATACCACCGCCCACACACCAGCCCTCCACCGCGCAAATCACGGGCTTGAGCGGCCGATAGCCGACACTTGGAATGGTGCGCCACAATTCCGGCGGGTCAGAGACATCCGCACCAAAGGTAAAGGCACGCGTACCGGCGGCAGTGATGATCGCGCAGCGCAAATCATCACGCGCTTCAAATTCGCGCATGGCGGCCTGCACTGCCTCACCCATTGGTTTGCTGATGGCATTGCCCTTAGCGGGATTATTCAGCGTGACAATACGGATCGGGCCTTCATCGGTGACGGTTACATGTTCCATGTCAGTTCACTTTTGCTCCTGTTCTTTCGATCACACCTTGGAAAACGGCGCGATCTTCGCGGATACGCCGGGTGAAGGCATCGCCTGTTTCAAACGCAGGCCGCAGCCCACCAATCGCCATGCCGGAGGCAACGGCGGGCGCGCGCAGCGATTCTTCCAAGCTGGCCGTAATGCGTGCTTGAATGTCAGGGGGCGTACCAGCAGGCGCAGCAATGCCGAACCAGGACATGGCGCCGCGTTCCGCGAGACCCAGTTCCAAGAGTGTCGGCACCTCCTTGAATTCCTCATGCCGCCGATCACCAAAACTCGCGAGCGCAATCAGCCGGCCATCGCGCACGCCGGGTAGCGCGGCGGGATCGCAAATCATCTGTATGCGCCCAGCCAGCAGATCAATGAAGGATTGGCCTGAGCCGCGATACGGCACATGTTCCAGCTTGATGCCCGCAGCCTCAGCGAAGATTTCGCATTGCAGTTGCGTAATCGTGCCATTGCCGGCGGAACCGAAACGCAATTCGCCGGGCCTTTGTTTGGCCAGCGCCACCAGGTCACGGATATGCCGCGCGGGTACAGAAGGATGAATGATGACGAAGGCATCGGAAGCCGCGACGCGTGCAATCGGCACAAAGGCACGATCAACATCATAAGGAAGCTGCATCATATGCGGGCTGATGGTGAAAATCGCCGTCGGGAAAAGCAGCAGCGTATGGCCATCTGGCCGCGCGCGGGCCACCAGATCAGCGCCAATCGTACCACCCGCACCACCGCGATTTTCAATCACCACAGTCTGCCCCAGCACCTTGCCCCATTCCTGCACCAAGGGCCGCGCGACATTATCCGTGCTGCCGCCCGGCGGGTAAGGCACAATGAGGCTGATGGGCCGATTGGGCCAGGTGGCTTGTGCGAAAACAACGCTCGGAAGCAGCAGCCAAATGAATAGCGCGATGATCCTCCTCATCGCTCAATCCACCGCTTCAGCGCGGAATCCATTGCCCCAGCGCTTGATCCGTCCGCGCGATGGCGATGGGAAATGCCCAAAGCAAAAAATGGTGGAGGTATCACAGGCGCATTCCATCACGCGCCGCCGCGTGGCGGCTGCCCGCACGGGATCGCTATCGGCGCGCATGGAAATTTCCGGATAGCGTGCTTGTAGCGGCGAATGGATCAAATCCCCCGTCGCCAGCGCATCGGCGCCTTTTTTGCCAAGACGCACCGCGACGTGGTCCGGCGTATGGCCGGGCGTCGATTCAAGCTTCACCAGATCATTCATCTGATAATCATTCGCCACGAAATCCACGCGGCCCGCTTCCACCACGGGCAGCACGCTATCGGCGAAAACCGGCGAAGGCGCCTTGGCGTGTTCCTTTTCCCAATGGGCATATTCCTCCTTGGTGAAAAGATAGCGCGCCTTCGGAAAGCTTGGCACCCAGCGGCCATTCTGAAGCCGCGTATTCCAACCGACATGATCCACGTGCAAATGCGTGCACATGACAAAATCAATATCCGCGACACCAAGCCCAAGCGCGGCCAGGTTGCGCATATAGGCTTCGCTCTTCATCTGGTGCCAGAAGGGATGCGTCGGGCGGTTCTTGTCATTGCCGACACAGGTATCAATCAGGATGTTATGATGCGGCGTGCGCACCACCCAGGATTGGATGCAAAGCACAAGCTTGCCCGTCGCGGGGTCCAGCGCCTGGGGTTCAAGCCATGCACGATTTTCGGCCAGCAATTCCGGCGTGAGCGTCGGGAAGAAGGTCAGCGGATCGAAGATAGGTCTTTCTTCCTCGACAACCCGTTGAATCGTCAGCTCACCAAGCTGAAAACCTTTATCCATGGACTTTCCCCTTGCAGTATTTCGGGTAGCATAGCGCGGCTTGAGGGCATTGACAGTCCCGGCGGAAGGCTTTCCGCTAGCCCCAAGAAAAGGCCCAGGAGGAAGAATATGGCGCAGGAAAATCATGGCGCTGTCATTGTTGGCGCGGGCTTTGCCGGGCTTTACCTGCTGCATCGGCTGCGCGGGCTTGGCATCACGGCCATCTGCCTGGAAGCGGCGGATGATGTGGGCGGCACCTGGTACTGGAATCGCTACCCGGGCGCACGCTGCGATGTGGAAAGCATGCAGTATTCCTTTGCATTCTCCGAGGAATTGCAGCAGGAATGGCGCTGGTCTGAACGCTTTGCCGCGCAGCCGGAAATTCTGGCCTATGCGCGCCATGTCGCGGAACGCTTCGATCTGCGCCGCGATATCCGCTTTGAAACCCGCGTGACCGATGCCGCCTGGGATGATGCCGCAGCGCTTTGGCGCATTGCCACCAATCGTGGGGAAAAGCTTACCGCGCGCTATTTCTTCATGGCGACAGGCTGCCTTTCTGCGGCTCGCCTTCCCGATATTCCGGGGATATCCGATTTCAAGGGTCGACAATTCCACACCGGCTATTGGCCGCATCACAAGGTTGATTTCACCGGCCGCAGGGTGGCGGTGATCGGCACCGGTTCTTCCGCCATTCAGTCCATCCCCGTGATCGCGGAAGAAGCCGCGCATCTCGCGGTGTTTCAGCGCACACCCAATTTCAGCATCCCATCGCGCAATCGCCCGATGGATGATGAACATGAGCAAAGCTGGAAGGGCGATTACGCCAATCTCCGGCAAAAGGCGCGCATGATGCGCACCGGCATCCTTTACGGCCTGAGCGATACGCCTGCGATGTCAGTGAGTGCCGAGGAACGCAAAGCGGAATATGAAAAGCGCTGGGCTGCTGGCGGCACGGCCTTCATGGGGTCCTTCCGCGATTTGCTGCTGGATCAGGCGGCCAATGACACGGCAGCGGAATTCGTACGCAGCAAGATTCGCGAAACCGTGAAAGACCCCGCGACAGCCGAAAAACTCTGCCCACGCAATCACCCAATAGGTACCAAGCGCATTTGTGTGGATACGCATTATTACGAGACCTATAACCGGCCCAATGTCACGCTGATTGACATCAACGAAGCGCCGATCACGCGCATTACCGCAACCGGCATTGCGGCCGGCGGCGTCGCGCATGAATTCGATGATATCGTTTTCGCAACAGGCTTTGATGCCATGACGGGCGCGCTGCTTGGTGTGGATATCAAGGGCCGCGCGGGCGAAAGTCTCAATGCCAAATGGGAAGCCGGGCCGCGCACCCTGCTTGGCATCATGACGGCAGGTTTTCCAAATATGTTCATGATCACGGGGCCAGGCAGCCCATCGGTTCTCAGCAATATGATCGTTTCCATCGAACAGCATGTGGATTGGATCATGGATTGCCTGGCGCAGATGCAGGCCAAGGGCCAAGCAACTATCGAAGCCGATCGCGATGCGGAAGATAATTGGGTGGAGGAAGTGAACAAGGTCGCGCATCGCACGCTCTATCCACGCGCGGCATCCTGGTACATGGGGGCGAATGTGCCGGGCAAGCCGAGGCTGTTCATGCCCTATGTGGGGGGTGTTGGAAATTACCGCGTGCTCTGCGATGAAATCGCCGCGGATGGCTATCGCGGCTTTCATTTCGGTGGTGCAGAACGCCCGGCAGCGGCAGCGGAATAGGGGGAAGTCTCATGACACTTGATGCAGGCGCGCAACATGTTCTCAATCTGATCAAGGAAGCCAAGCGCCCCGCCTTCAATACCCTGACCCCCGGCGAAGCGCGGGAGGTTTCTGCCGCTTCCCGCCGTGTAATGCAGCCAGACCCGCCCGAGGTCGCGCTGGTGGAGGATTTGAAATGCCCGGGGCCCGCCGGCAAGATACGCTTGCGCCGCTATCGCGGCATCGGCACTGATCCCGAAGCGGCACTCCCCTGCCTTGTCTATATGCATGGCGGCGGCTGGGTGATTGGTGATCTGGACAGCCATGATCAGGTCTGCCGGCGCCTTGCCAATCTGTCGCAGGCTTGCGTGATTGCGATTGATTATCGCTTGGCGCCGGAACACCGCTACCCGGCAGCGGTCGAGGATTCAGCCGCCGCTTATCGTTATATTTGCCGGCAGGCGAAGCGCCTTGGCATAGACCGCACACGCATTGCGGTTGGCGGCGATAGCGCTGGCGGCAACTTGGCCGCCGTGCTTGCGCTGATGGCGCTGCATGGTGATTTGCCCATGCCTGACTATCAGGTATTGTTCTATCCCGTCACCGATATGGCCGGCAATCCGCCATCCTATGATCGCTTCACTGAAGGCCTGGTGCTGACGCGCGATGTCATGAAGTGGTTCATTGCGCATTATCTCGGCCCCCATGAAAAGGGTATTGATTGGCGCGCGTCACCCTTGCGCGCGCCCTCGCTTAAGGGCCTGCCGCCCGCCTTCCTGATGACGGCCGGCATTGATCCTTTGGTGGATGAGGGCATTGCCTATGCCAAGCGGCTGGATGAGGAAGGCGTGAATGTCACGCATCTGCATGTCGCGGATCAGATCCATGCCTGCCTGACCATGGGGCGCTTCATTCCGAAATCTGATCTGGTGCTGCAACATGCGGCGGCCAGCCTGCGCGCGCATTGGGGGATATGATTTACCGCTTCACCCCAAGCTTCATTTCGCGATGCCAGATATAAAGCCCTGCGCCCACCAGAATCAGGATGCCGAGGAAATCCCAGGCATCCGGCATTTCCGCCCAGATCAGCGCGCCAAGGGCCGTGGTCCAGATGATCGCTGAATATTCAAAGGGCGCCAACAAGGAAGCCTCCCCCTTGCGGTAGGCATCCGTCATCATGATTTGCGCAATCGCGGAAACCAGGCCAATGCCGGCCAGCAGTGCCCATTGCGTCGGGCTTGGCCAGACCCAAACGGGGATCATCGCAATCCCCGCCAGCACGGCAGAGAAAAACGCGAACCAGAATACAATGGCAACGCCGCTTTCGCCGGCCTCACCCATTTTGCGAATGGTGATCATGGCAAGCGCCCAGGCCAAAGCGCCCAAAAGGCAAAGCGCCAGCGCAAGCCATTGCGTATCCGTGGTGCCCTGTTCGGGCCGCACCATCAGCAGCACGCCACAAAACCCGACCAGCACCGCAAGCCAGCGGCGCCAGCCAACCTTTTCACCCAGAATCGGCGTGGCCAATAGAGTCAAGAATAGCGGCATGGTGAAGCCAAGCGCCGTTACCGTCACCAGCGGCAGATGGACATAGCCGTAAAAGGACCCGACCATCCCAAGCATGCCGAAAATCATGCGCAGCACATGGCTGCCCGGGTTGCGCATGCGCAGCGCCGCCAGGCCTCCCGCGCTGATGATCACGGGCAAAAGCGGGATCAGCGCAAAGAAATTGCGGAAGAAAATCACCTCAGCAACCGGAATGCCCGCGCCAATCGTCTTGGCGAAAGCCGCCGAGATGGAAAAGCTTGCCGCAGCCAGAACCACCAAAATGACGCCACGGCGGCGCGCACGGCGGGTCCGGGCGGGATCTTGGGCAGGGGAATCGTTTTGGTTCATGCGACTGGCGGTGCAAACCTAACCCGAAACCCGCCTGAGGGGCAGAGGTTTTGTTCCGCCGCTTTCTGGCCTAGCCTATGCAATCAAGGTGACGCTCAGGAAACGCATGACTGATTTGATCTTTCGCGACGATGCCTATGCTGCCGAGATCGGCGCCAAGGTGCTGGCCGCCTCGGCCGAGGCGATCATCACGGACCGGACGAATTTCTACGCCCAGGCGGGCGGCCAGCCCGGTGATACCGGCGTGCTGCGCTGGCCGGGCGGCGAGGCGCGCATCGCCAATACCATCAAGGGGCCGGAAGATACGGTGCTGCATGTGCCCGAAGCCGGCGCTGCGTTGCCGGAAGTGGGGGCGACTGTCACGCTCGCGCTTGATTGGCCGCGGCGCTTTCGCCTGATGCGCATGCACACCACGCTGCATTTGCTCTGCAGCCTAATCCCCGGCGCGGGTGTCACCGGCGGGCAGATCGGGCTTGAGAAATCGCGCCTTGATTTCGATCTGCCGGAACCTCCCAGCAAGGAAAGCCTGACCGAAGGGCTGAATGCGCTGATCGCTGCCAATCATCCCGTGACGCAGGATTGGATCACCGAGGCGGAACTGGATGCCAACCCAGGTCTGGTGCGCACGCTTTCCGTGCAGCCGCCGCGCGGTGCTGGGCGCATTCGCCTGGTGCGTATTGGCAGCGCTGATGCGCCGATTGACCTGCAACCCTGCGGCGGGACGCATGTGCGCCATACGGGCGAGATCGGGCGCGTGGAGGTCACGAAAATCGAAAACAAGGGCAGGCAGAATCGCCGCGTTTCCCTGGTGCTGATGGAGGATTGATCCATGCATGATCTGGTTTCAACCGAATGGCTGGCCGAGGCAATTGGCGCGCCTGATCTCATGGTATTCGATGCCACCAAGTATCTGCCCAATGAACCCTTTGATGGCCTGACGAAATATCGCGAAGCGCATATTCCTGGTGCGCACTTCTTCGATATTGATGTGGTGGCCGATCCCGACACGAATTTGCCCCATATGGCGCCAACGGCGGGACGCTTCGCGCGGCTGATGGGGGAAATGGGCATCAGCAATGCCACGCGCGTGATCTTTTATGATCAGAAAGGGCTGCAATCCTCGGCGCGCGGCTGGTGGCTGATGAAGCTGTTTGGCCATGAAAAAGCGGCGGTGCTGGATGGTGGTTTGCCGAAATGGTTGGCGGAAGGGCGCGCGACGGAAAGCGGCGATGCGAAGCCCGCCGCGCCCAGCAACTACACGCCGGATTTCCGCGCCGATCTGGTGAAAGGCATCGGCGATGTGAAGCGCATCGTCGCGCATGGCGGCGCGCTGATTCTGGATGCGCGCGCCAAAGGCCGCTTTGATGGCACGGCGCCAGAACCACGCCCGGGCCTGCCTTCCGGCCATATGCCGGGGGCGAAAAGCCTGCCCTTCAATGAATTGCTCAATGCCGATTTCACCATGAAGGATGCGGCGGCGCTGCGCGCGCGTTTCGCCGCTGCGGGTGCGGATGGCAGCAAGCCCGTTGTCACCAGCTGCGGCACGGGTGTGACTGCCTGCATCCTGGCTCTCGGGCTCAAGCAGGCCGGGCTTGGTGATGCTGCGATTTACGATGGTTCCTGGACCGAATGGGCCGGCAGGCCCGAAACCCAAAAGGAAAAGAGTAGCTGATATGGCCGACAACAACGCCAAACACGGGCAAGGCTTCGCCACGCGCATGTCTCATGCTGGGCGCGCGGGAACGCGTGTGCATGGCTTCGTCAATCCCGCCGTGCATCGCGGTTCAACCGTGCTGCACCCGAATTCCGAATCACGCCGCGCCTTCCAGAAGGACAAATGGAACCGCGTGATGACCTACGGCACCGCCGGTGGTCCCACCCAATATGCTTTGGAAGATGTGGTGGCGGAGATTGAGGGCGGCACGCGCTGCGTGCTGGTCGGCACTGGCCTTGCCGCCGTGACGGTGCCGCTGATGGCCTATCTCAAGACCGGCGATCATTGCCTGATGCCCGATTCCGCTTATGGCCCCGCGCGCAATGTTTGCAATGGGCTGCTTAAGGATTGGGGAATCGAGACCACCTATTACGACCCGCTGATTGATGAGGCCGGCATCCGCGCGCTGATCCGCCCCAATACCAAGGTGGTCTATACCGAAAGCCCCGGCAGCCACACCTTCGAAGTGCAGGATGTGCCAGCCATTGCGCGTGCGGCGCATGCGGCGGGCTGCGTGGTGATGATGGACAATACCTGGGGCATTCATCACTTCATGCCCTTCCAGCATGGTGTGGATGTCTCCATCCAGGCACTCACAAAATATGTCGGCGGGCATTCGGATGTGCTGCTGGGTTCCATCACCGTGAATAGCGAGAAGGATTATGAGATTGTGCGCGGCGCGGCCTCCCAAATGGGGCATTTCGCCGCGCCCGATGATTGCTGGCTGGCGCTGCGTGGTGCGCGCACCATGCCTATTCGGTTAAAACAGCAGGAAAAAAGTGGGCTTGAAGTGGCGCGCTGGTTCGAAAATCGGCCAGAGGTGCTGAGCGTGCTGCACCCTGCCCTACCATCGCATCCGCAGCATGCCTTGTGGAAGCGCGATTTCACCGGCGCTTGCAGCCTATTCGGTGTGGTGTTCAAGCCGCGCTATACGGAAGCGGATATCTTCAATTTCATTGATCACCTCAAGCTTTTCGGGATTGGCGCTTCCTGGGGCGGGTTTGAAAGCCTGGCCTTGCCCACCACTGGCTTCATCACCCGCACCGCGACCAGCCCGGATATGGGCGGCTTTACCGTGCGCATTCATATCGGGCTAGAGGATGTGAGCGATCTGATCGCTGATCTGACGCAGGGTTTGGCAACGCTGCCGAAGTAGCGCAGCGGGTAAAGGGCCGCCTGATTAAAAAGGCGGCCAAACCACCTCAGCGCGGGCGCTGGTCTTCGAGAAGAACGCGCCGCGCCGCTGCGCGATTGGCTTGGTTTGGTGCGTCTACGATATCATAGGTCGCCACGAGCAGGGCAATCGGCAGCGCAAGCAGTCCAAACCCCCCGGCAGTTCGGGATTGGCCTGCCGGATCGTTGTTGCCCCATGACCTGTTCTTGTGGCACGGCCGATCAATTCTATCTTCGCCAAGACAGGGTCGCGCCAGAGTTTCCGACACCTGCAGGGGATCGGCCCGATCAGCGCAGCCGGCCAGCACCAAAACGGTCGCCAGCGCAAAGCCTATTTTCCGCTGAGAGAACATGGTTAACCCTTGCTGCCAGATCCTATCCTCTACCGCCGGCTTGAAGGGCCGCACGGCAAACAATGCGTTCAAATTACCATAACCGCTAAAATGATATCAAGCGATCCGAACCGAGCGCCCAGACCAAGCGGCAATGCGGGCTGCCCTTACCACCCCAATCGTCGTGCAGTTTCCCGAATGGCCTCAGCGCTGGCTGCGCCCCGTTTCAACACCGCGCTGATAAGCGCGCCGTTCATTTTCACGCGCCTGCCCAACCGCCAAGCCACCTGCGGCGCCCACGCCGGCACCAATCAGCGCGCCCCAACCGGCATTGCCGGAAAAGGAACCAATCGCTGCCCCGCCCAGCGCGCCGGCCCCGGCACCAATCGCGGTGCTGCGTTGCTTGTCGGTCATATCCGCGCAGCCGGTCGCGGCCAGCAGCGCCAAAGATGCAAAGCCTATTGTCCATTTGCGAGCCATGGGAATCTCCTTGGCGTTTGCCGTATTTCGATCTTGCATCAGCGCCGCGCCGAACGCGCGGCGCAGGGGTATTGCGCGGCGGCAAAGCGCATCAGCCCATCGGCCGCACGCATGCCCTGGAACTGTGGATTGGCCGCCGACCAAGCGACAAAACTCGCTGCCACCTGATCCAAGGTGGGTGAAGGTGTCGGCAGGCAGAAGCCGGGGCGCGTGCCCTGGCGCTTATGCATCATGTCGCTCGTCTGGCCCGAGCCCACCAGCACGCCATGGCAGAAATGGATCGCCGCCGCGTAAGCGGGTTCCTGCGCCGTGGCACCGCAGAGCCGCGCCAGGGCACCAGTGGTGCCAGCGGTGAAAGTCTCGCCCGAAATGGCGCCACCTTGCGCCGAAGCCGGCGATGCGGCGCCCAAAACAAGCGCACATGCCGCCATGGGAAGGAAAGAAGCCAAACCGCGTAACGCCATCACGCCCTCCTGTTCCGAAAGGAAGCGCAAGCTTAGGCGCCGGGCCTTGGGCTTGGCAATCCAATCAGGTCCGCATGCTGTGCACAGCGTCCCCGCATTTCCCGCAATAGCCCTCAATCTCCACCGTGCTGCGCGCAGCGGAAAAGCCGGCCTTGGCGGCCGCAGCGCTGATCGCCTCAGCCACAGCGTGATCGGAAATCTCACGCGTCGCGCCACAGCCGCGGCAGATCAGGAATTGATGCGGATGGTCATGCGCATGGTCATGATGCGCGCCATGGCCTTCCAAGGCCTCTGCACAGCCCATAAAGGCATTCAGCCGTTCCAGCCGATGGATCAACCCCTGTTCCAGCAGAAAATCCAGCGCGCGATAGACAGTTGGCGGCGCAGCCTTGGCGCGGCTTGCCTTCAATTGATCAAGCAGCGCATAGGCGCCAATCGGCGCTTCCGCTTCCAGGACCAGGCGCAGCACATCCCGGCGTAGCGGTGTGAGCTGCACGCCGCGCGTCTGGCAAAGCGCCTCGGCCCTTTCAAGCGCTGTCAAATGATGTGTTGTCCCATGCATGGCGCTTCCTAACAGAAGTCACGAGTGTTATAAAGTAACAATGTCGCCAATCGCCACCCCCATCTCCGCCCCTGCCCGCGAAGCCTTGCTGGCCGCGCTGAAGCCCGATGCGGCGGGGCTGATGCCCGCCATTGCCCAGCAGCATGATACGGGCGAAGTGCTGATGATGGCCTGGATGAATGCCGAAAGCCTGGCTGAAACTCTGTCAACCGGTCGGGTCTGCTACTATTCACGCTCCCGCAAGGCGCTGTGGCGCAAGGGGGAAACATCCGGCCAGGTGCAGATGCTGGTGGATCTGCGGCTTGATTGCGATGGCGACACGATTCTGCTGCTGGTGGATCAGCAGGGGGTCGCCTGCCATACCGGGCGGCGCAATTGCTTCTACCGCGCCCCGCGCGGCGATGCGTTGACGAACATCGCCGACCCACTGATGGACCCGGAAGCGCTTTACCGCAAATGATGCCCATTCCTGTCACGGTCCTTACGGGCTTTCTGGGGGCAGGCAAGACAACGCTCCTGAACAGGCTGCTGAAGCATCCCGCAATGGCGGGCAGTGCTGTGCTGATCAATGAATTTGGTGAGATTGGGCTGGATCATCTGCTGGTCGAAAAGCTTGATGAAGATACCGTGCTGCTCAATGCCGGCTGCCTTTGCTGCACCATTCGCGGCGATTTGCAGCGCGCCTTGCGTGATTTGGCGCTGAAGGCGGAAGCCGGGCATGACATACGCCGCGTGCTGATTGAAACCACCGGCCTTGCTGATCCCGCGCCCATTCTGCAAACGCTGATGAGCGACCCGGTCGCGTTGCGCTCCTTCCGCCTGGATGGCGTGGTGACGGTGGTGGATGCGGCGCTTGGTGCGGCCACTTTGGACGCCCAGGTAGAAGCTGTGAAGCAGGCGGCCGTTGCGGATCGGCTGATCCTAAGCAAGACGGATATCGCAAGTGCCGATCAGATTAGCGCGCTGGAAACACGGCTGCGCGCGCTCAATCCCGGCGCGCCAATCCAGCACGTTGTTGCCGGTGATGTAGCCCCGGATTTCCTGTTTGGTACGGGCGGTTTTGATCCCGCAGGCAAAATCGCCGAGGTCGCGGCTTGGTTGGCGGCGGAAGCCGGGCATCATCACCATCATCACGACCATCACCATGACCCGAACCGCCATGATGCGAGCATCCAGGCCTTTGGTCTGACCTTCGCCGAACCGCTGCCCTGGGAGGGTCTGGCGAGTTGGCTTGAAATGCTCGCCATCACACGCGGCGCCAGCATTCTTCGCATGAAGGCGATTTTGAATTTGCAAGGGGAGGATCGGCCAGTGGTGCTGCATGGCGTGCAGCATGTGTTTCACCCGCCGGAACGCCTGGCCGCCTGGCCAGCGGGCCATGATCGGCATTCCCGCATCGTCTTTATTCTGCGTGATCTGGACCGCGCCGTGGTGGAAGAAGGCCTGGCCGCCTTTCTGCAAGCGGCGCGCGACAAGGCCGCGCTTGCGGCAAACACGGCATGATTCCGCCCGAAAGCATTCTCCGCTAATAACCCGCCATGCCCCCTGCCCCTTTGACCTTTGAAACACTGTCTGGTGCCGCCCTCACCGCACGCCTCCCTGCGCTGGCGGGTTTGCGCATCAGCGTCTTTCGTGAATGGCCCTATTTATACGATGGCGACGCGGCCTATGAGGCGCGCTACCTTGCGGCTTACGCGCAAAGCCCGGGCGCGCTGGTGGTCGCGGCCAGTACGGCGCAAGGTGAAGCGGTTGGCATGGCAACCTGCCAGCCCGGCACGGAAGCCAGCGAAAAGCTCCGCGCGGCTTGGGCCAATGCGGGGCTGGATGCCGCCAGCCTCTGCTATTTCGGCGAAAGCGTTTTGTTGCCGGAATATCGCGGCCAGGGGGCCGGTGTGCGGTTTTTCGAGGAACGCGAAGCTCATGCGCGCCGGCTTGGGCTTTCTATCGCCGCCTTTTGCGCCGTGGTGCGCAATGAGAACGACCCGCGTCGCCCGCGCGATTACACGCCGCTTGATGGCTTCTGGCGCAATCGTGGCTATGCGCCGCGGCCTGATATCTCCACGGTGATGTCCTGGCGCGAGGTTGGCGATACGCGCGAAACACCGCATGTGCTTTCCTTTTGGATCAAGCGGCTTTCATGACACCGGCACAACCCATCCGCCTTGGGCTACTGCAATATGCAGTGGGGCGCCCGGCCTCCATCGCGGATTTCGCCAAGGGGCTTGATCGCTGGCTGGAAGAAGGCCGCGCGCAAGCGGATTTGCTGGTGCTGCCGGAATATGCCGCAGTGGAACTCGGCGCCGCGCTGAATGGCGGTGAGGCAACCGAAGCCGCCGAGCTTGCCGCCATGATCGCGGCGGCACCGGATATCCTGGCCGCGATGCGCGATGCCGCGCGGCGCCACCACATCTGGCTACAGCCCGGCACCCTGCCGATGCGCGCCGCTGATGGCCGCGTGATCAATCGCGCGCCCTTGATCACGCCGGAAGGGCTGATCGCCTTTCAGGACAAGCGCGCCATGACGCGTTTCGAGTCGGAACGCTGGGGTATCACCCAAGGCGCTGATCCCAATGTGTTTGACACACCCTGGGGCAGGATCGGCATTTCGATTTGCTACGATATCGAATTCCCGAAACATGCGCGGGTGCAGGTGATGGCCGGCGCCTGGCTGATCCTGGCACCGAGCTGCACGGATAGCCTTGCCGGTTTCAATCGCGTGCATTTCTCCGCCCGCGCGCGCGCCTTGGAAAACCAATGCTATGTCGCGATTACGCCTACAGTTGGCGAAGCGCCCTGGTCTGCCGCGCTTGATGTCAATCGCGGTCGTGCCGGCGTTTTCGGCCCGATGGATCGCGGCTTTCCCCCTGATGGTATCCTCGCCGAAGGAAACATGGATGCGCCGGGCTGGGTATTTTGCACCCTTGATCCCAGCTTGATTGAAACCGTGCGGCGTGATGGCGCGGTGCTCAATCACCGAGATTGGCCAAGGGCGCCCTTTGCCCCACCCAAAGCCGCCCATTTCGCATGACGCTGATTTACATCATCGCCGGAGAGGCTTCGGGCGATGTGCTCGGCGCGCGGCTGATCGCCGCTTTGCGCAAGGCGCGGCCCGATCTGAGCTTTGCCGGCATAGGCGGTGAACGCATGGCCGAACAGGGCATGCCAAGCCTTTTCCCCTATCGCGAATTGGCACTGATGGGCTTGCTGGAAGTGCTGCCGCGCATTCGCCAATTGAAGCGCCGTTTAGCTGAGACCGAGGCCGATATCCTCGCCCGCCGCCCCACCCTGCTGGTCACGATTGACAGCCCCGGCTTCACGCTGCGGATTGCAGAGGCCGTGAAGCCGCAAGGCATTCGCGTGATGCATTACGTCGCACCGCAAGTCTGGGCCTGGCGGCCAGGGCGCGTCAAAAAACTGCGGCGCAAGATTGATCATTTGCTCTGCCTGCTGCCTTTCGAGCCCGCGTTTTTCGAAGCCGCTGGCATACCGGTGACTTTCGTGGGCCATCCCGTGCTGGAAAGCGGGGTGGATCAGGGCAATGCCGCCCGCTTCCGCGCCCGTCATGGGCTGGCGGCAACCGACCGCCCGCTGATCATCATGCCAGGCAGCCGACGCATTGAAGCGACACGCCTGTTGCCGGTTTTTGGCGCCACGCTCAAGGCCGTGCTGCCGCAAAACCCAGCGCTGCGCCCGGTGATTGCTGTTTCGCCCATCGTCGCATCTTTGGTGCGCGAAGCGGCGGCCGCTTGGCCGGCCAAGCCCATTCTGGTGGAAGACATTGCCGATAAGCATGATGCCTTTGCAGCAGCGGCGGAAAATGGCGCGGGGCTGATCAAATCCGGCACCTCCTCGCTGGAAATGGCGGTGGCCGGCGTGCCGCATATCGTAGCCTATCGCGTCAATCCCATCACGGCAGCGATTGCGCGGCGGCTGATCAAGGTGCCGCATGCCTCGCTGGTCAATCTGCTCTGCGCAAGGGAAGTCGTGCCGGAACGCATTCAGGAAAGCTGCACGCCCGAAGCACTTGCTGCCGCGCTGCGGCCGTTATTGCAGGATCAGGCAGCGGTGGCGGCACAGCGCCAGGGTTTCGCTGAAACCTTGGCGAAGTTAAGCGCGCCGGAAGGCACGCCATCGGAAGCGGCGGCGGAGGCCGTGCTTGCCGCCCTTCCATAGACTTGTCAGGGCTGCATATGCGCCCCACCGCATTGCACCCAATTCTGCCCGGTAATGAAGGAAGCCCCTTCGGACAGCAGGAAGCAAATCAAGGGCGCCACTTCCGATGGCTGCGCCACGCGCCCAAGCGGAATGCGCGCGAGTGTACGTTCGCGGAAACGTTCTGAACGGATCACCTCGGTCATCGGTGTTTCCACCGTACCGAAGCCAACGCTATTCACGCGAATGCCATAACGCGCCCATTCGCCTGCAGCGGTCATGGTAATGCCGAAAAGCCCGGATTTGGCAGCAGCGTAATTCACCTGCCCGATGCTGCCCCTTTTGCCGGCGGTGGAGGAGATATTCACAATAGCGCCCGGCCGTTCTTCACCGGCGCGCGCACGCTCAATCATATGCTTGCCCACCGCCTGCTGCATCAAATGGCAGGCCGTCAGGTTCACATTGATCACTTCCTGCCATTGCCGGAGCGTCATTTTCTCGATCATCGCGGGCCGCGTGATGCCGGCGCAATTCACCAGGCCATGCACAGCGCCGAAACGCGCCACCGCATCCGCCACGCATTGCGGGCCGAAGGCTTCATCGCTGACATCGCCTTCAATCGCCATGGTGCGATCCCCGGCCAGGTCTTCGGCCACCTGCATCAGGGTTTCGCGATTGCGTTCCACCATCACCAGATTGCCGCCAAGCCCCAGCACCAATTCGGATATGGCGCGGCCAATCCCCTGCCCCGCGCCGGTTACGATGATGGTCTTGCCCGTCAGCGCCATCGGATTCATCATGATCGTTTCCTTCCCTATCCTGTCTGCAAACTTGTTTTCAATTCAACCGCAAGCCGCGGATCAATTCCGGGCTTGGCTTGGCGTCACCGCGTTCAACACGCTTGACGATATCGGTCAGCGCCGCATTGGCCGGCGCATCAATGCCGATCGTCGCGCCCTTTTCCACGACAAAGCCGTTCAGATATTCAATCTCTGTCCGCCGGCCCTTCACCATATCCTGGCCCATGGAAGGCCGATGCGCGCCACCGCCACCCTTGGAGGTTTCAGCCAGACGATGCTCATCATAGGTCTGACGCGCTGCTGCATCGCCCTCACCCGCGCGGGCAATGATCTCGGGATCAAGGTGGAAAATCTCTTCCAAATCGTAGCCCAGCGCCTGGCCAATGCGTATCGCCTCAGACCCCAAACGCGCCGCAAAAGCGCGAATGGCATCATCCGCCACCATGTCGCGCGTGGTCAGCCCCGTGCAGGCGGAAAGCCCATTGCCCATGACATTGGCAACCAGCTTGGACCAGCGTTCGCCCCACAAATTGCTGGTGGTCAAAGCACTATCCGTGAGCCCCACCAGCTTCGTGATATGTTCCGCGCGCGGTGAAATACGGCCATGCGGTTCACCCACGCGAAACACCGTATGCGCCGCACCGCTCTTGCCTGCAGCGCGCCGCACATGGCCTGGTTCGGCCAGTTCCACCGTGATCAGGCTGGCAATCGCTCCCAGCACGCGGCCCCAGCCGACAATCCCCGCGATCACTTCTTCATTGATGCAATTCTGCAATGATACCACATAGCCATTGGGCGAGAGGTATTGCGCGATCATCGTCGTCGCCCAGGCGGTGTCATATGATTTCATGCACATGAACGCGATATCAATCGGCTTTTCCTTCGCCAGCGCCTGCACTTCCGTCAAATGCAGCGCGCGCGGCTTCACCGTGAATTCCGGCACATCGCGCAAATGGGTGATGCGAAGGCCGGTCTTCCGCATCGCCTCCACATGCTCGGGCCAGGGGTCAATGAAGGTCACATCCTCCCCCGCCTGGACCATATGCGCGCCGGCATAACCGCCAACCGCACCCGCACCGAAAATCGCTATTCTTGGCTTCATCGCGTTTCCCCAACCTCAACTTAAGCTGGCGCGATGCTCCGCCCGGAATCGCGCGGCGGCAAGAGGGGGGTCAGTGTTGCGCCTTGATCGCTTCCTCAATCGCAAGCGCCCATTTCAAAGCGCGCCGCCCCGCAGCGCCATCCACCACCACCGGCCCCTGCCCCTGGCAGGCCGCGATGAAGGCCGCCTGCTCGGCTTCCAGACTGTCATGATCCGTCCAGGTGGCGCGATCCACGCCATGACCCGGCATGGTCTCAACCGGCTCCGCCCCGCCGCGGCGCAGCACCGCGAGGGACCGCGCCAGGAAATCCACCGCCATCTCGCCCTCGGTCCCCAACACGCGCAGCCGCCTTTCCATGGCAAGCGATACCCGCGACGCCGTAATCGAAGCCGCCCGCCCGCCCGAAAACCGCAGCCGCGCCACGGCGAAATCCGGATGGTCGGAGGCAATCGCTGCGCCCACCGCCTCCACCGCCTCCGGCTCTCCGCCCGCCAATTCCATCACCAGGTCCAGATCATGGATCATCAGGTCCAACACCACGGAGACATCCAGGCTGCGCGGGCGGAAGGGCGCGGCGCGCACTGCCTCAAAAGACAGCGCCCGCCCGCCAGAGGGCGCCCCCATCACGGTACGAAACGCCGCTGAAAACCGTTCAATATGGCCGACTTGCAGCACCCGCCCCTGCCGGGCAGCCAGGGCAATCAGCCGATCCGCCTGATCCAGGCTGGCGGCGATAGGCTTTTCGATAAAGACATGCCGCCCGGCTGCCAGCGCCTGTTCCGCCAGCGCATAGTGGAACCGCGTGGGCGCAGCGATGATCACCGCCTCCGCCGCCGCGATCACTTCCTCCGGCGCCAGGGCCGGGGCGCTGGCCTCCCCGGCGATCTGGGCGGCCCTCTCGGCCGAGGCATCATGCAGGCCGATCAGGTGGATGGCGGGGTTGGCGGCGGCCTTGAGCGCATGGAAGCGGCCAAAATGGCCGACCCCCAAAATGCCAAGGCGAAGCGGGGCGGGGTTCACATTCATGTTGGAAAGCTACACCTAACCGGGGCGGGCTTGCATCCCCTGAGGTGCATCGCCATTGTCCGCCCGCTCAACCAGGGGATTCCACCCGCCCATGCTTCATTTCGCGCGCTGGAAACAGGCTGTCATTCTTGGCGTTTGTCTGCTCGGGGTGCTTTTGTGCCTGCCGAACCTGATGCCGCGTTCGGCCTTTCCATCCTGGATGGAACCCCGCCAGATCAGCTTGGGGCTCGATTTGCGTGGCGGGTCCTATCTGCTGCTGGAAGTGGATTTGAACACTGTTGTGCGGGAAAGGCTGGAATCCGCGGTGGATGGCGTGCGCGGCAAGCTCCGTACCGCCAATATTCGCTATGTGAATTTGGCTGCCGATGCGCCCAATCGTCGCATGGGTTTCCGCGTGCTGGACCCGGCGCAGGCCAGCGCTGCGGCCGCTGCTTTGCGCGAATTGGCCGAACCGGTGACACTCCCCACCGGCCAGAATGTCCCGGATATTGAGGTCACGACTGCTCCCGATGGCACTGTCACCGCGAGTCTTACGGAGGCAGGGCTGCGCGCCAAGGCCAGCGCAGCGATCGAACAATCCATTGAAATCATCCGCCGCCGCGTGGATGAAACCGGCGTCGCCGAAGCGCTGATCGCCCGCCAAGGCCAGTCCCGCATTCTGGTGACCCTGCCCGGCGTGGAAGACCCCAATCGGATAAAGGACCTTCTGGGCCGCACCGCGCGCATGACTTTCCATCTGGTGGATGAAAGCGCCAATCTGGCCGGCAGCCCGCCGCCCGGTGTGATGTTCCTGCCGAGCGAGCGCCCCGGTGAACGTGTGGCCGTGCGCCGCAATGTCGCGGTGGATGGCAAGAACCTGACCAATGCCCGTGCGGGTCAGGATTCGCGCACCGGCGAATGGGTGGTGAATTTCACCTTTGATGGCACCGGCACAAGGCGCTTTGCCGACATCACGCGCGCCAATGTCGGGCGTCCCTTCGCCATTGTGCTGGATGACAAGGTGATCAGCGCCCCCGTGATCCGTGAGCCCATTACCGGCGGCCAGGGCCAGATCAGCGGGTCCTTCACCGTGCGCACGGCGAACGACCTTGCCGTGCTGCTGCGCGCCGGTGCGCTGCCCGCGCCGCTAACTATTGTTGAAGAACGCACGGTCGGCCCGGAATTGGGCGCGGATGCCATTCGCGCGGGGATGATCTCACTCGCGGTCGGGACGCTGTTCGTCTTTCTCTATATGGGTTTTGCCTATGGCATATTGGGCTGGTTCGCGAATATCGCGCTTGCCTTCAACATCGTGCTGCTGATGGCGGGGCTTTCTGTATTGGGGGCGACGCTGACCTTGCCTGGCATTGCCGGGATTGTGCTGACACTCGGCACCGCCTTGGATGCGAATATCCTGATCAATGAACGCATCCGCGAAGAAGTGAAAAACGGGCGAACGCCGATCAATGCTTTGGAGGCAGGCTATACCAAGGCATCTGGCACTATTCTGGATTCCAACCTGACCAACCTGATCGCCATGGCCTGTTTGTATGGTTTTGGCTCAGGCCCGGTGAAGGGTTTTGCGGTTACGGTCGCCATCGGCACCATTGTGCAGATGTGGACAGCGACGGTGCTAACGCGGCTTTTCGTTTCCTGGTGGTATCGCCGCACCAGGCCAAAGGAATTGCCGGTGTTTCAGCGCCCGGGGCTTTCGCTGCTGGATCGGCTGCGCCGGCCCTTATTCCGCATCTTCCCTGATGGTACGCGCATTCCCTTCATGCGGGGAGCCAAGATGGGGCTGGTTGTCTCGGCGCTGCTGTCCAGCCTTTCAGTTGCCATTGCCTTCCATCCAGGCCTTGAAAAGGGGATTGATTTCAAGGGCGGGGTTGAGATGGAAATCCGCACCCCTGGCCCCGGCGATATCAGCGTGTTGCGCGGCGCCGTCGGCGGGCTTGGGCTTGGCGATGCGACGCTGCTGCAATTCGGTGATCCTGCCACCTTCGCGCTCCGCCTGCCTGCGCAAGGCGATGAAGGCGGCGTGCAAAGGGCGGTCACTGCGGTGCGTGAGGCTTTGGAACGCGCCGCACCCGGCACGCGCATCCTCCGCGTTGAAGCTGTCGGCAATCGCATTTCGGATGAGCTGTTCCTGGGCGGGCTGATGGCGCTTGGCCTCAGTTTCCTTGCCATGCTGATCTATATCTGGATCAGGTTTGAATGGCAGTTCGGCATCGCCGCCATCACCACGCTCATCCTGGATGCCACCAAAACCATCGGTTTCATGGTGCTGTTTGGCGTTGAGTTCAACCTGACCACCGTCGCCGCGATCCTGACCATCATTGGCTTTTCGGCCAATGACAAGGTCGTGGTGTTTGACCGCATGCGTGAGAATTTGCGCAAGTTCAAAGCCATGCCGCTCGAGCAATTGGTGGATCTTTCGATCAATGAAACCATGAACAGATCGCTCGGCACCTCCATGACCTTGCTGCTGTCGGCGCTGCCCTTGGCCTTGTTTGGTGGCGATACGCTGTCAGGCTTCGCCTGGGTGATGGTGGTCGGCATTGTGATTTCGGCCGGGTCTTCGGTGTTTATCGCGGCACCGATTGTGCTGTTCAGCGGGCGCAATCGGCTGCGCATGCCGGATGCTGCCCCGCCGGGCAAAGCCGAAGCCGCTGCCCCCAGGTAAAGGCCAATTCCCAGGCGCAGGAATACTGATACACTCCCTCCAACTTGAATTCTTCAAGCCAAGGGATGGGCGCGCGTGGGTGAGCGCAAGGGCAAGGCGCGGCAGGATAAGGGGGTAAGCCCCCCGAGACCGCGCATGACAAAAACAGCGCCATCCGCACAGGAACAGGAATTGCGTGCAGCCTTAACTGGGCGCGTGCTGCTTCTCCGCTATCAACCCATCATCCGGCTGCGCAATGGCCATACCGCGGCGTTGGAGGGGCTGGTGCGCTGGCCGCGGCAGGAAGCGCTATTGCAAGCCGGCGCCTTTGTGCCTCTGGTCGAAAAGCTTGGTCTCGCCCTGGATCTGACCCATGCGGTGCTGGAACGCGTCGCGCATGATTGGCAAAGAACGCCATCGCCCAAGGGTGGGCTTGCCGTGAATATGCCGCTCAGTGTGCTGTTACTGCCGGAAACGCCGGCTTTGCTCGCCGACACACTCCGCCGGCATGGCGCCGGGCGCAGGCCGCTTTTGCTTGAACTGACGGAAACCGAGGCGATTCGCGACCTTTCCCGGTTGCGCCGGGTGATGCTGCGCCTGAAGCGCCTCGGCATCCCTGTCCTGCTGGATGATGTGACGCTGGGCGACCATCGCTGGCGGCTTGCCGGCCTGCCTTTTGCCGGCCTTAAGCTTGATCGAAGCCTGGTCGAGGCGCTCCCCGCTCAGATGCGGGCGCGGCATTTCCTGCGCCGCATTTTGAGCGATTCCCACGCCAAGGGCCGCTATGTGATTGCCGAGGGTGTTTCAAACAGCCTGCTCCGCCGCACCACCCGCGGCCTTGGCGTGGATTTCGCCCAAGGCTTTTTACTTGGCCAGCCCGAGCCGCCGCAACAGAACCGCGGCGGGCAGACGCGCCTCAGCCCTGCCAGGCGCGGCGGTAGAGCGCCATAATCGCCTCGGCATCCGGCACTGCCGGGTTATTGGCCGGGCTGCCTGAAGCCAAAGCCTGCGCGGCCATGGTGGGCAAAAGCCCGTTCCATTTCGCCGCATCAATGCCGTAAGCCGCAGGGGTGGGCACCGCCAATTCGCGGTTGAGCGCCGAAAGCTCCTCCAGCAGTTTTGCGCCTGCGCTTTGGTCGCCCTCATCCCGCCCCGCCACACCAATGGCTCGGGCTGCTTCGGCATAGCGGGGAAGCGCTGCATTGAGCGAATAGGCTGTCACAGCCGGCAGCAGCATGGCGTTGGAAAGCCCATGCGGCACATGGAAATGCGCCCCAATCGGGCGCGACATGCCATGCACCAGCGCGACCGAGCTATTGCTGAAGGCAAGCCCCGCCAATGTGGCGCCCTTCATCATCGCTTCGCGCGCCGCGGCATTCTTGGGGTCGTGATAGACAGCGCGCAGATTGGGGCCGATCAGGCGCATGGCGCGCAAAGCATATTCATCCGATTCCGGATTGGCGCGGCGGGACACCAGGGCTTCCAGCGCATGGGTCAGGCTATCAATGCCCGTATCGGCGGTGGTGCGCGGGGGCACGCTGAAGGTCAGTTCGTAATCCACAATCGCAGCCAAGGGCAGCGCGCCCAGGCCCGCGATCAGCATCTTCTCATCTGTTTCGGTATCGGTGATCACGGTGAAGCGCGTGGCCTCACTGCCCGTACCTGCCGTGGTTGGGATGCAAATTACCGGCAGCGCGGCCTTATTGGCCTGGGCCGGTACCTTGAAGTCGCGCATCTTGGCCCCGTCAGGTGCGGCGGCCAGGATGGTCATGGCCTTGGCGGTATCCATCGGGCTGCCGCCACCAAAACCGATCAGGCAATCATAATCGTGCCCCTGCATGGCAGCGACGCCGGTTGCGATCACGGTATCGGTCGGGTCCGGCACGGTATCGCTGAAAACGCCGTAGCTGATCCCAGCCGCCTTCAAGGGGGCGAGCAGTTTTTCGACCGTGCCGGAAGACATCATCCAAGGATCGGTGACCACCAGCGGGCGCGAGAGGCCCAGCTGCGCCAGCACTGCCGCCGCCTGGCCGATAGACCCCCCGCCCATCACAAGCAGGCGGGGTGAGACGAAGGAGGTGATCACTTAACACCCCCTTCGCGGATCATATTGATGATGCCGGAGAAATCCTTATCGCCCCCACCACGTTCCAGATATTGGCGGAACAGGGACAAGGCGTGCGCCCCAATGGGGGAGGCCGTGCCGACCTGCTCCACCGCTTCCTGCGCGAGGCCCAAATCCTTCGCCATCAGCGCCGCAGCGAAGCCCGGCTTGTAATCCCGATTGGCCGGGCTGGCGGGCACTGGCCCTGGCACCGGGCAATAGCTGGAAAGCGCCCAGGAATTGCTGGTGGAGGTGGAGCAGACATCAAACAGCGCCTGATGCGAAAGACCCAATTTTTCCGCAAGAACAAAGGCTTCCGAGGTGACAATCATGCTCGCCGCCAGCATCATGTTGTTACAAAGCTTCACGCCCTGCCCCGCACCAGCGACACCGCAATGAATGACATTGCGCCCCATTTGCTTCAGGATCGGCTCGGCGCGCGCGAAATGCTCTGGCGTGCCACCCACCATGAAAGTCAGCGTGCCGGCTTCCGCCCCCATGGTTCCGCCGGAGACCGGCGCATCCACAAAGGCGCGGCCGGATTTCGCGGCAACATCGCGCGCGGTGGCGACATCAATGGTGGAGCAATCAATCAGCAGCGCATCGGGTGCGCTGGCCGCCGCCATGCCGCCGGCGCCAAGCCAGGCATCGCGAACATGCTGGCCCGCTGGCAGCATGGTGATGACAATCTCCGCCCCGCGCGCGGCTTCCGCAGCATTGGCCGCCGCCTTGGCGCCATTGGGCGTGACCGAGGCAATGGCGGCGGGCACCAGATCATAGACCGAGACCTCATGCCAGGCCTTGAGCAGGTTGCGCACCATATGCGCGCCCATATTGCCAAGACCAACAAAGCCGATGCGTGCCATGGCTTGCTTCCTTTCCTTGAAATTCAACGGGTTTTGGGTTTGAGCGAGAGCCGCTTGGCAGCCTCGCCAGATCGGTGCGCCGCCAAGCGCGCCAGGATGTCTTCGGGCCAGGGCGCCACGCGCCGCTTGGTCAGGTCAATACTGAGGTAAAGAACCTCGTTTTCCGCCACCTGCCAGCCTTCCTTGGCATGGAACATCAAATGCCGGCAGAGCAGGCGCTTATCGTCAAAATCCAGTACGAGACTTTCGCAGGCAAGCGGCGCGCCTTCGCGCACTTCGCGGATATAGGCCTGCCAGCTTTCAGCCGCGAAAGTGCCCATGCCGCGCGCGCGATATTCCGGCCCGAAGCCAAGGTCGAGCCACTGCACATCGCAGGCCATGTCAAAGACAACAAGGTAATAGGCCAGATTCATATGGCCGTAGTGATCCACCCATGCGGGCTTCACCTCGGTCAGGATCGGGCGTTCGGTCATGCGCGGTGAAGATGGGGGCGGTTGCCCGCCCCCGTCCCAATCAATGGATGTCTTCGGATTTCGCCAGCGCTTCGCGGAGTTTGGCGATATTGAAGCCCGGGGCGCGGGCCATCTCAAGGATCACAGCTTCCTTGCGCGCGCCAAGATCAATCGCCGCTGGGATTTTCGTCACCACATCATGCGGGATGACCACCGCGCCGTGATGATCGGCATGGATCACATCATCATGCGACACCTGCATGCCATGGATGGTGACCTCATTCTTCAGCGCGACGATATGGACATAGGAATGCGAGGGGTTCACCACCCCGGCAATGCCTTGGAAGCCTGGTGCGAACATCTCAAGGTCGCGCACCGAGCCATTGGTCACCACGCCAAGCGCGCCAAGGCCCTTATGCACGGCGCTATTCACTTCGCCCCAAAAGGCGCCAACGCCGGGGGTATCGTCCAGATCCTGCAAGCAAACAATGGTCGGCAGGGAGGCATCGGCGACATATTCATACCAGCCGATCCGCATGGCCTTATCGGCATCCTTGCTGCGGCCCGAGGGGAAGGCCGCGCGCTGCGTGCCGGTGCGTGCCAGGCCGCAAATTGGGGGCAGTTTGCGGTCCACCGCCACAAAGGGGCGCACGGTGAAGCCGTAATTGCGCCGATGGGGCGCGACCACTTCCAAAGCATTGCAGATGGTGGGCGTGTCCCAATTGCGCAGCGCTTCCAAATCGGCGGCGGTAAAGGGGTATTTGCTCATGTCAGGGTTTCCTCCATGGGCGCAGCATCGGGCGGACGGGGCTTCTGGTCAAACCCCCTTAACGTTCGCAAGCCCCTTCAATCCGCCTGCACATTCCCCTGGCGCACTACCTCAAACCAGCGCTGGCGTTCGCGCGTGACCAAGGCGGCGTAATCGGCAGGTGGGCCGCCGCGCGGGGTGGTGCCGCGCGCGGCCAATTGCTGGCGGACCGCCGGGTCATTCAGCGCGGCCTGCGCCACTTCCGCCATGCGCGCCACCACGGCGTCCGAGGCTGAGCGATGCGCATGTAGGCCGAACCAGGCTTCGGCTTCAAACCCTGCCAGGTTGAACTCGGCACCCAGTTCCGAGACCGCCGGCACATTGGGCAGATCGGGCAGGCGTTCGCGGGATGTGACGGCCAGCGCCACCACATTGCCATTCTGGATTTGCGGCAGCGCGGTTGGCAGATTGTCAATCAGGCTATCCACCTCGCCCCCGATCACCGCGGTCATGGCCGGGCCGGCGCCGCGGTAGGGCACATGCTGCACGCGCACGCCGGCCAATTGGTTGATCAGCTCCCCGGTCAAATGGGTGGAGGTGCCATTGCCGGCGGAGGCGAAGTTACGCTCCCCCGGCTTCGCCTTGGCATCGCGCAAAAAGGCGCGGAGGTCACCCCCTGGCACGCGGCGCGGATTGGCGACCCAGACATTGGGCACGGTCACCACCAGCGTCACGGCGCGGAAATCCGTCTCAGGATCATAGGCAAGGTTGCGGAACAGCGCCGGGCCAATAGCGTGGGAGGCAATCTGGCTCAAGAACAGCGCATGATCATCTGCTTCGCGGGCGAAGCGCCCGGCGGCGAGTGTGCTGCCCGCGCCCGGCTGGTTTTCCACCACAACATTGCGCCCGAGCCTGTCCCGCATGGCGGCCGCGATCAGCCGCGCCACCACATCCGTGGTGCCCCCTGGCGGGAAGGGGCAGACCAGGCGCAGATCTCTGTTCGGCCAAGCGGCTGTTTGGGCGCGCAGCGCGGGGGCAGCGAGCAGCCCGGCAGCGGCAGCGATGGTGGTGCGGCGTGTGATGCGGTTCATTTCGTGTAGCCTCCTTCCCGGTTTGGGCGACGCTTTGCCTGAAATGGCGCCCCTGGCAAGATGGCAAAATGGAGCACCCCGCATGACCCCAAAACCCGAAACCCTGCCGACCCATGATGTCGCCGGCCGCTTCGCCGCGCCGATTGACCAAAGCGCGCATGAACCCGCGCATTGGGAGAAGGAGGCTGACGCGATCCGCCTGCTGCTGGCCGATAAGAAGCGCCAGATCTTCACCACCGATGAAAGCCGGCGCGTGCAGGAAGCGCTCGACGCCGAGACCTATTGGAAGCTGCCCTATTATGAGCGCTGGATTCACGGTTTTTCGAGTTTGCTCAAGGAAAAGGGCGTCTTGCAGGAAGCCGACTTTGTTACTGAGGAAGCGCGGCTTCGCGCCGCCGGCGAAGACAAGGTGGAAGACCCGCCGGCTGGGCATCATCACCACCATCATGATCACGATCACGACCATGATCACCACCCCTATCAGGAGGATGATGACGCCGGGGTTGCCGTGCTATCCCCCCTGCAATTGCGCGGGCGGGCAGTGCGCAATCTGCTGATCGCGCGCGGCATTCTGACGGCGGCTGAAATCCGCGCCCAGATTGAGGCGATGGATAGCCGCGGTGAGCATCTCGGCGCGCGGGTTGTCGCACGCGCCTGGACCGATCCCGGTTTTGCCGCGCGGCTGGCCGAAGATGCCGGCGCGGCGGTGGAAGAATTGGGGCTGTCACGCGGCGAGACGGTGTTGACCGCGCTCTTCAATACGCCGGATGTGCATAATCTGGTCGTCTGCACGCTCTGTTCCTGTTATCCGCGCAGCGTCTTGGGCCGCCCGCCCGCCTGGTACAAAAGCCGCGCCTATCGTGCGCGCGCAGTGCGCGACCCGCGCGGGGTGCTGGCGGAATTCGGCACGCATTTGCCGGAAGGCACCAGCATTCGCGTGCATGATAGCAATGCGGAGCTACGCTACCTGGTCGTGCCGCGCCGGCCTGCCGGGACGGAAGGCTGGGATGCGGCGAAGCTGGAGCAGCTTGTCACGCGCGATGCGATGATTGGTGTGACGGAAGCACGGCAGCCTTGATTACACACCAAGCCTTTCGGCATAACGCGCGCGCCAATCCGCGCCGCTGATCCAGCGCTTGAGAGAAGCCGCATCCGCGGCCTCACCGCGCAGCGCCGCCATCGCGCGCCACATCAGCGCCAGATTGCAGGAAATCACCGGCGCGCCCTCCACTTCCGGCTGTGCCAGAATGGCGCCGAGGGTGGGCATGCCAGTGCCCAGCAGAATAATCGCCTCCGCCCCCGCGCTCTGCATGGCAGCAAGGGCGGCGCTGGCATCGCCCTCAGCAAGGGCATAGATCGGGTGAAAGGCGGCACCCGGTGTCGCGATGGAGATAACCCGCGCCACCTCAAACCCCCGCGCTGTCCAATAGGCGGCCGAGGCTTGGGTCAGATCAGGCGGATAGGGCGAAACCAGCCCGATGCGTTTGGCCCCAAGCGCGGCGAAGGCGTCACATACCGCGCGGCCCGCGGTGATGAAGGGCGCGCGCGCGGAAAGCCGCGCCACGGCGGCGTCCTCGGCTGCCGACCCCACCAGATAGGAAGACCCCGTGCAGGCAAAGGCGATGGCGCCCAGTGGCGCATTGGCGAATTGCGCGCAGGTGGCATCCAGCCCCGCGACATAATCGCGCAGCCGGTCATTCAGGCTGGGCTTGGTGCTGACCAGCCGCGCGGTCAGCATGGCGGTTGCTGGCGGTAGCAGCAGCGAAAATTCCGGCTCCACCGTGGTATTCGCCTGCGGCGTCAGCACCCCAAGCAGGCCATCTTTGGCATAGGCGAGTAACATTCGATCCTCCGCCACCATGAAGACATGGCCGCACCTTTCGGTCTATGGAACGCGCGCATTAGCCCCGGGGAACAGCACCATGAACACCACCAAGCGCCGCGCCATCCTGGCCGCCATCCTTGCCACCCCTGCGCTCACCGCCGGCGCGCAAACCGCGCGGCCCATTCGCTTCATTGTCCCCTTCCCGCCCGGCGGTACGGCAGATTTGCTGGCGCGCCTTGTGGCGCGGGAGATGGAAACGCGCCTCGGCGCGCCGGTGGTGGTGGAAAACCGCGCTGGCGCGGGGGGCGTGGTTGGCAGTGATTCAGTCGCCAAAAGCGCCCCCGATGGCACGACCATTTTGCTCTCCAACATTGCATCCCAGGGCATTGCGCCGGCCATCCTGCCTGCCATGCCCTATGATGTGCTGCGCGATTTCACCCATATCGGGCTCCTCGCCGCGGTGCCGAGCGCCATTGCGGTTTCCGCGACCGGCCCCTGGCAGAACCTGCCCGCGCTGATCGCCGCCGCACGCGAAAAACCCGGCAGCATCCGCTTCGGGTCCAATGGCAATGGCACGTCTTCCCATGCCAAGCTGGAAATCCTGAAGCGGCTGGCGGGGGTGGATATCACCCATGTGCCCTATCGCGGCGCGGCGCCGGCAGCGACGGATGTGATTGCCGGCAATATTGATGGGCTGATCGCGGCCATCCCCGATGTCGGGCGCAATGAACGCCTGCGTTTGCTGGCCATGACGACGCCTGAGCGCCTGCCGCGCTGGCCCGAAGTGCCATCCGTCGCAGAACTTGGCCTGGGGCAATTGGTCGCAGCCAATTGGTTCGGAATCAGCGGCCCGGCGGGCATTCCGGCGCCGGTTGCGGATCGGCTGAATGCCGCGCTGGTGGAAAGCCTGGCCGCGCCCGCCATCACTGAACGCCTGATCGAATTGGGTGCTGCCCCCAATCGGCTGGACCGCGCTGCCTTCACCGCCCTGGTGGAAGCCGACATGAAGCGCTGGGCGCAGATTGTGCGGGATGCCGGGATCAAGGCCGACTAACCTGCTTGGCACGGTGATTGCCTATCTCCCAGGCACAGGCGGCGTTATCGCGGGATTACGGGTCATTCTGCCCGTTTTTTAGGCGGTAGATGCCGGCTTAGCAGCAAGGAGCATTCGCATGAACCGTCGTCGTCTTCTTGGCCTCACCGGGGGCGCCATTGCCGGCGCGCTGGCCAGCCCAGGCATCCTCTCCGCGCAAAGCGGCGCCTGGCCAACCCGCGGGTCCATCCGCCTGATCGCGCAATTCCCGCCGGGTGGCCTGGTGGATACCGTAAGCCGCCTGATGGCCCCTGCCCTGTCCCAGGCGCTTGGTCAGACCGTGGTGGTGGAAAACCGCGCCGGCGCGGGCGGCGTGATCGGCACGGATTTCGTGGCCAAGCAGCCGGCGGATGGCTATACGCTGCTGGTGTCCCACGCTTCGGTGCATGTGTTTTCGGCGGCCACCATGCCGACGCTGCCCTTCAACCCGATCACGGATTTCACCCATATTGGGCTTTTGGTCGAAGCGCCGAATGTGCTGCTGGTGAAGGCGGAATCCCCCTTCAAGACACTCGCGGATTACATTGACGCGGCGAAGAAGCGCCCGGTGCGCTTCGGGTCTTCGGGCATTGGTTCGGCGCCGCATCTGTTGGGGGCCATGCTGTCCGGCGAAGCGAAGCTCACCAATCTGGATCACGTGCCCTATCGTGGCAGCGCGCCCGCCATGCAGGATCTGATGGCCAATCAGATCGAAAGCCTGATTGATCCCATTACCACCAATGTGCAGTTGATGAAGGATGGTGTGCTGCGCGCATTGGCGGTTTCATCGCCGCAGCGCCTGCCCGCCTTCCCGAATGTCCCGACCTTCGCTGAGCTTGGCTTCCCGAAGCTGACTTCCGCGCAATGGCTTGGGCTTTCCGCACCGAAGGGCTTGCCTCAGCCCATCACGGAACGGCTTGCCGGCTTGGTCAACCCCATTCTGGCGCGGCCGGAATTGATGACGCGGTTTGAGGATTTGCAGACCCTGCCGCGCCGTCCTTCGCCTCTGAATGGCGATTTCGTGAAAATGATGCAGGAGCAGATCACGGAATGGACCGCGGTCGCCAAGCAATTCGATATTGTTGTGACTTGATGCGAACAGCCCCGCCCGAGCCTGCGCTTGGGTGGGGTGCCCCATCACTTCATGCCCGCCTGGGTCTTGCACCAGCGCGCCACTTCCTCATGTGTCGCGAACCAGACATCACCAAAACTTTTCATATGCTGCACCAACCGATCAAGCAGCGCGATCCGGCTGCGATGGCCTATCACATGCGGGTGCATGGTCAGCAGGAACAAGCCACCTTCGCGATAGGCGCCTTCAAATTCAGCGGTGAACACCTCCTCCACGCTTGAAGGGGGCGTATAGGGGCGGAGTGCCGAAAAGCGCAGCATGTTGAAATAAACCGCATCATCGCGGATCCATTCCGGCGGCAATTCCACAATGCCGGTGGGCTTGCCCTGATCCAGCAATTCATAGGCATCATCATCGGCCATCAGCGATGAGTCATACAGCAAGCCCAATTCGCGAATGATCGAAAGCGTATCCACCGAAAAATCCCAGGACGCGGTGCGGATACCAACCGGCCGCCGGCCTGTCAGTTTTTCCAGCGTATCGGCAGCGCGGAAGGTAAGGTCTCGCTCCACGCCCGGCGGCAATTGCGTATTGGCCTCATGAATCCAGGAATGGATGCCGATCTCATGGCCCTCATCCGCCACTCCGCGTACCTCATCCGGGTGCAGCAGGGCCGAGACAGCAGGGTAGAAGAAGCTTGCCTTGATATCATGCCGCGCCAGCAGCGCGCGGATGCGCGGCACGCCTTGCCGAGCACCATATTGCCCCTGGCTGATGCGCATCGGGCTTTCATCGGCATCGCGGAGCGGAATGGTCTCATGATCCGCATCGAAGGAAAGCGAAACACAGCAGCGCGCCCCATTGGGCCAGGAAGCGGGCGCCAAGGACCGCCCGGCGCGGGCGCGGCCCACAATCTCCCGCCATTGGGCTTCGGGCCATTCCCAGGGTTTGGCGGCTTTGTCATTCATCGGGGGTTCTCCTGCCTGCAATCAGGCGGCATGCTGCACCCTTAGCCAGCATATCGGAACCCCCATGAGCGATACCGATCCCGCCCTGATGTCTGCCGAGACCTTGCTTGGCCTTTACGCGCGCAGGCGCCTTTCCCCGGTGGAGGCGTTGAAGGCGGTGATGGAACGTGTCGCGCGCTATAATCCTTGGGTGAATGCCTTTGCCACGATGAACCCGCGCGCCTTGCAGGCCGCTGGTGAGGCTGAGGCGCGTTGGCAGGCCGGCCGGCCCATGGGCGCCTTGGATGGCGTGCCGGCCACGGTGAAGGATTTGCTGAATATGGCGGGCTTCCCCACCAGGCGCGGCAGCCGCAGCACGGATACGACGCCCGCGACCGAGGACGCCCCCGCCGTGGTCGGGCTGAAGCAGGCGGGCGCGGTGATCATCGGCAAGACCACCACCACGGAATTCGGCTGGAAATCGCCGGGCGACTGCCCTTTGCATGGCATTACGCGCAATCCCTGGAACCCCAAGCGCACGCCGGGCGGGTCATCTTCCGGCGCCGGGGCGGCAGGCGCGGCGTGCTTCGGGCCGCTCCATATCGGCACGGATGCGGGCGGGTCCATTCGCATCCCAGCGGCCTATTGCGGCCTGGTCGGCATGAAGCCTTCCTTCGGGCGCATTCCGCAATGGCCGCTGGGCGCCTTTGGCCATGTCGCGGTGGCCGGCCCCATGACGCGCACCGTGCGCGATGCCGCGCTGATGTTTGGCGCCATGGCGCGGCATGATCTGCGTGATCCCTATGCGCTGCCGGATGATCCGCGTGATTGGCTGACTGGCATTGAAGATGGCGTGGCGGGGCTGCGTGTGGCCGTGGTGCGGCGCATGGGGTTTGCGCCGCCCCTGGATGCGGAGGGCGAAGCCATATTGGCCGCCGCCGCGCGCCTTTTGGAAGACCAGGGCGCGATTGTGGAGGAAGCCGATCCTGGCCTACCCGACACGCGCGCCATTTTCGGCCGCGTCTGGGGCGTGGCCTTGGCCCGCATCATCGCCACCACGCCGGAAGACAAGCGCGAATTGCTCGATGCCGGCATCGCCGAGGTTGCGGCGCGTGAGGGCGAAATGCTCGCCGTGGATTATTTGGCCGCAGAGGCGATGCGCCTGGAAGCCGCCCATGCCATGGCACGGTTTCATCAGCGCTACGATTTGGTGCTGACCGCCTGCACGCCAACCGCCGCTTTCGCCGCGGATCAACCGACCATCCGCCCGGCTGAATCGCTCTGGCGTGATTGGGCGCCCTGGACCTTCGCCTTCAACCTGACGCGCCAACCGGCAGTTTCCGTGCCCGTGGCGCTGGATGCTGAGGGCATGCCGCGTGCGGTGCAAATGGTGGCGGCACTCTACCGGGACGATCTGGCGCTGCGCGGGGCGCGCGCCCTGGAACGCGCTGCCAGCCTGCCCCTGGCGAATCCTGCGGAAAGCGCTAACTGAACCCAGGATAGGACAAGGACAGGCTGATGCGTTTGGTCACTTTTTCGGATGCTTCGGGCACGCGCATTGGCGCGCTTGATCAAGCAGGAGCGCTACGCGATATCGCCGCCGCCGCGCCATCGCTGCCGCGCGATATGCTTGGGCTGATTGCGGCGGGGCCAGCCGCGCTGGCCGCAGCGCGGGAGGCGCTCAGCAAGGCGCCGGTGGTGCATGGCGCAAAGATCCTCGCCCCCATTCCGCGCCCACCGAAGAATGTATTTTGCGTCGGCAAAAACTACCATGAACACGCCAAGGAATTCGCCGGATCGGGCTTTGATGGCGGGGCAAAGGATGTGGTGCCGCCCTTCCCCGTTGTCTTTTCCAAGCCGCATACCGCCATCATCGCCACGGGCGAACCCATCCTAAGCCATTTGGACCCAACGGGTGGCCTTGATTACGAAGGCGAATTGGCGATTGTGATCGGCCAGGGCGGGCGCGGTATTTCCAAAGCCGCCGCGCTTTCGCATGTGTTTGGCTATACCATCATCAATGACGTGACCGCGCGGCATTTGCAGAAGCGCCATAGCCAATGGGTGCTTGGCAAAGGATTGGACAGCTTCTGCCCCATGGGTCCCGCCATCCTGACCGCGGATGAAGCGCCGGACCCCACCAAGCTGCGCCTGATCACGCATGTGAATGGCGAAAAGCGCCAGGATGCGCTGGTCGCGGATTTGATCTTTGATGTGCCAACCCTGATTGAAGCAATCAGCGCCGCCATTACACTCGAGCCCGGCGATGTGATCGCAACCGGCACGCCGGTTGGCGTTGGCATTGGCTTCACCCCGCCGAAATTCCTGCAAAAGGGTGATAGCGTGCGGATTGAAATCAGCGGGATAGGTGTGCTCGAAAATCCTGTCACCTGAAACAACAAAACCGGGAGGATAGAATATGCAAAGACGCACTCTTTTGGTCGGGGCCACAACGCTGCCCTTCGCCATGCCGGCGCTGGCGCAGGAGAATTTCCCATCGCGCGCGGTTTCCATCGTGGTTGCTTTCCCGCCCGGCGGGCAGGCGGATGTGGTGGGCAGGCCGGTCGCGGCGGTGCTGGAAAGGCTTTGGCGCGTGCCGGTGCCGATCACCAATCGCGGCGGCGCGGCGGGCGAGATCGGCAATGGCTTTGTCGCCCGCAGCGCACCCGATGGCTATACGCTGCTGATGGGTCTTTCTTCCATGACCTTCCTGCCGGAAGCAGCGCGCATCAATGGCCGCACGCCAGCCTATACGCCGGAAATGCTGACGCCGATTGCGTTATTCTCCGCCGATCCCACGGTGCTGGTGGTGCCGGCATCAAGCCCCATTCGCACTATTGAAGAATTCATCGCCGAGGTGCGCGCGAAGCCAGGTCAGATCGCCTATTCCTCGGCGGGGAATTATTCCGCGCTGCATGTGCCGATGGCGATGCTGTCTCAGGCGGCAGGGCTTCAGATGCTGCATGTGCCCTTCCAGGGCGGCGGGCCGGCGCTGACCGCGATTTTGAGCGGACAGGTGCAAGCGCTTTCCTCCGGCCCCGGCCCGGTGGCGCAGCATGTGCGTGATGGGCGGTTGCGCGCGCTTGCCACTTGGGGGCGTCAGCGCCTCAAGGGATTTGAGGATGTGCCGACGCTCGTGGAAAAGGGTTTTGCGGATGTGGAATTCTACATCTGGGTCGGGCTTTTCGCGCCCGCCGGCACACCGCCCGCAATCATTGACCGCATTCGCGATGCCGCGCGGCAAGTGGCGCAGGATGCGGAATTCCAGCGCATTATGGCGGGCAGCGGCAATACGCTCGATTACCGCGATGGCGATGCCTTCCGCCGCTTTTATGATGAGGATGCGGGCAGGTTGCTGCGTGTGATCCGGGCGCTCGGCAAGATTGAATAGTGCCCTTGCCTGCGCTGCATCGCTAGCGCAGGCTTTCGTCTGGTTTTGACATATTCGAGGATAGCATGACCACCGAAGCGCAAATCACCGCCTGGCTTGCCACACAGCAGGACGCCATGCTCGCTGAGCTCAAGGAAATGGTGAATACCGATGGCGGTTCCTATGACAAGGCTGGCGTGGATCGCACTGGCGCCCAGGTAAAGCGCTTCCTGGAGGATCAGGGCATCGCGGTGGAAGTGGTGCTGCGCGAAAAGCATGGCGATTGCCTGCGCGGCATTGTGCCCAGCGCGCATGAAATCGCTTCCGGCAATCAGCAGAAAAATATCGTGCTGATGGGGCATCGGGATACGGTGTTCCCGAAGGGTGAGCCCGAGCGCCGACCATTCACCATTCAGGGCAATATCGCCTATGGGCCAGGTGTTGCCGATATGAAGGCTGGCATTGTGATGAATATGTTCGTCCTTGCCGCATTCCATAAATTCGGCGGCGCGCCCGGTCCCTTGGTTGGGCTTTTCACCGGCGATGAGGAAATCGGCAGCCCCGAAGGCCGCCCGGTGATTGAAAACGAAGCGCGCAGCGCGCGTGTGGTCTTCAATAGCGAACCGGGCCGGCCTTCCGGCAATGTGGTGACGGGCCGCAAGGGTGGCGTATTTTCCGTGGTGGATATTGAAGGCAAGGCAGCGCATTCCGGCGGCAATTTCGAAGCCGGCATCAGCGCGATTGGGGAAGCCGCGCAGAAGATCGTCGCCATTCATGCGCTGACGGATTTGAAGCGCGGCATTACGCTGAATGTCGGGCTGGTGAGCGGCGGGCAGAGCGTGAATACCGTCGCCCCCGCCTGCCAATTCCAGATTGATCTGCGTTACGTTGAATTGGCGGATCGTGATGAGGTGGTCGGCAAGCTGCATGACATTGTCGCGAAATCCTTTGTGCCCGGCACCAAGGCCAGGCTGGTGATCAAGGGCGAATTCCTGCCGCTGAACGCAACGCCCGCCAATGAGCGTGTCTTTGCGCTTTATCAGGGCGCCGCAGCGGATAGCGGCCTGAGGGTGGCTGGCGAGTTTTCCGGTGGCTGCGCCGATAGTGGCTTCACGGCGGCGATTGGCGCGCCCACAATTTGCGCGGTCGGCCCCGTGGGCGGCAAGGCGCATAGCCCTGAGGAATACCTTGAAATTGACAGCATGGTGCCGCGCGCCCAGGCCATGGCGCGCGCCATCATGCGCTTGGAAAAGGCGGGGCTGTAGAGCCCTGCCCTAACCGCGCCAGGGGCGCACCTGCCAAAGCCGCTTCAACCGATCATCCACGGTTTGTGCAAAGGCACGATATTCGGCGCCGACCATGGTATTGAGCGGCATGAAATTGCGCGCCGCTTCGCGCTTGAAATTCTCATCGGCCAAAGCGGTGCGGAAGGCTGCCTCCAGCCGCGACACAATGGCGGGCGGCATATTGGGCGGGCCGATAATGCCGCGGCTGGCGCCATGCACCAGGTCAAAGCCCAATTCGCGGAAAGTGGGCACATCAGCGGCTTCTGGCTGACGCGCTGCGGCCGCCTGCGCCAACATCCGCACCTTGCCCTCACGCGCCAATTGCAGCGCGTCATTCACATTGATCGCCGCGACATCCATGTTCCCACCAAGCAATTGCGGAATAAGCGGTGCAGCGCCCGCAAAGGGCACCTGGATCATGGGCCTCAGCCCCGCCAGCTCCTCAAAATGCAGGACGAAAAGATGGTCATCGCTGCCAATGCCGGTGGTGGCATAAGTGATCTGTTCCGGCCGCGCCTTGGCTGCCGCCACCAGATCCTGCAAGGTTTTCAGCGGGCTGTCGGCGCGCACATAAAAGCAATTGGCGTCTTCAACGATGTTGCAGAGGAAGGTGAAATCCATCGCGCGATAACGTACCTGGCGTTCCAGCGGAATGGCGTTATGCGCGGGGATGGTGGTGGCGCCAATCGTATAGCCATCTGCCGCGGCATTGAAGGTGGCTTCAAGGCCAATCTGCCCAGCAGCGCCCGTGCGATTGATGATAACGGGCCTCAGGCCCGGGATTTGCGCCGCCACCAGCGGCATCACCAGCCGCGTCATGATGTCCACGCCCCCGCCGGCAGGAAAAGGCACAATCACTTCCATGGGCCTGTCACCCGGCCAGGCGGTTTGCGCCCGCACAATGGAAGGGGTGGCAAGCAGGCTTGCGGATGCCAAAAGGCTGCGGCGATTGATCATTGTTTTTCCTCCCGTGCTTGAATGCGAAGCCTAAAGGCGATGGACGCCGAAGTGCAACTTACCTGATCAAAAACTGCTCACCGCCGCCAGGGCCGCCGGGCGAAAAGCGCACGCACAGCCTCCCCTTCCGCCAGCACCATGGCGCGATATTCCGCCCCCACCAAAGGGCGCAGCGGCAGTGAGACCTTTTCCGCTTCCTGCGCGAAGCGAGGATCGGCCAAGGTTTCGCGGAAGGCGGCTTCCAGCATCCGCACCGTGGCAGCGGAAAGGCCGGGCGGGCCGACAATGCCGCGCGCACTGCCAATGACCACATCAAAGCCCAATTCGCGAAACGTCGGCACTTGCGCGGCGGCCGACCAGCGCGTGGGCGATGCCTGCGCCAGGCAGCGGATCCGCCCTTCACGCATCAGAACGATCCCCTCGCTCATGTTGAAGGAAGCGACATCAACGGCGCCCGAGAGCAAATCCCGCTGTACCTGCGCCGTGCCATTGAAGGGCGCATGCAGGGCGCGGATATCGGCGGCCTCTTCCAAGCCCAGCAGCACGAGGTGATCATCAGAACCAACGCCGGCCGCACTGCCAACAGAAAGCGCTTCGGGCTTTTCGCGCAGCCTTGTCACCAGATCACCCAGCGTACGCAAAGGCGAATTCGCCAGCACCCACAGGCCGCAGGCATCATCGACAATATTGGCGATATAGGTGAATTCGTCAGCCTTCCAGCGCACCGGCCGTTCCAGTGGCAGGGTGGAGACATTCAAGCTGCCAATGGTGCCCAGCGTATAGCCGTCAGGCGCGGCGTTGAAGATCGCCTCCATCCCAAGCTGGCCGGAAGCGCCGGGGCGATTGCTGATGACAAAGCGCACACCGGGCAGGCGTGGCGTGACCTGATGGGTTGCGAAACGCGCCGTTGCATCCACGCCGCCACCAGGCGGGAAGGGTACAATCATTTCAATGGCGCGATCCTGCGGCCAGGCCGCCCAAGCGGGCTTGACCCAAGGCGCAGCCAGCAGCCCGCCTGCCAGAACCGATGCTTGTCGCCGCGTGAACATGGTGTCCCCCCAATGGTTTTCTTGCCCATGATGTTAGCGCCTGATGCCTTGGCGGCAAGAAAATTCAGTACGCGCCTGCCGGCGTGATGGCAGCGGCGCCCGATCCGGCTAGAACAGGCCTTGCAAGCATGCGGGGGGGGTGGTCCGGTGATAGACGCAGCGACACGGGCGGAATTTCAGGTGGAAGGCCATTGGGCCATGGCGCGGCGGCATCGCATTCGTTGGATCCAATGCGACATCTACGCCCATATCAATCACGCTGCCTATTTCACGATGTTTGAGGATATGCGGATTGATTGGTGGCTGGCTTCTGGCGGGCGCTTTGGGCCGGATGCGGAAGGACCGGTCGTGGCTTCGATCGAAGCGAAATACCTCCGCCCCGGGCATTTCAATGAGGATGTACTGCTGACCGTCCGCGCAGTGAGTTTTCGGCGCAGCTCCTTCATCCATGAATATGGGTTGTGGCGCGATGGGCTGCTATGTTCCGGGCGCGCGGTTTGCGTGATTGTGAATAACGCCACTGGCGCCAAGGCGCCGATTTCGGATGCGCTCCGGCACTTGATGCTGACGCGTGATCAGGCGATGGCCGAGGGTTGAGAGCAGGCGCAGCGGGCCATTGCGCGCGCTGCGCACCAGATCCGCTCATTCCGCAACAGCACCAGAAGCGCGGACCAATGGCCCCCATCTTTCGAAATCGGCCCTGACCATCGCCGAAAACGCCTCACGCGAGATATTGCCCGGGATGGCATCAAACTCCGCCATGCGTTCAACCACATGGGGGGTTTTCAGCACCTCGCTTACTTCACGATGCAGCCGATCAAGAATGGGCGTTGGGGTGGCACTTGGCATGGAAAGGCCGAACCAACCATAGCTTACCAGATCGAAACCCTGTTCGCGGAAAGTCGGGATATCGGGAAAGCTGCGGCTGCGGGTCTCTCCGGCAATGGCAATCGGGCGCACGGAGCCTTGCCGAATATGGGCGGCGGCGGATGGCAAGCTATCGGACATGCCGTGGACCTCGCCACCTTGAACCGCCGCCATGGCCGGGCCTGCGCCACGATAGGCTATGTGATTCAAGGTCACGCCGCTGACATTGCCAAACAGAACAATAAGCATGTGATTGAGCGAACCGGAACCGGATGACGCCATGTTCAGCCCACCATTTGTTGTTCGGGCAAGCCGTACCAGATCATCCAGGTTTTGCGCTGGCACACGATTATTTGTGACGAACACAAGATGATTGGTCGAAAGCAGCACAACATGGCTAAAGTCCCGTATGGGATCATATTGGATGCTCCGATAAAGCGCAGGGCCGATCGCCATAACGGTGCTGGAAGCCAACACCATGGTATAGCCATCGGGTTCGGACCGCGCGACATGGGTGGTGGCGATGGTGCCACCGGCCCCTGCACGATTTTCCACAATCACCGGCTGACCCAGGCGTTCTTGCAAACCTGTCGCGACCAAGCGCGCGATGATGTCTGTTGAACCACCCGGGGCAAAGGTCACCACCAGGCGAAGCGGCCGCGCTGGCCAGGCCGGGACGATACTTGGCTGGGCCAAGGCAGATGGCGCCGTTGCAATGACACCTAAGCCCATCATGGCTGCACGACGATTTATTGGCATGAATGAGCATCCCTCCGGCTTGGGCGCCAAGCCCATGGCGTAGCGGCGCCTCTTTTCCCGATAGCCTGAAAGCTCTTGGGCAGCGCGTCAACACACCCCTATGGCGCAAGCCTTCTGGCAGTGCCTATGCTTCCATGTCGCAGTGCAAAGGCAAGGCCGTTACAGGAGAGACCGGGGGGAATGACATTGCTGCCGAAAGATTTTCTGACACCGCGGCATATAGCCGTGATTGGTGCTTCTGAGGGTAGTGGCAAGATCGGCGGCAAGATCATGGCAACGCTGATTTCCTGCGGCTATGCGGGGCGGCTTTTGCCCATCAATCCGCGCGGTGGTGTTCTGCACGGGCTGCCCGCCTTCAAATCCATCGCCGAGGCTCCAGGCCCCATTGACCTTGCCCTGATTGCCGTGCCCGCGCCGATTGTTGCCCAAGCTGTCGCGGAATGCGCTGCCGCGGGTATTCCCGGCGCCATTGTCTTCAGCTCAGGCTTTGGCGAAGCGGGCGCCGAAGGTGCGGCCTTGCAGCGCGATTTACGCGCGGTGATCGAACGGACAGGCATTCGCGTGGCGGGACCCAATGCGGAGGGTTTTTTCAATATCCGCGCCAAAATCGCGCCCACCTTCAGCCCGGCGGTTCATGTCAAAAGCATTGCAGGCCCTATTGGGCGCGATATCAGTGTTGTCGCACAAAGCGGCGGGCTTGGCTTTGCGCTTTTCAATCGTGGTGCCGCGCAGGGGCTTTCCTTTGGCACTATTGTCAGTGTCGGCAATCAGGTTGACCTCGATCTCGCCGCTTTCGCGCATCATTTGATCGAGGATGAAGGCACGGCGGCGCTGCTGCTCTATCTGGAAAGCTTTACGCGACCCGATGCCTTCCTGGCCATGGCAAAGGAAGCAGCGCGGCGCGGCAAGCCGGTGATCCTGGGCAAGGCCGGGCGTTCCGATGCGGGGCGCCGGGCAGCGGCTTCCCATACAGGTGCGCTGGGCGGCGAAGATGCCGCTTGTGATGCGATCCTGGCGCGCCATGGTGTGCTGCGCGGGGATGATCAGGATGAATTGCTTGATATCGCCGCAGGCCTGGTGAAACACAGCCTGCCCGCTGGTCGGCGCGTGGCGGTGATTTCGCCTTCGGGTGGCACCGGTGTCTGGTTGGCGGATGCCGCTGCGCGCTTTGGCCTGGAAGTGCCGGAAATTGACGCAGAACGGCAAGCGCGGCTCCGCGCCATCATGCCCGCCTATGGGTCGCCGGTGAATCCTGTTGACCTGACAGGTCAAGGCGCCGGTGGAGGCCAAGGTGCTGCAAGTTTCGCTGATGCGCTCAGCATTCTTTATGACGCGCCCTATCTTGATGCCTTCATCCTGGCCGGTTCCTTCGCGCATGAGGCTCGTTTGAAGCGCGAGGGGGAGGCCATTCGCGATTTCGCGCGCGGACCAAAGCCCGTGCTGCTGCACAGCTATACGCTGGTATCGGATGCTTCCCGCGCCATTCTGGAAGGGCTTGGGCTGCATTGTTTTGCCACCGCTACGGGTACGGTGCGCGCGCTGGCGGCCATGGCGCAGTACCAGGATTTTCTGGCAACCACGCGCCCTGCCCTGCTTGCACCGCCACAGGCATTGGCCCTTGCGCCCGAAGTCGCGGCGCTGCTGGAAGGCCAGCATGGGATGCTTGCGGAATATGAAGCCAAGAACATTCTGCGCACCGCCGGGCTTTCCATGCCGCCACATGTTTTGGCGCGCAGCGCGGCAGAAGCGGCCGCTGCCCAGGCCAGTTTCGGGGCACCGGTCGCTCTCAAGATTCAATCACGCGAGATTCCTCACAAGACCGAAGCGTCCGGAATTGCGCTTGATATCGCGGATGGTGCGGCAGCCCATGGCGCGTTTCATCGCATCTTGGCGGCCGCGCGTGGCTTTGCACCGGATGCGACGCTCAGCGGCGTGCTGGTTGAACCCATGGCCAAGCCTGGCATTGAAATGATTCTGGGCGTGAAGCGGGATCGGGATTTCGGCCATATGATCATGGTCGGTTTTGGCGGTATTCATGTTGAAGTGCTGCGCGATGTCACCTTTGCCCCGGCACCAGTGTCGCCCGATGAGGCCCTTGCGATGCTGCGGCGTTTGCGCGCTTTTGCCTTGCTTGAAGGGGTGCGCGGCAGTGCGGCCGCAGATATTCCCGCATTGGCTCGGCTGATCAGCCACATTTCTGCATTTGGCGCCTCCCTGGGCGATCGCTTGCAGGAGATTGATCTCAATCCCGTCCGGGTGCACCCCGCCGGGCAAGGATGCAGCGTGCTTGATGCCTTGATGATCTTGTCATCCGAAACGGAGGAAACCGCATGACCAAATATCAATTCTGCAAGGTCCATGATGAAGGCCGCTTGCGGATCGTCACGCTGAACCGGCCCGAAGTGATGAACGCGCTGCATGCCGATGCGCATGAGGAGTTGGAGGCGATTTGGGATGAATTCGCCGCCAGTCCCGACCTTTGGGTTGGTATCGTTACCGGCGCCGGAGACCGCGCCTTTTCCGCCGGCAATGATTTGAAGATTCAGGCCGCCGGCAAGCGCCGCCCCATGCCACGCAGCGGCTTTGCTGGCCTTACGAATCGCTTTGACCTCGAAAAGCCGGTGATCGCCGCCGTCAATGGCATTGCCATGGGCGGTGGCTTTGAAATCGCGCTCGCGTGCGATCTCATCATCGCATCCGAAAACGCGTTATTCGCCCTGCCCGAACCACGTGTTGGGCTCGTGGCGGGCGCAGGCGGGTTGCATCGCCTGCCGCGCATGATCGGCCAGAAACAGGCGCTTGGCATGATCCTGACCGGGCGGCGCGTGCCGGCCGCCGAAGGGTTGAAACTTGGTTTCGTGAATGAGGTTGTGCCGCAAGGCCAAGCCCTGGAGGCGGCGAAGCGTTGGGCGGCGCTGATCCTGGAATGCTCGCCGCTTGCGATCCGGGCTTCAAAACAGGCGGTTTATGCGGGGCTGGATGAGGAAAGCCTCGCGCGCGCGATCGGCACCATGTATCCGGCGCAAGCGCGCAATCGCGACAGCCAGGATTACATCGAAGGCCCGAAGGCCTTCGCCGAAAAGCGCAAGCCCAATTGGCGGAATATGTAGCGCGCTAAATTCCGCGCTCCGCTTTCGTTGCGGCCAGATCATCCTCGATAAAACCTTGGATGATCTCCTCCATCGGTTCCTGTTCCTTGAAGCCAAGGCGGCGCGCACGGGTAGCCGCAAAGGCGCCGGGCCAGCCCTTCACAATGTCAAACACTTCCTTGTCGAAGACGAAGCCCACCTTCTCCCGCGCGGCTTTGCCGGAAACCTGTTCCAGGGCGCTCAGAATTTTCGCGACCGTCAGGCTGCGGCCTGGCGGGTTGATGCCGCGGTCGAGCCCAAGCGGTGCGGTATCCATCACGGCCGCATGCAAAAACCATTCAATCGTGGCGCGAGGGGAACAAATCCAGACTGCGAAATCATCCGGCACCGGACAATTCGTCTCAAGTCCTAGAAGGGGTTCGCGCACAATGGCAGAAACGAAGGATGATGCCGCCTTATTGGGCCGGCCGGGGCGCACCATCACGGTCGGTAGGCGCAGGTTCACCGCATCCATAAAACCGCGACGCGATGCATCATGCAGCAGCAATTCGCCAATCGCCTTTTGCGCGCCATAGGAATTGGTCGGGATTTGCCGGCCATCATCCGGCACCACCGCATCCTGACCGCCACCAAAGGACGCGACGGAAGAGGTGAAAATCACACGCGGCCTGGTGCCGAGCGCTCGGCAGGCGGCAAGCACCGCGAGCGTGCCATGCAGATTGACCTTCATACCGAGATCGAAATCGGCTTCCGCTGCCGCGCTGACTACCGCGGCCAGATGGAACACGACTTCCGTCCCCGCCGGGATGGCGGCGGCAACCGCAGCCGGGTCCGCCACATCGCCGCCGAGGCAGGTCACCGGGAAGGGTGCCGGCAGCGTGGCCGGGGCGGCAAGGTCGAATAGCGTCAGGCCCGTAATGGCCCGCCCGCCGAGGGCGCCATCCTTGGCAAGCCGCGCCGCCAATTTCCGCCCCAAAAAGCCCGCCCCGCCCAGAATGGTGATGCGCATTGCCCTATCCTCCCCGTTGCAGTGCAAGGTTTGGCGCGCGGCGCGGAAGGGCGCAATATGGGGGCATGATCGAAAAGCGCCCTTTCCGTTATTTCCTGAACCGCAACCATGGCGTGCCGGGGATCGCCGTGCTGCCCGAAGGCGGCTATGCCCGCGCCAAGGCGGAAATCATGACCTGGCCTGGCTATGCGCCAACCCCGCTGGTGGCACTGGACTCCATCGCCAAGGCCGCGGGCGTTGCGCGGCTGCATTACAAGGATGAAGCCGCGCGCTTTGGCCTGGCTTCCTTCAAGGCGCTGGGCGGCGCTTATGCGGTGATGCGCGTGCTGCAAGCGGAACTCGCGAAGCGCGATGTGGCGCGGGAGGCGACCAGCACGGATCTGATCGAAGGCCGCTACAAGGAAACCACGGGCAAGATCACGGTCTGTTGCGCTACCGATGGCAATCATGGCCGCTCGGTCGCCTGGGGCGCGCAGCGTTTTGGCGCCGCTTGCGTGATTTTCGTGCATGAGACGGTCAGCCAAGGCCGGCGCGATGCCATCGCCAAATATGGCGCCGCGATTCGCGTGGTGCCGGGCAATTATGATGACGCGGTGCGCGAGGCGCAGAAGCAGGCGGAGGCAAATGGCTGGTTCGTTGTGTCCGACACTTCCTATCCCGGCTATACGGAAGTACCGCGCGATGTGATGCAGGGCTATCGGCTGATGGCGGATGAAGCCGCGGATCAGATCAGCGAAGCGCCCACGCATGTCTTCATCCAGGGTGGCGTGGGCGGTGTTGCGGCGGCGGTTTCGGTGCAAATGCGTGCGCGGTTTGGCGCGGGCGTGAAGCTGATTGTCGCCGAACCCGACAAGGCCGATTGCCTGCTGGCGAGTGCGGAGGCTGGCGAGCCCGTCACCGTGCCGGGTGATCTCGATACCCTGATGGCCGGGCTTGCCTGTGGCGAGCCTTCCCTGCTGGCTTGGCAGGAATTGGAACGCGGCGCCTTTGCCTTCATGTCGGTTTCGGATGAAAGCGCGGTGGAATGCATGAGGTTGCTGGCACACCAGACGCCGCCAATTGTCGCGGGTGAAAGCGCGGTGGCCGGCTTGGCGGCGCTGCTGCTGGCGATGCAGGAACCCTATGCGCGGGGCGCGCTTGGCCTTGGCGCGGATAGCCGCGTGCTGCTGTTTGGCACGGAAGGTGCGACCGATCCGGAAGTCTATGACAGGCTGGTGAAGGGCTGACCCGAAGTCTCAGCCCGCGAGCAGCGCATCCAGCTTGCCGGCGCGGTCCAAAGCCACAAGATCATCCGAACCGCCGATGGGTTTTCCGTTTATGAAAATCTGCGGCACGGTGGTGCGCCCGCCGGAATTCTCAATCGCGCGGCGCCGGGCATCAGACCCGTGCGGCGAGTCGTATTCCTGATAGGTGACGCCCTTCTTTTCCAGCAGCACCTTGGCGCGGGAGCAATAGGGGCAGAAATCGGTGGTATAGATTTCGATCTTGGCCATGCGCGCAAGATTGGCGTTTAGGTGCTTGTGGTCAAGCCGTACGCAGCCGTGGGTCCGGCACCCTTGCGGCGGCCAGCACCTCAACCCGCGCGGCCCCTGCTGCCAGCAGGGCCCGCGCGCAGGCTTCCGCCGTGGCGCCGGAGGTCATGACATCATCCACCAGCAAAACGCGCTTGCCGGCCACCCGCGCGGGGCGCGCCACGCTGAAGGCATCGGCCACCAGCGCCGCGCGCTCCGCCGCGCCCTTATCGCCCAAAGGCAGGGTCGCGCGCGTACGGCGCAGCAAATCCGGCACCACCCGCCGGCCGGAAAGCCGCCCCAGCCGCTGCGCCAGCAAAGCCGCCTGGTCATAGCGCCGCGCGATCAAGCGCCGCCAATGCGCCGGCACCGGCGCCAACACATCCGCCGCGGCCAACATCTCGGCCCCCGCCCGCGCCATGAAACGCGCGAGCGGCAACGCCATCTCTGTCCGATCCGCATGCTTGAAAGGCAGGATCAGGCGCTTGGCGCCTTCGTCATAGCGCAACGCCGCCCGCGCCACCGCGAAGCCCGGCGCGCGGTTGAGGCAGGGCGCACATAACAACGCGCCATCCATGCTGCGCTCGGCTTCTCCTTCATGCGCGAAGGGCACGCCGCAGCGCGCGCAAAACGGTGCGGAGATCAGGTTCAGGCCGCTGAAACAGGCGGCACAAAAACTGCCTTGGCGCTCCACCTGCGCATCGCAAGTCAGGCAATGCGGGGGGAGCAAAACATCCAAAAGCCTCTCCGGCGCCCGGCCAAGCGTGGCTTTGAAACGTCCAAGCAAGGCGCCAGAGGCGCGCATTCAATGCCAATGGCCGAAGGGGGCATCGCCATCCTTCGCCACTTCATTGACCAGATCAATCTCCCAAGACAGGTATTCGCGCATCGCCGCTTCCACCCCATCATTCCGGTCATAGGGGCGCAGATAGAAATCAACGCAGTCGGCATCAGCCGGGTTGCGCCGATTCGCTTCCATCGGCAGCCCCGCCGCGCGCCAGGCCTTGGTGCCGCCTTCCAGGACATAAACCGGCAGGCCCGTCAGCGCTGCCGCTTCCGGTGCCGCCAATCGCGCCAAAGCTGCATCAGGTGCGGCAATCGCCACCAGCCGCGCAGCAGCCAGAGCGCCGCGCAGTTTTTCCAGCCGCGTGCGAATGCCCCAATGCGCGCCCGGAATATGCCCATCGCGAAAATCAATTGACCGCGCGAGGTCAATCACCTGCACCCCACCCTTCACGCTTTCGGCGGCGAGTTCTTCCGGCGTCAGGCTCGGCAGTTTCACCGCCGCCGCTTCCGGGCTTTCCGGCTGCCAGGGGCCAGAGGCAAGCGCGCCCGCCAGCCCATCGGTCAGCACCATCACCTCCCAGCCGCCCAATTGGCGGAGCCACCCGCCGGTCATGCGCGCGCGCGTGCCCGTATCATCCACCAGCACAATGCGCGCATGGCGCACCGCGACCCATTGATCAGTCGCCTGCACCAATTGCCCGCCGGGCGCTGATCGGCTGCCCGGCATATGCCCCGCCGCGTATTCGGCCGGGTCACGCACATCCAGCACATAGGTGCTGCGCGAAGCATCTGCCTGCCAGCGCGCCAGATCAGCGCGCGTGCCGAAGGTCACACCATGCCGTTTGGCGAAAGCATCCGCACGCGCAAAGGCTTCATCGGCACCTTTCGGCATGCCTTGCGGGAAGCTCGCGGTCTTGCCGCGGTCACATTTAAAGCCCGCCAATTCCCAACCCATGGTGCCATTGCGCAACGCCACCACCTTGTTCGGAATGCCCGCACTGCGGAGTGACTCAGCGCCCATGATGGACCGCGTGCGCCCCGCGCAATTCACCACCACCGTGGTTTCAGGCCGTGTGACGAATTCACCGATGCGATAGACCAATTCACCACCCGGCACATCCACCGCACCTGGGATGGACATGCGGTTGAATTCGTCCATCGGGCGGCTGTCCAGGATTACCATATCGGTCCCGGCATCCATCATCGCCTTCAGCTCCTCGGGATCGACCGAGGGGGTTTCATAATGATGTTCCACCCATTCACCGAAAGCCTTGGACGGCACATTCATGCCAGAAAACGCGACATAGTCCGCCGCGACCCAAGCCGGCGTCCCGCCTCGCAGCACCGAAACATCCGTGCAGCCCACCCCTTCCAGATAGGCCGCAAGGCGCTCCGCCAGCCCTTCCCCGCCATCAACGCACACGACGCGTGTGGCAAGCCGCGGCAGGATGGCGCGGGCGCGGAGTTCCATGCGCGAAAGCCCGCAGGGATTGGCCCAGAAAAGATGCGACCAGCCAAATTCGCCATCCTCGCGCGCATCCAGAATGGCCAATTCCCGCCCATCGCGGATCCAGCCCTTCAGGCTGGCCGCATCAATCATCCGGGGCATGGCGGGTTCAGCCCTTTGGCGTTGCCGTCGGTGCCATGAAATTCGTGTTATAGGGTTTCACCTCGCCGGTTTCCGCATCGAAAGCCTTGCGGTCGTCCAGCTTTTCGAGCGCCAGCCCATACATGTGCAAATGCCGTGTCGGCACGCTGCCCGTTGTGTGGATGGAATGGATATCTTCCGGCATCAGCGCAATGCCACGGCCAGGTTCCACCATGATTTCTTCGCGCAGGCGCAATTCGCAGCGCGTGGGGTCAGACCCATCATCCAGCCGGTCATAAACCTTGTTCAATTCCTGCCCATCCACGGCCACCACGCAGGCCCAGGTGGTGTGGTCATGCGGCTTGGTTTCATTGCCGGGATTGAGCGCATTCAGATAAAGCGCGAACAGATTATTCTCGTCTTCCTGCAGCATGTAGCGCCGGCTGCCCTTTTCACCATTCGGCGGCGGCGGGAATTCACTGGAAGGGAAAAGATGTTCCTGCGCGGCGAGCTTCATCAATTCGCCCTTGATCGCTTCAAGCGACGAACGGCTGACACCCTGGCTCCGTTCAATCACGCGAATGCGGTCAATCGTGGCAGCAACGGCGGCGGCACGGGCGGCCTTCACATCGGTGGCGTTCATGGTTTTTTCCTCCAGAGGCAAATTCGGAGAAAACCCTAACCCGTCTTGCGCCCTTGGGAAACAGGGTGCATCCCAAGGCCCCATGACCGACCAGATGCGCGTCTTTGACCGAGCCCTTGTCGCACGCCGCCGCGCGCGGGCGGCTGCGCGCGTGGATCAGGTGGCACCCATCCTGGAGGATGCCGCCGATAGGCTGCTCGATCGGCTGGATGACACCACGCGCCGCTTCACCCGCGCGCTTGATCTGGGCGGGCGCGGCTTTGTGGCGCCGAAGCTGGCGGCACGCGGCATCCCCTTCATTGTCTCGGCCGATCTGGCGCCGGCCATGGCCGCACGGGGCGGCGGCTTGGCGGTGGCAGCGGATGAGGAATTCCTGCCTTTTGCGGAGGGTGCTTTTGATCTGGTGGTGGCCTCCCTCTCGCTCCATTGGGTGAATGACCTGCCGGGGGCGCTGATCCAAATCCGTCGCGCGCTGGCCCCCGATGGGCTGTTCCTGGCCAGCCTGCCTGGCCTGCCAAGCTTTGGCGCGCTGCGTTCGGCGCTTGCCGAGGTTGAGGCGGAATTGCGCGGCGGTATCTCACCCCGCATCTCTCCCTTCCCGGAATTGCGCGATGGCGCGGCACTTTTGCAGCGCGCTGGCTTTGCGCTGCCGGTCGCGGATGCCGAGGATATGGCGCTCCGCTACAAATCCGCCTTCGGGATTTTCGCTGATCTCCGCGCCGCTGGTGAGGCGAATGCCGTGCTGGCGCGCGATGGCCGCACCCCGCCGCGCGCCTTGTTTCCCATGGCCGCAGCGCGGCTTGGCGGCGCTGGGGTTGATCTGCCGCTCAGGCTTTTGGTGCTAACCGGCTGGGCGCCCTCCCCCACCCAGCAAAAGCCGGCACGGCCAGGGAGTGCCACCGCGCGGCTGGCGGATGCCTTGGGTGTGCAGGAACAGGGCACAGGGGAAGCAGCGGGGTAGGCACTCCCACGCTGCCTATCCCAAGCGAAGCGGCGCCTCAGCCTTGCTGACGCCGCGCCGCCAATGCCTCGGCCCGCAGCGCCAGCCGCCCATGGATTTCATCCAACTTGAGGCCCTGGCGCAGCACCGGCAAGCAGGCCAGATGGTCGTATTCGCCCTTGGCTCGCCCGGCTTCGAAATCCAGGAACAGCCCAGTCAGTGCCACATTGTTGAAGGCATGGCGATTGCCATCATCCAGATAGCTTTCGGACCATGTGCCTTCTGACAACAACAGCCCATGCGCTTCCAGTTCCAGATGGAAGTAGCGCACGCGCTTGCACCAGATTTCCTGGATGATGCTGCTGCCATTCACCAGATGCTTCGCCGGGATCAGATGCCCATCCACTTCCATCGCGTGATCCGGGCTGACGCGGAGATCACGCGCCGGCATGCCGGGCGCGATGGCGCCTGCCTTAATCAGAATGGGTGCGGTTTTCGCTGCCATCACCGCATTGCGCGGCACGGCGATATCCATGAAGCCAACCCAGCGGAGTGCCTCGAACCCCGCCTGACCATTGCGCATGGCCAGCACCATGTCCCCAGCGCGCAGGTTTTCCACCTCAATCTCGCCAGCGGGAGTGACAATCCGCGTGCCTTCGGCGAAGCACACCACCTGTTCCCACCCTTGGGTGAACATGGTGACGGTTTCGGGACCTTGAGTACCAGCAATGGTATTCTGGAAATTGATCCAGTCATTGGTGGTAAAGATACCCCGTACCCAACCATCGCCAAGGTTCAGGGCGTCATTGGCACCGCCGCCGCCAATCAGCGTCAGGTTGCCGGAGGTACCCGGCACCCAAGTAAAGGTATCATTGCCGGCACCGAAATCGAGATAGTCACCACCATTACCGCCGCCAAAGACAAGCGAATCCGAACCATCACCGCCATAAAGCGTATTGGCGCTGGTAGTGCCGATCAGCGTATCGTCGAACCCGGAACCGATCAGGCCTTCAAAGCCCGTCAATTCATCATTGCCTGCCCCGCCAGAGGCATCGCCATTGATCGGAACGCTTACCCCGGCGCCCGCACTGGCGTAGCTGGCAAAGTCATTGCCCGCACCACCATCCAGCGTGTCATTGCCCGCGCCGCCTTCCAGCGTGTCATCCCCACCAAGGCCCAGGATGCAATCATCGCCACCAAGGCCGGACAGGGCATTGGCAAAATCATTGCCGGAAATCACATCATTCTGCGCTGATCCCGCGGCATTTTGGATGCCGCCAAGCTGATCCGTACTGCCGCCATCCACCGTGCCGGCGGCAAGGTCAATGGTGACACCTCTGGTGCCATCAAGATAGGCATAGGAAAGCCAGTTATCACCGCCGCTGCCACCGGCAAACAGGCTGTCATTGCCAGGGCCGCCGATGAAAGTGTCCTGACCGCCGCCGCCAACCAGCGTGTCATCGCCCGCGCCGCCCGCGAGGATATTCGCAAGGCTGTCCCCAACCAGGCTGTCAGCACCATCGCCGCCCAGGATGTTTTCGATCCCGGTCAGCACATCATCGCCCTGAGCGCCGCCGCCTGTAACGGCGTCAAGGTTGACAGTGACGGCCCCTGCGCCGGCATAGCTCACCCAGTCATTGCTGCCGATACCGCCATCCAGATTGTCATCACCAAGCCCACCCGCCAGCGTGTCATTACCAGCGCCACCAACCAATGTTTCGCTATTGGAAGAACCGAACAGGCTATCGCCATCGTTACCGCCAAGGAGAATCTGGCTCTCGCCCCCGCCGGCAACAAGCGTATCGGCGCCGGATTCACCCTCAAGCCGATTTGAGGGGCCGAAGCCGCCAAGCAAGCTATCGCCATCCCTGCCACCACGCAGCGTCTGGTTGTCACCCTGACCTGCGACAAGCGTATCGGCGCCCTCCGCGCTATAAAGCAAAGCGTCGTTGCCCGACCCACCTACAAGGCTATCGTTACCTTCATTGCCAAAAGCAATCAGATTTGCGCTGCCGCCGGCAACAAGCGTATCGGCGCCATTACCACCAGAGATAAAAATGTCGTTACCCGAGCCACCTACAAGGCTATCGGCACCATCGCCGCCAGCAAGCTGCTGATCATCGCCCCCAAGCGCGACCAGCGTATCGGCACCGGCATCGCCATAAAGGTATTGGTGGTGGCCCGCCCCACCCAATAGGCTATCCCCATCGTCTCCACCATGAAGAAACCGATTTTCGCCCCCGCTCGAGACCAGCGTATCGGCACCGCCTTCACCCCGCAGACCCTGGTATGTGCCTGAACCACCCTGCAGGCTGTCAGCGCCTGGCCCACCCTGAACACCCCAAATGCCGACCAGCCTGTCTACGCCATCCGCACCGCTGCTGGATCCATTCGCCAAGTCAACGGTGACCGCACCATTGGCGCTCGCGTAGATCGCCCAATCGATATAAGCGCTGCCATTACCAATAAGCGTGTTATCGCCTACGCCGCCGGCCAGAGAGTTATCGCCACTGTTGCCACGCAGAATGTCAGCGCCTCTGCCGCCCAGAACAGCTTCGATGCCGGTCAGAACATCATTGCCCTGATCCCCGCTGCTGGTGCCGGCGCCAAGATCGACCGTGACGGCCCCTGTGCCGCCATAAATCACCCAGTCATCACCAGCGCCGCCATCCAGAACGTCATTACCCGCGCCGCCTCTCAGGATTTCGTCGGCGGCGGAGCCCAATAGGCTATCGTCGCCTTCTTCGCCAAAGAGGGTTTGTTGCTCGCCCCCACCAGCGACCAGCGTATCGGCGCCGCCTTCGCCATAAAGGTACTGCCGACTGCCCGTCCCACCCTGCAGGCTATCGGCATCATCTCCGCCGGAGAGATACTGGCTGTTACCCCCGCCCGCGATGAGCGTATCGGCGCCGGCTCCACCCGCAAGGCCACCGAAGTCGCCTATACCGCCTTGTAGGCTGTCAGCACCGTCGCCGCCATTAAGCTCATGATAGTCGCCCGTACCCGCGACTAGGGTATCGGCGCCGCCTTCACCAAGGAGAACATGGTTTGAGCCTGCAGCGCCCTGAAGGCTGTCGTCACCTGCACCGGCAAAAAGTATGTGGAAACCGCCTAAGCCCGCGACGAGTGTATCGGCGCCGCCTTCACCATAGAGGGTCTGGGAAGGTGCCCAAGCGAGCAAGCTGTCATCGAATGAACTGCCCTGAACGCCCGAGATTTGGAACAGCCTGTCTTCACCATCCGTACCGCTGCTGGAGCCATTCTGCAGATCAACCGTGACTGCGCCAGAAGCACCCGCATAAATCGCCCAATCAACGCCACTGCCACCATTGCCATCCAGCGTATCATTGCCAAGGCCGCCCGCCAGGGAATTGTTGCCGGAATCGCCGATCAGGCAGTCATTACCGTCACTTCCCAGAACAGCTTCGAAATCATAAAGAAGATCAACGCCATCCGTGCGTGCGCCACTACTTGCGCCAAGGTCAACCGTGACCGCCAGGCTGGCATCAGCATAGCTTACCCAATCTTCGCCATCCTCGCCGGCCAGATTGTCATTGCCTGCGCCGCCGAGCAGCGTATTGGCACCAGTATCGCCAACAATAAGGTCATCAAAGTTGCTGCCCTCAACACCCTCAATGCCGTAGAGGTTATCAAGCCTCGCCAGAGCCGAGTCGGCGCCAATCGATAGCGCCAGATTTACCGAAACGGGCCCAGTCGCGTTGAAATAGCTTACCCAATCATTACCGTTGCCGCCGTCGAGATTGTTATTACCATCACCGCCGTCGAGCGTATCGTCACCGCCCGCGCCAAGCAGCGTGTTATTGAGGCTGTCACCCAGAATATAATCATTGCCTGCCCCGCCCAGAATATTTTCAATGCCGATCAGGCTATCTTGACGCACAATACCGGAGGCTGTGCCGGCCGCGAGATCAACAATGACGAAATCCAAAGCATCGCCATAGCTGGCCCAATCAGTGCCCGCACCGCCATCCAACGTATTGTTGCCCGGACCGCCAGCCAAAGTATTGTCGCCGGCATCGCCAAGCAGGCTATCATCACTAATGCCGCCTTCGGCAGCTTCAAACCCGGTCAGAACATCTTCGCCAAACCAGCCACTACCGGAACCATTCTCAAGGTCCACCGTAATGGGACTTTCGGCAAGGCCATAGCTGACCCAATCATTGCCAGCACCGCCATCCAGCACGTCATTGCCAAAACCACCGTCGAGCGTATTGGCAAGGCCATTGCCCAGGATACTGTCATCGCCTGAACCACCTCTGGCGGCTTCGATGCCTGACAGGATATCGTTGCCATCAATCGCGCTGGCGGTACCATTGACAAGATCAATGGTGACCGGATCGGCAAAATCGAAGATGGCCCAGTCATTGCCGTCACCACCAACCAGCGTGTCATTACCTGCGCCGCCGTCCAACAACTCATCTACGGAAGAACCGATCAGGCTATCATCGTCTTCGCCGCCCGCAAGGTTCTGAAACGCGCCGCCGCCGGCGACCAGCGTATCTTCGCCTTGATCACCCGAAAGATAAGCAAAATCCCCCGTACCGCCGATAAGGCAGTCATTACCAAGCTCGCCAAGAAGTGACCGGAAGCTGCCACTACCCCCGATAAGCGTATCGGCGCCGTTTCCACCGTACAGCACCAGCACGGAGCCGGCACCGCCCAAGACGCTGTCATTTTCATCACCGCCCCGGGCTTCCTGGTAATCGCCAATACCCCCAACGATCGTATCCGCGCCCGAGCCGCCATCAAGGGTCTGAGAGTACCCGGTACTGCCCCGCAGGCTATCGGCATCCGCACCGCCAGTGAGTTCTTGGTAATCGCCCGCCCCCCCGACCAGCGTGTCTTCGCCTTCAAGACCGAAGACCCTTTGGTCCTGGGCATCGCCCGCCAGAAGGCTATCATTGCCAGGAGTACCGTTGATATCAGACATGACTGTGACTCCTTTGAAACAGTACCCCGGCTGGGGGCAGGGTGGGCGGCCCGCCGCACCAAGGCAGGGCAAGTGATCCCAGCCGTGGCAAATGGCGGCGCGTCATGCCAGTGACCATGCTGACAAGAGCAGCTTCTGGCGTCAGGCACGGCCGAGCATCTGTAACATTTTGTACAGCGGCCGGGTGAAAACGCCGCGTTATAGCCACGGTGCCGCGCCAGCTGCGCGGCACGACGAACCACCCCTTCGATGTATGCGCGCTTTTCCAGGCGAGCTGGATTCCACGGCCAAATGTTTTTTAGCCTCTTGCTTGATTAAGCATTCCTTCACTTATGTCAAAGCAAAAGCTGATCTCTGCGCCGAAAGTTTCGTTATATCATCACGAATTTCATTTCAATCATAGGTTGCATATCGGATATTTCGTTTCTTCGCCCCCCCTGCGCAAAAATGAGACGCCGCAGCCCCCAAAGCGGTTTCCGACGCCCTTCGCTGACCGCAACCTTTCTGAACCCCTGTTTGGTCGTGTTTTTCGGAGCCACCGGGTTTTCCACTTGGCTTGAAAAGGCTCCAGGCATCGCCAATCAACGCGCATGGCCTCATCGCCGCAGACACGGCACGAATCGGCAGGATTGTCATTCGTGCCAAGGCTTCGCCGAATACAGCCTCACTATCTTGTATTCAGGCTGGAATATCCTGCTGGAACGGCAAGGCAGTCGCGCCGCATTCGGCGGAGCCGTTGGCAACAATGCGCTGGGCTCGGCCCTGTCTTGTCGGGCTTCGGCTACCCATTCATGCGGACGTTCACCGGGCCGCCATTCTTGCGCCGTGCCACGGCGCGGCTGGCGGATGCCTTGGGCGCGACGGAAATCAGCACCGGCGAGAAAGCCGGCAAGCCCGAGTGAAGCCTTGCATCCTGCCGCCCCACAGCGCATTTTGGGCTTGCAACATTCACGAGCCTTGAGACCCCATGGAGCAGCAGGGCGGCGAATCTCGCCGTATCACCATCCACAAGCCTGAGGATTTCGCCGCCATGCGCCGCGCGGGGCAGCTTGCGGCAGAGGCGCTTGATATGATCACGGCCCATGTGCGCCCGGGGATTTCCACCGGGGAGATTGATCAGATTTGCCATGATTTCATGGTGAAACGCGGTGCCATTCCGGCGACCCTTGGCTATCGCGGCTACACCAAATCTTCCTGCACTTCGGTCAATCATGTGGTCTGCCATGGCATTCCGGGGGACCGCGTGCTGGCGGATGGCGATATCATCAATATTGATGTCACCGTCATCCTGGATGGCTGGCATGGCGATTCAAGCCGCATGTATGCGGCGGGTGAGGCCTCCACCAAGGCCAGGCTGCTCATGGATGTGACCTATGACGCCATGATGAAGGGCATTGCCGCCATTCGTCCGGGGGCGACTTTGGGTGATATCGGGCATGCCATTCAGGCGCATGTGGAAAAGCACCGCTTCAGCGTGGTGCGGGATTTTTGCGGCCATGGCATTGGCCGGCACTTCCACGAACCGCCCAATATCCTGCATTTCGGCCGCCCCGGCGAAGGGCCAAAGCTGAAGCCCGGCATGTTCTTCACCGTGGAGCCGATGGTGAATGCCGGCCGGCCCGAGGTGAAAATCCTGGATGATGGCTGGACCGCGGTGACGCGCGACAGGTCCCTTTCCGCGCAATTCGAACATATGGTTGGCGTGACGGAGAATGGGGTGGAGATTTTCACCCTATCGCCCAAGGGCCTGCATAAGCCGCCCTATAGCGGATGAGTCTGGCGCCGCTGCTGGCCGCACCCTGGCTGGTGCAGGCGCATGTGGCAGCGGCTTTGTCGGCTATTGTGCTGGGCTTGGTGCAATTCACCCGCCCCAAGGGCACCGGCGGCCATCGTTTGCTTGGCTGGTGCTGGGTGGTGCTGATGGCGGTTGTGGCGCTTTCATCCATCGGGATTACCGGGGTTGCCGGGCCAGGGCGGTTCAGTTGGATCCATGGGCTTTCGGCCTTCACCCTTTGTGGCTTGGCGGCGGCAGTGTTCCTGGCGCGGCGGGGGCGGATAAGGGCGCATCGCCGGTCCATGATCGGGCTCTATCTTGGCGCGCTGCTGGTCACCGGGGCCTTCACCCTATTGCCCGGGCGGATCATGGGGCGAGTTGTTTTTGGCTGGTAATTTTCTACCACAGGTTTTATTTATCCCTCCAGTTTCGCGCATGAAGCAGGGGCGAACAGGTTGGAATATGGCTATCCGTAAGACTAGGGGCCTCGCTGAGGCCAGCGCCCTGCCAGGGCTGGAACTTGTCACCGATGCGGCCGAGGCTCCCCCCGGCCATTTGGGGCATCGCGCCCGCATGCGCGAAAAACTGCTGCGCGCCGGGCCGGATGCGCTGCTGGATCATGAATTGCTGGAAATGACGCTGTTTCTGGCCCTGCCGCGGCGCGACACCAAACCCATCGCGCGCGCCTTGCTGACGCGCTTTGGGTCCTTCGCGGGCGCCATCAGCGCGCCGGTGCAGGAACTCGGCCAGATTGAGGGGCTGGGGGAGGCCGGCATCGCCGCGCTCCGCTGCATTCAGGCCGCCGCGCTGAGGTTGGCGCGGGAGGAAGTGCGCGAAAGCCCGGTGCTGAACAATTGGGAAAAGCTGCTGGCTTATCTGAACGCGGCCTTATCGCGGGAGAGGATCGAGCAATTCCGCATCCTGTTTCTGGACGCCAAGAACCGCCTGATCGCCGATGAGGCGCAGGCCAAGGGCACGGTCAATCACACACCGGTCTATCCGCGCGAAGTGGTGCGCCGCGCGCTCGAATTGCAGGCAACAGCGCTGATCCTGGTGCATAATCACCCATCCGGCGATCCCTCGCCCTCCCGCGCTGATGTGGACATGACGCGGGAGATCGGCCAGGCCACGAATATGCTGGGCATTGTGCTGCATGATCACCTGATCATCGGCAATGGAAGGCATTATTCCTTCCGGCGCGAAGGGCATCTTTGACCCTGCACAGGTCATGGCAAGCGGCGCGAAGCCTGATAGGCTCAGGGTCATGAGCATGAATTATCGGGTTGAGGCCTATAACCTCTCCCACGCTTCCGAAAATCGCATCCATGATGATGCGACCGCGCAGCGCTTTGGCTTCACTGGCGGTCTGGTGCCAGGGGTGGAGGTTTTCGCTTATTGCTGCCACCCGGCCGTGGAGCGCTGGGGGCGCGATTTCCTGCGGCGGGGCGAGATTTCGGCGGGCTTCCAAAAGCCGGTCTATGATGGGCGCATCGCGACTGTAACCGCGACGCCCGAAGCCGATGGTCTGGCGCTTGCCGTGGAAAGCGAAGGTATCGCCTGTGCGACTGGCTTCGCGCATTTGCCGGAAGCGGCACCGGAGGATCTGCGTTTGACTGATTGGCCCGCCGCGTCTCCGCCCGAAACACGCCCGAAGGCGAGTGATGAAAGCCTCGCCCCTGGGCTTTGGCTTGGTACGCGCGCGCTGGAACTGACGCCGCAAGTGCTGGCGGATTATTTGCGCGATGTGCGTGAAGCCACGCCGCTTTATGCGGAACAGGGCCTTGCCCATCCGGGGTTGGTGCTTCGCATGTGCAATTGGCTGCTCACGCAAAATGTCGTGCTGGGGCCGTGGATTCATATCGGCAGCAAGCTTCGCTTTCACAGCGAAGCGCGGCTGGGTGAAAGCCTGACCGCGCGCGGGCGCATCGCCGCCAATAGTGACCGCAAGGGGCATAGGATTGTCACGATTGATGCGCTGGTGCTGGCGAACAATACACGCTCCGTGGCGCGCGTGACGCATGACGCGATCTGGCGCCCGCGCCAGGTGGCGGAGGCTGGGGGATGAGCCTTGCGATCCGCAGCATGACGCCCGGCGAGATTGGCCTGGCGCTTGATTGGGCCGCCGCTGAGGGCTGGAACCCTGGCCTTGCTGATGCCGCATGCTTCCACGCTGCGGATCCCTGCGCCTTTCTTGTGGCGACATGGCATGATGAACCGATTGGCTGCATTTCAGCGACAGATTATGGCGCTGCCTTTGGCTTTATCGGCTTTTACCTGATGCGCCCGGAATTTCGCGGCAAAGGCCATGGCATGGCCTTGTGGCGCGCGGCGATGGCGCGGTTGCAGGACCGCGTGATTGGTCTGGATGGCGTGGTGGCGCAGCAGGCGAATTATCGGAAATCCGGCTTTTCCTTGCTGCATCGCAATATTCGCTTTGGCGCCGCCGCGCCCTTGAACACCGTGCAGCCGGGACCGCCACCAGTAGAAGCGTCGCGCCTGACCTTCCAGCAGATCACCGCCTTTGATCGCCGTTATTTTCCCGCGCAGCGAGAGGCATTTCTGCGCCAATGGCTGACCGCACCAGGGCATATCGCCCTTGCGCTTATGGGTGCGGCGGGTGTGCAAGCGCTCGGTGTGCTGCGCCCCTGCCGCGAGGGTTCGAAGATAGGCCCGCTTTTCGCCGAAACGCCCGAAGCCGCGCGCAGGGTTTTCGCGGCGCTACTCGCCAAGGCGCCGGCCGGTCCGGTTTTTCTGGATGTACCTGAACCGAATACTGAAGCGATTGCGATGGCGCAGGATGCGGGCATGGCGCCCGCCTTTGAAACCGCGCGGATGTATGCCGGCCCCGCACCAGCGCTGCCGCTCGCGCAGATCTACGGCATCACCAGTTTTGAATTGGGCTGAGGCGCTTCACGGCTGCACCGTGCGTTGCAGCCTTTCCACCGCAAAACCTTCCCGCCGCGCAATCGCGACCGCTGCGGCGTAATCCGCTTCCGCCATCACCGGCGCGCGCGACAGGATCCAAAGGTAATCGCGCCGCGGTGCGCCCACCACGGCCCAGCGATAGTCAGGATCAAGCCCGATGATCCAGTAATCACCAAAGAAGGGCCAAAAGAAGCTGACGCGCAGCCGGTCATTACCGGGGCTCGCGCTACGCGCAATGGCGGTGGCGTTGCGCATCGCACCATCCGCGGCGGCGTTGCGGCAGCGATTGAGCACATCCACCGCGCCATCGGGGCGGAGCGTATATTGCGCGGTCACCCCTTCACAGCGCACGCGGCTGCTATCCTGAAAACTGGTCGGGAAGCGCGCCGCTTCATGCCAAAACCCGGCATAGCGCGCGAGATCAACCTGCCCCACGGTGGCTGGCGTATTCGGCCCAGGCTGGGTCGCGCAGGCGCCAAGCGCCAATAAGCCAACAAGCAGAAGATGGCGCATCTTATTCCCCCGGAATGCTGCCCTTGGGCAGCGTCAGCACATGATCATAGATCGCCCCGGCGGTCGTGATCCAGATATCGCTGCGCCGCGCGGCGATATGTTCCAGCGCACGACGCAAATGCCGCAGCCGATAGGGCTGGCCCACCAGATAGGGATGCAGCGCAATCCCCATCACTTGCGGCTTGCCATCAGCCACTTGTCTGCGCCGTTCCTCAAAATCATCAATCACCATATCGGCGAAATAGGCCGCGCCATCCTTGCGCCCGATGATGGAGGGAATGTCATTCACCTCCTGCGGGTAGGGAATGGCGAGCAGCTTGCCGGCGCGGGTCTGCATCCAGATCGGCGCATCATCCGCGCACCAATTGAGCGTATAGCGATAGCCCGCTTCCACCAGCAGATCAGGCGTGGTGCGGCTTTCCGCAATCCAGGGGGAAAGCCAGCCGCGCGGCGCCTTGCCTTCATGTTTGATGATGGCAGCGCTGCTTTCGGTGATCAGCGCCGCTTCTTCGGCTTCCGGCAGGATGGATTGGCGTTCCGAATTGGTGCGACCATGCCCCGCGATTTCATCGCCACGCGCGCGATGGGCTGCGACCAATGCAGGCGCGTAATCATACATGGCGCTATTCGGCAGCACGGTCGCGGGCATTCGCATTTCATCAAAAAGGTCAAGCAGCCGCCAGGCGCCCACGCGATTGCCGTAATCCCGCCAAGCGTAATTCAACACATCGGGCTGCGGCCCGCCGGGCGCCAGCTCGGCCCCCAGCCCCTCACCAAAGGCGAAATGTTCAAGATTGAGGCCGAGATACACGGCAAGCTTCGCCCCGCCGGGCCAGGCATAGGGCACGCGATCCCGCCAGGGGTGATAGCTATAGCGTCCATGGCTTGGCAGCATTGCGGTGATCCTTTCGCGATCTTCTTTGGGGGCGCCGCTGGCTTTCGGCAAGGGTGCAGGGCTTGCCTGCCGCGCCGCAGCGGGCCAGCCTTCCACCTGACCAGGAAGGAATGATCACATGAAAATCGGCGCCGCCATGTTCTTCACCGATTATTCCATGACGCCCGGCGAATTGGCCGTGGCCTTGGAAGAACGCGGTTTTGACAGTCTTTGGGCGCCGGAACATTCCCATATTCCGCTGGCGCGCACCGCAGCCTATCCGGGCGGCGGCGCCCTGCCGCGCGAGTATTATGAGGTGATGGATCCTTTTGTGACGCTGACCGCCGCCGCAGCCGCCACCAAAACCTTGCTGGTGGGAACAGGAATTTGCCTGGTGGTGCAGCGCGACCCGATCCAGACCGCGAAGGCGGTTGCGACGATTGATCACATCTCTGGCGGGCGCTTTCTGTTTGGGGTCGGCAATGGTTGGAACCAGGATGAGATTGAAAACCACGGCACCGTTTTCGCCTCACGCCATAAGCTGGCGCGCGAACGCATTGAGGCGATGAAGGCGATCTGGACCCAAGCCCAGCCAAGTTATGCCGGCGAATTCGTCAATTTCACGCCGATGGAAACCGGGCCGAAGCCGCTGCAAAAGCCGCACCCACCGATCATTGTCGGCGGCGCCTTTCCCTGGGGTGCCAAGCGCGCGGTGCGCTATGGCGATGGCTGGATGCCGCATCGTGTGCGCAAGCACTATGCCGATGTCGGCGCGCTGATCCCGCAATTTCGCCAATTGGTCACCGAAGCCGGGCGGCGCGACGACGATTTGCCCATCACCATCTGGGGTGTGAAGGAAGACCGCGATGCGCTACTGGCCGACCGCGACCTTGGCGTTACGCGCGTGGTGCTGAGCCTTGCTTCCGCCAAGCGCGATGAGATTCTGCCGCAGCTTGATCGCTGGGCGGCGCTGATTCGCGCGGTGGCCTAAAGAACAGTTTCCGCCGCCAAGCGCAGCGCTTCCTGCGTTGCACCTGTCAGCACCAGCGTCGAAAGCTTGCCCTCACGCGCTGCTGCCTGCCAATCCCGCAAGCGGGCGCGCACGCGATCCGCGGGGCCAACCAGCGCAATTTCATCCACCAACGCATCCGGCACGGCCGCCAGCGCTTCCTTGCGATGCCCGGCCAGAAACGCCTTTTGGATCGCGACCGCGGCATCGGGAAAGCCTAGGCGCTTGCAATAATCATTGTAGAAATTCTTGCCGATGGCGCCCATGCCGCCGATGTAAAGCGCCAATTCCGGCTTCACGGAATCGCGGCAGGCTTGCAGATCATCGCCGACCCTTATTTTCGTATAGGGTGCGATATCAAAATCACTTAAGGCGCGCGGTGAAGCAGCCTTCGCCATGCCTTCCAGCGTTGGCTTCACCACCAGATCAGCTTTCTCCGGCGACATGAAAATCGGCAAATTCCCATCGGCGATTTCACCCGCAAGCCGCATGCCGCCCGGCGTGATGGACGCGCAGTAAAAACGCATTGGCTTGCCATGCAGAATGCTCTTCAGCGGCTTGCCAAGCCCGGTGGCATCCGGCCCATCATAGGGAATGCGATAATGCGTGCCCTGATATTCCAAGGGCCTTTCGCGCGCGATGATGGCGCGCATGATGTCTATATACTCACGCGTGCGCACAATTGGGCTGCCATAGGGCTGCCCATGCCATCCTTCCACCACCTGCGGCCCGGAAGGTCCAACACCGCACAAAAAGCGATCCCCGGAAAGGGATTGCAAGGTCAGCGCTGTTGAAGCTGCACAAGCAGGGCTGCGCGCCGGCATTTGCATAATACCCGTGCCGGCCTTGATTTTCGTGGTTTGCGCCAGCACCCAGGTGATGGGTGTCACCGCATCCGTCCCGTAGCTTTCACCGCACCAAACCATGGTGAAACCAAGCCTTTCGGCTTCCAGCACCAGCGCCATATCAATGGTGCCGGTCATGCCAAGCGTCATGCCAAGGCGCATGGTTCAGATCCTTTCCATCACAGTTGCGCGGAAGCTTTCCATCTGCCCCAGTACTTTATCCACCGTTGAACCAAGGAAGTTGAAATCAATCGCGCTGACACCCAGCGCGCGCAAGGCCTGGATATCTTCCACAATCTGCTCCGCGCTGCCGGAGAATAAATGCCGTTCCCCATCGCCGGCGAGTGCAGGCAATTCCGCGCCGAATTTTTGGACGCGGAGCGATAGCCCAACCGCGGCGGAGTCTCGCCCGGCCTCCCCGGTCAGGCGGCGCAGCTTGGCAACCGCGGCCTTGTAACGCGCCAGGCTATCCAGCGGGAACGCCGGATTCGTCCCAATGGGATACCAGGCATCGCCAAGCCGTGCGGTGCGCCGCAGTGCCGGGCCGCTTTCACCCCCCACCCAAATCGGCGGCCCGCCTGGCTGCACGGGCTTGGGTTCAAAGCTGATCTTATCGAAGCTCACATATTCGCCCTGAAAGCGCGGATCGGGCGCGGTCCATAATTCCCGCGCGGCCAGGATATATTCATCCGTCACCTTGCCACGCGCGGCGAAATCCGGCGCGTCGAGCGCCTCGAACTCTTCCTTCAGCCAACCCGCGCCAATGCCAAGCGTCAGCCGGCCGTTGGAGAAAATATCAATGGTGGAAAGGATTTTCGCCGTCAGCACCGCCGGGCGATGCGGCACCACCATCACGGAAGTTACTAGCCGCAGCTTCGTGGTGCGTGCGGCGGCAAACATCACCTCGGTCAATTGTTCGTGCCGCGCACCGCGCGCGCCGGCGGGGAATTCGCCATTATCCGAATAGGGGTAGATGGCGTGAATATCGGTCGGGATCACCACATGGTCGCTGAAGGTGGCATAGGCATAGCCCATGGCCTCACCGCCCTGGAGCAGCCGGGTAATCGCCTCAGGCGAGGCAAGCGGGCCGGCGGTTGGGGCATTGAAACCGATCTGCATTTTGGGCCTCCCATCCCCGCGCATTGCATCTGGCGCGGCCTTCCCACACGATGGGGCCAGGGGAAGGAGGATGGCAAGGGTGCTGGACAGGCTGGAAACAACGCCGCTCAAGGAACTGATGGCGGAAGCGGCCGCTTTGCGCGACGCCGGGCATGGGCGCGTCATGTCCTATTCGCGCAAGGTCTTCATTCCGCTGACCAAGCTCTGCCGCGATGTCTGCCATTACTGCACCTTCGCCGAAAAGCCGCGCGCGGGACGTGCTGCGTATCTGACGCCGGAGGAAGTGCTGGCGATTGCGCGCGCCGGCGCCAAGGCCGGCTGTACGGAAGCGCTATTCACGCTTGGCGATAAGCCCGAATTGCGCTGGCACCAAGCGCGCGACGCCTTGGCAGAAATGGGCCATGCCAGTACGATCGCCTATCTGATGGCCATGTGTGATCTGGTGCTGCGCGAAACCGGGCTGCTGCCGCATGCCAATCCCGGTGTGATGGATAAGGCGGAGTTGCTGGCGCTGCGCGATGTGACCGCGAGCCAAGGCATCATGCTGGAAAGCACCAGCGAAAGGCTTTGCGCACCCGGCGGTGTGCATCATGGCAGCCCGGACAAGCACCCGGCCATCCGGCTTGCGGTGCTGAACGAAGCGGGTGCGGCGCGGATTCCCTTCACTACCGGCATTCTGATTGGCATTGGCGAAACCCGCGCGGAGCGCTTGGACGCCTTGCGCGCTATTGCGCAAAGCCATGCGCGTTACGGGCATGTGCAGGAAGTCATCATCCAGAATTTTCGTGCCAAGCCACGCACCAAACGCGCAGATGCGGATGAGCCCGATTTGGATGATCTGCTCTGGACCATTGCCTCAGCGCGCATCATTCTGGGTGCTGAGGCGAATATCCAGGCGCCGCCCAATCTTTCGCCCGGCACCTATCCAAGCCTGATCGCCGCCGGCATCAATGATTGGGGCGGCATTTCGCCGGTAACGCCGGATCATGTGAACCCGGAAGCGCCCTGGCCCGCGATTGCGACACTGGCTGAGAAAACCGCCAGCATGGGCAAGGTGCTGGTACAGCGCCTGCCGGCCTATCCTGCCTATGTCCGTGCGCCGCGCGAATGGTTCGCGCCACGCATCGCAACGGCGCTGCTGCGTGCGAGTGACGCAGCCGGCTTTGCGCGTGGCGATGATTGGTCCCCTGGTGCGCTGACGTTGCCGCGCCTTGCCGCGCCGTTGTTAAGCGCCACTGATGCAAGGCTGGCAGGTTTGGTGGAGTGCGCCGCCCAGGGCGAAAGGCTTGATGCGCCGGCGATTGAAACGCTGTTTGCCGCGCGGGATGCGGATCAGGCGCATGTCATGGCTGCTGCGGATCGGCTGCGCCAGGCAGTGACGGGCGATACCGTACGCTATGTGGTCAATCGCAACATCAACTATACCAATATCTGCACCTATCGCTGCAGCTTCTGCGCCTTCAGCAAGGGCAAGACGCATGAAGCACTGCGCGGCCCGGCCTATGATCTCGATCACGCGGAGATTACCCGTCGTGCCAAGGAAGCCTGGGCGCGCGGCGCGACCGAGGTCTGCCTGCAAGGCGGCATCCACCCTGATTATACCGGTGCAACCTATGAAGCGATTTGCCGCGCCATCAAACAGGCCGTGCCGGATATGCATATCCACGCCTTCTCTGCACTGGAAATCCATCAGGGCGCGCGCACGCTTGGGCTTTCGCTTTCGGCATTCCTGGCGCGCTTGCGCGATGCCGGGCTAGGCACTTTGCCGGGTACGGCAGCAGAGATTTTGGATGATGACATACGCGCCATCATCTGCCCGGATAAGGTGAACACGGCGGAATGGCAGGCCGTGATGCGGGCTGCGCATGGGCTCGGCCTGCGCAGTACCGCCACCATCATGTTTGGCCATGTGGAAGCGCCCTTGCATTGGGCGCGGCACTTGCTGGTGCTGCGCGATTTGCAAGCAGAAACGGGCGGCTTTACCGAATTCGTGCCGCTGCCTTTCGTGCATATGGAAGCGCCCATGTATCTGCGGGGCCTGGCGCGCCGTGGCCCCAGTTTCCGTGAGGCGCTGTTGATGCACAGCGTTGCGCGTTTGGTGCTTCATCCGCATTTCACCAATATCCAAACAAGCTGGGTGAAGATGGGCCCCGAAGGTGCGGCGATGGCCTTGCAAGCGGGGGCGAATGATCTGGGCGGCACGCTGATGAATGAGAGCATCAGCCGCGCTGCCGGCACGGAGCACGGCCAGGAATTCCCGCCGGCGGCGATGGAACGCCTGATCCATTCCATCGGACGCCAGCCGATGCAGCGCAGCACAATCTATGGCGCCGTTGCGCGCGAACGCGAAGATGCTTCGCGCCGCGCTGCACCGCTTTTGCCCATGGTGCAAACCGCGCCGCGCAAGCGCGCCGTATTGGCCGCCGATTAAGCCAGGCGGCTGAGAATGCCGTTTTGCCTGAGCCAGGCCAGGGTTTGCGTGCCCTTGGCTTCTGGAATGCGTGCGAAGCGCGCGATATCGGCGGGGTGGTCAATATCCATGGCAATGCCCGGCAGGCGCAGGATTTGCGGTGCAATGCGCGCTGCGCGCGCGGCCGCCAGATGCGGAAAATAGCTATCCTCACCAAAGCGCAGCTTCACCGCATCGGGTGGTGACATCAGGATGGCGTTCGAACCCTGCTCATCATGCGCGGGCGCGATGATGAAAGCGGGCGAGGTGCTTGCCGCTGCAATCAGTGCTTCAACCTCTGGCGTTTTCACGGCGGGAATATCGCCGGGCAGCGTCAGAATGGCTGCGAGACCTTCCGCCTTTAACACCAATGCCGCAGCCGTTACCGCGCCGGTATGCCCTGCCCGCGCACCTTCCGTGATGATCCGCGCGCCATGTTCCCGCGCAAGCGCCTGCGCCCAAGGATCAAGCGTCACCAGCGCTATACCAGCCAAGCCTTGCGCAGCCGATAGTGCCGTCAGCACATCGCGCAACATCACCTGCATCAGTGCTATGCGTTCTTCAGGGGAAAGCAAGGACGCAAGGCGCTGTTTTGCCCCCACCATCTCCTTCACCGGCAGGATGGCCCAAGGCTTCATCTAAGCGCGTCAATCGCCGCCAGCACCTGCCGCGCGAGGGCGATCTTGTCCTCCAGATCGCGCATCAGCGTCGCCGCATAGAACACGCGCGGCGTAATTCCCGCCGCATCATCGCCATGTTCCATCACGAAACCATCCAGCAAATCGCCATAGCGCGCGGCAACAGCGGCGGCACTTGGGGGGACGCCAAGCGCTGCAAACATGCGCGCCGTTGGCCCTTTCACCGCCTGCCCGGCGATGATGGGTGATACCGCCACAACAGGCGCGCCGGATGCGGCGATGGTTTCGCGCAACCCCGGCAGGGCCAGGATGGGTTCGATGCTGATGAAGGGATTGCTCGGGCAAATTACAATGCCGCGCGGTTTTGCGCGCAACGCTTCCAGCAAGGCGGGTTGTGGGCGCGCCTGTTCAACGCCGGCAAATCTCACTGCCCGTACCATGGGTTCAGCACGCAGCCGCACGAACCAATCCTGAAAATCCAGCCAGCCTTGATCCGTGTTGATTTGCGTGCGCACCGGATCATCGCTCATCGGCAGGATGCGCGGGCCGATGCCGAAGCGCTGCCGCACATCATCCGTGATGGTTGAAAGCGTTTCGCCGGCCGCCAGACGATGGCTGCGCAGCACATGCAACGCCAAATCGCGATCACCCAGGCGAAACCAATCCGCCCCGTCAAGGGCTGCGAGCGTTTCCATGAAAGCCCAGCTTTCATCCGCGCGCCCCCAGCCGAGCTTGGGATTATCCAACCCCGCCAGCGTATACAAAAGCGTGTCCGTATCTGGGCAGATCGTGAGGCCGTAATGTTCGAAATCATCGCCGGTATTGGCGATGATCAGCAATTCCTCCGGCGGCAAAATGCGCGAAAGACCAAGTGCCAACTTCGCCCCGCCAATGCCACCGGAAAGCGCGATGATCACGGGAAAAGATCCTCCTGCGCTGGGCGCAGCAATTCAGCCGCAGGGTTTGCCGCGCCGGACCAGGACAGCCCGCGTACCAGCACCGCTGGTTGACCCTCAGCCCCCTGCCCCATCACCAGGCCCGCCGCAGCAGCGATTTCATCGGCGAAACCTGTGATGCTGACCATCAGTGTGCGGCCAAACAAATCCGGCTGGCCGCGCAAATCGCACAAGGCCGGCAAGCCCGCCGCGCCAATCGCAACACCCACCGTCCCGCGTCGCCAGGCGCGGCCGAAACTATCCGTGATCACCACGGGCAGACCGAGCCGTGCGGCAAGCGCCGCCGCGCTCCCGTCAGGGTCGCGCGGCAACAGCAAGGCATGGCCATCAGCGCCGATATTGGATTGGTCAATGCCGGCATTGGCCATGACAAAGCCAAGCCGATGCTTGACGATAATCAGGTTGGGCCGCGCGCGCACTACGTATTCTGATTCGGAAAGGATCAGCTCGACCAGGCGCGCATCCTTGCCAGTCTGCTCAGCAAGTTCGTGCGCTGTCACCGAGGGCTGCACCGAAGCGAGCGCAATGCTCCGCCCTTCGGCCTTGCTCACGATTTTCTGCGCAACCGCCAGCACATCGCCCTGTTGTGGCGCAAGGCCAGCGCGCGCCATGGCAGCCGAAAGCAAGCCCGCCAAATCATCGCCCGCCTGCACCATGGGCAGGCCAGGAAGCGCAAAAAGCTGCAGCGCGGCCTTCAAGCGAAGCGGCGGCGCAGCAGTGGCAGCACCTGCTCCCCATAGAGCCGCAAAAACCGCGCCTGATCCGGCCCCGGTGCGTGAAACACCAAATGCCGGAAGCCGAGGCTGACATAATAACCAATACGCTCCACATGTTCTTCGGGATCATTGGAAACGATCCAGCGGCTGGCCGCGCGCTCAAGCGGCAGCGCATCGGCAAGGCGCTCCATCTCCATCGGGTCTTCCACCGACATTTTTTCTTCTGACGAAAGCGCCAGCGCTGCCCAATGGCGCGTATCTTCCAAGGCGCGCTGCTTGTCCGTATCGAAGGAAACCTTCACTTCAATCATGCGATCATAATCGGGCTTCGGTGCTGCTGCGGCTTCCAACCCCGCCATCACATTCGGCAGCAGGGTTTCGGTGTAAAGCTCCGGTTTCTTGCCGCTGGTGCAGATAAAGCCATCGCCGGCACGGCCGGCATATTTTGCGACCATGGCGCCGGCAGCCGCCACATAAATCGGCACGGGCGTCGCGGGCCGATCATAAATGGTGGCGTGTTCGGTGCGGTAATATTGCCCCTCAAAGCTCACGCGGTCTTCGGTCCAAAGCTTGCGCATCAATTGCACGGCTTCACGCATGCGGGCGAAGCGTTCCTTGAATTCCGGCCAGGGCTGGCCGGTGGATGGCACCTCATTCAGTCCTTCACCTGTGCCGATGCCAAGAATGACGCGGCCTGGAAACATCGAACCAAGCGTACCGAAAGCCTGCGCCACAATGGAAGGATGGTAACGAAAGGTCGGCGTCAGCACGCTCGTGCCCATCACAAGCCTTTGCGTACGCGCCCCAAGCGCGCCAAGCCACACCAGGGAATTCGGCGCATGGCCGCCCGTGTGTTTCCAGGGCTGGAAATGGTCTGAGATGAAGCAGCTATCGAAGCCCATCTCCTCTGCCAGCACGCCAAAATCCAGCAACTGCGCTGGCGCGAATTGTTCGGCGGATGCCTTATAGCCAAGCTTCAACATGGCCATCACGTATCCGCCAGCGCAGCGAGCATCGCATCCCGATGCGCGACATCACCATCATCCGTCACCGGCTGGATGCAAACATGCGTGGCCCCGGCGGTGAAATGCGCGCGCAGCCCGGCCTTCACCGTTGCAGCATCACCATGCAGCACCATCGCATCAATGAAACGATCACTGCCGCCATTGGCAAGCTCGGCTTCAGAAAAACCAAGCCGCAGCCAATTATTCACGTAATTCGGCAGCACCATATAGCGGGAGAGTTCTCGTCGCCCGAGGGCGCGCGCGCGCGCCGGGTCGGTTTCGATGCAGACCTTTTGTTCCACCGCCAACACCTTGCCCGGGCCAAGAATGGCTGCGGCCTGGGCGGTGTGTTCCGGTGTTACGTTGTACGGCACCGCACCATCAGCCGCGCTGCCCGAAAGGGCGAGCATTTTCGGCCCAAGCGCTGCCAGCAGCACCGGACCTTCCAGCGTATCGGTACCCGCCTTGCGCAAGCCTTCAAGATAGCCGCGCATGGCCGGGATGGGTTTTTCGTAGCGATGCCCGCGCAAGCCTTCCACCATCGGGATATGGCTGACACCAAGCCCCAGCGCGAAGCGGCCTTCATGCAGCGCATTCAGCGTGGCAAGGCCGCGGCGTGCCGTGAAGGCATCCCGCGCATAGATATTCGCAATCGAACTGCCGACCACAAGCTTCTTGCTATTCGCCAGCAAAAACCCAGCCAGCGCCATGGATTCATAACCGCGCGATTCAGGATACCAGAAGCTGCCATAGCCAAAATCCTCCACGCGGTTCAGCAAGGCGCGCAAGGCTGCCGCATCCAGCCGATCTGTGGAACACCAAACGCCCAAACGACCGAATTGCATGATTGTGATCCTTTTCCGCGTAACCTGGGTCAGCCGAAGGTTTCATCAAGCGCCTGAAAGCGCGGCAGATCAACCAGGGCGCTGAATTCCGCATAGCTCATCATGGCACTCGCTGCCTTTGCCGGCGAGCCATCGCGCTTCAGCACGGCCAAGGCATCCGCCACCGCGCGCGCAGCGGTGAATAGCGCCGTCATCGCATAGAACACGACAGCAAAGCCCATTTGTTCCAAATCACGTATCGTCAGCGCCGTGGTTTCATTGCCATCCACAATGCTCAGCACCTTGGGGCCGGGCACCTGCCGCGCCACAATCTCAACCTCGGCGATTTTCTTGAGACCATCAACGAATACCAGATCAACACCGGCATCCTGATACATCAGCGCGCGGCGCACAGCTTCTTCCGGGCCAATCGCCGGCATGGCATCTGTCCGCCCGATAATTAGCGGCCCATTGGCGGGGCGGGACGCGATGGCGCATTGCAGGCGCCGCACATTTTCTTCCGCCGGGATCAGCCTGATGCCGGCCAATTGCCCGCAGCGCTTCGGCGCTACCTGATCTTCCAGATGGATCGCGGCAACGCCGGCCTGGGTATATTCTTCAATCGTGCGCGCGATATTGGCGGGGCCGCCATAGCCCGTATCCGCATCGGCAATGATCGGAATGCTTACCGCGCGCGCCATATCCCGCGCATGGGTGGTCATTTCCGTCTGCGTCAGCAACCCGATATCGGGCCGCCCGAGCCGAGACGCCGTGGCGCCAAAGCCGGTCATGTAAATCGCCTCAAAACCCGCCTGCTCAATCAGCCGCGCGGTCAGGCTATCGGGCGCGCCGGGGGCGGCGATGATGCCGCCGGCCTTCAGGCGTTGGCGCAAGCGATCGGCGGCGTTCATGGCGCCCTCCTTCATCTAGATTTGTTGTTCCGAAGGCGCCGGTATCAGCTGATACCCGCTGCCGCGTGGCACGAGGTGCGAGAAGCCAGGAAAATGCAAATGCATTCCTGTGATCAAAAGCCTGTCCGTCGCGACCATGTCAAAAACGCGCCTCCGCGTTGCTTCCGCCGCCTTTGTATCCGTATCGAATGCCATGCAGACTTCCGGGCGCGCGGTTTGCACTTCCGGCACATGGACAGTATCGCCCCAGATCAGCAACTGGTCCTGGCCCGATGCTACCAGATAGCCGGAATGGCCAGGTGTGTGGCCATGCAGCGGCATGGCGGTCACACCGGGGAAGACCTCACCCTTCTGGAATAGCCGCCAGCGGTCCTTGTACGGCAACACCTGTTCCCGCCCAGCCTGGAAATACAGCTTCTTTTCGCGTTCCGTGCCTTTGGCCATCGCGCCATCATCGAACCAATGCTTCGGTTCGTTTTCATGCATGACCAATTCGGCATTGGGGTAATGCGTCCTGCCCGTGGTCATATCCGTAAGGCCAGCGGAATGATCTGGGTGCATATGCGTCAGCATCACCACGTCAATATCGGCGGGATCAACGCCAAGCGCCTTTAGGTTCGCCAGGATCTTGCCAGAGCTTGGCTGCATGTAATTGCCGCAGCCGGTTTCGATCAAGGCAAGCCGCCCTGCTGACCAAATCAGAAAGGCATTCACCTCCGTGCGGCGCACTGGCTGGAAGTTTTCGGTCAGGATTTGCCGCGCCTCATCTTCGGTGATGTTGCGCAGCGCATCCAGGTTGCCATCCAGAAAACCATCGCTGATCGCAGTGACAATAATGTCCCCGACCCGGCGATGATACACCCCTGGAATTTGCGCGGTTGGCGCGCTTTTCATGACGATCACTCCCCACCCATGCCGCGGCAGGCCGAAGCCCGCATCTGGCCTGAAGTCAAAAGCCTATGGAAGGGAAGACCGCGTGGCAATATTCCGCGGCAGCCAGTGGGAAACGAAATTGGTGAGCTCGGAGGGATTCGAACCCTCGACCTACAGATTAAAAGTCCGTTGCTCTACCAGCTGAGCTACGAGCTCCCAAACAGAGGCGGCGCCATAGCACGGCGCCGCGCCTTTACCAACAGCAGGCGTCAGGCGTTATCCGCCGCAACCTTCATGCTGCGAATACGGTCGGGCCCCTGAACCATGCCGGACCCACCAGAACCGCGCTTGATCTTGTCCACCGCGTCCATGCCGGCAGTGACCTCACCCCAAATGGTATATTGGCCATCAAGGCTTGGGATGGGTGCGAACATGATGAAGAATTGGCTATTCGCGCTATCGGGGTTGCTGGTGCGCGCCATGCCGCAAACGCCGCGCAGGAAGCGCGCGCGCGACGGTTCGCTGAATTCCGCCGGCAGATCCGGCAAATCCGAACCACCCGTCCCGGTGCCGGTCGGGTCGCCACCTTGGGCCATGAAGCCTTCGATCACGCGATGGAAGGGCACATTGTCGTAGAACCCCTTGCGCGCCAGGGTTTTGATCCGTTCCACATGCAGGGGCGCCAGATCGGGCCGCAGCTTGATGGTCACCGTGCCATGTTCGATTTCCATGAGCAGGGTGTTTTCGGCATCCCCGGCAGGGGCTTCGGTTTCTGACATTATCTCGGGTCTTTCGCTTGGGGGTCTCAACGAATATCAGCGGCCACGCGCATGCTGCGCAAGCGATCCGGGCCACGCACAATGCCATTCGGCGGATCGCCGCGCTTGATCTTGTCCACCGCATCCATGCCGGCGGTCACGCGGCCCCAGATGGTATATTGCCCATCGAGCGAAGGCGCCGGCGCGAACATGATAAAGAATTGGCTATTGGCGCTATTTGGGTCAGAAGACCGCGCCATGCCGCACACGCCGCGGACAAAGCGCGCGCGCGATGGTGGGCTGAATTCCGCAGCCAGATTGGGCAGGGGCGAACCACCTGTGCCGGTGCCGGTGGGATCGCCACCTTGCGCCATGAAGCCCTCAATCACGCGATGGAAGGGCGTATTGTCGTAAAAGCCACGCCGCGCGAGCACCTTAATGCGTTCCACATGGCGCGGCGCCAGATCGGGCAGCAATTGGATGGTCACGCGCCCATCCTTCAATTCCAGGATCAGCGTATTTTCCGGATCATTTGCCTGCGCCAAGGCCGGGGCGGCCAGGGCGCCCATACCGGCGGCAAGCATAAGGCGACGTTGCATAGGTTCTTCCTTTCCTCAGGCGCCAGCTTTGACGCGCGCCATGGTGCGTTCCAGCGTCAGTTTCGGCACAAAGCTGCTGATATCACCGCCGAGCCTGGCGATTTCCTTCACCAGGCGCGATGCGATGAATTGATTGGTCTCTGACGCCATCAGGAAGACGGTTTCGATTTCATGATCCAGCCGGCGGTTCATGCCGGTCATTTGGAATTCGTAATCGAAATCCGTCACCGCGCGCAGCCCGCGCACAATCATGCAGGCGCCAATTTCACGTGCAAAACCCACCAGCAAGCCTTCAAAGGGCCGCACTTCAATCACGGTGCCGGTGCGCGCCGCAATGGGCGCCACTTCCGCCTGCACCAATTCAACGCGCTCGGCCAATTCAAATAGCGGCCCCTTGCCGATATTGATGGCAACGCCAATCACCAGCCGATCCACCAGCCGCGCGGCGCGGCCGATAATATCCAAATGCCCATTGGTGACGGGGTCAAAAGTGCCCGGATAAAGCGCAATCCGCTCAGCCATTGCCGTTTTCCTCCTGCGCGGAGGCGGCTTCATCATCGCTGCCTTCATCGGCAACGGGGAAACAGGAAATCACCCGCTCACCTTCCGCGGGGCGCATCAGCGTCACACCCATCGCCATGCGCCCGGTCAGGCGCACATCATCGGCCTTGAGGCGGATCAATTGCCCGCCATTCGTCACCAGCATGATGTCATCGCCCGGCCGCACCGGGAAGGTCGCCACCACTTCGCGGCCGGTGCGCGCACTCAATACAATCCCCGCAATGCCTTGGCCGCCACGGCCCGTGACACGATATTCATGCGCGGAAGAACGCTTGCCAAAGCCGGCATCGGTTACCGTCAGCAGAATTTCCTCGGCTTCCGCCAGTGCTTCAAAGCGTTCAGGGGAGAGGGTGATTTCCGCCACCGCTTCCTCGGCCTCAGCCTCGGCCACCGGTGGCGTTTCGGTTTCCTCATCGGCAGCGCGGCGGCGTTGCGCGGCCGCCTTCAAATAGGCCGCGCGTTCTTCCGTGGTCGCTTCCACATGGCGCAGCACGGAAAGCGCAATCACCGCATCGCCCTGCGCCAGCTTGATGCCACGCACGCCCGTTGAATCACGCCCAGCGAAAACGCGGAGCGTATCCGCATCTGCGGTGAAGCGGATGCATTTGCCGCCGCGTGTCGCCAGCATCACATCATCGCCCTCGCGGCAGGTGGAAACGCCAACCAGGCTGTCACCCTCATCCAGCTTCATGGCGATCAGGCCAACCGAGCGCACATTCTTGAAGTCAGACAGCCGATTGCGCCGCACATTGCCCTGCACGGTGGCGAAGACCAGGTGCAGCCCTTCCCAGAGATCCTCATCCATCGGCAGCGGCAGGATGGCGGTGACGCTTTCGCCTTCCTGCAATTGCAGTACCTGGCGAAGCGAACGCCCACGCCCCTGCGGCCCGGCTTCCGGCAATTGCCAAACCTTTTCACGGAAGGCGATGCCGCGATCGGTGAAGAACAGCACCCATTGATGCGTATGTGCAACAAATGAACGGATGATGACATCATCCTCCCGCGTCGCCGCCGCACTCCGCCCCTTGCCGCCACGTCCCTGCGCACGGAAGGTTTCCAAGGGCGTACGCTTCACATAGCCATCGCGCGTCAGCGTCACCACCATGGTGCCGGGTTCGATCAGGCTTTCATCATCCACATCGGCGATGCCATCCACAATCTCGGTCATGCGAGGCGAGGCGATCTCGGCGCGGATTTCGCGCAATTCCTGATCCATCACTTCCAGACGCCGAGGCCGGCTCGCCAGGATTTCCAGCAATTCACGAATGCGCCCGCCAACCTCGCCAAGTTCGGCGACGATTTTTTCGCGCTCAAGCCCCGTGAGGCGTTGCAGACGCAAATCCAGAATGCCGCGGGCCTGTTCTTCCGTCAGCCGCACCGTGCCTTCCGGCGATACCGCATTGCGATAATCATCCACCAAGGCAAGCAGCACGCCCACATCACCCGCCGGCCAATCCCGCGCCATCAAGGCAGCGCGCGCCGCAGCGCCATCCGCACTTTCGCGGATAACGCGAATAACCTCATCCAGATTGGCGACGGCAATCGCAAGGCCAATCAACAAATGCCCGCGTTCCCGCGCCTTGGCGAGGCGGTGGCGGGACCGGCGCAGAATCACCTCCTCACGGAAGGCGATGAAGGCCATCAGCGCTTCCTTGAGCCCCATCTGCCGTGGCCGGCCTTCATGCAAGGCCACGAAATTCACGGGGAAGGAGGTCTGCAACTGCGTCATGCGGTAAAGCTGGTTCAGCACCACTTCCGCGGTCGCATCGCGCTTCAATTCAATGACGATGCGCATGCCCGAACGGTCGCTTTCGTCGCGCAGATCGGAGATGCCTTCCACTGCCTTGGCGCGCACCAATTCGGCGATTTTCTCAAGCAGCGTCGCCTTATTGACCTGGTAGGGGATTTCGGAAACCGCAATCGCCTGGCGGCCACCGCGCAATTCCTCAATCTCCGCTCGCGCGCGCAGCGGGATGGAACCCCGCCCGGTTTCAAAGGCTGCGCGAATGCCGGAACGGCCCAAAATCAGCGCCCCGGTCGGGAAATCCGGCCCCGGCACGATCTTCATGAGTTCTTCCAGCGTCAGCGCCGGATTGGCGATAAGCGCCAAAGTCGCGTCCAGAATCTCGGTTGGATTATGCGGCGGGATATTGGTGGCCATACCCACCGCAATGCCGCCCGCGCCATTGATCAGCAGATTGGGGAAGGCCGCCGGCAGAACGCGCGGTTCATCCACGCTTTCATCGTAATTCGGCTGGAAATCCACCGTGTCTTCGTCAATGCCGGCAAGCAGCGCACCAGCTGCGGCAGCAAGCCGCGCTTCCGTGTAGCGCATCGCCGCCGGCGGATCGCCATCAACCGAGCCAAAATTCCCCTGCCCATCAATCAGCGGCAAGCGCATGGAAAAGGGCTGCGCCATGCGCACCAGCGCGTCATAAATCGAAGCATCGCCATGCGGATGGTATTTACCCATCACATCACCGACCACGCGCGCCGATTTGCGATAGGGTTTGTCCGCCGTATAGCCAGCTTCCTGCATGGCAAACAGGATGCGCCGATGCACCGGCTTCAACCCATCGCGCACATCGGGCAGCGCGCGGGCCACGATCACGCTCATGGCGTAATCGAGGTAGGAGCGGCGCATTTCCTCTTCGAGGGCGACCGGGGTCGTATCCTGCGGGGGTTGGCCGGGGTTTTGGATGTCGCTCACGCTTGAAAACCGATTCTGAAAGCCGCGATTCCTGGGTGGTCACAGGGCAGAATTGTCATAGGCACCCTCAGGCGCGCCGCGTCAACCACCACGGCGCCGCCCTGTCTAACCAAAGCTCAACCGATTGAATTAGAATGGAATTTCATCATCCAGATCAGATTTCTTCGCATCCCAGCCGCCGGCACGCTGAGCCGGGCGCGCGGCCGGCGCCCGATCCCCTGCGGCCTCACCTGGGTCATCCATGCCGCCGCCGGCGCCGCGCCCGCCAATCAGCTGCAATTCGCCGCGATATTGGCGCAGCACAATCTCGGTCGTGTAGCGGTCCTGGCCGGATTGATCCTGCCATTTCCGGGTTTCCAGCTGGCCTTCAATATAGACCTCGCTCCCCTTGCGCAGGTATTTCTCAGCCACATCGCCCAGGCGATCATTGAAAATCGCGACCGAATGCCATTCGGTGCGTTCCTGCTGATTGCCTTCCCGATCCTTGTAGCGTTCGGATGTGGCGATGCGCAGATTCACCACCTTGCCGCCATTCTGGAAATTGCGCACTTCCGGGTCCCGCCCCAGACGGCCCAGGATAATGACCTTATTGATACCCGCCATGGCACAGCTCTCCCAATCTCTCGGGAGTGAATTACACGGTTTTCTAAGGCACGGCCATCCCAGAAGTCCCCTGAGATCTTCCATCAAGGCAGCTTTTCCCACCCTATCGTGCCGGCCCACCGCCAAAATGCCCATGGATGGTCGACAATCAAACCCCACCACGCTAACCAATGAAGGACATGATGGAACAACCGGATAAAGGTGCATCCATGACCATCAGCGCGCCATGGTAGAGGCAGGGCGATGACCTTTCCTTATATCGATTCGCTCCTCAAGGAATTGGCAGCCGGTCACGGTACCATCGAAAAAAGCTTCGGGCGTCATATCCATTGGGGTTATTGGCCCGATCCGGCCGCCGCCAAGCCCAGCTCGGCCGAGGATTATGGCGCAGCGGCGGAGCGGTTGAGCCTGGAACTCATTGCGCTCGCGAATATTTCCCCCGGCATGCGCGTTCTGGATGCCGGCTGCGGCTTCGGCGGTACCATGGCGTGCCTGGACCAACGCATCGGGGGGCTTGATCTGGTTGGTCTGAATATTGACCCAAGGCAGCTTGAACGCGCGGCAAGATTGGTGCGGCCGGACCAAGGGGGAAGCATGGCCTTTGTCGGCGGCAATGCCTGTTCGCTCCCTTTTAGCGACAATAGTTTTGATCGCGTCATGGCGGTGGAATGCATTTTTCACTTTCCGTCACGGCGCGACTTCCTGAATGAAGTGAGGCGCGTGTTGCGGCCTGGGGGGAGCCTCGTCATTTCTGATTTCCTGCCCCAGCCTGCTTTTGTCCCTATCAGCTTATTGGCCAGGATGAAGCCGCTTCACAAGCTCAATGTCTTCGGGCCATGTGATGTTACCTGTACGCCGGCCGATTACAGGCGCCTGGCCGTGCAAACCGGCCTTCGGATCACCGTGCTTCGGGATATCACGCCCCATACGCTGCCAACCTACGCCTTTCTCAGACAGCTTTTGTCCGGTCCGCATCAGCAAAATCGCACCTTGTCCAACCTCAACAAGATACTGATTGGACTCTTGGATTTTTATGGGCGCAGCCGCCTGCTGCGCTACAGCCTTTTGCATTTTGAAAAGCCGGAATAGGGCAGAACCCTCAGGCTGCCTTATGGCCGTGGTCGAGGCCAAAGCCGGGATTCTCACGCTTCCAGGCGTCCAGCAGAGGCTGGTGATCATGTTGTGAAGGGTGAAAATGGCGCCGGTAGTAATCCAAATAACCATCCAATGATAAGGTTGCGAATATGGAACGCATGCTGGGGCGGACAGGCTCAGCGGGGTCATTTTCCGGCGTAGCCGCCTTTTCCCGCTTCAGGAGGCCCTTTAGGGAGGCAACGCCAAAGGCAACAAGCAGCCCGCCCCCGCCGATAAGTGTCACCCCGATCATGGCACCGATGCGGTGAATCCAGGCCAATATCCCTTTGCCAAAAATATGCTCATAGACATCGAAGCAAACCGCCTTGTGTTCGATTTCCTCGGCGGCGTGCCAGGTCCATAACTTTCCGAATTCCTTGTCAGTGCCAGCATCACGGGGCCAAGGCATTGCCAAAAGCTTGGCGCAAAGCATTGTGGTGCAATGTTCAAGCGCGCAGGTCACCGCAAGCCTGGTTACCGGCGGGAAGCACCGCTCGGTAAAGCCGATCAAAAGCCGGCCTGCCGTCTCAATTTCCTTCCCAAGAACATTCGCCTCTCTCAACGCGTCATTGGCGCGCGAATGTTCCTTGGAATGCATGGCCTCCTGATAAATGAATTGAGACACTTGCTCCCGCAGGATCGGATCCGTGATGCGATCCCGATAACGGGCCACCGAGCGGCAGAAAAACGCCTCACCTATTGGGAACAGTGACGATAGCGCGTTCAGGCAATCTTCCGTGGAGCGTGGCATGGCTGTCCAACGCCGAGCCCGCTCAGGCGCATAGGCCAAGCGCACACGGCGACGCACGATTTCAAGCACATGCTGCATCCCAGGTCCGACCCGTCCTTTCTTGGCCTTGATCAAAGCTCCTGGACCCGATCAAGGCATGTTTCTTGGAATTGACGCCATCCGGGCCATCCCCTTCCGGTTTCTAGACATATGGCTTTGCGCAGCCAAGTCAACGAAAAATTTTCGGCAGAAATTTCATTTAAAAACAATATTTTAAGTCAGGGCGAGGGCCTTTCCGTGCCAAAGCTTGCCGGCGCGGCGCGACTGGTTACCGCCCATGGCCGAGCCCGAGGCTTGCCCTTCCCAAGCCTCTGCCGAGACCGATATAGGAGGGCGACCCTTTACGTAGCAGGCGCCCGGAGACCCGGCCGTCGGCGGAGCACCCCTTCCATGACCGGCCATATTCGCATCCGCGGCGCGCGCCAGCACAACCTCAAGAACCTCGATCTTGATATCCCGCGCGATACGCTCACGGTGATCACGGGGCTGTCGGGTTCGGGCAAATCATCGCTTGCTTTCGATACCATCTATGCGGAGGGCCAAAGGCGCTATGTGGAAAGCCTTTCCGCCTATGCGCGGCAATTCCTGCAATTGATGCAAAAGCCGGATGTGGATTCGATTGAGGGCCTGTCGCCCGCCATATCCATCGAACAGAAAACCACCAGCCATAATCCGCGCTCCACTGTCGGCACCGTCACGGAAATCCATGATTATATGCGCCTGCTTTGGGCGCGGGTTGGTGTGCCTTATTCGCCCGCGACGGGTCTACCGATTGAAGCGCAGACGGTGTCCCAAATGGTGGACCGCGTCATGGGCATGGCGGAAGGCACGCGGCTTTTGCTGCTGGCGCCGGTGGCGCGCGGCAAGAAGGGTGAATTCCGCAAGGAACTGGCCGAATTCCAGCGCCGTGGTTTTGAGCGTGTGAAAATCAACGGCAAGCTCTATCAAATTGCCGAGGCACCCAAGCTCGACAAGAAGCTCAAGCACGATATTGAAGTGGTGGTGGACCGCATCGTGGTGCGTGATGGCATCATGCAGCGGCTCGCGGATTCCTTTGAGACCGCGCTGGGCCTCGCCGATGGCATTGCCTATGCCGAAGGCGCCGATGGCGGGGAACGCACGGTATTTTCCAGCCGCTTCGCCTGCCCGGTTTCCGGTTTTACCATCGAGGAAGTCGAACCCCGCCTGTTTTCCTTCAATTCACCGCATGGCGCCTGCCCGGTTTGCGATGGTCTCGGCACGGAAAGCTTTTTCGATCCGCAATTGGTCGTGCCGCAGGATGATGTTGCGCTGAAGGATGGCGCCATCATGCCCTGGACTGGCGCTTCTTCGCCCTATTACGACCAAACCCTGCAAAGCCTGGCTGCACATTTCAAGGTGAAGATGACCACCCCTTGGCAGGAACTCCCCGCCCGCGTGCAGCACGCCATTCTGCATGGCACGGGCGATGAGGTTGTCACGCTCCGCTACAAGGATGGGCTGCGCGCTTATGAGGTGAAAAAACCTTTTGAAGGCGTCATCGCCAATCTGGAGCGGCGCTTTCGCGAAACCGATAATCCCTGGGTGCGCGAAGACCTCTCCCGCTATCAGGCGGAACGGCCTTGCGCGGCCTGTACGGGGCATCGGCTCAAGCCGCAATCGCTGGCGGTGAAAGTGGCCGGGCTGCATATTGGTGAGGCTTCCGCCATGGCCATCCATCGCGCGCGGGATTGGTTTGCGCAGGTGGAAGAAACGCTCACGCCACAGCGGCGCGATATCGCGCGGCGAATCCTACGGGAAATCAATGAACGCCTGCAATTCCTGGTGGATGTGGGCCTCGATTATCTTTCACTGGCGCGGTCTTCCACCACGCTTTCCGGCGGGGAATCGCAACGCATTCGCCTGGCATCGCAAATCGGCTCCGGCCTTACCGGCGTGCTTTATGTTTTGGATGAACCTTCCATCGGGCTGCATCAGCGCGACAATGAAAGGCTGCTGGTCACGCTGCGGCGGCTGCGCGACCTCGGCAATACCGTGCTGGTGGTCGAGCATGATGAGGATGCCATCCGCAGCGCGGATCATTTGGTGGATATCGGCCCCGCCGCCGGCAAGGGCGGTGGGCAGTTGGTGGCGCAGGGCAAGCCTGCGGAAGTCGCTGCCAATCCCGCCAGCCTGACGGGGCAATATCTTTCCGGTCGGATGCGGATCGAAATTCCTGAAAAGCGCCGCAAGATAGACCCCAAGCGACAGTTGCGCGTGGTGGGTGCCAGCGGGAATAACCTCAGGCGCCTCAATGCCGCGTTGCCGCTTGGCACTTTTACCTGTGTCACCGGGGTTTCCGGCGGCGGCAAATCAACGCTCGTGATTGAGACACTCTACAAGGCAGCGGCGCGGCGCCTGATGGGCGCGGCGGAGGTGCCGGCGCCGCATGATCGCATTGAAGGTCTCGAACACCTCGACAAGATCATTGACATTGACCAATCACCGATTGGCCGCACGCCGCGTTCCAACCCCGCCACCTATACCGGGCTATTCGCGCCCATACGCGACTGGTTCAGCGAATTGCCGGAAAGCCGCGCGCGCGGCTACAAGCCAGGCCGCTTCAGCTTCAATGTGAAGGGCGGGCGTTGTGAAGCCTGCCAGGGCGATGGCGTCATCAAGATTGAGATGCACTTCCTGCCCGATGTCTATGTCACCTGCGATACCTGCAAGGGCAAGCGCTATAATCGCGAAACGCTGGATGTGAAGTTTCGCGGCAAATCCATCTCCGACGTGCTCGACATGACCGTGGAAGAAGCCGAGGAATTCTTCGCTGCCGTCCCCGCCATTCGGGAAAAGCTTTCCGTGCTGCGCAAGGTGGGGCTTGGCTATATCCATCTCGGGCAGCAGGCCACCACGCTTTCGGGCGGGGAGGCGCAGCGGATAAAACTTTCCAAGGAGCTGTCGCGCCGCGCCACCGGGCGCACACTTTATATTTTGGATGAACCCACCACCGGGCTGCATTTCGAAGATGTGCGCAAATTGCTCGAAGTGCTGCATGCGCTGGTGGATGCCGGCAATACGGTGGTGGTGATCGAACATAATCTGGAAGTCATCAAAACCGCCGACTGGGTGCTGGATCTGGGCCCTGAGGGTGGTGAGGGCGGTGGCCGCCTGGTCGCGGAAGGCACGCCAGAGGATATCGCCGCGGTCGCCGAAAGCCATACCGGGCGCTTCCTGGCACCCTTGCTGCGGGAAGCGGCACCTGCGCCGGCGAAGAAGCGTAAGCGGGCCTGAAGCGCTTCTTCTTCCCTTCGCCCTGCTTCCCGTCTATCCCGAAAGCCCCACCCTCCAGGGAGAAACCTCATGCCCGCCTGGCTGCCCGAATTGGCGGCTTCGGTCTTCGCGACCATCATCGCCATTACGCTGCATGAAGCGGCGCATGGCTATGCTGCGCGTGCCTTGGGCGATGACACGGCAGCGCGTGCCGGGCGGCTCAGCCTGAACCCGATCCGGCATGTGGATATGGTTGGCACCATTTTGTTGCCGGGGTTTTTGCTGGTTTCGCAATTGCTTACCATTGGCCGGGTAGAGGCCATGTTCGGCTGGGCCAAGCCCGTACCGGTGAACATCTGGCAGCTCCGCAACCCGCGCTATGGCATGGTGGCGGTGGCCGCCGCCGGCCCGGCGACCAATTTCGCGCTTGCCCTGGCGGCGGGGCTGGCCGCGCATGTGGTGGAACCCTGGCAGGCCAGCCTGGGGCCGGAAGGTGTCGCTTTTGCCTATCGGGTCTTTGGCCTGTTTATCCTGGCCAATCTGGTGCTTGGCCTGTTCAACCTGTTTCCCATGCCGCCCTTGGATGGCGGGCGGATTGCGGTTGGGCTTTTGCCTCGCACCCCCGCTTTGGCACTCGCGCGGATAGAACCCTATGGCCTGCTGCTGGTCATGTTTGGCCTGTTCATCCTGCCCCATCTGGTCCCCGGCTATGACCCGATGGGGTGGTTTTTCCGGGGGGTGGTTGCGCCCGGCTTCGATTTCGTTCTCATGCTCACCGGACATGGGTGACGGGACCACATGAGCGAATCCTCCCTGCAATTGCAGCTTGAAGGCTATGAAGGCCCGCTCGATCTGCTGCTGGAACTCGCCCGGGCGCAGAAGGTGGATCTGGCCAAGATCTCCATCGTCGCGCTGGTCGAGCAATTTCTGGCGGTGATTGAAGGCGCGCGGCGCATTCGGCTGGAATTGGCGGCGGATTGGCTGGTCATGGCCGCTTGGCTCGCTTGGCTGAAATCTCGCCTGCTGATCCCGCCCGAACAGGTGGAAGGCGAAGATGCCGAAGCGCTGGCCGAGGCGCTGACCGATCGGCTGGCAACCCTTGAACGCATGCGCGCCGCCGCCTTGTGGCTGAACCGGCGCCCCTGGCTTGGCCATGATGTCTTTGCCCGCGGCGCCCCGGAACGGCTGAAGGTGGAAGATCGTTCCGGCATCTCCGCCGATCTGCCCGCGCTATTGCAAGCCTATGTCGCCGGGCGCCGCCGCGCCTTGGCCGCACGGCCCTATCGGCCCAAGCCGCGCAAGCTTTTCACCGTGCAGGAAGCGCTCGACCGCCTGACCAAGCTGGTCGGTGCCCTGCCAAGCTGGTCTGAATTGCGCGCCTTTCTGCCGGAAGGCTTTGACGATCCGGTGGAACAGCGCGCGGCGCTTGCCAGCACCCTGGTCGCCGGCTTGGAAATGGCGCGCGGCGGCGGGATAGAATTGCACCAGGAATCGGCCTTCGCGCCGATCATGATCCGCCGCCGAACGGAAGAAGGGGGCAGCGATGGAAGAACAGGCTGAAACCGCGGCGCCCGAGGCACCCCCCGCGCCCGATGCGGCGACCATGGCAGAGGCGCTCCGCATTGCGGAGGCAGTGATTTTCGCCGCCGACCGCCCGGTATCGCCGCAAACCCTGGCGACCGTGTTGCCGGAAGGCGTTTCCGCCACCATGGCCTGCGCTGCCCTGGCCGAAGCCTATCAGGGGCGCGGCGTGGTGCTGGCTGAAATCGGCGGCGGCTATGCCTTTCGCACGGCGGCGGACCTCGCGCCCCGGCTGACCAAGGTGGTGGAAAGCCCGCGCCGGCTACCGCGTGCGGCCATGGAAGCGCTTGCCATCATTGCCTATCACCAGCCCTGCACGCGGGGCGATGTGGAAGAAATCCGCGGTGCCACGCTCGCGCAAACCACCATGGAATCGCTGCTGGAACTTGGCCTGGTCGCACCGCGCGGGCGGCGGGAAGTGCCTGGCCGGCCGACACTTTGGGGCACCACGCCAAAATTCCTCGAACAATTCTCCCTGAAATCCTTGGCTGATCTGCCGCGCAAGGAAGAATTGGTGACCGGCGATGCGCCGCCCCTGCCCGGCTTGAATGCCCCGATCATTACCGAGGAAGCCGCGGAAGAAGCGCCCGCACCCAGCCCCGAACCCGCCGAGGAAGCCAGCGAAAGGTGAGCCTCAGCTTCGCCGATATCCGCCATGCCTATGGCGCGCGGGAGGTTCTGGCCGGCATTGATCTGAGTGTCGCGGCAGGGGAGATTGTGTGTCTGCTCGGCGCCTCGGGCTGCGGCAAAACCACGCTTTTGCGCCTCGCGGCCGGGCTTGAACCGCTGCAGCATGGGCGGATTGACATCGGTGGCCGGCTTATCGCTGAAACGGGCCGGGAAGTGCCGCCGGAAGCGCGGCATATCGGCTTTGTCTTTCAGGATTACGCGCTATTTCCGCATCTGACCGTCGCGGAAAACGTCGCCTTTGGGCTGCGCTTCGCGCCGCGTGGCGAAAGGGTGTGGCGCGTGATGGATGCTTTGGCGCGCGTCGGCCTTGAAGCCTTCCAGAACGCCTTTCCTCATATGCTCTCGGGCGGGCAGCAGCAGCGCGTGGCGCTGGCTCGTGCGCTGGCCCCGCGCCCTACCGTGCTGCTGCTGGATGAGGCCTTCGCCAGCCTGGATGCGCGGCTGCGTGAAAAAGTCCGCGATGACACGCTGCATGTCTTGCAGGAAGCGGGCATCGCCACCCTGCTAGTCACGCATGACGCCGAAGAAGCCATGTTCATGGGGGACCGCATCGCGCTGATGCGGCAGGGCCGGATCTTGCAGGTGGGTGCGCCGGAAGTGCTCTATCTGGCGCCCACAGATCGCTATGTCGCGAGCTTCTTGGGGGAGGTGAATAGCCTGCCCGCCCGAATCGCTGCCGGCCAGGCGGAAACCGCACTCGGCACCCTGCCCGCCCCAGGTTTTGTGGAGGGGGCAGAGGTGGATGTCCTGGTCAGGCCAGAGGGACTCCGCCTTGGCGCCGAAGGCCCGGTGGTGGAGGTAGAGGCCTTCCGCCTGCTCGGCGCCACCACGCTCGCCCATCTGGCGCTGCCCGATGGCGCGGGCGGGCTATTGCACCTGCATGCCAGGCTGCCCCCGGGAAGGCGGCTCAGGCGCGGGGAGCGAATCGCCGTTTCGCTCGACCCCGAACGCGCCTTTGTTTTCCCACGCGCCGCAACATGACGGTGCTTTCATCCAAGGCCGGGGCGCGCCATATCAGGGCGGTTGGCGCGCATCCGGCTTCCTGCTAACGAGCCCGTCCCTGCCGGAAATCAGCACGCAGGAAAAAGGAGAGCATGTTAGACCTCGCCTGGTCAGAAATCGCGTTGATTGCGGTGGTGGCCATTGTCATTATCGGTCCGAAGGATTTGCCGGAGGCCATTCGCGGTGTCGCGAAGGGTGTGCAGAAGCTGCGCCGCATGGCTGGTGAATTCCAGCAACAGGCCGATGAGCTGGTGCGTGAGGCGAAGCTGGATGATGTGCGCAATTCCATCCAGGAAGTGAAAAGCACCATCAGCGATATCCGGAATTTCGACCTGAAGGGCGAGATTGAAAAAGCCGTGGATTCGGATGGCACGCTGAAGAAAACCATGGCCGACGACCCTTTGCGGGATACTTTCATGCCGCCGCCCCCCGCACCCTATGTGGCCCCGGAATTGCCGCCCGCGCCCGCCGCCCCTTCCTTTGTGCCGCCCACTGTCGCGCGTTTCGCCGCCCCCTTGCCGCCCGCGCCGGAATCGGCGCCGGCACCCGTTGCGTCATCCACCCCACCCGCCGCCAGCGCTTGAGGAATTTCCGTGTCCACCACCCGGGATGACGATCCGATAGACGATAAGCCCATGCCGCTCATGGACCATTTGAAGGAGCTGCGCACGCGGCTGCTTTGGTCCATCGGGGGTTTCGTGGCGGCTTTTGCGATCTGCTATTATTTCTCGCCGCAAATCTACGCCTTTCTGGCGCAGCCCCTGGCCGATATCCTGATGAAGCAGGGCGGGGGCGACCGGCGCATGATCTTCACCGCGCTGTATGAAGCCTTCTTCACCTATTTGAAGGTGGCCTTCTTTGGCGCCCTGTTCTTTTCCTTCCCGATGTGGGCAACGCAGCTTTGGCTATTTGTGGCGCCCGGCCTGTATCGGAGCGAAAAGCGCGCCATCATGCCCTTTCTGATCGCCTCGCCCTTTCTTTTCCTGGCGGGTGCGGCGCTGGCCTATTACTTCATCTTCCCACTGGCCTGGCAATTCTTCATCTCCTTCGAAACGCCACCTGGATCAGAAGGCATTCCGGTGCAATTGGAAGCCAAGGTTGGCGAATATCTCTCGCTCGTCATGCATATGATCCTGGCCTTTGGTGTTGCGTTTCAATTGCCTGTGCTGCTCACGCTTTTGTGTCGTGTTGGCATCCTGAACGTGGAAAGCCTGCGCAAGGGCCGGCGCTACGCCATTGTTGGCATGTTCGTCGCAGCCGCGATCCTGACGCCGCCAGATGTGATCAGCCAGATCGGCTTGGCCGTGCCATTGATCCTGCTTTATGAAATCTCCATCCTGGCGGCGAGCTGGATGGCACGGAAACCCGCTGACGAAAGCTCCAAGTCGTAACGATCCCTTTAATGCGCGTCCCGTTCAGATGGGCTCACGCGACACGCACTAAACGATTGTTGGGTCGCATTTTCCGAGCCGCCAAGTGTTTCCACTTGGCTTGAAAATGCTCTAAAAGGATCCGTAACATGCATGACATAAGGCAATTGCGCGCGGATCCGGCCGCCTTCGATGCGGCGCTGGCGCGACGTGGCGTGGCCCCGGCTGCGGCGGGCATTCTGGCGCATGATGAAGCCCGCCGCGCGGCGCAAACCGCGCTGCAGGAAAAGCAGGCGCGGCGCAATGCGCTCTCCAAGGATATTGGTATTGCCAAGCGCCAGGGGTCTGATACGGCCGCGCTGGAAGCCGAAGCCGTGCGTTTGCGCGATGATATGGCGGCGCTGGAAGCCGAAGCCGCCAAGGCCGAGGCCGCGCAACAGGCCGTGCTTGAAACACTCCCGAACATTCTTGACGCCGAAGTGCCGGATGGGCGCGATGAAAGCGCCAATGTGGTGCAGCATCAGCATGGCACGCCGCCGGCATTTTCCTTCACGCCCAAGCAGCATTTCGAATTGGGCGAAGCGCTGGGGCTGATGGATTTCGTGACCGCCACCAAGCTTGCCGGTGCGCGCTTCACGGTGCTGAAAGGCGCGCTCGCGCGGCTGGAACGTGCCCTTGGGCAATGGATGCTGAACCTGCATACTGAAGCTCATGATTACACCGAAAGCGCCGTGCCGCTTTTGGTGAATGACACCACCATGTATGGCACCGGCCAATTGCCGAAATTCGCCGAGGATTTGTTCCGCACCACCGATGGCCGTTGGCTAATCCCAACCGCGGAAGTGCCGCTGACCAATTTCGCCGCGCAGGAAATCATGGCAGAGGCCGATCTGCCGATCCGCCTGACCGCGCTTTCGCCCTGCTTCCGGTCTGAAGCCGGCAGCGCCGGGCGCGATACGCGCGGCATGCTGCGCCAGCATCAATTCGCCAAGGTTGAGCTGGTTTCGATTGTGAAACCGGAAGAAAGCGACGCCGAACATGAACGCATGACCCGCTGCGCGGAGCGCGTGCTGACCGAATTGGGCTTGGTCTGGCGGCGGATTATCCTTTGTGCCGGCGATACGGGTTTTGGTGCTGCCCGCACCTATGATCTGGAAGTCTGGCTGCCTGGTCAGGGCGCGTGGCGGGAGATTTCATCCTGTTCCAATTGCCGGGATTTCCAGGCCCGCCGCATGGGGGCGCGCTACCGTCCCAAGGATGCCAAGGGGACGCATTTTCTGCACACGCTGAATGGTTCTGGTGTTGCGGTGGGGCGCGCGCTGATTGCGGTGCTGGAAACCCATCAGCAGGAAGATGGCAGCATCGCCATTCCGGAAGTGCTGCGGCCCTATATGGGCGGGCTGGCGCGGCTAACGTCTTAGAGCGGATCACGTTCAGATGGAATCATCTGAACGTGTGAAGATGCTCGAAAAAAACGACGTAGAGCGTGTTGCGTGAACCCATGTGAACGCAACATACTCTAACGCCGCGCGGCTGTTGTTGGCCGTGCCTCTGCCACTTCCATCGGTGCATTGCTGGCCTTGGGCAGGCACATGATGCGCGTGCGCGCCGCCGGGCCGGGGGGCGCGGTGCCGCGCAGGCGAAGCTCAACCTCGGGCGTCGTCGGTACGGGCTTCAGGCTTGGTTCACGCGCGCCAATCAGCATCACCGCGCCACGCCCAGAAGCGCAAAGCCCCGCCATGGCAGGGCCGGGCAAGGGGATCACCCCCGGGGCAGGGCCGGGCACAAAGCCATGCCCATGCAGCGCTGCCATCACGCGCTGCTGATAGATCAGGCCACGTTCCGGAGTCGCCGAATGATACATCGCAACGGCCTGACTCCAATCCCCCGTGCGCGCATGCAATTCCCGCAAAAACCGTACCGCATAGGCAATATTCGTTGCGGGGTCGAAACCCGCCTCCAGGCTTGGAAAGGCCTGCGGGTGGTGCAGCAGATTGACCTGCATGCAGCCAATATCAATGGAACGCACACCACGCGCCTGAAGTGCGCGCACTTCCTGCAACGCCTCAGCGTTCGAAGCGGCGTAACGGCCATCACCGGCGGCGTTATAGGACCAGGGCCAGGGCTGCACGCTGCCATCCGGCGCGCGGCGCCCGGTTTCAACCTTGGCAATGGCGCCAAGCAAACCAGCCGGCAGCCCCGATTCACGCTCGGCCGCCGCAATCGCTGCGGAACACAAACCCCAAGCTTCGGGCAAGGCCGGCGGCGCGGGGCGCGCGGCGGCATTGGTCACGGCAGGGCGTTGCTGCCGGGGCGCTTGGGCCGGCGCCTCAGCAGCGGCGAATACCCCGCCCGGCATGGCCGCCAGCAACAGCGCCATCAGCCCAAGCCCGACGAGTCGTCTGACAGTGCTGACGCCAAAGCTGGGCCGGATTGGTCCTTGCATAAGCCTTTCCTAGGCCCTCGCGCCGCCCAAGGTCAACCAAAACCGCGCGTCAAAAATGATCCGCCCGCAGCACCTGGCACTCCGACACCGTCACAATGGCGGGCCTTGCGCCGAGCAATTCACCCTCCGCCGCCAGGACGCGGGATGCGACCTCGGCCGAGGTGATGCAGAGCACCAGCACATTATCATCCACCCCGCCCGGGTCCCCGGCACGGCGAATCCCCTGATGGCCGCGCCCGGCCAGCACGGGCAGAATCGTCCAACCTGTCGCCCCCATGCGGTCCAGCAGCAGGGTCACGGCCTCCGCCCGCACAGCCTCCACGACAATTTCGATCCTTTTGCGCGCGTGCATGTCCCGTCTCCCCTTGATTATTGTGTGGCCAGCCGCGCCGCCCAAAGCCAAAGCGGGATGCCAGCCAGCACATTGAAGGGGAAGGTGATCGCCAAGGAAAGGGTCACGTAAATCCCGGCATCGGCGGAAGGCAACGCCAACCGCATCGCCGCCGGCACCGCGATATAGGAAGCCGAGGCCCCCAGCACCGCCATCAGCCCGACACCGCCCGTGGAAAGCCCCACGAGCAACCCGCCTGCCAGCCCCGCCGCGCCGCCAATCAGCGGCATGATGATGGCAAAGCCGATCAGCCGCGCATCCAGCCCCCGCCCCCGATCACGGAGCCGCCGCGCCGCCGTAAGCCCCATCTCAAGCAAAAACAGGCACAGCGCACCGGGGAAAAGCGCGGTGATGAAGGGCGAAAGCTGCCGATCGGCGGCCGCCCCACCCAACCAGCCAATCAAAAAGGCGCCGAGCAGCAGCACGACCGACCCATTGAGAAACACTTCCCGCGCCATTGCCCGTGCCCCGCCCGAGGTCGCCGCGCCGCCACGCCGCGCCAGCAAAAGCGCGGTCAGAATCGCCGGGGTTTCCATTGCGGCCAGCACGGCGGGCATGAAACCCTCATAGGGCGTATTGGTCGCATTCAATTGCCCAACGGCGGCGGCGAAAGTCACCACGCTGACCGAGCCATAATGGGCGGAAACCGCCGCCGCCGTTGCCGAATCAAGCGGTGTTGCGGCACGCAGCAGCGCATAGGCCGGCAGGGGCAATAATGCCGAAAGTGCGATGCCAAAGGCCAAGGCCGGAATCAGCCCGGCCGAGGCGCCTGGCTGCGCAATGGCAATGCCGCCCTTCAGGCCAATCGCCATCATCAGATAAAGGGAAAGCGTCTTGGCCAGCGCATCGGGGACGGAAAGATCGGAACGCAGCGCCGCAGCCGCGAAGCCAAGCGCGAAGAACAGGACCGGGGGTGGCAGGATTTCGAAGAAGGACATGGGCCGCGCCGGTTAGGCGTTGGCCCTTGCCTTGTAAAGCCTCAACCGGGCGGGGCCGCAGGCTTCAGCGGGAAATCCACTCATCGCCACCTTCGCCGGGTTCCTCCGGCAGGTCGGCGGCAATGTCGCTCAACATGGCAGCGACCCATTCCTCGGCGGTGGTGCCAAGCGCCTCGGCGCGGCGGTTGATTTCAGCGGCAAGCTGATCAGGCAGGGATAAGGTCATCTCGGTCATGGCCAACCTCGGCGATGTGTCGCGCAAGACTAGCTGGGCTTGGTTTACGGCTTGTTTAGGGCGCCGGCGTGAAAAAATCGGACGCGGTAAGTCAGCCTGGGTTGATCGGCAGGCCGTGATAGGAACGCGCGTAATACATCAGGCAACCGGCATCCATATCGGCGAAACGCACTGCCTCAACCTGTGCAAACACCACGCTATGGGTGCCTTGTTCCATCACTTCCGAAATGCGGCAATCGAAGCTGGCGGCGGCCCCTTCCAGCACCGGCGCGCCGGTTGCCAGCCTGCCCCAGCTTCCGGCGGCAAAACGGCTTGCCATATCGGCCTTGTCGCTGGGGGCGGAAAAGGCGTTGGACACGGCGCTTTGCCCGGCCGAGAGCGTATTCACGCAAAGCACGCCATTTTTCAGGAATATCGCACTGCGCGGGCTGGTGCGATTGAGGCAGACCAGCAGGGTTGGCGGATCATCGGTGACGGAACACACCGCGGTTGCGGTAATGCCGCCCTGCCCTGCCGCGCCATCTGTCGTGATGATATTCACTGCCGCCCCCAGCCGCGCCATGGCATCGCGAAATTCCTGGCGAGAGACGGGCATGGCAGCAATCCTTGAAGCGGGGCGAAAGCGAAAGGCCCTCTATCACCCCAAGCGCGCGGCGTCACGCCAGCCGGCTTGGTCCAAAGCATAAAGCAAGTGGCGGCGGTAATGATGGCCTTCCGGCAGGCGGGGATGATCGAATTCGCCTTCATGGCGCATGCCGAGCTTTTCCATTAGCTTCCAGGAAGCCGCATTGCCCGGCACGGTGAAGGCGACAATTTTTTCCAGGCCAAGTGTTGCAAAGCCAAAGCCCAAGGCTGCGCGCGCAGCTTCTTCGGCATAGCCCAGGCGGCGAAAGCGCGCCCCGATCCGCCAGCCAATTTCCACCGCCGGGGTGAAATGCGCCTGCCAGGGAATGGTCATCAGCCCGACAACGCCCACAAAATCTCCCGTCGCGGCTTCTGCCACCACCCAAAAACCCCAGCCATGTTCAGCAAAATGCGCGCGCATCCGCGCCGCCCAGGCATCGCTTTCCGCCCGCGTCATGGTGGCGGCGAAATAGCGCATGCTTTCCGGATCGCCATTGATGGCGAAAAGCGGCGCCAGATCCTCATCCCGCCAGGGGCGGAGGATCAGTCTTTGGGTTGTCAGCGTCACGGGTTGCATGGGTTCTTCTTAGCGGAGCCGCGCGACCGCACCAGCCCCTAGCCCCGAAAGGCCGCGCCCGGTAGCATAAGGCCAAAGGAGCACGCCATGAATTTGCAAAGCCTTGAAGCGCTCGCCGCCGAGGTGCCCGATGGGGCGAGCCTTGCCTTGCCGCCGGATAACTCCCTGCCCTCAGTCGCGCTGGCCAAGGCGCTGATCCGGCGCGGGGTGCGGAACCTCAATCTGATCGGCGTGCCGGTTTCGGGCTTTGCGACCGATATCCTGATTGGGGCCGGGTGCGTGGCGAGTGTGCAAACCAGCGCGGTATCGCTTGGTGAGGCTGGTTTCGCGCCGCGCTTTTCGGCGGCACTCCGCGCCGGCGCGATCAAGGTGATTGATGCCACCTGCCCTGCCATGCACACCATGCTGCAAGCCGCCGAAAAGGGCGTGCCCTTCATGCCACTGCGTGGCCTGATCGGCAGCGATATCCTGGCGCATCGGCCGGATTGGAAAGTGGCGCCCAATCCCTTCGCGACGGCAGGCGAAGACCCGATTGTGCTGCTGCCCGCCCTCAACCCCGATTTCGTGTTTTTCCATGCGCTGATGGCGGATGAGGAAGGCAATGTCTGGGTCGGGCGGCGGCGTGAATGCGCGACCATTGCGCATGCATCGAAGCGCGCCTTGGTCACGGTGGAACGCGTGGTGCCGGGCAATTTCCTGGAAGATGAACGGCTCGCTTCCGGGGCCATCAATGCCACCTATATCGGCGGCATCGCCATCGCCGAACGCGGCGCGCATCCGGTCGCTTTGCTGGATGAATATGGCTTTGATGGCGCCTATGTCAGCGAATATGCCCGCATGGCGCGCAGCGAAGAGGGCTTCGCCGCCTGGTGCGCGCGTGAAGTGTTTGATCAGAAAGCGCAGGCTGCGGAATGAGTGAGATCAAGCTTGAAGAACGCATCGCCGTTGCCCTGGCGAAGCTGATCCTGGACCCGAGCGCGCCGCCTGCGCGCCATATCGCGGTTGGTGCGGCATCGCCCATGCCAGCAGCGGCCTGTTGGCTGGTGAAGAAGCAAGGCCATCCTGTGCGGCTTTCGCTGTTGCATAAGCGCAGCGGCAATCCGTTCACGGAAGGCACGCGCGAATTATTTGACCTGACGGGCCAGGGGCGGATTGATCTGTTCTTTCTGGGCGGCGGGCAGATTGATGGCAGCGCCAATCTCAATCTGGTCGGTACCGGCGAATGGCCCGGCATGGGCGTGCGCTTTCCGGGCAGCTTCGGTTCCGCCTTCATGTATTTCATGACGCCGCGCACCATCCTGTTCCGCGAGGAACACACGCCGCGCGTTTTTGTCGAAAAGGTGGATAATATCTCAGCTCCTGGCGTTTCACCGCCCGGCGTGTTTCGCCGCGGCACCGCGCAGGCGCTGGTGACGGGGCGCTGCGTATTCCGTTTCCATCCTGATCGCGCGCGGTTTTCGTTGGAAAGCGTGCATCCCGGCGAAACGGTGGAAAGCGTGCGGAACGCGACGGGCTTTGCTTTTGATGTGACGGGCGATGTGCCCTATACGCCGGACCCGACCGCGGAAGAACTCGCGCTGCTGCGCGGGCCGATCTGCGATGAAATGCTGGAAACCTACCCGGAATTCTGCGCCCGGGTCTTTGGCAGGAAACAAGCGGCATGAATGACGCAAGCATTGCAACGCGCGGCCTGGCGCGCTCCGCCGGCGCCCTGGCTGGACTACGCGTGGTGGACCTGACGCGCGTTCTGGGTGGGCCTTATTGCACCATGGTGCTGTCCGATCACGGCGCTGAGGTGATCAAGCTGGAACCCCCGCAGGGTGATGAGGTGCGTGATTGGGGCCCGCCCTTCGATAGCGCAGGCGATGCTTCCTATTTCGTTGGCGTGAACCGCAACAAGCGCAGTGTGGGGCTTGATCTGTCCAAGCCCGCCGGCAAGGAAGTGCTGCTGCGCCTGTTGGAAGGTGCCGATGTGTTGGTGGAAAACTTCAAGCCTGGTTCCATGGAAAAATGGGGGCTTGGCTATGAGGCAGTACTGTCAAAACGCTTTCCGCGCCTGATCCATTGCCGTGTTTCCGGCTTTGGCGGTGAAGGGCCACTTGGCGGATTTCCGGGTTATGATGCGGTGTTGCAAGCCATGGTTGGCCTGATGTCCATCAATGGCACGGAGACTTCCGGGCCTACGCGGCTTGGCACGCCGATTGTGGATATTGCGACAGGGCTTTTTTCCACCATCGCCATTCTGATGGCGCTGCATGAGCGCGAAAAATCCGGCAAGGGACAATATTGCGACATGACGCTGCATGATTGCGGCATGGCGCTGCTGCATCCCCATGCGGCAAATTACTTCCTGTCCGACAAGCGCCCCAAGGCGACCGGCAATCCGCACCCCAATCTGGTGCCCTATTCCAAATTCAAGACGAAAACCTGCGAGATTTTCATCGCCGCCGGCAATGACCCGGCCTTTCGGAAATTCTGTGAGTTCCTGGGCATTCCCGATGTCGCGAAGGATGAGCGCTTCGCCACCAATGGCGCGCGCGTGATCAATCGCGATGCGCTGACGGAGATCCTGGAACAGCGCTTTTCGACGGAAGATGGCCATGACCTCACGCGGCGCATGCTGGCGGTTGGCCTACCGGCCGGCCCGGTGCTGCATGTGGATGAAGCCATGGCGGCAGACCACACGGCGTTCCGCGAAATGGTTGCCGATATCGGCGATTTCCGCGCTTTGAATACGCCGATCAAGCTTTCACGTACGCCAGGTGGCGCACGCACACGCCCGCCGCGCTTCAACCAACATGGGCGCGAAGTGCTGCTGGCGCGTGGCTTTAGCGAGGCTGAGATCGCCGCGTTGGAAGCTGATGGCGTGATTGTGGGCGCGCGGCGGAAGGCCTGAACATTCAAGCAGCGGCCGCGATTGTCGGCCCCTGCCCTGCCACCGTGGTGCGCACCATATGGCGCCGTTCTGTCGTGCTGGCGAAAGGTGTCGCGCGGTGCAGGACGGCGCGATTGTCCCAGATCAGCAAATCATGTGGCGACCAGCGGTGTCTATAGATGAAGCGGTCTTCGGTGGCATGCGCGATCAGGCTTTCGATCAGTTCGCGGCTTTCGGCTTCCTCCATGCCGTCAATGCTGCGCGCATGGGCACCCAGATATAGCGCGGGGCCATAGGGGTTTTCTTGCAGCACCACGGCTTGGCGCACCGGCGGATGCTGCGCGCGTTCCGCATCGCTCACCAGGGCCGCATCAACCCGGGCGCGTGACCAGCCGAAATCATGCCAGGCTGCCAGGCACTTCAGGCGCTGCTGTTCGGCGGCATCCAGCGCAGCAAAGGCGCCGCGCATGAAGGCGAATTCCGTATTGCCGCCCGCGCTTGGAATCTGCCGCGCTGACAGCAAGGAAGCCCGCGCCGGGACCGGCTTGAAGGAGGAATCATGATGCCACAGCCGATTGGCCTTATTGTTCAGCACCTGCTTGTCGCTTGGGGCCACAATCTCTCCAGCGGGGCCCATATTGGTCAGCACAATCACCGGACTGCCGGCGCCAAGCGCGCCGGGGCGGGTCATTTCCAAGGCGCCAAACCCCTCGCTGAAGGCGATTTGCGCCGCGTCATCCAAATGCTGGCCCGGCAGCACCAGCACCGCGTAGCGGTCCAGCGCATCACGCAGCGCCGCCATGACCGGCGCGGCGACCGGCTGCGCCGCATCAACGCCTTCAATGCGCGCGGCAAAAAGCGGGTGCAGGGGCGTGATGTTGAGCATGGCCAATTCCTCCGGATTGGAGGCTAGGCCAGGCGCGGCCCGTCAGAAAAGCCCCTCGATGCGCCCTTCCCCATCCAGGCCAATCGTCTCCGCCGCTGGGCGGCGCGGCAGGCCGGGCATGGTCATGATGTCCCCGCACACCGCGACAATGAAGCCGGCACCGGCAGAAAGCCGCACTTCCCGCACCGGCAGCACATGATCCACCGGCGCGCCGAGCTTGGTTGGGTCCGCGCTGAAGGAATATTGCGTCTTGGCGATGCAGACCGGCAGATGGCGGAAGCCGAGTTCCTCAAACCGCGCAAGCCGCTTCGCGACATCCGCCGGCATTGCAATATCGCGCGCGCGATAGATCTGCTGCGCAATGGTGCGGATCTTATCGGCCAAGGGCATGGCATCAGGATAAAGCGGCGCGAAGCGTGCGGATTTCGCTGCAATGCGGGCCCGCACGGCGCGCGCCAATTCCACCGCGCCCTTGGCGCCATCGCCCCAATGGGTGCAGAGGATCGCTTCCGTCCCCGCTGCCTGAATGGCCGCTTGCACCGCCGCGATTTCCGCATCCGTGTCGGAGGTAAAGCGGTTCAGCGCCACCACCACCGGCAGGCCGAACTTGCCCATATTCTCGACATGGCGGGCAAGGTTGCTGATGCCGCGCGTCACCGCCGCGACATCCTCCCGTCCCAGATCAGCCTTGGCAACCCCGCCATGCATCTTGAGCGCGCGCACGGTTGCCACCACCACGCAAACGGAAGGGTTCAAGCCAGCCAACCGGCATTTGATATCAAGGAATTTCTCGGCGCCAAGATCAGCGCCAAAGCCCGCTTCCGTCACGACAACATCGGCAAGCTTCAAGCCAAGCCTGGTTGCCATGACGCTATTGCAGCCATGGGCGATATTGGCGAAGGGCCCGCCATGCACCAGCGCGGGGGAGCCTTCAATCGTCTGCACCAGATTGGGCGCGAAAGCGTCACGCAGCAGCGCCGCCATGGCGCCATCGGCTTTCAGATCGGCCGCTGTAATCTGCCGCCCATCGCGCGTTTGCCCCACCACCATGCGGCCGAGCCGCTGTTGCAAATCCGGCAAGTCGCGCGCAAGGCAAAACACTGCCATGACTTCCGACGCGACCGTGATGTCAAACCCATCTTCGCGCGGGAAACCATTGGCGACACCACCCAATGAGGAATTGATGGCACGCAAGGCGCGATCATTCATATCTATCGCGCGGCGCCAGGAAATGCGGCGCGCATCCAGGCCAAGTTCATTGCCCCAATAGATGTGATTATCCAGCATCGCCGCCAGCAAATTATTGGCGCTGGTGATGGCGTGGAAATCGCCAGTGAAATGCAGGTTGATATCTTCCATCGGCAGCACCTGCGCATAGCCACCGCCTGTCGCGCCCCCCTTCACGCCAAAGCAGGGGCCAAGGGATGGTTCGCGCAGGCAAATCATGGTGCGCGTGCCAAGCGCATTCAGCGCATCACCCAGGCCAACCGTGGTGGTGGTCTTGCCCTCACCGGCCGGGGTTGGGTTGATGCCGGTCACCAGCACCAAGGCGCCATCGGGGCGGTCTGCCTGGGCACGGATGAAATCTAGCCCGATCTTGGCCTTGTATTTGCCGTAGGGTTCCAGCGCATCCGCTGGAATGCCGGCACGCGTGGCGATTTCCGCAATCGGCTTCAACGTCGCGGCGCGCGCGATATCAAGATCAGTGGCCATCCCTGAAACTCCCTGGACTAACGCCCCCACGCAACGCCATGGCAGGCCAGTGCTGTCAAGGCCGTGGCGCGCGAAACTTGTCCAGATAGGCCGCGCGATGGGCATAGGCGCCGATATGCGCCACCGGCATATCGGTCAGCGCCCAGATCGCACTGCCCGGCACTTCAAGCCAGCGCCGGCAAAAGGCATAGTCTTCCGAAATGAAACCCTCATCCAGGTTCATTTCATCAAAAAACGCCCAGTATTCACCCCCTGCACCGAATTGGCGAAAGCTTTCCGATGTGCGCCGCGCGACGCTTCCACTCGCGATCAATTTTTCAAAGGCGGTGCGCGCAATCATGATGCAGCCAAAGCCCATGCGGCTGACGCGGAGCAAGCCATTGCGGATCACGGGGTCAGCGGCATCGGGTTCGATGTTGAAGTTGCGCGACAGCGCATTCAGCCGCGCCAGATCCGGCGGGCCTGCCGGCGCCTCTCGCGCGGCTTCGGCGAAGCGGGCAATATCGAAATGCCGCAGCGGGCAGGCTAGGCCAATCACCTCATGCCCCGTCTGCAATAGCCGCGTGATCGCGCCCTTGGGCACGCCAATGTCGGAATCGAGAAACAGCAAATGCGTGAAATCAGCGCGCGCCAGGAAAAGGCTGGCCAGGATATGCCGCGCGCGCGTCACATAGGCGCCATCATAATTGAACCAATCCGCGCCATGCCCGCCATCGCGCAGCTCATTCACCATATTCACGATGGAAAGCGTGGTTTCCACCTGCATGGTGCTGGCGATAGTGGGTGTGGCGATAAAAACCTTCATGCCGCGGCAGGCAGCGCTTCAGCCAAGGTCTCGCGGAAAATCGCGAGCGCGCGCTGCATGTCTTCGGGCGTCAGCGCACCAATCGCGCCAATGCGGATGGTCGGTTCCGGCGTTGTCCAGAAATTGCAGATCAGCACGCCGCGTGCCTTCAGCGCCTCCACAAAGCGCGCAAAATCAAAGCGCGGATCGGATGGCTGATGCACCGTGACAATGATTGGCCCCTGTTCTGCCTTGGCCAGATAGGGCTTGATGCCCATGGCAACAAAACCATCGTAAAGCGTATCGGCATTGGCGCGGTAGCGTGCATGGCGCGCCGGCTGCCCGCCTTCGGCATCAAACAGATCAAGCGCAACATCAAAGGCCGCCAATACCTGCACCGGCGGCGTGAAGCGGATGGAACCAAAGCCCGAGCGTTCCGAATGCGCCAGCACATCGGCCAGATCCATGCACCAGGACCCTGCCTGCCCAGCCCCGGCCTTGATCGCGTCAAGGCGCGCCACAGCGAAACCGATACCTGGCATCCCTTCCAGGCATTTGCCTGACGTGAACATCAGCGCATCGCATTCGGGATGCTCGGCCAGGTTGAAAGGCAGCGCGCCAAAGGCGGAAACCGCATCAACCAGCATGCGCCGCCCGGCCTGCCGCACCGCGCGGCCAATGCCCGGCACGTCATTCACAATGCCACTGCCGGTTTCGCTATAGACAAGTGCCACATGACCAATGGCGGGATCGGCCGCAAGCACGGGTGCAATATCCTCGGCCCGCGCGCCGCGCGTATTGGGCAGGTCCAGCATTACGACCTGGCGCCCCGCTTCGCGCGCCAGCCGCGCCATACGATCAGCATAGGCGCCATTCATCGGGATCAGTATCTTCGCCCCTGGCGGTACCAGGCTGCGCATCGCCGCTTCCATAATGAAATGGCCAGACCCTTGCAGGGGCAGGGTCACATGCTCCCCTTCGATGCCGCCCGCGATAGCGCGCACACGTTCACGGATGCGCGCATAGGTCGGGCGAAAGCCATGATCCCAGGGCGCGATATCCTGCGCCATGGCGGCTTGGGTTTCGGGGCGGGTCTGCACGGGGCCAGGAATCATCAGCATCATGGGCAAAGCCATGCCAGACCCATCAGGCAATGAAAACCCCCGCGATTTCACGCCGCAGTTTTTCACGAATGGCTGCGGCAAAGCCCTCATAATCCTGGCAATGCATGACAAAGGCGCCTGGCCCGCCAATCACCTCAGCGGCGTAATGCGCCATCAGGTCCGGTTCTTCGTTCAGCACCGCCAGCGCATTGATGGTGATGCCGGCCTGCACGCCAATATCGCGGATCGGCCCGGGCGGGCGGCCCTGATTATGTGCGCCATCGCCCGAGACATCCAAGACCATCCGCCGCGCCAGTTGCGGCCCCGAGGAAAATAGCGCGAGCGCCGCCGCCATCCCCTCCCCCAAGGCTGTGGCGCCGGGTGGGACCAGGCGCGGCAGGCCCTCAATCGCCTCAGCCAGCGCGGCCACATCGGCTGTCTCGGCCAGAACCCGCCAGGGGATGGCGATTTCCTGCGCCCGCTCCCCAGACCAGAACAGCATCGCCACAGCTGAAGCCCCCGCCGGGCCGGCAAGCAGCGCGGCGGCGATCTCCTCATCCCGGAAGGCCGCGGCATAGCCGCCGATCATCAGGTCAAATTCCGCCCGATCCACGGAAGATGAGGCATCCACCGCCAGCACCAGGGCAAGATCAACACGCTGCATCCTGCCATTATGCCACAGCCAAACTTGCGCTGCGTCAATAACAGCGCTGGGGTATTGCCGTTATGTTGCGCCGACAAGACAGGAGGATGCCATGCGTGAACGCAGCATGGGTGAAATGGTCCGCGACCAGAACCCGCTCACCATGGGGCCAGAGGCAACCGTGCAGGAAGCCTGCGCCGCCATGCATCGCCGGCGCGTTGGCGCCGTGTTGGTGACGGACCCTGCCGGGCTGCTGCTTGGCATCTTCACCGGGCGGGATGCGGTGCATTTCCTCTCCCACGGTAAGGATGGCACGGAAATTCGCCTGTCAGACGCCATGACGCGCCACCCCATCTGCCTGCCGCCCGAAGGCAATGCCATGGATGCGCTGCATATGATGGCCGATGGCGGCTTCCGCCATTTGCCCGTGGTGCGCGATGGCAAGGTGATCGGCATCGTCTCCCGCTATGATTTTCGCGCCAAGGAATATGGCCAGCTTGATCAGGAAACCGGGTTTTTTGAGTGCCTGAGATAGGGGGCAAGGCGCCCCCCTAGCCCTGCCTCCGCGCCGGACCTAGTGTTGCGGTGACGGAGGAATGAGATGCCCGAAAGCCCGATAGACACCAAACTCGCCACTGAGGCCGCCCTGCCGCTGGCTGGCGTGCGTGTGCTGGACCTGACTTTGGCCCGCGCCGGCCCCACCTGCGTGCGCCATTTGGCCGATTGGGGTGCGGAGGTGATCCGGGTGGAACCGCCCGCCAATGGCGATGGCTTTGGCGGTGATCGCGATGGTTATGATTTCCAGAATTTGCATCGCAACAAGCGCTCCATCGCGCTCAATCTCAAATCACCGGAAGGCAAGGCCGCGCTGATGAAGCTCGCCGCCAATGCCGATGTGCTGGTTGAGAATATGCGCGTGAAGGTGAAGCATCGCCTCGGCATCGCCTATGATGATCTGACGGGGATCAACCCGCGGCTGATCTATGCCTCCATCTCAGGCTTTGGGCAGACCGGGCCTTATGGGGAGCGTGCTGGGGTGGACCAGATCGCCCAGGGCATGGGCGGGATGATGACCATCACCGGTGAGCCAGGCCGTGGGCCGATGCGCGCCGGCATTCCCTTTGTGGACCTCACGGCGGGCAATCTGCTGGCGCTTGCGGTGATGATGGCGCTGTTCCAGCGGGAGAAAACCGGCAAGGGCCGCTATGTGCATACCAGCCTGTTGGAAGCCATGGTCTTCATGCTGGATCTGCAAGCCGCGCGCTGGCTGATGGATGGCGAAATCCCGGGCCAGGCGGGCAATGACCATCCGGTGAATATCCCGATGGGGGTTTTCCCAACCGCCGATAAGCCGATCAATATCGCGGCATCTTCGCCCAAGATGTGGGCGCAATTCGCCGAAGCGCTTGGCCGGAAGGATTGGCTGGAAGTTGAGGAATGGAAAACGCTGAAAGGCCGCAGCAATGATCGCGCAAGGCTCAATAAGACCATCGGTGAAGTCACCAGCACCAAGCCAAGCGAGTATTGGATTGACCTGCTGGAACGCATCGGCATTCCCTGTGGCCCGATCAACCGCGTGGATCAGGTGTTTGAAGACCCGCAGGTGAAGCATCTGGCCATGGCGCTGCCGATGACGACACCCAAGCGCGGGCTCACGCATATTGTCGGCACCGCGATCAATATTGAAGGGCTTGAGAGCAGCGTGCGGCGCATCCCGCCCCGGCTTGGCGAGCATTCCGCCGAAATTCTCGAGCTGGCCGGCTATGGCGCGGCTGAGATTGACCAATTGCGCGCGCTTGGCGTGATCAGCGAAGGATAAGACAGATGGAATTCGCGGAAGGCAAGATTCTTGCCGACATCAAGGATGGCGTTGGGCGCATTACCTTCAACCAGCCGGAAAAGCGCAATGCCATGTCGGTTGCGATGTGGGATGGCATGGGCCAGGCCTTGGATGTGTTCGCGGCGGATGCTTCTGTCCGCTGCGTGGTGCTGACCGGCGCTGGCGATAAGGCTTTCGTTTCCGGCGCTGATATCAGCCAATTCGACAAGATGCGTTCGGATGCCGATGCGCAGAAGGAATATGGGCGGCTGACGGCTGGCGGGCGCTTGAAGCTTGCCACTTACGCCAAGCCGGTGATTGCGGAAATTCGCGGCTTTTGCATGGGTGGCGGGCTTGGCATTGCCATGTCCTGCGATATCCGCATCGCGGCGGAAGGCAGCCAATTCGGCATCCCGGCAGCGAAGCTTGGCATCGCTTACGGCTTTGACATGGTGAAGCATCTGGTCAGCTTGGTTGGCCCAGCGCATGCGCATATGATCCTGATGACGGGCGAACGCTTTGACGGGCGGGAAGCCGAAAGGGTCGGCCTGATCAACAGGCTGGTGCCGGCGGATGCTTTGGCAGGCGAAGTGGCCAAGCTGACCGCGACCTTGGCGCAAAACGCCCCGCTGTCGCTTTACGCCAATAAGCGCACCGTGCAGGCGGTGTTGCAGGACAAGGCGGATCGGGACATGGCGGCGATCCAGGCTGATTTGAATGCCTGTTTCGACAGCGCCGATTACAAGGAAGGCCGTAAGGCCTTCATGGAAAAGCGTAAACCGGCCTTCCAGGGCCGCTGAGCCCTGGGTGGGTATAAGCTTAACCAAAGGTAAGTTGCGTCCCTTGGCCAAAACGCTATGTAACGCGCTCCGGTAACCCCAAACCCAGGACGCCTTCAGCCCTCCATGGACGACGCGCTGCCCCCGGTTGCCGGCAATCATCAGAATGCGCCCATCTCCCGCCTGATTGCGGAGGTGGTGGAACGTTGCCCCGGAGAACGCATCACCCTTGGCGAAATGGCCGAGGCTTTCGGCGACCGCGCCTTTGGCTTGCTGATCCTGCTGCTTTGCCTGCCGGGGCTTTTGCCCGGCATGGCTTCCATCTTCGGCACCCCCATGCTGATACTGGGCGTGCAGATGGGGCTTGGCTTTCGCCAGCCGAAGCTGCCGGGCTTTATTGCGCGGCAAAGCCTGAAACGCACCGATATGATGCGGCTTTCAAGCGGTTCTTCCAAAATGCTCGCGCGCGTTGAACGCTATGTCAGGCCGCGCCCTGGCCCCTTCACCAACAACACCGCGGATAAGGTTGTCGGCTGGCTCACCGCCTATGCCGCGCTCATGCTGATCCTGCCCGGGCCTGGCACCAATGGCCCGCCCGCCTTCGGCACCATCGTGATGTCGCTTGGCGTGGTGGAGAATGACAGCAAGGTGGTAGGCATCGGCATTGTGGCGACAATCCTTGCCAATGTTTTCGCAACCGCGGTACTGCTCGCCATTGTCTGGTTTGGCGTTGAGGCGCTTGGCTATATCATTTGATGTCAATTCCGCTGGACAGTTGCGGTCCCGCTGATTAACCTTTGCCCATGCTTCGGTGGCCCGAAAGGGCTGAAACGGGAATGCGTGACACGGTGAGACCCACCGCCAATCCGCAGCTGCCCCCGCAACTGTAGGCGACCATATCTGCCCATAAGCCATTGCATGCATATGCGAGAAGGCGGGCGGAGAGGGGGATATCCCCCAGGTCGCGAGCCAGGAGACCGGCCGGTGCATAGTTGTCTCGCGCGTATCGGGCGGGGTGCACCGATGCAACGGACCAAAGCTGTGCGGGCACGCCCGCGCATCTCCGTCTGCGAACAGCGTAGGAAATGCCCCAGGGCCGCAAGGCTTTGGGGTGCGTTGAGACCTATGCTCGGAGGAATGCCGGATGAAACACCGGATACTCATCTTACTCGCGCTTGCCCCCCTTGCCCCGATCTCGGCGCAAACGGCAAGCATTCCCGAAACCATCGTCACAGCAACAAGGATTCCAACGCCGCAGGAACGCCTGCCGGCAGCGACCACGGTGATTGATCGGCAGATCATCGAAGAACGCGGCTATGTGACGCTGGCTGATGCGCTGGTGAGCGTGCCTGGCTTCAACATTGTGCCGAGTGGCGGGATCGGCCAGCAAACATCGGGCTTCATGCGCGGCACCAATTCGAATCACGTGCTGGTCTTGCGTGATGGCGTAGCGATCAATGACGCGAGCGAGCCCAATGGCGCCTTCAATTTCGGCAATACGCTTTTGGGTGACATCGAACGCATTGAAGTTGTGCGCGGTCCGGTTTCCGCGATTTATGGCACATCCGCGATTGGTGGCGTGATCAATCTGATCACACGCCGTGCGCCCGCAGACCGGCAGGCGCAACCCTATGGCGAACTTGCCGGAGGCACCAATTACACCGCGCGCGGTATCGCCGGTATTGCGGGCACCATCGGCAATACGGATTACGGCGTGACGGGACAAAGCCTTTCAACACGCGGTTCAAACGCGGTGGCGCCGCGCTTCTACAGTAATCAGGGCGAGAGGGATGGCTTGCGATCCGCCTTGATCACGGCGCGCGGCGGCGTCAATCTCGGCGAAACCGCGCCGGCGAACGTGCTTGGTATGACACGCCTTGATGGCCTGGTGACCATACGGGAAAACCGCTTTGGCCTGGATAGCGTGCCGCGTGATGACCCGAATTACAGCGGCGATGATCGTAATTGGATGGGGTTTCTCCGCAGCGCCACGGAATTATTTGGCGGTGACTGGACCACGGGCCTGACGCTTTCCGCCACCGAGGATCGGCGGCGCTACACCAATTGGCGCGATAGCCAGAGCAGCAGCACCGCCGATGATCTCTATCGCGGCAGGCGCGAAAGGCTCGCCTGGGACAATACTGTCAGGCTGGCGGATTTCGGGATACTCACCGCCAATAATCTTGTCTTTGGTGCGGGGTCCGAAAACGAAAGCGCCTTCACCAAATCCATCCAAAGCGGTTTTCGGCAGGATGTGGATAGATCGCAGCGCAGCGCCTTCGGCTATATCGGCACGCAGCATCGGCTTTGGGATCGGCTGGATGTGACCACCGCACTCCGCCAGGACGCGCCGGATGGCTTTGATGGCGCGACCACCTGGCGGCTTGGCGGCGTGCTGAGCCTGCCGGAGATCGCCTCTCGGCTGACGGCATCAGGCGGCACCGCCTTCAAGGCGCCTTCGATTTATCAGCGCTACGGCATCAATAATTTCGGCTTCCGGGGCAATCCCGATCTCCGCCCGGAAAACGCCACCGCCTGGGAGGCCGGAATTGAAACTGACATCACGCAGAACCTGACCGTGAGCGCGCTTTATTTTGAGAGCCGCATCCGCAACCTGATCAATTTTACGCCAAGCTTCTCGAGCTATGAGAATATCGCCCGCGCGCATATCCAGGGCGGCGAATTTGGCGTGAATTGGCGGCATTCGGATGGTTTTTCGACACGCGCCGCCTGGACCGTGCAGGAAACCCGCGATGAGGCCAATGGCGCAGCCCTGGCGCGCCGGCCGCGCAATAGTGCGAGCCTTTCGCCGCGCATCGCGCCGAGAGTGGATTGGGTAGATGTGCCCAATGCGCGGCTGATCATTGCCCCGGAATTCATTTATGTAGGGGAACATCGCGATTTTCTCTATCGTGATAACGGCACCACGGCAGGCAATGGGCAAAGCGATGAAGGCTTCGTCTTCAACATGACCGCCTCCCTCCCCATCACGCAGCAGATCACCGCCTTCATCGAAGCGCGCAACCTTGGCAATCGGCGCTACGAACCCGCCAATGGTTTCGTCATTCCGGGCCGCAGCGCCATTCTTGGCCTGCGCGGCGTTTTCTGAAACCGCGCGGGCGGCGCGGGCTCACCCCCGCGTCGCCCCCGGCACCCACAGCACATCGCCGGCGCCATTGCCGTTAAGGCGCCGCGCGAGCACGAAAAGATGATCCGATAGCCGGTTCAGATAGCGGATCACGGCGGGGTTCACTTCCTCCTCCGCCGCCAAAGCCACCACCAGGCGTTCCGCGCGCCGTACCACGGTGCGCGCGACATGTGCTGCGGCGGCGCCTGGCGCACCACCTGGCAGCACAAAGGATTTCAGCGCGGGCATTTGCCCATTCATCGCGGCCAATTCCGCTTCCAGCCGGGCCGATTGCGTATCCGCCACGCGGAGCCTTGCGCCCGCTTCGCCCGGCACACAAAGATCAGCACCAATATCAAAAAGATCATTCTGGATGCGCGCCAGCATCGCATCGGCTTCCGCGTCTTCGCGCGTAGAAAGGCGCAGCACGCCAAGCGCGGCATTCGCCTCATCTACCGTGCCATAGGCTTCCACGCGCAGCGCATCCTTGCGCACCCGCGCCCCATCACCGAGCGAGGTTTCCCCCTGATCCCCACCGCGCGTGGTGATCACATCAAGCTTGACCATATTTCATTCCTTACAGAGCGTTTCAGGTCGCCTCAGCGCCGCGCGTTTTCAAGGCGGAAATGCACCGCCGTGCTAAGGCTGCCCGCGACAGGCAGCCCCGCACGCTGCGCCGGGCGAAAGCGCCATTCGCGCACCGCCTGCACTGCCGCCGCATCCAAGGCGCTGAAGCCCGAGCTTTCCAAGATGCGCACATCCGCAACGCGTCCCGTTGGGTCCACAAATAATTCAACACGCACCACGCCTTCTTCACCGCGCCGGCGGCTGGCTTCCGGAAAGCTGGGGCCGCGATTGCGCGTCCCATCCAGCGCTCCCGGTGGTGCCACGAGGCCTTCCAGCGTGAAGCTTTCCATGCCCTGCAAGGCAGCATTCAGCCGCACAGGCTGAGGCGCTGGCTGCGCCGCGCTGGCCCGCTGCGGCGGGCGGCGTTCCGGCGCTGGCGCCTCTGCCACTTGCCGCGGTTGTTCCGGTTCCGGCACGGGCGGCGCTTCCGCGATGTGCGGCCGGGCTTCTTCAACCGGCGCCGGTGGTGGCGGCAGGATCGGCGCGGCCAGGGCCGCCGGGGTCGGTGGCGTAGGTGGCGGAGGTACCGCAGCCATCACCGGTGGTGGCGGCGGTGTGGCGATCACGGGCGGCGGAGGCGGTACCTCAGGGGCGGGCGGCACGGCCGCCACCTCTGGCGGGGCAGCGGGGGGTTCCGGCATGCCAATCCCCGGCGCGCCCTCATAAATTAGCGCAATGCCTTGGGCTTCGGCCTGGTCCGCCGAAAATTCCTCAACGACCGGCCATAGGATCAACAGCGCCGCGACCAGCCCATGCAGCGTGACTGACGCGCCAAGCCCAAAGCCGCGCGGTACCGCTTTCACAATACCGGCACCCCTTGCTGCTTCGCCTTGCCTTCCGGTTCGACATGAATGGTGATGATCGCGCCTTCAAGCTCCGCCTTCAGCGCAGCCTCAATCCGGTCGCAAATCTCATGGCTTTCGCTGACCCGCATATCGCCCGGCACCACCAGATGGAATTCCAGAAAAGTATGCCGCCCGGCGTGGCGGGAACGCAAATCATGCGCCTCAATCGCGCCAGATGCCTGTTCGGCCACAATGCGCCGAATGCGTTCCATGGTCGCGGGCGGCACGGCTTCATCCATGAGGCCACCGACACTTTCGCGCAGCAAGCGCCCACCGGAGATCAGGATATTCACCGCCGTCAGCGCCGCCAGCAGCGGGTCAAGCCATAAGATACCCGTGAGCGTGACCAGCCCAACCCCCACCAGCACCCCAGCCGAGGTCACCACATCCGCCCATAAATGCCGCGCATCGGCGATCAGCGCCGGCGAACGTAAATCCTTGCCCCGCCGCCCCAAAAACAGCGCCCAGGCGGCATTGATGCTGCTGGCGACCGCCGCCACCGCCAAGCCAATCCCCACCTGTTCCGGCGCGCGTGGCGCAACAAAAGCCCCCCAGGCCTCATGCAAAATGAGCAAGGCTGCGACGATGATTAAAGCGCCTTCCAAGACAGCCGAGAAATACTCAGCCTTGGAATGCCCGTAGGGATGGTTGGCATCCGCCGGCAGGGCAGAAAGCCGCACCGCGAGCAGCGCGGCGAGCGCGGCCGCGACATTGACAATGCTTTCCAAAGCATCGGCGTAAAGCGCGACGGACCCCGTCACCCACCAGGCCACCGCCTTGAGTGCGAGAACCGCCACCGCAACCGCCACGCTGCCCGCGGCAAGCCGCGCGGCGCTGGAATGCCGGGCCTCAACCATGGCGGGGGTTTAGCCGGTTAGGGCTAGACCGAGAAGTACTTGGCGCGTGGGTGGTGCAGCACAATCGCGCTGGTGGATTGTTCGGGATGGAGCTGCCATTCATCACTGAGCGAAACGCCAATCCGTTCCGCATCCAAAAGCCTGAGCAAGCCTTCCTGATCTTCCAGCTTCGGGCAGGCTGGATAGCCGAAGGAATAACGCCCGCCGCGATAGCCCTGCTGGAGCATTTTTTCGATATCGCGATCATCCTCGGCGGCAAAACCGAATTCGGCGCGGATGCGCTTATGGACATATTCCGCCAGCGCTTCCGCCATTTCCACCGAAAGCCCGTGCAGATAGAGGTAATCCTGATAACGGTTTTCCTCAAACCACACGCGCGCGATGTCGGATGCCTTTTGGCCCACAGTGACCACTTGCAGGCCGATCACATCACGCGCATTCGGGCCATCATCCACATCGCGCACAAAATCGGCGATGCAATCCCCATCTTCCTTGGGCTGACGCGGCATATTGAAGCGGCAGACCTCCGTCACGCCATCTTCGGCAAACAGGATCAGATCATTGCCCTGGCCCGCGCATTTCCAATAGCCATAGATCGCTTGCGGTTTCAGGATATCTTGTTCTTCCGCAAGAGCCAGCATCCGCTTCAGCACCGGGCGCAATTCCTGCTTGGCCCAGCCGAGGAAATCTTCCAGCGAACGCCCTGCCTTTCGGAAACCCCATTGGAATTGATAGAGGCTCCGTTCATTGATGAAGGGCACCAGCGCCTTGGGCGCGGCTTCCAAAACGCGCGCGCCCCAGAAGGGCGGCGTCGGCACAGCGCTTTCAGCCGCCACGCGCCGGCGGCGGGTTTGCGCGTATTTCACATCAACGGGCGCAAAGCCGCGCGGGTCCGCCGTGCCAAGGGTGCGCTTTTCATTGCGCGCCTTGCCGGAGCGCTTGGTTTGCAGCGCAGCCAGATAATCATCAAAGCCATTGCCCATGACCTTGTCCATGAGATGCAGGCCATCAAAGGCATCGCGCGCATAGGCGACACGGCCTGAAGCATAGGCGCGCACGCAATCATCTTCGACGTAATTGCGCGTGAGCGCGGCACCGCCGAGCAGCACGGGAATATCCACACCCTGGCGCGACATTTCTTCCAGATTCTCGCGCATTACCACGGTGGATTTCACCAGCAAACCGGACATGCCAATGGCATGCGCCTTATGCTCACGCGCTGCCGCGACAATTTCGGTCAGTGGCACCTTGATGCCGAGATTGACCACGCGATAGCCGTTATTGGTCAGGATGATATCTACCAGATTCTTGCCGATATCATGCACATCGCCCTTCACGGTGCCGAGCACGATGGTGCCTTTTTCCTGGCCTTCCACCCTTTCCATATACGGTTCCAGATAGGCGACGGCGGCTTTCATGGTCTCGGCGGATTGCAGCACGAAGGGAAGCTGCATCTTGCCGGCACCAAATAGCTCCCCCACCACCTTCATGCCATCCAGCAAAACATCATTGATGATGGAAAGCGGCGCAATGCCCTTGGCGAGCGCATCGGCCAATTCATCATCCAGCCCCTTGCGGTCGCCATCAATGATGCGGTCCTTGAGCCGCCCTTCCACCGTCTCCGCGCGCTTCTTCGCCGTGGCATCGGCGGCCTTGCGGCCGGCGAAAAGCTCCAGCATTTTTTGCAGCGGGTCATAGCCTTCGGTGCGACGATCATAGATCAGATCTTCCGCGACCTTCACTTCTTCTGGCGGGATCTGATGCAAGGGTTTGATCTTGGAGACATGCACAATCGCCCCCGTCATACCTGCCTTCACGGCGTGATCCAGGAAGACGCTGTTCAGCACATGCCGCGCGGCGGGGTTAAGCCCGAAGGAGATATTGGAAAGCCCAAGGATGATCTGAATATCGGGAAATGCATCCCGGATCATGCGAATGCCCTCAAGCGTCCAAAGGCCGAGCTTGCGGTCATCCTCATTGCCGGTGGCGACCGTAAAGGTCAGCGGGTCAATCATCAAATCGGATTGCGGCAGCCCGTGCTTGTCGCAGGCAAATTCCACCAGGCGGCGCGCGATGCGCAACTTATCCTCGGCGGTCTTCGCCATGCCCACTTCATCAATGGTCAGCGCAATCACCGCGGCGCCGAATTTGCGCGCGAGCAACATGCGATCTTCGGCGGCCTTCTCACCTTCTTCGAAATTGATCGAATTGATGATGGGCTTGCCCCCATGCAGCTTGAGCGCTGCTTCAATCACCGGGGTTTCGGTGGAATCGATCACCAGCGGGCCATTCACGCTGCTGGTGAAGCGGCGGATCACCTCGCTCATTTCCGCCATTTCATCGCGCCCGACAAAGGCAGTGCAGATATCAAGGCTGTTCGATCCCTCGGCCATTTGCTCACGGCCCATGGCAACGCAGCCATCCCAATCGCCCGCCGCCTGGCGCTCGCGCCAGGCCTTCGATCCATTGGCATTGCAGCGCTCACCGATCGAGAAATAGGAATTCTCCTGGCGCAGCGCCGTTGCGGTATAAAGGGATGCCACCGATGGCACCCAATGGAATTTGCGCTTGATCGGCGCCGGGCGATGCGCGGCACCGCCGAGCTTGCGCAGCATGGCATCAAGTGCGGCGATATGCGGCGTCGAGGTACCGCAGCAACCGCCAATCAGGTTCAAGCCATCTTCGACAACAAAGCGTTCCATCCAGGCGGCGAGTTCTTCCGCGCCCAGCGGGTAATGGGTTTTGCCATCCACCAATTCCGGCAGGCCGGCATTGGGCTGGCAGGAAATCAGCCCCGGCCAGTTTTGTGATAGCCAGCGCACATGTTCCGCCATTTCCTGCGGACCAGTTGCGCAATTCAACCCCATCAGCGGCACATCAAGCGCATGCACAACCGTGGTGGCAGCGGCGATATCAGGGCCGACCAGCAGCGTGCCGGTGGTTTCGACCGTCACCTGCACGAAAATCGGAATCGTGGAACCCGCTGCCCTGCGCGCAATTTTCGCGGCATTCACCGCGGCCTTGATGAACAGCGTGTCCTGATTGGTTTCCGTCAGCAGCGCATCTGCACCGCCGGCAATCAGGCCGCGGCATTGTTCCACCAAAGCGGCTTCAAGCGCGTCATAGGTGATATTGCCAAGGCTCGGCAGCTTGGTGCCCGGGCCGATATCGCCCACCACCCAACGATGCCGGCCATCGGCGAAGCTCTCCGCCGCTTCGCGCGCCAATTCCACGGAAAGCTTGTTGATTTCAAAAGCGCGGTCTTCCAGTTCAAATTCGGCCAAAGTCACCGGCGAACCGCCGAAGCTATTGGTCAGCACCATATCGGCGCCCGCTTCGTAATAGCCACGATGGATATCGCGCACGATATCGGGGCGCGACAGGTTCAGCACCTCCGTGCAGTTTTCCTTGCCCCAGTAATCACGATCCACCTCCAGTGCCATGGCCTGCACGCGGCTACCCATGCCGCCATCACAGAGCAAAACGCGGTCACGAAGGGCGTCGAGAAGATGCGGGCGCGCCATGGGGAAACCTTCAGGAAACGGGGGTGGAAACAGAAAGCGGCAGGCGTTCAGCCGACCAAAGCTTGAGCGAAAGGCCAGCAGGGATGGTGCTGACACGCGGCGCGGTGCAACCCGCACCGCCAAGCCAGCCGGCCATGGCGGCATCATCAAAGCCAGGCCAGCGATGCGCATAGCGTGTCAGCAAATCAGCACGGTCATGCGGCGCCAGATCAAGGATCAGCAGGCGCCCACCGGGGCGCAAAACGCGCGCGGCTTCCGCGAGTGCCGCGGCGGGGTCTTCCGCGTAATGCAGCACCATATGCAGCGTGACCGCATCAAACCCCGCATCAGGCAAAGGCAGCCGATACATATCCGCCTGCCGCACGGCGATATGGGTCAGGCCGCGTTCCGTCAGGCGGCTGCGCGCCAGCGCCAACATCTCGCGGGAGGCATCAATGCCAAGCCCTTCTTCGATACGCGGCGCCAAGCGTTCCAAAACCCCGCCCGTGCCGCAGCCGATATCAAGCACCCGGCCCACACGGCCCGTCGGCAGGGCTTGCAGCAGGGCGGTTTCAATCGCCTCGGTCGGCAGGCCAAGGGCGCGGGTTTCATCCCAATCGGCGCCGTGGCGACGAAAACTATCGGAGGCAATGCGCGCCCGTTCCGCTGCCAGCCGCGCGGCGGCGCGCCGATCAGCCGCCAGCAAGGGGTCCGATTCCGGCAGGCGGGCCAGGATATGGCGGGCCAGATCAGCCTCAGGCGCCATCTGGAACCAGGCATTGGCACCCTCAGGCGTGCGGGTCAGCAGGCCGGCTTCGACCAGAAGCTTCAAATGGCGGGAGAGGCGGGGCTGGGATTGGCCCAGAATCGCCACCAATTCCGTCACGCACCAGGCGCCACGGGCGCAAAGCGCGAGCAGCCTAAGCCGTGTCGGCTCCGCCGCGCCGCGCAATTGGGACAGAACATCCTGCATGGGCTTTACATAGACATAAACATATTCTTATGTCTAGTGCCTGGTGCGCGAAGGTGGAATCACCGAAGCGCTGAATCGGCCACTCACATAGGCTCCTATCATGGCTGCTTGGTCGCTTGATGCGCGTATACCTATCCACCTACTAAAGCCGGGTGAAACCCCCGCGCCGGGCATGGCCCTGCTCGCCGAGGCGCCGACGATAGCCTCAGCCCCCGCCATGGCCCTGTTTTCCCTGACTGGCGCACATGTGCCGGCCTGCGCCTGTTGCGGGGTGCGCGGGCCGGTGGCGGAAGCGCTTGATCGACTGTTTCTCGGCCGGGTGCGCGGTGAGTTTCCCTGGTTCACTGCCATCGCCGCCCTGCCGCAAAGCGCTGAGGCAGCCGAGGCCATCCGCCAAACGCTGCGGGATGATGCAGCCAGCAGCGCGCGCTTCCGCCTGGCGCCGCAGGTCTGATTGGGCAACGCTGCTGGCGAGACAAACGCGAAACCGATGCGCGCCATGGCCAAGGATCAATTCGCCATCCATAGAAGCTTGCATGGCGGGCCGATCTGAGCGCGGCAGGCTGGTTAGTACCGGCTACCATCGGGAATGATCAAGGGCCTGCCGTAGCATTCGAGTTTTTGTTTCACGAGTGCGAGGGCGCGATGCAGTTCGTCCGGTGATGGAACACCCAGGCACAAGCGAAGGCCCGCCTCGGTGTCGGTTTCACTAGCCAGAACCGACGCGGGCGCGGTCAATAGAACGCCTTCCTGCGCCATACCCTCAAGGAGGCGATCCGCTTCGGATCGTTGCATTGGCAACCAGATATGAAAACTCTTGCCGGAAGGTTCCGTCATCCACCTGGACAAATAACGCCGCGCAATGGCCAAGCGCCGCAGGGCCTCTGCGCCGATGGAAGACAGCATGTTCTCAGCCGTGCCGTCGTAAAGCCATTGTTCAACAACGGCACAGGAAAGAGCGGATACGGAAAGTCCTGTTGCATGCAGTGTAAGTAGGGCTTTTTGGACAAGCTGCGGCGGAACCAGCAGCATCCCAATCCGCAAACCGGGGCAGAGGCATTTTGAAAGTGACGTTACGTACACTGTCCGTTCTGGCGCCAGGTTCACCAAAGAAGGCAAATCCTCATTTCTCAGTAATCCATAAACATCATCCTCAATGATGATAACATCGTATTTTTCGCAAATCTTGACGATCTCTTGTCGCCGCATCAGCCCCATTGTCGCTCCGGTCGGGTTATGCAGCGTCGGTGTCAGATAAAGGACGGATGGCGTTTCTTTGGTTTTGCCGAGAATGTTATCTAATGCAGCCGGAATCATGCCTTCATTGTCGGTTGCGACACCCATGAGACGATAGTTGCCGACCTGCGCAAGCGTTAATGCGCCGGGATAGGTCAACCGCTCAGTGAGGATGACACCGCCTGGACGACTTGTTGTTGCGAAGGCGACCGCCAAAGCCTGTTGCGCACCGCTGGTGAGCAGAAGCCGCTCGGGGTCTGCATCAATACCAGTGCCGCCGAGCCAGCCAGCCATCAGCATGCGATGCCTTTCATGCCCCGCGGGCGGCGGGTAATTCAGAAAATAAAACGACTCCACCTTGCGCGCCGCCCCTGCAAGTGTGGATGAAAGCACGCGCTCATTCAGCATGGCCGGAGGCGCGTTGACTGACAGATCAATCACGGGCCCTTGCGGTCGCCTGCGCCCAATAACGAAAGTGCCGCTGCCCTTACTGCTCTCGATCAGTCCGCGGCGTTGCAGCGCGCGATAGGCTTTTGTCACCGAGCCAACACTGATCTTTAATTTCCATGCCACGTCACGATGAGCGGGAAGCCTGGCGCCATCTTCAAGTTGGTCGCTCAGGATATCGGCAGCAAGCGCCTCAATCAAGCGCTCCGAGGCAGGCCCATCCACATCCTCAAGACGCGGCTTCCAGGGCGAGACAATACGCATGAGGGGTGGCACCTAAAAACTGTCGAAGACATATTCTCTGTAGCGTGCTCCACAAATTCTAAAAAGTGTCATGAGACATTTTTCTATTGGATGGAAAGCATGGCACTTCGCTAAACTGGGCTTCAAGTAGCTGTCATTGGTTCACGCACACGATCTTCGATGCCTGCGCCGAGCTTCTACCCCGCTTATTGAAGCCGCCCTCGTTGGAGAACGGGGTGTGCCTTGTCAGGAACACCCGATGCCGAGCCTTGACCACCTGCTGATAGCCTATCTTGCCTACTTCATTGGCACCGCCACGCCTGGTCCGGGGAATCTTTCGATCATGGCGACATCGCTGGACCAGGGGCGTTCGGCAGGAATGGCCATGGTGTTCGGCATTATGACCGGGTCTCAATGTTGGGGTATCAGCGCCGCCATCGGGCTTGGGGCGATGATGCTTATGTTTCCTCCGACATTTGTCATCCTGCGTATCTTCGGTGGCGTCTATCTGCTGTGGCTGGGATTGCGTGCGGCGCGGCAGGCCGCGGCTGGAATTGCCACACGCCTCCCGGCCTCTGGCAATCGCCTGCGCAGCACGTCGCTTTGGCCACATTATCTCCGAGGTTTCTGTATCCAGATCAGCAATCCCAAAGCGATCCTTGTCTGGATGACAACAATCACTTTGGGTTTGCCTGGCCAAGACGCGCCCTGGGCCGGCTTTGCTGTCGTTGCGGGTTGCCTGATTATTGGGTTGCTGGTCTTTTCCACCTATGCGTTGGTGTTTTCGAGCACGCGCGTGGTTGAGGTGTATGGGCGTGTTCATCGGTGGGTGAATGGCGGCATGGCAATTTTTTTTGCATCAGCCGGAATCGCGCTCATCCTTGGGCTGTAGGCAGTATTATGCACGGAACTGTACTGCGCCCGTGCCACCTTGCCCCATGGCAGAGGCCCGCATTGCGGTTTGCCCATTTCAAAACGGATGCGACCTGACCCGCCCCACCCATAACGCAGGCCCTCGGTACCGCGCCGCGGCGTCTGTTTCACGCCGGGCCATGCTTTGGCTTGTTGAAAAAGATTATTGCCAGCAGTCTGGCCTTGGCATCGGCTGCGCAACCGATAGCATAACGTATGACAAACAGGGCAAGACCGATGACCTTGCAGAAATACTACGTTGCCTGTGCCTTTGCGATCTGGGGTTCCATGTCTCTTTATTGGAGCCTGCTGCCCGGCGTGGCCGAAATCACTGTCGTGGCATTTCGTATTGTCACCACGCTCTTTGTCTATGCCGTCGTGGCACTCAACGGGCAAGGCAGCCTGCGTCTCGCACGCAAGGATTACGCGCTAGCCGGTCTGGCGGGCGCCGTGATCGGCCTGAACTGGCTCTGTTTTGTCTATGCGGTGACCCTGGGCAAAGTAACGGAATTCAGTTTGGGCACCTTCTCAGCCCCCGCATTATCCATGATGCTGGGCTATTGGTTCTTCTCAGAAAAAGCGTCGAAATTGGATTTCCTATCCTTTGCCTTCGTCCTGCTCGGCATTGCGGTCTATGCGTTATCCATGTCTGATCTGCCTATCCTCGGCATTCTGGTGATGCTGACGACATCAGTTTACTTTGCCCTGAAGAAGGTGATCAGCGGGCCGGCTTCAACGGTCTTGCTTGTAGAAACGCTCACCTTGTTGCCGGTTGCCATCGTGGTGCTGTACCTCCACCGGGGAGAAATTGCGGGTTTCGATCTGCGCACTTTGGTGCTTCTCCTTCTTATCGGACCGGTCAGCTTCATGCCGCTTTACCTCTTTGGCGTTGGTGTCAAATTCACCCGAATGATCGAAGTCGGCTACCTGCAATACATTTCGCCCTTCCTAAGCCTTGCTTTGGCGCTGCTGTACTTTGGCGAAAAGATCACTGAAGTACGCATGGTGGCCTTTGGCCTGATCGGTTTGGCCGTGGCGTTGCGGCTGCAAGCGCTGCGGCGCAAGGCTAATGCCGTCCCCGCCGTCACGACCAAGACCTGATTACCCACGCCAACCCATCGGAACGCGAAGCCGCCGGCGTCTGGCTACCGCCCTGGAGCACGTTTGGCCGGGTGCGCGGCACGCTGCCCTGGTACACCGCCATCGCCGCCCTGCCGCAAAGCGCTGAGGCGGCCGAGGCAATCCGCCAAACGCTGCGCAATGATGCAGCCAGCAGCGCGCGCTTCCGCCTGGCGAATTAGCGAGAGAGCGTGGCGAAACTACCGAACCAGACCTTGATTCGATCAATCGCGATAGGGAACGATAGGCCTTTGCGCACGGGTCAGATTGGCGTCGAAGCGAAAAGCCAATCCTCAATCCGCCGGCATCGTCCTATCACCCTCACCCAGGCTCAGCTGCATCGTCACCACATCCACCCAGCGGCCGAATTTCATGCCAACGGCGCGCATGGTGCCGATATGCCGGAAGCCGAGTGAGACATGCAGCCCGATTGACCCCACATTTTCAGAATCGCCAATAATCGCCAGCATTTGCCGAAAACCCGCCGCTTCCGCACGCGCGATCAATTCCGCGACCAGCGCCTTGCCCACCCCCTGGCCGCGCACATCATCACGCACATAGATCGAATTCTCGACCGTGTAGCGATAGGCTGAACGCTCACGGAAGGCGCTGTAATAGGCATAGGCCAGGATCTCTCCCGCCTCCCCTTCCGCGACCAGCCAGACATTGCCGCGCCCGGCGAGCACTTTTTTCATACGCCCCGCCATATCGGCCTCATCCGGGGGCACTTCCTCAAAAGTGCCGGCGCCATGCAGCACGTGATGGGCGTAGATCTCGGTGATGGCGGGCAAGTCAGCCGGGGTGGCTTCGCGAATCCGCATGGTTCAGCCCCCAATGCCGAGCGAAGCCGCGAGCGCTTCCGCCGTTGCCAACACGGCGCGGTCACGCCCCGGTGCGCCCACCAGGGAAAGCCCCACCGGCGCGCCATCCACCTTGCCGGCGGGGATGCTCACCTCCGGTAGGCCGCAGAAGCCGGCAATGGCCGTCACACCCATGGTGCGTTCACGCACCTTGTTTTGTTCGGCGAGTGATGAAGCCAAAAGCGGCGCCGGCGCCGGAGAGGTCGGGTAGATCATCACCGCACCCCCGCTCAGCAGCGCATGGAAGCGCGCCTGCGCCACACGACGGAAGGCACGGCCGGCGGCGGATTTCGCCGGGTCCATGGCGGCGGCAGCGTCAAAACGCTCCTTCACGCCGGGGCCGAATTTCGGATTGGTCGCGGCGATCCAGGGACCGAGCGCGGTCCAAGCCTGTTCGGCCTGGGCGCAACGGAAATGTTCATAAAAGGCATCAAGCCCCTCGGGCGCGACATGGGTCGCCAGCGCCGGGCCGAACAGCGCTTCGGCTGCCTTCAACGCCGGCGTCAGCGCAGCCACGGTTGCGGGTTCCGCATTGGCCCAGGCTTCGGCCACAGAAATCAGCGGCCCAACCGCGCCCGCATCGCCCGGTGGCAACAGCACATCGCCGACGCGCCGCAGCATGGCGGCACTTCGCGCAAACCAGCCCGCCGTGTCGTAATCCGGCCCCAACGCGCAGGCGCCCGCCAGGCTGATCGCGCCCCAGCTCGGCCGAATGCCGAAAACACCACAATAGGAAGCGGGAATGCGCACCGAACCGCCCGTATCCGACCCCATGGCGAAATCCACGAGGCCCGCCGCCGCCGCGGCAGCCGATCCGCAGGAAGACCCGCCGGGAAAGCGATCCGGCGCGGCGGGGTTTTTCGGCGTGCCCTGCCAGATATTTTCGCCCGTCAGGCCATAGGCCAATTCAACCGTCTTGGTCTTGCCAACCAGTGACGCACCCGCCTGCAAAAGCTGCGTGATCACCAGCGCATCGCGCGTCGCCGGCGCATGCGTCGCCGCCCAATCGGGATTGCCATAGCCGGTGACGGTGCCGGCCACATCGAACAAATCCTTGGCGGCGAAGCTCAGCCCCGAGAGCGGGCCGGAAGCGGCGCCGGCGCGCCTGGTGCGCTCACCTGGAATGAAGGCGCCAACGCTGTCTTCGGTCATGAAACGCTCCCGCTGCCAATGATGGCGCGGAAACTGCGCCAGCCGGGCGGGTCAGGCAAGGGCGAAAAAAAAGCGGGACACGGGGGCAGGCCGGTCCCGACACATCAGGCTTGAAAACGGCAACCTGGCCCTGATGAAACGGGTCCGGCGCCTTATTGATCAGGTAAGGTCGAGCAAGGCCGCCTTCACGGTCAGGGCAGCAAGACCCGCCGCCACCACCGCCGTTGGCTCACCAAAGCGCTTACCGACGAAATAGGCGATACCGGCGAAAATCAACGCCCAGCACCCAATCTCGCCAAGGCTTGGGGAGATATTCATGGTCAGCCCTCCGATACTCATAGCAAAGACTAACACCGAGGTCATGAAAGTCGAGTCATTTTTCGGCCAGCCCGAGCCGTTCAGATTTCATCCCCGCGAACACTGGCGAGCGACTGGCGCGGGCGGCCATCCGGGCCGAAATTGGCCGCATCCAGCCAGGCGGCGATAGCATCGCGGCGTGTCGGCCATTCCTCAGCGATAATGGAAAACCACGCCGTATCGCGCCGCCTGCCCTTCACCACCAGATGCGCGCGATGCGTGCCTTCATAGGTAAAGCCAAGCCGTGCCGCCGCCCGACGCGATGGCAGATTGAGCGCATTGCATTTCCACACCAGCCGCCGATAGCCGAGATCATCCATGGCATGGCGCATCAGCAGGAACATCGCTTCCGTCGCCGCACGCGTGCGCTGCATGCGCGGTGAGAACCAGATATTGCCAATCTCGATATCCGCATGGGCGGGGGCGATTTGCATCAGCGTCAGCCAGCCATCCGCCGTGCCGGTGCGATGCGGGCGGATGGCCCAGGCGATTGGGTCATGTGTCACGGCGAAACCTGCGACATGGGCGCGCATGGCGGCCGCATCGCGAAACGGCCCATAGCCCATATAGGCCCAGCCCTCGCCGCCCGTGTCGCGTTCCGCCGCGCGCCACAAATCCTCGGCATGGCGGAGATGGAGCGGCTCCAGATCAACCGATTGGCCCTTATGTGGAATGCGCGCGGGCAAGGGCCGCGGCGTGGCATCCACCAGCGGGCCAAGCGGGGGATTGGTGGCAGGGTCCCAGGGGACGCCTTCGGGCAGGTTTTCCATCGCCCCACAAGAAACGTCCGGCGCGCGGGATGCAAGCCATGATTGCCGGTTGCGCGCCGCGCCGCGCCGCCGCAAAACAGCAGCATGAATACGGCCCCTTCCCCCGCCCCCGCCATCCCCGCCGCCTATTTCGGGGAGCGTGTGACGCATGTGCATCATTGGACGGACCGGCTGTTTTCCTTCCGCTGCACGCGCGACACGGCGTTTCGCTTCCGCGCCGGCGAATTCGCCATGATCGGGCTGATGGTGGAAGGCAAGCCGCTGGTCCGCGCCTATTCCATGGCCAGCCCCACCTGGGATGAGGCATTGGAATTCCTGTCCATCAAGGTGCAGAACGGGCCGCTCACATCGCGCCTGCAACACATCAAGCCGGGCGATACGGTGCTGATTGGCCGCAAACCGACCGGCACGCTGGTGACCGATAACCTGCTGCCAGGCCGCAGCCTTTGGATGCTGGCGACCGGCACCGGCCTTGCCCCTTTCCTGAGCCTGACGCGCGAGCCCGATGTCTATGAACGCTATGGCACGGTGGTGGTGGCCCATACCGTCCGCCAGGTGGCGGAATTGGCCTATCGGGAGATGTTCGAACGCGATCTGGCGCAGCATGAGTTCCTCGGCGAGATCATCGCCGGCAAGCTCCGCTACTACCCCTCCGTGACGCGCGAGCCCTTCCCGACCCAGGGGCGCATCACGGATTTGATCGATTCGGGGCGGATTTTCGCTGATCTGGCTCTGCCGGCGCTGGACCCGGCCCATGACCGGGTGATGCTCTGCGGGTCTGAGGCGATGAACCGGGACTGCAAGGCCATGCTGGAAGCCCGCGGCTTTGTGGAGGGGTCAAACAACGCGCCCGGCAGCTATGTGGTGGAAAAGGCCTTTGTGACGAAATAGCCTGGCAGCCCTCTCGAAATGTAAAAAGATGTTGCGTCATCCGCCGGTCATCCATATGTCTCGCCCGTGTCACGGTCCGCCCCAGCCTGCCGGGGGGCACCACCAAGGGAGAAGCAAATGACCGGTTCCAACACCTCTGCGCCCGCGCGGCGCGGCTTTTTGAAGGCGGCTGCCGCCACGGGCGCGGGCCTTGCCGTACTCGTCACCCCCAATGTCAGCCGGGCGCAGACCACGACGCTGCGCTTCCAGTCCACCTGGCCGCAGCGCGACATCTTCCATGAATTTGCGGGCGATTTCGTGCGCCGCGTGAATGACATGGCGGGCGGGCGCTTGCGTCTTGAATTGCTCGCCGCCGGCGCCGTGGTTGGCGCCTTCCAGTTGCTGGATGCGGTCAGCGCGGGCACGCTTGATGGCGGCCATGGCGTGCCGGCCTATTGGTTCGGCAAGAACAAGGCGTTTTCGCTGTTCGGCACCTCGCCCCCCTGGTTCGGCGATGCCAACCAGCTGCTCGGCTGGTATCATTATGGCGGCGGCGAAGCGCTCTATAATGAGTTGCTGAATGACCTTGTCAGGGTCAATGTGGTTTCCTTCATGACCGGCCCAATGCCGACCCAGCCGCTTGGCTGGTTCAAGAATGCGATCGAGCGTCCGGAACAGATCCGTGGCCTGAAATACCGCACCGTGGGTCTGGCGGCTGACCTTTTCGCCGAACTTGGCGCGGCGGTGGTCTCACTGCCAGGTGGGGAAATCGTGCCCGCCTTGGAACGCGGCGTGATTGACGGGGCGGAATTCAACAACCCGTCCTCTGACCGCGTGCTCGGCTTCCCGGATGTGGCGAAGAACTACATGATCCAGTCCTTCCATCAGCGCACGGAAAGCTTCGAAGTGCTGTTCAACAAGGCGAAGTTCGCGGCACTTCCGGCCGAGCATCAGGCGATCATCAAATTCGCTTCTGAAAGCGCCTCTGCCGATATGTCCTGGAAGCTGCAGGATCGCTATTCGCGCGATCTGATTGCCATGGCGCAGCAGCAGGGCGTGCAGGTACGCCAGACGCCGCGCCCGGTGCTTGACGCGCAGCTCGCCGCCTGGAACCGCGTGGTTCAGAAGTATGAAGGCGATGCCTCCTCCCCCGCCGCGGGGCCCTTCTTCAAGAAGGTCTGCGACAGCCAGCGTGACTGGTGCCGCCGCGTTGGCAGCTTCTTCTTGCGCTATGAAGCAAGCCCGGTGATTTCCTATAATCACTTCTTCGGCGCGCGCTGATTTGCAGTAACGGGGTGCGGGTTTCGGCCCGCACCCTTTTTGATGCCCCAATCCCCGGGGCCATGATCGAAAGCCCATATCATGCAGCGACTGCTTCTAGGCATTGATCGCTTCAGCACCCTGGTTGGCCAGACCTTCGCCTGGAGCATCCTGGTACTGACCTTTGTCGTGACTTATGAAGTGGTGATGCGCTACGCCTTCCGCGCACCGACCACCTGGGCCTATGACACTTCCTATATGCTTTATGGCACGCTGTTCATGATGGCCGGTGCCTATGCGCTGTCACGCAATGGGCATGTGCGCGGCGATTTTCTTTATCGGAATTTCAAGCCTGAAAATCAGGCGAAGCTCGATCTTGTCCTTTACATCCTGTTCTTCTTTCCCGCGATCTTCGCCTTCATGATCTCTGGCTGGTCCTTCTTCGCGCAATCCTATGCGCAGAATGAAAGATCCATGTTCAGCCCAACCGGCCCGGTGATCTGGCCCTTCAAGTTCCTGATACCGGTGGTGGGTGTGCTGTTGCTGCTGCAAGGGATTGTGGAAGTTGTGCGCTGCATCCAATGCATCCGCACCGGCGCCTGGCCAAAGCGGCTTTCAGATGTGGAAGAATTGGACCAGCAAATCCTTGCAGCCGCCGCCGAACAGGACCCCGAGGAATTGGCCCGCCGCATGGCTGCTTCCGGCCAAATCCCCTTAGACACGCCAAAGAAGGGCTGACGCGCCATGTCTGACGGTATGCTCGGGCTCACGCAGCTCTTTCTGTTCCTGTTCTTCATCATGCTGGGCTTCCCGATCGCCTTCACGCTGATGGCGATGGGGTTGTTCTTCGGCTATCTTGGCATGCAGGAACGCATTTTCGATTTGCTGGTACAACGCACCTATGCGGTCATGTCGAATGACGTGCTGATCAGCGTACCGCTTTTCGTGCTGATGGGTTATATCATCGAACGCGCGAATATCCTGGACCGGCTATTCCGATCCTTGCAGATGGCAAGCGGAAACATTCCGGGCTCACTCGCCGTTGCAACGCTTGCCACCTGTGCGCTGTTTGCGACCGCGACAGGGATTGTCGGCGCGGTGGTAACACTCATGGGCCTGCTCGCATTCCCGGCCATGTTGCGCGCTGGCTATGATGTCAGGCTGGCATCAGGGGTTGTTTGCGCCGGCGGCTGCCTTGGCATCCTGATTCCGCCCTCGATCATGCTGATTCTGTTTGGCGCGACCGCAGGCGTTTCGGTGGTGCAGCTTTATGCCGCGGCCTTTATCCCCGGTGTCATGTTGGCGGGCTTATACATCCTCTATGCCATGGGCATCGCCCTTGTGAAGCCGCAAATGGCGCCCCGCCTGCCGCCCGAGGAAGTGAATATCCCCTTCAGCCAAATCGCGATTTCGCTGCTGACATCCTTCATCCCGCTTGCGGCGCTGATTGCCATGGTGCTCGGCGCCATTCTGATGGGGCTCGCGACACCATCCGAAGCAGCCGCCATGGGCAGCCTCGGGTCCATTATCCTCGCCATCGTCTATCGATCCTTTTCCTTCGCCAAGCTCAAGGAAAGCGTGTTCCTGACCGCGCGCACCTCCGCCATGGTGTGCTGGTTATTTGTGGGGAGCGCGATTTTCTCCTCGGTCTTTGGCTATCTCGGCGGGCAGGATCTGGTGGAGCAATTCTTCAAATCCCTGCCGCTCAATACCTTCACCTTCATGATCCTGGCGCAGTTGCTGATCTTCATCCTGGGCTGGCCTTTGGAATGGACGGAAATCATCGTGATTTTCGTGCCGATCTTCCTGCCGCTCTTGGATGATTTCGGCGTTGATCCGCTGTTCTTTGGCGTGATGGTGGCGCTGAACCTGCAAACCTCCTTCCTGTCGCCGCCGGTTGCCATGGCGGCCTTCTACCTGAAGGGCGTGGCGCCGAAGCATGTGCGGCTGGAAGACATCTTCAAGGGCTGCATGCCGTTCATCTACATCGTGATCATGTGCATGCTGATGATCTATGCCTTCCCCGGCTTGGTCACCTGGCTGCCTGAACAGCTTTATGGCTTCACGCCGACAAGCGGCACGCCGATCCAATTGGATGTCGCGCCGGAGGGCGGCTTCCAGGAGGATGAAGTGCCGCGGATCGCTGATTAACGCCATGGACCAGGACCCCATCACGCGCGCCATTGGCTATTTGTCTGAGGCGTTTGAGACCGGCAATCCGCTGGCGCCGCTACCCCCAGAAATCGCCATCACCACCCAGGATGATGCCGAGGAAGTGGCCGGCGGCGTGCTCGCGCGGCTTGGCTTTGCGCCCTGTGGCATCCGGGTCGCGCCGGCTGCTGATGGCAGCCTCATTAGCGGCCCCATGCTGGAAGCGCGCTTCCTGGATGATGGCGCAGGGCTGGCGCTGGAAATCATGCGCCATGGCCGCGCTTCGGCCGCCCTGCTTGGGGTGCTGGGCACCGCGCTTGACCCTGAGGCAACAACGCCGCCTGACATCACGGCAATCCATCCCGCACTGGATGTGAGCGCCAGCCGCTTCACCCAAGGCCCCGCCGATCGCCTCGCGGAAATTGCTGATCTCGCAGGGCTTGGCTTGCTCGTGCTGGGCAAGCGTCGGCCGCTGCCCGCAACGCCAAGCCGCGTGGCCCTGGTTGAAGGGGAAGGCTCACCACGCGGCAAGGCCTTCGATTTGCACGCGGCCTTTGCTGAGGCAGCGGCGGAAGCGCGCCGGCTGGGTGGCTTGCCGGCGGGGGCGGTTCTGGTGGTGGCGGGTTTGGGCGCGCCGGTGGTTGGCTTGAAGGCGGGCGCGCGGCTGACGGCACGCTTCACCGGTATTGGGAAAGTGAGCGCCAGTTTCGGCTGAGGCACTTCCCTTTGTTTTGAAATGGTTACGAGCCATTTTGCCCTGCCATGCGCAGGGCTTCGCTGCTTGAGAAAATCCATCACCCCAATAAATCGATCCGGAAGGCGCAAAATAAATCCTTTTATCATTCAGAGTAATTCTGAATTTTTTCGTATAATGTTTTAGAACAAAAGTGTTTTCAGATTTTTTTAAATGAAAACTCCATCACGAATATTTTGCCTTTTTCCCGCCCCAATTCGCTGCACCGCACCTATCCTGTCCATGGATTTTTTTATTTGCATTCCACCCCCGCTTCGACTATCGAAATTTCATGACGACCGCCAAGGCTTCGTCGGCACCCCCGGGCCGGCGATATGGCGTGGGTCTCCAGCGTGCTTTGCTGCGGAGCCCCCGCCCCCCAAGGTTTCGTTCTTCCGGGTATTCGGCCCCTACGGCCTTCAGGCTTTTTTGCAGCAAAGCGCGTCGCGCCTCTGCGCTGCCGCTTGTCCTATTGCTTGGGCTGCTCGGCGCGGGCTGCGCTGACCTTCCCTCCCCCGTGACGCAATCGCCCCTGGCGCGCGATGCCTCCTCCCCCCGCTCGGCCTGTCTTGTCGCCGCGCGCCAAGCCGAAATCACCCATGGCCTGCCGGAAGGGCTGCTGACGGCCATCGCGCTCAATGAAAGCGGGCTGCATGCCTACGCGCTTAACTTGCGCGGCCGCGCCATTTTCCCGGAAACACGCGAAGAAGCGCGCCGCCTGCTGATTTCCGCCCGCGGCCGCGGCATGGCCGGGTGTTTTCAGATCAATGCCGGGGTCCATGTCGCGCGCGGTGAGGATTGGCCACTTGACCCCCCTCAGGCCGCCGATTGGGCCGCCCGCTATTTGGCTCAGCATTATGCGACCTATGGCGATTGGGGCCGCGCCGTATTGCGCTGGCATGGTGCCTCACCACGCCGCGCGGGCACGCAAATCATCTGCCGCGTCCATAGCAAGCTGGAAGTCACCGCACCTGGCAGCACCCTGTTTGCTGATCGCTGCCGCCCCGGCGCGCCGCAATGGGCACGCGTCCGGCGCAATGGCGCGGCCCATCTGGAAGTCGCGGAAGCGGCCGAATAGCGGCGGCTTACTCAAGGCGCCTGCCGCACCCCCATGGCGAGTGTTCTTTCATCCATGCGTGGCCGATGCGTCAGGCCTTTGCGCAGGCCCCAGGTGTTCAGATACTGCACCAGCTGGATCAGCGGTTCTTCATCCGCATAGCGGGCGATGGCTTCGTGCCAGATCTTCTCCCGCGCCGCGTCATCCAAGGTGGCGGAACCGCGCGCCGCGAATTCATCGAAAACCGGGCTTGAAAAACGCGCATTATTGTTGGCGCCGGTCAGGCGCTGCCGGTCATGCGTTGCGACCGTATTGACCAGGAAGTTCGAAGCCTCCCCGGTGGAGCTGCCCCAGGCGCCGATCTGCATGGCATATTCAATGCGCGCGCGGCGCGGCACAAAGGCAGTCCAGGGCGCGGCATCCACCGCGGTACGGATACCGATCCGCGTCCACATTTGCGCGACAGCCTGCGCCAGCCGCGCATCATTCGGCCAGCGGTCATTGGGGGTGTGCAGCGTGATGCGGAAACCGTCCGGATAGCCGGCCTCTGCCAACAAACGCTTGGCACCATCGGGGTCAAAGCGCCGGGGCTTCACCGCCGGGTTATAGCCAAAAGTGCCTTCCGGCAGCCATTGCGCGGTGGCGGTCGCCGCCCCTTCCATCACGCGATCCACCAGCGCATCCCGATTGATCGCCATGGAAAGCGCGCGCCGCACACGCACATCCTTCCAGGGGTTCACCGGCAGGGGCGTGCCGTTATTGTCGGTGATCAGCGGCGTGCCGCCATCACGCGAATAATCCGGCACCATATAGACGGTGCGAAGGCTGGGGATTTCCGTCACCGTCACGCGCGGGTCGCGCCGAAGCCGCGCCAGATCACTCGTTGGGATCTGTTCGATGATATCCACATCGCCGGCCAGCAGCGCCGCGGTGCGCGACGCATCATTCAGCAAGAACCGCTGATTGGACCGCGCCCAGGGTTCCTTCGGCCCCCAATAGCCATCATGCCGCGCCAATTCCACGCGATCCCCCGAACGATAGGACAGCAGCCGATAGGGCCCGGTGCCGATCGCGGCCTTGCCGGAATTGAAATCCTCGCTGCTGGCCCCTTCAGCCGCATGCCGGGCGATAATGCAGACAGAGGCAAGGTCCAGCGGCATCAGCGGATGCGGCGCGCTGGTATGCAGGATCAGCGTATGCGGATCGGGCGTTTCAACCTTGGTGATGGCGCGCAGAAACCCGCCAAAGCCGCCCGGGCTATTCGGCACGCCAGCCTGCACGCGGGCAAAGGTGAAGACCACATCATCCGCGGTGAAGGGCCGGCCATCATGCCAGGTGACATCGCGCCGGAGCTTGAATTCCCACACCGTGTCAGACACCACACGCCAGCTTTCCGCGAGGCTCGGCTGCGGGCGGGCGCGTTCATCGCGTTCCACCAACCGGTCAAAAATATGATGCGTCAGCGCATTATTCGGCCCGACATTGTGGAAATGCGGGTCAATGGTGGTGACCGGCGCGCCGAGGCCAACCGTGAGCGTCTGCGCTCTTGGCGTGCCCATGGCGAAGGGCAGCGCAATCAAGGCGGCGAGCAGGGTTTTGGTGGGGGTGTTCATGGTAGCCTCCCGGAAGTTCTTGGGGGAAGGCTAACGCGGGTTTATGGCGTGACGCCAGAGGCTATTGCCAAAAAATCCGCATGCACCGCAGGGTCACTTCCGCTTGGCAAAAAGGCACAAATACTCCCAAGCCATGGTGGCGGCGGCGAGGGCGGTGATCTCCGCCACATCATAGGCCGGCGCCACTTCCACAACATCCGCGCCGCGAAAATCCACGCCCGCCATGCCGCGCAATATCGCCTGCGCCTGCCAGCTTGCCAGGCCCCCGATCTCGGGCGTGCCGGTGCCGGGCGCGAAGCCGGGATCAAGCCCGTCAATATCGAAGGAAAGATAACACGGCCCTGCACCCAGCACATCGCGGATTTGGGAAATGACCGCAGCGATCGGCGCCTGATGCACATCCTGCGCGGAAAGGATGGTCGCCCCCTGCGCGCGGGTCCATGCATAGTTTTCAGGCCAAGCGGGGGCGCGAATGCCAACCTGCACCATGCGCCGGGGTTCCACCAGCCCTTCCTTGATGGCGTGCCAGAACACCGTGCCATGGGCGAAGCGCTGGCCGAAATTATCCTCACCCGTATCGAGATGGGCATCAATATGGAGCAGCCCCAAAGGCACGCCGACCCGCTTTTTCAGTGCCCGCAAGAGCGCCAAAGTGATGCTGTGTTCACCCCCGAAGGCAACCAGATGGGCAAGCCCCGTCGCCTGTTCTTCAATCAACGCCAGGCTTTTTTCCATATCGCCAAGGGCGATTTCAAATTCACCCAGATCGGAAAGATCAAGCGTGGCGGGTGGCGCACCGGTAATCGGGTGCCGCCCATCGGTCAGCATGCGCGCCGCGGCGCGAATGGCGCGCGGCCCATCGCGCGCGCCGGCGCGGTTGGTGGTGCCGATATCAAGCGGCACACCGGCGATGCAGAAGGCAGCGCCCCGGTCATGCGGACGGGCGCCGAGAAAGGCATGCGGGGCAGCAAAGGTGATCGGGGCGGACATGGGGGCTTGTCTGCAATCCACCGGCCCCGCCTGTCCAGGGGGCGGGACGCGACGTGATACAAATCCGCCCTTTCGCGGGACGCTCGGCAAAGTCGTGGCCGAGCGCCCCTCAGGCGCTTCAGCCCTGGCGTTCCACCATCAGCTTCTTGATCTCGCCAATCGCCTGCGCCGGGTTCAGCCCCTTGGGGCAGGTGCGCGTGCAATTCATGATGGTGTGGCAGCGATAGAGCCGGAAGGGGTCTTCCAGATTATCCAGCCGCTCCCCGGTCGCCTCATCGCGTGAATCCGCAATCCAGCGATAGGCCTGCAACAGTACCGCCGGGCCCAGATAGCGATCACCATTCCACCAATAGGACGGGCAAGATGTTGAGCAGCAGAAGCACAGGATGCATTCCCAAAGCCCATCCAGCTTGGCGCGTTCTTCCTTGGATTGCAGGCGTTCCGCATCGGGCGGCGGGGGCGTGTCCGATTTCAGCCATGGCTCCACGCTGCGGAGCTGCGCGTAGATTTGTGACAGGTCCGGCACCAGATCCTTCACCACCGGCATATGCGGCAACGGGTTGATGCGCACATCGCCCTTCACTTCCTCAATCGGTTTGAGGCAGGCGAGCGTATTCAACCCATCAATATTCATGGAGCAGGAGCCGCAAATCCCCTCTCGGCAGGAACGCCGGAACGTCAGCGTGCTATCCACTTCATTCTTGATCTTGATCAGCGCGTCCAAGACCATCGGGCCGCATTGCTCAAGGTCAATTTCGTAAGTGTCCTGGCGCGGGTTTTCGCCCGAATCAGGGTCCCAACGATAGATCTTGAAATTCTTGACCTGCTTCGCGCCGGCGGGCGCCTTATGCGTCTTGCCGGCACCGACAGTGGAATTCTTGGGCAGGGTGAAAGTGGCCATCTTGTTGTGTCCTAATACACGCGTGCCTTGGGGGGGAAGACCTGCACTTCATTGGTCAGCGTGCGCATCTTCACATCGCGATAATCCAGCTTGACCTCGCGCTTGTCATTCACCCAGGCCAGTGTGTGCTTCATCCAGTTGTCATCGTCACGCTCGGGGAAATCCTCATGCGCATGGGCGCCGCGGCTTTCCTTGCGCGCTTCCGCGCCGACAACCGTGGTAATCGCATTGCCGATCAGGTTATCAAGCTCCAGCGCTTCCACCAGATCGCTGTTCCAGATCAGGCTACGATCAGCGATCTTGATATCGCCATAGCTGCCAGCGACCTGCGCCATCTTGTCCACGCCTTCCTTGAGCAATTCTGACGTGCGGAACACCGCCGCATGGGTCTGCATGGTGCGCTGCATGGCAAGGCGAAGTTCGGCCACATTGGTGCCGCCCTTGGCATGGCGCACGCGATCGAAGCGATCCAGGCTCGCTTCACCGGCTTTCGGCGGCAGCGGCGGCTGGGAAGCGCCGGGCTTGATGGTCTCCGCCGCGCGATGCGCCGCAGCACGGCCAAACACCACCAAGTCAAGCAACGAATTCGTCCCCAGGCGATTGGCGCCATGGACGGAAACGCAGGCCGCTTCACCCACCGCCATCAGGCCCGGTACCACGCGGTCCTGGTCCTTCGCCGTTGGGTTCAGCACTTCGGTGTGGATGTTCGTCGGGATGCCGCCCATGTTGTAGTGCACGGTTGGCAGGATGGGGATCGGTTCCTTCGTCACATCCACGCCCGAGAAGATCTTCGCCGTTTCCGAAATCCCCGGCAGGCGTTCATGCAGGATCTCGGCGCCCAGATGTTCCAGATGCAGATGGATATGGTCGCGCTGCGGCCCCACACCACGGCCTTCACGGATTTCCATGGACATGGCGCGGGAGACAACATCGCGGCTCGCCAAATCCTTCGCGGTCGGCGCATAGCGTTCCATGAAACGCTCGCCTTCCGAATTGGTCAGATAGCCGCCTTCACCGCGCGCCCCTTCCGTGATCAGGCAGCCGGCGCCGTAAATCCCGGTGGGATGGAATTGCACGAATTCCTGATCCTGCAAGGGCAGGCCCGCGCGCAGCACCATCCCCCCGCCATCACCCGTGCAGGTATGGGCTGATGTGCAGGAGAAATAGGCGCGCCCATACCCCCCAGTCGCCAACACCACGCTTTGCGCGCGGAAGCGATGGATGGACCCATCTTCCAGGCACCAGGCGGTGACACCGCGGCAGACGCCTTCATCATCCATGATCAGGTCAAGCGCGATGTATTCAACAAAGAACTCGCAGCCATGCTTCAGGGATTGCTGATAGAGTGTGTGCAGAATGGCGTGGCCCGTGCGGTCAGCGGCGGCGCAGGCGCGCATCGCCGGGGTCTTGCCGTAATCCTGCATATGCCCGCCAAAGGGGCGCTGATAGATGCGGCCATCTTCGGTGCGGCTGAAGGGCACGCCGTAATGTTCAAGTTCGATCACCGCAGGGATGGCTTCGCGGCACATATATTCGATGGCATCCTGATCCCCCAGCCAATCAGACCCCTTCACGGTGTCATACATGTGCCAGCGCCAATCATCTTCGCCCATATTGCCAAGCGCGGCGCCAATGCCGCCCTGCGCTGCGACGGTGTGGCTGCGCGTTGGGAAGACCTTGGTGATGCAGGCGGTCTTCAGCCCCGCCGCGCCCATGCCGAAAGTGGCGCGCAGCCCGGCGCCACCGGCGCCCACCACCACCACATCATAGGTATGGTCCACAATCCGATAGGCGCCATTGGAAGGCTTGCTGATCGCATTCATTGCTTCATCTCATCCTACAAGACGGCGGGGAATACGCCCCGGACCCGCCGAAAACCTCAACCAAAACTCACAGCGCGATGCGCAGAACGCTCAGCGTCGTTGCCAGCCACAATAACACGGCTAGCCCATTCACCGCGCAAATCGCCGCAAAGCGCTTGAGTTCACTCCGCACATAATCTTCGATCACCACCTGCAAGCCGGCCGCCGCGTGGTGAAACGCCGCAGTCAGGAAAGCGAGCAGCAGCACCGCGTTGAAGGTATTGCCGATCCATTCCAGCACCACCGCATATTCGGCGCCCGCCAAACCGGCCAGGGAAAAGATCAGCCAGATCGAAAGCGGCAGCAGCGCGATGGAAGTAACGCGCTGCATCCACCAATGATGCGTGCCCCCCTTGGCGGAGCCCATGCCACGCACGCGCCCAAGCGGGCTGCGAAGCGAACGGATAGAGGCGCTGTCTTCAGCCATGATGATGCCTCCTCAGACCAAAATCAGCAGCCAGGTGAGAACGGTCAGCACCGCCGTGCCGATCACCACCAGGCGCCCGGAACGATAGGCATCTTCCATGGCAAAACCGCGGCCCGCATCCCAAAACAAGTGCCGGATACCCGCGCAGGTATGATACCAGGCCGCAACGGTCAGCCCGAATAGCGCGACCCAGCCGAGGAAGGATCCGAAGAACCATTGCGCCATGCCAAAGGCGCCCTGCCCCGTGCCGGCCGCGATCAGCCACCAGGAGAACAGCAGCAACCCACCGCACCACACCACACCGCTGATGCGGTGCAGAATGGACAGCAGGCTCGTCATTTGCATCATGTCATAGACTTGCAAATGCGGCGACAAAGGCCGGCGTGTCAGCGTGCCATCGGAGCGGCGGCCAATCATGGCCGCTTCCCGCGCATCTTTTATCCTTGCCATCAACCCTACTCCAAGGATTCGACTCCGCACTTGGGCCGCGCGGGCGAACTTCTTCCCTGCCTTTCTAAGTGTCGCGTGCCATAGCGTCAAATCAGGCAGACACCCGCCATATTGGCCGCAAAAGATTGACGAATTCGCCATGCGGGCGCAGTTTTGACGCCTAATTTGACAGGGGCCCAAGGGCTCATGAGTGCTGCAACTCCCGAAGCTGCCGGGGCCGGCCAGGATGCCCGCATCATCGCCCTGATCGGCACCGGGCATTTCCTGTCCCATTTCTACATGCTCTGCCTGCCGCCGCTGTTCCTGGTCTGGCGCGACGAATTCGGCGCGTCCTATGCCGAATTGGGCCTGACGGTGGCGTTGATGAGCGGCACGACCGCCCTTTTGCAAACCCCGGTGGGCTTCGCGGTGGACCGCTACGGCGCCCGACCCTTCCTGGTCGGCGGCACGCTGATCATGGCGCTTTCGATCTCGGCCATGGCCTTTGCGCCCGGGGTTTGGGCGCTTTGGTTGCTCGCGATCCTCTCGGGCGTGGGCAATAGCGTGATCCATCCGGCGGATTACGCCATCCTGGCTGGCAGCATCCGCCAGGAACGCATGGGCCGCGCCTTTGCCATGCATACCTTCACCGGCAATCTGGGCTTTGCCCTGGCGCCGCCCATCGTCGCCCTTTTGCTGCTGGTGATGGGCTGGCGAGAGGCGCTCTTGCTGCTGGGCCTGCTCGGCGTGCCGGTGGTCGGCGCAATCCTGCTGCAAAGCCGCATCCTGAAGGATCAGGCCAAGCCCAAATCGGCGGACCAAGCCGGGCAGTCCGGGCGCGAATTGCTGCTTTCCCGCCCCATGCTGCTGTTTTTCGCCTTCTTCCTGCTCTCGGCCGCGGCCGGGTCCGGCATTCAGGCCTTTGTTATCACCGTGCTGGGCAAGCTTTGGGCGACGCCCATTGCCACCGCCTCCATGGTGTTGACGGGCTATATGGCCGGCGCAACCGGCGGCACGCTGATCGGCGGCTGGTTTGTGGACCGCGCCAAGGGCGGCGGGATCATGGCCTTCATGACCATCCTGACGCTTTTCGCCATGGCGATGTTCCTCGTGCTCGGGCTGGTCGCCATGCCGGAAATTGCCCTGCCGGGGATCGGGCTGCTGGCTGGCCTCGCCATGGGGGCATCGCGCACCCCGCGCGACGTGATGTTGAAGGATGCCTGCCCGCCGGGGCAGATCGGCAAGGTGTTTGGCTTTGTCTCCTCCGGCCTGCCGCTTGGTGGGGCCATCACGCCAGTGCCGCTCGGGTTTCTCATTGATATCGGGTATCCGGGGCTGGTGCTGCCGGTGGTGGCGGGGCTGCTGGGCTTGTCCTTGCTGTGCGCCGGCGGGGCGCGGGCCAGCAGCAAGGCCGCAAAAACCCGCGCCGTTGCGGCAGAATAACCCGAAATGAGCGCCTTTGATGAAGGGGTGGCCTTTTCCGCCTGGATAGCGGTTGCGGTCGTCGCAGCATCAGGGGCGCTCAGCGCATCACGCAAGCAGCTTGATCCCGTGGGCTTCATCCTGATTGCCTGCGTCACCGCCTTTGGCGGCGGCACCGTGCGAGACCTGATCCTGGGCGCGCCGGTCTTTTGGCTGAAGGCGCCGGGGATGGTGCTGCTGGCGGCCGGTGTTGCCTTGCTGGTGTTTTTCACCGCGCATCTGGTGGAACGCCGCTTCCTGGCCTTGCTTTGGGCGGATGCGGTGGGGCTTGGCATTTTCGCCGTGCTCGGGGCCGAATCAGCCCTGCGTTGGGGCGCGGACCCCTGGGTTGCGATCCTGATGGGCACCATCACCGCAACCGCCGGCGGCATTTTGCGCGATATCATCTGCGCGGAATTGCCGCTGATCCTGCGCCGAGAAATCTACGCCACCGCAGCGGCCTTTGGCGCCGCGATTTTCGTGGCACTGATCCTGGCCGGGCTGCCGCGCGATATCGCGCTGCCCATTGGCGTGCTTGCCGGTTTCGCGCTGCGTGGTGCGGCCATTCTGCGCGGCTGGTCCATGCCCACCTATAAGGCGCGCCCCGGTCGCGATTACCCGGACGAACGATAAGCGATGTCGCCTTACGCCATCGCGGTTCTATTCACCCTGGCGAGTACGGCCCTCTACGCCCTTGGTTATGCGCTGGCGAAGGTTTTGGCGGAAAGCCTGCACCCGTTTGAAATCACCTTCTTGCGCTCGGCCCTGGTGCTCGCTTCCGTCATGGCGCTCACCATGGTGAAGCCCGCACCGGTTGCGACCATCACGCGCATTGCGCTTCCGGCGCGCCCCTGGGCGCAGCGCATGACGGGGGCGATGCTGATCTTTTCCACAACGCTTGGCGTCATTGGCTATTGGCTGGTGCCCATCACGGAAGCCGCCGCGCTGGGTTTCACCGCACCTGTCATCCTTGCGGCACTTGGTGCGGTTTGGCTCAAGGAAGAAGTGACCGCGCGGCGCTGGATTGCCGTACTGCTGGGCTTTGCCGGCATGCTGGTGGTGGTGCGCCCGGGCGGCGAGCTTTTCACCTGGTATGCCGCGATCCCCATCGCCTCCGCACTGTCCTACGCCACCTACCAAGTCATGGCGCGGCGCATTCGTGATGTGGCGAGTGCCGAGGACATTACCACGCAAGGCGCGCTGATGGGTGTTGTGCTGCTGGCGCCGGCGATGCTGGTGCTGTGGCAGAACCCCGATCTGCTGACCTGGGTTCTGGTCGTGATCTATACCCTGTTGCAGACGGCCGCCTTGCTTTTTCTGGCTGGCGCGGTGCGGCGGGCAGAGGTCTCGGCCCTCGCCCCCTGGCAATATGCGCGCATTGCCTTCGCCCTTGCCCTGGATGCAGTGATGTTTGACCGCTGGCCAGGGCTTTGGGCACTGGCGGGATGTTTGCTGATTGCGGCAGGTGGCTTGGTGCTCGCTTGGCCGGCACGCAAACAGGCCGCGCGCCCTTGAGTTCCCGCGCCGCGCCAATCGCCAAGGCGTCAGGAAACTCCCCCGCTCAGCTTCCAATCCCGATCAGGCCATAAAACGCCAGGATCAGCAGCATCAGCGCAATGCCGGCCACGGGCCAGGGGCGCGTTGCGTCTTCCAACCGCACAACTGCGCGCGCCGCAGCATCTCGCCATGGGGAGCCGCGCTCAGCAAACACCAGGACATCACCTGCCGGCACTTCCGGCACGCGCTGAAAAATGCGGTTCCAAAACAGCGCGAAAACCGCCCCGGCCAATACCGGCGCGATGGTCGAAATGCTCCATAATCCCTCAGGCGCCTTGCCGGTCGCGATAGCATAAAGCGCCCAGGGCAGCAGCAACGCCGCCAGCGCCAAGACCAACCACGGCCCGCCAAGGCCCCAATGGAGCCTCTCAGCCGGTGCCTCCTCCATCGCCGCGCGCAGCCTTTGCACAAAATGCAGCATCAGCGCGGTTGATCCGAAGGCGGAAAGCATCGCCGCCGCAGCAGCAAGCCCCTCGCCAAGTTCCGGCTTTACCGCGGCCTTGGCGAGCGCCCCGCCGGTGGGCGGCAGCCCGCCAAAGCCAAGCGCCAGCAGGAATGCCAAAGGCAGCACCAATGCCCGCCCTGCCGGCCCCATTGCCAGCGCCAGACCAACCCCCAGAAACAGCGCGCCCTTCGCCAGCATGTGATGCAGCGCATAAAGCGCCGCATGGATTGGTGTTTCCGCCAGCCCAAGGAAAAGCCCCATGCCAAGCGTCGCCGCCACCACGCCCATTTGGCTTACGCTGGAATAAGCCAGGATGGTTTTCGGATTGCGCTGCGTGAGGCCCATGGCCACACCCCAATAGGCGGTGGCAAAGCCAAGCGCTGCCAGCAGCGCGCCCTCGGCCAAGGGCACCGCGTCAAAAGGCAGAAAGCGGATCAACCCGATCACGCCTGCCTTGATGATGGCGCCACTCAGCACTGCGGAACCCGGCGCCGGCGCGGCCGGATGCGCAATCGGCAGCCAGACATGCAAGGGCATCAGCCCCATCTTGATCCCAAAGCCCAGGATCAGCAGCAGCGCAATCACCGGACCGCCCGGCGTGGTGCGGAGCACGGGCGCGACATCGGCAATCGCCACACTTTCAATCCCGGCGCGCCCATGCAGCAGCGCGAAGGCGAGCAGCAAGGCGATTTCACCGAGCACCGCGAGCAGCAAATAAAGCCCGCCCGCGCGCCGCGCCTTTTCCGTGCCATCATGCGCCACGAGGCCGAAGGCCGCCAGGCTCACCACCGCAAAAGCCAGATAAAAGCTGAGCAAATCGCCGGCGATGAAAACACCAAGGCAGCCCGCAAGCGTCAGCAGCCACCAGGCGGCAAAGCGCTTCGCCCTGGGCCCTGTGCCCATCTGCGCGCGGGCGAAGACGCCAGCCGCACCCCATAGCAGTGCCGCCCCACCAAGCAGCAGCGCGCCTGGCGCATCCAGCAGCAAGGTGATCTTGATGCCACCTGGATAGAGCACAAGCGAAGAACCCATCGCCAAGGGCGCGATCAGCAGCGCGGGCAGCGGCGCCAGCCAAAGCGCGCCCATCACGCGCCCGCGTGTCACCGGCCAGACAAGCGCCAGCAGCATCAGCACAGGCAGCAGCGGTACAAGCGGCAGCAGCAAATTCATGGCGCCATCACCGGCTGACCAATCTGCGCCATGCCCAGCATGGAAAGCGGCAGCAGCCCCAGCACCATGGAAAGCAGCGCCAGCACCAGCACCGCGCCTTCCTGCACACGCGGCACGGGGCGCGGTGTTGCTCCCTCTGGCGCTGGCGACAAGGCGGCAGCGACAAGCCGATAAACATAACCGCCAGTCAGCAAGCCGCCCGCCAGAATCACCAGCGACCACCACCATTGCCCGGTATCCACCGAAGCGCGCAGCAGCATCCATTTTGCGGTGAAGCCGCCACTCGGCGGCACGCCCATCAGCGAAAGCCCGCCAATGCCAATGGCCAGCACCGAGAGAGGCGTGGCGCGCGCTGCGCCGCAAAGCCCGGCGACCCGATCCTCACCAATGGATTGCACAATCAAGCCGGCCGCCAAAAACATCGCGGCCTTGGCAAGCGCGTGGGAGGTCGCCTGCAACATGCCGCCCATCCAGGCGCGCGTTGCCGCATCCGGATCGCCCGCCATCAACAAGGGAAACATCAGGAAGAGATAGCCGATTTGCGCCACGGTCGAATAAGCGATCAGCGCCTTCAGCCGTTCTTGCCGAAGCGCCACGACACTGCCGACCAGGATCGCCGCCGCGCCCAGTGTGGCCAGCAATTCCGCCCCCGCCACCGGTGGGCCGGGCAGCACCCAGAACCATAGCCGCACCAGCAAAACAAAGGCGCCCTTGACCACAAGCCCGGACAGCAAGGCCGAACCCGCCGGCGGCGCCCCGGCATGGGCGGGCGGCAGCCAAAGATGCAAGGGAAACACGGCCATCTTCGCAAGCAGCCCAACCGTCATCAGCGCGCCGGCCAGCCGCGTTGGCGCATCGGCGCGCGTATTGCCCGCAAGCAAGCCGATATCAAGCGTGCCATAGGCGCCATAAAACAGAGCGCAGCCGAGCAGATAAAGCACCGACCCGAGTAGCGCGAAAAGCAGATAACGGAGCTCTGCCTTGAATTGCGAAGGCCTTCCATCAAGGCAGGCGAGTGCCAGGGCAGTGAAGGTCAACATCTCCAGCGCCACAAAGAGGCTGAACAAATCGCGGGCGAGAAAAGCCACTGCGAGAGAGGCCGCCAATGCCGGCAGCAGGCACCAATAGGCATAGGCAGCGCGCCCGCCCTTTTCCCAGGATGGCGCGGGATAGGCAGCGCGGCCAAAAAGCCCGGCAGCGACAAGAATAATGGCAGCCGCGAGCAGCATCGCCGCGGCAAGCCCATCGGCTGCGAGTGCTATGCCAATCGGCGGGGCGAAACCGCCGATGTGATAGGAAATGGGCTCACCCTGCCTGATGACGGCAGCAACGATGGCAACCGCAAGCGCAAGCCAAAGCCAAAGCGCGCCGCGCGCGACGCGTGATGCGGCCTGGCCGCCAAGCACAAAGGCGATCAGCGTCGCGCCAAGCGGCAGCGCGATTGCGAGCACCAGCAACGCTCCGCCAAGCGAACCTGTCATGCTGTGGGTGCATCCGGCTTGGTGGGTGGTGCGGGGTCTTCCGCCAGCGTCACCGCGCCGGTTGTCTGATGCAGGCGAAGCGTCAGCACCAGGGCCAAGGCGGTGGCGGCAAAGGCAACGACCAGCCCGGTAATCACCATGGCTTGCGGTACGGGGTCCGCGGGCAGCCCTGCCGCAGCACCGCGCCGCGCCGCGACGCCAAACACCAGGAATACGCCGATGCCGAGCAGGTTGAAGGCAATCACCTTTCGCAGCACGGATGATTGCGCCAGCATGCCATAAAGCCCAAGCCCAACCAGCCCGGCCGCCGCAAGGGCGAAGGGGGTGATTGCCGTCATGGCTGCGCGCGCCGTTCAGGTGGACCCGCAATCATGCAGGCGAGCGCGGCAGCGACCGAGAGCGTCATCGCCGTTTCGATCAGCAGGATCAGCGGTTTGGCGAAGCCCGGCGGATAGGCGAGGAAACCATCCGCCACCGCAAATCCCGCCAGCCCGACCATCAGGAACACGAGCGGCCCCGCGGCAATGGCAAGCCTGAGGCGCATATCGCTGATGCTGGGTGGGGCGATCAGCCCGGCAATCCAGGGCAGCACCCACATCGCCGCCAAGACAGCGCCGCCCTGGAATTTGCCGCCCGGCGCATCGGCACCAACCCAGGCGATATAGATGCCGATCACAATCCCAATCGGCGGCAGCACCTTGGCCAGGAAAGCAAGCGGCCCCTGCGCTTCGGCAATGAAAGCCGGCCCCGGCGCGCGGCCCCAGCGGCGTTCCGGCGCCATGGACCAGATGGCAAAAACCGCAAAGACCAGCACGGCGGATTCCAGCAGCGTATCCAAGGCGCGCTGCGCCATCAGCACCGCAGTCACCGGATTGCCAAGGCCGGTCGGCACCATGGTTTCCAGTATCGGGGCAGCAAGGCTTGGCGCGGGGTCTGGCAGTTCTTGCAGCGCATGGGCCAAAAGCGCGGCCAAAAGCACCGAAAGCGCCCCCGCCAATAGGCGCTGCGCAATGGGCGGCGGGGCCGGCGCCACGGCGCCAGCGCTCATGCGGCTTGCGACATAAAGAATGATGACGGAAGTGGCGGCGGCGCCGATCACCGCCTCGGTCAAGGCGACATCGGGCGCTTCAAGCCGCACCCAGACAAGCGCCGCGATAAGGCCGGTCGAGATAAAGCCCAACACCGCGCCAAACAGCGATCTGGCGAGGAGTGTGGCGGCCCCCGCACCAAACAGGCCAAGCGCCAGCGGCAGATCGAGCAGCCAGGCGGTCACGACGGCGGTTCCTGTTCACGCCTGACCGCGCCGGCGACAAGCTGCGCCGCTGTGGTCCCGCCCAGCAAGACCAGCGCCCAGATGACAAGAAGCTTGAGCGCATCGGCAAGGCTATCGGCCAGTGGCAGCAGGCCCAGCACAATCAGGCCAAGGCCAAGATTATCCGCCTTGGTCAGCGCATGCACGCGGCTCAGCGTATCGCCAAAGCGCAGCAGGCCAAGCGTGCCGGCAATGAAAAAGAAGGCGCCTGCCAGCACAGAAGCGGCCGCGAAGATCGAAACCAGCATGCTCATCGCCGATCAATCACGCGCGACGCCATGACAAAAGCGACCGAGGCAAAGGCGCCGACCAGGGCCAATACCAGCGCGACATCAATCAGCTCCGGCGCGCCAGCGGCCGAGAGCAGCAGCAGCGCGCCGATGCCTGCCGTGCTCAGCAATTGCGCCGCCAGCAACCGATCAGCACGTGTCGGCCCGCGCAGCACGCGTGCCAGACCGATCAGGGCGCTCAGCACGATCAGCGCGGCGGCGCCTGTCAGCAATTCAGCCATGCTGGCCGCCTTGCTGGCTGCGGGCAAAGGCGGCCTTGGTTTCGGCGAGGTCCTTTTCCAACGGCATGGCAAGATCAAGCGCATGCAGCCTGAGCCCACCATCCGGCTGATCCTCAAGCGGGAGGGAGCCGGGCGCGAGGCTTGCGAGTGCGCGAAAGGCATCGCGTGACGGCCCGGGCGGGATGGCGAGCGGGATCTCAATCACGCCGGGCGCGAGGCGCGGTGGTGAGGCAAAGGCGCGCAAGGCCACATCCCAGCCCGCGCTGAAGCTTTGGCGCAGCAGAATGAGCGCGAGGCGCGGCAAGGCGCTGGCTGCAATGGCGCCGGGGCCGGGCGGCAAAAGCCGCAAGCTGGCATAGGTCGCGCAAAAGGCGGCGATCAGGCCAAAGGGCAAGCCGAGGGGTTCCGCGCCGGTCAGCACCAGCCAGAGGCCAAAAAACACTGCGCCGCGCGCCAGGGCGGCAGGCAGGGCGGATGGCGTCGGCAAGAACCCGGGCTCCTCAAGGATAGCTGCGCCCGAGATGTCGCATGGGCCGAGGGGTCAAACAAGGCAAAACGGGGCGTCACGCTGGGCTGGCGGTGCCCTGACTGTGCAGAGCGTGCAAGCGTGACGCCGAAGGGGAGAAAGCCCCTAATCCCTCAGGAGCGCCCAAAAACTCGGCGTCAGCGCGGCAGGCGCATCACCATCGGCGAATACCGCGAAACAATCATTGAAAAACGCCACAAAGGCATCGGCATGCGCATGCCCGCCGCGCAGCGTCTGCACCAAGCCCCAAGGGTCCGCGGCGCCATCGGCGCGCGCGCGGAGAGACCCGGCATTATAGGCAATCGCGACCAAGGGCGGGTCGAAATGCGTGGGCAATTTGCGCCGGATGGCCTGGGCACGGATCATGGCCGCCCCGGCGCGGATGGAGGTGGCGGGATCAAGCAGGCGCGCGCGGTCAAGGCTGGCATCGGCCAGTACTTCGCGTGCCGTTGCAATCAGCGTCTGCATCAGGCCGGGCGAAACACGATGCGGGGTAGCCGCATCACTGATGAAGCCAGGTTCTTCGCGAATGGCCCCAGCACGGCCGCCGGATTCGGTGCAGGCGGTGGCGATCAGCAATTCCACAGGCACGCCATAGGCCGCAGCGCAGGTTTCAAAGGCTGCGCGAAAATCGCGCCAGCAGCGCGTGGCGGTTTCCGGCCGGCCTTGGCTGCGCGGGGGCGCGACAAATCCTTCAATGCGCAAGCCTTCGGGGCTGAGGCGCCAGCGCCGCGACCCCTGCCCCACAGGTGGCGCGCTGCCGGCCATCAGGCGCTGCACATAGGGGCGCAGCATGGCGCGCCAATCAGGCCCAGAAGCCAAGCCGGGTTCGGGTGTGGCGGCACCCGCCAGCGGATGCGGCGCGGCATCGGGGAAAAGCGCGCTCCAGCTTTGTCGGCCCACAATGCCATCGGCGGCAAAACCCGGATGGCGCGCCTGCATGCGGCGCTGGAAATCAAGCACGGCACGATGCGTCGCCGGGCCGAAAATGCCATCGGCGCTGCCAGCCAGCATCCCGGCGCGGATCAGCGCCTGCTGCACGGCGCGCACATCATCACCGCGTTGCAGCGGCAGGCGGAGGCTGAGTTCGCGGGCGAGGGCCATGACAAATCCTCCCTTTATTAAATGCGACAATCGCTGATGCGCGTGGCGCGCAACGCGGCATCATCGGCAAGGCGCTTGAGCGCCGCATCATCGGGTTTTTGTACGAGGCCGCGCCGCGCCTCAGCCAGCGCATCCCGCGCCGCGGCGCAGCGCGTGGCTTCAGGCCCGGCGGAAGGCCGCGCGGCGGCAAGCAGCGCACGGCCACGCAGCAAGGCGCCTTCCGCATCGGCCAAGGGTGCGGCTTCGGCGATGAATTCCCGCGCCGCCGGGGCGGCCATGGCGGGGGGCAGGTTTTCAATGGCGCAAAGCCGTGCTTGGGCGCGCAGCTTCCGCGCCGGCAACAGGATGTCGCCGGCGGATTGTTCCGCCGCTTGCGCCGCACTCGCCGCGCAGGAAAGCAGGCCTGCTTCGCGCGCGGTGGCGCCGGGGCAGGCAGCACCCGGCGCGCGATCGGCAAAGGCAAGGCTGAGGCAGGCTTCGGCGCGGATCAGATGCAGGCGCTGACACGCCTCCCCTTTGCCAGGCGCGCAATCGCGCACCACAGGTTCGTCCGCGATGGCCGTCAGCGCCCCGGCCGCGCGCTGCTTCTGCCAGCGTTCAAGCTGCGCCACCGGCGCATCCAGGGCGCTGCAGGCCGCAAGGCCAATCAAGGCCAGCGTTATTAGGCGGATCATGGCATCACCTCCGCCATCAGCTTTACCGGGTCAAGCTTTCTATCCCGCAAATGCCCGGTCAGCATGACCAGCGCTTCAAAAGCCGCGCGGGCTTCGGGTTGGCCTTCGCCGGCCTTGCCGGCCTGATCCATCAGGCGGTTCACATGGTCCAGGCTGGGTAGCGTGCCCGGCACAGGCGATAACGGGGCAAGCGCGGCGGCGATCTTTTCGGGCGTTGCATCGCGCGCGGAAAGATCAGCGAGCAAGGCAGCGCGAAATTCTGCCAAGCCTTCTTCAAGCTCTGCCTGGCCGCCCGGAAAGCGCGTGGCATCGGCGCCATATTCAGCCCAAAGCCGCGCGCCTGCGTCATCCTGCCCGATCTTGTTGAGGAGATCAGCAAAGAAGCCGGGGCGTGATTTCACATCCTTGAAGGCGCGGGCGAAGATCGGGCAGGTTTCCATCCGCAGTTCCGCCGAGCTTGGCGTGATCAGCCCCGCATCGAAAAGCTGTGGCGCGAAGGGGGCGGCCAGCACGCGCGCGCGCCAGCGCTGATATTCCGCCGCACCGAAATGCCAACCAAGCCCGATCACGGTCGCGACCGCCCCAAGCGGCCCGAGCGCCGTGCCGGCGGGCAGCAGGGATGCCGCGCCACGCAGCAGCGGCGCCAAGGGCTGCGCGCCGATCAACCCGGCCAAGGCGTCGGAGGCGGTCTTCAGCGCATCCTCAGCGCCTGGGCCGCTTTGCCGGCCTTGCAAGGCGGCGGCGGCGTCGCGGGCCTTGCCAAGCGCCTGCGCTGCCCCTTCCGGGATCATGCCCTTTGGCAGCAGCGGGCCGAATTCATCCAGCACCAGGCCGGCCACTTCGATATGCCGCGCAAGGCTGCCGCGCGTTGCTTCAATCCGCCCCGGCAGGGCGGCATCGCGCGCGGCCCCTTCCGCCTTTTGCCGCAGCACTTCGGCTTCGGCGGCAAGCGCGCCGGTGGCGCGTTCACGTTCGGCCAATTGTTCGGTGGCGCGGCGGGCGATTTGCGCATCCGCCCCGGTGCTGCGCGTGCCGAAATAAAAGCCGAAAACGCCGGTGACGATGCCATTCACATAGCCGGCAATCGCATCCGTGAGCCCAAGCGTCTTGGAAAAGAGCAATAGCGGCAGGCCGATGACGCCGACAATAAGCGCCAGCAAAGCACGCACCGTGCCTTCGGGGAGCGCAAGCGGTAGGTCACGCAAGCCCGCGAGCCGTTCCGGCCCGATGGCGGGGTTCGCCACCAGCGCGAAGCTGCGCGCCGCCAGCCACCAGAGGAAGGCGGCGAAGCCGATGCCAATAAGGAAAATCATCATACCGATCAGCGCCGGTAGGCCGGAGGCGCCGGGGGCGGCGAAGGGGGCAAAAAGCGCCTCCGGCCCCGGCAGGCCGAGTGCCACGCCAGCCCCTAGCACGGCTGCCATGGCCGCGCCGGTCAGCAGAATGCGCAAGGGTAGGCGCGTAATATGGAGCAATTCCAGTGCGATGGAGCGCCCTTCCGTGGTGCCTGTGCTGTTCTCAATTGGGGTGGCTGGGGGCATGGGCGGGACCTCGTCTGGGGCCGTGGTTTATGGTATTTATTTCCTATTTTGTCAAGGAAATTGTTCTTGGATCGCCCAATCCCGCGCCAGCGCCTGCATGCCAAGCGCCAAAAAAATTCTTTACCTTCCGTAGCGTTTGGCCAAGAGTGTAGGCCCATTCCGACCGCGCAAATCCCTTTCCTGCCGAGGAGATTTTTCATGCTGTCAGCCGATCAGATCCAGAAACTCTATCCGCGCGCTGCGGGCGAACACCTCGCGGCCTTTGCCGCGCAAGCCGATGGCCTGCTGCGCGGCTATGGCATGTCCCGCAAGCCGATCCGGCTGCAATTCTTCCTGGCGCAAATGGGCCATGAATCCGAAGGTCTCTCACGCACCGAGGAGGATTTGTTTTACCGCCCCGAAAGGCTGTTGCAGATCTGGCCAAAGCGTTTCGCAAGCCTTGCCGATGCCGCGCCCTATGCACGCAATCCGCAAAAGCTCGCGGAATTCGTCTATGGCGGGCGGCGCGATCTGGGCAATAAGCTTCCCGGCGATGGATGGTTGTTTCGCGGCCGCGGCTATATCCAACTCACGGGTCGCATCACCTATAGCGACGTTGGCGCCATTGCCGGGCTTGATCTGGAAAACCAGCCGGATCTGGTGGCAAGCCCCGATCATGCGCTGCATGTCGCCTGCGCCTTTTGGGAATGGAAGGGGCTGAACAAGCTTTGTGACACCGGTGATTTTGAAGCCGTCACGCGCCGCGTCAGCGGTGGGGTGCATGGGCTGCAGGATCGGCGGGCCTGGCTTGATAAGGTGCGGCGCGTACTGGCCGAACCGCCGGCGCCGGAAGATCAACCGGCGCCGGCGCTTGCCGTTGCCGTTCAGCGCGCCTTGCAGGCGCGGGGCTATACCGAAATTGGTGCTGCCGATGGCGATATCGGCCCGCGCAGCATTGCCGCCATTACACGGTTTCGGCTGGCAGCGGGCTTGCCCGCCGGGCTTATCGACAAGAAATTGCTGAAAGCGCTTGAGATTTCGGCCTGAGCCACAACTCGGGGGGGACGGCGCCTGCGCCGTCATCCCCGCAACACAGCCTCCGCAATCCGCGCCGCATTCAGCGCGGCCCCAAGCCGCACATCATCGCCAACGGCCCAAAGCGAAAGCCCATTGGGCAGCGTCGCATCGCGGCGGATGCGGGAGACATAGACCATATCCTCCCCCACAATCTCGGCCGGGCTCGCATAGCCGCCATCATCGCGCCGATCGAGCAGACTCAAGCCAGGCGCTTTTCGCAGCACGTCGCGCGCATCACGTTCATTGATCGGGCGGTCAAAAGCAATGTTTAGCGCCATGCCAAGCCCAAGCATCACGGGTACGCGCACGCAGCTTGCGCTCACCTGAATATCGGGCGCGACAAGCTTGCGGATTTCGGCGGCCATGGCCCATTCCTCCCGCGTCGCGCCATCGGCCATGAAGCGATCAATATGCGGAATGACATTGAAGGCGATCTGCTTGGTGAAATATTGCGCTTCCGGATTGTCATTGACGAAAATGCCCCGCGTCTGGGACCAGAGCTCATCCATGCCCTCCTTCCCCACGCCGGAGGCTGGCTGATAGGTCGCGGCCACCACGCGCCGGATGCCGGCGGCGTCATGCAGGGGTTTCAGCACCATCGCCAATATCAGGCTGGCCGGCAGCGGGCAGGCGATGGTCCGCCTTTTGGCAGCGCGGGCCAAAGCCTGGTCATTCACGCCGGCCACCACCAAAGGCACATCGGGTTCCAGATGGAAATGTCCGGAAAGGTCAATCGCCATGGCGCCGGCGGCGGCCGCGCGCGGCACCTCAATTGCGGCAAGCTTGGCGTCGCAGGCGAAAATCGCGAGCGCCGTGCCGGCATAGTCAAACCGGGCCACATCGCGGGTCTTGAGAACTGCCTTCTCACCCCAGGAAACCTCAGCCCCGGCTCCGCGCCCCTGGGCCAGTGCCACCAATTCAGCCCCGGCAAGGCTGGTTTCCGCAAGACAACGCAAGATTTCGCGCCCAATCAGGGAGGGCGCGCCAATGACGGCAATACGATGAGCCATAAGGTGATTCCCAAATCCTTGATCATATTTAGCCGCAATCGCGCCAAGCCGCACGGGCCTTAACCGGCTCGTAGCGAAATGCGGTCACACTGGGCCCTGGATTCCAGGATGCGCCATGAAAGCTGAGCTCCGTTTACCAGGCCTTGCCGTGATGACCCTGCTTGCTGAACCCAGCCTGGCCGCGGCTGGGCAGGAAGCGAGCATTGGTCAGGCGCCGGGTTTCTTCATGGGGCTTGCGGCAGGGTTCATGATTTGCCTGTTGCTGGGTTGCTGGGCGCTTTGGCATCAACGCAGCATGTTGGCGGGCTTTGCCGGCAAGCTCTCCCGCTTGGCGGCTGGTGACCCCGTGCCCCCTTTTACCGCAATCGAAGCTGATGGCCCCTGGCGCCAGATGCTGATGGCGGCTGAGGCCTTGCGGCAGCGCCCGCCGCCCCCTGCCCTGCCCGCCCCACCCATCCCCGCCGCGCCTGAAGCCGCGCTTGGTGATCTTGCCGCCACGATCGAGACAGAGACCGCCGCCGCGCTTGAGGATCTGGACCGCCGCATTGCCATGCTGCGGCGCAATGCTGCCGCCATGACAGAAGCCGCCGAAGGCGGTGCCCGCGCGGCAGAAGCTTCGGCCAGCGCCGCCGCCGCAGGGCGGATCAGCGCGCAACAAGCCTCACGCGGGGCAGATGAACTCGCCGGCGCGGCGGGGGAGATTGCGCAGCAAATGTCACGCGCCGGGCAAGCCACGCGCGGCGTGATGCAGCGCACGGAAGAAGCGCGGCGGATTTTCACGGAACTGACCGGCAGCGTGGATCAAATCGGCCAGGTGTCGCGCCTGATCGCGGAAATTGCCGGGCAGACCAATCTGCTGGCACTTAATGCCACCATCGAAGCGGCGCGCGCCGGGGAGGCCGGGAAGGGCTTCACCGTGGTCGCCAATGAGGTGAAGAACCTTGCCAAGCGCACGGGGCAAAGCACTGAGGAAATTGCCGGGCGCATCGCCGCCATGCAGGCCGCTGCCAGCCGCGCCTTGGCCGCCATGGATGGGATCGGCGGCGCGGTGACCGAGCTTGATGCGGTCGCGACTTCGGTTGCGGCGGCGGTTGAGGAGCAATCGGCGACTACCGCCGAAATCTCGCGCGCCATCATGGGCGCGGCGGAGAATGCCGCGGATGTCGCGAATAGAATGGAAGCGCTGACGCAGGATTCCGGCAATACGGGAGAGGCGGCCTGGACGCTGCAATCGGGTGCGGATGAATTGGCCGATGCGATCGCGGCCTTCCGGCAGAATCTGGGCGAGGCGCTGCGCGGGCGCCTGCCGGCTGCCAATCGCCGGCGAGAGGCGCGGCTTTCCCTTGGTGTGCCGGCCCGGCTGAATGCGACCGAGGGCGTGCTGCTCGATCTTTCGCCTGGTGGCGCGCTGTTCCTGGGTGGGGCAGCAGATTTCACCGAAGGGGAGCTGCGCATTGATGCGCTGGGGCCAGCGCTTGGCGTGCGGCTGGTTTCCCGCGCGGAGGGGCGGCTGCATTTGGCTTTCACCAATCCTGCCATGGCGCAGCCGATCATTGCGGCCTTATTGCAGCAAAATGAAAGTCTTGAAATGCGTGCTGCGTGACGTCTTGCGGGTTTGCCAAGCACGACCATTTCGGACAAGCAGGTGTTCTGCCGTAATTTTTGCCTGAAGGGCGATTACGGTGTTTCAGCTTTCAGGAGCCTTGATTGATGCGTCGCCTTTTGCTTTCCGCCGCCATGCTGGCGGGTTTTTCCGTCACGGTCCCAGCCTTCGCGCAGGATGCCGATGCCGGCCAGCGCGTCTTCAACCAGTGCCGCGCTTGCCACACCATTGACAAGGGCGGGCGCAACGGCGTCGGGCCCAATCTTTGGGGCGTGGTGGGCCGCAAGGCGGCCTCCATCGAAGGCTTCCGCTATTCATCCAATATGCGCACGCTGGGTGAAGGCGGTCATGTCTGGACCATCGAAAACCTTACCGCCTATATCACCAATCCAAAGGCAGTCGCACCGCAGGGTTCCATGGCCTTTGCCGGGCTTCGCAATGAACAGCAATTGAAGGATCTGCTGGCGTATCTTGCGAAGCACAAGGATTGATCGCAGGGCGCGCCAAGCCCTGCCCCGAAAAAGCGCCGCCGAGGGGCACCCCGGCGGCGTTTCGCTTTACTGGGCAATGATCCGCGCATTGCTGACAATGGCGCGCATCTTGTCATTGGCGGTGGCACCCGCTTCCACCGCGGCAATGGCGCGGGCCTCGGCGGCGCGCACGGCGGCGAGTTTTTCCAGCACTGCCTCCGCCTGATCCTGCGGCACCACGACAACGCCATCGGCATCGCCCACAATGATATCGCCGGGGCGCACATGCTGCCCGCCAAGCGTGACTGGTGCGCCCACCACCGCTGGGCCATTGGCCGCGGGTGAAGCGGGCATGATACCGGCGGCAAAAAGGGGCAGGCGGGATGCGACAATGCCCGCACGGTCGCGCGCCAGACCATCGGTGACGAAGGCCGCGACACCCTTGTTCTTCATCATCCCGGCCACCAAGTCACCGATCACGGCGGTCGCGGTATAGGCATCATTCGCGACCACAATCACATCGCCCGCTTCGGCTTCCATCAGCGCACCAAAAACGCCGACAACATCGGCGGGATAGGCAAGCGCGGTCAGTGCCGGGCCAACAAAGACGGCATTGTCGGCGTCCATCGGCTTGATGCGATAATCAAGCGCGCCGCGCCCATCCATGGCATCCACCAAATGGGATGTCTGCGCGCCACGAAAGGCTTCGATCAGTGTCTTGGCCGGGCGGCGATGGCCGCGATGAATGGTGAGCAGCGGGGGGTTGTCGAGCATGGGCGCCTCCTTTGGATTTCAACCATGCTTACCTTTTGCTTGCTGCGCGTAAAGGGTTAAGGCCGTCCCACCAATGCCAAGGCATGCTCCGCGATCATCGCTTCCTCATCCGTTGGGCGGATCAGCACGCGCACGGGATCACCGGCGCGGCCAATCTCCGGCCGATTGGCGGCATTGGCGGCGGGATCAAGGTTGATACCCAGAAAGCCAAGCCCCGCGCAGATGCGTGCGCGCACGCCATGCGCATTCTCACCAATGCCGGCGGTGAAGACCAAGGCATCAATGCCGCCGATGGAAGCGGCCAGCGCGCCGATTTCGCGGCGCACGCGAAAGGCGAAATGATCGAGCGCAGCCTCAGCGGCTTCGGTGCCGGCGGCTTCAATGGCACGCACATCCTGCGATATGCCGGACATGCCCTTCAAGCCGCTGTCGTGATACAGCAGATGCGTGATGTCCTTCGATGTCATCTGCAAACTATCCAGCATATGCAGCACCACGCCTGGGTCCAGTTGGCCGCTGCGCGTGCCCATGGGCACGCCATCCAGGGCGGTGAAGCCCATGGTGGTGGCGCGGCTTTGCCCACCTTCAATCGCGCAAAGCGATGCGCCATTGCCAAGATGCGCGACCACCAGCCTAGCACGCCCCAGCGCTGCATCCTCGGCCGCCAGGCGGCGCGCGATGTATTCATAAGAAAGGCCATGAAAGCCGTAGCGAAGGATGCCCTGATCGAAAAACCGTGGCGGCAGCGCGAAACTGGCGGCGGCATGGCTTTGCGTGCGGTGAAAGGCCGTATCGAAACAGGCGATTTGCGGAACACCCGGAAAATGCCGCGCGGCCGCTTCAATGCCGGCCAGATTATGCGGCTGATGCAAGGGGGCGAGGGGCACCAGCGCGCGGAGTTTTATCATGATGGCCTCGGTGATCATCACCGGCGCGCTCAAATCCCGCCCGCCATGCACCACGCGATGACCGATGGCGCGAATGGCCGCGCCATCCAGCAAGGGCGAGAGCGCCGCCAAAATCACCCCAAGCGCGCCTTCATGGCCCTTGGGTGCTTCGGCTGCCGTGAAATGGCGTTCCTTCAGCATCGCCCCTGCGGCATCGCGCAGGATGAAACGCGGTGCCGCGCCAATGCCTTCCATCTGGCCATCATAGCGCTGCGTCAATCCGCGCCCATCAATCGCAAAGACAGCGAATTTCAGCGAGGATGAGCCCGCATTCAGCACCAGAAGCGCGGATTGCATGGGTTCAGGCGACATTATGCAGCCCCGCATCCACATAGATCGTATCGCCCGTCATGCCGGATGACGCGCCACTCACCAGAAAGGCCACGACGCGGCCAACCTCGGCGATATCCACCAGGCGCTGCGCCGGCGCGCGTTCCTTGGCATCCGCGATCAATTCATCGAATTGCGCAATCCCGCTGGCGGCACGGGTGCGGAGCGGCCCGGGCGAGACCGCGAAAACCCTGATGCCGCTCGGCCCAAGTTCGGCCGCCGCATAGCGGACCGAGGCTTCAAGCGCGGCCTTCACCGGACCCATGATGTTGTAATTCGCCACCACCTTATCGGCGCCATAATAGCTCATGGTCACCAGCACACCGCCCGGCGCCATGATGGGTTCGGCAAGCTTCGCCATGCGCAAAAAGGACCAGCAGGAAACGCGCATTGCCTGGGCGAAACCCTCAGCCGAGCAATCAATCACGCGGCCATGCAAATCGGCACGCGGGGCGAAGGCGATGGAATGGATCACGAAATCAAGCTTGCCCCAATCGCGCGTCAGGCGTTCAAACACCGCTTCCATTTCGCCGGGCGCTTCGACATCCAGCTTCATGGTGATTTCCGCGCCAAGCTGTTCGGCCAAATGGCGCACATGCGGCTCAGCCTTGTCATTCAGCCAGGTCACGGCAAGGCCGGCACCAAAGGCGCGCAGCTTGGCGGCGGCGCCAAAGGCAATGGAATCGGCATTGGCAATGCCCACCACCAGGCCGCGCTTGCCCTTCAGCATATCGCCAATGCGCTGATCAGGGTTCCAGATGGTGGGAAGCGGGTCGGTCATGCGAATCTCCTTGTGACGCCGCGCCATTTACCATGATCCCGATGCGCGTTTTTGCGCCGGATCATGCCTTCTGAAGCGGCTCAGCAGGGCGCGAAGCGGAGGCGTTCTATCCGCGCATCCAGCCGCGCATTCGTATCATCCACATCGGTGCCGATCATGATTTCAAGCACCGGCGGCACGCCCGCCCCCTTGAAGGCAGCGCGCCAATCCCGGCCAAGGTCAATCCTTTCCTCAAACCATTGCTGGCGCGGTGTGCTGGCCGCGCGCAGGACATAGACCTTGCCGAGCCCGGCCACATAGGGGTTGGCAAAGGGGCGCGGTTCCTGCCCCGTCCCGCCCCAGACATAAACCAGCATGCTGCGCGGCAGGCGGTGATCCCCGGCCATGGCCTGGGCCATGGTGTGCTGCGCCTTTTGGAAAAAACTCGCATCCGGTGGCCAGCCATCAAAGCCGACGGTAATCGCTATGGCCCGATCATCGCCGCCCTTGCGGTCCAGCCGCGTGGGCGGCGGCCCCTGATCCACACGCCAGCGCCAATAAAGGCAGGCATCCGCCTTGGAGACGGTGCGCCAGACGAAACTCCCCTCCCCCTGGCCGCTGATCCTCAACCCGGCATCCGGCAGCGCTTCGAAGGTCGCGGGCTTGATCCCGGCCCAGCCGCCCTTCTGCCAGCCGGCTGCGCGCAGGGGGTCCGGCGTTGGCAGACGCTCAGCCGGCGCGCCCAGCAGGGGGGCGAGCAGCAGGACGCAAAGGGCGCGGAGAAGCGGCGGCATGGGCGGCATATGGGGCAGCCCAGGCCAATGGTAAATGCTTTGTTGCTTTTGCTTCAGGCCTGGAGCGCTGCACTTGCCCGCGCCACCACCCGGTCCGTGAAGGCATGGGCGCTGCCCAGATAGCTCGCCGGGTCGGTCATGGCCTCGACCGCTGCCGCATCCAGCCGCGCCGCAATGGCCGGGATGCGTGACAAGGCCGCCGCCAGCGTAATGCCCTCGGCACGCACCGCGTCACAGGCGTCATTCACCTTATGATGGGCCTCGCCACGGCCCAGAATGGGCGCCAAGCGCATCATCACGGCCTCACCCATGATCATGCCATGGGTTGCGTCAAGATTGGCGCGCATGCGTGCCGCATCCACTTGCAGCCCCTCGGACAAAAAGCGCGCCTGCGCCACCGCGCCATGGGTCAGCAGGAAGGCTTGCGGCAGTGCGAGTGCTTCCGCCTGCCAGGGGCCGGTGCCGCGTTCCAGATCATGCGCCATGGCAGCGAGCATTTGCGGCACCAGCGCATGCACGCCGCGCGCCTGCGCCAGGATATACTCGCAGGCAATCGGGTTGCGCTTTTGCGGCATGGTGGAAGACCCGCCGCGCTTTGGCACATGCGGTTCGGCGACTTCGGCCAATTCCGTTTGCATCAGCAGCATCACATCCGTGCCGATCTTGGAAAGGCTGCCGCAAAGCACGCCAAGCCAGCAGGCCACTTCCGCGACACCATCGCGCGCCACATGCCAGGGGATATCGGCTTCAATCAGGCCAAGTTCCTGCGCCAATTCCCGCGCCACCGGCAGGCCCTGATCCCCCAAGGAAGCCAGTGTCCCGGCAGCCCCGCCAAAGCCAAGCCGCAGCACGCGTGGGCGAAGCTGTTCCAGCCGTTCCAAGGCCGTGATCAGCGGATTGACCCAAACCGCGACCTTATAGCCGAAGGTCACCGGCAAGGCGTGCTGCAAATGCGTCCGCCCCGCCATCACCGTGGCGCGATGCTGTGCCGCGAGTGTCGCAAACCCCGCAATGGTCGCGCGCAAATCCGCTTCAATCAGCGTGAGGCCATCGCGGATTTGCAAAACGAGCGCGCTATCCATGATGTCTTGCGTGGTGGCACCCCAATGGGTCCAGCGCCCGGCATCTTCCCCAGCCAGTTTGGAAAGCTGATTGACCAGGCCCACCACCGGGTAGCCCGTATTGCGCGTGGCGGCGGCCATGGCCGCGCGGTCCAAAGCCTCCGCCCGCGCGACGCGGGTGATGGTCGCCGCGGCCTCAGCCGGGATGATCCCAAGCCTTGCCTGCGCGCGCGCAAGGGCGGCCTCCACATCCAACATTTTTTGCAAATAGGCGTCTTCGCCAAAGGCAGCGCGCATGGCATCCGTGCCATAAAGCGCGCCGAGCACGGCGCCATCGGCGGGGTTCACGGGCATGATCTTTTCCCCAAAACCCGACGCCGCGCGCCGGGCGGCAGTTCAAGTAGATTTCTAGGCGGGTTCCGGCGTCGGCGCGGGCCGCGCGGGGGCAACCACTTCCGCGCCGCTTTCATTCAAATCAGGCGTGATGGTTTGCGCTTCGCCGCGATATTCCGGCTGATCGCCAGCCTCACCGCCCTCAGGCCCTTCCTGGCCGTCCTGCTGCGAATAGCGGCGCTGCTGATATTGCTGCTGATGCTGCATCGCGGCCTGGTTCATCGCGTTCAGGATGCGGAAGTAATGCTCCGCATGCTGGAAATAGCCTTCCGCCATTACGCGATCCCCGCCGCTGGTCGCATCGCGCCCAAGCTGGAGGTATTTTTCGAAAAGCTGTTGCGCCGTGCCGCGCAGCCGCAAATCCGGCCCGTTCGAGTCAAAGACGTGGTTGCGGTTGAGAGGCTGACCGCCACCCTGGCCGCCGCCCCCGCCACCATGGCGGAACTGGCCGCCCCCACCATGACGGTGACCGCCCCGGCCGCGCATGCGCTTCATGTTCATCTGTATCGCGTTTCGCTATTCCGCATTCGGCATTTCCGGGGCGCAGAGGGCCAAGGCCCTGGGATACGTCCTGAATTCCGAGTCTGTTGCATCCAAACGGTGCCGAAAGGACCGGGCAAATACCCATAAGGCTTTTCGGGATCAGGGAGGGGAATCGAACTTCCTCGCCTCACCGCAATAGCCTTGTAGCGCCTAAGCCCCGCCGCGCCAAGGGCAAAATCACGCGGCCCGCAGCACAAGGGCACGCGGCACCCCGCCCAGATCGGCTGAGCAGGCTTCGGGCTTGAGGGCGGCGGCCAGGCCCAAGGCTTCCACCGCCGCCTGCTGGCCCGCCCCCAATTCCAGCACCGCCACACCGCGCGGCGCCAAAAGCCGCGGCAGATCGGCGATGATGCGCCGATAGGCCGCCAAGCCATCCGCCCCGCCATCAAGTGCCGAGGCCGGTTCATGCCGCGCCACTTCCGGCATCAGCCCGGCAATGGCCGCGCTTTCGATATAGGGCGGGTTGCAGAGGATCAGATCGAACGGGCCACGGACAGCCGCCGCCCAATCGCCCGTGAGGAAGCGCGCCCTTGCCGCCAACCCCAGCCGCGCCGCATTGCGCGCCGCCAAAGCCGCCGCTGCGGGCTTCAGGTCAATGCCGATCCCATTCGCGGCGGGAAATTCACTCAGCACCGCCAGCAGTAAGGCCCCGGTTCCCGTGCCAAGGTCCAGCACCCTGAGCGCCGCCTCCTTATCCGGGCAGGCTGCCAGCGCGGCTTCGACCAGGGTTTCGCTATCGGCGCGCGGAATGAGCGTGGCGGGGGAGACTTCCAGATCAAGCGTCCAGAACCCGACGCGCCCGGTCAGATAGGCGAAGGGTTCATGCGCCACGCGCCGCGCGAGCAAGGCGGCGAAGTGCTGGGCCTTGTCTGCCGGTACCGCTGCGCGCGGGTCTCGCAGCAGTGCTTCTTCCGTTGTGCCCAATACATGCGCGAGCAAGCGGCGCGCTTCCAGGCGCGGCGCTTCAATCGCCGCACCCCGCAGCCTTTGGCCAGCCTGACAGAGAAAAAAGCCGATCGTGCCGGCAGGATCGGCGCAGGGCGCGTCCTTCACGCCGCTTCTGCCGCCAGCCGCGCCGCCTGGTCTTCGGCGATCAGCGCATCAAACACATCATCGAATTCGCCCAGCATCACGCGGTCAATCTTATGTAGCGTGAGGCCGATTCGGTGATCCGTCACGCGGCCTTGCGGGAAATTATAGGTGCGGATGCGCTCAGACCGATCCCCCGTGCCGACCTGGCTGCGACGATCCGCGGCACGCGCCTGATCAACGGCATTGCGCTGCTGTTCATAAAGCCTGGCGCGTAGTACCTTCATCGCCTTGGCGCGGTTCTTGTGCTGGCTCTTTTCTTCCTGCATCGCAACCACAATGCCGCTTGGCATATGGGTGATGCGCACCGCGCTATCCGTCTTGTTCACATGCTGCCCACCGGCGCCGGAAGCGCGATAGGTATCAATGCGCAAATCCTTGTCTTCGATCTGCACATCCACTTCCTCGGCTTCCGGCAGCACCGCGACCGTCACGGTGGAGGTATGGATGCGCCCCTGGGTTTCGGTGGTTGGCACGCGCTGGACGCGATGCACGCCGCTTTCATATTTGAGCCGCGCGAAAACCCCGCGCCCGGCGATTTCCGCAGTGGCACCCTTGATGCCGCCCAATTCGTTTTCGTCGTAATCCAGCACTTCAAAGCGCCAGCCGCGCCCTTCGGCATAGCGCTGATAGGCGCGGAACAATTCGGCGGCGAAAAGCCCCGCCTCATCCCCACCCGCCGCCGGGCGGATTTCCAGAATGGCGCTCCGTTCATCCGCCGCATCGCGGGGCAGCAGCATGATGCGGATTTCATGTTCAAGCGCAGGCACGCGTTCCTTTTGCGTGAGCCATTCGGCTTCCGCCAATTCGCGCATTTCGGGATCGCTCAGCATGGCTTGCGCTTCATCGCGGGCGCGTTCTGCCGCGCGATATTCGGCGACTTTCTCAACCAGCGGCTCAAGCTCCGCCAATTCCTTGGAGAGCGCACCAATATCTGCGCCGGGCGCGGTGGAGAGCATATGGCGCAGCTCCTCCGCGCGCGACAGCAACCGATCAAGGCGGGATGGCAGGCTCATTTCAGGCGGGCGGGGATATCCGCGACTGCGACGCTTTCCTGCGTGCCGGCATCCAGATCACGCAATTGCGCAACACCGGCGGCGATTTCGGCTTCGCCCAGAATGACCGCGGCGCGCGCATTGATGCGATTGGCGCGTTCCATCCGCCGCTTCAGATTGCCGCGATAGGCGATCTCGGCCGTGATACCGGCGCGGTGCAAAGCGCCCAGCATATCAAGCGCGGGGCCTTCCGCGTCATCACCCACGGGGATCACGGCCACGGGGCGCGGCGCGGCGGGGCTTTGCGGCAGCAGCATCGCCAGCCGTTCAATGCCAGCGGCCCAGCCGACGGAAGGCGTGGGCGGCCCGCCCATTTCCTCAACCAGGCCATTGTAGCGCCCGCCCGCCATCACCGTGCCCTGCGCGCCGAGCTTTTCGGTCACGAATTCAAAGGCGGTGTGGCTGTAGTAATCGAGGCCACGCACAATGCGCGGGTTTTCGCGGAAGGGCACGCCAAAGCGCGTGAGGTGCTTCTTCACAGTGGCGTAGAAGGCCGCCGCTTCGGGGGTGAGGTGATCGCCAATCACCGGCGCACCGGCGACAATGGCGCGGTCCGTCTCATCCTTGGAATCCAGTATGCGCAAAGGGTTCTTTTCAAGGCGCACACGGCTGTCATGGCTCAGCGCATCGCGATGGGCGCTGAAATAGGCCACCAGCGCCGCGCGATAGGCATCACGCGATGGCGCATCGCCAAGGGTGTTGATTTCCAGTACCGTGCCTTCGGCGATGCCGAGTTCCTGCTGGATATGCCAGCCGCAAGCGATCACTTCCGCGTCAGCCAGCGGTTCGGCCGCGCCCAGGATTTCGATGCCGATCTGGTGGAATTGCCGATAGCGCCCCTTTTGCGGGCGTTCATAGCGAAACATCGGCCCGGCATAGAAAACCTTGCGCGGCAAATTGGATTGCGTGAGGCCGTTGGAAACCAGCGCACGACAAACGCCCGCGGTCATTTCCGGGCGGAGCGTCAGGCTTTCCCCACCACGATCGGTGAAGCTGTACATTTCCTTGGAGACAACGTCGGAGGTATCGCCCAGGCCGCGGGCAAAGACGCGCGTATCTTCAAAAATGGGCGTCGCCCATTCCTCAAAGCCGTAAAGCGCGGAGATGCGCCGCGCGGCTTCGGCCACCGCATGGTGGCGGCGGAATTCTTCACCGATCAGGTCACGGGTGCCACGGGCGGGCTGCAATTGGCTGGACATGAAAAGCCTGTATCGCCGGGCGGGCGCCCGGGGCAAGGGGTGAGGCGCGGCTTATTCCGCCGCGCGTGCTGCGTCTTCCGCTGCCTTCGCCATCCGCAACGCCGCGGCGCGCGCCTCCACCAGACCCACAATGTGATCCACCATTTCCTCAGACCGGATCGTGTGGTCGGTCTTGCCGGCGCTATAGACCATGTGAGTCCCCGCACCGCCGCCGGTCAGGCCGATATCGGTCATCAGCGCCTCACCGGGGCCATTCACCACGCAGCCGATGATGGAAAGGCTGATCGGCTCGACAATATGCGAAAGGCGTTCTTCCAATTTCTCCACGGTGCGGATCACATCAAAACCCTGCCGCGCGCAGCTTGGGCAGGAAATCACCTTCACCCCGCGATGGCGGAGATGCAGCGATTTCAGCAATTCCCAACCGACCGAAACCTCTTCTTCCGGCTCGGCGGACAGGGAGACACGCAGCGTATCGCCAATGCCCGCCCATAGCAGGGACCCAAGGCCAATCGCGGATTTCACCGTCCCGGTGCGTTTGCCGCCGGCTTCCGTAATGCCGATATGCAAGGGGTGATCGCAGGCTTCCGCCAATTGCTGATAGGCGGCAACGGCCAGAAAAACATCGGAAGCCTTCACGCTGATCTTGAATTCGTGAAAATCCTCTTGCAGCAGATGGTCCGCATGCCATAGCGCGCTTTCCACCAGTGCTTCCGGATTGGGTTCGCCGTATTTTTCAAGAAGGTGCTTTTCAAGGCTGCCGGCATTCACGCCGATGCGGATGGAACAGCCATGATCGCGCGCGGCCTTGATCACTTCCTTCACGCGTTCCTTGGACCCGATATTGCCGGGATTGATGCGCAGGCAGGCTGCGCCCGCTTCCGCCGCTTCAATGGCGCGGCGGTAGTGGAAATGGATATCGGCGACAATCGGCACATTCACTTCGCGCACAATCTCGGCCAAGGCAGCCGTTGCTTCCTCGGTCGGGCAGGACACGCGCACGATATCAACGCCAGCCAATTCGCAGCGGCGGATTTGCGCAATCGTCGCCGCCGCGTCTTCCGTCGGCGTATTGGTCATGGTCTGCACGGAGATCGGCGAATCGCCCCCCACCGGCACGCGCCCGACATGGATCAGCCGGGATTTGCGGCGCTCGATCTTTTGATAGGGACGATAGGACATAAGGCGGACCCCGAAGGCTGGTTTTCACCGCCGATTATGCCGAGGCTTTGGCCGCGCCGAAAGACTTGAAAAATCTCAGGGCCGAGGCGGGGTTGGCGGCGGGGGCGTCGCAGGGGCCGGGCGCGGCGCGGGGGTGGCGGCAGGGGTTGGCGCCGGGGCGGGCGGCGTCCGCAGCCGGTCAGGCTCCAGCACGATATTGCGCCGCACGCCGGGGCCGCCGAAGGCGTCCACCTCCTGCCCATCCAGCAGGATATCAAGGTTTTCGGCCTTGCCGGTGGTCAGCACGATCCCGGGGCGATTGGGGATTTCGACGCTGTCTCCCGCGCGTAGGACCCGGTCTGTCAGCACCCGGTTGCCGGGATTATCGCGAATTTGCACCCAGCTTTCGCCCTTGGCACGGATCATAATGCGTGGCCGGTCCGGGTCTATGCGCGGGGGCGGTGGGGGCGCGGCCACCGGCGCCGGCGGCGGCGCTGGCGGCTCCGCAACCGGCGGGGCAGGTGCGTCTCGTCCGGCGGTGGCTTCGGCGGCGCGTTCCAGCCGAGGCGGCAGTGGGGGCACCGTATCCACCACGCGCTCTCCCTGCCCGCTCCATTGATACCAGGCGACATAGCCACCCATCGCCAACGCCAAGCCAAGTGCGGCCAGCACGCCGGTCGGGATGCCGCGCCGGGGCACGGGTTCAGGGAAGACCAGATCGCCCTGCTTCGTCACCGCCGTGCCGGAAACATCGCGGAAACGCCGCACGGCGTCATCCGCATCAAGCCCGAGTGCGGTGGCATAGGACCGCACGAAACCAACGGCATAAGCAGCGCCGGGCAGGTCTTTCACCCGCCCTTCCTCAAGCGCCATCAAATAGCGCTTGTTGATGCGAAGCTGCGTGGCCGCATCCTCAACGCTGATGCCAAGGGCAATTCGCGCCTCACGCAGTTCTTCACCAACGCGGGCGGCTTCCTGGACGGAGTTTTCGGTGCGGGCAGAGCGCTTCATGGGCTTTCCAGCGGGTCAGGCGGCAGCGGCGGCGGAACGCGCCATAATCGCCTGTGCGGCCTGTTCGCGCAATTCGGCGATGATTTCAGCGGCAGTTTGTTCCTGCGTCACCATGCCAACCGATTGCCCGGCCATGAGCGAGCCATTTTCGACATCGCCATCAATCACCGCGCGCCTGAGTGCCCCGGCCCAGAAATGTTCGATATCCAGTTGCGCGGCTTCCTTCGTCAGTTCACCCGATTTGAAGCGGCGAATGGTCTCCGCCTGATGCTCCAGAAAGCGCTTGGTGCCTTCATTCTGCAAAGCGCGCACCGGGATCACCGGGAAGTTTTCATCCAATTGCACGGTCGGCATGGCATCGCGCGCATTGCCGCGAATGAAGGCCTGCTTGAAATTGGCATGCGCGATGGATTCCCGCGCACACACAAAGCGCGTGCCGAGCTGCACGCCAGCGGCGCCCATTTCCAGATAGGACAGGATCGCCTCACCACGCCCAATGCCGCCCGCCACAAACACCGGCACATCGCGGATATGGGGCAGGATTTCCTGCGCCAGCACCGTCAGCGAAACGGGGCCGATATGCCCACCCGCCTCACTGCCTTCAATCACCAGCGCATCCGCCCCGGCGCGGATCAGGCGCTTGGCCAGCGCGAGGGCCGGCGCAAAGCACACCACCTTTGCCCCGCCATCCTTGGCCTTTTTGATCGCGGTGCCGGGCGGAATGCCGCCGGCGAAAACAATGTGTGAAACCTTGGCCGCCAGGCAGGTATCCACCAGCTGATCCAGCCTTGGGTGCATGGTGATCAGATTGACACCAAAGGGCCTGGTGGTCAGCGCCTGCGTACCCGCGATTTCTTCCGCCAGGCGCGGCGGTTCCATCGCCCCGCAGGCAATCACGCCAAAGGCCCCCGCATTGGAAAGGGCCGAGACCAAATGCCTTTCGCTGACCCAGGACATGGCGCCACCCATAATGGCATAGCGCGCGCCCAGAAACGCCGCGCCGCGCGCCATCAGCCGATCAAGCTGCGCCAGGGCCTTGGTCATGTCATCGCTCATGCCGGCGCATCCAACCCATAAGCCGTGTGCAAGGCGCGCACCGCAAGTTCCGTGTAATCGGCGCTGACCAGCACACTCACCTTGATTTCGCTGGTGGAAATCACTTGGATATTGATGCCCTTTTCGGCCAGCGCCTTGAACATGGTGGTGGCGACCCCAGCGTGGCTGCGCATCCCAATCCCGACCACGCTGATTTTTGTCACATCCGGGTCAGCCAGCAGCGCCTCATAGCCAAGATCGGCCTGCGCCTTCGCCAGCACATCCTGCGTGCGCGCCAGATCAACCTTGCCGATGGTAAATGTCATGTCCGTACTGCCATCGGCACCGACATTCTGGACAATCATGTCCACATTCACATTGGCCTTGGCCAGCGCGCCAAAAACGGCGGCGGCCACACCGGGCCGGTCCGGCACACGGCGAAGCGTTATCTTGGCGTCATCGCGCGAATAGGCGATGCCGGAAACGACGGGCTGTTCCACGATTTCATCCTCATCAACCACGAGCGAGCCTGGCTTATCCTCAAAGCTGGAGAGCACCTGCACGCGCACACGCTGCTTCATCGCCAATTCAACCGACCGCGTCTGCAAGACCTTGGCGCCAACGGAAGCGAGTTCCAGCATTTCCTCATAGGAAATCCGCTCAAGCTTGCGCGCGCGCGGCACAATGCGCGGGTCGGTCGTATAGATGCCGTCCACATCGGTATAGATATCACAGCGATCCGCCTTGACCGCAGCAGCGATGGCCACCGCCGAAAGATCAGACCCACCACGGCCAAGCGTGGTGATGCGGTTGCGTTTCGGGTCAATGCCCTGAAAGCCCGCCACCACCGGCACCTGGCCTTGCTGCATGCGTTCAATCAGCGCGGCGCCATCAATGGATTCAACGCGGGCCTTGCCATGCGCCTGGTCGGTAATGATCGGCACCTGCCAGCCCTGCCAGGACCGGGCATCAACGCCAATCGCCTGCAGGGCGATGGCGGTGAGGCCGGTTGTCACCTGCTCACCGGTCGCGACCACCGTGTCATATTCGCGCGCATCATGCAGCGCCGAGAGGTCCTGGCACCATTTGACCAGCTGATTGGTCACACCCGACATGGCGGAAACCACGACAGCGACCTGATGGCCGGCATCCACCTCTCGCTTCACGCGGGCGGCGACATTGCGGATACGATCCAGATCAGCGACTGAGGTGCCGCCGAATTTCATGACGATACGGGCCATAGAAGGCTATTTTCCCTGGGCGGGGCGGAAAAGGAATGGCCGGCGGTTGCACCGGCGCGCGGGGCGGGACAGATACCGGGGGGGCGGGGGACGCGCAACCCACCCCATAGGATCAGCGCAAGAAAGGGCAGCATCTTGGCGGAAGCAACGGCGCTTCAGGCGGAAATCGCCAAATTCGACGCCCTCGCGGCGCGCTGGTGGGACCCGAATGGCCCCATGAAGCCGCTGCATCGGATGAATCCGGTCCGCATCGGCTGGATCGCCGAAAGGCTGGCCCGCGCCCATGGCCGCAAACCGGGGGGGGCGGCGCCGCTTGCGGGGCTTAGGGTGCTGGATGTGGGCTGCGGGGCGGGGCTGGCTTCTGAGGCACTCGCCCGGCTCGGCGCGGAGGTTACGGGGATGGATGCCGCGCCGGAGGCTTTGGCGGCAGCCCGCACCCATGCCGCGGCGGGCGGGCTTGCGATTGATTACCGCCAGGGCGGGCCGGAGGATTTGGCCGAGGAAGCCGGCGGCTTTGACGCCGTGGTCAGCCTTGAAGTGATTGAACATGTGACCGAACGCGCGGCCTTCCTGGCCGCCTTGGCCCGCGCTGCCCGGCCCGGGGGGCTGGTGTTTCTTTCCACGCTGAACCGCACGCCGCGATCCTTCCTGATGGCGAAACTGGGCGCCGAATATCTGCTGCGGCTGCTGCCTATCGGCACGCATGATTGGCGCATGTTCGTGACCCCGGCTGAGCTTGGCGCGGGGCTGCGCGGGGCGGGGTTGCGCGTGGCTGATCTGGCCGGGATGGAAATGGGGTTTTCGGGTGCTTGGTGGATTACCCGCGATACGGGGGTGAATTACCTGATGATGGCGGAGAAGCCGGCTTAGGTTTCCTCTATTCGGAAGGCATCGGCGATGCGGCGGATGGTGCCGTCCGCGGCCACCAGCATGACATCAAAGCGCATGCCGGCGCTGCCGTGGTTGGGGTTGGTGGCAAGCCAGGCCTCAGCCGCCGCGACTAGCCGGGCACGTTGTCTAGGCCCCAAAGCATAAGCCGCTTCGGCGAATGAGGGCCGCGCCTTCACTTCAATGAAGGCGAGCAGGCCTTCGCGTTCGGCGATCAGGTCAATTTCACCCGCTTCAGTGCGCACCCTTTGGCCGAGGATCAGCCAACCCTCGGCAGTCAGCGCAGCGGCGGCGAGGGCTTCGGCATCCTGCCCGGCGACATAGGCGCGCCGGCCACGGAGCAGGCGATGGGTGGGTGGGGGTTGGCGGGGCATGGCGCGATGCGTCACATCACCTTGGCCCGCCCGCCTGGCCGATCAGGATGTTCGAGGCCGGCTCGCGCGCCCAAAGGCTGCCGGGTTTTCGGCTTCTGCCGCGATCAAGGCCGCGATGAACTGGGAGATATTCTCACGAATGGAGCCCTCATTGGCCAGCCGCAATCGTTCCACGCCATAGAAGGAGGAACTGAAGGCCGCCGTGAAGGGCGCTGTTATCTCGCGTTCAAATACAATGGTATTGTCGGCGACGCGTGTGAGACGATAGCGGACCTTGGAAGTTACTGTCATATCAACGCCAATCACGGGCTGCTGAAGATTGATCATGTTCGCTTCAAGCCGGAAGCGTTCATCCCGGATGGCAAGCATGGTGCGGACCGAAAGGCTCAGGCGCAGCGCTTCAGCCAAATCGCTGCTCGAAACATCAGACATCCAAAGTGGATTGGTTTCGCGCCCACCGGAAACCTGCCCGATCGCTACAGCCTCGCGCAGATTGGAATTCGGGGAAATGGTGGTTTGCGCGGTATTCGGGGCGAGCATCGCGCCGGGCTTGGCCCCGCTGGCGCAGGCCGAAAGACCAAGCGCCAGAACCAATAGCGCCAGGGGCGCGAAATTGCGCGTGAAAGCCGATCTGCGCGTTGCCATATCTTGTCTCCCGGTCGAAAAGTGTCTGATGCTTACCGTGTCATTTCCGGCACGGCGCGGCAACAGGGCTGCGGGTGTGTCTGGGGTTTGCCGACGCATCCCGCTATGCTGCCGCCAAAGCAGCAGGCCAGCGCCATGACCCGTTTACTTCTTCTCCTCGCCCTCCTCCTCGCGCCCGTTCTCGGCGCCGCTCAGCCCGCGCAGCGCCATATGGTCGCGGCGGGTCATCCTTTGGCGGTGGAAGCCGGGCTTGGTGTGCTGCGGGATGGTGGCAGTGCACTGGATGCCGCCGTGGCAGTGCAGGCAGTGCTGACACTGGTGGAACCGCAATCCTCCGGCATTGGTGGTGGCGCCTTCATCATGTTCCGCCGCGCCGCCGATGGCGGGATCGAAGCCTGGGATGGGCGGGAGGTCGCGCCCGCTGCCGCAACGCCTGCGCTTTTCCTGCGCGATGGCCGGCCGATGCCCTTCCTGGAAGCCATGGCCAGCGGGCGCGCGGTTGGTGTGCCAGGCGTGCTGCCAGTGCTGGAAGCGGCGCACCGTGCCCATGGCAAGCTGCCCTGGGCAAGGCTGTTTGAGCCCGCCATTCGCCTCGCCGAAGAAGGTTTTGCGGTCAGCCCGCGCCTTGCCCGCGACATCGCCGCCGATACGCTGTTGCTGCGCCGGGACGCTGGCGCTGGCGCCTATTTCTTCACGCCAGATGGCATGGCCCTGCCGGTGGGGCATCGGCTGCGCAACCCAGCCCTGGCCGAGACATTGCGTGCCGTTGCGCGCGATGGCGCGGCGGCGCTGCAACAAGGCCCGATTGCAGAAGACATTATCGCCGCCATCCGCAACCACCCAAGCAATCCAGGCGTCATGACGCTGGAAGACCTCACGCGCTACCAGCCAAGGCAGGGGAGCGCCATTTGCACGCCCTATCGCAGCTTCCGGGTCTGTGGCTTTCCGCCACCATCCTCAGGCGGTGTCGCAGTCGCGCAAATACTTGGCCTGCTTGAACATTTCGACATGCCGCGGCTTGACCCGCGCGGTGTGGATGCGGCGCATTTGCTGGCGGAAGCCGGGCGCTTGGCCTTTGCCGATCGCAATCTTTACCTGGCCGATGCGGATTTCGTGCCGGTGCCGGTGCTGGGGCTGACGGACCGCGCCTATCTGACCGCGCGCGCGCAATTGATGGATCGTGATCGTGCGATACAAAATGTGCGGGCCGGCAATCCTTCCTGGCGGGAAACATTCCTCGCGCCGCAAACCCAGGATCATGAGGCCGGCACCAGCCATATCGCCATTGTGGATGGCGCGGGCAATGCGCTTTCCATGACGACCACGATTGAAGCGCTGTTCGGCGCGCGGATCATGGTGCGCGGCTTTTTGCTGAACAATCAGCTGACCGATTTCAGCTTCGCGCCGGAAGCGAATGGCCGGCCCATCGCCAATCGGGTTGAGGCAGGCAAAAGGCCGCGGTCGTCCATGGCGCCTTCCATTGTGCTGGATGGCGCGGGGGCGCTTCATGCCGTGGTGGGCTCACCGGGCGGGCCGCGCATCATTGGCTATGTCGCGAAGACGCTGGTGGGCTTGCTCGATTGGGGGTTATCGCCGGAAGAAGCCGTGGCGCTGCCCCATATGGGCAGTATGGGCGGGCCGGTGGAACTTGAACAAGGCACGCCTGCCGCCGCCCTGGCCCCGGCGCTGCGCGCCCGCGGGCATGAAGCGACGATCCGGGAGATGATATCGGGCCTGCAAGTGATCCGCGTGACCGGTTCCGGGCTGATTGGCGCTTCCGACCCCAGGCGCGAGGGGGTGGCGCGGGGTGAATAGCCAAGCTTGCGCGCCCGGCTTGGAATGCGTGCTATAGGCGACAAAACCATGTTCCTTTTGGGGTGTGCATGATCAGAAAAGCCGTCATTCTGGCCGGGGGGCGTGGCACCAGGCTTGGTGCCGAAACCCAGCTTCGCCCCAAGCCCATGGTGGAAATCGGCGGGCGCCCAATCCTGTGGCACATCATGAAATCCTATGCCGCGCATGGCATCAGGGATTTCGTGATCTGCCTTGGCTATAAGGGCCAATTGATCAAGGAATATTTCCTGAATTACCGCGCCCATTCATCGGATCTGACACTTGATCTCGCGACCGGTACCGCCACCTGGCTGACCCCAGCCGCCGAGGATTGGCGCGTGACGCTGGTGGACACCGGTGAGGATACGCAAACCGGTGGCCGGCTTGGCCGTGTCGCGCCGCATTTGCGGGGCGAAGAGGGTTTTTGCCTGACCTATGGCGATGGTGTTTCCGATGTGGATATCGGGGCTTTGATTGCCTTTCACCGCGCCCATGGCCGTGATGCCACCGTAACGGCCGTGGTGCCGCCTGGGCGCTTCGGCGCGTTGGAACGTGTTGGCAATACCGTGCGCGCCTTCACCGAAAAGCCGCCCGGCGATGGTGCCACCATCAATGGCGGGTTTTTCGTGCTCTCGCCCCGCGTGCTGGACCGCATTGATGGCGATGATTGTGTTTGGGAACAGGCGCCGCTGCGCGGGCTTGCCGCCGATGATCAGCTCCGTGCCTTTGACCATCGCGGCTTCTGGCACCCGATGGATACACCGCGCGACCGCGATGTGCTGGAAGGGCTCTGGCAGGACGGTACGGCGCCCTGGAAGCGATGGTAATGCGCCAGCCTTCCGCGGATTTCTGGCGCGGCAAGCGCGTATTGCTGACCGGCCATACCGGCTTCAAGGGGGCCTGGCTGGCGCTGCTGCTGGAACGGCTCGGCGCTGAGGTCACTGGTTTTGCGCTGGCGCCGGAAGCCGGGCCTTCTGCCTTTGTCGCTTTGCGCCCCGCTATCGCCTCACGCATCGGGGATTTGCGTGATGCGGCAGCGGTGCAGGCGGCTGTGCGCGCAGCGCAGCCCGAGATTGTGCTGCACCTTGCCGCGCAAGCCCTGGTCGGGCGCGGCTATCGGGACCCTGAGGGCACTTTCGCAAGCAACGTGACCGGCACCATCAACCTGATGCAGGCGCTGCGCGGTGCGGGGGCGCGCGCTGCGCTGATCATCACGAGCGACAAGGTCTATCGCAACAACAATCAGGGCCGGCCCTTTCGCGAGGATGATCCTCTCGGTGGGCATGATCCCTACAGCGCTTCCAAGGCGGCTTGCGAAATCGCGGTCGCGTCCTGGCGCGCGAGTTTCGGCGCTGAGATCGGCAACATGGCAACCGCCCGCGCCGGCAATGTGATTGGCGGTGGTGATTTCGGCGCGGAACGCCTGATCCCTGATCTGGTGCGCGCGCGCATCGCGGGTGAAACGCTGGTGATCCGCCGCCCCGATGCCACGCGCCCCTTCCAGCATGTGTTGGATGTGCTGCTCGGGTATTTGCTGCATGCGGAAGCGCTTTGGCATGGCAGCGCACCGCAAGCGCTCAATTTCGGCCCGCGCGATGCGGAGATTTCTGTCCGCCGCGTGCTGGAGCTTTATGGCGCTGCCGCCGGCGCACCAATCGCCTGGGAAGCCGCGCCCGCGCCACCGATGGAAGAAGCGCAGCGCCTGGCTTTGGATAGCGGCCTTGCCATGCAAAGCCTGGGCTGGGCGCCGCGCCATGATGCCGCCAGTGCCATTACTGCCACCGCGCGCTGGTATGAAGCCTGGCGCGGCGGGGCCGATGGCCGCGCGCTGGCGCTGACTGAGATTGAGAAAGCGATGTCCTCATGACTACCCAGGCCGCCTGCCGCCCCATCACTGCCTGCCGCGCCTGTGGTGGTGCGATCAGCGCCATGTTCTGCGATCTGGGCGCGACACCGCTTGCCAATGATTACCCCCTGCCCGGTTCTGCGCCGCTGCCGCGTTATCCACTCGCCGCCGTGGTCTGCGGGACCTGTCGCATGGTGCAATTGGACCATGTGGTGGAAGCGGAGGCGATCTTCACCGATTATGCCTATTTCTCCTCCTTTTCGGAGAGCTGGCTTGAGCACGCCGCGCGTTATGCGGCAGCGATGCGTGAACGCCTTTCGCTGGGCGCGCAAAGCTTTGTGGTCGAAATCGCGAGCAATGATGGCTATCTGCTGCGCAATTTCGTTGCCGCCGGCATTCCCTGCCTGGGTGTGGAGCCGGCCGCGAATGTCGCCGCATCTGCCGTGGCCGCTGGCGTGCCGACCGAAGTGCGCTTCTTCGGACGTGAAGCAGCGATGGATATCGTGGCGAGGCGCGGCCATGCGGATTTGGTGATTGCGAATAATGTGTTGGCGCATGTGCCGGATGTGGTGGATTTCGCCGCAGGGCTTGCGTATTTGGCCGGCCCGCGCGGCGTTGTCACCATCGAAGCGCCGCATCTGCTGTCCTTCGTGGATGGGGTGCAATTCGATACGATCTATCATGAACATTATGCCTATTGGTCGCTTTATGCGGTGGAGCGCTTGCTTGGCGCGCAGGGTTTGCGCGTGTTTGATGTTGAGAAGCTTCCGACGCATGGCGGGAGTCTCCGCTATTTCGCGACTGCCGATGGCATGCGCGCCGATATGCCAGGGGTTATTGCGATGCGTGCGGAAGAAGCCGCGCGCGGCATTGCAGGCAATGCCTTCTATGAGGGTTTCAACACCCGTGTCGCGGCGGTGCTGGCGGCGTTTAAGGCCTGGCTCGCGCAATGTCGCGCTGACGGGCTGAAGCTTGGCGCCTATGGCGCGGCAGCCAAGGGCAATACCTTCCTGAATGCTGCGGGCGTCACGGCGGCGGATTTCATCGCGGTTGCGGATCGCAACCCCGCCAAGCAGAACCGGGTCTTGCCGGGAAGTGCCATCCCGATTGTCTCACCGGAGGCGCTGCTCGCCATGGCGCCGGATGTGATCCTTATCCTGCCCTGGAATTTGGCCGATGAAATCTCAGGCCAATTACGCGCGGCGGGTTTCAAGGGGCGGCTAGCAATAGCGCTGCCAGAACCGCGCTGGCTGTAAACATCACGCCGCGTCGCGGCCTTCTTCCACCGCATGGCAGGCCACCATGGCATCGCCTGCCGGCTTCAATTCAGGCCGTTCTGCCTTGCAGCGCGGCCCCGCCAGCGGGCAGCGCGGGTGGAAGGCGCAGCCGGTGGGTGGGGTGATCGGGCTCGGCACCTCACCGCCGACCGGAATACGCACGCGCCCGGTCATGTCCAGGTCCGGGATCGCTTCCATCAGCGCGCGCGTATAAGGATGGCGCGGGCGGCGAAACAGGCTTTCCGCCGGCGCCAATTCCGCAATCCGGCCCAAATACATCACGCCGATCCGGTCACTCACCTGCCGCACCACGGCCAGGTTGTGGCTGATGAACAAATAGGTCAGCCCCATGCGGGACTGCAATTCCTTCATCAAATTCAGAATTTGCGCCTGCACCGAAACATCAAGCGCGGATGTCGGTTCATCGCAGACCAGAAATTCCGGATTGGAAGAAAGCGCGCGCGCAATCGAAATGCGCTGACGCTGCCCGCCGGAAAATTCATGCGGAAACTTATGGCCATCAAGCGGCGATAGCCCCACCTGCGTGAGCAATTCCGCGACCTTCGCCTCCTCCGCCGCGCGATTGGGCAGCAGGCCAAAGGCACGAATAGGCTCGGCAATGATATCCCTGACACGCCAACGCGGATTGAGCGAGGCATAGGGGTCCTGGAAAATCATCTGCATCCGCCGGCGCTGATCGGATGCGGCGCGGGCTTCGGCCAAATCGCGCCCATCAAACATCACCTGCCCCGCACTTGGCCGGTAAAGCCCAACCGCAAGCCTTGCGACCGTGGATTTGCCGCAGCCTGATTCACCCACCAGCGACAAGGTGGTGCCCTTCGGCACGGCAAGGCTGACGCCATCCACCGCGCGCAAAATACGCTTGCCCTCATTCGCGATCAGGCGCTGCAAGGCCGGGCGCGAGACATCGAAATACCGTGCTGCATCACGCAGTTCGAGCATGGGGGTATCAGCCATGTTGGGCGCCCTCCCCCGCCGCATAAAGCCAGCAGGCGGCTTGTGTTGGCCCCGCCGGCAGCAAATCCGGCCTATCCTGCGCACAGCGCGCGAAGGCCTTGGGGCAGCGCGGATTATAGGCGCAGCCTTTGGGGATGGCGGAAAGCCGCGGCATGGCGCCATCAATCTGCGCCAGCCTTTCAACACGCCGATCCAAGGGCGGGATGGAGCCCATCAACCCCACCGTATAAGGGTGGCTTGCCTGCTTCACCACATTGCGCACGGGACCGATTTCCGCGATGCGCCCGGCATACATCACCGCCACGCGATCCGCGGTTTCCGCAATGACGCCCATGTCATGCGTCACCAGCATCATCGCCGTGCCCTTTTCGCGCGCGAGCGATTTCAGCAAAGCGATGATTTGCGCCTGGATCGAAACATCCAAGGCCGTGGTTGGTTCATCCGCCACAATCAGGCGTGGTTCGGCACATAACGCCAGCGCAATCACCACGCGCTGGCGCATGCCGCCCGAGAATTCATGCGGGTAGGAATCAATCCGCTGCGCCGCGGCGGGAATACCAACCAGGTCAAGCCAACCAATGGCGCGCTTGCGTGCCTCAGCCGGGGTGATCGGCAAATGCGTTGTCATGGTCTCGGCCAATTGCCGGCCCACGGTATAGAGCGGGTTCAGCGTGGTCAGCGGGTCCTGGAAAATCGCGCCGATTTCCTTGCCGCGAATGCGGCGCATATCCTCATAACGCAGATTGTCTATCCGCTTGCCATCCAGCCTGATTTCGCCCGCCGCGATCCTACCCGGCGGTTCCAGCAAGCCAATGATCGCCGCCCCGGTCATGGATTTGCCGGCACCCGATTCACCAACAACGCCCAGCACTTCGCCGGCAGAAATCGTGAAGGACACATCATCAAGTGCCACCAGCGTCCCGCGCCGTGTCGGGAATTCCACGCGCAAATGGCGCACTTCAAGCAAGGGGTTCTGGCCAGACATTAGCGGAGCTTCGGATTGAGGGCGTCGCGTAGCCAATCGCCCAAAAGATTGACGGAAAGCACCATGGCAATCAGCGTCACACCGGGGAAGATCGTGATCCACCATTCGCCACTGAACAGGAAGTCATTGCCAATACGGATCAACGTGCCGAGCGAGGGTTGCGTCGGCGGCACGCCCACGCCAAGGAAGGAAAGTGTGGCTTCCGACAGGATCGCAAGCCCCAGATTGAGCGTCGCAATCACCAGGACCGGCCCCATTACATTGGGCAGCACGTGGGACAGCATGATGCGCGGCGGGGTAACGCCAATCACGCGCGCCGCCTGCACGTATTCCTTGTTGCGTTCCACCATGGTGGAACCGCGCACGGTGCGGGCGAATTTCGGCCATTCGCTGATGCCGATCGCGAAAATCACCACGAAAAGCGCGATCTGGTCATGCACTTCCCGCGGCAGCGCGGCGCGCACCACGCCATCAATCAGCAGCGCCACCAGGATGGACGGAAAGGTCAATTGAATATCGCAAATGCGCATCAGCAGCGCATCCAGCTTGCCGCCAAGATACCCAGCCAGCAGCCCAAGCGTGACGCCAAGCGTGGTCGCAAAAATCGTCGCCGAAAGCCCAACCAGCAGCGAAACCCGCGCGCCATACATGATGGCAGACAGCACATCACGGCCCTGGTCATCGGTGCCGAGCAGATAGGCGCGCTCCCCTTCTTCCGTCCAGGAGGGCGGCTTGAAGGCATCGAGCAGATTGAGTGAGGCGAGGTCAAAGGGGTTATGCGGCGCGATCCAGGGCGCGAATAGCGCGCCCAGAATGCAGACCAGCGCCACTACGGCGGAAAGCATGGTGATGGGGGATCGGGTGAAGGACCACCACAAATCACTATCGAAAAAGCGTCGCAGCGTTGCAGACATGATCAATGCGCCCCCTGCCCGCGGCCAATGCGCAGCCTGGGGTCCACCGCGTAATAAAGCAGGTCAACAATCAGGTTGATGGTGACGAAAAGGGCGGAAATCAGCAGCAGATAGGCCGCCATCACCGGGATATCAGCCTGATTGACGGATTGGATGAACAGCAGCCCCATGCCCGGCCATTGAAACACGGTTTCGGTCACAATGGCGAAGGCGATAATGGCGCCCAATTGCAGCCCGACAATGGTAATCACCGGCACCAGCGTGTTCTTCAGCGCATGGCCGAAATGCACGGCGCGGTTGGGCAGGCCGCGCGCCCGAGCGAATTTGATGTAATCCGCGCGCAGCACTTCCAGCATCTCAGCCCGCACAAGCCGCATAATGAGCGTGAGCTGGAAAAGCCCAAGCGTGATGGAAGGCAGCACCAGCGCCTTGATGCCACTCCAGGTCAGGAAGCCCGTGCTCCACCAGCCGATCTTCACCGTATCGCCCCGCCCGAAGGATGGCAGCACACCAAGCCAGACCGCGAAAACCAGAATCAGGATAATCCCGATCAGGAAGGTGGGCAGGGAAACGCCAACAAGGCTGAAGGTCAGGAAAAACCGCGATACCCAGGAATTGCGATAAAGCCCGGTATAGACCCCCATCGGCACACCGATCAGCAGGGCAAGAATGGCCGCGGTGAAGGCAAGTTCCAGCGTGGCCGGCGCGCGTTCCGCAATCAGGTCAGCAACCGGGCGCGACAGGCGATAGGAAAGGCCAAATTCGCCCTGGATGGCATTGCCGATAAAGGTCGCGAATTGCACCCAAAAGGGCTGATCCAACCCCAAATCCTTCACCAGCGCCTGACGCTGCGCTTCGGTGAAATCCTGCCCAAGCATGATAGCGACCGGATCACCCACATAGGCGAACATGGCGAAGGAAATCAGCGCGACAGCAAACAATACTGGCAGCGATTGCAATAAGCGCGAGAGGATGAATGCAAACAAGGGAAGCTCCGATCACGCATCTCCGGCGCGCCTTACCAATGGCGGGCCGGAGATGCTGGGCAGTTCTGCGCCGGGCGCGGCGGGCGCGAGGCCCACCGCGCCAGACGAATCAGTTCATCCGCGCCCAACGGAAATAGGGCTGGTTATTGGCCATATGCGGAATGGTCAGATTGCCCCGCATCGCCCAGGGAATCATCTGATGGTGCAGCGGGATATGCGGCACATCTTCACGGTAAATCCGCAGCGCCTCACGGATCGCCTGATTGCGCGCATCCCCCGATTGGGTCTTCATCCGTTCAATCAGCGCATCCATGCGCGGGTTGGAATAGCGCCCGTAATTCCAGATGCCATCGCCCTGGGCGCCATTGCGGGTCGCGACCAGGGATTGGAAGGAATACAGCGCATCCAAGGTGGGCACGCCCCAGCCCAGCAGATAGATGGAAGTGTCATCGCGCTGGATCTTCGCAAAGAAGGGCGCGAGCGGCATGGCATTCAGCCTGGCGCGAATGCCAACCCGCGCCCACATCGCCACAATCGCCTGACAGATCTGCTCATCATTGATGTAGCGGTTATTCGGGCAATCCAGCGTGATCTCAAAGCCATTCGGGAAACCCGCTTCCGTCAGAAGCGCCCGCGCGCGTGCCGGATCATAAGGCAGGCGCACATCTTCTTCCTTCACATAGCCATTCACCTGAGAAGGAAAGAAAGTACCCGTCACCACGGATTGGCCACGCATGGTGGTGCGGTGGATCGCCTGGATGTCAATCGCGTGATAAAGCGCCTGGCGCACGCGCAAATCCTTCATCGGATTGCGCCCCTTCACATCGGAATAGAGCAATTCATCCCGATAGACATCCATCGCCAGGAAGATGGTGCGCACTTCCGGGCCTTCCAGCACGCGGATGTTTTGCGCCTGACGCAGCCGGTTCAAATCCTGCAGCGGCGGGTCGAGCACGAAATCAACCTCACCCGAAAGCAGGGCGGCGATGCGTGTCGCATCGGACGCGATCGGGCGGAAGATGATTTCCGTCACATTCGCGTCCCGGCTGCTGTCTTCCCGCCAGCCCCACCAATCATTGTTGCGCACCATGACCGTGCGCACATCGGCTTCGCGCGCCGTCAGGCGGAAGGCACCGGTGCCATTCGTGTTGCGGACCGTGTGCATTTCCTCGCGCTGGCGGGTGTTTTGCGGCCGCGCGGCATTGTTCCTTTCGGACCAGCTCCGCGACATGATGAAGACAGAGGCGATCTTATTGGGCAGGATCGGGTCCGGGATTTTGGTGATGATATCCACCACCAGCGGTTCCACCTGCACGGCGCGTTCCACCGTATCCACGAAAATCCCGTAATTGGAGGTGGGCGCCAAGGCGCGCGTCACGCTGAACACCACGTCATCAGCGGTGAATGCCTCGCCCTCATGGAATTTCACGCCATCGCGCAGCCAGAAGCGCCAGCGATTGGGTTCCTGTTGTTCCCAACGCGTCGCCAGGCCCGGCGCCAGACCCAATTCCTGGTTGCGGCTGATCAGCATGTCATAGACCTGTTGCAGCACCATGGTGACGGTGCCGACATTCTGGCTATGCGGGTCGAGCGTATTGGGATCGCCCGAGGCCGCCCAGCGCACCGTTCGCGCATCCGAGTTTGCCGCGCCAAGCGCCAGCCCGCAGGCCAGCGCGGTCGCCCATAACAGCTTTCGCATCCCGTTCTCCTGTTTTTGGTTAAAGTCCAAGCCTCGCCTATAGGGGCGTCGGCCCCAGCCGGGAAGAGGCTTTGTGGGGGAGATTTCCCCAGGCGCGAAACTGCTTTAGTTTCGCCTCCAACCGTCCGAGAGAGCCCCGCCCATGCCGCGCTTTGCCGCCAATCTTTCCATGATGTTCAATGAAGTCCCCTTCCTGGACCGCTTCGCGCTGGCGGCGAAGGCGGGCTTCAAGGGGGTTGAGTTCCTTTTTCCTTACGACCACCCGGCGGCCGAGATTGCCGCCCGGCTCAAGGATAATGGGCTGCAACAGGTACTCTTCAATGCGCCGCCTGGCGATTGGGCGAAGGGCGAGCGCGGCATGGCCTGCCACCCCGGCCGCGAGCAGGAATTTCGCGACAGCATCATGCGCGCCTTGGATTACGCCGGGGCGCTTGGCTGCCCGCGGCTGCATGTGATGGCCGGCATGGTGCCGCCGGGCGTCGCGCAGGGGACGCTCACCTGCCTTTATGCCATCAACCTTGCCTGGGCGGCGGAAAAGGCCATTGCCCAGGGGGTTAAGTGCTGCATTGAACCAATCAATCAGCGCGACATGCCGGGCTATTCCCTGACCGGCATCGCCAATGCCATTCAGGTGATCGAGGCCGTGGGTCCCGACCGGCTTGGGCTGCAATTCGACCTTTACCACACGCAAATCACCGAGGGTGATCTGGTGCCCCGTGCGCGTGCCGCATTGCCCTACATCGCCCATATGCAGGTGGCCGATACCCCGGGCCGCAATGAACCCGGCACCGGTGAGGTGAATTGGCCCTTTGTCTTCGCCCAATTGGATGAAATGGGCTATCGCGGCTGGATCGGCTGCGAATACCGCCCTGCCGGTGAGACGCTGGCCGGGCTTTCCTGGTTCGCCCCCTATAAGGACTGAAACACAATGAAAATCGCCTTTATCGGCCTTGGCATCATGGGCCGTCCCATGGCCGGGCACCTGAAAAACGCCGGCCACGCCATTACCGTGGTGGAGCGCAAAAGCCTGACCGCCGAGGACCGCGCGGCCTTCGCCGTGGCGCCCGATGCCAAAACCGCCGCCGCCGGGGCGGAAGCCGTGATTCTGATGGTGCCCGACACGCCCGATGTGGAAGCCGTGCTGTTCGGCGCGGGCGGTGTCGCGGAAGGGCTCAAGCCCGGCACGCTGGTGATTGACATGTCCTCCATCAGCCCGACCGCCACCAAGGATTTCGCGGCCAAGATCGCGGCCAAGGGCGGCGATTACCTCGATGCCCCGGTCTCGGGCGGGGAGGTTGGTGCCAAGCAAGCGAGCCTGACGATCATGGTGGGTGGCTCGGATGCCGCCTTTGAACGCGCCAAGCCGCTGTTTGAAGCCATGGGCAAGAATATCACCTTGGTCGGCGGCATTGGCGCGGGGCAGACCTGCAAGGTTGCCAATCAGATCATCGTCGCACTCACCATCGAAGCGGTGGCGGAAGCGCTCACCTTTGCTTCCAAGGCCGGGGCCGATCCGGCCAAGGTGCGGCAAGCCATCACCGGCGGGCTCGCGACCTCGCGCATTCTGGAACTGCATGGGGAACGCATGATCAAGCGGGCCTTCGCGCCGGGCTTCCGCATCCGCCTGCACCAGAAGGATTTGAACCTGGCGCTGCAAGCGGGCCGCGAATTGGGCGTGGCCCTGCCCAATACCGCCTCCACCCAGCAGCTTTTTGCGGCTGTTGCTGCGGCCGGGGGCGGGGATTTGGACCATTCCGGCTTGGTCAAGGCGCTTGAGACGCTCGCCGCGCATCCCGTGGCGCCGGATGCCTGAGCGCATGTAATCCCAAGTGGAAGCCCTGTTTCGGCAGGGCTTTCTTACTTTTTTATACATTTTTCTCAAATTTCCCACGAGGTTTAATTTTTGCACAATGAATATTCTATGGTACCTTAACTTAATTCATCATTCGCTTGGCGCCTGCCAAGCGCGCTGTAGCAAGGCTGGAACCTCATGCGGTTCGAAGAGATTGGAGAGCAGCTTCGCACCTATCGCTTGGAATCCGGCCTGAAGGCGGATGAGATCGCCGCGCGCCTCGGCATCTCCCGCGCTGCGCTTTATCGCTACGAAAAGGGCGAGGTCATCAAGTTGGACACGGTGCGGCGCCTTGCGGAGATGCTGCAGGTCTCGCCCCTCGCCTTGCTTGGGATTGGGGTTGACTACTTCTCCCGCATCAATGCCTTTCTGGAACGCCAGCGCCAGATCGAAGAAGCCGCCGATAGCCAATTGCAGCTTGGTGGGGCGCTTTGCTTTGCCCTCACCTCCGCGGGCTTTGACCAGACCTTGCGCGGGCTATGGCTGGAAGCGGCCGGCATGGCAGCGGATCGGGCTGCGGCGCTCAGCCTGGCCGACCAAAGCCTGGCCAGCCTGGCGCAGCGGCGGTTTTTGCTGGAACAGCGCCGGCCAAGCATTACCTTGCTGCTGTCCGAAACGGCCCTGCTTCGCCTGCTGACCGAGGGCATTGGCGCCGGGCTGCCGCTTTCCGAACGTGGCCGCGCGCAAGCCAAGGCTGCGGCGGTCACTGAAGCCGAACATCTGGCCAATTTGATGGAACAGGCGCCGCTTGGCGTGCAGATTGGCCTATTGCAGGAACCGGACCCAAGCCATCAGGCGATCATCTATCGCGCGCGTGATCGCGCCCATGTCATTGCCAATCCCTTCCCGCCGGATGCGCATCCAAGCTGGCATATCGGGATCGCGAGCGTGACTTCGGCCGATGATGCGCTGGCCATTCATCAGCGCGTGGCCGAGGCCTGTTGGCGCCAGGCGCGCAAGGGCGCGGCCGCGGCGCAATGGCTGCGCATGCTGATCATGGAAACCCGTTCTGCCTAGTGGTCCGATCGCTGCTGTCGGTTACCGACAGCAGCGTGAATCGGCCCACCAAGTATAAAAAGTTCAAAACAGGTGGCGCACGGGGCAGTTTTGCATCGTGAAGGGTCAGCATGAACCGCACTGCTGGCCGGGGCTTGCCCTTCCGCGCCACAGCGTCTCCAGTATGCATGCGCCGGGCCTTACCCGGCAGAAGATGAGGAAACGCCATGGCCCGCGAGAATTGGGACAAAGAAATGCTGCGCTTCACCGAAATGATGGAGGCGCGCGCCGCGGCGCAGCCCCCGGTGAAGCTGGAATTGCCGCTGGATAACTCGCGGGAATTGAATGATGGGCTCAGCCTGCCACTCGCCAAGGGTGGCGCGGTGATGGCGGAAAGTGAGGATCGCTGGTTGGCGCTGCGCGGGCGGCGGATTCTCTGCCGCTTCCATCGCCCAACTGCGGGGACTGGGCATCCGGTGCTGGTCTATCTGCATGGTGGCGGCTGGGTTTGGGGCAGTGTGGATACGCATGATCGGCTGATGCGCGAATATGCTGCCGTATCCGGTTGCGCCGTGATCGGCGTGGATTATGCGCTGAGCCCTGAGGCGATTTTTCCGCAAGCCTTGGAAGAATGCGCCGCTGTCACGCGCTGGGTCGCCAAGCGCGGCGCGGAATGGGGTTTGGATACCAGCCGGATTGTGCTGGGTGGTGATTCCGCCGGTGGCAATCTTGCTGCCGGCACGGCGCTTTTGCTGCGGGAAACCGATCCCGCCCTGAAGCTCCGTGGCCTGCTGATCAATTACGGTGTCATGGATTGCGCCATGGCGACGCCAAGCTATGAGGCTTTCGCGACCGGGCATTTCCTGACGCGCGAGAAGATGGAGTTCTATTGGCGCTGCTATGCGCCGAAGGAAGCCGATCGCGTGAGCCCCTTCGCTTCCCCGATGCGTGCCGATCTGCGCGGACTGCCGCCCGTGCTGGTGCATATCGCGGAGCTTGACGTGCTTGCCGATGAGAACAGGCTTTTCGCCAATAAGCTACGCGCCGCTGGCGTGGCCGTGACGGAAGAAACCTTCCCCGGCACCATCCATGGCTTTCTGCGCGCGCTTGGTCATGTGGCGGCGGCAGATCGCGCGGCGCGGCAGGGCGGCGAATGGCTCAAGGCGCGTTTTGCCTGACAAAACAGGGAGAGTGATGATGATCGATGAAGCAACCAAGCAGCGCATCCAGGCCCAATTGGGCGATCCGAAACTCGCTTCCCATTACCTGAAGCCGGATCAGATGGCGTGGCAGGCGACAGAGTTTCCAGGGATTGAAATGAAGCTGCTGTGTCGGGATGAGGCGCGCGGCATGTCCACCATCCTGTTCCGCATGGCGCCCGGTGCGGAAGTGCCGCTGCATGAGCATACGGATATTGAACAGACCTATGTGATGGAAGGCTATCTGGAAGATGATGAAGGGCGCTGCGGCCCAGGCGAATTCGTCTGGCGCCCGGCGGGGAATACGCATGTCGCGCGCGCCCCGGAAGGTGCCTTGTTTCTTTCGATCTTTCTGAAACCGAACCGCTTTGTGGAAAAGCAGCCGGGCTTCGCGCGGTGAATCAGCCGCTCAGATAAGGTTTGGTCAGTGATCCATTATGCCGGATCACTGGCCAGCGCGCGTTTGGCAACTTCCGTCAAATAACGCGACGCCACCGGCAAAATCGCGTCATTGAAATCATAGCGCGCATTGTGCAGATCGCGCCCTTCCTCGGCCGGGCCATTACCGATCCACACAAAAGCGCCCGGCACTTCCTTCAGGAACCAGGCGAAATCCTCACCCGTCATGGCCGGGAGCATATCGCGCCGGGTTGCGGTAACGCTTGCCGCCGCCGCCGCCGCCAAATCACGTTCCGCCGGGGAATTTGCCGTGACACCTAGGCCAGGGCTGATGATCAGCGTGCCCTTCACGCCGCAGGTTGCCGCCACGCCATCGGTGATGCGCTGCAAGCCTTCCTTGATGGCGTCGCCCGCTTCTTCATGCAGCCAGCGGATCGTGCCCCGGATCGCAACGCGGCGCGGTACCTGGTTTTGCGCCTCACCGCCTTCAATCACCGTCAGGCTGACCACGCCGCCCATTAGCGGGTCCACATTGCGCGCCACGATGGATTGCGCCGCCACAATCGCATGGCCCGCCGCCAGCAGCGGGTCGCGAGTCAAATGCGGCAGCGCCGCATGGCCGGCATGGCCATCGAAGATCAATTCAATCCGCGCACCTGCGGCCATCACCGCGCGGTCATGAATGGCAATGGTGCCGGCAGCGAGCCCCGGCCAATTATGCCAGCCGAAAATTCGGTCCATCGGAAAGCGCTGGAATAGCCCATCGGCAATCATCGCCAGCGCACCGCCCCCACCTTCTTCCGCCGGCTGAAACACCAGATGCACCGCACCCGTCCAGCTTTTATCTTCCAGCAGCAGCCGCGCGGCCCCAAGCAGCGCCGTGGTATGCCCATCATGCCCACAGGCATGCATCACGCCGGGGACAATGGATTTCCAGGGCAGATCATCTGCCTGTTCCTGGATGGGCAGCGCATCCATATCGCCGCGCAGCCCGACCGAGCGATTGCCCCCGCCGCGGCGGATCGTCGCCACCACGCCATGGCCGCCGACATTCTCGGCGATTTCGCTCACACCCATGTCGCGCAGCTTTTGCACGACAAAGGCCGCGGTTGGGCCTTCATGCAGGGTCAGGCCGGGATGGGCGTGCAGGTGCCGCCGCCAGGAAGTTAGGGTAGCGTGAAATTCGTCTGTCATGATTCGTCCTTCCTACCCTCCCCTGGCCAGGGCCGCCACCAACCACAGGTGGTTGCTCTGCTGGCTGCTATGCACCTGCCTGATCTTGGCCAGTCACGCCCGCGCGCAAGAACCGCCCGGCATCGCCTATCGCGTGGAGATCACGCCCAGGGACGACCAGGCGCTGGTTTCTGCCATAGAGGCTGTTTCCCAATTGATAAGGCTGGCCGAAACCGCGCCCACCGATGGCTATGGGCTGCTCGCCCGCGCCCGGGCCGATCTGCCCCGCCTTGCCGAAGCGCTCAGGGCGGAAGGCTTCTGGGGCGGTGCGGCACGGATTGAGATCGCCGGGGAGGATGTGAACCAGCGCGGCGCCGCCCCGCCAGAGGCTGATCCGGCCAATCCCCTGCCGGTTTCCCTGATCCTTACCCCCGGCCCACGCTACCTGATCGGCCAAATCCTGCTGCGCGCCGAACCGGCCGCGCAGGATGCGCTGCTGGAACAGGCCGCCGCCGAGCTTCGCCTCGCCGAAGGTGACCCCGCCCGCCCGGCCGATATCCTGGCGGCTGAGGAAGCGCTGCTGCGCGAGCTCCGCCGCTCGGGCCATCCCTTGGCGAGTGTCGTGACGCGGGAGGCCGTGGTGGATCACGACAGCAAGACGATGGATGTCACCTGGCGCATCGCGCCTGGGCCGCTCGCGGATTTCGCGCGGCCCAGCGTGGCGGGCACCACGCGCACCAATCCAGCGCTGCTGGAAAGGCTGGCAGCGCGGCGGCTGGAAGGCCAGCCCTATTCACCCGAGCGCCTGGAACGTGCCCGTCGCGCCATGATGGGGCTTGGCGTTTTCGGCTTTGTCCGTGCCGAGGAAGGCAAGGCCTTGGACCCATCCGGGCGGCTGCCCGTGCATTTCCAGGTGCAGGAACGCCCGCGCCATGTGGTGGGCGGGCGCTTTGGTTTTGAGACGAATTACGGCCTGACTGCGGGCGGCTATTGGGAAGACCGCAATATCTTCGGCGGCGCCGAGCGGCTTCGCCTAGAGGGTGAAATTGCGCGGATCGGCGAAACCGGAATTGAAAACGCCACCTTCCGCGCCTTTGCCACGCTACGCACGCCGGAATTTCTGGGGCGCGATCTGCAAAGCACCTCACAAATCGGTGCCGTGCGCGAAAGGCTGCGCGCCTATGACCGGGACGCTGCCGTGGCATCCTTTGTTTTGGAACATCGGCTTTCGGATACCATGGCGATAGCGGCCGGGCCGAATTATGAGGAAGGGCGCATCGGCCGCGATGGGGATATGCAAGCCTTTCGGCTTTTCGGGCTGACAGGCATATTTCGTTACGATAACACCACCAGCCCGCTCGACCCGCGCCAGGGCCAGCGCGTCACCCTTAGCGCGACACCTTTCTATTCAGCGATGGATGCCAATAGCTTCACGCGCATTCTGGCAATCGGCACCAGCTATTTCGACATTCTGGGCAATGGCGACAGTGTTTTGGCGCTACGCGCCGCACTTGGCAGTGCGCCCGGCGCGGGGCGGGATGAAATTACCTTGGACAAGCGCTTCTATGCTGGCGGGGGCGGGTCCGTGCGCGGCTATACCTATCAATCCATCGGGCCGCGGGATGCCGCCAATCGGCCCTTGGGTGGTGCAAGCCTGGTGGAAGCCAGCGCGGAATGGCGCCAGCGGCTGACGCGAAGCTGGGGGATGGCGGCGTTTCTGGATGCGGGCAGTGTGGGGGAAGAAGCCAAGCCCGATTTCACCCGGCTGCGCGCCGGCACCGGGCTTGGGATCCGGTATCTGACCGCGATTGGGCCGCTGCGGTTCGATGTTGGTGTGCCTTTGGATCGGCAAAAGGATGATCCATCCTTTGCGATTTATATCGGCTTTGGGCAGGCGTTTTGACATGCGCCTTTTGCGCCGCCTGCTGATCCTGGTTTTGGCGATACCGCTTATTGGCCTGGCACTTTTGGGGGGCGTGCTGGCCTGGGTGCAATGGGGGAATGGCGCGGCGGCACTCGCGGCCTTGGCGGGGCGGTTTGTGCCGGGGCTGGTGATTGAAGGGCTTGCGGTGACGCTGCCGCGTGAACTCCGCGCCACGCGCATCACATTGGCGGATGAGGCCGGCGTGTGGCTTGAGGTCACGGCGCCACGCATCGGCTTCGACCTGCACGCGCTATGGCAACGCGAAGCGCATGTGCAAGAAGTGGCGGCGGAGCGCATCACGCTGCACCATTTGCCCGCTTCCGAAGGTGGTGAAGCGCGCGATGGCCCGCTGCTGCCATCCCTGCCGCATTTGCCTTTGGGCGTTCGGATTGATCGCTTGGCGATTGCGGAAATCGCCGTGGCTGAGGGTGTTGTCGGCCAGGGCTTCCGTGCCGCGCTGCAAGGTAAGGCAGCGCTGAAGGCGGCGCGCCTTTCGGGGGATGTGGCACTCACGCGGCTTGATGCGCCGGGCACGGCGCGGCTTGCGCTTGACCTTGCCCCCGCTGCGGATCGGCTTTTCGCGCAGCTTGATGTGGCGGAACCGCCGGGTGGGGTGATTGCTGGCGTGCTCGGCGCGCCGGCCGAAGCCTCAGCCGTGATGCTGCGCCTGGAAGGCCCCGCCAGCGGTGCAGCGCTGAACGCCGAAGCGCGGCTTGGCAGCGCGGCAGAGGCTGCACTTTCCGGCACCATCAGCGCCGATGCGCGCGGCGCTGGTTTTGCGCGGCTTGCTGGCCATATCGCCGCTGCGCCCTTGCTGCCGGCGCCATTGGCCGAAGCGCTGGCCCGCCTGGATTTTACCTTGGATGCTGCGCGTGATCGCGCGGGCGTGCTCCATCTGCGCAGCGCAACAGCCAAGGCGCCGCTTGGCGAAGTGACGCTTGCTGGCAGGCTTGATCCCAAGCGAGAGGAAGCCGCGCTGCAAGGCACAATCACGCTTGGTGCAAGCGCCATACTCGCCGCCTATGTGCCGGAGGAGCTTGCCTGGGAGGCGGCGAGCGCGCGGTTTCGGCTGGATGGCAAGGTGCTGGCGCCACATGTCGCGCTGGATGCGGAGATGACAGGTTTTTCCAGTAGCATCGCCGCCCTTGGCGCGGCGCTGGGCGCGAAACCACGGCTTGAACTGCAAGCGCGCGCGCCGACGCAGATTGAACGCCTGGTGCTGACGGGCGATGGCAATGAATTGACCGCATCGGGCGATATCGGCGAAAGGCTTGATCTGCGCTTCGGTTTGCGCATGGCTGATCTTGCGCGGATTGTGCCCGAGCTTGCCGGCGCCTTGACCGCTGAGGGGCATGTGCAGGGCGCGCGGGATGATCCTTCCATCACCCTGCAAGCGCGCGGCGAGGCCATTACGCGCGGCACTGAAGTGCTTGCTGCGCCAAGCCTTGATCTCAAGCTCGAAACGCCGCTCTCACGCCCGCGCGCGGAAGCGCGGCTTGAAGCGCGCTATGCCGGGCTGCCGCTCACGCTCACGCTTTCCGGCGTGCCGGAAGGGCGTGCGCTCCGCCTCAATCAGCTTGACGCTACCTTCGGCGCGGCGCGGCTTGCCGCCAGCGGTTTGCTTGATGTGCAAAAGCCGCTTTTTGCCGGCGCGCTATCTCTGGCCATTCCCGATCTGGCGCCCTTTGGCGATATCTTCGGCCATCGCCTCACGGGCAGCCTTGCGCTGGAAGCTGAAGGGCGCGATGCGGATGGCGCGCAGCAGGTCACGCTGAAGCTGACGGCGCCGGAAGTGACCTGGGATGGGCGCGCAGCTACGGTTGCGTTGGAACTTGATGGCGGGCTGGATGAAGCGCGCGCGCAATTCTCTGCACGGCAGGGCGAAGCGCGGCTTTCGGGTGCGGCGACCCTTGCCCGCCAGGGTGAGGCCCGCGTGTTGAGCATCGAAGCCCTGGAACTCATTTACGCCGCGGATCAGGTGAAGCTTACCGCGCCTGCGCGTATTGAAATCGCGCCGGATGGGCGCATTACGCTGGCGGAAAGCATCATCACCAGCAATCGCGGCGGCAGGCTTAGGCTGGAAGGTTTTTGGAGCGCGGCCGAAATGGCGCTGACGGCAAGACTGGCCGCGCTGCCCATCGCGCCCTTCGCCGCGCTGTTGGCACCCGAAGCAAAACTGGCCGGCACGCTGACCGGGGAGGCGCGCATCAATGGCACGCCGGAAGCGCCGCGCATTGACCTTAAATTGGAAAGCCCCGCCATCACCAGCGCCATGCCGGCCGCGCGCGGTGTGCCGCCCTTGCGCCTTTCTGTCTCGGCCAATGGCACGGCGGAAGGCGCGGAAGCGCGCGCCGCGCTGAATGGTGGCAATGTCGTGCGGCTGGCGGCGACAGCGCGGGTGGCGGGCCTTAAGCCCGAAGCTCCGCTTTCCGGCAGCATCACCGGGCGGCTTGAATTGGGCAGCCTGGTGCAGCCTTTGCTTGCCGCCGGGGCGCAGCGCGTGACAGGCACGGCCAATCTCAATCTGCGGCTGGAAGGCAGCCTGGCCGCGCCGCGCCTGGGCGGGGAAGCCAATATCGCCAATGGCAGTTTTCGGGATTTGCAGCAGGGCGTGACGTTGAATGACATCTCCGCCGCCATCACCGCAGAAGATCGGCGCTTCAACCTGACCCGCTTTGCCGCGCGCACCGCGGGCGGTGGCAGCCTGAGCGGTTCCGGCATGATTGATCTTGGCAAGCCGCGCCTGCCTTTTGACTTTAGCCTCAGGGCCGATGCCGCGCGGCCGATCAATTCCGATCTGGGCAATGCCACCCTGGATGGCACCTTGCGCTTCGCCGGTGAGGCTTTGGGGCAAAGCCGCATTGACGGCAAGCTTCTGGTGCGGCGTGCGGAGCTGCGCATTCCAGACAGGCTGCCGCCTTCCATCCAAACCCTGCCTGGCGTGCGCGAACGCGGCCAACGCCCACCCGGTGTTGCGCCTTTGGCCACTTCAGCGCGCGATGATGGCAAAGGTGCCTCTCTGCCGCCCATCGCGCTTGATCTGACCATCGAAGCGCCGCGCGCGATTTTTCTGCGTGGCCGTGGTTTGGATGCGGAGCTGGGCGGTGAGATTCGCGTAGGCGGCACGCTTGCGGCGCCGATGCTGGAAGGCGGTTTCATGCTGCGGCGCGGAACCCTTGTGGTGCTGGATCGGCGGCTTGAGCTGCGCCGCGCCAATATCAGTTTCGATGCCGGCGGGGTGATGCCCAACCTCGACGTGCTCGCGACCTCTCGCGCGGCGGAGGTGGAGGTGAATGTCGCAGTGGAAGGCCCGGCGCGTGATCCGAAAATCAGCTTCACCTCCAACCCCGAATTGCCGGCGGATGAGGTGCTGGCGCGGCTGCTATTCGGCCGGCGTGGCGGAGAGCTTTCGCCCTTCCAGATGTTGCAATTGGCCGAAGCGCTTTCTGGTGCGACAGGTCGGCCTTTGCCGGGCCCAGGCGGGCTGATGGAACGCATCCGCCGCACCTTGGCACTGGACCGGCTTTCCATCGGTCAGGAGAAGGAGGGCGAGCAACGCGCCGGCCAGGAACCGGGTGCCACCTTGGAAACCGGGCGCTATGTGGCGGATGGGGTTTTTGTTGGGGTGAAACAAAGTGCGGATGGCGGGCCGCCGCGTGTGGGCGTGCAGATAGATCTGACGCCAAGGCTGAGGCTGGAAGCGGAAAGTGGCGGCAATAGCCTGGCGGGGGATCGGGTTGGGATTGGGTTTGAGATTGAATATTGAGCTTCACCCATTCTTCAGATTCCCTAACAGGAAGTTACCTGCGCAGCAGAGTGGCACCGCATAGGTCGAGCCTTTAGGGTTCCGCAAAACGTCAAATCCACTTCATTTTTTTCCGAATGAAAATCGGCGATATCAGGCAACGCGCAGTGCAACCGCCTACTTTATTCAATTACAAGAATCTTATGCGGCTCAAAAAGCGCAGCTTAAGCCTTCCGTAAGTCTTTCAATGCATCTTGCCTTGATGGCCCTGCCCAACCCCGCCTTGGCGCGGATTCTTGCGGCAGGGCTTCGGTGATTTGGGATGGCTTGCTGAAGCGCAAGCCAAAGGAAGCATTGCAATGAGTGGCATCAACCGGGACCTGACCAGTGGCAACGATACATGGCCGGGAAGCGGCTTTCCGGATAATGTCAATACCGGCAATGACAGCATCAATGGGCTTGCCGGCAATGACAGCATTGCTGGCGGCGGGGGCAATGACACGCTGGATGGCGGTGCAGATGACGACACGCTTGATGGTGGTGGTGGCAGTAATGATTGGGCGAGTTACGCCAATGCCATCGACGGCGTCACGGTCAATCTTGCTACAGGCAGAAGCGCCGGCGTGGATGGCAATGACAGCCTGGCGGGCATCGAAAACGTCCTTGGCAGTAACTTCGCCGATACATTGATTGCCAATAACGGAATACAATTCCTGTACGGCAGTGACGGTGCCGATAGTATGGTCGGCGGTAGCGCATCGTTTCAGCGCTTATATGGTGATGATGGCAATGACACGCTGGTTGGTAATGCTTTTCAACCTTATCTTTTTGGTGGTGCCGGCGACGATAGCCTTGTGGGGGGTACTGTCGGCGGAAATTTCATTTTGGGCGGGGGCGGCAATGATACGCTGATTTCGCGGAGTGAAAACTTCGAATTACGGGGCGAGGACGGCAATGATAGCTTACAGGGCTCGAGCGCAGCAGATCAAATCATTGGCGGTGCTGATAATGATACGCTGAGTGGCGGCGGCGGCGCGGATGCTATCCGTGGCGATGATGGCATGGACTTCGCTGATTATGGCTTTGCAACCGCCGGCATTGTTGCTTCTTTTGATGACCAAGAAGGCGTTCTCATCGGTGATGATCTAAGTTTTCTGTATGACATCGAAGGGCTGATCGGGTCTAATTTCGATGACAACATAGTGGGTAATGCAGCAGCCAATACGCTGCTCGGCGGCAATGGCGAAGATACAATGGCCGGCGGCGGCGGCGATGACTGGCTGGATTTCGGCGCCGGGAATGAGAGGTTTCTGCGCAGCGGCAACGAAAGCGGCAATGACACGCTGATTGGCGGGCTTGGGAATGATACGCTCGATCTCGGGTCGAACTGGTCATATCTCAGCGCAAGCGGCGGTTTCTCACTCTATCAGGATGATGCTGACACTATCTGGGCGCAGGGTTGGGAACAGGTGGTGTGCTTTGCGAAAGGCACGCGGATTGTCACCCCCGGCGGCGAGATTGAGGTCGAAAACCTCCGCGCCGGTGACATGGTGCTCGCCATGCGCAATGGTCAGGCGGGGTTCGAGGCGCTGCGCTGGGTTGGCTTCATGGATATCGCCGTGCTGCGCAATGCGGTGATGGCGGCGAAGACCGCGCCCATTCTGATCAAGGCAGGCGCCATCGCCCCTGGCATGCCGGCGCGTGATTTGCGGGTCAGCCCGGATCACGCGATGGAAATTAATGGCCATCTGATCCCGGCGAAGCATCTCGTGAATGGCAGCAGCATCATCCAGGAAATCTGGTGCAAGCGCGTGCGCTACTTCCATCTGGAACTGGAAGCGCATGGGCTGTTGCTGTCAGAAGGCACATGGTCTGAGAGTTATCTGGATGATGGCAATCGCCATGCCTTCAACAATGCGGCGCTGACCGGGTTGTTCCTGGATTTCGAAGCTGGGCGGTCAAAAGGGCAATATGACCATCTGGCCTGCCTGCCTGTGCTGCGGCAGGGGTTAAAGCTTGATGAAATACATGGGCGGATTGCGCTACGGGCAGGGGCGCTGCTGCGGACAGTCGGATAAGGTTTGGCCACTGCTCAATGCCGCAGGTATCGCAAGCCATTTGAACTGCTCTTGCGTTTTTTCCCTATTGAAAAACCCACTGAGGAAACCAAGCGGCGTACAGCAGCATCTTCTGGTTTTTTGTTGAAGATCTGATGCACTTTACCGAGCGCTGCTTAAGCCTTTCGCAAAACTTTCAATGCATGATCGCGGCCTCGTCTCATCCAACCTTGCTGTAAGTGGGGCGTTCGGGGCGTTACTGGGTTGGTTTTGGGCGCTCCGTTCAAGCCCCCGGCGAGGAAAGCATTGCAATGAGTGACGTCAACCGGGACCTGACAAGCGGTAATGATACATGGCCTGGAAGCGGCTTTCCGGATGATGTGAATACCGGCAATGACAGCATCAATGGGCTTGCCGGCAATGATTCAATTGATGGCGGCGTGGGCAATGACACGCTGAATGGCGGCCTTGGCAATGACACGTTGGTCGGCGGAGCCAATAATGATTGGGCCAGTTATGGCGATGCCCCCGGCAGCATCGCTGTCAATCTTTTCACGGGCGCTAGCAGCGGTGCGGATGGTGCTGACAGCCTGGTGGGGATTGAAAATGTCCTCGGCGGCAACGGCAATGACAATCTTGGTGGCGATGGCAATGCCAATATCCTGGATGGAGGCAATGGCGATGATCAGCTGAATGGCGGCGCCGGCGCTGACACGCTGATTGGCGGCGCCGGCAGCGACTGGGTCGTCTATTCAGACGTTAACCTTGTCATTGATTTTACTCTCGGCATCGGTCCCGGCGGGGATAGCCTGGTTGCGATTGAAAATGTCAATGGCTCTGGTGGCACAGATAGCTTGTTTGGCAGCGATCAGAACAACACTCTGCACGGCATCAACGGCGCCGATACGATGTTCGGCTTTGCTGGCAACGATTACATTAATGCTGGCAGTGGCGCGGATTCAATTAGCGGCGGCCTTGGTGATGATACTTTGCTGGGTGGTAGCTTCGACGATTGGATATCTTATGCTGCCGCGAGTGGTTCGGTTTCGGTCAATTTGCTGGCGGGCAGCGCCACCGGTGCTGACGGCAATGATGTCCTTGGCAATGATCTTGAAAATATCCTCGGCGGAAATTTTGATGACACCCTGATCGGCAATACGCTTGCCAATACCCAGAATGGCGGCGCAGGCAATGACTGGCTGGAAGGCGGCGACGCGGCAGATTCGCTCGCGGGTGGCAATGGTAATGATACGCTGGATGGCGGCGCGGCAAATGATACGCTGAACGGCGGGCTGGACAATGATTCGCTGGCCGGTGGTGCCGCGATTGATACGCTGATCGGCGGCAATGGTGATGATTCGCTGGATGGTGGCACCGAGAATGACTCGCTGATCGGTGGGCTTGGTGATGATGTGCTCAACGGCGGGGCTGGTAGCGCCGATTGGGCAAATTACTCAGATGCGACTGGCGCGGTTACGATCAATCTTCTGGCTGGCACGGCCAGCGGTGCCGCCGGTAATGATCTGCTCTCCGGCATCGAAAACATTCTCGCCGGAAACGGCAGTGACTGCATCTTGGGCGATAGTCTTGCCAATGAGCTCATTGGCGGCCTTGGCAATGATACCTTGGTGGGCGATGACGGTTCTGACACCGCAAACTATTTGAATGCGGCTGGCGCTGTCACGGTTGATCTTGAACAGCGCAGCAGCTCCGGCGCGGATGGCGCGGATAGCCTTCTTGGCATTGAAAACATCATCGGCAGCAACAGCGCCGATAGCCTGCGGGGTGATGATCAGGATAATTTCATTGATGGCCAAAACGGTCTTGATACGATTTCCGGCGGGGCCGGCAATGATACTCTTTCCGGCCTTGGCAGTGATGACTCCATTGCCGGCGGTCTCGGCGATGACAGCATCGGTGGTGGTAGTGGCAATAACTGGATTTTTTATGGTGCGGCAACCGGTTCGGTTTCCGTCAATCTGGGATTGGGCCGCGCCATCGGTGCTGATGGCAATGACACACTAACCGACATTCAAAATGCGCGCGGTGGCATTGGCGATGACACATTGGGCGGCAGCACCGACGCCAATATCCTTGATGGCGATCTCGGCAATGATTGGCTTGAAGGGGGTGATGGTATCGATTCCCTCGCGGGCGGCAATGGCGATGATACGCTGAACGGCGGCAGTGCCAATGACACACTGATCGGCGGCCTGGGCAGTGATTCCCTCTGGGGCGGCGATGGAAGTGCCGATTGGGCCTTCTATGCCGATGCGACCGGCGCGTTTACGGTTGATCTTCTCAACGGTACGGCAAGTGGCGCTGCGGATGGTGACCGATTTTCCGGCATCGAACATCTGCTCGCTGGAAACAGCGCAGATAGCCTGCTTGGCGGCACCACGGCCAGTACCCTGGACGGCGCCAATGGCAATGACGCGCTTGCAGGTGATGCCGGGAATGACTCGCTCAGCGGCGGCAATGGCAATGACTCGCTGTTCGGCGGGAATGATGATGACACCTTACGCGGTGGTACGGGCGATGATTCGCTGCTTGGCGGTGCGGGCAGTGCCGATTGGGTCGGTTTTTCCAATACGGTAACGGTAGATCTTGGCGCTGGCACAGCCTTTGGCGAGGGAACCGATGCACTCAGCGGTGTCGAACACTTGCTCAGTAATTCTGCCAACGCTGATCATCTGATCGGCAATGATGAGGCCAATATTCTGACTGCGGCTGGCGGCCGCAATACGCTGGTGGGCGCCGGCGGCAATGATACCTTGATCGGCACCAGCTCGAGCGTTGCTGAATCGCTCGCTGGTGGCCTGGGTGATGATTCGATCCTGAGTGGCGGCAATCCCGGCCCCGAGTTTGATTGGGTCTTTTATGGCGCAGCTTCGGGCGCCGTATCCGTCAATCTTGTTACAGGAAGGGCAACAGGCGCTGAAGGCAATGATACGCTCGACGCCATTCAGAATATCCGCGCCGGTATTGGTGATGACACCCTGATCGGGAGTTCGCTTGCCAATATCTTTGATGCCGGCGCGGGGAATGACCGGCTTGAAAGTGGCAATGGCAATGACAGCCTGTTTGGCAGTTCCGGAAATGATTTCTATGTGATCGGCCCTTCCGGCAATTGGACCATAAACGACACATCGGGCAATGACACGCTTTCCTTGCAGGGCAGCGGCAATGACACGCTGACCATTGCCGAATTGAGCAATGCGACAGGCATTGAAGCGATTGACCTGGCCGGTGGTGGCAATCTGCTGGAATTGAGCAGACAGCGGATCATCAGTCTTTCTGATAGCGATACCTTGACCGTATTCGACAGCGGCGATGACCGGTTTTCCTTTGTCGATTCAGGATGGTCAAGTGAAACCATAAGCGGCGGCTTCGTTACCTTCACCAATAACGGCGCCACGGCCATCATCGCATCAAGCCTTGTCGTACCGACCCAGGGTAATGATACAGTTTGGGGCACTGAAGGTGCGGATACGATTGATCTGCTCACTGGCAATGATTTTGTTTTCGGTTTGGGTGGTGCGGATAGTCTGGCGGGCAGCGATGGTGATGACAGCATCAATGCAGGCCTTGGTGATGACAGTCTTGCCGGCGGGCGCGGCAATGATTCATTGCTGGGCGGCGAGGGTAATGATTGGGCCAATTACAGCGATGCCAGTGGCGGCTTCACGATTGACCTTGTTGCCAATCGTGCAACGGGCGGTTCCGGCAATGACACATTGTCGGGGATTGAAAACATCCTTGGTGCTTCTGGCAATGACAGCCTGCTGGCTGATAGCATTGCCAATATACTGCATGGCGGGAGCGGCAATGATACGCTGAGCGGTGGCGCCGGTGATGACACGCTGGTGGGTGATGCCGATACTGACTTGGCAAGTTATGCCAATGCCACTGAGGGTGTCACGGTTGATCTTCTCAATCGCAGCAGCAGCGGTGCGGATGGCGTTGATAGCCTGACGGGCATCGAAAACATCCTAGGCGGCAATTTTGCAGACAGTATTTTGGGCGATAGCCTTGGTAATAGCCTGCAGGGTGGCCAAGGCAATGACAGCCTTTCGGGCGGCAGCGGCAACGATACGCTGGATGGCGGCGCCAATGACGACGAATTGCTTGGCGGTGATGGTGATGATGACTATGCCAGTTACGCGAACGCGACCGGCAGCGTTACGGTTGACCTCGCCGCAGGAACAAGTTCCGGCGCGGATGGCAATGACACGCTGGCGGGGTTTGAAAACATCCTTGGCAGTGGCCACGCCGATAGCCTGGTAGGCGGGGATATTGATGGCGGTTACGTCACATTCCTTGGCGCTGGTGGCGAAGATACGCTGCGTGGGGGGGCGGCGGACGATCAAAGCCTTCTTGGTGGTGCTGGTAATGACAGTCTGTTTGCCGGTTCGGGCGCGAACCAGACCCTTATGGGTAATGAGGGCAATGATACGCTCTTCGCGGGTGGCGGCAATGCACAAGAACTCTATGGCGGTTCAGATAATGACAGCCTGCTTGGGTCTGCCAATAGCGAAGCGATCCATGGTGATGAGCATAATGACACGCTTGATGGCCGTGCTGGCGATGACACGCTCCTGGGCGGTGATGGCGTAGATGTTATCTCTGGCGGCGGCGGCAATGACTGGCTGGATTTCGGCGCTGGGAATGAGAGGTTTCTGCGCAGCGGCAACGAAAGCGGCAATGACACGCTGATTGGCGGGCTCGGGAATGATACACTCGATCTTGGGTCAAATTGGTCATATCTCAGCGCAAGCGGCGGTTTCTCACTCTATCAGGATGATGCTGACACTATCTGGGCGCAGGGTTGGGAACAGGTGGTGTGCTTTGCGAAAGGCACGCGGATTGTCACGCCCGCTGGCGAGGTTGAGGTCGAAAACCTTCGCGCCGGCGATATGGTACTGGCCATGCGCAATCGTCAGGCGGGGTTCGAGGCGCTGCGCTGGGTTGGCTTCATGGATGTTGCCGTCCCGCGCAATGCGGTGATGGCGGCGAAAACGGCGCCCATCCTGATCAAGGCTGGTGCGATTGCGCCCGGCATGCCGGCGCGTGATTTGCGGGTCAGCCCGGATCACGCGATGGAAATTGATGGCCATCTGATCCCGGCGAAGCATCTCGTGAATGGCAGCGGCATCATCCAGGAAATCTGGTGCAGGCGTGTGCGCTACTTCCACCTGGAACTGGAAGCGCATGGGCTGTTGTTGTCTGAAGGCACCTGGTCCGAGAGTTATCTGGATGATGGCAATCGGCATGCCTTCAACAATGCGGCGCTGACTGGGTTGTTCCTGGATTTCGAAGCTGGGCGTTCGAAAGGGCAGTATGATCATCTGGCCTGCCTGCCCGTGCTGCGCCAGGGCTTGAAGCTGGATGAAATCCATGGGCGGCTGGCGCTGCGGGCGGAAGTGCTGCCGCGGGCAGGAACAGCGCGTCGCACGCCATGAGACCCTAACCAAGGCAACGCCACAAAAAGAAGCCCGCCCCCTGGCACTCGGCGCGCCGGAGTGCCAAATTACAGTGCGATGACACATGCAGGTAATGACAGGGTGATCAGGCCATGATCCGCTACGAATTGCGCTGCGATCAGGCGCATGAATTCGATGGCTGGTTCAAGGATAGCGCGGCTTTTGACAAGCTGGCGGCCGCGGGGCTTGTGGAATGCCCCCATTGCGGCCCGACCAAGGTGGCCAAGCGCCTGATGGCGCCCGCGATTCCGAAAAAGGGCCGCCCGGCCCGCAATGCGAAGGCCGAGGCGCCGCCCACGCCCGCGGCTGAACCAGCCGCGCCACCGCCGGCCCCGGCCCCCACGCCCCCTGCCCTGCCCGCGGCAGTACTCGCCGCCATGCCGGCGGAACTCCGTGCCATGCTGCGCCACATGCGCACCGAAATCGAAAAGAATTGCGATTATGTCGGCGCCGATTTCGCCGAGGAAGCGCGCAAGATCCATCACGGTGAAGCCGAAGCGCGCGGCATCTTCGGCGAAGCCAGTGAGGATGAGGCCGAGGCGCTCCGCGAAGAAGGGATTGACATTGCGCGCATCCCCTGGGTGCCGCCTTCCGATGCCTGATTTCGCGCGCCGTTGCGCGGTGTTTGATCTGGATGGCACGCTGGTGGATAGCGCGCCCGATATCCATGCCGCGCTTGATCGGCTGATGGCACGCCGCCGCCTGCCAGGCTTTGCGCGGGCCGAGGTTGTCGGGATGATCGGCGATGGCGTGCGCGTGCTGCTGGAACGCGCCCATGCCGCGCGTGGCATCACGTTGGATGAGGCCAGTTTTGATCATTTCATGACGGATTATGAGGCGAATGCCGCCGTGCTGACCCAGCCCTTCGCCGGTATTCCCGAATTGCTGAGCGCCTTGCAGGCCAGCGGCTGGCGGCTCGCGGTTTGCACCAATAAGCCGGAAGCGGCGGCGCGGGTTTTGCTCTCGGGCCTTGGGCTGGACCGTCATTTCAGCGCGCTTGGCGGGGGCGATAGCTTCCCCATGCGCAAGCCCGATCCGGGGCATTTGCGCGCAACGCTTGCCGCTGCAGGTGCGGCGCCCGATCAGGCGGTGATGATTGGCGATCATGCCAATGACATGCTGGCGGCGCGTGGCGCTGGCGTGCGCGCGATTTTCGCGGGCTGGGGCTATGGCCCGCAAAGCATGGCGGGCGGTGCGCCGATTGCCCTGGATGTGGCGGGGCTGCGCAGCCTTTTGGGCTGAAGCCGCTACCTAAGGCGCTGCAATTCCATGCGCATGGTGCCGAAAATCGTGCTCGGGAATTCCACCCGGATCGGGATGGGCGGCAGGCGGTGATCCACCGTGGCAAGCCAGGCCGTGGCCGGGCGCGGCTGGGTCGCGCGGGCGGGATCATCGCCATGGCGCACCCCCGCCACCAGCCGGCTTTCCAGCCCGCATTGCAGGGACTCGATCTCCTTCCCCGCATGGGTGACGCGCACTGACCCGATGGTGCGCGATGACCAATCCAGCCGCCGCCTGCCATCAAAAATCGGGCCCGTCAGGTCGCAGCGGCCGGTTTGCGCCACGGTACGCGACATCAGCGCAAAGGCTGAAAGCCCATCAATCGCGCCCCGCCGCGCCGGCAGGGGGACGGGTTCATTGGTGGCGCCCTCAGGCGGTTGCAGCTCAAGCGCCTGGGGCATGCCTTCCCGATAGAGCATGACCGTGCGCCTGGCATCGCCGCGCCAATTCCCTTCTGCCTGGAAGCGCTGCGGCGCCACGCCTTCCGCACGCCAGGCGCCTTCCACCTCGGATCGGATTTCATGCGGGGCGAAAAGCCGGCCAATGCCAATGGCGCGGCTGACAGAGCGCATCCAATAGCCATCTGGACGAGCTTCAAACTGGGCAGTGATCTCGACCACGGCGATCCCGGTTTGGGTGACCTGATAAACCGCCTCCACCGCCCTTGCCGGGGAAATTCCGGCCGGTGCGCAAGCCAGGATAAGGCCAAGGCATGGCTTCAGAAAAAAACGCATCGGCATCTGGTAGCAGAAGTGGCACTGGAAGAAAAATCTGTCAGGCGGCACTTTGTTCAGCCAAGGCCGCTTTGGGGCGGGTGGCAAAAATCGGCGGCAGGCGGGCGAAGAAGTCAAGCTCTGCCCGGTTGTAGCGTTCAAGCCGCGCCAGGGCCGTGGCGTAATCCGCCTGCGCGCAGGCCGGGGCCACGCCAGGCAAGAACGGCCTTTCATTGGCGCGTGGCAGTGGCCCTTCAAGCGTCACGCCAAAAAGCCCAAGTAGCTTTTGGGCAAAGGCATCCAAGGCATCCATGCGGCCGAGCAAATAGGGGTAGCGCTGAAGTGCCGCCACAATCCCGTTCGGGTCTGTGGCATTGAACAGGGAACGCAATTGCGCATTGTGGCAATGCGCGGCGAATGCCGGCAAGGCATCCAGCGCCTGATTGAGCGAAAGCCGGCTGAGCGCTGCATGATCCGGATGGTCAGGTCTTCCGCGAATGTAATCAAAGAGTGAGACAATTCGTTCCAGCGGATGGCGCAAAACAGCGGCAATGGCGATTGGGCGCGGCGCATGTCCAATAAGCGGATGGGCCAAACCGTAATGGCCTGTCAGCAGCATCATGTGCTCATACAAGTGGTGATCAGTCATGAGCGCGGCGGCGAGCCCTGCCTCTCCTCCGCATGCGGCGCAAAGGTCAGCATGGAAGACAGCATGTTCCCGCAATACGAAGCTGAACACACGGTTAAGGGTGGTGCCGCCGGTACGTGGCAAATGAAAAAAACATAAAATCGGCCCACTGACCGGTTTTTTTAAGAAATTTTGTCTTAATATGGCGTTCATTTCTTTGGCTCGGGCGATGGGCCAAAGAAATACCGGGGAAACTAAAATATTTTCTTTCCGGCCTGGGCAAAATATCCAGTACGGCGTTCAAGCTTGACGGGCCCGCCCTTACGCCCCTAAAGCAAGCCAAGGTCGGGCGCGTAGCTCAGCGGTAGAGCATTCGCTTCACACGCGAAGGGTCACAGGTTCAATCCCTGTCGCGCCCACCATGCCCCTTCAATAGGATTTTGGCAGGCCGAGCACCTTTTCGGCGATATGGCTCAGGATCAGCTCTCGGCTGACCGGGGCGATTCGCGGGATCATGCTTTCGCGGAAATAGCGTTCCACCTGGTATTCCTGGGCATAGCCCATGCCGCCATGGGTCAGTACGGCGGCTTCCGCTGCAGCAAAACCCGCTTCGGCCGCCAGATATTTCGCGGCATTGGCTTCTGCCCCGCAATCGCGCCCCGAATCATACAGCGCGGCCGCCTTCATGGTCAGCAAGCCGGCGGCTTCCAATTGCGCCCAAACCCGCGCGAGCGGGTGCTGGATGCCCTGATTCTGGCCAATGGGACGGCCAAACACTTCCCGCGTGCGGGCGTAATTGGCGGCCCTGCTCAGCGCTGCCTGGCCAATGCCGACAGCTTCCCCCGCAATCAGGATACGCTCAGGGTTGAGGCCATGGAGGATCAGGCGAAAGCCCTCCCCTTCCGCGCCGATGCGGTCTTCTTCCGGCACTTCCAGCCCATCGAAGAACAGCATGTTCGAATCAACCCCGTGCCGGCCCATTTTGTGGATAAGCCGTACCTCAACCTTGGCGCGATCCAGCTTGGTGTAGAACAGCGTCAGCCCATCGGTCTTGCGCTTCACCTGATCAAGCGGCGTGGTGCGCGCCAGCAGCAGGATGCGGTCCGCCACCTGCGCCGTGGAAATCCAGATCTTTTGCCCGTTGATGACATAGCGATCCCCGCGCTTTTCGGCGCGCGTCTTGAGTTCCGTGGTGTTCAGGCCGGTATTGGGCTCGGTCACGCCGAAACAGGCTTTTTCGCGCCCTTCGATCAGCGGCGGCAGAAAGCGCTGCTTTTGCGCGGGCGAGCCAAACACCACGACCGGGTTCAGCCCGAAGATGTTCATATGAATGGCAGAAGCGCCGGACATGCAGGCGCCGCTTTCCGCCACCGCCTGCATCATGACGGTCGCTTCCGAAATCCCCAAACCTGCACCGCCAAATTCCTCGGGCATCGCGATGCCAAGCCAGCCGCCGGCGGCGACCGCGCGGTAGAATTCCTCTGGGAAACGCGCTTCCTGATCAATCCTCAGCCAGTAATCATCGCCAAAATCGGCGCAGAGTTTCAGGATCTGCGCGCGGAGTTCTAATTGCGCTTCGGTCAGCGAATACTGCACGGAACCATCCTTGGGTTGGTCTTGCTTGGAAATTGCGTTCTTGCCGCGGCCCGGTCAATCGCATGGCGTTGCCTTCGCCGCGGCTCTCGGGCAAACACCGCGCCTGGAGCTTTAGCATGACCGAAAACGCCCCCACCCTGCCGGACCGGCTTTCCAATGACCCAAGCAGCCCCTTTTATGATGAGGCGCTGCTGAGCCGTGGCGTTGGCATTCGCTTCAAGGGCCAGGAAAAGACGAATGTGGAGGAATATTGCGTCTCGGAAGGTTGGGTCCGGGTCAGCCTCGGCAAGGCCGTGGATCGGCGCGGCAAGCCGCTGACGATGAAGCTGACCGGGACAGTGGAGCCTTATTTGCGGTAGGGCGCCAAGCCAGCGGCTTACGCGCTGGCCGCATGTTACTGTCCGTTGTTCACATCCTCTTGCCCGGCCAGTCGCCTGAACACCGATTGACGCAGTAAGCCGTCAAGACGATGGCACCTATTCTCGCCACGTCGGGTGTCGCGAAATGCTGTTTTCGCGAGATCGGACAGCCCAACGCGTCATCAAGATCGCGCATCAACAGCAGACCGCCGTCCGAACTGATCTGCGCACCTTGCAACGCCACCCGCACATGGCGGTCAAAATTGACCCAATCTGCCCGCTGCGGGCGCGTACCCTCCGGGTGGTGCAAGAAGCACGCCCCTCTCAACCATCAACCACATGATTTGTATCGGAAATACCATAGTCATGACAAAGAAATCAGGTGACTAATTGGGGCAGGCGGGATCGAATGAATGTTGCATGGAAAAGCCCAATGCTTGAACCCGCCAATCTCAGTTACGGCACGGCCAGGAAGATCGTTCTTCTCGCCGTTTGCTCCGGTAGAGGCGTCATTCCAAGACGTCGGGGGAAGGTTTGATCGGGCCCAACTCGTGGTGCGATTCGTGCTGACCTATCCCCTGCCCAAAAAGCCACCGTGCACCACTAGCCGTATATTTGGTGGGCCGATTCACGCCGCTGTCGGGAACCGAAAGCGGCGATCGGACCACTGGCGGCCAGGTGCCTTGACGGGGCATCGCAGCCTGATGCTGCCTTTGTAATGCGCTCAGATTATTGTATGGCCTTCATTTCCCGATATCTTCAGAGGAACGCAATGCTTCACATCGATTTGCCGACCCGCAACGAGATAGAACAACTGGCCGCCTATCGTGGCAGCCCGGCGATTTCGATCTATCTGCCGACCACCCCGCTGACGCAGGAGGCGCAGGCCGACCGGATCGAGCTGAAAAATCTGCTGAAAGCCGCCATTGCCAAGGTTGAAGGAACGGGGGCGGCGAAGCGCAGCATCCGCGCCATTGAGGAAGCCATTGAGGCCATCATCGGCGACGATGATTTCTGGACGGAACAGGCCAATAGCCTCGCCCTTTTTGCGACGCCGGAGAATATTCGCAGCTTTCGCCTGCCAAACCGGCTCGTCTCCTTGTTCGAGGTTTCGGACCGCTTCCATCTGAAGCCCTTGCTGAGATCTGTAACCTTTCCGCAGCACGCCTATTTGCTGGTCATCAGCATGGGGGCAGTGCGACTGGTGGAGGTTTCGGCAGACCTGCCGCCACATGAAATCAAGGTGCCCGGTTTGCCGCGCGATGCGGCGCATGCGCTCGGCCGGCGTAGCCACACCGAACGCAGCGGCAATATGATGAGCGGGGAAAGCACAAGCGAACATGCCACTATGGCGCGATACTGCCGCACTGTGGACCAGGCCCTGCGCCCGGTCCTGTCCGGCCATGAGCGCCCATTGATCCTGGTGGCGGCGGAACCGCTGGCAGCGATCTACCGCAGTGTCTGCAGCTATCCGCACCTCGCGGCCGAGGTAATCCCGGGCAGTGGCGACCACACGCCCGACCATCACCTCGCAGGGGCCGCGCGCGCCGTGCTTGATGGTATCTACGCGAAGGAGATCGCAGACATCGCAGCGCTTTACGCCACCCGCGCGGATCAGGGGCGCGCGACCGGCGATGTCGCCATGGCGGCGCGTGCCGCTACTTTTGGCGCCATTGACCGGTTGGTCGTGGACATGGACGCTGATATCCCCGGCACAGTGGCCGAAGATGATGGCCGCGTTGTCTTCGCGAGCAAGGCCGATGGCGCCAATTACAGCATCACCGACGAGATCACGCGCCGCGCCCTGCAATCAGGCGCTCGTGTGATCGCGGCGCGGGCGGCTGACATCCCAGGCGGTGGCGCATTGGCCGCCATTTTGCGTTATCCGGTCTGAAAGATCGCCCACAAGCGGCCTCACCGTGAAAGCGTTTCTGGTGAGGGAATAGAACGGGGTCTGGCCCGGTGGTCAGGCGGCTGTTGTCGGTTTCCGACAGCAGCCTGGATCGTAGCGGCAAGCCGCTGACCATGAAGCTGACCGGGACAGTGGAGCCCTATTTGCGGTAGGGACGATCACGCGCTGACGGCAGAGGCTATCCATACGGCGTTTTGGCCAACCGGTTAGAACGCTCATCACGGAGCCTGCCCATCCTCAGGACCAAGACGTTTCGTTCTGTCGCGGTTTTTGAAGCGTATGGCCATGGGAAGAAAACCGCATAGAAAAAGCGGCAGAATGAGCATGAAGCCCAGCACAAAGGGCAACGTGGCGGCGCATAGCACACAGGTTCCAACGATAATCCAAAAGCGCGCCTGTTCATTGCGTTGGATTTTCAGAAGCCCCCAGAGCAAGAGCGTTGGGGCGATGAACCAGTCAAAATAGAAGCGCGCATTGGAAACATTATACGGTGATTCTTTCGCCAGAAAGGCGAGAGCCCGAAAAAAGCTATCCGAGGGCCAGCTGAGAATCGAGAGAACCAAAAAAAGCCTTGTGTGCCCAGTCAGCATTGCTATCGCCGGTAGAAAGGGCAGAACGCCTACCAAGCCAATAACGATCGCCAGGATGGCGAGGCGCCGTTCACTAAACGTCATGACCTACACCAGGTAGCGTTTGGCGGACGCAATGACACAAACACTTTGCTTCCCCCAGCGCCTTACGCGCTGGCCGCATCCAATTCCGCGACCGCCGCCGCATCCAGGCTCAGCGCCGCGGCCTTCGCAAGGTCAGTCACTTGCGCGGAAGTGGTGGCACTCGCAATCGGCGCCGCCAGCCCAGGGCGGCCCTTGAACCAAGCGAGTGCAACTTGTGCGGGCGTGGCGCCCATACGCGCTGCCACCTTGTCCAAAGCGGCCAGCACCTTCAACCCTTTGTCATTCAGGTATTTCCCCGCCCCCCGTGCCCCGCGCGGGCTTTTGCCGAGGTCAGCCTCTGACCGGTATTTGCCGGACAGAAAGCCTGAGGCCAGCGAATAATACGGGATTACGCCCACGCCTTCAGCGGCGCAAAGCGGCAGCATATCCGCTTCAATGCCGCGTTCCAGCAGATTGTAATGCGGCTGCATGGTCTGATAGCGCGGCAAGCCATGCTTCCTGCTGATCTCCAGCGCTTCCTTGAAGCGCGCGGCGGAGAAATTGGAAGCGCCAATCGCGCGCACCTTGCCCGCCTTGATCATCGTGTCAAAGGCCGCGAGCGTTTCTTCCTGCGGCACTGATTCATCATCGCGGTGGGACTGATAGAGATCAATCACATCCGTCCCCAAGCGCTTCAAGGAAGCTTCAATGGCGCTGGCCAGGTAGGCGGGCGAGAGCCCCTTGCCGATGCCGGGCATTTCCATCCCCGCCTTGGACAGGATCAGCACATCATGCCGCCGCCCGCGTGCCTTCAGCCATTCGCCCATGATGGTCTCGGACTCGCCGCCCTTATTGCCGGGCACCCAATAGGCATAGACATCCGCAGTATCGAGCGCATTGAGCCCGCGTTCCACCAGTTCATCCAAAATCCGGAAGGATTGTGCCTTGTCCAAGGTCCAGTCGAAGACATTGCAGCCGAAAATCACGGGCGGGACGAAAATGCCGGAACGGCCCAATTCGATCTTTTGCATGGGGTTTCTCCTGTCGTTGCGCCAGCTTGCAGGCTTTGGGCTGGGCGGAAAAGGGGGGCAGCGCTTTTGCTTGCCATCGCGCTGCCAGATGGGGCAAAACTACGTCCAAGCAAAACATGAGGGAGGCGCCGCCATGGCCCAAAAGAAGCTGCCGGAACGTTCATTCCAGGAACTCTATCGCGATGACCCCGAAAGGGCCGATGCGCTGGTTTGGGGCCGGCGCGGGGCGCTGCAAGGGGCCGCGCTGGCCGCCATGGGCGCTGCGCTTGGCACCACCATTCCCTTCGGGCGGCATATGCCAAGCGGGCTGGTGCCGGCTGCCTTGGCGCAGGGCGGCAATCAGCCGCAATTGCTGCAAATGGAAGGCAAGGCGCCGCTGATCATGCAGGGCGAACGCCCGCTTTGCGCCGAAACGCCGGAACATTTGCTGGATGACCCGATCACGCCCGCCGACAAGTTCTTCATCCGGAACAACGGCAATACGCCAGACCCGGTGGCCGATCCGCGCGCCTGGAAAATCCGCATTGACGGGGAAGTGAATACCCCGCTTGAGCTTTCCATCGCGGAGCTTGAACAGCGCTTTGAGGTTGTGACGCGCCGGCTGCAAATGGAATGCGGTGGCAATGGGCGTTCTGCCTTCTCCCCGCAAGCAGCGGGCAATCAATGGGGTAATGGCGCCGTCTCAAACGCGGAATGGACCGGTGTGAGGCTGCGCGATGTGCTGCGCGCCGCCGGCGTGAAGGATGGCGCCAAATTCACCGGCCAGCATGGCGCCGATACGCATCTTTCCGCGCAAGGCCCGGCGATCAGCCGCGGCATGCGGATCGAGAAAGCGATGGATGAGGATACGCTGATCTGCTTTCGCATGAATGGCGCGGCCATTCCGCAGCTTCATGGCGCGCCGGCGCGGCTGATTGTGCCCGGCTGGCCGGGCTCGCTCAGCCAGAAATGGTTCACCCGGCTTGAATTGCGCAACACGCCCCATACCGGGCGCGGCATGGGCGGCACATCCTATCGCATCCCCGTGACGCCGATTGTGCCGGGCAGCCGCAATAATGGCGCGGATTTCGTGGAGATGGAGAGCATGCCCGTGCGCTCCGTCCTCAGCAGCCATGCCCATGGCACACGCCTGCCCGCGGGTACGCGCAGCCTGGATATTCGCGGCCATGCCTGGGCGGGGGATTTGACGGTCCGGGATGTGCATGTCTCCAGCGATTTCGGGCAAAGCTGGCAGGCGATGCAGGTGGCGCCCCCACCCAATCGCTATGCCTGGCAGCGCTGGCAGGGCCGCATCGCGCTGCCATCCGATGGGTATTATGAGATCTGGTATCGGGCGACCGATAGCAATGGCCGCATGCAGCCGCATGTCGCGGCCAATTGGAATCCGCAAGGCTATGCGGCCAATCCGATCAGCCGTGTCGCCATTCTGATCGGCTGAAGCAGCCTATGCGCTTGCTGCAATATGCGGCGGTGGCGGTGCTTTTGTTTGCATCGGCCACCATCGCGCAAACGCCTGATCTGGCGCGGCGCCAGGCGGAAACCACTGCCGCCCTGGCCGAGCAGCAGGAGGAGGAAACCGTGCTGGCGGAAGGAGAAGGCCGGTCAGAGGTTTTTGGCTATTGCACCGCCTGCCACAACACCGCGCTGATCCGCCGCAGCGCCTTCACGCGCGAACGCTGGGATGAGCTGATGGATTGGATGACGGAAAAGCACGGCATGAATGCGCTGGAAGGCGAATTCCGCGATACCATAGTTGATTATCTGGCGCGCCATTACGGGCCACGCACACGCGGCCCGCGCGGGGGCAATCCCTTCCTGAATTGATGCGCAGAAGCGGGTTCACCCGCCCACGGTGATATTCGCTTCCTGCGCCACACGGGTCCACCGCGCGAGTTCGGTGCGCACCATCTCACCAAGCTTTTCCGGCGGCGAGGGCGGTGCCATTTCCACATTGATGGAAGCGAAGCGCCGCACCAGTGCCGCATCATTCTGCATGGCGGTGATGGCGCGATTCCAGAAGCTGATCACCTCGGGCGGTGTACCGACGGGGCCGAGCAGCCCGCTCCAGGCCATGGATTCAAGTGGCGCCAATTCCGGCATGCCGGATTCAGCGAGTGTGGGGATTTCCGGCGCCAAGGGCGAACGGCGATTGGCCAGAACAGCGAGTGCCTTCACCGCCTTGCCCTGCACCTGCGGCAAGGCGCTGGTCATGGCATCCACCATGAAATGCACGCGGCCTTGCTGCATATCCAATAGCGCCTGCGCACTGCCGCGATAGGGCACCTGTTCCATCTTGATGCCGACCGCGCGGAAGATTTGTTCCGTCACCAGATTGCCGAAAGTGCCCGCACCCGGATTGCAGGCGATGTAGCGCGTGGGATTGGCGCGGAACAGCGCGATGGCTTCGGCCAGCGTATTCGCCGGGAAATCCGGCGGTACCACAATCAAAAACGTGGTCCATCCGACAAGGCCAATCGGCACCAGGTCCTTCGTGACATCAAAGGGCAGGTTGCGCGTGACGGCGGGGTTCACGACCAGTGGCGAATTGGAACTCATCAGCAGCGTATAGCCATCGGGCGTGCTGCGGCTGACCGCCTGAATGCCGATGGCACCCGTGGCGCCAGCGCGGTTATCCACCACAATCTGCACGCCGCCGCGATTGGCCATTTCGTCCACCATCAGGCGGCTGATCAAATCCGACATATTGCCGGGCGGGAAAGGCACGACGAAGCGTACCGGCCGATTGGGATAGGCCGCCTGCGCGCGACCAATCGCCGGCGCGGCAAGAATAGCAGAGGCTGCGAATAGATCGCGCCGCGTCAACTTCATCATGTGATCGTTCCCTTTTCCCTGAGTTTCTTGATAGCCTCGGCATCAAGGCCAAGGCGTTTTGTAAGGATATCTGCGGTATCAGCACCAAGCGCCGGTGCGGCTTTGGTGGGGGGGCGTGCACCTGCTACGCGCACCGGCCCGGTCAGCATGCGCACCGGATCGCCACCTTCGCGGCGTGCGAAATCCGCAACCGCCTGTTGTTCCTGCGCGAAGGGATTTTCCAAGGCCTGCGCCACATCAAACACCGGCGCGGCCGGCACGCGGCCACCAAACAGCGCCAGCCATTCGGTAGTGGTTTTTTGCGATAGCGCCTCATCCAGGATTTGCGTGACCAGCGCGCGATTGGCGAGCCGCGCCTTGAAGCTGGCGAAACGCGGATCATCTGCCCATTCCGGGCGGCCCAAGGCCTCGGCCAGGGCAGGCCAGAATTTTTCCTTATTGCACATCAGGAAAATCCAACCATCCTGCGTGCGATAAAGCTGCGATGGCGTGAGTGATGGATGCGACCCGCGCGGTTCCCGCCCCTGCACATGCCCGCCATTCAAATACCAGGTGGCCAGGTAGGAAAGATTGTGCAGTGCCGTGTCAAACAGGCTGACATCCACATCCATGCCGCGTCCTGTCGCACGCGCGCCGACAACGCCAGATACGAGCGCGAAGGCCGTCATCAGCCCGGTCATCATATCCACAACCGAAAGACCAAAGCGCGCCGGCGGGCCGTCCGGTTCACCGGTCAGGGAAAGATAGCCCGCTTCCGCTTGCATCAGATAATCATAGCCAGGCCAGGATTTGCGCGACCCCTGCCGGCCATAGGCGGAAAGATGCGCGCAGACGATGCGTGGGTTGACTTCCTTCAGGGCCTCATAGGTCAGGCCAAGCTTATCCGGCTGATCACCGCGCAGATTATCCAAAACGGCATCCGCATGGCCCACCAATTGGCGCAGGATCACCATGCCTTCGGGGTGTTTCAGATTGAGCGCGAGGCTGCGCTTATTGCGATTGAAAGCATGGTGGAAATGGCTATCGCCCGGCCCGAAATAATAGGGGCCGACGGAGCGCCCAACATCACCACCCTCGGCCGGGTTTTCGATTTTGATGACCTCAGCACCCATATCGGCAAGCAGCATGGATCCGAAGGGCCCGGCGCCATATTGCTCAACCGCCAGAATGGTCACGCCATCCAGCGGCAGGGGCCGATCAGCCATCAGATCGGGTTCTTTTCGATCAGGCGCTTCGCGATCACCAGGCGCTGGATTTCATTGGTGCCCTCACCAATCACCAAAAGCGGCGCATCGCGATAGAGCCGTTCCACGACGAATTCCTTGGAATAGCCATAACCGCCATGAATGCGCATGGCTTCCAGGCTGTTTTCCACCGCCGCTTCGGTCGCGAAAAGCTTCGCCATCCCGGCCTCATAATCCGAACGATCACCGCGATCCAAGGCATGCGCGGCTTTTTCGGTGAGCAGCCGTGCCGCTTCCACGCGCACCGCCATATCGGCCAATTTCAGCGCAATGGCTTGGTGTTCATGGATGAATTTGCCGAAGGTTTTGCGCTGCTGCGAATAACGCACGGCTTCATCCAGCGCGCGCTTGGCTACACCCACACCACGTGCGGCGACATTGACGCGCCCGAGTTCCAGCCCGGCAATGGCGCAAGCGAGGCCCTTGCCCTCCACACCGCCAATCAGCCGATCAGCCGGGATACGGTAATCGGTGAAGACCAGCTCCGCGCTATCAATTCCCTTATAGCCAAGCTTTTCGAGCTTGCGGGAAACCGTGAAGCCTGGGCCTTTTTCGGCGATGAACATCGCCATGCCATGATGGCGCGGCGTTGCAGTCAGATCCGTCTTGACCAGCAGCGCAAAGCAGCTGCCTTCAATGCCATTACTGATCCAGGTTTTCGTGCCATTGATGATGTAATCATCACCATCGCGCCGCGCCACGGTGCGAATGGCCTGCAAATCCGTCCCGCAATCCGGTTCCGTCAAGGCAAGCCCACCGCGCAATTCTCCGGTTGCGAATTGCGGCAGGAAACGCGCGCGCTGTTCTGCCGTGCCCATCTTGTCCACGATCCGCGCCATGATCAGGTGCGAATTCAGGATGCCGGAGACCGACATCCATTCCTCGGAGATCAATTCAATGATCCGCGCATAGGTGGAGGGCCTGAGGCCCAGCCCGCCGAATTCCTGCGGGATGATGGCGCCAAACAGCCCCATCTCCTTCATGCGCGCGACAATTTCATGCGGATAGGCGTCTTCATGTTCAAGCTTGGACGCCACGGGCCGCACATGGCGTTCCAGAAACCGCTTGACGGAATCGAGTACCAGTTTTTCCTGTTCGTCCAAATCGCTCATTTTGTTGCCTTCACGCCGGCGCCGCGCTTGGGCACCAGGCTCACCCGTTCAAAGGAAAGAAATACCGTACCATCGGCCTTGTAGCCTTCGGTCCTGGTGGTCACGATGCCCTGATTGGGGCGGGATTTACTGGCGCGCACATCGGTGACCGTGGTGCGTGCATAAATCGTATCCCCCGGAAACACCGGCGCGGTCAGCGCAATATCCTTCCAGCCCAGATTGGCAATGGCATTGAAGGAAATATCGGCCACCGTCATGCCCGTCACGATCGCGAGCGTGAGGGCGGAATTGACCAAGGGCTTGCCGAATTCAGAGCGGGACGCGAAATCAGCATCGCAATGCATGGGATGCTGGTTCATGGTCAACAGGCTGAATTGGATATTATCGGCGTCTGTAATCGTACGACCGGGCCAATGTTCAAACACCTGGCCCGGTGCAAAATCCTCCAGGAAATTGCCGCGTTCCCGGCCGGCTATAATCGTCACGCTTTTGCTTCCTTCCCCAACACAAAAAGTGCGCCGGATTTAGCCCGTCAGCTCCTCTGTCAGCGCCACCACGCTCTCTGCCTTGTCGAGTGACATAGCAAGGTCAATCACACGCTCGATACGCGCGGGTGACATCACGCGCCCGGCATTGTCGCGGAATTTCTGTTCGACATCCGCGGCACTCAAAGGCTGACCGTCCGAGCCGCGATTGAATTCCTCCCGATGGCGCAGCGTGCGACCATCGGTGGTCTCGATCACCACCTCACCGGAATAGTAGCGCGGGAAGCGTGAAGCCGGGTCTTCGCCGTAATGCGCGCGTTGGCAAAGTTCCAAAACGCGCGGATCGCGGATCGCCTGTTCATCCAGTTCATTCAGCGTGAAGCGGTCATGCACAATGGAAGCGGCCATGGTATAATGGATGCTGAATTGCGCGTCATAGGAATTGGCCGGCGCCTTTTTCGCTTCTTCCGGCTGGCAGACAATCTTGTATTGGCCGGGGGAAAGCAGCGCGGTCATGCTGCGGATCATCTCCGGCGTCAGGCCGTGTTTGCGCCTGAGGGCAAGGGTTGCATCCGCAATCGCATGATTGAAATGGCAGCAGGGATAAGGCTTCAGCGCGACATTGCGGAATTCCCACAAATCGCCGAGTGCTTCCGTGCAGCGCGCGGCAAAGCCGGCCGGCGCCTTGCCACCCAGATAGGTGCGGAACAGACCAAAGCGGCCTTCATAAGCCGCCGGCGGCGCCTTGAAGCCAGCGCGCGCCAGCGCGGTTGCGGTAATGCCGCAAACCCCCGCCCAGCCGGGATGAATGCGCTTGGTCCAGGACCCATCTTCCAAAAACTCAAGCGACCCCGCCGCCATGGAAAGAATAACGCCCTGCGCTGCCGCCATTTGCGCGGCTGTTGCGCCCGCAAGCCGCCCGGCGGTGAGCGAGGCGCCAAAGGCGCCAACCATGCCGGTTGGGTGAAAGCCAAGCTGATGGAAAGCACCCTGCGCTGCCGCACCAATGCGCGATGATGCTTCAATGCCGATGATATAGGCCAGCAAGGCTTCCATGCCATTCGCGCCATGTTCGCGCGCCATGCCAAGGGCGGTTGGCACGGCACTGGCCGAGCCATGCACCACAGCATCGGAATGCGTATCGTCAAAATCTAGCCCATGCATCAGCGTGCCATTCAGCATCACGGCATCGCGGAGCGGCAGCCGCATGGCATAGCCAATCACGGGATGTGCGCCTGCGCCGGCGAGGCTTTGCAGCGCATTGGCCGTGCGGTGCGCGAAATCAAAACTGGTGGAGGCGAGCGCGATGCCAAGGCAATCCAGCATATGGCGCTTGGCTTGTTCGATCACATCGGCGGGGATTTCTTCGGCGCGGAGCTTTGCGGCGAAGCCAGCCAATTGGGCGGAAATCGGCGCCTGGTTTTTGCTATCCGCATCGGTCAGCGTGCCGGGCAGCGCATCCATCATGGTGTTTCCTCCTGCGTGTTTGCCGTATTTCCGCATGCCGGGGCGGGGCTGTAAAGCTCTGGTCTTGGGGGCGACGGCCGCCTATGAATCACTGTCACGCGCATGACCTTGCAAGGCAGAAACAGATGAACGCACCCGGCCCCAATCGTAGTTTTCTTTTCGCCCCGGGTGACCATCCGCGGCGGGCGGAAAAGGTGCTGCAAGTCGGCGCTGATGCTGCCATTCTGGATTTGGAAGATGCGGTTGCCATAGCCGCCAAGCCGGCCGCGCGCGGCGCTGTGCGGGCCGCTTTGGAAAGGCCGCGCCAATGCCGTGCCTATGTACGTGTGAATGCCTTTGACACGCCATTCTGCTTTGGCGATCTGCATGCTGTTATTGGCGGCACCTTGGATGGCATTGTCCTGCCCAAGCTGGAAGATGCCGGGCAATTGCTGGCGGTGGATTGGATGATCGGCAATCTGGAAGCCGAACGCGGCCTGCCCGCCGGCGGCATTGACCTGATGCCCATTATCGAAACCGCGCGCGGCCTGGTGGCTTTGCGCGATCTGGCACGCGCCGCAGCCGCACTGCCTTCGGGGCGCGTGCGGCGCCTGGCTTTTGGTGCGGGCGATTACACCACTGATCTCGGCATTACCTGGACCTTGAATGAAGATGAATTGGCCCCGGCGCGGAGCGAATTCGTCCTTGCCTCCCGCGCTGCGGGCTTGGAACCGCCGATTGATACGGTCTTCATCGAATTGCGCGAAACCGCAGCCTATGAGGCTTCTTGCACGCGCGGCGCGGTGCTGGGTTTTCAAGGCAGGCTCTGTATCCACCCCGATCAGATCGCGCCCGCCAATGCGGCCTATTCCCCACCTGAGGCAGAAATCACCCGCGCCAAGCGCATTGTTGAAGCCTTTGCGGAAGCGGAAGCGGGTGGGCTTGCTTCCATCCAGGTGGATGGGCGTTTTGTGGATTACCCGATTGTGCAGAAGGCAGAACGTATTCTGGCAATTGCGGCAAGGATTGCCGCCAAACAGGCATGACGCGCCCCGGCTGCGCGTCATCGTAAGGCGTATTTACCGCGGCGCGGGCTGGCCCGGCGGTTGAGCGCGCGGGCCATCGCCACGGCGGCCACGGCGCTGCACCTCGGCCCGCGTCAGCGCGCCATCGCCATCCGCATCCATGGAACGGAACATGGCATCCGCCATGACGCGCAGTTCGGGCGGAGAAATCTTGCCATCGAGGTCCGCATCAACAAAGCGGAAGCGCGCCGCCTGGCGTTCATCCATGCGTTCGCGCATGGCTTCGGGCGGGCCACGGCCTTCACCGCGGCGGGCAGTATAGAAGGCGCGGATTTCCTCAAGCGTCAGGCCGCCATCCTTATTGGCGTCAATTTCCGCGAAGCGCGCGGCCAGCCAGGCATTGGCTTCTTCGCGCGTGACCTTGCCATCGTTGTTAGTGTCGGCACGCGCAAAAGCCTCACCCGCGGCGAAGCCCATCATGCCATCGCCACGCTGGCCGTGATGCATTTGGTGCATCTGCTGCATGTGCTGCGAAGGCATGGCCTGAGGGCCAGGCTGCGCGCCAGCGAGCCCCGCCGTGCCAAGGGCAAAGACAGAGGCCAACATTAAGGTCCGGGTTGTTCTGGAAGACATATCAAACTCCTGCAAACGGCGAGATGCCGTGCGCAAGCCATGCGCCCCTTTTGTAACGCGCGCATTGCGCCAGCGCAGAGCGCGGGTGAAGAAAGGTAACGCGGGTCAGGGCGTACCCCCCTGCCCCAAATCCCACCATAGGCCGGTAAAGGCCAGAATCCCCTCCCGCGCGGGCGCGATCAGGAAATGTTCATCCGGCCCGTGCTGCTTGCAGCCATTATAGGAATGCGGCACCCACACCAGCGGCACGCCGATATGGTCCACAAACACATCCCCCGGCAGCCCGCCCGATGAATTCGGGATGATCTGCACGCGCTTGCCCAGCGTTTTCTGCATGCTGTCCTGCGCCCAGCGAACCCAGGGGTGATTGGGCGGCGTGCGGGAAGCCGCCATGCGCACGCCGGCGTTCTCAATCACAATATCGCCAAAACCCTGTTCATTGAGATGCCGGCGAAGCGATGCCTCAAACGTGTTCGGATCAGTATCCACCGTATAGCGAATATGGCAGGTGGCGCGCGCATCGGGTGCCACTGCATTCACCGGCGCATCCGGCTTGCCAGAGAGCATCGCCAGCACAATGAAGCTGTTCCAGCCATAGATTTTCTCAGCCGGCGTCAGGCCAGGTTCACCCCAATCGGCGTCAATCGTGGCCGCACCATCGCCACCGCCCACCGGGCAGCCATCCAGCACACCGCGCACTTCGGCCGGCACGCCATTTTGCGGCAGCCAATCGCGCACCAGAATCTTGCCGCGCGCATCAATAATGGCGCCAATGGCGTGGCTGAGCCTAATGGCGGGGTCTGTCGTCAGCCCGCCCCAATGGCCGGAATGCACGCCGCCAGCGCGCAGCTTCAGCACCAGGTCAAACTGAAAAATACCCCGCGTGCCGGTGGCGATGGTGGGCACTTCCGGTTCCACGCGCGGCCCGTCTGAGGCGATCAGCACATCAGCGGCCAGCATATCCCGATGGGCGGCGACAAATTCGCGCAAGCCGCGCGATCCGCGTTCTTCCGCCATTTCCAGAACGATCTTCACATTAAAGCCAAGCTTGCCGCCGCGTTCGGCCAGCACTGCTTCAAGCGCTGCGATATTCAGCGCGTGCTGGCCCTTATTGTCGGCGGAACCCCGGCCATACCAGCGGCCATCTTCTTCGTATAATTCCCAGGGCTTCAGCCCTGGGCGCCATTGTTCATCCAGGCCGCGCACCGTGTCACCATGGCCATAAAGCAGCACGGTCGGTTTCGCGGCATCCTCTATGCGCGTCGCGGTCAGGATCGGGCCAAAGCCTTCCAAGGGATTGGGGTGGATTTCAACCGTGAAGCCCAACCGTTCCAGCCAAGGCCCGATGGCGCCTTCCAGGTAATGGCGCAAATCCGCCTCATGCCCCGGCTCCTGCGCGGTGGAGGGGATGGCAACAAGATCGGTCAGCAATTTCTTGTAGCTGCCATCATCGAAATAGGTCGCGGCGCGGGCAAGCGCGCCTTCACGGCTGGGCATCACGCACCTCAAACAATCTGGTTGAACAAAGCGGTCTCGCCCCGCCATTGCCGGTTCAGATTTTCCATCATCATATCCAGCACATTGTCTTCGTATTTATGCGTCTCGCCCCCCGTATGCGGCGTGATCAGCACATTGGGCATGGTCCAAAGCGGGCTTGCTTCCGGCAGGGGTTCATCCACCGTGACATCCAAGGCAGCACCGGCAATGCGCCCGGCTTGCAAGGCCGCGATCAGCGCCGGTTCATCCACCACGCGCCCGCGCGCAACATTCACGATATGCGCGGTGGGCTTCATGGCCGCCAACGCCGCAGCGCCAATCAGGCCGCGGGTTTCATCCGTCAGCGGGCAGGCCAGCACTACAAAATCCGCGCGTGGCAGCAGCGCGGGCAGATTGGTGAAGGCATGCACCTCATCCGCGCCATTGGCACCGGCCGAGGCATCACGGCGCACGCCAATCACCTTCATATCCATGGCCTTGCAAATGCGCGCAATGCGCCCGCCAATGCGGCCTGTGCCGACCACAATCACCGTCTTGCCGCCGGCCTCATCCTCACGCTTGGCGAAATCGCCCATCATGCCGCGCCAGAAGCGCTTGGCCTGATTGTCGCGCGCTTCCGGCACGCGGCGGAGAATCCCAAGCATCAGCGCAATCGCATGTTCGCTGACGGCATTGGCGTTGCAGCCCTGCGCGCTTGCCAGCCTGATGCCCGCCGCGCGCAGCACATCGCGGTCATATTGATCAGTCCCGGCGCTGGCGGATTGCACAAAACGCAAACGGGGGGAGAGCTTCGGCAAATCATTCCGCCACAGCCCGGAACAGACCAGCACATCCACCCCCGCAATACGCGCATCCAGATCATCCCGATTGCGCACTTCAAAGAAATCAATCCCAGCGTTGCGCACGGCAAAGCGATCGGCAAAGCGATAGGCGACATGGGCGAAGCAGATGGTCATTTTCTCGCGCGGCGGCAGCATGGGGTTCTCCTTGAGGCTTCCGGGCCAGACCCTGAAACGCCAGGGCCATTGGCGCAAGGGGTGGCGCTTGACGGCGGGGGGCGGGACAGCTTCCATCCATCGGGGCAGAACGGGACAATCCGGCAGCAAAGCCCGACGGGAGGAAGCATCATGAAACGCATCATCACGGCCCTTGCCGCCTTGTTCCTGGGTCTTGCCCAGCCTGCCGCCGCGCAGGATTTCCCCAATCGCCCCATCAATATGATTGTGGTCTTTGCGCCAGGCGGTGCCACCGATGTGCTGGCGCGCATTGTGGCCGACCACATGGCAAGAACGCTGAACCAGCGCATCACGGTGGAAAATGTCTCTGGCGCGGGCGGCACCATTGGCGGGGCGCGCGGCGCGCAAGCGGCACCGGATGGCTATACGCTCACGGTCGGCAGCCTGGGCAGCCATTCGGCGGCGCCTTCGATCTATCGGTCCATCCAATATGATCCGCGCGAATTGCAGCCGATTGGCCTGATTGCCGGCACGCCACTATTCTTTGTGGTGCGCAATGGCTTCCCCGCACAGACCATGCAGGAATTCCTGGCGCGCGTCCGCGCCAATCCGGGCCAAGTGTCCAATGCCAATGCGGGGATCGGTTCCACCAATCATCTGGCCTGTTCGCTATTCGCGCACCTGACCGGCGCGCGGATGAATGAAATCCCCTATCGCGGTGAAGGCCCCGCGCTCAATGATGTGGTGGCGCAGCAGGTGGATAGCGCCTGCCTGCTGGCCCCCGCCGCCGTGCCGCAAATCCAGGCTGGCACCATGCGCGGCCTGCTGACGGCGGCCACGACGCGCAACCCCAATGCGCCGGGCGTCCCCTCAGCGCCCGAAGCCGGGGTGCCCGACTATATCTTCCAAGGCTGGAACGCGATTTTCGCCCCGCGCGGCACGCCAGCGCCCGTGGTGCAAAAGCTGGATGAGGCGCTGCGCGCTGCCTTGAATGACCCCGCCATCCGCAAACGCATTGAGGATCTGGGCTCCATCCCTGCGGCTGCGGATCAGCAAGGGCCGGAAGCACTCGCCCGGCTCGTGCGCTCAGAAGTAGATCGCTGGGCGACGGTGGTGCGCGCGGCTGGCATTCAGCCGCAATAGAGGTGTTGCGTCAGGCGCTTCAAAGCGCCTGGCTCACCCATTCGCCAATCGCCAACACCTTGGCATCTTCGCCGATGCGCCCGGCGATTTGCACGCCAAGCGGCAGGCCCTTCGGCCCCGCGCCCGCCGGCACGGTCACACATGGCCCATGCAGCAGCGTCCAGAGCGAATTGAAGGAAGGATCGCCTGTCCAGCCAATGCCGGCCGGCGCCTCACCCGCTGCCGAAGGCGTGATCACCGCATCAAAGCCTTCAATCGCAGCGGGCAGCGCCGCGCGCGCCTTGGCTTGCACGGCCTTGCAGGCATCAAGCTGCGCGGTCGGAAAGCGCTTGGCCCAATCAAGCTTTTCCTTGAGCACATCGGAAAGCTGCGCGCGGGCCGCGACCATTTCCCAGCCGAGTGCCTGCAGCCCTTCCATATTCGTCACATATTCATGCGCGTCGAAAGCTTCGGTCATCACCGTGGGCAGGGTGATGTCCACCACCTCAGCACCGGCCTTGCGGCAGGCGGCGATGGCACGTTCCATCAGGGCGAGTGTCTCGGGTGCCGCCTTGGCCGCAGGCGGGCCAAGGGTAAAGGCGAGGCGCGGCGCGCGGGGCAGTTTGGCTTCGGGGTTTCCGTAATCGCGCCCCGTCATCGCGCCCATGGAAAGCGCGCAATCGGCCACGCTCCGCGCCATGACGCCGATCGTGTCATGGCTTTCGCTGATCACCTTCATGCCGCCGCGATGGATGGCACCAAAACTCGGCTTGAAGCCTACAATACCGCAAAACGCCGCCGGGCGGATGATGCTGCCGCCGGTTTGCGTACCAAAGGCCAGCGGAAAGAACCCCGCCGCCACGCCCGCCGCCGAACCGGATGAAGACCCGCCCGGCGTATGGTGCTTATTGGCAGGATTGGTCGTCGCCCCCGGATGGCGCGTGGCGAATTCTGTCGTGATGGTTTTGCCGATCATCAGCGCGCCGGCCGCCCGCGCCATGGCGACCGCGGCCGAATCACTCCTTGGCCGATGCCCTGCCCAAATCGGCGAGCCATACTGGGAAGGCATATCGGCGGTATCGAGCACATCCTTCACGCCAAAGGGAATGCCCTTGAGCGGCGCCGGCGGCCCGCCCTTGTCCAGGGCCGCTGCCCCGCGCCGCACAAGCGCGGGGTCAAGCCAGGCGAAGGCGCGCACCTCGGGCTCACGTTCTGAGATGCGGTCAAGGCAAGCCTCAGCGAGCGCGGAGGCGGTCAGGGAACCCGTGGCGATGCGCCGCGCGGCTTCGGATGCGGTCAGGTCTGCGATTTCGGTCATGGGGCAAAGAGTGCCGCGCCCATGGCCGGCGTCAAGCGGCGCCCGCGATCATGGCTGGCGCGGCGCGCTCAGCCGGTCCAAAAAGGGGGCGCATGACCAGTTCAATCAGGATCATCCCAAGCAGCGATGGGGCGCTGACCTACGCCATCCCCTTCCCGCCCGAGGAAACGCCCGCCGTCACCGCGCGCGATCTGCTCGGCGCCTGGGAAGCGGCGCGTGGTGCGGCGGGGGCGGAGATTTGGGGCAGCCCGCGCCGGCTGGTGTTTCGCCGCGCGGATGGGGAGGCGATGGAATTGCTCCTGGCCGATGCCGATGCCGCGTGCTGGGCGGAAGCGGTGGATGCGCGCCATGGCCTCGCGACCCCTCAGGGCCTCGCGATTTGCTTAAGGTTGCTTGCGTTGATCGAAGCCATGGGGCGCATGGCGCGGCTCAAGGGGTTTTTCACAATTCGCACGACCGGGGCGGAATTGCACCCGGCATTGCTACGCGCTGCGGCCAGCCTGCCGCTTGATCCGGCGGGCCGGTTCGACGAAGCCGGCCTTACCGCGCTATTGTCCCGCGCGATTCCGGCGGGAGCCCCCTCATGATCCGATTTTTCCCCCTGCTTCTTGTTCTGGCCGCCTGCGCGCAGCAGGAAGCGCCGCCTTCAACACGCGCTGCGGCGGCTGGCGCCACGCCGGAGTTGCTCCGCATCTGCACCCAGGAAGCTGAGCGCGTGATCGCCTTCCGTGAACGCGGCCAGCTGATGCGCCGGGATTCGAATTTCGGCGATAGCGACATGACGAATGACGTGCCGACCGCGCGACTGCGTTCGGACAATTTCCAGCAGCAAAGCCTGCGTGATGAGCTGATCAGGGATTGCATCCGCAATGCCGGAACGGGTCAGGCACCCATGGACCCAGGCGCACAACGCCCGCAAAATATCCGCGCACGACGCTGAAGGCAGCCCGCGCGCATGGCATCCCTTTCGGTTCTGACGCGCGCGCTTTCCCATCGTAACGCCAAGGTTTTCTTCACCGCATCCCTGATTTCCTGGACCGGGCTTTGGATGCATCGCATCGCCATTTCCTGGTTCGCTTGGGAATTGACCGATAGCGCCTTCTGGGTCGGCATGGTGGCGTTTTGCGATCTGGCGCCGGCCGTGGTGGTCAGCCCCATTGCTGGCGCCATTGCCGATCGCACGGACCGGCTGAAGCTCACTTTCTGGAGCCAGGCGATGATCGGCGTCATGGCCGCCGTGATCGCGCTGCTGATCGCCCTTGATAAGCTTGATATCTATACCTTGCTGTTGCTGGAGGTACTGAACGGCATTGCCTCATCCTTCGCGCAGCCGGCGCGGCAATCGCTCATGCCTGGATTGGTCCCGCGCAATGATTTGACGGCAGCGGTGGGGCTTAATTCACTCTGCTTTAATGTCGCGCGTTTCGTGGGGCCGGCGCTGGCAGGGCCGCTGATTGCCGTGGCCGGGGTATGGCCCGCGATTGCGGCCAATGCGGTCGCCTATTTCATCGCAACCGCCACCACGCCCTTGCTCAAGGTCTCGGCCGAGGAACGACAAGGGCATGCGAAAACCAAATCGCTTTTTGGCGAAATGCGCGATGGGTTGCGCTACGTGGCCGGGCATCCGGGGCTGGGGCCGATCCTGGCCTATGCGGCGATTGTGGCGCTGCTGTTGCGCAGCCTGCCGGAGATTCTGCCACCCTATGTGGAACGGCAATTCGGCCTGGGGGCGGAAGCGCTGGCCATCCTGACGGCGGCTTTCGGCGTTGGGGCCTTATTGTCGGGTATTTTTGTCTCCGCACGCGGCAAGATGCATGGCACCACCAAACTCGCGGTCTTTGCGCCAGCGGCGATTTCGCTCGCCATGGTGGGGTTCGTCGCGACAAGCTGGTTTCCCTTTGGCGTGCTCTGCGCGGCCATCATGGGCGCGGCCATGTCCGTGCATGGGATTTGCGCGCAAACGCTGGCGCAATCCGCCTCAGACCCCGCGATGCGCGGGCGCGTACTCAGCCTTTGGGGGCTGATCGTACGCGCCTTTCCCGCGCTTGGCGCGCTGCTGCTGGGTGCGGCCGGAGAGGTCTTTGGCATGACCCTGCCGACGCTTGCCGCCGTGCTGCTTTCCATTATTGCGCTCGCCTGGGGTATCCGGCGCCTTCCCGCCATGGCGCGGGTGCTGGAAGGCGATGGGGCGAGCGATCCCGCAAAACGTTGAATCTGAATGAGGCATGAGAATGATTGAAGCGGCCATTGTGGGTATGGGGCGCTGGGGCCAGACCCTGGTTGATAGTGTGCAGAACCGGAATGATGCCGGCATCCGCTTCATTGCCGGCAGCACGGGCCGGCCGGAACGCGCCGCCGAATGGGCCGCGCGCCAGGGCGTGAAAATCCTGCCCGACCTGAATGCCATCCTGTCGGAACCGCGCGTGAAGGCGGTGGTGATTGCCTCCCCGCATCAGATGCATGCCGAACAGGTCATTGCGGCGGCGCGCGCGGGCAAGCATGTTTTTGTCGAAAAACCCTTCACCATGACGAAGGCAAGTGCGGAAGCAGCCGTAGCCGCCTGCCGACAAGCCGGCGTGGTGATGGCGCTTGGCCATAATCGGCGCTTCCTGCCGGCGGTGGCCGAGATGAAGAAGCTGATCGCCGCCGGGGCGCTTGGCACTTTGCTGCATGTGGAAGGCCAATTCAGCGGGCCGGGCGCACTTTCCTATCAGCCCGGCATGTGGCGCACGGACGCCCATGAAAGCCCGCTGGGCGGCATGGGCGGCATGGGCATTCACATGATTGACATGATGATCAATCTGGCCGGCCCAATTGCCGAGGTGACGGTGCGCTCCCTCGCCCGCGCCCTCACCAATGGCATGGATGACACGACGGCGGGGCTATTCTCCTTCACGTCGGGCGCCACTGGCTGCTTCGCGACCCTGGCCTATGCGCCGCGGGTCTGGCGCATCGCGCTTTACGGCACGGATGCGGCGCTGGAATTGAATGGGCATGAAAGGCTGAGCCTAACCCCGCGTGAGGGTGAGGCCTGGGTCAAGGATTTCCCTAAGACCGATATCGAACATGCTGAACTTGCAGCTTTTGCCGCTGCCATCACCGGCGGCCCCGCCTATCCGCTGCCGCTTGAAGAAGCCATCCATGGCGTTGCGGTGTTTGAGGCCATGATCGGCGCGGCGGCATCGGGCAGCACCTATTGGGTGGCCTGACCCAGCGATTTCGCGCCTGGGAAATTCTGTTCTAGTAATCGCGCCAGCGCCTGGCGCTGACCAACCCTTCTGAAAGGCCGGAAATGAGCAAGATCAATCGCCAAGGGTCAAACCAGATCCTCTCAACCTCAGTCGAATATCATAACTTCGTCTTCCTCGCGGGGCTCACCGCTGATGATCTTTCCAAGGACATCAAGGGCCAAACGGCCGAAGTGCTGGCGAAGATTGATGCCGCGCTGGAAGCCAATGGCACGGACAAGACACGCATGCTGTCCGCCCAGATTTGGCTGAAGGATATCCGCGATCGCGGCGCGATGAATGAGCTTTGGACTGCCTGGCTGCCGGCCGGTGGCGCCCCGGCGCGCGCTTGCGTCGAAGCCAATATGGCCGATCCGCGCCATTTGGTGGAAATCATGGTCACCGCCTGCCGCTGATCCGGCAGGCATGAAGGCGCCGGGGCGAAACCCCAGCGCCTTTTTGTACCTTGAGGGACACGCCCGGCATAACCGCCGGGCGTTTTTTATGCGCGGGCGGCGACCGCAAGCGCCGGCGTCTGGCGCGGCGGCGTCTGGTAACCGCGGGGCCCATAGCCAGGATTGGCCACGCGCGGCAGCGCGGCCGTCGCGATGGTTTCAATCACGCGCGACTGAAGCGAAATGGCGCGTTCCAGCAGCTTGCGATTCTCGCTGCCCAGATCTTCCAATTGGCGGGTCAGCATTTGCGCTTCTTCGCGCATGGCGCCATCGGGGCGCGCGCCATGCTTGGCCTGGGCGGCATAGGCCTGGGCGAAGACATCGGCCGCGGCAATCTTGGTTTCCGCGAGCTTCGCAGCGCGCGAAAGGTCAAGCTTTGCCAAAGCCTCATTCTCGGCACGCAGGGCATCCGCCAGCCTTTTGCCGGCGATCAACAACGCATCCATCATGGTTGGGCCTCTCCCATATTGGGGGTTTGTGCTCCGTTTTGACGGAGCAATTCGCGATAAACAGAATCGGCAATGCCAACACCGCCGGCCCGCACGGCGGCTGCCGCGAAGGCTTCAACCAGCATGGGGCGCCATTGCGCCTCAGCCGCGCCACCACCGAAGGAGGATTTGGACATATCCACGGTGGCGAAGATCGGTTGCAGCAGGAAGCCCAGCGCCTGAGTTTCGAAATCCTTGGCGGATTTGCGCATGGCGGCATCGGACATGGCGCCGGCCTGCGGGGGGCGCACCGCGCGCTGCTGCGGGGCAACAAGATTGCTGGCATCCAACATCAGCGGAGCTCCAGATCAGCTTGCAAGGCGCCGGCGGCCTTGATGGCTTGCAGGATGGAAATCAGGTCGCGCGGACCAACGCCCAGGCTGTTCAGGCCGCGTACCAATTCCTGCAAGGTGACATTCTGCGGCAGAATGCCCAGGCGGCGATCAGACTGGTCTTCAATTTCAATGCCGGTGCGCGGCACCACCTGGGTCTGTCCCTGTGCGAAGGCATTGGGCTGGCTCACCTGCGGGGTTTCCGTGATGCGGATGGTCAGGTTGCCCTGGGCAATGGCCACCGTGGAAACGCGCACCGCATCGCCCATGACAATCGTGCCCGTCGCCTCATCAATCACAACGCGGGCGATCTGGTCGGGTTCAACGCGCAGCCTTTCAATATCGGTCAGAAAGGCCACCGGATCGCGCCCATTCAGCGCGACGGAGACGGTGCGCGGATCGGTCGCGACCGCCACATTGCGACGCGTCGCGGTATTGATGGCGGTCGCGATGCGCCGCGCCGTGGTCAGATCAGGGTTGCGGAGCGCAAGCCGAATACGGTCCCGATTGGCGAGGGTGAAGGGTACTTCGCGTTCCACAATCGCGCCATTGGAAATGCGCCCGGCGGTCGGCACACCGCGCGTGACGGAAGCCGCTGCGCCGCGGGCGGAAATCGCGCCCGTTGCCAGTGCGCCCTGCGCCACCGCATAAACCTCGCCATCAGCGCCCAGCAGTGGCGTCACCAGAAGCGTGCCGCCGGTCAGGTTGGTGGCATCGCCAAGGGCGGAAACGGCCACATCAATCCGGCTCCCAGGGCGGGCAAAGGCCGGCAGATTCGCCGTTACCATCACGGCGGCGATATTCTTGGTATCCAATTGGCGTTCGAAATCGCGCGAATTGACGCCGAGGCGTTCCAACATCCCGACCAGCGATTGGCGGGTAAAGACCGAGCTTCTGAGGCGATCCCCGGTGCCATTCAGGCCAATGACCAAGCCGTAACCTACCAGTTGGTTGTCGCGCACGCCCTCCATATCCACTATATCCTTGATGCGGATTTGGGCGGCGGCGGGCGGCGCAACGAAACACGCCGCCAAGGCCAGGGCGGTAAGGATTTTTGCGAGAGCTTGCGCTATACGGGTCAAGGTCTGTCTCCGGCAGCCACCCCGATCACGGGCGGCGGTCTCTCCGGGATCAGGGCAAGGCCCGTGCCAGGGTTTAGCGGTGTCTTCGCCGAGTCGTGGCGGCAAAACCTGCCGGGTCCCGGCTGAGCCTGCCGGGACAGGGCGGAAGAAGGAGGTCAGATGGTCGTTATCAGGGGCGTGACAGGCGGCACCAATGTGCCGGGGACGCGGTCAACGCGCGGCGCCTCAGGCGGCTTTCGTGTGGGTGGCGGCGCCGAGGAATCGCGCGAAGCCAATGCCAGCACCGGGGTATCGGCGGCGACCGCCATTGGCCTGCTGCAGGTGCAGGAATCAGCCCCGGCTGGGGAGCGCAATGCGCGCGCCTTTCGCCGTGGTGAGGAGATGCTGAAGGAATTGAAGGCGCTGCAATTGGAATTGCTGGAAGGCCGCGCCGATCCCGCGCGGCTGCAGGAACTCGCCAGGTTGACCGAGGGCGAAAAGCCCGCCGATCCGGGCTTGGCTGAGGCGGTTGAGGCCATTGCGCTGCGCGCCCGATTGGAATTGGCCCGGCGCGGCATTGAAAGCTGAAATCGGCCTTTGTCAGATATTTGTCGCAAATCGCCCCCTGGCGCGCCCAGGCAATAGGGTATAGAACCCCGCTAAATCATCTGGGCAGGTTTCAGCAAGGAACCGCACCAGACCGAGTGCAAGGCGGGGGAAGAAGAAGATATGTTGGTGACATTGCCGCCCGATTACCGACCCTCGGATTCCGAGGAGTTCATGAATGTGCTGCAACTTGAATACTTCAGACAAAAACTTCTCAGATGGCGGCAGGATTTGTTGCGCGAAGCGGGTGAGACGCTTTCATCCCTTTCGGAAGGTGGCATAGCGGAAGCGGATCTTGCGGATCGCGCTTCAGTGGAAACGGACCGGGCATTGGAATTGCGCACGCGGGACCGGTCGCGCAAGCTGATCAACAAGATCGATCAGGCTTTGGAACGGATTGAACACGGCACCTATGGCTATTGCGAGGAGAGCGGGGAGCCGATTTCGCTCCGCCGGCTGGAAGCGCGGCCCATCGCCACCATGACGATCGAGGCGCAGGAGCGCCATGAACGCATGGAACGGGTGCATCGCGACGATTGAGACTTGGGGCATCACGCCCCCGGACTTACAAAAACCCCACCGGGTCCACATCCACCTGCACCCGGACATTGCCGGGCACATCCACCCTGGCCAGCCATTCGCCCAAAAGCCGCTGCACGCCAATATCGCGCCGCGCCTTGAGCAAGAGCCGCCGCCGATGCCGCCCCCTTAATAAGGCAAGCGGCGCGGGCGCGGGCCCGAGCACCTCCACCCCCTGCCCCGCCGGTGCCGCGCGTCCCAGATCGCGCGCGACTCGATCCGCGGATTTTTCATCGGGGGAACTCACGATCAGCGCGGCCAGTCGGCCAAAGGGCGGCCAATGACCGGGCCGGCGCGCTTCGGCCTCGGCGGCCATGAAGGCTTCATATTCGCCGGAAACCAGCGCCTGCATCACCGGATGATCCGGCGAAAAACTTTGCAGCAAAACGCGGCCGGGATGTTCCGCCCGGCCGGCGCGGCCCGCCACCTGATGCAATAGCTGCACGGTGCGCTCCGCCGCGCGCAGATCACCGCCGGCAAGGCCGAGATCGGCATCCACCACGCCAACCAGCGTCAGATAGGGAAAATGCCAGCCCTTGGCGACAATTTGCGTGCCGATGATCAGATCAACCTCGCGCTTTTCAATCGCCTCTGCCGCTGCGGCGGCCGCTGCGGGGCCGGGGAGCGTGTCGGATGCCATGACCAGGCGGCGCGCTTCTGGGAATAGTAGCGCGGCTTCTTCCAATACGCGCTCCACGCCCGGCCCAATTGGCACCGTGCTATGCGGCGCGGCGCAGCTTGGGCAATGGCTCGGCGGCGCTTCCACATGGCCGCAATGGTGGCATTGCAGGCGCCGCGCGGCGCGGTGTTCCACGAGCCAGGCCGTGCAATTCGGGCAGCGCAGCCGATGGCCACAGGCGCGGCAAAGCGTGAGCGGCGCATAGCCGCGCCGGTTCAGGAACAGCATGGCCTGTTCGCCGCGCTTGAGCGTCTCCGCCACCGCCGCCACCAGGGCCGGGCTCAAGAAGCGCCCGCGCGGCGGGGTTTCGCGCCTGAGGTCTATCAAGCCAATTTCCGGCATGACCGCGCCGCCGTGGCGCGCGGCCAAATGACATTCAGCGTAGCGCCCGGCGCGGGCGTTGGTCAGGGTTTCGAGCGACGGTGTTGCACTCACCAAAACGCATGCCGCGTCCGACAAGCGCGCGCGCACCACGGCCATGTCCCGCGCGTGATAGATCACGCCGTCTTCCTGCTTGAAGGCGGTTTCGTGTTCCTCATCCACCACAATCAGGCCGAGATCGGGAAAGGGCAGGAACAGCGCCGAGCGCGCGCCGACCAGCACGGGGGCGCGGCCTTCCGCCACGGCGCGCCAGGTGATGCGCCGCGTGCGGGGGGAAAGTTCCGAATGCCACAACGCGGGATCAGTGCCAAAGCGGGCGCGGAAGCGATCCAGCCATTGCGCCGAGAGCGCGATTTCCGGCAGCAGAACCAAGGCCTGCCGCCCGGCCTGCAGCGCTGCGGCGATGGCTTCGAAATAGACCTCGGTCTTGCCGGAACCGGTCACGCCGGAAAGCAGCGTGGTGCTATAGGCCTCCTGCGCCACGGCTGAGCGGAGCAAGGCGGCAGCCTCGGCCTGGTCGGCATCCAAAACCGGGCCGGGGCGCGCCAGATCGGGGGGGCGGAAGTCTTCCAACGGTGGCAGCAGGCCGGGGACCAGCAAGCCAGCATCGGCCATGCCGCGCAGCACCGCGGGTGCCACGCCCGCATCGCGCGCCAGATCATCCGGTGCCCGCACCTCGCCCAAGGGTAGCGCGGCCAGAACGCGCTGGCGTGCGGGGGTCAGGCGCGGCGCTTCGGGCAAGGGATCAGCACGGCACCAGCCGGCGCGATGGGGCAGCGCTTCCAGGGCGGCAGGGACACTCATCGCCATGCGCAGCACCGCACCGCGGGGCGAAAGCGTATAGGCCGCGACCCAATCCACGAAGCGGCGAAGCTTTTCCGGCATGGGCGGGGCTTCCAGTACGGCCGCGATGGGGCGCAGCCGATGCTCGGGCAGGGTCGAATCGGCGGCATCATCCCACACCACGCCAATCACCTGCCGTCCGCCCAAAGGCACGGCGACGAAGCTGCCGGGGGGCGGCGCCTCGCCTTCAGCCCGGTAATCATAGGCATCCGCCAGCGGTAGCGGCAGCAGCACACGCAAGCGCCTGACAGAGCTTGAAGAAATTGTTTCAGGCAAAAGGGACTGCTTTCGCAACGGGGCCGGCATGGGCTATGATCTAGCTTATTTGCGACTGGAAGGCTTGCGCTTTTGCCTGCGCAACGCCATTCCCCGACCAAGCTTCGTCTTTCGCCATGCAGGATTGGAATTCATGAAGTTCTTTGTTGATACCGCCGAAGTCGCCGAAATCCGTGCCCTCGCCGAATTGGGCATGGTGGATGGGGTGACCACCAATCCTTCGCTGATCGCCAAATCCGGCCGTGACATGAAGCAGGTGATCGCCGAAATCTGCGCCATCACCCCTGGCCCCGTCAGCGCCGAAGTGACCGCGACGGATGCCGCCGGCATGCTGGCCGAAGGACGTTTCTTGCGCGCCATTGCGCCCAATGTCGCCGTGAAGGTGCCGTTGACGGAAGCCGGTCTGATCGCCTGCCGTACGCTGGCTGCCGAAGGCACCCCGGTGAATGTGACGCTCTGCTTTTCCGCCGCCCAAGCGCTGCTGGCGGCCAAGGCGGGTGCGGCCTTCATTTCCCCCTTTGTCGGGCGGCTAGATGATATCGCGACCGATGGCATGCGGCTGATTGCGGACATTGTGCAGATATACCGCAATTACCCCGCGATCCGCACCGAGGTTTTGGTCGCTTCCATCCGCCACCCCATTCACCTTGTTGAAAGCGCCAGGATGGGCGCGCATGTGGCGACCCTGCCGCCCAATGTGATCCGCCAATTGCTGAAGCATCCGCTCACTGATCGGGGCCTGGAGGCGTTTCTGGCGGATTGGAAAAAGACAGGACAAAGCATCCTGTGAGCGACCCACCCTCTGACGGGAAGGCCCCGAACGGGCCCTCGGCTGAGGAGGTGGAAGAATTCTTGCGCGCCCATCCTGGGTTTCTCGCCGAACGGCCGGAGCTTTACCGGGCGCTGGCGCCACCACGGCGCGTGCATGGTGATGGGCTGACCGATCATATGGCGGCGATGCTGGGCGCGGAACGCGAACGCGCTTCTGCGCTGGATGCGGAATTGCGCTTGGCTTTGGACGCGGAACGCGCGGGGCTTGGTTTGGTGTCGCGCGTGCGGTTGGCGGTGCTGGCGCTGATGCGTTCAGACAATGCGCCGGAGACCGTGGCACAGGAATGGCCCAACCTGCTGGGGCTGGAGAGCTGCACGCTTTGTGTGGAACCGCCGGATAATCCCGGCCAGTTATGGATGCGCCCGGAACAGCGCCCCTTGCCGCGCGGCATGGTTGAAAAATTGCTCGGGCGCGGGCGCGATGTGCTGGTGCGCGACAAGCCTGAAGATGCCGATATGCTGCATGGCGAGGCGGGGGGGCTGATTGCGCGCGATGCGCTGGTACGCGTGGTGGTGGCGGCGCAGCCCTTGATGCTGCTGGCGCTGGGCGCGCGGGATGCCAATGCCCTACCGGCGCGGCATGGCACTGAACCCTTGGTCTTTCTGGGCCGCGCCGTGGCGGCGGCCATCGCGCGCTGAGATGCGGGGTAATGAGGCCGCCGCTGCCTGGCTTGACTGGTTCGCCCGCGAACGCCGCGCGAGTGCGCATAGCGTTGAAGCCTATGGCCGCGATGTGGCGCAATTCCTGGCCTTCCTGACCGGGCATTTGGGCGATGAGCCTGACCTGACCGCGCTTGGTGCGCTGCGCCCGTCGGATTTGCGCGCCTTTCTGTCTGCCCGCGCGATGGAGGGTGACAGCGCCGCAACCCGTGCCCGCAAGCTGGCCGCCATTCGCGGTTTTCTGCGTTATCTGCAACGCCATCAGGGCATGGCGCCGGTGGCCCTTGCCGGCCTGCGTGCGCCACGCGCCAAGCAGCCTTTGCCGCGTGCGCTGAGTGAGAAGGAAGCCCGCGCCGCGGCGGAGGATGTGGCTGATGTTTATGCTTTAGGGCGGCATGAAAACCCGCGCCTGCAAGCCGCCCGCGACCGCGCGCTTTTCACGCTGCTTTATGGGGCGGGGTTAAGGCTTGGCGAGGCTTTGGCGCTGAATTTGGCCGATGCGCCGCGACCGGGGTCTGAGGCCGCGCTGCGTATTCTGGGCAAGGGCAATAAGGAAAGGCTGTTGCCGATCCTGCCGGTGATCCGCGATGCCATGGCGGCATATTTGATGGAGCGCGGCAGCGGCGGAGCGGATGAGCCCCTGTTCATCGGTGCGCGTGGTGGGCGGCTTGATCCGGCGGTAGCACAAAAGCGCCTGCGTGATTTTCGCCGGCTTGCAGGCTTGCCGGAACATGCAAGCCCGCATGCGCTGCGGCATTCCTTCGCCACACACTTGTTGGGCGGTGGTGCTGATTTGCGCGCCATTCAGGAATTGCTCGGCCATACCAGCCTTTCCACGACGCAACGCTATACGGCAGTGGATGCGGCGGCGCTGCTGGCGACCTGGCGGAAGACGCATCCTCGGGCGGATTGAGCATTTTCAAGCCAAGTGGAAGCACTTGGCGACTCGGAAAATGCGATCAAACCAAGGATTTTGTGTTTTTCCGGTGAACCAAGGTGGGCCGGAAAAACACTAAGACTGGACAGAGCTTAGTCTTGGCGCAGACAATGTTTGAAATCGCGGGAGAAACACCATGAGCATTCGTATCGGTATCGCCGGCATGGCCGGGCGCATGGGCCGGTTGTTGATTGAAGAGGTCGCCGCTGCCGGCGCGGTATGTGTGGGCGGCACCTTACGCGCCGGCGGCAAATCTGCCCCTGCCGGCTTGCAAAGCTTTCCCGATATTGGGGCACTTTTCGCCGCGTCCGATGTGGTGATTGATTTCACCCATGCCGAGACCGCAACCGCGCATGCCGCCGCCGCTGCCGCCTGCGGCAAGGGGTTTATTCTGGGCAGTTCCGGGCTTTCAGCCGCCGCCGAAGCGGCCGTCGCGGAGGCCGGCAAGCGCGCACCGATTGTCTATGCCGCGAATTTCGCGCCCGGCGTCAATCTGTTCCTCGCCATCGCTGAGCGCATGGCCGCAGCCCTGCCCGGTGCGCAATATGATGCCGAGATTGTAGAGATGCATCACCGTCAGAAGGTGGATGCGCCATCCGGCACCGCAGTGGCCTTGGGGCGTGCTGTGGCAGCGGGGCGCGGCACCACCATGGAAGAAGCCGGCATTGAAAGTGGGCGTGATGGGCATTGCGGCCCGCGCGGCACCGGCACCATCGGCTTCGCGGCCTTGCGCGGCGGGCAAGTGGTGGGTGAGCACACCCTGCTTTTCGCCGCCGCTTCAGAACATATCAGCCTGACGCATAGAAGTTTCGATCGCCGCGTCTATGCCACTGGCGCGGTGCGTGCCGCGCTTTGGGTGCATGGCCGCGCACCGGCGCTTTACGGCATGAAGCATGTGCTTGGGATGTAGATTGCTTATCTCTGCCAATCAAAGGGCGCCGCGCGCGGTAGGCCGAGATTTTCGCGGAGCGTCGTCCCCGTATACTCCTTGCGGAAGACTCCGCGGCGCTGCAGTTCCGGCACGACCAGGCGCACGAATTCCTCATAGGTGCCGGGCATATGTGTCGCGGCCAGCACGAAGCCATCGCAGGCGCCACCTTCGACCCAGGCATGCATTTCATCCGCTACGCGTTTCGGCGTGCCGCAAAACACGGGGAATTCGCGAATGGTACCGCGCCCGGTGATGTCCACGAAATCGCGCAAGGTGGGGTTACGCTTGCCGCTGGAAGCAACCACGCGATCTCGCAGCGCTTGCAGCCCCTTGATGCCCGCCAATTCATCATCGGTGAAGGCATCATCCAAGGCTTTTGAGGCGAAATCATAATTCAATGCCTCGGACAACAGCGAAAGCCCATCCACCGGCTTGGCGAGGCCATCAATCAAGGCGCGCTTTTCCTGCGCCGCCGCTTCCGTTTCGCCAACAATGCAATAGACGGCAGGACAGATGCGCACCGTGGCGGGGTCCCGCCCACTCGCGGCGACTTGTTCCTTGAAACCGCTATAGCCGCGTTTGGCCACTTCCATATTCGGATAGATCACGAAAACCAAATCACCCCAGCGCGCCGCAAAATTCTTGCCGCGACCGCTTTGGCCAGCCTGGATCAGAACGGGCCGCCCCTGCGGCGTGCGCGGCACGGTGAAGGGGCCGCGGCTTTTGAACCATTTGCCCTTGTGATCGAGGCGGCGCACCTTGGTGGCATCGGCGAAAATGCCGCTCTCACGGTCCTGGATGATCGCGTCATCGCCCCAGGAATCCCAATGCGACAGAACGATTTCCATAAACTCATCCGCGCGGTCATAGCGTAGATCATGTTCCAGATGATCATCCGCGCCCATGTTATGCGCTTCACTGTCATTCAGTGACGTCACCACATTCCAGGCAGCGCGCCCGCCCAGCATGTGATCAAGTGTGGCGAAAACCCGCGCGACATGGAAGGGTTCGTAATAGGTGGTGGAATAGGTGCCGCCGAGCCCAAGCTTGGAGGTCGCAAGCCCCATCGCTGTCAGAATTGAGATCAGATCAAGCTTCACCACGCGAATGCCATTGCGCACCGCCTCAGCATGGTCATGACCAAGGATATCGGGCATGGCGAGCCGGTCATCGAAAAACGCCATATGAAAGCAGCCGGCTTCAAGCGTGCGAGCGATGCGCTGGTAATATTCAGGCCGCAGATAATCCTGCATGGTCGCCGGATGCCGCCAGGAGCCCACGTAATTCGAGCAATTCTGCGCCTGCAGAAAGGCCACCAGCGTCATTTGCTTCATCGGCGTAGTCCTTTTTTTTCCCGTGCCGCATCATCGCGCAGGGCCGATGGCACGGCAAGCACATCAGCCCAGGCGTTGCGGCAGCCTTGCCAGATGGCTTTCCATCAGCGCGCGCGCCGAAAGCCCAAACAGGCGAATGCGGCGCGTTTCCGACATCACCAGCAGGCCAACCGCAAGCGCGAAGGCTTCCGTCGCGGCTTCCTGCCCGCCAAGCGCACGCATCGGCGCCAATGCCGCGACCAGCGCCGCATTCAAACCGGGATCAAGCCCCTGCCCCAGCCCACGAGGCGCCAGGCCCCCGCCGCCGAGATAAAACCCGAGCGCCAATTCCTGCGGATGCGTGGCGTAGAAATCAAACAAGGCGAGTGCGGCACCACCAAACCCATCCTGCGCCGCGCCAGCCGCCACCGCCGCCTGTAAGCGATGAAGGCTATCGCGCAGCACTTCGGCATAAATCGCCTCACGCGAGGGGAAATGGAAATAAAGCGCGGCGGGCGTATAGCCGGCGCGCGCTGCGATGGCGCGAAGGCTGGCGCCTTCAAGCCCCGCTTCGGCGAAAAGCGCCTTGGCAGCGGCAAGGATATGGTCGCGCTTGGCGGCGTTTTTGTCCGGGCGGGTCATTGACGGCGTGATTCTAACAGTGTTAGATTTTACCCGTCAACCGAGTTTGGGAAGCCCTGCCATGCTGATGACTGCCGCTGATTACCGGGAATCGCTCCGGGCGCTGAAGCCGCGCGTTTTCGTCAATGGCCGCCAGGTGGCGAGTGTGGCGGATGAGCCCCTGCTCGCGCCCGGGATCAATGCCATCGGCGTGACCTATGATTTCGCGCATCGCGCGGATTACGCCGGGCTGATGACAGCGACGCAGGAAGGCAGCGGGCGCCTTGCCAATCGCATGCTGCATGTGAATGGCAGCCGCGATGATCTGCTGGCCAAGCTGGAAGCCGTGCGCCTGGTTTGCCGTGAATCCGGCTGCGCGCAACGCTATCTGGCGCATGATGCGCTGAACGCGCTGCACCAGGGCACGAAGCTTGCCGATGCGGTGCATGGCGGGGAACGCCATCAACGCTTCCTGGCCTATCTGGATGATGTGCAGGCACGTGATCTCACGCTTGGGATCGCGATGACTGATGCCAAGGGCGACCGTTCCGCGCGGCCTGGGCAGCAAGCCAATCGCGATGTGCATGTGCATATCAAGGAACGCCGCGCGGATGGCATCATCATTCGCGGCACCAAGGCGATTGTGACCGGCGCGCCTTATGTCCATGAATTTCTGGTCATGGCCTGCCGCACCATGACGGCGGAAGATGCCGATTTCGCGCTGCATTGCGCCGTGCCCGCCGACGCGCCGGGCGTGATGATCGTCGCGCGCCCGGCCGGGCGCCCTGGCGAAGCGGCCGCGAAATTCAGCGCCAAATACGGCCAAGCCACCGGCGTTGTGGTGTTTGATGATGTTTTCGTGCCCTGGGATCGCGTATTCATGGCGGGCGAGCATGTCGAAGCCGGCTACACCACCACAAGCTACGCCACACATCATCGCCATTCCTGCATCGCCGCGCGCGCCGGCTTTGGTGATTTGCTGATTGGCGCCGGCGCGCTGATGATTGAAGCCAACGGGCTGGATACGGACCGCCATGCCCATATCCGCGATGCCATGGTTGATCTGATCAAGATCGTGGAGGGCTTCTTCGCCTGCGGTGTCGCCGCCAGTGTCTATGGCACGCGCGCCGAATCAGGCGCCATGATGCCCGATGCGGTCTTCAGCAATATCGGCAAATTGCTTCTGGCCACGCAGATTTATGACATGCATCGCCTCGCGCATTATGTCTCGGGCGGGTTGATTGTCGCGCTGCCTGGCCCGGATGAGGATCACAATCCGGAAACGGCTGCATCTCTGGCGGCGGTGCTGGCCGGGCGCGCGGATGTGCCGGCAGAAAAGCGCCTGGAAGTGGCGCGCTTCATGGAAGATTTGACCGCATCCAATCAGGGCGGTTGGTATTCGGTGATCTCTCTCCATGGTGGTGGCAGCCCTGAGGCGATGAAGCGCGAGATTTGGCGTAATTATCCGGTCGAAGAACGCTCGGCGCTCGTGGAACGTCTGCTTGATCGCGGCATTCTGGATGAGGGCAAGCGCATTTCCAAACAGCCGGGCCGTTGCTGCGATACGGGGTGTGAGGCACCGCGGGCGCCAGCACTGCCGGAAGGCAGCTTCATTGGCCGCGCGGCGGAATAGCGCCAGCCTTCCGCTTGACGCGTGACGTGATCGCGCATCAGATTTCCGGGAAAGCCAAGGGAACGCCAAATGTCTGAAGCCGCGCCAGAACCCCGTATATTGCCGCTTGAAGGGGTGCGTGTGATTGATGTTTCCACCTTCATTTCTGGCCCCTTCGCCACCACGCAACTCGCTGAATTCGGCGCTGAGGTGATCAAGCTGGAATTGCCCGTGGTGGGCGACCCGTTGCGCAAATTCGGCACCGTGACACCAAATGGCGATACGCTGCCCTGGCTTTCGGAATGCCGGAACAAGAAATCCGCAACCCTTGATTTGCGCAAGCCCGAAGGAGCGGAATTGCTGAAGCGCATGTGCGCTGAAGCCGATATCCTGGTGGAGAATTTCCAGCCCGGCACCATGGAAAAATGGGGCATTGGCTGGGATGTGCTGCATGCGGTGAACCCGCGCCTGATCATGGTGCGCATTTCAGGCTATGGGCAAACGGGGCCTTACAGTGGCCGCCCGGGGTTTGGGCGCATTGGCAATGCCTTTGGTGGGCTTTCCTATCTGGCGGGCTATCCGGATCGCCCCCCGGTCACGCCAGGTTCGGCCACTATTCCGGATTATCTTTCCGGCATTTACGGCGCCATGGGCGCGATGCTGGCCATGGAAGCGCGCCGCAAGACAGGGCGCGGACAGGTTGTGGATATTGGGCTTTATGAACCTGTCTTTCGCATCCTTGATGAATTGGCGCCAGCCTTTCAGCACAAGGGCTATGTGCGTGAACGCATGGGGCCAGGCACCGTCAATGTTGTCCCGCATAGCCATTACCCGACCAAGGATGGGCGCTGGATCGCGATTGCCTGCACATCAGACAAGATTTTCGCTCGACTTGCCGCTGCCATGGGCGCGCCGGAGCTTGGCGATGATGGAAAATGGGGCACCATTCGTCAGCGCGAAGCCGCGCGCGCGGAGGTGGATGCCTATGTCGGCGCCTGGACCAGCCGCCTTACGCGGGATGAATTGCTGCAAATTTGCGAGGAAGCGCAAGTGCCCTGCGGCCCGGTCTATGCGATTGATGAGATTTTCGAAGACCCGCAATACAAGGCGCGCGGTAATATCCTGACGATGCAGGACCCACGCATTGGTGAATTGGCCATCCCCAATCTTGTGCCGCGGCTATCCGAAACACCGGGCGAAGTGCGCTGGCTTGGCCCTGCCATGGGCGAGCATAATCAGGAAACTTATCGCGATTGGTTGAAATTATCGGATGCCGAAATGGAAGCGCTACGCGCTGCGCGGGTTATTTGAAGCCAACCCACGCAGCGAAACGGCAAATCAGGACGCGAGATACCCGCCATCCACATGCATTTCTGATCCGGTCATATAGGATGATTCGTCAGACGCCAGGAACAGGATAGCGTAGGCGACCTCATCCACCTCACCGGTGCGGCCCATGGGCACATGGCCGAGCATTTTGGCGCGAAACACGGGATCGGCTGTGGCGCCGCTGGTGCGCATGGGCGGCATGAGGCCGGGATGGACCGTGTTCAGCCGAATGCCGGAAGCACCTTCCTGCACTGCGATGGATTTCGTGAGTAACCGCACCGCTGCCTTTGAGGCATTATAGGCGCAGTGAATCCGATCCTGCCCAACCACGCCTGAGATCGAGGATAGGTTGATGATGGACCCGCCGCCGGTTTTCCGCATGGCGGCAACGCCGTGCTTGACGCCAAGAAATACACCGCGGGCGTTCACGGCCATAATGCGATCCCACAGCGCGGTGTCATAAAGATTATTGGTATTGCTGCCGGAAATGCCGGCATTATTGACCAACACATCAAGCCTGCCGTGCGCAGCCAACACGGCGGCGATGGCGGCTTCCCACTGCGCTTCATCCGCCACATCCAGGTTGATGTAGCTGGCAGAACCGCCGGCCTTGGTGATTTCCGCAACAACGGCGCGGCCTTCGGCTTCCAGCATATCGGCCACCACCACCTTGGCACCTTCGCGCGCCATTAATCGCGCGGTGGCAGCACCCATGCCAGATGCTGCACCCGTAATCAGCGCTACCTTGTTTGCTACGCGCATGATGTTTCCTCCTGTTCCTTGCAGATCAGGAAGCCTTGCAAGGCTTGCGCGTTACCGCAAGTCACCCATACGTCATGCTGGATTCCGCGCCCCGGCTCATGTCACGCGGAATGGGCTGACCGGTCATGGTCAGCGCCAAGGCCTCAGCCACGCGAATGCCATCCACGCCGGCGCTGAGAATCCCGCCAGCGTAACCCGCACCCTCACCAGCCGGGAAAAGCCCCGCCGTATTCACGCTTTGAAAATCAAAACCACGTGGGATGCGAATGGGGCTGCTGGTGCGGGTTTCAACGCCGGTCATCACCGCATCGGGCCGCGCGAAGCCGGGCAATTGCTGATCGAAAGCCAGCAATGCCTCACGCATCGCCGCAACGGCGAAATCCGGCAGGCAAAGCGCGAGATCGGTGGGAGTTACGCCCGGCTTATAGCTGGGCAGCACATCGCCAAGAGAAGTGCTGGGGCGGCCGGCGAGGAAATCGCCCACAAGCTGCGCGGGGGCGCGGTAATCGCCGCCGCCCGCCACAAACGCCGCGCTTTCCCAATGGCGTTGATAGGCAATGCCGGAAAGCACATCGCCCGGATAATCCTCGGGCGAAATGCCAACCACCATGCCGGCATTGGCATTGCGTTCGGCGCGCGAATATTGGCTCATGCCATTGGTCACGACGCGCCCGGCCTCGCTGGTGGCAGCCACCACGGTACCACCAGGACACATGCAAAAACTATAGACGCTGCGGCCATTCTTGGCGTGATGCACCAGCTTGTAATCGGCGGCGCCGAGCAGCGGATTGCCGGCATTGGGGCCAAAACGCGCACGGTCGATCATGCCTTGCGGGTGTTCGATCCGCACGCCGATGGAAAAAGGCTTGGCCTGCATGGCGATGCCGCGCGCGTGCATCATGGCGAAGCTATCGCGTGCGCTATGACCAAGGGCAAGGATGGCGTGATCAGCCTCAATCACCTCGCCATCCGCCAGCACCAGGCCACGCAGGCGGCGCGTGCCATCGGCCTCAGTTTCAATCATCAAATCATCCACCCGAGCGCCGAAGCGGTATTCGCCGCCAAGGGCTTCAATCTCAGCGCGGATATGTTCCACCATGGAAACCAGGCGGAAGGTGCCGATATGCGGCTTGGAGACATAAAGGATCTCCTCAGGCGCGCCGGCCTTGACGAATTCAGCGAGCACCATGCGCCCGTAATGGCGCGGATCGCGGATTTGGCTGTAGAGTTTGCCGTCAGAAAACGTCCCTGCTCCGCCCTCGCCGAATTGCACATTGCTTTCGGGGTTCAGCAGGCCGCGGCGCCAAAGGCCCCAGGTGTCCTTGGTGCGTTCGCGTACCACCTTGCCGCGTTCCAGAATCAGGGGGCGGAAACCCATTTGCGCCAACAACAGCGCCGCCATGAAGCCGCAAGGCCCGGTGCCGACCACAACGGGGCGGCGCATGCCTTCCGGCGCGCGGGCAACGAAGCGATAGGCGGTATCTGGCGCACGCGAAATACGCTGATCCCCGGCATGGCGTGCGAGTACTGCCGCTTCATCCGTCACGTCGCAATCCAACGTATAGACCAGCATGATCGCCTGGGGCTTGCGCGCATCATAACCGCGACGGAACACCTGCATCGCCTTGAGCGCCGCATCGGCAATGCCAAGCCGCGCCAGTACGGCAGCGCGCAGGGCGTCTTCCGGGTGGTTCAACGGCAAGCGCAATTCAGTCAGGCGGATCATGGGGGTTCTATAGTCCGTCTTGCGCTCTGCTTGAAATCCTCTCCTGCATCGGCCAAGCATTGGGCATGGCTGATATACTTTGCCTTGGCGAACCCATGCTGGAATTCAACGCCCAAAAGCCGGGCGCGGATGGGCGGCGCTACTATCTGGAAGGCCATGGCGGAGATACTTCCAACGCTGCCATCGCCGCCGCACGCGCCGGGGCATCGGTTGGGATGCTGACCGCGCTTGGCCAGGATGGGCCTGGCGAGAGCTTCATGCAGCTTTGGGCCAAGGAAAGCGTGGATACCGCGCATGTCATCCGCAACCCTGCCGCGCCGACGGGGATTTACTTCGTGACGCATGATACGCGCGGCCATCATTTCAGCTTTTACCGGAGCGGCAGCGCGGCGTCACTTTATCGGCCAGAGGATGTACCAGAAGCGGCCATTCGCCAGGCGAAATTCCTGCATCTGTCCGGCATCAGCCAGGCAATTTCCATCAGCGCCTGTGATGCTGGCTTTCGCGCCATGGAGATCGCCCGTGCGGCCGGTGTGCGCATTTCCTATGACACCAATCTGCGCCTCAGGCTTTGGCCGGCATCACGCGCTGCGGCGGTGATCCATGCCGCGATTGCCATGGCCGATATCGCGCTGCCGTCTTTGGAAGATGCAACCGCGTTAACCGGACTGCAAAACGCTGACGCCATCTGCGATTTCTATCTGCGCCTGGCACCGCTGGTGGTGCTGAAATGCGGCGCTGAGGGTGCTATTCTGGCCACGCGCGAAGCTCGCCACCGCCTGCCCGCGCACAAGGTGGCGGCGGTGGATGCCACCGGCGCGGGGGATTGCTTTGCCGGCAATTTCCTCGCGCGCTTGCTCGCGGGCGATGCGCCGCTGGATGCCGCGCGTTACGCCAATGCGGCCGCAGCACTTTCCACCACGGGCTATGGCGCGGTGGCACCTTTGCCCTTGCCAGATGCGGTGCTCGGCTTGCTCGAACGCGGCTGATTATCCCCAGGCGCGATTATCGCTGGGGCGCAAGCGCAGCCCTGGGCGCAGATTGGTGAAGGGCAAAATCGCCGGGTCCGCCACAACCGGGCCGGGCGCGGTTACCACAATCACCTCAGATGCAATCGGCTGGAAATGAGCGCGGAAATGCACGCTGGATTTCACGGCGACAATCGCCTGTTCCGCCGGTTCCACGCCGACCTGACGGAACAATTCCTGATCATGGCCCTGCATCTTGCGGCTGACCACCACCACGCGCACGCCAGGTGCGACACGGATCAGCGCGGAAGGCCCAAGATCGGCGGGATTGCCCTTGCCCATCGGGCCACTCAGCGTAAAGCACCCGTCAGAGAGTTTTTCGACCACCGCTTCCACCCGCAACGGCACGCCATCGCTCTTGCCACCAAGGTCGAGCGTAAGGCGCGCACCTTCCCCCGCCGCATGGCAAGCGGCAGCGGCTTCGGCATCATTCATCGGTGCCAGCACGGCACCTCGCGCATTTTGCCGGATCAATTCCGCGAGCAAACCGGTGGTGTCGCCATGGCCACCACCGCCGGGATTATCTTGAGTGTCGGCCAGCACCACCGGCCCCTTGCCGCCACCGGCCATGGCGCGCGCCACGCCCTCAGCCGCGGTTGCGACACCCAGCGCGAATTCCGGTTCCTTGCTGGCAATGAAAGCGGCGAGTGCTTCCGCCGCCGCGCCGGCTTGATCCAGCGTATCGGCATAGGCCGCAATGGCCATGCCGCAGCCGGGGAAATCGGCATAGGGAAAGCCAAAGCAGAAGCCCAATTCCCAAACGCCTGATGCTGCACCCAGCCTGGCGCGTTCTGCCATAACATCGGCCATGGGCGCGACCATGGTGCATTGGCCGGGCAAGGGCGTCCAGAAATCCAGATCGCGAAAGAGTTTCGCCGGTTTGCGGGTTTCCTTGATCATGCGGAGCAATAGCCGCGTTGCCTGTGCGCCGGCCGGCTTCATATCCACATGCGGATAGGTGCGGAACGGCACCAGCACATCGGAAAGGGCGACCATCTCCGCGGTCTTGTTCGCATGCGGGTCAAGGCTGACGGCGATGGGCAAATCCGGCCCCACCACGGCGCGCACGCGGCGCAGCACTTCGGCTTCTGCATCATCAAAACCGACCGCCACCATGGCACCGTGCAAATCAAGATAGACGCCATCAATCGGGCCGGCTTCCAGCGCGTCCGACAGGCTTGCCACCAATAGCGCGGCGATGCGTTCAAATGCTTCCGCCGTGACAGGCCCAGCAGGATTGGCAAAGCACCAGACCAAGGGGGCGAGTGCAACGCCCGCTTCTTCCGCCACCATGATGGCACCCGCAATTGGCGCGCTGGTCGGGCGCATGGCCTCGATCAACCCAGCCGGGCGTTGCAGAGGCGGAAAGCCGCCGGGTTTGACGAATTCATGCCAGCCGGTCGGCAACGGCGCGAAGGAATGGCTTTCATGCAAAAAGCCGCCAATGGCGATGCGGGTCATGTTATTTCTCCTTCGCAATTCCGGCGGTGGCGAGCACCGCCTGGGCCAAAACGCGTAAGCCAGCTTCGGCCCAGGCGGGCGTGATGCTTTCCGCTTCATTATGGCTGATGCCGCCATGGCAGGGGCAGAAAATCATCGCCGCCGGCACGCGCCGCGCGACATAAACCGCATCATGCCCGATGCCGGTTGGCATATCCATATGCGGCAGACCCAGCCGGGTTGCGGCATCACGCACGCGCCCGACCAGCGCAGTATCAAACGGCGTCAAAGGCGATTGCCAGAAATCGGTGATGGTGATGGTCACACCCCGCGCGGCGGATAGTTCCGCTGCCTTGGCGCGAAGCTCCGTACCCATGCGCGCGAGCAATGCCGGGTCGCCATGGCGCGTATCAATGCTGAACCAGATGCGTGACGGCGCGATATTGCGGCTATCGGGATAGACCGTGAGCCGCCCGACCGTGGCCCGGCCTGGTTCACCAGAAGGGCTGACGGCGCGCAAAGCGATGTCCTCAATCGCGGCCATCAAAGGGGCGGCGGCCATCATGGCATCGCGCCGCCCGGCCATGGGGGAACCGCCATGGGCTTCAACACCTTCGATGGTGACCTCATACCAGGCTTGCGCCAGGGCATGCGTCACCACGCCAATATCCTTGCCGGCATTCTCCAGCAGCGCGCCCTGTTCGATGTGCAATTCGAAATAGGCGGCAAGATCAGCCAGGCCAGTGGGGTCGGCGTCTCCCTGCCAGCCGATGCGCGTGAGTTCATCGCCAAACGCCTTGCCGTCCGTATCACGCAAGGCGAGCACATCAGCCTCAGCGAAAACTCCCATCGCCGCGCCACTGCCCATCATGGGGGGCGAGAAGCGCGCCCCTTCCTCATTGGTCCAATTGATCAGCACCAAGGGTGCTTCGGTTTCAATCCCGGCCTCATGCAGCGCACGCAGCACTTCAAGGCCAGCCAACACACCAAGCGGGCCGTCAAACTTGCCGCCTGTTGGTTGCGTATCCAAATGGCTACCCATCGCGACTGGCTTGCGCGTCGGGTCACGCCCTTCGCGGCGCAGCACCATATTGCCGAGGCGATCAACAGAAAGCGTGCACCCAATCGCCTCCCCCCAGCGGCGCAGCAAATGGCGGCCTTCGGAATCAAGGTCGGTCAGCGTCTGCCGATTGCAGCCACCTTTTGGCGTGCCGCCAATCTTGGCGAGTTCCATCAGGCTATCCCAAAGCCGGGCGCCGGAAAGGGGCAGGTTCGTGGTCATGATGGTTTCTCCACCCCGCACCATTCCGCCATGGTGAGTGCGATGGTGCGGGTAATGTCATGCATGGATTGCAGGCCGACACTTTCGTCAATGCCGTGAATATTCTCAGCATCCGGGCCAAAACACGCCACCGGCACGCCCTGATGCAGCACGAAATGCCGCCCATCCGTGAGCCCTGCGGAAGGATAATCGCGCAAGGCACCGCCTGAGACATCGGTGAAATGGCGCTTGGCCATGCGCACAATCGGCGCCTGCATGTCAAAGACGCAGGGTTCGGCCATGAAGCCCTTGAATTCCAGCTTGATCTTGGCGCCGCGCAGCTTTTCATCGGCGCCGGCTTCGGCGACCAGCTTTTCAATATCCGCCTTCACGGCCCGCGCGCTATTGCCCATCATGACACCCACACGTAATCCGATGCGTGCGCGGGTCGGCACGGAAGAATTCCATTCGCCGCCTTCAATCGTGCCGAGGTTCACATTCACCGGATGGTTCACGCCGTGGAAGGAGGCATGAATGTTTTCGGCGCGGTTCATCTCCGCCTCATAGCGCTTGAAATAGCCCGCGATGGTGCTGGCCGCTTCAATGGCATTCAGCCCGGCCTGCATATCGCGCACATGGGCGGGGCGGCCGGAAACCGTGACCCAGGCCCAAACCACGCCGACTTCCGCACTGTACATGGCGGGCAGGCCGGGGCCAGGTTCTGGGATGATCACCGCATCGGATGGCGGTAATGCCAGCATCGCTGCCAGCGCACCATTGCCGGTGCATTCTTCTTCAATCACGGATTGCATCTGCACCTGGGCTGCCGGCTGCAAGCCTGCGCGCTTCAAGGCGCGAAAGGCGGTGACGTAGGAAATAATGCCCGCCTTCATATCGCCCGCACCACGGCCATACATGCGGCCATCGCGAATGCTGGGTTCATAAGGCGGCGTTTCCCACATATCCGCGGCACCCTCCGGCACCACATCCACATGGCCTTGCAGGGTCAGGCTGCGCCCCTTGGCTTCACGCGGCGTGAAGACCGCGACGACATTATCTCGCCCTTCATAGGAAATAAGCAGTGGCGAAAAGCCAGGATGACCTTCAAGCGCGCTCGGCACGGTTGGAATGCGCTGCGGTGTCAGGCCAAGCCCCTCATAAATCCGCGCCATTTCATTCAGGGCGGACGCCTCATTGCCAAGGGTTGAGGGGCAACGCACCAGACGCGAAAGCATTGAGATGCTTTCCGCGCGCAGCTCATCCACCGCTTCCAGAATGGCGCGCCGCGCACCGGGGTCGAGAGCTTGCATATCGGCAGGGTCCTTAACGTGATGCCCAACGACGCTAGCCAGCCAGGCCAAGCGCAGCAAGCGCGGCGGCTTCGCAGCGGCGGCAAAACTGGTTAGCCTTTACCCATGAAAACCTTCGCCCATCCGGATCATGCCGGGCATCAACCGGCTTTCTTCCTGATTCGCGGCCGCACGCGCGCGAATTTCGAAATCCCCGCCCGCGCGGCAGCGCTGGAAGCGGCGCTGCTTCGCCTTGGGCTTGCGCCGAGCACGCCGGAAGCCGTGCCCCTTGCCGCGCTGCAATCCGTCCATAGCGCGGATTACCTGGCTTTTCTGGCAGAAGCTGCACGCGATTGGGCAGCGCTTGCCGATGCGGGGCCTGAGGTTGTCGCGAATATGCACCCCTCGCCGGAGATGCTGGCGCAAGGTGCGGCTTGTTCGAATAGTATTGTCGCGCGCGCGGGTTGGTACATGGCTGATGCAGCCTGCCCGATTGGTCCCGGTACCTGGCAAGCGATTCAAGGTTCGGCCGCTTGCGCCATGGCCGCCGCGCGTGAAGCGGCTGCGGGGCGAAGCGCCTATGCACTGTGCCGCCCGCCTGGCCATCACGCCTATGCCGCGCGCGCTGGTGGGCATTGCTATGTGAATAACGCAGCACTTGCCGCGCAGGCTTTGGTGGATGCGGGCGCCAAGCGCGTTGCGGTGCTGGATATTGATAGCCATCACGGCAATGGCACCCAGGGTATTTTCTGGGAACGCGGTGATGTGCTGACCATTTCCATCCATGGCGATCCTGATCGCTATTACCCCTGGTTTGTGGGCCGCACGCGCGAACGCGGTGCCGGCGCCGGTGATGGGCGCAATATGAATATGCCGCTTGCCATCGGCACGGGGGATGAGGGTTGGCTGGACGCCATTCGCTACGCCATGGCCGCGATCCGCGACCATAAAACCGATGCGCTGGTGCTGCCGCTTGGCTTTGATGCCTCGGAACATGAACCGCTTGCTGCGCTGAAAGTTACAGCGGATGGTTTCGCCCGCGCGGGGGCGATGATTGGCGGGCTCAAGCTGCCCACCGCCATCACTCAGGAAGGCGGCTATAATGTAGATGTCATCGGCGATTTATTGGCGGGCTTCCTGCAAGCCTGGGGAGATGCGGCATGAGTGAGGCGATCCACGCGGCAACCCTGACCCTTGATACCCATGTGGATATCAAATGGCCCGACCCGCCCGATGCGACGCAGGAAACTGATCGCTGCGTTGATTTCCCGAAAATGCAGCGCGGCGGGCTGAAGGCCGTTGTCTTCATTGCCTATACGCCGCAAGGCCCGCGCGATGCCGCTGGCCATCAGGCTGCGGCTGACCGGGCGGAGGCCATGCTGCGCCATATCCGCACACGCGCTGATGGCGTGGCACGGCGCTTTTGCGCCACCGCCGATGAATTGGAAGCGGCGCACCAGGCCGGCGCGCTTGCGGTGCTGAGCGCGGTTGAAAACGGCAATGCCATGGGCCGCGATTTGGCGCGGCTGAAGCTCTGGCGCGATCTGGGCGCGATTTATCTGACCATCACGCATGATGGGCATAATGATCTGGCCGATGCCGCGCGGCCCAAGCCCGCGCTTGGCGATGGCACGGCGCAACATGGCGGGCTTTCCGATCTTGGGCGGCAAGCGATTGCGGAGATGAATCGTATTGGCCTGATGATTGATGTCTCGCACGCTGCGAAATCTTCCATGATGCAGGCGGCCGAGCTTTCCCACGCGCCGATTGTGGCGACGCATTCCTGCTGCCGCGCGCTATGCGATCATCCGCGCAACCTGGATGATGAGCAATTGGATATGCTGCGGGCAAAGGGCGGTCTGGTGCAGATTACCGCACTGGATGCCTTTCTTCGCCCACCTGGGGCGGATGGCAAATCTCCCGCGACGGTTGCAGATATGGTGGATCATGTGGATTACGCGGTGCGCCGCATCGGGCTTGATCATGTCGGCCTGTCATCGGATTTCGATGGCGGCGGCGGCATTCCCGGCTGGGCCAATGCCGGGGAGACCATGAACCTGACCGCGGAACTGCATCGCCGCGGGTATGGCGCGCGGGAGATTGATCTGCTCTGGTCCGGCAATTTCCGGCGGCTGATGCGGCGGGTGCAGGGGATAGCTGAAATATAACTTATGGTTGTATTTCGGCGCAGGATGCGCCATTGATGCGGCATGTCCATTGCCCGCATTGCCACCTTCGCCTTCGCTGGGATCGAAGCCCAGGCGGTGGAGGTACAGGTGCAAATCGCCCCCGGCCTGCCGGCCTTCCTCGTGGTGGGTCTGCCCGATAAGGCGGTTGCCGAAAGCCGCGAAAGGGTGCGCGCGGCCTTGCTTGGCCTTGGCCTTTCCATGCCGCCCAAGCGCGTGCTGGTGAACCTGGCACCGGCTGATATCGCCAAGGAAGGCAGCCATTTCGATCTGCCCATTGCGCTCGCGGTACTGGCAGCGATGGATGTGCTGCCGCGCGATGAATTGGCGGGCTTTGCCGCGCTCGGCGAATTGTCTCTCGATGGTGCGATCATGCCGGTGGCGGGCGTATTGCCGGCCGCCCTTGGCGCCTCGGCGCGCGAATTGGGGCTGATCTGCCCTGCCGCGCAGGGTGGCGAGGCCGCCTGGGCCGGGCAGATTGAAGTGCTCGCGGCACCTGATCTTCCCGCACTGCTCAATCACTTCAAGGGCGTGCAGGTTTTGCGCGCGCCGGAAGCGCCAAAGCTGGATGCCGCGCCGCAATCAGGCCCCTGCCTTTCCGATGTGAAGGGGCAGGAAACCGCGAAGCGCGCCTTGGAAATTGCCGCGGCGGGCGGGCACAATCTGCTCATGATCGGCCCGCCGGGTGGTGGCAAATCCATGCTGGCAGCGCGCCTGCCCGCCTTGCTCCCTGATCTTTCGCCGGCTGAGGCTTTAGAAGTGAGCCTTGTGCATTCCATTGCGGGCCTGTTGCAAGGCGGGCGGCTGGTGACGCGCCCTCCATTCCGGGAGCCGCATCATTCTGCTTCCATGCCCGCGCTGGTTGGTGGTGGGTCGCGTGCCAAGCCCGGCGAAATCAGCCTGGCGCATCGTGGCGTTTTGTTTCTGGATGAATGGCCGGAATTTCCGCGCCAGGCGCTGGAGGCCCTGCGTCAGCCGATGGAAACCGGGCGCACTACGATCAGCCGCGTGCATTCGCATGTGACCTATCCAGCGCGGTTTCAGTGCATTGCAGCGATGAATCCCTGCCGCTGCGGCTATTTGGGGCAACCGGGGCGCGAATGCGGTCGCGCGCCACGCTGTGGTGAGGATTACCAGATGCGGCTTTCCGGCCCGCTGCTTGATCGCATGGATATCACCATTGAAGTCATGCCGATTGCCCCCGCCGAATTGGCCCGCGCCCCGGCGGGTGAGGCGAGCACGGCAGTCGCCGCGCGTGTGAAGGCCGCGCGTGCGGCGCAACGCGCGCGATATGGCGCGGATGGTCCACCAAATAATGCCGAAGCAAGCCTTGCCCAATTGCAGCAGGGCATTGAGGCTGAGGCGGCGCATTTGCTTGAGGTCGCCGCGACGCGGCTTGGGCTATCATCGCGCGGGCAAGTTCGCAGCCTGCGTGTCGCGCGCACCATTGCTGATCTTGCCGGTAGCGCCATGATCCGCCGCGCGCATATTGCCGAGGCGCTGGCCTTTCGCCATCGCATGCCGGGAAGGGTTGCGGCTTAAAGGGATACTGTCGGATCGAGCCGCAGCACATAGGAACGCCAGGGCGCGCGCGCGGCAATACGCTCATAAAGCGCGATGGCGGCCTGGTCTGTCTCCGGCACGATCCAGCGCAGATGCGACCAGCCCCGCGAATGCCCAATGGCAGTAAGCGCTTCAATCAATGCTTGCGCCACGCCCTGGCGGCGCGCGACGGGTGCCACGAAAAGATCATCCAGCGCGCCGCAGCGCCGCGCGAAGACAATTTCCAGCAGGTCGAAAAACAGCGCAAAGCCCAAGGGCGCGTCACCACGGAAGGCCATCAGGATTTCCGCGCGCGGGTCAGCGGTGATCAGCTTCAGCATCTCAGACGCCGTGGCAGGCGCAGCACCAGCCAAATGCGGCGCCATTTCCGCACCATAGGCAGAGAGCAAAGGCAAAAGAAGCTGATGGTCATGCGCCGGCAGCAGGCGCGTCTCGAACGGCATGATGATGCGGGGTCCAAAAGCACCAAGGGCGCCGCATGCCTGGCATGCGACGCCCCAGTGCCGGGATCCGGTAGCTGATCAGCTCGCCGGGGTTTCGGACGGCGCCGGAGCAGGGGCAGCGGCCTTGCGACGACGCGGCGCGGCCTTCTTCGCGGCGGGCTTCTTTGCAGCAGCCTTCTTCGCAGCCGGCTTCTTGGCAGCGGCCTTCTTCGCGGCAGGCTTCTTCGCAGCAGCCTTTTTCGCAGCCGGCTTCTTCGCAGCAGCCTTCTTCGCAGCGGGCTTCCGCTTGGCGGCAGCCTTCTTCGCGGCGGGCTTCTTCGCAGCAGCCTTCTTCGCAGCCGGCTTCTTGGCAGCGGCCTTCTTCGCAGCCGGCTTCTTCTTCGCAGCGGCCTTCTTCGCCGCCGGCTTCTTGGCAGCGGCCTTCTTCGCAGCCGGCTTCTTCGCAGCAGGCTTGCGCTTCGCCGGCGCCTTCTTCTTCGCCGCGGCCATGGCCATCGCCTGGGCGCGCGGGGTTTCTTCGGTTTCGGTAGTCTCGATGATATCAGTCATCAGAGGATGAATCTCCATGTGTTCCTGTTGAAGGCGTTCATGGGAAGGTCGCGCTTGGCGCGACAAAATCCCAATTCCAACCCGGGGTACAGCAGGTGGGGTCGGTGATGGCGGCGACGCGCGGATCCCGATGCGCGGACCGACAGGACTGAAAGTCTCCGCGAAGCGCAGCCGCCAAAAGCTTCACGGCGCGCGGCATTCCAGCGCGGCGTGTTCCCCCTGGCCTCTCTCCCGCCCCTTGCACACGCCGTGATGGCGGCTTGGGGTGGTGTGGGACCTTGATCGCGTGAAGCGAAGAGCCCCATGAGTCTGCGGTCCATGGACCGTCCTTCCCTGCTGCGGCAATTCTGCCTTGCCGATCGCAGCACCTTCCCGCTTCATCGCGCCTTATTTCAGGTGATGCACCTGATCTGGGGAGCGATTTTTCGCAGCGCGGAGGCAGTGCGAATCGCGCAAAGGAATCGCGCGCAACGCACGCTATCTTCATCACCATGAGTCGTGTCAACAAAATCCGTCACAACACGCAAAAAAAAATGCACGCATCGCATTGCGATGCGCGCAGTGTGACATGCATGTCGCGGTCTTGCGCCTTGCGGCGCGCCTTCGCCATTTCTGAAAAAATGATGAAGACGCCTGCAAACTATCGCGCTGAAAGCGGCGGCACTGGGCGCTGATCGGGCCCTGTGTACCAAGACAGCGGGCGAATAAGGCGATTATCCGCACCCTGCTCGATCACATGCGCCGACCAGCCCGTGATGCGGGAAGCGACGAAGATCGGCGTGAAGAGCGGGATCTCAAAACCCATCAGGTAATAGGCAGGGCCTGCCGGGAAATCGAGATTCGGGTGGATGTTCTTCTTCTCCAGCATCTCCCCGGCCAGGATGCGGCTGATCTCCATCCAGGTCTTGTCGCCCACAACTTCGGCCATTTTCTCGGCATATTTGCGCATGGTGGGCACGCGGCTATCGCCGGTCTTGTAGACGCGATGGCCAAAGCCCATCACCAGCGCCTTGTGGTCGAAGCGGCTTTGGATCCACTCCTTGGCCAGCTTGGGGTCGCCGATTTCCTTCAGCGTATGCATCACCGCCTCATTGGCGCCGCCATGCAGCGGGCCCTTGAGTGACGCGATGCCCGCCGTGATCGCGCCATGCATATCGGCGCCTGAGGAGGTCACCAGCCGCGCCGTATAGGTGGAGGCGTTGAAGGTATGCTCCGCATAGAGGATCATGGAAACATCGAAGGATTTCAGCACTTCAGGCTGCGGCACCTTGCCCAGGATCAGGCTGAAGACATTCTCGGCAAAGCTATGCGCGGGGTTCGGCGCCACCACCGGCAGGCCGCGGGAAGCACGATAGGCGGCTGCAATCGCCGTTGGGATCTTGGCGAAAAGCCGCTTCGCCTTGCGATATTGCGCCGCCTGCGAGACATCGCCCGCTTCCGGGTCTTCCATCCCCATGAAGGACACGGCGGTGCGGATGGCATCCATCGGGTGCGCATCCTTGGGGAATTCGCGGATCACGCGATGCAGCGCGGGGCTGATCTCACGCTCGGCCGCGGTCTCGGCCTTGAAATCGGCAAGCTGCTTGGCATTGGGCAATTCGCCTTCCCAGAGCAGATAGGCCACTTCTTCAAAGCTGCAATTTTCGGCCAAATCCTGCACCGCATAGCCGCGATAGGTCAGGCTATTCGTCTCCGGCATCACCTTCGATACAGCCGAGACATCGGCATAAACGCCGACCAGGCCCTTATAGATTTCGGGTTTCGTGGTTTCGTTCATCGGGTTTCTTCCCTTGCTAACCTGGCTTTGGGCCGGCGCGCGCGGCGCCGACCCTGCCTTCCTCAACCAAACTTCAAAAGATACCGGGCTTGCTGTCCAGCAGGCCACCGGCCGGCAGCGCTACATTCAGCGCGCTGAGCTCACCCGCCTTCAGCTTCGCCAGATCCTGCACCGCTTCCAGGAAGCGGTTGGACTCGCGGGCCGAGATGATGCCATCCGTCAGCGTCTGGAATTTGCGGATGTAATCCGCCCGGCCGAAGGGCTTGGCGCCATTCGGATGGGCATTGGCCACACCCAGCTCATCCACCAGCTTCGACCCATCCTTGAACAGGATTTCCACGCGCCCGCCGAAGGAAAGCTCATTCGGGTCGCGGGAATGGTATTTGCGGGTCCATTCCGCATCTTCCCGCGTTTCGATCTTGTGCCAGAGCCTGACGGTATCGGCGCGGCCCGCCCGCTTCGGCGCGTAGCTATCCACATGATGCCAGCGCCCATCCTGCAGCGCGACCGCGAAGATATACATGATGGAATGGTCCAGCGTCTCACGGCTCGCCTTCGGGTCCATCTTCTGCGGGTCATTGGCGCCGGTGCCGATCACGTAATGGGTGTGATGGCTGGTATGGATGATGATCTTCTCAATCGCCTCCATATCCTTGATCTGCTCGCGCATGCGGAAAGCGAGGTCAATCAGGGCCTGGGATTGGTATTCGGCCGAGTGTTCCTTGGTGTAGGAATCAAGAATGGAGCGCTTCGGTTCGCCCGCTTCCGGCAGCGGCACCTCATAATAGACCGGGCCATAGACATCCTTGCGGTTGGACCGCCCGGCGAGCACCCAGGCAATGACGCTGTCTTCGCCTTCATAAATCGGCGAAGGCGCGCCCTCACCACGCATGCAGCGATCCACGGCTTCCACGGCGAGCTTGCCGGCATGGGCGGGCGCATAGGCCTTCCAGGATGAAATCTCGCCCTTGCGGGATTGGCGGAAGGAGATGGAGGTATGCAAAGCCTGCTGGATGGATTGGAACACCACTTCCTGCTTGAGCCCGAGCAGCGTGCCAATGCCAGCCGCCGCCGCAGGGCAGAGATGGGCGATATGATCCACCTTGTGTTCATGCAGGCAAATCGCGCGCACCAAATCAATATGCAGTTCATAGCCGGTGGCAAGGCCACGGATCAGATCGCGCCCGGATTTCCCCATGGCCTGCGCCACCGCCAGGATCGGCGGGATATTGTCGCCAGGGTGGGAGTAATCGGCGGCCAAGAAAGTGTCGTGCATGTCCAATTCGCGCACGGCCGTGCCATTCGCCCAGGCCGCCCATTCGGGGGAGACGGTGGTCGCGGCCTTCACGCCAAACACCTGCGCGCCGCCCGCCTTCTTCGCATGGCCAAGCGCCATGCCGCGCGCCGAGACGACCGGGCGGCGGTTGATGGCGGCGATGGCGACCGAAGCATTATCGATGATCCGGTTGATGATCATCTCCTGCACCGGCTTTTCGACCGCGACCTTGTCCACGGCGACTCCGGCCATTTTCCAGGCCAATTGATCTTCGCGCTTCAATAGCGCCTTGGATGGGTGAACTTTTACCGGGTGCAGTTTCATTTGGGGCATTCTCCCTTTCTTGTGTCTGGCGGCTTGCCTGATGGGGTGATCTTCTGCGCCCATCGCGCGCCATCGTCCAATCCAATTGACGTGGCGCGCTGATAGGTTTTCCGTATGGGCGAAACCGCATTGGACCACCCATGGATTTTCGCCTGATCCGCCGCCTGGGGCATTTTCTGGCCGTGGCCGAAGAAGGCCATTTCGGCCGTGCCGCCGCGCGGCTTGGAATTTCGCAGCCACCGCTGACCGCGCAAATCCAATTGCTGGAACGCGAATTGGGCGTGAGGCTGCTGGAACGCAGCGGCAAGGGCGCGCGCCCGACGCGGGAGGGGGAAGCGCTGCTGCCACTCGCGCGGCGCATTGCCGGCAATGCGGCAGACCTTGAAAGCCTGGCGCGCGAATTGCGCATGGGCCATCACGCGCCGGTTTCCATCGCCTGCGTCACCTCGGCGTTGTTTGATTACCTGCCGCCCATCGTGCGCGCCATGCAGGCGGCACGCCCGGAAGCCGCGATTGGCGTGCGCGAGATGGATACGGCCGAGGCCCTGGAAGCGCTCCGCCGGGGAGAGGTTGATCTGGCCTTGCTCCGTTCGGATCGTGACCGCGCGCCGATCAAGCTACGGCCCTTGGGGGAAGACAGGCTCGCCGCCGCCTTGCCGGAGGGCCATCCGATCTTGAGCGGTCCTGACCCTTTGCCGCTGGCGGCACTCGCCGAAGCGCCCATGCTGATGCTGCCGCGCGCCATCAGCCCGGCCTATTCGGATGCGATGACTGCCGCCTGCCATGCGGCGGGCTTCACGCCGCGCGTGGTGCGCGAAGTGGGTTCGGCCATGGCGCAGCTTGGTTTCGTCGCCGCCGGTTTGGGTGTGGCGCTGGTCTCGGAAGGCATGGCGCGGCTCAACCCGCCGGGTGTGGCGTTTCGGATTCTGGCCGGCCCCATTCGCGGTGTGGGCGTGGCGCTCGCCTGGAATGCGGAGCGGGAGAATGAGGCGACAAGCCTCGCGCTTCAGATCGCGGATGCGCAATTCGGGCCATCAGCCCTGGCCCGCAACACGGGCCTGCGTTAGCTTGATCCGCCATCCGGATCACACTTGCAGGAGTAGCCCATGCCCGCCACCACCCCTTTTGATCGCGTCATTCGTGGCACGCTGGTGCTGCCCGATCGCATCCTGGCCAATGGCTGGGTCGCCACGCGCGGTGAAGTGATTGCCGGCATCGGCGAAGGGCCGTCTCCGGTTGCGGTTTCCGTGGAGGATTATGGGACCCGCTACATCATGCCGGGGCTGGTGGATGGGCATATGCATACCTCCTCCTCCCGCGGGTGGCCGGGGATTGAGGGCGCTTCCAAAACCGCTGCCGCGGGCGGTGTGACCACCTGCGTTGACATGCCCTATGACGTGCCGCGCCCGGTGACGGATGCCGGCATTTTCAAGGAGAAGGTCGAATATGTGAACCGCCTGTCCCATGTGGATATCGCGCTTTACGGCACCATCCTGAAATCGGGCGGTGTGGATGCCATTGCGGGGCTGGCGGAAGCCGGCGCCTGTTCCTTCAAGCTTTCCACCTATGAATATGACCCGGTGCGCTTCCCGCGCATTGACCACCCGACCATGGTCGCGGCCTTTCGCGAAATCGCCAAGACCGGGCTGATGGTCGCCGTGCATAATGAGGATCAGGAAATCGTGGTGCGGCTGACGGAGGAAGCCAAGGCCGCCGGCAATACCTCCCCCATCTGGCATTGCCGCACCCGCCCGCCGCTGTGCGAGACCATGGCGGATCTGGAGATTTTCGAAATCGGGCTTGAGACGGGCGCGCATGTGCATATCGCCCATTCATCGCTGGCGCGCGGTTTTGAGATTGCCGAGGTATTCCGCCGCATGGGCGGCAAGGCATCGGGCGAGGCCTGCCTGCAATATCTGTGCATGACAGAGGAAGACATCATCCGGCTTGAGGGCTTCGGCAAATGCAACCCGCCCTTCCGCACGGCGGATGAGGTGGAACGCATGTGGGGCGCCTTCGCCAAGGGGCAGGTCGCTTATGTTTCGACCGATCATGCGCCCTGGCCGCGTGATCGCAAGACCTATACGGGCGATATCTTCACGGTCGGCGCGGGGCTCACGGGCATGCAAAGCTTCGCGCCCGTGATGTTCACGCTGCTCAAGCAACGCGGCCTGTCGCCCAGCCTGATGGCGCTTTATTGCGCCGAACGCCCGGCGCGCTTCCATGGGCTTTATCCGAAGAAGGGCGCTTTGCGCGTTGGTACGGATGCCGATCTGCTGGTGATGGAAGAAGGCGATTTCACCTTTGATGCGCGCGATATCCAGGACCAGGAAGATGCCCAATGGTCGCCTTATGACGGCATGAAGGTGAAGGGGCGGGTCGCCGCCACCTGGCTGCGCGGGCAGCAGATTTGGGATGGCAAGCAGGTTTTGGCCAAGCCCGGCGCCGGGCGCTTCGTGCCGCGTCAACACAAGGAAACCTATGTCGGGGAATAAGGACAAGCAGCGCCCGGAAGGGCATTGGATCAAGCGGCCGCCGCGGCCATCCAAACCCGCCGCACCGCCACCGCGGCGCAAGCCCGGGCTGATACAGGCGATGATCGCGGGTTCGGTTGGCATTATGCTTGGGATGTTGAACGCCGCCGCCACGGGCGCGGGTGGCCTGCCCGATCCCGTGCCGGCCATTGCCGCCGGCATTGGGCTTTGCATTGGCGCCATTGCCACTTGGCGCCTGTTTGGCGGCACGCGGCAGGATTTCCGGGATTTGTTTTTCTGAACCCTGGCTTGCCGCCACGTGACGCTTGGCCCATGGAAGGGCCTTCAATTTTTCGCAGGGAGACGCGCGATGAATTCCGCAGATTATTATGTGAAGCACCTCGCGGTGGATTTGCCTTTGGCGACGGCCGATAAGATCGCCGATGTCACGCTGGCGACGGGCCGCGCGGCGGGCATGCTGCCGCTGACGGTCGTGGTGCTGGATGCCGGCGGGCATGTTGTGGTGCAAAAGCGCGAAGATGGCTCTGGCATTCTGCGCGCCGAGATTGCGCGCGGCAAAGCCTATGCTGCGCTCGGCATGGGTATTGGCAGCCGCATTGCGCGCGACCGCTTGAAGGAACGCATCGCCTTCCAGGCCGCTGTCGCCGCCGCTTCCGATGGCAGATTCGTGCCCGTACCTGGTGGCGTCTTGATCCTGAATGCCGCCGGTGCCGTGATTGGCGCGGTTGGCGTGAGCGGTGATGCGTCAGACCGCGATGAACATGCGGCGTGCGAGGGCATCAAGGCCGCCGGGCTCGCTTCCCACCCCGATGCGGCGGTGGAGAATTGGCGTGATGCTGCCTTGTAGGATTGGCCGCCGCGCTGCGCTGCTCGGCGTTGGCGCGGCGCTGATCACGCATCGGGCGCGGGCGCAGGAGGTTTTTCCCTCCCGCCCGATCCGCATGATTATCCCCTTCCCTGCCGGTGGCCCGACCGATGTCTATGCGCGGCTTTATGCTGAACGCCTGGGCCGCGAATTGGGTCAGCCGGTGGTGACGGAAAATCGTGGCGGTGCGGGGGGCGCGATTGGATCGCTTGAAGTCTCTCGCGCGCGGCCCGATGGCTATACGATCCTATTCGGCACGGCTTCGACCCATGCGCTTTACCCGCTGGTCACGCGCCAGCCTCAGTTCGATGTGGTGCGCGATTTCACGACGATTGCTGAACTGGGCGGCGGGCCGCTTTGTTGGCTGGCGCATCCGTCTCGCCCCGCGAGCTTGCGCGAATTTCTGGTTGCGGCGCGCAACGCCAATCCACCGCTTTCCTATGGCTCGCCGGGCAGCGGGACCATGATGCATCTTGCGACCGAATTGCTGAAGCAGCAGGCGGGCGGAGTGGCGCTGACCCATGTGCCTTATCGCGGTGCGGCGCCGGCGATGAATGATTTGGTGGGCGGCACCTTGGCACTCGCGGTCAATACTTTCGGCGGAGGCCTTCCCCTGCATCAAGGTGGACGCGCGCGCATGCTGGCGGTGGCAACCGCGCAGCGTTTGGAAGCCGCGCCCGATGTGCCGACCGTTGCCGAAGCGCTTGGCCTTGCCGGATTTGAAGCGGTGCTGTGGCATGCGGTCTTCGCGCCCCCTGCCCTGCCCGCGCCGGTCCTGGAAAGGCTTTCGGCAGCGACCAATGCTGCCCTCAGTGATCCGGCCTTCCGTGCGAGCCTTGCCGCATCCGGCATCACTGCTTCCGCGCCTGGCACCCCCGCCAGCGCCGCCGCTTTCATCGCCGCCGAGACCGCGCGCTATCGCCCGATTGTCGAGGCCATTCGCCCGGAGCTTGAACAATGAGCCGCGTATTGCGCCTTGCCGGCGCCCAAATGGGGCCGAACCAAAAAGCTGATAGTCGGGAAGCGATCCTGGCGCGCATGATCGCCCTGCTGGAACAGGCCGCCGCCGCGGGGGCGAAGATGGTGGTGTTTCCGGAATTGCCGCTGACCACCTTCTTCCCGCGCTGGCTGTTCACCGATCAGGCGGAATTGGACAGTTATTTTGAACGCGAAATGCCCAATCCGCGCGTGCAGCCCTTGTTTGATCGCGCGCGCGCGCTCGGCGTTGGCTTTTATCTTGGCTATGCGGAACTGACGCCGCATGGCAAGCGCTACAATACGGCCATCACGGTGGGGCCGGATGGCAGCGTGCTCGGAAAATATCGCAAAATCCATCTGCCCGGCACGGTGGAACCGCGCGTGGGGGATCGCTTCCAGCAATTGGAAAAGCGCTATTTCGAATATGGCGATCTGGGCTTCCCCGCCTTTCGCGGCCCCGATGCCTGGGGCCGGCCCGTGCTTGGCATGTTGATCTGCAATGACCGCCGCTGGCCGGAAGCCTGGCGCTGCTATGGCTTGCAGGGGATCGAGTTGATGCTGATTGGCTATAACTCCGCCGCCTATGATCCAATGGGGGGCGATAGCGAAGACCAGTCGCTCCGCACCTTTCATTCCACCCTCGCGGTGCAGGGCAATGCCTATATGAATGCAACCTGGGCGATTTCGGTCGCCAAGGCCGGGGTTGAGGATGGCTCGGGCCTCATTGGTGGTTCGGTGATTGTGGACCCGAATGGCCGCGTGGTGGCGGAAGCCAAGACGCTGGATGATGAGATCATCATCGCCGATGTGGATTTTGATGCCTGCAAGCAGGGGAAGGAGAAGATGTTCAACTTCGCCGCCCATCGCCGGCCGCAATGGTATCGTGCCATTATTGACCAGGTGGGGGCCGTGCCGCCGGCGTGATGCGCGCCGCGCGAATCACGCGCACACTCTTTCGGACCCCAAAATTGGTCACAGCATTGGGCCGAGCCAGTACCAAGAAAGCTCGCTTGCCTCGGCCATGCTGGTGCTCCAAGTGGCCTGCTTGCCGCCCCTGCTTAGCGAACGCCCAGGTCCTGCGAGAAGCGCAAGAGGTAGCCATCCGGGTCCTGGACGACCAGTTCTCGTGCACCAAAATGCTCGGTGCCGCGCCTGTACCAAGCATCCTCGATGTCTTGGAACACTGGCCAGCCGGCGGCGGCAAGGCGTTCGCTTACTGACTTAACTTCGGGTACGCGTACCTGGAAGTTGATGCCACGCCCGTAAGGGCGCTCAAGGTGGCCTGTCATCCATCCACCGCCCTTCTCGATCATGATATGCGCATCTCCCAATGCCAGATACGCGAACGGGCGTTCTGGCCGGTCATATTGGATGACAAAGCCAAGCACCTCGACATAGAAATGCATGCTGCGATCAAAATCCGCCACCTCTAGCTCTGGGACGAGAGCGATTGGTTTAGGGGGCGGAATTGATGAGGTCATGGTCAGTGCTTTCGCAAAATATTGGGCGGAAATCAACGATAACAGTGAAATAGGGACAAAAAACAAGAAGTAGAACAGGATGTCTGCAGCTATATATTGAGGGTGATATACTGATTGAGCGAAGGATGCATTCATGACCCGTTCCCTTGTTCTGGCCGCCGCGCAGCTGGGCCCGATCCAAAAGGCCGAAGGCCGTGATGTTGCCGTCGGGCGCATGATCCGACTGATGGAAAAGGCGCATCAACGCGGTGCTGAGGTTGTGGTGTTTCCAGAATTGGCGCTGACCACCTTCTTCCCGCGCTGGTATGAGGAAGACCTCGCCAATGCGGATCATTGGTATGAAGCGGCACTCCCTTCCAATGAAACCGCGCCGCTCTTTGAAGCCGCGCGCAAATACGGCATCGCCTTTCATCTGGGCTATGCCGAGAAAACGCCGGAAGGCAGGCGCTTCAATACCGCGGTCTTCGTGCTGCCCTCTGGCGAGATCGTTCTCAAATACCGTAAGGTGCATTTGCCGGGGCATAAGGAATTCGATCCCGTCCGCCATGTGCAGCATCTGGAAAAGCGTTATTTCGAACCGGGCGATCTCGGCTTTCCCGTGATCCGTGCGCCCGTTGCGGGCCAGCCTGTCAATCTTGGCATGATGATCTGCAATGACCGCCGCTGGCCGGAAGCCTGGCGCGTGATGGGCTTGCAGCAGGTGGAATTGGTCATGCTCGGCTACAATACGCCGTCACTGAATATGGAAAATCGTGGCTTTGAGGCGCCTCATTTGCGCGTGTTCCATAGCCATTTATCCATCCAATCCGGGTGCTATCAGAATTCCTGCTTCGCGGTCGCAACGGCCAAGGCCGGCACGGAAGATGGGCATGAGCTGTTCGGCCATTCCATCATCGTGAACCCGCAGGGCGAGATCATGGCTCAGGCGACAAGCTGGGATGATGAGCTGATCGTGGCGGAAGCTGACCTCGGCAAATGCGAATTGGGGCGGAAGACGATTTTCGATTTCGCGCGCCATCGCCGCCCGGAACATTATGGCCGCATTGCCGAACAGGTGGGCAGCGTGCCGCCGGCGGAATGGCAGGGCGGGGCTTAAGGTCAGACCACGATAACGCTCGGCCCTGGCGGCAAAATGCCGAAAGGGTCAAAGACCAAAGGCGCGGCGCGCATGATCGCCGCCAAGTCAAAAGCGCGATGCGGCGTGCCGAGGATGATCGCCTCTGGCCGCGCGCCATCCGGCATCATCAAGGCAGCGCTGCGTGGAATGGCTGACAGCGCCTTGGGTATCGTGCCGATCACCGGATCATGCCAGGCAAGCTCAGCCCGCGCGAGATGCAAGTGGCGCAAAAGCCTGAGCGGCGCGGCGGCGCGCAAATCCGCGACATCGGGTTTATAGGTCACGCCCGCGACCAGTACGCGCTTGTCTTCCAGATCATCACCAAGCCTCGCGCGGATTTGTCCCATCACGCGCGCCACGCGCCCGCGATTGCGCACCATGGCCTTCGCCAACAGAACGGATGGGGCGCCCGCGCGTGCTGCCTCCATTTGCAAAAAGGCCGGGTCCACCGGAATGCAATGCCCACCCGCGCCAAGCCCGGGCCAAAAGGGCGAAAAGCCGAAGGGTTTGGTGGCCGCTGCCGCCACCACATCGCGCGTCGCGACCCCAAGCGCGGTGAAAGCGGCGTGGAGTTCATCCATCAGCGCGATATTCACCAGCCGATAGGTATTTTCGAGAAGCTTGGCGCATTCGGCGACCTCGGGGTTCGCCACCACTTCAATCCGGTCAACAATATCGCGCCAAAAGGCCAGGGCACGGCGAAGCGAGGCATCATCGGGTGCGCCCAGCAGGCGCGGAATGCTGCGGCTTGGCGGCGCATGCGGCCCTGGGTTGTCGCGTTCGGGCGAAACAGCCAGAAAGACATCCTGCCCGATGCGCCAACCCGCTTCTTCCAGCACCGAACGACAAAGGCCATTGGTCGCCCCTGGCTGGCAGGTGGAAACCAGACAAACCAGCGCACCCGGCTTCAGCCTGCGCACCACCATGCCAAGCGCTGCGCGCACAGCGGTCAGATCAGGCCGCCCGCGCGCATCAAGCGGCGTTGGGACACAAATCAGCCAGGTATCGGCGCCGGCAAGCTGAACCGGGTCTGCGCAAGCCTGAAATCCGCCATGGCCGCCGGCATGGGCTTTCTCGGCAATCTCGCGCGCCGAGGGCGACGGGTCAAAGCCACATACATCATAGCCAGCGGCAGCAGCGCCCAGCGCCAAGGGCCGGCCGACATAGCCAAGGCCGAGCACGGCCAATCGCCCGCGGCTGAGGCTTGGCGTGGGGGCAAGTACTGGGTGTACCAGGCTCACAATCATAGTCTTATGATTGCATTACTTTTCAAAAAAACAACCTATGGTTATTTTTTTACCATAGCACCCACCGCTGCTCCAGATAGGCAAGGCGCCGCCGGCCCCAAGGCCGATGCTAAACCCTTGTTTTCAGGGCATCCCAGGCGGGAAAGCCTATTTCCTCCCCGGCGGATTCTCCCCTAAAGCAGCGCTTCCCGCGGGTTGGAGGCAATCATGGCTGCGCTTTCAGGATCAGATAATGACGGCATGCTGACCGTGGTGGGGCATCCGCTGATCCAACATCGCCTTTCGCAAATGCGCGAAAAATCCTGTCCCGTGCCGACCTTCCGCGCCCTGCTGCGGGAAATAGCCATGCTGCTGGGCGCTGCCGCGCTGGCTGATCTGCCGCTTGAAGCGCGCGAAATTGAAACGCCGCTGGAACGCATGGCCGCGCCGAAGCTTGCCGGCAAGCCGCCTATCTTCGCCCCGGTGCTGCGCGCGGGCATTGGCTTTTTGGATGGCATGCTGAACCTGCTGCCGGAAGCGGGTGTTGCACATATCGGCGTCTATCGCGACCACAAGACGCTGGAGGCGCATGAATACTACTTCAAGGCGCCAGAAGATTTGGCCGAACGCCTGGTGATTTTGCTTGATCCCATGCTGGCGACCGGCAATTCAGCCGTTGCCGCGCTGGATAGGCTGAAGGCGCGCGGTGCGACGCGCATTCGCTTCATCTGCCTACTCGCCGCGCCTGAGGGAATTCGGCATGTGCGGCAAGCCCATCCCGATGTGCCCATCTGGACCGCGGCGATTGACGAAAAACTGGATGAGAATGGCTATATCCGCCCGGGGCTCGGCGATGCCGGGGATCGCGTTTTCGGCACGTGATGGCGCGATGCAGGCTGGACTTTCCCGCCCCCGTAAAGCCCCGCGCAGCAGGGTTCGCATGTTTGGTCGCCCGATTGGCGCGGTTGTTGGGAACAGGCTGCAATAATCTGGGCTCCAGCAGCGCTTCAGGGCATGGGCGCCCAAAGGCCATGGCAGCATGGCTTCAGCAAGACGGCCCCTGGCAAAACCGGTGCGGTTCAAGTCAAATCTTTTGATGTCGCACGGTTTTTGGCATAGGGTAATGGAGTTCCTGGTGCCGGGTGAGGGATTTGAACCCCCGACCTTCTGATTACAAATCAGCCGATATTGTCCCGCCGGGTGGGGCCGAAAAATTCCACCTCGAAAACTTTCCTTTGAAATACATCACCGCTAATTTTCGGGAATAACTTGCAATGCCCCAGCATCGCGCATATTTTGTGCCCCCAATGTGCCCCCGCGCGGTTTTGTGCCCCAGAAACTCGAAAACGGGGGCACATACCCTGCGATAAACTGACTGGGGCACATCGTGGACCGGAAAGGGCAATGGGCTGATGCAGCGCGATTTGAATGATGCTTGGCTTCGCACCCTGGAGACCCCCACCGCGGTGCGGGTCGAGATTCGCGACACGCGAGTCTCGGGCCTGGTTCTGCGGATGACCTCAACCGGGGCGGCTACCTGGTGCATCCGCACCCGCACCAAGGGCGGAAAGCAAACCCGCGTGAAGATGGGCACCTGGCCAGAGATGGGCATTGCCGATGCGCGCAAGACAGCAAAGAAGATGCTGGCCAGTGTCACCTTGGGCGCTGATCCCGCGGCGGAACGCAAGGCCGCCCGCGCTGCGCGGGCAGAGGAATCGCGGCTGCAAACCGTGCAAGAGGCGCTGGCCGCATGGCAAGCCGATCGCGCGGCCGATGCGCATAACCCCTGGTCTGACCGGCATTCAACCGAAGTGGCGCGCATTGCCGACCGCTACATTCTGCCCAAGCTGGGCAAGCGCAAGCTGAAGCACACCACGCGCGCCGATTGGACCGCGATAGTCACCGCAAAGCGGAAAACCGCCCCCGCCATGGCAGCGCTGATCTATCGCGTCGTTTCCGCCTTCCTCAACCATGCCGAGGCGCAGGGTTTGGTGGACCTGCCCCTACTGCCACGCAAAGGCGCTGCCACGCTGGCACCCGCACCAAAGCCGCGGGATAGGGTTTTGACTGATCAGGAACTTGCCCTGCTTTGGAGTGTCGCCAACCGAGAGCCGCCAAAGCTGCGCGCCTTTGTGCGGCTGCTGATCCTGACTGGCGCCAGAGAGATTGAGGTTGCCGATATGGTGTGCCGGGAAATTGATCTCGCCGCCGGCCTTTGGTCTATCCCCGGTGAGCGAACAAAGAACCAGGCCGGCTATACGGTGCCGCTAAACGCATCAGCCTTGGCGGAATTGCGCGCGGTATGGCCTGCCAGTGATGACATGCGGCCCGGCCATCACCTGCTTGGGCGGATGCGCAGCGCCGGTTTCCGGGGCTTTTCCAAGCTGAAGGAAAGGGTGGATGACGCAATGGCCAGTGAAGCCGCAAAGGTGGGCTTGCCGGCCCTGGCGCCATGGCGCTGGCATGATCTGCGCCGCACGGTGCGGACGGGCCTAACCCGCCTTGGTGTGCCGCGTGAGCATGCCGAGGCGAGCATCAACCATATCGGCGGACGTGCCGGGCTGGTCGGCACATATGAACGCCATAACTACGCTCAGGAAATCATTGCAGCCCTGACCTTGTGGCAGGGGCATGTGGCGGGCCTGGTCGGACAGGGTGCGGAACTGGTCACGCTGGCCGACCGCCGCGCCAGAGGCGCCGGCGCATGATCCACCCCCGCTATACCCGAGACCTTGAAGCTGATTTCCCGGCGGTGAAGGTGGCGGCGGATCACCTGCGCGTGTTGGTGCTGGAACATCAGCGCCGCGGTGGCGGGCCTTTGGTGCCGCTGGAAATCACCGCGGCAGAGGAAGCGCTTAACCAGGCGGTGGAAGCCGCCATAGGCAAGGCCACCACGCATTGAAACGCGCGGCGGCTGCGAGAGATGCGCGCCGGGGCGCTTTCCCCGGCAATCAAAGCGGCGGGGCTGGTGCTCGTATCACCTGCCCCGCCTGACCTCACAAGGATGGAGAGAACCCATGCCAAGCGAAGCTAGAACCCCCCATAATGGTGAGTCGGCCAAGCGGAAACCCGCCACCGCTGCAAATCACCCCGGCCAATCGCCTGAAGCCTTCCTTGAACCAGGTGCATCGCCGCCCCCAGGCAAGCCGCCGGCCATGCCTGCGCCGCCCCCGGCGAATTCCCCACCGCGGCGCAAGCCTTCCAAGGTGGCGCATAATGCGCCGTCTTTTGTGGATGATTGCACGCTGGAGCAATTCGTCCGCCCCATCGCGCATATGACCGCCATTCTGTCTGACCTGACCTGCATCAATCCCGACCAGAGAGGGACCGGGACGGAGCAGGCGATAACCTGGTTGGCGGTTGAACTGAATTCACGCGCCGAAGAATTACGGGCCATCCTGCATAGGGAGCCGCCGCGCTGGTTCACGAATATGGAAGCGGACGCGCGGCGCGAATCGCTTGAGGAATACTGTGGGCGCAGCATTCCGAAAACGCCCGATCTGCCACCTGAATGGGTGGCAGCATTGGCCACCATTCCAAAGACGTGATTTCTCGGCTGATCAATTGCGCCGCTGATGACGGAACATCAGCGGCGCGGTGCCGGACCTTTGGTGCCGCTGGAAATCGCCGCGCAGCATGATCGCAGAAAGCCCCATCCGCGTCTTTGCCCATTCGGATGAACTGGCACGGCTTTCGATTGCCGTGCTGATCTGCGCTTGCGCCTGGCCGCCGATCGGCACCAGGGCGCAATCGGCTGCCTTTGATCGCGCCATGGCCGCCTTCATTGCAGGAATGGAACGCGCGAATGGCGTGCGGGTTTCCTGGCACACTCGGGCCTATGGCATATTCCCTCGCCGCCCCGCTTGGCGAGAGATGACGCCTGAAAATGGCGACAAGCTGATCCAATTGACCGGCCATAGGCTGATGATGCGCCGCTTCGCCGCGCTTGAATTGCGTCTGCGCATGATGCTGCGCCCCGAGGGGCAGGGTGTGACGCAAACCTTGGAAGGATTCGCCCGCATTCTTGCGGCCCGTGCCGAACAGGCTGAATTCTATCGGCGCGGGCTCGTGGCGACTGAAAACACGGCAATGAATATGCGAGGTGAATGGCGAGAAAGCCGCCCCGTCCTTCACCTTGCCCATGCGCTGCAAGAGGCATTCTTTGCGGCTGATGTTTCGCCATGGGATTGGCCTGCGCTGGCCTGCGCGCCTGATCCCCAGGCAAGGCTGCGCCGCTTGGTTGCCGAGGCTGAGGATGCGCGGCGCATCTTTCAGGGGGGTGGTGACGGCTTCAGCATCCGTCCGGCGGAACAATTGCGTATTGAATTGGACCCGCCCCGATAGGACGGCAATCCGCCCAACCTTATTTTGATTCTGCGCCAATCATGCTGTCTATGGCGAGACATTCCCGAATCATTAGGAGTGTCGCCACCCATGCAACCGAATACCCATAGCCAAACCGCCAGCATCCCGGCGCAGCATAACCCGGCTGAAATCCCCTTGGATGCTGAAGCCGCCGCACCCGTGGCGGGCTTGTCTCTGGGTGCATTCTGGCGCGCGGTGGCGGCTGGTCGCATGCCGGCGCCGGTCTATCCTATGCCCCGCGCGCCGCGCTGGTATGCCTCAGAAATTCGCGCCGCAATGGAACAAACCCGCTGCCTGCCACGCAACCAGGCCGCGGCCCGGCGCATGGCGCGCATGAATTCGGCGGCCTGAGTCTGCGCCATGTCTTATCGTGCGAATGATGCGCTGGCCGAGAGCCTGCGCGCGCTGCTGGCGCATGCCGCGGCGCTAACTGCGGGTCCGGCGCCAGTCCGCCGGCCGCGCTGGTGGGGGCAGGCCCGCGCCCTGCGCTACGCGATAGAAAACCGGGACCCCGCCACCGAACGCCGCCGCTGCGAACGTGATCTGCTGAAGGCCGCTATGGCCAGCATCGCCGCGCAAGATGACAAGGCCGACCGCAACGAGTGGCGCCGCTATCTTCCGGCAGTGCCTCATGACTGACATTCGAGAAATCGCGCGGCGCTTCAATCTGCGCGCGCAAGCTGGCGCTTTCATCGGGACATGCCCGGCATGCGGTTACAAGGATTCGCTGCGCATCACCTCGCAGAATGGCCGAGCCTTATGGTGGTGCGGCGCCTGCCAAGACCAGGCAGCCGTCACCGCTGCAATTTCAGGCCAGGCCGCGCAGGCCGCGCCGATGGCCGCGGCGGCTGATGCAAGCCAAGTGCAAAAGCGCGAATGGGCTTTGGCGCTTTGGGCCGATGCGCTGCCAGCGGCGGGGACGGTGGTGGAACGATACCTCACCGCGCGCGGGATCACGCTGCGCGATGACATGCCGCTGCGCTTCCTGCCGAATCATCTTGACCGTGACGGCGGCAAGCGCTGGCCGGTCATGGTCGCGCTGATGGTGGACTGCGCGGGCACCCCCCAGGCCATCCACCGCACATTCATCGCGCAGGATGGCAAAGGCAAGGCGCCGATCGCCACGCCGCGCAAAACCCTGGGCATAGTTGCCGGCGCGGCGGTGCGGCTGGCACCAATTGCCGATCGGCTGGTTATTGGCGAGGGAATCGAAACCAGCATCAGCGCCGGCCTGATGATGGGTGCCCCGGCCTGGGCTGCAATCTCTGCGCCGAATTTGGAATTCAAGCTGAAACTGCCGGCCAGCATCAAGGAAATCGTGGTGGCGGCTGATCATGATGGCCCTGGCCTGAAGGCGGCACGCGCTGCGCTGGCGAGGTGGAAGGCTGAAGGCCGGGCGGTGAAAATCGCGCGGCCCCAAACACCCGGCGCCGATTTTAACGACCTATGGCGCGCGCGAGGGGGTGCCGCACCATGAGCGAATTCGTGATGGATGACGGCGAACCCGCCACGCCGGAGGGCGAGAAACCAGCAAAGCGAAACCGCCGCGATGAACGCGCGCTGCTACTTGCAGGCATCGAATTTTGGGTGACGGATGACGGAACGCCGCACGCATCGCTACCGCACCTGAAAGGGCACTTGGAGCATGTGCGCATCGCGTCACGCGAATTCGAGAGCCATCTGCGCATCAAGAATTTCCAGATGCATGGCGACGGCATTTCTGCCACGGCCCTTGCCGATCTGGTCGCGCTGGCCGCGGGCAAGGCTTTGGCAGCCGGTGAAGTCCGCGCCACCTGGCACCGCACCGCCGGGCATAATGGGGAAATCTGGATTGATCTCGGCGGACGCGACCCCGGTGGCGAGCGTGACGCCGTGCGCATCACGGATGAAGGATGGTGCATCACGCCGGCGAAGGATGTGCCTGTCACCTTCCTGCGAGACAAGGATCAACTCCCGCTGCCCAAACCAGTGCAAGGCGAGGCCCAATGGGGCGACCTTCGCCGCGTGATGAATGTCGAAACGGATGATGATGTAGCGCTGCTTTGGGCATATCTGTTTGCTGCCTTGCGACCCTTTTCGGATGGGGCGGGGCAGTATCCCATCGGCCTGGTGCATGGTGAACAAGGGACTGGGAAATCGAAGGCCCTGAAAATTTTACAAGCCCTGATTGATCCTTCCCGCCTGACGGGTCGCGTCATGCCGCGGGAGCCGCGGGATTTTTGGGTCTCTGCAAATCGTCGGCACCTTATCGCTTACGATAACCTAAGCACCATCTCCGGCCAATTTGCTGATCAGATTGCGCCGCTGGCCACGGGGGGTAGTTACTCTGCGCGCGCGCTGCATACTGATGGTGAGGAATTCAGCATCACCGCTTGCCGGCCTATGCTCTTTGGCGGGATTCCCTCTGGCCTGCTTGGCCGCGATGACATGCGGGACCGCACAATCGCCTTCGAATTGAAACCGCTGCCCAAGGGCGAAAGGCGTGAAGAGGTAGAGATTTTCGCCGAATTTGAGGTGCTTCACCCGGCGCTTCTTGGGCTGCTTTATGATGGCCTGGCCGCTGGCCTACGCAATCTGCCGACCACGAAAATCGAGATTGGCCCCCGGATGCTGGATGCCTGCACATGGGCTGAAGCCTGCGCGCCGGGGGTCGGGATTGAGCCTGGTTTGATCACCCGCGCCTGGATGGCCAATCGTGCCGGTGCCGATCGCGTTGCGCTGGATGCTGATGATGTCGCGCAAGCGGTGCTGAAGCTGCTGCAAGCCCAGGCTGATCTTGGGCTTGATCATTGGAAGGGCAGCCCCACAGCCCTTTATGACCGGCTGCTGGAACTGGCGCCGGATCATGTGCGGAAAAGCACCCTCTGGCCGAAAAGTGCGGTGGGGCTTGGCGAAAAGCTAAGGCGCATCGCACCCGCCATGCGCACGGTGCACCAGGTGGACATGGTGCCTGGAAAAGGTGGCACGAATAGCAGCCGTTTTTGGTTCCTGAAAAAAACGGCATGACCTGCGCCTTCACAAAATCCCGCCCCGATACCGCTGGCCGCACGGCTGGGCGCGGCAATCTTGCGGCACGGAACTGATGCGATGAACCTGAAGCAATTACTCGGCATTCGCCCGAAATCTACCGCCACCCCGGCTGAATTGGCCGAGGCCATTGTCGCGGCTGATGCAGCGCAGCGGGAAGCCGCCGCGCGTGCGCAAAACCTCACCGCGCAACGCGGGCGCTTATTGTTGGATGGCACGCCGGATGAAGTCTCCCGCAATGAAATTGCCATCGCTTCGGCGCGCGATGATGCTGAACGCGCGTCGGCGCTGGCAGAGGCTTTGCGTAACCGTGTTGTCGAGACTGAACGCGCTGCCCGGAAGGCTGCCTTTAAGGCAAAGCTCTCTGAAGCCAAAAGGGCGAATGGCCGCTGGCGCGCATTTCTGGAATCTGAGTATCCCGGCCTGGCCGAAAAGCTGGCCGCTGGCCTGAGGCTGGAAGCTGAAGCCATACGCGCGGCGCGCGCCGGTCACTACGCCTTTTTCGAATTGCCGGAAGATGAACGTGCGGGGCTGGAGCCGTCGCCAGAAATCTACATGGTGCCGAATGACTCTGAGATTGGCGTTACCCTCAGTCGGCAGCCCCTTGGCCCGCGCCTGGTGCTGCCCCGCATTGACGGGGCTGCGCCTTACTGGTCGCATCAGGATCACGCGGGCGGGTATTTGGCGCAGCCCCGTCAATGATCACGGCGCATGCCCAGGGCTGCCAAACCCTTTTGGCCGCCCTGCATGAAGCTGGCCACGTCATTGTGATGGCATCACTCGGGTTTCCCCTTGCGCGCGCTACAGCGCGCCAAGGGCGGGGCATGGTGACGCCTGACAGTGACAAGGCGGCTATTCTCGCCACGCGCAGCCGGCGCCGGCTTTCCGGCCCCGCGCCGCGCGCTGCAACGGCGGGGGCGCAATTGGCCCTGATGGCATCCTATGCGGCGGGTGGATGCGCGGTAGCGCTGCGAGAGGCTACGCGCCCGCAAGCCGCCTGGCAGCCCTACGCTGGCCATTACCGCAACATGAGCCGTGATGATTCGCGCGGGTGGTATGGCGCAAGTGAACGGCTTTACGCCATGGGCTTGCATGGGTCGGCAATTGGTCCGCTTGTTGTGGATTGGGTGGATGCAACGCTGGTCCGCCATGCCTCAGCCGTGGCGACTGTGGCGGCTGCGCTATTCCGGCGCGGGCTGATCACTGGCCCGGAGATTGATCGGCTACTGGATCAGGTGACAGCCGATCCCGAACCCACCGCGCGCATGTTGGCGCTGGCGCAGCGTATCGTGACCGATCCCGGCTGGGCCTGGCCTGTTGTGGATGGGTGCACACCTTCACACCTCTAACGCGCATCAGCCTGATGGGCTTCACACCCTTGAAGCCCAGGCCAGGATTTCCCCCTATCCCCCTTGGGCTGATGGTCGCACGTCGCCCGCAAAAGAATGGGGTGGACCGTAAAATTTCCTGGGGTCCTTCCTGGCCTGCCCCGTATGCGGGCAGCTGGCGCGCGGCGATTTCCTAGTTTTGGGGTGAAATTCTGAGGTTAAACGGTAAATTTTCCGGTGGGCTTGGCCGCTGGCGATGCGCGCCAATGCTTTTGGATGCCCGATTGGTGAAATCTTGGTTCACTGAATGGCCGCCCGATTGCCGATCTGCGGACGGGTGCGGACGGCACCCGGACGACCTGGGCACCCTCTGGAACCCTTGATTTCCGCCAATACCGGACGACCCGGACGGCCCGGACGACCCTATCCTTTCATTGAAAAAAAATAGGGAGAGTGGGGGAGTGGCAGCAATGCAAAAGAGGCAAGTAGGGAAAAAGTCGTCCGAGCCGTCCGGTCGTCCGGGGATTGAACAAAATCAAGCGCTTGGGCCTGCCTCGGGCGGACACCTGCGGACGACTGCAAAGGGGGGGGGGCGGGGATCAGCCGTCCGGCTGGTAGGGGGCGGGCTGCATCCCACGCGCGCTTCAGTGGATGCGATTCGGGCCTATTTGGGTGGGCGGCAGAGGCATGGCCGACAAAGGGGGTCCCCACGAAAAATGTGCCCCCGGTGTGCCCCCGGAAAAAATGTGCCCCAAGTGGCATGTCTTGAAGGGTGCTAACCTATTGAAAAATGGTGCCGGGTGAGGGATTTGAACCCCCGACCTTCTGATTACAAATCAGCTGCACTACCCCTGTGCTAACCCGGCGCGCGGGATTGATGTAGCAGAGTGCGCTTATTCGGCAACTCGGCCCCGCGCCGAGTCGTGCCTTCTTTTTTCAGGACCCCTTCGACCCCCCGATGCGCCGTATCGAACCTGAATTGACCCGCCCTGGTGCGCCTGACGGCGGAGGGCGGCGGCCGATAGGCTGGCGCGGCCCGCAGCGGCCAGGCCTGGGGGGTCGCGCTGTTCTGGCCTCGGTACTCGTGCATCTGCTTTTTACCATCGTGATTTTTCTGGAAATAGACCCGCGCGCCCCACGCCATGGCGCGCTGGACATTGTCGAGCAAGGATTTGACATTGTTTTCCAGGGCTCCCTGGAACCAGGCGCGCCGGTCGCGGTGCCGCCCTCATCCGCGCCGCCGGCGCCGGCTTCTGTGCCGCCGCCACCGCCAAGCGCCATGATGGTGCCGCCCCCTCCGGCGCCGCCCGCGCCGGAAGCGCCGCGCGCGGCAGAACCACGGCTTCCCCAGACGGTGCCGAGCCCGCCAAGCCCGCCGCCGCCAAGGCCCTTGGTTGAAGCGCCACCCCCGCCGCCACCGCCGCCAAGACCACTTGTTGAGGCTCCGGCGCCGCCGCCACCACCACCGCCGCCGCCCCCGCCCGCCCCACCGCAAATGGCGGAAGCGCCGCGGCCGGTCACGCCGCCGCCACGCCCTGCCCCGGTGCCGCCCCAGCCTGAGACTCCGCAGCGCGCCGAGCCCGAACGCCCCGCCACGGAACCGCGCCCACCACTTGATTTTTCACATTTACCGCCGATCAGATTGGGGGAGCAGGGCTATCGGCCGCGTAACCAATTGGATTTCACGCTGCCGCCGGTTGGCAATTTGCAGCTTGGCATTCCGAATCTGCAGGTGCGCGGTGCGGAGGATGCCGATGATTGGCAGCGCGAATTCTATCGTTGGCTGGCGCTTAATCTGCGCTACCCGCGTGATGCCGCTGAACTCGGCGAACAGGGGCTGGTTGCCGTGCGCATCTTCACAACACCCGATGGTACGGTGCGGCGCGTTGAACTCCGCACCGCCTCACGCTCCATCACGCTCAATCACTATTCGCAATCCGTCTTTCGCGGTGCGAAATTGCCCGCCTTCAAGCGCCCAACGTCAAACGAGATCGAGATTGATCTGCGTATCCATTATCGCCTGATCGGGCGCTGATCAGGCGTGGCCGACCTGGCCAAAGCTGTCATCATGCGTGGTGCGCACCAGCGCGGCGAAAAGCCGGAGCGCGTCAGGGCCGCCGCGATCGCGCAATGCGCCATCTTCCATTTCAGCGGCAAGCAGTTCAGCGTGTTCGGCCAGCGTATCGGCGGCGCGGCGCATGGCTTCGCGGGAAAGCACTAGCTGCACTTCGTCGGGAAGCATTTTCCAATCGGCGGTCTGCATGGTTTTGGTCCATTCACACAGCCGTTTTGGCACGTTCAGGGCGTGATCAACGCCATAAGACCCTTGTAACAGCGGAAAAGTTAACAAAAAGTAAGCGAAAGGGTAAATATCGAAAATTTATTTGCGATTAATTGACACATTGGGCGCGGCGTCCAGCCACCGCGCCCCGACGAATTATCAGGTAAAGCTCAAGGCAACCTTACCAAGGGTGTCGAATTCGACCAGCACATCACAAGGGCCATCAAGCCAAATGGGCGGCGTGACCGAGCCGAGGAACACCACCTGCCCGGCGCGCAGCCCGCCGAATTCCCGCGCGCAATCGGAACCGGCAAGCCAGGCCAGCGCTTCCATCGGGTGGCCCAATAAATCAGCGCCTACCCCTTCGCCCCGCACGGTTCCTGCCACAGTCATGCGCCCGCGAGTCGCGCCAAGATCAAGCGCGCGCCAATTCGGCGTGGGGGCGCCGAGCACGCCAGCGGCATGAAACACCTGATCGGCAATCAGGCTTGGCGTGCCAAGCTCTGCCCAATCGCCATAGCGCTTTTCGACAATCTCGATGGCCGGGAAAACCTCGGCCACTGCGGCGGCGACGCTTTCACGCGTATGCGGGCCATGCGGCAGATCCTGCCCAAGCCTGAGGCCCACTTCGCATTCGACGCCGGGGTTGAGGAAATCCGCGAACCGAACCACTGCCGGCGTATTGCGCAACCCTTCCTTCGGCACGAAGCCACCGGCCGGGCCGGTCAGGCCGAGGATATTCTGCATTTGCTTCGTGGTGGCGCCGATCTTGAAGCCAGCCGGCGGCACGGCGCCAAGCTTGGTGGCTACCTGGTATTGCAGCCGATAGCCCTCCGCCGGGGTCGCCGGGGCAGCGGCGCCCAAAGGCGCCAGAATCCGCTTCGCGCGGCGTGTGGCGATGATGTGTTCGGCGGTGTCCTGGCTCATGGCAGTTTCCCTATTCTTGTGTCAGCGGGGCCCCTGGGCGCGGCCAGGGGTCCATACCGCGTCAGGCTTGGCCCAAAGCGCGGTATCGCGCAATTCCCGCGCCAGCCCCGCCGCCATGGCTTCGAAAATCGCCTTGCCCTTTTCTGGCGTAGCCACACGGGCATCGCCCTTCACGCCGGTCACGGGCGCGCGCTCAGAAAATGACCAGAAGCGCGTCACCGCAAGCGCAGAGGTATCGAAATTGCCCGGCGAGACGGAATTGGCAAGCTGGTCCATCCTTACCTGGGAAGGATCAAGATGCAGCCAAAGGCTGGTTTCGCCTTCGCAGGCGTGCTGGATGCCCGGCTGCGCGGTCAGGGCTGCGGCGATTTCCTTGGGTGCGACGCGCGTGATGGAGGTGGTCAGTACCGGCACGCCGAATTCATGCGCCATTTCGCGCGAAGCCACGGCCAGGGGCTCGGCATTACCACCATGGGAATTGAACAGCATCAGCCGCGAAAACCCATCCGCCAGCAGGGACCGCATCACGCAACGCAGCACACCGGCAAAAGTCGCGTAATCCAGGCTGATCGTGCCGCCGAACGGGAAGTGATGCTCCGACAGGCCCATCCACATCGGCGGCAGCACAACGGCGGGCAGATCGGCGCATAACTCAGCGGCGCGAATGGCGACCGAATGGCCGATGAAACTATCGGTCCAGACAGGCAAATGCGGCCCATGCTGTTCCAGCGCGGCCACGGGCAGGATCACCACGGCGTTGCGTTCCGCGAGCGCGCGCAATTCGGGCGCTGTCATGCGTTCCCAGCGGGTTTCGGTCATGGCTTCAGCCCCTTCCCATGGCGTAGAATTCGTCATTGGGGCGCAGATTGGTCACATTTGCCAAGCGGTTCGACATGCCGAAGAAGGCGGCGATGGCGGCGATGTCCCAGATGGCTTCGTCATCGAAACCCGCTGCGCGCAACGCCTCATGATCCGCATCATTCACTTCATTGGCGCGGTCAGTGACCTTTAGCGCGAATTCCAGCATGGCCTTCTGTTTCGCTGAGATATCGGCCTTGCGCCAATTGGCGGCGATCTGGTCCGCGATCAGCGCATTCTTGGCGCGGATACGCAAAATGGCGCCATGCGCCACCACGCAATATTGGCATTGATTGCGCGATGATACGGCGACCACAATCATTTCGCGTTCCGCCTTGGAAAGTCCCTCGGCCTTGTCCATCAGCGTATCGTGATAGGCCATGAAGGCGCGGAATTCCGCCGGGCGATGCGCCAGCATCAGAAAGACATTCGGCACAAAACCCGATTTTTCCTGCACGGTCAGGATGCGCGCGCGGATATCTTCCGGCAGGGCAGCGATATCGGGGATGGGGGTGCGGGCGATGGGGGGCTTGGTCATGTCGGGTCTATCCTTGCAGCCCCTGGAAGGGATGCTTCAAGCTGCATGCCCCATCGCTGGCGAATTCCAGCGGCGGGCCAATCATTGAAGGACAAGAGTAAGTGAGCATGTCCTGCACCCGTCAAGCCCCAAGGTATTTGGCCCAATGAGGTTCAGCCAAGCGGAAGGCCGCTTGTCGCCTGGGGCGCTTCGATGATAGCGCTGATCCCAATCTTTTCATTCCTGACGAAAAGCCCGCGGAACCCCTTCAGCCCATGACCCTTTCGGGATTTGTCTGCCAAGAAACGGATGGCCCCTTGCCGATATTTCTCGGCAAAGCTGGGCAGGAAGTGGCATCGGTCAGACAACAGAGGATATTGCTGATTGGTGGCTGCGGTTATGTCGGATCCTATTTGTTTCAACGCCTTCTTGCCCATGGTTACGGGGTCAGCGTTTGCGACAAGCTGACCCGTGGCAATCCCCTGGCGCTGCCGATCAAGGCGCTGGATTACAATGATCTGACGCCGGAGGTCTTGGCGTCTTTCGATACGGTCTTGTGGTTTGCCGGCCATTCCAGCGTTGGCCAATCCATCACCGATCCTCAGGGCGCGATCGCCAATAACTGCCTCAATCTTTTTTCCTTGGCGAAAAAACTGCCGATCACGACCAGGCTGATCTATGCTTCAACGGCAAGCCTTTATCCGTTGGATGATGCCGGCGCCCCGATCAGCGAGGCGTCCCTGATACGCATACCCGCGCAGAATGCCTATGATATTTCGAAATTCGCCTTTGATTATCTTGCTGAACATTTTCTTGACCGCTTCCATGGCATTCGGATGGGTACGGTTTCCGGCCATAGCCCCAATCTGCGCCCGGAATTGATCTTCAATGCGATGAACCTTTCTGCCTTCAAGACCGGCACGGTGCGGGTGAAGAATGCCGCTGTCTTTCGGACCATCCTGTTCTTGAGCGATCTTTGGAAACTGGTTGACCATTTGATCCGCCATGATGCGCCAAGCGGGTTTTACAATGCGGGCAGCATCACCGCTTCCATCGGTGAATTCGGCCGGCAGATCGCCAAAGCCTGGGGCGCTGCCGTGATTGACGAGGGGGAGAGCCCCACCTATTCCTTCAAGCTTGATTGCAGCAAGGCCGAGGCGCTTTGTGGCCCAATGCGGGGGAGCGAGGCGCTTTTGGCTGAATGCCGCGCTTTCATTGCGGCGCAAGGATTGGACAGGCCGTAAATGACCCACCGATTTCTGACCGCATGCCTTTGTTGTGCTTCGTCGGATTTGGCATGCGTTATTGATCTTGGCGTCCAGCCCCCTGCCAATAGCTATACCTCCTCACCGCAAGAAGAATTGGCGCGCTACCCGCTGGGGCTGAACCTATGCGCTTCCTGCTGGCATGCACAATTGACCTTTTGCGTGGATCGCCGCGCGATCTTCGATCATTACGCCTATGTCAGCGCCACTTCCGGCACGCTTGATCGTTTCTTTCGCTGGTTCGGCGAAAGGCTTTCCGAATGCTATCCCGGCCAGTCAAGAGTGCTCGAGCTTGCCGCGAATGATGGATCGCTGCTCACGCATCTGAAGTCTCGGCACTTTGAAGTTGCGGGGGTGGATCCGGCGCGCAATATTGTTGATTTGGCCAAGGCGCGCGGGCTGCCGATCACCTGCGGCTATTGGCCCGATGTCCAGGATGAGGTTGACGGGAAATTCGACGTCATCATTTGCATGAATGTGGTCGCCCATGTGGATGATCCGCTCAGTTTCGTCGCGGCATGCCGGGGGCGGCTCAATCCGGGTGGGGTGCTGATCATTCAGCCATCCCAGGCGCGCATGTTCGAAAACGGCGAATTCGATACGATTTATCACGAGCATATTTCCTTCTTCAATATGCGGTCTATGGCGAAGCTTGCGGAAAATGCAGGGCTCCATCTTTACGGCGCGGCACTGGTTGCCGTGCATGGCGATAGCCCTGTCTATTTCCTGGGGCTGCCGGATAGCCCGCCGCCCGTCGAAAGGTTGATTGCTGCCTTCAGCGCGGGAGAATTCGGCATTCGCGAAAACCTTCCGCGATACGAAGAAAAGATCGGGCTTTACGAGGCGCATACCTATGTGCGTTTTGAACGCATGGCCAAAGAAGTGCTGCATGACCTGGTGAAGACGGTCGCAGATTTTCGGGCCCAGGGCCACAAGATCGCCTTTGTTGGCGCAGCGGCCAAGGCGCTTACCGTTATCAATGCCTGTGGCGTTAGGCCGGATCATTTCCTGGATGAGGCGCCGATGAAGATCGGAAAATACGCGCCCGGTGTTGGTGCGCTTGTTGAACACCTCGATACCGCCAACTCCTTCACCGAACCGACGCTGTTCGTGATTACCGCCTGGAATTTCAGAAAGGAACTGAAGGGCAAGCTGCTCGCTTGCGGGGTGCCGGCAGGTTCGGCCTTCTATTCCTATTTTCCGCAAGCCGAATTGACCCGGGCAGAGCCTTGAATGCGTTCGGTCATCTGCCATTGAAGCCAGAAGAGGTGCCATGTTCAAAACCTTTTGAACGGGCTTCTCAAACGCAACTCAACGGACCCTGCCTCAGCTATCCATCTTCAGCGCAGCGATAAAGGCGCTTTGCGGGATTTCCACCTTGCCGAATTGCCGCATGCGCTTCTTGCCTTCCTTCTGCTTTTCCAGAAGCTTGCGCTTGCGGGTGATGTCACCGCCATAACACTTCGCCGTCACATCCTTGGACAGGGCGGAGATCGTCTCACGCGCAATCACGCGCCCGCCAATCGCCGCCTGGATCGGGATTTTGAACAATTGGCGCGGAATCAGATCCTTCAATTTCTCGCAAATCTGCCGCCCGCGGCGTTCCGCCTGGCTGCGATGCGCCATGAAGGCCAGCGCATCCACAGGTTCGTTATTCACCAGGATGGAAATCTTCACCAGATCGCCTTCGTCATAGCCATCCATCTGGTAATCGAAGGAAGCATAGCCGCGTGAGACTGACTTCAACCGATCATAGAAATCGAACACCACCTCATTCAACGGTATGCGATAGACCAGCATGGCCCGCGACCCGACATAGGTCAGTTCCACCTGCTGCCCGCGGCGTTCGTTGCAAAGGGCCAGCACGGCGCCGAGGTAATCATCGGGCAGCATGATGGTCGCCTTGATCCAAGGCTCCTCAATATGATCCAGCACGCTGCCATCGGGCATATCGGCAGGGTTGTGCAATTCGAACATTTCGCCATTCGTCTTGTGCACCTTGTACACAACCGAAGGCGCGGTCGCGATCAGATCGAGATCGAATTCGCGCGAAAGCCGTTCCTGTACGATTTCCAAATGCAGAAGGCCGAGGAAGCCGCAGCGAAAGCCAAAGCCAAGCGCGGCGCTGGTTTCCGGTTCATAATGAAAGGATGCGTCATTCAGCCTGAGCTTGCCGAGTGATTCCCGCAGCTTTTCGAAATCATCCGCGTCCACCGGATAAAGCCCGCACCACACCACGGGGATGGAAGGCTTGAAGCCAGCCAAAGCCTCGGCCGCCGGGTTGCGATCATCCGTGATGGTATCGCCAACATTGGTATCGGCCACGGTTTTGATCGCAGCCGTCACATAGCCCATCTCCCCAGGCCCAAGGCTTTCCACCGGCACCAGCTTCGGCGTGAAGACGCCGACCTGTTCAATTGTATGCACGGAACCGGATGACATCATGCGAATGCGCTGACCCTTGCGCAAATGGCCATCCTTCACGCGCACCAGGATGATGACGCCAAGATAGGCATCATACCAGCTATCCACCAAAAGCGCCTTGTTGGTGGCAGATGCATCACCCTTGGGGGGCGGCAGGCGTTCCACAATTGCTTCCAGCACGCCTTCGATATTCAGGCCCGTCTTGGCGCTGATCATCACCGCGTCCGAAGCATCAAGCCCAATCACATCTTCGATCTGCTGCTTCACGCGATCAGGTTCGGCCGCCGGCAGGTCAATCTTGTTCAGCACGGGCACAATCTCATGCCCCGCATCAATTGCCTGGTAGACATTGGCAAGTGTTTGCGCCTCAACCCCCTGGGATGCATCCACCACCAGAAGCGAGCCTTCGCAGGCGGCAAGTGACCGGCTGACTTCATAGGCGAAGTCCACATGGCCGGGCGTGTCCATCAAATTCAGCACATAGGTTTTGCCATCCTTGGCAGGATAGGTGAGCCGGACGGTCTGTGCCTTGATGGTGATGCCGCGTTCGCGCTCAAGCTCCATATTATCCAGGACCTGTTCCTTCATCTCCCGCGCGGAAAGCGCGCCGGTGGCCTGGATCAGCCTATCGGCAAGCGTGGATTTCCCATGATCAATATGGGCAATGATCGAGAAATTGCGGATCAGCGAAAGCGGCGTGTCAGTCATGATGGTCCCGGGGGTGCCGGCGCGGAGTAGCGCCTTGCATTTCTAGGTCGGAGATAAGGCAGCAGGGCCGGAAGTCAAACGCCCGCCTTAACGTGGGCGGGGTAGCAAGGGGGCTAACCTCCACATTGCCCAGGCGCCAAGCAGCGGCCCGATGCCCAGCAAGGCAAAACCCGCCGACATGCCAAGCATTTCCATGGCCCGCGGCAAGGCCCAGATCGTGCCGGCCGTCAGCAAAAAGCCAAGCGCGGTCTGCACCGTCAGCATGGTGCCGACGTAATCGGGTGGCGAAAGGCTCACGATACAGGCGGAAAACTGCGCGGAATCGGCCACCACGGTCAGCCCCCAGATGAAGGCAATCGCCAGCGCCAGCATGGGCCAGGCGCAGGCCGGGCCGATCAGCAGCGCGCAGGCACCCGAAGCCAGCATGCAGGCGCCGGCCACCTTGGCGCGATTCCAGCGATCAGCCGCGAGCCCCGCCAGGATGCAGCCCAAGGCGCCGGCGGCCACCACGGCGAAAACCCAGGGACCGATGGCGGGGCTTTCCAGCACGGCGGCCAGGAACACGCCAATCCAAGCCCACATGGCATAGAGTTCCCACATATGGCCAAGATACCCCAGATTGGCCAAACGCAGACCCTTATTGCGCCAGGCTTCCAGCATCTGCGCCGGGCGAAAGGGTGGCCGGGCGCCGAGCAAAGGCCCCGGCTGAAACCCCAGGATCAGCGCCCCGCCAAGGGCGGCCAGCACCCCTGCCCCGACATAGGCCGCGCGCCAATCCAAGGCCCCAACCAGGGATGGCAGCGCATGGGGCAGCGCGGAACCGAGCGTCACCGCGCCCACCACCAGCCCAATCAGCAGGCCCAAATCCCCCTTGGCCCAGGAAGCGGCGAGCTTCATGCCAACCGGATAAACCCCCGCCATGGCCGCACCTGCGATGAAGCGGAGCATCAGCGCCATATCGCCCGCCGGCGCCACCATTATTTGCGCCAGCGTCGCCCCCGCCGCCAGCAAGGCGCAGCCGAGGAATAGCCAGCGCGCCGACCAACGATCCGCCAATGAGAAAACCGCACTCATCAGCGTGCCAAAGACAAAGCCCAATTGGACAGAGGCGGTCAGCCAGGCGGCGCGGCTTGGCGTGATCTGCCCTTCGGCCAATAGCGCCGGGACGGCGGCGGTGCCGGCAAACCAGACGGAAAGCGTCAGCACAATCGCGCCCACCAACAGCGCCATATTGCGGCGCTTGCTGCCGGGTGCGGTGATCATGCCTGGCCATCCCCTGCGGCACGGTGTTTGGGTAGGGTGAGACAAATAGCGCTGAGCATCTGCCAAACTGTCGCCCCTATAGGTGAGGTGGCGCATTTCCGGCTTTTCTTCCCTCTGGCCAATTGGCAAAGCCTGGGGCATGACCATGTCCGGCTCATAACAGGGGAGTCTCCAATGTCCACTTTCAGCCTTTCCCGGCGGCAGGCGCTGCTGGCTGCTCCGGCTCTGCTAGCTGCCCCCGCCATTGCGCAGGCGCAGCCGCGCGCCGTCAAGCTTGGCATTATCCAGCCCGTGACCGGCGCCTTGGCGCAGGATGGGGAATATGGTCGGCTTGGCGCCGAACTTGCCATTGCCGATATCAATGCTGGCGGCGGTATCCGGGCGCTTGGTGGCGCCCCGATTGAAATGGTGTTCGGCGATGCGCGCTCCACCCCCGATGGCGGCGTGGCCGAGGTTGAGAAAATGCAGGCCGAGGGCGTGCTCGCGATTGTGGGCGGCTTCGCAAGCCCGATCTGCCTCGCCGCTTCGCAGGCCGCGTCGCGCTATGACCTGCCTTATATTGTTGATGTCGGCGTGTCCGATCAGATCGTTTCGCGCGGCTTGACGAATACCTTCCGCTTCGGGCCTGGCTTTGGCACCGTGACGTCAACGGCCTTGGATAACCTTGTTGCGATCAATGATGCCGCCGGCAGGCCTTCCCGCACTGCGGTGATTGTGCATGAGGATGGGTTGTTCGGTTCCGGCATGGCGCGGCTTTTGAATGCCGAATTGCCCAAGCGCGGCTTTCAGGTGCTGGAGACGATTGCGCACCCAACCCCATCGCGTGACATGTCCAATGTGGCGCTGCGTATAAGGGCGCTCAATCCCGATCTGATCATCCCGTCATCCTATTACGCGGAATTCGTTCTGCTATCGCAAACCTTGCAGCAGCGGCGCATTCGCCCGAAGGGTATCTATTGCATCCTGAATGGCGCGGCTTCCAATTTCCGTTTCGTGCGGGAATTCCCGGAAGCGGCCAATCTGGTGATGGATTGCAACCATTGGGCCGATCCGCGCAAGCCAAAAACTGCCGAATTGCGCCGGCGCGTGGAAGCGCAGAACCGCTTCTGGCTGTACAATGTGCCGCTGAATTATTCCGCCGTGATGTTGTTCGCTGATGCGCTGGAACGCGCTGGCCGGGCGGATCGTGGCGCGCTGATCCAGGCGCTCGCGGCAACCGGTGCGGCTTTTGATCGCCACATCATGCCTTATGGGCCGACGCAATTCGTCAATGGCCAGAATCAGGGCGGCAGGCCGGTGAATACCCAGGTGCAAAGCGGCGATATCAAGGTGATCTTCCCGCGCGATTTTGCGGACGCCCAGCCGATCTATCCCGTCACCGGCTGAGATGGGCTACCCGCCCGAAATATTGCTGGAGGCCGTGGCAAACGGCCTCCTGATGGGGGCTGTGTATGGGCTGGTGGCGCTGGGCCTCACGCTGGTTTACGGCGTGTTGCACATCATCAACTTCGCCCATGGCGCCTTGCTGACGCTGGCCATGTATGCGGCCTTTGTCGCGCATGGTGCCTTTGGGCTTGATCCCTATGCGGCGATGGTACCCCTGGCGGGGCTTTTTTTCGTACTCGGCTATCTGGTGCAGCGCCTGGTGATTGGCCCTGCCAGCCGTGGCGATGATTCCAATATGCTACTGGTCACACTTGGGCTTTCGATCATTATCGAAAACGCCATGCTGGCGATTTTCCGGTCGGACACCATGACGCTCCGCCTGCCATACGCCATGTCCATGGTGGAGCTTGGCGATGTGCTGCTGTCAGTGCCGCGGCTGATCGGCTTTAGCGTGACGCTGCTGCTGGCGGTTTTGTTGTTTGTGCTGATGACGCGCACCGATACCGGCCGCGCGATACGTGCCGTGGCGAAGGAACGCACCGGCGCGGCTTTGGTCGGCATTGATGTCGCACATGTCTATGCGGTAACTTTCGGCATTGGTACGGCCTGTCTTGCCATCGCCGCCTGTCTTTTGCTGCCGTCCTTTTATGTCTCGCCGCGCGTGGGCAATGCCTTTGTGCTGGTGGCTTTCACCATTGTGGTTCTCGGCGGCATGGGCAGCGTGACGGGGGCATTGCTGGGCGGGCTGTTCATTGGTGTGGTGGAAAGCCTTAGCGGCCTTTATTTTGGCGATAGCCTTGGACAGATTGGCATATTCCTGATCTTCATCCTGGTGCTGCTGCTGCGCCCGACCGGGTTGTTTGGGGCGCGCGCATGACCGCTCGTGAGGCTTTGCCCATTCTGGGCTTTCTGGTCGTTGCCGTGCTGGTTTCGCTATTTGTCACCAGCAATGTGGTGCTGAATTTTCTGGTCTTCACGCTGATTCTGGCGATTGCGGCGCAAGGGTGGAATCTGCTCGGCGGTTATGGCGGGCAATACTCCTTCGGCCATGCGGCGTTTTTCGGCATGGGCGCTTATGTGAGCGCCATTCTGCAACAGCGCTTTGGCGTTAATGCCTATCCGGCGGTGGCCTTCGGCATCGCTGCCGCCGCACTGCTGGGCTATGCGATTGGTGCCATGGTGTTTCGCGCTGGGCTGCGCGGTTCCTATTTCGCGCTGGTGACGCTGGCTTTTGCCGAGGTCCTGCGCATTTTGGCCAATGCAACCGAGATCACGGGTGGTGCGGCGGGTTTGCTGATCAGCCTCAATCTCGGCGCTGGCAATCTGCAATTCGCCAATCGCTCAAGCTTTTTGATTTTGGCTGCGGTGCTGTTGGCGCTTGCCATGCTGATCACGCTGGCCTTGGAGAAAAGCCGTATCGGTGCGCAGCTTGTCGCGGTGCGCGAAAATGAATCGGCGGCGGCGGCACTTGGCGTGGATATTCTGGCGGTGAAGCTGCGCGCCATCAGCCTATCGGCTGCGCTGACCGGTGCGGCGGGGGCGCTTTACGCGCAGTATTTCCTTTATATTGACAGCAATATTGCCTTCGGCACCTGGATTTCGGTTGAAGCGCTGCTGGCGCCCATCATTGGCGGTGCGGGCACAGTCTTTGGGCCGCTGATTGGTGCGCTGATCCTGCAAGGCCTCAGTGAGGGCACCAAAATGCTGATCGGCCGTATCCCCGGCATTGATCTCATTATCTTCGGGGTGCTGTTGATCCTGGTGGTGCGCTTTCCCTTGCATCGCATCCCAGGCCTCATCGCCGCGCGCTGGCGCGGCAAGGGGGCGCCATGACCGGGCAAGGGAGGGACCCCGCCTTCCTCGCGGTGCGTGATCTCACCAAGCGCTTTGGCGGGCTGACGGCAGTTTCTGACGCAACCTTCGATGTGCGGGAAGGTTCCATCACCGGGCTGATCGGCCCGAATGGTGCGGGCAAGACGACGCTTTTCGCCATGATCGCGGGCTTTGAACCACCAAGCGCTGGCCTGGTGTTGCTGGATGGTGAGGAAATCACCGGCCGCAAGCCGCATGATTTGGCGAAGCTTGGCCTGGCGCGCACCTTCCAGATTGTGCAGCCCTTCGGCGGGCTTTCTGTGCGCGAGAACATCGCTGTCGGCGCCTTTCTGCGCTTGCCCAAGCGCCGCGATGCATTGGCGTTGGCGGAAGAAGTAGGCCAGCGCCTTGGCCTTGGCCCGCAATTGGACAAACCCGCGGCAGCGCTGACGGTGGCTGGGCGGAAGCGCCTGGAAGTGGCGCGCGCACTCGCCACGCGTCCGCGCATTCTTTTATTGGATGAAGTCTTGGCGGGGCTGAATCCATCCGAACTGCGTGATTTCCTGCCGGTGCTGCAGGATATTCGCGCGGGTGGTGTCACCATCCTGATGATCGAACATGTGATGCAGGCGGTAATGAGCCTTTGCGAATATGTGCATGTGATTTCCGGGGGGCGTATCATTGCCTCGGGCGAGGCGGCCGAGGTAGTGGGCAATCCCGCCGTCATTGAGGCCTATTTGGGCCATGGCGCCGCGCAAAGGTTGGCGGGCCATGCTTGAAATCAAGGCGCTTGAAGCAGGCTATGGCGAAACGCTGATCCTGCGGGGCATTGATCTGAGTGTCCCCGAAGGCGCGTTGGTGGCCGTGCTCGGCGCCAATGGTGCGGGCAAGACAACGCTGAACATGACCATCAGCGGTGTGGTGCGTCCGCGCGGTGGGGAAATTCGTTTCGCGGGGCAGAGCCTGGCCGCGCTTTCTCCACCTGAGATCGTGTCGCTTGGCCTGATCCATGTGCCGGAAGGCCGCAAGATTTTCCCGAATTTGAATGTGCGCGAAGTACTGGAACTTGGTTCCTATCGCCGTGCGCGGGGCAATCGTGCGCGTAATCTGGAGCGCGTCTTTGGTATTTTCCCGCGCTTGAAGGAACGAACCCGCCAGGCCGCCGGCACGCTTTCCGGTGGCGAACAGCAAATGCTCGCCATCGGGCGCGGGCTGATGGCGGAACCGAAGCTGCTGATATTGGATGAACCCTCCCTCGGCCTTTCGCCTTTGCTGGTCGAGGAAATGTTCACGCTGATAAGGCGCCTGCATGCGGATGGGCTCACCATCATGCTGGTGGAACAGAATGTTGCGCAAAGCCTGGAAGTGGCGGATCAGGCGCATGTGCTGGAAAATGGCGTCATCAGCCTGAGTGGTGCCGCGCGCGATATCGCCGCCGATCCGGAATTGCGCCGCAGCTATCTTGGATTGTGAGATGACCGAAGCCGTAACGACGCGCCTTGATGCCGTGACCCTGGCCGTGCTGAAGGGCCGGCTTGAGCAAATCGCCGATGAGATGGACGCGACACTTTATCGCAGCGCCTTCAACCCGATCATCGCCGAAGCGCGCGATGCCTGCCATGGCGTTTATGATGCGATCACCGGCGATACTCTGGTGCAGGGCACCAAGGGCTTGCCGATTTTTGTTGGCGCCATGTCCTTTGCCGTGCGTTCCGTCATTCGCAAGGTCGCGGCGGAAGGCGGGCTTCAGGAAGGCGATACCTTCCTGTTCAATGACCCCTATGATGGCGGGACGCATTTGAATGACTTCCGCCTGGTGCGGCCAATTTTCCGCGCGGGTAAGCTGTTCTGCTGGGTGGCGAGTGTTGGCCATTGGCTGGATATCGGCGGCAATGTGCCCGGCAATTACAATCCGCGCGCAACGGAAAGCCATCAGGAAGGTGTACGTTTCCCGCCCGTAAAACTGATCCGCGCCGGGCAGATGCAGCAGGATATTCTGGATATTCTGGCAGCGAATTCGCGCGTGCCGCAATCCAATTGGGGTGATTTGAATGGGCAGTTGAATGCACTCGATCTTGGTGAAAAGCGGCTGATTGAATTGCTGGATGATTACGGCGATGCGCGCATTGCCGCCGCCTTCGCGCAATTGGCCGATCGCGCGGAAGCGCTGATGCGCGCGGAAATCGCGGCCCTGCCCGATGGGCGCTATAGCTTCGATGATTTCCTGGATAATGACGGCGTGAAGGATGAAGCGCTGCGCATTGCGCTTGATCTGACGGTTGAAGGTGATCGGCTGACTCTGGATATGTCGCGCTCCTCACCGCCTTGCGCAGGGCCACTCAATATCTCGGTCGCAACCACGGTGGCGGCTTGTTATGTTGCGCTCAAGCACGCTTTCCCGGACGTGCCGGCCAATGCCGGTGTGCTTCGCCCGGTGGAAGTCATTGCACCGCCGACGACGCTATTGGGTGCGGAGGCACCACGCCCTGTCGCTGGCTATACCGAAACCATTCTGCGCCTGATTGGCGTGATTTTCGGCGCACTGGGCAAGGCGCGCCCCGCCACTGCGACTGCCGCGCCTTTCGGTACCATCAATGCGCTGGCGCTGTCGGGTCAGCGCGAAAATGGCACGCGCTGGGTGATGTTTTCCTTCTTCGGTGGCGGGCTTGGCGGCAACCCCGCAACCGATGGCTTGCATCACGCGAATAACCCGATCTCAACAGCGACAATCCCGCCGGTGGAGATTCTGGAAGCCGCCTATCCGGTGATGTTCACGCAATGGGCGCTCCGCCCCGATAGCGGCGGCGCTGGCGAACATCGCGGCGGTGTTGGCGCGATTTATGAGATTGAGGCGCTGGCCCTGGGGCGCACGGAAGTCGCCTTGCTGGGTGAACGCGGGCGTTTCGCGCCCTTTGGTGTGGCGGGTGGTGCGGATGGTGCGCTTAATCGCTTCACCTGGGGAGCAGCGGGTGAAACGCCGCCGATGGCAAGCAAGATTGTGGGTGTTTCCATCGGCCAGGGTGAACGCGTGCGGCTGGAAAGCCCAGGCGGTGGCGGTTGGGGCGACCCCGCCGCGCGGCCCATGGAGGCCATCGCGCGTGATATCCGCCTTGGCTATGTCAGCGCCGAAGCCGCGTTCCGCGATTACGGAAGGCGCGCATCATGAGCGGCGCGATTGTCGGCGTTGATGTCGGTGGCACCTTCACCGATCTGTTTCTGTTCGATCCCGCGACAGGGCGCTTTCAGACAGCGAAAGTGCCAAGCCAGCGCGGTGATGAGGCTTCGGGTTTTCTCGCGGGCCTTCGCGCGCTTGGGGGCGCGGCGGGCATGGCGGCGGTGGTGCATGGCACGACGGTTGGCACCAATGCGCTGCTTGAGCGAAAGGGTGCCAAGCTTGGCGTGATCACCACGGCCGGTTTTCGCGATGTCTTGGAAATGCGCCGCAGAGATCGTCGCCACACGTGGGGGCTTTGGGGGGATTTCCAACCGATCGCTGAGCGCGATTTGCGCCTGGAAGTCCCGGAACGCTGTCTGGCTGATGGCAGTATCCACACGCCAGTGGATATCGTCGCGGTGGAAGCAGCCGCGCGGCAATTGCTCGCCGCTGGCGCGGAAGCCTGCGCGATTATCTTCATCAATGCCTATGCCAATCCTGCCAATGAACAGGCAGCGGCGGAAGCGGTGCGGCGCCTCTGGCCCAATCCGCATGTTTCGGTTTCCTCAGAAATTCTGCCGGAAATTCGCGAGTTTGAGCGGGCTTCGACCACGGCACTCAATGCCTATTTGCAACCACTGGTCGCGGGTTATCTCGGCAACCTGGAAGGTGCGCTGGCCGATGAAGGTTTTGGCGGGCGGTTTCACATTGTGCAATCCAATGGCGGGATCATGTCCACCGCGACCGCGCGGCGCTTCCCGGCACGCACCGCGCTTTCCGGCCCGGCGGCAGGGGTGATTGCGGCGGGTGCTATCGCCAAGGCAGCTGGCTTCAGCCATGTGATTACCTGCGATCTGGGTGGCACTTCCTTTGATGTATCGCTGATTGCTGATGGGCAGATGGCCCTGGCCGCGCAGGCGACAATTGATTTTGGCCTGGTCATCCGCTCCCCCATGATTGAAATCACGACAATTGGCGCAGGTGGCGGTTCCATCGCGGTGGTGGATCGCGGTGGCTTGCTGCAAGTGGGGCCGGAAAGCGCGGGCAGTCGGCCCGGGCCGGTCTGCTATGGGCAGGGCAATGATCGCCCGACTCTGACAGATGCAAATTTGGTGCTGGGCCGCATCAATGCTGCGCGGCCGATTGGCGGTGCGCTGGCCAGCCTTGATGTGGATGCCGCAAAGGCCGCGATTGAACAGCATGTCGGCGCGCCCTTGGGCTTGGATGCCATGGCGGCAGCAGAGGCCATTCTGCGCGTGGCGAATGCGAAAATGGCTGGCGCCATTCGGCTTGTTTCCATCGAACGCGGGCTTGATCCGGCGCGGTTTGTGGCACTTCCCTTCGGTGGTGGTGGTGCCTTGCATGTCGGTGCGCTGCTGACCGAGGTCGGCTTGAAGGCCGCTTTGGTGCCGCGCTTTCCGGGGGTTACCTCAGCACTTGGCTGCATCATCGCCGATGTGCGGCATGATCAGGTGCGCACACTCAATCTGGATTTGGATAGCCTTGATCCCGCCGCGCTGGATGCGCATCTGGCGCGCGAAGCAAGCGCGGCTGTGGCGGTGGTGCGCGATGCGGGCCTGCCGGTGGAGGCGATTGAAACGATTTTCACGCTTGATATGCATTACGCTGGGCAGACGCATACTGTTGCCGTGCCTTTGCCCGTGACCGTGGCGGGCAATAGCACCGGCGTGACGCGAGAGATTGTGCGCAATGCTTTTGAAGCCGCCTATCAACGCGCCTTCAGCCGCTTGCTGCCGGGATTGCCGGTCAGGATTGTGTCGCTCCGTAGTGCCGCGATTGGCCGGCGCCCGGCGTTTGATTTGGCAGCACTTGCACCCGGCGCGGACGCAAGCCTTGAAACAGCAGCGCGTGGCGCGCGGCAGGTGTGGTTCGATGGTGCTTGGCATGAGGCACGCATTTATGCGCGGCTTGATTTGCCGGTAGGCGCTGAAATCCCAGGTCCCGCCATTCTGGAACAACCCGATGCAACCGTGGTGGTGGATCCTGGCCTGGTGGCGCGGGTGGACCGCTTTGGCAATCTGATTATCGAAAGGGCGTGATCATGGCAGGCGCCATTCCCATCAGCGAAACCGCTTTGCTGCTTTGTGATTTGCAGAATGATTTCATCCACCCCAAGGGCGCTTATGCGCGCGGCGGGCAAGGTGATGCCAGCATTGCAGCGCTGCCCGCGCGCCTTGCACCGCTGTGCGCAGCGATGCGCGCACAAGGCGGCTGGATCGCCTCCACCCATTTCACGCTGGTGCCGGGCAAGGGTGGTGAGCCTTTCATTGCGGAGCACCTCAAGCAAATGCGGCCCTTTTTGCGCAAGGGGGATTTCGCGCCGGCATCCTGGGGCCAGGCTTTGGTGGACGAATTGGCGCCATCCGATCTGATGGTCGAGAAAATCGGCTATGACGCTTTTTGGAATTCGCGCCTGGAATGGGCCTTGCGCAAGGCTGGCATTCGCAAGCTGCTGGTGGCCGGCATTGTCACCAATGGTGGTGTCGCTTCCACCGTGCGTGGTGCGCATGTGCGCGAATTCGAAGTTACGGTATTGGAAGATGGCTGTGCGGCGTTTTCCGCCGCGGTGCATCAGGCGGCGATTGAAGGGCTGCGTCCGGTTGCGCGCATCACCACCATCGAACAGGCTTTGCAGGAAATAACGGGGAAGTAGGTCATGGATAAGTTCGGCATTGGTCAACCGGTACGGCGCAAGGAAGATGTGCGGCTGCTGACAGGGCGCGGCACCTATACGGATGACATGAACCGCCCCGGCCAAGCCCACGCGGTGGTGCTGCGCTCACCGCATGCCCATGCGCGCATCATCTCCATGGATGTCAGCGAAGCGCGCGCTGCCCCTGGGGTGCTGGCGGTGCTGACCGGCCATGACGCCATTGCTGACGGCGTTGGCGCGCTGCCGGTGCAGGTAGAAGTGCCAGGCAAGGACAAGCCGCTTTTCGCCCCCACGCGCCATATCCTGCAAACCGAACGCGTGCGCTATGTGGGCGACCCGGTCGCACTTGTGGTCGCGGAAACCCGTGATCAGGCAATGGATGCGGCCGAGCTGATCCAGATTGACTATGAAACCCTGCCCAGCATTACCGAAACCGGTAAGGCGCTTGATGCTGACGCGCCAGTGATCTGGGAAGACCAGGGCAGCAATCTCTGCGTCCATTGGGATAGCGGCCGCGCCGCGGAAGCGGATGAGGCTTTTACCGGTGCCGCGCGTATCGTCTCCGTTGATCTGGTGCAGAACCGCATTGTCGGCAATCCGATGGAGCCGCGTGTTGCCCTCGGCGATTGGGACGGGGAACGTTGGACGCTGGTTTCGCCATCCCAGGGCGCGGTCAAGGTACGCGATAATCTCGCGAAGCTGGTCTTCAACGTGCCGCTTGAAAAAATCCGCGTCATCTCGCCCGATGTCGGCGGCGGTTTCGGCCTGCGCGGCAAGCTGTTTCCGGAAAGCGCCATGGTGCTTTGGGCGGCGCGCAAGCTTGGCCGGCCGGTGAAATGGCGCGCGGGCCGGACAGAGACCTTTCTGTCAGACCCGCATGGGCGTGATCATGTGACGCATGCCGAAATGGCCTTTGATGAAAACGCCAAGGCGATTGGCGTGCGTATTCGCACCTTGGCCGCCATGGGCGCCTATTTGTTGGATTTCGGCCCGCGCGTGCCCACCATGGCGGGCGGGCGCATCAATGGTACGGTCTATGACCTTCAGGCCTTGAATGTGCAGGTGCGCTGCGTCTTTACCAATACAGTGCCGACCGATGCCTATCGCGGCGCTGGCCGGCCGGAAACCGCCTATGTGCTGGAACGCTTGTTTGACCAAGGCGCCGCAGCTTTCGGCATTGGGCGGGAAGAAATCAGGCGGCGCAATTACATCCGCCCGGATCAAATCCCCTATCGCAATGTCGCCGGCAATGTGATCGATTCCGGGCGCTTCGCGGAAACCCAGGATATGGCGCTGAACTTGGCGGATTGGCAGGGTTTCGCCGCGCGCCGTGCGGTAGCCGCCAAGCACGGCAAGCTACGCGGTATCGGGCTTGGCTATTTCATTGAAGCCTCAGGCGGCCAGCCTTTTGAATGGGCGCGTGTGGCGTTAACGCCTGAGGGACGCGCCAAGCTCACGGTCGGCACGTTCAGCCATGGGCAGGGGCATGAAACGGCCTTTGCGCAAATCCTGTCTGAAAAGCTTGGCCTGCCTTTTGAAGCGATTGATCTGGTGCAGGGCGATTCGGATGTGGTGCTGAAGGGTGGTGGCACGGGCGGGTCGCGTTCGTCCCAGATGGGCGGGGTTGCCACCAGCCGCGCGGCGGCGCTCGTGATCGAAAAAGCCAAGCGCATCGCGGCGCATTTATTGGAAGCGGGGGTTGCGGATATTGAATTCCTCAATGGCCGCTTCAGCGTCGCGGGGACCGATATCGCCACAAGCTGGCAAGCGGTGATTGCCGCCGCGCATGACCCCGCGCGCCTGCCGCCGGGTGAAACGCCGGGACTTGACGAACAACTGACTTACACGCGCGATACGGAATGCAATTTCCCCAATGGCTGCCATGTCGCGGAGGTAGAGATTGACCCCACCACCGGCGAAGTCTCCATCGCCAATTACGCGGCCGTGGATGATGTCGGCGTGCCGATCAACCCCATGCTGGTGCATGGCCAATGCCATGGCGGCATCATGGCCGGCATTGGTCAGGCCATGCTGGAACATGCGCAATATGATCCGGAAAGCGGCCAATTCCTGACCGCGACTTTCCAGGATTACTGCATGCCGCGCGCGGGCGATGCGCCTTCCTTCAATCTTGATCTGAATGTGGTGCCTTGCCCATCCAATGATCTTGGCGTGAAGGGCGCGGGTGAGGGCGGCGCTTGCGGTGCGCCGCCCGCCATTATCTCAGCGGTCTGTGATGCGCTGGGGGTTGCGCATATTGATATGCCGATCACGCCGGAAGCGGTCTGGCGTGCCTTGCGGGCGCAGCGGGCAGCCTGATTTAGTGTGCTGCCCATTCACCTTAGTTCATGGGCAACCCACTAAAAACTTGTTTGATCGCATTTTCCGGGCAGCCAAGTGATTCCACTTGGCTTGAAAATGCTTAGCCAACAGGCCGCACGCCCCAGGGATAGGGCATGCTGCCCTGGGCAAGCCCGGTGATGCTGCGCCGCCAGGCGCTGCGGATGCGGAATTGGCCTAGCGGGATGGTGGCGACATCATCCTGCGCAAGCTTATTGATCTCATCCGCCAGCGCCTTTTGCCGCGCGGCATCCGGTGCATCAATCCAGGCCTGGATGCGTTCCTGCATCGCTGGGCTGTCATACCAGCCAAACCAGCCTGTCGCGCCCGGCCCCTTCACCAGCGAACTTACCGCCGGGTTCAGGTAAGCAAGCGATGAACCATAAGTGTGGAAAATGCTCCAGCCGCCGCGATCGGTGGGTTCGGTGCGCACGCGCCGCTGCACCACCGTGCCCCAATCGGTTTCCGCCAATTCCACATTCATGCCAATGCGGCGCAGCCGATCCGCCGTGACTTGCCCATGCGGGCCAATCAGCGGGAAATCGGTCGGGTTGATAATGACCACCTTCTCCCCGTTGTAGCCGCTTGCTTGCAGTGCCGCGCGCGCGCGATCCAGGCTGCGCGGCGGGGCATTAAGCTCTGACAGGTTCTCAACGCCATAAGGCGTGCCGCACGGAAACAGGCTGCGGCATTCCTGCCAGATGCTGCGATCATCACCGAGCGTGGAACGCATGTAATCCGCCTGATCCACAGCCAGCGCCACCGCCTGTCGCACGCGCAGATTATTGAAGGGCGCTTGCAAATGGTTAAGGCGCATGATGCTCATCAAGCCGGTCGGGTTCAGAATGCCCACTTCAATATTGCGGTTGCGCTGCAGCGTTGGCACAAGATCGGCCAAGGGCTGTTCCAGCCAATCAATCTCACCTGATTGCAGCGCGGCTGCCGCGGTCGCGGGGTCGGGCAAGATATGCCATTCAATGCGCGGGAAATGCGCCACCTTGCCACCGGACGCCCAATCGGATGGTTCATCACGCGGGCGATAGCGGTCATTCCGCATATAAACCACGCGACTGCCAGAGACGAATTCATCGCGCATGAAGCGATAGGGACCGCTGCCCACAACCTCGCTGACTTGCGTGCCGGCATCGGTCCGCGCCAGACGCTCCGGCAGGATGAAGGGCACGTTGGAATCGGGCTTCGCCAGCGCATCCAACAAAAGCGGGAACGGGCGCTTCAGGCGAATTTCCAGCGTGCGATCATCCGCGGCGCGCCATTCTTCCACCTGCGCTGCCAGGATTTGCCCGAAAGGATCACGCCGCGACCAACGCGCGAGAGATGCGGCGCAATCGGCCGCGCGCACAGGCTCCCCATCATGGAAGAACAGCCCTTCACGCAGGCGGATGCGCCACACCCGGCCATCGGCGGAAACCTCATGCCCTGCGGCCATTTGCGGACGGGCGCGCTGCTGCCCATCCACGGCGTAAAGCGTGTCATAAACATGATAGCCGTGCATTTGCGTGACAATGGCGCTGGTCCAAATCGGATCAAGCGCGGTCAGATTGGCCTGCGGCACGAAGCGCAGCGTGGCGGTGCGCGCGGGCTGCGCCAGCGAAGGCGCGGCAAAGCCCGAGGCCCCGGCAAGCGCCGCGGCCCCTTGCAGCAAATGACGACGCTTCATGGGCGTTTCCTTTGTTATGGTTTACGCTTCGGCGATCGCCGCACTCCAGGGACTCATCACATCGGTAATGCCGGTGCGTGTGCCATCGGCGCCGATGCGGATCAGATTGGGACAGGCGAAATTGACTGGCAGCACGGCGTGTTCCACCTCCGTCACCGTATCTTCCGCGGCCAGCGCCGCCAGCGTTTCCGCCCCGAGGCGGATATCGGCGGTGACACCCTCAGGCGCTGAGACATCAAGCCTTGGATGATGCGCGGCCTGTCCCGGTTCCATGCCGAAATCGGCGACGAAAGACAGCATCTGGAAGACAGACGCCATGATGCGCCGCCCGCCGGAAGCACCGGTGGCCAGCACGGGTTTGTCACCCTCGGCGGCAATCACCGGGCACATATTCGTGAGCGGCCTTTTGCCCGGTGCCAGCGCATTGGCTGCTTCAGGGCGCGGGTCGAACCACATCACGCCATTGTTCATCAGCACGCCCGATTTCGGCAGCACGACGCGGCTGCCCATGCTGGACAGCAGCGTGGTGGTCATGGCGACCATCATGCCGTTCTTGTCCGCCACCGTCAGATGGGTGGTGCAGGATTCGGCCGCCTTCGGTTCCGCATCCCCGAGCCCCGCCAAGCGTTCCGCATAGGCAGCCCGCATGACGCGGGCCAATTGCGCATACCAAGCCGCCGAAGGCGCCTTGCCCGAGAAATCCGCATCGCGCATGCCATCCAGCACCCGCATCAAGGTGGGGGCAGCCGTCAGCCCGTTGGCCAGAAACAACCGCTTGCCACGCCAGGCGGCTTCAAGTGCGGGCACAACGCGCGCCTTGCAATGCGCCAAATCCTCGGCGCTGACAAAGGCGCCCATGTCCTTGCAATCGGCGGCAATGGCGGCGGCGATATCGCCCGTGTAGAAATCAGCGAGCCCCGCATGGGCCAGGCGTTCAAGCGTGGCGGCCAGATTGCCTTGCTGGAAAAAGCCTGGTGATCCTTGATAGGGCGCCACGGGTGGCAGCCCACCCGGCAGATAGATGCGCGCGGATTCCGGATAAAGCTTCAGCACGGACGCCGAATTGGCCACTTTCAGCGTGGTGAACCAATCCTGCGCCAGGCCGCGCTTGGCCAGCGCCACCGCCGGCGCCAGCACGTCCTTTATCGGCATGCGGCCATGGCGCGCATGCAATTCCATATAGCCCGCAACCGCCGAAGGGATGGCAAAGGAAAGCGGGCCATGCACATTGCGGTCTTCCAGCACCTCCGGCCAGGTGAAAAGATCCGCCTTCATCTTGCCGGTCATGGGGAAGGCGGAAGGCTTCAAGCCGCGCGGGGAAACCGGCCCGAAATCAAAGGTCTCGGCCGCGCCGCCGGGGGACATGACTTGCGCGAAGCCAATGCCGCCCAGGCCGCTATTCCAGGGCTCCAGCGTCGCCAGCGCAAAGGCCGTGGCTACCGCGGCATCGGCCGCCGTACCGCCGGCTTCCAGAATGGCGACCCCCGCTTCGGCGGCGCCGCGCGCCTGGGACGCCACCATGCCCTTGCGGCCAGAGGCTGCGGGCTTTGTGACATGCCAATGCTGGGAAGTGTGACGCGGCGGGGTCCAGGCCATGATCGGGTTTCCTCGGGTTTTTGCGCCCCTAGCCTTGCGCCGGCAGGGCGTTCCGGCAAGCCCCTGCCCCGTTTGCCCCGCCGCGCCTTTCCTTTTAAGGGAGCGGTCCTTGATCCAGGGGCGGGCTGTGGCGTCCGCCCCCTTCTGCGGGGAGCGTTTGGATGTCTGCATCAAAGGGGCTTTTTGTTGCCCCCATTCTGAAGAATTTCATTGAAACCGAAGCCCTGCCCGGCACGGGCGTGGAGCCCGCGCGCTTCTGGGACGCGATGGAACGCACCCTGCGGGAGATGGCGCCCACCAATGCCGCGCTGCTCGCCAAGCGCGATGCGCTGCAAGGGAAAATTGATGCCTGGCACCGCGCCAACCCCGCCAAGCCGATTGATCAGGCGGCCTATACCGCCTTCCTCAAGGAAATCGGCTATCTGCTGCCGGAACCCGCAAGTGTGACCGTCGCGACCACCGATGTGGATGCGGAAATCGCCTCCATGGCCGGCCCGCAGCTTGTCGTGCCGGTATCCAATGCCCGTTATGCGCTGAATGCGGCCAATGCGCGCTGGGGCAGCCTGTATGATGCGCTTTATGGCACGGATGCCATTCCCGGCACCGCTTCTGGCAAGGGCTATGACCCGGAACGCGGGGCGAAGGTGATTGCCTATGCGCGCGGCGTGCTGGATAGCGCCGTGCCGCTCGCCAAGGGATCTCATAGCGATGCCACGGGCTACCGCATTGAAGGCGGCGCTTTGGAAGTGACGTTGAAGGATGGCAGCAAAACCGGCCTTGCGCGGCCTGGCCAATGCGTGGGCTATCTGGGCGAACCATATGCGGCGTCTTCGCTGCTATTCGTCAATAACGGCCTGCACATCGAAGTGCGCCTTGATCGTGCGCATCCGATTGGCAAGACCGATGCGGCGGGCATTGCCGATGTGGTGCTGGAAAGCGCGCTGACCACCATTCAGGATTGCGAGGATTCCGTCGCCGCCGTGGATGCGGAAGACAAGGTTGCGGTCTATCGCAATTGGCTTGGCCTGATGCGCGGCGATCTGGAAGCGAGTTTTGAGAAGGGCGGCAAGACCATGATCCGCCGCCTCAATCCGGACCGCGTGTTTCAGCGCCCGGCCGGTGGGGCCATTACGCTGCATGGCCGTTCGGTCATGCTGGTGCGCAATGTTGGCCACCACATGATGATTGATGCGGTGAAGCTGGATGGCGCGGAGGTGCCGGAAACCATTCTGGACGCCTTCTGCACATCCGTCATTGCCATGCATGATATTCGCGGCAAGCGGCTGAATTCGCGCGCCGGCAGCGTTTATATCGTGAAGCCCAAGATGCATGGGCCGGAAGAAGTGGCCTGGGCGGATACGCTTTTCGCCCGCGTGGAAGATGCGTTGGGCCTTAAGCGCGCCACGCTCAAGATGGGCATCATGGATGAGGAACGCCGCACCACGGTGAACCTGAAGGCCTGCATCGCAGCCGCCAAGGATCGCGTGGTCTTTATCAATACCGGCTTCCTGGATCGCACCGGCGATGAAATCCACACCGCCATGGAAGCCGGCGCTGTCATTCGCAAGAATGACATGAAGGGCGCTGCCTGGATCAAGGCCTATGAGGATTGGAATGTGGACACAGGCCTTGCCTGCGGGCTGCGTGGGCGCGCGCAGATCGGCAAGGGCATGTGGGCCATGCCGGATGCCATGGCGGCGATGCTGGATCAGAAGGTGGGCCACCCCAAGGCGGGGGCTTCCACCGCCTGGGTGCCATCCCCCACGGCAGCCACCTTGCATGCGCTGCATTATCATCAGGTCAGCGTCGCCGACAGGCAGGATGAAATCACCAAGGGCGGCCGCCGTGCGAAGCTGGATGATATCCTGACCGTGCCGCTGGCGCGTGACACGAACTGGTCCCCCGCCGATGTGCAGGCGGAGCTCGACAATAACGCGCAAGGCATTCTGGGCTATGTCGTGCGCTGGGTGGACCAAGGGGTTGGCTGTTCCAAGGTGCCGGACATCAATGATGTCGGGCTCATGGAAGACCGCGCGACCTTGCGCATCAGCAGCCAGCATATCGCCAATTGGCTGCGCCATGGTGTGGTGAGCGAAGCGCAGGTCATGGAAACCATGAAGCGCATGGCGGCTGTGGTGGATCGGCAGAATGCCGGCGATGCGGCCTATCGCCCCATGGCGCCGGGCTTTGACGGGCCGGCCTTCAAGGGGGCGTGTGATCTGGTGCTGAAGGGCCGCGAACAGCCCAATGGCTATACGGAATCTGTGCTGACGGCGCGGCGGCGGGAAGCCAAGGCGGCGGGGTAACATCCGGGCGCCGCTTGTCTTTCCGGGCAAGCGGCGCAAGCATGATGCGAAGCGGGTGGCGGTGACCACCCGGGCAGGAGGAACGCATCATGGATTTTTCGGGCAAGGTCGGCATTGTAACGGGCGGCGCCAATGGCATTGGTGCCGCGGTGGCGCGCGGTTTTGTCGCGCGCGGCGGCAAGGTGGTGATTGTGGACCGCGATGCCGCGGCTGGAGAAGCGCTGGCAGCATCCCTTGGCGCAGCCGCGCTGTTTCGTGCCGCTGATGTCACCAAATCCGCCGATGTCGCAGCCTATGTGAAGGCAGCGCTGGACCGTTTTGGCGCCATTGATTGCTTCCACAATAACGCCGGCATTGAAGGCCGCGTCGCGCGCCTCGCGGAATATGAGGAAGCCGTTTTCGATCAGATAATGGCTGTCAATGTGAAGGGCGTGTTTCTGGGCCTGCGCCATGTGCTGCCGGTGATGATTGCGGCTGGTCGTGGCGCGGTGGTGAATACAGCCTCCATCGCTGGGCTGGTGGGCTCACCAGGCATGGCCGCCTATTCCGCTTCCAAGCATGCGGTGAATGGGCTGACGAAAAGTGTCGCCGGTGAGGTCGGGCCGCATGGTATTCGGGTGAACTCCGTCTGCCCCGGCCCGATCGCGACGCGCATGATCGAAGAAGTCTCCCGCCAGGTTTCGCCCAATAATCCCAAGAGTGTTGAGGAACGCTATGCGGCGGGGATACCGCTGCGGCGTTACGGCACGGCGGAGGAAGTCGCCAATCTGGTGCTGTTCCTGCTCTCAGACCTCGCCAGCAATGTGACAGGCGGGGAATATACCGTGGATGGCGGGCGCACCGCAGCACCGGCCGGGGTTTCGGGCAGTACCACGCAGTAGAACGGCGCGGCGGGTCCGGGGCCAGGGGGTAATCCCACCCCAGCGACGGCGCGATACTTTCAATCCGACTCCACAACATGACTTTCCCAATGCGGCAGCGATATGATTTGTATTGTCTGCCGGGGCGCGGGCTAACGGAGGTGGTGACGTTCTTATCTGAAGATCTTCGGGTAGGTGTGATGGGTGCGTTGGATCGCGGAGCATCGCGCCGCGCTGCACCAGCGCGGTTTCGGGTTTCCATCGCTACTGCTGTGCGCTGGTTGCGCAGTTGGCGCGACGATGGTGTGAGTGCGGCCAAGCCACGCGACGGCGACCGCCTGGACCTGTCACGGTTGTGTACCGCTCCTTCGTTCACATGTTACGCCGCGCAGGAGATGAACCATAGGCAAAGGCGGGACCGAAGAATTTCGCCAAGAAGCGTTGCGAATGGCGGTTACCAGTAGGCTTTCGCGATCCGCCGTACCAGGAATTCCTCAGCCAAATCGGCGCAACGGCCGCACCGCTATCGCCGGATGAATTTCAGATCAAGCTCAGGCACGCGGTTCAACGCTGGACAATGATCGCGCAGCGTACCTGCGCAGCAATCCACTGCAGCGGGATATTCGATCTGATGCTGCCATCAGATCGAATACCTGTTGGGTCAGCAGGCCGCGTTATTCGGCGCGGATGCCGGCCTCCCTTACAATCTTGCCCCATTCGGCATGCTCAGCGCGGACGCGGCGGGCGAATTCTTCCATGGAACCGCCGCCGATTTCTTCGCCCCGCTCCGCGATGCGGTTACGCGCTTCCTCGTCCCGGCAAGCGATATTCAACATGGCGTTGATGTGCCGCGCCAGGTCGGTCGGTAGGCCGCGCGGGCCGAATAGGCCGACCCAAGCTCCGGTTACAAAATTAGGCAGGCCGGATTCCTCGGCTGTCGGCACATTCGGGAAGGCAGGCAGCCGGGTGGAGGAGGTGACCATGATCGGGCGGAGCCGGCCTTCCTGAACGAAGCCATGCACGAGCGACGGTGCTTCAAACTGCGTTTGATAACGACCGGCGATGAAATCCGGCAAGGCCGGCCCACTGCCGCGATAATGAATGAAATTGATCACCGGGTTGCCTAGCCGACCGCGTAATTTTTCCGAAATCCCATGGGCAATGCCGCCGGCACTGGTTGTGCCCATATCTACCCCACGGGGTTGCTGGCTTCGTACCCAAGCGACCCATTCCTGGAAATTCCGCACCGGCACATCCGGGTGGACCAGCAGAAGCACTGGCGATTGCAGCATCAACCCGATGGGCACCAACTCCAGCGGGTCAAAATTCACCCCCTGCATGGTATGGGGGTTCAGCACGAAAGTGCCGACATTGCCGACCGTCAGGGTATAGCCATCCGGGCGGGCACGCAGCACCTGCTCCACCGCGATATTGCCGCCAGCGCCGCCGCGATTTTCGATCGGCACCGGCTGACCAATGGCGCGAGAGAAGGGTGATTGCAGCATGCGGGCCGCGAAATCGGTCTGGCCGCCGGGCGGGAAGCCAACGATCCAGTTGACCGGACGGTCCGGCCAATTACCCGGCCCGCGCGGTGCCTGAGCACGGGCAAGGTTGGGAAAGCCAAGCACGCCACCTGCGGCAAGGCCAAGCGCCGTGCGGCGCTTCAGATGAATGGAGCGGGACATGTTTTGGTTCTCGTTTCCTCAAATGGGCGGCCTATCCGACCATTATGATATGGATTTATGGTAATCTTTCCGCGAATTCAACCGTGACAGCACTTGCAAGTCGCGCCTCTCTCTCGCCACGGACCTGTACATTCATTGCCCTGGCTGGAATTCATGAGGGGGATACCGAACCGTCTGATTGGCCACGCGTAGCGGCAAGGTCAGGGCGCCAGCGTCGCTAGCTGATAGCGGGCATGGCGTGTGGGCAGGCAGGATTTGCGGCCTGCAAAAAGATCAATCCCTCGCGCAAAGCACTATTCCATATCCGCCTTGGCATGGTGAATAATCTGGGACGGCCCATTTTGCGGCCCCAACCAGCGCGCCAGACATCGGCGTGCCAATAACGCATCAGGAAGCACGCCATGGAACACATCGCCGCCCGCCGCATTGGCACCACAGCGCTCAGCGTCACAGAGCTCGGCTTTGGCGCCGCGCCCATTGGCGGCTTTCGTGCCACCATCACCGAAGCTGAAGGCCAGGCGCTGCTGGAGACCGCTTGGCAGGGCGGTGTGCGCTTCTTTGATACCTCGCCCTTTTATGGTTATGGGCGAAGTGAATTGCGCCTGGGGCATTTCTTGCGGCAATGCCCCAGGGACGAATTCATCATCTCCACCAAGATTGGCCGTGTCATGCATGCACAGCAGCCGGGCGAACAAGCGCCGGCCGATTTGCGCAGCAATGGCTTGCCCGGTTTCATCCCGGCCTTCGACTATAGCTATGATGGCGTCATGCGTTCGCTTGAACAAAGCTGCCTTAGGCTTGGGATTTCGCGCATGGATATCCTGCTTGTGCATGATATAGATTTCTGGACCATCCAGGACCGCGCGCTGCTTGATGCGCGTTTTCAAACCCTGATGGATAGCGGCTATCGCGCGCTTGATGAATTGCGCCGGGCGGGGGTTATTGGTGCGATTGGCTGTGGCCTCAATGAAGCGGATATGTGCCTGCGCTTTGCCAAGGCCGGCGATTTTGACTGCATGCTGCTGGCAGGGCGCTACACCTTGCTTGAACAAGGCGCGCTGGAGGCGTTTCTTCCTTATGCCGAAGCGAAGAATGTCAGCGTGATCATTGGTGGGCCATATAATTCCGGCATCCTCGCGGGTGATGTGCCCGACCATGCGACCCATGACTATAAGGCCGCGCCGAGACACCTGATTGACAAGGCACGCCGTATTGCCGCGGTATGCCAGCGCCACCAGGTGCCCTTGGCGGCCGCTGCGCTGCAATTTCCGCTGGCGCATCCTGCGGTGGCATCGGTCATTCCCGGTGCGCTATCGGCTGAGGAAGTTCGCCAGAATATCGGCCATCTGCATCACAGGATTCCAGCAGCCCTTTGGCAGGAATTGCGCGCAGAAGGATTGCTGGAAGCGGCGGCACCCTTGCCGGGCGCGTGATCTTTCGAAGATGGCTTTTTCCTCAACGAAAAAGGCGGCGCGATTGCGGCGCATGGGGCACCACGCCGTAAAGCCGCCCATCAGTATCGCCCTGCCTTCCGGGCTGCGTAAATGTCGCCGCTGATTGGCGCAAAGATTCTTGCGACCAAGCCGATGGGGCTTATAGGCTTTTTCTTGCAGAAAGGGGTATCCCAACGCATGGCTGGGGGAATGGACGCATGGAAGATCTGAAGCCCGCACCGCTCAACCTGCAGGAGCGCGCCATTTTCCGTCGGCTGCTTGGGATCATGATTCCAAGTGACCCTGAAATGGCGCTGCCATGCGCGGATGATCCGCTGATCCTTGAAGATTGCATAATAAGCCTGGGGCGCGATGCGCCAGCCATTCGCATCATTATCTCCGAATTGGGACGGACTGGCTTCCTCGATCTGCCGGCTGATCAGGCCGAAAAAAGGGCGATGGCCATGCTGGGTGAAAACCGAGCAGAGGTGCAGGTGCTCTCCCGCGTTGTGGCGGCCGCCTATTATCGCGATGATCGCGTGATGCTGGCCTATGGCCGCGAACCCCGCCCACCCTTTCCGAAGGGCCACCTGCTAGCGCAAGGCGATTGGACACTGCTTGATGTGGTCAAGCAGAGAAATCCCTTCTGGCGCGATGATCATGAGGCATAGCCGATGAGCCGACATGAGATGGTGGATGTGCTCATCATCGGGGCTGGCGCATCTGGCGCTGCCATCGCCTGGAGCCTGACTGATACGCGCATGCGCATCCTGTGCCTGGAACAGGGCGATTGGGTCAAATCCAGTGAGCTTCCGGCAAATGGCCGCGATTGGGAAGCGCGTCGCTACACGGATTTCGATATCCATCCGAACCGCCGTGCAAGGCCTACCGACTACCCGATCAACGAAGAAAACTCCGTGATGAAGGTCGCCAATTTCAATGGCGTTGGCGGCGGAACAATCCTCTGGACGGCGCATTTTCCGCGCATGCATCCCTCGGATTTTCGTGTCCGCAGCCTGGATGGTGTCGCGGATGATTGGCCGATCAGCTATTGGGATCTTGAACCGTATTTCGAACAGAATGATCGCTTGGTTGGTGTTTCCGGCCTGGCGGGCGATCCCGGCGTCCCGCCCCGCCATCCACCCATGCCGCCCCTGCCGCTTGGCCGCACCGGCACGCTCTACGCCAAGACCATGAACAAGCTTGGCTGGCATTGGTGGCCATCAGATTCCGCCATTGCCTCCACGGAGTATGATGGTCGCGCCAAATGCATCAATCTCGGCCATTGCACGCCCGGCTGCGCACAAGGCGCCAAGGCGAGTGCGGATATCACCTATTGGCCCGCTGCACTGCGCGCCGGTGTGGAATTGCGCACGCAGTGCCGGGTGCGCGAGATCACCTTGAACGCACAGGGCATGGCCAATGGCGCCATTTACTTCGATGCCGATGGCAAGGAGCATTTCCAGCCGGCCGAAATGGTGATCCTTGCCTGCAATGGCATCGGCACACCACGGCTTTTGCTGAATTCCGCCTCAGCCCGATTTCCGCGCGGGCTCGCCAATTCCAGTGATCTTGTGGGACGAAACCTCATGCTGCATCCCTGGCCGCAAATTCGCGGCCATGTGGAGGAGGAATTGGATGGCGATCGCGGTCCGATGAATGTGATTTGGAGCAAGGAGTTTTACGAAACCGATCACGCGCGCGGGTTTGTGCGCGGCTACACCATGCAATTCGGCAGAACGACTGGCCTGGTGAATGAAGCCATTACCAGCGCGGCGGTGGGTATCCTGCCCTGGGGGCGGGATCACCACAAAACCTATCGCGGGCTTGTCAATCGCCGGCTGATCATCGGCATTGCGTGCGAGGATCTGCCGGAAGAACATAATCGCGTGACACTCGATCCCGTATTGAAGGATAGCCACGGCATTCCTGCGCCACGGATTGATTATACCATCAGTGAAAACACGTCACGCATGATGGAACACGGCATCGCGCGGGCGACAGAAGTGCTCACGGCCGCGGGCGCGCGTAATATCTACACATCGCGTACCATGCTGAACAGCCCAGGGCATTTGCTCGGCACCTGCCGTATGGGTAATGATCCTGAAAGATCAGTGGTGAATGCCTGGGGCCGCTGCCATGATGTGAAGAACCTGTTCATTGTGGATGGCAGCATTTGGGTCACCTCTGGCGGGGTGAACCCAACCTCCACCATCCAGGCGCTGGCGCTTTACATCGCTGATCAGATGAAGCGACGCCTGGCCAATCTTTTCGATGATGATTGAGTGCTACTGCGCCAGTCACACCGCGGCCCTACCGCCATCAACATAAAGATTGACGCCATTGATATAGGCGCCGGCGTCTGAGCATAAAAGCGCCGCCGCACCGCGCAAATCATTTGGATGCCCAAGCCTGCCTGCGGGAATGCGTTCGATCAGCGCGGCCCCTTCAACCGCCATTTGCGCACGGTTGCGCGCGGTAAGGATGGCACCGGGGGCCAGATTATTCACCGTGACACCCTTGCCGCCAAATTGCCGTGCCAGATTGCGCATCCAATTCCATTGCGCGGCCTTGGTGCCGGCATAAACCATCATCTTGGGATGCGGGCGCATCTGCTGCACACTGCCTATGGTCAAGACGCGGCCCCAGCCACGCTCGGCCATGGGCGGCACAAGGCTTTGCAGCAACTCAAGCGGTGTCCGCAAATTGACCGCGATCTGACGATCAAAATGCGCGCGGCTGATATCCTCATAGGCTTCCGGCAATTCGATGGAGGCATTGAGCACAAGAATATCAACCGCTGCCCAGGCGGAAACCGCAGCAGCCAAGTGCCGGCCAGCATCATCGTGCGCGAAATCCTGCGCAAAGGCGCACGCAACACCCCCCGCCTGTTCAATCTCTCGCACCACGGCATCGGCATCTGCGGCTTCCTCTGCGGTGCCGGCGTGATGAATGGCAAGCCTGGCGCCAAGCTCCGCCAGGGTCAGCGCAATGGCCCGCCCGATTTCACGACGCGCGCCTGTCACAAGTGCGGTGCGGTCTGTCAGGCTGAATTGTTCAATGATGCTCATCTCCTGAGCCTATAGCAGAAGGCGCATGGCTACCACACGCAGCGATCGCGGGTCTGGCTTGGAAATCATGGCGACCGGAAAGACGCCACGCGCGCTCAGGCAGGGCCGAAACGCAGCACGAAACGAGCACCGCCCAAGGCTGCGTCTTCTACCGCCACCGCCGCGCCGATCTGCGCTGCGGCTTCGCCGACAATGGCAAGGCCAAGGCCCGATCCCGTATGGCGGCTCCAGGGGCCACGCCAAAACCTCTCGAACACCTGGCTTCTGAGCGAAGCTGGTATGCCAGGCCCGGCATCCTCGACCTCGACTGTAGCATCGGTGCCAAGCCGGATCGCGACCTCAGTCCCGGCTGGGGCGTGCTGCACGGCGTTTTCGATAATATTTCGTATCATTGCCTCGATCGCCTCCGCGGCGCCGCGCACCCGCAATTGCTCGGTGGCGACATCAAGCCCGATCCTGACGTTGCGCGATGCCGCAAGGGGGGCGAGGCCGCAGGCCACGTCTCGCAAAAGCGGCGCGATCACCGTGCTGGCTTCCGGCACTGCGACGACACTCTCGGCACGCGCCAAGGCGGTGAGCTGCGCCACCACGCGTGTCATGCGCTGGCAATCGGCCTGCAGCGTTCGGACTTCCTCGACATTGATACCGCCTTCCATCAGGCGATCCAGCCTTCCGGACAGTACCGTGAGCGGCGTGCGAAGCTCATGCGCGGCATTGGCCGTGAAGCGCTTCTGCGCTGCCAATGCGTTATCAAGCCGCCCGGCCGCCTCATCGAAGGCGGCGACCAGCGGTATCAATTCGGCCGGTAGGTTCGCACTGGACAGCCGCGGAAGAGGCGCCCCAGGGCGGATCGCCTGGGTTCGCTCCGCAAGTTCACGCAGCGGCGCCAGCCCGCGGCGCACCACCAGCGAGGCCACAAAAACCGCCAAGGCGCAGCCCAAAGGGACTGCCCATGCAACGTCCACCAGGAATTCCCAGATCACCTCATGCGCGATTGGGCTTGATGCTGCCTCATCCAGTTCCAGCGCGTGCCAGACAAAGGCCGCCAAGCCAGTCGCCGTAATCGCTGTCAGCGCCAGTGAGAGGCGCAGCACCAGCCTGCGTTGCAGTGACCTTGGTGTCATGGTGCGCGCAGCATATAGCCAAGGCCGCGGAAGGTAATGATCGTTGCAGTCGCGCCGGCCCCTGCCATCCGTCGGCGAAGGTTATGGACATGCACCGGCAAGGCGTTTGAGGCAGGCTCATCCTCCGCCGCATAAAGCTGTTCGAGCAGAACTGGGCGGGTTACCACGCGCCCTTGCCGGCGCAGCAGCGCCTCAAGCAGCGCAAGTTCATGCCTTGGCAAAGCAAGCGGCACGCCATTGATCTCAACGGCGCGGCTAATGCTATCGAGCACGATTCCACCACAGGCAAGGATGCGGCCAAGCGCGGCACCCGGACGGCGAAGAAGCGCGCGCAACCTTGCCAGCAATTCGGCTTCTGCATAGGGCTTCACCAGGTAGTCGTCGGCCCCCTCGTCAAGGCCAGCCACTCGTGCCTCCAGGCTGTCACGTGCGCTGAGAATGAGCATCGGCGTGCCGCAACCGCGTCCGCGGAGCCAGCGCAGCAAGGTAAGACCATCGCCATCCGGCAGGCCAAGGTCGAGAACGCCAGCGTCGTAAGGCGTCGCGGCCAGCGCTGCCTCCGCCTCCGACCGCGTGGCGGCGATGTCTGTCGCCATGCCAGCCGCGGCGAGCGCGGCCCTTAGGTTCCGCGCAATCTCCACCTCGTCTTCGACAATCAGCACCCGCATCGCGGCCCTCGCTCCCCGAAAACTGCCTTAAACAAGACAGCGCAGTCTAGGCCCCGTTGCATCCTGCCGAAAAGAGAGAGGTCGAAAGGGGGGCAAGGCATTTGCTGATCGAGTTGGCAGAGCCGCGCGATCAAGGCCCGCCGGGTAGGCGTCATGAGATGTTGGTTGGCTTTTGGCCAAGCCAGCGCCTGCCGCGCCCGAGGCCGTCAATATGGCCAGCGTAAACCTGCGCGAGGCAGCAGAGCGTTTGATGGCCGGCGGGGAGAAAGCCGAAGCCATCAATACGGGTCATCCATCAAAGGAAAGGAAACGTCGGATGAAAAAAACAAAATGGATGGCGGCTGCGACAGCCGCGCTGGTGATGGCGGCACTCGGTGGCGCCTATGCTCAGCAGCAGGCACAGCGCAACGTCAATGACTGGCTACTGAATGCGCCGGACGATACCACGCGGTTCCAGCTTCTTCAGCGCTATCTTCGCGGCTTCGATCAGCCAATGTGGGAAGTGGGCGAACGTTTCCGCATGATCCACCAGGCGCTTGCCGATGAAAACTGGGAGCTTGCTGTATATCACTGGGAAAAAACACGCGACACGATCGTCAATGGCTACCTGAAGCGGCCACTCCGCCAGCCAAACTCGCAAGCGATGTTTGTGGACAATATCTTCCAGCCGACACTGGCGGCCTTCCGAGCCGGCAATTCGGCAAAAGCCTGGGAGGCATTCCAGACCGCGCGCGCGGCATGCATGTCCTGCCATGAAGCGGAGCGCGTTACCTATATGAACAATCAGGCACTTTTCCGTCTGACCGAGCAGCCGGCGCGTCCAGGTGGCTGAAACTTGTTTCGGAAAGACAAGACCTGCGGCCGCCGCGCATGCGGCGGTCCACAGTTCAGGCGCGGGCGCGCGAGGTTATGTGAAGGGCCGGGCCGGGCACATGGGCACTGATGAAGGACAATAATCAAGTGTTACAAGTTTGTCCATTCATCTGCTTTGGCATGAAAGTGATTGGCGTTCACCTTTGGCCGACAGCCCAAGCTTCGTTTTCTTGACGGAGAGTACACAATGAACGGCGTCGTCCTGCTGCCGCCCGGCTTTGCGGCCAGTGTTCTGAACATGGCAACCGGCGCGCCAGCCGCCACAAAAGCTGCCCCGGGGCGCCGCGTGGTTACCCCTATTGGTGAGTTGGCGGTGCGGGAAGCCGGCAGCGGCTCAACGCCGCTATTACTCTGGCACGGCTTGTATGCCGAGGCTTCGATGTTCGACCCCCTGGTGAAGGAGCTGGCGCCGGACTACCGACTTCTTTTGATCAGCGCGCCAGGTCATGGCGCAAGCGGCCCGCCGGACTTGCCGCTCACGAACGCTGCCAGCGGTGCGGCCGTGATCGCGGTGCTTGATGCCTTCGGGATCGAACGCGCCGCGATATTGGGTAGCTCCTGGGGCGGCATCGCCGCATTTCATGCGGCCTTGCAGGCGCCGCGTCGTATCTCGGCAGTGGCAGCCTTCAACACGCCATTCGGTCCCGGGACCAGTGATCTGGGCACGCGCTTCATTGTTTGGCTGACAGGTCTGCTTGGCAATACCTCATTCTTTGGGCGCCGTGTGGCTTCGGGTTTCTTCAGCGGGCGCACCCGCGCGCAGAACCCTGAAGTGATCGAGGAATTTGTGGCGGCCTTTCAGGCGCGCGCGCCGCGCAGCCTGCAAATTGTCGCCCGTGCGGTGCTTATGGAACGTGAGTCACTGATACCCTTGCTGCCGCAGATCCAGGTGCCGGTACTGGTGGTATCCGGTGCCGAGGACACGCGTTACCCGCCGGCACAGACCCAGGTAATAGTACGCAGAATCCCGAATGCTCGTTTCTTCACCATAGAGGAATCAGGGCATCTGACACCGCTTGAACAGCCGGAAATCGCGGCCCGCTTGGTGCGGGGATTGGTGCCGCCACGGTAACAGTAGCAGCCGCCGGCCAGGGACCATGTGCGGAAATTCTTGGACCTGTGCATGGCTCATGCAATCAACAGCCCTTCCCCATCAGCCTTGCCGCGATGGAAAGACGGTATTCCCCTGACAATGGCCGCATTTGAGGTCATGACCCTGGCGGGATATCGCTACCTAAAATCCCGGCTTGCGGGCAGCTTGGCGCGCGGCGGGCGGCGATCATCCTGTGGGCGGCGGATTTCATCGGCGCGGCCAAGCGCGGCTTCTGCCCAGCCGCTGCCCGCTTCGCGCAACAAGCCTTCCAGCAGATCGGAACGATCCACCAGGCGGCGCGCAATCACATGGATGATCGGCACTTCAGCGTGGCGATCCTCACGCTCCACCCGGCCTTCCACTTGCAATAAGCGCGCGCCGCGTAGCGCACGCCGATCGCGCGCGGCGATATCGGTATAGACCACCAGATTGGCGGTGCCGTGCTCATCTTCGATGGTGATGAAAATCACGCCCTTGGCGGAACCGGGGCGCTGGCGCATCAGCACCAGCCCTGCCAAGCGCAGCAAGCGGCCTGATTTCCAGCTTTGCAAATCGCGCGTGTCGCGCAGTCCTTCGGCGCGGAGTTGCGCGCGCAACAAGGCCAAGGGGTGCCGCCCAAGCGTCAGGCCAAGCGCCGCGTAATCATGCACGATATGCTCGCCCTCATGTTCCAGCGCCAATACGGGTTTTGCTTCCGGCAGGATGGGGGTTTCCTCAGCCAGCGCAGCATCCACGCCATCACGCGGGGCGAAAAGCGGCAGGTCACGCGGCGTACCCCGCGCACCGCGTGCCGCCCAGGCCGCATCGCGGCGCAGCACACCAGGAAAGGCATTGGCAGCGGCGAGTGCGCTTAGCGCGCCTTGAGAAAGCCGCGCGCGCCAGGCCAAATCCTCCACACTCACAAAGGGCGCGCCATTGCGCGCGGCGCGCGCCATAAGCAGCGCCTCGGCATCACGTTGCGCCAGCCCGGCCACCAGACGCAGCCCCAGGCGCAGCGCCAGGCCGCCCGTGCTTTCGGGGGCTTCTTCCAGGCTGCTATCCCAATCGCTGGCATTCACATCCACCGCGCGCACTTGTACGCCATGGTCCCGCGCATCGCGCATGATTTGTGCCGGCGCATAAAACCCCATGGGCTGACTGTTCAGCAGCGCACAAGCAAAAGCCGCCGGGTGGTGGCATTTCAACCAGGCCGAGGCATAGACCAGATGCGCGAAGCTCGCCGCATGGCTTTCGGGGAAGCCATAGCTGCCAAAGCCTTCGATTTGCGCGAAGACACGCTCCGCCAATTCCTGCGCGTAACCGCGGCGCGTCATGCCGGCCACCAGCTTGTCCTTGTGGCGTGTGACCAGGCCCTGTTGGCGAAAGGTTGCCATGGCGCGGCGCAATTGATCAGCTTCTTCCGGTGTAAAGCCGGCGGCGACAATGGCAAGCCGCATCGCCTGTTCCTGAAATAGCGGCACGCCAAGCGTGCGCCCCAGTACCTGGCGCAATTCATCCGCCGGGCCAAAGGCAGGATCGGGCGCTGGATATTCCACCGCTTCCAAGCCCTGACGCCGGCGCAAATAAGGATGCACCATATCGCCCTGAATGGGGCCTGGGCGCACAATCGCCACCTGCACCACCAGATCATAAAAGGCGCGGGGTTTCAGCCGAGGCAGCATATTCATCTGCGCGTGGCTTTCCACCTGAAACACACCCACGGAATCCGCCCGCCGCAGCATGGCATAGGTCTCGGCGCAATCGCGCGGCAGGTTTTCCAAAGCCAGCGCCAAACGCCGATGCTGCCCCAGCAAATCAAAACTGCGCCGAAGGCAGGACAGCATGCCAAGCCCCAGCACATCCACCTTCATGATGCCAAGCGCATCAATATCATCCTTGTCCCATTCCAGAACGGTGCGGTCTTCCATCGCCGCCTGCGTCACCACCGCCAATTCCGTGAGCTTGCCGCGTGTGATGACAAAGCCACCGACATGGGTTGCGGTATGGCGCGGGAAATCCTGCAATTCCTCCGCGAGTTCCAGCGTCATCGCCAGGCGCGGATCGCTAATGTCAAAGCCCTCATCCGCGGCCAATTCAGCCAGGCTCATCTCCCGCCCCGGCCCCCAGCCGGCCTTGGCGAGGCGCGCGGTGATATCCTCACTCAATCCCATCGCCTTGCCCACTTCGCGAATGGCGCTGCGTGGGCGATAGCGGATCAGGGTTGCACAAATCGCCGCGCGGTCGCGGCCATAGCGCGCGTAAAGATGCTGGATCACCTCCTCCCGCCGGTCATGTTCGAAATCAATGTCTATATCGGGCGGCTCACCGCGGCTGGCCGAGACAAAACGTTCAAACAGCAAATCATGTTTTTCGGGATCAACCGCGGTGATGCCAAGCACGTAGCAAATGGTGGAATTCGCCGCCGAACCACGCCCCTGGCACAATATGCCGCGCGCGCGGGCGAAGCGCATAATCTCATGCACTGTCAGGAAATAAGGCGCATAGCCAAGATCATTGATCAGCTTCATTTCATGCGCGATGCGCGTGGTGATGGCATCCGGTACCTGCACCGGCCAGCGCGCCGCGACAGCTTCGGCCACACGCGCTTCCAGGCTTTGCTGTGCGCTCAGGCCCGGGTCCAGCACCTCATCGGGGTATTCGTAGCGCAAATGATCCAGCGAAAAGCCGCGCGTTGTCGCCAGCACATCAAGGCTGGCCTGCAAGGCATCCGGGTGGCGCGCGAAAAGCCGCGCCATTTCGGCCGGGGATTTCAAATGGCGTTCCGCATTGGGTTCCGCCGCCTGGCCCAAGGCTTCCACGGTGCAGCGCAGGCGAATGGCGCTCAGCACATCCGCAAGCCGCCGGCGCGATGGCACGTGATACCGCACATTGTTGGTGGCGAGCAGCCGCGCGCCACACGCTTCCGCCAGCGCCGCGTGGCGCGCAAGCACCGCTGCATCATCGCCCAATAGGGGGCAGGCCACGGCAAGCAATGGCGGCAGGGCAAGGCGCAGTGCGCCCAAGCGGCGCAAGGCTGCGGGCGTGACGGGCGGGATGGCGGCCAGCGCCATGCCCTCGGCCGCGTCGCAGAGCATGGCGAAATCCAGCCGGCATTCGCCCTTGGGCGCGGCCATGCGCCCGGCCGAAAGCAAGGCGGTCAGCCTGCCATAAGCCGCGCGATCCGCGGGCCAGGCCAGCCATTCCGCACCATCTTCCAGCCGCAGCCGGCACCCCGGCGCGAAGGTGAGCCCCGCCGCCTTGGCCGCGCCATGCGCGCGCACCACGCCAGCGAGCCCATTGGTATCGCAAAGCCCGAACCCCGCATGGCCCAACGCGGCCGCCTGTTCCACCAATTCCTCGGGGTGCGAGGCGCCATCCAGAAAGGAAAAATTGGATCGCGCCGCCACCTCCGCATAGCCAGGCGCGGTCATGGCAAATCGCCCTGCACCACCCAGCGCCCATCGGCATGACAAAGCCAGAGCCTTTCGCCGGAAGCGAGTTGCACGCGGTGATAATCCCGCGCCGGCGGCAGCGCGCCGCCATGCCACCATTCCGCTTCCAGCCTTAGCGGGCCTTCGGCACGGGTCAGCGCGTAATGCCGCCCGCGCCAGCGCAGCGCAGCGGGCGCACCTTCGGCAAAGGCAGTGACCTGCACGGCTTCTGGCCGACGGCGCAGCAGCACCGGCGCGGCGCGCGCGCCCCAGCCGGGTGGGGTGGCAGGGGGTGCTTCATGCGGGGCAGCCGCGCGCCATTGCCTCTCTGGCCAATGGCTCGGCAATGGGGTGGGGCGGGCCAGGCGCAGCCTTTGGCCGAGGCGATCCAGCAATTGCGCCAAAACCCCATCCGGGCGCGGCGCGGCGCCCATGGGCAAGGCGCCCTGCCCTTCCGCGCCCATCGGGTCGGTCACCAGGGCGTGCAGGGTGAAACGCTCAAAACCCAGTTCCGGCGCCAGGCTGGCCAAGGGCTCAGCAAATAGCCGCGCCAGATGGCCAGGGTCGCGGTTGGGCGCGCCGGTGCCGATCATCAGGCGCTGTTCCGTGCCATCCACGCGCCAGGCCGTCAGGCAAAGCCGCCTTGCGCCAAGCCCGGCGCGGGCCAGCCGCGCACAAAGCGCCGCCAGCAGCCGGTCCAGCAAGGCGGCAATGGCCTCGGCGGTCAGGATCGGTTCCGGCAGGGCGCGGGTCACCGCCAGATCAGGCGGTGCGGCGATGGGGGTAATGGGCGGCGCGCGGCGGCCCGTGGCGGCATCCAAAGCATCCAGCAAGGGCGCGCCAAAGCGCCGGGCGAGCGGCGCGCGGGGCTGGCGCAGCACATCACCAATCAGGCGCAGGCCAAGCCGGGCGAGGTCTTCCACTATGGCGTCGGACAGGCGGAGCGCAGGGCCAAGCGGCAGGGGCGCGATAGCTTTTTCTTCAGCCCCTGGCGCGATAATCGGCGCATCCCGCCGCACCCGCGCGAGCGCCATGGCAGAAGCCGCCGCGCTGGCAATGGCGCCCTGGGCGGTAAGCCCAGCCCTGGCCAGGCTGGCGATGAGTTGCGTGAGCAAGGCGGCCTCTCCACCAAACAGATGATCGCAGCCGGTGATATCCAGCAGCAGGCCATCGGGCGGCAGGGCAGCGCTGATCGGGGTGAAGCGCTGCGCCCAAAGCGCCAAATCGCGCAGCCCCGCCGCGCTGGCTTCCGGCATGGCGGGAAACACCAGCAAATCGGGCAGCAGGGCTTCGGCATCGGCCAGCGCCTGGCCTGGCTCCAACCCCGCCGCCGCGGCGTGATGATCCAAAGCCACCAAAAGGCGCCGCGCGCCCTGCCGCGCCCAAAGTGCCAGGGGCTGATCCGCCGGTAGATCGGGGCGGGCCTGGCGCAAATGCTCGGCCGCCCAGAAGGGCAGATGCACAGCCAGATAACGCCGCGCGGGCTTCATCCGCCGCCCGCTTCCAGATGCAGCGTATTGGTCGCGGCATTGAACGCCACATTCCAAGGCCCCGCCGGCGCGCCGCCGCGTTGGCGGAGCAGCGTCAGGCGCCAGCGCGGCGCAGCATCACTTGCAAGTGGCGCGATATGCCAGCGCGTGCGCGCGGCGGAAGCACCGGCCGCGCCATCTGGGCGCAGCAGCAGGCCGAAAACACCGCCGGCCTCGGCGGCCAGATGCAGGCGGCGGGTTGCGGTCAGATCAAGCCCCTGCCCGGCGCCTGCCATCAGCACGGCGGCGCCCAAGGCCGGGCAGCGCAGGGCTTCTTCCATGGCCCAGAGCGCTTCCGGCCAGCGCGCTGCCCGCGCCAGGATCAGCTTGTCCGGGGCTAGGCCAAAGGGCAGCAGCCCTGGCGGCCAGACAAGATTCGATTCCTGTTCGGTGGCAATCCACAGCACCTGCCCGCCGCAACGCGCCAGCAAAATGGCGGCAAAAGCCACGCCAGAACCGGGACTTGCAGCGCAAACTTCATGTAACGCGCCACGTGCGAGGCCGGCACCGATCAAGCTGGCATCAGCAAAAACCGGAATGGGTGCGCTGGCAGCACCCCCAGGGGCGCGGGTGGTCAGCCCGGCCAGGGTATCGCGCAGCCGGGCCAGGGCAGCGTTGCGGGGGGAAAGGGGATCGGCGGCAGTCATGGGAAAGAAAGCTTATCAAAAGAACAAAATAAGAACAAGCCCTATGTTGTGACGCCCCCTGTTCCCTCCCGCGTCAGGATTTCCCATAGTGCCATCACAGCAGAAAGGAGGCCCCGATGGCCCAACCCCTCGATAAGGCGCATTTCGAAGCCCTGATGGCCCGCGCCGGGCTTGATCTGACGGAAGCCGAAAAGGAAGGCATTCGCGCCGCTTCTATCCATACCCAGGCCGCCGCCGCGCGCGTGCGCACGCCGCGTGAGGTCTCAGTAGAATCCGCCACCATCTTCACCCTGAAGGGGGCAGGCGCATGACCAGCTTCCCGACCATCGCGAGCGCGGCGCGCGATATCGCCGCGAAGCGGATTTCCCCGGTTGAATTGATGAAGGATCATTTGGCGCGGTCGGAGAAGCTCAACCCCGCGCTGCATGCCTTCATCCGCTTCACGCCGGAGATTGCGCTGGAACAGGCGCGCGCGGCGGAAGCGCGGCAAATGTCCGGTGCGCTACACGGCCCGCTTGATGGCATTCCCATTGCCCATAAGGATATTTATGAGACGGCCGGCGTCACCACCACCGGCCATTCGCGCGTGCTGGAAAACCATGTGCCGAAGGCGGATTCAGCCGTGGTGCGGCGCTGGCGCGAAGCGGGCGCGGTGATGCTGGGCAAGCTCGCCACCCATGAATTCGCCTGGGGCGGGCCTTCCTTTGATCTGCCCTGGCCGCCCGCGCGCAACCCCTGGAATACGGAATGCTTCACCGGCGGGTCTTCTTCCGGCACCGGTGCGGCGGTGGCTGCCGGCATGATCCTGGGCGGCACGGGGTCTGACACGGGCGGTTCCATTCGCGGCCCGGCATCGCTTTGCGGCATTGCCGGCATCAAGCCGAGCTACGGCTTGTGTTCGCGTACCGGCGTGTTGCCCCTATCCCAAAGCCTGGACACGACAGGGCCCATGGCCTGGACCGTGGAAGATTGCGCGCTGCTGCTGGATGCCATGACCGGGCATGACCCGGCCGATCCATCATCGGCCAATCGCCCGCGGCCTGATCTGCTTTCCGGCCTCAATGGCGGGGTGAAGGATCTGCGCATTGGCGTGATCCGTCATTTCCATGAGGATGACTGCAAAGTGAGCCCCGGCATGGCCGCAGGCATTGCGCATCTGACCAGCACGCTTGCCGCACAGGGGGCGGAAATCCGCGAAGTGACGCTGCCGCCACTCGCTGATTTCAACGCGGCAGGTTGGCTCATTCTGGCTGCTGATGCCTATGCGGTGCATGAGACATGGATGCGCGAAAAATACCGCGCCTATGGGGAGTTTTTGCGCGAAAGGCTGGCGCTGGCTTCGACCATCACCGCCGCAGATTACCTCCAGGCGCAGCGCCGCCGGCGAGAGCTCTGCGATGCCGTTGCCGCAGCGATGCGCGATTGCGATCTGTTGGTGACGGCCGCGCAACCAGGCGAAGCACGCCCCATTCATCAAATGACGAAATGGGCGTCTTTTGAGGTACCGAATTTCACCATCCCCTTCAACCTGACTGGCCAGCCGGCGCTGACGGTTTGCACCGGCTTTGGTGCGGGCGGCATGCCGGTAGGCGCGCAGATTGTGGGCCGGGCTTTTGAGGATGCGACAGTGCTGCGCGCCGGTCAGGCCTATGAATTGGCCGCTGGGTGGCGGGGCAAGCGGCCGGAAATGGCGGGCTGACACCCCGCAAGGGGGGCAGGGTTCAGGGCCAAAAACGCCTTCCATTAAGGCGTTATGCCCAATCCGCCGGCCAAACGCCGGCTGGATTGGGCATTTGTCACTTCATGGCGTGCCAAGGGCGCAAAACATCTCTAAAGGATGGCCGAAATTTCATTTTCGGCAGGAGAATGACCAATGCGCCTTACCCGCAGAAGCCTTGTGGCGGCCAGCATGGCAGCGCCCCTCATCGCACGCCCCCTTCACGCCCAAGGAGCCTGGCCGCAGCGGCAAATCCGCTGGGTAGTTCCCTTCCCGCCCGCGGGCACGGCCGATATCCTTTCGCGCCTATTGGCGGAACGCGTCGCGGCACGACTTGGCCAGCCGGTGGTGGTGGATAATCGCGCCGGCGCTGGCGGCACGATTGCCGGCGCTTTGGTCGCGCAGGCGCGCGGCGATAGCCACATCGTCATGGTCTCCAATTTCGCGCCGCATGGCGTCTCGCCCAGTCTTTTCGCCAATATCGGCTATGATGCGGAACGGGATTTCACCCATATGGCGCTGTTTGGCGCGCTGCCGATGGTGATTGCGGTCAATCCCAACCTGCCGGCCCAAAATATTCAGGAATTCATCGCGCTCGCGCGTCAGCGCGGTGCGGCGCTTAACATGGCCTATGGCGGCAATGGCACGGCTTCGCATCTGATCGGGCTGATCTTCCATCGCGCTGCCGGCATTTCGCCGACCTTCGTGCCCTATCGCGGCGCTGGCCCGGCGCTGGTGGATGTGCTGGCCGGCACGGTTGAATGCATTATCGAAACCCTGCCGGCCGCCCTTGGCCATATTCGCGCCGGGCGGCTGCGCGCGCTGGCCGTCAGCTCTGCGACGCGGTCAATTGTGCTGCCGGATGTACCGACTTTCACCGAGATCGGCTTGGCCGAGGCAACGGGCGTGAATTGGTTCGGATTCTGCGGCCCCGCCGGCCTGCCGGAACCGATTGTCGCGCGCTGGCTGCAGGAATTGCGCGAAGTGCTGAACATGCCGGAAGTGCGTGACCGGCTGGTGGAGTTGGGCGTTGAAGGCACAAGCCTTGACCCGGCTGCGACTGCGGCTTTTGTCGGCCGCGAAGTCGCGCGCTGGCGCCAGGTGGTGCGCGACAATAACGTCACTGCAAACTGAAAGAACGGGGAAGGTACCGAGCCAAGCGAGGCAGCTTGGCTCGGCAGCTTCAATTCACCCCCGCAAGCCAAGCCGGGTCACGCGCGCTTCTTCCTCATCAATCGTGCGCTTGATGAAGGCGGCGTAATCGGCAGGGTTCAGATATTCCACCGGCATATCGAGCCGATCGAGGGTTGCGAGGTGCGATGGATCATTCAGCGCCGTGCGGAAGCCCTGATGCAGTCTTTCGACAATATCGGGGTCCATCCCCGCAGGCCCGACCAGCCCATAGGGTGAGGTGATCACCATATCCTGATAGCCAAGATCAAGCAGCGTCGGCACATCGGGCAGCTTGCGGCTGCGCTGGCGTGTCCAGACATTGAGCGCACGGAGCCGCCCTTCAGTAATCATGGGCAGCGTGCCGGAGCCCGCCGAGCAGGCTTCGATATGCCCGCCGAGCAGGCTTGGTATGGCGTCCCCTTCGCCGCGGAAGGGCACATGGACAATATCCAGGTTCTCGCGCGTGGCGAGATCAATATTCGCCAAATGCGGCGTGCCATTGGCGCCCGTATTGCCGATGCGTATTTCGCCCGGACGGCGGCGCGCATCCGCCACCAGATCGGCCCAGCGCTGATAAGGGCCATCGCCGCGGACGCACATGATGAACAGATAGCCAGTCAGGTGCATGATCGGCGTGAAATCAGTGCGTGGGTTGAAGGGCATGCGCTGCATGAAGGGCAGGCGCATGGCCGGCAGCGGGAATTGAGCGATGGTATAGCCATCCGGCCGCGCGCGGGCGACGCCGGCGGCGGAAAGTGTTGCCCCCGCGCCGGGGCGATTTTCTGTCAGCACCTGTACACCAAAGGCGCGTGATGCAGCTTCGGCAAAGGCGCGCATTTGTACATCGGTGGCACCACCCGGCGGGAAGGGCACCAGCAGCGTGATGGGGCGCGATGGAAAGCTTTGTGCTGCCGCAAGCCCTGGCGCAATGGCCGGGGCGGCAAGGGCAGACAGAAGGATTTGCCGGCGATTCATGGTGGTTGCTCCCTTGGTCTTCGTTAGGTTTTTTCTTGGTAAGACAGCTTATCTGGTCATCCGCCTATGCTGATCAAGTCATATGGCAGAACCGCCATCCGCTTTCGCGCCCCCTACCCCAGGCTTCTTCGATAAAGCGCGATCAGCCTTTCCCAATGGCGTTCCGCGCCCGGCTTGTCGAAGCACCAGCGGCCAGGGAAGGCGAAGCCGTGATGCACGCCCGGGTAGATTTCCAATTCACCCGCGGCACCAGAGGCTTCGAACAGCGCGTGCAATTCATCCACCATGGGCAGTGGTGCCAATTCATCATGCTCGGCGCAGGCGATATAGAGTTCCGCATTGCCATACCCCAACGTCAGATGCGGGCTTTCTTCCGCATCACTGACCAGCCAGGTGCCATAGAAGGACGCAGCGGCAGCGATGCGGCCTGGATAGCGCGCGGCGGCGGCCAGCGCATAGGGACCGCTCATGCAATAGCCATGCACGCCAACCGGACCCGCGCGCACGTGTTTTTGCTGGTCGAGGAAACCGAGCATATCGGCGATGTCTTCCATCACCGGTGGAATGGTCATTTTGGTGCGGATGGCGCGCATGCGGTCGCGTTCCGGATCACCCACGGTCAAAACACCGGGACCGAATTTGGAATCGCGGCCGGCGCGGTAATATAGATTGGGTAGCACCACGTAATAGCCTGTGGCGGCAAGCCGCCGCGCCATGTCGTAGAGTTCCTCACGAATGCCGGGCGCATCCATCAGCATCAGCACGGCGGGAAAGGGGCCGTTGCGTTCGGGATGGCAGATAAAACTTTCCATCGCGCCGGCGCGGGTTTGGATATCAATGATATGTTCGATCATGGCGCGCGCCCGTCAATCCGCCTTGATGCCGGCAGCGCGAATCACCTCACCCCAAGCCTTAAGATCATTTGCGATACGGCGGTTGAAGCTGGCCGTATCCTCAAAATTGGGCGTCAGGCCGGAATCGAGCAGCCTTTGCCGGAAGGTCGGGTTTTCCAGTGCCTTCTTCATGGCGTCATTCCAGGCGCGCGCCGCATCGGCGCTGATGGCGCGGGGGCCGCAAACGCCAAACCAGCCGGCCATTTCAAGCCCGGGCACCCAATCGGAAATCGGTCGCGCCTGCGGAAATAGCGGTGATCCGGTGGCATCACCCAGCGCCAGCAGGCGCAATTCGCCGCCCTGAATCTGGCGTGTCACGTCACCCAGATTCGTGATCATGAAATCGGCGCGTCCGCCGAGAATATCCACAATCGCAGGCGTTGCACCACGATAGGGCACATGGACAATATCAAGCCCTGCCTTGGCCTTGAGCAATTCCACCGAAAGATGCTGCGCCGAACCAACACCGGCCGAGGCATAGGTCAAGCCACCCGGCTTGGCGCGTGCGGCAGCAAGCAAGCCCGCCACATCCTTATGCGGCCCATTGGCCGCCACCACGAGGCCATAGGTGGAAAGCGCGACATTGACGATGCCGGTCATTTCCGTGCGCGGATCAACCGGCAGGCTGGCACCTGGCAGATTGGGGGTGATGGTCATGGTGCCCATCGGGCATTGCAGCACCGTTGCCCCATCCGGCGCGCTCCGCGCCACCACTTCCGCGGCGATCAGCCCATTGGCGCCGGTGCGGTTTTCCACCACGCCGCGCGCAGGCAAATGCGGCGCGGCATATTCGGCAATCAGCCGCGCCATCAAATCACCGGTGCCGCCGGCGGCGAAACCGCTGATCACGCGCACGGTGCGGTCCTGCGCCAAGACAGGCCCGGAAAGCGCAAGGGCAGCCAGCCCGGCAAGCAACAGATGACGCATGATGAACCTCCCCGTTTCGGAAGAGCGTATCAGCTTGCGGCGTCTTCGCAATGCGCTGCGGCGCGCAAGGCAGAAAGCCGCGCGGCGCCATGATCACGCGTTGAGACAACCTCAAAACCCGGAAGCATTACCGCTGCTTCATCGCGCCCAGTCTCGGCGATGATCAGCGCGCCGGGCGCGATCCAGCCCTTGGCCTGCAAGGCACCCAGGGCGCGCGGCACCAGCCCCTTGCCATAGGGTGGGTCGAGAAACACCAGGTTGCATGGCGTGGCAGCTTGCGGTGGTGCGGTGACATCCCCCACAATCACGCGGCAGGCATCACCGGCCTTGCAGGCGGCGATATTGGCGCGCAGCGTCGTGAGCGCGGCGCGATCCTGTTCCATGAAAAAGACCTGCGCTGCGCCGCGTGAGAGTGCCTCAAGCCCCATGGCGCCGGTGCCGGCGAAGCCATCCAGCACCACGGCGTTTTCAACCACGGCGCGCCCCGCCCAGGGCGCGTGCCAAAGCTGATCAAATATCGCCTGCCGCGCGCGGTCACTGGTCGGGCGCGTGGCAAGGCCGGGCGGAGCGATCAGCGCGCGCCCCTTCCAGCGCCCGGCGATGATCCGCATCAGCCCTTGCCGCGGCGCGGCGTTTGCGGCCCGGCATGGCGCGCGCGGGGCGGGCGTTGCGGCTTTGCCTGCGGCGCTTCGGGTGGTTCCGGTTCTGCCATTGCTTCGCGCCCACGCTTTGGCGCATCAATGCCCAATTGCTCGCGCAGCACCTTGGCATTCACTTCCTCTGCCGCGCCGCGCGGCAGCGAGCCCAATTGAAAAGGGCCATAGGCCGTGCGGATCAGGCGCGTCACTACCAGCCCAAGATGCGCCATGACTTTGCGCACTTCGCGGTTCTTGCCCTCCCGCAGCGCCACCGTCAGCCAGGCATTGGTGCCCATGCGCGCATCAAGCCCAGCTTCGATCGGGCCATAAGCCACGCCATCCACGGTGACGCCCCGTGCGAGGGCCGCCAAGGCGCGTTCATCCACCTTGCCATGCACGCGCACGCGATAGCGCCTGAGCCAACCATTGGCCGGCAATTCCAGCTTGCGCGCCAGCGCGCCATCATTGGTCAGCAGCAAAAGCCCTTCGCTGGTCAGATCAAGCCGCCCGACCGAAACCAGGCGCGGCAAGCCCTGCGGTAGATTGGCGAAAACCGTGGGCCGGCCTTCCGGATCGCGATGCGTTGTCACAAAGCCGGTTGGCTTGTGGTAGCGGAACAGCCGCGTGCGTTCCGGATTGGCGACAGGCTTGCCATTCACCGTGATCGCATCACCCGGTGAGACAAAAGTCGCAGGGCTGGTCACCAATTTCCCGCCCAGCCGCACCAACCCTTCCGCGATCAGCTTTTCCGCATCACGGCGAGAGGCCACGCCTGCGCGGGCGAGGAATTTCGCAATGCGTTCACCGCGCGGCGCTTCGGCCTCAGTGGCTTCTTCGCTGCTCATGCGCGGCAGGCCGCGATGAAAGCGCGGAAAATCGCCGGGTCGTCGGGGTCAACCGCATATTCCGGATGCCATTGCACGCCAAGCGCGAAGCGGTAGCCGGGGTGTTCAATGCCCTCAATCACGCCATCAGGGGCGATGGCATTGACCAGCGCGCCATCGCCAATACTCGCCACCGCCTGGTGATGCGCGGAATTCACCGCCATGCGCGGCTTGCCGATAATGCGCGAGAGCATGCTGCCCTCCGTCAGCGTCACCTCATGCCCCGGCTCGGTGCGCGGATTGGGCTGTTCATGCGCCAAAGCGCCCGGCACCTCATCCGGGATGTGCTGGATCAGGCGCCCGCCAAGCGCCACCGCGAGCAATTGCTGCCCGCCGCAGATCCCAAGCACGGGCTTGTCGCGCGCAAGGGCTGCGCGCGTTGCGGCCATTTCGAAATCCGTCCGGCCAGGCTTCAGCGTGACCTTCGGGTGCGGCGCGCCGCCGCCCCAAAGGGCCGGGTCCACATCAAAGGCGCCACCGGTCACCACCAGCCCATCCACCTCAGCCAGATAGGCTTCCGCCATTTCGGGATGATGGGGCAGCGCCACGGGCAAGCCACCGGCGGCAACAATGGCAGAGAAGTAATTCCGCCGCAGCGCATACCAGGGCAGCTTGGACCAGCCGCCGGCCTCTTCGGAATCGAGGGTGACACCAATCAGGGGAAGGGATCGCATGGCGCAGCTTTAGGCTGGATTGGGCGAAAAGGGAATCGCGCCCCCTGGACCGGCGAGCCCCGGCAAGGCAGGAAGGCGCCATGACGCCCATGGAGATTGCGCTGGAAGAGGCCCGCGCCGCCGCCGCCCGCGGTGAGGTGCCGGTGGGTGCCGTGGTGACGGACAAATCCGGCCAGGTGCTGGCGCGCGCCGGCAATGAGGTGGAAGCGCGCCATGACCCCTCCGCCCATGCGGAATTGCTCGCGTTGCGGGAGGCTGCCCGGAAGCTCGGTCAAACCCGCCTTGGTGATTGCACCCTGACCGTGACGCTCGAACCCTGCCCCATGTGCGCCCAGGCGGCGTCCTTCTTCCGCGTGGCGCGGGTGGTGTTTGGCGCTTATGACCCAAAGGGCGGCGGGGTGGATCACGGGGCGCGGGTTTTCGCGGCATCATCCTGCCATCACCAGCCCGAAGTGGTGGGCGGCCTCAGGGAAGGCGAATGCGCCTCCCTGCTGCGGGGATTTTTTGACGCACGGCGTTGACGGCGGCGAAGCTTTGCCCGGATAAGGCGTTAATCATGGTTGGTTGATGACGGGAAAGGTCGCATGCGCGTACTCAAGGGTCAGGACCTCATGCAGGGGTCGGACCATGAATTCATCGTCAATATCTACCGGCGCATCCTGCTGCGCGGCCCGGATGAGGGCGGCTATCGCCATCACCGGGACGTGATCGAGGCTGATCCCGGTTGCCGCCGCAGCCTGATCGAGGGGTTCGCGGCCAGTAGCGAAGCCCGCCGCCAGGGCGAGGCAATACACATCATCTGGGATGATGCAGAAATGCCGGCCGCCACCCCGCCGGCAGCCGCGCCCGAAGCCTTGATCACGGCGCTGCGCGAAAGCCTTGGGAGTTTGGATGCGGCCGGCCTCGCCGCGCTGGAAGCGCCCTTGGCTGAATGCCTTGAAGCCTTGCGTGCTGCGCGGCGTGAGGCCTTGCAACAGGATCCATAATTTCGCCTTGAAGCGGGCGGAAATCATTCGTGATGGTCCAAGCCTTGGCAGGCGGGCCTTTGGGGTTCAGTTTCGACCCTGATTTTTCGAAAGGGTCCCGTGCCGGATGAGCGAACCTCGCCCCATTCAATTGTTTGACGTGATGGCGCAGCAAAAGCTGATCCGGCCAGATCTTGATCGGCGCATTGCCGCAGTGCTCGATTCGGGCCGCTTCATCATGGGCCCCGAAGTGGCGGAACTTGAAGCGGGCCTGGCGGGTTTCGCCGGGGCGGCCCATTGTGTTGGTGTTTCATCGGGTACGGATGCGCTGCAGATCGCCATGATGGCGGAAGGGATCGGGCGCGGGGATGCGGTGTTCCTGCCCGCCTTTACCTATACCGCCACCGCCGAAGTGCCTTTGGTGCTGGGTGCGACGCCGGTTTTCGTGGATGTTGATAAATTCAGCTACAACATGGACATCGCCGATTTGGAACGGCGTATTGAAGAAGTGAAGCGCCGCGGCTGGCTCCGCCCCCGCGCCGTGGTGGGCGTTGATCTGTTTGGTCTGCCAGCGGATTGGCCCGCGATTGAGGCGATTTGCGCACGGGAAGACATGTTCGCGCTGGATGATGCCGCGCAGGCGTTTGGTGCCAGCATCAATGGCAAGAAACTCGGGCGTTGGGCGCATGCGACCGCGCTTTCCTTCTACCCCACCAAGACGCTTGGCGCTTATGGCGATGCGGGGGCCCTGATCACGGATGATGCGGCGCGGGCAGAGCTTTACCGGAGTCTCCGCACCCATGGCGAAGGCAAGACCCGCTATGAGGTGGAGCGCACCGGCATGAATGGCCGGATAGATACCATCCAGGCGACCATCCTGGCCGCGAAATTGCCGTTGCTGGCCGGCGAACTCGCCATGCGGGCGAAAATCGCTGCGGTTTATAATACCGCCTTCGCGACCAAGGTTGGCATTCAGGCCGCGCCTGCCGGCGCGGTGAATGCCTGGGGGCTTTACACCATTCGCCTGCGTGACAGCGACCAGCGGAGCAAGGTCCAGGCGGCGCTGACGGCGGAACGGATTGGCAGCGGCGTCTATTACCCGAAACCCCTGCATCGCCAGCCTGCCTATGCAGCGCATCACGCGGTGGCCTTCGCAGGCGATGCACCGCCGCTTGCGATCAGTGAAAGGCTGGCGGGCCAGGTCCTGTCGCTGCCCATGCATGCCTATATGAGCGAAGAAGATGCCGCGCGTGTCGCTGAGGTTGTACTGAAGAACTTGTAAAGGGCATCACGCCAGTCAATCCGAGGCCGAACCCCTCTTGTGACCGGCACGAGGCGCAAGAGAAATTCGATTGGCCTCAAAATCCGCAATCATGCGTTTGGTTTTTTCCTTGATTGCCCGAAGGTTATGCTGCTCGGCCAAATTTGGGAACTTCCCAGGGAAAATCTCCTTCAGACTACTATAATGCAGTACCGCGTAATCAACCCCAATATCGGCAGCCATCCGCAGGAACGGCCGGTCAATATAACCGGCGACGGATAGCGTCACCTCGTATGCGGTCGTCTTTGCGCGCGCCATTGAGATCAGCTCCCGGATCGCGGGGTGTCTGAAACATGCCTTATCTTTTCCCCGCTCAATCCCAAGCACCAGGCCCGTCAGATCATTCATTCCAATCAACACGCATTCAACGCCAAGCTTCAGGAAGTCTTCGAGCCGTAGAATGGCGGCTGGTATCTCTGCCATCATGCCAAAAGGTGGTGACACACCCCGCCGCAGAAGCTCTGCCTTGACGAAGGCGACCTCGGTTGGGTCGCTCACGAACGGCACAATTACACCCAGGTTGGAGTGATCCCGCAGGCACGGAAGAATGGCATCAATTTCTGCCCCGAAGCTGTCCGAATATCGCATGGCCCGCCTCACCCCACGCAAACCGACAACCGGATTGCGCTCGTTGGGCAGGATGTGGTCGACTCCGGCCAGGGCATTCGCCTCGGCGACCTCCAACTCAGCAAATCGATACCAGACTGGCTGCGCCGGGAACAACCGACAAACCCGATCAAGATACCCCCTGATGACACCGCTGGCGTTCGGATGGGTTGAATAGATCCCGGCCTTCCTCAGGATATACTCGCCGCGCAGCAACCCGACGCCATTGAAATCCTTCCAGACCTGATCTGTGATGTCTTCGGCGCTTAGTGCTAGTTGATACCGCATTTTTGGATGGCCCCTGCAAGCGAAGGGTCGTGACCAGGGGAATGCCTGGAACGGTTTCGCGATGGTCGGTGCAGTCCAGCCTTGCCCCGACTCGCAGCGTGCCGTGCCGAAACTCACCCGATCAGAGCATCGCGGATAGGAAATGAAAAACGAGCATGACGCGACTTGCCGCCCGCCGCAAGGCTGACGGGCCAGGTCCTGTCGCTGCCCATGCATGCCTATATGAGCGAAGAAGATGCCACGCGTGTCGCTGAGGTTGTACTGAAGAACTTGTAATTCGCCCCCGGCTTCGGCAGCATCATGGCGCTCAGCGAAAGGGGCGCATCATGCATCGTCGTAGGCTTTTGGCCGCCACCGGCGGCGCGGTTCTCGCTGCGAATACCAGGGCGCGGGCCACCGAACCTGTAGATGTCGCGCTTGTGCTCGCCGTTGATGTCTCACGCTCGATTGATGAGGATGAGGCAAAGCTGCAGCGCGAAGGCTACCGCGATGCGGTGACCGATCCGGCGGTGTTGGCCGCCATTCGCGGCGGGATGATCGGCGCGATTGGCTTGGTCTATATCGAATGGGCGGGGATTGAGTATCAGCGTACCGTCCTGCCCTGGACACGCATCGCAACAGAAGCCGATGCGCGGCAATGGGCTGAGGCCTTGGCGCGCGCGCCGCGTGCCTCGCTATCCTGGACCTCCATCTCGGGCGCCATCATCCATGCGCGCCGCGAATTGGCGGCCTGCCCGTATGAGGCAACGCGGCGCGTGATTGATGTCTCGGGCGATGGGGTGAACAATAGCGGGCCATTGGTTGATGTTGTGCGTGATGAGGCAGTGGCCGAGGGTATTGTGATCAATGCCCTGCCAATCATGAATGATCGCCCAACCTTTGGCCGCCCGCCGCCACCCAATCTTGATCTCTATTTCCGCGACCATGTGATCGGCGGCCCCGGTGCATTCTATATCGTGGCCGAGGATTTCAACAGCTTTGGCCAGGCTGTCAGACGCAAGCTGATCAGGGAGATTGCCTGAAAACTGCCCTCACCCATTCCGGCCGACATTGACGGCGCCGCCCGGCGCCAAGGGAAAGGCGGCAAGGCTTTTTTCCACCAGATTGGCCAAGCCTTTGCGCAGTTCCGCAATCTTCAGCATGTCCTTCGCACCGCAGGCTTCCTCAAGCGACGCCGCAATGGAACGCAAAGCCGCCGCGCCAAAAGTGCCGGCGGCGGATTTCAGCCCATGCGCCTCTTCCTCGATCACGCCGACATCATCGGTTGCGGTCAGCCGTGCCACACGGGCGCGGGTTTCCTCGGCAAAAACGCCAATCAGCCGCGGCAGGCGCCCAGGGCCGACCGCCGCGCGCAATTCCTGCAAGGTGGTATGATCAATCAGCGTTGGGCCCGCAGGATCGGGCTCATCGGAGGCAACGCGCGGCCGACGGGGCCGTTTTTCCAGCATATCCGAAACGGCCGAGAGCAGCGCGGTCAGATCCATGGGCTTGGCGACATGCGCATCCATGCCGGCCGCAAGGCAGCGTGCCACTTCATCGGGCATGGCGGCGGCGGTCATGGCAATAATGGGCACACGCCCGGCCGGGCCTTCCAAGCCACGAATGGCGGCGGTTGCCGCCAACCCATCCATGCGCGGCATGCGCACATCCATCAGCACCAGATCATAAGCGGCGGTGCGCGCAGCCCCCAGCGCTTCTTCGCCATCGCGCGCCAAATCCACCGCATAGCCGGCCTTGCGCAGAATGGCGGCGGCGACAAGCTGATTGGCTTCCCCATCCTCGGCGATCAGGATGCGCCCGCGCGCCCCTGGCAGGGGTTTTGCCAGCGCGGGTCTCGGCAACAGCGTGCTTGGCGGGCGGCCGGATTCCGCAATCGGGCGCAGCGGAATCTCAAAGGAAAAGGTCGATCCCTTGCCCGGTGTTGAAGCGAGCACAATGCGCCCGCCCATCAGCCCCACCAGGCGCTTACAAATCATGAGGCCAAGGCCAGAACCGCCATAGCGCCGCGCGGTTTCCGGCCCGCCTTGCGCGAAACGCCCAAAGAGCCGCGCCTGCACTTCAGGCGGCATGCCAATCCCGGTATCGGCCACCGCAAAGCGCACCTGGCCCGTTGCTTCCGCCCGCTCCACGCGAATGCCAACACCGCCAACGGCCGTGAATTTCACGGCATTATCGGCAAGGTTCAGCAGCACCTGCCGCAGCCGTCGCGCATCACCAATCACGCGCGCGGGCAAAAGGGGATCAATGCTCGCGGAAAGGCGAATGCCCTTTTCCGCCACGGCAGGCGCCAGCAGATCAAGCACTTCGGCAACGGGTGCGGCCAGATCAAAGGCTTCTTCCTCAATCGCCAAATGCCCGGCTTCAATGCGCGACAGATCAAGCATTTCATTCACGGTCGCGAGCAGCAATTCACCGCAACGCCGCGCGGTTTCCGCATAGGCGTGCTGTTCGGCATCAAGCGTCGTGTCCAGTAGCAGCGAAATCGTGCCCATCACGCCATTCATCGGCGTGCGGATTTCATGGCTCATGAAGGCCAGGAAATCGCTTTTCTCGGCATTGGCGCGTTCCGCCGCACGGCGGGCACGCTCCGCATCGCGGGCGAATTGCTCACGCGCCGAGACATCATGCTGAATGCCGAAAATATAGCGCACTTCGCCATCATCACCGAAAATCGGCGACAGATGCAGTTCATTGATGAAGCGCGATCCATCCTTGCGGTGATTGACGATTTCCACGTCAATCGGCTTGCCTTTTTCGATCGCCTCCCGAATCGCGCGGATATGGCGCGGATTGGTGGCCGGGCCTTGCAGGAAACGGCAATTGCGCCCGATCACCTCTTCTTCCGGATAACCGGTGATGCGGTAGAAGGCCGGATTGGCGAAGATAATCGGGCAATCAGGCAGGTTAGGATCGCAAATCACGATGCCCGTTGGTGTCGCGAGCACAGCCGCGCTCAGCACGCCCTGCAAGGGCGTTGGCAGATGGGCCGCGAGGCTATTCGCTGTAGGAGACGAGCGCTTCGAATGGGACATCGAGCTTCTTCCTCCCGTTCAGGAACGAAAGTTCAATCAGCGCCGCAGCGGCCGGTACCACGGCGCCGGCTTGGCGCAGCAGGGCGATGCCGGCGGCCATAGTGCCGCCGGTCGCCAACAGATCATCCAAAATCACCACGCGTTGACCAGGGCTGACGGCGTCGGCCTGCATTTCAATGCGGTCCGTGCCGTATTCCAGCGCGTAATCCAGGCCGATGCGCTCACCGGGCAGCTTGCCGCGCTTTCGCAGCATGATGAAGCCAAGCCCCAATTCAAGCGCGAGCGGTGCCGCGACCAGAAAGCCGCGGCTTTCAACGCCCGCCAAAAGATCAGGCTTATGCGGGCGGATCGCATGAGCCATACGCGCCATGGCGGTGCGCCAGGCGGGGCCATGCCTAAGCAAGGTGGAAATGTCATAAAAAAGGATGCCCGGCTTTGGAAAATCCGGGACACCGCGAATATGCGCCCTAAGGTCCAGTTGGTCGTTTGTTTCTGTCACGTTCTGCCGATGTCTTGATTGCGCCATACCCGGCACCGATCAGTGCGGGCCTGCTGAGCCTTTCCTGCCCGATCTTATCAATGTTACACTTCAAATGTCCAGTTAAGTTGACAGTGCTGGCAAAATTTCTCCCCCGGCCCTATTTGCGGGCCATGTCAAAACCAATGCTCGCCGGGATCATCGGCGTTATCGGCTTCCTGCTCTACGTGGCGGTAGTTATTATCCTTGCGGATCATGTACTTGGCACGCATTGGACCCTGGAATTCATCTATTTTGCGCTGGCCGGAATTGTCTGGGTCTGGCCTGCCAAGGCGCTCATTGTCTGGGCGGCCAGGTAGGAATTCAGTTCAAGCCCCTTCCCGGGCCGCCAATTGGGTGATCTGGCCGCGCATGGCATCCAAAAGCGCCGTCACCCGCCCGCCATTGCGTTGAATGACTGCGGCATATTCACTGCGCGTCGTCAGGCGAAGGGATGTGCCTTCCGCGATCATATCCACCACCTTGGGCTGGCCCGCGATTTCCGCCACGCGCCAATCCAGCGCGAAAGGCGGCGTATTGGGGCGTTCGACCAGAGTGCTTACCAGCGCATCCTCCTCGGTACGTTGCTGGGAACGCCCTAGCGCGAATCTTACGCCGCGATATTCGCCAAAGCGGGATGAGAGGTTGCGGATGATGATTTCATCGAACAGCTTGAGGTATTCCTGCAATTCCGCCGGCGTTGCCTGACGCGCATGGCGGCCCAGGATGAAGCGCCCAGTCCCTTCAATATCAATCGCGCCGCGAAGGGTGCTTGCCACCCGATCACGCCGTTGCCCCTGATTCATGCGGGGGTCATTGATGGCATTGACCAAATCCCGCCCCGCCTTATCCACAAAGGCGACAGCACGGTTGATATCAATTTGCTGCGCAGGCGCCGGGCCGCTGACAAGGCCAACAAGGCTGGCAAATATTTCACGTCGGCTGATCAGGAATTCGGACATCATCGGGTCTCCAAGCCATGCTGTGCAAAACCAAAGTGAACCCAAGGCGCGACAGCGCCGCCGGGCGCATACCTGTTGCGAATTTCAAACGCGCGAATCGACTGCGACATACATACGCCGCACTTGGAATGCCGCAGCTGACGATTGAACGAGCGGTCGCCTGAATGAATGAGCGGCTTGCGACCGCGTGCGCATCGGCGAGGTATTTGAACGGCAGGCCAGGGCGTCTTGTCGGCACCGCTTCCGGGCAAAGGCCTGATCGTACGCGGCTCACGCGGCATGTTTTCGGGCCTCCTTGGCGCCTGATCCTCTGCGCCAGAAGGTCACGGCGAGGGCGATCAGCCACACAAGGGCAAAGGGTGGCACGGCGGCGCTCAGGACATTCAGTGCCGGCGCAACGGTTCGGAAGGCCGTAAGCGCGAAGGCAATCCCAAGCACCGCGCTGATGATGGCATTGATCCTCATGTCCAGCTTTTGGAAGACCAGCCCGAGCGAGACCAGCCAAAGGCCCGAGACAAGCTGCACGCCCAGTAGCTCCCCCACCCCGCCCGCATAGGCGTTGAGCGTCATGTAGTTGACCTCGATGATGGCGCGAGTCGCCGGGTCGGGTGTCGCCACATAAAGATCGGCCAGCATCGGCATGGTGGTGAGCCATCGCACAATGCCGAGCGTCTTGAGGATACCGGCCGCAATGGCGAAGGCCGCCATGGTGTCGGCCAGCATGCCGCCGGCGCCATGCGCCATTGCGAAGCGTCGCAAGGCGATACCGAAGGGCACCATGGCGACAGCCGTCAGCAGATAGCCCCAATAACCAATCTGAATGGCAAGCGGATTGGCGGCGACAAGGGGAAGCGCTTGGTTTGCGGGCAGCCTCAAACTGGCGGGCCAGCCGATCGCCTGACCCAGCACGATGACGGGGATCAGGAAAAGTACCAGTTGAGACAGGGTCAGAAGCACCAGGGCGATGGTTTCGGCGCGGGTCATCGGCGTGGTAGTTGGCTTGTCTGACATGGCGTGTTCCTGGCTGCATTGACGTCAAGGATGGATCGCGAAGCTTGGTGGCCGCCGCAGAAGCATTCGCCTCTGGCGACGGCCATGCCGGGGTCGCTTAGACAGCGTCAGAACCTGTAGCTCAGGCCAAGGCCGAAGCTTATTTGGTTTTCATCACCTTCGCGGGAGACGATGGGGCTGTCTGCGGCATCGCCCATCAGGCGCCGGAATTGGACAACGCCGGTTACGCCCCAGCCGCCGGAGATCGTGTAATTTGCCGTAAGTGTAAGGCCCACGTCGCGGATGCCGCCGCTGGCCTTGTATTCCGGCAAGCCGCTTGCGGTGGCGCCGGCTTGCGTCACGCCGAAGAAGGTCTGGTTGTAGCGATCAGTGGCATAGGTCGCGAGCGCGATCGCGCGCAGACGCAGCCGATCCGTGGGATCGAAGCGATAGCTGCCGCCAAAAAACAACAGATTGCCCGATGAGGTCGAAGAAACATCGTGATGGTACTGCACTTCAATCGCAGCCTCGTCGCGACTGGTGAGAACGTCGCGGAAAGGCAGCCGAATGAAGGCGCCAGCTTCGGTCGAATCGTCAATATCGCCAAGCAGCTTCACGCGCTTGTTTTCGACGTCAGATCGCCCACGGCGCTGACCCAGAACCGGGCCAAACTCGATCCCCGACCAGGGCGAGATATTGGCGCGCAAGGCAATGCCGGCGCTCAGCGTGGCGGTTTCGATGTAGTAGTTATGATAGCCGAGACGCGCAGCAACAAGCGGGCCGACGCTCCGGTCGCTCGAGCCTTGGTAATCCGGGGTCGAGAGCGCACCGAGCGAGAAAAAGCCCGAAATCCGAGGGTCGGACTGAGCCATGGCCGGGACGGCGAGACCCGTCAGCAGAAGGGGCGCTGCGAGAGCGACCAGTGGCAAGCGGCTGTTTGTATTCATCTACTCAGGACCTTTCGGTTAAAACGGCAATGCCGGTTATGCGCGGCATCGACACTGCGGATGCGGAGCCGAGACATTCACCTGAATTTAGTTTAACGTTAAACTGACCAATGTCCAGATGAATTTTGTGTAACATATTGTTACGGATAGGCTGCCGCAGCGGAGGCGACTGAACTGCGGGGTCAGGGAGTTTTCGCGTGGGGTAGGGTCAGCCGACGCCACGCAAAAACATTTCGAAATAATACGCTAAAGTGGGTCGCGGGAACCGAAGGTGAACCGTAAACCGACTAAACCAGAGGCGGCAGCCTTTCGTCACCATCGGCCCGCATGGCGCATGCCGTCACGATAAGCGCAATGAGGTCATCTGCCACTTCCTGCGCGCGATCTTCGGGATTCCATAGATCTCCCCCCGTGCCTTCGGCACGCAGGGCGCAGAATCCATGAACGGCGGCCCAGGCCAGCGTGAGCCTTGCGCGCAAGGCACGGCCATCAGCGCCCGGCACATGCGCGGCCATGGCTTCCGCAAGCGGCGCCCAGGAATCCCGAACCGCGCACTGCCATGCTGTGTCAGCGGTATCCAAAAGATCGGTTCTGAACATAAGGCGAAAATGCGCCGGATTGTCACGCGCAAAAGCCATATAGCCATGGCCTGTGGCGGCAAGGCGGGCGCGGGCATCGGCAGCGGGCGGCAGGGCGGCTACCGCATCCGTCATCGAATGCGCCAGGCGAAGATTTCCTTCAGTGGCGAAGCTTGTCAGCAGGCCGCGCAGATCGCCGAAATGCGGCGCGGCAGCGGAATGGGAAACGCCAGCACGGCGCGCACATTCCCGGAGGCTGACAGCATCCGGCCCGGCCGCCAGCACAATATCGGCAACCGCATCAAGCAGCGCGCGGCGCAACGCGCCGTGGTGGTGTTTGCCCTTGGGCTTGGGCGTGACCGTCATGCCGCGACCATGAGGTGTGATGATTTGCTTGACAATGGAAAATCCTGACAGCTAGAAACTGACCATTGGAAAGATAGTGGTAGCTCATGGACCCTGCAATAGTCTTTTCGGCGGCCAACAACCTTGCCATGGCGGGATGGTTGGTCATGCTGGTCGCGCCTCGGTCGCGCCTTGTGACTTGGTGGATTTGCGGCCTTGGCATCCCCGGGCTTCTGGCGATGCTCTATGTGCTTTTCATGCTGCTCTACGCGCCGCAAGCGGAAGGGGGCTTCTCATCCCTGGCCGAGGTTGCCCTGCTGTTCCGCAATGATGGCGTATTGTTGGCGGGCTGGGTGCACTACCTTGCCTTCGACATGTTCATCGGCGCCTGGATGTGCCGCATCGCGGCAGCCGAGCAAATGAATGCTTGGCTGGTTCGGCTTTGCCTGCCACCAACATTCCTGGTTGGGCCGGTTGGGCTGCTGCTGTTTCTCATCCTGCGATTTTTTCTCGTGAGGCGCTTTGGCCCATGGCAACCATCATGACAAAACTTCGGGCACTCTTCGCGGCGTTGGATCAACGCCAGCCAATCCTTGCCCGTCTGGGCTGGGTGATGCTGATCATCGTGGTACTTTGCCTGATGGCAGCGATGATTGATGGCCGAACGATCAATGGCGTTTCGGTTTGGGTGAAGCCGGCAAAATTCGCGGCGTCCTTCGTCGCCTGGTTTTGGACCATGGCCTGGGCCTGGGGGGTGCTGGCGCCGACCGCGCGCGACGGTTGGGTGGCGCGGATTGTCCTTTGGGGGACAGTCCTGGCAGCGACGTTCGAGCAAGGCTGGATCCTGTTGCGCGCTGCCCTTGGGCTACCAAGCCATTTTGCCACAGACCGCGTTGGCGAGATTGCCTATCGGCTGATGGGGCTCGGCGCCATGACCCTGGTCTTTTTGGCGCTCTTGCTCGGCATATTGGTCCTGCTGCGTGGCGATCAGCAGCAACCCAAGAATTGGCGGCTGGCCGTTGGGCTTGGCCTGGCAATCACCGGAATTCTTGGGGGCGTCACCGGCGCCACGATCTCAAGCGTGACAACACCCTATATCGGCGGCACCATGACGGATGTCGCGAATTTCGCGCCATTCTTCTGGTCGCGCGATGGGGGCGATTTGCGCACCGCCCATTTTCTTGCCGTGCATGCCATGCAGGCGCTTCCAGCGCTTGTGCTGCTGATGCAATCCGTGACGCCGGCTGGTGTAGCACTTGCCGCCTGCCTGTGGATTGCCCTGACCGGTGCGGCCTATGCTGCGGCCTTCGCCGGGATTTCATTATCGCCTTAGCGCGTTTTCCGATCACGCCTGGTCATGGAAGCCGCTTGGCCGAGCGCCCGCGATGGCAGAAAAATCCAAAGCCTCATGCGGCGCAGGGCGCACAAAACGCGCAAGGTAACCGGCCTGGAGAAGCCCCTGCCCCGCCGCCGGAGGAGTATGGGTGTTCCACATCCGGCACGAGGCACGGCTTGGCACCGAAAAATGGCCCAAACAAAGGTGATCAAGGTTGTGGGAGAATGCCCGGGCAGATTACCGGGGCGATTGGTCGGAGTGAGAGGATTCGAACCTCCGGCCCCTGCGTCCCGAACACAGTGCTCTACCAGGCTGAGCTACACTCCGAGGCCGACCGCAACGATGACGCGGGCTATAGCGGGCGGGGGAAAAGGCCGCAAGCGGGTGGGTAGACCGGCCAAGAATGCCTGGGCATTGCCAAAGCTTGAAATTAGGTCTTCGCTGACATCCCAAGACCCCTTTGAACCCTGCAGGAGAGTGACATGAAACTTTGGAAAAGCGCCGTGGTAGTTGTTTCCTTGATCGCCCTGACCGCCCCGGCCTTGGCTCAGGGTGATGTTATTGCCGCCCGCCGAGATGGCCTTAAAGGCGTGGCGCGACAGATGGAAGGCATCAAGGCTGTGGTGGATCAGCGCGGCGATCCGCGCCCAACTGCCGCGGCGATCGGCGAAATGATCAGGTTTTTCGAAGGCTTTCCCCCACGTTTCCCAGCAGGGAGTGGTTCAGGCGATACGCGCGCCTTGCCTGCCATTTGGACTGATCGCGCCGGTTTTGAAGCCGCCAATGCGAATATGCTGACCCAGCTTCGCGCCTTTCAGGCTGTGGCCAATGCTGGCGACCAAGCGGCCTTCGCTGCCGCGTTCCAGCAAACCGGGGCGACATGCGGCGCGTGCCATCGCCCCTATCGCGCACCCGCCCGCTAAGCGGGCTGGCCTGACACGGTAGGGTTTGGGGGGCAGAGCGCTTCAAAAGAAGCGGATAAAGGAAAACACCGCTGCCCCCGCCAAAATCACCAGGCCAAGCGCCAGGCGCCCCGATGCCAGGCGGGGCGCCTTGGCGCCTTCAGGCAACAGCTTTTCGCCGGTCAACATCGGCATCACCAATTCATGCCCCTTCACAAGCTTATAGAGCATGATCGCCAGCACATGCAGCGCTATGGCGAAGATCAAATAGCGCTGGCCGGCCAAATGCCAGGCGGAGAGCGATTCCTGAGTTGCCTCACCGACCTTCAAGGCCAGCGGGCCATGCTGCGAATAGCTGAAACCGGGATCGTGATTGGCAAAAAGCCCTGTCAGCCCCTGCGCCAGAAGCAAAGAAAGAAGTACCACCACCATCCAGCCGCCAGCAGGGTTATGGCCGGTTTCCCGGTCCGCCTCACGCTGCGGGAAGCGCGCTACCTGCCTGAGCGCCGCCATGGGTGATTTCAGGAAATGGGCAAAGCGCGCATTCTCGGACCCGAAAAAACCCCACAGAACGCGAAACAGCACCAGGGTCAGGATGGCGTAGCCAGAAACGTAATGCAGCCCCCAGGCGCCACTTTTCGCGCTGGCGAAGGATAGCGCCACCAACAGGATCAGGGTCCAATGAAATAGGCGGACGGGGCGGTCCCAAATGCGGATTCGGGTTGTTTGCGCGCTCATGTTCACCTGCCGGTTGTGACTGGCACGATTGGCCTTGTTGCAGGCCAATGACAAGACACTTAGAAGCATTCCAAGATTTCCAAGCCCTGGGCAAGGCTTTGTTGCCGCATGCGGCGCGGCAGGGGAGTGCAGCATGAGTGAGCAGAAAGCCGGCGCCAGCAGCGCGAAGAAGCTGATCATCCCGGCTTTGTTGCTGGTGCTTGCCGTGCTGGTTTTTCTTGGCTGGCGCGGTGTTTTTTCCCCGACACCTTCGGGCGTGAGCGGCCTTGCGCGTGCCCCGGTAAATGAGGCGCCGTCCGGTCCTGCCGGCCCCGGCGGCACGGGCCAGGCGGCACGCCCCGCGATTCCCGCCGCCCCTGCCCCGCCTGATTTGGCTGCCCCAAGCACCGAGGCCGCGCGCCCAGATCCCAATGCCGCCACCCCCGCGGCCGCCATGATCCCGCCGCGCTTTGATGTGGTGCGGGTCGGCGCGCGTGGCAGCGCCGTGGTGGCGGGGCGCGCAGCACCGGGGGCCGAGGTGATTCTTTTTGCCGATAATGGCCGCGAATTGGGCCGCGCGCGGGCTGATCGGCGTGGTGAATTCGTGATCCTGCCTGCCGATGCCCTGCCGCCTGGGCCGATGGAACTCAGCCTGCGCGCGCGACTCGGGGATCAGGAACTGGTCGGGCCGGATACGGTGGTGCTGGTAGTGCCCGACACTGCGGCGCAAATCGCCGAAGCGCCCCGCCCCGCCCCGCCCGCAGCGCCAGCCCAGGCCCCCGCTGGGGCGCAACAAGCCCAACCAACCCCGCCCGCCGCTGCGGACCCCCCGGCGCAAGCCCAGGCCCCCGCCCCCACAGGCCCCTTGGCCGTGCTGATCCCAGGCCGGTCAGAAGCCGCCGGGCCGCGCCTTTTGCAGGTGCCGGAACCAGCCCCGGCGGTAGGCACAGCATCGCGACTTGGCATTGATTCGGTTGAATATGACCAGGGTGGGGCCATGCGCTTTGCCGGCGCTGCGCCGCCCGGCGCCAGGCTCAGGCTTTACGTGGATGATCAGCATATCGGGGAAGCCGTTGCCGATGCCCTTGGGCGCTGGGCCTTCCAGCCGGAAAACCAACCCTCCGTCGGGCGGCACCGGCTTAGGGTTGATCAGCTTTCGCCGGCTGATGGGCGCGTGCTGGCCCGCGCCGAGGTACCCTTCCAGCGCGAGGAACTCTCAGCCGAGGCTTTCGCCCAACAGCGCATTGTGGTGCAGCCAGGGAATAATCTGTGGCGCATCGCCCGCGCCACCTATGGGCGGGGCATTCGCTTCACGGTGATTTATCAGGCCAATAAGGATCAGATCGCCGATCCCAACAAAATCTATCCAGGTCAGGTCTTCACGCTGCCGGTTGCCCAACCGGCGCCGGCGGCTTCCAACCGATCAAGATAAGGGTCAAGCGCGAGGACGAAGCGCACCAACGCCGCGACCAATTCCGGCGCATTGGTGGGTGGCACCAGCGCCAGATCGGCTTCAAAGCGTATCCGGTGATCGGGGGTGAGCCCCATGCGCCAGCCTTCCGGCAGGCCAGGGTTCAGCGCGGCCAGGGTGGCGAAGCTGGTTTGGCGCAAATCCCGCCCTTCGGCGGTGGAGGGGATGCGCGCGGCATCGGTTTCCACCACCAGCCCTTCGGCGCTGAGCTCTGCCCGGCAACGCCTTCCGCGCCAATCAAAGGTGAATTCCAGGGGGCGGTCTGCCTGCCTGGGGGCAAGGCGGCCTTCGGGGTCTATGGCCAGTTGGCCAAGGGTGATCACGTCCATGGGCCGCATTTTTGTGCAATTTTGGTAAAAACACTGTAAGCGGGGGCGCATGGCACTCGGACAAAGTCTTCGCATGGTTCTCGCCCGGCCGCATCCGGCCGCGAAACCCTTCCTCATCGGCGGCGCGGCGGTGGCGCTGCTGGGCGGCGCCTTTCTTGGCGCTTTCCTGTTTTGGCTTGGCGTGGCGTTCACGCTGTTCTGCCTCTATTTCTTCCGCGACCCTGAACGCATCCCCCCCGCGCGCCCTGGCCTGGTGCTGGCGCCGGCCGATGGGCATGTGGTGTCGGTCATGCCGGCCAAGCCGCCGGTCGAGCTTGGGATGGGTGAGGAAACCCGCTGGCGCATCGCGATTTTCCTTTCGGTCCTTGATGTGCATGTGAACCGCATGCCCTGCGATGGCACGGTCACACGCATCGCCTATCACCATGGCAAATTCCTCAGCGCCAATCTGGATAAGGCGAGTGATGAGAATGAACGCAATGCGCTTGCGTTGCGGCTGCCCGATGGGCGCGACATTGCGGTGGTGCAGATTGCCGGGCTGATCGCGCGGCGCATTCTGTGCGATGCTAAGGTGGGTGATGCGGTGCAGGCGGGCGATCGCTTTGGCATTATTCGTTTCGGTAGCCGCACGGATATCTATCTGCCGCCGGGTGTTGAGCCCATGGTGGCGGTGGGCCAGACCATGATCGGTGGCGAGACGGTTTTGGCGGAGTTGCAGGCGCGATGAATACTGAGCGCGATATGGGTGGGGCAGGACGCATGCGGCGACTGAGGCGGCGCTTTCGCCCGCGCACGCGCCCGCGTTTTGAAGGGCAATCCTTCAATCGCCTGATCCCGAATATTTTGACCATGCTGGGGCTGTGCTGCGGCTTGGTTGCGATCCGTGCGGCCTTTGAGCAGCGCTTTGCCGAAGCGGCCGTCTTGATTGTGGTGGCGGGCGTGATTGATGGGCTGGATGGGCGGCTTGCGCGCCTGTTGAAGGCGACATCTCGTTTCGGGGCAGAATTCGATAGTCTGGCGGATTTTCTGTCCTTCGGCGTCGCGCCCGCGCTGGTGCTGTATCTATGGGCCTTGCAGGATTATCGCGGCATTGCCTTCGCACCCGCCTTGCTGTTTGCGGTGTGTTCCGCGCTCAGGCTTGCGCGCTTCAATGCGGCGCTTGATGTCGGGCCGGCGCCGAAGCCTGCCTATACCTATAATTTCTTCACCGGCGTGCCGGCGCCAGCCGGGGCGGGCTGCGCGCTGTTTCCGCTTTTCGCTGGGCTGTTTTTTACGCAGGTGGAAATGCCACTGCTGGCCAATATCATGCGCAATCCCGTGCTGGTGGCTGGCATTCTGATCCTGGTAGGCGGGTTGATGGTGAGCACGCTGCCCACCTGGTCCTTCAAGAACTTCAAGGTGCCGCGCGCAGCGGTGCTGCCGCTGCTGCTGGGCATCGGGCTTTATATGGCTTTGTTGTTCGCTGAGCCTTGGGGTGCGCTTGCCATGGCCGGCATGATCTATCTTGGCATGTTGCCCTTTTCGGTGCGGTCCTATCTGCGGTTGAAGCAGGAAGCGGAAAGCCTGCTGGAACCCGTGCTGGTTGCCGATAATGGCAAGGGAAATGCCGCGCCCTAATGCTGCGCGGGCGGCTTGAATTGCCCCTGGGGGGGCAGCGCATCAGCATCTCGGGCGGGCCCTTTGATGCCATGCCGGCAGGTGCACGCGGGCTTTGCCTGGAAGCGCGCGCCGCGCGTATTGGCGAAGCGGAATGGCAGCTTGATGTGCCGGATTTCGGCCTGCCCGACGAAGCCGGTTTGCGCGCGGTGCTGGCGGATATGTTGGAAGCGATGCGCGCCGCGCCTGATGGCGCCTATCACATCGGCTGCAAGGCCGGGCTTGGGCGCACCGGCACGGCCATGGCCTGCCTTGCCATCATGGCCGGTGCGGTGGAGGGCGACCCGGTGGCCTGGCTGCGCGCAGCCTACAATGCTGAGGCGATTGAAACCCCGGCGCAGGAAGATTTCGTCCGCCGCTTTTGCGCGCGCGGGTTTGGCCCGTTAAGGTCGTTTCAAGACCAGGAGAAACGCGATGCCCCAAATCCTCGATCCCCAGATCATTGCTGATTATGACCGGGATGGCGCGGTGGTGATCCGTGGCGCATTCGCGCCGCATTGGGTTGAGCTGCTCGCCGCCGGGGTGGAGCGCAATCTGCGAGAGCCCGGCCCCTTCGGCAAACGCTATACGCCGGAAGGCAAGCCCGGCATGTTCTTCGGCGATTACTGTTCCTGGCAGCGCATTGCGGAATATGAGGCGTTTTTGCGCCATTCCCCCGCCGCCGCCATTGCCGGTGCGCTGATGCAAAGCGGCAAGGTCAATCTGTTTCATGAACATGTGCTGGTGAAGGAACCAGGCACGGAAGAACCGACACCTTGGCATAATGACCAGCCCTATTGGACGGTGGAGGGCTGGCAGGTGTGTTCGCTCTGGATTCCGCTTGATCCTGTGGCGCGGGAGAATGGCGTTGAATATGTCGCGGGGTCGCATCGCCGGGGCGAATGGTTCAAGCCGAAGCGCTTTGCCGATAGCGCTGACCATCCTTCCGATGATCCGCGCTTTCTGCCGGTGCCCGATGTTGAGGGGAACCGTGGCGATTACACCTTGCTGGGCTGGGATTTGCAGCCTGGCGATTGCGTGGCCTTCCATGGGCTGACGTTGCATGGCGCGCCGGGCAATCGCAGCGGGAAGCTGCGCCGCCGCGCGGTTTCAGCGCGCTGGACAGGCGATGATGCGGTGTTCACGCGCCGGAAGGGGATAGAAAGCCCGCCCGCGCCGGCGAATGCGCCAGCGCATGGTGCGGCGATGGATAGTGAGGTGTTTCCGGTGGTTTGGCGGGCGGCTTAGCATTTTCAAGCCAAGCACTCATCCACCGAATAAGCCCATAGAGCGTGTTGCGTTCACATGGGTTCACGCAACCCGCTCTACCTCGTTGTTTTGCGAGCATCTTCACGCGTTCAGATTTTCCATCTGAACGCGATTTGCTCTAAGCGGCCAATGCGCCTTCGTCCTCGTCCTTCCAGGGCATGTCTGCCACCCATCCGCCTGGCCGATATGCTTCCATCCGTCGTTACGCGACATTTTTCGGGCCGCCAGGTGATGCGCCCGAGCGCCCCCCAAAACCCGCGGTGCAGTCGCCCCCACTGCGACAGCGCATCCGCCACAATGTGTTACAGATCATTTTCTTACCTCGACATTAGTCAGCTTCACGTTAAAATGAAGCTATCAAAGCATTTCGTTTCCGTATCACTGGCATTACCGCTGCAACCGGAAGGTCCCATGTCCATCACTCGAAATAGCCTCTCGACATTGGTCGCTCTCGCAGCGCCGTTTCTGTTGACAGGTCTGGCCGCCCCGGCCATGGCGCAGTCCGACCCGCGGATATCAGGCTTCTTCGCACTCGGCGTGCTTTCCAAGCCGGAATACCAAGGCTCGAGAGATCAGAGTATTGGTCCGCTCATTGCCGGTCGCCTCGCCTATGATAATTACTACATCGAAACCGCCACATTGAGCGCCAGCATTGCCTTGCGTGCCAATGTCTCGCCCTGGTCTGGCATCGAATTTGGCCCCGTTTTGGGTCAGCGGTTTGGCCGTTCTGATGTCGAAAACAAGCGCGTGAAACTGCTTGGCGATATTGACGATTCGACCGAAGCTGGCGCCTTCATGCGGGTGCCCTTCCGCGACGTGCTCACCAGTCGCGACGAAGCCGCGATTGAGGTGCATTACGTCCATGATGTTTCTTCCACTGCATCCGGCGGCCTGCTGTTTTTCGGCGGCAGCTATCGCTTTGATCCGATCAATCGGCTGCGGCTCCGGGCCATCGCGCTCGCGGGCTATGGCTCTGATCGTTACAATCAGACCTTTTTTGGCGTGACGCAGGCTGGCGCCGCCGCAAGCGGCTTGCCTGAATACAAGGCGAGCAGTGGTATCCGCGATGTGAGCCTATCGCTCACGGCGAATTATGTGATTACGGGTGGCTGGGGCATCAACGGCGTTGTCAGCTTTAAGCGCTTGATGGGCGATGCCGCCGACAGCCCTATTGTCACCCGCGAAGGCGATGAAAACCAAATAACCTTCGGGCTTGGGCTGAGTTACAGGTTCTGAAGCTGTCTCGGTGACTTTGGCAAGGCCAGCGCCAGAGGTGAACGTCATGAGTGACGCGATGCCCCAGCCCCTCCATCCCGAGTTCATGGCTGATTATGAACGGTGTGGCGCGCCGATGGAATGTGAGGTGTTTCCGGTGGTTTGGCGAATGGCTTAGGACTTTCAATCCAAGTAGTGTAAATCGGCGACGCGGAAAATGCGACTCAAGCAAATATTTCGCGCGTGTCCGGTGAACGCATGTGAACCGGACATGAGCTACCCCACCAAAGCCACGACCAAAAACCCAAGCCCGGCAAAACTCGCCGCCGCACCCATAGCCGGGCGTAGCCAGCGCGCGCGCGACGTTTCCCGCGCCAGCGCCATGGCGCCCAGCATCAAGCCGCCCTGGATCACCGCAAGCCCGGCCAGATAGGCGATGATCGGCGTGGCCTCGGCGCCGATCACGGCTTCCGCAAAGGCGTGGCCGTGGAACAGCCCGGCCAGGGCAAAGCCCAGCAGCAGCGCCGGGGCGGGCACGCGCTTCGTGATCAACAGCGCCAGCCCCGCCAGCAGCACTGAGGCCGAAACCAAAGCCTCGGTCATGCCAAGGCCAATGCCGGCCATATGCAGCGTGAGGCCCGCGATGCCGGCTGCCAGGAAGCCCGCCATCGCGCGGAAGGCCTGATTACGTGGCAGGGCTGCGGCCAGCACACCGGCCGCCAGCAAAAAGGCCAAATGATCCAGCCCAATCACCGGATGGCCGATGCCGGAAGCAAAACCCTGCCAAAGTGTTTGCGGCATGGCGCCGTCCATCGGGTGATGCGCGGCCGCGGGCAAAGGCAGCAGGGCCATCAGGCTCAGGGCGAAAAACTGGCGGCGCATTCTGTTCTCCTGAAACTTTCCCCCTTCATGCTTGCCGCTTCGGGGCCGGGATGCAAGCGGCGCGCGGTTGGACCGGCGGGTTGGACCCTCTATATCCACTCCGTGATCACATCCCGACAGATTCCCCTCCTGCTTGGCCTGCTGCTGCTGGCCGGCCCTGCCTTTGGCGCCTGCGCCGATTCCCCCGCCCCTGGCGTAGTCTGGCGACGCTGCCTGCTGGATAACGCGGATTTCTCGGGCCGAGACCTGGCGGGGGCCACACTTCGCGATTCCTCCTTCGCGCGGGCGCGCTTTGTCGAGGCGAAACTCAATGGCATTGATGGGTCAGATGCGCGGTTCAGCTTTGCGGATATGTCGCGCGCCGATCTGACCGGAGCGACGCTCCGCAGCACCGATCTGACGCGCGCTGTGCTGGCTGGCGCCACGTTGAAGGGTGCGGATTTGCGCCGCGCCACGCTGTTCCGCGCCGATTTTCGCGGTTCGGACCTCACCGGCGCGGAGCTCACCGGCGCCAATCTTTCCGGCGCTGATTTCAGCGGCGCGCGCTGGCTGGATGGCGAGAAGATTTGCGGCGCCGGGTCCATCGGGTCCTGCCAGTGAGTGACGCGGATTACCTCGCGCGGCTCAATGCCGAACAGCGCGCGGCGGTGGAAGCGCTGGATGGGCCGCTTTTGGTGCTGGCAGGTGCCGGCACCGGCAAGACGCGCGTGTTGACCACGCGGTTTGCGCATCTGCTGCGCAGCCGCAAGGCTTTCCCTTCCCAGGTGCTGGCAGTGACCTTCACCAATAAGGCCGCGCGCGAAATGCGCGAACGTGTTGGCGCGATGATGGGTGAGGCGGTGGAGGGGCTTTGGCTTGGCACCTTCCATGCGCTCACTGCGCGCATGCTGCGCCGTAATGCGGAACTTGTCGGGCTGAATTCGAACTTTACCATCCTGGATACGGATGATCAGTTGCGCCTGCTGAAGCAGGTGATGGAAGCAGAACATATTGACCTGAAGCGCTGGCCTGCGAATGGGTTGATGGCGATCATTCAGCGCTGGAAGGATCGCGGGCTGACGCCGGATGCTGTCACGGCTGCGGAGGATACGGATTACGCCGCCGGGCGCGCGCGCAGCATTTATGAAGCCTATCAGGCGCGGCTGAAGGCACTCAATGCCGCCGATTTCGGTGATTTGCTGCTGCATGTGGTGACGATTTTGCGCGGGCACCCGGAAGTGCTGGCCGATTATCAGCGACGCTTTCGCTATATTCTGGTGGATGAATATCAGGACACCAATTTGGTACAGTATTACTGGCTGCGGCTGCTCGCGCAGGCGCATCGCAATATCTGCTGTGTCGGTGATGATGACCAATCCATCTATTCCTGGCGCGGGGCGGAAATTGAAAACATCCTGCGGTTTGAAAAGGATTTTCCCGGCGCGCAGGTGGTGCGGCTGGAATCGAATTACCGTTCAACCAAGCCCATTCTCGCCGCCGCTTCCGGACTGATTGCACACAACACCGGGCGGCTCGGCAAAACCCTGCGCCCCGGGCGCAATGATGCGGATGGGGAGAAGGTCAGCGTCGTCTCAGTCTGGGACAGCGAAGAAGAAGCGCGCATGGTGGGGGATAGGATCGAAGCCGCGCGGCGTTCGGGCGAGAGCCTTGGAGAGATTGCCATTCTGATCCGCGCCGGTTTTCAGACGCGCGCTTTTGAAGAACGCCTGATTACGCTTGGCCTGCCCTATCGCGTGGTGGGTGGTGCGCGGTTTTATGAGCGTCAGGAAATCCGTGATGCCATGGCCTATTTCCGCGTGGTGGCGCAGCCCGCGGATGATCTGGCGTTTGAACGGATTGTGAATCTGCCCAAGCGCGGGCTTGGCGATACCGCGATGCGGGAGATGCATGCGCTGGCACGCGCCGAAGCCGTGCCGCTTGCGATTGCCGCTGCTCTTACCTTGGAAAAGGGCGTGATCAAGCAGGCCAAGGCGCGTGCCGCTTTGGGTGAATTGCTGGAAGCCTTCGCCCGTTGGCGCGCCATGCTGCCCAATGAAGGCCATGTGGTGATGGCGGCGACCCTGCTGGAAGAAAGCGGCTATACCGATATGTGGAAGCAGGATCGCAGCCCGGAAGCACCCGGGCGGCTTGATAACCTTAAGGAATTGCTGCGCGCCTTGGCGGATTACGAAACCCTGGCCGGGTTTCTGGAACATGTCTCGCTGGTGATGGAAAATGACGAAGCGGCGGAAGGCCAGCGCGTTTCGATCATGACCTTGCATGGCGCGAAGGGTTTGGAATTTGATCGCGTGTTCTTGCCCGGCTGGGAAGAAGGCGTGTTTCCATCGCAGCGCAGCCTGGAAGAAGGCGGTGAACGCGCCTTGGAAGAAGAACGGCGCCTGGCTTATGTTGGCATCACGCGCGCGCGGCGTTTTGCCGTGATCAGCCATGCCGCCAATCGGCGCATTTACGGCAATTGGCAGGCTTCCATCCCATCCCGCTTTTTGGATGAATTGCCGGCATCCGAGATCAAGCTGGAAGGCAATGCGGCGCGGGAGATGCGAAGCGCGAGCGTTTTTCCAGCCTTGGGCGGCTTGTATGGCCAGCGCCCGCGCGTGATCGAAGCGGCCGCCTGGGAAGTGAAGGAACGCCCGGCGAGTGCCACGCGTTATGCGCCGGGTGATCGCGTCTTTCACCAGAAATTCGGCTATGGCGAGGTGACGGGCGTGGATGATGATCGGCTTGATATCCGCTTCGACAAGGCCGGCGACAAGCGCCTGATTGATCGTTTTGTTGAGAAAGCCTGATGCGCCCTGCCGGTCCTGATGGCGCCGGTGCGCTTTCCCGCCGCCGCGCGGAGCCGCTGGAAGCGCTCAGCATTGATGGGCTGAGCGAGGAAGCGCTGCCCTTCTTTGAAGCAGCACTTCAGCAAGTCTGCGGCACAGTCGCCTATTTCCGCGATGAGCCGAGCGATACCTGGCGCGTGGAAGGTGTGCGCGAAGCAGGCGCGGGGCAGGATGCGCTGGAAAGCGCCTTGGCCTTGGCCGCGCTGGTGGCCGGCATAGCGCCGCCCGCAGTGCTGATCGCGCCGGTGGAAGCGGATGGCTGGCTGGCGCGGACGGTGCAGGCTTTTCCGGAACAGCGCATTGGCCAGCGCTTCCTGATCCGCCCGACCCATGTTGCGGATCGGCGCTGTTTTGATCGGCTGGTGTTGAAGCTGGATGCCGGTTTGGCGTTTGGGTCGGGGGAGCATGCCTCGACGCAAGGCTGCCTGATGGCGTTTGAAGCCATGGCGCATCGCCGTCCGCGGCGTGTCATGGATCTGGGCAGTGGTTCGGGCATTCTCGCCATGGCGGCAGCGAAGCTGCTGCACGTGCCGGTGACCGCCACCGATATCGAACCCTGGTCGGTGCGCATTTGTGCGGAGAATGCGCGACTGAATGGATTGTCTGCCCAGATGCGCGCGCTATTGGCGGATGGCTGGCGTGATCGGCGGTTGCAGGGCAAGCGCTATGATCTGATTTTCGCGAATATCCTGGCGCGCCCGCTTTGCGCCATGGCGCGAGAATTGGCGGCGCATCTTGCACCGCAGGGAACGGCCATTTTGGCCGGGCTTCTCGGCACGCAGGCGCGCATGGTGCTGACGGCGCATCGCCGTCAGGGCCTGGTGCTTGAACGCAGAATAGATGTGGGTCCTTGGACTACGTTGGTACTTAGAAGGCGCTGATCAGAACCCCCGACTGAAGGGCCAATCCTCGGTCGCTGAGATGAAACGAAACGCTTTGGCATTGGCTTCATAAGCGCGTTTTGCGATCATGATATCAACCAGGGCCGTCTCCAGGGCTTCCTGCCCCTGAATGGCGGCAATGCCGGAACCGATGCCCTCTCGCGGGATGGGCGGGACATAGACAGGCCGTTCTGGCGCTGCGGTAGTATTGGCCAAGCGTATTGCCGCCATTTCCAGACGCTCCACGGCTCGCTGCATGCCGCTCAGCGTCGCATTCATCGCGGCATTGATGCCGCCGGGGATGGTTTTCGTCATGAAGCTAATCTAACCGAGATTCGTAAATAAACTTCTGAAAAATAGACACCTCTGGTGGAAATTTGCGCCCACCCCTCAGTTTTTTTGGTTCACTCCGCCGCCGCGCGCCGATCCAGATGCTGGCGCAGCCTTGGCATGACTTCCTGCGCCAAACGCGCCATGCTCTCAGCCTCCCAAGCGGCATTGGGGCCGGACCAATCAAGGCCGGCCATCAATACATGGCCATAGGGGCCGGCTTCCTCACGCAGCGCAATCAGCTTGTCCAAAACGGTGCGCGGGCTGCCGGCGATCACGCAGGCGTCAATCATGTCCTCAGCCGTTGCGGCGTTATGGTCCATGTCTTCGCGCGGCGTCATGGTGGCGGCGAGCCCCGCGCGCTTCGCGAGGCTGCCGAGGTATTCGAAGTAATAGCGGGTGGCCCCTTCCGGGGCGGTGGCGCGGGCGCGGGCTTCGGCATCGGTCGCGGCAATCACGAAATTCCGCGCCATGCGCCAGCGCGCGCCATCGGGCGCCTGGCCGGATTCGCGCAAGCCCGCAGCGAAGCTCTGCCAATGGCCGGTGAGGATCCGGTGTGCGACGAAATTGGCACTGATCACGCCCCAGCCGCGCTTGGCGGCCAGCGCGACACCTTGCGAATCCCTGGACCGGGCGGAGATATGAATGGAAGGCCCGCCCGGCTGGAAGGGTTTGGGCATGAAGCCCACGCCATATTGCGGCAGCACATTGCGCGAAATCTTCACCGGCCAGGTTTCGCCGCCCACATCATAGGGCGGCTCGGCGGCCCAGATGCGCTGGATGGTTTCAATCGATTCCACCATGCGCTTGCCGCGTTCCTTGGGTTCGATATCGCCAAAGAGCTCAAAATCCGAAGAAAGGCCCCCCGCGCCAATCCCCATCATGAAGCGGCCCTGCGCCATATGATCGAATTGCGCGACTTCCGCCGCCACAATGGCCGGGTGGTGGTTGGGCAGGTTGATCACGCCCGTGCCGAACGTAAGGCTCGTGCGATGGACCAGCCCCGCCATGAACATCAGGGGGGAGGCAATGGGTTCAGAAGTTGCGGAGAAATGCTCCCCCACCCAGACCTCCTGAAAGCCAAGGCGGTCCGCGAGCAGGGATTTTTCCGTATCCTCTGCCAGGGTTTCATGCATGGGCCGCCCCGGTGGATGGAGCGGCATCATGAACAGGCCAAGATGCATGCGGCGCTTCCTCAAGTCGTTTTGGGCGATTTGCCTCGCCGTTTCGACCCTCAGCCTAAAACAAGGCAGCGCGAAAGGTGAAGGGGGGTGGGCCTTGCCAGGGGGCGCTTCTGCCCTGATGCTCCCCCGGTGACCCCTTCCGCCAGACTTGCCGCGGCGATCGAGCTGCTGAGTGCGCTCGAAGCCCAATGCTTTGCCCCTGATGCCCGTCGCCGCCCCGCCGATGCGGTGGCGAGTGATTTTTTCCGCGCCCGGCGCTTCATCGGCGGGGGGGATCGGCGGAGCGTCAGTGAATGGGTCTGGGGCGTGGTGCGGCAAAGGCTGCGGCTGGATTGGAACCTAGCGCGGCTGCCGGCTGAACCCACGCCGCGCCTATTGCTGATGGCCTATCTGGTGCTGGTGGCGCGCTGGACGGAAGCCGATATCGGCAGGGGCTTTTCGGGCGAACGCTATGGCGCGGCCCCACCCAATGCCGCCGAAGCGCGCGCGGTGCGGATCATGGCCGGGCGGGATTTGCTGCACCCGGATATGCCGGAAGCGGTGCGCTTAAACCTGCCGGAATGGCTACTGCCTGATTTCAAGGCGCGTTTCGGGACGGATTTAGCCGCGGAAGCCGCCGCCATGGAAGAACCGGCCGCGCTTGATCTCCGCGCCAACCTGCTGCGCGGCACGCGGGAAGAAGCCGCTGCTGCCCTGGCGGCCGGGGGTATCGCCACAGAACCCACTCCCTTTTCCCCTTGGGGGCTGCGTGTGCCTTCCCGCAGGCCAGTGACCGGCACGGCGGCCTTCAAGGCTGGCCTGATCGAAGTACAGGATGAAGGCAGCCAATTGATCGCCCTTCTGGCCGATGCCCGCCCCGGCATGCGCGTGGCCGATTACTGCGCTGGCGCCGGGGGCAAGACGCTCGCCATGGCGTCCACCATGGGCAATCGGGGCAAGATCACCGCCTGCGATACCTCGGCGCCCCGGCTGGAAGGGGCGGCTTTGCGGTTCCGGCGCGCCGGGGTGGATAATGCCGAACGCCATTTGCTGACCGCCGGGGATCGCTGGGCCAAGCGCCGCGCCGGTAGTTTTGACCGCGTTTTGGTGGATGCGCCCTGCACCGGCACCGGCACCTGGCGGCGCAATCCGGATGCGCGGCTGCGCACCCGCCCCGCCGATTTGGCTGAGCTTGTTGCGGTGCAAAACGACATTCTCGGAAGGGCAAGAGAATTGGTGCGTCCAGGCGGCAGATTGGTCTACGCTACTTGTTCCGTATTGCCCGCGGAGAATGAGGAGCGGATGGAAAGCTTCCTGGCAAGCAACCCGGATTTCGCGCCAATGGCGCTTGAAACGCTTTGGCCTGCGCTCTGCCCTGATGTCGCGCAGCCTTGCGCCGGGCCATGGTTGCGGCTTTCCCCTGGCGCGCAGGGTACGGATGGATTCTTCTGTGCTGTACTGGAAAGAAAGCCATGATCGCGATCCGCCGTGCCCGTGCCAGCGATGCAGCCGCGATTGGCGCGCTGCATGTCGCGGTATGGCGCAGCGCCTATGCCGGCATTCTGCCCGATGCCTATCTGGCCGGGCTTTCCGCGACGCGCTTGGCCGCGGCCTATCAGCGCGACATGTTCGACCGGCGCGGCGGCTATGCCGTATTTGTCGCGGTGGCATCCGGCGATGACGCACCGGATGGCAGCGCCCCGGAGGAAGCGACGATCATCGGCTTTGCCTCTGGCGGGCGGTCCCGCCGTGGGGGGCTGGCGGATGGGGAGATCAATACGCTCTATTTGAATGAGGATTACCGGGACCGCGGCACCGGCCGGCGGCTGATGCGCGCGGCGGCGGCGCATTTGCGCGTGGTGGGCTGCCGTTCGGCCATGGTTTGGGTGCTGCGCGACAACCCAACCCAATGGTTCTACCGCCATCTGGGCGGGCGGGTGGTGGCGCGCGGCCAGACCCGCGTGGGCGGCCAGCCGGTCGAACAGGTGGCGATGCTGTGGGAGCCGATTGATACGCTGCTGGCGGCAACCGCCGCGGCGCCGGAGGCCTGAAGCATTTTCAAGCCAAGTGGACACACTTGGCGACTCGGAAAATGCGACCGGGCCTGGAGCATTTTCAAGCCAAGTGGACCCACTTGGCGGCTCGGAAAATGCGACCAAACAAACCCTAACTTGCCCGAAGGCGCGGCTTGTGGTGCAAGCCCGCATGGCCCCTGAACCGCAAGACTCCGCCCCCCGGCACGATCATGTGCTGATCCTCGATTTCGGAAGCCAGGTGACGCAGCTGATCGCGCGCCGCGTCCGCGAATCCGGCGTTTATTGCGAGGTTTGGCCCTTTCATCACGCGCCGGAGGCACGCATCCGCGCCTTTGCGCCGCGTGGCATTATTCTATCCGGCGGGCCGGCGAGTGTGAATGAAGGCGAAAGCCCGCGTGCGCCGGATGCCGTGTTTGCCCTTGGCGTGCCGGTTCTGGGGATTTGTTACGGACAGCAGACATTGGCGGCGCAATTGGGGGGCGTGGTCGAGCCTTCCGAGCATCGCGAATTCGGCCGCGCCTTTGTGGACGTAACCGGTGAATGCGCGATTACGCGCGGGGTTTGGGCCAAGGGCGCGCGTGAACAGGTATGGATGAGCCATGGTGATCGCATCACCGCGCTGCCGCCCGGGTTTCGGAGTGTCGCGAGCAGTGAGGGCGCGCCCTTCGCCGTGATTGCCGATGATGCGCGGCAGTTTTACGGCACCATGTTCCACCCGGAAGTGGTGCATACGCCGCATGGCGCTGCGTTGCTGAAAAATTTCACCCATGGCGTTTGCGGCTGCGCCGGCGATTGGACCATGGCCGGTTTCCGCCAGGAAGCCGTCGCGCGCATTCGTGCGCAGGTCGGGCAAGGGCGTGTGGTGTGTGGGCTTTCCGGCGGTGTTGATAGCTCGGTCGCTGCGGTGCTGATTCATGAGGCGATTGGCGATCAACTGACCTGCATTTATGTGGATCACGGATTGATGCGCGCGAATGAAAGCGAACAGGTGGTGAGCACCTTTCGCGACCGCTTCAACATCAAGCTGATCCATCGTGACGCTTCGGATTTGTTTTTGGGCCAGCTGTCCGGCGTGACGGACCCGGAGGTGAAGCGCAAGACCATCGGGCGGCTATTCATTGAAGTTTTTGAGGAAGAACAGAACAAGCTGGGGGGCGCGGATTTCCTGGCGCAAGGCACGCTTTATCCGGATGTGATTGAAAGTGTCTCCGCAACCGGCGGCCCATCTGTCACGATCAAATCGCACCATAATGTTGGCGGCTTGCCCGCGCATATGCGCATGAAGCTGGTGGAGCCGCTGCGCGATCTATTCAAAGATGAGGTGCGCGCGCTGGGGCGGGAGCTCGGCATTCCGGAAGAAATTGTCGGGCGCCATCCCTTCCCGGGGCCGGGCCTTGCCATTCGTATCCCCGGTGAGGTGACACGCGAAAAGGCCGATCTGCTGCGCCGCGTGGATAGCGTGTTCCTGGAAGAAATCCGCAATGCCGGCCTGTATGACGCGATCTGGCAGGCCTTTGCCGTATTGCTGCCCGTGCGCACCGTGGGTGTGATGGGCGATGGGCGGAGTTACGACCAAGCCTGCGCGCTGCGTGCCGTCACCAGCACGGATGGCATGACGGCGGATGTCTATCCCTTTGATATGGGGTTCCTCAATCGCGTTGCGGCGCGGATTGTGAATGAGGTACGCGGGATCAATCGCGTGACCTATGACATTACATCGAAGCCGCCGGGGACGATTGAGTGGGAGTGACCCGCCCCCAAGATCATCCGTAACCTGGCGCCACGAAAGCCCAATGATCAACGCTATTCGCACCACTTCCTTGCGACGCTCATCCATCCTGCCGGTGCCCGCGGTTCGTCTCCTTCGCAGCACAATATGTGATCAAAAGAGCGGCACAAATCCGTGAGAGGTCCATTATGTCTCAGTAACATACACGGAAAGACCGCTTGAAGCCGGGATTGAGCCCCCGGTCGGCAGTATCGGCGCACGCGGCGACAATGCACTCGCCGAGACCATCAAGGGGCTTTACAAAACGGAAGTCATTCACGGCCGAGGGCCGCGGCGCCGCTTCGAGGTCGTGGAATTCGCTACCTTGGAATGGGTGGATTGGTTCAATAACGAACGCTTGCTAGCACCAATCGGCTATACTTCGCCCGCAGAAGCCGAAGAACGCACCTATGCGTCACTGGATCAACCAGCCATGGCGGCGTAACTTAAGCAAATCCGCAACCGGCAAACGCGGGGCGGTTCAGTTCAGAAACCCACTTAAGAAACGCCCCAGAACTGTTCATAGAAACTGGGCCCCCTCGGTCGGCGGTTCGGGTTAATTCGGCCCGATCCCGTTCAGTGCCTCCTGCCAAGCCAGGGCAAAGCGCCGCGCGACGCCGGGCATGGCGTATCTCTCCTCAATGCGCGCGCGATCGGCGGTGCCCAGTGCCGCAAGTTGCGCGGGCGATAGCGCGAGCAGGCGAAGGCAGCACTCGGCCAGCGCTTCGGGGTCGGCAGCCGATACGATGCGTGTGGAATCGCCCAGGATCTCCTTTGCCTCGCCCACCTCAGTCGCAATGACGGGCACACCGGCCGCCATTGCCTCTCCGATAGCGTTCGAGAAACCCTCGGAGTGACGGGAGGTCGAGAGCGCGAGGTCGAAGGCGGCGGTCAGCTCAGGCATATTGAGCCGCTCGCCGAGCAGATGCACCCGCCCGGCGAGGCCGTGTTGGGTTGTTAGCGCATCGAGACGCGGCCTTCCGGGCAGCATGCCGCGCCCAACACAGACCAGGTGGCAGGCCGGGTCCGACGACGCCACGCGGGCGAAGGCCGCGAAAAGCGTCTCATGATCCTTGATGGCATCGTCCCGAGCGACCCGGCCAATCAGGCGGACATTCTCCGCGAGGCCGAGTTCGGCCCGCAGCGCAGCGCTGGCCTCGGGCATCGGCCGAAAGCGAAGGGTGTCGAAACCGTTTGGGATATATGCCCGCTTCTTGGCTGGAAAACCCAATCTTTCATGGTCGGCTGCGCTCAAGGTCGCGTTGTAAATGATTCGATTCGTCCGGAATGCGAAAGGCACGGAGGCAATGATGACGGCGCGCGTCATGGGTCGCACATGGCTGATGCTGGAGAGAGTCTGGCGTATACCCCAAAGTACCGGTTTACCTGACGCAGCCAGCGAGGCGACCAGGTTACCGTGATACATCCAGCCCTGCACCACGTCTGCGCGGGCTTCCTGGACCAGCCGACGGAGCCGCGCCAGCGACAGGAGTGCACGTGGTGACCGGGGAATGCCAGCATCAACAATTTGCCCCCCGGCGGCCGCGATCCTGGCCGCGAGTACCCCACCGCTCAGGAGCGGCATCACAACATGTTCATGCTCGGGCGGGGGAAGCGCCTCAATCAACTTCGCGAGCATTGTCTCAGCGCCGCCTGTGCCGAGGCCAGTGATGATGTGTGCGATCCGCAAGTCAAACCTCAGCTTTCGGGAGTAGGCAGGGCGAAGAGCCGGCTGTCTATAACCCATTTTTCGCCCTTACGTTTAGGCCTTTTGCGCTGTTTGAGTCGGGGGTAGCAAGAGCGATGCCGGCATCGCCCGTTTGGCTTCGGTCAGGCCAGTGATGCAGCAAAGGCCCGGCACGGCCAGGCGGCCGCTTGGTTGCGGGTATTGCGCCGCGGCGGAGCTTACCTTGACATCCCTGTACATGCGCGCGTATCGCACGAGCCATGAACTCCGTTCCGACGCGTTAGCTGCAAGTCCTAAGCTAGCGGATACTACGGAAAGAAGGTTTGCCCCAATCTATGGTTTGGTACCGGCCACGTTTTTCAGAATGACTGAGGGCCAAGCTTTGGCAAATTCTCGTCGCCTTGAAGCCTGGGCAATGAAGTTTCTGCCGGCCCCGATGCGCAGGCGCTTGCAGGGTGCCAGTGGTGAAAATCGCGCGATTGTGCGCGGAATGGTTTGGGTTGCGGTTTTCCTATTGGTTGCCAAAGCGATAGCAGCCGCCAAAGAAATGATGGTGGCCTATCGCTACGGGACCGGCGCCGTGGTTGATGGGTATTTGTTTGTATTCAACCTGGCGCAATGGCCATCTGGTGTATTCGCAAGCGTTACGGGGATCATCCTCATACCCTTTCTGGTCAAACTCCAGCAGGAACGGCCTTCTGAAGCCAGCAAGCTGCATGCCGCGCTGCTGCCTTTCGCTTTTCTATTGGGTGCTGCGGTCAGCCTGCTGTTCGGCACCATCATGTGGTGGGCCGTCATTCGCCTGGACCTGGGATTGACCGTTGAGAGCCAAGTGGCAGCCTTGACCGCCCTGCCCTGGGTCGCGCCCAGTATTGCCTTTGCCTTCATGGGTGCGGTGCTGTCGAATTGGCTGATGAGCCAGCGCCGCCATGCGAATACCTTGCTGGAAGCAACGCCGGCGGCAGCGATTGCTGTCTGCCTTTTGGCCTGGCCGATCGCATCAGGCCAGGCATGGGGCGTTCTGCCATTGGCGGCAGCGACGCTGATCGGCTTTGCGCTTCAGACATTGTTGTTGATCAGGCTTTGCAGGCAACCCATTGGCTTCGCGCATCTTGGGGCCATCGCCGAGCATTGGCCCGCCTTGCGCAATGCCTTCGGGATCATGCTGCTGGCGCAGATTGTTATGACCAGCGCGGGATTGCTGGATCAGTTTTTTGCGGTGCGCATGGGGGAAGGTGTGCTGGCCAGCTTTTCCTATGCGCAGCGCATCATGGCGCTTGTGCTTGGGCTGACCACAGTGGTTGTTGGGCGGGCGATGCTTCCTGTCTTCGCGAGTGTGGGTGACCTTCGCGCAAGCTTCGCCTTGGCGCAGCGTTGGGCCTGGCGTTTTGGGGTATTGGGGGCCCTATGTGCCGTGGCGGTGGTGTTGACTGCGGAATGGGCAGTCATGCTGCTGTTTGAACGCGGCGCCTTCACCGCGAAGGACACCCAGGAGGTCGCGCAAATTCTGCGTGTGCTGGCGCTGCAACTGCCCTTCTACCTGTTCGGTATTGTGCTGGTGCAATGGCTGGGTGCTGCGGGAAAGGCACCCTGGTTGCTTGTTACGGCAGTTTTAGCTTTTCTGGCAAAGCTATTCGGTGCATGGGTGTGGTTTGACCTTGAGGGGCAAGGTCTGGCTGCATCAACGTCGTTGATGTATGTGGTCAGCACAATCATGATTTATGGAACTGCAAGGTATTTGCTACGCGTCGATCGCATAAGGTAGATCACCCGCGCTTGGCGCGACGGAATCTAACGGCCCTATCAGTAATTTTGTGCACGGGGTCATATGGATGGAATGGAAGGACCCATCGCTATGGCCATAGACAAAGCGTTGCTGGACCAGCTTTTGGCGGGGCGAGAGCCCCAGGAGCTATTCGCCAAGGGCGGCCTGATTGATGATTTAAAGAAGGCGCTTTCGGAGCGGATGCTGGCTGCCGAGCTGGAAGATCACCTTGAAACGGAGGCCGAGGCGGGGCTCGGCAATCGCCGCAACGGCAGTTCGAAGAAGACGATGCTGACTGGCTCATCGAAGTTGACGCTGGATATTCCGCGCGACCGATTGGGCACCTTTGATCCCAAGCTGATCGCCAAGTACCAGCGGCGCTTCCCGGATTTCGACGACAAGATCATCTCGATGTACGCACGCGGAATGACGGTGCGCGAGATCCGCGGACATCTTGAGGAGCTTTACGGCATTGATGTCTCACCGGACCTGATCTCGACGGTGACGGACGCTGTGCTTGAGGCGGTTACCGAATGGCAGGGCCGCCCGCTTGATGCTTGTTATCCGCTGGTGTTTTTCGATGCGATCCGGGTGAAGATCCGCGATGAGGGCTTTGTTCGCAACAAGGCGGTCTATATCGCGCTTGGCATTTTGCCGGATGGAACTAAGGAAATCCTCGGCCTCTGGATCGAACAGACCGAAGGGGCCAAGTTCTGGCTGCGCGTCATGAACGAGCTCAGGAACCGAGGTGTCGCCGATATCCTGATTGCCGTTGTTGATGGTCTCAAGGGCTTTCCGGAGGCGATCAATGCAGTGTTTCCAGAGACCGTGGTGCAGACCTGCATTGTATACCTAATCCGCAATTCCATGAGTTTTGCGTCCTGGAAGGACAGGAAGGCGATTGCAGGGGCGCTTCGCAGCGTCTATCGGGCGGACAATGCCGAAGCTGGCCTGGCTGCCCTGGAGGCCTTTGAGGCGGGGCCATGGGGTCAGAAATATCCGGCCATCGCGCAAACTTGGCGCCGACACTGGGACCAGGTGATACCCTTCTTTGCGTTCAGCCCGCCGATCCGCCGGATCATTTACACGACGAATGCGATCGAGGCATTGAATTCGAAGCTCCGAAGGGCGGTGCGCACGCGTGGCCATTTCCCGGGTGACGAGGCGGCGATGAAGCTGCTATACCTTGTTCTTAATCGAGCGGTCGAAGAATGGAAGCGACCGCCGCGCGAGTGGTGCGAGGCCAAAACCCAATTCGCCATCCCATTCGGCGATAGGTTCGTGGTCTGATGATCGAAAACGACCCCATGCACAAAATTACTGATAGGCCCAATCTAACGCCTTTTCCAGCAATCATAGAGTCAATATACCAAACCCATAGGCGCCATCAAAACAACCAGCCCCCGCCGACACAGGCCAAAACCGCTCCTGGGGCGCCTGAGATATATCTACATGTAAACGAAAACAGGTCCAGCGAGCGGCATCAGTTAAGAAATGAGTAGGGTTGTGCTAGAACCATTTTAGTTCACTATTCAAGACAATGGTCTTCCAATACAAACTCCCGACCGTATCACGGGCAGCGTTTCTTTCCTGCGTCACCTGATTTCCGGCATCCTGGAAGTAAATGCGCACCACTTTATTGATAAAGCGGGTCTTGTAGCCGACGGCAATGGCCGTCCACACCACGCCTTCAGGCACGTAACCGGGCAGATGCTCAGGAAAAGGCTGGGCGCGTAAGATATTGGTTTGGCTAAAATCCCATTTTTCACCACGCACAACAAATTTGTGACGCATCTTCATCGAATCGGAATCCATACTCCAATGACCTGGAAACGAATCGCCGACAATTTTTCCGTGCTGTTCCTGACACAGCCCACAAACGCCAGCAAGATGAATTCGCTCGTTTTCTGGAATGGTAAGCCAATGATGGGCAAATTTTTCAAGTGCAGTGGGTGGAGAAGCATCATCGGAATCAGCGGGTAGAAAAAGCTTGCCCCTAGCCAACCTTACCCCATGATTGAAAGCCTTCTTCTTGTGTCCATTTTCCTGCCAAACATAGTGGATCGTGAAGGGGGCCTCCTTCTTCCAGGCTTCAACGATTGCTGTCGTATTGTCTGTGGCCCATCATCCACAACAAGCCATTCAAAATCAAGCAAGGTTTGTTGCTGCAGACTTTCATAGACGCGGTGAATCGTATGCGCGCGGTTATAGCAAGGCATAAAGACGGTAAAGAGCGGCATGGTTTCTTATCCTCGCGGTTTTTGGATGCCTGTTCGCGCTTGATTACATCATGAGTCGAGCACGCCTGTTTATCCTCGACTGGCCGGATGGAAGTTTAGCGAGGTATCGCGGCCTCTTCTCTGCTTCAGCCAAGGTCACTGCCTTGCAGGCTTGCGACCAACGTACAGGATGGTGCGCCCCGTGCCATAGGTGCCGATGCCCCGCCAGGAAAGCAGCTGCTTCAGCAAACCCTTCAGCTTGCCAGCTGGCCCCACGGTGGACCATTCAACGAAAAAATGCTCGGCTGCCTGCTCAGCAGTAAACTGTGTACCTAGCAGGTCAATCAGGCTCTCGACGGTGAAGCTGCGCGTATGGCCCCAGCGGTGAAAGGTCGTGCTGCAGCAGGGGCAGACGACCATCGCTTCACTTAGCTTTTCGCGGGCTGGAACCGTCGCGATCATGCGTCCACCCGGCTTCAGCACGCGCGCGACCTCAGCAATCGCGCCATCGAACACATCCGGCTCTAAATGCTCCAGCACCTCAGACAGCACCACATCGTCGAAATACCCGTCCGGAAAAGGCATGGTCTGTGCAAAGCCGGCAAAGGCCCGGTCGCGCATTGGAAGAAGCCGCTGCTTCAGGCTTTCGATGGCACGCTCGCTAGGATCAAGCGACCATGCCTCGACACCGCGATCCAGCGCGAAGGCCTCAAGAGCGCCATTGCCGACGCCGATGTTCAGTGCTCGCGTCCCAGGCTTTAGAAGGCGGGCGATATAGGATAAACGGCCTACAGAACCATCAAATTTATCGATACCTTCGTTCTGAAAGTATTCCCAAATGCGGCTCTGGTCCGAAACTCCCATCGACACGCCCAGTGCTCCCTTATTGGTGTAGACTTCGTTACCTTCGCAGTGAGTAGGCTGATGAAGCATACAGGGTCAAGCATAACGCATTGGCGCTCCTCGTCTCTCAGCCGAGGCTCGCCCTGCCCCCCTGCCCGATGTACCGGTCCAATACTTCTCACGCGTCATTCGGAAGGCTGGCGGCGGAAGACGTATTCGTCGCAGCCAGAGCCCAGCACGCCAATACCCGGTGTTTGGCAGAAGCGTCGAACCGCTTCTAGGCTCAGCCCCGCGCCGAGCGCCATCATCTCCTCCTCTGAGATCGACTCATAGGGATAGCCACCGAGCCAGTCACGGACATCAGTCATCCAGTCCATCCCACGTGCACTGACATAGTTGGCAACATGCTGCTGGAAATTCTGTCCGCGCTGGGCCAGACGTGCCCGCAGCGCCAGCACATAGCCTGCCTCAAGCAACCGCCGCACCGGAGCGGGGCTGGCGCAGTAAAGCCGCTTCTCGATGCGCCATATGGCGCAGAATGGCGTCCGCCGGTACAGGGCGAGGCAGAGAAGGCCGCCGGGCACGACGCGCGCCACGGCTTCGCCTATGGCGCGCCGCATTGCACCGGTATGATGTAGAACGCCCCAGGAATAGACGATATCATACTGCGGCAGGCCAGACATATCGAAGACGCTCCGCTCCTCAACTGTCCACGCCTCACCTGCCGCATGGCGGCCAAGCAGGTCGCGGGCCGTCTCGACCGAGAACCTGTCCAGGTCGATGGCATGGACACGCGCGGCGCCTAGCCTCAGTGCTGCCAAGCTGTGCAGTCCCGAGCCACACCCAATGTCGAGAACCGTGCGGCCCCGAACCTCCTCGCGCGGCAGGAGCCGGGCCATGCCCGCCACAGCTTCCTCGATCGCACGTTCCGGAAGGCGTGATGCAAAGTCCGACCAGTTCTTACCGAACTCGTAGCGCAACGAAGCATTTTCATCACCTGTCATGGATAGTCTTTCACCGTCTGGGCACCCAGTACCCCTGTCAGCGCCCGCTGACCAGATGTTCCAGCGCGCGTTCCGTCCGCGCCGCCAAGGCTTCGATGGAGTATCCCTCAATGGCGGCGCGCACAAGCGCCCTGGGCGGTGGCGGGCGGGTGAGTGCGGCGCCCAACACCTTGGCCAGATCATTCGGGTCGCCCGCAGCCGCAAGCCATTCAGGGCCAAGCAGCAGGTCAGGCGCATCGCCGACATTGGTGGCTACAACGGGCGTACCACACGCCATGGCTTCCGCAACCACATTCGGAAAACCCTCGCCCCAGGCGGAGGAGGAGCACAGCAGGTCGAAGCCGTTATAGGCTTCTGGCATGTCGCGCTGCGCGGGCTCGATACGCACGTAATCCTGCAGGCCGAGCCGCGCGGCATCGGCAGCCAGGGCCGCGCGCGTCACCTCATTCGCCGATGCGATGATAACGGCCCGAAAACCCGTGCCGCCTTGCTTCAGCCGCGCAAGAGCGGCCAGAAAGGTGGGGTGGTCCTTCATCGGGTCCACCCGCCCCACATGGCCGATCAGCACTTCGTTATCTGGAATTCCCCACCGCGTCCGTGCCCGCACCCGTGCGGCGGCGTCGGGGCGGAAGACGCCAAGGTCTATGCCGTTCGGCACCACCACAAGGCGGTTAGCGGCAAAACCGCGCCGAAGGGCTGCGTCCCGCCCGGCGCGGGAATTGGCAATCGTCAGGTCGGCAAAGGCTGCCAAACGCGCTTCAAGCCGATGCGCGAGGCGGGCAAGGCCATCACCGGGGGGGACAACATCAGACGCCCGCAAGCCGAATACGATCCGCGGCCGGGGCCGCAGGCTGCGCGCCACAAGCGCGAGCAGATTCGCCACGTTAAGGTAGCCATGCACCACATCCGGCCGCGTTGCGGCAATCAGCCGGCGGAGCCTGAAAAGGGTGCGCGCCGCTTCCCAACGACCTGTCTTGCCCAGATCATGCAGAACAACATCGCTGCCGGCCAATTCGGCTTCAAGCGGTCCGCCTCGATACATGGTGGCGATGGTCACTGCATGGCCGCGCGCCGCCAGGGCACGCACCAGGACAACCAGCTGGCGCTCGGCGCCGCCAATGGTCAGGGCGCGAACGATAAAAAGGACCCGCATCTGTTGTTCAACTCCGCCTTGGCGCAGAGGCCGCTGGCCACGCCACGCACCCGATCCGTTTTGACCTCGGCAGAGCCCGGGTCGCTGCGACGTCCTCACGGATGAAAGCGCAGCGGGATGGTGTCAAGCGCACTGGCCGGTTTTTCTCTAGGCTTTGCGCCGCGTATGGGTTTGCTTTCGGCCGGGGCCTGTGCGAAGGCTTTGTATTCTTCGCTTGGTCAAAACAAATTGCAACCGCTCCGCAGGTCGGCCAAAAATTCATGCTCTCCATCTCATTCCTGAACCAGCTTCGTGCGGCCGAACTTGCCCACATCGCCGCCTGCTTGCCGCCCGGGTCGCGCGTGCTTGAAATCGGCGCCGGAACTGGGCAGCAGGCTCGCCTTCTGTCCGATCAGGGCTTCGACGTTTCAGCGATCGAGATTCCAATCTCCAACTACAGCGCCAGCCGTATTTTCCCGATCACGGACTATGACGGCCGCACGATACCCTTCCCCGATGCCAGTTTCGATGCTGTATTCTCCTCAAACGTGTTGGAGCATGTGCCAGACCTCACCAACCTGCACCGGGAAATTCGTCGTGTCTTGAAGCCCGGTGGCAGGGTGATCCACGTGCTGCCGACGCCTGCTTGGCGTTGCTGGACGACGCTTTCCGCCTTTCCCGACGCGCTCCAGTCTGTCGCCAGCCTTGCCGCGCGCTTGGTACCCCCGCTCGGAGGCAGGCCTCAGGCGTGGCGTGACTGGCGTGCGGCGCTGAATCGGGCGGTTCGCTATCTCGCTGCCCCCGCCCTTCAGCGGCGGCATGGGGAACGCGGCATCTTGCTGACGGAGCCCTGGTTCTTCCGCCCTGCCTGGTGGCGGCGTAACTTTGCCGCCAACGGCTTCCAGGTGCTGGAGGACAGGCCGATGGGCATGTTCTACACGGGAAACATGCTACTCGGGGAACGTCTGCCCCTCCCGCGGCGGGAGCGCTTGGCCGCGTGGCTCGGCAGCGCATGCCATCTCTTTCTCCTCAAGGCCGCGTGAGAGGGCAGCGCGTATGTGCGGCATAGCAGGCTTTCTGGACCCGCGGCGGCGGTGGTGCCCGCAAGACGGTCAGCGCATCGCGGCCAGCATGGCAGCCGAGATGGTCCATCGCGGGCCCGACGATGCCGGTGCCCATGCGGAACCGGAAAGCGATCTTGTCTTCGGCTTCAGGCGCCTTGCCATTGTTGATCTGACCGAGGCAGGGCATCAGCCAATGGTCTCCGCCTCGGGCCGCAGCGTAATCGTGTATAATGGCGAGATCTACAACGCTGATGACCTTCGTCGCGACTTGGCGGCGCGCGGCATCCGCTTCCGCGGGCACTCCGACACCGAGGTCCTGCTGGAAGCCTGCGAAGCCTGGGGCATCGATGCGACGCTCCCAAGACTGATCGGCATGTTCGCCTTCGCGGTCTTCGACAGGACCACCCGGCGACTCAGCCTCGCGCGCGACCGGTTCGGCAAGAAGCCGCTCTATCTGGCGCAGCATGGCGGTGCGGTCCTGTTCGGGTCGGAACTGCGCGCTCTCCGCGCACATCCGCTGTTCGAAGCTGTCCAGGACGACCAGGCGCTCTCTGCCTTCCTCCGCTATGGCTGGGTGCCCGCGCCGCTTTGCATCTACAAGGGTGTTGAGCAATTGCCGCCTGGCGGGATTGCCACCATCGGCCCCGATGGGATGGTTCGGGTGGAGCGCTGGTGGCGGGCGGATGACATCGCCGCCGCCGCCAAGGCCAACCCGCTTGAAGGCAGCGATGGTGAACTGCTCGATCGGTTGGACGACGTGCTGAAGGATGCGGTGCGGCGGCGTCTGGTCGCGGACGTACCCCTCGGGGCCTTCCTGTCCGGCGGCATCGATTCATCCCTGATTGTCGCGATGATGCAGGAGGTGGGTGGCGGCCGGACGAAGACCTTTTCTATCGGTTTCGAAGAAGCAGCCTTTGACGAATCACCGCATGCCCGTGCAGTGGCACGCCACCTCGGCACGGACCATCACGAGCTCCATGTCTCCTCCAGTGAGGCGCTGGCAACGGTGCCTGACCTGCCTGAGGTATGGGACGAGCCATTCGCCGATTCATCCCAGATACCGACACTGCTCGTCTCTCGTCTCGCGCGGCGGCAGGTTACTGTGGCGCTGTCCGGCGATGGCGGCGACGAAATCTTCGCTGGCTACAGCCGCTATGCGCAAATGGCTGCCATCATGCGTATCGTGCGCCGTACGCCGGGCGCTGTCCGGTGGCTTGCCCAGTTGGGACACGGCCTTGTCACCGCGCCGGCGCTCGCGCCGCTCCACGGCCTTTTGCCGCCGCTGCTGCATTCCCGGGCGGAGCGCTGGCTGGGGCGTATCGCGGCGATTGATGGTGTTGAAATCTTCGAGCCTGGTTACCGCCGGATGCTCCAGCAAGGGCTGGAGCCCGCCCTCATCTTCCCCCGCGCCGAGGAAGTGCAGGAGCCACTATGGTCGGGCCAGCTCGCCCGCAGCTTTCCTGGCGTGAGGGAACGCTGCCAGATGCTCGATACGCTGAGCTACCTGCCCGACGACATACTGGTGAAGGTGGACCGCGCCACCATGGCCGCCAGCCTGGAAGCGCGCGCGCCGTTGCTGGATCACCGGGTATTCGACATGGCTTGGCGCCTACCGGACCGGATGAAGATGCGCGATGGCGTTGGCAAATGGGCGTTACGGGAACTGCTCTATCGCCGCGTGCCGAGGCAATTGGTTGATCGGCCCAAGATGGGCTTCGGCGTTCCCATTGATCGCTGGCTCCGCGGGCCGCTGCGCGACTGGGCGGAAGACTTGCTGGACGCGCGGCGGCTGTCGCAAGGCGGGGTATTGGATGCGGGTGCCGTGGGCAAACTATGGCAGCGCCACTTGTCGGGACAGAACTGGCAATACCCGCTATGGTGCATCCTGATGGCGGAGGCTTGGCGCCGTCGCTGGCTCTGAACGGCCGCCGCGAAGGACTCGGCATGGGGTTCAGGTTGTCCGTCGTCAAATCATTTGAGACCAAGTAGCGGGCTTTGTAACGGAGTATCTGGCTCATCTGTGGTTGAGGTTAAGCTGCGTTTTCGTGATGCATCAAGCGCCGCTGCTGGATGGTTCTGCGCTTGATGCGCTCGCGCTCCAGCAGGATGGTCTGCCCCCTGCCGAAATAGACGTCAGCCGGGGTCAGGTTGTTCGTAACCATCCGGCGAGCCCCACCTTCCCTTTCAGGTGAAGCCTCTGTCATCTGTTCTTATGGACGATCTTAAGGTCGCTCATAAGTACGGGGGTGATGATGGGGCTTGAGATAATTTCTGGGGTTGAGCGCCGCCGCCGCTGGTCTGTGGCTGATTGTCCGTCGTCAAATCATTTGAGACCGCTTTGCACGCTGTCTAACGGAGTATCTGGCCCATCTGTGGTTAAGGTTAAGCTGCGTTTTGGTGATGCATCAAGCGGCGGTGCTGGATGGTTCTGCGCTTGATGCGCTCGCGCT